>OY970319.1:0-2583106 GCA_963716515.1 uncultured Acidimicrobiaceae bacterium
CAAGTCCGGTAAGAAGGTGACCGTCTCTAAGCGGATGTTCCCCAGCTACCTGCTGATTCGCTGTGAGCCGGACCCCGAGATCTTCTACGTCATCGGCTCGACGCCCGGCGTCACCGGTTTCGTGGGCGCCGAAAAGACCCACCCGACGGCGCTGACCCGTCGCGAGGTCGACAACATCATCCGACCCACGTCGAGGGCGTCGAGGTCGCGCCGGCCAAGCGTCGCATGCCGACGCACGAATTCGAAGTCAACGACACCGTGCAGATCAAGACCGGTCCCTTCGCCACCTTCTCGGGCCACGTGGCCGAGATCAACGAGGACCAACTGAAGGTCAAGGTGCTGGTGGACATTTTCGGACGAGAGACCCCGGTGGAGCTCGACTTCACCCAGGTCACCAAGCTCTAGATCGCCTAAGGAGAGAACCATGGCTAAGAAGATTGTCGCAGTCGTCAAGATCCAGCTGGAAGCGGGCGGCGCCACGCCCGCCCCGCCGGTCGGCACCGCCCTGGGGCCGCACGGCATCCAGACGATGGAGTTCTGCAAGCAGTACAACGCGGCGACCGAGTCGATGAAGGGCACGGTCATCCCGGTCGATATCACCATCTACGACGACCGTTCCTTCTCGTTCATCTTGAAGACCCCACCCACGCCGGTGCTGTTGCGCCAGGCGGCCGGCTGCCAAGGGCGCGCACCTGGCCGGCCGCGAGGTCGTGGCGTCGGTGACCATGGACCAGATCGAAGAGATCGCCAAAACCAAACTGAAGGACCTCAACACCGACGACATCGAAATGGCGAAGCTCCAGGTAGCTGGGACGGCGCGTTCGATGGGCATCTCGGTCGCGAGCTAGGAGAGATATGAAGCACGGCAAGAACTACCGCAACGCCCTGGCCCAGGTGGACCGCGAGGAACTCCTCAGCGTCACCGAGGCCGTGGAGAAGGTGAAGGCGCTGTCGACGGCCAAGTTCGACGAGACCGTCGAGCTGGCCATTCGACTGGGCGTCGACCCTCGACGGGCCGAGCAGATCGTGCGCGGCACGCTGTCGCTGCCCGCGGGCACCGGCAAGACGAACCGCGTCGCGGTCTTCGCCGCCGGCGAGGCGGCCCAGGCCGCCCGTGACGCCGGCGCCGACGAGGTCGGGGCCGAGGACCTGGTGGCCAAGGTCGCCGGGGGATTCCTGGACTTCGACGTGGCCATCGCGACCCCGGACCTGATGGGTCAGGTCGGTGGACTGGGACGAGTCCTCGGACCGCGCGGTCTGATGCCCAACCCCAAGACCGGCACCGTCACGATGGACGTCGCCAAGGCCGTCACCGAGTTCAAGGGCGGACGGGTGGAGTACCGCACCGACAAGATCGGCAACGTGCAACTGCGCGTCGGCAAGGTCAGCTTCAGCCGTGACGACCTCATCAAGAACGTCCGCGCCGTCGTCGACGAGGTGGTTCGCGTGAAGCCGGCCAGCGCCAAGGGCCGCTACATCATGAGCATCACGGTCTCTTCGACCATGGGTCCCGGCGTCAAGGTCGACCCCACTCGGGTGAAGGACGTCGAAGAGGTTGCCGTACCCGCGTAAGCGTTTTGACGGGGCCGAGCCTCGTTAGTACGATGTATAACCGCACGAAATCTGTGCCACAGCTTTGAAAAGAACGCCGAAGACATCCGGTGGGGAAACCCATAAGGGCCCATGGTCCGCCTGACGAGGAGTTCGGGTCTCGACCGAGACTCGTTCGCTTGGATGTCCCGGCCCGAACCGGGCGGTATCCGGCGAAGGAGCAGTATGAGCAAGGTTCAGCCGGCCAAGGTCGCCACCATCGACGAGGTCAAGACGCGTATCTCGAATTCGACCACCGCGGTCGTCACCGAGTACCGCGGCCTCACCGTCGCCCAGATCTCGACCCTTCGCCGCCAACTGCGCACCTTGGGCGCGGACTACAAGGTCTTCAAGAACACGCTCGTTCGCCGCGCCATCGCCGGCACCGACGTGGAGTCGTTGGGGGAGTTCCTGGTCGGCCCGACGGCCATCGCCTTCGTCGACGGCGACGTGTCGGCCGTGGCCAAGGCCCTGCGCGACTTCGCGCGTGAGACGCCCAAACTCATCGTGAAAGGCGGCGTCGTCGACGGCAAGCCGCTGTCGAAGATGGACCTCAGCGCTTTGGCCGACCTGCCGAGCCGCGACGTGCTCTTGGCCCAGATCGCGGGCCTCCTGGCCTCGCCGCTTCGCACCCTGGCCGGCCTCTTGCAGGCCGTCCCGCAAAACTTCGCCTACGGCCTGTCGGCCCTGATCGAGAGCAAGGGCGGCGTCGCTGCCCCGGCCGCGGTCGAAGTCGACGAGGTCGCCGAGACTCCGGCCGGGGTCGAGGAAGCTGCTCCGGCAGCGAGCGACGACGACGCGACACCCGTCGCGGAGGTCGCAGTCGAGGAGGAGGCCCCCGCGGCCGAGCCCGAGACTGAAGTCCAGGTCGAGGTGGAGGCCCCCGCGGCCGAGCCCGCGGCCGAAGCTACCGAGGCGCCCGTCGAGGACGCCGCGGCCGAACCGGCCGAATAACCAAGTCCACGAAGTACGAAGAAGAGAGGAATCACCATGGCAGCAACATTGACCAAGGAACAAATCCTTGACGGCATCGCAGAGCTTTCCGTCATCGAGCTGAGCGAACTGTTGAAGGAGTTCGAAGAGAAGTTCGGCGTGAGCGCCGCGGCCCCGGCCGCAGTGGCCGCACCGGCCGCCGCCGGTGGCGGAGCCGCCGACGCTCCCGTCGCCGACGAGAAGAGCGACTACGACGTCATCTTGACGGCCGGAGGCGACAAGAAGATCCAGGTGATCAAGGAAGTGCGTGCGCTCACCAGCCTGGGACTTAAGGAAGCGAAGGACCTCGTCGACGGTGCGCCCAAGCCCGTGCTCGAGAAGGTCTCCAAGGCCGACGCCGACAAGGCCAAGGCTTCGCTCGAAGCGGCCGGCGCGACGGTAGAAGTCAAGTAATTAAAGGCTTTTAGAGAGGTGTCCCGGCCGAGGCGTCGGCCGGGACATTTTCTTTTTGGGGTGTACTTGACCTCGGGCCGGAACGTGCCTAGGGTTACCGCAACCGTTCTTACGGCCGCGCGTCTCCAAAAGGGAGGAGCGCCAGTTGCGCATACCCCGATTCAACCGCTAGAGTTGAATGACCGTGTCCTTGCACCTAACTTTGTCATCCCCTGACGCCGTTTTGTACGTGTTCCCGGCATTTGCCAGCAGCAACCACCCACCAACACGGAGGATAGACCGTTGACGTCTCGGTCCACTAGCCCAGAGCGATTTAACTTCTCGGCACTCGGTGAAGCTCACCCCCTGCCCAACCTTCTCGAAATTCAGCGAGACAGCTTCGACCTGTTCATGAAGCAGGGACTGCGCGAGGCCTTCGAAGCCATCTCGCCGATCACGGACTTCACCGGTCGTCTTTCGCTGGAACTGGAGTTCGACCCCGACGACGCGGACCTGAAGAGTCCGCCGAAGTTCACCGTGGAAGAGTGCCGTCAGCGCGCCACCACCTACTCGCAACCGATCTTCGTTCGCGCGCGCTTCCTCAACTCCGAGACCGGCGAGATCAAAGAGCAGACCGTCTTCATGGGCGACTTCCCGATCATGACCGAACAGGGAACGTTCATCATCAACGGCACCGAGCGGGTCGTGGTCAGCCAGCTCGTGCGTTCCCCGGGCGTGCTGTTCCAGCCCGGCAAGGACGAGAAGGTCGCCTTCGAAGGCACAATCCACCCGAGCCGCGGTGAGTGGCTCCAGGTCGACCTGGAAGAGAAGAAGAACAAGGCCGCCAACGCCGGTGCGCGCATCGCGCGCAAGCGCCGCATTTCGATCTTCACCTTGCTGCGCGCGCTCGACACCGTCATGGACGAGGCCTTCTTCGAGAAGTTCGTGGCGCACTTCGACTTCCTCGAGGACCAGTTCCACGCCGACTGGAAGAAGGCGCACCTCGAGATCGCCAAGCACATGGACAAGTACAACCTGGAGGACACGCCGGAGAACTTCCTGCGCGCCAGCCAAGAGACCGCCTGGCTCGAGATCTACCGACGCGCGCGTCCCGGTGAAGTGCAGACCATCGAAGCGGCCCGTCAATACTTCGAGGGCGCCTTCTTCTCCGAGAAGCGCTACGACCTCAGCCGCGTCGGCCGCTACAAGCTCGACCGCAAGCTCGGTGACGAGGTCGCCAAGAACGTCGAACTGTTCGGCGACCTGCTGGAGCGTCCCAACACCTCGATGCACGTGCTCTCCAAGGCCGAGGTCCTAGCGACCGCGACGTACCTCTTGAACCTGGCGCGGGACCGCACCGCCAAGGAGACCACGTACCACATCGACGACCAGGACCACTTCGCCAACCGCCGCATCCGCAGCGTGGGCGAACTGATCCAGAACGCCCTGCGCACCGGACTCTCTCGTATGGAGCGCGTCGTGCGCGAGCGCATGAACACCCAGGACGTGGAAGCGATCGCGCCGCAGACCCTGATCAACATCCGTCCCGTGATGTCGGCCATCAAAGAGTTCTTCGCGACCTCCCAGCTCAGCCAGTTCATGGACCAGAACAACCCGCTGTCCGGTCTCACCCACAAGCGCCGACTCTCGGCGCTGGGACCAGGCGGTCTGTCGCGTGAGCGCGCCGGCCTCGAAGTTCGAGACGTGCACTCCTCGCACTACGGGCGCATGTGCCCGATCGAGACGCCGGAAGGTCCGAACGTCGGACTCATCGGCTACCTCGCCAACTACGCGCGCATCAACGAGTACGGCTTCATCGAGACGCCGTACCGTGTGGTCACCTCGGGCAAGGTCACCGGTGAGATCAAGTACTTCACCGCCGACGAAGAAGAGCGTTTCGTCATCGCCCAGGCCAACACCGAAGTCGATGAGAAGGGCGTCATCCGCGCCGAGCGCGTGCTCGTGCGTCGTGGCCCGGTCGGCACCGGACTTCGCGTCGGCTCGTCGAACAAGTCGTCCTCGACCACGTCGGAGATCGACTTCGTCAAGCCCGACGAAGTCGAGCTGATGGACGTGTCGACCAAGCAGATCATCTCGGTCGCGACGTCGCTGATTCCCTTCGTCGAGCACGACGACGCCCAGCGCGCACTCATGGGCGCCAACATGCAAAAGCAGGCCGTGCCGCTCATCATGCCCGAGGCGCCGTTCGTCGGCACCGGCATGGAAGCGCGCGCCGCGCTCGACTCCGGTGACGTACTCATCGCCGAAGGCGACGGCGTGGTGAAGCTGGTCTCCGGTGACCGCATCGTCGTCGAGTACGACAAGGACGTCACCGACCGCTACGGCAAGGCGCTCGGCAAGAAGCAGTACAACCTCAACAAGTTCCGCCGCTCCAACCAGGACACGTCGATCAACCAGAAGCCGTTGGTCTTCGGTGGTGAGACGGTCGCCGAAGGTGACCTGCTCGCCGACGGCACCAGCACGTTCAACGGCGAGCTCGCGCTCGGCAAGAACCTGCTGGTCGCCTACATGCCGTGGGAGGGCTACAACTACGAAGACGCCATCATCTTGAACGAGCGTCTCGTTCGTGACGACGTCTTGACGTCGATCCACGTGAAGGAGTACGAGATCGACGCTCGCGACACCAAGCTCGGTGCCGAAGAGATCACTCGCGACATCCCGAACCTGCCCGACGACATCCTGGCGGACTTGGACGACCTCGGCATCGTGCGCATCGGCGCCGAAGTCGAACCGGGCGACATCCTCGTCGGCAAGGTCACGCCCAAGGGTGAGACCGAGCAGTCGCCGGAAGAGCGACTGCTGCGGGCCATCTTCGGCGAGAAGGCGCGCGAAGTGCGCGACACCTCGCTCAAGGTTCCCCACGGCGAGTCCGGCAAGGTCATCGACGTCAAGGTCTACAGCCGTGACGAGGACCACGAGATGCAGCCCGGCGTGAACCAGTTGGTGAAGGTCTACGTCGCCCAGAAGCGCAAGATCTCCGAGGGCGACAAGCTCGCCGGACGCCACGGCAACAAGGGCGTCATCTCCAAGATCCTGCCCGAAGAGGACATGCCCTTCATGTCCGACGGCACGCCGGTCGACATCATCTTGAGCCCGCTCGGCGTGCCTAGTCGAATGAACGTGGGCCAGGTGCTCGAGAGTCACCTCGGCTACGCCGCGCGTCACGGTTGGGCCGGCATCGAGGTTAACTCGACGGTCGGCACCTCGGGACACGCCGACCAGGCCGACGCCGCCACCCGTCCCTACCGCAAGACCCGTCCGCGAACCGAGCCGGCCGTTTACGTGGCGACCCCGTCCTTCGACGGTGCCCACTGGGACGAGACCGAACGGGCCAAGGACAAGCCGACGATCCAACAGACCTTCGCGACGCTCAACGTCGACGGTCAGAACGGCAAGCGCTTGCTGGCCGGGGACAACGACGGCAAGGTCACGCTCTACAACGGTCGCACCGGCGAGGTCTACGACAGCCCGATCTCGGTCGGCTACGCCTACATCTTGAAGCTGGCCCACATGGTCGACGACAAAATCCACGCCCGCTCGACCGGCCCGTACTCGATGATCACCGCCCAGCCCCTCGGTGGCAAGGCGCAGTTCGGTGGTCAGCGCTTTGGGGAGATGGAAGTCTGGGCCCTCGAGGCCTACGGCGCGGCCTACGCGCTGCAGGAACTGCTCACCGTCAAGTCCGACGACATGAAGGGCCGCGAGCGCGCCTACGAGGCGATCGTCAAGGGCCAGAACCTGCCCGAGCCCGGCATCCCCGAGTCCTTCAAGGTGCTCATCAAGGAAATGCAATCACTCTGTTTGAACGTAGAAGTGCGCGACAAGGTCGGGGCCCACGTGGACCTGGCCGACACCGAAGAGGACTTCTTCTCGGTCACCCGCGAGCTCGGTATCGACATCAGTCGACCGGAGCGCGGATCCGATGAAGAGGACGCTCGACGCGCCGCCGAAAGGAAGTTGTCATGAGCCCGTTAGACGTCAACCAGTTCGACGAACTGAGCATTGGACTCGCCACGGCCCAGAACATCCGCAGTTGGTCCTCGGGAGAAGTGAAGAAGCCCGAGACCATCAACTACCGCACGCTGCGTCCGGAAAAGGACGGTCTCTTCTGCGAGAAGATCTTCGGGCCCCAAAAGGCCTGGGAGTGCGCCTGCGGCAAGTACAAGCGCGTCCGTTTCAAGGGCATCGTCTGCGAGCGCTGTGGCGTGGAAGTGACCAGTGACAAGGTCCGTCGCGACCGCATGGGTCACATCGCGCTGTCGGCGCCGGTCGTGCACATCTGGTACCTGCGCGGTACGCGCTCGTGGTTGGCCTACCTGCTCATGGGCACCGCTCCCAAAGAGGAGCTGAAGGCCAAGCAGCTGGAGAAGGTCATCTACTTCGCCGCCCACATGGTCACCTTCGTCGACGTCGACAAGCGTCACGACGACCTGGCCGAGCTGCGTCAGGGCCTCGCCGAAGAGACCTTGGAGATCGCCGAGCGCGAGGTGAAGGCGCTCGACAACAAACTCAAGGAGATCGAGAGCCGGGCCGTCAAGCTCGAGGCCGACGGCGCCAAGGAGTCCGAGCTTCGCGCCTTGCAGCGCGGCACCGAGAAGGAACTGGACGGCGTGCGATCACGATTCGCCGAAGAGCGCGAACTGGCCAAGCAGGCCTTCGACACCTTCGAGGCCCTGCACTCACGGCAGATCATCGAGGACGAAGTGCTGTACCGCGAGATGGACTTTCGCTACGGCGAGTACTTCGAAGGCGGCATGGGCGCCGACGCCATCCTGCAACTCATCGACCGCATGGACCTCGACCAAGAGGAGAAGGTCATGCGCGAGATGATCGACGCCAAGGACGGCCGCAAGCCGCTCAGCGCGCAACGTCACGCCAAGTTCTTGAAGCGCCTGGCCATCGTGCAGTCCTTCAACCGACGTGACGACCAGGGCCGACGACTCAACGACCCGCGCGCCATGATCCTCGAAGCGGTGCCTGTCATCCCGCCGGACCTGCGCCCCATGGTGCAGCTCGACGGTGGCCGCTTCGCCACCTCGGACTTGAACGACCTCTACCGTCGCGTCATCAACCGCAACAACCGACTGAAGCGTCTGTTGGACCTCGGGGCGCCCGACATCATCGTCAACAACGAGAAGCGCATGCTCCAAGAGGCCGTCGACGCTCTGTTCGACAACGGCCGTCGCGGACGTCCGGTGGCCGGCCAAAGCGGCCGACCGCTCAAGAGTCTCTCGGACATGTTGAAGGGTAAGCAGGGCCGGTTCCGTCAGAACCTGCTCGGCAAGCGCGTCGACTACTCGGGCCGTTCGGTCATCGTGGTCGGACCGCAGTTGAAGCTCCACCAGTGTGGACTGCCCAAGATGATGGCGCTCGAACTCTTCAAGCCCTTCGTCATGAAGCGACTCATCGAGACGCAGATGGCCCAGAACATCAAGAGCGCCAAGCGCATGGTCGAGCGCCGCAAGGCCGTGGTGTGGGACGTCCTCGAAGAGGTCATCCGCGAGCACCCGGTGTTGCTCAACCGCGCCCCGACCTTGCACCGACTGGGTATCCAGGCCTTCGAGCCGGTCCTCGTCGACGGCAAGGCCATCCAGATCCACCCGTTGGTGTGCAAGGCGTTCAACGCCGACTTCGACGGTGACCAGATGGCCGTGCACGTGCCGTTGTCGGCCGAAGCGCAGGCCGAGGCCCGCATCTTGATGCTCTCGACCAACAACATCTTCACGCCGGCCACCGGCCGACCGATCACCGAGCCGGCCCAGGACATGGTCTTCGGCGCGTACTACTTGACGTTGCCGGCCGAGAAGGAGATCTCGAACCCGCCGGTCTTTCGTCACGTCTACGAGATCGAGAACGCCCTGGCCGACAAGACCATCGGCGTGCGCACGCAGATCCAGATTCGCCCATCAGAGGGCTCCTCTCTCGACACGCGCTTGGAGGCGGCCGGCGTTGAGGTGACGGGCGCGAGCCGTTCCCTGATCACCACGGCCGGACGGGTCTTCTTCAACGAGGCGTTGCCGTTCAGCTTCCGCTACGTGAACGAACTCATTGGCAAGAACGCCACGCCGATCGGCACGATCGTCGAGGAGATCTCGGGCAGCTTCAGTCGCCAGGAGGTCGCCGAATCCTTGGACGCCATTAAGTCGTTGGGCTTTCGCTACGCCACGCTCTCGGGTCTCACCATCTCGATTGACGACGTCGTCACGACGTCGGAGAAGGCCGCGATCCTGAACAAGTACGAGGAGCAGGCCGCCAAGGTCGAGACCAACTACCGACGCGGGGTCATCGTCGACGACGAGCGCCGCCAGCAGGAGATCGAGATCTGGACCAACGCCAACAAGGAGGTCGGTGACGCCACCGACCGGGCCATGAACGCGACCTTCGACAACCCGATCCGCATGATGGTCGACTCCGGCGCGCGAGGCAACAGTCAGCAGATCCGTCAGATCGCCGCCATGAAGGGCCTGGTGTCCAACCCGCGCGGTGAGATGATCCCTCGTCCGATCAAGTCGTCCTTCCGCGAAGGTCTCTCGGTCCTCGAGTACTTCATCTCCACTCACGGCACCCGCAAGGGACTCGGTGACACGGCGCTTCGCACCGCCGACTCCGGCTACCTGACCCGTCGACTGGTCGACGTGGCCCAGGAACTGATCGTCAAGGAGTTCGACTGCGGGACCCAGCGCGGCATGTGGATCGAGCACGTCACGCCCGACACCCGCGGCCAGCGCGCGCACTTAGAGACCAAGCTGTGGGGCCGCGTACTGGCCGAGGACGTCACCCTCTCGAACGGCGCGACGATCTCGACCGGCACCATGTTGATGGTCGACGACGTCGAGCTGCTTCGCGAAGACGTGGCCGTCGATCGCGTTCGCGTTCGCACCACGCTCACCTGTGACGCCGTGCAGGGGGTCTGCGCCGCCTGTTACGGACTGTCGCTCGCCACGCACCAGTTGGTCGAGCTCGGCGAGGCCGTCGGCGTCATCGCCGCGCAGTCCATCGGCGAGCCCGGCACGCAGCTCACCATGCGTACCTTCCACTCCGGTGGAGTGACCGAGAGCGACATCACCCACGGCCTGCCGCGCGTGGTCGAGCTCTTCGAAGCCCGTACGCCCAAGGGCGCCGCCAAGGTCGCGGAGTTCTCCGGCGTCGTGCGCGTCGAGTTGGTCGGCCGCGAACGAAAGGTCACGGTCGTCGGCAACGACGGCGAGGTCCAGGAGGAGTCGATCTCGATCGCGCGCCACCTGCTCGTCGAGGACGGTCAAGAGGTCGAGGTCGGCACCCCGCTGCACGACGGACCGCTCGACCCGAAGTTGATGATGAAGTTCCGCGGCACCCGCGAGACCCAGCAGTACCTGGTCGAAGAGGTCCAGAACGTCTACCGCGACCAGGGCGTGTCGATTCACGACAAGCACATCGAACTGATCGTTCGTCAGATGACGCGACGCGTCCAGATCGTGGACGCCGGCGAGTCCCCGTGGCTGCCCGGCGCGATGGTCGACGTGAAGCTCTTCAACGACACCAACGACGACATCGAAGCCAACGGCAAGGAAGCGGCCGACGGCCGCGCCCAGTTGATGGGGATCACCAAGGCCTCGCTGGCCACCGACTCGTGGCTCTCGGCCGCCTCCTTCCAAGAGACGACCCGGGTCCTCACTGAAGCGGCGATCGAAGGCAAGCGGGACCACCTGATCGGGCTGAAAGAGAACATCATCATCGGCAAGCTCATCCCGGCCGGTTCCGGACTCGAGTACTACAACCAGCGCGAACTGCGTCTGGACATGCCCGACGCCGAACTGCTGCCCGCCTGGGCGCAGGTCAGCGACGACGACCTCGACCTCGCGAGCCTCCTCGGAGAACTCTCCGGCGACGACGCCTCCTTCAGTGCCGACCTGTCGGCGTTCCAGAACATCGGGACCGCCACCTACGACGAGTCGGCCCTGCCCGAGAACGACGCCGCCAACCCCGAAGACGAGTTGGGCGGTCGAGCGATATAGGGCAATGCGCGTCGTCGCTCGGGTGGGCGATTCCGCACTGGACGCCCTCAAAGCAACGCGTACCACGCGGACCACTACGGATTCTCTCGAGCGAGAACTACGCTTTGGCGATGTCCCGGAGGCTTGACAAGAGTTGGCGGGTGCTCGCAAGTCCTTCGACCGCGTCGGTCGATCGATGTGTCGATGTCTTCATCCGTCCCGACGGCACCTTCGGGTTTGAGGAATTTCGCCGAGACCCGGAGGACGTGGGAACATGGACTCCGGTTGCGTACTATTCGGCTCGGCACTTCAGTACCCAGGACGATGCCCTTGACGCGGCGCGGAAAAGAGTGCCGTGGCTTGGCGAAGTCCTTGACCGCGAACACTGAGCCTTTGCCGGCTTGCCGTTGGTAGGTGTTTTGTCGTAGGATTGATAGTCCGCGTGCGAAGTCTCTGGCACGCTCCAGCAACGAAGTTCAAATAGAAGAGGTTCTCCGCGTGCCCACAATCGCACAGTTGGTCCGAAAGGGTCGACAGGACAAGGTATCCAAGACCAAGACGCCGGCCCTGAAAGGGGCCCCGCAGCGTCGTGGCGTCTGTACCCGCGTCCACACGGTGACCCCGAAGAAGCCGAACTCGGCGCTTCGCAAGGTCGCGCGCGTGCGTCTCACCTCGGGCGTCGAGGTCACGGCCTACATCCCCGGCGTCGGCCACAACCTCCAGGAGCACTCGATCGTCCTCGTGCGTGGCGGCCGAGTGAAGGACCTCCCGGGCGTTCGCTACAAGATCATCCGCGGCGCCCTCGACACCTCGGGCGTTCGTGACCGCAAGCAGGCCCGTAGTCGTTACGGCGCCAAGAGGGAGAAGTAAGCCATGCCCCGTAAAGGCCCGGCCCTCCGTCGTGAAGTGCCCGTCGACCCGATCTACAAGTCGGTCCTGGTCACGCAACTCACCAACAAGATCCTCGAGCGCGGCAAGCGCACCATCGCCGAGCGCATCGTCTACACCGCCTTGGAGCAGGTCGAGCAGAAGACCGGCACCGATCCCGTGGCGACCTTAAAGCGCGCCTTGGAGAACGTTCGACCGGAGTTAGAGGTAAAGAGCCGCCGCGTCGGTGGCACCACGTACCAAGTGCCGATGGAGGTTCGTCCCCGTCGCGCCACTACACTGGCTATCCGCTGGTTGACGGATTTCGCGAAGAAGCGCCGCGAAAAGACCATGGCCGAGCGGCTCGCCAATGAGATCATTGACGCGAGTAACGGTGTCGGTGCTGCAGTGAAGCGTCGTGAGGACGTGGCCAAGATGGCCGAGTCCAACAAGGCCTTCGCGCACTACCGCTGGTAATCAAAGAAAGCTCGAAATGACCGCTCGCGATATCGCCCTGGACAAGGTCCGCAATATTGGGATCATGGCGCACATTGACGCCGGCAAGACGACCACCACCGAGCGCATCCTTTTTTACACCGGCAAGAACTACAAGATCGGTGAGGTCCACGACGGCGGCGCCACCATGGACTGGATGGTCCAGGAGCAAGAGCGCGGGATCACCATCACCTCGGCCGCCACGACCGCCTACTGGAACGGCCACCGCATCAACATCATCGACACGCCCGGCCACGTCGACTTCACGGTCGAGGTCGAGCGTTCGCTGCGCGTGCTCGACGGCGCGGTCGCGGTCTTCGACGCCGTCGCCGGCGTCGAGCCCCAGACCGAGACGGTCTGGCGCCAGGCCAACAAGTACAACGTCCCGCGCATCTGCTTCGTCAACAAGATGGACCGCATCGGCGCGGACTTCTTTCGCTGCGTGGACATGATCGCCGACCGCCTCGACTGCCTCCCGGCCGTCATCCAGCTGCCCATCGGCTCCGAGGGCGGCTACCTCGGCATCATCGACATCTGCTCCATGACCGCCACCATCCACCACGACGAGCACGGCGAGCGCGTCGAGGTCATCGAGATCCCCGACGAGTACAAGGCGCAGGCCGCCGAGTACCACGTCAAGTTGCTCGACATCCTCACCACCTTCGACGACAACCTCATGGAGAAGGTCCTCGAGGGCCACGAGGTCTCGATCGAGGACATCCGCGGCGCCCTGCGCCACGGGACCCTGGAGGGTCTGTGCGTGCCGGTCCTCAACGGCTCGGCCTTCAAGAACAAGGGTGTCCAGCCCATGCTCGACGCCGTGGTCGACTTCCTGCCGTCCCCGATCGACCTCCCGCCGACCCAGGGCACCAAGCCGGGCAAGGACGACGTCATCGAGCGAAAGCCCTCCGACGACGAGCCCTTCGCCGCCTTGGCCTTCAAGGTCCAGACCGACCCCTACGTCGGCAAGCTCACCTACCTGCGCGTCTACTCGGGCACCTTGGAAAAGGGCGACACCGTCGTCAACACCACCCGGGGCATGAAGAAGGAGCGTCTGGGACGACTGCTCTTGATGCACGCCAACAACCGCGAAGACCTCGACACCATTCGCACCGGCGACATCGTCGCCGCGGTGGGGTTGAAGCAAGTGACGACCGGTGACACCTTGTCGTCGATCGAC
The DNA here is from genome assembly GCA_963716515.1 of uncultured Acidimicrobiaceae bacterium. Classification (GTDB taxonomy): domain Bacteria; phylum Actinomycetota; class Acidimicrobiia; order Acidimicrobiales; family RAAP-2; genus RAAP-2. Next base: position 13,492 of record OY970319.1, read on the forward strand.
CAGCCGATCCAGCTCGAGACGTTGGTCTTCCCCGAGCCGGTCATCCACGTCGCGGTGGAGCCCAAGACCAAGGCCGACCAGGACAAACTGGGTCGCGCGCTCTACTCACTGTCCGAAGAGGACCCGACGTTCCGGGTGCGCACCGACGAAGAGACCGGCCAGACCGTCATCTCGGGGATGGGCGAGTTGCACCTCGAGGTACTGGTCGATCGCATGCAGCGCGAGTTCGGCGTCGACGCCAACGTCGGTAAGCCCCAGGTGGCCTACCGCGAGACCGTTCGAAAGACGGTCACCAAGGTCGAAGAGAAGTACGTGCGCCAGACCGGCGGTCGGGGTCAGTACGGCCACGTCGTCATCACCCTGGAGCCGACCGGCCCCGGCGGCGGCTACGAGTTCGTCGACGAGATCACCGGTGGGGTCATCCCCAAGGAGTACATCCAGCCGGTCAATCAGGGCATCACCGAGGCCCTGACCTCGGGCGTCCTGGCCGGCTACCCGGTGGTGGACGTGCGCGTGCGGCTCACCTACGGTTCGTACCACGACGTCGACTCCTCGGAGATGGCCTTCAAGATCGCCGGTTCGATCGCCGTGAAGAAGGCCGCGCGCCTGGCCAGCCCGGTGTTGTTGGAGCCGATCATGGCCGTCGAAGTGGTGACGCCCGAGGACTACCTGGGCGACGTCATCGGCGACCTCTCCTCTCGACGCGGACGCGTCGAGGGCATGGACCAGATTGGCAATAGTCAAGCGATTCGGGCACATGTGCCGCTGGCCGACATGTTCGGCTACGCTACTGACCTGCGTTCTCGCACTCAAGGGAGAGCGACGTACACCATGCAGTTCCATTCTTACGCTGAAGTACCTGACGCGATCTCCAAGGAGATCGTGGCCAAGGCCACTGGCGCGTAAGAAGCTGGGTGACCAGCGAAAACAAGGTCCAAACCGTAGTCGGGGCGGGCCGAAACAAACAAGACGGATTCAAAAGAACCCGTCGTTAGACAGAAAGTTCCCCGACAATGGCAAAGAAGAAGTTCGAGCGCACTAAGCCGCACGTAAACGTCGGAACGATGGGCCACATCGACCACGGCAAGACCACTCTTACCGCGGCCATCACCAAGGTCCTCTCCACCCGCCTGCCCGGAACCTCGTTCACGCCCTTCGACCAGATCGACAAGGCACCCGAAGAGAAGCAGCGCGGCATCACCATCTCCATCGCCCACGTGGAATACGAGACGGCCAACCGTCACTACGCCCACGTGGACATGCCCGGCCACGCCGACTACATCAAGAACATGATCACCGGCGCCGCCCAGGTCGACGGGGCCATCCTCGTCGTCGCGGCCACCGACGGCCCCATGCCCCAGACCCGCGAGCACGTGTTGCTCGCGCGTCAGGTCGGCGTGCCCTACATCGTGGTCGCCCTCAACAAGGTCGACCAGGTCGACGACGAAGAGCTCCTCGAGCTCGTCGAGATGGAGATCCGTGAGCTGCTCACCAGCTACGGCTTCCCGGGCGACGACACCCCAATCGTTCGCGTCTCGGCCCTGAAGGCCCTCGACGGCGACGAAGCGGCCGGCGACCAGGTCATGGAACTGATGGACGCCGTGGACACGTGGATCCCCGAGCCCGTACGCGCGACCGAGAAGCCGTTCCTCATGTCGATCGAAGACGTCATGTCCATCACCGGCCGTGGCACCGTCGTCACCGGCAAGGTCGAGCAGGGCGTGGTGAAGGTCGGCGACGAAGTCGAGATCGTGGGCCTTCGCCCGACGACCAAGACCGTCGTGACGGGCATCGAGATGTTCCGCAAGCTCCTCGACCAGGGACAGGCCGGCGACAACCTCGGCGCCTTGCTCCGAGGCACCAAAAAGGAAGAGGTCGAGCGCGGCCAGGTGCTGTGCAAGCCGGGGACGATTACGCCCCACACCAACTTCGAGGCCTCGGTCTACGTGCTCACCAAGGAAGAGGGCGGCCGTCACAAGCCGTTCTTCGCGAACTACCGTCCGCAGTTCTACTTCCGCACCACCGACGTCACCGGCACCATCGAGCTGCCCTCGGGCACCGAGATGGTCATGCCCGGGGACAACACCGAGATGACCGTGACCCTGGGTAAGCCGATCGCCATGGACGAAGGTCTCACCTTCTCCATCCGCGAGGGTGGCCGTACCGTGGGTTCCGGTCGCGTCGTCAAGATCCTCAAGTAGTCGTTCATGGCCAACGACCGACAAATGATTCGCATCCGGCTGAAGGCCTTCGACCACGGCGTCCTGGACCAGTCCACCGCGAAGATCGTCCAGACGGTCGAGCGCACGAACGCGAGGGTGCAGGGCCCCGTGCCGCTGCCCACCGAGAAGCACCGTTACACGGTCGTTCGCGGACCGCACAAGCACAAGGACTCGCGCGAGCACTTCGAGATGCGGGTGCACAAGCGTCTTTTGGACATCGTGGACCACACCGCCAAGACCGTCGACTCGCTCCAGCGTCTCGACCTCCCGGCCGGCGTCGACATCGAGATCAAGATTCGCCAAGTCTGATCATCATCGTCCCCGCGCCTTTGCGCGCGCGGGGCCCGATGGTGTACCGTTAATAGCCCCCATAAAGCAGTTCGGGCGGAAAAAAAGAAGTGTTCAGTTGCCCTTTGGGGAACGCTGAACCAAACCAGTCGAGCGCTCCGTTCGGGTTTACTAACCCGGCGGAGCGTCTGTGTGTCGGCAACCGACGCATAGAGGAAGAAAGAGGCACACGTGGCGACCAAAGCGATCGTCGGCGAGAAGGTGGGCATGACCCAGGTCTGGGACGCCCAGAACCGGGCCATCCCGGTGACGGTCGTGCGCGTCAGCCCCGCTCGCGTCGTGCAGGTGAAGACCCCGGAGAAGGAGGGCTACTCGGCCGTCCAGGTGACCTGGGGAACCCGTCGCCTCTCCACGCTGTCCAAGCCCGAGCTCGGCCACTTCGAAAAGGCCGGCGTCACGCCCGGCAAGAAACTGGTCGAACTTCGCCTCGATGACGTCACCGGCTACGAAGTGGGCCAGGAGATCCTCGCCGACGCCTTCGAAAAGGGCGAGATGATCGACGCCACCGCGGTCGCCAAGGGCAAGGGCTTCGCCGGTTCCATGAAGCGCCACAACTTCTCGGGCCAGGGCGCCGCGCACGGTAACCACAAGCACCACCGCGCGCCCGGTTCCATCGGCGCCTGCGCCACGCCCGGTCGCGTCTTCAAGGGGACCAAAATGGCCGGTCGAATGGGCGGCGTGCAGGTGACCACCACCAACCTCGAAGTGATCTCGGTCGACGTCGAGCGCCACCTGGTGCTGGTCAAGGGCGCCGTGCCCGGTCCGCGTGGCGGCACCGTGGTCCTTCGTACGTCGGTGAAGAATCCGATGAAGGCCGGAGGCACTCGATGAGCGACGTCTTTACCCTCCGCGGTCCGATCAAAAAGGACCGACCCGAGCCGACGAAGCGCTCGGCGACGCGCCGGTCCCTCGACGGGACCGAACTCGGCCCGGTGGAGCTCGAGCCGACCTTCTTCGGCATCGAGCCCAACATGGCCGTGCTGCACCAGGTCATCAAGGCGCAACTGGCCGCCAAGCGCGCGGGCACCCAGTCGACCAAGACCCGCAAAGAGGTTCGCGGGGGCGGCCGCAAGCCCTTCAACCAGAAGGGCACCGGTGGGGCCCGCCAGGGAACCATCCGCGCGCCGCACTACCCGGGCGGTGGCATCGCCCTGGGGCCCAAGCCTCGCAAGTACGACCAGAAGACGCCCAAGAAGATGATTCGACTGGCGCTCTACTCCGCGCTGTCGGACCGCGCCTCCATGGAGCGCGTGGCGATCGTCGACAGTTTCGCCGCCTGGGAGACCCCGAAGACCAAGGACGCGATTGCTGCGCTCGAAGCGCTCGGTCTCGCCGGGAAGATCTTGGTGGTGTTGGGGCGCGATGACGCGACGGCCCTTCGCTCGTTCCGGAACCTGATGAACGTGAAGACCATCGACGCCGGCGAGGTCAACGCCTACGACGTCCTCGACTGCGACTGGATCCTCTTCACCGACGAGACGTTGCCGACCCTGAAGGAGAACAGCTGATGCGCGATGCCATGAGCGTCCTAATTCGCCCGGTGGTCTCGGAGAAGACCTACGCCCTGATGGACAAGGGCACCTACGTCTTCGTGGTGGACCCGCGCTCGACCAAGGTCGACGTGCGCAACGCCGTCGAGCGGACCTTCAACGTGAAGGTCACCAACGTCAACACTCTCAACCGCAAGGGTAAGTCGACGCGCAACCGTCGCACCGGTGTCGTGGGCATGCGCCCCGGCACGAAGCGGGCCATCGTCACCCTCAAAGCCGGTGACACGATCAACCTCTTCGAGAACTAAGGACCGCCATGGCGCTACGTCAACGCAAACCCACCAGCCCCGGTCGGCGCTTCCAGACGGTCTCGGACTTCGCCGACATCACGAAGACCCTGCCCGAGAAGTCGCTGCTCGACTCCAAGCCCAAGACCGGGGGCCGCAACAACTACGGCCGCAAGACCTCGCGTCACCGCGGCGGTGGTCACAAGCAGCAGTACCGCATCATCGACTTCAAGCGCAACAAGGACGCCGTTCCCGCGCGCGTCGCCGCCATCGAATACGACCCGAACCGGACCTGTCGCATCGCCCTGCTGCACTACCTCGACGGTGAGAAGCGCTACATCCTCGCGCCGAACGGTCTCAAGGTTGACGACATGGTCGAGTCGGGCCCCAAGGCCGACATCCGCAACGGCAACGCCTTGCCGATGCGCTTCATCCCGACCGGCTCCACGGTCCACAACGTCGAACTTCGCCCCGGGGGCGGTGGCAAGATGGCCCGCAGCGCCGGCATGGGCGTGCAGATCGTCGCCAAAGAGGGCGCCTACGCCACCTTGCGTCTGCCCTCGACCGAGATGCGCCGCGTACCCATCGACTGTCGCGCCACGCTCGGCATCGTCGGCAACTCCGAACACGAACTCACCTCGATCGGCAAGGCCGGCCGCAACCGCTGGAAGGGCATCCGCCCCCAGACGCGCGGGGTGGCCATGAACCCGGTCGACCACCCCCTCGGTGGTGGCGAAGGCAAGACGTCCGGTGGTCGGCACCCGGTCTCGCCGTGGGGTCAGCCCGAAGGTCGTACGCGTCTGCCAAAGACATCAGACGCGCTAATTATTCGTCGCCGCCGTGGACGCGGCGCGCGGAGGTAGGTAGAGAATGTCACGAAGTCTCAAAAAGGGTCCCTTCATCGATGCCCACCTCTTGAAGAAGGTGGACGCGATGAACGCGGCGAACGAGAAGAAGGTCATCAAGACCTGGAGCCGTCGTTCGACCGTGATCCCCGACATGGTCGGGCACACCTTCGCCGTGCACGACGGTCGTCGCCACGTCCCGGTCTTCGTGAACGAGTCGATGGTCGGACACAAGCTGGGGGAGTTCGCGCCGACCCGAACCTTCCGCTTCCACGCCGGCCAGGAAAAGACGGGTAAGCGCTAATGACCGGTCCTAAGTTGAACGAACGTCCCGGCACCCGCGCCACGTTGCGCGGCTACCACATGTCGGCCAGCAAGGCGCGCGTCGTCTTGAACCTCATTCGTGGTGAGGACGTCACCACCGCGCGCGAGATTCTCGCCGGCACCAACCGTGAGGCCGCCGACGTGATCGGCAAGGTCCTGGCCTCGGCCGTGGCGAACGCCGTGACCAACGACGCCATGCAGGCCGACGAACTCTTCGTCTCGGCCGCCTACGCCGACGAGGGCATCACCATGAAGCGCTTCACGCCCCGGGCGCGCGGACGCGCCGGAAAGATCATGAAGCGTTCGTGCCACATCACGGTCATCGTGTCGCGACTCGACGACGAGCGCCTCGAGACCCTGCGCAACGCCCGTACCGCCCAGGCCGCCGTGTCGCGCACCCGTCGCGTCGCGTCGTCACGTCGTCGCGCCGACCAGCAGGCCAGTTTGAACAAGCGCGAGATCGCCGCCGTCGAAGCGGCCGAGAACGAAGCCCTCGAAGCCGAGGCCAACGCGAAGGCCCTGATCGAGGACGAGGCCAACGAAACCGACCTCATGGAGTTCGACACCGTCGACACCCCGGTTGAGGACCTCGTCAACGCGGACGAGGTTGACGCCGAGGAGAGCGACGTGGCCGAAGCGCCCATCGACGAGGCGCCAGTCGACGAAGTACCCGCCGACGAGGCGCCCGTTGACGAAGCACCCGCCGACGCAACACCGGCCGACGATGCGGCCGACGTCACAGATTCGGACGACACCACTGAGGAGACGAAGTAATGGGTCAGAAGGTAAACCCCTACGGTTTCCGTCTCGGGATCACGACGGACTGGAAGTCGCGCTGGTTCAAGGAGCGCGGCTACAAGGACCTCGTCATCGAGGACTGGAAGATCCGCGACTACCTGACCAGGCAGCTCGAGAGTGCCGCCGTCAGTCGCATCGAGATCGAGCGCAACTCGGACCGCATCCGCGTCGACATCCACACCGCGCGTCCCGGCATCGTCATCGGCCGCCGTGGCGCCGAGGCCGAGCGCCTGAAGAAGGACCTCGAGAAGATCACCGGTCAGAAGAACAAGATCTCGTTGAACATCCAAGAGATCAAGCAGCCCGAACTGGACGCGGCGTTGATCGCCCAGGGAATCTGCGACCAGCTGCTTCGACGCGTGGCCTTTCGTCGCGCCATGAAGCGCGGTATTCAGACCGTGCAAAAGGCCGGCGCCATGGGCGTAAAGATCCAGGCGTCGGGACGTCTCGGTGGCGCCGAGATGTCGCGCCGCGAGTCCTACCGCGAGGGCCGCGTGCCGCTGCACACCCTGCGCGCCGACATCGACTACGGATTCCGCGAGGCCCGCACTTCGACCGGACGCATCGGCGTGAAGGTGTGGATCTACAAGGGCGACATCCTGCCGTATCAGTTGACCAACGACGAGAAGATCGTGCGCGAGGCCGCCATGGCCGCGGGCGACGCGACGCCGGTGGCGTCGAGCGGTTCCTCGGCTCCCAAGGGTGTCGTGCGCGCCGGTGGCGGACGTCGCCGCGTCGAGGCCGAGCCGGTCGTGGACGAAGTCGTCGAAGAGATCGTCGTCGATGGTGACGAGGTCGAGTCGGTCGAACTCTTGGCCGTGACCCCCGAGGTCGAAGCGCAGTTGAGCGTCGAAGAAGAGATCGAGCGTCGCACCGCCCAAGAGCACAACGACACGCCGCACTTCAGGAAGGACGCCGAGTAACCATGTTGATGCCCCGCAAGGTAAAGCACCGCAAGCAACAGCGCGGACGTCGTGGCGGCAACGCCAAGGGCGGCGTCGAGCTGAACTTCGGCGACTTCGGCATCCAGGCCCTCGAACGGGGTTGGATCACCGCGCGCCAGATCGAAGCGGCCCGTATCGCGATGACCCGCCACGTGAAGCGTGGGGGCAAGGTCTGGATCCGTGTCTTCCCCGACAAGCCCGTCACGCAAAAGCCGGCCGAGACGCGCATGGGTTCCGGTAAGGGCAACCCCGAGTTCTGGGTCGCCGTGGTGAAGCCCGGGCGCATCATGTTCGAGCTCGGTGGTGTCGACGAGGCCCTGGCCCGCGCCGCCATGGAGCGCGCCATTCAGAAGCTGCCCATCAAGGCCAAATTCGTTATCCGTCCCGGCACGCACGGGACCCCGGAAGTGAGCATCTAATGGCTAAGACCCGTGAACGAATCGCCGAGATGCGAATCCTGGGCGACCGCGAACTGCTCGAGCGACTGGCCGAGTCGCGCCGCGAGCTCTTCAACATGCGCTTTCAGCTCGCCACCGGTCAGCTCGACAACTCGGCGCGTCTCAACGAGGTGCGCCGCGACGTGGCCCGCCTTTCGACGTTCGCGCGCGAGCGTGAGATCGCCGCCGCTGAGGCGCAAGGAGAAGGTGAGTAGTCATGTCTGACTCGAACGAAACAAACAGGGTCAATCCCCGCAAGGTCCGCGAGGGCATCGTCGTCTCGGACAAGATGAACTCGACGCTGGTCGTCGCGGTGAACGAGCGCGTGAGCCACCCCCGCTACGGTAAGACCGTCCAGCGCACCAAGAAGCTCTACGTCCACGACGAGAAGAACGAAGCCAAGATCGGTGACAAGGTCCGCGTCCAAGAGACCCGTCCGCTCTCGAAGCTGAAGCGTTGGCGCCTCACCGAAGTCGTGGAGCGTGCGCGATGATTCAACAAGAGAGTCGACTCAAAGTGGCCGACAACAGCGGCGCGAAGGAAGTGCTGTGCATCCGCGTGCTCGGCGGATCGCGCCGTCGCTACGCCTCGATCGGTGACGTCTTCATCGCCACGGTGAAGGAAGCGATTCCCGGGGCGGCCGTGAAGAAGGGCGACGTAGTCCGCTGCGTCGTCGTTCGCACGTCCAAGGAGAAGCGTCGTCCCGACGGTTCCTACATCAAGTTTGACGAGAACGCCGCGGTGCTGATCAACGACCAGCTGCAGCCGCGCGGCACGCGCATCTTCGGGCCCGTGGGGCGCGAACTGCGCGACAAGAAATTCATGCGAATTATTTCCCTGGCACCGGAGGTGCTGTAATGAAAATCCGTAAGGGTGACGAAGTGTTCGTCCTGGCCGGCAAGTTCCGCGGCGAGCGAGCTCACGTCGAAGAGGCGATGCCGGGTGCCAACATGGTGATCCTCGACGGCCTCAACATCGCCAAGCGCCACACCAAGCAGGCCGGCTCCACCATGCAGGCCGGCATCATCGACAAGTTGATGCCGCTCGACGCGAGCAACGTCGCGCTCTGGTGTGACAACCACAAAGGGCCGGCCAAGGTCGGCTACAAGACCGTGGACGGCGTGAAGCTCCGCGTCTGTCGCAAGTGTGGGGAGGCGTTGTGAGCACCACGACCCGCCCCCGTCTGAAGGTCCGCTTCGACGAAGAGATTCGTCCCGCCTTGAAAGAGGAGCTCGGCCTCGACAACCTCATGCAGGTGCCCCGACTCACGAAGATCGTCCTCAACTCCGGGGTCGGTCGCGCCACGCAGCAGGCCTCCCTGCTCGAGGGCGCCCAGCGCGACCTGGAGCTCATCACCGGTCAAAAGCCGGTCGTGACGCGCGCCAAGAAGTCGATCGCCAACTTCAAACTCCGCGAGGAACAGCCCATCGGTGTGAAGGTCACCCTGCGCGGAGACCGCGCCTGGGAGTTCTTCGACCGACTGCTCAGCTTGGCGATCCCGCGAATCCGCGACTTCCGCGGTCTTTCACCGAAGTCCTTCGACGGACACGGCAACTACACGTTCGGTATCAATGACCAGTTGATCTTCCCCGAGGTCGACTACGACAAGATCGACGCGCCTCGTGGTTTCGACATCACCATCGTCACCACGGCCGCGAACGACGAGCAGGGACGCGCATTTTTGCGCGCGTACGGCTTCCCCTTCAAGCAGGAGAACAAGTAAATATGGCGAAGAAAGCTCTTCGAATCAAGCAGCAGAAGACCCCGAAGTTCTCGACGCGGGCGTACACGCGCTGCGAGCGATGCGGTCGACCGCGCTCGGTGTACCGCAAGTTCGGCCTGTGCCGTATCTGCTTGCGTCAGATGGTGCACGCCGGCGAGATCCCCGGCGTGACCAAGGCGAGTTGGTAGGTAGATCATGACAATGACCGACCCCATCGCCGACATGCTCACGCGGATCCGCAACGCCAACTCCGCGATGTTCGACACCGTGAAGATGCCCAGTTCGAAGTTGAAGGAGAACCTGGCCAAGGTCCTCGAGCGCGAGGGCTTCATCGCCGGCTTCACCGTCTCCAAGGTCGACGGCAAGCCCGGCAACCAACTCGAGATCACGCTCAAGTACTCCGAAGACCGCAAGAAGACGATCATCGGCATCAAGCGCGTCTCCAAGCCGGGCCTTCGCATCTACAAGAAGTCCGACCAGATGCCCAAGGTCCTGGGCGGCGTCGGCGTGGCCGTCGTCTCGACCAGCCACGGCCTGATGACCGACCGCGAAGCCCGCAAGGCCAAGCTCGGCGGCGAGGTGCTCTGTTATGTCTGGTAGTCCCCGCAACCGGGAGGTCCGCTGATGTCGCGAATCGGCAACAACCCCATCACCGTGCCCGCCGGCGTGACCGTCACGGTCGCCGACGGCGTCGCGACGGTGAAGGGCCCGAACGGCACCATGAGCCGCGTCATCGCCGAGGGCATCACGCTCGAGCAGTCCGGCGACGTGCTCACCGTCTCGCGCCTCAACGACGAGACGCGGTACCGCTCGCTGCACGGACTGACCCGCACGCTGATCGCCAACATGGTGATCGGCGTGACCGACGGCTGGTCCAAGGAGCTCGAGATCATCGGCGTCGGCTACCGGGCCGCCAACGGGGGACCGGGCGTGCTGGACCTCGCCCTGGGCTTCTCGCACCCGGTCAAGTTCACCGCGCCCGAGGGCGTCACCTTCGAGGTGCCGCTGCCCACGCGCGTCATCGTGAAGGGCGCCGACAAGGAGGCCGTCGGTCAAGTGGCCGCCTCCATCCGCAAGATCCGTAAGCCCGAGCCCTACAAGGGCAAGGGCGTTCGCTACCTCGGAGAACGAGTAGTGCGCAAGGCTGGAAAGGCTGCGAAGTAATGGCACGAACCACACTGGAGTTACGCAAGCGTCGTCACGCGCGCATCCGCCGTCGCCTCTCGGGCACGGCCGAGCGTCCGCGCGTCGCCGTCTCGCGTACCAACAAGCACATCTCGGCCCAGATCATCGATGACGTGACCGGTCGCACGCTGGCCGCCGCCTCGTCGGTCGAGGCCGACCTCAAGAAGGCCAGCGGCGGCAACATCGCCGGAGCCAAGGCCGTCGCCGAACTGCTCGCCAAGCGCGCCAAAGAGGCCAACATCACCGCCGTCGTCTTCGACCGGGGCGGATTCGACTATCACGGCCGGGTCGCGGCGTTCGCCGACACCCTTCGCGCCGCCGGACTGGAGTTTTGATGGCTGACCTGGAACAGTTCGAAGAGCGCACCATCAAGGTGAACCGCGTCTCGAAGGTGGTGAAGGGTGGACGTCGTTTCTCCTTCACCGCGTTGATGGTGATTGGCGACGGCAAGGGCCGCGTCGGTCTCGGCTACGGCAAGGCCAAGGAGGCGGGGCTCGCGGTGCAAAAGGGCATCGAAGAGGCGCGCAAGAACCTCTTCGACGTTCCGCTCGCCGGCACCACCATCGTCTACCCGGTCCTGGGCGCCTCCGGCGCCGGACGAGTACTGATGAAGCCGGCCGCTCCCGGTACCGGCGTGATCGCCGGTGGCGCCGCGCGCGCCATCCTCGAGATGGCCGGCGTGAAGGACATCATCGCGAAGTCCTTGGGATCGTCCAACGGCATCAACGTGGCCCACGCCACTATCGAGGGCCTCAAGCAGCTCCGTCGCCCCGAGGAGATCGCCGCGTCGCGTGACAAGCCGGCCGATCACGTTATCCCCAGCGGGACGCTTCGCGCCTACCGCGAGCGTCAGCGCGAGGGCGACCTGTTCAAAGTCACGGAGAGCTGAGATGATGTTGAAGGTCACCCAAATCCGCTCCGGCATCGCCACCAAGCCCAAGCACCGCGGCACCCTTCGCGCGCTCGGTCTTCGCGGTATTGGCCAATCCAACGTGCTGCCCGATCGTCCCGAGATCCACGGGATGATCGCTCGTGTGCCGCACCTCGTGAAAGTAGAAGAGGTCAACGAATGAAGTTGCACGATCTCAAGTCCCCCGAGGGCTCGATCAAGCGCAAGAAGATCGTCGGTCGCGGTATCGGTGGTCGCGGCGGCAAGACGGCCGGACGTGGCACCAAGGGCCAGAAGGCCCGTCGCACCATCCCGGCCGGCTTCGAGGGCGGCCAGTTGCCGCTCCTCCAGCGCATCCCCAAGCTCAAGGGCTTCACCAACCCGTTCCGCGTCGAGTACACGCCGGTCAACCTCGACGCCCTCGCGGCGTTGGGCGTCAGCGACATCACCCTCGACGTCATCGTCGAGCGCGGTCTCGCTCGACGCAAGGACTTCGTGAAGGTCCTCGGTCGAGGCGAGCTCGCCACGAAGTTGAACGTATCGGCGCACCGATTCTCGGCGTCGGCCAAGGCCGCCATCGAGGCCGCGGGTGGCACGACCAGCGAAGTGGCCCTGCCCTTCGCCGTTCGCCCTCCGGCATCCGGCAACCAACACCAGAACCGCTAAGGTCCGACCGTGCTACGGCGACTCGGGAACATCTTTCGCGTACCAGACCTGCGCAACAAGGTTTTGTTCACGATCGGCGTCATCTGCCTGTACCAGGCCGGCGCCAACATCCCGATTCCCGGCGTGAGTTGGAGCCAGGTCCAACTGCTTCAGTCGAAGGCCGGCGCCAGCGGCGTGCTCGGATTCTTGAACCTCTTCTCCGGGGGCGCCCTGACCCGACTGGCGGTCTTCGGGCTCGGCGTCATGCCCTACATCACGAGCTCCATCGTGATCCAGCTGTTGACGACGGTCATCCCCAAGCTGACCCAGTGGCGCGACCAGGGAGCCGTGGGACAGAAGAAGATCACCCAGACGACCCGTTACCTGACCATCGGTTTGGCCCTGCTCCAGTCGACCGGTCTCATCTACGCCTTCCACGGTCACGACCAGGCGTTGCTCGGCTTCAACATCGACCTCATCCCCAAGTTCAGCCTCTCGTTGGGGCTCTTCATGGTGGCGATCATGACCGCCGGCACGGCCTTCGTCATGTGGCTCGCCGAACTGATCACCCAGCGCGGCATCGGTCAGGGCATGAGCCTCTTGATCTTCGCCAACGTGGTCGCCGGCATCCCTTCCGGCGGACACGCCGTCCTCGACGAGGGCGGCCCGGTCAAGTTCGTGGTGCTGCTCCTGGTCTCCATCGCGTTGCTGGTGCTCATCGTCTTCATGGACAACGGACAGCGGCGTATCCCGGTCACCTTCGCCCGACGCGTCGTCGGCCGAAAGGAGATGGGCGGTAACTCGACGTACATCCCGTTGAAGGTCAACCAGTCCGGGGTGATCCCGATCATCTTCGCCTCGTCGGTGCTCTACATTCCGATCCTGTTGAGCAACATCGTGCCCTGGGCCAGCTTCACCAACTTCGTGAACTCGTCCCTGCACCCCACCAGCTTCTTCTACATCTTCTCGGACTTCGTGTTGATCGTGGCCTTCACCTTCTTCTACGTCTACATCGCCTTCGAGCCGCACCAGCAGGCCGAGATGCTGCGCCAGCAGGGCGGCTTCGTGCCGGGCATCCGACCGGGCATGCCGACCGAGAAGTACTTCGCCAAGATGCTCTCGCGCATCACCGTGGTCGGGGCGTTCTTCCTGGCCTCGGTCGCCGTCGTGCCGAGCATCCTGATGGCGCTGTGGAACATCAACCGCTTCCCGTACTACGGCACGACCTTGCTGATCGCCGTCGGCGTCGCCCTCGAGACGATGCGTCAGATCGACAGCCAGCTCATGATGCGTAACTACGAAGGCTTCCTGAAGCGATAGTGATGTCGCCACGTCTAAATCTCATCGTCCTGGGAAAGCAGGGCGCCGGCAAGGGAACCCAGTCCACGGTGCTCTCGGAGAAGTACGGCATCCCGCACGTCTCGACCGGCGACATCTTGCGAACCGCGGTGAAGGCCGGCAACGAGTTGGGCCTGAAAGTCGCCTCCATCCTCGAAGCCGGCGACCTGGTCTCGGACGACATCGTGAATCAGCTGGTGGAAGAGCGCTTCCGCGAGCCCGACGCTCAAGGAGGCGTACTGCTCGACGGCTTTCCGCGCACTATCGGCCAGGCCGAAGCGCTCGAACGAATGCTGGGTGAGGACGGCATCAAGCTCTGCATCGACCTCGACGTGCCGATCGAACTGGTGACCGAGCGACTCTCGTCGCGACGGATCTGCCAGGAGTGCGGCACGACCTACAAGGACACCGACATCGAAGCGATCTCGGGCACCTGCTCGAACTGCGGCGGCGACGTCATCCAGCGCACCGACGACTACCCTGAAGCGATCCGCACGCGACTGATGAACTACGAACGAGATACCGAGCCGCTGCTGGCGTTCTACGGGTCTCGAGGACTGTTGGTCACCGTCGACGGCGATCAGAGTCCCGACGAGGTGACCGACGAGATCATGAAGGCGGTCCACGAACGGGGCCTGGCGTGAGGCGCTCCGCGGACGAACTGAACAAGATGCGAAAGGCCGGCCGGGTCGTGGCCGAGATGCACGAAGCGACGCGCGCGGCGATTCGTCCGGGCATCACCACCCTGCAACTGAACGAAGTCGCGGCCGAGGTCCTCGCCAAGCGCGGCGCCCGTTCCAACTTCCTCCACTACCACGGCTTTCCGGCGGTGATCTGCACCAGTCCCAACGACATGATCGTGCACGGCATTCCCGGGCAGTACACGCTTCGCGAGGGCGACATCATCTCGATCGACTGCGGGGCGATCATCGAGGGCTACCACGGCGACGCCGCCTACACCGCGGGCGTCGGCGCGATCAGTGACGATGCCCGGCGACTGATCGAGGTGACCGAGCGCTCGTTGTGGGCCGGCATCGATGAACTGACCAAGGGCAACCGACTCAACGAGATCGGGCGGGCCGTGCAAAACGTGGCCGAGGCCGCCGGGTACTCCGTGGTTCGCGAGTACGTCGGTCACGCTATCGGCACGGCGATGCACGAGAGCCCCCAGGTGCCTAACTACTGGCCGGGCACGCCGGGGCCGACGTTGAAAGAGGGCATGGTCTTCGCCATTGAGCCGATGGTGAACATCGGCGGCTACGAGACCTACGTGTTGGACGACGGCTGGAGCGTCATGACCCAGGACGGATCGCTGTCGGCCCATTTCGAACACACCATCGCGGTTACCGACGACGGGCCGGAAGTCTTCACCGCCGCCTAATCCCTCGGGTGCGCGCGGTCCTGTTGTCGTTGCGAGAAGAGCGCCGCTTCGGTGCGACGCTGGAATCCGAGCTTGGCCAGCAGGTTCGACACGTAGTTCTTGACGGTCTTTTCGGCGAGGAACATGGCGTCGGAGATTTCGCGATTGCTGAGACCTTCGCTGAGGAGATCCAATATCCGGTGCTCTTGCGGGCTGAGGCTCTCGAGACGGATGTCTTCGGAGATCTGTCGTCGCAGATGATCCCGGGCGCGCTCGATCTGCTCGGGCGTGAGCAACATCTCGCCTCGGTCGACCCTTCGGATCGACGCGATCAGATCGCTGCCGCGAACGTTCTTCAAGACGTAGCCGCGGGCACCGGCGAGGAACGACGCGTTGAGCGCTTCGTCGTCGGCGAAGGACGTCAGCATCAGACAGGCGAGCTCCGGACGCACCGCGCGCAACTGTCGGCAGAGGTCCACTCCGCTGCCGTCGGGCAGGCGGACGTCGAGCACGGCGACGTCCACGTCGGTGATGTCGAGCGTCAGCGCTTCGTCCAGGGACCCCGCTTGGACCAGGACGTGAAGGTCGTCTTCGGCTTCGAACAGTTCGTGCAGTCCCCGGCGAACGATCTCGTGATCGTCGACGAGCAGCAGTTCGATCATCTCAGACCGATCGATTCGCGGACCAGCGCACCGTGGTGCCGCCGCCGATTTTCGAATCAATCGTGCAGTTGCCTCCGAGCTCGCGCGCGCGCGACGAAAGGTTTCGCACGCCGCGACCGGAACCGACGTTGGGTGTAAAGCCGATACCGTTGTCGCGCACGATCACCTCAATGAGGTTACCGTCCGTCTCCAGTTTTACTTCCACCGCCGTGGCCTGCGAGTGTCGAACGACGTTGGAGAGTATCTCGCGCAAGGCCTGCACGCATTGATGCGCCAACTCCGGTCCGATCTCGTCATCGACGCCGGCCTCGACCTTCACGTCGGCGCGCACCCCGAGCCGAGACTCGACCTCGCTCGAAAGCGCCTGCACTCGTTCTTCGAGGGTCTGATCCATGGGGTGGTCTTGGTCGATTTCGAAGATGGTGGTGCGGATCTCGTGAATCGTGAGGTCCAGTTCGTCCAGCACGTTATTGATGCGATCGCGCACGTCGTCGTTGACGATCGAGGGCAAGGAGATTTGCAGCGCCAGCCCGACCCCGAAGAGACGTTGGATGACCGTGTCGTGGAGGTCGCGCGCCAATCGTTCGCGTTCTTCGGTGAGCGTCAACTGGCGCACGTTCGATCGCAACATCTCTTGATCGATCACCAACCCGGCCGCCCGGCCGAAGGCCTCGATGAGTTGCTCGTCCTCTTCACTGAACGGTTCGCCGTCCAAGGGATCGGTCAGATAGAGGTTGCCGAAGACGTGACCGTCGCCCGTCGCCACCGGCACGCCGAGGAACCGACGCATGGGTGGGTGGTTCGGGGGAAAGCCCGACGAGGTCGAGTGTTCGGCCAGGTCGTCGAGCCGCAGCGTTGTCCGGCGTCGAATGATTTCGCCCAGCAGTCCCTGGCCGCGGGGCTCGGAGCCGATGGCCGCACGCTGCTCTCGGTTGATGCCGTAGGTGATGAAGCTCGAAAGCGTGGTGCCGTCGCGCGAGATCACCCCGAGCGCGCCGTACTGCGCGCCCACCAGTCGGCTGGCGGTGTCGATGATTCGAGAGAGGAGGCCGTCTAAATCCGCGTCGGTCTCAATGAGAAGGATCGCGTCGATCAGAGCGTGGAGTCGCTGCGGATCGTTGATTTGGTGAAACGCCACTAAGGGAATCCTTTCACAGTTCGAAAACATGCAAAAAGCGTTAGTGCTCGCGTCGTCCGATCACGATCGAGAGGGGAAGCTGTATCAACGTGGCCCGAGCGTCGATCGGGCGGTTAAGGGCCTCGGATTCGACCGTGTTGGTCGGGGCCGCGGCCGCGATGCCCGTGACCGTGACGGACCAGGTGCGGTCGTCGGGATCGAGCCCGTCGATTTGGACCGAGATGACGTCACCGCGTCGAGCGGCCACCAACACGACGTTCTCTCGACTCGAGATGACCAAATGATCGGACCCCACCAGTTGGATTCGGGCTGGCAGAGCGGCCGGGAGGGCGCGCACCGAGAGCAGTACCCGTGCGACGTCGGCCTCGCGCAAAAGACGTAGGCACTCGTCGCGAGCGAGGGGTTCGCTTGATAGTGATTGACTCGTTGCCCCCATGTATCCAGCATGGGGCCATTTTCCCTATTGGCACTAGGGTCGCGGGTCACATCCTTGGCAACTATGATGGAAGCATCGATTCGCCCACGTCGGGGCGAAATCGGGCTGACTTTTGCGTTTTGCCAGAATTTTGGTAGAATTGTCAGCCGACCTCTTGGCATGCCTCGAGGTCCATCCGTGAAGGAGTTTTTGTTCTTTCACGTCCCGCCGTGCCGTTACAAGGAGAAAGAACCTGAGCAAGCCAAAGGAAGACGCGTTTACCGTCGAGGGGACCGTCGTCGAACCCCTACCCAACGCCATGTTTCGCGTGGAATTAGAGAACGGGTACACCGTCCTCGCGCACAGCTCAGGAAAGATGCGCATGCACCGCATCCGCATCCTTCCCGGGGACAAGGTCCAGGTGGAGATCACCCCGTACGACATGACCCGCGGTCGCATCACCTACCGCTACAAATAGCTCCAGTTCTAGAAGATCGAGAAAGAGAAACATGAAGGTTCGCGCGAGCGTCAAGCCCATGTGTGAAAAGTGCAAGGTCATTCGTAGGTCCGGCGTCGTCCGTGTGATCTGCGAACAGCCCCGCCACAAGCAGCGCCAGGGCTAAGGGAAGAACATGGCCCGTATTGCCGGAGTGGACATCCCGCGCGACAAGCGCACGGTGATCGCCCTCACCTACATCTTTGGCGTGGGACCGACCATCGCCCAACAGATCTGCGCCGCGACCGGTGTGGACGAGTCGACGCGCGTCAAGGACCTCAGCGAAGCCGACGTCAACAAGCTGCGCGCCTACATCGACCAGAACGTCACCGTCGAGGGTGACCTTCGCCGCGACGTCGCCCAGGACATCAAGCGCAAGATGGAGATCAACTGCCTCCAAGGGATCCGTCACCGCAAGGGCCTGCCCGTGCGCGGCCAACGCACCCGTACCAACGCGCGCACCCGCAAGGGTCCGAAGCGCACCGTCGCCGGCAAGAAGAAGGTAACGAAGTAATGGCAAAGCCGAATACGGTTCGCAAGGGTCGCAAGAAGGAGCGCAAGAACGTCGCCTTTGGCGTCGCGCACATCAAGAGCTCGTTCAACAACACCATCGTGTCGATCTCGGACCCCGAGGGCAACGTGCTCTCCTGGGCCAGTTCCGGCCAGGTCGGTTTCAAGGGATCACGCAAATCCACGCCGTACGCCGCGCAACTCGCCGCCGAGAAGTGCGCGCGCGCCGCGATGGAGCACGGGGTGAAGAAGGTCGACGTGTTGGTGCGCGGACCGGGATCCGGTCGCGAGACCGCGATCCGGTCGATCGCCGCGGCCGGCATCGAAGTCGTCGCCATCAAGGACGTCACGCCGCTGCCGCACAACGGGTGTCGCCCCAAGAAGCGTCGTAGGGGTTAGTCGTGGCTCGTTACACCGGACCCGTCTGTCGACTCTGTCGACGTGAGCGCACCAAGTTGTACTTGAAGGGCGAGCGCTGCTTCACCATGAAGTGCCCCGTCTCGGAGAACTCGGACCGCCAGACGCGCGCCTTCCCGCCGGGCATGCACGGTCGTGACCGCCAGCGTCAGGGCTCGGAGTACCTGACCCAGCTACGCGAGAAGCAAAAGGCCCGCCGAATCTACGGATTGCTCGAGAAGCAGTTCCGCAATCTCTACGAAGAGGCCAGTCGCCGTCCCGGCATGACCGGTACGAATCTGTTGCAGTTCCTCGAGCTGCGACTCGACAACATCGCGTATCGCGCCGGTTGGGGAGCGTCACGCGCCCAGGCCCGCCAGTTCGTTCGTCACGGTCACGTGACCATCGACGGCAAGCGCGTCAACATCCCGTCCTACCGTGTTCGCCCCGGCGAAGTGATCGCCCTCAAGAACGTGACGCGCGAGAACTTCAACGTGAAGCGCAACCTCGACGTGCTGGACCGCACGGTCCCCGGTTGGCTCGAGACCGGCGACGGGGGCTTCAGCGTCACCGTGCGCATCGTCCCGCAACGCGAACAGATCGACGAGTCGATCAAGGAGCAGCTCATCGTCGAGCTGTACTCCAAGTAACCGAAACTTCCCCCGACCTCAAGGAGTCCCCATGTTGATCATCCAGCGCCCCACTATCGAAGCCCTCGGCGACGAAATTAACAACCGTCAGTCCTTCGGCATCGGCCCGCTCGATCCCGGCTTCGGCCACACGCTCGGCAACTCGCTGCGCCGCACGCTGCTCTCGTCGATCCCCGGCGCCGCGGCGACGCGCGTCAAGTTCGACGCCGTCTTGCACGAGTTCGGGGTCATCGAAGGCGTCAAAGAAGACGTCCAGGACATCTGTCTCAACCTGAAGGACCTGCTGTTGCAAGTCCACAGCGACGAGCCGGTCATGCTGCGCCTCGACAAGCGCGGCGAGGGCCCGGTCATCGCCTCGGACCTTTCGACCACCGCCGACGTGGAGATCTTGAACGGCGACCTCCACCTCGCGTACCTGACGAACGCCAAGAGCGCGTTGACCTTCGAACTGACCGTCGAGCGCGGCAAGGGCTACGTCGGAGCCGAGGGTAACAAGGGCTCCTCGACCATCGGCGTCATTCCCCTGGACGCCATCTTCACCCCGGTTCGTCGCGTCAGCTTCGAGATCGAGCCCGTGCGCGTCGAGCAGTCCAAGGACTTCGACCGCCTGGTCATCGAGATCGAGACCGACGGATCGATCAGCCCGCGCGAGGCGTTGGCCTCGGCCGGCAAGACCCTCGGTTCGCTGGTGGAACTGATCGGCAACTTCGACGACGAAGCGCCGGCCCTGGAGTTGGGCGACGTCGGCACGGCCCAGGCCGCCGCCAGCGAGCTCGACATCCGTATCGAAGAGCTCGGTCTGACCGAGCGTTCGCGTAACTGCCTCAAGCGCGCCGGCATCAACACCATCGCCCAGTTGGTCAACGCCACCGAGCGCGACCTCACCTCGATCACCAACTTCGGGGCCACCTCGCTGAAGGACGTCAACGACCGCCTCGAAGAGCGCGGCCTCTCGCTGCGAGTCGAGGACTAACCATGCGCGGTACCCCTACCAAAGGCAAACGATTCGGTGGCGACTCCGCCCACCAGAAGGCGATGATGGGCAACCTTGTCGCTTCGATGATCGCGGCCGAGTCGATCGTGACCACCGAGGCCAAGGCCAAGGCGCTGCGTCCCATCGTCGAGAAGGTCGTGACGGCGGCGAAGAACTCACCCGAGGGATCGGTCCACGCGAATCGCCGCGTCGTGGCGTTCATTCGCGACAAGGACATGACCCACAAGCTCTTTACCGAGATCGCTCCGCGCTACAGCGATCGTCCCGGCGGCTACACGCGGATCTTGAAGCTCGGGCCGCGCCAAGGTGACAACGCCCCGATGGCGCGCATTGAGTTCGTCTGATTCACCACTAGCGGTCCAGCGTTGGCGTCTGGACCTGGCCTACGACGGCAACGCGTTTTCTGGCTTCGCCTATCAACCCGAGTTCACCACCGTCGTCGGGGTCCTTCGCGCGACGCTGGCCAGCACGCTGCAAATCGAGGAGCCCATCATCATCGGGGCCGGCCGCACCGACGCCGGGGTGCACGCCTTCGCCCAAGTGGTGCACGTCGATCTGCCGGTGACCCTGTTCACGACCGAGCGCGGCCCTGACTCGGAACGACTCATGCGCTCGCTGAACCAGCAACTGCGAGGTCGGATCAAGGTGCTCGAGGCGCGACCGGTCGACCAGAATTTCCACGCCCGTTTTTCTGCGACGTGGCGCGAGTACCGCTATCTGGTCCTCGAAACGTCACCGCCGGCGTTGGATTTGACCGACCAGTGGTCCTGGTCGGTGCAGGGTCCCTTGGACGTGGAGGCCATGAATCGCGCCAGCGCCGACGTACCCGGCCTGCATGACTTTCGCGCCTTCTGTCGACGCCCGACCAACTCTCTCGCCGACGAGCCCTTGAAGCGCCGGGTCATTGACGCGCGGTGGGTTCGACTGGCCGACGAGTGGATGATTACGCCCGACGGATCGCCCACGCTCAAGTTCACCATTCGCGCCCAGTCCTTCTGTCACAACATGGTGCGCTGTCTCACCTCGGTACTGGTCGAGATCGGGCAAGGAAAGTTGCCCGACACGACGATCACCGAACGATTCGAGAGCCTGAGTCGCGATCACCTGCCGTCACCCGCACCCGCCAGCGGACTGGCCCTGGTGGCGGTGGGCTACGACGACACCGTTGAGAGTGTCGGCGGCGGTTAGCCGCTACTACGACACGGGCACAAGGGTGCGGCGTTCGCTAGGT
This sequence comes from uncultured Acidimicrobiaceae bacterium, assembly GCA_963716515.1. Classification (GTDB taxonomy): domain Bacteria; phylum Actinomycetota; class Acidimicrobiia; order Acidimicrobiales; family RAAP-2; genus RAAP-2. Next base: position 34,819 of record OY970319.1, read on the forward strand.
CTCCTCTTACGGGAGTCGGGCGTACTCTCGATGAGCCAAGTTCATGCCGAGGGTGAGTCCCATCGCCGAACCGACCAAGTCCGTGGAGACGACGCGGACAAAGTACACGCCCTTGGCGAAGAAGATCTGTTCCGCCGCTCCGACCGCGTGGAGGTAGGCACCGGGTATGTCCTTGAGCTTGATCACGCTTGAGCCAATCGCGGCCACGAGGCGATTGCGCACGGCGGCCGCTTCGTTCGCAGTTCGAAGCTGCGTCACGCAAAGAATCAACGTGCTCTGGGGGCGCGCCGCATCCTTGTCGAAGAAGCGCAGCACGGTGGCCACCCATTGGCCCGGGCTCAAAGTAGTGGGATCGCAATCGGCCGAGCTGGCCTCGGTGATGTTGATACGTCCCGTACGGACGCCGCTCTGAGGATTTTTCGCTTCGGATATGAACCCGGAAGGACCGGCGACGACCAAGGACACTAGTGACGGCGACTTGCTCAAATGCGAACTTGCGGCTCCACTGGGTGCGCCGAGAAGAGGAAACGTCATTAGAACCATCCCCATCACTAGCGCGGCGGTAGCCACGGTTGAGTGTCGCCGGCTGCTCATAATTGGGCCTGGCTTTCTATGGTTGGGGGATAAATCTGAGCGTAGTGGGATTGAACTTCGGTCGAACGTCGATTGCGGGGGCCGAAGAGAGAGCCCTTCGGTGCGGTAGGTAGGATTTCGCGGGTGACGACACAACCACTGACTTCCGGCTTTGACCCTACCGAGTTCTCCACAGCCGTCCGGCCGCAAGACGATCTCTATCAGTACTTGAACAGCGCGTGGCTCGAACACACCGCCTTGCCCGAGGACAAGGCTCGATACGGAACCTTCGACATCCTCGCCGACGGCGCGGAACTAGCGATTCGCGAGATCCTCGAAGAGTCGCGCACGGCCCCGGAGGGCAGCGAAGCACGAAAGGTCGGCGACCTCTATTCGAGCTTCCTCGATGAAGAGCGCGTCAACGCTCGCGGTGCCGGAACGCTCGTCGAGCGCCTCGCGCAAGTCGACGCCGTGGTTTCGATCAGCGAGCTGCTGGCGTTGATCGGCCGACTCCAGCGTCGCGGTGTTGGTGGCTTCTACGGCGTCTTCGTGGACAACGATCCGGGCGACCCCGAGCGTTACGTCACGCTGCTCGAGCAAGCCGGACTGTCACTCCCCGATGAGAGCTACTACCGCGAGGAGCACTTCGCCTCGATCCGAGACGCCTTCGTCGTGCACGTGGAACGGATGTTCGTTTTGGCCGGCGTCGGCGACGCCGCGGCACGCGCCGCGCGCGTCTTTGAACTGGAGACGAAGATCGCCGGTGGTCACTGGAACAATGTCGACTCGCGTGACAGCGAAAAGACGTACAACCTCTTGGCGTGGGCCGCGGCCTCGGAACTCTTCGGTGAGGTCCCGCTCGAAGTGTGGCACAACGGTCTGGAGGCCCCGGTCGGCGCCTTCGACGAGGTCGTGCTGCGCCAGCCCAGTTTCGCCAGTTCGCTCGGTGCTCTGCTCACCGAGTCCAACCTCCTGGCCTGGAAGGACTGGTTGTCGTGGCAGATTATCGCCGGTGACGCACCGTTCCTCTCCAAGGAATTCGTCGACGAACACTTCGACTTCTACGGCCGCACGCTCACCGGGGCCGAGGCGATCCGTCCTCGATGGAAGCGCGCCGTCGCCCTCGTCGAAGGCGCGATGGGCGAAGCCATCGGCAAGATCTACGTGGAGCGCCACTACCCGCCCGAGGTCAAGGCCCGCATGGACGTGCTGGTCGACAACCTCATCGAGGCCTATCGACGAAGCATCACCGACCTCGAGTGGATGGGAGAAGCGACGCGAGCTCGCGCCCTGGAGAAACTCGACGCCTTCACCCCAAAGATCGGCTACCCCGTGCGCTGGCGCGACTACTCCACCTTGCGCGTCGAGGCCAACGACCTCCTGGCGAACGTTCGCGCGGCCAGCGAGTTCGAGTTCATTCGCAACCTGACCAAGATCGGTCAACCGGTGGACCGCGACGAATGGTTCATGACTCCGCAGATGGTCAACGCGTACTACAACCCCGGATTCAACGAAGTCGTCTTCCCGGCTTCGATCCTTCAGCCCCCCTTTTTCGACGCGGAGCGGGACGAGGCCGCCAACTACGGCGGCATCGGCGCGGTGATCGGCCACGAGATCGGCCACGGCTTCGACGACCAAGGGTCGAAGTTCGATGGCTCGGGGCGACTGGCCGACTGGTGGGAGCCGTCGGACCGGGCCGCTTTCGAAGAGCGCACCAAGGCGCTCATCGAACAGTACGAGGCACTCTCCCCGGAGCTGACACCCGGTCTTCACGTGAACGGGGCTTTGACGGTCGGTGAGAACATCGGGGACCTCGGAGGTCTCGCCATCGCCTGGAAGGCCTACCAAATCTCACTGGGCGGCGAAGCGTCACCGGTGATCGACGGGCTCAGTGGTGCCCAGCGATTCTTCTTCGCGTGGGTCCAAACCTGGCGCCAGAAGTCCAAGAAGGAAGAAGTGGAGCGACTCCTGGCTTTGGATCCGCACTCTCCCAACGAGTTCCGCGGCAACCAGATCGTTCGCAATATCGATGAGTTCTACGACACCTTTGACTTGATCGAAGGCGATGCGATGTGGTTGGAACCGGCGGCGCGCGTCACCATCTGGTGACTCGTTTTTAGATTTCTAGTTTCAGGTCCGACAAGTGGGAAGCCATCGTCAATTCCACCATCGGTCGCGGCCCGGATGCGTGACGGTCGCCGGCCATCCAAGCAAGGAACTACCAAAGCCAGTGATCAGTAGCATTGTGAAGCAGGCCGGATTGGATCGGAGACAGCGTTGACCGAATACACAATCATCATCGAAGATGCCGGTTCCAACTTCGCGGCGTACGCGCCTGATGTCCCTGGCTGCATCGCGGCTGGCGACACCGTAGACGAGACTTCACGCCTTATGGAAGAAGCACTAGCACTTCACATTGAGATGCTTCGCGAGATGGGGGAGCCAGTACCCGGGCCCCATTCTCGGGCTGCGGTAGTTCGAATCGCTTCATAACAATTCTGCCTCGCGGCAACTTGCCGGGTCCTTTGATCTCCCACTACTCGAGCATTGATTCGCGCTGGCTGACAGTGGATAGATCCACTGATGTTGTCTCTCTAGAGATCGATTAACTTCAACCAAGAATCGATAGACCAAGGTCTACTCACTTGCGATACTGGGTGGTGGCCCTATGGGATCGTGCGCGACGCCGAGACCGCTTCGCGGAGCGATAACGCCGTCGATGAGTCCGTACTCAACGGCTTCGTCCGCCGTCATGAAGTAATCTCGATCTATGTCGTGCATCACCTCGTCGAACGAACGGCCACTGTGGTGAGCGATGATTTCAGCCATGCGCTTCGTCAGCGACAGCACCTCTCGAAGTTGAATCTCCATGTCGCTGGGAGCACCGCGCGTGCCGGCGTTGCCCTGATGGATCATGATTCGGGCGCTCGGCAGAGCGAATCGTTTTCCCCGCGCTCCGCCGCAGAGCACCATCGCGGCGGCGGACATTCCCATGCCCACGCACACCGTCGACACGTCGGGACGGATGTGTTGGATCACGTCGTAGATCGCCATGCCGCCGTAAGCGAGTCCACCGGGGGAGTTGATGTAAAGGCTGATGTCCCGATCGGGGTCCGCGGCTTCGAGGTAGAGCATCTGGGAGATGATTAGGTTGGCGATCTGATCATCGACCTCTTGGCCGAGGAAGATGATGCGCTGGCGAAGCAGCATCGAATAGATATCGAAGGCGCGTTCTCCCCGGCTTGACTCCTCGAGCACCATGGGGACGAGTGAATGGCGCATCTCTCGCTGAAGAACCTTCGACATCCTGCCTCCTCTAGGCGGTCGTGCGCGGACCGGGTCGTGCAATCACTTAGTTGCATGATAGTAGCGCCCGCCACATTGTGCAATAGAGTGGTTGCATGACAAATATCGTGCATCGAGAGTTGGATCTTCCCTGTTCACCGAGTGAAGCGTGGGAGCACGTCATTGATCCGTCGTGGCTCGGCGACGATGGCGAACTTCCCGTGACTCCAGGATCTGACGGATGGATCAGCGAAGGCGACGACGTCCGCTACCTCATCGTCGAAGAAGTGGACGAAGAGAACCGCTTGGTCTATCGCTGGGCGACGTTCGCCGACGAGCCGTCACGAGTCGAGATCGAACTTACGCCGACGCCGGAGGGTACGCGCATCTCGATCTCGGAGTCACCGATTGAGGTGACGGCACGGGCGAGTCTCGTCCTTCGATGAGCGACGACGTCTCGATCGTCTTCGCCGCTCTTTCGGATATCACGCGACGCCGACTTTTCGAACAACTCCTGGAGAGGCCCCTCGGCCGGACGGCGACCGAACTCGCCGAAGGTGCCAATGTCTCGCGTCAGGCGATCGTGAAGCACCTGCAACTGCTCGCGAACGCTGGTCTCGCCGTGGCCAGCCGTGACGGGCGGGAGGTCCGTTACCGGGCTTCGACGGACGCGGCGCAACACGCGTCGGCGTGGCTCAGCGTCCGCGCGAGTGACTGGGATCGGCGACTCGCGGCACTGGAAAAGGGGGTGCGCGACGCGCAGAGGTCGAGGACGCCCCCCTCGCGCCGTCGCTGAGATTCCGCGGGAAGCGTCGAAACGCGAGATTCCGCGAAGATTGGGGCCATCGATGCTCGCCGAACACGGAAAATGACGTCGGGATTTGCCATGAACGCTTATTTTTCCTAGACTTAAGAGTCCTTCGGACCCGGTTTGGTCCGTCAACAATCGTTTATGGGAAGTTCCGTGCGCACATTTTCGCCAAAAGTCAGTGAGATCACCCGCGAGTGGCTCGTGATCGACGCCGAGGGTCTGGTCCTCGGTCGCCTCGCGACGGTCGCCGCGTCGCTCCTGCGCGGCAAGCACCGCGTGTACTTCGCCCCGCACGTCGACTGTGGTGACAACGTCATCATCGTGAACGCCGACAAGGTGGTCCTCACGGCCAACAAGGCCGCGCAGAAGTTCGCCTATCACCACTCGGGCTACCCGGGCGGTCTGCGCGCGACGTCCTGGCAGACGTTGCTCGACGAGGATCCCGTCAAGTTGGTCTTCGACGCGGTGAAGGGCATGGTTCCCAAGAATCGCCTGGGCCGCGAGATCATGGGCAAGCTCTTCGTCTACGCCGGCGCCGAACACCCCCACGCCGCCCAAACACCTACGCAGTACGACGCCTCGGCCATCCGCCGCGGTTAAGGAGAACGAGTGTCAGCACCCCTCACCCAGACGACGGGCCGGCGCAAAGAGGCCGTCGCTCGCGTGCGACTTCGTCCCGGCACCGGCACGATCACGATCAACAGTCGCGCCTTCGACAACTACTTCACCTCGGCGACGCACCGCCAGATGGTGATGGAGCCGCTTCGCCTCATCGACGCCCAGCAGACCTACGACATCGACGCCACCATCGAGGGCGGCGGCATGGCCGGCCAGGCCGGCGCCCTGCGACTCGGCATCTCACGTTCACTGCTCGAGATCGACGAGGGCGTTCGCCCGGCCCTGAAGAAGGCCGGTCTCCTCACCCGTGACTCGCGCAAGAAAGAGACCAAGAAGTACGGCCTCAAGAAGGCGCGCAAGGCTCCCCAGTACTCGAAGCGGTAGTTGCATGACCGTGCAATTCGGCACGGATGGCATTCGTGGGCGAGCCTCCGACGAGATCACCGAAGACCTGGCCTACCGTCTAGGACGCGCCGTGGCCTCGGTCTTCAGCGCCGACGTCTTCGTCGGTTACGACACGCGCGAGAGTTCCCCGCTCCTGGCCCGCGCCGTACTCGCCGGACTGCGCGACGGTGGCGCGCACGGCGTCAACCTCGGGTACTTCACGACGCCCGGCGTCGCGGTGATCGCCCAACAGCGCGGCGGCGTCGGCGTCGTCGTGTCGGCCTCGCACAATCCCTACTACGACAACGGTCTGAAGGTGCTCGGACTGGGTGGCGGCAAGCTCGACTACGCGACGGAACTCGCCGTGGCCGAAGCCTTGGACGTCGCCCCTTCCGCCCCGAACGACCACTTCGACGACTTTGAGATCGACGAATCGGCCGAGCACGACTACGCGCACCACCTACGTTCCCTCGTGCCGACCGATTTCTCGTCCCTGCACATCGTGCTCGACACCGCCAACGGCGCGGCCAGTCACGTCGCGCACGAGATCTTCGAATCGACCGGCGCGCGCGTCACGACGATCCACGACCAGCCGAACGGTCGCAATATCAACGAGAACTGCGGCTCGACCCATATCGAGGACCTGGTGGCGCACGTCCTCGAATTGCAGGCCGACCTCGGTCTGGCCTTCGACGGCGACGCCGATCGCTTGATCGCGGTCGACGCCGGTGGACGGGTGCGCGACGGCGACGACCTCATGATCCTTTTCGCGCGCGACTTCTTCGATCGCAACGCCCTGGGCGGGGGACTGGTCGTCACCTCCATGAGCAACCTGGGTCTGCATCGCTCCATGGCCGAGGCGGGCATCGCCGTGGTGGAGACCGACGTCGGAGACCGCAACGTCCTGATCGAGTTGGAGGAGAAGGAGTGGCCCTTCGGCGGCGAACAGTCCGGTCACCTCATCTTTCGCTCGCTCGCGCCCACCGGTGACGGACAGTTGACCGGTTTGATGCTGGCTGACCTCATCGTGCGACGCGGGCCCCTGGCCGAGCAGGCCGACGCGGTGTGGCAACGCGTGCCGCAACGCCTGATCAACGTGGTGCGCGAGGATTACGACGACGACGCGGTGCGCGAGATCTTCGACGAGATTCGAAAGAACTACGGCATCGAGGTCGACGACGTGCGACTCTTGATCCGTCCGTCGGGCACCGAACCGGTGGTGCGCGTGATGATCGAAGCCTTGGACGAAGAGTTCGTCAACGACTTCTCGCAACGAATCCAAGAGTTCTTTCTGCCGTAATTTTCGCTCGAAGAGGCTCAAAATGGCCCGAGTAGGCTGGCCCCATGTGCGGCATTATCGGGGTCGTAGGATCCGACGACACGCTGGCAACGCTGCTCGAGGGCCTGACGCGCTTGGAGTACCGGGGCTACGACTCGGCCGGTATTGCCCTGGTGCGCGCGGGCGAGACCTGGCGGGCCCGCACCGCCTCCGGCACTGAATCGGTCACGGCCCTCAAGAAAGAGTGCCTCGCCGCCCCGAAGGGATTCACTTCGGGCATCGGCCACACCCGCTGGGCCACCCACGGGGCGCCCGAGGCCGTGAACGCCCACCCGCACCTGGACTGTTCGGGCAATATCGCCATCATCCACAACGGCATCATCGAGAACCACACCGAGCTGCGAGAGGACCTCGTGTCGCGCGGTCACCTGTTCACCTCGGTCACCGACTCCGAGGTTTTGGCCCATTTAATTGAAGAGTTCCGTTCCCAGGGACTCGAACTCATGGAGTCCGTTCGCCAGGGCCTCTTGGTGGTACGCGGGGCGTTCGCGCTCGCCGCCATGGACGCGACCGAGCCCAACGTCATCGTCGCGGCGCGACGCATCTCGCCGCTGGTGGTGGGCACGGCGCCCGGCGAGACGTACCTGGCGAGCGACGTGCCGGCGATCCTCGATCGGGCGTCGGCCTTCTACGCGGTCAACGACGACGAGATCGTGCGCCTGGGGCCCGAGGGTTTCCGCGCCATCGACCTCGAAGGGGCGCCCGTTCGCCTTCACCAACTGTCGATCGACTGGGACCTGGAGACCGCCGAAAAGGGCGGCCATGACGACTTCATGTCCAAGGAGATCAACGAGCAGCCCGGCGCGATACGTTCGACGTTGCTCGATCGCCGACGCAAGGACGGCACCATCACCTTCGACGAGATGCGTATCGGTGACGACGAACTTCGTGAGGTGAAGCGGGTCTGTCTGGTGGCGGCCGGCACGTCGTACCACTCAGCCTTGATCGCCAAGTACGCCATTGAGAAGTGGGCCCGTCTCGGCGTGGACGTCGATATCTCGAGTGAGTACCGCTACCGTGACCCCATCGTGGAGGTGGGCACGTTGGTGATCGGGGTCTCCCAGAGTGGCGAGACGATCGACACCATTCAGGCCACGCGCGAGGCCCAGCGCCGTGGCGCGCACGTGATCGCCATCTCGAACATCGTGGACTCCTCGATGGCGCGAGAGGCGGACGCCGTCATCTACACCCGCGCCGGTCTCGAAGTCTCGGTCGCCTCGACCAAGGCCTTCGTGGCCCAGGTCGCGGCGTTGGAGCTGTTGGCGCTGCGTTTGGCGCAGCTTCGCGGCACGCTGCCCGAGTCCGAGATCGACGGGCTGTTCCAGGGCCTGGGCGCGGTGAGCTCCCAGGTCCAGACGGTGCTGGATCGTCGCGAGAGCGTCGAACTCGTCGCGAAGGAACTGATGAGCGCGCACGACTTCTTCTTCATCGGCCGTCACGTCGGATTCCCCACGGCGCTCGAAGGGGCCCTGAAACTGAAGGAGCTCACGTACCTGCACGCTGAGGGCTACCCCGGTGGCGAACTCAAGCACGGTCCGCTGGCGTTGATCGAACCGGGCGTGGTGGTGATCGCCATCGCGACCGATCCGGCGATGCACGAGAAGATGCTCTCCAACCTCTCGGAGGTGAAGGCCCGCGGCGCGAGCGTCGTCGCCGTGGCCACCGACGACGACGAGCTGATCGAATCGGTCGCCGACTTCGTTCTGCGCGTACCGGCCACCGAACCGATGTTCACGCCGATGGTCGACGTCATTTCCCTCCAGATGTTCGCGTACGCCGTGGCGCGTGGACTCGGTCGAAACGTGGACCGGCCGCGGAACCTCGCCAAGACCGTGACGGTCGAGTAGTGACCATCGTCGGCGTCGGCATCGACGTGGTCGACGTGCCCCGATTCGAGATCGTCTTGGGACGCCGGCCGCGAATCGTCGATCGACTCTTCACCGAAGGCGAGCAGCGTGACGCTCGCGGCAAAGCCGAGCGACTGGCCGCGCGATTCGCCGCCAAAGAGGCGGTCATGAAATCGCTGGGCGTCGGCGCCGGCTCGGTGCCGTGGAAGTCGATCGAGGTGAAGCGCGCCCCCAGCGGGGCGCCCTCGGTGATGCTGCACGGGGCGGCGGCCGAGCTCGCGGCCACCCGCGGCGCCGACGAGTTCGCCATCTCCTTGACGCACACGGCGATGACCGCGGCGGCGTTCGTCGTCGCGAGCGCAAAGGACCCGCGTGCAGGCTGAGGGCGTTCATCGTCCAGCTAGAGCGGAGATATCGGCCTCGGCCCTCGCGCACAACGTGCGCGCACTGAAGTCCGTGGTCGGCCAGAGTCTGTTCTGCGCCGTGGTCAAGGCCAACGGGTACGGACACGGGGCCGAACTCGCGGCCAAGGCCGCCCTCGTGGGCGGCGCCGACATGCTGGCCGTCGCGATCATCGACGAAGGTATCGAACTGCGATTGACCGGCGTTACGGCGCCGATCCTCCTGCTCGCCGAAGTACCGCCCGACACCATCGAGGCGGCGCTGCGCCATTCGCTCACGCTCACCGTTGGTTCGATCGACGGCGCCCGCGCCGCCGCCGCCATCGCCGTCGCCCTGGGTGGACGCCACGCGGTGCACGTGAAAGTCGACACCGGCATGCACCGAATGGGCGTGGCGCCCGAGGACGTAGACGACGTCATCGACCTACTGACGGGTTGCGAGGCGATCGACCTCGAAGGGATCTACACGCACTTCAGCGTGGCCGACGGATCGAGCGCCGAGGACCGGGCGTTCACGCGGGATCAGATCGCGCGCTTCGACGAAGTGGTGGCGGGACTAGCGAAGCGCGGCGTCCAGCCGCGCATCGTGCACGCCGCCAATAGCGCCGGCGCCCTCGGTTACCCCGAGGCCCGCGGGGGGATGGTGCGCGTCGGTCTCGCGCTCTACGGTTACCTGCCCGAAGCGTGGCTCGCGTCGGCGCTCGAAGCAAACAGTGATCGGCTGGTGCCGGCACTGACGCTGCGGGCCAACGTCGTGGCCGTTCGACGCGTCGAGGTCGGGGAGCGACCGAGCTACCGACGACGTCGGGCCTTGGAGAACGCCGCCAACATTGCCACGGTCCCCTTCGGTTACGCCGACGGTTATCCCCGTCGACTCTTCGACGCCGGCGCCGAGGTGCTCATCAACGAAAAGCGTTACCCGCTGGCGGGGATGGTCACGATGGACATGTTGCTGGTGGACTGCGGCGACGACGCCGTCGCGCCCGGTGACGAGGTGGTCCTCTTGGGTCGCCAAGGCGACGAGGAGATCACGGCCGACGAGTGGGCCGAGCGCGCGGGCACCATCTCGTGGGAGATCCTCTGCGGCATCGGCGCCCGCGTGCCCCGTATTCTCGTGGGCTGAGATGAGTCGCGACTTAGCCGAGCTCCCGACGTGCACGCGCTGTGGGCTCTCCCAAACCCGCCAACGCGTCGTGGTCGGTTCCGGGCCACTCCATCCGGCCCTGATGGTGATCGGCGAAGCGCCCGGTCGCGACGAGGACGAAGGGGGCGAGCCCTTCATCGGGCGCAGCGGACGGCTGCTCTTCCAGCTCATCGAAGAAGAGGTCGGACTGGTGCGCGCCGAATGCTTCGTCACCAACGTGGTCAAGTGCCGTCCCCCGGCCAATCGAACGCCGACGCGCGACGAACTCGCGGTCTGTCGCCCTTGGCTCAGCGAGCAGTTCCTCGTGGTGCGTTCACCGCTGGTACTGGCCCTGGGCAACACGGCGGCGCGATCGGTATTCGGCTTCGAACAGGGCATCGGCGTGACCCACGGTCGAATCGTGAAGCTCGGGGGCGGCCGGGGGATGGCCACCTACCACCCGGCCGCCGCCCTGCGCGGCGGCGAGAGCGTCGTCAACGTCATGCGCGCCGATCTGCGTATCCTCAAAACCCTCGTGGCGACGCCGTGAGTTGGCAGCGATTGTGCGCGACGGCCGAGGACACGATCGCGGCCGGCGAGGCGTTCGCCCAGGTGCTCTCGAGCGGTGACATCGTCTTGCTCTCGGGGACCCTAGGCGACGGTAAGACCACCTTCGTCAAGGGCGTCGCCCGGGGTCTCGGCGTGAGCGAACGAATAACCAGTCCGACCTTCACGATGGTGCGAGAACACCGGTGCGCGAACGCGCTCGGTATCGAGACCCTGCAGCACGGCGACGTCTATCGGGTGGAGTCCCTCGACGAGGTGCTCGACCTGGCGCTGAGCGAGTTGGTCGAGGACTCCGCCGTCGCCTTGGTGGAGTGGGGAGAGCTCGCGGCGTCGGTCTTCGGCCGCGACGTGATGACGATCGATTTCCGCGTGGAGGCCGACGACGCGCGAATCCTCACCGTCGGCGGGGACCTGGCCGACGCTCGGGCCGCGTTGCTCGATCGGTGGGCGTCGTGAATATCGTCGCCATTGAGACCGCCACGCCCGCCTGCGCCGTCGGGGTTCGTACGACGTCCGGCCGGGAGGTGACCCGGATCGTCGACGACGGACGTCGTCATACCGAAGCGTTGGCGGGCGCCCTGAAGACTCTGCTCGACGAGGTCGAGTTGTCGCCACGCGACGTCAACCGGGTGGTGGTGGACCGCGGACCGGGACTCTTCACCGGACTGCGCGTGGGAATCGCCACGGCGATCGCCTTTTCCCAGGCGCTCGGATGTGAGTTGGTCGGCCTCACCTCCCTGGAGATGCTCGCCGGCGGCGCGTTTGACGAGGGAGTCCACGGCACCGTGGTGGCCTGCGTCGATGGGCGACGGGGTGAGATCTTCGTGCAGTCGTTCCTTCTCGAGGCCGCCGTGACCGCGCTCGATGGTGCTCGCGTGACCACCGCCCGAGAGGTAGTGGCGACCTGGCGAGCCAAGGGCAGGCCGGCCGCCTTCACCGGCGACGGCGTCGAGCGCTATCGACGCGATTTCCAGGATCTGCCCCTGGCGACGTTCGTGGACCAGCTGGTGCCGTCGGTGCACGCGGGACTTTCCCTGGGCACGGCCCGATCGCCCGACACGGTCGTGTCGCCGCTCTACCTGCGAGAGGCCGACGCCGTGGCGAACTTCACCACCCGCGAGCGTCCCCAATGAGGAACGCCTGGAAGATCCGCCTGGCCGAGCGCCGCGACGTCCCAGAACTGCTGGGCATCGAAGAGTCTCAGTTCCCGGAGCCGTGGACCAAGCGGATCCTCCTCGACGAGATCGAGAACACCGAGACCCGCCGTTACACCGTGGCCGTGGAAAAGAGGCGAATCGTGGGCTATTTGGGGGTCATGTTCGTACTCGAAGAGCTCCACGTCAACACGATCGGAACCCTCCCACAGCAAGAGGGCCGGGGAATCGCCACGGCGCTCCTCGACGAGGCCTGGGCCGACGCCAAAGAACGCGGAATCAAGCGCGCGACCTTGGAGGTGGCCGTCTCCAACCAGCGCGCGATTGATTTGTACTATCGCTATGGGTTCCGACCGGTCGGCGTACGAAAGAACTATTACGAGAAGAGCAACGAAGACGCCCTAATTCTTTGGGCCGACCTCACGAGTGAGCCCCCGGGACCGCCATCTACGCTGGAATGATGGGTTTAGTCCTCGGCATCGAGACCAGTTGTGACGAAACGGCGGCCGCCGTCGTTGACGAGGACTTTCACGTACTTTCCTCGGTGATCGAGTCCTCGATCGACCAGCACCGGGCCTTTGGCGGGGTGGTGCCCGAATTGGCTGGCCGCGCCCACGTCGCGACCATCGGCCCGGTCGTTCGCCGGGCGCTACTGGACGCTGGGCTCAACCCTCAAGGTCCGGCGATTCTCGGGATTGCCGTCACCAGCGGACCGGGACTGATCGGATCGCTCCTGGTCGGACTGTCGGCCGCCAAGGCCTACGCCTTGGCTTGGGGGGTGCCCTTCGTTGGGGTCAACCACCTCGAAGGCCATCTTTTCGCCCCGCTGTTGGAGCAATCGGACCTGGAATGGCCCCTGATGACCCTTCTGGTGTCGGGTGGCCACAGCCTGATCGTGCTCCAGCCCGGTCCCGGCGAACACCAAGTGCTCGGCGAGACCATCGACGACGCGGCCGGCGAGGCGTACGACAAAGTGGCCCGGTGGCTCGGCCTGGGCTATCCCGGCGGACCCGAGATCGACCACCTGGCCCAGTCCGGCGTGGCCGGAGCGTTGAAGCTTCCCCAATCGATGACCGGCGACGGCTACGACCTCTCATTTTCGGGACTCAAGACCGCGGTCGTTCGCGCGACCGAGAAGCAACGCGACCTGCCCCTCGCCGACGTCGCGGCCTCCTTCCAGGCCGCCGTCGCCGAGCAGCTACTCCGCAAGCTCCGCGGTGCGCTCGAGCATCACCCCGTGAGAGGGCTGTCCCTGGCCGGGGGCGTCGCGGCCAACTCAGCGCTCCGCGCCGGCGTCACCGACTTGGCCTGGGAGTTCGGCGTCAAGGCGCATCTGCCGACCATGGCCATGTGCACCGACAACGCCGCGATGATCGCGGCCGCTGGCACCTACCGCCTTCGTCACGACGGGCCGAGTTCCTTCGATCTCTCGGCCACGCCGAACTGGCAGTTGGCGGACGTCTCGTGAGCGACGCGTGGACTCCGCTAGAACTTTCCGACTGCGACCCGAACCCGTTAGTGCAGTTCCGACGTTGGTTCGACGAGGCGAAGGCCGTGATGGTAGAGCGCGACGCCGTCTCGGTCGCGACGTCGACGCCCGACGGCGAGCCGAGCACGCGGATGGTCTTGCTTCGTCACGTCTTTGACACGTCGGTCGGCTGGTACACGAACTACGACTCGCGCAAGGGTCGCGAGCTCGAAGCGAATCCCCACGCCTCGATCCTCTGGTACTGCGAGCCGCTCGGTCGACAGGTTCGCCTCGAAGGCGCCGTTGACAAAATGTCAGCCGCCGAATCGGACGCCTACTTCGCGACTCGCGCGCGCGGCAGTCAACTCGGCGCGCACGCCAGTGCGCAGAGCCGCGTGATCACCAGTCGCGCGGAACTCGAAGAACGCGTGCGCGCCTTCGACGCGAAGTTCCACGGTCGTGACGTTCCCCGCCCCGAATTCTGGGGTGGCTATCGACTTACGCCGAATCGATTCGAGTTCTGGCAACACCGCGAAGACCGACTGCATGATCGCGTCGTCTATCGTTCGTCGACGAACGGTTGGACGTTGGAGCGTCAGGCGCCCTGAGTTTCCAGTTCCGAGTTCTTCGCGCTGCGAGTGGCGCGAAGTGCGAGCGGACCGAAGAGTAATGAGACCCCGGTCGTGACGACGCCGGCGATCTGAAAGACGGTGCGCGGGGCCACGACGGTGAGAATCAATCCACCGAAGACAGTGCCCAGAATTTCGGCGCTCGTGAAAACTGCGCTGCTCGCGGCGAACATCCTTCCTCGCTGCGCTTCGGGCGTGCGCACGGTCATGAGCGTCGTCAGCGTCACGTTCACGACGCCCACCGCTATGCCCAGGACCAAAAGAATCGGGTAGAGGTAACCGACGTGTTCTACGAGACCGACGAGACCGGTGGCGACGGCGATAACGATGCAACACCACAACGAGGCTCTCGCCAGAGCCACGTCATGTTGCTTGATCTTGCTAGCGCCCACCGCGCCCAGAATGTTGCCGACCCCGAAGCTCGTTCCGACCAGCCCGTACACCAGGGCCGAGGAGTGCAGGGTCTTGGTGATGAAGAAGACCTCGGCGACGTTGATCATCACCAAGGCCAACAAGAAAACAACGAAGGTGATCACGAGCGGTCGCAGGACTCCGTCGCGGAAGAGAATGCGCATCCCCGCGCCCAGGTCGCGTTCTCCCTTCTTGGGACGCTCGACCCCGGGGTCCGGTCGGCGGTCGGTCACCAGCATCCAGGTGCCCAGGGCTCCGAGTCCGAAGCTGATCGCGTCGAAATAGAGCGGCCAACTCTGTCCGAGCAGACCGACCAGCAGTCCACCCAACCCGGGGCCGGCCACCGCGGCAATTCCTTGCACCGACTGCATGGTCGAGTTCGCGACGGTGAGATTCTCTTCGCCGGCGATCTTGGGTACCAGGGCGGAGTACCCGGGGAAGGAGAAGGCCACGAAACAGCTGAGGAGGGCCATCAAACCAATGGTGACGATCCGCCCGTGGAACATGCCGATACCCACGCAGACCGCGCCCTCGCAATAACAAAGAATTACCAACAGGCGCTTCACCGGGGTGTGGTCGATGATGAAGCCCGAGATCGGCGAGAGCAACACCAGCGGCAGTGAGGCGGCGATCGAGAGCGACGCGATGGCCCAACTGGCGTGGGGGCCGTGTGAGAGACGAAGATAGAGGGCGATCAACGCGATGGCGTCGCCGAGATACGAGACACCGCGAAGAATTGCGACCAACGTGAGGTCGCGTTTTTGCACGGATGAGAAGGTCACCGGGTCAGGCTAACCACCACGCGATCTCTGTTGGCACTCCAACCCGTAGGCTGCTAAATTGGCAGTCGGAAGATTCGAGTGCCAAAAGCACAGGAGGCAGGAATAATGAAGTTGCACCCATTGGAAGATCGCATCGTGGTTCGACCGGACGTCGCCGAGGCCACCACGGCGTCGGGCCTGGTCATTCCCGACACCGCGAAGGAGAAGCCGCAGCAGGGTGAAGTGCTGGCGGCCGGTCCCGGGCGTCGCAGTGACACCACCGGCGAAGTGATTCCCACCGGCGTAAAGGTCGGTGACACGGTCGTCTATTCGAAGTACGGCGGCACCGAGATCACCGTGGACGGTGAGGACCTCTTGATTCTGTCCGGTCGCGACGTACTGGCCACCATCTCCAAGAAGTAGTCACGGGGCCCCCTGGCCTCCATTTCTCAGACAAGGAAGAAGAATGTCGAAATTACTGAAGTTTGACGAAGACGCCCGCCGCGGTCTCGAAGCCGGCGTCGACAAGTTGGCCGATGCGGTCAAGGTGACCCTCGGGCCGAAGGGCCGCAACGTGGTCATCGGCAAGAAGTTCGGGGCGCCGACCATCACCAACGACGGGGTCTCCATCGCTCGAGAGATCGAGCTGGAAGACCCGTTCGAGAACATGGGCGCTCAGTTGGTGAAGGAAGTCGCCACCAAGACCAACGACGTCGCCGGTGACGGAACGACGACCGCCACGGTGCTCGCCCAGGCGCTCATCAAAGAGGGTCTGCGCAACGTAGCCGCCGGAGCGAACCCGTCCGGACTCAAGCGCGGAATCGAAAAGGCCGTCAAGGCGGCCGTCGAGTCGATCAAGAAGCAGAGTCAGGCCGTCGAGGACAAGAGTCAGATCGCCCAGGTCGCCACGATCTCCGCGGCCGACTCGTCGATCGGTGAAGTCATCGCCGACGCCATCGACAAGGTCGGCAAGGACGGCACCGTCACGGTCGAAGAGTCGAACACGTTCGGCATCGAACTCGAGCTCACCGAAGGAATGCAGTTCGACAAGGGCTACCTCTCGCCGTACTTCGTGACCGACCCCGAGCGTCAAGAGGCGGTCCTCGAAGAGGCGCTGGTCCTCTTCACGAGTTCCAAGATCTCAGCCGTCCACGACCTCGTGCCGCTGTTGGAGAAGGTCATGGCGTCGGGCAAGCCCCTGTTGATCATCGCCGAGGACATCGAGGGTGAGGCCATGGCCACGCTCGTCGTGAACAAGATTCGCGGCACCTTCACCTCAGTCGCCGTCAAGGCACCCGGTTTCGGAGAGCGTCGAAAGGCGATGCTCCAAGACATGGCGATCCTGACCGGCGGCACCGTGATCTCCGAAGAGATCGGACTCAAGTTGGAGTCGGCGACCCTGGACCTCTTGGGTTCGGCCCGTCGCATTGTCGTCACCAAGGACGCTACGACCATCGTCGACGGCGGCGGTTCCCACGCCGACGTCGCCGGACGTGTCGCCCAGATCAAGCGTGAGATCGAAGACACCGACTCTGACTGGGACCGCGAGAAGCTTCAGGAGCGTCTCGCCAAGCTCGCCGGGGGAGTCGCGATCGTCAAGGTCGGCGCCGCCACCGAGATTGAGTTGAAGGAAAAGAAACACCGTATCGAGGACGCCCTCAGCGCCACCCGAGCGGCCATCGACGAAGGCATCGTCGCCGGCGGCGGCACCGCGCTGGTTCGGTCCCGCAAGGCCGTCGACAAGCTCATCGAGACGCTGACCGGTGATGAAGCGACGGGGGCCCGAATCGTGGCCAACTCGCTGGAGTCCCCGCTTCGCCACATCGCGGCGAACGCCGGATTCGAAGGTGCCGTCAAGGTCCGCGAGGTCGCCGACGCCAAGGGCACGATCGGACTCAACGCCATGACCGGGGAACTGGTTGACCTCGTCCAGGCGGGGATCATCGACCCGGCCAAGGTGACTCGCTCGGCGCTTCAGAACGCTGCCTCGATCGCCGCACTCCTCTTGACCACCGAGGCCATCGTGGCCGACAAGCCCGAGCCGGCCTCCATGGGCGGCGGCGGCATGGACGGTGGCATGGGCGGCATGGGCGGAATGATGTAGCCCACCCCCCCGGGTAGGAATTTTGCAAGGGCCGAGTCGGAGACGACTCGGCCCTTGCATTTGATCTTGAGACTTGTCTGGTTCAATTCGGACCAAACCTTCAAGTTCCACTGGGAACGGCATTGGCCGAGATTGGCCACTGGAGTGTCGACGCGTCCACTTTCAGTTTCAGGTGGGCGGGCCGTGGGCAAACCCGGCACACCGAATTCGAGTCCTAATGGCTAGCCTGAACATCGCTCTCGGACCTCTAGGCGACGAAGCCGAACTCGATTTTCGGGCGATTCGGATAGCCGGCAGTGCCGAATTTTGGTAATTCGGGACATTCCAGGACTTTCGACGCGGTTTCCCCGGGCTCTAAAGGAGGGTGCTCCGGTCCCACCAGGAAGAACGATATCTCGGGGCATTGAATTGGGGTGTGGTTTCTGGTCTCTTTTGGTCACTTTCGAAGTGGAACTTGGTCAAAAACGGCGAAACCAGAGCCCACGTCGATCCGTGCCGGTCTGAAGAATCCAACCTCTCGGATCCATATTGCTTCGAACGCGTAAACCCGGGAATTGCAGCAGGCGACGCTGAAATTTGAAGGCCACCGGTGCTATCCAACTGGACTGGGCCGTGTGAATGGTGCCAGATCGGCGGTTCACGCATCCTTGAAAGTTGTCGTCCCATCCGGATTCCCCGGCCCTAGCGGCGGGAGTGAGCTCAAAACTATCCCAAATCGGGGTTACTCCGGTCCCACCAGGAATAATGGACTTTACCTCGGCGGCCCGAGCATCGGATTCGAAGGTGAAATTCATTGATTTCGCGGTCGCGGAGCATCATTTTCAAGGGATGGTCCGCATCGAATCGGATGCTTTGGGCCGAATACTTCCGATCCCCGATGAGGTGCGGACGCGCTGAGAGATCGTCGGACCCAGTCGTTCGATGGAATGAAGGGACCGTCCGATAGATCGGCGAGATCTTCTTCTGGGGACGGAGGTCCATATCTCAACTTCGATGGACTTCGCCCCGCCGCTGCTAACTTCCTACTTTCTCGACTGAGACCTTGATTCAGGGTCTCAGTGACGTCCGAGGAGGCTCTCAATGGGCAAGATTGGAAATCACCGACGAGGGCGGCCACCACCACTCCTTGGGCCCAGTTCGGCAGAACTTCGATTCAGTCGAAACTCGAACAGGGGGGGGGTACCCATGGGACTGCGTTCGGCGACGATCGAGAGGTGGAGATCCGACCTTTGGAGAGAACTGGCGCGACGAGAGGGGGGCGCGGAGTAGTTTGTCGGACTTTGGAACGAATTTCATGGATCTATCACCCCCATATTTGGACGGCGCGACGATTCTGAAGGAAGAAAAACGTGGCCCGAGAGGGAATACGTCTGAATGGCAGTGATTCTAAGTATGAGAATGCAGCTGCTCCGGTCCCACCAGGAATAACAACATCGCCAAGGATCCCCGGAACGCTTGATTTATCGGTCGGAAGGGAGATCGGGTAGGCCGTTTGGCTGGTTTTGGGCCTTCGCGGAGCGCTCTGAAGCTATATATTCACCCTCGCCGCTCTCCATTCGAATCGCGCTTCCTCATTGATTTGGAGCCAATGGTCGGCAGGGGCCAAAAGTCGAAGGGCAAGTCTGGTTTCTAACTCGAGAGGGTAAGAGTGAGTGTCCTGGGCCGGGCTCGTACTCTCCAGCGACGCCGTCATCATCACCGATTGGCCCGTTCCCAGGTCCCTGCTGAGCGTGAAGGTACTGGCTGAGGTTGATTGACCGCTGGAAATGGACAGTGCGCCGGTCCCACCAGGGACAACATTTCCTCCGCTCGTGGCCTGGATATCGATAAGGAGGGGGCTAGCAGTGGCATTTTCCGTTGAATTACCGAATTGGTCCACTAATTGGAGCGATGCCGTGAACACATTGCCACCCGTAGCGGACTCGCCCGTCGAAGAGCAGGTGATCGGACCACCTACGCACGACATCACGGGGGTCGAATTCTGGGTCGCTCCGGTAATCCCGATGCCGGCGACGGTCGGAGAGGGATTCACGGTTATTGCCACGGAACCGGTCTGGGTACCGGTCGTCAGGGTGGCCGTGAGAACGGCCGACTCGGCGTCGAACAGGTTGACGCTCAGGATGTTCGGTCCGTCGACGTAGCCGCTGACGAAGGTGACGGCCGAGGAGCCCGTGGCACAGCCCCCTGGAATGGGATAGCGGGGGGTATTGCCCTGGGGAGCGTTATCGGGACCGCTGAAGGTGACGCACTGGGCCCCGGTGAAGCTGGTGTCCACGTTCTGGTACTGGTCGAGGGCCGTAAGTCGGACGTTGAAGGCCGTCCCGGCCGTTTGGGTGGTGGAATCGGGAATGACGGCAAAGGTGTGCAGGGTACCCGGGGTCACGTTGATCTCTGTGGAGCCAAATTGTCCGTTCGGCACGTCGGTCGCTATGAGATCCGCGGACTGCGAATCGTACAAAGTGATACTCGGAGCGTCGCCGGCGGTGGCCAATCCGGCCACGAAGGTGACTTGGGAGCCTCCGGAGGTGCACGAACTGGCCACCGGATAGTTCGCTCCGGTCCCATCAGGCGCATTGGATGCTCCAGTGAAGGCAATGCACTGGCTTCCGATGTAGTTCGTGTCGACGTTTTGGCACTGAACAAGGGCTGTAAGGCCGACCGCGATGGCAGTTCCGGCGATTGGTGAGGCATTGGAAGGCGCCAACGTGAAGGATTCGAGATGTCCCGGTCCCACCGAAAGACTGAGCGAGCCGGTTGCGCTGGAGGTATCGGCGGCGACCAAGGAGAACGCCTGAACGTCAAAGAGGGTGACCGTGGTCACGTTGGTACCGGATGCCAGGCCTCCGGCGAATGTGATTTGGGTGCCGGAAGGGCACGAACCGGGTGATCCGAAGGTGGCGCCGGTCCCATCAGGTGCATTGGATGCTCCACTAAAGGTGATGCATGGGCCTCCGGTGTAGTTGGTGTCGATATTTCCGTACTGATCAAGGGTCGTGAGACTAAGCGAGAATGCACTGCCGGCCACCTGGTTCGAAGTCGCGCCGAGATTGAAGGTCTTCGCGGCCCCGGGCGACAACGTAAACCCGGTGGATCCACTGACACCGGTGGGAACGTCTTGGGCGTTGAGGACCACCCCTATGGCATCGAACAAAGTGATGGAAGGGGCGTTGGTCCCGGTGGCCAGACCTCGTGCGAAGGTGACCGACGATCCCGAGGTGCAGCTTCCAGCAGACGGGTAAATCGGGGCGGTCGCGTCGGGGGAGTTCCCTGGACCGGAGAAGCTGATGCACTGGGATCCGGAATAGCTCGTGTCCACGTTGCCGTACTCGTCAAAAGCGCTCAGATCGGAGGTGAACGGCGTACCCGCGACGGGCGTAGAGGTTTGTGGGGCCACGCTGAGGTTATGCAATATTCCTGGTGCAACCGAAAGAGTGGTGGAACCGGTGACTCCGGAGGGACATCGGTCACTGTGAGGCTCGTGGTCTGGGCGTCATACGGTGTCAGAGCGGCCGAACCGACACCGTTCGTGAATTCCACGCTGTCGCCGCCCGGACAGGCGCCAAGATTCGTGTACGTCGGGACATGGCCGTCGGGTGCGTTGGCCGGACCAGAGAGGCTCAGGCATTCCGGGCCGTTGTAACCGGTGAAGACCGCTCCGTACTGGTCGTAGGCGATGATGCCGAGGTTGGTATTCACACCCGCAATCGGTGTCGAAGTGATCAAATCGAGGTTGAGCGTGCTCAAAACGGGTGCGGGCACCACGACGTTTGTGCTGGTGGCAGCGGAGGACCACGACCTAAAGACCGCCGTGACCGAATAGGTGTACGAATTCGACACCAGATTGGTGTCTTGACATGAAAGCGACGTCGTAAGGGATGTCGGGGTGGTGCCGCAGGCCGCACTACGTGTCGATCCGAGGAATCGAGTCACGTAGTAGCCGTCCAAGACGATCCCGCCGGGCTCAGACGGGGTACTCCAGGAAACGCCCACGGTGGGCTGAGCGGGGTTTGAGAACGAGGCGACCACGTTGGTCGGCGGCGCCAGCGTCGCTACCGGAGCAGCGCCGGGGGAGTCTCCGAACCCAAAATACGACCACGCAGCCTTTCCGAGCAGGAACGAAAGGGACGCTCCCCAGAGGAGGACGAGGAACATCAAAATCCGACGACCGAAACGTACGCGCTGGCGGGTGGTTCTTGAGCTCATGGGCTGAGCACCGTGCAGTTGGTCAAAGTGTCGTGGTAGAGGGCGGCGAGAGTTCCGTGCTAGGAGGAGGGGGGGGTGGGTACGTGACAGACGTTGGTGTGATGGGACTGTCCGATGAAGATGCTCCCAATGCCACCGCCCAGATGCAACGTGTCGTTGCCGCCGCCGGCGGTGATCGCGTCCTGAGAACCGTGAAGCGTCACGACATCGGTGCCGGATCCCAGGACAATCTGGTTAGAAGAACCTGTGCCAACGACGATGGTGTCATTTCCGTTGCCCGCCTTCACGTGGTTGTGGCCGCCGTTCCCGACGCCCACCGTGTCATTGCCGCTGCCTACGGTGATCTGGTTAGTTCCGTCGCCGACCCGGACGTCGTCGTTGCCGTTTCCGAGGGTGATTCCGTTGTTACCGCTGCCCCCGGTGATTTCGTTGTGGCCGTTCCCGCCGGAATAGCTGTCGTCGCCGTCGCCGCCAAAGAAACAGTTGTTTCCGTTGGACCCGTTGACTTGGAAGTTGCCGTTCGGGACCCAGAAGAAGTCGTTCCCGGAGGAACCTTCAATGTTGGACGATCCTGGCGAACCGTAGTACCAACTGTCGTAGTGGTCGATGCAGTGACCTGGCTTGGCTAGCACAACCTGAACGATCACCGGCGAGGTGCTCGAGGTGTAGGTGGAGTCGCCGCGTAGAGGTCGTCGGCGCCCACCGGCAACCTCGCTGTCGTCAGAATCGACTTTCCGTTTGAATAGAGGTGTTTGGACGCTCCCGGCTGGGCATCCCCAACTCCTGGGCCAATTCGGTCACCGGCCGCTCATCCGCCCGCGAGCCACGAGTGCTCCCAGTGCCAATCCCCCCGGGGGGTGGTGAACCAAGTGTAGAGGTGTCCGCTCTTGCCAAGAGTGAGTCTCTTTTGACTGCGCACGCCAATCGGGTGGCCGAAAGCAGATGATGTTCCGGTGTTGAAGGCCCAGGGTCGCCACAAATCACTAACTGACGGCCGAATTTGTGGCTCACCAGTCCAATCACTCGGGTTGGAGTTTGCACCATTGTCACTGCTCCCAAGTAGAAGAAGGGCTTCTCAGGCGTCTGTTGAGAGCGTTTTTGGCACCGTAGAGTCCCGCGACGTACGTGATGCTGATCTAATTGCGCGAACTATTGAGCTCACGATGCAATCCAAGAAATTTAATGAGCAGGAGTGCGTCGAAGATTGATGAACTTCATGACCGCGTGCACGATTTCCTAAACCACTTCTCAGGAGTTCCCCTAGGTTTCCTCGATTCCGAACATCAACAAACTCACAACGAAATCACTCCCACTTGACAATTCTGAAAAAGTGTGCAAGTGTCAACATTCGTAGGAGCGGAATGGGGACTTAGCCTTGTCTGACTTTTTCCAAGTGGCAAGCAACGTTGATAATCGAACGTCCACGTCTCCAACTAGCCAATCAAATGAGAATAATTACTCATTTCTTTTACACCGTTTGGTCACTCCTGATTGCTTTTCCAGCGTGATGCCCACAACATCCTCCGATGAAAAGTGCGGAACACTTGAGAAAAGTTCAATGACATCGACTCGTGAGTACCGCCGCTTGACGGCGCAGTCACACCTCGGAATATTCATGCCCACCAACGTTGGAGGAGTGGACCATGGTGCCATCGATCGTTTCTAATTCCAAGTCTCAATCTCGTCGCCGTTTGATTGCCTCCAGAAGGGGGAGTCCCATGTCAATCCCTAAGTCGATAGCGCGCCTATCGGTGATCGCCCTCATCTCAACGTTCGCGTTCGGCTTTGGTGGGGTAGCGTCCGCCAATTCGTCGACGCATAACTCGTGTGGGGGCCACGAAGGCGATTTCGTGTTCCAGAGCCATGATGGCTGCAGGGGCGGCGACGAAAATGGTGGAGGTTCCACAGGTCCAACTGGTCCAACTGGTCCGGCCGGACCCTCAGGTCCTTCAGGTCCTCAAGGTGCCACTGGACCATCCGGACCCGCTGGACCATCGGGTCCCGTCGGACCCACAGGTCCTGTCGGACCCACAGGTCCTCAAGGTGTCACTGGACCGTCCGGACCGAGCGGCCCCACTGGTAACACCGGAGATACTGGTCCTTCAGGTCCCGCTGGACCCTCTGGTCCCGCCGGACCCTCAGGTCCTCTAGGTCCGTCCGGACCGAGCGGCCCCACTGGTAACACCGGAGCTACTGGTCCCGCTGGTCCATCTGGACCCTCTGGTCCCGCCGGACCCTCAGGTCCTCTAGGTCCGTCCGGACCGAGCGGCCCCACTGGTAACACCGGAGCTACTGGTCCTTCAGGTCCCGCTGGTCCATCTGGACCCTCTGGTCCCGCCGGACCCTCAGGTCCTCTAGGTCCGTCCGGACCGAGCGGCCCCACTGGTAACACCGGAGCTACTGGTCCTTCAGGTCCTTCAGGTCCCTCAGGTCCTGCTGGTCCCTCCGGTCCTCAAGGTCCATCCGGACCGAGCGGCCCCACAGGTAACACCGGAGCGACTGGTCCTTCGGGTCCCTCAGGTCCTGCTGGTCCCTCCGGTCCTCAAGGTCCATCCGGACCGAGCGGCCCCACAGGTAACACCGGAGCGACTGGTCCCTCAGGTCCCTCAGGTCCTGCTGGTCCCTCAGGTGCTCAAGGTCCTTCAGGTCCCTCAGGTGCTCAAGGTCCTTCAGGTCCCTCAGGCCCCGCTGGACCCTCCGGTCCCGCTGGCCCCTCTGGTCCCGCTGGCCCCTCAGGTCCATCAGGTCCCGCTGGACCCTCAGGTCCTGCCGGACCCTCAGGTCCTGCCGGACCCTCAGGTCCCTCAGGTCCGATTGGACCTACGGGTAACACCGGAGCTACTGGTCCCTCAGGTCCCTCAGGTCCCTCAGGTCCCGCAGGACCGTCCGGATCTGCTGGACCCTCAGGTCCGTCGGGTCCCTCAGGACCCGCTGGTCCGTCCGGGCCGAGCGGCCCCACAGGTAACACCGGAGCTACTGGCCCCTCAGGTCCTTCAGGTCCCGCTGGACCGTCAGGTCCACAAGGTCCATCCGGACCGAGCGGCCCCACAGGTAACACCGGAGCTACTGGTCCATCAGGTCCCGCTGGTCCCTCTGGTCCCGCCGGACCCTCAGGTCCTGCCGGACCCTCAGGTCCCTCAGGTCCTGCCGGACCTTCAGGTCCCGCTGGACCGTCCGGACCCGCTGGTCCTTCAGGTCCCTCTGGTCCCGCTGGTCCCTCGGGTCCGATTGGACCTACGGGTAACGCCGGACCTTCTGGTCCCTCAGGTCCCGCTGGACCCTCAGGTCCCGCTGGTCCCTCAGGTCCTGCCGGTCCCTCAGGTTCTCAAGGTGTCGCTGGACCGTCCGGACCGAGCGGCCCCACGGGTAACGCCGGACCTTCTGGTCCCTCAGGTCCTCAAGGTGTCGCTGGGCCTTCAGGTCCTGCTGGTCCCTCAGGTCCTCAAGGCGTCGCTGGCCCATCCGGGCCTGCTGGCCCCTCAGGTCCTGCTGGCACCAGTGCCGTTTACAACGCAGGTGGTACGGCGGTGACAGGAGATCACATCGTTGAAGGGACGGGAACATTGATTAGCGGCGCGTTGACGGTCACGTTTGTGGGTTCAGCTGCCTTCTCCTCAGCTTCGAGCTATGTCTGCACCGCGACCGACTCGTCACTATCGCAAGGAATGCAAGTAACCCAAAACCTTGGCACGAGTGTTACATTCCACGACACGTTTGGTGGGAATGATGTATTCGATTACATATGCGTTGGTAATTAGTTGAACGGAGCGGTTCGTTTGCCAATTGAATAACAGCAGTTTCATGGACGAGTGACAATAACCGGGGAGTCCGATGAAGGCTTCCCGGTTATTGTGCGTCAGGAGTTGGTCAAGTTAGCAGTGCGACCGAGTCACGTGGGACAAGCTTCACCTGATTGGACGATGCTGTCTCCGAGTCACTGACCGGGAGCATTGTTTTCGGCCCGAGCGTTCAGCACTAGTGCAAGAGCGTGCGCCTGTCCGCGGGTGAGATTGACGGATATGGCTGAACGTGTGTCGTGCTTCGAGCACTAACCCATGACGTCGCCACGGCCGGCTCGGGCCCCCTTTCAGCCCCGGTGACGCCCTCGTTCCGAACGGCACCGGCGGTGACGTCCGCTTCGGCATGGTCGACCCGAGCGGAGAGGCGGCGAAGGTGGGGAGCATCACCGTGGATTGGCGTGCCCAGTTGGCAGGATTCGAACACGACGGCAAGTCCGCTGGCGATGAGCGGGGCTTCATACGATCCTGGTTGAAACTTGACGGCGGACGGTCAACCCGCGGCGACGGAGATGGTCGACCCGCGCGCGTGGGTGTCACGATCTTCCGATTCAAAGGGTGTTCATCGTGTCCGTTGCTCGTTGTCATTAGCACTCTCATTCGCACCGCGTTTGGCGTCGGATGGATTCGAATCCGCGTTGGGCGCTTCGTAGCGAGTTTCCAATTTGGGCACCTGCCGCATCGTCACTTCTTACAGCAGGAAGTTGTGAAGGGTTGCTATTCTGTGCACAAGTTGCAGCGGTCAACGAGGTATATACAACCTGGCAGACGCGGATTTCGAGAGAACGGAATGACTTGATGGACGACAATAAAGTTAAGTCTCTTCACGGGCGAGTTAGGGGTCAACCGATAAGGAGTTGGACCCGTCGCCTCAGCATCATTGCCGTGGGTGTGACGAGTGCCCTTCTACTTTCGGCATGTGGCAGTAGCCCGAGCACGACACAATCGATAGCGCAGGACCTAACGGCGGGGATCGCAGCCCAGAACGCGGGCAATTACGCCAGTGCGACTCAGTACTACAACAAGGTACTGACCATCGACCCGAATAATGCGACCGCCCTGTACGACCTCGGAGACGTCGATCAACTTCAAAATCTGCTCCCGGCCGCTAAGAGCCGATACCTCGCCGCCCTGGTGGCTGATCCGAATTTCATTTCAGCGATGTATAACCTGGCAACCCTGGAGGCGCCTACGACTCCAAATGACGCTCGAGTCCTTTACGACAAGATCATCGCGGTGTCACCCAGGTACGCCGATGCGCACTTCAATTTGGGCTACGTGTTAATAGCGTTGGGACAGCAGGCGGCCGGGCAGGCTCAAATTAACGTGGGCATACGACTTGACCCGAGTTTGAGGAGTCGCGTGGGGACAACGACGACGACAACGACGGTTCCTAGAACGACCACGACGTAGTGGACACCGCGAGTCCAATTCGCACCGATGACCAGCGGTTTGATCAAGTGAGCCACACATTCACCGTGTGGTCTTGGGTCATCCGGGTGGGCGCGCCAATAATTTTATAGCGGTTTTTGGCTTCCGCCCAAGGAATATGAGGCATGTGAAGGCACCTCAGATCTTTTTTGATCGCGACCAATTGACACTCGAAGCCGAACTAGACGGATTCGTAGTTCACGTAAATCTTCTCTCGATACTTCGTTCGAAAATCGACGATCGGGCGGCGCACGGCTGAGCAATTTTTTCATAAGCTCTTCATTGTGGTGTATGTAGTTGGGGAGACTCGCGGCCCTCATGGCTGAGGCATCTCAAATACGGCATCGCCCCGAATTTTGGATGGTAATTGAAGACCTGGATATACGCAACTTTTCGTCCACGACCACGAGGTTTTCGCATTAATTACTGGATTTATCCCGAAATCCCTATCAACGAGCTCACTCGCCATTCACAACCATTTGACAACGGGCGAACAACGAGGTAGAAATTCTCTCGCAGGGGCGGAATTGGGGACTGGGAGTGTCGACCACTGGCTCGTCGGATCGCGACGGGCAAACTTTTCCGCTTCACCCCGCCGCACCCGCTAAAGCGTTCACGTTGCGTGACCTTTACGAACGGGCCAGCATCTCAGGGAACTCCATGGCCGCTGAACTCGGCCGATACCTGAATGTCGGCGAAACCACGTTTTCGCCCAAAGAGATGTCTCAAGCGAACATTTTCTCTGACGAACTGAATGTTCACGAACGAGCCCTTTCCGCAATTCTCGAAGTAGTCACGTCAGATTTCAACGCCACGTTCGAGCACGTTCGCGTTCCAGAACCCCAAGGTGGAGTTCAGGAATGGTGGGCTCGAATGCTCAGCGGATCGGTCAACATCTCTCAACCAGCGTCTGGCTGCCCCACGATAGATGATTCAGAATGAAGCGCTTCGAACGAATACCTCCAGTCAGCATTGTTGAGGACGGCTCGGTAGTTGATTCGTGCGGCGCGGTTCCCCTGGCGAGTGGTGCGGCGACAGGGAGCGTGCCCTTCGCGAAGTCGGGCTCGGTAGCGGTCACGGCGACCTACACCGACGACTCGAACTTCACCGGATTGACTGACTCAAGAACGCACGAGGTCAATACGGGCACGACGCCACTGAGTCTCTCGTCCGCAACACCCGTGGCGGTGGCCGGCGTGACGTACAGCGCCACAATGATCGAGACGTCAGGTTCTGGTCTTCTCTCAGGGTCGGTGAGTTTTGCCGGAAACGGTGGGGTCATCGCGAGTTGCCAGAACCTGACGCTCGTAGCCGGCGGGGCGAGTTGCGCGGTCCAGTACACGTCGGGTGGGACGTGCTCGTTGGTCGCATCGCACGGCAGTGACGCGAATTTCACCGAAAACTCGAGCTCTCTCTCGCGAGTCGACTTAGGTGAGCCCTTCTTCAGGGCGAACTCAATGTCCGTCACCCCGGGCCCGCACTTCAGTTTCTCGGTCACGGATTTAGGTCCGCCGGCGCTCCGGTTCTCGATTTCGGGGACTCTGCCGCACGGCGTCTCGTTCTGCGCCGCGACCGTTGTCTTGTCCGGTAATTCAAATGGCAATACGTCGCGGACGTTCGCGTTCGACGTCGATGGCCACTAGAACGCAAGGGCAGGGGATCGTGGGGCATTCCCGCAACAGGTGCCTCATGATCCGATACGGCCCACTGGTCGAGCAGATGAGACCGAAATCTCAGAGTTGAAGTCCGCTGCTCGACCAGTCCCGTGAAGTAAAAGTCAGGGTTATCCCTGTGTCATCTCTCTGACATCGGCTTGGTACCATGCAAGCACAAGTGGATTGAATTCCATGATCGACGCCACGCGATGCGTGATGGCGGCGACGGGCGATGAATGTCGGTTCACCGAACAGATGGGGAGAGAACGTGTTACTCACGCGAACGATTCGGGTGGTCGCTGTGTCCGCACTGCTCAGCACCGGAATCTTGACCAGTGGCCTGATCAACGTCGGTGGCGCGAGCGCCGTGACGTACAAGCCCAAGCTGGTGGTCACGCCCTTTACTGGTCTGAAGAATCACAGTTCCGTGACCGTATCGGGAACCGGTTTCAAGCCCAAGGACCAGGTATACATCACGGAATGTCAGGCCAACGCCAAGGGTGCAGGGGGCTGCGACATCCTCACCGCGGTCCCGGTCACGATCACTTCCAAGGGTGCGTTGCCGAAGACGAAGTTCAAGGTCATTACCGGCACGATCGGCAACGGCAAGTGCGGCACCGCCGCGTCGAACTTGAAAAAGTGCGCCGTGAGCGCGGGGAACGCCTCTGGTGGCGACAGCGCCGTCTTCAAGATCGTCTTCAAGTAGCCAATCGTCGGTATCGAGGCTTCCCCGATGACCAATAGCCCTGCTGGCCAGGGGAGTGACGATGTTCTCGCGCGTACGAAGTTATGGCGCGGGACCATACATTGGTCCGAGCATTTGATTTGACAGCATTGGGAGGTCTGGCCGGTTGCGAACGAGACCGACCAGGAAACTGAGTCACACGGGGACGAAGGGAGCGCATGACCGACGAGACCGGCTCGCCCTTGACGCTCGCGCGCGAGCAAATCCAGGTACGTGAAGTCATCGTGCGGGGCATTCGCGCGCACTTCAGTTTCGCCGCCCTGCTGGCGATTCTTTTCCTGACCTTCCTCGACAACACGGTCGCGAGCGCCGTCCTCACCAGTGTCCAGGCGAAACTCCACGCCAACGTGTCGCAACTGCAGTGGGTCGTCGGTGGCTACGCGCTGGCCTTCGCGAGTCTGATGTTGATGTTCGGCGCGCTCGGTGACAACTTCGGTCGTAAACGGTTGATGTTGATCGGCGTGGGAATCTTCTGTGGCGGATCGATCGTCTGTGCCATCTCGGTCAATCCGTCGGAACTCGTCATCGGTCGCATCATCATGGGCATCGGGGCCGCCGCGTCGGAGCCCGCGACGCTCTCCATGATCCGGCACATCTACCCCGATCACAAAGCCCGGGCGCGCGCCCTCGGGGCGTGGGCGGCGGTGTCGGGACTGGCGCTGGCGATGGGACCGGTCATCGGCGGCATCCTGGTCGGCATCTGGTCGTGGCGCGCGGTCTTCTGGTTCAACCTGGTCTTCGGCGCGCTGGCCTTCATCGTCGCGGCCATCGCGCTGCCGGAGAGCGTCAACGCGCTGCGCAAGAGGGTCGACTATCCCGGCTTCTTCTTCGCGGCGGTCATCCTCGGCACCGCGACCTTCGCGGGCATTCAAGGCGAATTGACCGGCTACCGGAGCGGCTGGGTCATCACCTTATTCATCGTCAGCTTTCTGACCATCCCGATTTTCTATCTCGCCGAGAAGGCCGCCCGGAATCCGATGCTCGAGATGGGCTTCTTTCGACGCAAGTCCTTCACCGGTTCGGCGTTCATCGCCTTCGCCACGTTCTTCTCCATCTTCTCCATCTTCTTCTTCGTGGCGCTGTACCTCGAAGTGGTCGTCTCGGTCAGTGCCTACGGACTGGCGCTTGACTTTTTGCCCTTGCTCGGCGGCATCGTGGTGGCGTCGCTCTTCACCGGCCGCTGGGTCGGACAGATCGGTTCACGCATCCCGATGACCGTGGGCTGTCTCTTGGCCGGCTTGGGCGTGATCCTCACCTACGTGGCCGTCGGTCCCCACGTCGACGTGTCCACGCTCGGTTGGACGATGGGAATCGCGGGCATCGGCTTTGGCATCGTGATCGTGCCGGTGAACGCGACCGCTCTGTCGAGTCTTCCGGCCGCCAATTCCGGCATGGCCTCCTCGGCGGTCAACACGAGTCGCGAGCTCGGCGCCGTCGCCGGCGTGGCGATCCTGGGATCGATCGTGAACGGGCAACTCACGGTCAACCTGACCGCGCGACTCATTCAGATCGGTATTCCGGCGTCCTATCGACATTTGGTCATCACGGCCGTGACGACCGGACAGACCTCCCAGGCGGAAGCGAGCCTCAATCCGGCGACGAGAAAAGCGTTCGCCGTCATCATCAAGAAAGTCGTCAACGCCGCCTACGGGGCCTTGACCCACGGGCTCGACATCGCACTCGTCGCGTCGGCGGCCCTGCTACTCGTGTCGGCCGCCGTCGCCTACGCCACCGGCACGGCCGAGAAGTTGGGCATGGTCGAACTCGACGACGAGACGTCGGCGCCCGCGGTCAGCTGACTTCGCGCGGGCTGGCTTTGATCGGCGCACTTCTCGGCTCGAGCAGTTCAGTGGCCACCATCACCGAGAAGCAGATAAAGAAGACGGGCTCGATGAATGCACCGACGTGGTCCGTCAGGTAGGCGACGCCGAGCAACGGATAGCCGATCAACATCGTTATCGCGATCATTTTGACGGTCCACGACACCCAATCTCGATGTTCTCGTGTCCTCTTCCACGCGAAATAGACGGCGGTCGTCATGGCGGCGAATTCGATGATGCCGGAGAAGACGTGGAGGTAGTGATGGAGCGGGAGCCGCAGGTGCCATTCGGCGCTGCGACAGGCGCCGCTCAGACCTTCGGGACAGGCGTAGGCGTAGTGGCCGCCGATGGCGCCGGCTACCGCGAAGAGCAGCAGCCAGCGCCACTCCGCGCGCTTGCCCTCCGGACCCCAGGGACCTCGGACCACCAAAGCGGCCAAGGTCACCAGTCCGGCCGCGAGGTCCAGGTGCTGGAAGAGCATGGCGTCGGGTCGACCGGCCGCCTCTAAGTCGCTGAAGAAGGCGTTGGTGCTGGTGAGCAGATTCGTCGCGACGATGACCCAGACCCACCAGTTATAGAGGACGACGCCGACGAGACCGAGGAATTGAGCGAGGAAGAGTCGCGGGCTGTAGCGCGCTAGGCGCCCCTCGTCGTTCGTTGAGGCTGGCGACGCCTCGGACCGCGTGGCGTTGCCCTCGTCGCGACTCCCACTCATTGGTCTCCCGATTAATCCCTAGACGACACTCAATTTGATGGGCACCGCGGCGAGGGCCTTGGAGACGGGGCAGTTGGCCTTGGCGTCTTCGGCGGCGGCCAAGAATCCGGCGGCGTCGAGGTTCTCGGCCTCACCGGACAGGGTGATGCGGATCTCGGTGATCCCGACGCCGGGCTGGAAGTCCACCTCGACCGAGGTATTGAGCGAGATCGCGGGATTGCCGATCTTCGCCAGGCCGTTGGACAGCGCCATGGAGAAACACGACGCGTGGGCCGCGGCGATGAGCTCTTCGGGACTGGTGCGTCCGTCGGCCGACTCGGCCCTGGAGGCCCACGTGATCGGATACGTGCCGATGCCACTGGAGGTCATCTCGACCGTGCCTTGACCTTCGAGGAGCGTGCCCTCCCAGTGGGCTCGTGCGTTACGGGTTGTCGCCATTGATCGTCCTTCACTCGTGCCACCGGGTCCCTCCGCGGTGATCGGACTTCACCTTACTCATGGCGATGTCGCGGTCGGTCACTACTGTGACGGTCACGGCGAGCGCGAAACGGTGAGCGTCAAAAGGGAATGTTGAGAGTTGTCGACACGCGTCTATTTCGAAGTGGGCAAGAGTTCGGTCTTCGCCGCGGCCATCGACTGGCCCGGGTGGTGTCGACGATCGAAGTCGAGGGACGGAGCGCTCGAAGCGTTGCTGGAGTACCAAGACCGCTACGCCGCGGTGATCTCGGTGCCCTTCCGGCCCGGGAAACTCGAGGTCGTCGGATCGGTGCCGGGCAACGCGACGACCGACTTCGGTGCGCCGGCTGTCGATACGCCCTGGGACGCCGAGACCATCGCCTCGCGCGACCTGCGACGCCAAGTCACGGTCTTGGCGGACTGCTGGACGTACTTCGATGGCGTCGTCGACGCGGCACCGCCGACGATGACGAAAGGTCCGCGCGGCGGTGGTCGCGATCGCGACGCTATCGTGGCGCACGTCCGAGAGGCCGAGCGTCACTACTGCTCGAAACTGGGAACTCGGGTTCCCCCGCGAACGCCGTGGGTCGAACAGCGTGCGGTGGTCACGAAAGCGCTACTCGCCGGCTCTCCCGAGGGCACCTGGCCGTCGCGTTACTCCCTGCGCCGACTCGCCTGGCACGTGCTCGATCACGCCTGGGAGATCGAAGACAAGAGCCCCTAGCGACGCGACGTCACCGCGTCGGCTTGGTCTGGTGCGTTGGCGTCGCTACGTCGGCGGAGTCAGCTAACTGAGAGATGGTCTTTCAAGAGGTTCATCCGGCGCGTGAACTCGTCCTCGTCGATCTCGCCCTTGGCGAATCGCATCTTCAAAAGGTCCGAAGCGGCGCTGTCGGCCGACGGGGAACCCGCGGTCGGGGCTCCGTGCAGGTGGTGATGCGTCTGCGCGTGGTCGAAGTGGCGGATGATGAAGTACGCGATCGCGCCGACGAAAAGTAGAAACAGAAACATGATGAGCACCCTTGATAGTCCGTAGCCCCAGTTGGAACCGCCGTTGAACATCCGGCCAAACATCGGTCCCCCGGGACCGAACGGACCGATGTGCACTGTTCGTTGCATCCCCACGTGAAACCTCTTCCGTTGACCTCACTCAGAACTTACTGGTACGGGTCGGACCTCTTAACGACGTCTTTGTCAAAAACCCTGAGGATTTAGCGGATTCTTAAGGGTTAGACCGCGACGTCCTCGGTCGCCTCGACCGCGAAGTGGGGAGTGATTCGGTCGAGCCACTTGGGGTAGTACCAGTTGGCGTTGCCGAAGAAGTGCATCAACGCCGGCACCAGCACGGTGCGCAGGATGAAGGCGTCCATCAGCACCGCGCCGCCGAGGCCGATGCCGAATTCGGCGATGATGCGCTGGCCCCCGAAGGCGAAGGAGGTGAAGACGCAGATCATGATCAGGGCCGCGGCCGAGATGACGCGCCCGGTGTTCGCCTGACCGCGGTTGATGGCCTCTTCGTTGCTGCCGGTGTTGAGCCACTCCTCGTGCATGCGCGACACCAAGAAGACCTGATAGTCCATCGAGAGCCCGAAGAGGATGGCGATCATGATCGTCGGCAAGAACGATTCGACCGGTCCGGTGCCGGCGTTCAACAAGGAACTGCCCCAGCCCCATTGGAAGACCACGACCACCAGGCCGAACGACGCGCCGGCCGCGAAGATGTTCATCGCGGCGGCGGTGAGCGGTACGACGATGCTGCGAAAGGCGACCATGAGGAGCAGGCACCCCAGCAGGACGATCACCCCGACGAACAGTGGGATCTTGGACGTGAAGACCTGGGCGAAGTCGACGAAGATTGCCGTGAGTCCGCCGACGTAGATGGTGGTATGGGTCTGGGCGGTGACGGCCGGTATGTAGTCGTTGCGAATCGTGGCGATCAGATTCTCGGTGACCTTCGAATCGGGGCTGGTCTTGGGCACGACGTAGATGACCGCCACCTTGCCGCTCTTGGCGATCTGGATCGGCGCGACGACCGCCACGTCCGGTTTGCCCTGCAGCTTCTGGTCGAGCGCCACCATGGTCGCCTCGTCCTTGGCGTTGTGGATCGATCCGACCACCTGCAGCGGACCGTTGAAGCCCGGACCGAAGCCCTGGGCCAGTAGGTCGTAGGCCTGGCGCGTGGTCGAGCTCGCGGGGTCGGTGCCGGCGTCGGAGGTACCGAGGTGCAACGAAAAGAAGGGAATGCAGATGAAGACGATAGCCACCAGCGCGACGAGCGAGAGCTTTCGCGGGTGCTTGGTTACGACGTTGGCCCAACGCTGCCAACCGGAGTTCGTGACCAAGGGCTCGGGACCGTTCTTCTCGAGCCCCCGGCGCTCTCGTCGACTCAAGACGTGATTCCCCTGGAAGCCGAGCAGAGCCGGCAGCAACGTGAGGGAGGCGAACATGGTGATCAGTACCGTCAACGAGGCCGCGATCGCGACGCCGTTCAAGAACGACAGTTGCAGGACGAGCATCCCGAGCAGCGCGATGCACACCGTGGAGCCGGCGAAGAGCACCGCGCGACCCGACGTGTTGATCGCCGTGACGATCGCGTCTTCTGGACTCAGGCCGCGTTTCAAACCCTGTCGACATCGAGTCACGATGAAGAGGGCGTAGTCGATCCCCACACCCAAGCCGATGAGCGATCCGAGGATGGGCGCAAAGGTGGCGATGGAGAGCCCGTGGCTCAGCAACGTCGTGGACGCGGTGGCGATACCGACGGCGAAGAGGGCGACACCCAACGGCAGCAACATCGCGAAGAACGAACCGAAGGCCAGCACCAAGACGATGGCCGTCAAAATCAGACCGAAGATCAAGTCGGGGCTGCCCTTTTGCGCGGCGAGTTGCTCGAAGGCGTTGCCGGTGAATTGGACGTTGAGCGACGACGAGCGGGCGGTGATACCGGCGTTCTCGACCGGCTGCACCTGGGCGGCCTTGAGCTTGTAGCCCTGCTTCGTGAAGTAGACGACGGCGTAGGCGATCTTGCCGTTCGGGCTGATCTGCAACGAGCCGCCGACGAAGGGCGAGACGACGCTGGCGACCGACGGCACCTTCTCAACCTTCTTGACCATCGCGTTGATCTCTTTTTCGTGACTGGCGATGGTACCGGTACGAGCCTGAAAGACGATCTCGTCGACGTCGCCGGACTTGCTCTTGAAATTGGACTGCAGCAGCGCCAGCGCGTGCGTCGAGTTCGTGCCCGGCAAGGTGAACGTGTTCGCGTAAGCCGTGCCGAAGGTCTGCGAGAGCACGTTCATGCCGAGGAAGAGGACGACCCAGACGGCGAGGATTAACCAGCGGCGTCGATAGGCAAAGCGGGCGAGCGACTTCATGAAAGGAGTTTCTCCTGATTGGGCGAAAGGGGGACCGAATAAAATAGTGACACGGTGATATCCGAAACACAACTTTAGGGGAGTTTGACAATGGCGCCAGACGGTACGAGGCCGGCGCGTTTCGAGGGTCACGAGTACCCCCAGACTCTCCCCGAACCGGACGACATCCAGGCCGGCGCGCTGGCGCCGTGGAGCACGCTGTCGGACTCTGAACGAACCGGTCTTACTCTCCAACTCGTCGAATCAAGATTGCGTGACGCGTTGCGCCATCTCGACAACACGGCGATTCCCGGCGATCCGAGCGCCGTGGCCGAGGCGGACGTTGACGGTCAACCGATCACCCGCCGCTCGGCGGTGCTGGTGGCGCTGTTCGAAGAGGCCGGCGAGACGCACCTGGTCCTGACGCGACGATCGTTCTCGATGCGAGAACACCGCGGCGAGATAGCCCTCCCGGGTGGGCGAAGCGACGCCGGCGAGTCGCCCAGTGACACGGCCCTTCGAGAGGCGCGCGAGGAGGTCGGTATTCCCGAGAGTTCGGTACGCGTCGTGGGATGGCTCAGTCCCATCGTGACGTTGTCGCTCGGGTCGGCGATTTGGCCGGTCATCGGATTCTTGGACCGGCGCCCGGAGATGGTCACTGATCCCGCCGAAGTCGACCGCGCGTTCACCGTGCCGTTGGCGGACTTGCTGGCCGAGGGGACCTTCCTCGAAGAGCGGTGGCGACGAGATCTGGCTCGGCCCGGCGCCGACGCCGACGGCTACTTCCCGATCTACTTCTACCGCGTGCCCGGCGACCTCATTTGGGGTGCGACCGCGCGCGTCGTCACCGAGCTCCTCTGCGACGTCACCGGGGTCGAATGGCCGGAAGCGAAGCGGGCCTGGCCGTAAACGCGTCCAGTAGATTGGTCTTAATGCATTCCCGTTTTTGGGCTGCTATTTCTTAGACGGAGGTCACCATGGCGGAAGTAGAGATTGGCATCTATAAATCGGCGAGACAGGCCTACGGTTTCGACGACATCGCCATCGTGCCTTCGCGGCGCACGCGCGACCCCGAGGACGTCGACATCTCCTGGCAGATCGACGCCTACAAGTTTGAACTGCCGGTGCTCGGTTCGGCGATGGACGGCGCCATGTCACCCGACACCGCGATCGCCCTCGGCCGCCTCGGGGGACTGGGCGTCTTAAACCTCGAAGGTCTCTGGACCCGTTACGAGGACCCGATGCCGCTCTTCGAAGAGATCCGCGAACTCGACGACGACAAGGCGACGGCGCGCATGCAGCAGATGTACCTCGAGCCGATCAAGATCGAACTGGTCGCCCAGCGCATCTCCGAGATGAAGGCGGCCGGGATCACCACCT
The DNA here is from genome assembly GCA_963716515.1 of uncultured Acidimicrobiaceae bacterium. Taxonomy (GTDB): domain Bacteria; phylum Actinomycetota; class Acidimicrobiia; order Acidimicrobiales; family RAAP-2; genus RAAP-2. The sequence continues at coordinate 71,849 of OY970319.1, forward strand.
CGGCGTCGGTCACGCCGGCGCGCACCGACTGGATGGCCAAGACGATCTTGGAGGCCGGACTCGACATCCTGGTGATCCAGGGGACCGTCGTGTCGGCCGAGCACGTCTCCAAGACCGTCGAGCCGTTGAACCTGAAGAAGTTCATCCGCGAGTTCGAACTGCCGGTGATCGTCGGCGGCTGCGCGAGCTACCAGGCCGCGCTGCACCTGATGCGCACCGGCGCGGCCGGCGTCCTCGTCGGCGTCGGACCGGGCAACGCCTGCACCTCGCGCGCGGTCCTCGGCATCGGCGTCCCGCAGGCCACGGCCATCGCCGACGTCGCCGGGGCGCGCATGCGTCACCTGGACGAGACCGGGGTGTACGTGCACGTCATCGCTGACGGCGGCATGAGCAAGGGCGGCGACATCGCCAAGGCCATCGCCTGCGGCGCCGACGCCGTCATGATCGGATCCCCATTGACCAGCGCCGTCGAGGCGCCGGCCCGGGGATTCCACTGGGGTATGGCCACCTTCCACCCGACCTTGCCGCGCGGCACGCGCGTGCGCACCCAGGTGCGCGGCACCTTAAAAGAGGTCCTGCTCGGACCGGCGCACGAGAACGACGGACGGCTCAATCTCTTCGGTGCGCTGCGGACCTCGATGGCCACCTGTGGCTACGAAACGCTGAAGGAGTTCCAGAAGGCCGAGATCATGCTCGCGCCGTCACTCCAGACTGAAGGAAAGCAGTTGCAACGCTCCCAGGGCGTCGGCATGGGACATTGACCCCTAACGTTCTCGTCGTCGACTTCGGCGCCCAGTACGCCCAATTGATCGCGCGACGTGTGCGCGAAGCCCACGTTTATTCCGAAATCGTCCAGAGCACCATCACCGCCGACGAGGTGCGCGCGAAGGCGCCGGCCGCGATCATCCTCTCCGGAGGTCCGAAATCGGTCTACGAAGTGCCGGCCCCGTCGCTCGATCCGGCGATCTACGGACTCGGCATCCCGGTGCTCGGCATCTGTTACGGCGCGCAACTCATGGCCCAACAACTAGGCGGCGAGGTCGCCAACACCGGCATCGGCGAGTACGGCCGCACGACGATGACGCGACGCGGCCCGTCGGTCTTGATGGACGAGTGGCCCGCCAGCGTGACCTGTTGGATGAGCCACGGCGACGCAATCTCGACGCCGCCCGACGGCTTCGTGGTCACCGGTTCCTCGCCCGAGGGTCCGGTCGCGGTCATGGAGGACGTCGCGCGTCGGCTGCACGCGGTGCAGTTCCACCCCGAGGTCGCCCACACCGAGCGGGGTCAGGACCTGCTGGCGAACTTCTTGCACCACGTGGCCGAGATCCCGCCGACCTGGACGAACACCTCGATCATCGAAGACCAGGTCGCCGCGATCAAGAGCCAGGTCGGGGCCGAGAAGGTGCTCTGCGCGCTCTCGGGCGGCGTCGACTCGGCGGTCGCCGCCGCGCTGGTCACCAAGGCCGTCGGGAATCAGCTCACCTGCGTCTTCGTCGACACGGGACTCATGCGAAAAGACGAGGGCGAACAGATCGAAGAGACGTTCACCCGACAGTTCGGCGTGGAGTTGATCCACGTGAAGGCGCAGGATCGATTCTTCGACGCGCTGGCCGGGGTGATCGACCCCGAGGCGAAACGCAAGATCATCGGCGAGCTCTTCATTCGTGAGTTCGAGACCGTGGCGCGCGACCTCGGCAAGGGAGGCGACGGACCGAGGTTCCTGGTCCAGGGGACCCTGTACCCCGACGTCATCGAATCGGGTTCCGGACACGCCGCCAACATCAAGAGTCACCACAACGTCGGCGGCCTGCCCGAGGACCTCTCCTTCGAACTGGTCGAGCCCTTGCGCAACCTCTTCAAGGACGAGGTCCGCCACGTCGGCGAAGAGCTGGGACTGCCGGCCGAGATCGTCTGGCGCCAGCCGTTCCCCGGCCCGGGACTGGGCGTGCGCATCGTGGGCGAGGTGACGCGTGAACGCGCCGAGATCCTTCGCAACGCCGACTTCGTCGTGGTCGACGAGATCAAGAAGGCCGGGCTGTACCGCGAGCTCTGGCAGAGTTTCGCGGTGTTACCGGCCGTGCGTACGGTGGGGGTCATGGGCGATGGCCGAACCTACGCGTACCCGATCATCATCCGGGCCGTCACCAGTGACGACGCCATGACCGCCGACTGGGCTCGACTGCCCTACGACGTCATCGAGAAGATCGCCAACCGCTTGATCCGCGAGGTCGATGGCGTGAATCGGGTCGCGTTGGACGTGACGAGCAAGCCACCGGGCACCATTGAGTGGGAGTGAGTCGCAACTCGTTCTCCGAGGAGTCGCTCTGGGGAACTGACGGTGGTCAAGTCGAAGCGCGGCTGGACCCTGATTCACTGCTCGAAGGACTGACCGCGCCGCAACGAGAAGCGGTCGTCCAACGCGGAGGACCGCTGCTCGTGATCGCCGGCGCCGGTTCGGGCAAGACGAGGGTCCTCACGCGACGAATCGCCCACATCCTGGCCATGGGTGACGCGCGACCGTGGGAGATCATGGCGATCACCTTCACCAACAAGGCGGCCGACGAGATGCGACGTCGCGTCGTCGATCTGGTGGGGAGCGACGCGCGTGACATGTGGGTCTCGACCTTCCACTCCGCGTGCCTGCGAATGTTGCGCTCTCACGCCGACGTGTTGGGCTACCAGCGCGGCTTCACGATCTACGACGCCGGCGACGCCGAGACCGCGGTCGAGCGCATCATGAAGGAACTCAATCTCGACACCAAGCGGCTCTCGCCGCGCAGCGTCGCCGCGGCGATCTCGGCCGCGAAGAACGAGATGCTCTCACCCGACGCCTACGCCGACGCCAGTGACGGCGATCCGCATCACAAGCGCATCGCCGAGATCTACCACCTGTACACGGCGCGCCTCTTGTTGGCGAACGCCATGGATTTCGACGACCTGCTGTTGAACGCGGTGGCGATGTTGAAGAAGGACGACGATATTCGCGCCAGCTATCAGAACCGCTTCAAGTACCTGTTGGTGGACGAGTTTCAAGACACCAACGGCGTGCAGAACCAGTTGGTGATGATGCTCGCCGAGAGGCATCGAAACCTCTGCGTGGTCGGCGACTCCGATCAATCGATCTATCGCTTCCGCGCGGCCGACGTGCGCAACATCCTTCAGTTCGAACAGCGCTTCCCGGACGCCTCGGTCATTCTCCTGGAACAGAACTTCCGTTCGACCCAGACGATCCTCGACGCGGCGAACGCGGTGATCTCGAAGAACGCCAGTCGTCACGCCAAGAACCTCTTCACCGACGACGTGCAGGGCGAGAAGATACGGCTGTACCGCGCCGGTGACGAGTACGACGAGGGACGCTGGGTCGCCACCGAACTGCGGCGACTGGCGACCGAGTCCAAACTCTCGTGGAACCAGATGGCCGTCTTTTACCGCACCAACGCGCAGAGTCGGGTGCTGGAAGAAGAGATGCTGCGCGCCTCGATTCCCTACCGCGTGATCTCCGGCATGCGCTTCTACGACCGCAAGGAGGTCAAGAACGCCCTGGCCTTCGCCCGGCTGATCGTGAACCCGCGCGACGAAGCCTCGGCCCGGCGCGTGATCAACGAGCCCAAGCGCGGCATCGGTGAAGCGGCCCAAGCCAAGCTCGGCATGTACGCCGCCGAACACGGACTCTCCTTTGCCGAATCGACGCACTACGCCAGGGAGGCCGGTCTCACGGGCCGAGCCCTCGGTGGCGCGCAGAAGTTCTCCTTCATGCTCGACGAACTGCGGGCGCTCGCGAACGACCTCGCGCCGCGCGAAGTCATCGACGCGATCGTGCGCGAGTCGGGCATGGGTGACGCGCTGCGCGCCGAGAACTCCGACGAGGCCTATTCGAGGTTGGAGAACCTGGGTGAACTCACGTCGGCCGCGAGTCAGTACGACACGTTGATGGACTTCGTCGAGCGCATGGCGTTGGTGGCGGACTCCGACCAACTCGACGGGGGCGCCGGAGCGATATCGATGATGACGTTGCACGTCGCCAAGGGCCTCGAGTTCCCGGCGGTCGTGATCACCGGCCTCGAGGAGACGATCTTCCCGCATCGACGCGCCCTCTCGGACGACAACGAACTCGAAGAGGAACGTCGACTTTGTTACGTCGGCATCACTCGCGCCATGCGGCACTTGATCCTGACCCACGCCTGGAGTCGAACCATGTGGGGCCACCGCATGGACACCGTAGCGAGTCGCTTTCTCCAAGAGATCCCGTCGGAGTTAGTGAACGACATCTCGGCGACCTTGCCGCTGCGTCGAATTGACTACCGCGACGCGGACGGCTTCACCGGCCGCGGCACGGAATTCACCGAGGGCCGAGCCTTCGGTACCGGTGCGGCTCCGCCGGTTCGCTCGACCGGGGCCGAGAAGCTCGGACTGGCGATCGGCGACCGGGTGGTGCACGACCGATTCGGGCCGGGCGTGGTGCTCAACGTCGAAGGAACGGGCTCTCACGCACGCGCCGCCGTTGACTTCGACGAGCACGGCACGAAGCAATTGGTTCTTGCGATGACGCCGCTGCACCGCGCGTAATCGGGACTGGCGAGTTCAGCGACGGTTCACCCCGTCACGGTAAAATTGTGGCGTGGAAAGTGTGGAGGGAATCGGGGGATACTTCCTGCGGGCCGCCGACCCGGACGCCCTGGGCGCGTGGTATCGCGAATGTCTGGGCCCGGACTTAGATGAGAACGGGCTGTGGCGTCAGGGAACTGGACTGACGGTCTTCGCGACGTTCGACTCCGAGACCGACTACTTCGGATCCCGAGCCCAACAATCGATGATCAACTTCCGGGTACGCGATCTGGAAGCGATGCTCGCGCAATTGCGCCTCAAGGGAGCGGACGTGGCGGAAGAGACGCAGGAGATGGACGGCAATCGGATCGAGCTGTGGCAGGCCGGCCTGACAGTCGAGAACTGAAACATCGGGGCGATAGTGCCAGAATGAAGTTTCATGCCCTACAAGCGCCCGGCCTATCGACCTCCGGCCGCGCCCCGACCCCATTCGCATCGCCTTCCCCGGGCCGTGTATTGGCGCCGGCGTTCCATTGTGCTGCTGGTCCTGGCCCTGGTGATCACCGTGGGTTATTTCGCGGCCACTCTCTTCTTCGCCCTCCTCAACCCTTCGTACGGCTCGAGCCTCTCGACCCGGGCTTCGCAGTGGGGCCGCCAGCACGGTCTGGCGAGCGTCGTGTCCTGGGCCGCCGGCGAGGCGTACCACTGGGACCTGCCGAAGATGGGCGGGACGCCGCCGGCCGGTTCCTTCGGCCACGGAGCGATCACCACCACGCTCAAGACAAAGGTGGCGTTGGCGCCGCCGGTCAACATTGTCTCGCCGGCGAAGAGTCCGCTCCCCGGTGAGGGCGTGTGGCACGTGGTGGGTCGTTCGACTGCCAACGGCATACCGACGATGTACGAGGCATTCGTGCGGCCCGACGCGGTGCACACCAGTTACGTCGTCGGCGTGGTGTGGATGGACACGAATCTGTTGACGGCGCTGTTGTACTCCGGCTCCCAGATCCCTGGGGGAGGTCCGTTTGCACACAGCGCGCCCATCAGTGCCAAGCGCTCCAAGACGTTGGTGGCGGCCTTCAACTCCGGCTTCCTCACGCAAAACGCCGACGGCGGTTATTTCGCCAACGGCAAATCGTTCAAGAAGTTGCGCACGGGCGCGGCCTCGGTGGTCATCTTCAAGAACGGACGAATGACGGTGGCGAAGTGGGGTCGCGACGTGGTCATGACCAATCAGATCGCGTCGGTGCGCCAGAACCTGGACCTGATCGTCGACAACGCCCAGGCGGTCCAAGGGTTGCGGAACCCGAAGTCGACCCAGTGGGGCACGGTCATCAACCCGAACGACGACGTGTGGCGTTCGGGACTCGGTATCACCAAGACCGGTGCACTGGTCTACGTGGGCGGACCGAGTATGTCGCTCAGTGACCTCGCCAACGTGATGCTGCGCGCCGGCGTCGAAGTGGGCATGGAGCTCGACTACGGACTCGACTGGGTGCAGCTCTCGACCTACACCGGGACACCCGGCACGGTGATTGACGCTGGCAACGGCGAGAGCCTTCTGTCGTCGATGCCCGGCGCGCCGGATCGCTACTTCGGGTCATTCTGGGCGCACGATTTCTTCACCGTGTCGCTTCGCGTCAACGAACTTCGCCGAACGCTCAAGAACTCGTCGACCACCACAACCACGACCGGCTAGCGGTCGGCGACCCTTCGCCAGAGCGGCTTCGGGAGATGGCGCAGCACGGCGAAGGCGTAGCGCATGATCGGCGGGCTCCAGATGACCCGGTCGTGGGTGGCCAGTCCCTTCATCACGTAGCCGGCGACCTCTTCGGGACCGGTCGTGAAGGGCACGGGCGACTGTCCTTTGGTCATGCGGGTGCGCACCACTCCCGGTCGAAGAAGTTGCAAGGTGACGCCGGTGCCCTCCAAGGAGTCGGCCAGCCCGTCACAGAGCCGGTCGAGACCGGCCTTCGCGCCGCCGTAGAGGTAGGCGTTGCGGCGAATACGAATGGCGGCGACCGAGGACATCACCAAGATCCTTCCGTGGCCTTGATCGACTAATCGACGACGGACTTCGGCCAGCGCCGCGACGGGCCAGGCGAAGTTCACCAGCGCCACCTTCACCGCGGCGGCGGCGTCATTCTCCTGGGCGAACTGATCGCCCAGCAGTCCTACGGCGACGACCACCAGGTCGACGTCACCCCCGACCTTCTCGAAGGCCTCTGACACGACGCTGGCGGCCTTGGTGACGGATTTGGCGTCGAAGACTACGGTGTCGGTCGTGCGGGCGCCGTAGTCCTTCGCTTCCTCGGCCGATTCATCGAGGAGTTTCTGGTTTCGACCGCAGAGCACCACCGTATGGGCGCGCGCCGCGCAGAGCCGCTTGGTGAGCGCTCGCGCGATGTCGGAACTGCCGCCGAGGACGACGACGCTCTGGGGCTGTCCGAAACTGTTTTCCATCGGTGCTGATTCCAATCAGTGAGAGACGTCAGCAAGATCGACCGCTCAATCTGTGACGTTACTAGCGCGCGTTTTGTCACACCGCGGAGGTCGCCACCTCGAAAAAACCTCTTGGAATGTTCCCTAGAATGGGTATTCCATGAATCGCACGTACCGAGTCGTCGTCGCCAAGCCCGGACTCGATGGACACGACCGCGGCGCCAAGGTCATCGCGCGAACGCTGCGCGACGCCGGTTTCGAAGTCGTCTACACCGGGCTGCACCAAACGCCCGAGCAGATCGTCCAGGCGGTCATTCAAGAAGACGCCGACGCCCTGGGGCTCTCGCTGCTCTCCGGTGCTCACCTGGTACTGGTCCCGCGAGTGATCGATCTCTTGAAGTCCAAGGGCCGTGAGGACGTCCTGCTGTTGGTCGGCGGGATCATCCCCGACGACGACATTGCCGGGCTAGAGGCGCTCGGGGTCGCGCGGGTCTTCACGCCGGGCGCCTCGCTCGCCGAGATCGGCTCGTGGCTCGAATCGACCTTGGACGCCCGAGAGCCCCCGCACTGAATCGACGTGACCGTCACCCGACGGTCCTCTAGTTGAAAGTAGAAGTTGATGGATCTGTTCGAATACCAGGGCAAGCAGTACTTCGCGCGCTACGGCATCGCCGTGTCGCCCGGCGACATCGCCGACACCGTCGATCAGGCCGTCGAGGTGGCCGAGCGCGTGGGCTATCCGGTGGTGGTGAAGGCCCAGGTGAAGGTGGGCGGCCGGGGCAAAGCCGGCGGTGTCAAGTTGGCCCACGACGTGGACGAGGTGCGACTGCACGCGGGCAACATCCTGGGTCTCGATATAAAAGGTCACGTCGTGCATCGCGTGTGGATCGAGCGCTCGAGTGACATCGCCAAGGAGTACTACGCGTCGTTCACGCTGGACCGCCAGAACAAGACACACCTGGGCATGCTGAGCGCCCAGGGGGGTGTCGAGATCGAAATCGTGGCCGAGGAGAATCCCGACGCCATCGCCTTTCTCGCCATCGATCCGGTACGCGGCCTGGACTTAGAAACGGCTCGACGCTGGGTGAATGACGCCGAGCTCGACGAGGCGGCGCGTGAACAGGCCGCCGAGTTGCTAGTGCACCTCTACGAGTGCTACACCAAGGGCGACTGCGACCTGGCCGAGATCAACCCGCTGATTCTCACGCCGGATGACAAGGTCCACGCACTTGACGCCAAGGTGACCTTGGACGAGAACGCCGCGTTCCGTCACCCGGAGTGGGAGGAGTTCCGGGCCGACGAGTTCGAGGATCCGCGTGAGAAGTTGGCCAAGGAGAAGGGCCTTAACTACATCGGCTTGGACGGCACCGTCGGCATCATCGCCAACGGCGCCGGTCTGGCGATGTCGACGCTCGACGTCGTCAACCAGGTCGGCGGCACGGCGGCCAACTTCTTGGACATCGGCGGCGGCGCCAACGCCGACGTGATGGCCTCGGCCCTCGAGGTGATCAACACCGACCCCAAGGTGAAGGCGATCTTCGTCAATATCTTCGGGGGCATCACTCGCGTCGATGAAGTCGCGAACGGCGTCCTGGAGGCGCTGTCGCGGGTCGAGATTTCGACGCCCATCGTGCTGCGACTCGACGGGACGAACGCCCTGGAAGGGCGCGCGATCCTCGCGCCGCAGCTCAACGATTCACTGATCACCGAACCCACGATGTTGGACGCCGCCCGCCGGGTCGTGTCCCTCGCGAACGCCTAAGGAAGAGACATGAGCATTTTCGTTGATGAGAACACCAAAGTGATCGTCCAGGGACTCACCGGGGGACAGGGCCGCTTCCACGGACTGCGCAACCGCGACTACGGCACCAAAGTGGTCGGCGGCGTCACGCCCGGCAAGGGCGGCAGCGACGTCGACGGCGTCCCGGTCTTCAACACGGTCAAAGAGGCGGTCGCCGCGACTGGCGCGACCGCGTCGTTCGTCGTCGTGCCGCCGAGGTTCGCCTCCGCCGCGATCCTCGAGGCGGCCGAGGGCGGGATCACCTTCATCGTCTGCATCACCGAGGGCATCCCGGCCCAGGACGAGGCGATCACCTACAACCGATTGGTCGAGGACTTTCCCGGCGTGCGCTTGCTCGGTCCCAACTGCCCGGGCATCATCAGCCCCGGCAAGTGCAACATCGGCATCACCTCGGGGGACATCGCGTTGGCCGGCGGACCGGTCGGCATCGTGTCGCGCTCGGGAACCCTGACCTACCAAGCGCTGTACGAACTGAGCCAACAGGGCATCGGTCAGACGACCTGCGTCGGTATCGGCGGCGACCCGGTGCCGGGGACGAACTTCATCGACTGCCTCGCGGCCTTCCAGGCCGATCCCGAGACGATGGCCGTGATGATGATCGGGGAGATCGGCGGCTCGGAAGAGGAGCGCGCCGCGGAGTGGATCAAGGCCAACATGACCAAGCCCGTCGTCTCCTACGTGGCCGGCGTCACGGCGCCGCCGGGACGAAAGATGGGCCACGCCGGCGCCATCATCTCGGGGTCCAAAGGCACGGCGCAGGCGAAGATGGACGCGCTGGCCGCCGCCGGTGTGTACGTCTGCTTGAACCCGACCGAGGCCGGCCAGAAAATGGGCGAAATCGTCAAGGCGTTATAAACGTTGGACGACGTTCGACTCTGTGTGCTGGTGTCCGGAACGGGCACCATTCTCGAAGCGATGGTGCGCGCCGGTCTCGACGTTGCGCTCGTCGCGTCGGACCGGCGCTGTCGCGGCCTCGACGTCGCCTTCGGCGCGGGCAGCGAAACACTGCTGGTGTCGCGCGAGGAGTTCGGTGGTTTCGCACCCACCTTCGACCGCGAGGGATTCACGCACGAACTGACCGACGCGCTGAAGAGTCGCGACATCGATCTGGTGGCGATGGCCGGATTCGGCACGATCGTCACTGCGTACTTCCACCTCGCCTATCCCGGACGGATCCTCAATACGCACCCCAGCCTGTTGCCGGCCTTCAAGGGCTGGCACGCCGTGGCCCAGGCGTTGGAGTCGGGCGTCAGAGAAACCGGGTGCACGGTCCACATCGCGACCGAGGCGCTCGACGACGGTCCGATCCTCGCCCAACGCCGCGTGCCGATCGAGCCCGAGGACACCGAAGCGACGCTGCACGAGCGCATCAAGCTGGTGGAGCGCGAGTTGTATCCGCTGGTGGTCGGTAGGGTGATGGCGGCAATGCTCGAGGGCCGGGAGCCCTCGTCCGTCGCGGGAACGCTGGAGGAATAGATGAGGGCGTTACTGAGCGTCTGGGACAAGACCGGGCTGGTCGAACTCGCCACGGGACTAGCCGCGCACGGCGTCGAACTGGTGGCCTCCGGCGGTACGGCCGCGGCGTTAAGCGACGCGGGCATCGCGCACCTCGAGGTCGCCGACGTCACGGGCTTTCCCGAGATGCTCGACGGTCGCGTGAAGACGCTTCACCCTCGACTGCACGCCGGCATCCTCGCCGACCGGTCCAAACCGGAACACCTCGCGGCGCTCGCCGAGCACGACATCACGGCCATCGACCTCGTGGTGAGCAACCTCTATCCCTTCTCGTCGGATCCCTCGATCGAACTCATCGACATCGGCGGGCCTTCGATGGTGCGCGCCGCGGCGAAGAACCACCAGCACGTCGGCGTCCTCACCAGTCCGAGTCAGTACGACCCGGCCCTCGAAGAGATCGTCGCGACCGGGACTCTTTCGGACGGAACGCGTCACGCGTTGGCGCGTGCGGCCTTCGCGCACACCGCGGCCTACGACGCGCAGATCGTCGCGTGGCTTGACGCCGGCGGGGCCATCGCCGAAGCGCCGTCCGACGTCGAACGTGTCGTCCCTGCGACGTTGCACCTCTCGCTCGAGCGCGCCGCCGCCGTGCGCTACGGCGAGAACCCGCACCAGATTGGCGCGCGCTACCGCTTCGCCGGTACCACGCCGTGGTGGGACGGCGTCACCCAACACGCCGGTTCGGCGTTGTCGTACCTGAACCTCTTCGACGCCGACGCGGCGTGGCGACTGGTGCACGAACTGGCGTTCGACGTACCCGGCACGTGCGCCGTGGCCATCATCAAACACGCCAACGCGTCGGGCGCGGCCGTCGGTGCCACGTTCGCCGACGCGTTCCAAAAGGCTCTCAACGCCGACGCCCAGAGTGCCTTCGGGGGGATCATCGCCGTGGGCGGCGAACTCGACCGAGCGCTGGCGTCGCTCATCGCCGAAGGACCGCAGGCCGACGTCATCATCGCCTCGTCCATCCATCCCGACGCGATCGACATCCTGGTGAAGCGCCGAAAGGCGACCCGACTACTCAGTGCTCCGTCACCGGAACCTCTCGGACTCTCGGTTCGCACCTTCGGCGATACGGCGCTGGTGCAGAACGCCGACGAGCTGCTCGTGCCGGTAGCTGAGTGGAAGTGCGTCACGGTGGCGACGCCGACCGAACAGCAGTTGCGGGACCTCGCCATTGCGTGGCGCGTATGCGCTCGAACGACGTCCAACGCCATCGTGATAGCGCGCGACGGCGTCGCCGTCGGCATCGGCGCCGGTCAACAGTCGCGCGTCGTGGCGGCGGGCATCGCCACCAACAAGGCCGGCGAGTTCGCGCGCGGGGCGGCCGCGGCGTCGGACGCCTTCTTTCCCTTCGCCGACGGACTGGAATCCCTGACGGGTGCCGGCGTCACCTCGGTCGTGCAACCGGGCGGTTCGGTGCGCGACCAAGAGGTCATCGACGCCGCGAACGCCGCGAAAATCGTGATGATGCTCACCGGCGAGCGTCACTTCCGGCACTGAGGAGCGTCATGACGGCCCAACTACTTGACGGTGAACGATTGGCCCAGCGAATCAAGATGGAGCTCGCCGAACGCGCGGCTCGACTCACCGCCAACGGACGGACCCCGGGTCTCGGCACGTTGCTCGTCGGTGACAACCCCGCGAGCGCGCGCTACGTCGAGATGAAGATCGAGGAGTGCAAGGAGATCGGCGTGCGTTCCTTCGACGTGCACCTGCCCGCCAGCGCGACGCAGGACGAGATCGAAGCGGTGATCGATGCGTTCAACGCCAACCCCGAGGTCCATTCCATCCTCGTGCAGCTGCCGTTGCCCGACGGCATCGACGAGGAACAGGTCCTCTTTCGCGTCAATCCCGCCAAGGACGTCGACGGACTGCACCCGACGAATCTCGGGCGCCTGGTGATGGGCGCGCCCGGTCCTTTGCCGTGCACGCCGGCCGGCATCGTCGAGCTGCTGGCGGAGTACCGGGTACCGGTCGAAGGCAAGCACGTCGTCATCATCGGGCGCGGACTCACCATCGGACGACCCCTGGCGCTGCTGATGGCGATGCGCCGACCGAACTGCAACGCCGCCGTGACCGTCGTGCACACCGGCGTCGAGGACATGGCGGCCTTGACGCGGACCGCGGACGTGGTCGTGTCGGCGGCCGGGGTACCGGGCATCGTCACCGCGGACATGGTCAAGTCCGGCGCGGCGGTGGTGGGGGCGGGGACGTCCTTCGCGGGCAAGAAACTCTTGAGCGACCTCGCCGACGACGTTGCTGAGAAAGTTGCCTGGATAACGCCACGGCTCGGTGGCGTCGGTCCCGTGACCCGTGCCATGCTGTTACGCAACGCCGTCCTAGCCGCGGAGAAGGTGCGATGACCGAAACGACAGACGACAAGGGCCGTGAGTACAGCGAGCGGCCGTGGGGCAGTTACACCGTGCTGGACGACGAGATGTTCGACCACAAGGTGAAGCGCATCGTGGTCACGCCGGGCAAGCGCCTGAGCTACCAGTTCCACGACAAGCGCGCCGAACACTGGTTCATCGTGAGCGGCCAGGCGACCGTCATCCTCGACGGCGTCGAGCACGACCTCGGTCCCGGAGCGAGCATCGACATCGCCATCGGTCAGGCGCACCGCTGCGAGAACTACGGCACGGTGCCGGTGGTCTTCATTGAAGTCCAGCACGGCTCGTACTTCGGCGAAGACGACATCGTGCGACTCGAGGACGACTTCGGACGGGCGACCTAACTCGGTGCGTATCGACGAGCTGCTCGCAGCCGGCCCCACCCGATCATTTGAATTCTTTCCTCCCAAATCTGACGAGGAGAGCGCCATCCTCGCCGCCTCACTCGAGGACATCCAACCGTTGCAGCCGTCGTTCGTCTCGGTGACCTACCGCGGGGGACGCGAATCACGCCAACGCACCTACGACTTGGTCACGCAGATCGAACACGACGGCTACGTGACCGCCATGGCGCACGTCATCTGCGTCGGTCACACGCGCGCCGAGATGCGTGACCTCTTGAAGAACTACGCCGAGGCCGACGTGCAGAACATCATGGCGCTCGGCGGCGATATTCCGGATGACCCGTCGGCGGCGAACTCCGAATTCGAGCACGCCATCGACCTCATTTCCTTGGCCCGCGAGATCGGCGACTTCTCGGTGGGCGTGGCGGCCCACCCCGACGGCCATCCGCGCTCGCCGGACCGGACCTCGGACCGACGGTTCCTGGCCGAGAAGCTCGCGCTCGCGGACTTCGCCGTGACGCAGTTCTTCTTCGAAGTGGACGAGTGGACACGACTGGTCGGCGAACTCGCCGAACTCGGCGTGACCAAGCCGGTCCTTCCGGGCATCATGCCGGTCACCACGATCACCGGCATCGAGCGCATGAAGTTAATGGGTGCGGCCGTGCCCTCGGCGCTGGTCGAACGCCTGGTCGCCGCGGAGAAACGGGGCGGACCCCGAGAGGTGCGCGCCGAGGGCATCCGCGCCGCGATTGCGCTCTGTCAGGAGTTGCTGGACGAGCACGCGCCCGGATTGCACTTCTACACGCTCAATCGTTCGACCGCGACGAGCGAGATCTATCACGCGCTGTTTGAATAGTTTTCACTTCCGTCACTCGGCGACGTCGCCAAAAAAGGGGCTTCGCGAATCGCCGTAGACACCCCTGGTTCTGATATGTCAAGCAGCGACGTCCGCTCGATGTTTCCAGGCGAGATTCTCGTTGTAGTCGACTCTCTGTTCGAGACAGGCATGCAAGATGCCGATCCATCGATTGGCGAGTTGTCGTAAGGCTTGTCGATGGGTCTTTTCTCGACGACGTAGTTCGTCGTAGTAGGCGCGCGCTCCGGGAGAGGCGATGAGTGAACAGAACGCCCATTGGTCGGCGGCGTCGGAGAGGCGCTTGTTGCGGGCGTGACGGGCGAGCACCACGAAGGACTTGCCGGAGGCTTTGGTCACGGGTGACGTGCCGGCGTAGTTCCTGCGAGACTTAGCGTTGGCGTAGCGGTTCGGGTTGTCCCCGAACTCGCCCAGCACCCGGGCGGCGAGGACCATCCCCAGTCCTGGCAGGGAGCGGACGATCATCGCGTCCGGGTGCTGCTCAAAATCCTTCGTCACCGCCGCTTCGAGCGTCGTGATCTCTGCGTTATAGGCGCGGATCATCGCGACGTGCGCGCTGGTGATGGTGCCGTAAGCGAGTTCGACCTTGGGCCGTTCATGCAGCTGCTCTTCGCGCAGGGCGCGCTGGATCTCTTTCGCGCGTCGCTCGAGATTGCGCTGACGACCGCCGCGGCGAAGGGCGGACGTGATCTTCGAGAGCGAGAGCCCAGCTCCGAGGGCCGGCGTGGGAGCGACTGCCAAGACTTCGACGGCGTCACGGTCGTCGAGGTCAGTGCCAAACGCGTTAAGTGCCCCCGGGTAGTAGTCCCTCAGGGCACTGCGCAGGGCATTCTCCTCTCGTTGGCGATTCCAAATGGCGCTCTGGTGCGCGCGGGCGAGCACCTTGACGGCCTCAGCGTTCTCACTGTCGCCGGCCGCTTCACGATGGTTGTGACGGTCGGTGCGCACGACGTCGGCGAGGACTTTCGCGTCGCCGGGATCGGACTTCGACCCTGAGGTGACGTGGCGCTCGCGATAACGCGCCACCGACAGTGGGTTCAGGGCGTAGACGTGGTAGTTGGCACCGAGCATGGCCGTGACGATGAGTCCGCGGTCCTTCTCAATGCCAACGATCACGTCGTCCGGCTCTTCGGCGTGTGGCGCCAACAGTTCGTGCAACTCGCGCACCCCTTCGAACGTGTCCGGAATCTTCCTCCTCGCCACGACGGTTCCTGCCTCGTCGAGGATGCAGATGTCGTGGTGGGTTTCAGACCAGTCCACTCCAACGAAAATCATGATTTCCTCCAATGTCTATGTTCAGTGAGCCTCGAGGCAACGGCGGCGACCTAATGGACCAGTGCTCATGGCACGACACCCCTCCAGCCTTCTCCGTCAACCTCACTGACCGACTGGGGCTCGATCTATGGCTAGAGCTCAAGGCTCGGGATGAACCAAATGCTCACCAGTCAGCAGCTCGGTGGAAAGCATCTCCCAATTCGGAGCGGTTTTCCACCCCCATTAGGATGGATTTATGGCAGACAAAATCACTCAAAACGCCGACGGCGAACTCAACGTCTCGGACAACCCCATTATCCCGTTCATCGAAGGCGACGGCATCGGCGTCGACATCTGGCCGGCCTCCAAGCTGGTCCTGGACGCCGCCGCTAAGAAGTACGGCAAGACCATCGAATGGAAGGAAGTCCTGGCCGGTCAAAAGGCCTTCGACGAGACCGGCGAGTGGCTGCCGGAGCAGACGGTCAGCGACTTTCGCGAGTACCTCATTGGCATCAAGGGGCCGTTGACCACGCCCATTGGCGAAGGCTTTCGCTCGCTCAACGTCGCGCTGCGACAGATATTGGACCTCTATGTCTGCTTGCGCCCGGTGCGCTGGTTCCAGGGCGTGCCCTCGCCGGTGAAGCACCCCGAACTGGTCGACATGGTCATCTTTCGCGAGAACACCGAGGACGTCTACGCCGGTCTCGAAGTGGAGGCCGGTTCGCCCGGCGCCGAGAAGCTGCGCAGCTTTTTGCAAGAGAGCTTCGGCTGGCAGATTCGTGAGATGAGCGCCCTCGGCGTGAAGCCGATTTCCAAGGGGGGCTCGGAGCGACTGATTCGCGCCGCCCTCGTCTACGCCTTGAAGCACCAGCGCGAGTCGGTCACCTTGGTGCACAAGGGCAACATCCAGAAGTTCACTGAAGGCGCGTTCATGAAGTGGGGCTATCAGTTGGTGAAGGACGAGTTCGATGACGTCGCGGTCAGCTGGGAAGAGTGCAACGGCAAGCCCGGATCGAAGCTTCTGGTGAAGGACGTCATCGCCGACATCGTCTTCCAGCAGTCGCTGCTTCGCCCCTCGGAGTTCGACGTCATCGCGACCATGAACCTCAACGGCGACTACCTCTCGGACGCCCTCGCGGCCCAGGTCGGAGGCATCGGCATCGCGCCCGGGGCGAACATCAACTACATGACCGGCCACGGGATCTTCGAAGCGACCCACGGCACGGCGCCGAAGTACGCCGGCATGGACAAGGTCAATCCCGGTTCGGTGCTGCTGTCAGGCGTGCTGATGTTCGAGCACCTCGGCTGGTCCGACGCCGCCAACGACATCGTTCGAGCGATGGAGGCGACGATCTCGGAGGGAATCGTCACCTACGACTTCGCTCGCCTGATGGAGGGCGCCACCGAAGTGAAGTGCTCGGAGTTCGGCGCCGCTATCGCCGAACGCCTCTAATCGAACTGGAGTAACGATGACCGATTCCGTCCACGTCACGGTCACCGGCGCCGCCGGACAGATTGGTTACGCCCTGCTCTTCCGCATCGCGTCGGGTCAGTTGCTCGGACCCGACACTCCAGTCGTACTGCGACTGTTGGAGATCGAACCGGCCATGAAATCGCTCGAGGGCGTCGTCATGGAGCTCGACGACTGCGCCTTCCCGCTGCTCGCCGGCATCGAGGCGACCAGTGATCTCGATCACGCGTTCACCAACACGAACTGGGCGCTGCTCGTGGGATCGATTCCGCGCAAGGCCGGTATGGAGCGCGGCGACCTTTTGAAGGTGAACGGCGGCATCTTCAAGCCCCAGGGTGAAGCCATATCGAAGAACGCCGCGAGTGACGTGCGAGTCTTGGTCGTCGGCAATCCCTGCAACACGAACTGTCTCATCGCTCGTTCCAACGCCGCCGACGTTCCCGACGATCGATGGTTCGCGATGACGCGGTTGGACCAGAACCGGGCGGAAACTCAGTTGGCCCAAAGGGCCGGGGTTCCCGTGAAAGAAGTCAAGAACGTCGCCATCTGGGGCAATCACTCCGCGACCCAGTTCCCGGACTACTCGAACGCCACGATTAACGGGAAAAAGGCCACCGAGGTGATCTCTGATCTGGACTGGCTGCAAGGTGAGTTCATCACGACGGTGCAAAAGCGAGGCGCCGCGGTGATCGAGGCGCGCGGTCTCAGTTCCGCCGCCAGTGCAGCGAACGCCGCCATCGACACGGTCGCCAGTCTCGTGAGCGCGACACCGAGCGACGACTGCGCGTCGATCGCGGTTACCAGTCACGGCGAGTACGGCGTCCCGGAAGGGCTCACCTTCGGATTCCCGGTCATGTCGGACGGCAAGGGTTCGTGGAAGGTGAAGGAGAGTTTCCACTCCGACGACTTCGCCAAGGGTCGTATCAAGATCACGACCGACGAGTTGCTATCGGAGCGTGACGAAGTCACGTCCCTCGGATTGATCTAAGACACAACCACTTTTCTCGCGACCTCCTTACTAGTATCTGTCCGAGTTGACTGACGGGAGTCGTGGTGAATATCGAAGAATCGTCGCCGAAACGGCCGTTCGCAATGAAATACGCGACCGTGGCCTTGGGTGCGGTGGTCGCGATCGCGGCCATTCTGATCGGCGTTTCGCTGTCTTCCTCGGCACCGCTACCCGTCTTGAACGCCAGCTACAAATGCGTGCCCGGTGCGTTGATTCCCCAACTGAAGGCGGGTCAGAGCGCGACGATGACGACGACGTACGGTGGATTCACCGCGACGTTCCAGGCCACGAAGCCGAAGTCGACGCCGTCCAACGCATTGATCGCCGGCATGCCCTTCAAGGGCACGCTCACGCTGAGCGACGGCGGGCAGAGTTGGACGCTCCCTGGTCCGGCGAATCCCAGCGACTCCTCGATCAACGCCATGTGCGTCATCGCCTTTCAGCGCGAACAGGAGCCCGGCGTCATGGTCGAGGGATTCACCGGGGGAGCGCACTGTTGCGAAGTGCCGGTGATCTACGTCTTTGATCGGGCGAAGAATCGCTACGACAAAGTGGTCGACCTGAGCCCGAACCATCCCAAGAACTCGTACGTGATCGACGCCAACGAAGGCTTCGTTCCGAAGGTCGTCGGTCAACACGTTCTGCTCGTGACGGGGGACGATCGTTTCTCGTACGCCTTCGGCTGCTACGCCTGCTCGGCGACGCCGATCGTGCTCTACGCGGTCAGCCCCTACGGCATGGGTGACGTAACGTCCCAGCACCCTTCACTGGTCGTGGCGCACGCCCAGGCTCTCTGGACGAGCGCCCTGCAAGGATTGAGGGCCGAGTCCGCATCCGTTCAGTCGACACCCTCCCCTTTCGGCTTCCTCGCACCCTGGGTGGCCGACGAGTGCGAGATCGGGCTCGGAGCGCGGGCGTGGAAGACAATCGAGCGGCTCCAAAGTCAGGGCAAGCTGAGCGATGCGCTGTATCACCAGGACACGCTGAACAAGGGATCGTTCGTGTTGTACCTGCGCTCATTTTTGCTCATGCACCCGTACTGCACCGGGCAGATCTAATCGGCACACGACCAAGGGTCCCGAGCTGATCGGTGTTTGCGCCGGTCCCCATAGCTGGTCGACGCAGCAGACAAACTAGATAGGTGAGTAAATCATCAGGGCCTGACGGCGTCGTTCCCCCAGAGAATGATCATCCGGCGAAGGTTCGCGAGCGTCGACGCTCGGCCCGGCCCGTATTGAGTGATGAGATGAAAGCCGCGGCCCGTACACGCTCGAGAGGGTTCTGCGAATGCTCCAATCAGAACTGCTGGCACTTTCACCAGTGCAAGGCCCCGGGAGTCGCCTACCTGGCCAAGCGTTCCCCGGCCGGCGTCCTAACGTGCGTACTGTTTTGTCGAGAGTGTGCCCGTACCGCGGGCGGACGTGGGGAGCGCTTGTAATACTGGAACGGACGAGGGATTACCTGACTCCTTTGACTTGCCAAGCTTCGCGAGTTTTTTCGATTGGGTCATCGGGTTGGCTAGTCGAGGATGGCCCGGCATTCTGGTCCGCGACTTTCACGATCCAAGGACTGCCGATAAACCATTTGTTCTCGTCCCGTCTCGGGGTACCTGCGGAGTCATAAAGTCGAAGCCCGGTCAACTTGGTGTGTTCGGCGTCGTCGGGGGTGTCGAAGTTGGTGCGGGCGTCCCGTCGGGTAACGGCTGACGCTTGGGCTGGAACTGCGCTTCGAGGCCGGGGATCTCGTTGGCAATCGAAGGGTGTTCAAGGATGATGTGGTCGAGCTTGGCGTGCAGGGCGTGCAATCCCAGCGCTTTCCATATCAGTCGGCGAAGCGGCGGCCACGCAATGACGGTGATGATCGCTGCGAGAATCACCCAAATCAGGGTGGCAACGATGTCACCGGGAATTCCCCCCGACCCACCGGCCGGCCATACCCATCGATCCCACCAGGTCACTGCGCACTCTCCTCGACGTGATCTAGGTGCATCTTGTGAAGCTCTTCTCGGGAAAATCGCTTCCCCTGTATTTCGGGATGGCAGTGCCGACAGACGCGATACGTCGTCCCGGGGTCGGTCGGGGAGTGCTTGACGGTCAGTTCGTGGTGGCCGATGCGCCAACACCGTTGCGTGTGACAGTTGATCTTGCGATAGCCAATTATCACAATCGTCAGGATGCCGAAGCCCCCGGCGAAGCCGGACCAGAAGCCGTACCAACCACCCGCTTCGTTGAACGTGCCCGTCCAAGTGAAGAGATGGTGGAGGAAAGAATCAAAGCCGTGCATTATCGGTCTTCTTTCCTCATGGGCAAAGGTTAATCTCGGCGATGCCGTCGGAAACTGATACCGAATCATTGGTGGGGCGCTCGTGGCCGACGACTTTCGCGTGGACGCATGTCGTACGCTTGGTAGACGCCGGCCCGTGAAATCGGCGGGTCCCACCGAGAATCGTTGCGGTGCCACCACACTCTGAAAGAGATCCCCATGAAGTTCCCCATTCGCGCGACCGTTGGTTTCCTACTCACCCTTAGTGGACTCTTCGGTGTCGTGAGCGCCGGTGCGGCCACGAGCTCGCTGGTGAAGATTGTCCAGGGTAAGGCCTATGACTTCAACGCGGTGACCGCCATTGGCTCCAACGGCGCCAACGTTTGGGTGGCCAATAGCGTCGGCAACTCGGTGACCGAGATCGACGCCAGCACCGGGGCCAAGTTGAACGTCTTCAAGAAGTCGAAGTTCGGCTTCGACGGGCCGGCCCGGTTGAGCGACGACTGGACGCACGTCTGGGTGGCCAACAACGCCGGTAACTCGGTTACCGAATTGAACGCCATCACCGGCGCACTGGTGCGCGTCATCCAGGGTTCGACGTACAAATTGCACGGCACCGGTCAGATCGCGTCGAACGGCATCGACGTGTGGATCTCGAATCTGCGCGGCACCACGCTCGCCGAAGTCAGCGCCACGACGGGGAACTTCATCAAAGTCGTGAAGGTGTCCTCAATTGGACTCCGGCAGGTGAACTCGCTGGCGTCGGATTCCAAGCACGTCTGGGTCGTCGACAGCAACGCCAATGCGGTGGCCGAACTGAACGCCGCATCGGGATCGCTGGTGAAGGTGCTCAAGGGCAGCGCCTACCGCTTTGACGGTCCGCT
Source organism: uncultured Acidimicrobiaceae bacterium (assembly GCA_963716515.1). GTDB lineage: Bacteria > Actinomycetota > Acidimicrobiia > Acidimicrobiales > RAAP-2 > RAAP-2. The sequence goes on from OY970319.1 coordinate 92,643, forward strand.
GGCGATCACCACCGACGGCAGTCATATTTGGGTAGCCAACGATCGGACCAGTTCACTCACCGAAGTGAACGCGTCGACCGGCGCGTTCATTCGGTTCATCAAGGGCAAAGACTTCGGGCTCAGCGTGATGACCGCGATCGCCTCGAACGGCGTCGACGTCTGGGTGACCAATCTCGGCACGTCGGCCACCAACGGCAATTCGGTCTCCCAGATCAGCGTCGCGTCCGGCTCGCTCGTCGCGGTGTTGACCGGCGTCCAATACGGATTCAGTCAACCCAACGCCATCACCTATATCGGCGGGCGCGTCTGGGTCGCCAATAACGGTACGAACTCCATGACGGAGATCTCGGCCGGTTAGCACCGGCAGGTCGATCTTTGAGCTGGGACATCGCCGGCGTCGGGGCCGCGCGACGACGCCGACTACAGTCGGTGTCGATGGCCGAGCGTCCACCGTCTCCTGGGGACTGGTCTCTCGATACTGATGTCGTGACTCGACGAGCAACGTGGGCCCAGCACCTGGACACGGTGGCGAATTCCCACAATTGGGCGTGGCCGATCTTGTCCGCGGCGGTCGGCGCACTGGCGGTCACGATCTTGGCTGCCGGCCATCGAATGATTGACCTCGGCACTTATCTCCTCGGCGGCGCCCATGCTTTTCGGGCCGATCTGTACCACGTCGTCTACCAACCGACGCATCTAGGTTTCACGTACCCGCCGTTCGCCGCTCTGTGGTTCGTGCCCTTCTCTCATCTCCCGGAGCGCCTCGATCAGATTCTCTTCACCTGGCTGAGCCTGGGCGCCCTCATCGCACTCCTGGTAGTCAGCCTCAAGGTGACCTGCCCCTCCCTTGGTCGGCGAACCGTCCTCTGGTGGGCCCTACTACTGGTCCTCCCGGTCGGGCTTCTCGACCCCGTTCGAGAGACCTTCCTCCTGGGACAAGTCAACATACTTTTGGCCGTGGCGGTCATTGCGGACATGACCCTGGTCCGACCGGAACGACGTGGTTTCCTCGTCGGCCTGACCGCGGCCGTAAAGTTGACGCCGCTCATTCTCATTCCCTACCTGCTGCTCACTCGTCAACGGGGCGCCGGGCAACGGGCTCTCGCTACCTTCGTGGCCGCGGTAGCGGGGGCCGCCGCGCTTACGCCGAGCGCTTCGTGGACGTACTGGAGCCATGACGTCTGGAAGCCCAGCGGTGCCGGATGGCTCCCGTGGGTGGGGAATCAGGGAGCGATCGGCGTCACCGACCGCATTCTCCGCCACACCCTCAACACGACGTGGACCTTCGCCCTCGTTGCAGCGGTGTCGGCGATCGGACTCTGGATCGCGGTGAGCGCCTACCGTCGGTCGTGGCCCCTACTCGGTTTTCTCGTCATCGAAGCGACCGAGTCGCTCGCGTCGCCCGTTTCCTGGGCCCATCACTTTATTTGGGTCGTCCTGTTCATCGCGTGGCTCGCCCTCGCCTCCGATCGACCCCTCCACGGCGAGTGGTGGGCCGCTCTCACGGCGATCGTCTTTTGGGCCGCGCCGATCTGGTGGGTTCCCCATGGAGCGAATGTGCGATTCGCCGGCCACGGTTGGTTGATCCCGTTGGCCGACTCATTCTTCCTCGTCATGATGGTGATGTTGCTGGCCACGGCGGTGCATCTGATCCGTGGCCGGGGACGCGCGCGGACGTTCGGCGCATCCGCCGTTCGTCCGACCATTGAAATTTGACGAGAATCGGGCTACCAACCTCCTCGCGTACGGTCGATTCTGATCTCGAAGTTCGATCTACCCCGTTGGTTATTCGCCGGTGGCGTCGTGGAGGCGAAGGGCGGCCACCGCGCTCACCCGAAAAAGTTGTTCGCGCACCGAGCGAGCGCCTGACCACGAACGACTGTCCCACTCCTCGCCGGCGAGCGAGTCGCCGGCGTAGAGCAGTTGGGCGAAGCGCAACCCCCGATATTTGGCGACCGCGATGAAGGCCGAGGATTCCATGTCGACCACCGAACAGTGCTCGTCGATTCTTCGATTGACCCGCGAGCGCGTCTCGCGAAAGAAGGCGTCGGTCGTCCAGGTACGACCGACGAAGTGCGCAATGTGATGCTCGACCAGTACCTCGCCCAGAACTCGAACGCCCAGGGGATCGGCGTCGATGATCCGACTCGGCGCGGCGTAGTGAAAACTCGTGCCCTCGTCCCGCAGCGCCGACGCCACGACCATGACCTGCCCGAGGTCGAGATCGTCGACGATGGCCCCGGCGCCGCCACAGGCGACGAGCGTCGTGACGCCGAGCGAGGCGATCTCCTCCACGAACCCGGCCGCGAGCGGCGCGCCGACCCCGGGATGCATCACCGAGACGGGACCCTCGTCGGAGAGGAATTCGTAGACCGGATTACGACCGATCTCACTGCGCAAGACGTACTTGGTCTCGAGCACGCCTTCGGCGTCCAGTTGTTCGAGCAGCTCGTTGAAGAAGCACAGCACGGCGACCGGAGCGATCGCCGCCCCGTGACGATGGAGCATGTGGGCTTCGAGCACGCCGGGTTCGGCGAGGTCGTCTTCGACGATGGGCAGGTCCATCGGGCGAATCTAGTGGGGGCTGGGATGGGCCCGTTGCAGCCAATTGAGCAGCGGGACGATCGCGTTGATGTCACCGCGTACCTTGACGCGACCGTCGCGTAACGCCGACGCGCTGTCGATGTCGCCACCGGTCAGTGCGGACGCGTCGGCGTAGGCGAGTCGCACGATGGCGTCGGCCGCCAAGTGGTCACCCGATTCGACGCGCGCGCCGTCGTTACCAATGGTGAACGTGATGGCGTGCGGTCCGTTGTTCGGGGCGTCGGGGAACTCAATCACCACGCGCACGGTCGGTGCGTCGTTCTCCATCGGAACCGGTTCGGCTTTCTCCAGCGTTTCGTTGAGCTCCCGAAACCACTCGGTCGAGAGGAAGTCCGCCACGGACTAAGGAGCGGGCTGCACGGACGCCTCGGCGACCGTCTTCTTGGTGCGTCGGAGGATCTTTCGACCGAGCCAGGCGACCGGGTCGTAGTCGGCGTCGACGACGCGCTCCTTCAACGGGATGATGGCGTTGTCGGTGATGTGGATGTGTTCGGGACAGACCTCGGTGCAGCACTTGGTGATGTTGCAGTAGCCCAGGCCCATCTCCTCTTTCAGGAGTTCGCGGCGGTCGTTGGTGTCGAGGGGGTGCATTTCCAGCTCGGCGTAGCGGATGAAGAATCGCGGACCGGCGTAGTGCGTCTTGTTCTCTTCGTGGTCGCGAATCACGTGACAGACGTCTTGGCACAAGAAGCACTCAATGCACTTGCGGAACTCTTGCCCGCGCTCGACGTCCTGTTGGAACATGCGGTAGCCGCCCTCGGGCATCGGCGGCGGCAGGAGGGCCGGCACGCGCTTGGCCATCTCGAAGTTGAACGAGACGTCGGTCACGAGGTCGCGGATGATGGGAAAGGCCTTCATCGGCGTCACGGTCACCGGACCTTCGGGCAGCTGGTCCATGCGCGTCATGCACATGAGGCGCGGCTTGCCGTTGATCTCGGCCGAGCACGACCCACACTTGCCGGCCTTGCAGTTCCATCGACAGGCCAGGTCCGGGGCTTCGGTCGCCTGAATGCGGTGAATGATGTCGAGGACGACCTCCCCTTCGTTCTGGGCGATCGTGTAGTTCTCGAAGTCGCCGCCCGTGGCGTCGCCGCGCCAGATTCGCATGGTCACGTCAGCCATCAGTACGCCTCCTCGAGTAGGGCCTTCAGTTCGTCCGGCATCGGGAGTAACGGCGACTCGGCCGCACTGATCGGACTGTCCCAGTTACCGCCGTCGTTCGAGATCGCGAAGTTGAACTTCGCGAACTCCGGGTCGGGGTTCGGGAAGTCCTCGCGGGTGTGGCCCCCGCGCGACTCCTTGCGCAGGCTCGCGGCGAGCGCCGTGGAGCGACAGACGGTGAGCATCGACGGCAGGTCGGTCGCCAGGTTCCAGCCGGGGTTGTAGGCGCGCCCACCCTTCACGGCGATGTTCTTCACGCGATCTACGAACACGTCGAGCTGGCCCTTCGCTTTTTCGAGTTCCGGACCGTTGCGGATGATGCCCACGAGCTCCTGCATCATCTCTTGGAGATCGTGTTGGATGGTGTACGGGTTCTCACCCTCGGCTCGGTCGAAGGGGTCGAGCGCCTCCTTCACCGCCGCCTCGGCCTCTTCCATGTTGAACGACGTCGCCACGTCCCCGGCTTCGATGTACTCCGCGGCGCCCATGCCGGCGCGACGTCCGAAGACCACGAGGTCGCTCAAGGAGTTGCCGCCGAGGCGGTTCGCGCCGTGCAGGCCGCCGGCCGCTTCGCCGGCGGAGAAGAGGCCCGGCACGGCCGTGGCCGCGGTGTCGGCGACGACCTGGACGCCCCCCATGATGTAGTGACAGGTCGGGCCGATCTCCATGGGTTCTCGGGTGATGTCGACGCCGGCCAGCTCCATGAACTGGTGGTACATCGACGGCAGACGGCGACGGATGTACTCCGGGGTCCGTCGCGAGGCGATGTCGAGGTAGACCCCGCCGTGGGGGCTGCCGCGCCCGGCCTTCACTTCGGTGTTGATGGCGCGCGCCACCTCGTCACGGGGCAGGAGTTCGGCCGGGCGACGGCCGGCGGAGTGGTCGTCGTACCACTTGTCGCCCTCCTCTTCGCTGTCGGCGGTCTCGGCGCGGAACATCTCGGGCACGTAGTTGAACATGAAGCGTTTGCCTTCGGAGTTGAGCAGGACGCCGCCGTCCCCGCGAACGCCCTCGGTCACGAGGAGCCCGCGCACGCTGAGCGGCCAGACCATTCCCGTCGGGTGGAACTGGATGCACTCCATGTCGATCAACTTCGCGCCGGCCCACAGCGCCATGGCGTGACCGTCGCCGGTGCCCTCCCACGAGTTCGAGGTGAACTTCCAGGACTTGCCGACGCCCCCGGTCGCGATGATCACCGTCTTGGCCTCGAAGGTGACGAACTCGCCGGTCGCGCGCCAGTAGGCGACGCACCCGGCGATTCGGCCCGCGTCGTCGTGGACCAGTTTCAGGACCTTGCACTCCATGAAGACGTCGGTACCCATCGAGACGACCTTTTGTTGGAGCGTTCGGATCAGCTCCAGACCGGTGCGGTCGCCGACGTGGGCCAGTCGCGCGTAGCGGTGACCACCGAAGTCGCGCTGAAGGATCTTGCCCTCCTTGGTCCGGTCGAAGAGCGCCCCCCACTGCTCGAGTTCCCAGACGCGGTCCGGCGACTCCTTGGCGTGCAACTCGGCCATGCGGTTGTTGTTGAGGTACTTGCCGCCGCGCATGGTGTCACGGAAGTGCACCATCCAGTTGTCCTCTTCGGAGACGTTGCCCATCGCCGCCGCGATGCCGCCTTCGGCCATGACGGTGTGAGCCTTGCCGAGGAGTGACTTGGTGATGATGCCGACCTTGAGTCCGCGCTGTTGCGCTTCGATCGCGGCCCGGAGTCCGGCGCCGCCGGCGCCGATGATGAGTACGTCGTAGGCGTGGTGTTCGTAGGGAGAGTCAGTCACTCGTCGTCCTTCTAGAAAATCTTGTAGTCGGTGATGGCGCCGGATGCCACGAGGCGCACGTAGATGTCAGCGAAGCCGACGAAGAGGAGGGAGGCCCACGCGAGGTTCATGTGCTTCGCGTTGAGCGGCGTCAATAACTTCCAGAATCGGTACCGCAGGGGGTGCGCCTTGAAACTCCTGACGTGACCGCCGACCAGGTGACGACAGGCGTGGCAACTCAGGGAGTACATCCAGAGCAGCACCGCGTTCACGCACAACACCACGGTGCCGACGCTCACGCCCCAGCCGATTCCCGGTTCGCGAAACGCCTCTACGGCGTCGATCGTCAGAAAGGTGTTGAAGACCAGGCCGGCATAGAAGAAGTAGCGGTGCAGGTTCTGCATCACCAAGGGGAACCGCGTCTCACCGCTGTACTTGCCGTGGGCGTCGGCGACGGCACAGGCCGGTGGTGAGAACCAGAATGCCCGGTAGTAACTGCGTCGGTAGTAGTAACAGGTGAATCGGAAACCCAACGGGAAGATCAGGATCAGCAGCGCCGGCGAGAGTCGGAACCAATTGATGGCGAAGCCGGCCTTCGCTCCCGCGACACAGACACCGCCGATGCACGGTGAATAGAAGGGACTGATGAGATCTCGACCGAAGCTGGCCCCGACGAAGTAGTAGCGGTTCTGGAACGCGGCCCACGTCGAGTAGACGATAAACGAGGTAAGAATCCCCGCCGTGACCATCGGTTGGATCCGCCAGCGGTCTTGTCGGAGCGTCGGGACTTCGGGTCCACCGCGGGTGCCACCCAGGACAACCTTCGTCGAATTCTCCACAGTGGCCACGCACTCTCCTTGCTACCGGCCCACTTTCGAGTGCCTCGTCAATCTTAGGCAGTGTGGCGAGTGGCTCTGGAAAGCTGACGCTCCGCGAGTGAGCTCGTCGTTGTGCAAAACCGGCACATCTCGCCATTCGATAGGGAAGATTCATTTGGGGTATGGGCGAGCATTGGTTCATCGCTACGAACACCAACGCTTTGCTTTCATCTTTCTGATAGCACGTAGGGATGCTCTCGCTGCGCCGACTCGGTCCGACCGAACTGGAGGCGCTGGTCGCGGAGGCTCGACTGGCGTCGCCCACGTACGAAGAGATTGGGGCCTCACGCGACGACGTCCTCCCTAAGGGCTTTCATCACGTTCGAATGGAGTTGCGAGTCGGCGACGAGTACGCGTTTGAACGCGCAGTCCTCGGTCTTCGAACCTGGGTCGCTCACGAAGGAGCCGGGCTCCGGATCTACCCCAAGGATCCGGTGGCGCCCGACGCGACGGTCATCGCGGTGAAGTCGATCGGACCGCTGCAGATGGCGGCGCCCTGTCGCATCGTGGGGGTCTTCAAGGAACCCGACGTCTTCGGTTTCTCCTACGGCACCCTGCCCGGTCACCCCGAGAGCGGTGAGGAGAGTTTCGTGCTCGAGCGGCGCGGAGGTGCCACCCACTTCACGGTCCGCGCCTTCTCGAAGCCGGTCGACCCGTTGGCTCGTCTGGCCGGACCGGTCGGTCAAGTAGTACAACGCTCGGTGTCCCGCCACTATCTCATCGCCCTGCGACGATTCGCGGCGTCCGGGGCGTCGACGACCGATTCCTAGCGATGCTGTGGTGACGGGTTCGTGAAATGCGGCGGGCCACTGGGGGTTAACCCTGAGGGATCGTGGCGACCAAGGGTTCTTACTGATTTGAACGATTTCCCCATGCCGTAGATTTAGAGGTGGTCGTTCGCTCTCGCGGCCCCGACGGGAGAAAGCCGATGATCGAAGCCAAGGGACTAACGAAGCACTACGGCGCCAAACACGCCGTCGAGCAGTTGAGCTTCACGGTTCGACCGGGGTTCGTCACGGGCTTCCTCGGACCGAACGGGTCGGGAAAATCGACGACCATGCGAATGATCATGGGATTGGACTCGCCGACCGCCGGCGACGTCACCGTCAAGGGCAAGCACTTCAAGGATCTACAGTGGCCCCTGCACGAAGTCGGCGCGCTGCTGGAAGCCAAAGCCATTCACCCGGGACGCAGCGCGCGCTCGCACCTGAAAATGCTCGCGCAAACGAATCGCATCTCGATGGCCCGGGTCGATGAGTTACTCGAGGTGGTGGGACTGACGTCCGTCGCCAATAAACGGGCCGGGAAGTTCTCACTGGGCATGGGGCAGCGTCTCGGCATCGCGGCCGCCCTGTTGGGCGATCCCGAAATTCTCCTCTTCGACGAGCCGGTGAACGGTCTCGACCCCGACGGCATTCGTTGGGTCCGCAATCTCTTAAAGGGACTGGCCCGCGAGGGACGCACCGTGTTTGTCTCGAGTCACCTTATGAGCGAAATGTCGCTCACCGCCGATGAGGTGGTGATCATCGGGAAAGGGAAGTTGATCTCTCAAATCACCATCGATGAACTGCTCTCGCAAAGCACGGAGAACTTCGTGCGAGTGCGTTCGCCCGAGGCCGCGAAGCTGAAGTTGGCGCTCGAGCACGAGGGAGCGGTCGTCGCCCTGGAAGACGACGGCTCACTCTCGGTTCGAGGAGCCAACGAAGTCGCCATCGGTGAGTTGGCGGCGAAGATACCGGTGGTCTTGCACGAACTCGCGCCGCAATCGGCCTCCCTGGAAGAGGCCTTCATGGAACTGACCGAAGACAGCATCGAATATCACGGGACCACGATTACCGGCCCGACCAACTCGACGGGAGCCACGTCGTGAGCACCGTTACTAACCCGAGCACCACGGCCCCGCAGGCCTTGCCGCCAGGTCACTACGGCTTCTTCGATCTCGTGAAGTCCGAGTGGACGAAGATACGAACCGTGCGCTCCACGATGTGGACTATTGGCGTCACCATCGTGTTGGGCATCGGCATCGGGGCTCTCGTCACCGCGGTGACCCGAGCGAACTGGACGAACCCAAACTCGGGCAATCACATCGGTTTCGACGCCCCGGCCACGAGCCTCGTCGGACTGTTCATCGCTCAGTTCGCCGTGGGCGTCCTCGGCGTCATGGTCATCAGCGCTGAGTACAGCACCGGAACGATTCGCGCGACCTTCTCCTCGGCTCCCAAAAGGTCAAAGGTCTTCGGCGCGAAGATTGTCGTCTTTGGATTGCTCGCTTTCGTCGTCGCCGAGTTCACGTCCTTCGTGGCCTTCTTCCTCGGTCAGTTCCTCCTCTCGGCGCCGGCCACGCACGCGTCGCTTTCCAGCCCCGGGGCCTTTCGAGCGGTCTTCGGCGGAGGCCTGTTCGTCTGCGTGCTCGGGCTCATCGCCCTGGGCATGGGGACGATCATTCGACACACGGCCGGAGCCATCAGTGCCTTCGTCGGAATGCTCTTGATTCTCCCCATCATCGTGCAGGTACTACCCAATCAGATCTCATTGGACGTGCGTCGATTCATGCCCGATCGAATTGGCGTCGACATAATCACCACCAAGGGCGGACTGTTTCAGGCCTTCTCACCGTGGGTCGGGTTGATGATCCTCTGTCTCTACGCGGTGGGGCTCTTGGTCATCGGCAACTCCATGTTGGATAAACGAGACGCCTGATCGCTTCGCCCGATTCGTTCTTTCCGAAGCGACCAGCGAACGGCCGAGTGCGGTGTTCCGATATCGCATCGACAGCCTTGCGTGATGTCGCCTGCCCCCCACAGGTCCACCCGTGTCGTCAGGTGGCGACGAATGTTCGAATGACTCCGGTTCATGAATAGACCGCGGCGAAAGGTAGTCATCGAGTGGGGAGTCATCCTGGTCGTCGCCGTCGTGGCGTCTTTCCTCCTTCGCACCTACGCGTTCCAGACTTTCTTCATTCCGTCGGGATCGATGGAGCCGACCCTGCACGTCGGCGATCGGATCCTGGTCAACAAACTGAGCGTGCGTTTCGGCACCATCAACGTCGGCGACATCATCGTGTTCAAAGCGCCGCCGACCGAACACTGCGACGACGGGAGTTACAACGACCTGGTGAAGCGGGTCATCGGTGTACCCGGTGACACTCTAACCTCGAAGGGCAACACCGTCTACGTGAACGGCAAAGCGTTGAAGGAGCCCTGGACCTACTGGCCCGAGCTCAACCCGCCGATCAAGAAGTTCACGGTTAAGGCGAACAACTACTACGTGATGGGCGACAACCGGGCCAACTCCTGTGACAGTCGGTTCTGGGGCACCGTCCCGCGTTCGGACATCATCGGCAAGGCGTTCTTTCGGATGTGGCCGCTCTCGCGAATCGGCTTTTTGTAAGAGGGGACATTCGAGTGTGAGCGCCGATTGGTTGCGAGACGGGATCCACTCACGACGGCTTCGTCCCCGTCCCGTTCGACCTATAACGGGGGCAGCGGCCCCTGTCGAGCGTCGATACCCGGAAGCAATACGACGCGAAGGTCGGCCCCGAAGGATTTCACGCGACCACTGTGTGTCACAAGTCCGATCCAAGGCACTCGCACCTTGGATCGGAAGAGAGGTCACGCACATTCTGCAATTGGTCGTCGCGCCGATTTACACTTCCCCTTTGAGGGCTGCTCGAGAACGGGGGAGGAACGCCGAATGTTTCGCCAAATCATCGTCGGTCGCTGGGCGCAGGACATCACCGCGGAAAGAAAACAGGCGTTCCGCCGCGCGCTCGAAGGTCTACGCGATATTCCGGAGTTGATTGCCTTGGAGTTCGGCGATGACGCCGGTCACTTCGAAGGTAATTTCGATTTCGCGATGGTCATGGACTTCGCTGACTTTGACTCGGCCCGGATCTACGTCGCTCATCCGACCCATCAGGCCTACGTCCGTGATCACGGGAGTCAGGTGTTTGGAGAGCGGGTCGTCGTGCAACACGATTGGACCGCATGACGAACGAACTCACTCGGGCCGGAGAATCTGTTTCCCGGTTCCGACGGCCGACCATCTGGCTCCTCGCCTTCGGACTGGTCGCCGTCGTCTTGATCGAAGGCTTCGCCCTCTCCTGGGGTGACGCCCGTACTGTCCCGACGAAGGTCTCGCCTCCGCACACCCGGACGACCGTCGCTTCGCCCGGTATCCGGCTGTGTCCGAAGACGACCGCGCAGTTGATCGAGGTCGATTACTTGCGTAATCCCGGATATGGCGAAAAGGCCAGCGTGACCGGTCACCAGGTGACGGTCTCGTGCGGTGGATTCGACGATTTCCATTTCGTCGTGCACTCGAAGCCGGTAACTGTCCATCTGCGAAAGGACGCGAGGATCGTTCTCATGACGTCCGCCCCCAGTTATTACCTGGGCAATCTAAATCAATTGAACGTCTATCTTTCGATTGACTTCGACGGCAACGTGTTCGCGGTCACCGGCCCCGACTCGAACGCGACCGGGCTCGTGGCACAGTTTCATCCTTAGCGGGGGTTCAATCCCGCATTGGACTGCTTAGACGTGGCCCCCGCGGCGACCTTCCGCCGTGGCTCCGAGCACGGCCCACCCCGCCAGGCCGAGGCCGGGAACCAGGAACCAGATGCCGAAGACCAAGGCGAGGACGACGAAGAACGCGCCCATGCCGAGCGTGAACGGGAAAATCGATGAACCGGGGAAGGAACCGACGACCCCGGCGCCTTCGCTCTGGGTGGCCTGCGGATCGTCCTCGGGACGGGCCTTCATGCGACGGCTCCACCAGTAGTAGTAACCCCCAGGCAAGAAGCAGAGCAACATGCCGGCGAACATCATGACGCCGCCGGCGTTCTCGAGGCTCCAGTTCCAATAGACGGCGCACATGACGCCGAAGAAGACGCCGAGGCTCAAGAGGATCTTGGCTTCGACCTTCATGCGTCGTTATCCTGTTCCGGCGCGTGGTCTCCAACGACCGCCGCGGCGTGGACCTCGTGGTGATGCACCGGATCGATGCCGTGAGCCAAGGAGCGGTGCTCGGGGTGGTTGTAATCCCACGTCGGACGTTCCGACCTGATCTGGGGCAGTCGGTAGAAGTTGTGGTGCGGCGGGGGAGAGGTGGTGAACCACTCCAGGGTCTGGGCGTCCCACGGGTTGTCCCCGGCCGGGTAGCGCTTCCAGCTGAAGCCCACGTTGACGACGAACACGATCATCGAGATGCCGACGAGGACCGCCCCGAAGGTGCTCCATTCATTGAGCATTTTCCACTGCGGCGAGTGCGGATATATCGCGACGCGACGCGGCATGCCGTCGAGCCCCAAGATGTACTGCGGGAAAGTGAAGACCTGGGTGCCGATGAAGAGGAACCAGAACTGGATTCGACCGAACCTCTCATTCAGCAGGTAGCCGGTGATCTTGGGACCCCAGTAATACAGTCCGCCCATGCCGGCTAAGACCAGCGCCATAACGATGGAATGGAAGTGCGCGACCACGAAGTACGTGTCGTGGGTGAAGAAGTCCAAGGGGGGACTGGCCAGGTAGACGCCCGTGAGGCCCCCGATGAGGAACGTAAACAGGAAGCCGAGGGCCATCAACATGGCGGTCGAGAACCATAACTCCCCTCGCCACATGGTGCCTATCCAGTTGAAGATCTTGATGCCGGTCGGCACCGCGATCAAGAGACTCATGATCGAGAAGAAGGGGAGCAGCACCACGCCGGTGGTGAACATGTGATGGGCCCACACGCCCAACGAGAGCGCCCCAATGGAGAGCGTGGCGAAGACCATGCTCTTGTACCCGAAGACGGGCTTCTTGGAGAAGACCGCGATGATCTCGGTCGCGATGCCGAAGAACGGCAGGGCGAGAATATAGACCTCCGGATGGCCCCAGAACCAGAAGATGTGTTGCCACAGCACCGGAACACCTCCCCCGGCAACGGAGAAGATATGCGTCCCGAAATGTCGGTCGCAGTAGAGCATGATGAGCCCGGCCGTCAGCACCGGGAAGGCCAACAGAATGAGGATCGCGGTCACCAACATGTTCCAGGTGAAAATCGGCATACGGAACATGGTCATGCCCGGCGCGCGCAGGTAGAAGATCGTCGCGGTGAGATTGACGCCGGTGAAGATCGCCGAGAATCCCGTGAGCAACAGTCCGCCGATCCAGAGGTCGGCGCCGGCCCCGGGGGTGTTGATGGAGTTCGAGAGCGGTGCGTAGGCCACCCAGCCGAAGTTGGCGGCGCCCCCGGCGGTGAAGAAACCCATCAACATGGTGAGCGAACCCATGAGATAGAGCCAGTAGGAGAGCGCGTTGAGGCGCGGGAAGGCCATGTCCGGCGCGCCGATCTGGATCGGCACGATGATGTTGGCGAGTCCGCCGAAGGCGAAGGGACCGGCGAAGAGGTAGATCATCACCGAACCGTGCATGGTGAACAGTTCGTTGTACTGGGCCAGGGAGACGATGGTCCCGTTCGGTGTGGTGAGCTGGGCGCGGATGATCTCGGCGAACAGTCCGCCGATGATGAGCATGACCACCGAGGTGACGGTGTAGGAGAGCCCGATCACCTTGTGATCGGTCGAGGTCATCCACTTCAGGATGCCGGTCGGACCGTGGTGCTCGACCTCGTGGTGGTCGTCGTCGGCGTGGGCGACCGGGGGTGCGATGAGGTCGGTCATCAGTTGGCCCCGTGGCTCGAAGCCGGCTTCGTCGGGACCTGCGTGTCGGTCTGTTGCTTGGTCGTCTTGGCGGCGGCGGCGAAGGCCGCGGGGTTCGCCGTCTTGGCCAGCCACGCGGTGTACTCCGGCATGGTCACGACCTTCACGTTAAAGAACATAAGGGAATGGTAGAGACCGCAGAGCTGCGTGCACTGACCGGCGAACGTGCCGGTCTGGGTGGCGTCGAGCGTGAACTGATTGAGCACGCCCGGGAGGGCGTAGCGCGAGAAGTTGAAGGCCCTCACGTAGAAGCCGTGGAGGACGTCGGTCGAGGTCAAGTTGATGTGAATGTTGGTGTTGACCGGGATCTCCATTGTCGGATCCTGGGTCGTTTGGCCGATGACGACCGTCTCGGTGCCGGGGTAGGTGAACTTCCAGCCCCACTGGAACGCGTTCACGTCGACCGTGACGTCGGTCTTGGGATTGGCCACTTCCTTGTTCTCCACCACGAGCGTCGCGGCGAAGAGTCCAAAGACGACCAGGATCGGGACCACGGTGTAGAGGACTTCGGCCGGCAGGTGGTACTGGGCCTGTCGCGGAATGTTGTCACCCTTGCGACGGAAACGGATGATGGCGTAGACGAAGAGCACGACCACGAAACCACCGATGATGACGGCGCCCAGGGAAAAGCCCTGCCACAGGTGGAACACCGATTTCGACTCCGTGGTCGCCCCCTGTTTGGCGCCAAAGGAGGGCACGGTGCATCCGGAGAGGGCCAGTGCCGCGAGTGGGAGTGCAACGAAGCGTCGCACGCGACGCCACCGACGAGTGCGAACTGTTACACCCTGTGGGGGCAGGGTAGGTGATTCCACGTCACGACACTACTCAAAATATCTGTCGCGAACGTTCGCCAATCGCTCCTAAGCCCTTTCCAAGAACGGGGTTAGCGGTATCTCGCGGGGACCTGGAGCGGACGTCGCGGACGCTAATTGAGGCGGCGACGACACGGAACTAGGTGTCGGTGTCGGGGGCCTTGGTCTCGGCCGACGCGTCAGTCGTCTTGGACTGTTTCAGCCCCTTTTCAAACTCGGACTTGGCCGAACCGAGGTTCTTGGCCAACTTCGGGATGGCGGCGCCCCCAAAGACGAGGACGGCCACCACGATGACAACGATCAAGAGATCGGGCCCAAAAATTTCGCCTAAGAACACTGCCTTCTCCTTTGACGTGCGTAGTTCCAGAGTAGTGCGCCCCACCTAGCTTCGCGAAGGCGCCCATTTCACTTGATTATTCGATTCGGCAAGACTGTGCGGATGTCGAAGCTGACCCAGAGCACCGTTCGCGACTCTCTCAGCGTGGCCGTTACCGTCGGCACCTACGGCGTGGCCTTCGGTGCGGCCAGCGTCGCGGCCGGCTTCTCGGTCGTGCAGAGCTGCCTCTTTTCCCTGCTCACCTTCACTGGCGCGAGCCAGTTCGCGGCCGTGGGCGTCGTCGCCTCCGGTGGGGTGGCCGTCAGCGCAGTAGCGGCCGCCACCATGTTGGGAACTCGCAACGCCCTCTACGGAATCCAGATGGCACCGTTACTGAAGGTGAAGGGTTGGCGTCGAGTGCTCGCGGCCCACCTCACGATTGACGAATCGACGGGCGTGGCCCTCACCCAAGCCCCGCGCGGGGTGGCGGCGATGCGCGAAGGCTTTTGGATCACCGGCACCGGCGTCTTCCTCTTCTGGAACGTCTTCACCCTCCTTGGCGCGTTGGGCGCCAAGGCGCTGGGTAATCCCGCGTCGTGGGGCTTGGACGCCGCGGTACCGGCGGCGTTCCTCGGACTGTTGTGGCCTCGTCTCCAGTCGAACTTCCTGCGCGTGGTGGCCGCGACCTCCATGGTCTTCGCGATGCTCGTCACGCCCTGGCTACCGGCCGGACTGCCGATCATCGCGACGACGGTCGTGGCCGTCGTTCTCGGATGGAGGGCGCGGTGAGCTCGGTGGCGATGTGGATCGTGCTCGGTGCGACGTGCACGCTGTGTTTCACGATCAAGCTGCTCGGTTATCTGGTCCCGGAACCGTGGCTGGCGAACCCGCGCCTCCAGCGAATCAACGCGCTGATCCCGATCTCGTTACTCAGTGCCCTCGTAATAGCTCAGGGCGTCGTTATGAAGACGCACGTGGTCATCGATCATCGACTGGCCGGTCTCGCGGTCGCGCTGGCGGCGCTGTTCGCCAAGGCGCCGTTCCCGGTCGTCGTGGTGGCCGCGGCCGTAACGTCCGCGCTCGTCTATCACCTGCACTGAGCGAGTCAATTCGAGACGACTATTTACCCTGCCACTGGGGCTCGCGCTTCTCGGCGAAGGCGATCGCCCCCTCGAGCGCGTCGGCACTTCGACCGATCATCCCGAAGGCTTCGGTGTTGAGCGTCCAGCTCTCCTCTTCGGAGAGTTCGCGCGCCCTCTTCATGACGTCCTTCGACGTTCGCACCGCCAGGGGCGCGTTCTTGGCGATTCGTTCGGCCAGCGCGAGGGCTTCGTCGAGGACCCGGTCGCCCGGCACCACGCGGTTCACCAGACCGAGTTCGTAGGCGCGTTGGGCGTCGATGGGATCGGCGGTCAGCGCCATCTCGTAGGCGACGGCCAGGGGAATGCGCTTCGGCAGTCGTATCAGTCCGCCGGCCCCGGCGACGAGACCGCGCGACGCTTCGGGAATGCCGAACTTGGCGTGGTCGGCCGCCACCACCATGTCGCAACTGATGAGGATCTCGAAGCCACCGGCTAGGGCCGCGCCGTTGGCGGCGGCGATGAGTGGTTTGGAAAAGTCACGCTGGGTGATGCCGCCGAATCCCTGGTCGGTGATCGGGAACTCGCCCTGGGCGAAGGCCTTCAAGTCCATACCCGCGGAGAAGGCCTTGTCACCGGCGCCGGTCAAGACGACCACCCAGACGTCATCATCGCTCTCGCACGCATCCAGCGCGTCGCCCAGGGCGATGGCGGTCGCGCGGTTGATGGCGTTGCGCGCATCGGGACGGTTGATGGTGAGAATCTCGACGTGTCCCCGTCGTTCGCGTAGTACTTCCTCGGTCATGGTGCTCCTTCGAACGGCCCCACAGGGCGACGAGTCGAACGATACCGGAGTTCGATTGGAGCGTGGCGTGCGAAACTGAACCGGTGCAACGACGACCGCGGCGCTACGTCACCCTGGAGGGTTACGCCGTGGAGGGCGGTTTTGACGGACCGTACCAACCGTCCACGTGCTTTCGTCCCACCATCGCGCTCGGCCGTCACCTCGGTCCCGGTGACGCCGACGGCCTGTGGCGCGACTACGAGCGCGTGTTGGACCTGGTGCCGACGTTGGGCTTTGACGGCGTGCGCCTCAACGTCGAGTGGGCCCGGATCGAACCCCGACGCGACCTGGTCGACGAATCGGCGCTCGCGCGTTACGCCAGTGTCGCGCGCTACGCCCGGGGCCTGGGTCTCGGCGTGACCGTGGTGATCGTCGACGCGGCCTGGCCCGCCTGGCTCGGCCTCGAGGCGTGGCTCTTGCCCTGGGTCGTCCCGCGGGTGCTTGAACAGGCGCGCCGGGTGGTGCGATCACTCGACGGCGCCAACGGCGTCGTGGTGTTCTCGAATCCGCAGTCGTTGGTGAACGGTTTCCTCGATTCCAGTGGGCCGCCGTGGCGACGGGGCGCTCGCGTCGACGCCGACCTGGCCCGCGTCCAGATTCGATCGATTCGCGAGGCGTTGCGCGACGACCCCGAAGTGGGTCCCCAGATCGTCGAGCTGACGCGCAGCGTGCGCGCCGATCAACCGCTGGAGGAGATCAGCGCCGCGCTCGACACCGAGTGCGACGAACTGTACGTGCGGTCCTTGGTACGCGGTCACGGGACCACCTCGAGCGCCGGGCTGTTGGTCCGGCGCGATGACGTCTGGCAAGTCCAGGCGCCTCCGGAGTTACTCGAGATTCTCCGTTGAGTCGTCGACGCCCTCGGCGTACGCCGCCTCTTCGTTGGTCTCACGACTCTTCTTCACGAAGTGAAAGACGACGAAGAAGAGGATCATCACGATCAGCACACTGAGTCCCGCCCAGCTGGCGTACTTCTCGATCCGCGTCAGGGCCGTGCCCGCGAAGTAGCCGAGCAGCGTGAACGAGACCCCCCACAGCAGTCCGCCGAGCGCGTTGGCAATGAGGAAGCGTCGGTAGTTCATGCGGCTCATGCCGGCCAGTCCCGGCATCACCGCGCGCAAGAACGCCGTGAAGCGTCCGATGAAGACGTAGATCGGCCCCCGGCGTCGCAGTCCCTCCAGAGCGCGCTCCAGCGCGCCGCGTCGATGGCGAAGTATCGGAAGCTTCATCAGCGACTCGCCGTATCGACGGCCGATGAAGTAGCCCACCGAGTCGCCGGTGATGGCGGCCGCCACGACCAACACGGCGACGACGGCGACGTTGACGTGACCCTGGGAGGCGACGACCCCGGCCACGAGGACCGCGGTCTCGCCGGGGAGGATGAAGCCAATAAAGAGGGCCGCCTCGCCGAAGACCAACAGGGTGACCAGTCCGTAGACGAGACCACCGGGCAGTCGGTGTATCTCGTTCAACAGGTACGAGACGATGGAAGCAGCGAGCATCCCTCCATTCTCCTAGATAGAGATTGGGTGCACCCGCTTCCGGCGGTAAATCCAGTGTTCGCCCGTGTCCCATGCGAAGTCGCGACCGGCGTGACGCGGTCGCACCGAGCACAAGAATGTCGAAGGCGTGGACTGTATCCTCTGAATGCAATGAGTGGGGGCCGCCGACGTGTGCTGGTCATCGAGGACGATCACGACCTCGCGAGAGCCGTGACGAACCTGCTCGAAGACGACGGCTTCGCCGTCTCCCAGCGCCACGACGGCCAGTCCGGACTGGTGGAAGGCGTCAAGGGCGAATACGACGTCATCGTGCTGGACCTCATGTTGCCGAAGCGAAACGGGTTCAGCGTCTGTGCCGACCTGCGCGCGGCCGGCGTCGACACGCCATTGCTGATGTTGACCGCCAAGGAGGGGGCCTTGGACGAGGTCGAGGGTCTCGAGGCGGGGGCCGACGCCTTTTTGCACAAACCCTTCGAGAACTCGATCCTGGTGGCCCACCTGCACGCCCTGTTGCGACTTCACGACCGCGGTCGCCCCCAACGCCTGGTCGCCGGACCGATCTCGCTCGATCCCCTGCGCCGTTCGGTCGTCGCCTACGGCCGTGACGTGACCCTCACGCCCCGCGAGTTCGCCCTGCTCGCCTTCTTGATGGGGAAGGTGAACGAGCCCATCGCCAAGGGTGAGATTCTGCGTGAAGTGTGGGGCAGCGGCTTCGACGGCGACCCCAACATCATCGAGGTCTACATCGGCTACCTGCGCCGCAAGATTGACCAGGCACCGTTCGAATCGGTGATCCACACCGTGCGCGGATTCGGTTATAGCGTCCGCACCGACTGATGCCCCACAAGTACTCCATTCGAGTGCGACTGACGCTGATCTTCGTGGTGGCGATCGCGGCCATCCTCAGCTTCACCGGTGTCGCGCTGGTGCACCTGGTGCGCCACTCACTGGCCAACGACGCCAACAACGAGATTCAGAGCGAGATGATCCGCACGCAAGAGAGTTTCGCGAACGCGAAGTCGGCCGAGAAATTCCGGGTCATCCTCCCCATGCAGGGCAACGTCGTGATCCAGGTGACGAATCTGGCCGGGACGAAGATTTGGGCCGCCAGTTCGGCGATCGCCAAGGCGCCCGTCTTGGCCCATCAGTTGGCCGACCCCTCGGCCCCCAACGGTCTGTCCCTCAAACTGGTACGGACGTCCGCCACGTCGGGAACGCTGTCCCAGATCAGTTCCGGTCGCGTCGGCACGATATTCACCAAGCGAGGACTGGGGCTGATATTCGGCTACGTCTACGGCGAGGGGATCAACCGCAGCGTGGGCGTCTTGATGACCAGCCTGGTCGTCTCGTTCCCGTTACTCCTCTTGATGACCGGTGGCCTCATTTGGATCGGGATGGGTTTGGCGCTCGCCCCGGTCGAGTCGATTCGACGCCGCGTCGACGCCATCGCCGCTTCGGACCTCTCCCAGCGAGTGCCCCCCACGGGGGGCGACGACGAGATCGCGCGGATGGCGCGAACCGTCAACGCCATGTTGGACCGTCTCGAAGCGTCCTCGCAGTTCGAGCAGGAGTTCGTCTCCAACGCCAGTCACGAACTGCGAAGTCCGTTGACCACGTTGCTCGCCACGACCGAACGGGCCGCGAAGGATCCGGAACGAGCCGATTGGAACGAGGTGGGCGAGATCGTCATGCGCGAAGGCCGCCGTCTCGAAACCTTAATCGACGACCTCGCGTGGCTGGCCCGCCACGACGAACTGCGCGCCGAGATCCAGAGCGTCGACGTCGACCTCGACGACCTGCTCTTCGAAGAGGGGCAGCGCGTGCGACTGCTCAGTGAACTCTGCGTGGACACGACCATGGTGCGACCGACGCGCGTCACCGGTGACCCGGCGATGATGAAGCGCATGATCCGCAACGTCGTCGACAACGCCACGCGCTACGCCACCGAAGAACTGCAGTTCGATTCGCACTACGACGGGGTCGAGGCCATCGTCACGGTCGCCGACGACGGCGAGGGTATCGACGTCAGTCAGAGTGAGCGCTTCTTCGAGCGCTTCGTTCGTTCGGACCCGGCGCGCGCTCGTCAGTCCGGCGGCACGGGGCTGGGATTGGCGATCGTGGCCGAGATCGTCGAGCGCCACGGGGGCTCGGTGCGCTTCGTTGAGACCGCCGGCGGGACGAAGATCGAACTTCGGGTTCGCCGCGACGGGCGAAGGACGGTGGCGTAGCCCGATCGAGCCCACTCGACGTTCAGCGTAAAGTGCCCGTTATGAACTCTTCAGATCTCGCGGACGTCACCGCCGACCCGGTCCAGGTGCTGGGTATGTCGTTCTACTTCGATCCTCTTACCGGAGCCCGAGCCAAGGCCAACGGTCTCAATATCTTCGAGTACTACGGGCTCGGTCGTGGTGGCACCATCGGCGACGTGGACGTCGAGGTCATCGTCGAAGCCTTCACTTTCTTTCATCCCCGCGTCCTCGAACGACTGTGGACCCTCGCCAAGGAGAAGGCCGATCCGGTCACGGTGGCGGCCGACTACGTGCAGGCGGCCTACGAGTTCGCCGATCGCACCTTCGGCGCCATCGACGTCGCGGTGCTTCGCGACTTCGCCGCGGCGGCCCACAAGGTCGCCGCCTCGGTGGAGAGTGGCCGTCACCAACTGGTCGACGGCTACAAGCAGTACGACGTGCCCGCCAACCCGGTGCACGCCGCGTACCTCGGCTGCATCTTGATGCGCGAACTTCGCGGCTGCGTGCACATCGACGCGGTCAACCAGTCCGGCCTGAGCGCGGTGGAGGCCTGTTACCTCCAGGACCCCATGATCTTCACCCTGCACGGGTACGTCGAAGCAGAGACGCCGATCATGACGGCCGAGTCCGCGGGCAAGAAAGTGCGAGCCGAGGAGTTGACGTCAGAGATGATGTCGGAGTGCTTCAGCGTGCTGAGCGACGACGAACGTCAACACCTCGCCGACGGAGCCCTCGCCATGTTCGCGGCGCTGAAGGACCCGGTCGCCGTCGCCTAAGGGTTCGACGCACACTGGTTCGATTCGCTCGAATCAGTCGTAGTGCACGCCTTCGAGATCGAGGAGGTAGCGCTTGACCGTGTCGCCACCGCCGTAACCGCCGAGACCGCCGGTGGAGACGACGCGGTGACAGGGCACGACGATGGGCCACGGGTTGGCGTGATTGGCGTTGCCGACCGCGCGATGGGCGCGGGGTCGATCGACCGCGTCGGCCACTTCGCCGTACGTACGAACCTGGCCGTAGGGGATCTTTCGCAGGGCTTCCCACACGTCGCTCTGGAAGTTCGTGGCCGACGGCGCCACGAGCTGGACCTTGAACGTGCGTCGCGTGCCGGCGAAGTACTCCTTCAACTGCGCCACGGTCTCGGCGACCGGCTTGGGCGGCGTACCTTTCGAGGCCGTCATCTCGTCCTGAGGTAGGTGTATGTGCGTGACGCCTTCTTCGGAGCCGACCACGCTCCACACGCCGACGGGGGATTTCACGTTCGCCACGAAAGTTTTCATAGTCCTCTTCTACACGAGTGGTGTCACAGCGACACCGAGTTTTCACTTCCGTCACAAAAGGTCGGTCAATTCGAAGCACGGATCAGATCGATAGGGCCATTCGACCCCATTCGCCATTCGGAGGGTTTTCGTCTGACTGCTAGAAATGAGGAATGAAAATTGCGCTTTTCAAGGAGTCGCGCGCCGGCGAAACGCGGGTCGCGTTGACGCCCGACGCCGTGAAATCCCTCGTCGCCGAGGGCTGGGAAGTCGTGGTCCAGCGCGGGGCCGGAGAGTCGGCGCACTTCAACGACGCGTCCTATGAAGCAGTGGGGGCCACGATCGCCGACGCTCCCACGGGCGACGTCAACCTACGGGTCAATCCTCCGACGCTCCCCGAGATCGCCGTGCTCACCGAAGGTTCCACGCATCTCTCGTTTCTCTCACCGCTGCTGGCCCAAGACATCGTGAAGGCGCTGAACGATCGACGCGTGACCATCCTCTCCTTTGACCTCTTGCCTCGGATCTCGCGCGCCCAGTACATGGACGCCCTGTCCTCGCAGGCCACGGTCTCGGGCTATCGAGCCGCCTTGAAGGGCGCGACGACCTTCGACCGATTCTTTCCCCTCCTCACGACGGCCGCCGGCACGATTCGACCGGCCAAAGTGCTGGTCATGGGTGTGGGCGTCGCCGGACTGCAAGCGATCTCGACCGCCAAGCGACTCGGCGGCAAGGTGCGTGCCTACGACGTGCGCTCGGCCGCGAAAGAAGAGGCCGAGTCGGCCGGGGCGGTCTTCGTGAAGCTCGCGGTCACCGCCGACGCGGCCGGCGGCTACGCCCGAGAGCTCACCGACGACGAGCGCCTCCAGCAACAGGCGGCCCTGCTGAGCGAAGTGGCCAACTCCGACGTGGTGATCACCACGGCGGCGGTGCCCGGGCGCAAATCTCCGATCCTCGTGACCACGGCCATGGTCGAGGCGATGGGCGAGGGTTCGCTGGTGATCGACATGGCCGCCGACGGCGGTGGCAACTGCGAATTGACGAAGGTGGGCGAAGTCGTGGAACACCACGGCGTGCGCATCGTGGGCATGTCGAACCCGCCGGCCGAGATGGGCGCCAGCGCCAGCTTCATGTACGCGAACAACGTGCTGAAGTTGCTCGCCCTCTTCGGTTCGAAGGGACAGCTCGCGCCGGACTGGAACGATGAAGTCGTCATCGGCGTCACCGTCGCGCGCGACGGCGCCATCAACCACGCGCCCACCGCCGAGGCCCTCGGTCTCGCGCACGTCGCGATCGTCCCCGCAGCGAAGGAGAGCGCCGAATGAACGTCTTGTTGCAGTACGCGACGGTCCTGATACTGACGGCCTTCGTCGGGACCGAGATCATCGCCAAGGTGCCGAGCATCCTCCACACGCCGTTGATGAGTGGATCGAACGCGATTCACGGCGTCATCATCGTGGGTTCCATGCTGATCCTCGGGGGAGCGACCACGAACCTGCAAGAGGTTCTGGGCTTTCTGGCGGTGATCCTCGCGACCCTCAACGTGGTGGGCGGCTTCGTGGTGACGGACCGCATGCTCGAGATGTTCAAGCCCCGCGCGCCCAGGGTCAAAGAGACGCCCACCGACGAGGTGACTCCGTGAGTCGTGAGACGCTGATTGACCTGTTGTACCTATTCTCGGCGACGACGTTCATCGTCGCCTTGAAGGGCCTCGGGAGCCCCAAGCACGCCCGGCGCGGCAACATGGTCGCCGCCTTCGGCACGTTGGTGGCGGTCGTGGCGACCTTCTTCAAGTACGTCGACGGTCACGCCTTGCACCACGTGTGGCTCATCCTCCTGGCCATGTTCATCGGCGTCATCATCGCCGTGCCCACGGCGCGCTTCGTGAAGATGACGGCCATGCCCCAGTTGGTGGCGATCTTCAACGGCGTCGGCGGTGGCGCCGCGTCGCTGGTGTCGATCACCGAGTTCATCCACATCAAATCGAGTCACCCGGCGACCTACGTCATCCTGGAGGTCCTGCTCGGCGTCTTGATCGGCACGGTCTCCTTCGCCGGTTCGGCGATCGCTTTCGCCAAACTGCAGGAGCTCATGACCGGGCGACCGGTCACTTACCCGGGCCAGCAGCTGATCAACGGGGTGGTGGGCGTCGCCGCGGTGGCGCTCATCGTGACGATCCTCGTCACCGCCTCGACGCCCCTGCTGTGGATCCTCCTGGCCCTCTCCTTCGTCCTCGGCGTCATCTTCGTCTTGCCGATCGGCGGGGCCGACGTGCCCGTCCTGATCTCCCTGCTGAACGCCTTCACCGGCCTGGCCGTCGCGGCCTCCGGCTTCACGCTCGGCTCGAACCTGTTGATCGTCGCCGGAACCCTCGTCGGCGCCTCGGGTATCTTGCTCACCCGTCTGATGAGCAAGGCGATGGGTCGAAGCCTCTCCAACGTCCTCTTCTCGGCCTTCGGCTCGGTCGTCACCGCCAGCGGCGCCACGACTCGTGACGACGGACGAAGTGTGCGATCGGGTACCGCCGAGGACATCGCCATCCTGCTCGGCTTCTCGTCTCGCGTGGTGATCATCCCGGGCTACGGCCTCGCGGTCGCCCAGGGCCAGCACGTGCTGCGCGAACTGGCCGAATTGTTGGAGTCCAAGGGGATTGAGGTCTTCTACGCCATTCACCCGGTCGCCGGACGCATGCCGGGTCACATGAACGTCCTGCTCGCCGAGGCCAACGTCCCGTACGAGCAGCTGCTCGAAATGGACGAAGCGAACTCCGAACTCGCCACCGCCGACGTGGCGCTGGTCGTCGGAGCCAACGACACGGTCAACCCGGCCGCCAACGACGATCCCGGTTCGCCGATCTACGGCATGCCGATCATCCACGCCGACCTGGCGGAGAACGTGGTCTTTCTGAAGCGCTCCATGCGACCGGGCTTCGCCGGCATCGAAAACGACCTTCTGTACAATCCCAAGACCACGCTGGTCTTCGGTGACGCCAAGGACACGCTCACCAAGATGGTGGCGGCCGTCAAGGCCAACTAACTCGTCAGTTGGTTCAGCCGCGCGATCACCTCGGCGCTCAGCGTGCGCGCCGCGTTCGCGTTGGCGCGCACCTGATCGGCATTGGACGCTCCGGCGATGACGCTGGTGACCGCGTCGTGGCTGAGCAGCCACGAAAAGGCGAGC
This sequence comes from uncultured Acidimicrobiaceae bacterium, assembly GCA_963716515.1. Taxonomy (GTDB): domain Bacteria; phylum Actinomycetota; class Acidimicrobiia; order Acidimicrobiales; family RAAP-2; genus RAAP-2. The sequence continues at coordinate 116,987 of OY970319.1, forward strand.
GACAGGATCGGCAGGTCGATCGACTCGGCGTAGTCCAGCAGGGCCGCGACCTTGGACTGCAGGTCGTCGCCCAACCAGTGCACGCGTCGTTCCGGCGTCATCTTGGCCAGTCGCGACTCTTCGGGGATCGGCTGGCCCGGTCGGACCTTGCCGGTGAGCAGTCCGTTCGCTAACGGATAGAACGGCAAGAAGCCGAGGCCGAGGTCGCTGCACGCCGCGAGCACGCCGTCGCGCTCCGGTTCGCGTTCCAGCAAGGAGTACTGGTTCTGCACCGACACGAACGCTGGGCCGTCAGCGGCCGCAGTCTTCGCCTCGTTCAGTTGCGCCACGTTGAGGTTCGAGCAGCCGATCTCTCGGACCTTCCCCGCCTCGACGAGTTCGCGAAGGGCACCGAGGGTGTCGGCGATCGGGACGGTGTCGTCGGGGTAGTGGAGTTGGTAGAGGTCGATGTGGTCGGTCCCCAGGCGACGCAGCGAGTCCTCGCAGGCCGCGCGCACGTACGTGGGGCTCGCGCCGAAATGGGTGTCGTCGATCGGCATGCCGAACTTGGTGGCGATGATGGCCTGGTCGCGCCGGGTGCCCAGGGCCACGCCGAGCATCGCTTCGGACCGGGTGCCGCCGTAGATGTCGGCGGTGTCGAAGAAGGTGACGCCGGCCTCCAGGGCGCCGAGCACCACGTTGGTCGTAGCGACCTGGTCGAGGCGCGAACCGAAGTTGTTGCAGCCCACGCCAATGACCGACACTCGCAGGGATCCTAGGGCGCGCGTTTCCATATCTTCTCCTTCGAGTCGATTCGAGTGTACGCAATCACTTTGACGTTCAACCGGCGACAACTACGCTGGGGTGCAGTCCGTGCTCGAAGGAGTCTTCATGAAGGTCGTTGTCGATTACGATGCCTGCTCCAGTAACGCCGTGTGCATGGGCATTGCGCCCGAGATCTTCGAGGTCCGCGACGACGGCTTCATGTACGTACTCAACGAGAGTCCCGGACCCGAGTTCGACGAGCGACTTCGCGAGGCCGTGGCGAGCTGTCCCAACGGCGCCCTCTCCCTTGAGGAGTAACCCGTGAGCGCCCCGCGCGTCCGCATCGCCCCTTCACCGACCGGATACATGCACGTCGGCACCGCGCGCACGGCCCTCTTCAATTGGCTCTTCTCGCACCAGAGCGACGGCGTGTTCATCTTGCGGATCGAAGACACTGACGCCGAACGCAACCGTGACGAGTGGCGCGACGGCATCATCACCGGTCTGCACTGGCTCGGACTGGACTTCGATGAAGGTCCGTTCCTGCAGAGCGAACTACTGCCCGATCACGTGGCGTCGGCCGAGGCGCTCTACGCCCACGGTTACCTCTACGCGTGCGACTGCACCCGCGAGCTGATCGACGAGCGCACCAAGGGCAACGCCAAGCCTGGGTACGACGGGTACTGTCGCGATCGTGCTCTGCGTCGTTCCGACCAGACCGCGTTGCGCTTCCGGGTGCCCGACGAAGGAACCACCGTCGTGCACGACGTCATTCGCGGTGACATCGCCTTCGCGCACGACAGTTACGAGGATTTCATCGTGGTGCGGTCCAACGGCGTCGTGCTCTATCCGCTGGCCAACGCCGTCGACGATCGCAGCATGACGATCACGCACATCATTCGCGGCGAGGACCTACTGCCGACGACGCCGAAGCAGGTGATGATGTGGGAGGCGCTCAATCACTGCGATGAAGTGACGTTCGTGGACCACCCGCGCTACGCGCATCTCCCGATGCTCGTGAACGAGCAGCGAAAGAAGCTCTCCAAGCGCAAGGACCCGGTCGCCGTCGAGTCCTACCGCGACCAGGGCTATCTGCCCGAAGCGTTCGTCAACTACCTCGCGCTGCTCGGCTGGAGCCCCCGCGGTGAAGAAGAGATCGTGCCTCGCGCGACCTTGGTCGAGCAGTTCCGTTTGGAAGACGTGTCGCATTCGCCGGCCTTCTTCGACGTGAAGAAGCTTACGCACATGAACGGCGAGTACATCCGAGCGCTGTCCCTCGAGGAGTTCATTGAAGCGGCCACGCCCTGGGTCGCCCCGTGGTCGAGCGAGTGGCGACCGAGTGATCGCGAGGTGCCGTGGACTCGCGATCAGTTCGACCCCGCCCTCTACAATCACGTCGCCCACCTGGTGCAAGAGCGCGTCGCGACGCTGGGCGAGATCCCGGCCATGGTGAGCTTCTTCTTCCTCGACGAGGTCCCCTTCGACGACGAGGTCTTCGCGAAGACCATCGCGAACGACGACGTTGGCCGAAAGGTCATCGGACTGGCCCTCGACGCTTTCGCGACCGAGGACTGGAACGCTGCGGCGCTGCACGAGTCGACGTTGCAATTGGGCGAGACGCTCGGGCTAGCCCTGCGAAAGAGCCAGGCGCCGATTCGTTGTGCCATTACCGGGACCTCAGTCGGACCGCCTCTCTTTGAATCGATGGAACTGTTAGGGCGTGAGGCGGTGTTGGAGCGTCTGCGGGGCGCGCTGGTTCGTGCCATCGCGTGATCTTCGGACCGATCAAACTCGTTCTTCGCATCATCACGACCCTGATCGCCGTCGTCATCCTCTACTTCGCTATCACCTTCATCCAGATCTGGATGACCGGTCACGAGCACTCGACGAACCACGCGCAGGCCATCCTGGTCTTCGGCACGACCGAAGATAATGGGACGCCGTCGCCGGAACTCCAGGCCCGACTCGATCAAGCCTTGACGCTGTTCAATAAGGGACGCGCACCGTGGATCGCCGTCACCGGCGGCAAACGACCGGGAGATCACTTCACCGAGGCCGGGGTGTCGGCGACGTATCTCGAAGCCCACGGCGTCCCATCCGCGAAGATTCTCAAGGGATCCGGTACCGACACGTGGCAGAACGTCTCATCGGTCCGGTCGAAGTTGAAGGCGCACAACATCACGACCGTACTCACGGTGACCGATCCCTTTCACGAGGACCGCGCCATGGCGATCGCGTCCTCGCAGGGACTGACGCCGTATCCCTCACCGGTGCGCAACTCACCGACGGTAAAGCACTCGCTGTGGAAGTACTACGTGAAGGAGACCTTCGAAGTTGGCGTCGGCCGCATCATTGGGTTCCAGCGATTCCACTCCTGGTTCGACTGATTGTCGTCGCGCGACGCTGGCGATAACTTCGGCATCTCGGGTAGGCTTTCCAAGCCCTTCGGGGGTGGTGTAATTGGCAACACAACTGGTTCTGGTCCAGTTATTCAGGGTTCGAGTCCTTGCCCCCGAGCGAAAGAAAAGGAGTCTTTGACTCTGGCTCGTTCATGGTCCCATCGTCTAGTGGCCTAGGACATCACCCTCTCAAGGTGGAGGCACGGGTTCGAATCCCGTTGGGACTGCTCTGTGACCTGAACCCCAATCGCCGGTCCACGCTTATGCGAGTTCGGTCTGGGTTTCTTTTGATTGCGGATCGTGAAATTCATTGGGCGTGAGGTTGTCGATCGAACTGTGCATCCGTTCGGCGTTGTAGAAGTGCTCGATGTAGTCGGCGATGGCGATTGAGAGTTGTATTTTCGTCCGCCACTTTTCACGATTGAGCAGTTCGATCTGCATGGTGCCCCAAAACGACTCCATCGGTGCGTTGTCGTAGCAGTCGCCGATCGTGCCCATCGATCCCATCAGTCCGTAGTTGCGCACGTTCTCGGTGAAGCCCCAGGACGTGAACTGTCCAGATTCAATCGATCGTCGCATCACCGGCTTGTTGAAGTAATCGTAGGTGCTCTTCCAATGCCTCCGCCGGTGTCTTCCATTCGAGTGTCTTGCGTGGCCGAGTGTTGAGGGCATTTGCAACGGCACTGAGATCTTCGTCACTCCAACGAGCGAGGTCGGTCCCCTTCGGAAAATATTGACGAAGCAGCCCATTCGTGTTCTCGTTGGTGCCTCGTTGCCAAGGACTGCGAGGGTCGGCGAAGAAGACTGGTATTCCCGTCTCGACTTTGAAGGCCACGTGATCCGAAAGTTCCTTGCCGCGGTCCCAGGTCAGTGAGCGTGCCAATTGCGACGGCAGCGTGGACATGGTGTTGGACAACGCGTTCTTCATCGTGACTGCGCCGTAGCCGGCGAGAGCGGGTCCGTTCTTCACCGAGTGCTTGTGACGGTATCCCTCCTCTCGAGGGAGGTGAACGAGCATGGTGAAGCGCGTAGAGCGCTCGACCAACGTGCCGATGGCGGAGCGCTCGAGGCCGATCAGGAGATCACCCTCCCAGTGTCCGGGCACCGCTCGATCGTCGGCTTCCGGTGGTCGCTCACTGATGAGCACGTCAGCGCTCACGTGACCCCACGCCTGTTGGCGAGTGCGCGAACGCGGCACTCGCAGCGCTCGGCCGGTGCGTAGACAGGCCACGAGTTCGCGTTTCAGAGCTCCGCGCCCTTGGACGTAGAGCGCCTGATAGATGGCCTCGTGGGAGATGCGCATGGTCTCATCTTGGGGGAAGTCGACCTTGAGCCGCCGAGATATCTGCTCGGGACTCCAGCCCTGCACCCAGCGACGGTCTTTTCTGTGCGGTTTGTTGCGTCCGCTCCAGGTGACACCCGGCGGCCCGAGAGGTTTTCCGTCGGGGCCCTTCAGCTCACCCGACAGCCGTTCTTGGACATAGTCGTGCAGGCGTTGGTTCTCCACCAACTTGGCCACCTTGGGACGACGAGCCCGCCGTTCGGCGTGCCACTGAGCGGTCGTCGCGCGGTAGTCGAGTCGAAAGGTCCTCGTCGAGGCGTTGCGACGCAGCTCCCGAGAGATCGTGGAGGGATCGCGTCCCAGTTGTCGAGCGATCTCTCGGGCGCTGATCTTTTGCGCGTGGAGGATCGCAATCTCCTCGCGTTCAGCGAAGGAGAGGAAGCGACCCGTGACGGTGGGCGGCGGTAGTGGGTTCACCCCACCAGCGTGGCGGAACCAGCGGAACCCCACCGGGCCAGACACACCGGCCTCCACGCAGGCCTCTTCGGTCTTGGCACCGCGCGCAATTGCTGCCCAGAATTTGACCCGATCCGCTCGCCAGGCCACCGATGGACGACCCGGCGATGGAATCTGTCCTCGATAAAGCTGAACTTGACGTTGTCGCTCTCGCATCGTCGCCACTTCACACCTCCATGATCAAGGTGTTGCGACGGCCGGTTGAATTCACCCTGACTGCCGTGATCGGAGTGGATGATGGTTGACGTGCCGGGCCGGCGTGCGTTGTTGGCCATCGTGAGCGCGTCGTTCACGAGTGCCGCTTCGCAGCGTCGATCGATCGACCACCCGACGACCTGGCGACTGAACAGGTCGAGCACGCAACAGCAGTAGACCTTGCCCTCGAGCGTGGGGTGCTCGGTGACGTCGGTGAGCCAGACCTCGTTGGGACGCGCGGCCAAGAAGTTTCGTTCGAGCAGATCGGTGCTGGTGGCCTCGTTCGCCCGGTTTCGCACGAACTTGCGCGGTCCGGGCAGACCCTGGATCTCCAGTCGTCGCATGAGTTTGGCGATGACCTTGGCGCTCACCACGAGACCCTGTTCGATCTCCAAGGCCGCCTTGATGCGCAGTCGCCCGTAGGTGCCGCGGCTGCGTTGGTGGATGTCGGCGACCAGGTCGCTGAGCAGCAGCCGGCGGATCGCACGGTCACTGGGGATGTGGAACTTGTGCTCGTAGTAGGTGGTGCGCGCCACCTCCACGACCCGACAGGCGACGCGTTCGCTGTAACCCAGGTCGCTCAGCGCTTGGGCAACCTGGCACCGGCTTTTGGGCTGATCGGCTCCTCACCGTTGAAGATCGCGGCGGCAGCGCGAACCAGTGCGAGTTCCGCCTCGAGTTCTTCGATGGTGCGCTGGGCTTGTGCGAGTTCGTCGACCTCGATGCTCTTGACGCCAGGCTTAAGATCAGCGTCGATTAGCGCCTGATTCTTCCATCGATAGAGCGTCCCTTGTGACAGTGACGTCTCTTTCGCCAGTGAAATGACCGACTCTCCGGCGAGCATCCGCTCACAGACGCTCCGGCGGAGCTCTCGTGGGTATTTCTTGGGCATGACTACCTCCAGGTAGCTCACGACCAAACTCTCATATCCGTGGACCGCTTTTTGGGGTCAAGGTCATGTGCTCTCTCGGGTCATCGGGGACGTTTGAAAACGCGAGCCGAATTTGATTGACGCGTCCAAAGTAGGTTTTGGCAATGCAGTCGGCATTGGATTCAACAGGGGTGGCTGGCGATAACGCTCGTGGGCGCAGCCGCGCGTGGATTATCGTCGCATGCCTGTCCGTTTACATTGCTCTGGCCGTGGCGCTCTTTTGGCCCGTGCCGCCGTGGGACTCGTCGCGAATAATCGCCGGCCCGTGGGGGCAAGGATACGGTGATCCGCAACAGGCGCTGTGGTTCCTCGAGTGGGTACCGTACGCTCTGCGTCACGGTCTCGACCTGTACCAAACGAACTATCTGAACTATCCAATCGGGGTGGATCTCGCGAACAACACGCTGAGTCCGTTGCTCGGGTTGTTAGCCGCGCCCGTGACTCTCAGCGTCGGTCCGGTGGTCGCCTTCAACCTGCTGCTCCGCTTGGCGTTCGCGAGCTCAGCCGGGGCAATGTTCCTGGTGCTGCGCACCTGGGTTCGTTGGCCCGCAGCCTTCGTCGGCGGCCTCTTCTACGGTTTTGGTCCGTACATGATTGGCCAAGGTCAAATACACCTCGATCTTGTCTTTGTACCGATTCCTCCGCTCATCGTGTGGTGCATCTATGAACTGCTCGTTACGAGACGACACCGTCCGATCATCACGGGAGCGGTACTCGGCGCGCTCGCCGGAGCCCAGGCATTGATCGACCCCGAGATACTGGCCCTACTAGGGGTCGTCGTCGGGATTGGTCTTGCCTTCATCGCGGTCCGCGCCCATCGCGAACTTCGCCAGCGGCTTGGCGAGCTCGTGAGAGCCGGTGCTTGGGCGATTGTTGTGTTCGGAGCAATGACTGGTTACATGTTGTGGGGGATGTTGCTCGCGCCGGGGCACCTGGTCGGGCCACCTCAACCTTTGACGTCGCTTCAGTTGTATCGCGCCGACCTACTCGGATTCATCGTTCCGACCTCTAACCAACTCATCGCACCAAGCGCGCTCGCGAAGATATCGGCCAGTTTTATGTCCTACAACGTGACGGAAAACGTTACCTATTTAGGTCTGCCGCTCGTCATCCTCATTGGTGGCGTCGCTGTCGTTTGGCGACGGGAGCGAAAGGTGCTGGTTTCGGCCTTGTTGGCGCTTGTCGCAATCATCTTCTCGCTCGGGCCGTCTTTGATGATCGATAACCGGGCGACGGGATTTCCGATGCCGGAGGCGCTACTCGCGCATCTTCCCTTGCTGGACAGCGTTGTGCCAGCCCGCTTTGGCCTCGTGGCCGCTTTGTTCGTGGCGATCGTGCTTGGGATCGGCGCGGATCGGCTCTTTTACGCGATCTCTTCGCGTGCCACCTGGAAACTGGGTGCAGCGCTGACGGGAGTTATTGTGCTCGTGGCGTCGTTCGCCTTCATTATTCCTCGCGCACCTCTCGTGTCACAGGCGTTACCGGGGGCCGATACAGTTGCCACGCTCGACGCCATCCCGTCGGGGACGGTCGTGCTTACCTATCCGTACACCATCTTCCCGTGGACCGAGGCCATGTATTGGCAGGCCGCTGACGGCATGCGCTTTCGCATCACTGGCGGGTACGTCGTCGTGCAAGGGCCCTCTAACGCGGGGACCCCAACCACGCCACTGCTTGCGCCGCCATTCATCCAAGAGTCATTCGTAGCCGCACAGAACGGTGCGAGCGCTGTCTACCCGGCACCGGGAGTTGGGGTGGACGCCGGAAAAGCCTTGTGCGCCTTCCTGTCAAACAATGGCGTCGGTGCCGTGGTCTTTTGGAACACTGGCGTCGACCCCGCAGAAGTCAAGAACCTCCTGCTCGCCACTCTCGGTCCGCCGACGCGAACAAGCGCGGATCAAGCGCTACTCGTGTGGCTCACCGGGTCACAATCTGGCTCTGGCAATTGTTCTTGAGGTAATTTCTCTCGGCTAACTTGGGCCGCTCACTTCTCGATCAATTGGAACCAAAGTGTTTCGTTCGGCCAGACCTTCGAGAGCTTCTGCGAGCATTGGGTCGAGCGGCGCGCTAGAAAGGGTCACAGTGAGGAACGAACCAACTGCCTCGCCGAAAAGGGTAGAGGTTCGTTCTATGGCGTTTCTGCACGAGATTTCTAGTTCGGGGCGCCGATGAAAGTCTCGAGATGGGCCGCGTCGTTACGCACCGCGGGTGCTCGATCCTCGAACGCAGTGGCAACAAGGTGCTCTGCTCTCGGCATCATCGTGGCTTACTTCACGATGGTTAGCAGTACCAATTGGCGATTCAATCCGACTTATTACATCCACATGGAGGCAAACGAGCCTATGGCGAGCTTGGCTCGTCAGATTGACAAAGGTTTCAACTTCGTGCCACCGGGTTCCCACTACGACGGGGTCTACTACTACGCGATTGCCCTTGACCCCTTCGCTCGGGGCAAGCCACATACGCTGATCGACTTCGCGCCCTACCGTTACGGCCACCCCCTTCAGGGATGGCTGGCGGCTCTTCTTTCTTTGGGCCACCACGCCATGGTTCCCTTAGCCCTCGCGCTCCTCTCGCTGATCGGGGTCGGACTTGGGTGCTTTTTTCTCAGCAAAGTGGCAGCGAAGTTTGGTCTCTCGCCCTGGTGGGGGTTGGCCTTTGCCGCGCAGCCAGGCATATTGTTCGCCACGATGAATTCCACCACCGAGCCCGTCGGATTGGCGCTGGTATTGATTATCTTGTTCGTGTTTATGCAGCCACGGCCCAACCTCTGGCTGTTGGGCCCACTTTCGGTGATGCTCTGTCTCGACAAGGAGCCTTACGTCTTCGTCGTGCTCGCTTTGGCGGTATGGGAACTCTGGCAAGCACGCGACGCGCAGGCCCGGCGACGCTCTCGACTATTCCGGGCCGGCCTCCTCTGTCTCGGTATTCCGGTACTTGGGCTCTGGTACATCTACGTCCATTCGGTGTTTCACCAGTTCCCAAATCACTATGGCAGCGCCGTTTTCGGGGTTCCTTTCGAGGGCTGGCACCAAGCGTTCAGATTCAGCGATCAATTACTGAGTGGGAACTTCCTTGAATCGCAGCTCGGGAGTTTGGTCGCGCCGATGTTGGTCGCGTATTTGGTGCTCTACGGTGCCGCCTTAATCAAGATTCTCCGAATGCGCAACGTGGTGCAGCTCGTAGCCCTCCCTCAGATTGCCATCAGTCTCTGCACGGGTTACGTCAATCTGGTCTACCCGCACGAGATCTTGAGAGACCAGGTCGTGTCGCTGTTCTTGGCAGCATTCGTCCTGGCCATCCCTTCGCGTCTGACGGACGCTCGTGACAATGTTGGGGATAATGCGACTGAAGTTCCCTTCTACATGCGCGCGAACGGTGGTCGAGGTTTGATACGACAATAACGAGTAGATGGAAGAGTTCCGTCTTCGGCGGGTCGAACAACGGACCCGGGAGTTACACCTAGGGCCGCAAACTGAGAACTCGATTCTCGGCGCGATACGACGAGGGCAGCGTTGGCCGACGCCTCGCAGCTTCGTGGGGCTGGCCGACGAGACGATTACACCAGGCGCCATTCAAGAATCCCAGCAAGCAATTGCTGGCTTTTGTCGGGTTTTCGGAGAACTTGACCGGGCGATGCGTAAGGCGCTTGGCTGGCGCCATGTACGACCAGACGCGCGCGTAATCGGTCGCCTAAATTCGGTGGGTGGACCAGACAATTGAAACGCGGACGCCCGAGCGCTTCAGATTGTCCCAACGTCACGCCATTGCGATTGGCGTCGGACTACTGAGTCTCGGTCTTTCGCTCTGGCAATTGACCGTGCCCGGATTACTTAACTTTCCCGATTCGGGCGTCTACTTCGCAGCCGCGTTCCGTTTGGCAAAAGGAGCGCTGCCCTATCGAGACTTCACTTTCGTTCAGCCGCCGGGCATCTTGTTGCTGATGAGTCCGGTGGCACTCATTAGTCGGGTCATTGGGACTCACGATGGGTTCGTCGTCGCACGCGTGGTCGGCGCCTTCGTAACGGCGCTCAACGCCAGTCTGCTGGCCTGGCTGATTCGACACCGTGGGCGCACCGCCATGCTGATCGCTGGGGCGGGCCTCGCACTGATGCCCGTGGCCGCCTTTGTGAGTTCCGGGGTGAGATTGGAGCCCTACCTCATCTGCTTCATCCTGCTCGGTTCGTTAGCTGTCTTTCCACGTAACGAGGACGGTGACGCGAGCACGCGCCGACTCGCCGTGGGTGGCCTCCTCTTTGGCGTCGCCGCGCTCGTCAAACTATGGGCCGTCTTCCCGTTCGTCGCGCTGGTTATCTGCCTGGTGCCTCGTTATCGCAGTCGGGTCTTCGTGTTTATCGGCGCGACAGCGGCGGGATTCATTGCGCTCTGTCTGCCGTTCTTCCTGTGGGCGCCCAAAAACTTCGTCTCGCAAGTTTTCGTCGAGCAGATCGTTCGCAAAGCCAATACCAACAGCAATGAAGGATTCTTGTATCGATTGAAGGCGATGTCGGGCTTTCTCTACACGTCGTTCGCGCCCACCAGTAGAGAAGTCGTCGCCGTGTTCGTGGTACTCCTCGTCCTCGTCGCCGGCGCCTACGCGCGACGTGTCGAACACGAAACCGTCGATGTCTACCTACTGTTGGCGGCGCTGATCTCGGTGGGCGGACTTCTCATCGCGTCCAATTTCTACGTCTACTACGGATACTTCACCGCCCCATTTATCGTCGGGGTCTTGGGCGTCAGCGTGGCCCGCCTCGGCGCGCCGATCCGTACCTTCGTCCGCGCCAATCGGGCTCCACTGGGCCTTCGGCGGAATGCCCCCCGGCTGTGCGCCCTGGGGGGCGCGGCGCTGGTGGTGGCCCTGATCATCGAAGGCACGTCGTTCTACTCGAGCTTCACGCCCGCGTATGGGGAGACGTATCCGTACTCGGCGATCACCAATCTCATTCCCGCCGGATCGTGCGTCGTCTACAGCCAAGTCTCCTACGGGGTGTTTGCGAACCGTCTGGACTCGACCGATCCGTACTGCCCCGAGGTCGTTGACCCCAACGGCATGTGGCTGGCGTGGGGCTATGGGCTGATCGCCGCGGCCCCCAACTTCACGGCGGAGTGGCAGTCGTATTTTGAGTCGGCGCAGTACGTCGTGATGACTCAGCCGTACGCCACTGTCATCCCGTGGAGCACGAGCTTCGAGACGTGGTTCCAAAGTAACTACTACTTACTCTTTGGGCAATCGTACGTGTATATCTACGCCAAAAACTCCTGAAACACCTTCCATTGGTCCAAAACGATTCGGACGGTGTGGCGTGACCGCATAGTCAGTTTCACTGAGTCGCTGAACCCCTACAGACTCATCATGGAATCACCATCGAGCCGCTCTTGGTCCTCAGCCCGTGTTCAATTCAGAGTTTAAGGAACGGTACGACGTTCTTGGCCCAGGTGAAGTACATGGGCGGCGGAGTGCCGGCCGGAAGTTCGATGAGACTGGTGAACGATCCGGAGCCGTTCACAATCGCGAAACCGGTCCCCATCTCACAGGTCGTGCAGTGCAGTCCGACGCCAAAGTTGTAAGTACCGTCGAAGCCGAGCAGTTGATCGCGGTGACCCCAGCAACCGAGGGCGCCGGCGAAGGTACAGGCGATGTTCGGGGTCAACGAGGAACTGCCGCCCCATCCGTCTTGGTACATCCATTCGTAGTCGGCCGCGAGCGGGGTGTAGCCCATGGCCATCGTGCTTCCCATGCCGGGCACGCCTTGAGGATCGAGCCCCGCGCGAAATCCACTGGCGTAGGCCGGGTCGGTCGCGCGGGCCGCGGCCGACTGGGCCGAAGCGTGGAGCTGGCGATTCAGACCCAGATAAGGCGGCAGGCCCCGGGCCGTTCGTTCGAGGTCCACGATCACGAAAAGCTGTTCTTGCGGTTTCAATTGGAACCAGTTGGTCGGCAGAACAATTGCCGGGAGTCCCTCATGGGATCGTGCGACGTTGAGTGCGCGCAGAACGAACTTCGTGCAGGTCGGCGTCCCACTGAACGCCGGGAACACGGGATGCTGATTCGATCCCTGACCGACCATCTGCACGCAAGGGTTCGTGCACGGCGTCGCCACTGACGTTTCGTGACAGAAGCCGCTCGACAGGAAGTTCGGGGAGGGCGTCAAATTGGTCGATGGGTTATTGGGTGGCAACGTACCCGTTGCCCCGACCGGCGTCGCGATGGCCCCGACCATGAGCAGGCCGGTCAGCATCACTCCGGCTGCTCGTAGGACATTGAAGCGTCGTGACAAATCTCTCCTAGTTGATGCTTCGTGAGGTACGGTCGGCACTTCAAGTCGTAATTGGGTCCCGTTGAGTTTGGCACGAATCTTCGTTCAATGTTTTGCCCGGGCCATACCCGATTAATTATCGGTTCTGAGGCTCAAGTAAAGGCCAAATCATCCCCAATTCGTCGACGATTAGCGCCGTTCGAGGGTTTTCGAAGAGGAGGGCAGCCACGGGACGCCGTGACCCGCAGCGCTTTGAAGCGAGGCGATCGACGTTTCCGAAGGTTCGTCTTCAGCTACAAGGTGAGGATGGTGGCGAGCGACTCGTAGCCGGGCGCCGTCCTCGCCCACGGGTACGCCGCTTCCATGATGTCGGCGATGTCAAGCAACCGGTAGTCGTCGTAGTGCGCGCCCGTGATCTGCAGACCGAAGGGAAGTCCGGTGGGTAACAGGCCGAACGGGAGCGTGAGGGCCGGGTGACCGGTGACGTTCTGCACCGCGGTTGAGTAGACCTCGGGCGGTAACCCGTGCACGTCGGCGTCCGGTCGTAGGCGACCGTCGGCCATACATCCCTCGGCGGCCAAGGTCGGCGTGAGCAGTACTCCGTCGTCGCCGAGGAGTTCGTCCATGGTGCGCACGTACTGGAATCGGCGGCGACGGGCCGCGAGGTACTCCTCGGCCGTGACGGCGAGGCCCGACGTCAGAAACTCTTGGGACGAGACGTGGAACTCACCCATGTGCTCTTCGACCCACGTCCGGCCGAGCGACGCGACGTGTTCCGCGGTCGTCACGATGAACCAGTCGAGGTCCGGATCGCCGTCGAGGAAGAATCCTTCGGCGTCGCGCCACGAGATCGTGGTCTTGGTCACGTCCGCGAAGGCGCTCACGGCTTCGTGGAACGCCCTGTCCACTCCCTCGGGCAGCGGACCAAAGGGAGACGTTCGCTCCGCGGCAATGACGCGCAACGGACGCCCGTCCAGTCGTGACATGTGAGCCAGGAACGCCCTCGTCGGCGCCGTCGGGTCACCGGCGACCGGACCGGCCATGACGTCCAGGAGCAGTCGCAGGTCGTCGCTCGAGGTGGCGAAGGGTCCATCGGTCGAATAGTCGATCCAATCGTGGGCCGGCCATCGCCCGATCACCCCGTTGGTTGGCTTGAGGCCGACCAGTCCGCAGAACGACGCCGGGATGCGAATCGATCCGCCGCCGTCGGTGGCGGTAGCGACACCAACCAGTCCCGCGACGATGGCCGCGGCCGAACCGCCGCTGGAACCACCGGGCGAGAGATCGGTGTTCCAGGGGTTGCGGGTCACGCCGGTCAAGAGGTTGGCGGTGTAACCCTCGACGGCGAACTCGGGCAGGGTCGACTTACCGACGATGACCGCACCGGCGTCGAGAAGGCGCTGGGGCACGACGCCGTTGGTCGTCGCCGGCGCCACGTCGCGCAGCGCCATCGATCCCTTTCGAGTTTGATGACCTCGCCAGTCTTCGAGGTCCTTGATCAGGGTCGGCACCCCGGCCAGAGGTCCAATTGCCCGATTTCCGCGGTCCATCGCCGCCGCCGCTTCGAGGGCGTCGTCGAACGCCGCTTCGGCCAGGACATTCAAGGTGGGATTGGCCGCGACGAGTCGTTCGATTGATGCCGTGACCAGGGTCGTCACTGTGAGGCGACCTTCTCGAACCGCTGCCGAAAGTGTCTTAATTGGTCCGGAATCGAGCGTCACGAACGACTTCTTAGATGATGGTGGGATCGTCGATGTCGCCCTCGAGGGGCTCGCCGTCGGCGTGCCAGGCCAACATGCCGCCTTCGAGATTGACGGCGTCGCGACCCTGTTCGACCAGGAACTTCGCGGCCCGTCCCGAACGAGCACCGGAGCGACAGACGCACACGATCAATCGATCGTTCGAGAACTCCTCCAGGTGGTCGGGCACCTCGTTCAGGACCACGTGCGTGGCGTTCGGTGCTCGACCAGACTCCCATTCACTGTCTTCGCGAACGTCCAAGAGAAGGGCGCCCTCACCGAGTAGCGCGAGCGCTTCAGCAACGTTGACATTTCGTGCTTCGACCATGACCATTCCTTCGTAAGCGGCTTTTTAGCCAATCCCAGCGAATCTAGCCGTAGACTTTTCGCGTGGCTCGCGCCCATTTGATCTCCGGTATCACCACCTACGAACTCCTTCCCCTGCTCGATACCGACGACTGTCCCTACCTGCTCGACGTGCGCGACCTCGACGAGGTGACCGACTGGAAGATTCCCGGCGTCCACAACATCCCGTTGAACACGCTGGAGCAACGAATCGACGAGGTCCCGCGGGACCAACGCCTGGTCATGATCTGCGCCAAGGGCACCCGGGCGCTCCAGGGGGCCGAGATCCTGGCCCGCCACGACATCGCCAGCGACGTCCTCGAAGGCGGCATGGGCGCGTGGGCGTCGACATACGACCTGGTGGAAGGAGAATTCGGCGGCGCCACCGTGGTGCAACTGCGGCGTCGGGGCAAAGGCTGTCTTTCTTACGCCATTGGCGCCGGAACAAACTGCGTCGTGATCGACCCGTCACTCGAACTCGAACAGTACCTTTCGGTCGCCGCCGATCATGTTTGGACCATTACCCACGTGCTCGACACCCACCTGCACGCCGATCACCTCAGCGGCGCTCGTGATCTGGTGGCCAGAACTGGCGCCGCGCTGTGGTTGAACCCTTCGGACGACTTCACCTTCGACTTCGAACCGCTGCGAGACGGGCGAAGCGTCGAACTGGCACCGGGCGTGGAGTTGACCGTCTCGGCGGTCAGCGTGCCCGGTCACACCGAAGGTTCCACGATGTACCAGTTGGGTCACTCCGCGGTCTTCACCGGCGACACCGTGTTCCTCGAGAGCGTCGGACGACCGGACCTGGCCGATCAGGCCGAAGCGTTCGCGCACAGCCTGTACCGAAGTGTGCACGAACGGGTGTTGCCGCTCGGCGACGACATCATGGTCTTCCCCGCGCACTACGGCGCGGTGGTGGAAGTAAGGGCCCATGAGTTCGTGGCGCGAACCCTCGGCGAGCTTCGACTCACCCTTCCGGCCCTGGCCCTCGGCGAATCCGAATTTGTCGCATGGGCGCTCGCCAACGTGAAGGATCGACCCCCGAACTACCAGCACATCGTCCTCATCAACGCCGGTCGAGAGATCGTCAATGACGAGTCGCTCCAACTGGAGTTAGGCCCCAACCGTTGCGCCGTGGCGTAGCTGGAAATCCCCGTATTTCCCCATAATTTGACCATTTTTGGGGCTTTTTAGGGCCATAATCCATGGAAATTGGAATGCGGACCTTTACACGTATATATAGGCGCAAAGGCGACCGCTCGTTGGCCGCAATGCGCCGTGAAGCGACAGGGTTGGAGTGTTGTCGTCAAGTTTTCTCGAATTGGTTCGACGGGCGTGTGGAGTGTCACACGACTGTTACATTCGCTTGCGAAAAGATCGATTGGCGTCGGCGGTCTTGTTCGCGACAATCAATTCGATGGGACTTGATGGGCGAGATCGCGACTGAAGATTCGAATGCAAAGTGATGATTCGACGCTCGCAATGTTGACGTTGAAACGTGCGCTGCACAGACGAAGTGCGCGCTGCGCCGCCACAACTTCGCGACAAATAAGGGAGTTACGACTCTGTGACGTTTTTCAGGTGGTGGACTTTTCCACAGCGCGCGCGCAAGTGCACTCGATATTTTCCGGTTCTAATCAGGTATTTCGTAAAGTCTAACGTGAGAGTTTGGTTGAACTTTGCCTGATGAAGAATACATTTCAGTATTCGCTCCGAGCCTTTGGCGTTATCTATACTGACTGCAGAGGAAGCCGTCGTGGATTGTCACGGGGCGTGCGCCTCATGTCATATTCTGCTGTGCCGCATTACCTCAAATTAAGTAGGTCGATGGGAGTCGGCCCCTGTGAATGGAGTGAAGTGAACACGAACGCCGCTACGAAGGAAGGATTCTTTATGAATACCTTGCGACGGATATCTCGACCATTGGTAAAGACGTTTGCTGTCGGCGCCGTCATGGTCGCCGCTGCTTTGCCAGCGATGGCCTTATCTGGTACTGCGAGCGCAGCTACCACCGCCCCGACAATTGTCTGCACCAACGCCACGACGGCCGCTAATCCGACATGCGCCAGTGGCTTTGCCATCGTTGGTCAAGGTTTCTCTGGCAACTTCGTTCTTCAAGGGACGGGGATGGCGTTTGACCAGGCGATCGGTGGGAACGTGACGGTCACTACGACCGCTCCTGGCGTCACCTTTACCAACGTGGCCGAGACCAGCGCGACCGTGCTCACGGCAACCATTAGCACGACTTCCGCGACGACTCCCGGTTTCTACCCGGTCACCTTGACCGACGACAATGGCACGGTGACGTTCGCCGTAGGCCTCGGCGTCGACAACGGACCGCAAGTTAAGACGGTTGCTGGTAACTCAGGCACCTCCGGGGGCGCGGCCTCCACCGTGAGCGTGACCGGAACGTTCCTGAACAACTCAGTGGTTACCGTTGTGCCGAGCGGCGTCGTCGGATCGACGACCCCGACGATCAGCGCTACCACCTTGAGCAATTCGGGTACCACACTCTCCTTCACGGTTAACAACAACCCCGGCCCCGCGGCGACGCCCGGTGCCTACACCGTTCTCATCTCATCGACGTGGCCAACTGGCGCCGTTGGCGCTACGACGACTACCTACACCGTGAATGGCGCACCGACGGTCGTGTCGATCACCGGTGTAACTCCCAATGAACTCGGTATTCCCCTCGTCAACCCTTCGACGCAGACGGTCACCGTTAGTGGCACCGGCTTCGAGTTGGGTGCCGTTTTGACCATCGTGTCGGTTCCAGTTGACCCGGCTGTCACCATTGCTAATCCCACTTTCGTGAACAGCACTACGATGACCGCCCAAATAACTGTTGGCACCGCGGCGACACCTGCTGGTGATGAACTCACCGTGTCCGTGGTCAACCCCGACACGTCCAACGTCTCGGGCGTTGGTTTGATCGGCGTTGGAAAGGCTCCGACCAATACGGTCGCGGGTCCGGCTGCTCCGGTCGCCCCCGCACTAGGTGTGGTCCACGGATTCCTGGCTCCCGGCACGGCATCGGTCGTTACGGTCCAGGGCACTACCACGTTCCCCATCACGACTGGTTCGACAGTTAAGGTGAGTCGAGCCGGCGTCACCAACGCGAGTGAGTCACTCACGGGCACCGTGACCGCGGTCGACGCGACCAACACCGCGACGGTCCTTGTGAAGGTACCGCGCTACGCCACGTCGACCACCACGGCAGCTGTTCTCGCCGCAGGAACTTCATTGACGCTCACCGACGCTACAGGCCTCCAGTCGCCGACGACCGCCACAATCATTGACGGCGCATCGACCGAGAAGGTCACGGGCACCCTGGCGGGTAACGTCCTTACGATCACGAGCGCGGGTGGCGCGGCATTCGCTCACGCCGCTGGCGTGACGGTTGAGTTCCCGTTCCCGGCTTTGGTTGGGCCCCCGCCCGGCGGTGTCGTAAATACGCTGTCGATCAATAACGGCACGAACACCGAGACCTCGACGCCAATTTATGTCGACTATGGCACTCCGACCAACCCGGTCACCGCGTACCCGTTCTTCAACTTCTCGGCGTCGGGCACCGGTGCCAACTTGACCACCCTCGACCCGGGTACGTACTCGATCAACGCCTACCTGCCGGGCTTCGGCTTCACTACCGGTGCGGCCGTGAGCTTCCAGAGCTTCACCCCCGGTAACGTGGCTGACAGTGACGGTGTCACTGGCACGGTCGCGGTTGTGAACGGCAACACGGCGACCTTGTCGGTCACCGTTCCCAAGGTTCGCTCCGGCGACACCGGCGATCACTTGACGGTTTCGGCCGTTCCCGGCCAGAACGCCATCACGTTGAACTCCGTGGTCAATAATTCCGTCGCTGGCCCTCCAAACATCCTGGTGGGCGACTCCTTGACGATTCAGCCGGACGCGTTCTATTTGGCTCCGGAGACCGTGACCGTTACATCGGTCACCGGACTGGTTGTAGGCGTCTCACCGGCACTAACCCTCAACCACACCGGTGGTGCGGCAGGCGTTGGCGCTGAGATCATCGACAACTCTGACCCGCAGTCGATCAACGACCGCGTGCAGGCCACGATTCTTAACGGTGCGGGCGGCGTCGAAGTGGCTCCTGCGTTCTTCCACTTCACCACGGGCGGCGCGATTACCAGCACAACGCTGGCA
Organism: uncultured Acidimicrobiaceae bacterium; assembly: GCA_963716515.1. Taxonomy (GTDB): domain Bacteria; phylum Actinomycetota; class Acidimicrobiia; order Acidimicrobiales; family RAAP-2; genus RAAP-2. The sequence continues at coordinate 135,568 of OY970319.1, forward strand.
ACCGCTAATGTCGTCCCGACCGGCGCGGGCGTAGCCCCCTTCGGCGCGGTGAACGCGGTTGGCGCTGGCGCCAGTGGTGCGACGCTCAACTTGTTGTTGAGTCAGGCGACCGACGGCTCCGCTACTACTGCCTGGACAGGTACTTCAACGAACCCGGCCGTCACTTTCGGTCCGATCACCAACGACACCACTACGAACATCACCACCACCATCAGTGTCAAGGCCGGAACCCCCGCTACGGCGTCCGTTCCGATCTCCTTCACCGATGGTCTTGAGACGTACGCAGGTACGATCAACATCCTTGCTGGACCGACGATCACCGCGGTGACGTCCGTTGGCAACCTGACCCCCGGCTCCGCCGGATTCACGATTGGTGTGACCGGCACGAACTTCGTGGTCGGCAACGGAGTAACTCCCAACATGAGTTGCGCGGCCTCTGACCCGAATGTCACCTGTGTGGTCGACGAGACGATTACCGACTCAACGACGACGGCGACGGTCACCATTACGCCCAACCCGACGATGTTGAACGGCACTGATTCGATCACCTTGACTGACTCGGGTGGCGTAGGCGCGCCGGTAACGATCAACGTTCCGAACGACGGCGCCGCGACGTTCGCGGGAGCCTTCACGGTCTCCGGTCAGCCCACGGTGACGAGCATCAGTCCGACGGTTATACCGGCCGGCACTGCTCCGACCCTCACGGCGACGGGGACACTGTTCCCGACGAGCGGTACTCCATTCTGCTCGTACGTAGTTACGACGCCACTCGGTGTCTCCGCACCGGCGGTTAGCTGCACGGCGGGGTTGACGCTCGTCTCCGCGACGTCAGCGACGATCGCCGGTTACTCGAACGCCATCGCGGCTGGCGACACCGTAGTGTTCACCTTTGGCAACACCGTGTCGCAAGCGAGCACGCCGTCGATCACCATTCAGGCCGACCCGGTCACCACGTACATCGTCACTAGCTCCGTCTTGAGCAACTTCTACAAGACGAACGGGGTTGGGGGCAATGCGGCTGAAGACGTGGCAGTTGGCTCGACGGCCGTGCCGTTCCACATCGTGGGAACTGGCTTCTTGGCCGGCGCGACGGTGACGTTGGCAAGCGCCACCGTCGGTGGCACGGGTGGCACCGCCACGGTGACCTCGGTTACGCCGAACGGCATCTTTGGAACGCTTACCATTCCTGCGACCGCCACGGTTGGTCTTGAGTCGGCAACGGTTACGAACGCCAATGGCGGCGCGACAACCTTCGCCAACTTGTTCACCATCACTGCCGCTCCGGCAATCACCACCCCGAACGCGGTAACGCCAAAGCCCATCCTTGATGGTGTGCCAACGACGATCACGATCACCGGTACTGGCTTCGTAGCAGGGGCGGTCGTTTCGGGCGCCGTCGCGGGTGTTGACACCTTCGGCCCAGCGACCGTTTCGAACTCGGCCCTCGCGACTGACCCGTGCACCGGCTTCACGTCGCCGGCGGGAACGCTTCCGCTGGACACCTGCAACACCATTAAGGTGCTGGTCACGCCAGTGAGCTTCTCGGGCAGTACGCCGATTCTCGACGGCCTGGTCGTTACCAACCCATTGGGTGCTGGTTCGGTGACGGTGCAGAGTGACATCACGATCAACCCGGTCCCGGCCGTGACGGGTACGTACTACGTACCGACGTTCACGACCAACGCCGAAATCGTGATCAACGGCACCGGCTTCGAGTCGGGCATTACCGCCTCGAGCGCCAACCCGGACTACACCGTCCTGGCCGTCGCCTCAACCCCCACCACCGTTACGTTGCTCGTGACCACTGACTCGAACGCCACATCTGGCACGTCGAGCACGATCACGCTGACCAACCCCGACGGTGGCTCTGGTACCTTCCCGCTGAACGGTGGACCGAACCCGAACACGATAACGCCTTCTCCCAAGGCGACACACGTGAACGGTGTCGTGCACACAGGCAAGAAGTCCAAGGTCACCATCTCTGGTAGCCACTTCTACGGCCAGCCCAAGATCACCAGCAACAACAAGGGTACGAGGGTTCAAGTCGCTGGCGACAACGGCAAGTTGCTGACCGTTTGGGTCACGACGACGAAGACGTCGCACAGGGGCGTTCACACCTTCATCATCCGCTTCGCCAACGGCGGGCAGACGAGTGTGAAGTACAACCAAGTAAAGTAATTCGTTTGAATTGATGTCGGAAGAGACCCCCTCCGAAAGGAGGGGGTCTCTTTATTTTTCGTGGTGCGCGCGATGGTGAAACGTCAATTCACTTTGGTGATGATGGTGACGTGGTTACTTGATCGACCAAGTCGAGCCGTCAGGCGTGTCCATGACTTCAATGCCAGAGCTGACGAGGACGTCACGAATGCGATCGGCGAGGGCGAAGTCCTTGGAATCGCGCGCACTGATACGGAGCGCGAGCAACCCATTCACCAGGGTCGTCGGGTCGATGTGACCGCTCCCTCCGGTACTCGCCATCCGCGCTAGACGCGCGATGGCCTCAATCGACTCGGGGCCGCCCGTTTCGGCAGCCGCCACCAGCTGGGCGACTTCGTTGAGCTCGGGCACGGGAGTTGCGATCGGTGAGGCGGTTTCGGGCTCAAAGGACTGGAGTTCGTCCAGGGGGGTCACCGATCCGCTTTCGAAGGTCCGCGCCTGACCGTGTCGCCGCCAGTAGACGGCGCCCTTGCCCATGACGGTGAGGGTCTTTTGCTCTAGGTCGATGATGCCCGCGGTGTGTTCGTCGACCCCGAGGATACCCGTATCGTCGGGAATCTGTCGCTCCAGCTCGACCAGTCGTTCTTCCCCGAGGTAGCAGAACCGGGTGTCGTAATTGCCGCCCTCGGCGTTGTCGTAGTGGGGGATGATGGCGCCACGGATTCCGACTATGGCCAAGACGTCCAATCCGGGCAGCCAGTGAGCCGCGGTCCCGACCTTGTAGATCTCGTAGACCGGGACGGTGAGGGAACCCAACGTGAGGGCGGCGGCCGACGCGAAACAGAGCACGCCGCCCGCCCGCAAAGTCCCACGCAGGTCCTCCGCCAAACCCAAAGGCGCCCATTGATGGAGGGCGTAACTCGGGGAGCCGGGACCGGCGAACACGTAGTTGGCCGCTCGGACGTCTTGACGGAACGCGGCGCGTTCCACCTCGCTCGAACCTTCGAACAGGGTGAAGTGCAGAGGCGTGATGGGCACGCGCAACGACGTCGCGAAATAGTCCACGATCTTCTCGGTCATCTGCGGCACGTTGGCCTGGAAGCCGTAGGCCGTGTCGAGCGAGACCGCGCGTACCGCGTCGAGGCGTTTCAACAACTGACGATGCACTTTGGTCATGCTGGGGGCAATCTCACCCGAGCCAAGAAGTGCGAGGACGCCCAGGGTCACAGGTGCCAGCGTACAGTCAAAGAAACGGTGTCGTCCTGGGGTCCTTGACTAGTTTGGAGTCATGAGCGCCGTGTTCGTCCAAGCGAGAAATCGGGCGCGCGGGAACGTCACCGCCCCGATGATCGTTTGGTCGATCGTCATGGCCGTCGTGATCTTCATGGTCGAAGCGAGCCGCGGCGCCCACCACGACGCCCTTTGGGTCGGCTTCGGCGCGACGGCGCTCTTCGGGATGTACCTGGGACTGCGTCGGAGAATCGCGGCGGCGTTCGTGGCTCCCTTCGTCAGTTGGATGGTGGCCTGGATACCGCTGTGGATCGCCGCGATGGTGCGCGACGGCTTCCTGAAAGGACTCGTCGTGGGTCTCTTCTGGGTCACCATCGGCTGGGTCGTCATCGGCGGGCTCGAATTCGCCACGCTCTTCATCATCGGATCGTTCTTTCGGTTGCTCCGGGGATCGTCGGGCCCGCGCGACCGCGGCGTCATCGTTTACGGTCCCGGCGGCGACGAGAGTTAGCCGCTCGGCCTCTCAGAAGATGGAGCTGAGACGGCGCCACTCCGCGAACGGCGGAGCGTTGGTGGCGTCGCCGAATACTTCGAGACAGACGTGATCGGCGCCGGCGTCACGGTGTTCGTTGACGCGTTCGAGCACGGTGTTCTCGTCACCGTGAACGACCAGGGCGTCACAGAGTCGATCGGAACCGCCGCGCACGAAATCCTCATCGGTGAATCCGAGCCGGCGCCAACTGTTCTTGTAATTCTCCAATCCCGTGTAGAACCCGAGGTGGGTATGAGCGCGATGCAGGTACTCTTCGCGGCTCTCTCCGAGCACGACGGCCTGTTGGACGCCGATGAACGTGTCGCCGACCGCGCTGCGGGCCCGAGCGGTGTGTTCCGGCGTCACCAAGTAGGGATGCACGCCGTCGGCGAGCGTAGCGCCTACCTCGAGCATTTTTGGACCGAGCGCGGCGATGACCCGGGCGTAGCGCAGTTGACCCTCGGGCGCCCTCATGGGGGCCGCGTCCATGGCCGTGAGGTAGTCGCGCATGGCCGCCACCGGGGTCGCGTACTCGTGACCGCGAAGTCGCTCGACGAGCGGCCGGTGGCTGACGCCGAGGCCCAGGACGAAACGATCCTCGTAGGCCGCGTTCAGGGTCTTGGCGGCGTTGTGCGCGGCGACGGCGTCGCGGGCCCAGATGTTGGCGATGCCGGTGGCGATGATGAGCGACGACGTGGCCCTCAACATCAGCCCGGCGTTCGTGAGGGCCTCACGACCCCACGCCTCGGGCAGCCACATCGCTGAGTAGCCCAGTGATTCGAGCTCGGAGGCGATGTCGCCGCTGCGATCGGCCGCCACCGACTCCTGAGCAAAGGTCCACACGCCAATGGTGCCGCGCAGTTTCTCCAGTGAATCCGGCCAGCTCGACATGGACTCCAGCCTAGATATTGGGACACGGGGCCCCACCGAACCGGCAGACTAGATAGATGGCCTATTTCGTGGTGCTGGTGAGCGCGTTCCTCGTGCTGTCGGCGGCGACGGCGCTGCGACCGGGTCGACGCGGACTCTCGGCCATTCTGGCCTACCCCGTGGGCTGGGCGGCCGGCGAGCTCCCGGTTCAGGGCATGGTGACCCAGATGGCGCTGCTGGGCTTGCTGGCGTGGTGGGGGTGGCCGAGCGACGCCTGGCTGAGCCTCCTCGTGGTGGTCTTGGCGGGGGTGTCGCTGGCGGAGAACGTGACGTTGGTCTTCATCGCCTTCTACGCCCGGCGGATCGTGCGCCGCTCGATGGCGCACTCGCCGGTCGCACCGCTCACGATCCCTCACGCGCGTGACGACCTCTTCGGCGCGTGGTGGCGAACCGCGATGCAGTTCCCGTTTCATCCGCGCGACATGCAGCTCGTGAAGAACGTCGTCTACGGGCCATTGGCTCGTCAACGACTCGACGTGTGGCGCACGTCCACGACGCCGTTGCACGCCCCGGTGGTGCTCTACGTCCACGGCGGTTCGTGGATGATGGGGGACAAGCGCGAACAGGGACGGCCCATGCTGCATGAGTTCGTGCGGCGCGGCTGGATCGCCGTCGTACCGAACTATCGACTGGCTCCTCGTCACCCGTGGCCCGCCCAGATCCACGACGTCACTCGGGCCCTGGGCTGGGTGAAGAAGAACGTCGCCCTCTACGGCGGCGATCCCGAACGAGTCGTCATCGCCGGTGGCTCGGCCGGCGGGCAGTTGGCGGCGCTCGTGGCGCTGACTGCCAATGACCCGACCTGGCGGCCGCAGGACCTGACCGACGTCACCGATTGGTCGGTGCGTGGGGCCATGCCGTTCTACGGCGTCCTGGAGACGACGGGCGACCAGGCGCACTGGCGCGGACTCGGTCGAGGACTCATGAGCTTGTTGGAACACCGGATCGTGCAGGTGCCCTTCGAAGGCAACGAACAGGTGTATCGCGCCATGTCGCCCTACGAACGCATCGGGGCCGACGCGCCACCGTTCTTGATCGTCCAGGGACGAAACGACACGCTCGTCGACGTTCAGGTGGCGCGCGATTTCGTGGCGAAGTTTCGCGAGGTGGTTCACTCCCCGATGTACTACGTCGAGCTGCCCTTCACGCAACACGCCTTCGACATCACGGCCAGTCCCCGGACGTCGGCCACCACGCGAGCGGCGGTCGCCTTCTCCGAATCGGCCGTAGCGCGACCCCGACTGACGCCGTCACTGGTGAAGAGCTATCAGGTGCCGCCCACCGAACTGGTCGTCAAGGTGTCGACCGGGGAGTGGGTGGGTGCCCAAGAGGCGGCGCGCGAACTCGGTCCCTTCACGGTGCTGACGTCGGACAATCCCTTCAGCAGTGAACTGCACGCCGACGAGAACGCGGAGCGTCGCACCGAACTGTTCGCCGACCTGCAACGTCGAGGCGTGCGACTCCGTCACACGATTGGTCGCGACCCGATGGGCGCCTGGCCCGTCGAAGAGGGGTTCGCGTTGCTCGACCAGAGCGTCGAGTTTGCGCGAGAGCTCGCGCGAGCGTGGGACCAGTTCGCGATCTATGACGTGACGGAAGATCAGGTCCTCGTGCGGAGCGTCGATACCGGCGAGATACTCACCTAACTGGTCGCGATCAAATCACGACGTAGATCCGCCGGATCGCGAACTAGCCGGCGACGACTTGGCGAACCGGACCGCTGGGTCCGTGCTCGAGGGTCAGCGCGTTGGCCTTGGCGGCGGTCTTGGCCAACGGCATCCCGAGCGTGACGACGTTGGCCGTGCAGGCCGTGGCGGACCAGTCGGGTCGCTGGGCGTACAGCAGTACTTCGAGCACGCGGGTGCCGCGAGCTCGCGTGCTTCCCGAGACCGCACCACATTGCGCGATGGTCGTGCGGAAGTTCACCACGCCTCTCGCGTTGGGATCGCCGATTTTGACCCAAGGAACGGAGACGACTTCACTGGGAATGGTGTAGCCCTTGCGCTGGGCGATGCCGCAGCCCGACGGCACGTAGGCCACGGCCTGGGAGGAGGTGGCGTCGCCGATCACGACGGCCGCTTCCCCGTTGGTCTTGAATTTCCCGGCGCTGTTTTTCGCGCAGACGTTCGACGTGTTCCCGTTGGCGAATCCGACCCACGCGAGCAGGTGATTCAGACTTGTTTCGCCCTTCGCCGTGCCCTGGACGGTCACGTAGCCGTAGCCGAGGATCTGCGGGGCGAATCCCGACAACTGGGCCGACGCCCAGATCTTCGCGGTCACCGCACTGAGACCCTGCACGGTCGAGACGTTGGCGGGGGCCGGCGTGACGGTGACGAGGCCGCCGTCCAGGACGATGGTGTTCAAGAAGCGACCGGACGAGGTTTTCGCGAGCGCGGGGTTGGTGACGGTGCTCGCCGACGACGTTGTCGTTCCGATCAACTGCACGCCGGCAACGACCACGAGCATCAATCCCGTGGCGCCCAGTCGCAGTCGACGAGGCATTGCGTACCCCTGGGCAATTTTCACGAAGTAGCCTCCTCAGTCAAACTTACAAGGACGGCCCACACGACAGTCGTCACGCTCGTCATCAAACGGTAACAACGCAATGACGCCGCGGCGACGCGCGAACACCGGCACGGGTTACGTTTCGGCGAGAGTTACCTCGACAGAAAGTTCAGTTTCTTCGCGCGTCACTAGCGACGTCACCGCGCCGGCTGCAACGAGGTCCTCCTGACCTAACGCGATGGCCGCGAGGAAGTCCGCCGGCGCGCGAACGGTGACCGAAGCCACCTCCGCGCGCTGGGACACCTTGGCCGAACTCTTAGCCCGGCGAATCGCCTCGAGCACTTCGCAGACCGGGCCGTAGGTCGAACCGGCGCCACTGACGTCGAGGGTCGGCAACTCTTTCAACGACGGCCACGGGGAGGCGTGAACGGAATGGGTGTGCCACCAACGCCACACCTCGTCGGCGACGAAGGGCATGATCGGGGCGAATAGTCGCTGCAGTACCGACAGCGCTATGGCGAGCGTGGCGCGCGCCGACCTCGTGGCCGCGTCATCCGTCTCGGCGTACGCGCGGATCTTCACCAACTCGACGTAGTCGTCACAGAAGGACCAGAAAAAACCCTCGGAACGTTCGAGGGCGCGCGCGTAGTCGTAGTTCTCGAAGTCGTCGGTGGCCGCGATGATGAGCTTGGCCAGGATTGCCAGGAGGTCGAGGTCAATCGGTTCGGTGACTTCGCTGGGCGCGGGAATCTCGGCGTCGTCGAGGCGTCCGAGCACGAACTTCGAGGCGTTGAGAATCTTGATGCCCAGTCGCCGTCCGATCTTCAACTGCGCTTCGTCGAAGGCGGTGTCCGAGCCCGGTCGCCCGCCCGCGGCCCAGTAGCGCAAGGCGTCGGCGCCGTACTGCTCGACGAGCGGCATCGGGGTCACGCTGTTGCCGATCGACTTGCTCATCTTCTTTCGATCGGGATCGAGGATGAAGCCGGAGATGAGGGCGTCGCTGAAGGGCAGCGAATCGAACTGGAAGTGACTACGCACGATCGTCGAGAAGAGCCACGTGCGGATGATGTCGTGCGCTTGAGGTCGAAGGTCCATCGGGAAGACCCGTTGGAACAGTTCGGTGCCCCAGCGCCCGGCGATCTGGGGCGACAGGGAGCTGGTAGCCCACGTGTCCATCACATCGGGGTCGCCAACGAAGCCGCCGGGGGCGCCGCGCTGGTCCTCGCGGTATCCGACGGGGACGTCGCTCGACGGATCGACCGGCAGGTCCTCGTCGTGGGCCAGCATCAGGTGGTCGAAGTCGATTTCGCCGATTTCGTCCACGGGGTACCACACGGGGAAGGGCACGCCGAAGAATCGCTGACGCGAGATGTTCCAGTCGACGTTCAGCCCTTCGACCCAGGAGCGGTAGCGATGGCGCATGTAGTCGGGATGCCACCGCAGTTCCTCGCCGCGGGCCAGGAGCTCGTCGCGTCGTTCGAGCGTGCGTACGAACCATTGGCGCGACGTCACGATCTCGAGCGGTCGTTCGCCCTTCTCGTAGAACTTGACCGGGTGGGTGATCTCGCGCACGTCTCCGATCAACGCACCGGTAGATCGCAGTCCGTCAACCATCGCCGCGCGCGCCTGGTTGACCGTCTTGTTCCGGATCTCGCGGTCGTAGAACTCTTGGGCAAGTTCGGCGTCGCGCACCGTCCAACTCTCGTCGGCGAAGTCGGCGGCCAAGAAGCGTCCGTCGCGTCCGATCAAGGCTCTGGTCGGCAGGTTCAGTTCGCGCCACCACACGACGTCGGTGGTGTCGCCGAAGGTACAGATCATCGCGACGCCGGTGCCCTTCTCGGGATCGGCCAGTTCGTGGGCGAGGATCGGCACCTCGACGCCGAAGAGCGGCGTGACGACGGAGGTCCCGAGAAGCGGTTGGTAGCGCTCGTCGTCGGGGTGGGCGACGAGCGCGACACAACTGGCGAGCAGTTCCGGTCGCGTCGTATCGACCTCCACGGTGCCGGTGTTGTCGGCGCGATCGAAGGCGACGCGGTGATAGGCGCCCGGACGCTCGCGGTCTTCCAGTTCCGCTTGGGACACGGCCGTACGAAAGTCGATGTCCCAGAGCGTCGGCGCTTCGGCCGAGTAGACCTCTTGGCGGGTCACCATTTGGAGGAAGGCGCGCTGGCTGACCGCCTGGGCCTCCTTGGAGATGGTCGAGTACTCGAAACTCCAATCGATGCTGACCCCGATGGCACGCCAGAGTGTCTTGAAGGCCTCCTCGTCGATGGCGGTCAGTTCGACGCACAGCTCGATGAAGTTCTTTCGCGCGATCGAGACCTTGTCCTTGCCGGGCTGTTCCATGGGCCGGTACTTCGGGTCGTAGGGGAGAGCCGGGTCACAGCGCACGCCGTAGAAGTTCTCCACCCGGCGCTCGGTCGGAAGGCCGTTGTCGTCCCAACCCATCGGATAGAAGACGTCCTTACCGCGCATGCGCCAGAACCGCGCGACGACGTCGGGGTGGGTGTAGCTGAAGACGTGTCCGATGTGCAACGTCCCCGACACGGTCGGGGGTGGCGTGTCGATCGAGAAGACGCTCTCTCTCGTGGCGTCGCGATCGAAGCGGTAGATCTTCTCCTTGTCCCACTGCGTCATCCAACGCTCTTCGAGCCCGTCGACGGTCGGCTTCTCGGGCACTTGACGGTGCGTCGGGGTGAGGGCGTCTTCCATGGTTGGCGTAGTTTAGAACAGTGCTTCGGCTCTTTGATTCCGTCGATGGTGAGGTCCGCGACCTGACGCTGCGCGAACCGGGGCGCCTTTCGATGTACGTCTGCGGTCCGACCGTCGACAATCTGCCCCACCTGGGACACGGTCGATTCACGCTGGTGTGGGACGTGGCGCGTCGCTGGTTTACGTTCCGAGGACTGGACGTCAACTACGTGTCCAACATCACGGACATCGAGGACAAGATCATCGCGAGATCGTTGGAGGAGGACACTTCGACCGCGGACGTCGTGGCCAAGTACGAAGCTCTGTGGTGGGAAGCCATGGACGCCCTCGGCGTCGCCCGACCCGATGAGACACCGCACGCCACCGACTACGTCGCGGAGATGATCGAACTGATCGGCGGGTTCCTCGAAGGGGACATCGCCTACGTGATCAGTGACGGGGTCTATCTCGATGTCTCACGCGTCCCCGATTACGGACTGTTGGCCGGCCAGCCGCTCGACAGCCTTCGGACCGGCGCCCGCGTCGAGGCGGTCGAAGAAAAGCGATCGCCGCTCGACTTCGCCTTGTGGAAGAACGCCAAGCCCGGTGAGCCGAGCTGGCCCGCACCCTTCGGCGAAGGACGACCCGGTTGGCACACCGAGTGCGTGGTGATGTCCCTGGGACTCTTAGGCGACGCCTTCGACCTGCACTGCGGCGGCTTGGATCTCAAGTTCCCGCACCACGAGAACGAACGGGCCCAGGCCGTGGCGGCCGGCCGGGTCTTCTCGCGACACTGGAGCCACAACGGGTTGGTCATGGTCGGCGGCGAAAAGATGAGTAAGTCCCTGGGAAACTTCACGTCGCTTACTAATCTCGCCGAAACCTCGGACCCGAGAGCGTACCGACTGCTCGTCCTACGATCCCACTACCGCTCGCCGTTAGAGGTAACCACCGAAACGATTGCCGACGCCGAGCGGGCACTGGCTCGTCTCGACGCCTTGGCGCGACGATTCGAGCTGCCCTCGCTGGCCGGTGACGCGCTCGAGGTGGCGTCCGCTCACGTCTGGGAGGGCGACGGAGAGGCGCTGTACGAAGAGGTCGGTGCCGTGCTCGACGACGACCTCAAGACCCCCCTCGCGGTGGCCCTACTCTTCGACGCCCTCGCGGCGGCCAATTCGGCGGCCGACGCCGGTGAGGGTTCGAGCGCCCAGCATCTCGCGGTGGCCGTCAACGCTCTCTTTGGCGCGCTCGGTCTTTCGCTGCATTCGCAAGGGGATGACGTCGACGCGGTCAGCGCCGACCTGGTGACGAGGCGTGACCTGGCACGCGCAGCGAAGGACTGGGCCGAGGCCGATCGACTTCGTAACGAATTAGTCACATTGGGCTGGGTGGTGGAGGATTCTTCTTCCGGAACGCTCATTCGACGCCCCTAGAAACATTTGGCGAGCCAACCGTTCTCCAGTAGGCTTGTGGGTTGAGGTTGCCGTTGTGGTTCCCTCCGGGACCGGTGCGAATCGGTACCAAAAGAAACAAGGAGGCCCACAGTGGCTGTAGGAACCGTCAAGTGGTTCAACGACGAAAAGGGTTGGGGATTCATCGCAGTCGATGGCCAGCCCGACGTCTTTGTGCACTACTCGGAGATTCAAGGAGAAGGTCGTAAGACGCTCGTCGAAGGTCAGACTGTTGAGTTTGACATCGAGCCGGGCGATCGCGGACCACTCGCCAAGCGCGTCGTCTTGAATTAACCAAATCATCTAGTAGTGGAGAACCGCCGCCTTCGGGCGGCGGTTCTTCTTTGGACCATCGACTCACCTAAAGTACGAGAGTTACTGAGGGGTAACGAGACGACGATCTCGAAGGAATGTCATGGCTGAATTCTCGATGGAACTGAACGACGATCAAAAGACGATGCAGGAGTGGGTTCACGGCTTCGCCGTCAACGCCATGCGTCCGATCGCCGCCGAGTGGGACGAGCGCGAAGAGACGCCGTGGGAGTTCATCCAAGAGGCGGCCAAGGTCGGCATCTATTCACTCGACTTCATGATGAACGCCTTCACCGACAAGACCGGCCTGTCGTTGATGCTCGCGACCGAAGAGTTGGCCTGGGGCGACGCCGGTCTCACCATGGCGCTCATGGCCACCTCACTGGGCGTGGCGGCGATCGTGGCCAACGGCACACCCGAACAGGTGATGGAGTGGGTGCCCCAGTGCTACGGGACGCCCGACGACATCAAACTCGCGGCGTTCGGCGTCTCCGAACCCGACGCCGGCAGTGACGTCTCCTCCTTGCGCACTCGCGCGGTCTACGACGAGGCCAACGACGAGTGGGTCCTCAACGGCACCAAGACCTGGATCTCCAACGGGGGCATCGCCAACCTGCACGTCATCGTCGCCTCGGTCGAACCGGAACTCGGCAGTCGGGGCCAGGCGTCCTTCATCGTGCCCGACGGCACCAAGGGCATCCGCCTGGGACAGAAGTTCAAGAAGATGGGCATCCGGGCCAGCCACACCGGCGAGGTCGTCCTCGACGACTGTCGCGTCCCGGGGCGTTGCCTACTGGGCGGCAAGGAGAAGCTCGACGAGAAGATCGCTCGGGCGCGCGAGGGCAAGCGTTCCCAGAGCCAGGCCGCGATGGCCACTTTCGAAGCCAGTCGGCCGGCCGTCGGCGCCCAGGCGCTCGGCATCGCCCGCGCGGCCTACGAGTTCTCGCTGGACTACGCCAAGGAACGCAAGCAGTTCGGTCGCGCGATCATCGACAACCAAGCGATCGCCTTCAAACTGGCCGACATGAAGATGCACATCGACGCCTCACGGCTACTGATATGGCGCGCGTCGTGGATGGCCGCCACCCGCCAGCCGTTCCTCAACGGCGAAGGTTCGATGTCCAAGCTCTACGCCGGCGAAACGGCGGTCAAAGTGACGGAAGAGGCAATCCAGATCCTCGGGGGCTACGGCTACATCCGCGACTATCCGGTCGAACGCTGGCACCGAGACTCCAAGATCTACACGATCTTCGAAGGGACCAGTGAGATCCAGCGACTCATAATCTCGCGCGCCATCTCGGGCGTCCACATTCGTTGAATATCGTCACGCTCTGCACCGGCAACGTCGCGCGTTCAGTGATGCTCGGTTACATGCTCTCGACGATCGCGGAAACCACGGGCACCGAGTGGAACATCCGAACGGCCGGTACGCACACGACCGAAGGCTCGGCGATGAGCGCTCGCACGCGCGACGCGCTGCTCAAGATCGATGAACTGGGCGATCACCGTTACGGCGCACACCGTAGCCATCAGTTGAACCGAGCCGACGTCGAGTGGGCGGACGTGATCCTGGCCGCCGAAGCCGACAACGTGAGCTTCGTGCGAGCCGCCTTCGCGGCGAACGCCGAGAAGGCGGTGCAACTCGCGCAGTTCGTGCGCTTCGCTCCGTTGGACGGCGACTTCGAGACCCAACTGGGTGCGACGAGGGCCCACGAACCTTCGCCGGAGTTCAACGTGGAGGACCCGGCCGGCGCCGATCAACCGACCTATGACGCGTGCGCGCGACAGCTATGGGATCTCGCTCAAGCCTTCGGGCTGCTCGTGGGCGCCGAACGCGTCGACTAATCCTGGTGGACCGTTCGAAGTCCGCCCCAGGCCAAGGTGGCCGAACGTTCGGCCAGTCGCTCGGCCGCTCCGGCGGCCGGTGGCGGCCAACCTTTCGACTCTTGTTGTTCCAGCCACACGGTCGCCGCACCCTCCGCGATGCCGACCACGCCACCGGCCAACTGACGCCGATGATCTTCGCTCATGGAGTCATCGAAGAAGGGGAACATAAAAAAGATCAGACCGAGTTCGAGCGCCCGCAGTTCTTTCGCCGTGTCACCTTCGTGTGAGTGGATGAAGAGAATGCGGAAGGCGTCGGTCTCGCTCACGACCATCTCGAAGTAGACGCGAAAGGCCACTTCGATCTTCGCTCGGGGCGTCTCAGCGGCGTTCACCGCGATCTTCAAGGAGGCCAAGAGCGTCTCGGCCAACTGCGCCACGATCTCGCGATAGAGATCGGTCTTCGAATCGAAGTACTGGTACAGGATCGGCTTGGTGAATCCGGCTTCGCGCGCAATGTCGTCCATCGTGGTCGACTGGAATCCCCGTTCCGCGAAGAGTGACTTGGCGACGTTCAGCAACTGCTCTCGACGCTCGGCGTGTTGGGGTCGGTCGTCCTGGATCACCATGGCTAGAGGATAGTTGGCGTTATTGGATGGACATCGAATTCAAGAGTTCGCTCAAGCGCGCGGGCAGCGACGCGATATTGAAATGTTCGAGCGCGATCGAGAGGTTGTGGGCGTACAGCTCGTAGTCCGGGCTTTCGAGGAAGGACTTGATCGCTACCACGTCGCCGAGATCGAAGAACCGGAATCCGAAGTCCATGATCTCGCAGGCGACGGGGTAGGGGAAGAGCGCGAGTGGCCGTCGGTGCGTCACCGACTCCAAGACCGGATTGCCGAAGCCCTCCCACGTCGAGGGCATCACCACCAGGTCACAGGCCGCGTAGGCGTCGTCCACGTCAAAGCCCTCGGGAAGTCCTCGTCGCACTTTGACGCTGGCCGACTCGATCAGTCGATCCAGAGTCGCTTCGTAGCCGTCCTCGGCCGGTCCGAGGAGCCAGAAGTCGGTGCCGAGGGCCTCGCACAAGGCGAGCGCGCCCTCCACGTTCTTACGGGGCAGGGCTCGTGACGGCATGAGGACGAGCGTGCGCGCCTCGACGCCGAGGGTCAAACGAGTCGAGTCCCGTCGTCCCCGCGCCGGCTCACAGTCAAAGGAGTTCCTGATCGTCATGGCGTCGATGCCCCGTTCGAGGAGTTCCAAACGCGACAGATCGTTGATGGTGACGTGACGCCACAGCGGCTCGTCTCGCGGTCCTTCGAGGTGCGCCAAATCGGGGCGCTGCCACGGCAGGTCGTGATGGTGAAAGAGTGCTGGTCGACCCCGCAACACGTGATAGAGGACTTCGCGCGCGTCGAGATTCAACGGTAGCGAGGCGAGATTCTCGACGATGACGAGGTCGGCGTCGGCGAGGGTCCCATCCAGCTCTTGAATGGAGGTCGACCTGGTCGCTTCGATCGCCAGGCTCGGCAGTATGTCGTCGGCGACGCCTGCACCGGCGAGCGTTCGAACGCGGTGACCGAGCGTTCGGAGGGCCGCGATCCATTTGGCCGATTCGATGGCCACGCCGTCGGTGCCGCCGAGTCGAAAGCTGACGAGGACTATACGAGCCACTGCTCAAGGCTAGGCAGTCTTTGAGTCAGAATTGCGACCCATAGTAAGGTGTCGTTTCGGTGCGGACCGCTGGTCGGTGCCCATTCTGGAGGACTGTCGGTGGCCAAACGAGCACTTATTACCGGTATCACGGGCCAGGACGGCTCCTACTTGGCCGAACTGCTGCTGTCGAAGGGTTATGAGGTCATCGGGCTCATTCGACGCAGCTCCACGCTCACCATCGAGCGAATCAGTCACATCCAGGACCAGATCACGCTGGTCTCCGGCGACCTCGTGGACGAGGTCTCGATGATCAACGTGCTGCGCGACTTTCGACCGGCCGAGGTCTACAACCTGGCCGCGCAGAGCTTCGTGCAGACCTCGTGGACGCAGCCGGTCCTGACGGGCGAGATCACGGCGCTGGGCGTCACGAGGATGCTCGACGCCATTCGAATTGTCGACCCGACGATCCGTTTCTACCAGGCGAGTTCGTCCGAGATGTTCGGTCGGGTTCGCACGGTGCCCCAGAATGAGGAGACCGCGTTCTATCCCCGAAGCCCCTACGGCGTCGCCAAGGTCTACGGCCACTGGATCACCGTCAACTACCGCGAGAGTTACGGCTTGCACGCGACGTCGGGGATTCTCTTCAACCACGAGTCGCCGCGCCGAGGCCTCGAATTCGTCACTCGAAAGATCACGCACGGCGCGGCTCGCATCAAGGCCGGCCTCGACACTTCACTCGCCCTCGGGAATCTCGACTCACACCGCGACTGGGGCTACGCCGCCGATTACGTGCGCGCAATGTGGGCGATGCTCCAACTGGACACGCCCGAAGACTTCGTGGTGGCCACCGGCCAAACCCATTCGGTACGGGAGCTCTGTGAGGTGGCCTTTCACGCCGCCGGGCTGAACTACGAGGACCACGTCGTGGTCGATCCCAAGTTCATCCGACCGGCCGAAGTGGATCTCTTAGTCGGCGACGCCACCAAGGCGCACGAGCAGTTGGGTTGGAAGTGCGAAGTCGACTTCTACGGCCTGGTGGAGATGATGGTGACCGCGGACATCGACGCCCTGGCCCGGTAGGCCCGTGGCGAGCCTCGAAGAACCTTCAGTTCAACTAAAGAACGCCGTCTCGATGGCCGGCGGCTTTCCACTGCTGAGCGGCGTCGACCTGGAGCTCTCGTCGTCCTCGCTCACCGTGCTGGTCGGCGCGAACGGCGCGGGCAAGACGAGTCTCTTGCGACTCCTCGCCGGTTTGATCGGTCTGAGCGCGGGCGTGGGTTCGGTCCTGGGTCTCGATCTCGCCACCGTCGATCGCCGACAGTTGCGCCGCCGAGTCGGTTGGCTCGGCCACGAGGGCTCCTTCTACGACGACCTCACGGTGAGCGAAAATCTGACCTTCGCCGCGAAGGCGCTTGGCCGTCCGCTCGACGAACTGTCGGCCGTGTTGGAACGAGTAGAACTCAGCGCGCGCCGCGACACGGTCGCCAAACAGCTCTCGGCCGGTCAACGTCGGCGTCTCGGTTTGGCCTGGTTGTTGCTCCGCCGTCCCGAACTGTGGCTGCTGGATGAGCCCTACGCCTCGCTCGACGACGACGGCCGCTCGTTCTTCGACGCCCTGCTCGGAGAGGTCGTCGAGCGCGGAGCCACGGTCGTCGTCAGCGCGCACGATCCGCTCCGGAGCGCGCAACTTCGTCCGCGAACGCTCCTAATGTCCGGCGGTCGGATCGTGGGGGAGTCGTGATTCGGGTCGCCTGGCTCGTCGCGGGCAAAGACCTGCGCATAGAGCGACGAAGTCGCGTCTTGCTCTGGCAGGTCGTCCCCTTCGGCGTGATGGCGCTCTTGTTGAGTGGGCTGGCGTTGGGGCCCAACCAGGTCGGCCACTCGTCGGCCGCGCCCGGACTGTTCTACTTGGTCATCGTCCTGGTGGCGCTGCTCATGATCAATCGCAGTCACGCGATTGAGGCCACCTCCGGTACTCGAGCGTCGGTGGCGACCCTCGGATTGGACCCCGCGGGGGTCTTTTTGGGCAAGGCCGCGGCGCTCGCGATAGAGCTCTGGCTGAGCGCCGTCGTGCTGCTCGCGGGCAGTGTGGTGGTCCTGCACACGGCCCTGCACGGCACCCTGATGGCCGTGCCCAGCATCGCCGTCATCCTGGGCGCCATCGCGGGCGCGGGGACGCTCTACGGAGCCCTCACGAGCGGCGGGAACGCCACCGCGACGCTGCTGCCCGTCCTCAGCCTGCCGGCCTTCGCGCCGCTGCTCATCGCCGGGGAACGTTCCTTCCATTCGGCGTTGCACGGGGGAGCTCTCTTGCAGTGGTGGGTCATCTCGGTCGTGGCCCTGGCTGTATACCTCGCCCTAGGGATTCTCCTTTACGGTGTTCTCGAGGAATCGTGATGAAATCGCTCAGTCAACGACTACTAGGACCGGCGACGATCGTCACCCTGGCTCTCACCATCTGGTTGGGCATCTGGGTCACCCCGCCGGACAAGGTCCAGGGCAACCTCGCGCGGCTGCTCTACGTGCACCCGGCAATCGCCACGGTGGCGCTGTACCTCTCTTTCGGCACAGCGACCGTCGCCAGCGCACTGTACCTGTGGCGACGAACTCGCTCGATCGTGATGGACCGCGTCGCGCACTGCGCCGTGGAGGTGAGCCTCGTCTTCATTGTCCTCACGCTCATCACCGGTTCGATCTGGGGACGACCGGCCTGGGGCGTGTGGTGGGCCTGGGACGCGCGTCTCACGTCGACGGCGATCCTCGGCGTCCTCGCGCTGGGGTATCTGGCGCTTCGTCGGGCCAACGACGACTTCGAACTGCGCGCTCGACGAAGCGCGGTCTTCGCGATCATCGCGGCGATCAACGTGCCCCTCGACCACTTCTCCGTGCAGTGGTGGCACACGCTGCATCAGGGCGCGACGCTGCTCGGACCTAACCGTCAGTTCAAGGTCCACGGCAGCATGCTCGCGACGCTCCTCCTCAGCTTCGTCGCCTTCTCGCTCGCCTACGGGTGGCTACTTCGCGCGCGTTACCGACTGGAAGTGAAGCGCGAACGCTCGAGCTTCGAAACCCTCGAAGTCGCGTTGGAACGTCGTCGCGCCGAAGGTGTGCACTAGTGGACTACGTCACCGCCGGTTATTCCTTTGCCTTTGGGGGGCTGGCGCTCTACGCGCTGTCGATCTGGTGGCGAGGGCGAAACCTTGACTGAGACCCGCCTCGACCTCACGCCGGTCGCGCCGCCGAAGTCGAAGAGCTCGAGCCAACGTCGCACCATCGGCGTGTTGGCCGTGCTGGTGATCGCGATTCTGGCGCTGCTCAGTCAGGGCCTCTTGCACTCCCTGAACTACTTCGACACGGTCGACCAGGCCCTGGCCAGTCGCGCCAAGATCGGCACCACCACGATTCGACTCGAAGGCGTCGTGAAGCCCCACACCATCACGCGCACGTCACGGGGGGCATCGTTCTGGATGACCGGAACCGGCACCCACCAGGTCTACGTGATCAGTCACGGGACGCCGCCGCAGCTCTTCCGGGCCGACATCCCGGTGGTCGTGGAAGGTCACTTCACGACCCGACACTCCACCACGTTCGACGGCACGCAGATCCTCGTGAAGCACACCGCGACGTACATCGCCCAACATCCGAAACGGGTGAAGGCGCCCAACGGCAGCGTGCGATGACCCTCACTTGGCTCGGGCGCGTCGCACTGTACGTCGCCTTCGCGGCGACACTCGGCGGCCTCGTCCATCAAGTGATCGCGCTTCAGTTGAAGCGACCGTCACGCTCCCTTCGCTGGGCGCTGGGGTCACTCGCCGGGATCGTGGGCGCCGTCGCGGTGATGCAGTTCGCCCTCATCACCCACAACTTCTCGTTGGCCTACGTTGCGGAGAACAACGCGACTTTCACGCCGCTGCTCTATTCGATAACCGGGATGTGGTCGGCCCTCGAGGGATCACTGTTGCTGTGGTCCCTACTGCTGTGCGCTCTCATCGCGGCGGTACTGCGCTACTACCGACGTCGCGCCGAAGACCCGGTGGTCTCCTGGGCCGGCGTGGTGCTCTTCGGCGTCAGCGCATTTTTCTTGGGACTCCTGTGCGGACCGGCCGATCCGTTCATTCACAACGGCGCGAAGGTGTTGCGCGGCGCCGGTCCGAACGCGCTGCTGCAAGACAATCCGCTGGTCGCCATTCATCCGCCGCTGCTCTACCTGGGTTTCGTCGGCTTCACCGTGCCCTTCGCCTTCGCGATCGCGATGCTGATCACCGGCCGAGTCCACGATCGCTGGCCCCTGGAGCAGCGCCGCTGGACGGTGCTCGCCTGGGGCGTCTTGTCGGTGGGCATCGTGTTGGGCGCGTGGTGGAGCTATCAGGTGCTGGGCTGGGGCGGCTTCTGGGGCTGGGACCCGGTCGAGAACGCCGCGTTGCTCCCGTGGCTGACCGCGACGGCGTACATTCACTCGGTGATGGTGCAGGACCGTCGCGGACTCTTTCGGGTGTGGAACCTCTCACTGGCGATCGCCACGTTCTCCCTCACCATCCTCGGGACCTTCTTCACGCGATCGGGCGTGCTGCAGAGTGTCCACGCCTTTTCCTCGAGCACCCTGGGTCCGCTGCTGATCGGATTTTTCTTCGTCACCGTCGGTCTCGGTGTGGGGCTCCTCGCGTGGCGCGGCGATCGACTGCGGTCACCGGTCGGCGTCGACCATCCCCTTTCGAAGGAGGGTCTCTTCATCGCCAACAACGTGCTCTTCGTCGGCTTCGCGGTCGTCGTACTGCTCGGCACGGTCTTCCCGCTGCTCTACGAAGCCGTCAACGGCGGTCAGGTGACCGTCGGCACGCCGTACTTCGTCGCAGTGGCGGTGCCGATGAGCATCGTGCTGCTGGTGTTGATGTCGCTCGCTCCGTTAGTAGGTTGGCGCACCCTCGACGCCCGCGTGTTGTGGTCACGGGTTCGCTTCAGCGCGTGGACGTCGCTCTTCGTCGTCATCGCGCTGATCCTCTCGGGCGTGCGCCGTCCCATGGTGCTCTTGGCGTACTTCCTCGCGACGGCGGCGGCCGGTGCGGCGCTGCGGACGCTCCGCGGTGCGTTCGTCGCGGCGCGGCGTCGCAGCCAGCGATGGTACGACGCGCTACGCGGACCGAGCGCCGGGGGAATGGTCGTGCACCTCGGCGTCGTCGTGATGGCGCTGGCGATCGTGACCTCGACGTCGTACACGACGCGCAGCGAAGTGACGCTGGCCACGGGACAGAGCACGGTCGTCTCCGGTCAGTTCGTCACCTTCCACGGCTTTCGCACGGTGAAGGATTCGCTCGAGACCGCCACGCAGTTGCGCGTCGCCGTCGATCACCACGCACTCCTTCCCGCCATCACCACCTACGAAGGGCGCAGCGCGCAACCGGTCGGGACGCCGGCCATCGACTCGAACTTGGCGCGCGACGTCTACGTGACCTTCGACGCCGTCGGGGGCAACGGGGCGGCCTCCGGGGCGCAGGTCCAGGGCGACCTCCCGGCCGGATCGGTGGTCCTCGGCGTCACCGTCGAGCCTCTGCTCTCCTGGCTCTGGATCGGCGGACTGCTGCTGGGGGTCGGTTCGGCACTGTCGTTCGTCCGCCGACGTCACGGCGACGAGGTGGACGCGTGAAGCGCACGGTGACCATCATCTCGCTCGCGGTACTGGCGATCGTGATCGCCCTCTCCGGGTTCCTCGCCACCCGCCACCCGGTCGGCCCGGCGACCGTGGCGCCGAGCCCGCTGCTCGGCAAACGCGCGCCGGCGATGAAGGGACACGAACTGGGTGGCGGCACGTTCTCGCTGCGCGGTGAACGCGGCAAGATCGTCATCGTCAACTTCTGGGCGTCGTGGTGCGGACCCTGCATCCAAGAGGCCCCGGAACTTTCCACGTACGCCTGGCACGTGCGAGACCACGGCGTCGCCGTGGTGGGCGTGGTCTTCAATGACACGGTCGCGTCGGCCACGGCCTTCGCGGCGCACTACGGCTCGCTCTATCCCTCGATTATCGACGCCGGGGGCGTCATTGCCAATAGTTACGGCGTCACCTCGCCTCCGACCACCATCGTGATCGATCGTCAAGGTCGAGTCGCCGCGACGCTCCTCGGCGCGACCACGGCCAAACAGTTGGCCGCCGTCGTGGCGCGGGTGTCCTCGTGAACGTCGTGAAGTCCTTTCGCCTGTGGTGCCTGGCGTTCCTCTGCGTCCTCGCCGTCGCGCTATTCGCCGCGCCGAGCACGGCGTCGACGCAAGGACGCGTTGCCCACCTGGAGACGCTGGTCAAATGCCCGGCCTGTGATGACCTCTCGGTCGCCCAGAGCAACGCCACCTCGTCGATTGCCGTTCGTCACGACATCGCGCGTCGGGTACGAAAGGGTCAGTCCGATAACAAGATCCTGACGTCGTTGGAAGCGACCTACGGCACCTCGATCCTGCTCAGTCCTTCGACTTCGGGACTGGGCGTATTGCTCTGGATCGTGCCACTCGCCGCGCTGTCGGCGTTGGCCGTCGCGGTCCTACGTCTGGCGCGACGACGATGATGCGCGACGTCGCACAACTGCACGACGAGATAAGACTTCGCGAAGCGTCGTTGCACGACGCCTCGCGCGAGCACGCCGCCGGCGAACTCTCTGCGGAGCAGTTAGAGGCGATTCAACATCGCGAAGGCGCGGCCCTGGAGAGCGCGCGCAACGAGCTCGGTGCCCTCATGGTGAGCGTGGACGCGACGCGGGATCGAGCTCGAACGCGACGCGTCCGCTGGTTGGTGCTGGCGCTCGTCTGTTTCGCCGTCGTGGTGACTTACCTGCTCTGGTCCGCCACGTCACCGCGTCAGGCGGGGAACTCCGGTGACGGCGGTATCACGCTCACGCGCGCACAGACTATCGATCGCCTACTCACTCAGGCCGAGGTGGACGTCGCCAACAAGCAAGACGTCACGGCGCTCAACGCCTACGCCAGGGTCCTCACGCTGGATCCGAAGAACGTCACGGCGCTCACGCAAAGCGGATGGCTCGACTTCACCGCCGGGAGTGCCGCGAAGAAGGCCTCGGTCGTTGAAGTGGGCATACGCGAGTTGGAAAAGGCCATCGCCGTGGCGCCACGACAGTCGGCTCCCCGGCTCTACTTCGCCATCGTGGCCGATTCGACGCCGGGAAATCAAAACGTCGCGAAGACCGAGTTCGAAGAGTTCTTGAAGTTGAAGCCCTCCGTGGGCCAAATGGCCATCGCGCGACCGTTCCTCATAAAGCTCGGGCTGATCGTTCCTTAGTTCGATCGAATCGGTCGGTGTCCACGAGCAACCTAAGGCAAATCTCCTGATCGCGTGGGTAGCGGGCGGAGGAGCGGACGAACCGTTCTGAGAAATATCCGGAAAGAGCCCCTTGACTTTGCAGTACAAAGTAATGTAACTTTGTGACACAAAGTAAAGAAAGGTTGTGCGATGAGCGAATTCCACGACTCCACTGGATCTCCCTCGACCGAGGAAGAGACACTTGATCCGCGCGACGCCGCCGCGTTGTTGACCGAGACCACCGACAAGGCCACCCGCGAGCTCGAAGTCAACTCGTTGCTGCAGTGTCTCTTGGGGGGCCTCATCATCATGGTGGGCTTTGGCATCATTTGGATGTCGGTGCGGCATCAGCACCCTTACCTGGGTCCGACACCGGGCGCCATCGGACTGTTCTATCTTTTGCTCCTTGTGGTGAACGCCGTGGCGATTGCGTCCTATCGCCGATCGAGCCGGGGAGTGCGGGGCAAGCGAAGCAAGGATCAGCGAATCATCGGGATGGTCGGTGCCACGGGACTGGTGGGGACCTTTACCGTCATGGGTGCTCTCCACTACGCCGGCGTGGGCCACGCCGTGGTGTACGGGATCTACCCGGCGACGGTGCCGCTCATGATCGGCGCCATGTTCGGGGCGCTGGGAGCCGCGTCGCGTGACGATTGGACACTTTTCACTGGTGCGCTTCTCATTTCGCTGGTGTGCGCCGGCGCCGCGTTCGGTGGGCCTGCGGGTGCGTGGTTCATCTCCGGACTGGGCAGCGGCATCGTCTTGTTCGGCTGTGCGGGGGTCAAGCTCTACCAGCGTCGATCTCGATGAACAACGACGAACTCGATCCGTTAATCCACGTACCGGCGCGCCTACGGATTCTGGCGACGCTGGCGGCCCTGCACGAGGGTGACACGCTTTCGTTCACCCGCCTGCAAGAGATGATCGATCTCACTTCGGGCAATCTCATCACCCATTTACGCAAGTTGGAGGACGCCGGCTACGTGAAGAGTGACAAAACCGGTTCCGGTATTGCGTCGCGCACGTCGGTAGCACTGACGACTCGAGGTCGCGACGCGCTCGACGCGTACGCCCACGCGCTGCGCGAGGTGCTGGACGGCATTCAGTAATCTCGTCGCGGGGTGATCCCCTGACGGTCCGGGCGACGGCGGCCCCCTGGCGCGTCGAGGCGCGAACGTCGCAATTGACCTGCTCTGTTCGTTGTGCGAACATTCACTGCCAAACCCCGGCGTCATCGAGTGAGCGAGGATCAGTGGAAGATCGCAATCGAATGTTCGTGCAATCACTCGAACGCGGACTCGACGTGATCCGATCGTTCAACGAAGAGCGTCCTCGACAGTCGCTCAGTGAGGTCGCTCGACGTACGGGTTATAGCCGGGCTTCGTGTCGACGACTGCTGTTCACGCTGGAAGCGCTCGGCTACGTCGGTGTCGACGGTCGTGAATTCTTTCTCCAACCCCGAATCCTCGACATCGGGTACTCGTTCCTCACGTCGCTGCCGTTTCGCGACATCGTCGAACCGTTCGTCCAAGACCTGAGCGACAAGGTGCGCGAGTCGGTCTCGGTGTCGGTCCTGGACGGATCGGACATCGTCTTCGTCAGCCGGGTCGCGGCGTCGCGCATCATGACGCTCTCGCTCTCGGTCGGCAGCCGCCTGCCGGCCTATTGCACGTCGACCGGACGAGTGCTGCTCGCGGCGATGCCGGTCGCCGAACAGCGCCGACACCTCGGGACTCGACCGCTGGTGGCGCTCACGAAATTCACGCTGCACCGCGAAAGCGACATCCTGTCCGAATTGGAAAAAGTTGCCAAACGGGGCTGGGCCCTCAACGACCAGGAGCTCGAGATCGGCCTTCGCGCGGTCGCGGCGCCCATACGCGATTCGACCGGGCGAACGGTGGCCGCGATCAACATCTCGACGCCGGTGGGCCGGACCAATCTGAAGGAACTTCGCGAGGAACTGGTGCCGCAACTGCTCGCGACGACCCAGCGCGTGAACTCCATCCTCGCCAAGCGTTGAGTCGACATTTCGCGTGGTCCAATCATCGCTACGATTCTCAAAGCACGAATCGATCTAGCGCGGGAGGGCCGTGGGCGAACACTCGATGGATCATCCCTTCGTCGACACCGACGAGAGCCAGATCGAAGATTCCGAAGAACAGTCCACGAGGCGTCGATGGCCCGCCGTGGTGGTCTCGATCGTGGTCGTCATCGTCGCCATTGGAGGGGCGTTGTATTTCGCGGCCAGTCACTACCAACCGCTCTCCCAGAGTTTCAACGGCGGCTACGGTTCGCAGATTCTCGCCTCCAACGGAGCGCTGGCGACCTACCGAGCCGAGGGCGGCGCCCACGACGCGGTGGTGTGGACGGAGCCGAGCGGAACGTTTCACGTCGAGGTCATCGTCACCCTCAACAACGACCAGCGCTTCGCGGTGACCATCGACAAAGTCCTCGCTCCGGCGAACGCCGCGGGGAATTCAGACGTGCGGGCCTACTTCGACTCGAAGCCGAAGGTGGCGGGCGCCTACGGCTACAAGGGCGGACCGGCCTTCCAGGCGACGACCCTGGCGAGCGGAGGGCAGCTGCAACTCGTCGTGCACTGGGATCAACAGTGCGTGCCGGCCTCGGCGGCGAGCCACCCGACGACCTACACGACTCTGCCGGTCGAGTACACCTTCGAAGGATTCCGACACACCGTTAGCGTGCCCATCGACACCCTCACCATCACGCCGCGTCCCAACTGTTAATTCAACGCGATAGACCGCGATGGAACGCCCTTCAGGCGGTTACGCGACAGGCGTCGTCACCACGGGCCCGCGACGTGAGCGTGACGTTGCGTCGTTCGGCACCCAGTCCGTCGAGCATGCCCGAGATGAGCCCGCGGTCAACGGCACACAACACGGGGTGATGCAGGGCGGCCGTGCCGAAGGGACAGTTGTCCGAGACGACGGACTGTTCGAGGTCGTGCTCTTCGGCGCGCGCGGCGAAGCCGTGGGCCGTCAAGATCCCGGCGATCGACTCCATGGCCGTCTTGAGGCTCGGATTCGTCTCACCCGAGCCGACGGTCCCGGCCAGGGTCCGTCCGTACTCGACGCCGACGTCGTGGGACATGGACTCCGCCGCTTCGGGGCCGAGGCGCTCGAGGGCCATCTCCAAGAGCGCCACCAGCAGAGCGTCGCGCCGCATCGAGCCGTCCATGACGACCCCGGCGTCGACGACGCGATATCCCTTGGCCGGTCGGCCGACCGTCGTCTTGTGGACGTTGTCGAAGGTCACGTAGCCCGACTCGGTGAGCCGTTCGAGGTGATGGCGCACCACGTTGGCGTGCACCAGGCAGTGTTTCGAGAGCTCCGTCGCCGTAGCGCCGGGATTCTCGCGAAGATAGAGATAAATCTTTCGGCGCGTGTTGTCGCCGAAGGAGTGCGTCAAACTCGTGACGTTGGCCGTGAAAACGGCCGGATCGAGATCGTTCTCGTTGATAAAGGTTGACACGTAGAAAGTCTAGGACCGCCTTGGTCTTTCGCGCCGTTAACCTCTGAAGGCTCGCTCAAAGGAATCCCGTGACACCAAACCAACTGCCCCGCCGTGAACTGGGCGCCATCGTCGAGCCCCAACTAGTTCGCACGTTGGACGAGTTGGGTTTTCTCGGTGAGGTAGTGGATGTCGGCGAATCATTGAGGGTCGAGCTAGTCCTTCCGGTCTCCAGTTGGCCCAATCTCACGCTGCTGGAAGGTTCCATTGAGGAGATCGCCCCGGGCGCCACGGTGGTGGTTCGGCCGATGAACGAAGAAGAACTCCTCGGGCTGCGCAACTTCCTTCGAGGCGCCATGGCCGGCGACCCGGGACCGGGGGAGCACGCGCACGGCGACGCGCCTCCAAAGTTCCTCGACAAGCTCTCCAAAACGAGAATTCTCGGGATCTCCTCGGGCAAGGGGGGCGTCGGCAAGTCCTCGGTGACGGTCAATCTAGCGATCGCCCTGGCCCAGAGCGGTCACGACGTGGGCGTACTCGACGCCGACGTCTACGGCTTCTCCCTTCCCAAGATGCTGGGCGCGGTGAACGATCCGATCGTGCTCGGCGACACGGTCATCCCGACGCTCGCCCACGGCGTGCGCTGCGTGTCGATGGGGTACTTCGTACCCGACGAACAGCCGGTCATTTGGCGCGGACCCATGTTGCACAAAGCCATCCAGCAGTTGGTCTCCGAGGCGTGGTGGGACGAGCCGGACTTTCTATTGATCGATATGCCCCCCGGTACCGGTGACGTGGCCCTCACGCTCTCCGAGGTGCTGCCGCGCATCGAGATGTACGTGGTGACCACGCCACAGGCGGCGGCGCAACGCGTGGCGCAACGTTCGGCGTACGCGGCGCGCAAACTGAAGCTCAGTGTGCGCGGCGTCATCGAGAACATGAGTTGGTTCACCGGCGACGACAAAAAGCGTTACGAGATCTTCGGCGCTGGCGGCGGGGCGCGACTCGCTCAGGAGCTCGGCATCGCCCTGTTGGGACAGATTCCCCTCGACACCAAACTGCGCGAAGGTGGAGACGTGGGCGAACCGATCGTCGTCCATGATCCCGAGAGCGAAGTCGCCCTGGCCTTCAGGGCCTTGGCCGCCACGATTGTCAGCCAGGGCCCCGCGCGCGTCTATCGACAGGAACTCAAACTGTCCTGAGGCCTTCGACATTCGAATGCGACAACTTTGCGTGAGGACCGTAAGAGGCGTCCGGTATTCGCCCCAATCGAACGCAAAAGACAACGTTGCAACCGAGTTCGTGGAATTAGGTCTAGACAATATAGTTTCCATCTGATAATTTTCCGCTCACTGGGCAAATGCGCTCGGGCTATCGGGGGGATAGATATGGATCAGACCGACACTGCGGGCCCAGGTTCGGGTCAAACCGACCAGAAGGACCTCGCCGGATTCGGCTACAAACAGGAACTGCACCGGACGCTCGGATTCTTCAGTTCGTTCGCAGCGGCCTTCAGTTACATCTCACCGTCCACTGGTATCTTCACTCTTTTCGCACTTGGGCTCACGACCCTCGGTGGTGTCTTCATCTGGAGTTGGCCGATAGTCGCGCTGGGCCAATTTATGGTGGCCCTCAACTTCGCGGAAGTTTCGAGCCACTTCCCGATCGCCGGTTCGGTCTTCCAGTGGACCAAGTATCTGGCCGGTCGGCCCTACGCGTGGTTCACCGGATGGATCTACATCTTTGCCGGAGTCCTCACGGTGACGGCGGTGGTGGTGACGTTGCCGCTCACCATCTTGCCGATGGTCAACCTGATGGGTTGGAAATTGGACGCCACGGCGACCCACGACCAGATTTGGGTGGCCGCCATCACCCTCGTGGTCATTACCGTGCTGAATATTTACAGTGTGAAGGTCGTTTCGGTCGTTAACAACACCGGCGTGTTCTTCGAGATTGTGGGCCTGGTGATCTTCGCGGTCGTGATGCTGATCGCGCACCGTCACCAGTCGATCTCCATAGTTACCAACAGTGGCGGACTGCACGTCGGCTTTGGCTCGTTCTTTCTCGCGATGTTCATGAGCCTCTTCGTCATCTATGGCTTCGATACCGCGTCCACGCTGGCCGAGGAGACCAGGGATCCGCGGCGTGCGGCGCCGAGAGCGGTCCTCACGTCCATAGCGGGCGCCTTCGTCATCGGCGGCATCTTTCTCATCGCGATATTGATGGCGATTCCGAACCTCAAGACGGCGATTGCCGGAGCGTGGACTCCGGCCACCATCATCGAATCGAACTTCTCCAAGCCCTACGCCATTATCTATCTGGCGGTCGTATCGGCCGCGATTCTGGTGTGCTGCCTCGCCATCATGGCGGCGACTATCCGGTTGTGCTTTGGCATGTCGCGCGACAATCGCCTTCCGGCCTCGGCCACGTTGTCGAGGGTGCACCCGACCTTGCACACGCCAGTCTTTTGCTGCCTCGTCGTAGCGGTCTTGGCGGCCATCCCGCTGTTCAAGTACGCCGGCGCCGGCATCGTGGCCATCGCGGCGACGGGAATGATCTACCTCAGCTACTTCCTCGGAAACCTGGCGATCCTGGGGGCTCGTCTCAAGGGTTGGCCGAGGGAGAAGACGCCGTTCTCGCTGGGCAAGTGGGGGATGCCGGTCAACATCTTGGCTTTGGTCTGGGGTGGTTCGATGTTGGTCAACTTCGCGTGGCCGCGAGCGGCGAGTAACCCGACGCCGAATCAGACGCTCGGCGCGCTCAGTACGGGCATCAGTGAACTGAACAAAGTGCCAATTCTCTACACCGTGCTCGGGGTCATCTTGCTCATTGGCGTGCTCTACTACTTCTTCGCCGAAGTGCGTAAGCCGAAAGTCGACATCGTCACGCCGTCGGAGTCCGGCCCGGTGATGATTCCGGCCGAGTCACTGCCACCGGATGAGGTCCGGAGCTAGTTCGAACCGTCGGCCGTTACTTCGGCGGGAGTTCGAAGGACCACACCAGCGTGCGGCTGCGGTCGGCGCGCAAGATGTCGGTCGCGCTCTCGACCGGTACGCCGTTCACGTCGAAGGCCTCTCGCTCGACGCGCAATAGGGGCGTGCCTCGGGTGACGTCGAGCAGGCGAGCGGTACGGGCGTTGGCGGCGATCGGTGAGATCCGCTCGACGGCGCGCACGGGACGAGCGTCGTAGCGCCGCTCGAGGAGTTCGTAGATCGAACCGTGCAGTGGTTCGCTGAGCAACCCCGCGAATCGTTCGGCCGGGAAGCTCGAGTGTTCGAGTAGTACCGGCAAGTCGTTGGCGAACCGCAATCGGTCAATCTCGTAGACCTCGTCACCTTCGGTGAGTTGCAACGCTTCGGCGGTCGACGCGTCGGCGGCAACCCGCTCCGTGCGCAGCACGCGCGCACCGGCGACGTGACCGAGGCGGCGAGCCTGTTCGGAGAATCCGGCGAACGTCGTGAGGTCGTACTCAATCACCGGTTCGGCGATGAACGTGCCGCCGTTTCGCCCCGTGCGACGATTAATGAGTTTGCGGATCTGTAGTTCGGCCAGCGCTTGGCGCACCGTCAAACGGTTGACGCCGAACTCCTTGGCGAGCTCTCGTTCCGGTGGCAGACGGTCGCCGGTGCGAAAGTGACCCAGCGTGATCGAGGACGCGACCGCGTTGGCGATTTGGGTGTGCAGCATCCCCTTGGAACGCGAAATCTTCGGGGGCCATTTGGAGTTGGGCGGCACAGTTAATCCTCTCAAAGCTGAGTAACGGGCGGTATTCACTTGCCAGGTCAACCGTTTTTGGTATAGACAGTTTAGCCAACGACGCGCGCGAGGAGACACATGATCGATAGGGCTCGCGTAGTGGTGATCGGCGGGGGAATCGGAGGCTGTTCGATCCTCTACTGGCTGGCGCGCCTCGGCTGGAGCGACGTGGCGCTGGTCGAGCGCTCCGAGTTGACCAGCGGCTCCACCTTCCATTCGGCCGGACTGGTGGGACAGCTCCGCAACTCCCTTTCGCTCACCCAGATGATGATGAACTCGGTCGAACTCTACCGAACCCTGGGGGAAGAAGTCGAGCTCGAGACGGGCTGGCGCGAGGTCGGTTCGTTGCGCCTCGCGTCGTCGAAAGAGCACCGGGAAGAGCTCGAGCGCCAGGCCGCCTGGGCCGAGACGTTCGGACTGCCGATGCACCTCGTCTCGGCCGACGAGGCCCAATCGATGTTTCCGCCCATGTCGACCGAGGGCGTGTTGGGCGCGGCGCTACTGCCGTCCGACGGCTACGTCGATCCCAGTCAGCTGACGCTCGCCTTGGCGCGCGGCGCGCGCCAGCGGGGCGCGACGATTCTCACCAACACGCGAGTGACCGGCGTGCGGGTCGAGAACAATCGGGTGCGCGCGGTCGAGACGGACCAGGGAACCATCGAGTGCGAGATCGCGGTCAACGCCGGCGGTATCTACGCCCACGAGATCGGACTGTTGGCCGGCGTGCACGTGCCGCTCGTGGCCATGGCCCACCAGTACGCGATCACCAAGCCGACCGGGCTGTCGCGCGACATGCCGACGCTGCGCGACCCGGCGCGACTGGTCTACTTTCGCGCCGAGAGCGGCGGGCTCGTGGTGGGCGGCTACGAGCGCAATCCCTCGGTATGGGGGCTCGGCGGTATCGCCGCGGACTTCAACTCTCGATTGCTCGAGCCGGACTGGGACCGCTTCGCGCCGCTCTTCGAGTCCGCGATCTCTCGCGTGCCCGAACTGGCCGACGCCGAGATCGTGACGCTCATCAACGGTCCCGAGGCCTTCACCCCCGACGGCGAGTTCATCCTCGGGGAGAGCGCGGTCGCCGGGTTCTGGGTAGCGGCCGGATTCTGCGCGCACGGCATCGCCGGCGCCGGGGGCATGGGCAAGTTGATGGCCGAGTGGATCATCGAAGGCCAGCCGAGCCTCGACGCCTGGGCCCTGGACTCGCGGCGCTTCGGTCCGCAGTACCGTAGCCGCGACTACACGTTGATCCGCACCGACGAGATCTACGCGACGTACTACGACGTCAAGTACCCGGGTCACGAGCGCCAGGCCGGGCGACCGCTCAAGGTCTCGCCGGTCAACGCCCGCCACCGGGACCTCGGCGCGGCCTTCGGCGAGAAGTCCGGGTGGGAACGGGTCAACTGGTACGAATCGAACGCCACGGCGGGCGACGAGTCGACCAGACCCGACGGATGGGCCGGGATGCTGTGGTCACCGGCCATTGGCGCCGAGCACCTCGCCTGTCGCACGAGCGCCGCTTTGTTTGACGAGAGTTCCTTCTCCAAGCTCGACGTCACCGGAGCGGGCGCCGCGGCGTTCTTAGAGCGGCTCTGCGCCAACAGCGTCGCACGCCGAGTCGGCGCGGTCACTTACACCCAGCTCTTGAACCGGCGCGGCGGCGTCGAGTGTGACCTCACGGTCACGAGACTCGCCAAGGACCGCTTTCGCCTGGTGACCGGTACGGCTTTCGGGAATCACGACGGCGCCTGGATTCGCCAGCACCTCGAGGACGACTCGGTCGTCGTCGAGGACGTCACGTCGAAGTACGCCTGTTTCGCCCTCTGGGGACCGCGCGCGAGAGACATCCTCCAGCCGCTCAGCGAATCGGACCTCTCGCACGGGTCCTTCGGCTACATGAGCGCCAAGGAGATCAACGTGGGCGCGGTGCCGTGTCTCGCGGTGCGCGTCACCTTCGTGGGCGAACTGGGCTGGGAGCTCTACTGCCCGGGCGAATACGCCGTGGGACTGTGGGACTCGTTGATGTGCGCCGGTCAGCCTCACGGACTCGTGCCCGGCGGCTATCGCGCTATCGAATCGCTGCGTCTGGAGAAGGGTTACCGCGTCTGGGGGAGCGACGTCACCACGACCGACTCGCCCTTCGAGGCGGGACTGGGATTCGCCGTCAAGATGAACAAGGGTGCGTTCATCGGGCACGACGCGCTCGAGCGCGCCGGTGAGCCGGCGCGACGCCTGGCCTGTTTGGTCTTGGAAGAACCGCGATCGATCGTCCTCGGATCCGAGCCCGTGCGCTTCGAGGGTCAAGCCGTTGGACGGGTGACCAGCGGCGGCTACGGCTACAGCGTCGAATCCTCCATCGCCTACGCCTACTTGCCGGCGGCACTGCTCGAGCCGGGCACCCAGGTGAGCATCGGGGTCTTCGGGCGCGACGTCGGCGCTGAGGTGAGGGCCGAGCCTTTGTTTGATCCCCACAACGAGAGAGTTCGGGTCTAGGCGCTGCTGTAGAGCTGCGCCAATCGCAGCCGTTCGTCGAAGTCGCTCTCGCGCGCCAAGGCGAGGGCGTGTTCGCCTCGATCTCGCGCGTACGTGGTGAAGTCCACCGTCAGCGTCGAGATCGCCATCTGGACGACGCCCCACATCGCTTCGCGCAGTTCCGAGACGATCTTCATGAGGTGCAGCGTCGACTCGACCGGTTCGCTCACGTCCCCGAGGTAGTGGCGCAGCAGCGCGATCTCGGCGTCGGCGGGAAACCCGTTATTGACCGACACGTTGGCCAGGTCGAAGAACGGGTCGGACATACCGGCGTACTCCCAGTCGACGATGCGCAGTCGATCGTCGAAAAGGAAGTTGGCGTTCAACAGGTCGTTGTGTCCCAACACCACCGGCCGAAACGGTCGGACGCCTTCAATGCGCGCCAGTAACTCGAAGGCGAAGGCGGTGTCGAACGGCGCCTCCACGCCACGGGCCGCGGCGACGTCGCGGTGGTCTCGAATGACGTCGTAGGGATTCCAGATCGTGGGGGTGGTGCCGGCGTGGTGGACCAGTCGAAGGGTCTCGGCGAAGTGTCGCAGCATGGGCTCTTCGCAGAGTTCGGTGGTCGAAACCGCTCGACCGTCGATGAATCGAAAGACGATGCAGCCCGTGGCCTCGTCGGTGGCCAGGACCTCGGGGCCCACGCCGATGGCCGCGGCGAGCCCGCCGGCCACGACCTCGTTGGACCGGTCGATCCCGAGCAGGTGGGTGTCGTTGCCCGGAACGCGCACCACGACGCGCTCGTCGCCGAGGTCGACCACGTAGTTCGAGTTCGTGATGCCGTGCGCGAGGATCTCGATGGAGCGCACCCTTGCGGGCCAGAGACGGGCCGCGAGATCGTCCACCACTTCGGTCATGGCTCGAGGTTAGAACGCGACTGCGATCCGGCGCGGGGGACGAATCGCGGCCACGAAGCAATGTCGGTTCGTCAACCGATGCGAACGAGCGCCTCGTCGCACCACCGTCTATCGTCGGAATGCCTAGAGCAATATACGAGTAAGGACGACCGATGGAACTGAAGGGTAAGACCGCCGTGATCACCGGAGGGGCCAGCGGCATTGGCCTCGCCACCGCCATTCAGTTCTCCAAAGCCGGCGCGAAGCTCGTCCTCGGCGATATCGAGGACGGACCGCTCGAGCACCAGGTCAAAGAGTTGCGTTCTCACGGGGCGACGGTGATCGGCGTGCACTGCGACGTCGCTCAGGAGTCCGACGTCGAAGCCCTGCGCGACGCCGCCTTGAAGGAGTTCGGCGCCGTCCACGTGATCTTCAACAACGCCGGGGTCGCCGGCGGCTCGACCATCGGTACGCCCAAGAAGATCTGGGACTGGGTCCTCAGCGTCAACCTCGACGGCGTGGTGAACGGCATGAACGCCTTCATCCCGCTCTTCCTCGAGCAGAACGAAGGTCACGTCGTCAATACGGCCTCGGAGGCGGGATTGGTCGGCGTGGCGGGGATGGGACCCTACAACGCGAGCAAGTTCGCCGTGGTGGGCATTTCGGAGTCGCTCTTCCACGAACTCGCCAACACCGGCAAAAACGTCCACGTGTCGGTGCTCTGTCCCAACTTCGTGCGCACTCGGATACACGAGTCCGAGCGCAACATGCCCAAGGAGCTCGCCAGCTACGCCGAGAACCCGGACTTGCAAGAGATACGCGAAATCGCGGCCGCGTTGGTGAACGCCGGCATCGACGCCGCCGATGTCGCCAAGGCCGTGGAGGACGCGGTCGTCAACGAGAAGTTCTGGATCCTCACGCACGAACACTCGGCGCTTCGCATCACTGAACTGCGCCTCGAGTGGATGCGCGGCGGTCCGTCGCCCATGGACGGCCTCGTCAACATGAACAATTAACGGTCGATGCCGCTCGGCAGTTGGTCGATCGGCCAGTCGAGCAAGGTGACCGCACCGCGACAGGCGAAACGGTCGGTCATGCCCGCGACGTAGGCGACGCTCAGCTGTAGCGCCAGCGCGGGACTCTCGAGCGCCTCGTCGCCGTCGACCACGTCCGGGATGAGCGAGGGATGAACCGCGAAGTACTCCACGAGGGCGCGCAGCATCGCCACGACGGCCGAGGCCTGTTGGCGCGAGGCGCTGCGTAGATAGATCGTCTCGTAGTTGAACGTCCGAAAGGCGGCGAGCGCCTCGGAATGTCGCGCGTCCATGCCGATGACGCCGGTCGAGCGAATCGTGCGGATCATGGCGTTGATGAAGGTACCCAACTGCTGACTTCGTCGTACGCCGCAGCGCTCGCGCACGATGGCCGGCAAGTCGTCGATGTCGACGATGCCCGCCGAGACCGCGTCTTCGAAGTCGTGGCAGCTGTAGGCGATGCGGTCGGCCCAACTCACGACCTCGCCTTCGGGGGTCATCGGCGCGGGACGAGACCAGGAGTGGTTGCGCACGCCGTCGAGGGTCTCGAGACAGAGGTTCAAACTGACCAGCGACACGTCGGCGCCCCAGGTCGCGTGGTCGAAGCCGCCGACCACGAAGGGATCGAGCGCCTCTTCGCTCGCGTGGCCGCCCGGCCCGTGGCCGCAGTCGTGTCCCAGGGCAATTGCCTCCGTCAGCGCCACGTTGAGTCCCACGGCGCGCGCGACGCCGGTGGCGACCTGCGCGACCTCGAGGGCGTGGGTGAGGCGCGTGCGCATGTGGTCGTCGGGGAAGACGAAGACCTGGGTCTTCCCGGCCAATCGTCGAAAGGCGCTCGAATGCAGGATCCGGTCCCGGTCGCGTTCAAAGCACGTCCGGAATTCGTCGGGCTCTTCGGGGCGCGCACGATTGCCCGCGCCGTGGCTTCGGGTCGCGCCCACGGCGAGGGCGGCGTCAAGGAGTCCTTCGCGTTCGGCGAGGGTTCCCGGGCTCGTTCCTCCCGCCGAGGCGTCGATCGCGGCCGAAGAGTCGCGGTGCGCAACCGTCACATCGTCCGCGGCTCCCTCATAGCCCTCCATGGTGGCGGCCCAGCGGCGACTGCGTTCAGATATTGGCGGGTCCGTCTCGTTTTCCATAGGCACACATCCTTCTAGCATGTGATGAGTCGCCAACGTGGCAGAGGAGCAGTGATGGAAGTTCGTATCGGCATCGTGCAGTCCATGAAGGAGATCGAGGTCGTTCTCCCCGAGGACGCCAAGCGCGAGAAGGTGATGAAGGAGATCGAGACGGCGTTAAGCGACGACACGGTCCTCTGGCTCACCGATCGCAAAGGTCGCCGGGTCGGCGTGCCGGCCGCGCGAATCGCCTACGTGGAGTTGGGTTCTCCGTCGAGCGAGCGCATCGTCGGTTTCGGCTCGGCTTGAGATTGACGGGCGTCGTGCGGTGATCGACTACCACCTGCACCTCTGGCCCCACTCGGAGTCCTCGGTCTGGTTCAAGCTCGACCAGATCGCCGCCTACTGTGACGAGGCCGCCCAACACGGCGTCACGGAGTTGGCGTTGACGGAACACACCAGCCGTTTTCGCGACGTGCTGTCAGCCGTCGGTCCGTTCTGGCTCAAATTCGGTCACGAGCCGACCAGTCCGGTGTTGGCCGAGTACTTGGACTTTCACGCGCGCAACTCCCTCGAGGAGTACGTGAACCTCGCCCAACTGGCGAAGGACGAGGGGCTGCCGGTCAAGATCGGTCTGGAAGTCGACTACTACGCCGACCAGATGGACGTCGTCTCGCCGCTCCTGGCGCAGTACCCCTTCGACGTGCTCATCGGTTCGATCCACTGGCTCGGCACCTGGCAGTTCGACGACTACGACGTCGCGACGCACGCCCACGAATGGACCGTGCGCGACGTCGATCAGTGCTGGGCCGACTACGCGCGCGCCATCGAAGAACTCGCGGCGTCCAACGCCGTCGACGTGCTCGCGCACCCGGACCTCATCAAGGTGGCGGGCTATATCGCGTCGGACCCGGGCGTCTATTGGGACCTCATGGCCGAATCGGCGGCCAAGTCCGACCTCTCCATGGAGTGCTCGTCGGCCGGATGGACCAAGCCGGTCGCCGAGCAGTACCCGGCCGAAGGTTTCCTCGACCGCCTCGTCGCTCGAGGACTCACCTTCACGACGGCCAGTGACGCGCACTCCCTCGAACGGGTGGGCTCGAGGGCCGCCGAACTGGCCGACCTCTTGGAGGCGCGCGGCGTCCACGAGGTCGCCACCTACAACGGCCGTCAGCGCCAGATGATTCCTCTGCGAGCGAGCTAGTGGCCACGCTCGCTGAACTAGCGACCCTTCGCACCTCGCTCGACGAGCACGTCGTCGACCACCTCTTGCGACTGACGGCGTCGTGGTCACTGCTGGCCGACCTCTCCTTCTCCGACATGTTGTTGATGGCGCGCGTCGACGAGCCCGACGCCGGTGAGTCGGGTTTCGTGGTGCTGGGTCAGATGCGTCCCAACAACCGCTCGACGATGGTTAACGACGACCTGGTCGGGACGACGCACGGTGACGCCTCCTGGCCGCTGGTCCAACTCGCCTTCGAAAGCGGCACCCGGATCATTGGCGAGGTGAACGTCGAGGCGATCGACGACGTGGTGCCGGTGTGGTGCGTGCCGGTGCGCTTCGACGGACGCGTGGTCGCGGTCATGGTGCGGCTCCAGGGACCGCTACGGGGCCCCGCCTCGCTCTACGAACAGGCCTATCTGTCGATCTTCGAGCGACTCTGCCTGATGGTCGCCGACTCGACCTTTCCGTTTCGTGAAGAGGGGGTCGCCGGCCCGGGTCTGCCCCGCGTCGGCGACGGCATCATCCTCATCGACGGCGACGGACGCGTCGAGTTCGCCACCCCCAACGCGGCGAACGCCCTGCACCGCATGGGGATCTACGCTCCGGCCGAAGGTCGGACGCTGGCCGAACTGGGACTGCGCGTGCGCGTCGTCGAACGATCGTTGGAGTACGCCATCCCGGCCATGGAAGAGATCGACCGCGGTCACGACGTCGCGATTCTCTTTCACTGCGTGCCGTTGCTCGAGCACAACCTGGTCACCGGGGTGGTAACGCTGCTGCGCGACGTGTCGGACCTACGACAACTGAACCGACTGGTCCTCAACAAAGAGGCCGCGGTGCGAGAGGTCCACCACCGTGTGAAGAACAACCTGCAGACCATCTCGTCGCTCCTTCGGCTCCAGGCGCGGCGCAGTGACGAGCCCGAGACGCGCATCGCCCTCGGCGAAGCCGAACGACGGGTGCGATCGATCGCCGTGGTGCACGAAGTACTCAGTCGTGAGCCGGGGGAGGAGGTCGTCTTCGACGAGATCGTCCGCTCGCTGGTCCTCCTGGTGGAAGACACCGTCCTGGCCCTGCACCCGGTCGAGATCCTGGTGAACGGCGACCTCGGCGTGCTGTCGACCGACCTGGCCACCCCTTTGGCCGTGGCGCTCGCCGAACTGTTGACCAACGCCGTCGAGCACGCGTTCACCGGCTTCGGCAGCGTCAACAACGATCAGGTCGGCGTCGTGACGCTCAACCTCTATTTGGAAGAGGGCGATGCCGTGGCCGAGATCCGCGACAACGGTCGGGGTCTCGGCGAGGACTTCTCACTCGAGGTACCCAAGAGCCTCGGTCTCTCGATCGTGCGCGACATCATCCGCGCGCAGTTGCACGGCACGATTGAAATGAAGAGTGTGGACTACGCCGAGGGTGGGGGCACCTACGTGCGGGTGGCGGTCCCGCTGAGCGCTCGGCCCTAAAGCGAGGACGCGCGACGACGCGCGGCCAGCCACTGCTTGCGAAGCTTGCGTCGCTCGTCCTCGGTCGTGCCACCCCACACGCCCGACTCCTGGTTCGTCGCGAGTGCGAACTCCAGACAGTTCTTCTGCGCGTCGCAATTGAGGCACACGCGCTTGGCCGATTCGATCTGGTCGGTGGCCATTCCGGTCGTGCCAATAGGGAAAAACAGTTCCGGTTCGGTGTCGCGACACGCGGCGTTTGAACGCCAGTCAGAGTCATCCCAAGCGTGCGTTCGGTTCCAAATCAACGACATTTCAAATCCTTAAGGTGGGGGGCAAATCCACTGCAATTTCGCGAGAAATAGGCGGTGGCGGGAGTTCAATTTTAACGAATTTCCGACCTGAAAACAAGGGCTGATTCGTGATTAAACGAAGTGACGTCCGTGTAATTCGATTCGGACCTGCCAAACTCGTCGGGTGATCGACGTCTTCGCGCACCGTGGACTGCACACCTCCGAGCGCGAGAACACCCTCTCGGCCTTTCGCGCGGCCGTGGCCCTAGGCGTCGATGGCGTCGAATTGGACGTTCGTCGCACCCTGGACGGCGTTCTGGTCGTCCACCACGATCCAGTCGTCGGAGCGCTCGTGATCGCCCAGAATCCGCGTTCGGCCCTGCCGCACTTCGTCCCGACGCTCTCTGAGGCCCTGGAATCCCTCGAGGGCGTTCGGGTGAACGTGGAGATCAAAAACGGACGGGGAAGCTCCGAGAACTACGACGACACCGGCGATCTCGCGCGTCAGGTCCTTTCGAGCGTTGAGGAATCCGGCTGGTCCGAGAGGGCCAGCATCTCGTGCTTCGACCTCGCGACCTGCGCCCTCGTGCGCTCGTTGAATCGCGAAATCACGGTCGCGTGGCTCATTTGGGACGTGGCCGCCGGGGACGCGCTGGTCCAAGCCCACGTGCTCGGACTCAACGCGGTGAATCCGCATTTTTCTAAGGTGGACGCCGAGGTGGTCGCTCGCGCGAGCGAACTTCGACTCGACGTCAACGTCTGGACCGTGAATCGTGTCGAAGACCTGGAGAGAATGTCGGAGGCGAACGTGTCGTGCATCATCACCGACGATCCGGCGCTCGCGCGCGACGTCGTGACACGATCGTCCCCGAGGGGCACCGTTCGATAATGACCTAGATTTAAGAGTATGAATATCGTCGTTTGCGTAAAACAGATTCCCGACCCGGCCGCGCCGCAGTCGTTGGACGCTTCACACAATCTCAACCGATCGGGCAAGTTGATCCTCGACGAAGCCGACACCTACGGCGTCGAAATGGCGCTCCAACTGGTCGACAGGGCCGGCGCCGGCGAGGTCACCGTGGTCTCCATGGGCTCGGCCGCGGACGTCGCGGGTCTTCGCAACGCCTTGGCCATGGGCGCCGCCAAGGCCGTCATCGTGAGCGACGACGCGCTGCGCGGCACTGACGCGTTGGGTACCGCCAAGGTGTTGGCCGCGGTGATCAAGCGCGAGAGTCCCGATCTGGTCCTGGCCGCCACCGAGTCGTCCGACGGCTACACCGGCACGACGCCGGTGCAGATCGCCGAACTGCTCGGGCTGCCTTCCATTACCTTCGCCAAGTCGGTGTCGATCGACGGGACGACCGTCAAGGTCGAGCGTCAGACCGAATCCGGCTACGACGAGGTGACCGCGCCCTTGCCGGCGCTGGTGACCGTCACCGCCGGCGTGGTCGAGCCGCGCTACGCCTCCTTCAAGGGCATCATGGCCGCCAAGTCCAAGCCGCTCGAAATTCTCAGCGTGGCGGACCTCTCGCTCGCGGATCAGACCGGAGCGAACGGCGCGCGCCAAGAAATCACCGACGTCGTCGCCGCCGAGTCGCGCACCGCCGGCGAGAAGTACGTGGACGAGGGCGACGGCGCCGAGCGCATCGTCGGTTTTCTCGAGTCGATCAAGGTTCTCTAGGAGAGTTATGGCCCTGTCAAACATCTGGATCGTCACCGAGCCGTCGAACGGCTCGTTCACCACTACGTCGCTGGAACTCCTGACGCACGGACGCACCTTCGGCGCCACCGTTTCGGCGATCACCTGGGGCGGGAACGCGGCCCTGGCGGTCGTGGCCGGAGAGTACGGCGCGACCACGCTGTACGACGTCGGCGACCTCGGGGGCGCGCTGCCCGGTGTGCCCGTCGCCTCGGCCATCGCGGCCCTCGTCGCGTCGGTGGGCGCGCCCGACGCGATTCTGATTCCCACCAGCTACGACGGACGCGACATCGCCGGTCGTCTTTCGGCGAGGCTCGACCGGCCGGTCTTGACCAACGTGACCGGTCTGGCCGACGACGGCGGGCTCGTGACCGAGCATCCGATCTTCGGGGGCGCGCAGACCGTCATGGCGCGCTTCACCGGCGAGGGTCCGGGGATCTTCGTGATTCGCGCGAAGTCCTTCGCGGCCGAGGCCGGTGGCGGCGCGGCCGCGTCAGTGGTCGCCGCAGCCCCGGGAGACGTCGGCGCCACCGGTGGCGCGATGATTGCCGCGACGCACGTCGAAGAGCGGGTGGGGCCGAAACTCGAGGAGGCGGCGGTCGTCGTCTCCGGCGGACGCGGACTCGGTGAGGCCGAGAAGTACGCGCTCATCGAGGAGACCGCGAAGCTGCTCAAAGGCGCGGCGGGCGCCTCTCGCGCCATCGTCGACGCCGGTTGGGTTCCCTATTCGCACCAGGTCGGCCAAACCGGCAAGACCGTCAAGCCGACGGTCTACATCGCGTGTGGCATCTCGGGCGCGACCCAACACATGGTCGGCATGAAAGGCTCGAAGAACATCGTGGCCATCAACAAGGACCCGGACGCTCCGATCTTCCAGATCGCGGACTTCGGGATCGTGGGCGACGTAAACAAGGTTCTCCCGGCTCTCATAGCGGCCCTCCAGGCCCGGGCCTAACAAAACCTTGAAGACGGGAGACCCCCCACGGGTCTCGGCCTCGTTCCTCCTTCCACGCGCGCGTGAATTTAGGCTGGGGAGACCATGAGCAGCCCCACGTCCTCGTCGGATCGCCGGTGGTGGGCGCTCGGAGTACTTAGCATCACGCAGTTGATGGTGGCACTGGACGCGACGGTCATCAATATCGCGTTGCCGCACGCGCAGCGTGACCTTCACTTCTCGCTCGCCAACCGCCAGTGGCTCATCACGGCTTACGCCCTCTCGTTCGGATCACTGTTGTTGGTGGGAGGACGCCTCTCTGATCTGTGGGGACGACGCACGTCGCTCTACGTCGGCCTGACGGGCTTCGCCCTGGCGTCGGCGCTCGGCGGCGTCGCGCACAGCTTCACCACGCTCGTCACCGCACGCGCGGTGCAGGGAGTCTTCGGCGCGGTCCTCGCGCCGGCCGCCCTGGCGGCGCTGTCCACGACCTTCGGTGATCCCAAGGAGCGCGCCCGGGCCTTTTCGATCTACGGCGCCATCGGCGCCTCGGGGGCGGCCATCGGGCTCCTGCTGGGCGGTGCGCTGACCCAGTGGGCGACGTGGCGGTGGTGCCTCTTCATCAACCTCATCTTCGCGGCGATCGCCCTCGTCGGCGTGGCGTTGTTCGTCGCCGGCGGCAAGAGCGAGCACGACGCGAGTCTCGACGTCTTCGGGACGCTGCTCGGCAGCGCCGGTCTTTTCTTCGTCGTCTACGGCTTCGCGCACGCCGTCACCGCGAGCTGGGGCAACGACGTGACGTGGGGGAGCCTGGTGATCGGCGTGGTCATGCTGGTTGCTTTCGTGCGCTGGCAGCAGCGTTCGAAACACCCCTTGTTGCCCTTGCGTTTGCTCATCAATCGGGTGCGCGGCGGTTCACTCGTCGCGCTCTTTCTCACCAGCATCGGCATCTTCGGGATCTCGCTCTTCCTGGCGTATTACTTGCAGGGAACGCTTGGCTACTCCCCGCTACGCACCGGCGTCGCCTTCTTGCCGCTGGTGGGGGCGATCGCGCTCTCGGCGTTCATCGCGAGCGCTCGGCTCCTCGCGGTGAACGGACCGCGTCCGCTCGTGCCGACCGGCATGGTGCTCTCGACGATGGGCATGGTGCTCTTTACCAAACTGACGCCGCACGCCGACTATTTCGCGAACGTCCTGCCGGGCCTCATCGTCACCGGTCTTGGCCTCGGTCTCATCTTCGCGCCGGCGATCGCCAGCGCGACCGCTGGTGTGCGCGCGAGTGACGCCGGCGCGGCCTCGGCGCTCGTGAACACCACCCAACAGATCGGCGGATCGATGGGTGTGGCGCTCCTCAACACCATCGCGGTCTCGGTGACGGCTCGCGCCAACCGGGTGCCGGTCGCAATTTCAACGCAGCTCAGCCGCAAGGTCCAGCTCCACGACGCGGCGGTGCTCGCCACGTTGCACGGCTACGCCGTGGCGTTCTGGTGGGCGGCCGTCTTCTTCGGAGTCGGCGCGGTCCTCACCTTCGGACTACTCGAATCCGGCGTACCCGAACCCGACGTCGACGTCGCGAGGACGTAGCGGCACACTGGTCGGGCCGACCGACGCGGCGTTGCGTACGCCCGAGGATCGAGGAACCGTTCCAGGCCAATTCGGTGGGGACGGTGCCGTTAGGTCGGGGAGCCGAAATTGAAGACGTCGCCGTCAAACAGTTCGTAGGACCGATAGTCCAACAACTCGTAGAGTTCACCGCGGCTCTGCATCGCCTCGAACAGGCTCGACAGTTCACCGCGTTCGTGGAGGACCCCCAGTCCTCGCTCGGCCGCGCCCATGGCGAGTCGAAGCAGCGACACCGGGAAGATGACCATGTCGACACCGAGATCGTTGAGCGCCGACACGGAGAACGGCTCTCCCTTGCCGAACTCGGTGGCGTTCGCGAGGAGCGGGACGTCGATCGCCTCGCGGAAGGACTCGAACTCTCCAGTGTCCAGCAGGGCTTCGGGAAAGATGGCGTCCGCGCCGGCGTCGACGTAACTCCGGGCTCTTTCGATCGCCGCATCGAGCGAATCGGTGGCGCGAGCGTCGGTTCGAGCAACGATCAAGAAGTGGGGGTCTCGACGAGCCGCCACCGCCGCGGCGACGCGCTGGCGCATGACAGCGACGTCAACCACCTGCTTGCCGTCGAGGTGCCCGCAGCGCTTGGGATTCACCTGGTCTTCTACGTGTACGCCCGCGGCGCCCGCGTCCTCCAGCAGCTGAATCGTGCGTGCCACGTTCATCGCCTCGCCGAAGCCCGTATCGGCGTCGACCAGGAGCGGCAGGGACGTCACGCGTGCCACCTGTTGAGTCCGAAGCGCCACCTCGCTCAGCGTCGTGAGACCCACGTCGGGCAGTCCCAGGTCGGCGGCGATCACCGCCCCCGAGAGATACGCGGCCTCGAAGCCACGTTGTTCGATCAACATCGCCGAGAGTGGACTGAACGCGCCGGGCAAGACCAGGATGTCGCGCGCGGCCAAGCGTTCTCGCAGCGCGAGTCGCTTGGCCGCGGGGGTGGTGGACGAGTGCAGCACTAAAAAATCCCCTCGGTCGACGTAGCGCGCTCGAGGTACCCGTCAACGGCGCGAAAGGTCAGCGACGCCAACTCCGTCGTCGACAACTCGTCCAATCGTTGCACGCAGTCCATGAATCGTTCGCGCTCGCGTTCGTCGATGACGTCCTCGCTCAGGAGTCGGAACTTGTCCAGGTACTGAGCCCGGCCAAAGGGCCGCGCCCCGAACGGGTGGGCGTCGGGGACGGCGATCTCGTCGACGATTCGCGTCCCATCGTCGAGCTCGATCTCCACGCGTCCGCCGTAGGCGCGTTCGCGTGGATCGCTGGCCAAGTAGCGGCGAGACCACTCCGGGTCTTCGACCGTTCTCACCCGATGCCACAGCGCGACGGTGTCGGGCCGAGTGGCTCGCTCGCGGGTGTAGGAGTGTTCGTGATGCCACTGACCGTCTTGGAGCGCGACCGTGAAAATGTACGGCAGCGAATGGTCGAGGGTCTCGCGCGACGCGGTCGGGTCGTACTTCTGGGGGTCGTTCGCACCCGAGCCAATGACGTGGTGCGTGTGGTGCGACGAGTAGATCACGACCTCGCGCACCGAGGACCCGTCGAGCAATTCGGGGTGGGTCGCGCGCAAACGTATCGCCACGTCGATCCACGCTTGGGCCTGATATTCGGCGGAGTGCTCTTTCGTGAACGAGTCCAGTATCGCTCGCTTGGCCTCACCCGGGGCGGGCAGGTCGACGTGATAGCGAGCGTCGGGACCGTCCAACAGCCACGCCACGACGCCGTCCTCGCCTTCGTAAATCGGTTCCGGCGCGCTTTGACCGCGCATGGCGCGGTCCACGGCCTCGATCGCGACCTTGGCCGCGAAGGCCGGCGCGTAAGCCTTCCACGTCGAAATCTCACCCTTTCGGGACTGCCGCGTGGCGGTCGTCGTGTGCAACGCCTGACCGATCGATTGAAAGGTCACCGCCGGGTCGAGGGACAACAGGGTCCCCAGCCCGGCGGCGATCGACGGACCGAGGTGCGCGACGTGATCAATCTTGTGCGAGTGAAGACTCACGCCGCGCGCTAAGTCAATCTGCACCTCGTAGGCCGTGGCCGCGGCGCGCACGACGTCGTGACCGCGGAGTCCTCGACGCGTCGCCAGGTGTTGGGCCACGGCGAGCAGGGCCGGCAGGTTGTCACCCGGGTGGGCGTACTCGTTGGACAGAAAAGTATCGTGAAAGTCGAGTTCGCGAACGGCCACGCCGTTGGCCCATGCGGCCCACTCGGGCGAGGCGCGTTGTTCACGGGGCGAGCCCCAGATCAGGGCCCCCGGACGGGCGCGGTGATGCGCGGCTTGGTCGCGCGCGCTCGAGACCGGTGGTCGAAGGAGTGACGCCGCGGCTACGGCGAAGTCGTCGATGAAACGATTGACCACCATCTGCGTCACGTCGTTATCGACTTCGACGCGGTCGGCGGCCAGTTCGGCCAACTTCCACGCCAACTGGTCCTTACGCGCG
Organism: uncultured Acidimicrobiaceae bacterium; assembly: GCA_963716515.1. Lineage (GTDB taxonomy): Bacteria > Actinomycetota > Acidimicrobiia > Acidimicrobiales > RAAP-2 > RAAP-2. Next base: position 180,542 of record OY970319.1, read on the forward strand.
AGTGCCTCTCCGCTGGCGTAGGTGCGCAGCTCGTGGCGAATCACGGAATGCGCCGGGTGATCGCCGCGCTCGCTCGTTGGAGTTCGGCGACCAGCGAGTCCACGTCTACCGGGATGTCTTCGATGAGCCCGGACACCTGTACGGCGGCCAGTACCTCACCGTCACGATTGAGAACGGGCACCGCGATCGAGACGCTGCCGCCCTCGCCCTGTCCCTGGCCGAAGGCGTAACCGCGACTTCGAATGGCGCCGAGACTTTCGACGAACTCTTGTCGATCCAAGACCTGACCACTCGGGAACGGGATCTTCTCGACGCCTTCGAGGAGGCGATCGAGGTCTTCCGGGGAGAGCCCCGCCGCGAAGACACGGGCCCCGCCGAGCGTGAGGGGCACCTGCTCGCCGATCGTGGCTTGGTAGCGCGGGGGTGGAGACGACAGCACGCGTAGCACGCGCACTTGGGTCAGGTCGTGGCGCACCGACAGCGTGGAGGTCAGTTTCGTCGAGGCCGTGAGTTCCAACAAGATCGGTTCGGCGATCTGGGTGAGGCTGTTGGTCAAGAGGTACGTAAAGCCGTCGACGAGCGACACGATGCCGAGGCGGTACTCCAAGCCGTCGCGTTCGACGTAGCGGTGCTTGATGAGGAGGTTGACCAGCCGTTGCGTCGTGGCGAGGTGCAGCTTCGTCGCCGTGGCGATCTCGGTGAGTCGCATCGGCGCACGATTTTCCCTCAGCACGCGCAAGATGAGGAAAGGACGATCGAGCGATCGTACGCCGGCGAGGGCGCCGTCTTCGCTGTCGCCATTCGAATCGATGGGCTCCGCGTGACCGTTGCCTGTCTCGTCAGCAGCGTCGCCTTCGCGCGCCCCGGGGTGCGGGGTTGCCACTCGGTTCACGCCCGCCTCACGCGCGAAACTCTATCTGGTCTTCGCGCGTGGGAGCACGATGTGGCGACTCGATCGGACCGGCCCACGGCGACGGCGCCCCGTCGTACACACTCGGTCCCAGTCGAAAGTGTTGCGCCTGGCGCTCGGTTTGGATGAAGGGCAAGTCCATGGGGAAGAGCCGGTCCCCTCGGGGCCGGGCGCCGGCCTTGGACACGTGTCCCCATAGCGCATGACCGACGACCTCTTCGGCGATCGCGGCGGCCTCGATCAGACGATCGAGGTCGACCCCCGTGTCGACACCGCTCTCGTGCAAAAGGTCGACCAGGTCTTCGGTGGCGATCATGCGCGTCATCTGGCCGTGCCCCCCGTAGGGGCAGCCGCCCATGCCGCCGATGGAGCTGTCGAGGACCAATGTGCACTCCGGTCCCAGCGTCATCAGCGCCTGATAGGCCGACAGCAGGGCCGTTCCGCGCGCGTCGTGCAAGTGCAGATGAAACCTCGTGATCGATGGCCAGCGCCGTCGGATGAGGCGAAGTTGCGAGACCACGTCGTGGGGCAGGTTCCATCCCATCGGATCGCCAAGCCACACGCGGTCCACCTTGATATTGACCGCACTCCAACGCTCGTACTGTCGCTCGAGCAGTTCGGTGCGCGTCGTCTCGTCGAAGGGACCCAACCAATTCGAGCCCCAGGCCGCATTGAGGGCGATGCCCGCGTGTGGCACCCCTTCGGCCACCGCGCGCCCGATGACGCCGTCCCAGCCTGCGATTTCGTCGGCCTGGGAGCGATTGGTGTTGCGACGAACGAACACGTCGCAGGCGTGGACGAACGTTTGGGGAACGCCGTCAGGGCTCACGAGAGGTGGGACATGTCGGCGAAGGCGCTCCCGACCGATCTCGTTGAGGGCCAGGGCGGTGTAGGTAACGCCGGGCACCGGCGTGAAGCGATCGACCAGTTCGTCGATGTCGGCCATCTGCGGCGTCCACTTGGGACTCACGAAGGAACCGACGACGATGGTCGAGAGCCCGGTGCGCGACAAGGCGTCCAACAGTTTGAGCTTCTGATCCAGACTGATCGACGCGTCTTCAATCTGAAGGCCTTCTCGCATGCCTTCTTCGATTATCTCGACCTTCGGGAAGTCGGGGCCTGCACCTGGTCGTTCGCTCACGAGGGCTCCTTACGCCTCATACCGCGTGTTCGCTTCGCAACGTCGCGATTTCATCCACGTCAAAGCCCAGTTCAACCAGGATCTCATCGGTGTGCTGGCCCAGTCGCGGTGGGGGCGACGACGGCGCAATGGGGGCGCCGTCGACGTGTATTCCGCTGCCGAGGACGGCAACGCGTTCACGGCCATCGAGATTTACTTCGATGTCGTGCACCAGCGATCGAACCTTCACTTGCTCCTGATCGATCGCGTCGGCGAGGGAAAGGACCTGTCCGACCGGCACGTTGACCGCGACCAGTCGCTCCTCCCATTCCAGCGCCGAGTGGGCGCTGAGGGCCTGTTCGAGCTCGACGGTCAATAGACTTCGATGTCGCTTACGCAGTTCACGGGTTAAGAATCGCTCGTCCCCGATCAGGTCGTTGCGGCCCACCGTGACGCAGACCGACTCGAACTGTCGTTGCGTGTTGGCCGCGATGTTCAATAGGCCCTCGCCGGTGCGAAAGGTGCCCGACGGTGACGACGCGGCGTTGTCGTTGCCGTGACGCGTTGCTTCGCGGCCCGAGATCAGGTGTTCCGACGTGACCCAGCCCATTGCGGTAATCGCTGATTCGAGCATCGAGACGTCGAGGTCGCAGCCCACGCCTTCACGTTCGCGGCGAACGAGAGCCGCGCTGACGCCCAAGGCGGCTACGAAGCCACCGAGCGTGTCGCTAATGGGAAAGCCCACTCGCAACGGATCGTCGGAGGGCCACCCCGTCACGTCACACATACCCGAAAGGCCCTGGATGATTTGGTCGTAGGCCGGCCGCTCCGCTAGCGGACCGGTCTGACCGAAGCCAGACACTGCGCAGTAGATGAGTCGAGGATTGATCGCGCGCATCGCTTCGGCGGAGAAGCCCAGTCGATCCATCACTCCCGGACGCATGTTCTCGACCACGACGTCGCTCTGCTCGACGAGTCGAGCAAAGACGCGGCGACCGCCTTCGCTCTTGAGGTCGGCGGTGATCGATCGCTTCCCCGCGTTCTGGGCCAGGAACGGGGCTCCCATTGATTGAGCCGCGAGTTGCGCGTCCCCACCCATTTCGCGAGCCAAATCTCCCGTGTCGGGAATCTCCACCTTGATGACTTCGGCGCCCAGCATGCTCAGTTGATACGACGCGAAGGGCCCCGCCAAGACGGTGGTGACGTCCAGTACGCGGATGCCGGCGAGCAGTCCTGACACAGTTTCTCAATCCTCGTTTCGGCTTCGTCCGGCGTGATCGGCGGACGAGGATCTTCGTTGAACCCCCGTCCCCCGAGCGGTGTCGGGTGAGGATCTCCCTCGGAGCGGCGGACGGTTGGGGCACGACCGCCGCTCCGAGGTAGGGGGCTGATTCGGTACGACTACAACTCCTAAGACTCCTTCGCGACCACGGTCGCGAGATTGGCCGGAGTGACGATGGCCCGGGTGACGTTGTTGAGCGACGAGTCGAAGCCCAACATCTCAAAGCCACTGAAGACGTTGTGGAACTTGTTGAAGTCGTCATTACCGGCGGCCCCGTCGTAGTTGATCTTCTTGTGCTTCTTGATCAACGCGAGACATGTCTTGTACGTGCCACAGACCGTGCCCGGCGGGTTCGACACCTTGATGATGTCTTTCACCCAGACCTTCGGATTGGTCGAATTCGCGAGCGTCATCGCCAGCGACGCGATCACTATGGAGTCGTACTCGTTGAACGTCGTGGGCAGAATCGTCGTAGTACGCCACACCAACTGGTAGTCCGCTAGGAAGTGGTTGTACGCGTTGTCAGCCGTCGTGGGCGAGGCCGGCAGTGCCGCCGTCAACTCCGTCGAAGCGGTCGGGCCGAAGGCCTGGGCGTAGGAACCCTTGGGTGCCGACTGGAGGTCGTCACCAATCCAAGGTATGTTCATGTACCCCAACTGCTGGCCGTCAGAGAACAACGTCGCTGCCGTCTGGGAGTCCATCGAGTCGAAGATGACCTGGGGACTCGACGCGAAGGCCTGGGTCAACTCGGTGCTGTAGGACGACTGGCCCGGGGTCAACGTGATGTTCTGTTGGATCGTGCCGCCCAAGGCCTTGTACGCCGCTTCGAGAGGTGCGATGAACCCTTGTGAGTTGGACGAGTTGTCGAAGATCAACGACGCGGTTTTATAGCCCTTGCTGATCGCGTAGTACGCCATCGCGATGGCCTCGTTCGAGTCCGACGACGACGTACGGAACACGTTGGTGTAGTTCATGTTGTCCAAGGTGGTGAGTCCACCGACCATGAAGTCCACTACGTCATTCGGCTTGAACTGATTAATGACCGCCTCAATGGTTGGCGAGAACGGGCCGATGATCACCGTGGGGTGACTGAGCTCCAGCTTGCGAAACGCCGGCAACGCGTCGACCGAGTCGGCCGCGTCGTCGACGTAAGAACTCACGAGCTTGTGACCGAGCACGCCACCTGCTTGGTTCACCTCGTAGATCCCTACCTTGACGCCGTGCGTCCCCCACTGTGAAAGCAGCGACTTCGTACCCGTGAACGGGAACATGCCGCCGACCACCAGTGGCTTCAGTTTGGGAGCGGCAGCGGCGCCGTCGCTGCTGATCCCCGCGCCCGCCATCGTCACCAACGTGACGAACGCGAGTGTTAACGCGGCGCCACGACGATGAAGCGGTAACCGTCTAATTATGTTCATTTCGGACTTCCCCTTAGCTTTGTCATTCGTACCAGCGAGACCATCCCGCCTTTACGACCCTTTCGCCCCGGCGCGACCTAAGAAGATCGACGCCAAATCCAGCGTGGCGATTTCGGACGCTGGTCCGTGAACATGATTGGACCCGGCCACAAATATGTGGACGAAGTCCGACTGCTTGAGCGCTCGCTCGACGTTTTGTTCGACCACCAACACGGCGGTCTTAGTCATCGAGATCAACTCAATTTGATTCCACACGATGTCGGTATAGGCGGGCGAGAGTCCCGCGGTCGGTTCGTCGAGCACGATCACTTTGGGATCGACCATCAAAGCGCGGGCGATTGCGAGCAGGTTCTGCTGTCCGCCCGAGAGGTATCCGGCCTTCTTCTCGCGGGCGACCTCGAGATCGGTGAAGATTGTAAGGATCTCCTCCATGCGAGCGCTGTGATCACCCTTCACGGCGAACCCTCCAACCTCGAGGTTCTCGCGTACGGTCAAGTTCCTAAATACGTTGTCGTTCTGGGGCACGTAAACCAGGCCATTGCGAGGAATAAGGTGCCCGGCCATCTTCGTGATGTCCACGTCATCGACCAAGATCCGCCCGGTGGTGGTGCGCAAGATGCCGACGAGTGTCTTGGCGAATGTGGACTTTCCGGCGCCGTTGGGACCCACGATCGTAGTAATAGATCCCACTTCGGCGGTGAGCGAGATGCCCGTGATAATTGGCGTCCGGCCGTAACCGGCGGTCACATTCTCAGCTTGTAGGGCGGGCATCGATCACCTCCCCTAAGTAGGCACGGACCACTTCTTTGTTCGCGCGCAGTTCCGACAGCCGACCGGTCGCCAGCGTGCGACCCTCCGCCAATACGATCACGTGGTCGCAGATTTTCTCGACGACGTTCAGATTGTGCTCCACCATCAGCACCGTCACCCCCTGCGCCTTGAGGTCGAGGATGTAACCCCCGATACGTTCGATCAGCGCCGGGTTGACGCCGGCCATCGGCTCGTCGAGCAGGAGGATTCGAGGCGATGCCATCACGGCGCGCGCTATCTCGAGCAGCTTCTTCTGTCCACCGGACAGTTCGCGCGCTCGATCATCGCGCACCGCGTACAAGCCATACGTGCCGAGTATCTCTAGGGCACGCTCGACGTTTGCTTGCTCGGCGCGTCGTACTTTGCTCGGTCGGAAGAACACGTTGAACAGTGATTCGCCGGGTTGAAGTTTGGGCGCGACCAGAAGATTCTCAAGTACGGTCAATCCGCCCAACTCACGCGAAAGTTGGAATGTGCGCATGAGGCCGAGGCGAGCGATCTCGAAGCTCTCCATGTTGGTCACTTCGTCCTCGCCAAGATATTCGGTGCCACTGTCGCACTTCATCGATCCGGACAAGATGTTGACGACGGTGGTCTTACCCGCGCCGTTGGGTCCTATCAACGCGGTGATCTGACTTTGCGGCACGTCAAAGGTGGCGCCGTTGACCGCGTGCACACCCTGGAACGCTTTGGTGAGTCCTTCGCAGCGCAGCGCGAAGGTCGTCGTCGAAGTTGTAACGATCGCCGGCTCGCTCGTCGGGTCCGTCGGGGTGACGTCGCTCATCCGCGGCTCCCGTCGTTGAGCGCGACATCGGGGACACCAGCGTCGACAGCCGCTTTGTCGACGCTACGACCTCGCTTGCCCAAAAGGCGCAACATCGTCGCGCTCTGGCGCGGTCGTTCGGGCCAGACTCCTTGAGGACGGAACCACAGCATCACCATCAAGAACACGCCGATCAACATTGCGTCGATGTATTCAATGAGACCGGGGTGGCCGGGAATGGCCGGCAGAAACGCGGTGAGGTGCACGAGCAGAGTCTCGACGAGCAATGAGCCGACGAGGAGGCCGACGTTATTACCTACTCCACCTACGATGATCACGGCGAACACTACGAACGTCTCTCCCGGCAACCACGCGGTGGGGTTGAGTGATCCGGAGAATTGGATGATGAGGCCGCCACCAATGCCCGCGTAGAACGATCCGATGATCATTGACTTCAGTTGACCTCGAAAGACGTTCTTACCCAGCGCGGCGGCCACGGTGTCGTCATCGCGAATCGCCCGAAATGTTCGGCCAAGCGGGGAGCCGGTAATGCGACTCATGACGAACCACATGAGGAGCGCGATAACGCCAGTCACCGCTGCGAAGAACGGAATGAAGGAGTTGGTGGTCAGCTTGAGTACGCTCGCAAACGGCGGCGGCACGTTGTAGAGTCCGTCGGCTCCGTTGAAGAGCGGCACGAAGTTGTTGCAGATGTCGTAGAGGATCAGCGACGACGAAATCAGCACCATCGCCAGGTAGTCGGTACGGAGTCGTCGAAGCGTGATAAACGCTAATACGACAGCCAAGAGACTCGTCGCGATACCGCCCATCAGCAAATTGAATGGAAAAGGAATGCCCCAACCGAAGATGTAGTGCTGGCCAGTCCCGACGGAGTTGGGCAGACTCACCGCACCGGTCACGTACGCGCCGACCGCGACGAAAGCGAAGTACGCAAAATTCAAGATTCCCGTTTCGCCGTATTGAATATTGAGACCCATCGCCAATATGAAGTAGTCGAAGAGAAAGAACACCAGGGTGAAGACGTAGTACCAAACGGCGGACATGCGTTAACCCTTTCCGGATCGCGCGAAAAGTCCGCTGGGGCGAAACAACAAGGTCAGAATCAAAATCAAGAACGCAATGTCCAACTTGTACGCCGGGTTAATGAAGGCCGCGGAGACTTCAGTGGCGAGGCCGATGAGTACTGCGCCGGCCATCGCGCCGTAGATACTGCCGACTCCGCCCACGATGACCGCGGCGAAGATGACGAAGAGGAAGAGCTCCCCCGCTGCGGGCGTGAGGTTCCCTTCGGTCAGGCCGAGTACCGCACCGGCCAAACCGGCCATCGTGCCCGAGAGAAACCACGTGATGGTCGTGATCATCTTGGTGTCGATGCCACTGGTCATCGCCAACGTGGTGTTGTCGGACATCGCTCGCATCGACTTGCCTAATCGAGTCGTCTTCAACAGGACGGCAACGCCGATCATGAGCACGACGGCGATCACCATGACAATCAACTGATACGCCGTCAACAACATCGGACCGATATGGAGGGCCCGGTTGATCGGCACGTTGTAGAAGCGAACTGCCGCGCCCCAAATGGAATACATGAGGTTGAGCAAAATAAGTGAGAGGCCGAAGGTCACAATGAGGACGTAGAACGTCTTATCAAAGCGGCGAGCAAATGGGCTCAATATCAAGCGACTGACTATCACCGCGAAGACACCCACCGCGAGCGACCCCACGAAGATCGCGACCCAAATGTTCCAGTGGAGCACTTCGTTGTTCAAAACGTATGTGACGTACGCACCGAGAGCCATGAAGTCGCCGTAGGCGAAATTGATGTAGTTGGTGATGCCAAATTGCAAACTCAGCCCGACCGCCGAGATGGCAAGAACCGACGCTGTGACTAAACCGAAACCGAACGACAGCCAGAACAGCTGCACTGCTTCCCCCTTCGTAGTTCTCACCTCGTAAATCTCAGTTCGAACTTGATAGTTCCTATCAGAATCGCAGTACGCCGTCAATTTCAAGGCGGACAAAATTGATAAGTCCTGATGAAAGGGGGTTAGTTACTTATGGGTACGGAGTTTCGATGGCTGATTTTAGCTTTCGACCTCGTCGAGACGGACGGATTTTCCCCCGACACCGGGTCAAAAGTCACCTATCGAGGGCCGTGGGCGTTGCCACAGACTCCGTTCCCTTTACCGCCGCGACCGATCGATGTGATGCTCGCGGAGTTTCGAATTTCGGGCGTCGCCGCAGGGGTCAGCCGCGATACGTGCCGTGACCAATCGACGATCACAGAGCGGCCAGAACACGTGCGCCCTGCGTAGTGGTGATGATGACGACGAACGTGCGTCCGCGGAGGGAGACTGTCTCGATTCGTTGACGAATGGTCAACCGTTATCGCGACGCATTTTCGATTGAACGAGAGCCGAGGCGATGGAGTGCGACCTGTGTCGTCGGTGAATATCCACGCCCGAAAAGTTGCGTACCCGCGTTCGTCGGACCAATTGCTAAATGAGCGGCCACGGATACGGCGGCCAGTCCGAGTCGCCATCGGGGATCGGGTAGATGGCGTTCTCGACCAGTCCGTGAGCGCGCATCTGGGCCAGCGCCAACTCGATGGGATTGAGCCAGTCGCCGACGTGGCCGGTGTCGCCCTTGGCGAAGCGGTCGATGCGTTCGAGGAGATGCGCGCTCACGTCGAGTCCGGCGTACTCCCAGATGACGGTGCGCAGTTTGTCCTGTTCGTGGAAGCACAGTCCGTTGTCGATCGCCCAACAGCGTTCGCCGTCGAAGATCACGTGGCCGGCCTTGCGGTCGGCGTTGTTGGCGACGACGTCGAAGGCCGCCAGTTCGGCGAACCATTCGTGGAACACGGGATTGTCGCGCAACGTGAAGTAGTGGTCCTCTTCGTTGTCGTCGACCCACCACTGGAGGGAGCCGATGCCGAAGGGCCCGTCCTCCCGGCCGACCGTCGTGGGCACGAGGTTCGCATCGAGCGCGACGTCGAGTTCGTAGGCCGCGACCTCGCGGCGCCAGAGGCCGTCGGGGAAGTCCCACAGCGGCCGCTCGCCGGCCTCGGCCTTGTAGCAGGCCCGTCCTTCGACACCGTCGAGCGAGACCGTGACCAACAGCGCTTGGTTCGAGGAGGCGACGACGCGACCCTCTACTTCGATCGATCCCTTTAAGAGCAGCGTCTGTTGTTCGTCGCGGTTCATCGGTCTAACGGATCGGGGGAGCGTGGCCGTTCGTGCGCGGACAGTCGTGGCCCTTGGGATCGAGCGGTCCGCCACAGAGCGGACAGGTCGGCCGACCGGCCTCCACCAGGCGCGCGATCGCGATGGCGAGGCCGCCGGCCCACTCGCTCGTCAGGGTCAAGACCAGTTCGTCCTCGCCCTCTAGGGATTCGATCGTGACCTCGATGGTGTGGGCCTCCTGGTCGATCGCCACGGCGATGTCGCCGGCCACGAAGTCCGATTCGTACTCTGGTTCGAGGTCCAGGTCGTGGGGGAGTTCGGTCGGTCGTCCCAGCTCACCGATCACTTGGGCCAGCCACTCGGCCAGCGCAGCCAGCTGTTGCTTCTCGCACTTCACGATCACCAGGCGCCGGCCCTCGCGCGCCTGGAGGAGGAAGAGTCGATTGCCGACCTCGCCGCGCACGCCGACCATCACCTTGTCGGGACTGGCGAAGAGGTAGTTCATGACGGCGCGAGGTCCTTCAACGACTCGGTGTTGTTGACGCTCAAGACGACGGGCGCTCCGTTGGTGAAACCGATCGCGCTGATCGAACAGGTCGAGATCGCCGTGCGCTGGAAGAGGTCCAAGGGCACGCCCTGGGCGTAGGTGACGGCGGCCTTGATGGGGTCAGCGTGGCTCACCACGACGATGGTGCGGTTACGGTGCTTGGCCGCGATTCGTTCCAACGTCGTCCACATGCGCAGTTGCAACTCGGTGAAGGATTCACCCTCGGGAAAACGAAACGTACTCGGAGCGTGCTGGACGGCGCGCCACTCCGGTTTCTTCGCCAGCAGATGTAACTTCTTGCCCGTCCAGAGTCCGAAGTCGCACTCGAGAAGTCCGCGGTCGAGGTGCGTGCGAAGTCGCAGCGCTCGCGCGATCGGCGCGGCCGTCTCGCGCGTGCGCTCGAGCGGTGACGCGTAGAGCGCGACCGGCTTGCGCGTCAGTTCGCCCAGTCGCTCAGCGGCGCGCTCGGCCTGGGCGACGCCACGTTCGGAGAGATGCAGGCCGGGCGCGCGTCCCGGCAGGATGATGCCGGTGGTGGCGGTGACGCCGTGGCGCACCAGCAGCATGGTCGTGAAAGTCGGACGAGAAGGCACGGACCTACGTTAACGGCCGTCTAGTTGATGGTGATTGGGATGCGCCGCGGTCCGGGCGGCGCGGTCTCGGGCCAGCGCTTGCGCGAGACGGTCGCCAATTTATGCAACAACGCCACCGCGCCGGGGTCGTCGTCGCCCGGTCGGGTTTCGATCAGACCGTGCTCTTTCATCGCGCTCATCAATTCGCGACCTTGATCGGTGCGCACGATGACCAGCGTCCAGTCGCCGAAGGCACCGATGCCGCCGGTGGAGATGTCGGCGTGTTCGGCGGCGAAGTCGGGACAAAGTTTGCAGCCTTCGCGGGTGTAGGCGTGGGCCTCTCTCAGCGGCACCTCGTGGAAGGCGCCGTCGGTCGTCCAGATCTGAAATACCCCCTTGATGTTCATCTTCAAAATATCGGCGCGCTTGATGGCGTATTGGGCCTCGAAGAGCTCTTCGAAGATTGAGTCGTCGAACGTCTTGGAACACATCAGGCCAATCGTGAGACAGAGACGGCGCGCGAGCTTGCCGGCCTTGCGCGACTGCATCGCCCCGGGCGCTGACGCCATGCACCCCATGCCCACTAGCGCGATGCGTTCGGCGCCTCCTTCGGCCGCCTCGGGATAGGCCAGCAGATTAGCGCTGTAGGTGTAGCGCGATTTCGCGGTCTCGATCACGTCGGCGCGCGTGCGCGCCACTTGCGGCACCGCTCGCCACGTCGCGCCGTCGCCTTCGAGACCGCTCACCAGCGCGGCGTCGATGACGTCGTTCTCCAACGCGTAGATGAGCAGGGCCGAGACGAATCCACCGTCCTGGCCGTTTTCGACGAGCGACTCGTCGGTGGCGCGCGCCAAGAGAACGTCACCGATGCCCCAGACCTCGTCCTCGGTGCGTTCGCGCGCGAACTTGTGCGTGTCGATCTCCGACTCCCAGTTGCGAAAGCGCGGGCAGGCCCTGGTGCACATCGTGCAACCCTTTTGACCGTGGGTGCAGTCTTCGGGCCCCCCGTCGATGTCGAGGTGAAAGGGCCGGTAGACGCCGTTGGCGGTCTCGTAGTCGAGCACCGGATGGGGACAGGCGATCACGCAGGCCGCGCACCCGGTGCACAGCCCCGAGGTCACGACTTCACTGAAGAGTTCTTTCCATTGCGGCTTCTCGAGTGCCATGAGTAAACCTTATCGACGAAGAACCGATATCGATTTGCCGATACGCTCGCCGCGTGCCCGAGATTCTCGAAGTCGAGTCCTATCGCCAACTCGCCGATCGGGTCGTCGGCGCGACGATCGTGCGCGGCTGGGCCGACGCCTACACCGCGAAGAAACTGACCAGCGTCGCCGCGTGGACCCGAGCGGTGAAGGGCCTCACGGTGACCGGAACCGGTCGACGAGGGAAGTTGTTGCTCCTCGACACCGACGGCGTGCGACTCGGGGTGCGCTTCGGGATGACCGGCGTGTTGTTGATCGACGGTGACGCCGGCATCGACGGACTGTTCTACGGTCCCCACGATTTCCGATCCGAGTGGATTCGCGGGGGACTGGCCTTCGACGACGGTCGCAAGCTGATCCTGCACGACCCGCGACGCATGGGCCGTTTCGAGATCGCGCCGGACCTGAGTGAACTCGGTCCCGACGCCTTGACGCTGACGCGAAAGCAGTTCGATGAGTTGGTGCACACGCGCGGCGATGGACCGGCCATCAAGGCGCGGCTGCTGGACCAGTCATCGGTCGCCGGCGTCGGCAACCTGCTCGCCGACGAGATGCTCTACCGCGCCGGCGTCGATCCCCGTACGCCGAGCGGCCTCTTGAGTCTCGAGCAGCGCGACGTGCTGTTCAAGACCTTCCGACAGACCATGCGTACGCTGCAACGACGCGGCGGTTCGCACCTGGGCGATCACATGGAGGCCCGTTTCCCGGGGGCCTTCTGCCCCCGCGACGGCGCGCCCATGCTGGTGGCGACCATCGGAGGACGGACGACCTACTGGTGCTCCAAGCACCAGACCTAGGCGCCGTCGAGCAGTCCGTGTAGTCCGGCCGGTTCGTAGGGACCGATGACGAGTTGTTCGAGTACGCCGAGCCCGACCTCGCCACCGCGCGTGGCGCGCACGACGTGCTGCACGTGGAGGTTGGCGTTCTCCAAGGGATCAAGGGTGTCGAGGTTGAGCTGTTCGTCGCTCACGATCGGACCGCCGTGCCAGCGGCCGTGCGCGAACTGCGGGTGGCTGTAGCCAGCGCCGCGCATCTGGAAACGCAGGAGCGGCGTGAGCGTGATGTGTTCGTCGCCCATCGTCAGGACCGCGTGCTTTAGCCACCGCGTTCCCCGGGCCATCTCGATCGACAGCGATCCGTGGGTCATCACCGCCGCGTCGTTCGTCGGCAACATCACCGCCGACCGGCTGAGGGGATGTCCGTGAGCGTCGTCGAAGGTCATGAAGTGGAGTCCCCCGTCACCGAGGTGCAGGGGCGCCCAGAAGAAGGCCAGTTGGGGCGCGCGGTGACTCTCGACGCCGGGCAGTGGCTCGCCGATCGGGCGCACGCCCCACGAGCGATCCTTCGTGCCGAGGAATTTGCCCGGCAGCTGGTGTCGTCCACTGGGCGTCTCGATCCACCCGCTCCAGGTACCGAGTTGGGTCACCCTCGTCACGTCCATGAAGAGCCGCGGTCCGTCGTGCATCGTTTGACGCGGCTCTTCGCTGATGGCGGTACCCCGGGTGTACGTGAGGTCACAGCGCAATCCGTGGTCGGGGGCGTCCACGACCACGTGGTTCACGCGCATCGGTTCGATGATCTCGAGGCGCATCGGTCCGACGGCCGTCGGACGCCCCACGAGCGCGTCACTGGCGAAGACCGAGTATTGCCGGCCCCCGTGGACGACCGAGAAGGCGGCGTCGATGACGCCCCGATTCGGATAGAGCCCGAGGGCGAAGGCGAAGTAGAACTCTTCGTCGTACCCGTTGAACCAAAAGCGGTCGTAGGCGTTCGGGTGGCCGTCCATGACGTGGGCGAGCGGTAACGCCGTCTGGTGCAGCGGATAGTCGTCCTCAGCCAGCAGCACGTCGCTCCAATTCATTGATCGCGTCCCAACGCGCGGCGGCGACGGCCGCTCGTTCAATCATGGCGAGGAACATCTCGTCGCCGCGCGCGGTCTGTTCGACGATGACCGACGCCGCCACCAGCATCACGATGGGTTGGAGCGTGTACCGCGAGAACTCCTGGCGGGCCACTCCCGCGGGAATGTCGACGCCGTAGCCGTGCAGCTTCGCGAGGTAGTAGTCGAGCAGTTCGAACTCGTGTCGAGCGCAGTCCTCGGGCGTCAGGCTGGTCGTGAGGAAGTAGGCGACGTCGAGCAGGGGACTGCCGACTCCCACGGTCTGCCAATCGACGACCGCCAACGCCACGGTCCCGTCACAGGCGTCGATGAGCAGGTTGTCGGTGCGAAAGTCACCGTGCGTGACGCACGGGAACGGACAGGTGTAATCACTGAAGAGCGCCAAGCGATCCTTGAGGTCCAGCACTATCGCGCGAAGATCGCCATCGAGGCGAGAGTCGTAGCGCTCGAGAAATTGGTCGAACAGGACCGGCAGGACCGCCGCGTAGAGCGGACGCAGTTCTTCACTCACGCCGCGCAACCACGCGGCGTCGTGGAGATCGACCCGCGCGTGCGTCGGACCGTGGAGGCCGGCGAGGGACGCGAGACCGGCGCGCGCGGAGCCGAGCGAGATCCCCACGAACTGGTCGATCACGGCCGAGGGACTGAGGTCCTCTAAGAGCAACAGAAAGTTGTCACTCTCGTCGCGTTCGGCGAAGTAACAACGAGGCGTACGGGTGGCGATGGACGCCGCGAGGTGTTGGTAGAACGAGACCTCGCGCTGGTAAAGATGTTGCAGCGCCGCGGTGGAGCGACTTACCTCGTCGCGTGACGGCACTTTGGCGATGACACGGGAAGTGCCTCCGGCGTGTTGAATCGTCAACCGATAGCAGTTCGCGACTTGACCTTGTCCGACGGACGAGACGGCCATGTCCGTGGCCCCGACGAGGTCCAGGTGTTGCGACAGCCATGTGACGTCGAGTTCGTCAATCGATGGCACCATCGTCATGGCAAACCCCCCACTCAGTCTGCCCTCCCCGACCCTTCAGTGGCGAGGGGTAAGAATGTGACCGTGCAATCCTTCATCACTCACTACGGTTACTTCGCCTTGTTCGTCCTCTCGGTGCTCTCCTCGGCCTGTATCCCGATCCCTTCGGAAGTCGCCTACGGATTCGCCGGGGCTCTGTGCACCACGGCCGTCACCGGCCACGTGCGCTTCTCCCTTTGGGCGGTCATCGTCGTCGCCACTGTCGGTTCGCTCGTCGGTGCGGTGATCGCCTACGAGGTCGGTCGCAGCGCGGGACGGACGATCGTCGAACGTTACGGAAAATGGCTGCTGCTCTCGACGAGGGACCTCGACCGCGCCGAGCACTGGTTCGAGCGCTACGGATCGGCCTCGGTACTGCTCGGACGGGTCATCCCGGTGGTGCGCAGTTTCATCTCGTTGCCGGCCGGCATCGCCGAAATGAATCGCGCGCGCTTCGCGGTCCTCACCACCATTGGCTCGGCCGCGTGGGCCGCGTTGCTCGCCGGGTTGGGCTACGCCGCCGGAAAGAATTGGAAGCACGTGAGCAGCGACTTCCACGCCGCCGAGTACCCGATCATTGCGGTGGTGGTCCTCGGACTGGCCTACGCGATCTGGCACCGCTGGCGAACGATTCAACGAGAGAACGCCCGCAGCTAACTGGTCAGCGTCGCGAGTACTTTGTCGGCGTGGCCGTCGGCTCGGACGTTGTACCAGGCGTGCTCGATCGTGCCGCGGGGTCCGATGACGAAGGTCGAGCGAATCACGCCGGTCACTTTCTTGCCGTACATCGTCTTCTCGCCCCAGGCGCCGTAGCTCGTCATGACCTTCTTCTCGGGGTCACTTAAGAGGTCGAAGGCGAGGCCGTACTTCTTTCGAAACGCGACGTGCTCCTCGGCGCCGTCGGGTGACACCCCGATGACCTTGACGCCGAGCTGGCGATCGGCCGCCAGACCGTCGTTGAATTGGCAGGCCTCTTTGGTGCAGCCGGGAGTGTCGTCGGCGGGGTAGAAGTAGATGACGAATCGCTCACCTGAGAAATCCGTCAAAGATATGGTCTTTCCGTCTTGATTGGGAAGGTCAAAAGCCGGCGCTTTGGCGCCGATTTCGAGACGAGACATGATTCTCCTTCCTGTTTAACGCTAAAAAACTAACATTTTGTCGTAGACTGGGGGAGAAGCTCTAGGAATTGAGCTTGGGCCCACACTTTCGAACGCCGGTTCCGGGTCCAACCGAGAAACGTCGTTGTCCCGTGAGTAGTGAGATCAAAGAGTCCGTGCCGTCGGCACCGGATTCGTACGCCACCAATAAAACCTTCGCCGAATTGGGGGTGCTGCCCGAGTTAGTGGCGGTGCTCTCCGCGCAAGGCATCTCGACCGCCTTCCCGATTCAGGCGCTCACGATCAGCGACGCGCTCGCCGGTCGCGACGTCTGCGGTAAAGCCAAGACCGGATCAGGCAAGACGCTCGGTTTCGGGCTCCCCATGCTCCAGCGGATCTCCGCCGGCGAGACTCATAAGGCCACAGAGGGCAGTCCGGCGCGACCGCGTGGCCTGGTCCTTCTGCCCACCCGCGAACTCTGCGTACAGGTCCACGAGGTCATGAAACCGCTAGGGGCCGCGCTCGGTCTCCACGTGAACGCCGTCTACGGCGGGGCCGACATCGAACGCCAGGTCAAGTCGCTTCGACGCGGCTGTGACGTCATTATCGCCACCCCCGGCCGTCTCATCGACCTCGGGGACCGCGGTGAGGTGAACGTGGAGGACCTCGACGTGCTGGTCCTCGACGAAGCCGACCGTATGGCCGACATGGGTTTCATGCCCCAAGTCGAGTGGGTGCTTCGCCGCATCGCCGAACGGCCCCACCAGACGCTGCTCTTTTCGGCCACGTTGGACGGCGCCATCGACCGACTGGTCAAGCGCTACCTCACCGACCCCGTCTTCCACGAGGTGGCGAGTGACACCCAGACGGTCTCGCTGATGGTGCACCACTTCTTGAACGTCCACCAGATGGACCGGATCAAGGTCGCCGCTACGATCTGCTCGTCCGTCGGCAAGACGCTGGTCTTTTGTCGCACCAAGCGAGGGGCCGATCGATTGGTCGAACAGCTCCAAAAAGAGGGCGTCGACGCCGCGGCGATCCACGGGGACCTGCGCCAAAGCCAGCGCGAAAAGGCCCTGGCCGACTTCTCGGGCGACCGCCTGGCCGTCCTGGTGGCGACCGACGTCGCAGCCCGGGGACTGCATATTGACGCAGTCGACTGCGTAATCCACTTCGACCCGCCGGAAGACCAAAAGGCCTACCTCCATCGCTCCGGTCGCACGGCCCGCGCCGGATCGACCGGCGTTGTCGTCTCTTTGTTACTGTGGAATCAAATTATTGAGGCGGAAGTGATTATGCGTCGTCTGGGACTGAAGCGACCGATCGTGGAGGTCTTTTCGAACGACCCACACCTGAAGGACCTGGCCAGCTGGGATCCGACCAGGG
Organism: uncultured Acidimicrobiaceae bacterium; assembly: GCA_963716515.1. Lineage (GTDB taxonomy): Bacteria > Actinomycetota > Acidimicrobiia > Acidimicrobiales > RAAP-2 > RAAP-2. Next base: position 197,764 of record OY970319.1, read on the forward strand.
AGGACTCGGTACTGTGAGCAAAAAGAAGCAGGCGCTGCCCGTCTTCAAGTACAACAAGTCGATTAAACGCGCACTGGTTGTCGTTGCTCACCCCGATGACGCCGATTTTGGTTCGGCCGGAACGATTGCAACTTTGACCGGTAAGGGCGTGGATGTTGCGTACTGTCTCGTCACGTCGGGCGACGCCGGGGGCGACGGATCCACGCTCACTCGTGAAGAGCGCTCGGAGATTCGAGAGACCGAACAGCGCGCCGCCGGTCGCGAGGTCGGAGTGACGAATATCACATTCCTGCGCTGGCCCGACGGTCAGGTGGAACCGACGTTGTTGCTCCGTCGTGAAATCGCGCGAGTCATTCGCACGCACCGACCGGACCTCGTCATCACGCAGAGCCCCGAGCGCAACTGGGAGCGCATGCGCGCCAGCCACCCCGACCACATGGCCTCGGGTGAAGCGACGATGCGCGCGGTCTATCCCGACGCGCGCAACCCCCACGCCTTTCCGGAACTGTTGCGCGAGGGTCTATCGCCGCATTCGGTGCCGCTCGTGTGGTTGAGCGGGAGCCAGGCCACCATGGTCGTCGACATCACCAAGCGCTTCAAGTACAAGCACGCCGCCTTGAAGCGCCACGTCAGTCAAGTCGGTGACAACAAGGCGCTGAAGAAGTTGTTGAAGGGCTGGGCCCGATCGGTCGCGAAAAGCGCGGGCATGGACAAGGGTCGCCTCGCCGAGGGATTCAAGGTCGTCATCACCAGTTAGTGGCTGGGCCCCGGTCATAGTGTGTCGTCAATGGATTCCGCGCCGGTCAGCGAACGAACTCCGATCGCTCAACGTCGCGTGGCGAACGGTCTCAATCAGATCTTCCTCGGTCTCACGCGCAAGAACTTTCCGGGTCAGTTCCTCGCCGGCATCACGCTGCTCGCCATCGCAATTCCCGAGCAACTCGCCACCTCGCAGTTAGCCGGCGTGCCGGCCTTCACCGCGATGGTCGCTTTCATCACCGCCTCGCTGGTTTTCTTCTTCATCGGCTCCAATCCGATCGTCTCGGTAGGAGCGGACTCGACCATCGCGCCGCTCTTCGCCGTCGCCTTACTGCGTCTGGCACCGGCGTCGTCCGCCGAGTACATGGAGTTAGTCGCCGCCACGGCGGTGGTGGCGGGACTCATCGTCATGATCATCGGACTGCTCAAGCTCGGTTGGCTCGCGGACTTCTTGTCGTTGCCGATCGTGGCCGGCTTCATGGCGGGGATCGGTGTCATCATCATCACCCACCAACTGCCTCGCGTCCTCGGCGTTCCCTCGGGGGGTGAGTCCTTCGTCTCGCGCCTCCAGTGGATCAGCCACCAGTTCGGTCACGTCAGTACGTGGTCCGTCGTCATCGCCGTGGGCACGCTGGTCGTCATGGTGGTCGGTGAGAAGCTCAACGCGAAGTTGCCGTGGGCTCTGGCCGGAGTCTTGGTCGCGACCATCATCACGGCGACCGGTTCGCTGGCTCGTCACGGCGTGCAGCAACTCGGCCCCGTGAGCGCCGGACTTCCGACGTGGCGTCTGCACTGGCTGAGCGGATCGCAGTGGGCGACCGTGGTGACGACCGCGATCACACTGGTGATCGTGATTCTCAGCCAAAGCGCCGCAACCTGTCGCACGACCGCGGACGAACTGGCCATCGCCGACAACATCAGTCGAGACTTCGTGGGCGTCGGTCTGGCCAACGTCGCGTGCGGGCTCGTCGGCGCCTTCCCGGTTAACGCCAGTCCGGCGCGTACGACGGTGACCCGATTGGCCGGCGGGCGCACGAAGCTCGTCTTGCTGGTCGCCGGAATCGGCGCCTTGGTGCTTTCGCCCTTCGCCCAGTTCGCCCACATGATCCCCTTGGCGACGCTGGCCGGCGTGCTCCTCTTCGTCGGCGGCCGACTCGTCAAGGTCGCCCAATTCCGCAAGATCCTGGCGGCCAGCCGCTGGGAGTTCGCCCTCGCCCTGATCTCCAGCCTCGGCGTGATCTTCATCGGGGTGGAGCAGGGCCTCGCCATCGCCGTCGGGCTCGCGATCCTGGATCAGACGTGGCGTTCGGCGCGTCCGAGGATGGTCGAGCTGGGCCGGCGAACGGGGACCACCAGTTGGGAGCCGGAAGAAGAGGAGGGCGTCGAGCGGGTTGACCATATCTTGGCCCTGTTGTTCGGCGAGGAGCTGTTCTTCGCCAACGCCGGAGTCTTTCGCCGCGAGATGCACGACGAGCTCGCCAAAGTTCCGGAGACCCAACACGTGATCGTCGACGCCGTGGCAATCGCCGACATCGACTACACGGGCATGATCGCGCTGAGTCAGGTGGTCGCCGACCTCCACGAGGACAAAATCTCCTTTTCGTTCTCGCGAGCGAATGACAAGGTGCACCAACGTCTCCAGAAGTCGACCAACGCCGCCATAAAGACCATCGCGCTCTTCGACAGCACGGACGCGGCGGCGGTCGCGGCGGAAGCCGCGATGAAGAGTTAGCTCTGGGCCAAGTGGCGCAACACGAAGTTGAGGACGCCGCCGTGGCGGAAGTACTCGGCTTCGGTCGGAGTGTCGATGCGCAGGCGCACGTCGAAGGTCACGACTTCACCAGTCGTGCGCGTCGCGCTCAGCGTGACCAGGGGCACGGTCTCGCCGCGATTTAGCGCGTCGAGTCCGGAGATCGCGAAGGTCTCGGTGCCGTCGAGGCCGTGGGTCGCGGCGCTCTCGCCGGGGGCGAATTGGAGCGGCAGTACGCCCATACCGACGAGGTTGGAGCGGTGAATGCGCTCGTAACTCTCGACGAGCACGGCCTTCACGCCGAGCAGTTTGGTGCCCTTGGCGGCCCAGTCACGGCTCGATCCGGTGCCGTACTCCTTGCCGGCGATGATCATCAGCGGCGTGCCTTCGGCTTGGTAGGCCATCGCGGCGTCGAAGATCGACATCTCGGTGCCCTCGGGCAGCTTCAGCGTCACACCGCCCTCGGTGCCGGGCGCCAGCTGATTGCGGATGCGGATGTTGGCGAAGGTGCCGCGCACCATGATCTCGTGGTTGCCCCGACGCGTGCCGTAACTGTTGAAGTCGGCCGCGATGACGCCGCCGTCGATCAAGTACTTCCCGGCCGGGGAGGAGGCGCGGATGTTGCCGGCCGGCGAGATGTGGTCCGTGGTCACCGAGTCACCGAGCTTGGCCAGGACGCGCGCGCCCGAGAAGTCCTCGACCACGCCCGGCTCCATGGTGAGACCGTCGAAGTACGGCGGGAGTTTCACGTAGGTCGAACGGTCGTCCCAGGCGTAGGTGACGGCGTTGGTGGTCGGTACCTTCTGCCAGCGCTCGTCGCCGCTGAAGGCGCTGGCGTAGCGCTCCTCGAACATCGCCGGGGTGATCGACGAGCGCACGGCCTCGGCCACCTCGGCGTCGCTCGGCCAGAGGTCGGCCAAGAAGACCGGCTGCTCGTCGGTGCCGATGCCGAGGGGCTCGCTGGCGAGGTCGATCTCCATCGTGCCGGCCAGTGCGTAGGCGACGACCAGCGGGGGACTGGCGAGGAAGTTCTGCTTGACGTCGGGATGAATGCGACCTTCGAAGTTTCGGTTGCCCGACAGCACCGACACGACCGAGAGGTCGTGTTCGTTGACCGCTTCGGAGACGCCAGCCAACAACGGGCCGGTGTTGCCGATGCAGGTGGTGCAGCCGTAGCCGGCGAGATAGAAGCCCAACGCGTCGAGGGGCTTCACGAGGTCGGCGCGCTCGAGGTAGTCCATGACGACGCGACTGCCCGGAGCGAGTGACGTCTTCACCCAGGGCTTCACGCTGAGTCCCAGTTCGACGGCGCGCTTGGCGACCAGACCGGCCGCGACCAACACCGACGGGTTGGAGGTGTTGGTGCACGAGGTGATGGCCGCGACGACGACGGCGCCCTCGCGAAGGGTCTCGGCCATCTCCACCCCGTGAACCTCTTTCGGTGCACGCCCGAGGGCGTCGAGGAACGCGCCGCGCGCGCCGGAAAGCGACACGCGGTCCTGGGGACGCTTCGGTCCGGCCAGACTCGGCTCCACCGAGGTGAGGTCGAGTTCGACGAACTCCGAATAGATCGGCTCGCTCGCGCTGTGGTCGTGCCAGAGGCCCTGCACCTTGGCGTAGGCCTCCACGAGGTCGAGCTGATCCTTCGTTCGACCGGTGAAGCCGAGGTAGTCCACGGTCAACTGATCGATGGGGAAGATCGCGCAGGTCGCGCCGTACTCGGGCGACATGTTGCCGATCGTGGCGCGAGTCTCGAGCGAGAGCGACGCCACGCCGGGTCCGTAGGCCTCGACGAATTTGCCGACGACGCCGTGCTTGCGAAGTAACTCGGTGATCGTCAGCACGACGTCCGTCGCGGTAACGCCTTCGCGCGGAGCGCCCGAAAGGCGCAGACCGACGACCGGTGGAATGAGCATCGAGGTCGGTTGACCGAGCATGCCCGCCTCGGCTTCGATGCCGCCCACACCCCAGCCCAGCACGCCGAGGCCGTTCACCATCGTGGTGTGCGAGTCCGTACCGACCAACGTGTCGAGGTAGGCGACACCGTCTTGTTCGAAGACGACGCGCGCGAGGTGCTCGAGGTTCACCTGATGGCAGATGCCCATGCCCGGGGGCACGACGCGAAACTTCTCGAACGAACTCTGGGCCCACTTCAAGAACGTGTAGCGCTCGATGTTGCGCTCGTACTCGATCACCACGTTCTGATCGAAGCTCTCGGCTGTGCCGGAGCGCTCGAGGATCACCGAGTGGTCGATGACCAGTTCCACCGGGACCAAGGGATTGATCTTGTTCGGGTCACCGCCCAAGGCGATGATGGCGTCGCGCATCGAGGCCAGGTCGACCACGGCCGGCACGCCCGTGAGGTCCTGCATGAGGACGCGCTCGGGCGTGAAGGCGATCTCCTTCGCGTCTTCGCCGGCGGCCTCGCCGTGGTGCGACGGATTGTCGCCCCAACGCGCGAGGGCCTCGATGTCGGCGGCGGTGACCTTGACGCCGTCTTCGTGTCGAAGGAGGTTCTCCAAGAGCACCTTGATCGAATACGGGAGTCGGTCGACGCCGAGCGCCAATAGCTTGTCCGAGCGCAGCGAGTAGTAGGTGAGATCACGGCCCTCCACGTTGAGTGTCATTTGGGAGCCGAAGGAGTTGAGTGAGGTCATAGGTCCATTCTGCCGTGTTCGTCGCGTCTGCGTTTCGCCTGGTAGACGGTGGCGACGTGACCAAAGTGCGAGACTTGACTCCATGACGTCGACCTACGACACGCTTGCGTCACGCCTACAAAGCGCCTTTGACGCGCTCGAAGTGGGCGCCGACCCGGTCCTACGAACGTCGGATCGGAGCGACTACCAGGCGAATGGCGTCATGGCGCTCGCCAAGCGACTCGGGAGAACGCCCCGCGACGTCGCCGAAGAGATCGTCGGTCGCGCCGATCTGACCGGAGTGGCCACCGTCGAGATCGCGGGACCGGGATTCTTGAATCTGACGCTCGGCCCGGAGTTTCTCGCAGAAGAGTTGACACGGCTACGCGGGGACGAACGTCTCGGCATCGAATCGGTGGCGACTGCCAAGGCCGTGGTCGTCGACTACTCCGCACCGAACGCCGCCAAAGAGATGCACGTCGGCAACCTTCGTTCGACCGTGATTGGTGACGCGCTCGCGCGCATGTACCGCTTCGCCGGACACCGCGTCATTGCTCGCAATCACGTGGGCGATTGGGGCACGCCGTTCGCGATGTTGATCGAACATCTCCTGGACCGCGAGGAGGGCGGGGGAGTCACGTTCTCCATTGGCGACCTCGACGGTTTCTATAAAGAAGCTCGAACCAAGTTCGACGCCGACGAAGCGTTCAAGGAACGCGCCCGCGCGCGCGTGGTCGCGCTGCAGGCCGGCGACCCCGAGACGCTGCGTCTCTGGCGAATCATCGTCGACCAGTCGATCGCGTACCTGGACCTCGTCTACCTAGACCTCGGTATCACGCTGACGGTCAACGACGTGGTCGGCGAGTCCTTTTACGACAACATGCTGAACAGCGTCGTGGTCGATCTCCAGGCGGCCGGGCTGATCGTCGAGAGCGGCGGCGCGCTGTGCGTCTTTCCTCCGGGCTTCACCAATCGCGACGGCGAGGCGTTGCCGCTCATCGTTCGAAAGAGCGACGGGGGATTCGGCTACGCCGCGAGTGACCTCGCCGCGGTGCGCGACCGCGTCGACCACCTCCACGCCGACGAGATGCTCTACGTCGTCGGAGTGCCCCAGGCCCAGCACTTCGAAATGGTCTTCGCCGTCGCGCGTATGGCGGGGTGGCTGCCCGATCGGGTGCGCTGTGAGCACGTCACCTTCGGCAACGTGCTCGGCCCCGACCGCAAGATGTTCAAGTCGCGCAGTGGTGAGACGGTCAAGATCGCCTCACTCCTCGGCGAGGCGATCGAGCGCGCCGACGCCGCGCTGAAGGAGCGCAAGACCGATCTCGACGAGATGGCCCGGACGCAGTTGGCCGTCGAGATCGCGCGCGCCGCGATCAAGTACGCCGACCTCTCCACCGATCGACATCACGACTACATCTTCGACCTTGATCGCATGATCGCCTTCGAGGGCGACACCGGTCCGTACCTGCAGTACGCGCACGCTCGACTGCGGTCGATCTTCCGTCGCCTCGGTAGTCCGTGGCAGCCGTCCTCCGTCGCGTTCGCCCTCGACACCCCGCAAGAGCGTCACCTGGCGCTGGGACTGCTGGCGCTTCCGGAAGCCTTCGAATCGTCGCTGGCGTCACTCCAACCGCATCGACTCTGCGTCTACCTCTTCGACCTGGCGCAGCGCCTGACCGCGTTTTACGACGCCTGTCCGGTGCTGTCCTCTGAAGGCGCCCTCCGCGATCAGCGTCTGGCGCTGTGCGACCTCGCCGCGCGCACGCTGTCCATCGGACTCTCGGTGCTGGGCATCGACGCGCCGGAGCAGATGTAAATCATCGGCTCGCCACGGTCCTCGCGTCCTCGGTAGAGTGAAACTCGCGGGTCGAAGGACCCAGTGAACGGGGGAAGTTATGGACGTCAGGGCCTCAATCCTTAGTGAAGTACACGGTCCGTGGCACACCGAGACCGTCGAGATCGACGATCCCCACGCCTACGAGGTGCGGGTCAAGATGGCGTTCTCCGGGTTGTGCCATTCGGATCTGCACTTGCAGACCGGCGCGCTGGCGCAGTCCACCGTCGCCCTGGAAATGATCTCCGGGCGCCCGACCATGTTCCCGATCATCGGGGGACACGAGGGTTCGGGCGTCGTGGATTCGGTGGGCGAGGGCGTGACGTCGGTCAAGGTCGGTGACCACGTCGCAACGTCGTTCATTCCTTCGTGCGGCAAGTGCGAATATTGCATCTCCGGACGACCGTACATCTGCGACATGGCCGCGGGCACGCTGGCCGGGCCGATGATCTCGGACGGTACGTGGCGCCATCACCTGGGCGAGACGAACGTCAATCGAATGTGCAATTTGGGTACGTTCGCCGAGTACATCGTGGTCCACGAGGCCTCGGTGATCCGCGTGGAGTCGTGGTACGACCTTCGCGCCGCCGCGCTCCTTTCTTGCGGTATCTCCACCGGCTTCGGCGCCGCCGTGAACCGCGGGGGCGTGAAGCCTGGCGACGTGGTGGCCGTGCTCGGCTGCGGAGGCCTCGGATCGGCCGCGATTCAAGGCGCGCTGCACGCCGGCGCTCGCGCCGTCGTGGCGATCGACACCAACCAGTCCAAGATCGACCGAGCGATGAAGATCGGCGCCACGCACGGTTCGACCACGACGCTTGAAGCGGCCTTCACGATTCTCCCCGACCTCACGTGGGGCAAGAACTGCGATGTGGTCATCATCACTGTGGGCGAAGCCACTAGCGAGATCATCGAGCAGGCTCGCTCAATCACCGCGAAAGGTGGTGTCGTCGTCGCCGCGGGCCTCGCGGCCTGGGACCAGACGTCAGTCGAACTCAACCTCTTCATGTTCTCGATGATGAATCAGGAACTGCGCGGGACCGTCTTCGGTTCCGAAGCGCCACGGCTCCAGATCCCACGACTCCTTCGACTCCACCATGAAGGCAAGTTCATGATCGACGAGCTGGTTACCCAGGAGTACTCGCTCGACCAAGTGCAAAAGGGCTACGACGACCTGGAATCGGGTGAGAACATTCGTGGAGTCATCCGCTTCTAACGAGGTACGCCGACTTTCCGCTCCCCGAGCGTTCGGATCCCTCGAGTCAACCGGCACGGTTCGAGCACGTGGTGGGGAGAAACCCCTACCCAATGCCGGTGAACCTGGGCCAAATGGTGGACATCCCTGATTGCCCCACACCGCCGCGCGCTTTACGATCCATTTAGAAGGTCTGGCGAAAAAGGATTGTGATGCGAAACCACCGATACTCAGTAAATCTGCCTTCGTCGCTCGTCAGCCGTTACTCGGCATCTCATCTAAGGGTTTCCTCCGGATCTCCAGTGGATTACGCGATTTGACTCCTTGACTTTGGGAAGTATATTGAGTAGCATACTGAGTATGGTTAACTCGATGAGGTCCCAATGAGCATTCGTCACTCACTTCTTGCTCTTTTGAGTGAAGGTCCGAAGTACGGCTTCCAGCTTCGCCAGGAGTTCGAGCAAAGCACTGGCGAAGTGTGGCCCCTCAACGTCGGTCAGGTCTATACGACTCTCCAGCGACTCGAGCGCGACGGTCTGGCGGAGTCCGATGACGTCGAAGCCGAAGAGCGTCAGAAGAACTACCGCATCACCGCGATAGGGGACGAAGAGCTCGCTCGATGGCTGCGTACGCCGCCGGACCTGTCGGAGCCGCCCAGGGACGAACTGGTCATCAAGGTCCTCGTGGCGTCGCGGTTGACGGACGTTGACGTCTTTGACGTCATACAAATTCATCGTCGCTACGTCGTGCAGTTGATGCAGCAGTGGACTCGTCTCAAAGAAGACGAGGCGCGGCTCGATCTCGCCTTCGCGTTGGCCGTCGACGCCGAGCTCTTTCGCTTGGACTCGGTTATTCGCTGGCTCGATTCAGCCGACGGCCGATTGCGCCGCGCCACCTCCGAACCAATCGATTCACCGAAGCAAAACACTGTTTCCTTACCGAGTATTCGACGCAGGACTGGAGCACACCGATGAGCATTCTTGAACTACACAAGGTTTCCAAGGTTTACGGCCAAGGGGACAACGAGGTCGACGCCATCACGGACATTGAGCTGGTGGTCGAACGCGGTTCACTCGTGGCGATCATGGGACCGAGTGGCTCGGGAAAATCGACACTCCTGACGATTGCCGGGAGCCTCGAGGAGCCGACCAGCGGTGACGTCATCATTGATGGCGCGCGACTCAACGGCATGTCGCGCAACGACAAGGCTCGTCTGCGTCGTCGCTCGGTCGGGTACGTCTTCCAGGACTTCAACCTTCTTCCCGGCCTCACGGCGGCCGAGAACGTGTCACTGCCCCTCGAACTCGATGGCTTGGCGATGAAGAAGGCGCGGGCCAAAGGAATGGCCGCGCTCGACGGACTAGGACTCGCCGACCGTGGGGACAGCTACCCCGACCAACTCTCCGGTGGCGAACGTCAACGCGTGGCCATCGCTCGCGCCGTCGTTGGCGAGCGGAGCCTGCTCTTGGCCGACGAGCCTTCGGGCGCGCTGGACTCGGTCAACGGCGAGTCGGTCATGCGGATGATCCTCAACGCCTGCCACGGTGGCGTCGCTGCGGTCGTGGTAACGCACGACGCGAAACTCGCCTCGTGGGCCGATCGGGTGGTGTTCTTGCGCGACGGCAAAGCCGTCGACGAAACCTTGGCGCCGCCCACTCCCGAAGAGTTGCTCAATCCCAACGTCGTGAACCCGTTATAACCATGGACGCCGTCATCGACCGCCCGAGCTCACGACCCACCGAAGGAGGCGTGCCCGCACGTCGCGCCGTCACGCGATGGGCGTGGCGCCTGTTCCGCCGCGAATGGCGTCAGCAGGTTCTGATTCTCGCCCTCATCACCGTGGCCGTGGCGGCGACGATCCTCGGTTCGGCCGTATCCATCAATACGCCGCCACCCAAGAACCTCGGATTCGGCACGGCCGAGTACTCCGTGTCGTTCGCGAGTTACGGGACCAAGGCACAGAGCGTCATCGCGAAGATCGATCACGTCGGGACGTCGCAACTCATCGAGAACGAGACGTTGTCGATCCCCGGCTCGATCAACACGTACCAGGTCCGTTCCCAAGCGTCGAACGGAAGGTACGGCGGTCCGATGCTGTCGCTGCTCTCCGGGCGCTACCCGGCCAACGCCGGAGAAGTCGCCCTGACCAGCGGTGTGGCGTCGAACTTTCATCTGTCACTCGGCGACCAATCACACTTCGCGGGCGTCGAGCGGCGCGTGGTGGGCATCGTGCAGAACCCGCAGAGCCTGCTCGACGAGTTCGCACTCGTCGTGCCCGGACAGGTGACGAACCCCAGTAGCGTCACGGTGCTGTTCGATGCGCCCCGATATTCACTGCGCACAATCGGCAAGGGCGTTCACGTCATCTCTCCGGCGTCGGTGGCCCAATCGAATCCGCTCAATCCCGAGACCATCTCCCTCGCGGCGTTGGTCCTCGGCATGCTCCTGATCTCCCTCGTTTCGATAGGTGGTTTCACGGTGCTGGCCCAACGTCGCATGCGTGCTATCGGTATGCTCCAAGCGATCGGGGCGACCGATCGACATGTTCGTCGCGTCATCAGCGTCAACGGCACGATCGTGGGTCTCGCGGGCGCGGTCCTCGGCTTCCTCGCGGGATCGGTCGCCTGGCTGACGTATCGACCGCACCTCGAGCAGAGCGCGCATCACGTCGTCGCCGTGTTCGCCCTTCCGTGGCTCGTCGTCGGGGTCGCCATGGTCCTGGCCGTTTTCGCGGCGTACTTTGCGTCATCACGTCCGGCGCGCGCCGTCACCAGGGTGCCCATTGTGGTCGCGCTGTCGGGTCGACCGGCGCCAGCTCGTCAGATCCACCGCTCCGCGCTACCAGGCATCGTCTTGCTCGTGGCGGCGTTCCTCTTACTTGGTTACTCCGGTGGAACGAACAGCGGTAACGGAAAGAGCGGGGCGCCCGAGCTCCTCTTCGGACTGGTACTGCTGGTGCCGGGATTGATCCTGCTCGCCCCGTTCCTGTTGTCGTTGACGGGACGCCTCAGTCGTCGCGCGCCAATCGCCACCCGCCTCGCCCTGCGCGATCTGGCGCGATACCGCGCCCGTTCCGGTTCCGCGCTCTCGGCGATCAGTGTCGGGGTACTGGTCGCCGTCATCGTGCTGCTCGCCGCCGCGTCGCGCTTTGCGAACGTCCTCGACTACGCCGGACCGAACCTCGCGTCGACGCAGATTGCCCTCCATACCGCCCTCCCGCCACAAGGTACTCATATCGTGCAGCGCAATTCCAAGGGCCAACTGGTGACGGTGAAGAACGTCGCCACGGAGACGGCCACGCCAGCCCAACTGGCCGTCAGCGCCAAGGTCATCGCCAAGGACCTCGGTGCCCGACTGATCGCCCTCGAGTCTCCGAATGCCCAGCTGGTGGGCACGCGAGGCGGCCGAAACTGGAGCGGACAGATCTACGTCGCCACGCCGCAACTCCTCAAGGAGTTCGGCATCACGAGGTCCGACATCAACCCCAACGCCGACGTCTTGAGTTCCCGACCGGGTCTCGCGAGCGTCTCGGGCCTCGATTTCCAGTACTCCTCGGGTGGCAAAGCCGCGGGCGCCCCTGGATCGTCAGCCGCTTCGAACCAAACCTGTACGCGGGTCGCGGGCTGTAATGCCCACCCAGTGATCCAGTACATCGGGGCCTTACCCAGCGGCACGTCGGCACCGAACACGGTGATCACCGAGCACGCGATGAAGAAGTACCACATTCGAGCAAGCACCACGGACTGGTTGATCCAGGGCACGCAGCCCTTCAACGCGGTCCAACTGAGCGGCGCACAGCTCACGGCGTCGAGCGCACAGCTCTCGGTCGAGTCGAGGAACCAGGTGCCGTCGTCGTCGTCGATCACGTCGACCGCGACGTTGTTCGCGATCCTCCTCGCCCTCGCCGTGCTCGGCATGTCGGTCGGGCTTGTGCGCAGCGAGACGGCCAACGACCTTCGCACGCTTACCGCTGCCGGCGCGTCCAGTTACACGCGGCGCACGCTGACCGCGGTCACGGCCGGCGCGCTGGGATTCCTCGGTGCGCTCCTGGGCGTCGGTGGCGGCTATATCGGCATGATCGGGTGGTTGCGGAGCAATTCGCTGAACGGTGGGATATCGGCGTTGGGCAACGTTCCCATCGGCGACCTCCTCCTCATACTCTTCGGCATGCCGGCGATCGCGGCGATCGTGGGCTGGCTCTTCGCCGGTCGCGATCCGTCCGGGGTCACTCGTCAGCCGGCCAGCTGACCCCACCCGTGCGGCCGGACGCCATCAAAGGTTCCCGGCGCCCGGTTTGAGCCCGAGGACGTTGCGCAGACCGAGCGTCGACTTCGTGATGTGCGGCTTGAGGGCGCCCAGCGAACGCGATCGAATCGCGCCGCTCATGACGCCCGCACCGTAGGCGACGTCGTCGGCGACGGCGAGCGGTACGTCGGTGACGCGAAGTCGGGCCGAACGCCAGCGATAGGCCGTTCCCACCACGAAAAGTGCAAGGGCGCGACGTCGAAGTTTCGGGTGTACCGCGCTCATCAGGATCGCGATGCCGAACGTCCGTACCACCGCCCGCGCCATCAGGGGACCGGCGCGGACCATGCCCCGTCCGACGAGCTCCCCGGCGACGTGGTCGGCGTTGTCGGTCGTGGCGCGCATTCGTTCTCGCAACTGATCGCGGGCCGCGTCGATGATGCGCAGTCCCACCATGGGCTTGCCGACCAGCGCGCTGGTCCACGTCAGCAGCGTCCAGGTGTCGGCGCGAAAGGGCGCGAGTCGCGTGCCGTGTCGCTTGGCGAGTTCACTGGACGACTGGCCGTAGCGAATCCGCTGGCCCCACCAACCGCGCCACGTACCTCGGGCTTTGTGAAAGACGACGACGTCGGCGACGTAGCGAACGAGCCATCCCCGATCGTGGAGTCGCCACACGAGGTCGACGTCTTCGCCGTATCGCAAGGAGTCGTCGAATCCGTCGCCAAAACTGCTGCGACGAACGAGCAGGCACGCTCCCGGCACGAAGTGGACACTCGAATTGGGAATGACCAGCGCGCTGCGATCTCCCATGTCCAAAGGACTGAACTGCACCTCGAATCGGTCGCGCAGCGTAGAACCCTGCGCGCCGCGTATGCGCGGGGCGACGGCGCCCTCGAGCGGATCCTCGAAGTGCGCCACCAACCGCGACAGCACGTCAAGAGCGTTGTCGAGAGTGACGTCGACGTCGATGAACCACAAGAGCGGTCGCGACGTGACGCGAGCTCCGGCGTTACGCGCGCCACCGGGTCCCCGGTTGTGGTCCAGACGCACGACGTCGGCGTCGTAGCGTTGCGCGCAACGCGCGACCGCGTCGCCATCACTCGAAGCGTCATCGACGACCGTCACGTGAAGTTCTCGCAGGGAATCCAACAGCTGACCGAGCGAGTCGACGTCGTCGCGAACGGGGACGACGACGTCGACGTCGTCCACGTTGGCGTTACTGCGATAGAGGGGATGCAAGAGTCCCTGTTGCACCAGCGTGCGTGCGAATCGCTCCTCACCGGCTTGGACCACGTTGCCGTGCACCCATCGCTCGGCCACCGCCCGGGATCCGCCCGGCAAACGCAGTAGTCGCCACGGTGATCCGCCGCTCAGAAGATCGCGGTCGAGGAACTTCGCCCCGTCGTCGAGCGTCACTTTGGTGCCGGACGGGATGGGTACCTCGACCGGAAGAGGGGCCAGGGGGAGAAGTTGGCTCACGGGTGGAGTCTGACACGATTTGGTCCGGCGACGGCCGCGGCACCGGCCAGAATGGAAGGGTCCGAGGAGGAACGATGCCGACCGAATCACTGATCGAGGAACAGGTTGTCGAGACCGAAGAGAGCGAGGAGCTCCTCGTCGAAGAGGTCTCCATCGACGGACTCTGCGGCGTCTACTAAACGTGACGCTGTCAACCGACGTCGTCTTCGACCCGACCGCGCCGTGGCAATTGAACGAGCAGGTGTCACTTCGTGATGAGTCGTTTGGGGCCTTGGCGTACCACCACGGCACGCGACGACTGGTCTTTCTGAAATCGCGCGAGCTGGTCGACGTCATTCGTCGCTTGTCGGAGTTCGAGAGTGCCGAGGCCGCCGTCGACGCCCTGGTGCCGGCGGACCAACGCAGTCGCTACCTAACTTCGCTCACTTCGCTGGTTCGATCGGAGATTCTCCGTGAGCGCTGAGAGTTCGCTACGTGATCGATTCGAGCGCGGTCTCGCCGCGCCAATCTGTCTCACCTGGGAACTGACCTACGCCTGCAACCTCGCCTGCACGCACTGTCTCTCTTCTTCCGGACGGCGTGACCCCAAGGAGTTGAATACTCGAGAGGCCAAAGCGTTGATCGACGAAATCGCGGCGATGCAGATCTTCTACATCAACATCGGCGGCGGCGAGCCGATGATGCGCCGCGATTTCTTTGAACTGATCGAACACGCGGTCGACCGGCACGTCGGCGTCAAATTCTCCACCAACGGGACGAGGATTGACCCGGCAGCAGCGCGCCGACTAGCGAGCATCGACTATCTCGACATCCAGGTCTCGATCGACGGCGTCGACGCGCAGACCAATGACCCGATCCGCGGCAAAGGCAGCTACGGTCGCGCCCGACGCGCCATGGATAATTTGAAAAGCGCCAACTTTGGTCAGTTCAAGATCTCGGTGGTGATGACGCGATCGTCGATCGAGCAGCTCGACGAATTCGAGGCGCTCGCCGCGTCCTACGGCGCGGAGCTTCGACTCACGCGACTTCGCCCATCGGGCCGGGGCGTCGACGTGTGGCAAGAGTTGCACCCGACGCTCGAACAGAATCGACGTCTATATAAATGGCTCCTCGAGCGACCCAACGTACTGACGGGGGATTCGTTCTTCCATCTGTCGGCGCTCGGCGAGTCGCTGCCGGGTCTCAACCTCTGTGGCGCGGGGCGCGTGGTCTGTCTCATCGACCCGGTCGGCGAGGTCTACGCCTGCCCCTTCGTGATCCACGAGGAGTTCCGGGCCGGCAACGTGCGCAGCTCCGGGTTCCGCGACGTGTGGCAGAACAGCGAACTCTTTCGATCGCTCCGCGAACCGGGTAACGCCGGGGCGTGCGCGTCGTGCGGCTCGTTCGACGCGTGTCGCGGCGGATGCATGGCCGCCAAGTTCTTCACCGGACTCGAGACGAGCGACCCCGACCCGGAGTGCGTGTTCGGACACGGCGAGACCGCGCTGGCCGCCAAGAGGGTGACGCTTCGACCCACGTCGTCGCCCGACCACTCTCGAAGGATCCCGGTCGCCATCTCTGCACGTTGACTCGGGGCGAAATGGCGCTCGGGTAAAGTCGCACTGAGTCGGGAACGGGGACGTGATGGCCAGCAAGTGGTTCGAGTCGGTAGCCGTCGCCCAGCGTCGGGCCGAGAAACGCCTCCCCAAATCCGTCTACGCCGCGTTGATCGCCGGGTCGGAGAAAGGGCTCTCCTCGAGGGACAACCTGGAGTCCTTCGATCTTTTGGGCTTCGCGCCGCACGTGGCCGGCAACAAGCGCGAACGAACCATGGCGACGACCGTCATGGGTCAATCGGTCTCGATGCCGGTCGTGATCTCGCCGACGGGGGTTCAGGCGGTCCACCCGGAGGGCGAAGTGGCGGTCGCGAAGGCCGCGGCCAATCGCGGGGTCGCGATGGGGCTGAGCTCGTTCGCCAGTCGCTCAATCGAAGAGGTCTGTGCCGTGAACTCCCAGGTCCTCTTCCAGATGTACTGGTCAGGTGACCGCGACACGATGCTCGCGCGCCTGGCTCGGGCCCGCGACGCGGGGGCCAAAGGCATCATTCTCACCCTCGACTGGTCCTTCGCCAACGGTCGCGACTGGGGCAGTCCGTGGATCCCCGACAAGATCGACCTGAAGGCCGTGGTCAAACTCGCGCCGGAGGTGGCACTGCGACCGCGCTGGTTCTGGTCCTACGCCAAGACCGGTCACCTGCCCGGACTGTTGACACCGAACATGGCCCCGCCCGGGGAGAAACCGCCGACGTTCTTCGGCGCCTACTACGAGTGGATGCAGAGTCCCTTGCCCAGTTGGGACGACGTGGCGTGGCTGCGATCGAACTGGGAGGGACCGTTCATGGTGAAGGGTGTCAGTCGAGTCGACGACGCCAAACGCGTCGTCGATCTCGGCGCCACCGCGTTGTCGGTCTCCAATCACGGCGGCAACAACCTCGACGGAACACCGGCACCGATTCGCGCGCTGCCGGCCGTCGTCGACGCGGTCGGTGACCAGATCGAGGTGCTGCTCGACGGCGGCGTTCGACGCGGCAGCGACGTGGTCAAGGCCCTGGCACTGGGCGCCCACGCCGTGATGATCGGCCGGGCCTATCTGTGGGGACTGGCCGCGGAGGGCCAAGCCGGGGTGGAAAACGTCCTGGACGTGTTACGCGGTGGTATCGACTCAGCGCTCCTGGCCCTGGGCAAATCCGACGTGAGCGAACTCTCGCGAAGTGACGTCGTCGCGCCCGACGACTTCTTTCGAAGGTTGGGTTCGTGAGTCGCGTCGCCATCGTGACCGGCGCGGCGCGGGGCATTGGCGCGGCGACGGTGGACGCACTGGTGAACGATGATTATCGCGTTATCGCGGTCGATCGCTGTCGCGACATCCCGGAGGTCCCCTACGCGCTCGCTACGTCGAGCGATCTAGACGCCGTCGTCGCGCGACACGGCGAGTCGGTTCTCGGTCTCGTCGGTGACGTGCGCAGCGCCTCGGACATGCAACTGGCCGTCGAAACCGCCACGCGTCACTTCGGCCGGCTGGACGCCGTCGTCGCCTGCGCCGGCGTGGTCGCCGGCGGCGCACCGATTTGGGAGTTGACCGACGCCGCGTGGGACGCGGTGTGGTCGGTTAACGTACTCGGCACCCGCCGGTTGATCGAAGCGTCGGCCCCGACCTTGATCGCCAACGGCAAAGAGGCCCACGGGCGCATCGTCGCCGTCGCCTCGGCCGCCGGTCGCACCGGATTGTTCCACCTGGCGGCCTATTCGGCCGCCAAGCACGCCGTCGTCGGCTTAATCCGGGGCACCGCCATGGATCTCGCACCCTACGGCGTGACCGCGAATGCCGTCAGTCCCGGTTCGACGCGCACCGCATTGTTGGAAGCGTCGGCGAAGGTCTACGGACTCGATAGCGCTGAAGCGTTCGCGCAGCAACAGCCCATCGGGCGACTGATCGAACCGGTCGAGGTCGCCTCGACGATCGCGTGGCTGTGCTCGCCGGCCGCGTCAGCCATCACAGGCGCCGACGTCGCCGTCGACGGTGGCATGACGGTCGGCTGAGTTGGGCGTCGGTTCCACGGCATTAGCGGGAGACGAGGCGTCAGCGATTCACGGCAGGGGATGAGCCAGGAAGAACGTCCACATCAAAGCGTTCGCACTGACGAGGCTTGACTGCGGACCCAACAGCGCGGTGATCGATGACGGCAGCGTCGGTCCGCCGGGCCACTCGTGGCCCTCCCCCCGGATCTCGTATAGCTCGACCTGCGCGCCATTGGAGCACGTGTAGTAGGTCGTTATTTTGACGCCCGGCACTGGACCCGAATGGGCCACCGACGCGCAGTGATCCTGGGTCGACCAATCCTTCGCGGCCGTCGTCACCGAATAGGTCCAGTACTTCTGACCGTGTCCGGCGAAAGGGTCGACCTGGTCGGCCGAACCGTGAAAGGAGATCACCGGCACCGATCGGTTCGTCGGACAGGGCTTCGGTCGTCGCAGTCCGCTGACCGGTGCGACGGCGGCAAAGAGACCCGAATCGTCGCAGGCCAGTTGGCTGGTCATCCGAGCTCCGCCGGAGAACCCGGTCGCGTAGACCATTTTGGGATTGACGCAGTACTTCGATTCCATGATGGCGACGAGTGACGTCAGGAACTTCACGTCGTTGGCCGACTTCGGTGGAACCGCACGGCCGCCGAGCAGGGGAACGCCGGGGACGTTCCAGTCGAAACCGTTGCCGTCGGGGATCAACGCTTGGGGGTAGGCGACGATGAAGCCGTCTTGGTTGGCCGTGGCGTTCATCTTGGTGAATCCCTCTTGTTCGAGGGCCGTGCTGCCGCTGCCGTGAAGGTTCAGGACCAGCGCGAGGGAAGTGGCGCTTGTCGATCTCTTCGGCACGTGGACGATCACCGTTCGGGTGAAGCCGTTGACCTGGAGCGACAAGGTCGTCGAGCCCGGCGACGTCGTGTTGCAGCCCGATGACGTTGCCGCCGCGGCCATCGTCGAGGTGCCGGCGCCAAAGGGAACGCTGGCGGCGAGTAGGCCGATCGTCATGG
Source organism: uncultured Acidimicrobiaceae bacterium (assembly GCA_963716515.1). GTDB lineage: Bacteria > Actinomycetota > Acidimicrobiia > Acidimicrobiales > RAAP-2 > RAAP-2. The sequence continues at coordinate 216,229 of OY970319.1, forward strand.
CGGCCACCACTGCTTTGGAGACGCGAGTAGTTGGGAACGTCATTGCACGTGTCGTCACGGTGAGTTCGTCACTGGCGATGTATCTCGATGATCGAGCCGCCGGACACCGAATTATTCTTCTGATTGGTCGTCGTTTCTAAGTTGTAGTAACCGGTTCGTGCGTTGGCGGGGATTCGCAAACTCAGAACGCGCGTGGCCCCCGAACGGTTGGAAACGCGTACGGGGCCGGCCGCGGCGATGAACGGCCCGCGAGTGGTACTTGTGGCACCGGACTTGACGCTCGACTTGAGCGCTTGGACGCTTGGGAAGGACGTCGACAACGCGGCGGTAAGCGTGATCGTCCTCGACGGATAGTCGCCGGGCGAGGCCTCGACCGGCGTCCAGGCCAAGCGCACTATCTCACCGGGGTGATAGATGGCGTTGGGATTGAACGCGGTGCAGCAGTTGAAGTTGAAGGTCGCCTTGGTCGAGGACGAAGTCGGGGGCGAGTTGCTCGCGTTGTGGGCGTCGACGTACTGGCGCAAGAGGATGACCGCGCCGATCAGGATCCCGATCAGCACCGCGATGACGACCAGCTGACCGATCGTCTCGCCGACGGAGCGTTTCGGGGCCTGGTCCATTGGCCCTACATTACGTCGCTCGTCATGATTTTCTGGTGGGGCGAGTCGGTGCGTGCAGTAAGGTCGACAGTGCCTCGCGGCAGCGAAGTTGGTGAGATTCCAACGCTGTCCCGCAACTGTAAGTGGTCGTCACGACCATGGAGCCAGGTCGCCTTCCGCGAGGAGATGTGAAAGACAGCTCTCGAGGTAAGGAGCGGTCGTTCGGATATCCATCCGTCGCCCAACCCACTTCGACGGAAAGGAGATATCCATGTTCAAGTCCCTACGGTTGGCTCTCGCGCTCCTCTTGTGTGCGTTGGCCCTACCCCTACTCACCGCCGGAAGCGCGAGTGCCGCGGCCAAACCCGGTTGTGTCGTATCACTCTCGCCTGCGGCCACCGAGACGCTCTTCGCCATCGGGGCCGGACCTCAAGTGCAAGCGGTGGACAAAGATTCCAACTACCCGACGACCGGACTACCGGCGAAGCGAATCGACGCACTCAATCCCAGTGTTGAAGCGGTCATCGGAATCTGCAAGACCTCGGCGGCTCACCCCTCATCCAAACCCGACCTCGTCGTAATCTCCTTTGACGCCAATGGCATCAAGGAGAAGCTCGCCGCGGTCGGAATTAAAGTTGTCGATCAAACGCCGCCGTCGAACGTGGCCGGCGCCCTCAGGCAGACCGAACTACTCGGCACACTGACCGGTCACGTGAAGAGTGCGGAGGCGCTGGCCTCGTCGATCAGGAGGACCATCGCGGCGGACAGCGCCTCCGTGCCGAAGCACCCGGGCAAGACACTCACCGCGTACTTCGAACTCGACACGACGTACTACTCACTCACGAGTTCCACCATCGTCGGGTCGCTCTTGAAGTCGCTCGGAGTGGTCAACATCGCCGACCCGCAGAACACCACGGCCGACGCGGGCTATCCGCAGTTGAGCGGCGAGTACATCATTAGTTCGAACCCGAAGATGATCTTCCTGGCCGACACCGTCTGTTGCAAGGCGTCGGCGTCAACGGTGGCCAAGCGTCCCGGCTTCTCCAAGGTCGCCGCCGTGAAAGACGGCGAAGTGATTGGACTGAACGACGACGTCGCGTCTCGATGGGGGCCGCGCTTAAGCCTCTTGATGAATCAGCTCACGGCGGCGGTGAAGGGCGCACTGAAGAACCCCAAGCTCTGGAAGTAACGACTTGAACACGAATCCGCCAACGAAACGCCGTGTCGGGATCGTGGCGGCCGGCACCGTCCTGGCGCTCCTGGTGGCGGTGGTATGCGGCCTGGTCATCGGTCCGACGTCCATTGGCTCCTGGCGCGTCGTGGGCGACGTGTTCGCACATCTGGGAATCGGACACAACACGTTGACGTCGACGCAATCGACGATCGTCTGGCAGTACCGAGCACCTCGGATGGTGATCGGGCTGCTGGCCGGGTCGATGCTGGCGGTCGCCGGCGGGACGTACCAGGGCGTCTTTCGCAATCCCTTGGCCGATCCGTATTTACTCGGCGTCGCTTCGGGCGCCGGGCTCGGCGCCACGTTCGCGATCATCGACGTCAGCCACGGCGTCGGCACGCCGACCTGGACGCCACTCCTGGCCTTCGTCGGAGCGCTGGGCGCGGTCACCGTGACGTGGTTGATCGGGGGACGATCGATGCGCTCGAATACCTCGACGTTGATCCTGGCCGGGGTGGCGGTGGCGTCGCTGCTCACCAGCGCCCAGACCTTTCTGCAGCAACAGTCCAGCGCCGGTTCGATCACCCGGGTCTACATCTGGCTGCTGGGTTCGCTCGCCAGCGCCGGGTGGAGCACGGTGGGGTTGGTCGTGCCGTACGTGATCGTGTGCCTCATCATCTGCGTGGGCGCCGGTCGAGCCCTCGACGTCATGAGCGTGGGCGAGGAGGAATCGCGCTCGCTCGGCGTGCCGGTTCGGCGCGTGCGCTTCATCGTGATCGCGGCCTCGTCGCTCGGCACCGCGGCCATCGTCTCGGCCGTCGGACTGATCGGCTTCGTGGGCATCATCGTGCCGCACATCGTGCGACTCCTCGTCGGCACGTCCTATCGACGAATCCTCCCGATCTCGGTGATCTTCGGGGCCGCCTTTCTCGTCTTCGCCGACACGATCGCCCGCACGGTGATCGCGCCCTCGGAGTTGCCCCTCGGCGTGGTGACCGCGTTGATCGGCGCCCCGGTCTTCGTCATCATCCTCAGCCTTCGTCGTCCGGTCGCGGTATGAGTTCGGTCGAGCTGTTTGAATTGAGCGTCCGCGCGGGGGCCAAGGTGCTCGTCTCGAACGTGTCGTTGTCGATCGAACCGGGTACCTGGTGCACGATCATCGGACCGAACGGAGCCGGCAAGACGACGCTGGTCGAGACCATTGCCGGCCTTCGACGGCCGTCGCACGGTTCGGTGTCGATCCTCGGTCAACCGATCGCCGAGATGAACGAACGAGAGCGCGCCCGTCGCGTGGCGCTGGTCCCGCAGCACCCGATGGTGCCGGCGGGGATGAGCGTCTACGACTACGTGGCCCTCGGACGCGTGGCCCATCACGGTCTCTTCCATCCGCCGGGCACCGGCGATCGTCGGGTCGTCGAATCGGTCCTGGAGCGACTCGCGCTGGCCGATTTTCGCGAACGCGACGTGGCGACGCTCTCGGGAGGCGAACGCCAGCGAATGGTGCTCGCTCGCGCCCTCACGCAGTCGACCATGGTCGTGGTGCTGGACGAACCGACCACCGGGCTGGACCTGCGTCACCAGATGGACCTCCTCGAACTGTTGAAGAGCGAAGTGCACGAGTGCGGCCTCACGATCGTGGCGACGCTGCACGACCTCACCTTGGCCGGGCAGTTCGCCGATCGTCTGGTTCTGCTCGACGGCGGCGAGATGGTCCTCGACGGCGCGGCCGCGGCCGTGATTCGAAGCGACGAGTTGGCGCGACGCTACGGCATGGCCCTGCGCGTGGTCGACGTCGACGGATCCGACGTCGTGGTGCCGGTTCGTCACGCACCGTTCGTGAACGGCGCGTGAACCTTTCCGAAGACGCAAGGGCCATCACTTAGACTTGACCAAAGTAACGAAGGGAACCACGTGCGACGCACGCGAATCGTAGCCACCATCGGACCGGCCTCAGAGAGCGACGAGGCGCTCAAAGCGCTAGCCGTGGCCGGCGTGGACGTCTTTCGACTGTCCTTCGCCCACGGCGACATCCCCTCCGGGATCGCGCGACTCCGACGGCTTCGCGCCCTGGTGCCCGACCGCGCGATCATGGTCGATATCCCTGGTCCCAAGATCCGGGCCGGCTCCTTCGGCACTTCGCCGGTCGTGCTCAGCGTGGGTGACGAGATCGAGTTGAGTGAGGGCTTCGACGAGACCTCCAGCGTCCATAACATCGTCGTGGAGCGACTGCACGTGTTGGCCCAACTCAACGAGGGCGACAAGATTCACATCGGTGACGGCGGGGTGTCGCTCCTGGTGGAGCAGACCGGGTCCAAGGCCCGCGCCCGGGTCACGTCCGGCGGGACGGTAATGGGAAAGCCCGGACTGTCGCTGCCGTCGTCGCTGCTGAACGATCGCCTGCCCACCGACGACGACCGCGAGCGCTTGGAGGCGCTGCACTCCGAGTCCTTCGAGATCCTGGCCGTCTCCTTCGTGCGATCGGCCTTCGACATGGTCTCGGTGCGCACGGCGCTCGCGCGCGACGACGTCATGCTGATGGCCAAGATCGAGACCGGTGAGGGCGTAGAGAACCTCGACGAGATCATCACGGTCTCCGACGCCATCATGGTCGCGCGTGGTGACCTCGGGGTGCGCATGCCGATCGAAGAAGTCCCGCACCTCCAGAAGGAGATCGTGCGGCTCGGCGTGCGCTACGCCCGACCGGTCGTGGTGGCCACGCAGATGCTCGAGTCGATGACGCACTCCCAAGTCCCGACGCGCGCCGAGGTCACCGACGTGGCCAACGCCGTCCTCGACGGCGCCAGTGCCGTCATGTTGAGCGGCGAGACCGCGATCGGCGACGACCCCGTCGCCACCGTGACCACGATGGACCGCATCGTGCGTCGCGCCGAGGAGTACTTCGACTACCAGGGCTGGGGCGCCAGCCTCGGCGTCCAGCAGATCGGCAGCGGGACGCGCTCGACACGCGTGACCGCCGCCATCACCGGCGCCGCGTGGCGCGCCGCGATGGAAGAGGACGCGGTGGCGATCGTCGCGTGCACCCGTTCCGGCATGACCGCCCGGGCCATCTCACGATTTCGTCCGCCGATGCCGATCGTGGCCATCACGCCGAGTGACGCCACCGCGCGACAGCTGCACTCCTCGTGGGGCGTGCAAGAGATCTACGTCTCGCCGGCCGAAGACATCGACGAACTGTGCGAGGTCGCGGTCACGCGTCTCAAGCAGTCGGGCATCGCCAAGTCCGGCGACCCGGTGGTGATCATGGCCGGATCGGCCTCGGGCGGCGCGCAGGTCACCGACACCGTGCGCATGCTCATCGTTCCCTGAACCAACTCGTAGCTCGTCGCTCCGTAGCCGCCGAGACGTCGCGCTTGCGAATATTCGCTAAGAAAGCCTCCGGCGCGACATCCGGATCGACGGGTGGTGGCGAATAGACCTCAGTGCCGCAAGCACCGAGGCTGACGTTGGACTCCAGTAACCCAACGGAGTCTCCGAACGGTTACACGAACGTGGGCCGACAAGGAGGAGTGGCAATGGACGACATCTCTCGTAGGGGCTTCTTGAAGGTCGCCCGCAACGGAATCGCCGCCGCGGGAATCGTGGCCGTCGCCCCGACGGCGCTACTCGCCACCGCGGGCGCCGCGGTCAAGCCCAAGGCGACCAAGGCCGAAGCGACCGTTCGACCGGTTTCGTCCAAGGAGAACCTGGTGATTCACGTCCCCAACCCCAGCACCGGCGAGATCCACTTCATGGTGGGAACCCGAGAAGTCGTGCGTCACGACCGCGCGCTCGTCGCTCGTCTCGTGCGCGACGTCAGCTGAACCGCCCCCAATCGACTACGTAGTTCCTCACGCCCAACACTCACATCTCAGAAAGGTCTGACCCATGTCGTCCCACTCAGAAGCCCCGGAAATCTCCAAGGACCCCGTCGCCGACAGCACGGACCTCTACGCCTTCATCAGCCCCGACAGTCCGGACAAGGTGACGTTGATCGCGAACTACATCCCCCGTCAACAGCCCGCCGGGGGACCGAACTTCTTCGAGTTCGGCGACGACGTGCTGTACGAGATCCACGTCGACAACACCGGGAACGGTGAAGCCGACGTCAGCTTCCAGTTCCGCTTCGAGACCATGCTCACCGACACCGGGGCGAACGACACGTTCTTGTACAACACGGGTCAGATCACGAAGCTGAGCGACGCCACCTGGAACCGCAAGCAGTTCTATTCGGTGACCCGCCGGGAGCACGGATCGTCGAAGATCCTCGCGCGGGGCCTGGCCTGCCCGCCGTGCAACGTCGGCAAGAACTCAATCCCGAACTACGCGACGTTGACCGACCAAGCCATCCACAGGATCGGCTCGACCACGGTCTTCGCCGGTCAGCGCGCCGACGGCTTCTACGTCGACCTCGGATCGATCTTCGACCTCGGCGACCTGCGCCCCTTCCAACCCGACTTCCTCTTGAAGGGCGCAGCCGTCGCCGGGGTCAACTCCCTGGCCGCCACCAACGTGCACTCCATCGCCATCCAAGTGCCGATCACCGAGCTGACCAAGGGGGGCGCGCGACCAGCGGCCTATACCGACGCCGACTCCACGATCGGCGTCTGGACGACGGCCAGTCGTCAGAAGACCAAGATCTACAGCACCACGCCCCAGACCAACACCGGTCCCTGGGAGCAGGTCTCGCGTCTCGGTAACCCGCTGATCAACGAGGTCGTCATCCCGATGGGTCACAAGGACCGTTGGAACTCCCAGGCGCCCAAGAACGACGCGCAGTACTCCACCTACTACGACCACCCGGGATTGGCCTCGCTGTTGAACGTCCTCTACCCCGGAGCGTTCCCGAACCTGGCGGCCTACGCGGCCGTGTCGTCGAACCTCCGTCCCGACCTCGACGCGGTGTTGTTGACCGGTGTGCCGCCGCTCTTCCCGGGCTTCCAGAACTACACCGGAGCGACCAAGGCCGACATGCTGCGTCTCAACGTGGCGATCAAGCCCACGGCGACCGGCGCGGCGAGCATCCTCGGCGTGGTCGGTGGCGACAACGCCGGCTTCCCGAACGGGCGCCGAGTCTTCGACGACGTGGTGAGCATCGAGATCAAAGCCATCGCCGGAGCGCTCCTGGGCGACGTGGTGAAGACCTACAAGCCCGACGCCGCGGCCGGCGCGCTCTTCGACGTCGGTGCGGCCGAGCCCAAGACCGTCGCGAGCCTCGGAGCCTTTGGTCTCCACTACCGCTCGGACTTCCCGTACCTCGCCGACCCGTGGGACGGGTACGACAACCCGGCCACGCAGGTCCGGGCCATGGCCGGCTAAATGCTCCGCGAAACATCACACTCCGCCTCCGGGGACGTCCGCCCCAATCCGGACGTCTCCCGAGACGGCGTTTCGCCTCACCACGACGACCACGATCACGCTCACCTGCACGACGCCCCGGAGCACTCGTCCCACGAGCACCCGCACGAAGCATCCGCGCACGTGGAGGCGGCGGCCCCCACGGTGCCGAGTCGGGCGGTCGTGATCAACGTCGGTGAGCACACCGGAGCGCTGGTCCTCGCGTCAAACGCTCAGCGCTCCGGGTTAGAGGTGGAGATTCATCCGCTCGCGCAACCGGAGGCTCGCACGCACGTGTGGGTGCTGCCCCGAGAGGGCCGCGACGGTGTCGTGTACGCGGCGGTCTTTCCCAGCCTGGAAGGTGGCGAGTACGCCATCTTGGCCGTCGACGGTTCGATCGGCGACGTGGTCTCGGTGCCCCCGAATCAGGTCACCCACGCCAACTGGGCGTAGTCACCAACTAGTCGAACGCGCTGCTTACTGCGCCGGTCCGGACGTGAGTTTGACGCTCACGGTCTGGGCCGCGCCGCTGACGTTCAAGTAGTTCACGCGGATCGTGTCACCGGGCTTCTTCGTCAACAGAATCGTCTGTAGTTCGCTGCCCGTCGTGGCGGACTGGCCGTCGATCGAGGTGATGACGTCGCCGGCGGCCAGTCCGGCCTTCTGCGCCGGCGTGCCAGCGATGGTGCCAGCGATCGTGACCCCGCTTGCGGTGTTGGCTCCGGCGATGGACGCGGTGGCCGAATCGAACTCGACGCCTAAGAACGCCGTCGGTCCGATGTGGACGCCGGAGACGGCGTTGCCACTCTTGATGGACGAGACGATCGCCAGCGCCGTGTTGATGGGGATGGCGTAACCCCGGGAACTCGATGAGCCACCCGGGTTGAAGCCGAATCCGCCGTTGAGGGCGGAGCCGGCGGTGTCCATTCCCACCACCGCACCCTTTCGATTCACCAACGGTCCACCGGAATCACCGGGTTGGATCGCCGCGTTCACCTCGATGAGTCCGCTCAAGCTCTCGGAACCCGCCGGATTCGTCTGGTCGCCGGCGCTGATCGTCTGATTGAGCGCGACGACGCTGCCGGCGACGTAGCTCGGCGTACCACCGAGGCCCCCGGCGTTGCCGATGCCCACGATCTTGTCGCCCGAGGCGACCTTGTCGGAGTTCGCGGTCTTGATCGTGGTGAGTCCGCTCGCGTTCTTCAGTTGAATGAGGGCGACGTCGTCGCTGAGGTCGTAGCCAACCACGGTGCCGACGTAGGTGGTATTCGTTCCCACGTCACGCACGGATAACGTGGCGGCGTCTTCGACGATGTGATTGTTGGTCAGCACGAGGCCGTCGGCGCTCAAGATCATGCCGGTACCTTCGGCGGTGCCGCCCTGGCCGGCGAAGGTGGTGGTGATGTCGACCAGACCGGGGTCGACCTTGCTGGCGATCTTGGCCGCCGCGGCGTTGGCCTTGGCGTTTTGCGGCGAGACCGTGGGCGCGGGGAACGAGGGGGTGTCGCCACCTTCGCCAAAGCCGCCCGGGGGGAAGGTGAATCTCGGCGCGGCGGAGCGAATCGGCGCCGGTTTCACGATGTCGTGACCGAGGACGAAGCCGCCGCCGCCGATAACCAGGACCAGCACGAGGGCGCTCAGTCCCTTCGCGAGTCGCCAGTGGTTCTTGCTCACCGAGACCGTCGGCACCATCGGCGCCGCATTCGGAACTTCTTCATTGAGCGGAACTTCTGGGCTGACGTCGTCCCAATCCATTGGGACCTCCTTTTCGGCACTGTGGAATCAACGATCAGTATCGAGGTCGAACGTGAACAAGTTCTAGTGGACACCTAAGAAGTGACTAAATCGTCAGCAACCGTAACGTACCGTGGCGGGTCGAACCGTGCTCTCCGTCGGCAGCCTCTTTCGAGCGCGCCACCGGGTCATCGGGGAGAATGGTTCGACATGACGTGGCGAACGACCCTCGAGTGAACGGTGACTGACCGGTTGCTCTTGGTCGGAATGATGGCGGTCGGCAAGACGACCGTCGGCCAGCTCTGTGCCCAGAGGCTCGGCTGGTCATTCGTGGACTCCGACGCGCAGCTCCTGGCCGACACCGGCCGAACGGCGCAAGAGGTCTTCGACGCCGACGGCGACGAAGCGCTTCGAACCTGGGAGAGTCGAGTGCTGGTCGAGGCGATCGCCTTCCCGGCGCCGGTCGTGGTCGCGGTCGCCGGTGGCGTGGTCCTTTCCGAGGCGAATCGCGCACTGCTCGTCGACTCGGGGGTGGTCGTGTGGCTCCGGGCTTCGATCGCCACGCTGAGCGGACGAGTGGAACGCGGGGGAGTGCGGCCCCGTCTCGGTGCCGATCCCCTGCGCGCACTTCTCGATCTGTACCGAGCTCGTCACGAGCTCTACGCCTCGGTCGCCGGGCTCGTCATCGACTTGGACGATCTCGCGCCGGAAGAAGTCGTCGAGCGGATTTTGGCCGAGACCGGTTTGGGTGGTGTCGCGCACTAACCCCACGACGGGGAGATCGCCTTGGGCGAGGCGGAAGTAGTTTTTGCTCATGGCCCCGCTGGCGTACACCAACGTCGGAGCGCAGTCCGCCTTTTACGTGACGCTCGGCCTATTCGGCGCCAGCGAGTGGAGTATTCGACTGCGCAGTCAAAGAAATCACGGCGGCACCCCACGAGACCGCGGGAGTCTCTACGTCGTGATCGGCGCGGCCGTGCTCGGTGTCGTCGCGGCCTTCGCCGTGGCGCAATACGTGCGAGGGGCCGGCGTCGGAGTGTCGCGCTGGCCGATCTTCGTCATTGGAGTGGTCATCGTGATGCTCGGCGTGGCCCTGCGTCAGTGGGCGGTCCACTCGTTGGGACGGTTCTTCACGGTCCAGGTTCGAGTGCGGAGCGGTCAGACGGTGGTCGACACCGGTCCCTATCGATGGGTGCGCCACCCTTCGTACACGGCCATCATCATTTCCTTCGTGGGCATTGGCGTGGCCCTGGAGAACTGGGTGTCGCTCGCGGTCCTCGTGGTGGTGCCGACCATCGGACTGGTCGTACGTATCCACGTCGAGGAGCGCGCCTTGCTCGACGCACTCGGTGAGCCGTATCGACATTTCGCAACGAGTCGAGCACGACTGATCCCCAAAGTGTGGTGAGGGGTCGCCTCCGCGCCTTCAATCGAACGACATCAGCTCCACTAAACCGTTAAATTGTCTGCGGCGCGCGGAGGCGAGCTGAACGATCGTCCGTGAGGCGAAAACTTATGAAACGTCCCTTGAGCCGACCCACCATCAGCGAACAGTTGCAGGTCTCTCGGGCGAACGAGTCCGGCAAGCCGCCGGTCGTTTTCATCCATGGTCTTTGGTTTCCGACGCCGATCGTCCAATAATCAAACGGCGTTCTCGATCGCGCACCGCAGGGTCGAGGCTGGCGACGAATCGGTTTCGGCACTTCAACGGCCTTTTCTAGGGAAACCAGACGTCAAAAGTTGGACAGAAGTTGTGAATTGGATGGGGGCCGTTTGATTGTGACGAACAATCATAAATTTCGCAAGGGCATTCGTCTTTCTGGTTCACCCTGGTGGGGAGCTAATTGGATGACTGGCCTTTCGTAAAGGCAATTCAGACCAGACCAGAAAGAGGACAGAATGTTGCGAAGTCGTATTTACCGAACTGCGACCATTGCAAGCACTGGGATTACCCCGTTGCGGACCACTCGGCGCACAACGCGTGGTGGTGCCCATCGGGCGCCAAAATCGCGGTTCCGCCGGATAGTCTCGGCAATCGTCGGAATGGCCATGGTGGGCGGTGGCGCCTACGCCGCCACCAACTGGGTCGTCGGACTCAGCGCCGGATCATCGGGGGAAGGTCAGTCGGCGACCATCGCCAACTTGACCATCACGGCGGTGGCGGCGCCCTCGGCGACCAACCTGTTGTTTCCCGGGGGCAACGGCGACGTGGTGGCCACGATCACCAACCCCAACGCCTATCCGGTGACCATATCGGGCGTTGACCTGCCCTTGAACACCAGCTACGCGGGCGGCTTCACGACGTCGGCGTTGAGCACCGCCCAAGCGGGCTGTACTGCGGCGAACAGTGACGTCATTTGGAACTATTCGACCGGAACGTCGGGCAGCGTTCACACGTTTACCACTCCGCTCACCGTGGCGGCCAATGGTTCGCTCACCGTGACGTTCACCAACGACGCGTCGATGACCGCGGCGGCTCCGGCCGCGTGCGCCGCGACGTTCTTCTCCATGTCGTCCTTAACGGGTGTGGTAGCGACCGGTGGTGCCGCCACCGCCACGACCAGCCCGGCGACGGACGCTTGGACGAGCTAATCCTGAACCCTCAGCTTGTCTTATTCCCCTGAGACAAGCTGAGGCCGTTACTCGGTGGCCGTCGCTCCCTCGAAGAGGGCGCGACGGCCACGATGAAAGTCCGCAGCCCGAGGCCTCAAGCCACGCTGCGACCCTTTGAAACGAGCGATCGATGGCACGCGAGAAAGCAACTGAGCCAACCACCGCGAGGAGACGTCCGCGGCAGCCGACACCCTCGTTGTTCCCGTCGCCGCGTTCCGACTCCAGACGCGGACACGATATTGGCGCACCCAGCCGATCCTGGAAGTTCAACGTGAATCTCACGCCCAATCGATGGTGGCGCCACGTGGTGCTAGTGACGGCGGTTGCAATCCTCGGATGCGCCGGCATTGCCGGAGCATCGACGTGGTCGGTGATCCTCACGAACGGAACCCGCCCGGCGCTGAGCCAATCCACCTCCGTCAACGCCCCCACCGAAGGTGCGGCGGCAAACCCTAACGCTTCCAGTCAGTCGCTGAGTTGGGTGGCGCCGAGCGGCGGTGCGACACCGACTGGTTATTCGGTGACACGCAATGGCGCGGCCCCGCCGAGCGCCAGTGGATGCCACGGCACCATCGCGATCACGTCGTGCACCGATAGTGGTCTGGTCGCGAGCACGCTCTACACCTATAGCGTCAAGGCGCTGGTGGGAACGCACTGGACGAGCGTCGCGAGTTCGACTTTTTCGGGAACGACCATTGCGCCGTTCGTGATCACGAGCATCACCAGCACCAACGCCAGCGGCAACACCGTGGGCCTTATGGGCGTGGGCGACACCTTCTCCGTGACGTTCAATTACGCGCTGAATCCGAGCACAATCAATACCGGTGCGGGGGCATCGACGATGACGTTGGTGACGTCAAGTTCCGCCATCAAGATAAGTGGGCTGACCTCGACGGCCGGCTTCGTGGTGACTTCGCCCTACATAAGCTCCGGCAGTAGTGCCGCAACTGGGACACTCAGTCTTAGCAATGCGGATACGACCATGACGTTCACGGTGACCGGAACTCCAACCAATTCGAGCAAACTCGTGGCGGGCTCGGCGAGCACCTTCACTTTCACACCGCTCGCCACAATTCAAGACGTCAGTGGCGATACGGCCTCCACTAGTTACAGTCAGTCGCCGGCGCTGCAGATCTTCTAGGGCGCTGCCGGTAACGCCGTGTTTCGGGCCGCTTTGATGAATCTTGGGATTTGAACGAGTCGGACGTTCACCTGAGATGCAGAGGCATTCAGAGGCCAGCGGTCTTTGTTCGCGGCACCACAGTCGGTTAGATGCTCGGCTGCTCGCCACCCTATCTTCGATGGTGCGAGGGTGAGCGCTCGGTGCAGAAGGTTCGTCAATCATGGGCGGACGACGCGCTGAACGAATCGTGAGGAAATGGCAAAGGGTTCGGCTCGCTCGTCACTTCATCTTGCCTCGACCGTCGGCGAGCCTTTGCGATCGTGCCTGCGAGTCGAAGTGTCGCACCATTTGATTAGCGTTCATTTCCAACTGATATCTTGCGTGGCAAGTCAAGTGGTAACGACGCGTATTTAGGGGGTCGGGATGCGATTGGAGATTGACCACCCAGCAGTTCTGGTGGATATGCCAGTCGAGTTCCGCGTCGCCGAGGCGAATCCCGGTCAAGACGTCCTCGTCACCGCTTCGTGGATTCTCGACGGCCTTCCTTTTGAGTCCTCTGCTCGATTCGAAGCGGACGCCAACGGAATAGTTGCGCCCGGCGACCAGCCCAGCCTGGGAGGTACCTACCAGGGAGTGGAACCTTTTGGACTTTGGTGGTCGGCTCCCTCCGAGCGTGAGTCAGACCATTCGAATCTCGAACCGATCGTCGTCACGTTGAGAGCCACCTTGGACGGGGAGCAGATCAAGGGCACCATCGTTCGGCTTCGTGTCGACCCGGCCGTGCGAATCAGTGCGGTTACCGATGACGGCATGGTGGGGTCATACTTTCGTCCGTCGGGTGAGGGCCCGTTCCCCGCGATGCTGGTCGTCGGAGGATCAGCCGGGGGGTTCTTCGGCGTCGATGCAAAGGCCGCGCTCTTGGCGTCACGGGGCATCGCCAGTCTGGCGCTCGCTTATTTTGGGTTACCGGGACTCCCCGACGGACTCACAGAGATTCCCCTCGAGTACTTCGCCACTGCTTTGGGATGGCTCGCGGCACGGCCGGAATTGAAGGGCCGGGTAGGGGTGATGGGCCAGTCCCGCGGAGGGGAGCTCGCCCTCCTTCTCGGCGCGTCGTTTCGCGAGGTCGGGGCAGTGGTCGCCCAAGCACCGTCGTCGGTGGTCTGGGGAAGCTTCGGGCCGGGCTCGGGACCCGAGGTGGCGGCCTGGACCCTGAAAGGGAACGCGATCCCGTGGTTGCCGGAAGTTGAAGAGGCGGCGTGGGCCGAGGTCGAGAAGACCCGCCCACTCGTGTGCACTCCTGCAACCGTCGCCGAACTCTCGAACGTGGTGGCTCGAGAAGAGGCGGCGATCGAGATCGAACACGCGACGTGTCCGATACTGATGATCTCCGGAAAGGACGACGCTCTTTGGCCGTCGACGATGATGGCCGAGCAAGTTGAGGAACGCGCTCGATCGCGTGGATTTATCCACCGTCTCGTCCACCTGAGCTATCCCGAAGCCGGCCATTTTTGCGCGATACCTCCGGGACTACCGAGCCCACTCGTTCTGACGCACCCGGTCGATCACGAGCTCATCGCTTTTGGCGGGAGCCATCGAGGAAACGCCGCGGCTCAGGCCGACTCGTGGTCACGGACGCTGGTTTTTCTTCACGAGGTCCTGGCGCAGTAGGACCGCGACGAACGCTCACAATCTGGTCCCATCATCATGACGGTCCAACGATTCCTGGTTACCTTCGCTGATGGGTCCTTGTTCGGCTTCTGGAACACATGGTGCACGTGCTGCTTGACTCCCTCACCGGTGAGGGCGTGCGCCAGTGGCTCCAGGCTCCCAACGCTTACATCGCCGATGCCCGTCCTACGAACCCGTTGCTCCACGGACAGGATGCTCTCGTGCTCGAAGCGGTCCGCCCGTTCGTCGAAGGCTCGTACCTCAGAGAGGGTCCTAGCCGGGACAGTACCGATTGGGACACACTTCTTCGGTGCCACCGCGGGTACTCGAAACCCGATTACGGCCTTCGGAGGGCCGAGTCCTATCCATTGAACGACGGTAGCTTGGATAGCCAGCCTACGCCGCGGTGACCTGAATGCAAGTGCCCCAGTGCGGCGCCAGTGGCGCGAATGACACGGGCGCAAATGCCGAAAGGCTCCGAGGTCTGGCCGCTTCCTCCGTTCCTCTTAGCTCTGGGAGACTCGTGTCTTTCCCGATTTGAAATCCGAAGGTTCGGGGCGCAGTCCCGCCAAAAGGTGCGTTGTCGCGCAACGAAAGCTCTCGACGTCGCCGAAGAGTCGCGCGAGCAGCATCGCGCCTTCTAACGTGCCAATGATCGTGCGCGCTGTCTTGTTCGGGGAATCGGGGAAACTGATCGTGCCCTTGGCTTTGCCATCTTTGAGAACGCGCGACAGCCACGCTTGATTGCGAGTGAAGAATTCCAATACGGCGGCTTGCATGGGTTCGGACAGCGTCTCGTGTTCGGCAGCCATCATGCCGCACAGGCACATTCGTTTTCCACTCAAGACGTCGAGGTACAGATCGGCGTAGGCCTTCAATCGCTTCGGCGCGTCCGTCGTTCGAGTGTCGACCGCGCGGAGTGCGTCATCGAAGCGTGACGTGTATCGAACAACCAGGGCCACCCCCAGATCGGATTTGTTGGCGAAGTGGTAGTGGAGGGCCGCGTTGGTGATCTTCAACTCGCTGGCCACGTCGGCGTAGCTAAAGCCGTTGAAGCCGCGCACCTCGACCAACCTCTCGGCGACGTCTAGGATCCGAGTCGCCGTATCACTTCGCTGCGTATCGTCGGGGCCCACAAATTCTCCTTCGGTTCCGCTTGACATCTTACCTAGTAGTAAGTAAGTTACCCTATCGCGAGTCCGCTCGGGCCGCATGGGGGGAAATCTAATGAAGAAAACCGAGCACCGGAGTTTCGACGGGGCCGATGAAGTACGAGAGTTTTCCAACGGACGAGCCGAGATAGTGAACATTGGCGGCGGCGAGGTCGGACGATTGGTACTGCAACCGGGTTGGCGTTGGTCCAATGACGTCAAGCCCATCGCCAAGACCGAGAGTTGCGAAGCGCCGCACTTCCAGTATCACGTCAGCGGACGTCTCGCCATCCTGATGGACGACGGCCAAGAGTTCACGGCGGGACCCGGGGACGTCACGTCGCTGCCGAGCGGTGACGACGCCTGGGTGGTGGGCGATGAACCGGTGGTCACGGTTGATTGGTACGGCGCAGGCTCGTACGCGAAGTGACAAACTCTCAAGGGGTCACTCCGCTCGAGGTGGTAAGAGCGTTCGGCGTTACCTGGTCCCAGCACGACTTGGACGGCGCCATCGCACTCATCACCGAGGACTGCGTGTTTGACAACACCGATCCCGCGCCGGACGGGACGCGGTTCGTGGGCCGCGACGCTATTCGCGGCGCCTGGGCGCCGATCTTCGCGGACGCGACGAGCCGGTTCGAGGCGGAAGAGACGTTCTGGGCCGACGACCGAGTCGTGCAGCTATGGCGATACTCGTGGTCCGATGGGCACGTTCGGGGCGTGGACGTCATGCGCGTTCGCGACGGCAAGGTCGCCGAGAAACTTTCCTACGTCAAGGGCTGACGCCGCTTCTCCCGCGATGGGATCGGCCCTCTGAGATGATGGGCGACCCGTTTTCGTAACGGACCACGCCACCTCGTAAAGTTCATCTATGAGTGCAGAGCCGATCGTCGCGTCGTTGCTTCCCGACACGGCCGAGATCACGTCGAACGACGTCATCGTCGGCGGCGTCTCACTGCGCGGTCTCGCCGGTTCGTACGGCACGCCGCTCTTCGTCTACGACGAGGAGACCTTGCGCGCGCGCTGTCGAGAGGCGGCCGGCGCCTTCGATGACGGCGTCGCCTTCGCGTCCAAGTCGTTTCTCTGTGGCGCCATGGCCCGTCTGGCCTTCGAGGAGGGACTGTGCATCGACGTGGCGACCGGCGGCGAGCTCGACCTGGTACTGCGCTCGGGCGTGCCGGCCGGACGCGTCATCATGCACGGCAACAACAAGGCGGCCGACGAACTCGAACGGGCCATCGCGGTCGGCGTCCATCGACTGGTCGTCGACAACTTCGAAGAGATCGCTCTGCTCTCCACTCTGATCAATCACTCGTCGCCAATCGACTGCCTGGTTCGCGTCACGCCGGGCGTGGAAGCGCACACCCACGAGTTCGTTCGCACCGGCCAAGAGGACACCAAATTCGGTTTCTCGGTCGCCACCGGCGACGCGCGAAAGGCGATTGACGAACTGCGCGCCATTCCCGGTCTGACGTTGCACGGCGTGCACGCCCACATCGGCTCGCAGGTCTTCGAACTCATCGGCTTCGTCGAGTCGCTCACGATCCTGGCCAAGTTCATCGCCGAGGACGACTTCGACGAGCTCTGCGTCGGCGGGGGACTGGGCGTGGCCTACGTCGCCGGTGAATCGGCGCCGTCCATCCGCGAATGGGGTGACGCCATCCGGGTGGCGGCTCTGGAGGTCGGACTCGACGCGAACGTGCGTCTCATGGCCGAGCCGGGCCGGGCCATCGTCGCCCAGGCGGCCGTGACGCTCTACGAGGTCGGGGCGCTGAAGCCGGTGGCGCAGCGGACCTATATGGCGGTCGACGGGGGGATGAGTGACAACCCCCGTCCGGTCCTCTACGGATCGGGCTACGAAGCCTTCGACGTCGCGAACGCGCTGGCCCCGCGTCCCCAGAACGTGCGCTTGGTCGGCAAGCACTGCGAGAGCGGCGACGTCTTGATCGACGAGGCGTGGTTGCCCGCGGCGACCGGTGTACGCAGCATCATCGCGACGCCGGTCACCGGCGCCTACGGCTACTCGATGGCGTCGAACTACAACCGCGTGCCGCGCCCGGCGGTGCTCTTCGTGCGCGACGGCGTCGCTCGCGAAGTGCTGCGTCGAGAGACCTTCGACGACATGGCGCGACTCGAAGTCTGAGGTCGGTGTCGTCAAAAGGGTCGGTTAGCCTTTAGTAGTGAACAAGCCGGTCGTTCGAGTCGGAATCATTGGGGCCGGCAACGTCGGTAGCGCTCTGGTCGGACTCCTGAGTGACCCGGAGCGTCACGAGGCCCTGCTTGACGCCGCGACCGGTCCGATCGAACTCGTGGGCGTCGCCGTACGCGACGCGGCCAAGCGCCGCAAGGGGATTCCCAAGCACCTGATCACGACCGACGTCGCCGCACTGGTCAACAACGACGATCTCGACATCCTGGTGGAACTGGCCGGCGGCATCAAGCCGGCGCGGGTCTACATCGAGACGGCCCTTCGACACGGCGTCTCGGTGGTCACCGCCAACAAAGCCCTGATCGCCGAGTGCGGCACCGAACTGGCGCAACTGGCGCACCAAAACGGCGCCGACCTCTTCTACGAGGCCGCCGTCGGCGGCGGCATCCCGATCCTGCGAGCCCTTCGCACCTCCCTGGCCGGCGAACGGATCAACCGCGTGATGGGGATTGTGAACGGCACGACGAACTTCATCCTCTCCAAGATGACCAGCGAAGGCAGCGACTACGCGGCGGCGCTGAAAGAGGCGCAGGCCCTCGGCTACGCCGAGGCCGACCCCAGCGCGGACGTCGAAGGGTACGACGCCGCGGCCAAGGTCCAGATTCTCTCGTCGCTCGCCTTCGGGACCGAACTCGTGGGTGACCCCATCGCGCGCCAGGGGATCGTCGGCATCCGATCGGTGGACATCGAGCGCGCCCGGCAATCGGGCTACGTCATCAAACTGCTCGGCGTCGCCGAGCGCGTGGGCGACTCGGGAATCTCTCGACGGGCTCACCCGGCGATGATCCCGATCGATCACCCGCTGGCCTCGGTCCACGGTGCCATGAACGCCGTGTTCGTCGAAGGCGTGCGCAGTGGACCGCTCATGTGGCTGGGTCAGGGCGCCGGTGGTGAGGCGACCGCGACGGCCGTACTCGGTGACCTGCTCGACGCGGCGCGCAACCGCTTCGCCGGCCGGCACGACGTTCCCTTCAGCGTGGACCGGACCCTGCACAGCGTGGCGGCCGGTGAATTGGAGAGCGTCTTTTACATCAGTATCGACGTGCTGGACCGACCGGGTGTGCTGGCCGCCGTCGCCGGTATCTTCGGCGAGAACGGCGTGTCGATCCAGTCGATGGAGCAGTCGGGATTCGGCGACGAGGCCCGTCTGTCGTTCCTGACGCACATGGCACTCACCGACCGAGTCAACGCCACGGTGAAGGAGTTGGCGAAGCACAAGTCGGTGGACTCGATCGGGGCGTGCATGCGCGTGATCGACGGAGGGCGCGCATGATCGGCTGGAAGGGACTGTTGCTCGAGTACGCGCAGTGGTTCGACCTCGAAGGCGTCGACGAGATCGTCACGTTGCAAGAGGGCAATACGCCCCTCCTGCACGCCGAGCGACTGTCCGAGCGATTGAGCGCCGACGTGTGGCTGAAGTACGAAGGACTCAATCCGACGGGCTCGTTCAAGGACCGCGGCATGACCATGGCGATCACCAAGGCGAAGGCCAACGGCGCCCAAGCGGTCATCTGCGGATCGACCGGCAATACGTCGGCCTCGGCGGCGGCCTACGCCGGCAAAGCCGGCATGGACTGCGTCGTTCTGGTGCCGGAGGGAAAGATTGCCCAGGGAAAACTGGCCCAGGCCATCGTCTACGGGGCGCGAGTCCTGCAGATCCGCGGCAACTTCGACCAGGCGCTGAATTTGGCGCGCGAGTTGACCCAACATCTGCCGATCACCATCGTGAATTCCATCAACCCGGACCGCATCGAGGGACAAAAGACCGGCGCCTTCGAGATCGTCGACGTGCTCGGCAAGGCACCCGACGTACTCTCGATCCCCGTGGGCAACGCCGGCAACATCACCGCCTACTGGCGTGGCTTCGTGCAGTATCACTTCGCCGAACGGTGCAAGGTGTTGCCCAAGATGTGGGGCTTCCAGGCCGCCGGGGCGGCGCCGATCGTGCTCGGTCATCCGGTGACCAATCCCGAAACGATCGCCACGGCAATTCGCATCGGCAATCCCGCGAGCTGGGTGCCGGCCCTCGAGGTGATTCACGAGTCCCTCGGCGACATTCGTTCGGTCACCGACGAGGAGATCCTCGAGGCCTATCACTACGTCGCTCGCTACGAGTCGATCTTTTGTGAGCCGGCGTCAGCGGCGTCGATCGCCGGCATCATTAAATACGGAGTCCCCCCAGGTTCGACTGTCGTGTGCGTACTGACTGGCAACGGACTAAAAGATCCCGACACCGCCGTCGAGACGAGTGTCACCCCGGACGTCGTCGACGCCACGCTGAAGGCGTTGCTAGCGAAACTCTCGTAGTTTCCGCGTACAACTGTCAGACCGGCGTCATTGGCGAAGTGAAACTCAGTTGACGACTATTCGCCGCGTAACACCTGGGCCGCCGACGTCTGGGCGGCCGCGCGCCCCGGCAAGGCGGCCACGACGTTCGCGAGCACCATCGCGCTGACGACCACGAGGACCAATGAGACGAACGGCACCGTGGGTCGCGGCACGGCGTAGATGTTGTTCGCGAAGAGTGTCCACAACCATCGACCGAGCAAGATGCCCAGGGGGATGCCAAAGATCCAACCGATGGCGCCGGCCACGGACGCCTGCCACGCCACCGCCGAGAGCAGTTGTCGTCCGGTGAATCCGAGGGTACGCAGCAGTGCCAGGTCTCGCCGCCGGCGATGCACGGAAGCGACCAACGTGAGTCCCAAGGCGACGACCGCGCCTAGCGCCAACGCGAGTGCGAGGAGATTAGGTATGGCGCCGATCGTGCGGTAGTTCGCGATCTCGGCCGGGTACTGGACTGAGCGCACGAAGTCGCTGCTTCCGCCACCGTTGGGAGTGGCGTCAATCAACTTTTGTCCGTATCGGGCGATCTTGCGAAGCGACGCCAGCGCGAGCGATCGTGGAGCGCCGTTTCGAAGTCGCACGAAGACCGCGGAATACCCATTGAGCGCTTCGTACTTCGAGTGAATGAATCGCTTGAACGCCGGAGGCTCGATATCGATCGGGATTATCGCACCCACACCCATCGACGTGTGGAGCGACAGAGTGCCGCCAATCGCGGGCAGCGTCGCCGTGCCCACGATGGTCATTGGCGTTGGTGGCACGTACACCGGGTAGTCCTTTTTGGTCCCGTAGGTCGCGAAAACCGTTTGGCCCAGGTGCTTATGGAGTTCTCGCATGGTTTCGGCGCCCAGGACTAGCTGATGCTGGCCCCTCACCTCGTGGCCGGAGAGTAGTGGCGCGGTTACCTTGGCGTTGTAGGTCGTCAGAATGATCGGCACGGTGAGGCCATCGATCTGCGCGTTGGCGAAGTTGTCGCCCGACCAGGCCGCCACGTAGGGATCGGTGTTCAGTAGGTCGGCGGCCTGCGGCGGCACGCCGTTGCCATTGCCGTAGACCACGTAGTTCCAGTTCCATCCGTACAGCGAAGGATGGGTCACCAGCGTGCTGAGGCTGCTTCCAAAGGTGAGCGTCGCCACCACGATCGTGACCGCGAGCACTGCGCCCACCAGCGCCGAGCGAACCGGAGCCGCGTCACGTTCGCCGGGTCGTTGCAGCGCGAAACGTAGTCCGACGACCGCCGTGATGGGTAACCCCGCGTCGGCGGCGAGTCGGCCGGCGCGCGATACCACCGGAACCGAGAATCCTCGAGCGCGACCCGTCCGACGCCGAGATCTTCGCAAGGCGAGTCCGGTGGTAATCGCGCTGAGAATCAGGAACAGCAGGGCGAAGCCGATTCCGAGCACGGGCCAGTCAAAGGCGAATCCACCGTTGGGATAAACAGCACGCACCGGCCCGATCGGCGACAGAGGCGAGAGCCCAATGGCGACCACGACCGCTATTGCCGCTCCGACGACCACGGCCGTGAGAGGTCCGAGAAGACTGGCCGTGCCAGTCATCGAGGGACTCCCACCCAACGCGCGAAGGACGTTACTATCCTCCGTTTCCTTTTGTAGGCCGCGCGCGATGACGCCAACGGCAATGATCAAGGCGGCTAGACCGGCGATGAGTCCGAACACGCCAAGGGAGATTGACTCGGGCTCCAACGATCGATTCACCTCGGCGGCCACGGCGGAGTTGACGTGGAAACTGTACGTCGTGCCCGACGGTAGCGCGTCAATGATCTCTCGTTCGACGACCGAAAGATCGCGAGCGCCGTGGACCAGTTGAAGGGCGTAATTGTTGTAGTGCGTTGCGTTGTTCGCGACAAGTTTTGTCAAGGCGGGCGTGAAGATCACTAGCTCCGGCACCCGATCGACTTGGTCTAGCAGTACGTCATTGTTGGGTATCACGGTGCCGACGAGGTGCATCGTCAAGCTCACGGTCGGTTTCACGTACTTGACGCCGAAAGTGGCGGTGTTGGCCAGTGCGTCGGTGTAGAAGTACATTCGCACGTGCTCTCCCACGTGCCAGCCCATGGATTTCGCGGCCAGCACGTCGGTCACGAACTCATTGGTCTTCTTCGGATTGGCCAGACGGCCACTCACCAGGGCTAGTCGGTCCTGGGAGAAGTATTCGTCGGTCACGCTTCCGGAGTTCGTCACCGTCCCGTTTACCACCGGTTTGGTGAACACAGGCATGCCGTGTTTCCCAGCTGGAAACGCGTTGACGGAATACGAGGACACGCCGACATGTCGCACGAACGGCAGTCGTGCCAGCTTCGACGCAATATTGGGGGCGTACAACGTAATTTCGAGATCGGAAGGATTCGTACTCGCCAAGAACGTGTTGTACGACGACTGCGTTCGGCGAGCCGCGGCCACCGATCCGATCGCCAGACCTCCCATGGAGCCCACGAGCAAGATGATTGTTAGGTAGTTCACCCAACGTCGCCCGAAGTTCGCGCGAAACCAGTACCAACCGACGCGCGCCGAGCGGGAATTCATTGCCGCCACCGTTCCAACGCGCGTTCGGTCATTTGATGAGGTCCCCCAGTCACTCGTCATCGTTCGATCATTGACAATTCTCTACGCGTGGGGCCGGAAATGCAGGAGGTCAGCCTTCGAATCTTCGTAGTGGCAGCACGAGCGACTCTCCCCACCCCAAGCCCCACTCGTGACCTTCGGATGAAGTCAGTGGACAAGATTTACAAAATTGGACCAAATGTTGGCATTATTCCCAGACTCCGCTACAATGGAGAGGTCGTCCACGCCCGGCCCTTCCCCGGTGTGAGGAACTCTTCCGAGACGACGTTTCCCGAATTTTCTTCTCCGCTCATTTAATTTTGTCGAGCGGAGCGAAAGGATTAACCATGGCTGTAAAGCCCTCCCCAGACCGGTCCGATCTCGAGTCCAAGACTCGTGAAGACCTGCAAACCATCGCCAAGTTAACGGGTGTCGACGTGTCGGCGCGCGCTTCCAAGGCCTCACTCATCGAAGCGATCATGGGCGATCCCGCTCCGGCCGGTGAATCCTCCGAGTCGGTTTCACGCGCCGTACGTTCGCGTCGCACGGTCGCCACCCCGACCGACGACTTCGATGACTTGCTCGGCGAGTTCGTGGCCGACGCCTCCACCGAGCACACGACACCTAGTGATGCCGAGTCGACTACGACCGAGTCGGCGCCGTCGGCGCCGAGCACGAACGGTTCCGAACGTCCCACGCCGAACCCTCGTCAAAACTCTCAACCTCGACCGGAACGTCAGCCGCGTGACTTCGGCAACGACACCGCCGGTCGCAACCGCCGCAACCGCCGCAACCGCAACGGCCGCGAGCGCTTCGGGGGCGACTCCATGCCCAACGCCGACCAGCCCTACGCCGGCGAGCTCATCGAAATTGAAGGACTGCTGGACCTGCGCGACGACGGCTATGGCTTCTTGCGGACCAAGAGCTACCATCCGTCGCCCAATGACGTCTACGTCTCGATCAACCAGGTGCGCCGCTACCACCTACGCAAGGGCGACACCATCGTCGGCGGATTCCGCCCGGCCGCCTCGAACGAGAAGTACCCGGCGTTGTTGCGCGTGGACAGCGTGGCCGGCGTCGACCCCGAAGTGGCGCGCCTGCGCCCCCGCTTCGAAGACCTCACGCCGCTCTTTCCGGACGAGAAGCTCAACCTCGAGCTGAACGAAGGTAAGACCGACCTCACGCCGCGCATCGTCGACCTGCTCTCGCCAATCGGCAAGGGCCAGCGCGGACTGATCGTCTCTCCGCCCAAGGCCGGCAAGACCACGATCATGAAGCAGATCGCCCAGTCGATCGAGTCGAATAACCCCGAAGTGCACCTGATGGTGCTCTTGGTCGACGAGCGACCGGAAGAGGTCACCGACATCCGTCGGACCGTGAAGGGCGAGGTCATCGCCTCGACCTTCGACCGTCCGGCCGAAGAGCACACCCACGTGGCCGAACTGTGCATCGAACGCGCCAAGCGCCTGGTGGAGCAGGGCCGCGACGTGGTGATCATCCTCGACGGCATTACTCGTCTCGCCCGCGCCTACAACCTGGCCGCCCCGGCGACCGGTCGCATCATGTCCGGTGGCGTCGACTCCGGCGCGCTCTATCCGCCCAAGAAGTTCTTCGGTGCGGCGCGCAACATCGAAGAGGGCGGATCGCTGACCATCATCGCCTCGGCGTTGGTGGAAACCGGTTCGAAGATGGACGAAGTCATCTTCGAAGAGTTCAAGGGAACTGGCAACATGGAACTGCGACTGGACCGCCGTCTGGCCGAGCGCCGGATCTACCCGGCGATCGACGTCAATGCCTCCTCGACCCGCCACGAAGAGCTGCTCTTCAGTCGCGAGGCCCTGCCCCAGGTATGGAAACTGCGCCGCGTGCTCAACGGTCTGGCCTCGGAAGGACGAGAAGCGGCCGGTCTGGAACTCTTGATCGACAAACTGAAGTCGACCAAATCCAACGACGAGTTCCTCGCCGAGATCGCGCGCGGCCCCGCTTCAACCAGTTAGTTTTCCGCTAAACTTGTCATTCGCAACGAGGAGCACCTATGAAGCCTGATATTCACCCCAACTACGGCGACGCCACCGTTAAATGCTCGTGCGGCAACACCTTCACGACCCAGTCCACCAAGTCAGCGATGACCGTCGAACTGTGCAACGAATGCCACCCGTTCTTCACCGGTAAGCAGAAGCTCGTCGACACCGGAGGTCGCGTCGAGCGCTTCCAGCGTCGCTACGCGCAAAAGACCAAGGCGCGCGCTCCTCGGGCTTAGGTCCTCGAGCGCTCACCCGCCGTGCGCTCCGTTGACGAGACCCTGAACGTCCTTCAAGACGAACTGCGGTCCGTCGAAACCCAACTCTCCGAACCGGACGTCGCCAGTGACCTCACGCGCCTGCGAGATCTCTCTCGGCGCCACAAGGAATTGGCCGAGATCAACCACGCCTGGATCGAGCTGAAGGCCGCCCAGTCCGACTTCGCGACCGCCAAAGAGATGTTCAATGAATCGACCGGCGACGACCGGGAACTCTGGCGCGAAGAGATGAACAACGCCGAGGAGAAGATCCCCGAACTCGAGTTAACCCTCGAAACGATGCTGCTCCCACACGACGCCAACGAGGGCCGCAACGTGATCCTGGAGATCCGCGGCGCCGAAGGGGGCGAGGAGGCGAATCTCTTCGCTGGGGACCTGGCCCAGATGTACCGGCGTTACGCCGCCCTGCGGGGTTGGAAGCTCGAGGTCATCGAAGAGCGCGAGTCCGAACAGGGCGGTCTCGACGAGGCCATCTACCTCATCAAGGGCGAGGACGCCTGGTTCCGCCTGCAACACGAGGCCGGCGTGCACCGCGTCCAACGCGTACCGGTGACCGAGGCCAAGGGACGGGTCCACACCTCGTCGGCCACCGTGTCGGTGCTGCCCGAGGCCGAAGAGGTCGACGTGGAACTCAACCAGAGCGATCTCAAGATCGACGTCTACCGCTCGTCCGGTCCCGGCGGCCAGAGCGTCAACACCACGGACTCGGCCGTGCGAATCACGCATCTGCCCACGGGCATCGTCGTGTCGATGCAGGACGAGAAGAGCCAGATACAGAACCGCGCCAAGGCGATGATCGTCTTGCGCGCGCGCCTGTTGAAGGCGGCCCAGGACGCCCAGGCCAGCGAGCAGGGCGACCTCAAGCGTTCCCAGTTGGGCAGTGGCGGTCGCAGCGAGAAGATTCGTACCTACAACTTCAAGGAGAACCGAGTCACGGATCACCGGATCAACTTGACGACCTATACGCTCGACTACGTGCTGGCCGGCTACCTCGATCCTTACGTCGACGCGTTGCTCGCCGAGAAGCGCGCGCGACAACTGGCCGAGAGCGATGGACGCTAATTCGTACCTGGTGACCGAACTCATCGACGCCGGCCTCAATCGTCGTGAGGCCCGGTGGTTGGTCGAAGAGTTCTCGCCCCCGGATCTCGAAACGATGGCCGCCCTGCGCGCGGCCGCCCAGCGCCGACTGGACGGCGAGCCGATTCAGTACGTGCTCGGACACTGGCCCTTTCGTTCGCTGGACCTCGACCTGGACGCCCGCGTGCTCATCCCTCGCCCCGAGACCGAAGAACTGGTCGGCCTGGCCTTCGATGAACTCACGAAGCGACGGCTGAAGGCACCGCTCATCGTCGACCTCGGGTGCGGCTCGGGGGCCATCGGTCTCGCGCTGCTTTACGAGCTTCGCCAGATGGACGTGCACGCCACGCTGGTGGCGGTCGACTCGTCGCCCGGGGCCCTCGACGTGACCAGGACCAACGCGCGAAAGCACGATCTGGATCGGGTGACGACCGTGCACTCGTCGTGGTTCGACGCCATGGACCCGACACTGCTCGGTCAGGTCGACTTGATCGTCGCCAATCCGCCCTACGTCGGTGCCGCCGAATTCGCGACGCTCGACCCGGTGCTCGGCTACGAGCCCTTCGCGGCGTTGGTCTCAGAGGACACGGTGCAGGCCGAAGGGTTCCGCGACCTCCAACGGATAATTGGCCAATCGTGCCCCTGGCTGGTGGCGAACGGGTTGCTGATATGTGAACATGGCAACATGCATCGCGCGGCGGTTCTCCAAGCGGCACACGACGCGATGTTCGTGGACGTCCGAGACCTGGA
The DNA here is from genome assembly GCA_963716515.1 of uncultured Acidimicrobiaceae bacterium. GTDB lineage: Bacteria > Actinomycetota > Acidimicrobiia > Acidimicrobiales > RAAP-2 > RAAP-2. The sequence continues at coordinate 242,873 of OY970319.1, forward strand.
CGACATGTTCGGTAACCCGCGATTCCTGATCGCCAGACGGTGATGCCGAAACTGATGTTGGTCGAGGCCGCGATCGCCGCGCTCGACGGTGGAGGAATCGTCGCCGTACCGACCGACACCGTCTACGGACTGGCCGCCGAGGTGAGCCAACCATTGGCGGTGGCCGCGCTGTTCACGTTGAAGCGTCGACCCACGTTCGCGCCCATTCCCGTGATGGTCGATTCGGTCGAACAGATCCAGTTTCTCGGAGTCGAGTGGCCCGACGAGGCCCAGACCCTCGCCGACGCCTTCTGGCCCGGGGCGCTCACAGTCATCGTGCCCGTTCCCCACGAGTTGTCGGTGATGTTGGGCGCCGAGAACGACACCGCCGGTTTTCGCATTCCCGACGACGACATCTTGCGTCGGATGATCGCCGTACTTGGCCCCTTCGCGGTGACCAGCGCCAACGAGCACGGTGAAAAGCCGTGCTACAGCGCGCAAGAGGTGCTCGAACGATTCGCCTCGCGCGACGAGCTGGCCGGCGCCATGGACGGCGGCGAACGATCGGGCGACGTGTCGAGTGTGGTCGACCTCTCCGTCACTCCGTGGCGGGTACTTCGAGAAGGCGCCGTAGCCACGACCGAATTGACACGAGTTCTAGGTTGACCACTTCGAACTCGTCAGGAGTTCGTACGGCACCGGTCCGCGGCACATCGTCACTAGCGTGGGTCCATGAACGGAAACGCTCGGCACGCCGCCCAACTAGTGGTGGTTTTAGGTTTTGCCGTAAGCGCTGCGTCGGGTGTGATTTCGTATCTCACCACCGTCACCCAACGGGGCTATAACTTTTCCGGGTTACGAATAGTTGTGATTCCGCTGCTGAATCCGTTGACCATGATCGCGGCGCTGTTCGCGTGGTGGTGGTTAACCAAGCTGGAGGCCACCGACGAAATTCAACGCACGATCTTGCGACGCGCGTACCTGGTGTTCGCCGTTCAGTATCTGCTCACTTCAGTGCTTATTCTGTTCATCATCACGCCGTTCCGGTCATTTGGTGGCTTCTGGATGACGAGTGAGTTCTGGTTCGAACTTATCGGCGCCTGCTTCTCCGCACTCGGTCTGTTTCTCCTTTCGCGCACACTCGGCGCGCGAAGGGAAGCCGATGATCTGGTGGCGGACGTGGTCGCCTAGCTAGGCGCACGGGCGCTCGCACGATCACCAGAGCGCGAATACTTCGCCGGCGACCGTACCGGTGCGGCCGATCAGCTCGACACTCTCGGCCTCGTCCATCAAGGTCGCGTCGGTGCTGTGGCACCACGTACGAGTGTCGTTCGGTGTTCGCGCTGCGATGATGAGTCGCTCCGGGTCGCCGTGGGACCCGTGCGTCACGGTGTAGCTCTCCACGGTCGCGGGTCCTTCGCACTGTTCACTGGCGCAACGCGGCTGTCGATCGATTTCGTCTTGCGGATGGGCCCAACGAAAACCCTCGGGGGAGGCGACGCCGAGTACACGCCCCACGAGTGTTTGGTGCAGAACCAACCGAGTGCCGTGACCAGACCCCGACTCGTCGGTTCGACCCGAAGGGCGTCGACCATCGACGCAATGGCGTGCGTGACGTAGTTGTTGCCCGGACCACCGGCGAAGGTGAGTCCGCCCGTGATCGTCGGCACGCGATTCGGATCGAAGGCGTCAACGCCGAGCACGTCGCAGGCGCTTTGGACGACCGTGGGAAAGCAACTGTAGAGATCAAGGTGAGCCAGACTCTCTGATTCGACGCCGAACTCCATCAGGGCTTTCCAGATTGTGCGCATGGCGGGGGAGTCATCGAGCCGCGGTCGATCCGAGATCAGCCAATGATCGTTCGCGTCGGCGCCGCACTGGGGAAAGATCATTCGATCTCGCGCGACGCCGAGCGAGGTGGCGAGTTCAAAGCTGGTCATGATGAAACTGGCGGCCATGTCGACCGGCATGTTGGCCATCAATAACTTGGTGTACGGAAAAGCGACCATTCGATTGTCAGTACTCGGCGTGGTGATCATCTCGGACGACGGCGCACTGCCGATCCAGGCGTAGGGATTGGTCGCGGCGACGTTGCCGAAGTTCGACCAGAGTCGACCGAGGTGCTCACGGTGCTCCGCCAACGTCCAGCCCAGACGGGCTCGTCGGGCATTCTCGAACAGTGGGTAGATGTTCGTGGGGAGGTTGAGGCCCTGGCCGTATTCCGCGGCGGTCAGCGGCGACGGGTCGTGGCTGGCGGCGACCGGACTCGGAACATCGTCGGGCTGGAGTACCCAGTCGAGTTCGCGGCCCTCGCGTTTCGCCAGCAGTCTCGCGTACATCGCCTCGCCACCCACGACGGCGACGCTTCGCACCTCACCGGCGAGGATCCGCCGCGCAGCGTCGTGCACGAACTTCTGCGGGGTGTTGCCCCCGACCGTCAGTCGTCGGGTGGTGACGTGCAGACCGAGTCGTTCGGCGACCAGGAGTGCCGGATCGTTGGTGTGCCACGTGAACGATGAGACCGCCGCGATTTCGTCGATGTTCTCCAGCATCGTCGACGCGCCAGAGTCCACGGCGGCCCGTTCGAGGGCTTCGACCATGAGATCCAACGGGTGCTTTCGCGTCGCGTAGGTGGCGCCGGGACTCGGTCGTTCGGTGATCTGGCCGACTCCGACGAGCACGGGCGTTCGGGGCGCAACGGTCACCCCTGAAGTATGGCCGGACCTTCGTCCTCACTTATTCCAAAGGTAGGGTTGAGTCGATGCGTATCGCCCTCGGCTCAGATCACGCTGGCTTTGACTTAAAGACCGTGCTGGCCAAAGCGCTGACGGACTGGGGCCACGACACGCTCGACCTCGGCACCGATAATGGCGCGGATTCCGTCGACTACCCGGACTTTGGCGCCGCGGTCGGACGAAGCGTCGCCTCGGGTGAATGCGAACTCGGTGTGGCCGTTTGCGGGACCGGAATTGGGATCTCCATCGCCGCCAACAAAGTCCCGGGCGTTCGCGCCGCCGCTGTCCACGACGTGACGTCGGCCCACCTCGCGCGCGAACACAATCACGCCAATGTCCTGTGCCTAGGGTCGCGCCTCACCGGAACGACGGCGGCGGTCGAAGCCCTCGCCGCCTGGTTGAACTCGACGCCGGCCGAGGGTCGCCACGTGGCGCGAATCGCGAAACTCGACGAGCTCGACCAACACCTCGGCGACGATGAAAGGTAATCCATGACCTCCTCACCTTTTGACGCGTGGATCAGAAACGACGACGAGGTGACGTCGCTGCTGGCTCAGGAGTGGCACCGTCAAACCACCACCCTGCAGTTGATCGCCAGTGAGAACTTCGCGTCGCCGGCCGTGCTCGCGGCGACCGGTTCGATCCTCACCAACAAGTACGCCGAGGGTTACCCCGGCCGTCGCTACTACGGCGGCAACCAGGTCGTCGACGAAGTGGAGGACCTGGCCCGGCGTCGCCTCACCTCGCTCTTCGGCGCCGACCACGCCAACGTGCAGCCCCACAGTGGAGCGAACGCCAACGTGGCGGTCTATCAGGCGCTCCTGGAACCGGGCGACACGATCCTCGCCATGCGACTCGACCAGGGCGGCCACCTGACCCACGGTTCGCCCGCGTCGATCACCTCGAAGTGGTGGAACTTCGTCGCCTACGGCGTGACGCCGCGATCGGACGATCCGGAGAACCCCGGTGAACTCATCGACTTCGACAACGTGCGCGAGCTCGCTCTTCAGCACCGGCCGAAGATGATCCTCGCCGGGGCGACGGCGTACTCGCGCCTCATCGAACCGGCTCCCTTTCGCGAGATCGCCGACGAGATCGGCGCGCTGTTGATGTTCGACTCGGCGCACGTCGCCGGACTCATCGCTGGTGGATCGCATCCGAACCCGGTGCCCTACGCCGACGTGGTCGCCTTCACCACGCACAAGACGCTGCGCGGTCCCCGCGGGGGCGCGATCGTCTGTCGCGAGGAGCACGCCAAGAAGATTGACTCGGCCGTCTTCCCCGGGCAACAGGGCGGACCGCTCGAACACGCCATCGCCGCCAAGGCCGTCTCGTTCAAAGAGGCGTCGCAGCCGAGCTTCGCGACGTACACGGATCAGATCGTGGCGAACGCCCGGGCCTTCGGCGCCGCCCTCGCCAAAGAGGGCTTCCGCAACGTCTCGGGCGGCACGGAGAACCACATGGTGCTGTTGGACCTGCGCGAGTTCGACGAGGAGTTGACCGGCAAGGTGGCCCAAGAGGTGCTGGACCGCGCGGGCATCACGACGAATCGCAACACCATCCCCGACGACCCTCGAAGCCCGTTCATCACCTCGGGACTGCGCGTGGGCAGTGCCGCCCAAACGACGGCCGGCATGAAGGAGGGCGAGTTCGAAACGATCGCCGCGTTGATGTCGCGCGCTCTTCGGCATCGCGAGGACGACGCGATCGTGGCCGAAGTTCGCGCCGACGTCGCCGTGTTGTGCGGGTCGTTCAACCCCTACGCCAACTTCACGAAGCTGTAAATGCACAACATCCTCGCGTACATCGCCGTCATCGCCGTGGGAACGGTCGTGACCTTGGTGGCGAACGTTCCGGCGAGGAAGATCTCGCTGCGCATCGGCTACACCGCGCTGCCCGACGATCGCAAGGTCCATCAAGTCACCACGCCCTACGGTGGTGGCGCGGCGATGTTGGTCGGCTTCTGCGTGGCGCTTATGGTCGCCATGGCCATACCGACGCTGCGCAACATCATTCTCTCCTCCCACGAGATGCTCGGCGTCCTGCTGGCGGCCGGCGTGATCTTCGTCGTCGGCGTCTTGGATGACTTTCGAGAGATGAGCGCCCCAGCCAAAGTGGCCGGTCAGTTCCTCGCGGCCTCGATTCTCTACTTCTCGGGCGCCACGATGTACCAACTGAAACTGCCCTTCGCCGGATTCATCGTGCTCGGCCCGTCGATCCTGCCCATCATCACCGCGGTGTGGGTCTTCGCGCTGACCAACGCCGTCAATCTCATTGACGGCCTCGACGGTCTGGCTGGCGGCATCGTGGCGATTGCCTCGGGCACCCTCTGTCTCTACGGGCTGCGCTTGGAGGACCTCGGTCTGCTGCCGAGCAACAACGTCGGACCGCTGATCGCCGCCCTGACCTGCGGAATCTGTCTTGGCTTCTTACGCGACAACTTCCATCCGGCCAAGTTATTTATGGGCGACGCCGGAGCCTTGTTGTTGGGACTCCTGATGAGCGCCTCGACGATGGTCATCGGGGGGAGAACGCCGCCGGCCAGCGGCGTGACGTTCTTCTTCTTCGCGCCGCTGTTGATTCCCGTGTTCATTCTCGGCGTCCCGCTGATGGACGCGGTCTGGGCCTTCGTGCGCCGCACGGCGTCGGGGCAGGGATTCCACACCCCGGACAAGAACCACATCCACCACCGACTGATGCGCTTGGGCCACGGTCATCGTCGCACGGTCGTGATCCTTTGGCTCTGGACGGCATTGCTCTGCGGTTTCGTTTTGCTGCCCCTCTTCGACCGCCAGGCGAACGTTTTTATTCCTCTCGGCGTCGGACTTTTGTTGATCGGACTGATGACGTGGTTCAGCCCCTTGGTCAATCGTCTGTACTACCGCGCGGAAGAGGCCAAGCGGGTGCGCGAGAGTTCGCGCCGGTGAGCGATCACGCCGACGAACACGAGTCGTCTACACCCTCTGAACAGGATAATGACCCGGTCGTGGACCTGCCGGGGGTAGCCGCCTTTCTCACCATGGGAATGACCGCCGCCATCATCATCGCCGTCGGCGTCGTCCTCGGTTTATGGGCCGACCGCAGCTGGGGGAGCGCGCCGTGGGGTCTTCTAATCGGGATAACATTAGGAACGGTCGCCGCCGTGGTGAGCGTAGTGAAGCAAGTCCGGCGTTTCCTGTAGAAACCCATTGCTCGTGCTAGAAAACCTCCCAACCGACACACTGCCGCGCCTCCTTCGTCGCACCACCCTTTCGGCGGTCATCGTCGGTGCTCTGGGATTCGTCGTGGCCATCTTTCTCGCGCCGCCGCTGGCCGCGCTGGGCGTCGTGATCGGCGTCGCCATGGCGATCATGAACCTGCGTTTCCTGGACGGTCAGGCCGCTCGCGTCGAACTGCGTGGGGAGCAGAGCACCAAGGCCGTTCGCCGCCAACTCGGGGGTAAGACGACCGCGCGACTGGCGATCATGACCGTGATTGTCCTGGTCGTGGTCTTTCTGAACGCGCCGCTCGGAATCGGTATGGTGTCAGGGCTTGTGCTGTATCAGCTCGTGTTCGTGGCCAACGTCATGCGCGTCGTGACGAGTCAAGGAGGAGTGGAGTGAAGACGCTGTACGCCGCCAAGACGATCGAAGTCGGCATCCACCCGCACCTGAAGATCCTTGGCCTCAGCATCGATTACGACATCGCGCTCTCGACCCTGCTCGCCATGGCCATCGTCCTCTTCCTCGGTTTTCGCATGCGCGCCAAGGTCACCGACGGCGTGCCCGGAAAACTGCAGCTCTTTTGGGAGATCATCGTCGGGATGGTGAGCGACCTCGCGTCGTCGGCCATCGGTCCCAAGGGCAAGAAATTCGTGCCGATCGGCGTCACGGTCTTCCTCTTCGTCCTGGTGTGCAACTGGGTCGGCTTCATCCCCTCGGCCATGCACCCGGGCCAATCGGGCGAGATCCTGCCGGCTCCGACGAGCGACGTGAATCTGCCGTTGGCCTTGGCGCTGTTGGTCATCGTGTGGGTGCACGTCGAATCGTTTCGAGCGAGGGGCTTCCGGGGTTACTTCAGCCACTACTCCAAGCCCTACGCCGCGCTGACCCCGATCAACCTCGTCGAAGAGGTCACCAAGCCCATCACGCTGACCTTCCGTCTCTTCGGCAACCTCTTCTCCGGCGGACTGATGATCGTCGTGGTGGCGGCCCTGGCCCCCTTGGCCCTCGGACCGTTCGAAATCTTCTGGAAGCCCTTCGACCTCGCCATCGGCGCCATCCAGGCCTACATCTTCATGTTGCTCACCATCATCTACTTCGGCATGGCGATGAGCCACGAGGAGGAGCACGAACAAGAGCACGAAGCGCTCCATCAAAAAGCAGTACTCGAGACGACGCAGTAACACCAACCAGGAGGAATAGAAAATGGCAACACAAACACTCGAAGGTGCGATCAGCATTGCGGGTGCACTCGTCGGCGGCGGTTTGGCCCTCGGTGGTGGCGCAATCGGCGCGGCGATCGGTGACGGCCTGGCCGGCAGCCAGACCATCGCGGCGATCGCCCGTCAACCGGAGATTGAGAACAAGGCCCGTCAGTACTTCTTCTTGACCGTGGGTCTCGTGGAGGCCATGTACTTCATCAACCTGTTGTTCATGGTGGTCTTCGTCTACGTATTCCAAAAGCAGTAGTTCTGTCGGTCGCGTTCCACGGACGTGGAGCGCGAGCGAGGTTCGCACATTACATAGAAGGGCTTTGAGATGATCGCTACGTCAGTCTTCCTCCTCCCCAACGACACGTTCATCGTGGAACTCGTTGCGGTGGTCGTGATTCTGTTCCTCATGACGAAGTACATCCTGCCGCCCCTCAACAAGGCGATGGAAGCCCGTCAAGAGAAGATCCGCGTCTCCTTGGAGGCCGCCGACGCCGCCAAGGCCGAAGCGGCCGCGGCCGGCGACGAGCGCCAGCAGCTCCTCGTCGCGGCCAGGGATCAGGCCCGCGAGATCGTGGCCGCGGCCCAGGCCACCTCCGATCAGGTGAAAGCAGAATCGGTCGGTCGCGGACAGGTCGAGTACGACCGCCTCGTCGCGGCCGCCAACGCCGACGTCGACACGGCGCGCCAGCGCGCCATCGATGAGGCGTCGGCCCGGATCGGCGAGGTCGTCTTCGAACTGGTCAACCAGATCGTCGGGCGCGAGGTCGACGAGAGTTCGCACCAGGACCTGGTTCGCGAAGCGGTCGCCGCGCTGAACGTCGAAGCGGCCAGGGGATCCAGTAACTGATCATGCTCGCGAAGCTCGAAGGATACGCCGCCGCTCGCTTGAGCTCACTGGACGCCGCCGCGCTCGCGACGGTCGCCGGTGAGCTGGCGTCGCTCGAGCAGACCGTCCTCGGTCGCGCCGACCTTCGCGCCGTACTCACGGATACCTCGATCGCCGCGGCGTCACGCGGATTGATCGTCCACGACCTCTTGGACGGCAAGGTCCAGATCGTCACTCGCCAGGTCGCGGTCTACGCCGCGAGCCACGCCCCGGCGCAGGACGTGCCCCACGCGTTGGGAGAATTGGCCTTCGCCGCCAGAGAGTTGTCGCAGAACGGCAGCTTCCCGCTCGGTGGCCTTGGTCTCATGGCGGCGCGCCAGCGGGTGAGCGGCTTCGCCGACGCGCATCTCGACGACGTGGACGCGCGCAACTTCGACGAGATCGAAGACGAGCTCTTCCGCTGGGCGCGCACCGTCGAGGGCAATCTCGAACTGCGCCGTTTGTTACTCGACCGCGACGCCGACGTGGCGTCGCGTCTCGGCACCGTCCGGGCGCTCTTGACGGGCAAGGTCGACGTCGTCACCCTGGCCCTGTCGCTGTTCGTCGTCGAAGGCGGTCGTCCGCGCGACGTGGTCGGCACGCTCGACTACCTGGTGGACTACGTCGCCCGGGCGCGCGACTGGCGCGTCGCGCGCGTCCACACCGCGCGTCCGTTGGACGAGCGGAGCCGCCGTGACCTGGTCACGTCGCTCTCCTCGTTGACCGGCAAGAACGTGGAACTCCAGATCGCCGATAGTCCCGAGTTGTTGGGCGGGATCCTGGTCGAGATCGGTGACCTGCGTCTGGACGCGACGACCCGCGGTCGCCTCGGTGCCCTGCGTGACGCCGTCTCGCCGGGCCATTTGTACGAATCGTCTTTGAATCGAAATGACTAAGAAAAGGAATCTGTGATGACAGAGCTCACCATTAGCGCCAACGAGATCACCGAGGCCCTACGCAAGCACGTGACGGAGTTCAACCCCGCCGTCGGCGCCGAGCAGGTCGGTCGGGTCGTCGAGGTCGGCGACGGCATCGCGCGCGTCTCCGGTCTGCCCTCGGCCAAGGTCAACGAGCTGCTGGAGTTCGAAGACGGCACGCTGGGACTGGCCATGAACCTCGACGAGGACACCATCGGCGCCGTGGTGCTCGGGTCGGTCGACACGATCGAAGAGGAGCAGGTCGTGCGCGCGACCGGTCGCATCTTGAACATGCCGGTCGGCGACGCGCTGCTCGGCCGGGTGGTGAACGCCATCGGTGAGCCGATCGACGGTAAGGGACCGCTGGTCAATCCGAAGCAGCGCCGCATGGAGATCCAGGCCCCCGGCATCACCGGGCGCCAGCCCGTCTCTGAGCCCTTGCAGACCGGCATCAAGGCGATCGACGCCATGACCCCGGTCGGACGCGGACAGCGCGAGTTGATCATCGGCGACCGCAAGACCGGCAAGACCACGGTGGCCATCGACACGATCCTGAACCAGAAGGGCCAGGGCGTGAAGTGCATCTACGTGGCCGTCGGCCAGAAGAACTCGTCGGTCGCCCAGACCGTGAAGGTGCTCGACGACTTCGGCGCGCTCGAGTACACCGTCGTGGTGGTCGCCTCGGCCGGTGACCCCGCGCCGTTCAAGTTCCTCGCCCCCTACGCCGGCTGCGCGATCGGTCAGGAGTGGATGGACTCCGGCGAGCACGCCCTCGTCGTCTACGACGACCTCTCGAAGCAGGCCGAGGCCTACCGACAGATCTCTCTGTTGCTCCGACGGCCACCGGGTCGCGAGGCCTACCCCGGCGACGTCTTCTACCTCCACAGTCGCCTGCTCGAGCGCGCCGCGAAGTTGAGCGACGAGCGCGGCGGGGGATCGTTGACCGCGCTGCCGATCATCGAGACCAAGGCCGGCGACATCTCGGCCTACATCCCGACCAACGTCATCTCGATCACCGACGGCCAGATCTTCTTGCAGTCCGACCTCTTCTACTCTGGTGTTCGTCCGGCCATCGACGTGGGCAACTCGGTGTCGCGAGTGGGCGGTGCCGCCCAGATCAAGGCCATGCGCGCGGTGGCGGGCACGCTCAAGATCGACCTGGCCCAGTTCCGCGACCTGGAGTCCTTCGCGACGTTCGGTTCCGAGTTGGACAAGTCCTCACAGCGTCAGCTCGACCGGGGCTATCGCCTCACCGAGCTGCTGAAGCAGGGGCTCAACGCACCGATGCCGGTCGAAGAGCAGTGCATCGCGATCTACGCCGGCACCAAGGGCTGGCTCGACACGATCCCCGTCGAGGACGTACGTCGATTCGAGTCGGAACTGTTGACGAACTTCCGCGCCCAGCACTCCGATCTTCTCTACGCGATTCGAGAGACCGGCGCCCTGCCCGAGACCCGGGCGCTGGACGAGGCCATGCAGTCATTCCTGAACGGCTTCGCCGTCACCACCAAGTAGTCAGCAAAGAACTAGCGAGAAAGGAGGAGCAATGGCCGGTGGACAGGAACGGATCCTGCGTCGACGGATCAAGTCGGTGCAGTCCACGCGCAAGATCACGAAGGCGATGGAACTCATTGCCGCCTCCCAGATCTCGCGCTCGCAGGCCCGCATCATCGCTAACCGTCCTTATCGCCACGGCATGCGACGCATCATCGTCGAAGCGGCCAAGGCCGACCCGGCCGGTGCGGCGAAGCTCCTCGCGGCGCCCGAGCACGTGGAGTCGGCCATCGTCGTGGTGATGACCGGTGACCGCGGGCTCTCGGGGGCCTACAACTCCTCGGCCATGCGCGCGGGCGAGCGACTGGTTCGAAAGCTCGAAGGCGAAGGGACGGCCGTGCGCCTCTACACCGTTGGGAAGAAGGCCGGCGCGTTCTACCGCTTCCGCGGCATCGACGTGGAAGACGGCTTCGTGGGCATGTCCGATCGCCCGACCTTCGACGACGCTCGACGCATCGCGGCGACCGTCGCCGCCCCGTTCGTCTTGGGCGAGTCCCAACAGGTCCTCTTGGTCTCCACACGATTCCTTTCCGCGGCCACGCAGAGCGTCGAGGTCGAACAACTGCTCCCGCTGTCCCTGCCGGCGATGCCCGAAGAAGTGGCACCCACCGCCCTGAAGGGCTACACCGAGTTCGAGCCCGAGGTCGAACGGCTCCTGATTACGCTCGCGCCGAAAGCCCTGGAAAGCGAGATCTTCTCCGCGCTCCTCGAGGGGGCGGCCTCCTTTCACGTCAGCCAGCAACGCGCGATGGCCGCGGCCACCGACAACGCCGACGAACTCGGACAGAACCTCAGTCGCATCATGAACCGGGCCCGCCAGGACTCGATCACCACCGAAATCATGGAAATCGTGGGCGGCGCCGAAGCGCTCCGCTCGGGAAAGTGAGAAACAAATGACCATCGCTCCAGAAAAGACCACCTTCGAGACTGGGCGCGTCGTCGCGATCGCCGGACCGGTCGTCGACGTGGAGTTCCCGCCGCACTCGTTGCCCGAGATCAACCACGCCGTCGAGGTTGACATCGTCATCGACGGCGCCACGATCACGGTGACCGGCGAAGTGGCCCAGCAGATCGGTGAGGGCCGCGTTCGTTGCGTCTGCATGAAGCCGACCGACGGCCTCGTGCGCGGGGCCGTGGTGCGCCAGACCGGCCGGGGGATCACGGTGCCGGTCGGTGACGCCGTTCTCGGACACGTCTTCAACGTCATCGGTGAGTCGCTCGACACCGACGACATCGGACCGGTCGAGGACTACTGGGAGATCCACCGCAGTGCGCCGGCCTTCGACCAGCTCGAGCCGCACGCCACCATGTTCGAGACCGGCATCAAGGTCGTCGACCTCCTCGCGCCGTACGTCCAGGGCGGCAAGATCGGCCTCTTCGGCGGCGCCGGCGTGGGCAAGACCGTCCTCATCATGGAGATGATCCGCCGCGTGGCCGAACTTCACGAGGGCGTGTCCGTGTTCGCCGGCGTGGGTGAGCGCACCCGCGAGGGCACCGACCTCTTGTTGGAGATGCGCGAGTCGGGCGTCATCGAAAAGACGGCCCTCGTCTACGGCCAGATGGACGAGCCGCCGGGCGTGCGCCTGCGCGTCGCCCTCGCCGCCTTAACCATGGCCGAGTACTTCCGGGACGTGAAGAACCAGGACGTGCTGTTGTTCGTCGACAACATCTTCCGCTTCGTGCAGGCCGGCTCCGAGGTCTCGACGCTGCTCGGCCGCATGCCGAGCGCGGTCGGGTACCAGCCGACGCTGGCCGACGAGATGGGCGAACTCCAAGAGCGCATCACCTCGACCCGGGGCCGTTCGATCACGTCGCTGCAGGCCGTCTACGTGCCGGCCGACGACTACACCGACCCGGCGCCGTTCACCACGTTCACGCACCTCGACGCCACGACCGAACTCAGTCGTCAGATCGCCGCCCTGGGTATCTACCCGGCCGTCGACCCGCTGACCTCGACGTCGAACATCCTGGCGCCGGAGATCGTGGGCGACCGCCACTACGCCGTGGCCCGCCAGACCCAGCAGATCCTGCAGCGCAACAAGGAACTCCAGGACATCATCGCGATCCTCGGTCTCGACGAGCTGTCCGAAGAGGACCGCATCACCGTGACCCGGGCGCGCAAGATCCAGCGCTTCCTTTCACAGCCGATGTTCGTATCGAAGGTCTTCACCGGCATCGAGGGCATCAACGTCCCGGTGCAAGAGACCATTGAGTCTTTCGAACACCTGGTGAAGGGTGACCTCGACGCGTTCCCGGAGCAGGCCTTCTTAAACGTCGGGGGAGCTTCGGACGTCGAGCGCAAGGCCGCCGAACTCCAAAAGGATTAAGCGTGAGCACACTGAAGGTCGAAATCGTGACGCCCGAGGCGCCGCTGTGGGTCGGTGAAGCGACGGCCCTGGTAGCGCGTTCTTCCGAGGGCTGGTTCACCATCTTGCCGGAGCACACCGAGATCGTCGGCGACGTCGTGCCGAGCGTCGTGCGCGTCGATACGGCCGAAGGCGAGATCGCCATCGCGGTGCACGGTGGATTCTTCCAAGTGGGCCGTGGAAGTGAGGAGGGCGAGACGCTGGCTACGGTGCTCGCCGGCATCGCCGAAAAGGTCGGCGAGATTGACGTCGCGCGCGCCCAAGCCGCCAAGGAGTCAGCGGAAGCGGAGATTGCCGCGGAAAGTCGCAACGAGCAAGAGACCGCCGCGAGTGCCATGGCCAAGGCCGCCCTCGAGCGCGCCGAACTTCGACTGAGCGCCGCCAAGTCGTGATTTCGTCCGGTACCTATGACTGCGAATGGCGTGGACGCGTGGAGTCACGACCGCGGCGCAGAGTCGTCACCGCCGGCCTTATTTTTCTAACGACTTGGCTGGTGCCGATGGTCGCGACATCGGCGTCGACGACCAAGCCATTCGATGGCGTCACGTTTCGCGCCGTGCTCTGTTTCGCGCCGCTGCCTCCCGCGACGCATACCTTCAGTAAGGCCGCCGCCCTTCCCGATTGCCGGCCTGTCTACCGACTCACGGCCCAGAACCTGGGCGTACATCCCAACAACTCGGCCGCCGGCTTCAAGTCGAAGACCGTTAAGCCCGATCCACGATTCCGTAATTTTCCCGACAGTTCCAACGCCGTGCATTCATTGACGTCTTACCTTCTCCTCTCGGGAATCAACGGAACGGGCACCGAGCGATACGCGCTAGGACCGGCACGGGTGACTAGTTCGTCAATCAAGTCGGCGAAGGCCGTGAAACAGTCCGGTCAATGGTTCGTCAAGTATCAACTGACACCGGCCGGAAGTGCCGCCTTTGACGCATTGGCGAAGAGTCAGTTTCACGCACTGATAGCGATTGTCGCCAATGGCGAGGTCTACAGCGCTCCGATCATGCAGCCGACGCAGACTCATTTCACTTCCTTCGGCGGTTCCGGCGAGGTCTCGGGCAACTTCACCAAGTCGCAGGCTCGTACTTTGGCCAAAGAAATGCTTACACCAAACTCGTAGCAAAGTGGAAAGCGGCGGGTAGTTACCTCGCCGACACGTAATCCAGCAGATCCTTCTTATCGTGTTCAAGTTCGTCGAAGCGTGCCTTGACTACGTCGCCAATCGAGATCATTCCCACCAGTTGATCTTCGTGCACGACGGGTAAGTGGCGTATGCGACGCTCGGTCATGAGTCCCATCAATTCCGTGACCGTCGTCGTCTCGTCGCACGTCTGTACGTCGGTCGTCATCAGTTCGGCGATGGGAGTCTCGAGCGCGGCGGCACCACTGGTCGCGAGAGCTCGCACGGCGTCGCGCTCGCTGAAGATGCCGACCAACGGTGGAGTCGGACCGGTGACGACGAGGGCGCCGATGCCGCGCTCCTTTAAGAGCACCAGCGCGTCGGCCACGGTGCGCTCCTGAGAAATCGTGGCCACATCCTGATTCTTGTTCGCTAATAGATTCGAAACCTGCACGACGTCCCCCTTTTGGTTACCACCGAATATCGAGCCAACCGCTCTACTGCGGACCTTACGACCCGGAGTTGGAACACGCAATCGAACATTGCGCACGAATGACTGCGAATTCACGCTTCGTGAACAATCGAACAAGTATCAGAAGCCCGCGGACGTGAACTCTTCGAGTTTGTTGTGCCGGTGGAACGTCTCGATCGTTCGCACCGTGCCTGACTGTGAACGCACGACCATCGATTGTGTGGTCGCGCCGAAGTCGTGGAATCGCACGCCGCGCAAAAAGTCACCGTCGGTGATCGCCGTCGCCGAGAAGAAGCAGTTTTCACACGCGACCAGATCGTCGGTCGTCAGGACCTGCGTGAAGTCGTAGCCCAATCCTTCGGCCAATCGACGTTCCTCGTCGTCGCGAGCGATGAGCATGCCTTGGATCTCGCCGCCGAGGCCCTTCAGCGCCGCCGCCGCGATCACGCCCTCCGGCGTTCCGCCAATGCCAAACAGAACGTCGGCCCCGGAGTTGGGCCAACCGGTCGCGATGGCTCCGGCTACGTCGCCGTCAGAGATGGAGAGCACGCGCGCGCCGGCCTCGCGAACCTCGGCCAGCAGAGCTTCGTGGCGCGGTCGATCGAGAATCACCACGCCGAGTTCCGGAATCGGCTTCTTCAGCCGTTTCGACAGTTCAATCAGGTTGTCGGTCGGCGAGGCGTTGATGTCGACCGAACCGCGACCCCGAGGTCCGACGGCAATCTTGTTCATGTACACGCAGGGTCCGGGGTTGAACATGGTGCCACGCTCGGACAGGGCGATGACCGACAAGGCACCATTGCGACCCATCGCGGTGAGCGTCGTGCCGTCCACCGGGTCGACCGCGATGTCGACGAGTGGTGGACGACCGTCGCCGATCCGTTCGCCGTTGTAGAGCATGGGCGCGTCGTCCTTCTCGCCTTCACCGATGACGACGATGCCGTCCATCGCCACACCGCCCAGTACGAAACGCATCGCGTCGACCGCCGCGCCGTCGGCCGCGTTCTTGTCGCCGCGGCCGGACCAGCGCGCGGCGGCGATGGCCGCGGCTTCGGTCACTCGAATCATCTCGAGAGCGATATTGCGGTCCGGTTGGGACGGTTGCAGCACGACGCTAAGCGTACTGTCGGAAACCTCATCGACCTCGGGCCGGGCCATTTCGGCTCACCGGCAATACTTGAAGGGTGACAACGCTCGTCGTAAAGCCCGCCGGAGCCCTCGAGGGCGACGTTCAGGCCTTTGGCGCCAAGAACGCGGTACTGAAGGAGATGGCGGCTTGCCTGCTCGCCACGGGAGAGCACCACCTCACGAACGTCCCGCGCATCACCGACGTGGGCATGATGGCGGAGTTGTTGGAGGCGTTGGGCTGCAGCGTCCAGCGACCAGCCGAACACGAGCTCTTGATCGCGGTGCCCGACGCCCAGGACATACATCCCGTCGCTCCGGCACGGCTGTTCGAGGCGATGCGCGCGTCCATCGTCATCCTGGGACCGCTCCTAGCGCGCTGTGGACGTGCGGACATGGCGCTGCCCGGCGGCGACGACTTCGGTCAGCGTCCGATCAACTTCCACACCGACGGCCTTACGGCCATGGGCGCGACCTTCCACAACGACCGCAACTTCATTCGCGCCACGATCGATCGACCCCGACTGCGCGCCGCGCGCATAACGCTCGAGTACCCGAGCCACACCGCCACCGACAACCTGCTGATGGCCTGCGTGCTCGCCGAGGGCCGCTCGGTGATCGACAACGCCGCGCGCGAGCCCGAAGTGGAGGACCTGGCCAAGCAGCTCATTGCCATGGGCGCCCGTATCGAAGGACTCGGCACGTCGCGACTGACCATCGACGGCGTCGAGGAGTTGCGTCCCGCCCGCCACGACGTCGTGACCGACCGCGTGGTCAGCGCCACGTACCTCGCGTCAGGTCTCATCACCGGGGGCGAGGTACGAGTAGTCGACGCTCACCCGGAGCACATGGAGATGCTCCTTCGAAAGATCGAGGCGATGGGTGGCGTGGTCGACGTGCGCGGGCCGGGCGTGGCCGCGCAAGGACCGCGAATCTTCCGGGCCTGTGACGTCGCGACGTTGCCCTATCCCGGGGTGGCGACCGACTACAAGCCGCTGATAACCACAATGCTGAGCGTGGCCGACGGTGTCTCGGTCGTCACCGAGAACCTGTTCGTCGGGCGCTTTCGCTACGTCGATGAGTTGGTTCGTCTGGGGGCCAGCATCACCACCGAGGGCCATCACGCGATGATCCGCGGCGTCGATCACCTCACGGGCACTTCGGTGCACGCCAGCGACATTCGCGCCGCGGCGGCGTTGATCCTCGCCGGACTGGTGGCCGAGGGCGAGACGACGGTGACCGGACTCGAGCACATGGACCGCGGTTACGACGACTTCGTCGGGCGCCTCCGCCACCTCGGCGCCAACATCGAACGGTCTTCATGATCTCCATCGATCCGACCGAACTGGTCGAGCAGGCTCGCGGGGGATCGCGCACGGCGCTGGCGCGTCTGTTGACGTTCGTCGAGTCCGGGGGAGCGCAGCAGTTGGCGACCGCCGCGTTGGCCTATCGCACGCCGGTGCCGTACGTCGTTGGAATCACCGGGCCTCCGGGCGCCGGCAAGTCGACCTTGACCGACCAGCTGATCAGCGTGGTGCTCGAGCGGGGCTTCGGTGGCGACCGCGGCGTCGATCAAGTCAGCGTGCTGTGCGTAGACCCCAGCTCGCCCTTCACCGGCGGGGCGATCCTCGGCGACCGGATTCGGATGCAGGGTCACGCGACCAACGAACACGTGTTCATTCGCTCGATGGCGACGCGCGGACACCTCGGCGGTCTCTCGTTGGCCGTGCCCGACGCCGTCCGAGTTCTCGGCGCGGCGCTCTTTCCACTGGTGCTCGTCGAAACCGTCGGGGTGGGCCAGATGGAGGTCGAGATCGCGTCGGCGGCCGACACGACGATCGTCGTCGTCAATCCCGGTTGGGGTGACGCGATGCAGGCCAACAAAGCGGGACTGCTCGAAGTCGCCGACATCTTCGTCATCAACAAAGCCGACCGGACGGGGGTTCGTGAGACGCGTCGTGATCTCGACCAGATGCTCGATCTCGGAGGCGCCCACGAGTGGCGCCCACCGATTCTTGAAACGGTCGCGACCGAAGGAACCGGCGTCGTTGAACTTTGGGACGCCGTCATCAACCATCGGACGTTCATCGAGAGCGGTCCGCTGGACGATCGTCGACGAACTCGCATGCGCGTCGAGCTCGACAAGGTGCTCTCAGCGACGGTGCGATCGCGAATCGTCGCGCTGGCGCACGGCGACGACTACGAAGCGCAGATCGATTCGCTTCTGTCGGGCACCACCGACCCCTATCGCGCGGCCGAAGCGCTTTTGGGCGACGCATGATCGCGACGTCCATCCCCTACGACCTGGTCTTCCTGACCCACATAATCGCCGCCGTCGACACGTTGATCGTCTTCATCGTGATGCGCTACTCGGCCCGGGCGATCGTGCGCGGTGCCGATGAGGCAGTCCTACGGACGAAGTTTCCCAACCGACGAAACTGGGCCGCGCGCGTTGTCCACGTGCTGCCGATCACGGGACTGATCATGTCGCTGAGCGGTGACAAGTCGGTGGCGCTGTCCAAGCCCTGGATCGGCGTCGGCATACTCTGCTACCTGGCGATGGCCGGGCACCTCGAAGCGAGGACGTTGCCCCAGGAACGCGCGCTGGCCAAGGTGATCGCCGAGGACGGAGTGGCGTCGCCGGAAAGCGGACGGTCGTTGGTGAAGTCGATCGACACCCTGCTGGCGATATTCGCCGTGGCGTTGATCTCGATGCTCGTGCAGTTTTAAAGAAAGCTGGCGTGCCCGACCATGCCGGCGGCGACGGTGGCGTTGGTCGCTTCGTCGATGAGGACGAAACTTCCGGTGACCCGGTTGGCGCGGTAGTCATCGACGACCAAGAGGTCGGCGGTCTGCAGGGTGGCGAGACCGATATCGTTGGTGCTCAGCGACGTCGACTCGTCGATGTCGAGTTTCTCGATGTCAATGACGCCGTTGATGGTCTTGACGCGAACGGGCGTGACCTTGGAGGTGTGCTTCATCTTCAGTCGTTGGCCGATGACCAATGGCTTTTCGCCGAACCAACAGATCGTGGTCTTCAGTTCGTTGACCACCGAGGGGAGGGGAGCCGTGGCGATCAGATCGCCGCGACCGGCGTTGGTCTCGTGGGCCAGCGCGACGTCGGCGGCTAGTCCGACCGTGGCGTCGGTGATCTCCTCACCACCGAAGTTCATTGCGGTGATCGTGGTCTCGATATTGGCCGGGAGCAACGTCACACGGTCCCCGACGTGGAACGTGTCGCCGTTTACCATCCCGGCGTAAGTGCGACCGCCGCCCGATTGACGAAGCACCCACTGGATGGGCAGGCGCGCGCCGCGCGTCGTCGTGTGCTCCCAGGCGCCGGCCTCGGAGTTCTCGAGCGCCTCCAGGACGGTCGGGCCGTCGTACCAGGGGAAGTGGATCGAACTCTCCACCACGTTGTCGCCGAGCAGCGCCGACACCGGAATGATGGAGGCCGACGTGAAATCGAGGTCGCGTGCCAGGGCCTGAATCTCGTCCACGACCCGGTCGAAGGCCAGCTTGGACCACTCGACCGCGTCCATCTTGTTGACCGCGACGACGATCGAGCGCACGCCGAGGAGTGCCGCGATGCAGAGGTGCCGACGGGTCTGCTCCTTGAGTCCCGAGGCGACGTCGAGCACAACCAGGGCGAGATCGGCCGTCGAGGCGCCGGTCGCCATGTTGGCGGTGTACTGCACGTGACCCGGGCAGTCCGCGATGATGAACTTTCGCGTCGGTGACGAGGCGTAGCGGTAGGCCACGTCAATGGTGATGCCCTGTTCACGTTCCGCGCGCAGTCCGTCGGTGACGAAACTAAGGTCGAGGTCACCGACGCCGCGCTTCTCCGAGGCCTCGGCGACGGCGTCGAGCTGGTCGTCGAAGAGCTGTCGGGTGTCGACGAGGATGCGTCCGATCAACGTCGACTTGCCATCATCGACCGATCCGATGGTCGCTAAGCGCAGGAGATCCTTGGTGGCGAGGTGCACTTAGAAGTACCCTTCGCGCTTTCGATCCTCCATGGCGGTCTCGGAGAACTTGTCGTCCGCGCGGGTCGCCCCGCGTTCGGAGACGTTGGCCAGGGCCACCTCGTTGATGATGGCTTCGAGGGTGGCGGCGCGTGAGAGCACGGCGCCGGTGCAGTTGGCGTCACCGACGGTGCGAAAGCGAACGCTGAGGCGCTCGACGGTCTCGTCGCTTCGCGGTTCGACGAACGGACCGATCGCTAAATACATGCCGTCACGCTTCACCACGTCGCGATCATGGGCGAAGTAGATCTCCGGCAACGCCATCTGCTCACGATCGATGTACTGCCACACATCGAGCTCGGTCCAGTCCGAGAGGGGGAAGGCGCGTACGCTCTCGCCCGGATTCACCCTGCCCTGATAGATCTGCCACAGTTCCGGGCGCTGCTTGCGCGGGTCCCACTGGCCGAAGGTGTCGCGAAACGAAAGGATGCGTTCCTTGGCCCGCGCCTTGTCCTCGTCGCGTCGAGCGCCGCCGAAGGCGGCGTCGAAGTTGTGGTCGTTGAGGGCGTCGAGCAGGGTTACCGTCTGCAGGCGATTGCGAGAGCCCATGGCCCCGGGGTCCTGGACCTTGCCCTGGTCGATGGTGTCTTGCACCTTGGCCACGACCAGACGAGCGCCGACGCGCTCGACGGTGGTGTCACGAAACTCAATGACCTCGGGGAAGTTCTGGCCGGTGTCGATGTGCATGACCGGAAACGGGAGTTGCTGGGGTGCGAAGGCCTTCACGGCGAGGTGCAACAACACCGCTGAGTCCTTGCCACCGGAGAAGAGCAGGACCGGTCGTTCGCACTCCGCGACCACCTCTCGGAGGATGAAAATGGCGTGGGACTCCAGCAGGTCGAGGTGGTCGGTGGTGGTGGAGGTGCGCAAGGGTGTCGTCGTCATAGTCCGTGAGGTCTCCGTATATCCTAGTAAAACACTCGAGAATGTAAGGCTGTTGAGCAAATGCCCCTGATTACGCCGACCGGAGACCTCCTCGACGAACTCGAATCGGTCAACGAGAGTTTTGAGCGTTCCACACCGATCAAAATTCTCGAATGGACCTTCGAACGATTCAACGACGACGTCGCGATGGCCTGCTCGTTCGAAGACGTCGCGTTGTTGCACATGGTTCATCAACTTCGCCCCAATTCTAAAATCATCTTTT
This sequence comes from uncultured Acidimicrobiaceae bacterium, assembly GCA_963716515.1. Taxonomy (GTDB): domain Bacteria; phylum Actinomycetota; class Acidimicrobiia; order Acidimicrobiales; family RAAP-2; genus RAAP-2. The sequence goes on from OY970319.1 coordinate 263,592, forward strand.
TGGATACGCAGGGACACTTCCCCGAGACGCTCGAATTCGCGTCTCGAATCGAGCGTGATTGGTCGCTCAATATGACGCGCACGACGCCCGGTCCCGGCGCTGACGCGTGGCCCTGCGGGACGGATCGTTGTTGCGAACTGCGCAAAGTCGAGCCGCTGGGACGCGCCGTTGCGGGCAAGTCGGCGTGGATTACGTCGGTCAAACGAGTGGACGCGCCGTCGCGCGCGAACATGAAAACCCTGATGTGGGATGAGAAATTCAAGCTCGTGAAGGTGAACCCCCTAGCGACGTGGAGTGACGACGACGTGGCGTACTACCTGACGTCGCACGATCTGCCCGAGCACCCTCTCTGGGCGCAGGGTTACGCCTCGATCGGATGCGCCGCGATGACCGAGAAACCACTAGTCCCGGGGGACCGCCGATCGGGTCGTTGGGTCGGCGCCGACAAGGAAGAGTGCGGCCTCCACGAGGCGTGACATCCACCAAAAACCCTTAAAACGCTTGTAACTTTGACGCAATGTCAAGGTGGCGTGTCGTGGGGTATGTCGAATGCTGTTGATAATCCTCGCCCTCTTCTGGTTGGCTCTTTTGACTCCCATGGTGGTCCGTCGGCTCCGTGACGGCGGTCCCGAACGGTCGATCCAGTCCTTCCACGCCGAACACGAGGTGCTCAGCCGCCAGGAGTACGCGGTCAGCCCGGCCCACCGCCTGGATCAGCCCGACGACGCCGAATCCGGTCTGCGCGACCCGGTACGACGGTCTCGCCTGACCGTCGTTCACGCCGATGACACCTACCGCTCACTGGAGTCGCGCAGCTCGTGGGACGAATGGAGCGCGGACTACGAATACGACGAGCCGGCGAACGAACGCGAGTCGATGAACCGCTACGCCGCCGCGTACTCGTCGGTGCCCAATGAGACGACAGTTCGCCGAAGTTACGAAGCCCCGATTCGTCGTCGTTCAATGAAGTCGCGTCGACAGATGATGTTCGTTCGCCTTTTGCTCATCTCAGCGGTGTTGTCGATACTTGCCTTCACGGTGAGTTACTCGCTAATACTGGACGTGGCGGTCGCGTCTTGGGTCTGCATCGTTTCGTACGTGGCGCTCGCGTTGTACTCGGTTTCGCAGGGTTATCTGAGCGAGTCGTCACTGCCGCTGCGCCTGCCGCAGCCGCGACAACTGGCGTCGGTGCAGCGCCTGTACGACGCAGTCTCGCCGCGCTACGAGGACGAGTACGAGTCCGAATACGAAGAGGATGACGACGACGACGGTTGGCAGCGCCAATCCCAGCCGCGTCGGGCGTTGGGCTAAAGTTAAAGCCTCTTCGGGGGTGTAGCTCAATTGGTAGAGCGCTACGTTCGCAATGTAGAGGCAGTGGGTTCGAATCCCATCACCTCCACCCAGAGTCCTAAACCCCATCAGTTGGACAGCTCTAACTAAAATGTCGTGAGACTTCACAAGCTGTTGCGAAGTCCGGAAGGAATCCAATGACGCAGGTCGTTCGAGTGCACAATTTCATGGTGTCGAACGATGGCTACGGTTCCGGCGAGGGGCAAAGTCTCGAGCACCCATTCGGTCACGCGAATCCTGCCGATCTCTTTTCCTGGGCGGGAGCGACCGCGCACTGGGTTAATCGAACCGATCCGGGGGGGACGTACGGTTTTGACGACTACTGCACTCGCGATTTCACTCGGAACATCGGTGCCGAAATTATGGGGCGCAATAAGTTTGGCCCCCAGCGAGGACCGTGGGAAGACCTTGATTGGGAAGGGTGGTGGGGCGACGACACGCCGTTCCATACGCCGGTGTTCGTACTCACGCATCACGTGCGCCCTTCAATAACCTTGGGGGACACCACGTTCCATTTTCTCGATGCGTCGCCGCAGGACGCACTCGCGCAGGCGTTTGAGGCGGCCGATGGCAAAGACGTGCGCCTCGGCGGAGGCGTCGCCACGGTGCGCGAGTTTCTCGACGCTGATCTCATCGACCAGATGCATTTTGCGGTTGCGCCCATCGAGCTTGGTCGCGGCGAAAGATTGTGGGACAGTCCCGACGATCTGGTCGATCGGTTCTTCTTGGAGAAGGTGGCGAGCCCGAGTGGTGTGGCGCATCTTTTTTTCTGGCGACGCTAACTGTCAAACAAGTGCCACGTCGGTGCGATTCGTTTGCCCAGTCTCACTTGTATGACTTAGGTCGCCACCGAGGGTTCCGTTGGCGAGTTCATGAATGTTCTAACTGACGCATCATTTCGACTGAGTATTACATCTCGATCCCGGGATTGTCACGCTCTTGCTTACGTGAGCGTTCGAGGACCTGGCGAAGGATCGGGAGCACGGCGCGATCCTTTTCGCGCCCGGCGGCTTCTTTGGAGCGAATGACGTCGGCGAGAGCGGCCACAAAGATCGACACCGTATCCGTTAGTTGCTCTCGTGTGGCTGATCGTCGTAGGTCGTCGTAGCCGCGCGTACCGTCCGGAAGAAGTGCGATGTCCAGATATCCGTGTTTCGTCACGAAGGTCCAAGTTGTACCTTGCTCAAAGGATCGCTCATCGAGAGGTATGTCCATTGGTTCCGCCATGTCGGGTATCCGCAGCTTTGCGTCGAGTTCCTTTAGTGCGGCCGCGAGCCTCGCAAAGTTCGCCCGGGTGCGAGCGGGCGTGACGTCTACGTCTCGTGTGACGTACGGTGATCCGCGCAACTCAGCCGCAAGTCCGCCGATGACGATGTAGAGAACCTTGTGGCGTTCAAGGACTTCGAGGATTTCGTCCGGCCGATATGGAACCATTTCAGTCTTGACGGTCCGCTAATTTATGCTCACGCTGATCGTGGAACTTGACACGCGTCATGAGGTCTGCGAACCGTTGCGCAGGCGACATTCGAAGATGTTCATCAATAATCGTCACGTTAGAGTCATCAAATTTTGAGATGAAGAACGTTAGTTCGAGTCCGCATGCACGAATAATGTCGCGCACCGTCTCAAGACTCGGCGATACATCGTCACGTTCCCATCGGGCGATCACGGACTGTGCTTTACCCAGACGAGCCGCTAGTTCGACCTGAGTCAGACCGGCCCGTTGTCGAGCTTCCTTAATTAGATCCCCGGTCATCACACAAACATTATAGTACAAATATGCTATAAATTGCACACATTGGTTCTTAACACTGTCGGAGTCTGTCAAGGGGACGAGCAGTATTCTCTGCTGACCTTGCCAGAAGGCGTCGTCAAGTCCGCACCGTCGAAATCGTCTGAATCATTGGCTCGCCGGATCGTCGTCGAGGACGATCAGAACGTCACCACGTCAAAGCGGCGTGGACCTAATTGAGCCTCATGTGCAATGTGCTCTGAGTGACGCTCGGGACTGGCTGGTAAGCGGTGCTCGCCGAATCGATGAACTCGATGAAGCTCATGTCGGCGGCCACAGCGTGTTGCGCTGCTTCAAACTCCGCGATGGTCTTGTAGCCCGCAACCCACATGACCGAGCCGTAGGCTCCGGTCTGGGCCGACATGAAACCGGTGGACACGCCGGTCGCCTTCTCGGCCCTCTGCGCAATCTCGATGCCGCCCATCATTCCGCGAGCGAAGTTGCCGGGCGCGCAGACCGCTGAGATCGTCCCAACGTACTTGGCTTCGTTGGCCGCTGCGCCGTCGGATCCTTCATAGACCAATTCGTACAACGTGTCGTCGATCGAGCCGTTCAGGAACTCCACCCCCTTGGCGGCGAGCTCGAGGTACTTGGCGTTGACGCTGATGTCGGCGAAGCCCTTTTCCAGGGCGGTCAGATCGGCCCAAAAGGACGTCCAGGTGATGGTGCCGAATCCCGGGGAGAGGGCGGTGGCCCAGACTCCGACTTCGGTACCCAGTCCCGCCGCGGCGGCCGCGCCAATATCCACCGCCCATCCCGGAGCGTCCAGCCCTCGTAGGTTGGCCTGCCTTGCTAATAGATACATAATGCCCCCCTCAATAGCGGCGAAACTCGTCGCCAAAGGGGGAATCTATTCCAATTTCACCCGCCGCGCTCGTGGAGGGTCGGAGCGAATCGCCAGCCTTGCGCGACTTGCGGACTAATCGTCGTCGTGCCTACTCGGGCTCACTTCTTCTTGGCCGCGCGCTGTGAGATCGCCGCGGAGTTTGCCCCGACCGCGTCACGGATGAGTTGCTTGAACGCCGCTTCATTGATCTTCCCGCCTTCACGAAAATCGATCGCCCGGCGCACGTTGCCCTCCAGGCTGGAGTTGAAGAGCTTCTTGGGGTCCTTCAACGAGGCTCCCCGAAAGAACGTGAGCTTCACCACCTCTTTGTACGTTTCACCGGTGCAGATGCCCCCATCACGGGACCACACGGGAACACCGGGACTGCTGGGCTTCACCCACTTCCACTCCTCTTCGATCTGGGGATCGGCGTCCAAAATGAGTCGACGCAGGTGCGCCAGAGTCTCACCTCGCCAATCTCCCAGTTCTTGGGTCCGTTTCGTGATCTTGCTCGACGACGAGTCTTCGTCAGCGGTCTTTGGCATCGTGTCCCCCTTCACCGCGTTCGTGGGCCACTGTATATGTCACCGGAGGCCATCAGGTTGTGACAGAACGTCCGGCGAACACGCAACGCAATCCGGGAGTTAGAAGTTCTCTCCCGTAACGGCGACGCTGAGCCACTCGGGTTTACCGTCGGAATCCAGGAGGAGTCGATCAAGATCTTCGACGGTGAGGGGACGCGCGAACAAGAACCCTTGTCCCGAGTCGACGTTCTCGTTCTCGAGGCGCGAACGCTGGTCAATCGTCTCCACGCCCTCGGCGAGTGTCTCTATGCCGAGCACCTTGCCGAGCTGCACGAGCGTGTGCACGAGGGCCGCGGATTCCCTGGAGTCGGCGATGCCGGACACGAACGATCGGTCAATCTTCAAGATGTCGATGGGGAACTGTCGTAGATAGGCCAGGGACGAGTACCCCGTGCCGAAGTCGTCAATCGCAATTCGCACGCCCAGCGCCTTCAACAGCATCAGTCGCGACAGCGTCGAACCGGAGTCGTGCATCAACGCCGTCTCGGTGAGTTCCAAGATGAGTTCGTGGGAGTCGAAACCGCTCATCGCAATCGCCTCTTGCACGTCGGTGACCAGTTGATCGCGTTCGAGTTGCTTGGCGGCGATGTTGACCGAAACGGTGAAGCGGTGTCCGCGATTCTGCCACACGGCGCCCTGGCGACACGCCTCGTGCAAGACCCACGCACCCACGGGGACGATGAGACCGGAGGTTTCGAGCGCCGGAATGAAGTCGTCGGGCTGGACGACACCGCGATCAGGTTGCTTCCAACGCAGGAGCGCTTCGACTCCGGTGAAGGCGCCCGTCGACAGGTCGACCGTGGGTTGGTACATCAAGAAGAACTGTTGGGCTTCGAGCGCACCTTGGAGGTCAACTTCCAGGCTTCGGTGATGGTCGACCGATTCCTGCATCGAGGTTATGAATTTCACGGCCTTGCGCTTCCCGGCCGCTTTGGCTTGGTACATCGCGATATCGGCGTCCTGGAGCATTTCTTCCGGTGTCGCACGGTCACCTTCGGCGATGCCAATACTGGCCGAGACCGAGAGCGGCACTGGGCTGGCCGAGATGATGAACGGCGTGGCCAAGACGTCCAGCAGACGGTCGGCCACGACGTCCACGCCCGCTTCGAGCGAGACGCCGTCGGCGAGGACCACGAATTCGTCGCCCCCGAGGCGTCCAACGGTGTCGTTCTCGCGCACCGCGCTCTTCAGTCGAACGCCGACACTGACCAATAACTCGTCACCGGCGCGGTGGCCCAGGGTGTCGTTGATGTCCTTGAAGTTGTCGAGGTCGAGGAAGAGCGCGGCCACCGCGGTGTGCTCTCGTCTCGAGCGCGCCAGCATTCGATCGATGCGGTCGAGGATCAGGGCGCGGTTGGGGAGTCCGGTAAGCGAATCGTGCAGGGCCTGGTGTTGCAGTTGGTCGGTCCTCTCCTTCACCAGTTGCATGGCGCTCGATCGACTGGTGCCCAGGACGTAGATCAGTAGCCCCAGCAAGAGGCTGAGGAGGATCCCGCCCAGCAAGAGCAGTGAGGAGTCGAAGTCACTGAAGACGCCACCGGCGACGGCCGCCGTGACGACCTTGACGTGCCAGCCGTTATGGAGGCTGATCGAGGCCGACATCGCGCTCTTCGGAGGATCTCCGGCCTTGAAGGTCACGTTGGAGCCGCTGCGCTGATAGTGGAACGCCACGCCCGTGTGGGGATGACCCTGCAGCGCGGTCATCAAGATCGTGGTGGGCAGGATTTCGGTGCCGGTGAAGCCAATGAGGTTCGCGCGGCGACCGGCGACCGTGCTGGGGTGGCCCCCGTGGCGATAGAGCGGCGTGCCCACAGCAAAGGCGGCGGGACCGCCCAAGGAGTCGGGGGCGTAGGTGGGCTGACCGGAATCGCGCGCCTGCAGAAGTTGCGGCCCCAGCGACGAATCGCACAGATCGAGGCCGATCGGTATCTCCGGTAGTCCCGGTCGAGCGAGCTCGATGTCCACCAGGCAGTAAAACGGTCGGGTACCCGGTGGCGTGAGCGTAAAGGTCTGGCTGGGAGCCTTGGACTGCTTAGAGTTGATGGCGGCATTCGCGGCGAAGGCTTTCAACTCTGACGGATGAACGATGACGACTTCGGCGACCGCGAGGATCTCGGGATAGCGCTTGAAGGCGTCCACGTTATTGACCCAGTTGATGAAGTTCGCCTCGGACGCGTCGGAGTCCTCGACGATGAACGCACCGGCGCTGATGGCGAGGTCCTGCTCGTGTTGAATCGCGACGTTGAGCGCGGACGAAATCTCAGCGGTTGAAGTTTGAAGAACTTGTCGGGCGTGTTGGGCATTGTTCTTGCCAAAGTTGTTGGCGCCGAGAAAAGACCCCAGGAATCCAATGGCCACCACGCCGGCGGCCGTGGCGATCCAGAAACTCCGACTTGCACTCGTGCCGCGCACCCTCACGGTTATCGGATCACTCACGAAGAGCGCCGAATGATGCTGGCGCTGCGGTTTTGCATTTTCGTTTTGCGAAACTCTTGACTCGTGTCACGAAATGCATGACACGCAAAAAGCAGGGCGGTCGACGACGGCCGTACCAGAGGCACGTAAATATTTTAGTGTTGATCCTTCAAAAGAATGTCCCAACACCGTGACACTTCGTGAGCGATGTCGATCTTCGACATGCTCATCGTTTGTGACTTTCGCCTCTAGAGACGATGATGATCGCGGCGCCCGATTCATGTACGCAATGAAACGAATCATCTACGCAATGCAAATTCTCGACGCCGTAACACTATTACGAATTCCGTAGTATGGTCATCTACATTGAGAGGTGGTGGCCATGGAGTCGAAACGTTTAGGACGAACTCAGGACCCGACGATTCTCGTGCTTACGAGTTTGACCGGTGGTCCCAAGCACGGCTACGCGATGATCAAGGACATCGAAGAGATGACCGGCACGGTGTTCGGCCCCGGAACCCTCTACGGCGTCCTGGTGCGTCTGGAAGAAGAAGGCCTCATCGTCGCCTTGCCGACCAAGGACCGTCGGCGCCCGTATCGGATAACGGGGGCCGGCTCGGCGGTGCTGACCGAACGACTGAAGAGCGCGATGAAGGTTGCCACCATTGGCCTAAAGCGACTCGGAGCGATCGGCTGAGCGTGGGACGAACGTTGATCGACCTCGCGCTTCGCTGTTATCCGAAATGGTGGAACGAGCGCTATGGCGAAGAGATGCGGGCGGTCGTCGACGACCTCCAACACGAGGGTCGATCGGAAGGGTCGATTGCGATCGGCCTGCTCCGCGATGCACTTCGATCTCGATTTCAAGTTCGCGGAATGCCGCGAACGTACGGGCTCCTCGCGAGCCGAACACGAACGTCGGTCGCGGCGGGCACGCTCCCGTGGATGGCGATCGTGCCGTTCGTGCTGTTGGTGATCGGCCGTTTCTCCCTCCACTCGAGCGACGGTTACGTCGAGAAGGGCTACCCATTTCAACTCACACTTTTTCGAACGAGGGTGCTGAGCCAACCGGGAGTGCACTGGGTGCATCCGTCGATCTCAGCGGCGACATGGACTGTCGGAGTATCGACGATGGTCATGGACGGTCTCTACGTGCTGACGTTTTTCATATTGGCGACTGGACTCAGTGCCTTGCGCGACGGAATTGTCCGCGAGAAGAGTCAGAACCGACGTTGGATGTACGTCTTGACGTGGGTGCCGCTGTACACCTTTCTCGGAATCATTGCGCTGTTCCTCGTCCAGTGGGGTTTCAACGAACACCGACACCCCGGAAGAAACCCTGGAATCTGGGTCGGCGGTCATCCCGCTGTGGCCGCACTCATGGGGAACTTCATGTGGACGGTCGCGATAGGAGGATGGCTCGTATCAATGGTGGGTCTCTTTGTTGTGGCGAATCGAGCACAACTGCCGCCCGACACGCTGCGCTTTGGTCGGACCGTATCGTTACTGACCTGCCTCTCACTTTCGCTCACATTTCTCACGTTTCTCACTTGGGCGGTGGCCGTCGACGTGCAGAATCGTCAGCCACACCTGGCCGGCGCCGTCGTGGCGTCGTACGCGTGGCACTCTATGTGGCTCCCAATGGCGCTGGCCTTGGGCCTTGCGTGCGTGGTATCGATCTACGGCGCGACAAATGCTCATCGGGCATGGCGGACGATTTACGCGCAGCGTCTGTGGGACACGTAATCGTCAGACGCGGTGAATGTCGGCGGTCACCGTGGCGGGAGCCGTTCGCGTGAGGGCGACGATCCCGGCGCACATCACAGCGAAGGCGACGACGCCAATCGTGAGGTGGAGTGCCCCGTGGTGCAGACGCTCGCGGTACACCCAGATGCCGAGCGCGACGCTCACCACCGGGTCCACGATGACGATGAAGGTCTGAGAGACGCTGAGCGGACCGACGTGCAGGGCCGCCTGCTCGCACACTAAACCGATGACGCCCCCGACGATCAGGGCATATACGGGCCAGCGGGTGAACGCCCCACCGAAGCCCAACGCGCCTAGGGTGTCGGTCGTGGCTTTGATGAACGTCGCTTCCAATGCCCACATAACCGCCGTAGCGCTGGCGAAGAGCGCGGCGCGACGAGCCGGAGAACCGCGTTGGGCGAGGAGAACGAGGAGCGCCACGACGGCGACACAGACGATCGAAGGGAACGTCCACGCCGACGAGCTGGGAAGGAATGATCCGCCGTGCGGTGACGTCGTGACGAGAAAAACCACCAGACCGGCACCGGTTACGACGGCGGCGATCCACGTTACGCCGCGAATCGATTGGTGGAGCCACAGCTGACGAAGCACTAGCGCAAGTACCAACTCCGTCACGAGAATGGGTTGCACCAGGGAGAGCGGACCGAAGTGAAGTGCCAACGCCTGGAAGACGAGTGAGCCACAGAGGGCGAGCCAACCCAACAACCACAGTGGATGGCGCAGCAGATACTTCACGAACTTCCAACCGGATGACTTCTCCACGTCGCTCGTGCTCGCGATGTGTTGCAGCGTGACCGCGAGAGCGTTCGTGAGTGACGTGAGGAGCGCGAAGAGGATGGTCATCTAGCGACTCGATTTTCCGACATCGTCGACGGCCGTGGGTGGAAACCACCCCGGCTGTATCGATGATTGACGTCGAGCAATTAGGCGATGCGTGGCGAGCGTGAATTGCGCATCGGGCATAGGCGGAGGTTAAAGCACCGCCTTGGGAACCACGGGTTTCGAGGACGCGTCCTCCGTATCGGGGCGCCGTTTTCCGGTAGCGAAGCGGTCCATTTTGAACCTCCAATGGAGTCAACGGAACCGTCGGGCTGTGGAAAACATGCGTTTAAGTGTTCGAAAGTTGTGCTCTATGTGAACAAACCGGTGGAAAACGTGACAACTGCTGGGCAAAAGTTCCTGATATCACCAATTGAGGCGACGTCAGGTTGAAAGGTCTGGCACAGTATCACTCGTAGTTCACGTAGCACCTGTCGATGAGACGGAGAACCGAAAGGGGATTCGGATCAGGAGGGGAGAGGGGCCTCGCAAGAGGAACAGAACTCCTCCAACGGGCAGCGGAGTTCGGTCCGCGGTCAGTAACGACGAATGACGTGAAGTGCCAGCCGTCAAGCGGTGGCCTGTCCGACACGGGTCAGCGACTGATGTGCCTTCGGGAACCCCGAGGGGCGGGTGAGCTTCGGCTCACTGGTCACTCGGGGTTTTCGGCTTTTCAAAATCAAAAGAGCGGCGAGGACTCCACCGACTCGATCAACTCCGGTCCGTCGTTCTTCACCGATCCGACGGCCGAGCTCACGCCGTGATGCACGAGCGTGCCGCTCGAGGCCGGTACGAGCAGTTGCAATCGCTCTTCGGGCTCATGCTCTCGTACGTTGATCCAGGTCTCGACGTCATCGAGTTCGAGGACCACGGGCATGCGGTCGTGGATCGCGTCCATGTCCTCACTCGGGGTGGTGGTGATGATCGTGCAGGTCTTGGTCATTTCAGCGTCGGCCGGTTCCTCGGGACTTCGCCAGTATTCGTAGAGTCCGGCGAAGAGCATCGGCTCTCCGTCGGAGCGCGTGAAGAAGTGCGCCTGCTTCACATGGCCGGGGCGGTGGTCCCATTCGTAGAAGCCGTCGACCGGAATGACGCACGGCCGCTTGGCGAAGGCGCTGCGGAAGGAGGGCTTCTCGACGATGGTCTCGCCGCGGGCGTTGAAGAGTCGATTGCCGATCTTCGGATCCTTGGACCAGCTGGGGACGAGTCCCCAGCGATAGCCGTCCATGAGGCGTTCCTCGTGGCGCTCCGCGACGGCGAAGAGTCGTCGCTGCGGCCCGATGTTCCAGCTGGGCGGGTCGTCGGGATCGAGGCCCGCGGCCAGGGCGGCGTCGAGCAGCCGGGCCAGGCGAAGCGGCGGGGCGAAGATGGCGACACGACCACACATGCCCTCTATTCTGCCGTGAAATCCTTCCATTGGCGCCTGTCACGACAACCGGCTATCTTACGAACATATGTTCGCTTTTTCCTCCAATCGCCCTACGTTGCCTGAAGATCTCGTGGCGACGCTTCGCCCGGTCGCCCTCGCCAAGAGCCGGATGCTGCCCCTCGGCGAGCCCTGGGGACCGCTGGTCCCCAATGGGGGACTGCGTCGCGGTTCGAGCGTCGTCGTGCAGGCCCCACCGGGACTGGGAGGGCTGAGCCTCGCGCTCAGTCTCCTCACCGAGTCGAGTGCGCGCGGCCACTGGAGCGCGGTCGTCGGGGTGGATGACCCGGGCGTCGTCGCCATCGCCGACCTCGGCGTCGACCTTCGCCGCGTGCTCTTCGTGCCGCGTCCGCGCGGCGCCTGGGCCGAGTCCGCGGCCGACCTGCTCGACGGGGTGGACCTCTTGATCGTGCGGCCACCATCGCGCGCGTCGCACGCCGCGGCGCGTCGACTGGTCGACCGGGTGCGCGAACGAGGCACGGTCTTGATCGTGCTCGCCGAACCGGCCTCGCTGTGGCCGTTGCCGGCCGACCTCTCCTTCGACGTCACCAACGCGCAGTGGGCGACGTCGTCGCGACTCGACGCGCGCTATCTCACCGTGCGCATCGGCGGACGCGGCGAGGCCGTTCGCGCGGGCGAGCACGTGGTCGTCCTACCGAATCGACGAGGGCGCTGCGAGGCCAGCTAATGGAACGCCTCCTCGCTATGTGGATCGAGGCTCTGGGCGACGAGGCGCCCGACGGTTCGTCGTTGCGCGATCACCTGGCGTTGCTCGACGCGCTGACGGTGTTGTGCCCCTTCACCGAGTCGGTGCGCCTCGGCCTGTTCGTACTGCCCATTCGAGGACCGAGCCGGTTCTTCGGCGGCGAGGCCGCGGTGATGGAGAACGTTCGTTCCACGGTCGTGGAACTCACCGGCCACGAGCCGTCACTCGGCATCGCCGACGGACTGTTCTGCGCCGAAGCGTGCGCGCGACGGGGCCTGGTGCTCCAACCCGGTGCGACCGAGTCGTTCCGGCGCTCGCTCCCGCTCTCGGCGCTCGGTCGAAAAGACGTCGCGACGACCTGCCAACGGCTCGGTCTGCACACGGTCGGCTCCTTCGCTGACCTCGACATCGCGCGCGTCGGCGAACGCTTCAACAAGCACGCGTTGGTACTCCAGCGCGTCGCGCGCGGCGAGATCTTTGAACTCGACACTCAGCGCGACCTCAAACTCGCCAAGCGCCTCGCCCAACTGCGCGGCGAGGACGACCGGCACGACGAGCAGCTGGGCTTCTTCGGTTCTCGCGGGGCCGGGGACGACCGCGCCGACGCGGCCGCCCACCGCGTGCGCCGTCGGCTCGGCGCCGACGCCGTGGTCGTGGCGTCACTGCGCGGCGGTCGGGTCCCCGAGGACCGCGCCACGCTGGTGCCGTGGGGTTCGCCGAAGAGTGTCACTCGCGACGTCGCGCCGTGGCCGGGCCAGATGCGCGCGCCGTCGCCGGCCACGACGCTGACCCGTCCGGTGGCGGTCCAACTGCGCGACGTTCATGACCACCCGGTCGTCATGGGCGCGCGGGGATTTCTCAGTGAGGCGCCCACGACGCTGTTGTTCTCGCACCAGCTGCGCCGCGAGATCATCTGGTACGCGGGGCCGTGGCCGCTGGTCGAGCGCTGGTGGACGCTCAATCGCCGTCGCGCCCACGTGCAGATCCTGCTCGTGTCGGGCGAGGCGCTGTTGCTGACGGCCGAGTCGAGCAAGTGGTGGCTCGCGGGAATCTACGACTGATGCTCTACGGCGAACTCCACGCCCACTCGGGCTTCAGCTTCCTCGACGGGGCGAGCGACCCCGAAGAGCTCGCCGCCGAGGGCGCCCGTCTCGGCCTCTCGGGACTGGCGCTCACCGACCACCACGGGTTCTACGGGGTCGTGCGCTTCGCCGAAGCGGCCCGGGCCTTCGGTCTGCCCACGGTCTTCGGGACCGAGATCTCGATCGACGCCGACGACGACCGCGTCGGGGTCCACGACCCGTCCGGCGCGCACCTCGTCGTGCTCGCGCGCTCGCCCGAGGGCTACCGCGCGCTCTCGACGATGCTCGGCGAGGCGCACTTGCGCCGGGGAGAGAAAGGCGCGCCGCGTTTCAGTCTCGAAGAGGTCGCCCACGCCGCGCGCGAGTGGCTGGTGCTGAGCGGCTGTCGCAAGGGAGCACTGACACGCGCGCTGATGGACCAGGGACCGCGCGCCGCGCGGCGCGAGCTCGAGCGACTGAGTGCCGTCTTCGGTCGCGACAACGTCGCGGTCGAGATCTGGGACCACGGCGCGCCCGACGACGTCGCGCGCAACGACGTCCTCGCCGAACTCGCGGTTCATCACGACGTGTCGCTGGTAGCGACGAACAACGTGCACTACGCCACCCCCGACGCCTTCGCGCGCGCCAACGTGCTCTCGGCCTTGCGCGCGCGCCAGAGCCTCGAAGAGATGGAGGGGTGGCTCAACGCCAGCCCGCTCGCGCACCTGCGCAGCGACGCCGAACAGCGCCGTCGTTTCGCGCGCTGGCCCGGGGTCGTCGACGCGGCCGGGGAACTCGCCGCCGCGCTGGCCTTCGACCTTCGTCTGGTCGCGCCCAACCTGCCACCCTTTTCGACGCCGGCGGGAATGGACGAGCAGTCCTACCTCGAAGAGATCGTGGCCGAGGGCGCGACCCAGCGTTACGGCACCCGCGAGGCCGAGCGTGTTCCGGGCGCCTGGCGCCAGATCGATCACGAACTCGGCGTCATCAAGACCCTCGGCTTCGCCGGCTACTTCCTCACCGTCTGGGACATCACCGAGTTCTGTCGTCGCCACGACATCTACTGCCAGGGCCGCGGCTCGGCCGCGAACTCGGCGGTCTGCTTCTCGTTGGGCATCACCAACGCCGATGCGGTGAAGCTGAACCTGTTCTTCGAGCGCTTCTTGTCACCGGCGCGCGACGGCCCCCCGGACATCGACGTCGACATCGAGTCCGGTCGACGCGAAGAGGTGATCCAGTACGTCTACGAGCGCTACGACCGGCGCCACGCGGCCCAGGTGGCCGCGGTCATCACCTACCGACCGCGCTCGGCGCTGCGCGACGTGGCGCGCGCCTTCGGCTTCAACGAAGAAGAGGCCAACGCGCTGCGCGACAGCGTGGATCGTCACACCATGACCGCGAGTCCCGACGTGCCCGAACTGGTCACGACCATGGCGACCGAGATGCTCAATCGTCCCCGCCACCTCGGCATCCACTCGGCCGGCATGGTGCTGTGCGATCGACCGGTGATCGAGGTCTGTCCGGTCGAGTGGGGTCGCATGCCCGGACGCACGGTCCTGCAGTGGGACAAGGACGACTGCGCCGCGATCGGTCTGGTGAAGTTCGACCTGCTGGGCCTCGGGATGCTCGACGCGCTGCACCGCTGCGTCACTCAGGTGCAGTCCTTCTACGACGTCACCATCGACCTCGGGGCGCTGCCCCAGGAGGACGCGGTCTACGACCTGTTGTGCGAAGCCGACACCGTCGGCGTCTTCCAGGTGGAGTCGCGCGCGCAGATGGCGACGCTGCCGCGCATCAAGCCGCGCACGTTCTACGACCTGGTGATCGAGGTGGCGATCATTCGCCCCGGTCCGATCCAGGGTAACGCCGTCAACCCCTACATCCGACGTCGTCGCGGCGACGAACCGGTCACCTACCTGCACCCGCGACTCGAGCCGATCCTTCGCCGCACGCTCGGCGTCCCGCTCTTCCAGGAGCAGCTGATGGAGATGGCCGTGGCGGTGGCCGGTTTCTCACCGGCCGAGGCCGACGAACTGCGCCAGGCCATGGCCGCCAAGCGCTCGGAGTTGCGCATGATGAAACTGAAGAGCCGCTTCTACGCCGGCATGGCCGAGAACGGCATCACCGGATCGGCGGCCGATCAACTCTTCGACGCGCTGGCCGCGTTCTCCAACTTCGGTTTCCCCGAGAGCCACGCGGTCTCCTTCGCGCACCTCGTCTACTGCTCGGCCTGGCTGAAGCACCACTACCCGGCGGCCTTCCTGGTGTCGATGCTGAACGCTCAACCGATGGGTTTTTGGTCTACGCAGAGCCTGGTCGCCGACGCGCAGCGCCACGGCGTGCGCGTACGCCGACCCGACGTGAACCACTCGGGCGTCGGGGCCACGCTCGAAGGGGACTCCGACGATCCCGACGTACGGCTCGGTCTGGAAGACCTACGCACCATCGGCGAAGAACTCGCGACGCGCATCGTAGAAGGCGCTCCGTGGTGCGACTCCTCGGACCTGGTGCGTCGCGCGGGCGCGCAGCAACACCACCTCGAGGTGCTCGCCGCGGCCGGCGCGCTCGACTCCTTCGGCGCCACCCGCCGCGCGCTGGCCTGGTCGGCCGGCGCGGCCGCCCAGGGCACGCTCGATCGACTGCCCGGCGTGGTGACCGGCCTCGAGGCGCCGGTCCTTCCGGCGACGAGCGAGATGGAACGGGTGGCCGACGACATGTGGTCGATGGGCCTGACGCCCGAGGCCACGGCCATCGCGTTGGTGCGCGACTACCTCAACGAGCGCGGCGTCACGCGCGCCGACGCGCTGATCGGCGCCGAGGGTTCGCGGGTGCTCGTCGCCGGTGTCGTGACGCACCGTCAGCACCCCGAGACCGCGAACGGCGCCGTCTTCATCAACCTGGAAGACGAAACGGGCCACGTCAACGTGATCTTCTCCAAGGGCGCGTGGGCGCGCTGGTCACTCGTCGCGCGAAAGTCGCCGGCCCTGATGATCCGCGGCACGCTGCAACGCGGTCAGGGGACCCTGGCCCTCACGGCCGAGTTCGTCGAGGCTCTCAGCCTCGGTGCGACCACACCGTCGCGGGACTGGCATTGAAAGTAAAATCCTCTTCTCACCGAAACCGGAATCTGATAATCATGTTCTCCTGGCGCTCTGCTCACACAGAGTCGCTCGGCGCTGTTGGTGAGAAATTCCATACCACCACAACCTGGCCCGGCTCCGCAGAACCGGCTGCGCCAACGTAGGTTGCCAGTGCCGCCTCATTGCCCTCGTCAGTGAGCACCCACATTCCGTAGCATCCGCGCTCGAAAGCCAAAGACTTCAGACTCGCGATGAGTGCACTCGCGATACCACGTCGCCGGTACTCCTCATCGACCGCTAACTCGTAGATGAACATCTCGGTGCCCTTATCGGGATGCGTGACTTCCACGCCGCTAATGAAACCCGCAGCGTGTTCTCCTTCGTACGCGATGAGCAGATGATGATCGTCTTCGTTCAAAAAGCGTGCCGTAGCCGTTCGAAGGGCCGGACCGTCGAACAAATGAGCGGCGCCAAGAACTAATTCGTCGTCTTCAGCAGCGAGCTCGATGATGTTCACACGACAAGTGTGACGTATATGTGGTCGGTGGTCCAAGTGTCAACCCCGGACAACCAAGTGACCTTGAAATACCGCTCGGAGTACGGTGTCCGCATGAATAGGGCTCAGCGACTGCGCACACCGCCGAAACTCCATCCAGGAGCCCACGTGGCGATTGTCTCACCGTCATGGGCGGGTGCCGGCGTATTTCCCGAGGTACAAGAAATCGCGTTGCGAGTGATTCGCGACGAACTTGGTCTCGTGCCGGTCGAATATCCCACTACCCGTCACGAAGGCGCCAGTGCGAAGGATCGCGCCCACGACCTGAACGCGGCCTTCGCCGATCCACACATCAAGGCGGTGATGGCGGTCATCGGAGGTTCGGATCAGATCACGGTTCTTCCGCACCTCGACGCCGAAATCATTGCCGCCAATCCCAAGGCCTACTTCGGCTATTCGGACAACACCAATCTCCTCAACTACCTATGGAATCTCGACGTTGTGAGCTATCACGGTGGATCGACCCTCGTCCATCTCGCCCGTCCCGGCGGGGTCCATCCGGTGTTCATAACGTCGCTCCGTCACGCGTTGTTCGACCACCAAATGGTCGAGATCGCTCCGGTGACGGAGTTCACGGACCTCCAAGGCAACTGGGAGGACCCGGCCACCCTCGAAAGTGCGTTGCCGACCACGAGCGAACCGGGTTGGCACTGGCATCGGGCGACGAAAGTCGTCACCGGACCGACCTGGGGCGGGAACCTCGAGATCCTGCACTGGAATCTGGCGGCGAATCGTTGGATTCTTCCCAACGATTCGTACGAAGGCTGCGTCCTGATCTTGGAAACGTCAGAGGAGATGCCCCCGGCCGAAGAGGTCTTTCGGATGTTGCGCAACTTGGGTGAGCGGGGATTGCTCGAACAGTTCCCGGCGGTCGTCTTCGCCAAGGCGAAGGCGTGGTACCCCGAGGCGCCACTGAGCGAATCGGAGCGAACCGCCTTTCGGGCGGACCAAGAATCGGCGGTGCTGCGGGCGCTCGATATCTACAACCGTGATGCGCTCTTCGTGTACGGTCCCGACTTCGGTCACACCGATCCTCAGTACGTCCTTCCCTTCGGAGGTCAAATGACGATTGATGGACCGGCGCAACGCATTTCGGTTCAGTATTAGGAGACGCGAGGAGTGGCGGGTCAATTTCAGAGCGTGAAACCAGAACATTTTGACGCAAGATAAGTTCGCTCGCGTGATTACCATGACGCGTGAGGGAGCTTTCCGCTCCCACTCCGGGGATGCACAATGAAACTCACAACCGTGCGGTCGATTTTTCGATTAGCTGCCACCATGTCGTGCCTCACGCTTGGCGCACCACTGGCCGCCTTTGGCAGTTCGCCCGCTTCGGCGTCGGCCAGCCAGATAGCCCTTTGCCGGGGCAACAACCTGTGGGGCGCGTACATCGACACCGGTGCGGCCACCGGCAACTTCATCTACAACATTGCCCTCATCAACGTGGGCCACACCTCGTGTCGTTTGACGGGCTATCCGAAAATACAAGGTGTGAAGGGTGATCGCACCTACGCATTGCCCATAAGCAAACACGGAACATTTGCCGGCAACCTCACCTCGACGGTGTTGTCGCCGCGCATGAGCGGAGAACTCTTGCTCAGTGTGGCGGATAACTGCAACGCGCTCAATACCGGTAGTACGAGTGCCATCAACAAGGTGGCGGCGGCGAATACCTACGGCGACTTGACGATCAAACTTCCGGGCGACGCGGGAGATGTCTACCTCTCGGGCTTCAAAGTCGACATCGCCTGTGGGTTGGACGTCAGTCGGGTCGGTTGGAGTAGGCGCTGAGATTTTGCCGAATGGCAACCTACTCTAAGGGTGCCGAGCAAAAGCTCGAGAAGATCATCGTCTGCCACTGATCGGTTCCATCGCCATTAAGCGATAGTCGTATTGTCTGCCAGTATCCGTTGTAAGTGCGCACCTGAAGTGTCGTATTGACCGGACGGCGCGGGATAAGGCCGCAGGTCCCAAGTCGGTAACTAAGTGTTTCACTAAGACTGGACCTCGGGCTGTCGTATTGGGGTGTGGACCATTCCACAGTCTTCAATAGTGTGAGCCCCGGCACGCGTGACCCAACGTGACGTACGTAAATCCCGAAAGAGTTGAAATTCTCCAAGTCGAACGTGTAGCTCGCTGACTTGTTCAAGTTGTCCACGTTGGACCTGAAACTCGTGCCTTGATTGATGTCTTGGATCAGGGTGACGCCGGTGTGTCGTGGTTGCCGGGGCGAAGGGGAGCGAGCTGCCCAAACCGACGCGGAGATACCAACCGCGACGACGACGACGATGGCTATCGCGGTCCTGGGTCGCACAAGGATGCCGAAGAACGAGACCATTAACGGGTATTTCTACTACTGAGAATTGGTGCGTGAGATGAGGCTGTTCGCGTCCCAGGAGGCGCTGTCTGTCCGTCTCCAATTCCACATCCGAGTGCATCGGTCGTAGAGGTTGACAGTGGCTTCACCCCACTCCATTGACTTTCCACCATCCCATTATTAATTTCGTAAGCACGAGTAGTGACGGAGAGGTGGTTCGAATGTTCGACGTACCTGAAACCCATCAAGATCTCCTACAGAGTCCTTTCGCTACGTTGGCCACGATCGGTCCGGACGGTCGCCCGCAACTGACGGAAGTGTGGTTCCTCTACGACAATGGATCAGTCGCGTTGTCACTAAACACCGATAGGCAGAAGACGAAGAATTTGCAGGCTCGTCCGCAGTGCTCTCTTCTGATCCTTGACCTCGCTGTTCCGCAGCGTTACTTGGAGTTGCGCGGCGACGCCGAAGTGACGCCCGACGACGGCTCCTTCGTCGCGAAGGTGGGAAAGAGATACGGCTTCGACTTGGTTGCCTACGACGGCCCGAGCAGCGAGCGGGTGGTGGTTCGAATCGTCCCTCGACGAATCAACGCCGTCGACATGCGGGGCTGATCGACACCCACTCGGCCGCTCGACGCCAGTCCTAGGCTGAACTTCAATGGTTACCGTCTTTGTGTTAGTCGCGGTCGCGGCGGTGCTGGTCTTTGTCTTCTACTGGTCGGGACGATACGGAGACCCAAAACGAAGCGCCGGGACTTCGCTCAAACGTGGAGCCAGCGCCCACACCACCCGCACCGGTCAACCCAAAAAGGCCTACGCCGATCGTGAGACGGCCGAGGCCCAAGCTCATTCGATGACCAAGCGAGATGGTGCCGCCATGAGCGCGTATAAATGCGGCACGTGCAACAAGTGGCACGTGGGCCACTAGATAGCGACGCGACAGCCGCCAATCAGAGAGTTACACGAAGGCGTACTCGGGACGATGACCCGATTCAATCTCCAGGCGAACGAGTAACTGCGCGACGGGCAGATCCTTGGCGTGGGTGATACCAATGCAGCGCGACCGGGTCGGCAGCACTTCGAAGACGAGGGACGTGCTCTCCAGCACCTGTCCGACGAAAGTCGAGAGCTGAATCTCAGAGTCGGTTTCGAAGTCATGTTGCGAGATCGACTTGTGCATGAGCGGGATGATCGCAGGTTGGAAGCCCCAGAGATTCATTGACACCGTCGCCAACGGCGAGAGGGACACTGGTTCGAGACCGTCGTCGGCGTTGTACCCCTCGAGCGTCGAGTGGACGTTGCGTCGTTCCACGATCTCGGTGAGTCGTCCGTCTTCGACCATGCAGGTGCCTCGTGAAACCGGAAGGTCACCGACGAGCGCGCGGTCGAGTTCGAAACCGACCAGGCAGTTGTGCGGACTGACGGAGAGACGTTCGCCGAGCAAGAGAAAGGCGGCGCGTCCGTAAAGGTCGTCGGCGTTCGAGACCCCGAAGGGCCTGGACAGGTCCAAACTGCTCTCGGCCGCGAGCACCGCGTCCACGGTGCCGCGCAAACGGTTCTGGATGGCGAAGCTGACCTTGTGTTCCTTGGGCCAGCGTGCCGCCACGTGTTCTTCGATCTGCGGACCGGTATCGGGGTTGACCACGATGACGATGTCCTCGAAACCCGAGGCCCACGCGTCCGAGGCCAGGAGGTCAATAACGCCCTCGCCGTGCTTGCCAATGGGTGCTAACTGCTTCACCCCGCCGTAACGCCGGGCGCGACCGGCGGCGAGGATGACGAGTGACGGTCCGCTCAACGCGACCACCGGACGACCGCCGAGGCCCAGGTCATCCCGGCGCCGAATCCGGTCATGAGCGCGTACTCGCCGGGCTTGATGCGTCCGTTCTCACGCGCGTCGAAGAAGGCCAGCGGTATGGATGAACTCGACGTGTTCCCGTAGCGGTCCAGGGTGACCACGGTGCGCTCCATGGGAATCCCGAGACGTTGGGTCGCGGCCTTGATGATGCGAACGTTGGCCTGGTGGGGGATGACCAGCGCGATGTCATCGGGGCTGACGTCGGCGATCTTCATGGCCTGCTCGGCCGAGTCCACAACGACGCGCACCGCGCGGCGGAAGACCTCCTTGCCGTCCATTTGGAAGTAGCCACCGTGTTCGCAGGTGAGCAGATCGGCCGCCGATCCGTCGGCGCCGAGGACGAAGGACAAGACGTCCGTGTCGTCGGCGTCGTACTCGAGCACCGCGGCGCCGGCGCCGTCGCCGAGCAAGACCGCCATGTTGCGGTCACTCCAGTCGACCCAGCGCGAAAGGTTCTCCGAACCGATGACCACTATTCGTCGGCTGCCGGTCTCGAGGAGTCCCTGGGCCGTTCGAACGGCGTACATGAAACCGCTGCAGGCCGCGTTCACGTCCATGGCCGCGCAGTTCAGGCCGAGTTCGTTGGCGATCATGGGTGCCGACGCCGGACAGAGTCGGTCCGGGGTGGTGGTGGCGAGAATCAGGAAGTCGATGTCGCCGACCAGCAGTCCGGCGTCCTCGATGGCGTTGCGTCCGGCGATGACACCGAGCGAGACGGCCGAGCCGCCCACCCGTCGTTCCCGGATGCCCGTGCGCTCGGTGATCCACTCGTCGGAGGTGTCGAGCGTCTGGGAGAGCTCGTCGTTGGTGACAATGCGGTCCGGTAGGGCGATGCCCCAACCCTTAAAGCGAACGCCCATCGGTCAGCTCCTTCGCTGGATTGCCTTCGGCAAGTCTAGGTCTTAGGTAACCGGCACTGGAGGTGCCTTCAGCACGTGCAGGGTGCAGCGCGCAACGCAAATCATGCGTCCCGTTTCGTCCGTGAGATCGATCGCCCAGACGTGGACGGTGCGTCCCTTGCGTACCGGCGTCGCGGTCGCGGTCAATGTGCCGCCGGTCATCGAACGCAGGTGCGAGCAGTTCAGTTCGGTCCCGACGACGATCTCGTCCTCCCCGACGCTCACCGCACCGCCGATCGACGCGGCGCCTTCGGCCATCAGCGCCGACACGCCACCGTGCAAGATGCCGAAGGCCTGATGCACTTTCGGGCCTACTTCCACTTGCATGACGACCTTCTCCGGCGTGGCCAGGACGACTTCGATGCCGAGCTCCTTGTGGACGTTCGGGCGCTCGTTCATTCGCTTCAGCATGTCTTCGTGCATTTCGACAGTGTAGAAGTCGGTTAGTAGCCTCTGTCCATGACTCGACGAGTGGATCTGCGCAGCGACACGGTGACGCAACCGACCCAGGCGATGCGCGACGCCATGGCCGTCGCCGTCGTCGGCGACGACGGCTACGGCGAGGACCCGACGATCCGTGCGCTGGAGGATCGCTTCGCGGCGCTGGTCGGCAAAGAGGCTGCCGTCTTCGTGCCCTCGGGCGTGATGGGCAATCAGATCGCCGTGCGGATCCTCACCCGTCCCGGCGATCTCGTCATCGCCGGACGGGGCCAGCACGTGGTCAGCTTCGAGATGGGAGCGGCGTCGCGCAACTCCTCCATTCAATTCGCCACCGTCGACGACACCAACGGCGCGCTGGACCTGCGCGACGTCCTCGACATCATCGACGCCGAGGACGACCATCAACCGCACGTGGCGATGGTGGCGATCGAGAACACTCACATGCCTTCGGGCGGCACGCCGCTGGACGTGGCTGACATGGCGGCGCTGGCGCGCGCGATCGGTGAGCGGCCGCTGCACCTCGACGGCGCTCGACTCTTTAACGCGGTGGTGGCGACCGGCACGAGCGCGGCGACCTACGCGGCGCCGGCCACCACGGTCATGACCTGTCTGTCGAAGGGTCTGTGCGCGCCGGCCGGCTCGCTCCTCGCCGGTCCGGCTGGATTGATCGAACGCGGACGCGTCGAGCGCAAGCGACTCGGGGGCGCGATGCGCCAAGCCGGATTCCTCGCCGCGGCCGGACTGGTGGCCCTCGACGAGATGGTCGATCGCTTGGCCGAAGATCACGCTCGTGCGCGCCTGCTCGCCGGCCTTTTCGCCACGGCCTTTCCCGAGGCCGACTACGACCCGGCGACGTGCCGAACGAACATCGTGGCCTTCAATCATCCCCAAGCCCGCCAACTGGTCGAAGAACTCGCCGTCCTCGGCGTCGACGGCGGCACCGTCGGTCCGCGTCGGGCGCGCTTCGTCACGCACGCCGGTGTGAGCGACGACGACGTCACGTTCGTGGCCGAAGTACTGGCGCGATTCAAGCCGACGCTGCGCTGACAAGTCGGTTCCGTGTCGCGCGACATTCGCCGAGACGTCACCGAAGTTCTCCGGGGGAGAGTCGGCGCTAAGGCGGTAGCCTTGTAGGACCGGTAAAGGCAACAGATGACTGAAATTCTCCACCTCTCCACGTTCTTGCACCGACCGATCTTCGATTCGGACGGCGGCCGGATCGGTCGCGTCCAGGACCTGGTCGCGCGGCTCGGTGACAGCTCGCATCCGCCGGTCGTGGGGGCGGTCATTCGGATTGAAGGCCGAGACCTCTTCGTGCCGATTCGAAAGATCGGGGGTCTCGTCGAGGGGCGCATGACCTTCGAGGGCAAGCGCGTGGACCTTCGTCGATTCGAGCGTCGCCCCGGTGAACTTTTGCTCGCTGAGGATCTGCTCGCCCGTCACCTGATCAACCTGGTGCGCGGTCGCCTGATCACCGCGAACGAGATCGAGATCGCCCAGATCGACAACAAGTGGGAGGTCGTCGGCGTCGATCCGGGTAGGCGCCCGCTCCTGCGTCGAGTCCTCGGCAAGAGCGTGGGAGCGCGCGTCAAGTCCGAAGCCATCGTGGACTTCGCGTCGATCGAACCGTTCGTGGCGCACGTCCCGACGGCGCGACTGCGCATTCCGTATCGCAAGCTCTCCAAACTGCACCCCGCACAGATCGCCGACCTGGTCGAACAGGCCAGTCACGATGAAGGTGAGGAGATCATCGAGGCCGTGGCCGCCGACCGCGAACTCGAGGCCGACGTCTTCGAAGAGCTGGACACCACGCACCAGCTCGAGTTCCTCGAGTCGCGCAGCGACGCCGACGCGGCGCGATTGCTCGCGCACATGGAGCCCGACAACGCGGCCGATCTCATCAGCGAGATCGACCAGGACCGACGACTCCCGATTCTCGAGCGTTTGCCCGACATCCAAAAGACGAAGGTTCGTCAGCTGCTCTCCTACAGCGGGGACACCGCGGGCGGTCTCATGAACCCCGACTTCGTGTCCGTGCCCGCCACGGCGACCGTCGCCGACGCCTTGCAAGCCATCCGCACGTCGCGGGTGCCGGCCGAAGCGTTGCACGCCGTCTTCGTGATGGACGAGAACGGCCAGCCGATCGGCGCCGCGTCGATCGCGCCCTTGGTGCGCGCCCAGGGACACGAGCTGGCCTTGAGCGTCTCGCGCACGCACCTGGCCCACGTCCACGCACAGTGGGACCTTCACCAGACCTCGCGCAAGATGAGCGACTTCAACCTGACGGTATTGCCGGTACTCGACGAAGACCATTCGACGATGATCGGCGTCGTAACAGTGGATGACCTACTCGAGGAGATCCTGCCGCACGGCTGGCGTCGCGAGTTCGGTATGACGGCGGTCGAAGAGTGACGCGCCGTCCCGTGGGGTCACGTTCAAAGGGGGCTCACTGAAACCCCCTAGTACCACCTTCATTCATTGCGTCCCGGCACGATCGCACACGAACTCTTCGGTAGGCCCCTAGCCCTCCTTCGAATCTCGTCGTGGGCGTGTCGCACCACCACGAGAACAGAAAGGAGGAAGCGTGAGCGAAGCAACGAAGGATCAGATCAAGGGTGCCTTCGGCACCGTCAAGGAGTACGAACCGGGCACGCGGCGTGGCGCCCGCGCACGCCTCTTCACGCTTCTGGCCATCATCGGACCGGGGCTCATCGTCATGGTCGGCGACAACGACGCCGGTGGTGTCTCCACCTACGCGCAGGCCGGCCAGAACTTCGGCTACACGCTGCTCTGGACCTTGCCCCTTTTGATCCCGGTCCTCATCGTGAACCAGGAGATGGTCGTTCGTCTCGGCGCGGTCACCGGCATCGGTCACGGCCGGCTCATTCGCGAGCGCATCGGACGACGTTGGGGCAACGTCTCGATCAGCTCGATCTTGCTACTTAACTTCTTAATCATTGTCACCGAGTTCATCGGCATCTCACTGTCCATGGAGTACTTCGGCGTCTCGGCGTTCGTGTCCGTGCCCATCGCCGTGGTGGCGCTCTTCGGTGTCACCGCGACCGGATCGTTTCAGCGCTGGGAGCGATTCATGATGCTCTTCGTGGCCGTCAATCTGGTCATGATCCCTCTGGTGATACGCGCTCACATTTCCTCGCACTCGCTGTTTCGCGACCTCGCGGTTCCGGGCATTCGCGGTGGCACCTCCTCGGCCGCCGTCTTGCTCATCATCTCGATCATCGGCACGACCGTCGCGCCCTGGCAGTTGTACTTCCAGCAGAGCAACATCGTCGACAAGAAGATCTCACCGCGCTGGATGAACTACGAGCGCATCGACACGATCCTCGGTTCCTTCGTCGTGGTGGTCACCGCGGCGTTGTTGATGGGCCTCACCGCAGCCGGCCTGTCACCGCACGGCGGCACGAACGGCTACGTCGACGCCTTGACCGTGGCGCACCGGCTCACGAAGTTCGTGGGACACGGGTCCGGCGACCTGTTCGCCATCGTGTTGCTGAACGCCTCGATCATCGGCGCCGCCGCGGTGACGCTGGCGAGCAGTTACGCCGTGGGCGACCTCTCCAATCGCTTCAATCAGGGGTTGAACGTTCGACTGCGTGACGCCAAGGGCTTCTACAGCGTCTTCGGGGGACTGTTGGTCGTCGCCGGGACCGTGGTGTTGTTGCCCCACGCGCCACTCGGACTGATCACGTTGGCGGTGCAGGCGATGTGTGGATTGATGTTGCCGAGTACGTCGATCTTTGTCTTGCTGATGGCCAATGACCGTGAGGCCCTCGGTCCGTGGGTCAACGCGCGCTGGCTGAACGCTGTCGCGGTGGTGATCATCGCCATACTCGTCGTGCTGTCAGTGACGATGATGGTCTCGACACTGTTCACTTCGGTAAACGTCCTGGGGATGCTCGAATGGACGGGCGCCCTTGTGGGAGTGGGCGTCGCCATTGGTCTCCCCATTGGACTACGTCGACAAGGACCGCCGGTCATACACGACGTCGATCGCCTCGACTGGCGAATGCCTCGATTGGCACTGTTGGAGCGACCGAAGCGTTCACGGGCGCGCCGCTGGCTCTTGATGGCCATCGGGACGTACCTGGCCGTGGCGGGCACGCTGCTGGCCGTGCGCATCATTCAATTGGCGACCTCGTAGTCTCACAGGATGACGTTCGCCCCCACCCTCGTCTGCGTGCACGCGCACCCCGACGACGAAGCGCTCTTCACCGCCGGCGTCACGTCGCACTACGCCGACCTCGGGTACCGCGTCGTGTTGGTCACCTGCACCAACGGCCAACTGGGTCTCGACGATCACGCTCGACCGGGTTCGGACCCGCTGCACGACCCCGAAGTCACCCGCGCCACTCGAGCCGGTGAGTTGCAGCGCGCGGCGATCGTGGCCGGTTTCTCGCGTGTCGTAACCCTCGGCTACGACGACTCGGGCATGACGGGCTGGGCACAGAACGATCGACCGGACGCGTTCATGAACGCCGACGTCCAGGCCGTGGCGCGCACCATCGCCGCGGTGATGGACGATGAGCACGCCTCGGTCGTCCTCACCTACGACGAGAACGGTTTCTACGGACACCCCGATCACATCATGGCCAACGTGGTGACGCGCGCCGCCCTGGCAGTGGCGACGAGTCCGAAGCGGCTCTACTACCCGGTCGCCCCGAAGGGCGTCCTCGAGGCGTTCGTGGCCGGGGCCAAGGCCAAGGGCGTCTTCCTCCCGGCCTGGATTCTCAACGCCGCGCACACGGTGTCCGACGATATGGTCGCCACGACCATGGACGTGCGGGCCTTCGCCAAGCGAAAGCACCAGGCCATTGCCACCCACGCTTCGCAGGTGGACAATGCCGACCTGGTCACGATGGACGAAGAGCTCTTTACGCTGCTCTTTGGCGTCGAGTACTACCAACGGGCGTGGGGCCGCGATGTGACATCCGGCGACGAGACTGATCTCTTTGGAGGACTGTAAATGGAACAGCTGACATTTCTTGCGGTGCACGCCCACCCGGACGACGAGGCCAGCTCCTCGGGCGGTCTCTACCGCCTCCTCGCGGACCAGGGCGTGCGCACGGTGCTCGTCACGTGCACCAACGGTGAGTGCGGCGATGGCCCCGACGGCGCCAAGCCCGACGCCAGTCACCACGACGGTGACGAGGTGGCGGCGATCCGCGCCGTCGAGCTCGACAACGCGGTGAAGATCCTCGGCATCAGCCGGCTGGTTCGCCTGGGCTACCGGGACTCGGGCATGAAGGGCTGGCCGCAGAACGACGACCCCGAGTCGTTCTGGGCGACGCCGGTCGAGGTGGCCGCGGCGAAACTGGCCGACATCTTGATGGAAGAGCGACCGCAGGTCATCATGACCTACAACGAACACGGCTTCTACGGCCACCCCGATCACATCCAGGCCCATCGCATCACGCTGGCGGCGCTCGAGATGATCGATTACGAACCGACGCTGTACTTCAACGCGATCCCGGCATCGGTCTTCGTGCACTGGCGCGCCCGTTGGGAGCAAGAAGACCGCGAGCGCGCGGAGGCCGACGCCGCCAAGGGCATCGTGCGCGAGCCCGAATTGCCCGACCCCGACGAAGAGGCGTTCGAGATGGGCACCCCGGACGATGAGATCTCGGCGACGATCGATATCGGCGAGGTGACCGGAGCGAAGTTCGACGCCCTCGAAGCCCACCTCTCTCAGATCGCCGACTCCTTCTGGATGAAGATGGGTCGCGAGCGTTTCATGGAGACCATGCGTACCGAATGGTTCGTTCGAGTGACCAACCCGAAGGACCTCGACGGCAACGTCGACGACATCTTCGCCGGTTACCGGTAGCGACGTACTCGACGCCGTAATTCGGTTACGCGAGGGACGCCAGCTCTTCCTCGGTGAAGGGCCGAAGGACGCAGAACTCGTTGCCTTCGGGATCGGCCAATACGACCCACGTGCATTCGGACGTCTGTCCGATGTCCACGTGCGTGGCGCCGAGTCCGATGAGTCGCTCGACCTCGGCGAGTTGATCGCTCGGGCGAAGGTCTAAGTGCAATCGGTTTTTGGCGACGCGGCCCTCGGGGACCGGCAGAAAGAGGACGTCGGGCACGACGCCTTCCTCGCGCGAACCGGCCGGAGGTTCGAGCACCACCTCTTCGGGTTCGACCGACGTGATGCGCCAACCGAGTGCTTCGGCCCAGAAGGCCGCCAGTCGGACGGGATCGAGTGAATCGACACTGATGTTTTGAATTCGAACGGACATCTCGCTACCTTACGGCTCGTCGCCGATCTGAATGTGGTCGTCGTCGGGTGAGTCAGTCGCGTCGTAACGCGGAAAGGAGCGTCGCCTCGACTCGCTCGTGCATCCCGGCAAAGTCGACGCTCAATCGTCGTCCGGCCTGTTGTTGCAAAAAGCCGCCCCAACCCGGGAGGTACATCAGTAATCCTTCGACGTCCCACCAGCGCTCGACGGTGCGTCCCGACATTGACTCGTAGAGATCAAGGAACCGATCGGCCAGCTCACTCGAATAGAGCACGCTCAAATTGAGTCGAAGGTGCCCGACGTCGATACTGGGAGAACCCCGCGATCCCCACACCCAATCCACGACGCCGGTGAGTCGTCCACGCCGCCACAGCAGATTGAACGGTTGATAATCGTGATGAATGAAACACGCCTGGGAGTCCGGTGGGCTCTCCTCGATCACCGAGAACGCCTCACGCCACAGATCGGGGCGCGTGGACCACTCGGGCACCACGAGACTCCCTCGGTCGAGCCACGACTCGGCGGTCGGAGCGGCAATCTTCGCGCTATGTATTCGAATCAACATGGCTGCGATCTGTTGCAGCCAGTCCTCGGGGTCGCTGGGCGTCAGTTCGACGTGACCGTCGCGGTACGACATGAGCAGACCGGCGTCACCACAACGGTCACCGTCGGGATCCAGGCCGAGCACTCGGGGCGCGGGGACGTCTGACTGTTCGAGGCTGCCGAGAATGTGCGCTTCACGCCGCACCAGCTCGCTGCCTTCGGTGGCGTGATCGCCCACCCAACGGCGCAGTACGCATCGATGGTGGCGGTTCGTGGCGTCAACGACGGAGAGTGCGTGCATCGCCGAGGTGATGCCTCCGGTCAGTCGTCGCACGGCCGTCACGCTGGCCCCGGGGCCGAACGATTGCGCGACCCATTGACGTGCCCCCTCAGAGGGCGCCCTCACCTCCGGTTGGGGATCCACTTCACCTGGTCAACAAGTAGACGACGGGGATGAGGACGACCGCGAAAGCGACGTAGTAGCGCCGTCGCAGCTGATTCGACATCTCGGAGAAGAACTCTTTCGTCCCGAACATCGCGCGCGGGGTGCCATTGACCCCGAAACCCGGGAGACGCTGGATGGAGACATCGCGGCGCTCGGCTTCGCGCCGAGACTGTTCTAGGACCGCAAGGCGCCGCTGACGCTGTTCATTGGTCTCCAAGGACGCGCCGCAGCGCGCGCAGCGAATGTTCTTGGAGTCCTGTTCCTCCTCACACTGCGCGCACACGATGTTGCTACCGGCCATGGCGACAGCCATTCGCGCAGGGTGACACCGACCTCATTGTCTCACGGTACAACGTGAAAGCATCAATGTCGTTAGTAGCGATACGAGTCCGGCTTGAAGGGACCTTCGACCGGCACGCCGATGTAGTCGGCCTGCTTCTTGGTGAGCGTCGTCAGCTTCACGCCCAGTGCGTCGAGGTGCAGTCGGGCCACCTTTTCGTCGAGGTGCTTGGGTAGGACGTAGACCTTCTTCTCGTAGTTCGCGTTGTTCACGAACAGCTCGATCTGGGCCATGGTCTGGTTGGTGAAGGAGTTGCTCATCACGAAACTCGGGTGACCGGTGGCGTTGCCGAGGTTCAAGAGCCGTCCTTCGGACAACAAGATGATGGCGCGTCCGTTGGGCAGTATCCACTTGTCGACCTGGGGCTTGATGTTCTCTCGTCGAACGCCAGCCAGATTTGTCAATCCCGCTATGTCGATCTCGTTGTCGAAGTGACCGATGTTGCCCAGGATCGCCTGGTGCTTCATCATCAGCATGTGATCGACCGACACGATGTCGCGGTTGCCGGTCGCGGTGATGATGAGGTCGGCGTAGGGGAGAGCCTCGTCGAGCGTGGTCACCTGGAAGCCGTCCATGGCCGCCTGCAACGCGCAGATCGGATCGACTTCAGTGATGATGACGCGCGCGCCCTGGCCGCGCAGGGACTCGGCCGAGCCCTTGCCGACGTCGCCGTAGCCGCAGACGACGGCGACCTTGCCGCCGATCAACGTGTCGGTGGCGCGGTTGATGCCGTCGATCAGAGAGTGGCGACAGCCGTACTTGTTGTCGAACTTCGACTTCGTGACGGCGTCGTTCACGTTGATCGCCGGGAACAACAAGGTGCCGTCGCGCTCCATCTCGTAGAGGCGGTGCACGCCGGTGGTGGTCTCTTCCGAGACGCCGATGAGGCCTTCGGACATCGGTCCGAACAGCTTCTCGCCGCTCGACACGATCCGGTCGAGCATCGCCAAGATGACGCGGTACTCCTCGGAGTCCGCGCTCTCGGGGGCCGGCACGAACCCGGCCCGCTCGAATTCGAGACCCTTGTGCACGAGGAGCGTGGCGTCGCCGCCGTCGTCGAGGATCATCGTGGGACCGGCCTGCCCGGGCCAACGCAGCATCTGCTCGGTGCACCACCAGTACTCCTCGAGCGACTCACCTTTCCAGGCGAAGACCGGTACGCCCTTCGGGTCCTCGGTCGTGCCGTGAGGCCCGACGACCACGGCCGCGGCGGCGTGGTCCTGGGTGGAAAAGATGTTGCAGCTGACCCAGCGAACGTCGGCGCCTAGGGTGACCAGGGTTTCGATCAGCACCGCGGTCTGGATCGTCATGTGGAGCGAGCCCGCGATGCGTGATCCGGTCAACGGCTTGGATCCGCCGAACTCGGCGCGCATGGCCATGAGGCCGGGCATTTCGTGTTCGGCGAGGGTGATCTCGGCGCGACCGAAATCGGCCAGTGCGAGGTCAGCAACTTTGAAGTTAAAGGTGTCAGAGGTCATGGTTCTCCTAGGAGTTAGCGATTTCCAGGCGCCGACCTCTGTCGCTCACGCCTAGAAATATCGTATCGCGTCAGACGCCGACGCGGAACTCCACCACGTCGCCGTCTCGCATCACGTACTCCTTGCCCTCGACGCGCGCCTTCCCGGCGGCTTTCACCTGGGCCATCGAGCCGAGCGCCATGAGGTCATCGAAGGAGACGACTTCGGCCTTGATGAAGTGCTTCTGGAAGTCGGTGTGAATCTCGCCGGCGGCCTCGGGCGCCGTGGCGCCCTGGTGGATCGTCCACGCCCGGGTCTCCTTCGGACCGGCGGTGAGAAAGGTCTGCAGTCCCAGGGTCGCGAACCCGACGCGCGAGAGGAGGGCCAGTCCGGATTCCTCTTGTCCGTAGGACTGGAGGAGTTCGAGCGCCTCGTCCTCGTCGAGATCGGACAGTTCGGCCTCAACCTTGGCGCAGAGGATGACCGAGGGCGACGGCGCGACCGACGCGGCCAGCGCCGCGCGCCGCGGTTCGTCGGTGAGAGTCTCCTCGTCGACGTTGAAGACGTAGATGAACGGCTTGTCGGTCAAGAGATGGAGGTCGGCGAGTACGTCGCGGTCCAGATCCTTCACTTTCGAGATCACCAGACCCTGATCGAGCGCGGCCTGCGCTTTCTTGACCTGCGTCAAGGAAGTCTGCGCGTCGCCGCCGCCGCGTTTAGCCTCACGCTCGAGGCGGGTGATCACTTTCTCCACCGTCTGCAAGTCGGCGAGAATTAATTCCGTTTCGATGGTGGCGACGTCACTGGCCGGGTCGATGCGCCCGTCGACGTGGATGACGTCGTCGTCCACGAAGACGCGCACGACCTCGCAGATCGCGTCGCACTCGCGGATCGCGGCGAGGAACTGGTTGCCGAGGCCCTCGCCTTCGGACGCGCCCTTCACGATGCCCGCGATGTCGACGAACGTCACGGCCGCGGGGAGAATCTTCTCCGAGGCGAACATCACGGCCAGTCGGGCCAGTCGCGAATCGGGTACCGACACAACGCCGACGTTGGGCTCGATCGTGGCGAAGGGATAGTTCGCCGCCAGCACGTTGTTGTGGGTGAGCGCGTTGAAAACCGTTGATTTGCCGACATTCGGAAGTCCGACGATGCCGATGGAGAGGGCCATGGACAGTCCACGCTAGCCGCGCGAAGTTAGGCAATCTCCTTGAGGACGCCGTCGTCGAGTTCGAGCCGACGATCGGCCTGCTGGGCAATCTTCTCGTCGTGGGTCACGACGAGGACGGTCGCTCGTTGCGTGGACGCCGCCTCGCGAAGCAACTCCACGATCTTCTGGCCGGTGCTCTTGTCGAGTGATCCCGTCGGCTCGTCGGCCAGGATCAACTGGGGTTGTGCGGCGAAGGCCCGCGCGATCGCTACGCGCTGCTGTTCTCCCCCGGAGAGCTTGGCCGGTCGACGTTCGGCCTTCTCGCCGTGGAGCCCGACCATCTCGAGCATCTCTTCGGCGCGACGCGCGCGATCCTCCTTGGGCCAGTGCGAGAACTCGAGGGCCAGCTTGATGTTCTCTCTCGCGCTCAGGTTGGGAATCAGGTTGAACTGCTGGAACACGAAACCGACTTGGCGTGAGCGGAACTTCGTGCGACCGGCGGAGTCCAACGACGCCAGCTCGACGCCGTCAATATCGATACTGCCGCGATCGGGCGAGTCCAACAGACCGAGCAGCGAGAGCAGCGTCGATTTGCCACTGCCGCTCGCCCCGATGATCGCGACCATCTCACCGTTCTGGGCGGCGAAGGTGACGTCTTGCACGGCGTGCACCTCGCCGGCCCCGGTACGGAACGTCTTTTCCAAATTGGCGACCTTCAGCATTACTCACTCCTCAGTACTTCGGCGGGTCGGATACGGACGATGGTGGCGGCCGCCACCGTGCTGCCGAGTGCGGCAATCACGATGGCGGCCATGAGCGCGAAGGCCAGGGTCGACCAGCCGGCCGACGTGTGAATCTGAGTGAGCGTGTTGGAGAGTCCGCCGAAGCGGAACTGTCCACTCGCGACCGCCGAGCCGCCGCCGGGGGGTGTGAAGCCGGTACCACCACCGGTGAATCGTCCCGCCCCGCCGCGGATGAATCCGCTGGGCGTGGACGAACCGCCGTTGGCGCTGACCAGGGCCGAGGTGATGGGACTGGAGATCGCTACGCCGCCGATGAATCCCACGATTGCCCCCAGCACGGTGAAGGTGGTCGACTCGGCGATGAACTGGGAGATGATCGAGCGATTCGGCGCGCCGATGGCCTTCAGGACCCCGACCTCACGGCGACGCTCACGAACGATCATGAGCATCGAGAGCAACAAAATCAGCGCCGCGCCGATGACCGCGCCGATCAAGGTGTAGGTCGAGATGGTCTTCACGGAGTTGAGCGGCGCGAGTTGTGACTGCACGGTGGCCTGGGTCGAGGTCACGTCGGCCGTCGATCCGAGTGCCTTCGTAATGGACTTGTCGACGCTGGCGACGTTGTTGATGTTGTCGACGGTGACCGTGGCCGAGGTCACCTGGCCCGAGGCCGCGGCCAGGTTCTGGACGGTGGTAAGGGGCATCAACACGTCGGCGTCGGCGAACGTCGAACCGGAGTTGTAGATGCCGACCACGGTGATGGTGGTCTTCCACGCCGTAAAGGTCGATCCGACCTTCAACTTATTCTTGCTGGCGAGTGAGGCGCCGATGATCGCGACGTTGGATTTGGACGTCGCCGAGAAGGAAGTACCCGACGTCAGTTTTTCGGTGCCGCCGCCGTTCGCTCCGCCGACGAGGGCGTTCCCGGGGCTGTTCGTGCCGATCACGCGCACCGGGATGACGAACGCGGTGGATGAAGAGGAGCCGTTGGACCCGGGAGTATTGCTCCCGGCTCCGACCTGTCCGAAACGGGTCCCGAGTGATCCGGCGTTCGTCGGTGACTTCAGGGTCGTGTTCGACGAGGTCAGCTCTTCGCTGAGTGACTCCTGCAGGGCGGTCACGTGCGGTAAGGAGATGAGGGCATCGACCGTGGTCTGCTTCAACGGAGTACCACCGCCGTTGAATCCGAAGAAACCCTTGGGCGCGATGGTAATCGTGTTACCCGAGGAGGCGCGCACCGAATTGATCTTCGAGTTGACCGCGTCGCGGGCGATCAACATGGAAATCGACAACGTGATGGCGACGGCCAAGATGACGACGACGCCGATCGAACGCATGGAGTTTCGAAATGCGTTACGCACGCCTCGACGCAGAGAGTTCACCGGACGACCTTTCAAAGATGGGTGACGACATCTTGTCGAAGTACTCAAAGGCGGTCTGCAAGTTTGGCTAAGCGGACCCTAAGAATGTTTTTGGCGCTGCTTCCCGGCGTCCTCTACTCTCGTGCCATGGAAACGACAAACGTGGTTGAAGGCTTCGCGCCGTTCGAAGAGTGGCGCACGTGGTACCGGGTCACCGGCGATCTGCACTCGGGTCCGACGCCCTTGGTCGTCGCGCACGGGGGGCCGGGTTGCTCGCACGACTACGTGCTGGCCCTCGCGCGACTTGCCGAAGGCGGTCGCCCGATCGTGCACTACGACCAGCTGGGCGGCGGACGTTCGACCCACATGCCCGAGAAGGGTGGCGACTTCTGGACGGTCGACCTCTTCTTGCGCGAGTTGGAGAACCTGCTCATCCATTTGGGCATCAACGATCGCTATTTCTTGCTCGGACAGTCCTGGGGCGGGATGCTCGGCGCCGAGCACGGCATCCGCCAGCCGGTGGGCCTGAAGGCGCTGGTCATCAGCAACTCACCGGCCTCGATGGCGCTCTGGGCGAGCGAGGCGAAGATCTTGCGCGGCCAGCTCGAGCCCGACGTGGAAGCGGCCCTCGATCGCCACGAAGCGGCCGGGACGACCGACGACCCGGAGTATCTGGCGGCCCAGCAGGTGTACTACGACCTTCACGTCTGTCGGGTCGTGCCGAATCCGCCGGAGGTGGTGCGAACCTTCACGATGTTGCAAGAAGATCCGACCGTCTACAACGTCATGAACGGGCCCAACGAGTTCTTCTGCATCGGGACGTTGCGGGACTGGAGCGTGGTCGACGATGTTCACAAAATCACAGCGCCGACGCTTCTCGCCTCGGGCCGTTTCGACGAGGCCACGCCCGGAACGGTCCAGCCGTTTTTCGACAATATTCCGGACGTTCGCTGGGAGATCTTCGAGAACTCCAGTCACATGCCCTTCGTCGAAGAGCCCGAGCACTACCTCGAGGTCGTAGAGGGTTTCCTGGCGAACTACGACCAGTGAACTTGTAGTAAAGAGGTATGAATAATCTGAGCAGCGTCGAAAAGGGGAGAATCGAATGTCACGTCTCAAGTCCATGAAGCGGATGGGGGTGATCCTGTCGTCAATGGCCGTGTGCTCCTTCGGCATCATCGTCGCCACGGCCAGTTCGCCCGCGGGAGCGTCGGGCTACCAGTCCCAGCACGCCGGCGGCACGTTGCACCTCGACGCTACGGCGGCCGGGGGCACGCTCGACCCGCAGATCAACTACACCCTGCAGTACTGGCAGCTCTACCAGGCGACCTACGACGGTCTGGTCTCGTTCCAGAAGGTGGGCGGCAA
Organism: uncultured Acidimicrobiaceae bacterium; assembly: GCA_963716515.1. Lineage (GTDB taxonomy): Bacteria > Actinomycetota > Acidimicrobiia > Acidimicrobiales > RAAP-2 > RAAP-2. The sequence goes on from OY970319.1 coordinate 299,161, forward strand.
GGCGTCCTTTGACGTGGTACCCGACCTCGCGACCGCGATGCCCACTGTGACCAACGGGGGCAAGACCTACACGTTCACCTTGCGCAAGGGCATCAAGTTCTCCAACGGCAAGACCGTCACGGTCGCCGACGTCCTCGCGTCGTTCCAGCGACTGTTTGAGGTCTCGAACCCCAACGCCGGATCGTGGTACAACGACATCGTCGGGGGACCGGCCTGCGTCACGACGCCCGCGAACTGCAAGTTGACCGGTGGCGTCGTGGTGAACGCGGCGACCAACTCGGTCGTCTTCAATCTCATCGCGCCGGACTCGGAATTCCTCGACCAGTTGTCGGTGCCCTTCGGCTCGATCATTCCGGCCAACACACCTGCCAAGGACCAGGGCGACGTGCCGATTCCCGGCACCGGCGCCTACGCCTTCACGTCGTACAACCCAAACTCCGCCCTGGTCATGAAGCGCAACAAGTACTTCAAGGTATGGAGCGCAGCGGCGCAGCCCAAGGGCTATCCCGACGAGATTGAGATGACCTTCGGTCTCCCGGTGGAGTCTGAGGTAACCGCCGTGGCGAACGGTCAGGCCGACTGGATCTTCGACCCGATTCCGGCCGACCGACTCTCGGAGATCTCGACCAAGGACGCCACGCAAGTCCACGTGCACACGCTGACCGCTAACTGGTACGCGCCGATGAACGTGAATATCGCGCCGTTCAACAACCTGAAGGCTCGTCAGGCCGTCAACTACGCGCTCAACAAGAAGTCCTTGGTGAAACTCTACGGTGGAACGCAGCTCGCCGTGCCGACGTGCACGATCCTGCCGCCGGGATTCCCTGGGTTTATTCAGTCGTGCGCGTACAACTCCAAGAAGAGCTCAACTTACGCCGGTCCGGACCTGAAGAAGGCCAAGGCCCTAGTGATAGCGTCGGGCACCCTTGGAGCCAAGGTAGCGGTGGTGGCCCAAAACGACCCGGTGGACCTGTCGGTCGGGGAGTACATCCAAGGGGTGCTCAATCAGATTGGCTACAAGGCGACGGTGAAGCCCCTCTCCCAGAACATCGAGTTCAGCTATATCCAGAACACCAACAACAAGGTGCAGATCAGTGTCACGCAATGGTTCCAGGACTACCCGGCGGCCTCGGACTTCATAAAGGTGTTGCTCAGCTGCAGTGCCTTCCACAAGGCCAGTGACAACAGCATCAACATCTCGGGTCTGTGCGTCCCGTCGATCGACAAGAAAATGGCCACCGCCGAAACATTGGAATTGACGAACCAGACCGCGGCCAACAAACTGTGGGGTCAGATCGACCAGACGATCATGGCGACGGAAGCGCCCTGGGTGCCGCTGTTCAACCCGAAGTTGGTTGACTTCGTCGGTAAGCGAGTAGGCAACTACCAGTTCTCGCTGCAGTTCTACATGTACGTGGACCAGTTGTGGGTGAAATAGGCGAACTTCCTGCGACCGCGTCGGTCGCCACTTCAATTGCGGTGAAACTGACCGCCGTGGACTCGGAGAGTCCATGGCGGTCATCACTGCAACAGTTGCGCCGCAATCGAGCCGCCATGGTCTCGCTCGGTGTCCTGCTCTTCATGGTGATCGTCACGCTCCTGGCCCCGGTCTACGCCCACGACGTCGCCCACAGCCACCCGTTCTCTTCGAATCTCCTGGGCCGAATCAAGATCGATGGTCATTACCGCAGCGTCATGCCGGCCAATACCCAAGGCCTGGGTTTGGGCGTCACGCCCATCGGACCGACGTGGCACTTCTCCACCTATTTCCTCGGGGCCGATGAGTTGGGCCGAGACGTCTTCGCGCGAATTCTCTACGGTGGTCGGGTCACGTTATTAATCGGCTTCTCCTCGGGACTACTTTGTATCGCCGTCGCCACCGTGCTCGGGATGTTGGCCGGCTACTTCGGTCGGGCCACGGACTGGATCATCTCGAGGCTCTTGGATATCGTCTGGGCCTTTCCGATCTACCTGTTGGCCATTTCGCTGTCGGTGATCCTGGTGACCAGTGGACTGGACCTCGGCGTAATCCACATCGGCGCCGGTTCGTTACTGTTGCCGATTCTGATCATCGCCTCGGTCTACGTCCCGTACGTCGCGCGACCCGTGCGCGGGATCGTCTTCTCCTTAAAAGAGCGTGATTTCATCCAAGCGGCGATCGCTTCGGGGGCGTCCGACTGGCACATCTTGCGCAAGGAGATATGGCCGAACGTCGCTCCGAGTGTGATCGTGTTCTTTCCCTTGATGGTCGCCTTGAACATCTTGACCGAGTCGGCGCTCTCGATCCTCGGGATCGGCGTCCAGCCGCCCCAGGCGAGTTGGGGAACCATCATCAATGACGGGCTCCAATTGTTGTACACGCGTCCCTGGGTCGCGATCGCGCCCGGTATCTGCATCGTGATCGTGTGCGTCGCCCTCAACATCTTCGGTGACGGCGTCCGCGACGCGTTCGACCCCCGAGCCAAACTTCGCGGATCAATCTAGATGTTGCGCTTCACCATCAAACGACTGGCTTCGGCGCTGTTGGTCATGTTCACGATCAGTGTGCTGGTCTTTCTGATCTTCTTCGCCACGCCGGGCGTGAACCCCGCCGCCCGCATTGCCGGTCGCAGCGCCTCCCCTCAGGTGTTGGCGAACGTGGCCAAAGAGTTCGGACTCAACCGACCCCTGCCGATTCGTTACGGCTTGATGATGTACCACCTTTTCATCAAGCAGGACCTCTCGTCCTACGTCAACATCGGGGACAAGATCATCCCGCAGATCACGGCCGCGGCCCCGATCACGCTGTCGCTCATCTTCGGCGCGGTCGTGATCTGGCTCCTGGTGGGGGTCTCGGCCGGCGTGATCGCCGCCAAGAACAAGGGCAAGTTCATCGATCCGCTGGTCATGTTCTTCGGCATCGCCGCGATCTCGATCCCGGTCTACTGGTTAGGACAGATGGTGCTGCTGGTCACCCAGGGTGGATTGCATTCGTCAATCTTCGCGTGGTCGCCCAACGGCGGGTACGTGTCCTTGACCCAGAGTCCCTGGCAGTGGGCGTTACACCTGCTCTTTCCGTGGCTCACCTTGGCGAGCCTCTACGCCGGGATCTACGCCCGAGTGTTGCGAGGCGAACTGATCAACAACATGAATGAGGATTACATCCGCACGGCTCGCGCCAAGGGTCTCTCGGAACGTCGAATCCTCTATCGTCACGCGTTGCGCTGTTCGATGATCTCCATCGTCTCGCTCTTCGGCCTGGACGTGGGGGTGTTGGTCGGTGGGGCGGCCCTCTTGACCGAGGTCGTCTTCGGTCTCCCGGGCGTCGGGTTCCTCACCTACCAGGGACTACAGAACCTCGACCTCCCGCTCATCATGGGCTGCGTCATGTACGGCGCGTTCTTCGTCGTGCTCGCCAGCGCCGTGGTCGACGTGCTCTACGCCTACATCGATCCCAGGATCCGCGTTGTCGCCTGACGCCCACTCCACCGACGCGGTTCTGAGCGTGCGAGACCTGTCGGTCTCATTCGCCACGCGCCAGGGCGTCGTTCGCGCCGTCGACGGACTCTCCTTCGACGTCGGCGCCAAAGAGGTGTTGGGCATCGTCGGGGAGTCCGGCTCGGGCAAGAGCGTCGCCATGTACTCGATGCTCGGACTGGTGCGCGACGCCAACGTCTCGATCTCGGGCAGCGTGCGTTTCGAGGGCCGCGAGATCCTCGGGCTGTCCGATTCCGACATGCAGTCAGTGCGCGGGGGCGAGGTCGGCATGATCTTCCAGGACCCCATGACCGCGCTCACGCCGGTCTACACGGTCGGCTGGCAGATCGTCGAACAGCTACGGGCCCACAACGAGATGACGAAGAAAGCGGCCTACGAACGGGCGGCCGAACTGCTCGCCGAGGTCGGCATCCCCGACCCCAAGAGCCGCATCGCTCACTACCCCCACGAATTCTCCGGCGGCATGCGCCAGCGCGTGGTCATCGCCATGGCGCTCTCGTGCAATCCCAAACTGCTCATCGCCGACGAACCGACGACGGCCCTCGACGTCACGACGCAGGCCCAGATCCTCGACCTGATGGGCCGGTTGCAGGCGACCCACGGTTCGTCGATCGTGATCATCACCCACGACATGGGGGTGATCGCCGAGATCGCTCACCGGGTGGTCGTCATGTACGCCGGACGTCCGGCCGAGATCGGGCCCGAGATCGACGTGGTCCGTTCGGCGCGCCATCCGTACACCTGGGGGCTGCTGGGTGCGGTACCGCGCGCCGACGTGAAGACCCGTCGACTGGTCACGATCCCGGGCAACGCCGTCTCACCGCTCGAGGTCCCTCTCGGATGCGCCTTCGCGCCGCGTTGTCAGTACCGGATGGACATCTGCGAAGAACGTCCACCCCTGCGCGGCGCGCACGACCACCTCGACGCCTGTTGGCTGAGCGACGAGCAGCGCCTCGCCATTCGTTCGAGCGCGACCGTGCGAGGTGAACCGTGAGCGACGACGTCCTCTTGCGGGCCACCGACGTGGTCAAGAACTACGCGTCGAGACGGCGGGTCAAGGGACTGCGCACGCTCAACACCGCGGTGAATGGCGTCTCGCTGGAAGTGAAGCGGGGCGAGACGCTCGGCATCGTCGGTGAGTCGGGGTGCGGCAAATCGACGTTGGCTCGCTGTCTGGTGCAGCTGCTGCCCGTCACCTCGGGCAGCGTCCAGTTCAACGGCGTGGAGCTCACGACGCTGTCGCGTCGCCAGCTACGTCCGCACCGCCGTCAGATGCAACTGGTCTTCCAGGACCCGTACGCGTCACTGAACCCTCGCCGAACGGTGGGGGATATCGTGGCCGATCCGATGCGGATCAACAAGATCGGCAGCGACGCCGAGATCGCCTCGCGGGTGCGCGGTCTCTTCGAAACGGTCGGACTCGACCCCTCGGCGCTGCGGCGCTATCCCCACGAGTTCTCCGGCGGCCAGCGCCAGCGCATCGGCATCGCGCGTTCGCTCTCGCTGAACCCGTCGTTGGTCGTCGCCGACGAACCGGTCTCGGCGCTCGACGTCTCGGTCCAGGCCCAGGTGTTGAACCTCATGACCGACCTCCAGGACGAGTTCAAACTGACCTACCTCTTCATCGCGCACGACCTCGGGGTCGTGCGCCACGTGTCGGACCGCGTGGGCGTGATGTACCTCGGTGAGATCGTGGAGCTGGGCGACGCCGAGGCGCTCTACGAGAGGCCGCTGCACCCCTACACCGAGGCGTTGCTGTCGGTGGTGCCCGAACTCAACGACACCGACGCGCCCCGGCGAGAGCGGATCATCATCAGTGGCGACGTGCCCGATCCCTCGGATCGACCGACCGGCTGTTCGTTCCACCCGCGCTGCCCGGCGGCGACCGACCTCTGCACGACCGAGAAGCCGGCGTTCGTCGAGCTGCGACCCGGTCGATTCGTGGCCTGTCATCATCCCCGCAACCTCGACGTCGCCGCCCCGACGACGTGAAATGCCTCGTCGAAAGGCCGTTCGTGCTCAGGGCACTGGGGTTCGCCAGACCGAACGGGGTTCGTTCTGCCCACTCCAGGCCATACAAAAAGTGCAATACTCTCCGGAATGGCTTTCTCCCTCTCTTCTCACGTGGGTCGGTCACGGGCCCAGGAGAGTGACCAATGAGTGACCGCGATGGCACCGTCATCTTCGAGCAGTTTTTTTGGAGCTCGTCGGACTTGATGTCGGTGGTCGACATCTCCGGCAATTTCGTCCTGGTCAACGGGGCGTTTCATTCGATTCTCGGTTGGGATCCGCAGGAGCTGATCGGTCAGTCCTACCGGGGCCTCATCCATCCCGACGACTTCGAACGCGTCACCACCGCCTTTGACCCGGTCGACGGCGTCACGCCGAGCGCGATCGAACTGGACCTGCGCGAGCTCTGTGGCGACGCCACTTATCGATGGATCAAGTGGACGATCCGCAAGGACTCCAACCTGTACTACGCGGTCGGTCACGACACCACCGAAAGCCGCGAGTTGGTGGACGCCCTGGCCGCCAGCGTGGAGAAGTCGCGGGCCATCTTCGACGCCGCCGTCGATTCCATTATCGTGATCGACGAAAAGATGCAGATCGTCGAGTCGAGTCCCTCCAGTGATTCGACGTTCGCCTTCACTCGCGAAGAGACCGAAGGTCGCATGGCCCTCGATTTCGTCCACCCGGAGGACCGGGGCCTGATCCTGGAAGCTCTGGAACGCGGCTTCGCCAACGACGAAATAATGAAGGTTCGATTTCGCGGCCTCCATACCGACGGTCGCTGGGTGATGATCGAGTCGCGCGGTCGAGCGCTCCGAGACGCACGGGGCAAGCCGACGGGCGCCGTCATCATCTCGCGCGACGTTTCGGAATCGGTCGAGGCGGAGCGGGCGCTGCAGCTCGCGAAGACCGAGGCCGAGCAGGCGAACATCGCCAAGAGCCAGTTCATGTCGCGCATGAGCCACGAGCTGCGCACGCCGTTGAACTCGGTGCTCGGTTTCGCCCAGATCCTTCAGATGGAGATGGAGTCGCCTTCGGAACTCGAGATGATCAGCTACATCGTCAAATCAGGTGGCTATCTGTTGGGGTTGATCAATGAGGTGCTCGACATCTCGCGGGTGGAATCGGGCAGCATCGGCGTGTCGCTGGAGTTAGTGGCGATCGACGGGCTGGTGGCCGAATGTCTGACCTCGGTGTCCAGTGACGCCGCCGTCGCCGGCGTCGAGATGATCGACGACTGTGAGGCCACCGGTCTGGTCCGGGGCGACCCGAAGCATTTGAAGCAAGTGCTGTCGCATCTTCTCTCCAACGCCATCAAGTACAACCACCCCGGAGGGACGGTCACCCTCACGTGCCAGGAGCACGCCGGTCGTCTGCGGCTTCGCGTCACCGATACCGGACCGGGCGTCGCCCCCGAACTGCACGAACGGCTCTTCGCCCCCTTCGACCGACTCGACGCCGAATCGAGAGGCATCGAGGGCACCGGACTGGGACTGGCCCTTTCGAAGGGCTTGATGGAGGCGATCGGCGGCTCCCTCGGCGTGGAGAGCGAACCGGGCCTGGGCTCCACCTTTTGGCTCGAGCTGCCCCTGGCCACGACCTCGACGAACTTTGCGGAGGTCGATTCGAGCGCCGCGACGACGCCCGATCCCAACGTTCCCCCGTCGGCGACCGTGTTGTACGTCGAGGACAACGTCGGCAACGTGCGACTATTGGAACGTCTCATGATCCATCGACCCAACGTGCAGTTGGTCACGTCGCTGCAGGGCAGCCTCGGTTACGAATTGGCGCTGCAGCACCGTCCCGATTTGATACTGCTCGACGTGCACATGCCCGATCGCTCGGGCTACGAAGTGTTGGAACAGCTGCGGGCCGATCCACGAACGGCGTCGATCCCGGTGGTCATGCTCTCGGCCGACGCCTCGTACGAGCAGATTCAACGGTTCCGTGACGCCGGGGCTCGGGACTATCTGACGAAGCCACTCGACCTCCAGAACTTCCTCTCACAGCTCGACGGCTACTTGCGCGAGAACGCCCACTAGATCGACCGCTCAGCGACGCGACGGCGTCGCCACCGCCGACACTTCAAAAGTCCGGCGTGCTCTTCGATGGTCGAGTCACGGGCGAGGGATCCCGAGCGACGGGAAAGCCCGAGGTCATCGCGGAGGTGCCGTCGTAGCCAATGATGAGGGCTTCGTAGTCCTGGAGTCCCTCCATCAGGGAGAGGGCTTGCGTACCGGCGACGGCCAGGGCCGTCGCGAGGGCATCGGCGAGTCCGAGGTCCGGGCCGGTCACCGTGGCCGACGCCGCCCGCGAGGCCGGTTGCCCGGTGTGCGGGTCAATCAAGTGTCCGCCGCGTTCGTAGACGCCCGAGGTGGCCACCGCGCCCGGACTGTTGACGATGCACGCCAACCGCTGCGTGTTCGCCGGATCGACGATGCCGATGCGAAACGCCGCCCCGGGTTGCGGGCCGCCGAAACTGGCGGTGTCGCCCGCCGCGTTGACCAGGGCGCCGCGAACAGCGCTTCGGCGAAGCACGTCGAGAGAGCGCTGCGCGGCCCAGCCCTTGACGTACCCGGTCGGGTCCACCCCGCCCGGCAGCGACCAGGGGTCGAACCAACGGTCGGAGATGGTCCGGGCTTCGCGGCACAGCTCCAGAACCTCCAGGACTAACGAAGGGCACTGGGCGAGCGTGATCTCGCCTCGCCGGAGCCGCGAGATCGGACTGTCGGGTTGGTACGTGCTGAACACGTGATCGGCTTCGTGCAGTACGGCAATCGCTTCGGTGAGCAAAGGCCCGAGGTCGTTCGTCGCCGCGTCATCGTCGTAGAGATCGAAGGTGACGACGGTTCCCATCACTTTCTCGTCGTGATGAAGGATCCGGCGCGATTCAAGACCGGTGGTGGTCTCTCGACTCACAGTCCCAACTTGGACAGGGCCGATTGGAGGGATTGCTCGAAACCGGCGGTGGTATAACTCGCTCCCGAGACGCCTTGAATCTGTGCACTTTGTGCGTTCATCGCCTGTTGCTCCAGCTGAGGCAGCGACGCTTGGTCAACGTAGGCCGAGTAAGGGTTTCCACCGTCTTGGATCGACGCGATCGAGATGTTCGTGATATTGCTGCCGGACGCTTCGACCTTGACCGAGAGAATTCCGTAGCTGTAGTTGGCGGCCGCGCCGGTAGCGCTGCGCGAGGCCGCCGGTACAGCGGTCGTGGTGGTGACGCCAGCGCCGGACGTCGTGGGCGGAGGAGTCGAGCCACCGGCAGGTGGCGCGGTGGTCGTAGTAGCGGGAGCCGTTGAACCGGGCGGCGCGGTGGCCGCCGTCAACGCACCGAGCGACAGCTTGACCGCGCTGGAATTGAAGCTCAAGACCCCCGCGAGCCCAATGACGGTTCCCGCAATGACCATCGGTGCGGGTTTCACATTGACCACTTCAGTTTGCGTGTCATAGTCGTTACTCCTCAGTCCTAGAAGGCGAACGCCTCTTGATGAATTCGCTCGCGACGAGCGCCGAGTCGCAAGAGATTCTCGGTGACGCTCGCGCTGAAGGCCGGCGGTCCACAGAGGTAGATGTCGGTGTTATTGAGCTTCCCTAGAAGCTTGCGAAGCAGCTGGCCGTCGAGGTGGACTTTCTTACGCGGCCCCACGACTTCGTGGAGTTGGCCGCCACGTTCTTTCACGAGCTCCGTCATCTCCGCTCGATGCACCAGGTCCTCGACGCTCGAGGCCCGCAGGATCACCGTGACCTTGGTGGTCGTGGGAAGGTCTTCCAGCAGTGCACGGATGGGAGATATCCCGACGCCGGCCCCAATGAGCACGACCTTGTCGCTACGACGGGCGTGCCGGGTGAAGACGCCGTAGGGACCTTCCATGAAGACTCGTGTGCCGGGCTTCAGGCGCGTGGCCGCCAGGCTCTGCATGCCCAGTTGCTTAATGGTCATTCGAAGGAAAGGAGGTCGGGGCAGCGCCGAGAGAGAGTACGGGTGCGAATGCCACCAGAGGCCTCGGGCCAGGAAGCGCCACTGGAAGAACTGTCCGCCCGATACCTCGAGCTTCGAAAGGTTGCGACCCTTGACGATGATCGAATAGACCCCCGGAGCCTCTTCACGGACATTCGAGATTCGTAGTTGGTGGCGAAGATTTCGCGCCAGGGGACGGAAGATCCGAAATCCCAGCACCAAAGTGAGCGCCCCGACCGAGACGGCGATCCAGAAGTCAGTCCCGAGGGGGTGTCCAATGAACATCACACCGGTCTTGATCTCGTGAGCGAAGGCCAGGACGACGGCGAGGTAGAGGTAGAGATGTACGGCCCACCACGTCTGATACTTCATGGTCCGACGCACCGCCGGTATCGAGCTCACGCCGGCCACGACCAGAAGAATGAAGGCGACAGTCGCGGCCAGCACGTCGGGGTAGTGAACGATGAACGTCCAGAATTCGCTCAGGACACCGACGTGCGACGCCTCGGCGTAGCCCACGGTGATGAAAATGACGTGTAGGGCGATGAGGGCGATCGGCCATCCCCCCACGGTTCGGTGCCAGCGCACCAGACGAACCTGACCGACGGTCTCTTCGAGCCACGGCAGGCCGGTCACGAGAAGGATCATGATCACCATTGCGTAGGTGCCGGTCATGCCCGTGATGCGCCCGGCCAGCGTGAACCATCCTCCGGCCGATTCGTACGACCTAATCGACTGGCCCAAGAAGGAGAGGCCGAAAGAGAGAATCAAGCCTATGCCAGCAGCAATGGCGAGCGCGTTGGCGAGTTGCGGCCGCGGCGCGCGCTGCGCGCGACGGGGGGTTCGGGGCGGCCGGCGACCTGCTTCGAAGGCTCCACTTTCTTGCTTCGGTCGAGCGGTGACGTTGGTCATGTTGGGACGATACGGGGTCACCATAAGGGCGACCCTAAGAACAACGTAGGAGTCTGTTCAGAATCAAACGCCGCGGCGGGGTCGTGACGGGGTATCAACGGTGCTGACACGGCCTAGCCGTTTCCGGTCTTAGGTTTGAGCGCGGACAGCGTGATGAAGTCGCGCGCCCACCACGATTCGAAGTATCGCGCGGGTGTTCCCGTCATGGCGGGGAGGAGTTCCGTGCCGTTCGCCGCCGAAGCGATACCGTGAGGCGTGGAGGGCGTGTAACTGGAGAAGTTGACCCAGTCCGTGTTGATATCGAGTTCCATCGCGCGCACCGCACCGGCGCGAATGAGGAGATTGGCGAGATCCGTAATGTTGAGCCCCGGTCCTCCCACGTAGACCAGCGCGCCGTTGGCCGTGATCCCCAGGCCGGATCGCCAGACGTAGACGGCGTTACCCAGGGTGAAGCCCCATTTCGTAGTGTCGTTCGCCTCGAGTCCGGAGACGGGACGGCCGTTGCTCACCAGGAGGTCGAGGTTCTGGCGAACCGACACGATTGAGTGATTGAGCGTGACGTTATTTCCCCAGGCCACGACGTTGCTCGAGCCGTTGCGGTACACGACGAAGGACGCGGCGCCCTTACGAAGTGGTACCTCGGTTCTTCCGGCCGTGTAGTAGCCACCGTTCGCGTTCGACATGAGAAAACCGGCGTTGAAGGCGGCGACGAGGGTTCGCGCGGCCAAGGTCTTGACCGGGGCCGACAAGGGGAAGGGGCCACCGCCCGGAATGGTGCTGCCCGAATAGAGCGACGCGTGAAGGAGTTTCGTGTCGATCCACGCGACGCCCGCCACGTAGCTCGTGTGCACGCTATCGGGGCGAAGGGTGGTCACGTAGATCGCCGGAATGCCATCGACGCGGCGACCGGCGGGATGCCACGCGCCTTCGCCCGGCAGCGCCGGCGACGCGAAGGGCACCATGGGCTGGGGCGTGGGAAGGTAGTGCACGGACGTCGAGATGGTCTGCGAGTTGGTGGGGGAATTTTGGATCGCACCCTGTGGCAACGTGCCGCCGATGGGCGGCGGGTGATGTTTGTACCACTCGTTCTCCGCCCAGTTGACGATGCTGGAGCCGCCGTGGCCGCGAGCCCACTCGGCGAATCGCGAACTTAAAGAGCTGCCGAGGGCGGGATTCAACAGTGCGCCGCCGAGGGAGAACGACAGCCAGGTGAAGACCACGGCGAAGGCGAGCAATACGACGCCCACGACGCGACGGTGTCGTCGCAGGAATCGGCGGCGGCGACTGGGACTCCGCTTCAAAGCGTGGCGAGGGCCGCGCACTTCATGGATCGGTGGCCGGTGCCGATTCACGGTTCCATGATTACTCACCGGGCCACCATCCACGTCCCCACGGAGGGAATCGTCGCGAAGGCGAGGACCACGCCGCTAGCGAGGCTCGCCAGGACTGCGAGTTGGCGCGAGCGCGAACCGGCCACGCGGACCCTGGTGCGACGGACCCAGTCCTGGGTGGAAAGTTGTGCCGTCTCTTTGAGGTGGCCGAGCACGTGGATCGTCATGCAGGCGAACCAGACGACGAAACTCGCCTTGTGCAACAACGACATGTCGCCCCGCCAGGCCGCCGGTCCTAGCAGGAGCAGGATCCCCGACGCGAAGAGAACGATGGTGGTAAAGGCGACGAAGGGACCGAGCAGTCGAAGCGCCACCGTCGGCGGACCTTTTTCACGGTACTCGCGCGAGCCGCTGTAGTACTTGGCGAACCGCCAGAAGGTGCTCGCGAGTTTCACCAGCACGGGAGGGACCAACAGCATTCCGATGAAGACGTGCAAAGTGAGCATCGACCCAACTCGCACTACGGTAACGCCTTCGATGGCGAGCAGCACTAAGAGCACGAGCGCGGTGGAACTGGTGAGTCGCGCGTTGGCTTGGGTACCGAAGTGGCGCACTCGTGGCGCACCCCCGGCGTGCGATGGGATCGGGCGACGCTCGAAGACCTTGCGGTCGTCAACCGTCATCGGGTCGCCCGCTGCTCGAGGAGCGGTGCGGCACCGGTCCGGGCGAGGGCGCTTTTGAACGCGCGGCTGCCGGGGTCCGTGCTGGTCATGCATTTGATTTTAAAGAGCGAACCTTACGGCCTCATTAAGGTCCTTCGACTCTTCACTAATTCTTACATTGGCTCGTCAACGAAATTGGTCGTAATGGCCGCCCAATCGCTGAAAACAGAGGCTATTGCGCTCTCACGCGTCGTCGTGACCGTCTTTGGTGAATCGTTCGCCGCTCAACTTCGCGGGGACGAGGCGCCACGTGATTTCGAACTTGGCCCCGCCGATGGCCGCCGTGCCGATCGTGCAATGGGCCTGGGTCGCGCGAATAATCGAGTCGGCGATCGCGAGTCCGAGACCGGTTCCGCCGGCCGGCGTGGACGTGCGATGGAATCGGTCGAAGATGAGGTCGCGCTCTTGAGGGTCGATTCCCGGTCCGCTGTCGTCGACTTCGAGGGTGACCGTGTTGACCTGCGTGGCGACGATTACCTCCACTCGGCCTCCCGGGCCGGCGAACTTGCACGCGTTGTCGATGAGGACGCCGACCAGGCGGTCGAGGGAGTCGGGCGGCGCCCGAACGATGGCCTCCTCTTCGCCGAACTTCCGAAAGGTGAGGCGAAGTTGCGACGTCTCGGCCACGATCTGGAATCGCTGCGTGCAGGCCAAGGCAACGGCTTCGAGGTCGGCGGTCGCTTCAATCTGTTGCGTTCGCTCTTCGTCAAAACGGGCGAGCCACAAGAGGTCGCCGACGATGCGCTGCAGGCGCTGGCCCTCACCGCCGATGCGTTCGAGCGCCGATCGGTACGCCGCCGCGTCTCTCTCTTTGCTGAGCGCGATCGATACCTCGGCTTCGATGACGCTCAACGGAGTCCTCAATTCGTGAGAGGCGTCGGCGGTGAACTCTCTCTGACGACGTTGGGCGCGAGCGATCGGCGTCAGTGCGCGCATGCCCACGATGAACGAGGCGCCGTAGATCAAGACCAGCAACGCGCCGCCGAAGATCAGCTCGGCGTTGATCAACGAAGCTCGAACTCGCTCGACGTCGGCCAAGCTCTCTCCCGCCACCAGCCAACCGGCGTGAAACGTCTCGGCCCGCATACCAAACGTGGAGCCATCGATTCGCAATGTGCCATCGCCCGCCACCCACTTCTTCGAAGGAAGTCGCGGCGCGCCGAGCGTTAGCGCGGTGGGGACGCCGCTCGACGCCACCTTCCACACGAAGATAGGCGCGTCGTCGTTGTCTTGATCCCCGGCCTTCTTATCGGAAACCCCGTCCACCGACGCTTCTGGCCGGCCCCCGTTCTTCACCGCCAGGGCCAATCGTTGGCCGAGTCGAACGTCGACCTGTGACGTCAAGTGGCCGGTCAAGGTGAGATTGAAGATGAAGGCGATCAACACGTAGGCGCCCATGCCGATCGCGGTGGCCACGACCGCGACCTTGGCCGCCCGAACGCGTTCGGACCGCTCGGTCTTCACGACGCGATCAAGCGATAGCCGAATCCTCGGATGGTCTCGATCTTCGCCTCGCACCCGGCGATCTTGGAGCGAATCCTCGCGACGTGCACTTCAATGGTGTTCGAACTCACCACGTCGGCTTGGTCGCTCCACACTTGATGGGCGATAGTGCGACGAGAGACAGCGGCGGGACTTCGCCGCAGCAGTAGTTCAATAAGGAGGCGCTCGGTGGACGTGAGATCGATGTCTTTCCCGGCGGCGCGTAATTCGCGCGTCGCCGCATCGAACTCAAGATCACCACAGCGGATCTCCTCGTTGAACCGCAGCGCCGGTCGTCGTTGTAGGGCCGACAGTCGGGCGACCAACTCACCGAAGTCGAAGGGTTTCACCATGTAATCGTCCGCGCCGGTATTGAGCCCTTCGACTCGATCGAGCGGCGCATCACGGGCGGTCAAGATGAGGATGGGCGTCGTGACGCCCAACTTTCGAACCAACGCCATGGTCTCTACGCCACTGCGCTTGGGCATTCGCCAGTCCAAGATCGCTACTTCGTACTCGTTGTCCTTGAGCATCGTGGTCGCCGCTTCGCCGTCGGCCACCACGTCGACGACGTACCCGGCCTCTCGCAGCCCTCGCTGGAGGACTTCGCGGAGGGTCCGGTCATCTTCCGCGACGAGAATCCTCACGTCGGCTCGCGTTCCACTAGCGACCCATTGCGTCGGTGACCTGGCGCCACAGCGGCGCGGGCAGGTGTCGCAAGACGAAAAAGACGTAGCGCAGGATCGGGGGGCTCCAGATGATCCTTCGTCGATCGGCGAGTCCCCTCATGACGTCGTCGGCCACGTCGTTCACACCGGTGGCGAACGGCGGTTCCTTCTCCCCGGTGGTCATCCGCGAGCGGACGTGGCCCGGTCGCACGATGTGCATCGACACGCCGGTGCCCTCCAGGGAATCGGCCAGTCCGACGCAGAGTCGGTCGAGGCCAGCCTTGGTGCCGCCGTAGAGATACTTGGCGCGCCGTACCCGAACGCCAGCGACCGATGAGATCACCAGGATCCGCCCGCTGCCTTGGGCGACTAAAAGACTGCGCACTCGCGCGAGCGCGGCGACGGGCCACGTGAAGTTCACCGTGGCCATCTCCGCCGCGAGTGCCGGATCGTCTTGGAACCGTTGCTGATCACCGAGCATTCCTACCGCGATCACCACCAAGTCCACCGCACCGCCCGCCTTCTCGAATGACGTGGTCACGGTGCGCTCGGCGTTCGATGGGTGACGGGCATCGAAGACCACGGTGTCGACGTGACTCGCGCCGGCCGCGAGCGCTTCGGCCCGCGCTTCTTTCAGCAGTGACTTATCTCGACCGGCGAGCACGAAGGTGTGGGCGCGCGCCGCGCAGAGCTTCTTGGTGAGGGCGCGCGCGATGTCGGAACTCCCGGCGAGCACGACCACTCGCTGCGGTTGACCAAAGGCGTTCTCCACGTCACGCCCCCACGAGATCGAGTCGGCGCGCTAGGTCACTCGACAGTTGGTGCTCGGGATCCACTCGATTCTTGATCGCGAGGAAGGTGTCGATCATGGGATACATGGCCCGCATCTTCTCGGGGCTGAGGCGTGCGTCCTTGGCGAGATAAACCCGTCCACCCGCGCACAGGACCAACTCGTCGAGGTCGTCGAGCAGTCGCGGCAGGGACGCGGGACCGACCGGTAGGTCGAGTGCCAGCGTCCAGCCCGGCATGGGGAACGAGAGCGGGCCAGGACTCGCGGGGCCGAAGCGCTTCAGCACGGCCAGAAAGCTGGCGACGCCCGAGGAGGAGAGGTGTTCGATTGCGCGGCGCACGGTGTCGCTGGATCCTTCGGGCACGCAGAACTGGTACTGCACAAATCCGCGGCGGCCGTACAGACGGTTCCAGTTCCCAATGCCGTCGAGGGGATGGAAAAACGAGGAAATCGATTCAGGCTTGGCGAGCTGGCTACGCGGCGACGCTCGGAACCAGGCCTCGTTGAAGGCCTTCACGGTGAATCGGTTCAGCAGACCGCTCGGGGCGTTGAAGGGAACGGTGATTCGCGCCGGGCTCGGCGCTCGCAACGACACCGGACTGACGTCGATCGCTCGGGCGTGGTCACCTCGAGTGAGAACCGCGCGCCCCATATTTGTGCCGCGCGTCATGCAGTCGACCCAGGCCACCGAGTAACGAAAGTTCTCGTCGCCGCTCGTCATCTCGCCCATAACCTCGTCGAGATTGGAGAACCGCTGTGTGTCCACCAGTACCTGGTCGGTTTCGATCTGGAGCAACTTGAGCGTCACGCTGGTTACCACCCCCGTCAGTCCCATGCCACCCATGGTCGCCCAAAACAGTTCACCGTCGAGATCCGGGGATACCGTCGCCGCGCCTCCGGGGGTCACGACGCGCATCGCGAGGACGTGGCGCGCGAAAGAGCCATCGAGGTGATGATTCTTTCCGTGCACGTCTGCGGCGATCGCGCCGCCGATCGTGACCTGTCGGGTACCGGGTGTCACCGGTAGGAACCAGCCTTGGGGGATGCATTGGGTGAGGAGTTGATCGAGGGAGGCGCCGGCACCGATTTCGATTATGCCTTCGTCGTCGACCGGCCCCACGTCGGTGTTTTCGCTGACGAGCACCGTGCCGCCGCTTACCTGGGCGGCGTCACCGTAGCTGCGCCCGAGTCCGCGCGCGATCAGAGCGCCAGACGATTCGAAGGTCGCGGTGATCTCGGCCTCACTCGATACGTGGCGCACTGTTGAGATACCGGGGGTGGTGCGACCCCATCCGTGGAGCGTGACGCGGCTCATCCGTAGACGCCCCAGGCGATCAGCAGCATCCAGATCAGGGCGAGCGCCTGGACGGTGCGGTTGTGCAGGAGGAGTTCCTCGGGAGTGGCGCCGTCGCCGGCCTCCGCGGAGCGCATGATGAAGAGCATGGCGAACACGACCGGGACAACCGAGAGACGAATCGGCACGAAGTCGTTGAGGTTGGCCGAGAGACCGGTGGACGTGGTGTCAAAGGCCCACAAGCAGTAACCGGTGACGACCACGGTGGCGCTCATGGTGAGCGCAGAGCGCAAGAACTCCGGCGTGTATTCGGCCAGCACGGGTCGGGTACCGGTCTCGCCCACGTGTCGTAATTCGCTGGCCCGTTTCCCCACCACTAGGAACAGCGCGCCGAAGGAGATGACGACGAGGAACCACGTCGAGACGGTGATGTGCGACGTCACAGCTCCGCCGTAGGCGCGTAGAAAGAATCCGCTGGCCACGACGCCCAGTTCAATGATCGCCATGTTCTTCAGCCACAGCGAATAGTTAACGGAGACGAAGAAATACAGTCCCAGAATGAGCAGTAAACCCTGTGAACGCGACAGCGTGAAGGGGATGGCGAAGGCGAGGACGATGAGCACGACGGCACTCGTGAGCGCCGCTCTCGACGACAGTTCGCCCGAGGCGATGGCCCGGAACTGTTTGGTGGGATGGAGTCGATCCGACGGTGCGTCGCGTACGTCATTGATGAGATATATACCCGACGCCATGAAGCAAAATGCGACGAAGGCGGTCGCCGTGCGCCAGAACACGTCAGCGTGCGTCAAGCTGTGTGCCGCCGCAGGGGCGACGGCGATGAGACCGTTCTTCACCCACTGGGTTGGTCGCATGGCGGAGACGAGCGCGCGCCAGGGTTGACGCTTCCGCGAGAGAGACGTGGTCACGACTATCAACGCTACTAGTGGGTTCTTGAGCCCCCTCCGGGACCAAGGCGACGCCAACGACCCCAACTGATTAAATCAATAATCAAACGTTCGATTCGAGTCAGGGACGTTGGGTCCGCCCAGTGTTGGCAATGACAATACTTACGATCTGCTTAACGAGCTTCGCGTGATCGGGATTTCTGTTGACGTCAACGTCAAGGATTCTTGCGTTGCGGGTCACCAAAATCAACTTTGCTCGTGATGAGCGGCGTTGTACTCTAAATACGTCTCGCTGTCACTCGGATCCCTTTCAAAGGAATGAAATGTTCCGGGAGGCAGCGAGGCGTTGTTTCTACAACTCAGAGTTCTCAGGCTCCACTCCGTCTCAATTCGTAGGATCGAAAAGGAAATGACTGCATCGCAAATCGACGCCATCCGAACCGAACATCTCGTGCGGCACTTCGGGAATGTCCGGGCGGTCAACGGCGTCAACATCCAAATTCCCAAAGGCGAGATCTACGGTTTTCTCGGTCCCAACGGGGCCGGAAAATCCACAATGATCCACACGTTGTGCACGCTCCTCGCTCCGACCGGCGGGCGGGCGACCGTTGCCGGATTTGACGTCGAATCAGATCCCGGAAAGGTTCGACTTCGAATAGGCGTGGCACTCCAAGAGGCCGCCCTTGACCCTAAACAGACCGGTACAGAGATTCTCTCGTTGCAAGGCCGTCTCTACGGACTCAGACGGCGAGAGATCCAACGACGAGTGAGCGAGCTCACCGAGTTGATCGATCTCGGTGATTTCCTCGACCGAATGGTCGGCACTTACTCCGGTGGTATGAAACGACGCCTCGATCTCGCCGCAGCCCTCATCCACAATCCCGAAGTTGTCTTTCTGGACGAGCCCACCACGGGGCTCGATCCGGTGAGCCGACTGCAAGTGTGGTCCGAGGTTCGTCGCATCAACGATGAGCTGGGCATCACGATCTTTCTGACCACGCAGTACCTCGAAGAAGCCGATGAGTTGGCCCATCGAGTCGGCATCATTGACCAGGGCGTGATAGTTGCTGAAGGGACTCCCGATGACCTTAAGAAGGCGGTGGGTTCTGATCTGATATTCGTCCGCGTGGACGGGGACACCTCGGAGGCGCTTTCCGTACTGGAGAACGTGACGGGCGTGCAGAACGTCGAAGTACACGGAAGCGAGTTGGTCATTACGACCAGTACCGGCTCGGCGACGATCAGTCCCGTCGCGGTGGCGCTCGCCGGGACCAGCGTCATCGTGCGAGATCTGACCCTTCGTACGCCGACGTTGGATGACGTGTTTTTGGAACTTACTGGCACCCACATCGAACGCACGGAATCTCAGGAGGATCCCTCATGACCCCTGACGTTGACTCAATCCAATCCACGGGGTCGGACGTCGCGATCGGCGCTCGACCCGCTGGGATCTTCCGCGACCTGTCGTCGATCGCGGGACGCGCACTGCGGGCTGTGCCGCGAGACGCCACGTCGGTCATTCCGCCCGTGTTCATCGCGCTGTTCTTCTTCATCGTCAACATTGCGACATTGAAGAAAGTGACGGCGTCCATTCCGCACTTCAGTTACACGTCGTTCGAAATGGCCACGGCAATTCTGTTGGGGGTGACCGGCGTGTCACGGGCCCCGGCCTTGGTCCTCGATATTCAGAGCAAGTACTTTGACCGGCTTCTTCTGACGCCGGTGAGGAGAACGGCAATCCTGCTGGGTCACATGGTGGCCGACGTCACCGTCGCCGCCCTCTTGACAATTCCGATCCTGGTCTTGGGGTTCATTCTGGGTGTTCGGTTTCATGGCGGCCCGATTGGCGTCGTGGGATTCATGTTGTTGGCATCACTCTGGAGTTTGTCCTTCGCGGCCTTTGGGTACGCGATCGCCCTGAAGACGGGTAACCCGGCGGCGGTGAATTCGGCGTTTCTCCTCTTTTTTCCGTTCTTATTCTTGACGTCGTCCTACGTGCCACGAAGCCAACTGTCCGGTTGGCTGAGCACCGTGGCCAAGTTCAATCCAGTGACGTACCTGCTCGGCGGCCTGCGCTCGCTCGAAGTAGGCGGTGGCGCCCAGTGGGTTCCGCTCGGCCAGGCCTTGTTAGCGGTAGGGCTGGTCTCTCTCGTCAGCATGACCCTCTGCTTTGCCGCCCTTCGTGGGAGGGTCAAGCGCTCGTAATCCGCATGGGTCAAAATCGACGTCGGAATCGGTCTGAGGACCGATCGGCATCTGCGGAGATAGACCACCAAAACAAATCAGTCAAGTCAAAAATTCAGAGCCGGTGTGCGACGTGAGCGCTACTCTTTAAAAAATAATGGAACGTTTCACGCAGCACAGAAAGGTGTCGACATGAGTAGCGTGCGAGTGCTGGTAGGAACCAGAAAAGGTGCCTTCGTCTTGCGGTCGGATGGTCTGCGCAAGGATTGGGACGTCAGCGGCCCATTCTTCGGGGGCTGGGAGATGTATCACCTCAAGGGTTCGCCCGTCGATCCGAATCGGATCTACGCCTCGCAGACCACCAGCTGGTTCGGTCAACTCATCCAACGATCGAACGACGGTGGGGTGACGTGGGAGCCAGTCGGGAATCAGTTCAACTATGACGGCGTGCCCGGCACGCACCAGTGGTACGACGGCACGCCCCACCCGTGGGAGTTCGCGAGGGTGTGGCATCTCGAACCGTCCCTGACGGATCCCGACACCGTGATGGCCGGGGTGGAAGACGCCGCACTCTTCCAGTCGACCGACGGTGGCCAGATCTGGAGCGAAATGTCGGGCCTGCGCAACCAAGACTCCGGTTCGTCGTGGCAGCCCGGGGCCGGCGGGATGTGTTTGCACTCAATCATTGTGAGCCCGAATGATCGGGATCGAATATTCGTGGCCATCTCTTCGGCCGGTGCGTTTCGCACCGACGACGGTGGCAAGAGTTGGCGTCCGATCAACAAGGGTCTGCACTCGGAGGGCATCCCCGACGAGGATGCCGAGGTCGGACACTGCGTTCACCACATCACCATGCACCCCTCGAAGCCCGACACCTTGTTCATGCAAAAGCATTGGGACGTGATGCGTACCGACAACGCCGGGGACTCATGGGTGGAGGTCAGTGGCGATCTGCCGACGGACTTTGGATTCGCGATCGACGTCCACGCCCACGAGCCTGAGACGGTCTACGTCGTACCGATCAAGAGCGACTCCGAGCACTACCCGCTCGACGGTCAGCTGCGAGTGTACCGAAGCCGAAGCGGGGGCAACGAGTGGGAGCCTTTGACCAAGGGTCTCCCACAAAGCAACTGTTACGTGGACGTCTTGCGCGACGCGATGAGCGTAGACACCTTGGACCGCTGCGGTCTTTACTTCGGCACGACCGGTGGTCAGGTCTACGCGTCCAATGACGAGGGCGACAGCTGGGAGGCTATCGTGCGCGATCTGCCCGCGGTCTTGTCGGTCGAGGTTCAGACGCTGGCATGATTCGAGTCGTCTTACCGGCCCATTTGAAGACCCTCGTCAACGTCAGTCGCGAGGTCCAACTCGACGTGGTGGGCGTCGCCAGCCAACGTTCGGTGGTCGACGCCTTGGAGAGTCGCTACCCGGTATTGCTGGGCACGATTCGAGACCCCACCACCAAGCGCCGTCGCCCCTTCGTACGCTTCTTCGCCTGCGAAGAGGACATCTCTCACGACGATCCCGAGGCACCGCTACCGGCGGCGGTGGTCTCCGGCGTAGAACCGTTCTTCGTGATTGGGGCCATGGCGGGCGGCTAGCGGTCCGTTCCGAATCGGACGCTGACTAAGACACGCCGCGCCAATTACGAATCCCCTACGCTCGATGGGGTGGAGTTCGCGGCCAAGATCCTCATCGTGTCGGATTCGGCCGCGGCCGGAACGCGATCGGATGTAGCCGGGCCGCTGCTTCGGACGCGACTCGCCGAGGCCGGCTTCGAAGTGGTCGAGGTGAGAATCGTGGGCGACGGGGTGGCGTCGGTGGAGAGTGCTCTTCGCGAACTCGTTCAGGGATTCGGCGGCGTCGTCGTGACCTCGGGGGGAACCGGGTTCTCACCCCGAGATCTCACTCCCGAGGCGACGTTACGAGTCATCGACCGCGAAGCGCCGGGACTGAGCGAAGCCATGCGACTCGTCAATCCCCTCGGTCGACTTTCGCGTGGGCGCGCGGGCACCGTCGGTCGCAGCCTGGTCGTGAATCTTCCCGGTTCGCCGAAGGGGGCGATGGAGTGTCTCGAAGCGATACTGGACGTCCTACCCCACGCCGTTGCACTGCTCCAAGGAGAGGAATCGCCTCATCCTCCGGAGACCGGTGGGAGCACCATAATTTCATCGTGAGCTTCGAGCACCGTGGAGGGCGCGGCCGGCTCGCCGTTGAGCCAGACCTGGCTGATTTCGAGCAGGGCCTCGAAATCCGCCCCGTATCGAGTGACGGCCGCTTTCAGGACGTCGCCGAGCGTCGGCCCGTCGAAGTCATCCTCGCGTCTCCCGGCCGCGTCGTGCGCGGGGCCGAAGAGAATGAGCTTGGCCACGTCAGTGGTCGTTCAATCGTTCGGTGTCAATGATCATCGCGGCAACCTCTTGTCCTACTTCCAGGCCGTCGCCGTCGGGAACCAGGGCGATGGCATTGGCGTCCGCGATCGCGCTGAGGAGGTGAGACCCGAGGCGACTGACGTGCTGGACGTGGAGTCGTCCGTCGCCTTCCCATCGGACGCTCACGTGAACGAGATTGAGTTTGCCGTCACGACGCCGGGACAGGGGACAGTTGAGAATCATGGAAGTGGTCGGACGGTCCAACTCATGTTGCCCGGCGAGAAGGCGCAGCGCCGGACGCACGAAGAGCTCGAAGCCCACCAGGGTCGAGACCGGATTGCCGGCGAGACCAAAGAAAGGGGTTCCCGACGACCGGTCGAGGGCGAACGCGAAAGGCTTCCCGGGTCTGATCGCCACTTGCATCGAACGCGCACTGTCGCCGACGAGTTCCGCGAGCACTGACTTGACGAAGTCGGCGTCGCCGACACTGACGCCGCCGGTGGAAACGACTGCGTCACAAGTGTCGAGACTGCGCTCGAGAGCCGCGGTAATGTCCCCGGGCGAGTCACCGGCGATGCCCAGGTCAACGGGCGTGAATCCGGAGCGCGCCAGTGAGGCGAGCAGTGAAGGGCGATTGGCGTCTCGGATCATTGCGGCCCCGAGGTCGTCAGTGGAATCCGAGAGCTCGTTGCCGGTGGACAGGACGCCTACGCGAGGTCGCGGGTGCGCGAAGACCGAGGCGATTCCCTGACTGGCGAGCACGCCCAGCAACGCCGGTCCGATCTCGACGCTGACGCCGACGAGTTCTTGGCCAACGTTGACGTCGTCGCCGACCAGACGTACGAAGTCCCCGTGAAGTACGGATCGGTGAATGCGTACGGTGTGCCCTTGGGCGTCGACCGTGGCCTCCTCTCTCATGCAGACACTGTCGGCGCCGTCGGGTAGGGGAGCGCCGGTCATGATCCGAGCCGCCTGGCCCGTACGCACCCTCGTGGCGCCGACGTCGCCGGCGAAGATCGTGTCCACAATCTCGAGGTCGACCTCACCGTCCCTGGTGTCCTCGGCCCGGAGGGCGAAGCCGTCCATCGAGGAGTTTGCGAAACGCGGCGATGGTTCGCGCGCGAGTACGACACCCGCGGTCACCAAACCGAGGGCGTCCCTCAGTTCGATGTTCTTGGGCGCGAGCGGCCGAAGATCCTGGAGGACGAACTTTCGGGCTTCTTCGTACGAGATCATCGGATGGCCCTCGTATGGCATTTCATTCGCGACTCACTCGTCATTGGTCTCGAGCGTTGAGGATGGGCGACGTCTCATCACTCCAGGCCGATCCGCCCTCCCACAGTTCGCGTTTCCACATCGGCACGCTCGCTTTCAACGAATCGATGCAGTAGCGAGCAGCCTCGAACGCCACGTCACGGTGCGGCGCCGATACCGCGACGACGACCGTCGAAATCGAAAGTTCGACTCGGCCAATGCGGTGATGGATGGCGACTCTTTCCAGTTCGGGCCACCGCTTTCGCGCTTCATCGACGACGGCGCGCAGGCGCTGTTGCGCCAAACCGGCGTCGGTTTCGTACTCGAGCGCAATCACGTTCTCTCGAACTCGAATGATCCCGGACAACGCCGGAGAACGTAACGACCGCTCCACAGTTGGGACGAATCACCCAGCTGGAGAGTTCGTCCGGCGACAGCGGATTCTCTGTGATCGATAGCCAATCAGAAGTTGGAGCTGACGACATTCGCCACATCCTATTGTCGACTCGATGAAACTCTGAGGCGTTCGCCTCGCCCGGAGCGCGGCGAGCGACGAATGCGCAATCTGCGGCGTACGCCGTATCGGACCTCGGTCGCAAAGTACCTAAACGTGCATATGCAGGGAAACTGGGCCCCTGCGACAATATATACGGCGAATAATTCGCGATAGTACAGTATGCGCAACGTAACGGAGGAGCGACCATGTCACGCAGATCTGTTCATGCCGGAGTTCTTCATGGCCACCGGGTCGTCGGGCGACTGCTGGTGACGTCGTTGGTTGGGGCCGGTCTCGTCGTTCCGCTCGCGGGCGTCACCTCGGGCGCCGCGACGAAGAAGGCGTCGGGCACCGTCAATGTTCTCTACGCTGGCTCATTTCTTGATCTGATGGAGCAGCATCTCGGCCCGGCTTTCCACAAGGCCACGGGCTACACGGTGAGTGGCTATTCGGCTGGCTCGTCGGCCCTCGCGGGTGAGATCTCGGGAAAAACCTTGGTGGGAGACGTCTTCATTAGCGCCTCGCCCACTGTGAACGCTTCACTCGAGGGCGCGAGCAACGGCAACTGGGTCTCGTCGTACCGCGAGTTTGGGATATCGCCACTCACGCTCGGCTACTACTCGAAGTCAAAGTTCGCGAAGGATCTCCAGACAAAATCCTGGTTCAACGTCGTCGACCTTCCGGGTTTCCTGCTCGGCCGGACCGACCCCGCCACGGATCCCAAGGGCGTGCTCGCGGTCGATGCCCTGGAGGGCACGGCGTTGACGCACAATATTCCGGCGCTCAACCCTCTCGCCACGTCGACGTCGAACGTCTTTCCCGAGACCGCGCTCGTGGGCGACCTCCAAGCGGGCCAACTTGACGCCGGATTCTTCTACGGCGTGGAAGCCTCGGCGGCTCACCTCAAAACGGTGCCCCTGACCGGAACCGACCTCTTCGCCCAATACACGGTGGCGATCTTGAACCGGGCGCCGCACCAAGCCGCGGCCAGAGCGTTCGTGAAGTACTTGCTCAGTTCGGCCGGCCGGTCGATTCTGAAGAAGTACGGCGTCACGCCGATCGTGCCCTCGGTAGTGACGAATGCGTCAATCACCACGACCACCACGACCACCGTTCCGGTGACCACGACCACGTCGTGACGTACTCGAGGGCGCACAAAAGTCCTCTTCTCTGGTTGGGCGGCCTGTTGGTTATCTATCTGGGATATCCCCTGGTTGCTTTCGTCGTTCGCTTCATTACGGCGCCTCAACGTGGCTTTCACGTGCCCGGTCTCTTCCCCGCGCTGTGGATATCGGTGAGCGGGGCGACCGTTTCTCTCGCCATCGTCACGGTCCTCGGGGTGCCACTCGCGTACCTACTGGCGCGCTCGACGGGACCGATCGGAGCCGTCGTGGGCACGATCGTGCAGATACCTTTAGCGCTACCCCCGCTGATGAGTGGCATCGTGCTGGTCTATCTCATCGGCCCGTATACATTTTTGGGTCAACTGTTCGGCGAGCATCTCACGGATTCGTTCACGGGTGTCGTCATCGCCATGTCCTTCGTCTCCTCACCGTTCTTGATCGTCGCCTCCCGAGCGGCCTTCGCCTCGCTCGATACGGGGATGCTCGATGTCGCGGCGACCCTGGGACACACCGACGCGTCACGTTTTATGCGCGTGGCGATACCGACGGCGGGACACGGTATTCGAGCGGGCATGCTCCTGACGTGGCTTCGCGCCTTTGGCGAGTACGGGGCGGTGGTGATCCTGGCGTACAACCCGGCGTCGTTGCCGATCTACACGGAAAATCAGTTCAGTGGACGAGGACTACCCACGACCTTGGCTCCCACGGCGTTGGCGCTCGCCGTCGCCGTCGTCGTGGTGTTGCTCAGCCGGGTCCAGGTGGTCAAACCCGTGCCGCGACGCTCGCGATCGCCCGAGCCCCGGGCACCCCAGGCGGTCACGCCGCGACCCGTTCGCTTCGAGATTGACCATCACCTGGGCACGTTCCATCTCGCCCTCGCCCACGAGTCGAGAACGACGCACCTAGGGATTCTTGGACCGTCCGGTTCCGGGAAGACGGCGTTGCTGCGGTGCCTGGCGGGCCTTAATGGCCCTAGCCCGGGACCCGTGTGGTACGGCGACGAGATGGTGCAACACGTACCGGTCGAGCGCCGCGGCGTCGGTTACGTGGCGCAGGGCTTTTCGTTGTACCCGCGAATGTCGGTCTGGCGACATCTGACGTTCGCCGGCGCCACGCCCGAGCTCGGTGCCTACTGGATCGATCACCTACACCTTCAGGGTCTCGAAGATCGCCTTCCCGCCGATCTGTCCGGGGGGCAACGCCAACGAGTGGGTCTGGCGCAGGTGCTCTGTTCCTCGCCCAAGGTTCTCTTGCTGGACGAGCCGTTTTCGGCTCTGGACATGCCGGTACGACTCGAATTGCGTCGCGAACTTCGCCGTCTTCAACGAGAGTCCGGTCTGGCGACCGTCTTGGTGACGCACGACCCCGAAGAGGCGGCGTTCTTGTCCGACGAATTGATTGTGCTGGCTCGTGGCGCCGTGTTGCAGTCGGGGGCCAGCCGATCGGTCTTCTCTCAACCGGCCTCAGCGGAGGTCGCCCGTCTGCTCGGGGTAGAGAATATGAACCTCGGCACCGTGCGCACGTCCAACCTCATCGACGTGGGTGGAGGACCGCTGGAAGTTCCGTTCACCGAGATCGGTGTGGGTCGGGCGGTGTGGTGGAGCGTCGCGCCAGAGCACGTAAATGTGTCATCGGCGATCGATGACCCGTCCGACGTCGGCGCTGCGGCGCTTCTGGGCACCGTCGTCGACGTGGCCGACATGGGATCCTTCTACGACATCTTCGTCAACGTCGTCGACGACGTGGAGCTGTTAGCGCGGACCACGGGTTCGCTCGAGGTCGAAGTGGGATCACGGTGCCGGATCGAGATCGAGCGTTTCGCGGTCTCACTATGGGAGGCGCCCGGTGATCTCACCGGACAGTCACTCATCGCCGACGCAACGCACTAGACACTCGGTTCGCCCGCTTGAGTGGGAAGCGCCCTAGAACCGATCGGGAATCTCCACGCTGACACTCGTGGCCTTGATGACGGCGTCAACGACGACACCGGGAGCGAGCTCGAGTTCGTCGGCCGCTTCACGGGTGATGAGCGAGACGAAACGGTGCGGACCCGCTTGAATCTCGATCTGTGCCACGACTTTGTCCTTTACCACTTTGGTGACGATGCCGACGAAACGATTTCGAGTCGACTGCGCGCGCGGACTCTTGGGCTTCGCGCTGGCCGCGGTGGCGACCGCGACCTCGGCGAGGTCCTCGCCGTCGAAATAGCGTCGACCGTCCTCTCCGACGGTCGAGGCGAGGCGTCCCGATTCGGCCCAGCGACGCATCGTGTCAGGGCTAACCCCGAGTAACTCAGCCGCCTGAGCGGTGCGATACGTCGCCATGCTCAAAGACTAGCCAGGAGGTCGATCAGGATCCGAAGTGCGGAAGGGTGGTGACCTCGATGAAGAACATGGCGCTGCGGCTTCGTTCCACTCGACGACTCATCCGCCAATCATGGACATCGAACGAACGGGCTTCAAAAATCCGGGCTCGTTGATCGCGTGACCGGGGTATTTCTCCCATACGGCTCGTCGAAGCGCGAGCGCGATTACCTCGTCGTCCGCTCCCTGGCGCATCAGATCTCGTAACGAATGTTCGTCGTCCGAGAACAGACAGTTTCGAACGGCGCCGTCGGCCGTGAGTCGGAGTCGATTGCACGTGCCGCAGAAGGGTTGCGTGACGCTGGAGATAAGTCCGATCTCGCCCCGGCCGTCGACGAACGCGAATCGTTCCGCCGGGGCGGAGCTGTCGTGGTCGATGGCTTCGAGCGGCCAACGCGCCGAGATACGTTCGAAGATCTCGCTGCCCGCCATCAGTTGGGAGTTGTCCCATCGTCCCTGCGCGTCCAGCGGCATGAACTCGATGAAGCGAACGACGCGGCCCGTGTCGCGCGCGAAGGCGGCGAAGTCCAAGATCTCGTCGTCGTTTTGGCCTCGCAGAATGACGACGTTCAACTTAAGAGGCGTGAGTCCCTCCGCCTCAGCGGCGTCCATGGCTTCAAGGACCGTCTTCAGGTCGCCTCGACGGCGAATCGAGTTGAATCGTTCCGGTTTCAAAGAGTCGCAGCTGATGTTGACTCGCTTCAGTCCGGCTTCCTTGAGCGACGCGACCATGGGCGTCAGCAACATGGCGTTGGTGGTGAGGGCCAGATCCTGAAAGCCCAGCGCCGAGAGTTGACGGACCAGTGTCGGGAGATTCTTTCGAACGAGCGGTTCGCCGCCGGTCAGGCGCAGGGCGGTGACGCCGAGGGCGCGTGCGACCCGCGCCACGCGAACCATTTCTTCGAAGGTCAAGAGCGCCTCGCGCGGCTGGAAGGTCATGCCCACCTCGGGCATGCAGTAGACGCAGCGGAGGTTGCAGCGGTCGGTGACCGAGATGCGCAAGTCGTTGTGGATTCGTCCGTAGCGGTCGATGAGCGGGCCGCTCTTGGGCATCGCCAGTGGTTCGCCGTGCTGGGACGGACCGCCGTTCCCATGACCTCGGTCGTGAGGTCGCACCGAGACGAAGACCGGGTTTGGAGCTTCGTCGCCGGAGGGCGTCACGCGCACGCCCTGGGCTGGCACCCATAATCGGTGAGGTGAGTAGTGACGTGCTCCACGAAGCATCACCTTAATGGTCGCTGGTCGACTATTCGGGGGCGCCGCGCCCGATATCGATGAGCGACCGACCGGTCCCTAGCGCTCGCGCGGGAGTTTCGTGTCGGTGTTCTCCACCAGGCGTCCCCAGCTGCCGGACCTCCCGCCTTCCTTCTTCATCAACTCGAGTTCATCGATACGCGCCAGGGGATCCGTGTCCTGCAGGGTGTCCAAGATGCTGAGTGCCGCGAAGGCGCAGGCGGTCAGAGCCTCCATCTCAACGCCCGTGCGTTGAGTAGCGGTGACCGTGGTCGTCACCTCGATACCGAGGTCGTGGCGGGCCAACTCGACGTTGACATCGTTCAAACTGAGTGTGTGGCACAAGGGGATCAGTTCGGACGTTCTCTTGGCGGCCGACACGCCCGCGATGCGCGCACAGATCACGGGATCGAGTTGGTCCTCTCGTGCTTGGAGAGCGCCAATGTCCGCAGTGGTGACCACTAGACACCGAGCGATGGCGGAACGACGCGTAAGGCGCTTGTTCGAGACGTCGACCATACGAAGTTTCCCCAGGTCGTCGATGTGGGAGAACTCATTTTCCATGATGTTCATTTCCCTTCGCCGCTCTTCGGGTTTCGCACTGTCGCTCGAACCACCGCGCCCGTGACCCTCGCTCGTGTTGTCAGGAAGTGTACTGGTCCACTTTGGCTCGCTGAGTGGTGGCTAGCCGTCTTCGGGAGCGGGGCCTGTCCGAGCGAAATCAAGAAAAATCAGGACGTTCGCCGGTCCGCTCACTGGCCTGTAACGCATTCTCCCCGTGCCGGACGGTAGTGGTGGACGAGCTCGTCCGATTTGCCGACATCGCTGCCTACGCGCAGGAAGGGACACACCGATGAAGAGAATGTTGCTCGCACTGGTTCTGCCCGTCTCACTCGCCATTGGAACGCTGGGACTCGGGGCTACGTTCTCGAGTGTCCCCGCCGGCGCTTCAGTGCACGAACACACGACCATGCACCACACCTGGCACGGCAAGATTTCGAAGATCAACGCCAAAATGGGTACGACGAGTTCGTTCAGCTTCGTGTCCGGTGCAAGGACCTACGTCGTACATTGGGACGCCATGACCCACTTCACCATGGGCACCAAGAAGAACATCAAAGTGGGTGCGTTGGTCTCGGTGACCGGTGTCGCGAAGGGCATGACGATAACGGGTACCACGCTCGACGTGTAGCTAACTGGCGGGGTTCGTGACCTATTGGGCGTCACCAAAACCGCGAGTTGTAATGATTCACGACGTCTCAGAGAGGATGCGAATGACCGAATCGGACTCCGCGCTCGTGGCCGGCGCCCGTTCTGACGTGTCTTCGTCGACGAGACACGTCAGACTTGAGATGATGCCCCGCACGCGGCCCAGACCGCACACGTCTCATCTGATAAACCGCGTTGCTGAAGTGAGCGACAGCAATGTCGGTTAAGTCGCCTCGCGGCGTGCCCCCGCACAGTGTCAACGTTGGACGACGGGTTTTCTTGGGCCTCGCCGCACTGGGGGCGTTGGGCGTGACCCTGGGCAATAGCGTCCAAAACTTCCTCGGCGACGCGATCGGTTCGGGTCTCGGAGGGCTATTGCCCGGCGGCGATCGCTTTCGCATCTATTCGATCACCGGCAACTATCCGAAGATCAGTCGGGATAAATATCGCTTGCAGGTGAGCGGACTCGTTGATCACCCCACGGTCTTCACCTTGTCCGACCTTCAGTCAATGCCCCAGACTTCCTTCACCAAGGCCTTTCAGTGCGTGACGGGTTGGCGAGTCCCGGACGTTCAATGGGAGGGTGTCAAGTTGTCGGATCTCTTGGATCGTGTCGGAGTTAAGTCGGGTGCGGTCGCCGTGAGTTTCGATTCTTACGACAACGCCGACACGGAAAGCCTCACCCTCGAACAGGCGCATCTACCCGACGTGATCGTGGCCTATTCGATGTTGGGTGCTCCGGTCACGACCGAACACGGTGGGCCGGTGCGCCTCTACGTCGCTCCCATGTTCGGTTACAAGTCACTGAAGTGGCTCTCGGGGATTCGTGTGGTCGACGTCATCGAACCGGGCTTTTGGGAGCAAAACGGCTACCCGGTGAATGGATGGCTGGACGGCACGACCGGTCCGAACAATCCCGATCCCGGGCTGACCTGATATGTCGATCACCCAGGCTCCCGCCACGTCGCTTCGACTGTTGCGATTCGATCGAGTGCAGCGCGGCGCCCATTGGGTGAACGCGCTGCTGTTCTTCGTACTGATCTTCACGGCCATTCCGCTCTTGTTTGGTTCGCTCTTTGGCATCGTCTTGCCGCGCCACGTAATCGAAATGATTCATCTGTGGAGCGGACTCGCGCTGCCGCTGCCCATCATCATTTCGTTGATCGGACCGTGGGGCCAAGCGATGCGTCGCGACGTTCGACGAATCAACTATTGGACCCGTGAGGAGATTCGTTGGGTGCGAACCCTCGGAAGGTCGAGGTTAGAGGCCGACAAGTTCAACCCGGGCCAGAAACTCAACGCCATTTTCGTGGCCGCCTCAATACTGGTGATGCTTGTCACGGGGACGATGTTGCAATGGTTCCGCTTCTTCCCCGTGTCGTGGCGATCGGGAGCGACCTTCGTCCACGACCTATTGGCGTACGCAATCTTCTTCGCGGTGATTGGTCACATTGTCTTGGCCCTCACGCACCGCGAAGCGCTGCGCTCAATCTTTACGGGCAGGGTGTCGAAGAGCTGGGCGGAGCGACACGCTGCGCGATGGATTGAAGAGGTCCAACTATGGCGGTGAGTAATCCAATACCGACTCAGCAAGAGGAGATCGGTGCGATCACCAATTCGATCCCTGATGTGATTGGGAGCCGAATCGCCGCCGGTGCGGCCGCGATCGACTCGTCCGGCGTTGCACCGGGACTGGCCGTAGGCGACCCGGCGCCCGACTTCACACTTCTCGACGCGGCAGGAAGACCAGTGACCTTGTCGGAACTGCTGACTGATGGTCCGGTGGTCCTCACCTTCTACCGGGGTGAATGGTGCCCTTTTTGCAACATCCAACTTCGACATCTCGAACAAGCGTTACCGAGCTTCCAAAAATATGGTGCGACGCTCGTCGCCATCAGTCCGCAAGCACCAGATCACAGCTTGTCGTTAACTGAGAAGTACGAGTTGAAGTTTCCGGTATTGGCCGATCTTGATCAGGCGGTCATCCAGGCCTACAAGGTTCAGTTCACGTTGAGTGGCGACCTCGAAGATCTCCAAGTGAACGTCTTTGGCAATGACCCGGCGACTCAAAACGCCGACGGTTCTCGTTCGCTCCCGGTGCCCGCCACGTTCGTCATTGACCGTCAGAGTGTCATCCGCGCGGCGTTCGTCAACGCCGATTGGCGAGAACGCGTCGAGCCGGCCGATATTGCGGCTGTGCTCCAGGGCCTCTGAGATCCGCCTTGCGGATTCTCGAAGGTGAGGTCGTCGGTATTCAATTCTTCTGTCGAATATTGGGAGGCGGAGTTGCCGACGACGCTTTCGCGCTGTCGCGAATCGCTATTCAACAGAAATCGCGCAGCTCGTCCGCCATTTAGACGTGATGGTCGTTGTGCCGCGATCTCAAATCTATTCCGCAAAAACAAAGCTCCTCAGCGTCTCGTACCGGTAGGGTCGTTCGCTATGACTCGACGTTGGATCGTAATTGACATTCTCGTCGTGTTGATCTTCGTTGGCATCGGTCGCTCCAACCACCACCACGGGGACAACCTTTCCGGATTGGCTTCGACGACGTGGCCCTTTGCGGTTGGACTCGCAACCGGCTGGCTCATTGTGCTCGTTCGTCGCCAAGATGGCGTTTCCCTCGGTGCGGGCGTGGAGGTGTGGCTGGCCACGGTTGTCTTGGGGATGGTTCTGCGAGTCATCGCGGGACAAGGAACCGCGTTCACCTTCATCGTCGTCACCCTTGTTTTCTTGGGTGTACTCATGCTGGGACTGCGATTCGCGCGCTCGAGACTCTTTGAACCCTCCAAGTGAGAATTGCGAGGACGCCGAGGCCCGCCTGCATTGACTTCTCACGTGAGATCGCGGGACCGTGAAGCGCTTGGTGCGGAGACCGATGGCCTATACCTCCTGGGGGTATATGATTTGAGGTGAAAGGACGTGCCATGACCAAGCCCGCGTACATCGATCAGAAGACTGCGCTTCAAAAACGCTTAAAGCGAATTGAGGGCCAAGTTCGAGGACTCCAGCGCATGGTCGGCGAAGACAAGTACTGCATCAATATTCTCGATCAGGTTTCGGCGACGACGCGTGCGCTTCAAGCCGTTGCAATGAACCTCCTGGATGACCATCTCTCTCACTGCGTTGCCGAGGCGCTAGCCGTAGGGGGTCCAAGCGCCGACGCGAAAGTCAAGGAGGCTCAAGAAGCCATTCGAAGATTGGTGCGATCGTGAATCGGAGCAGGTGGCGCCGAACGCTTGACCATGGCGCGAGCGTTCACACCGTCTCTTCGAGTGACCGTTGGTGGCTTGCTCTTTGTGGTTCGAATCATGGTCCAGTCACGCTGCTCGGCTTCGGTTTGAGCAAGCCGTACAGGAGGTAGAGAGTGCACGCCGAGTTCGTCGCTTCCCTCACCTTCATGGGTTTCTTTGACGACGTCGGACGAAGCCTGCGCGAGGGGTTCTTCATGTTTTGGGAGACATTGTGGGCACTCGTTTTGGGCTTCACGCTTTCTGGATTTGTTCAGGCGTTCATCTCGAAAGAACAGATGCAGGCCAAATTGGGCAACCATCGTCCGGCGGCGATCAGCCGTGCCGCCGGCTACGGGACCGTGTCGTCGAGTTGCTCGTACGCCGCGACCGCCATGGCCAAGTCTCTCTTCGCGAAAGGCGCAGACTTCGTTTCAGCCATGGTCTTCATGGTGGCCTCGACCAATCTGGTCGTCGAACTCGGCATCGTGATGCTCGTTCTCCTCGGCTGGCAGTTCATGGCCGCAGAATTCGTCGGTGGGCCGATCATGATCGTCATTTTCGCTCTCGTAGGGGGCTTCGTGTTCCGTCGACCTTTGGTCGAGGCCGCGCGTCAACGACTCACCGGCCCCGAGGTCGGTGGACACGACCACGGCGCGATGTCCGGCGTGTCAATGGAAGAACAGACGGAACTCGACCAAACATCGTTGTCGCAAAAGTTCCGTTCGCCCGCGGCTTGGTCCGATGCGTCGAGCTACGCGGTCGCCGATGTCACGATGCTTCGTCGCGAACTGGTCATCGGCTACGCCGTGGCTGGCTTTTTGGCGGCCCTTGTCCCGACACACGTTTGGAACACGCTCTTCATTCACGGCCACGGATTCTGGTCGAGCCTGGAGAACGCGCTCGTCGGTCCTCTCGTCGCGGTCATCAGTTGGGTCTGCTCCATCGGGAACGTGCCGCTCGCCGCCGCGCTCTGGTCGGGCGGGATCAGCTTCGGTGGCGTCATCGCGTTCATCTTCGCGGACCTCATTGCAATGCCCCTTATCCTCATTTACCGCAAGTTCTACGGTCCGAAACTCACTTTCCGTCTAGTTGGTCTCTTTTACGTCATTATGGCGACCGCCGGTCTCTTGACGGAAGGAATCTTCCGACTCTTTCACGGAGTGCCCACGACGCGCCACCTAGCGGTGACGTCGGCACACTTCCAGTGGAACTACACGACGTATCTGAACTTTCTCTTTCTCGCCATTGCGGCGGTCGTGTGGTGGCTCTCTCGTCAACAGGAGCGCTGGGGCGGGGGACGGGGCTACGCCATCGATCCGGTCTGTGGGATGCAGATCCGCAAAGAGAGTGCGCCGGCGCAGGCAAGGGTCGGCCCCGATCTCTACTACTTCTGCTCGGACCGCTGTCACCAACGTTTCGGGGCGCAACCCGAGAAGTACACGAAGGACATGGTGACGATGCACGGGAGCCATGGAATGGAAGGTACGGATGGCACGCACGAAATGAGCACACCGGACG
This sequence comes from uncultured Acidimicrobiaceae bacterium, assembly GCA_963716515.1. GTDB lineage: Bacteria > Actinomycetota > Acidimicrobiia > Acidimicrobiales > RAAP-2 > RAAP-2. The sequence goes on from OY970319.1 coordinate 333,699, forward strand.
GTCCAACGAACGGCGCGGTTGACCCCGTTTGTGGCATGACCATCAGTCCCGAGACGGCCGCCGCATATCGGTCGTACGAAGGCGTTGGCTATTCGTTCTGCAGTACAGGCTGTGCCGAGACGTTCGATGCCGAACCTGGTAGCCACGTCGGCGGTCATACCGGGCCAGAACACCACGAGCATTGAGCGTGTCGTACGGACCTCCTTTTGAATGAAGAGAGCAGATTGCCAGCCAGAGCGACGATCGGCCCTTCGCCGAGATCATCGCATTTCCCGATTTGGTCGGACAAGTAAGGCACCTTGATCCGGTCGAAGGGCTACGTCGCTGCTCGTCGCGGCGGTCTTCATTCAGAGACCTAGGCCTGCGTGTTTTAATAGTGGGGAAGCATTGCGGATCAACGCGAGCAGGTGCGTGGGGGTGCGCTGTTAGTCCAATTGTTTCGATAGATAGTGAAGATTGAACATTGCTCCCGTAGCTCAGGGGATAGAGCATCGGTTTCCTAAACCGTGAGCGCAGGTTCGAATCCTGCCGGGGGCACTTTGGGGCTGGGTCACGCGACCTTGAAGTTCCCTCCATACGTCGCCGAGAGACCGGGAGCCGCGGTGGCCAAGAGACGGAAGGTCTCTGTCGCGTTCTTGGGGAACCGCCACCTGAACGTGATGGTCCACTTCTTGCTACGAGCGGAATAGGTGAAGGCGCCCACGGAGACCCAGTGCGCGCCGACCTTGCGCAGCAAGACCAGGTGCCCTTTCGCTGGCACTGGAGTCACCTGGGCGGTGATCTTGGCGAGGGCGCCGACGGTGACACGGTAAGGATACGTCTCGTAGAGCGAGGTGTAAGGCTGGGCCGGTCCGGACGTGGTCGTCGACGAGTTCACGTGAGCGAAAGTGAGAACGGCCTGTGAGCCGGCCGGTTCGCCCGAACCCGTCGTGAGTATTGCGGTCCACACCGAACCTTGCAACGCGCCCGGAACACCGTCCCACGTGGTGTCAGGATTGCCCGGACCTGTTATTCCGTAGGGGCCTTGGCCGGCATCCACGTTCTCGAACCAGGGCTTCGTGTCGGGCATCGTCGAGCCCACCTGTTCGTTCATATTCGAGGTCAACGGAATGGTTACGGTGCAGGTGTCGACGTTGACCACCACACACGGAAAGGTGGGGTCACCACCGGCGCCCGCAACACCGGCGAAGCCGGAGAGGACGAGCGAGAAAATTGCACAACTTGCGCCTAATTTGCACCAGCGTCTCATCGTCATTCTCCCTGTGACCAGTTGTCAGTAGCAAGATACCGAGAGGGTTCGCATGGTCCAAGGGTGGTAGTACCAGTTCGCCTAGTGGGGTCAGCATTCACTCGGCGCGCAAGAGAATCGCCGGTGAGGTTTGCGCCGCGAGACGGGCCGGAAGGGCGGCGATCAAGTTGGCCATGAAGATCGCCACGCCGGCGATGATCAGCAACGTGGTCGTGGGAACGACCACGTGGGGGATGGCGTGAATGGAGTTGGCGAAGAGGTCCCACAGTGTCCGACCGACCAAGATTCCCAAGGGCAGCCCCACGATCGCTCCCAGCCCGACCGCGATGGTGGACTGGACGGCGATGGTCGCGACCACTTGTCGGCGCGTAAACCCGAGGGCTTTCAGTAGGGCGATGTCGCGACGACGTCGACGCACCGAGGAAAGCAAGATGAGACCGAGGGCGATGAGCGCACCACCGGAAAGGACGGCGCCGAGTTCGATGGGCGTGCTGCCGAGGGAGCGATAGTCGACGATCTGCGCCGGACGCTCAACGGCGTTGATGAGATTGCCCGGGGAGTTACCGCCGCCGCCACCGGCTTGGTCGACGGCGTGTTGGATGGACTTCGAACCCTGCGAGGCACTGACGCCCGGTCGGAAGCGAATCAGAATCGCGTTCGGTCCGGGCGGAAGGTCGAAGATGTCTCGCTCGAAGAGTGGGATCAACGTGTAGTTCAAGACCGCGCCGACTCCCATTTCGAGATGAGAGGTTCCCGCTTGTCCGTAAGCGGGCATCGTAGCGGTGCCCACGATTTCGAGTGTCGTCGGCTTCGTTCGTCCGCTCGAGACGACGACCGTGTCGCCCACTGATTTGCGGAGCATTTGCATGGTCGCTGTTCCGAGCACGATCTGGCCGGCCGTCTTCAGACCGTGGCCGGAGAGTAGCGGTGGTTGAATCTTCGCCCCGGGATTCTCGCCCATGACCGGAACGGGCTGACCGTCAATACGCAGCGTGGCGAAATAGGCGTCCGACGTCGTGGCGATGTAGGGATCCCTCGCGAGCGGCTCGTTGATCGCTTTCGGAAGGTCACCGACCCCGCCGCCGCCGTTCAAGGCCGCGCTCCAGTTCCAACCGTAAAGGGGGGGACTCGACACGAGGGTTCGCAGGCTCGTCGCGAACGTGGTGGTGGCTCCCACGATGATCAACGCAATCGCGGCCCCGAGTATCGCCGAACGCATCGGAACGGCTCGTCGGCCGCCACCGGTCTCGAGGGCGAAGCCGACGCCCGTGACCGCCGCGATCGGCAGGCCCGACCTACCCGCCATCCGCGTGGGATCGAAAGTGCTCCGGCCGAGCCGTCGGGTGCTCTTTAATGCGCGATGGGGCTGGTTTCGGTAGGCGAAGGCCGCCGCGATTACGCCGAGGGCGACCAGGAAGAGCAAGAACCCCAGTCCCAGTACGCTCCAGTCGGCGTTGAAGTGGGCCCCGAGATAAGGACGAATCGGTCCAATCGGCGCTAAAGGTGAAAGGACGTACGCGACAGCGACCGCAAGAATCGATCCGGCCACGATCGCCATGATGACCCCCATTAGGCCGTCGACGAACGTCGTGCGCGGATCGGCGCCCATCGCCCGAATGATCTGCGAATCGCTGGCGATGAGTCGGACCGTTGGCCCGATCAGTTGCGCGGCGATCGCGAGTGCGGCGAGGGCGGTCAGTAATCCGAAAATGAGCAGGGCCAACGCCTCGGGAGTGATCGAATTCGAGACCCGTTGTTCAACGTTCAGCTCGGTTTGGGGCGGGACGCCGATTTTCGTAAAGAGATGTTCGAACTCCTTTTGCACCTGGGCGTCGTAGCGGTTCCCTCCTTTGAGCGTGATCCCGACGAACGTGTCGTTCGCGCAACAAGTCAAGTAGTGGCGCGTCAGGGCCGGGGTGAAGAGCACAATGATGTTCTGGACGTTGTCAACTTGATCTTGCACCAGGCCTTGGGCTTGGATCGCTCCGGACCCTACGAGTCGGGCTTGGAACTTTCCGGTGATCTTCGGTCCGTTGAGTCCCGCCGCGACGCCGGCCGCGTTCGTGTAGTAGCCAAAGGTGACCGTTTCGCCGAGGTGCCATCCGAACTCGCGGACGGTCGTCGAGTCGGCGACGAATTCGTTCGATCGATGGGGATTGGCCATTCGACCTTGAGTGATGATGAGGCGATCTTGATTGAATTCGAGCCCATTCACGCTGCCGTTCGGCGAGAATCCACTGTCACCGGGGATCGACTGACCGTGCGGACCCAAGGGGAAGGCGTTTATGCCCACCCTCGGTGCTACCCGCTCCACGTGCGGGAGTCGACGAATCTTCTCAATAACCGACGCGCTGTAGCCAGTGTTATATCCCGCCTGTGGGTTGTAGACCTGCACGGCTCCAAAGATTTGTGACGAGTTGCGGCTGTTGAGAAGCGTCGTAAATGATGTTTCGGTTCTTCGCGCTCCGGCGACGGTTCCCATCGCCACTCCGCCGAGGATGGCGATGAAGAGCACGAGCGCCACGTAACCGCTCCAACGTTTACGCAACGTGGCCCTAAATCGATAGCCGCCAATCTTGAAGGCGTGGGACTTCACGATTCGACGTCATCCGAGTAAATCTGTCGCACCGGGCCCCCCATGGAGATGTCTTCAAACGCCAATCACGAGGAGTCTTACCGCGGCGATCGGCAGTCGCAAGGCTGATATCCGAAGCGCTTCTGTGGTGGCTACACCACTGTCGCATGTGGTGGTTGGCGCCGCAGTGGTTACGACGTGGACGGATTATCCGCGGGTGGTATCCACTTCGGTTGTGACCCTCGAGGCGTGCGAAGTCGACGGAGCAAGAGGAGAGTCAGAGCGACGAAGAGAAGCGCCAGCACGCTCGGGACGACGTACGCCGAGGGCGAGGTCGACGACCGGGCGACCGCGGAGGCCAGTTCGATCGTGCGGGGATGCGGCGGATCGGCGATACCCTGAACCGTGCTCCCAACCGATGAGAGCGTCGATTTGGAACCGATGATCTCTCGATATCTCACGCCCTTCACGCGGTACGCACCGCGGCAGGTGTACCCCGCCGCGTTACTGCCACTACCGCCAATATTTCCGACGCAGTTGGTCACCGTAACCACGACGGGTACGCCACTGGTCTTTAGTCGCTCGATCCGCGAGTTGTCGTGCGCCGCCGAGATAAAGCTCACGGTGATGGTCACTGCGAAAGCGACGAGCAAGAGCGCGCCGGTGGCGAACCAAAATCGGCCCCCGATGCGTTGAGCCTCCGGTCCACGAAGTGAAGCGCGTTCACTGGATTGAGGGACGCCGTTCACCGGAAGTATTCTCGCACTCCCGATGGCGCCAAGAAGTCGAGCCATTGAAAAGCTCGGGTGTCGCATGTACATTGTCGCCATGGCCACCATCGAAGAACAGACCGACGCCTATCGAGCGTCACACGATCGCATCGACGCACTCGTACGGACTCTCACCGGCGAACAGTTGGCGACCGTGGTGACGTGCTGCCCCCTGTGGAGCGTCCGCGACCTCATCGGTCACCTCACCGGCGTCCTCGAAGACCGACGAGACGGCAACATGCCCACGGGATCGTTCAGCGACTGGACCGCGGCCCAGGTCGCGCGCCACCGCGATGAACCGATCGGTACGATCCTGGAGACCTGGGGCGGAGTCGCGGCGGCGAGCGTCGACGCGCCGCCGACGATGGCGTCGCTCTCCTTCGACGCGGTAACCCACGAGTTCGACCTCTATCAGGCACTGGGCGTCGCCGGCGATCGTTCGACCGTCTCGGTGCGCGTCGGCGCCGAACGGGCCCTCGGTCGAATGAGTTCCATGCTCACCGAAGGCGGCGCCCCGGGCGTGCGCGTCACCACGGAAGGCGGCACCGACCTCGCCGAAGGGGGATCGTCCCCGGTCGAGCTCGAGACGTCTCGTTATTCTCTAATGCGCATGACCACCGGGCGAATGAGCCGCCGCCAAGCCGAAGCGCTCGGCTGGGGCAGTGACCCGACACCAATTCTCGAGGCGCTCTACAGCGACGGCTTCTTCGTTCCGCAGCCCGTCGACGTTTTTGAGGTCGATGGTTTTTAACTCGTCCTCGACGGGGATATGAACTTCGGTTGGCGCTTGTCGATGAAAGCGGTGATCGACTCCTGAGCGTCGGGGATCAGGCTCGCTGCGGCCATCACCTCGGTGGCGTAGACGTAGGCGTCACTCTGACTCATTTCGATCTGCTCGTAAAAGGCGCGCTTGCCGATCCCCTTGGAGACCGCGCTACCGCGAGCGGCGCGACGGAGCAGTCGAGTACCGGCGTCGTCGAGTTCGTTCATCGGCACGACGAGATTGACGAGTCCCCAGGCCTCCGCCGTTCGGGCGTCAATGGCGTCACCACTCATGGCCATCTCCAGCGCGCGCTTACGTCCGATGCTGCGTCCCACGGCGACCATGGGCGTGGTGCAGAAAAGGCCGCCCCGGCCTCCGGGCGTGCAGAAGGTCGCCTCCTCCGCGGCGACCGCGAGGTCGGCGGTCGCCACCAACTGACACCCGCCGCCCGTCGCCAGGCCGTGAACGCGGGCGACGACCGGCTGAGGAATCGATTGGATGGTCTGCATCATCGCGGTGCACACGCCGAAGAGGTGTCGAACGGTGTCGAGATCCTGATGGGCCATCTCGGCGAAGTCGTGTCCGGCGCTGAAGAGGCGTCCCTTGGCCGCCAAAATTACACCGGTGGCGTCACTCTCGCCGGCGTCCACGAACGCTTGCGTGAGTTCCTCCATGAGCGCGAGCGTGAGGACGTTGAGACGCTCGGGGTGATTCAACCAAATGGTGACCGTGTCGCGTTGCCGCTCACTGAGGACGAATTGAAATGACTGTGGCACGGTGAATCCCTTCGGCCCATCATGTCCGAGCCTAATTCGGCCGTCTCCTTAATCGTGCGAGATCGACACCCGTCGTTCGATGCCGAAGAGTTCGCGTGGCGGGCGCTCGACGCACCTGAGTGAGGTCACCGCACGACGAAGGTGTCAGCTCTCGACGGCGGGCTCCTCGGACGAATCGTTCTCGCCTAGGTAGTTGTCGATGAGGGAGAGGAGCAACTTCAGGTCCAGTGGTTTGGTGAGGTATTCGTTCGCCCCGGCGTCGCGGAACCGTCGAACCTGGCCGGGCGTCGCGTCGGCCGACAGGACCACGATCGGGATGTTGGCGGTCGCAGGATCGAGACGAAGTCGTTCCAGGACGTCGAAGCCGTTGATATCGGGCAGGTGCACGTCGAGCAGTATGAGATCCGGGTGCCGAACTTGGGCGATGCCGATACCTGGGCTCCCCTGGACCGAGGTGAGGAGCTGGATGTTGGGCCGTTGCAGCAAGAGACGCTCGACCAACTGCACGTTGTAAAGGTTGTCTTCGATATAAAGGATCGTTGCCATGGTCGCCCGTCCTCGTCTCAGCCGTCAGGCGTCATACTAGTGAGGCGCCCGGCGCGGTATCGGACAACGGCAGTTCGAACCAGAACATCGAGCCTTCGTCGACGACGGTCTCGAATCCCAAGGTGCCCCCCATCGCTTCGATGAGCGTTTTGGACAACGTCAATCCGAGCCCGGTCCCTTCGATCCCGCGCGACTCGGCGTCGAGGCGATCGAACGCGGTGAAGAGCCGCTCTCGTAACTCCGGCGCAATTCCGAATCCGGTATCGGTCACCGAAAAGCGAACGCTGAGTGACCGTGTCTCACAGTGGAGGATCACGCTTCCGTGACTTCGGTTGTACTTGATGGCGTTGGACAAGAGATTCAAGATCACCTGCTTCAGACGAAGGTGGTCGGCCTTCACCACGTAGTCGACGGAATCGTCGCAACTAATGCCGACCTCTCGTTCCTTGGCCTGCGGACCGATGATGTCGAGACATTCCAGCACTAGGGCCTGGAGGTGCACCGGCTCCGGCGCGAGGCCAATGTTCCCCGACTCGACGCGCGAGATGTCGAGCACCTCGTTGATCAAGGTCAGCAGATGTTGACCGGACTTGAACACGTGGTCGACCAGTTCGAGGTCCTCTTTGGACTGGAGCTCCATTTGAAGAATTTGGGCGAAGCCGAGCACCGAGTTGAGAGGAGTTCGCAGCTCATGGCTCATTCGCGACATGAACTCACTCTTCGCGGCGTTGGCGCGCTCCGCCTCCTCCTTGGCGGCCGCCAACGCCTCTTCGAAGGCCACGGCTTCGGTGACGTCGCGAGAGACGAGCACCGCGCGACGAGGCTGTCCCTCTTCGTCGTCCAGTAACCGGCCGTGCGTCTCGATGATGAGCCAGTGCCCGTCGGCGTGATGGGCCCGAAAGCGGTAGCTCACTAATTCGCCGCTCTGGTTGGCAAACATCCGCTCGAGTTCCCCGGCGACGAAGGGTTGGTCGTCCGGGTGCATGATGGTCATCGCGCTGCGGTCAATCCTCTCCTCCTTCGGATAGCCGTAGATTCGCTCGGTCCCCGGACTCGCCTCGCTGATCACCAGGTCTTGGTCGATGACGACGATCGAGTCCGGGGCCGCGTCCAGGATCGCTTGCGTCTTGGCGCTGCTGCGGGCGAGGGCCGTCTCCCACGCGACGGAATCCGTGACGTCGCGCGAGATGAACACCAATCGCGTCGGCGCTCGGTCCGAATCGCGCAGCGTCCGCCCGCGTACTTCGATCGTCACGATGCGACCGTCGACGTGGTTCATTCGAGTGCGGAAGCTGACCGAGCCATCGGTCTCGAACGCCGAGCGAAAGGCGTGCTGTACGAATTCGCGGTCCTCGGTGTACACCAGCTCGGTCACGTCGCGACCGATGCGGTCGGGGGCGGCCACGCCGTGCAGGCTCTGTGTGCCGGGATTGGCTTCGAGGATCCGGAGGTCTCGGTCAATCACGATGATGGAGTCAATGGCGGCGTCGAGAATGGCCCGGGTGGTTTCTCGACTTTCGGCCAACTGGGCTTCGACCGCCACACTCTCGGTGAGGTCGCGCACGATGAACACGGCCTGGTTGGCCGGACCACCGTCGACGCCCAGGGTGTGGCCCCGAGATTCCACCACCATCCAGTGGCCGTCCGCGTGCTGCGCGCGGTACCGGACCGTGACAATCTCGTCGGAACTCTCTTCGAACATTCGCTCGAGAGCCGACTCGACCTTTGGTCGGTCGTCGGGATGCATGAGTCGAAAGACGCTCGCTCCCACGGCGGCGTCGTCGTCGTAGCCGAAGAAGTTCTGTCCCCGAGGACTGTTGCGCGAGATCACCAGGTCGCGATCAACGATGACGATCAGGTCGGCCGCGGCGGCGAAGATGGCCTTGGTCATCTCCACGTTCGCCGCCAACTCGGCCATGATGGTCGTACGGCGGGTCACGTCACGACCGGTGGCGTAAATCAGGTCACCGCGTCGTTGCGATGTCCACTCAAACCACCGGTATGTTCCGTCGCGACAGCGGAGTCGATTCTCGAATCCCGTGCGGGTCGACGATTTATCGTCCCATTCGGCGAGATTTTCGGTGACGGTCCGTTCGACGTCGTCGGGGTGGACGAAGTCGATGAATTCCGCGTCCTCGAGTTCCTCCGGGCTCCAGCCGAGCACCCTTTGCCACGAGGGGTTCAGGAGTCCGAATTTTCCGCCGATCTTGTACACCGAGAGCAGGTCGACGGAGTTCCGGAAGTACTCACTGAGATCGGGACTGGACATCGATTCAGTCGACACGCGTCGACGCCAATCGGTAGCAATTTTCCGACAATTCTTCTGCCGCGCGCCACTGATACGCGGTCCGGACCGCCCCGCGCTCACTCATCTTGGACCACACGTCACAAACTATCGGTTGGCGTCACAGAAAGGCTTCCATTGCCACACAAGCTTCGACTAACTCGGGTCGTCATCACCGAAGTCAAGTGCTTCATTCGCTCCCTTGTGACGGACGTGCGGGGACGGACAACCTGTTCCCACGTGCAAGAGACCGGTCCGCCGAAAGGGGACCGGTCTCTGGCGAAACGAATATGAGTGAAGAGCTATTGACTCTTGGTGGAGATCAGAACAGTCTGGATCGCCGACGTGATGTTCCAGTGCAACTGGACGCGCAGGTGAAGACGCTGGGTCAAGTACTTCTCGGCGACTTGCGCACGCTTGCGGGCGAGTGCGGCGTTGCCCTTGGCGTAACCGGTGATTGAAACGACCGAGTGGACCGTCAACCTCCGAATAAGGACGACGATGGCGTTGCGAGCCGCGCCCGTGAGCACGGTGCTGTTGTTCGGAAATGTCAATCGAACGGCGCCCGGGATCGCGAGTTTGGCGAACGTGACCGTCGTGGCCGACGAAGAGATGACGACGAACGTCGAGTCGCTGGCCTTGGTCGCCGTGACGACACAGGTACCGGCCGTAGCGGACTTCAGCGTCGCACCGGTGAGTGCGCAGCCGGCCGCGGTGCCATTGGCGACCGCGAAGCTGACTGCGCCGGTACCGGAACCACCAGTCGTCTGCAACGCGAATGGTCGACCGTAGGTGGCGTTGACACTGGAGACGACCAGCGCGGCCTGCGTCTGACCGACGTCGATCATGGCTGTGCCCGTGACGTTCAAGGAGTCGCCGGAGTACTTCAGCGTGTAAACCGTTCCCGGAACTCCGGTCAGCGTGAGGCCACTGAATGTGGCGACGCCGGCGACGAAGTTGGCGGCGGATCCGGCACTCAGTGCGCCGCCTGCTCCGGTGGCGACCGAGGCCGTGACGGCTCCGGTCGTAACGGTGGTGACGACGTTCCCGCCCGAGTCCTCAACCTTGACGACTGGCTGTTGGGCCAGGACGATACCCGAGCCTGTAAACGTGCTGGGGCCGGTCGTTACGACGAGTTGCGACGCGGGTCCGAGGGCGAGCGTCACGCTCGCCGACGTGGCCGGAGTGAGAGTGCCGTCGCTGAATGTGAGCGTGTAGGTGCCAGCAACCGCGTTGATGGCCAGTCCACTGAAGGTGGCGACACCGGCCAGCGCGACCTTGGTGTTGTTGGTGACCGTGGAGCCGGCATTGCCACCCACGAGTGTGGCGGTGACGGTGGAAGTGTCGCCCTTAAGCACCGCGCCGCTGGCGTCTTCGACGGTGACGCCGGGCTGGACAGCGAGGGCGACACCGGCAGAGGCGGTGATCGATGGGGCGGTCGTGATGATCAACTTGCTTGCGGGACCAGTGATCAACACTGTTACGGAGGGAAGCGTTGGGAACGCACCATCAGTGAAGTTCAGCACTCCGGTCGTCGTGTCGATGGGTGCGGTAATCGCCAGTCCACTGAAGGTCGCGACGCCCGCCACAGCCGCTCTCGTGTTGTTGATCAACGTAGCGCCGGCACCAGTGAATGCGGCCGTCACGGTGGAGGTGTTCGTCGTCACGATGTTGCCACCAGAGTCGACGACATCGACAGAGGGCTGTGGCGTGAGCGCGACGCCGCTGACGGCGCCGGCCGCGGGTGCCGTAGCGAAGGCCAACTTCGCCGCGCCGCCGACCGTGACGGTAAACGAGTTCGACGCGCTGGTCGTCGGCGAGTCGGTGGCATCAGCGAAGGTCAACGTATAGGGACCGACCAGGGCGTTTAAGCCCAATCCGGAAAAGGTGGCGACACCAGCCACGGCCGTGACCGTCGCCGTGCCGATCAGGGTGGACGGAAAACCGGAGGTGATCGTCACGGTGACGTTACCGACGGCACTCGAATCGAGGGCGTTGCCCGAGGTAAAGAGATTGACTATGGGTTGCTGTGCAAAAGTCGCGCCGCTGGCAACAGCGGTCGATGGCTGTTGGACGACCACTATGTGATCCGTACCGGCCGCCGTTGCGGTAGTGGCAAGACCAACCAGAAAGGTCGATCCCAACAGCGCGGTGGTGACGAGAAAACGTGTCACGACGTGACGTCGTGAACCGAAGATTTTTTCTGTGTGCATGACTAACTCCAACATTCGATCGTTGCTACCTACAACAACGGTAACCGCCGAAACATGTGCATTGCCCGAGATAGTGACATGTGGGAGCAGAAGTCGAAGGATTGTGTATGAGGGAAAACATATTCATCGATGATCCACGGTGGATAATCATGCATTGCGATGTCGATAAAAAATCCGTAGCGTCGAATTAATTCTGTCTTCGCCCTTGATTCGTAGGGTTGTGCGATTACGGCACGCACGCATGTTTATTGAACGTCGATTCACAAGCGATTCGAGAAACGCGTATTGGGCGATGACGTCGAAGCCATTTCAACTATGTGACATTTTTGTTGCAAGATACTCGCCGATGCCAATTTGACGTCAGAGAGTGCTCTCGGTGTCGCGCGGTTCTTCGCGAAGTCATCTGATTGCGCGGCGCCGCGAAGTCGCCCTGATTGGATTCTCGTCAACGTCGACTTCCATCGAACGATCCTGCTCGCACCGGCCACATCTTTCCCGAGAAAAAGTCGCCCAGCGTGGCTACAGTCAAGGGACACCGAACGAATCATTAGGAGGTCATCATGACTGATTCCAATCGACCGCCCCTCACTTTCGCCTTTTTCCCAGAGGTCGCTACTTTCGAGGTGACGAGTGATGACATCGCGGACGGAGAGATGTTGGCCAACGCCCAGGTCGCCAACATCATGGGTTACGGCGGAGAGAACCTTTCGCCGCAACTGTCGTGGCGTGGTTTTCCCTCCGAGACCAAGAGCTTCGCCATCACCGTGCACGACCCCGACGCACCGACCGGGAGCGGCTTCTGGCACTGGCTCGCGGTGGACATCCCCGCTGAGGTCACCGACCTCTCGACCGGTGCCGGGACGGACGGTTCCGACCGTCTGCCCGACGGTGTCGTGCAACTGCGCAACGACGCCGGAACCGTCGGTTACGTGGGCTCCGCGCCGCCGCCCGGCGACGTCGCGCATCGCTACGTGCACACGGTGCACGCGCTCGACGTCGACCGTCTCGACGTCGCCGCCGACTCATCGGCCGCAATCGCTGGCTTCAACCTGCGCTTTCACGCGATTGCTCGAGCCCAGATCGTGCCCGTCTTCGGATCCTGAACCTTTGGCGCCCAAGTCGTCGATTGACCGAAACGTGCCGTTCGGGACGTCCGTACGCTGCTCTTTGCATGCGCCGAAATTCAAGGGCTCGCCATTATTGTGAATCGAATCAAGCAATGGACCGACTACCAGCCGTTCCGTCGTTGAGAAGTTCGTGATTCGTGACTACTGAGGAAGCAATGAGCGAAAATCAGGGCCCGGGCCCGCTGGCCCTGGTCGGTTCGGGCGAGTATCTGCCCCAGATGGCCGACATCGAAGGTGGGCTCATCGCCGGGCGCCCGCCGCGCTACGTGCAACTGGCCACGGCGTCGGTGCCCGACGGGCCGCCCGTGGTCGAGCGGTGGCACAACTTGGGTCGAGCGCAGGCTGAGCGCCTCGGCGTAGAGGCCGTGGTTTTGGACGTGAACGATCGAAACGACGCCCAGGACGCCACGGTCGCCGCCCAGGTAGAGGGCGCTGGCTTGGTCTACCTCTCTGGAGGACACCCCGCCTATTTGGCCGAGACCTTGCGAGGCACGCTCGTGTGGGAAGCCATCGTCGCCGCCTGGCGAGGCGGTTCGGCCCTGGCCGGTTGTAGCGCGGGCGCCATGGCGTTCTCGTCGTGGGTGCCCTCTCTCCGTCACCCGCGCGAAGGCGGGACCGAAGGACTAGGACTGTTGCCGCACCTGCGGGTCATACCGCACTTCGACGCGTTCGCGTCTCGAATCCCCGACATGGTCACGCGATTCCTGTTGCCTCACGACCCGTCGATCACCGTCCTGGGAATCGACGAGGAGACCGCCATCATCGGTGGCCCCAGCTACTGGACGGTGAAGGGTCGCTCGTCGGCGTGGCGACTCAGTGACGAAGGCCGCGAACAGATCGTCAGCGGCACAAGTATCACCACTCCGACGAACTGACCGACCGATCAGTTGATCCAGAGATCCTCCAGCTCGCGGCCCTTCGTCTCCGGCAACGTCCAAAAGAGCGCGGCGAGGGTCATGGCGGGCAGGAACGTCAGGTCGGCGGCCAGGGCGAATCGATTGCCGATGTCGGCGATGGCGCCGAACACGACCAGTCCTACGACGGCGCCTAGAACTCCGGCGGCGAGGAACCAGCCCGAAGCCGACGCTCGTATCGAGGTCGGGAACAGTTCATTCACTAGCGAGCCGACCGCCGGCGCGAAGATCGATCCGAACATGACACCCAACACGTATCCGGCGATCAAGTCAAAGCGCGGGCCGGTGTAGGAGAGCACCCCGGCGAGCGCGAGGCCGACCATGCCGAGCGCCCCGGTGACGCGACGTCCGAGTCGATCGGCCATCCAGCGACCGATTAACAGTCCGGCGAGACCGGTCGCCCCGGCGCCCACAACCATCAGCGCGGTCGTCACGCCCGAGAGATGGTCGACGTTCTGGGCGAAGAGGAAGATGAAACTGTTGGCCGGTCCGGTGATGAACGAAAGAGCGAAGGCCATCGTCGAAAGCAGAATCAGTCGGCGGCGAAACGCCGGACCCACGGCGCCGAGAACCGGGACGACGTGGTCGGGGGCCGCACCGGCCAGGGTGAATCGATCCGGTTCGGTCGCCCAGCGGCTGATGAGTGGCAACAGTGCGAGGGGGACGACGGCCAAGAGGAAGAGTCCTCGAAACCCCAGGGTCTTCGAGGCCAGGCTGTGGATGATCGCGGTGAACCCGGCGCCGATCCCGTAGCCGGCGGCCACGAGCGCGAGGGCTTTGGCCCGGCTCGCCGAGTCCGTCTGTTCGGCGGCGATCACTTCGGAGAGGGCGTTGGTGGCACTGAGGAGCGGTCGACCGCAGGCGAAGATCACCACGAACCACCAGTAACCGGGACTGGCGGCCGCGAGCACGGTCGCGGTCAGTCCGAGCCCCACGGTCACGATCAGCATGCGGTGACGGCCGAGTCGGTCGGCCATCGCCGTCAGGGGAAGCCCGCCGAGCGACGCCAGTCGGATGATGGCGAGGCCGACACCCAGCTTCGTTCCCGAGAGTCCGGCCTGGTCGGCCAGTGTGGCCCCGTGTACCAGGTGGCCGAAGGTTCGCGCCACGCTGCCCAGGGCCGTGACGACGCCGAACTGTCCGAAGCCCGAGGCGAAGGACGCGAGGACCGCGCCGAGGACCACGCGGTCGTTCCACTTGTGCAGTCGTGGAGCGCGCACGGGGATGGGTTCGGGGGACGGGGACATCAGCGCGTTCGCAGCGACGCAATCATCGGGCGAACGCCGGAGTCGCTTCGACGACGAGCGATCCAGAACGGGCTGTACAGAAGGGCGAAGAACAGAGGAACCATGACGACGCCGGTCACGAGGTACCAGGGATACGGTCCCATGAGCCGAAGGAGCGTCCACTGATGCGGTGCGTGGCGAAGGAACATGTAATTGGCGCCGATGAAGGCGTCGATCAGTCCGACGAGGGCGACGTTTATATAGGTGATGATCGAGGCCCGCACGACGGAACCTCGCCGTGGTTCGATTCGCAGGCCCACGACGAGGAAGAGCGCCGCCACGATGATGAGCGTATGACCGATCACGTACTCGAAGAACTCGAGGCGGGGGAAGGGGACGTTCAGATCTGGGGTGATCAGTCCCTGCACGGTTCCGGCGAGCGCCCAGAAGTACGTGAGTTCGACCAGTTGGCGTATCCGCCACCAACACGCGGCGGCGGCGACGATCAGGGCGACGTTACACAGCGCGAGCGGCAGCGATGATCGGATCGTCCACGTGCCGTCCACGAGTTGGCGCACCGTGTCGACGACGCAGTCCGATAGCAAGACCACGCCAATCACTTTCGCCGCGCGCGGGCTCCAGCGTCCCGGACGAAGTCGGGCCCAAGTGCAGAGGATCAGGCAGCCCAGGGCTAGGACGGCGACGCTCAGCCAATAGGGCCCGGCGGAAATCGTGGCGTTGAACTCTCCCATTTGAATCGTGTCTAGCAGCGTTGTACGCCGGATTGGAGACGTGAGGCCATGGTTTTCCGCCACGATCGGCGCACTGTCCGGCCGCTCGACAAGGGTGGGAACCGTGAAGCATCATGGAGAAAGCGGGGTCGTCAGAGAGGATCATGATGACTGCACGACATCGACCAGACAACGTCAGTACCCGGAGCCCGGGACCTCTGACCTGTTACTCGAGGACGTCGTCATCGTGACGTACGACGCGATCTCGTTCAGCGACGAAGAACTCATACTTCGCGACATTCGGGCGTTGCTCGATCAGTTGCAATTGGATCGGGAGCGTTCGCTCACGATGAAGAGCCATCTCACCGAGGATCTCGGCGTCGACAGTCTCGCTCTAGTCGAACTGTGTGACCAGTTGGAGCGGACCTTCGAAGTGTCGCTCCCGGACGAAGTCTTCCTCGCCGCGACGACACCCCAAGATTGGTTGGAGGCGATCACCGGGGCTCGAGGCGGAGCTTCGCCAATCCGCGTGGTCGACCCGGCATCGCACGGAGCACCGGCCGCACGATGGTCAGCGATGGCGCGATTCATCACGATTGCAAAACGGCTGTGGTCCTTGGTCGCGAGCCGGTCTCAGCGTGGGGCACGGGCCGGTCGGGCCGATTCGAGCAGCCCGTCGTCAGACGCTGGCTCGATCCTCTACGCGATGTACGCCTGGGCACTCCTCCTCCCGTTCGCGCTCGCCATCTGGTCGCTCGCGGTTCTGCCGATGACGCTGCCGCGACGCCGAAGCGCCGGTCGAGTGATTTCGCGCGGCACGTGTCGCGCCTTGGGACTTTCGGTAGAGGTTGACGGAGAGTTGCCGACGGCGGATCAACCATCGGTGATCGCCGCCAACCATTCGAGCTTCATCGACGGCCTGTTGCTCTACGTGTACCTAGACCAACCGCTGACGTTCGTGTCGAGTACGGACATGGAACATCAGTTCTTGGTGGGCCGCGTCATGAGGGGTTTCGGCTGCGTCTTCGTCGATCGGGGACGAGCCGAGCGCAGTGCCGATTCCATCGAGCAGTTGGTCAATACCATCCGCGGTGGGCTGCATCTGCTCATCTTCCCGGAGGGTTCGATCAGCTCGGAACCGGGACTGCGGGTCTTTCGCCTCGGCGCGTTCGAGGCGGCCGCTTCGTCGAACTGCCCGGTCGTTCCGGTAGGTATTCGCGGATCGCGCGACGTGCTGCCTCCCGGAAGTTTTTGGCCTCACCGTGGATCCGTGCGCATCACCATCGGCGATCCCGTACTGCCCGCGGGCAATGAGTTCAGCGACCGCGTCGTGATGCGCGATCGAGTCCGTGACGCCATCGCCGAACTGTGCGGCGACGTGAATTCCTAAGACCCCACCGGGGCGAGGCGACGACTATTCGTGGATGCTCTCGAGCGTGATGCCTAAGGCGTGCAGCATCTTTCGAAGGTCGACCACCTGTTGCGTATTGAGGTCCTTGCCGCGAGGCCGGTCGAAGACCTGGGTCTCATCGCCCAGCGTGACGGTGTAACGACCGTTACTGCCTTCGGTAATAGAGCCGATCTCAACTATGAGGGCGGCCGCGTCGTGCCACTCGATGTTGTGGCTGGTGGGGTGGTTCAGGATCTTTTCGGCAGTTACCAAGTGGTGTCCGGTCAGTTTCGCGTGTGCCATGCGGTGCCCTTCTTCGTCAAGTTCTTCTAGCCAACTTACGGCGCGCGCTCTCGGGGCGTGCCCAGTCAGGAGCGCCGCGACGGCGGTCGAGGCGTCACGGTCGGGGAGTGCCCGTTATACTTGCTTGCAGTCAAGCAACTAAATAGCGCAGAAGTGGACGTATGGCCCCCAAACTCTCGGACGCGGTACACGGCGAACGCTACAAATGGATCGCCCTCACCAACACCACGTTGGGCGTCTTCATGGCGACCATCAATTCCTCGATCATCCTGATCTCCTTGCCGGCGATCTTCCGCGGCATCGGGATCAATCCGCTCTCGGCCGGCAACGTGGGTTACTTGTTGTGGCTCTTGCAGGGGTACCTCCTCGTCACCGCGGTGCTGGTGATCAGCCTCGGCCGACTGGGCGACATCATGGGCCGGGTTCGTATCTACAACCTGGGCTTCGCCGTCTTCTCTTTCGCCTCGGTGCTACTCGCGCTCGATCCCTACCGCGGCGGCGCGGGTGCGCTGTGGCTGGTGCTGTGGCGCCTGGTGCAAGGCGTGGGTGGCGCCATGCTCTTCGCGAACTCGGCCGCCATCCTGGTCGACGCCTTCCCCTCGGACCAGCGCGGAATGGCGATGGGCATCAACCAGGTCGCGGCGATCGGCGGCTCCTTCATCGGACTGATCGCCGGGGGACTGCTGTCCGTCGTCGACTGGCGGCTGGTGTTCTGGGTCTCCGTGCCCTTCGGCATCATCGGCACGGTCTGGGGCTATCACAGCCTGCGCGACAACGGCAAGCGCGCGTCGGCCACCATCGACTGGTGGGGCAACCTCACCTTCGCGGTGGGACTGACCTCGATTCTCGTCGGCATCGTCTACGGCATCCAGCCCTACCTGCACCACGCCATGGGATGGACGTCACCGCGCGTACTCGGCGCCTTTCTCATCGGTGTCGTCTTCTTAGTCGCGTTCTTCATCATCGAGAACCGCGTCGACTCACCGATGTTCAACCTGCGACTCTTCAAGACCCGCGCCTTCTCGACCGGTAGCGCGGCGGGATTCTTGGCGGCCATCTCGCGCGGCGGCCTGCAGTTCATGCTCATCATCTGGCTCCAAGGGATCTGGTTGCCGCTGCACGGCTACGCCTACTCCGCGACGCCGCTGTGGGCCGGCATCTATCTGTTGCCGCTCACCACCGGCTTCTTGTTCGCCGGACCGATCTCGGGCTACCTGTCCGATCGCCACGGCGCGCGTATCCTATCGACGTCGGGCCTCTTGCTCTTCGGCGCGAGTTTCGTCGGACTACTGCTCGTGCCCACGAACTTCAGCTACTGGGTCTTCGCGATCATGGTGTTCTTAAACGGCGTGGGTGGCGGAATGTTCTCCGCGCCCAACGCCGCGGCGATCATGAACAGCGTGCCCGCCGAAGAACGCGGGGGAGCGGCCGGGATCCAGGCGGCCTTTTTGAACACCGGCTTCGTCCTTTCCATCGGCGTCTTCTTCTCGTTGATGATCGTCGGCCTCACGAACACGCTGCCCAAGGCGATGTTCAGGGGACTGAGCGCGCACGGCGTGGGCGTGGTCCAGGCGCACGCCATCTCGAACCTGCCCCCGGTGGGCAGCCTGTTCTCGGCGTTCCTCGGGAACAATCCCCTGAAGAACCTGCTGGGATCACAGGCGACGGCGCACGTCAATCACGCCAACTGGCAGGTGCTCACGGGTAAGCACTTCTTCCCCGATCTCATCGAGAGTTCATTCCACCACGGTCTGGTGATCGTCTTCGGGGCCGCTATCGCGATGTCGATCGTCGGGGCCTTGGCCTCGGCGCTGCGCGGTAAGCGCTACGTCCATGAAGACCAGTCGATGCTCCAACATCTCGGTGACGCCGCGGCGACCTCGAGTGCGGTACCGGGCGAGATCGCCCTCGAGAGCGAGGTGGTGCAATGAAGTCAGTGGTGATTGATGCAGAACGTTCGTTGGAAACGGCCGCGAGGTTGCGGCTGGTGATGTTGCGCCTGGCCCGCGCTCTTCGTCATCAGGCCAGCGCGGCGTTGTCGCCCTCGCAGGTCTCGGCGTTGGCCAGCGTCGATGAGTTCGGTCCGCTTCGCATCAGCGCCCTGGCCGCGCTCGAATCGGTGGGCGCCCCGGTCGCGACGCGCGTCGTGGCGAGCCTCGAAGAACTGGACCTGTTGAAGCGAACCGATGACCCCGAGGACAAGCGGGCCTCGCTGGTCGAACTCTCCGAGCACGGACAGCGCGTGCTGGCGGCGCTCTGGAGTGAACGCACTATCGGACTCAGCTCTCGTCTCGAACGTCTCAGCCCCGCCGAGAGATCCCGCGTGGAGTTGGCGTTGCCGGCCCTGGAAAAGCTCACCCGGGACAACTAGGCGATCCGACCGGCGTCGATCACTCGACGGGGACGTCGCTCGTGCAGAACTTGCACTTCGTGGCCGCCAAGGGCAGTCCGCCCGACAGGCAACTCGGGCACTCCTTGGTCGCCACCGGGGCGCCGAAGACCGTCGTGCCCCGGCGCTTCATGTAGTTGCGATACGGCACCACGATGATGAAGTAGACGACGGCCATGAAGACCACGAAGTAGACGATCGCCGAGATGAAGGCGCCCATGTTGATGCGTTGTCCGTTCAACGTCCACCCGAGACCCTTGCCCGACGCGCCGCCACCGGCGAACGAGTTGATGAGTGGCGTGATGACGTTGTCCGAAAACGCCTTGATCAACGTGCTGAAGGCCAGCGCGACCACCAGGCCCACGGCGATGACAATCAACTCACCTTGCATCAGAAAACTCTTGAAACCCTTCATCGTGACTCCTTTGTCGCGCCCGATCGAATTCGAACGCTTCTCGTCACGATTCTTGTCAATCACGTGGAGTGCGTGGTGAATACCGCCTTCGCCTTCGCATTACGGCGACGTGGTTTCGTGAGGCGCCGCCGATGATAGAAAGGTGCACGTCGCGGAGGAAGAATGTCGAACGTTATTGAGGTGGCGGGACTGACGAAACGCTTCGGGTCTCTCACGGCCGTGAACGACGTGTCCTTCAACGTCGAACAGGGCGAGATCTTCGGACTCCTCGGCAAGAACGGGGCCGACAAGACGACCACGGTGGAGATTCTCGAGGGCTACCAGGTACCCGATGAGGGTCGCGTGTCGGTGCTCGGCGTAGACCCGAAAAAGGGCGGCGGCGCGTGGAAAGACCGCATCGGCTTGGTGCTGCAAGATTCCGACTTCGACCCCAGCCACACGGTGACCGAGACGGTCAAACTCTTCGCCGGCTTCTTCTCCCATCCCAAGAGCGTGGCCGAGACGCTCAACCTGGTGGGGCTGACGGACAAAGCCGACGAGCGCATCGGGCGACTCTCCGGCGGGCAACGACGTCGCGTCGACGTGGCGCTGGGCATCGTGGGTTCACCGGAACTGCTCTTCCTCGACGAACCGACCACCGGATTCGACCCGTCGGCCCGCCGAGAGTTCTGGACCATGCTCGAGGGGCTGCGCTCGGCCGGGACCTCCATCTTGTTGACCACGCACTACATGGAAGAGGCACAACACCTCTGTGATCGCATCGCGATCCTGGCCGCTGGTCGCATTGTCGCCGAAGGCACCTCGACGTCACTGATCGCCTTGGCCGGAACGACGACCGTGCGTTTCAACGTCGTCGAAGGACTCGACGTCGTGTCACTCTCGAACGTAACCGGGATCGACTTTCGCGTCGAGGGCGCCGTGGTCTCGGCGGCGCTCCACAACGCGCAATCGGAGATGCTGCGACTGCTGCAGTTCGTCGAGCGGGTCGGCATCGAGTTGGACGGGCTCGAGGTCGTGCGACCGTCGCTCGATGACGTCTTCCTCGACGTGACGGGGGAGCGCTCGTGAGATTCGTTCGACTGTCGCTGCGTCAAGCGCAGTACAACCTGTTGGCCTACACGCGAAGCGCGCGAACCGTGATCTTCGGGGTCTTGATGCCGGTGGGCTTTCTGGCGCTGTTCAACTCGGTGTTCGGCGGAAAGTTCAAGACCATCCCGGTCGGGGGTCACTACATCTCCACGATCGCCTTTTACACCGGAGGGCTCACCACCTACGGCGTGATGCTCGGTACCTTCACCGGGATCCTCGTGGCCATCGTCGGCGCCCGCGAAGCGGGGTGGCTGAAGCGCTTCCGCGGCACGCCGATGCCGTCGGGGGTCTTCCTGGCGGGTGAGATCCTGTACCTCTTCGTGACGTCGCTGGGGTTGATCATCGTGATGCTGGCCGTCTCGCACTTCGGCTACCACCTGTCGCTGCCGGCCCACGCCTATCTGGCGATCTTCTGCTACACCGTGCTCGGCGTTTTCGCCTTCTCGGCGATGGGCCTCGCGCTCACCAGTTTGATCACCACGTCGGAGATGGCCGGGTCGGTCGGGCCTTTCACCGTCGTCATCTTGAGCTTCGTCAGCGGCGTCTTCTTGGCGCCGAACCTGTTGCCGCAGTGGCTCCTCACGTTCTCGTCGTACCTGCCGCTCGAGCCGATCGTGAACGGAATGCAGCACGCCATTGCCCTGCCCGGTGGTTCGGGGCTGCAGCTACGACCGTTCGTCGTCCTCGGCATCTGGGGCGCCGTGAGTTTCGTCATCGCTCAGTCGAACTTCACCTGGGAGCCGCAGCGCCACTGACGCGACGCGGCACCGTCTCGTCGAAGGTGGCTAACTCGCCGGATCCTTGGGCAGGCCGAGAGCGTGTTCGCCGATGATGTTGCGCTGGACCGCCGAGGTGCCCCCGCCGATGGTGAGCGCTTGGGAGTAGAGAAAACCGAAGGCCCAGGCACTCCCGTCAGCGCCGTCCAGGCCTCCCGGCCCGCGGCCCTCGAGCATCCCGGCCGCTCCGGCCAGACGGTTGGCCAGCGTCATCACCTCTTGGCCGTGGTCGTCGGCGAGCGCCTTGCGCACGCTGGCCTCGGCGCCCGGTTCTCGTCCGGCCTGTGCCGCGGCGACGAGTCGTAGTCGTAGCAACCGGAGGATCTCGCCGTGCGACCAACACTTAACGAGTTCGTCGCGCTCGAGGGCGTCGTGGGGAATGGACGACGTTCGCACCAACTCGACCAAGTCCGCGGCCGTTGGTCCGCGTCCCCAGAGCACGCCCTCACCGGAAAGCGAGACTCGTTCGTTGCCCAGGGTCACCTTGGCCAGTCGCCATCCGTCATTGACTTCGCCGATCAAATAGTCGGCCGGAAGCCGAACCCCGTCGAGGAAGACTTCGTTGAAGGCGTGATCACCGGTGATGTCGATGATCGGGCGGATGGTGATGCCCGGCGCGTTCATCGGACAGATGAAGTAGCTGATGCCCCTTTGGGGTGCACCCTCGTTGGAGGTGCGCGCCAGCATGATGCCCCAGGTGGCGAGATGGGCGTAGCTGGTCCACACCTTTTGACCGGAGATGATCCATTCGTCGCCGTCGAGCACGGCACTGGTCGTCAGCGAGGCCAGGTCGCTGCCCGCGTTGGGCTCGCTGAAGAGCTGGCACCAGAACTCCTCGCCGCTCAGCAACTTCGGCAGCCAGCGCTGCTGCTGGGCCACGGTGCCGGCGTAAAGAATCGTCGGGCCGGCCCACCCGATGCCAATGGGATTGATGGGTAGTCGCACGTTGGCGCGCTTGAGCTCGTCGTCGATGAGGAGCTGGTGGTTGGCGTCGGCGCCGAGACCCCACGGCCTCGGCAGGTGGGGCGCGACGAGTCCGGCCTCGGCCAGTTGAGCGGGCGTGGGGTCGGGGTGCGCGCTCAGCCATTGGCGGATCGCGATGCGTCGAGGATCGTGATCGTCGAGTCCGTCGTCATCGATGGACACCGTCATCGGTGCGAGGAGGCCCCGGCCCTCTTCCTCGTGCTCGAGCACCGCCTTCGGCGACTTGTTCATCACTACCTCCCTAACCACCGTACTCTCGTCGTCTCGTTGGCCGACCGTCGTAAAAGGGCCACGAAGAGGGCGGAATACCGCTGCCAGTGGGAGCGAATGCTTTACAGCGCGGCGATGATCTCAGCGATGGCCGCCGGGATATCGGAGGCGCTGGCGTAGACCGGTAACGCCGCGCCGGCCCGACCGTGCAGATGGGCGCCGAGCGCGGCGGCGTCGAGCGGATCGTGGCCCCGGGCGATGGTGGCGCCGATGACCCCGGAGAGTACGTCGCCGCTGCCGGCCGTGGCGAGTGTCGGGGTGCCCGAACGAACCACGCGGACCCGACCATCGCGATCGGCAATGACGGTCGTCGCGCCCTTGAGCAGTACGACGCAGCCGGTGGCGCGCGCGAGCGAGCGCACGGCGTCGAGGTGATCGGCCGACAGGGGTTCGCCCGTGAGTCGCACGAACTCGCCTTCGTGGGGAGTAAGGACCCAGCGTCGCTCGCTCGCGGAGTCCGTGGGAATCAACGAACGATGCAGTCCGTCGGCGTCGAGGACGACCGGCACGGACACGTCGGCTAGACGATCGCGAAGCCAGTCAACGCTGTCGGAGCCGAGACCGGGACCGGCCACCACGCAGCGACTGCGCTTCTCGAGCATCGGGTCTTCACTGCGCACGACTTCGGCCGGCAGGTCGATCAATTCGGCGACGTCGCCGCGACTCGAAAGGCGGATCATGGACGCGCCCGCCGCCAGCGCGCCGCGCACGACGAGGTCGGCGGCGCCGGGCATCAAGGTGGAACCCGCGAGTACCTGAATCGCGTGGGTCCACTTGTGATCGCTGGGGTCGCGTTGAATCAGCGCGGCGAGGTCACCGTCCTCGACCATCCCGTCATCGAAGTGCTGGACGATACCGAGTCCGGCGAATCGAAGCTGCCCGCAGAGCGTGGCCGCCGGTCCACTGACGTGGGCCGGCTTCATGGCGCCCAAGGCGACGGTCACGTCGGCCGGCAAGGGGTGACCGAGCAGTTCGCCGCTGTCAGCGTCCACGCCCGAGGGCAGGTCGACCGCGAGCACCAGCGTCTCGCCGGAGACACTGGGCGCGTGATAGGGACGCGAACAACCGAGGCCGTAGGCCGCGTCGATCACCAGGTGGAAGCCCCGCAGTTCCTTGGGCTGGTTGCCCGTCTCGATGACGTCCACCTTGGCGCCCCGGGCGCGCAGCCACCCGGCCGCGACGCGTCCGTCGGCGCCGTTGAGGCCCGGTCCGACCAGCACGGCGACGCGCGCTCCGTAGCAGGAGCCCAGAATCGATTGAGCTTCCAGCGCCACGGCGGTGCCGGCCGCCGCGACCAGGGCGTCGGTACCGCGCACCTGCACCGCGAGGGCGTCGGCCTCGCGCATCTTTGACGCGGAGAGTATCGGGATCACGCGGCGGACTCGAGTGATACCCGAAGAAGTGGCGGCAACGGTTCCATGCGCAGTCAACCTTAAACCAATCGATTTCTTCGCGGTCGAGTCGGGCAATGGTGGGAAATCACGGGCCGACGTTCATAGGCTGAGGGGGTGGAGACCGTCACCCAGTTCGATCGTGCCGCCGGCGCCCTCTACGGTCTCGCCATCGGTGACGCGCTCGGCATGCCCACGCAGATGATGTCGAGGGACGAAGTGGTCAGCGTCTTTGGCACCCTGCTCGTCGATTTCGAACCGGCGCCAACCGATCACCCCATCGCCGAAGGCATGACCGCCGGTCGTATCACCGACGACACCGAACAGGCGGTGCTGTTGGCGACCGAACTGATCGCCGGTCACGGTGAAGTCAATATTCAAAGTTGGGCCGACACGCTAATCAACTGGGAAGAATCGATGAAGGCCAAAGGCTCTCTCGATCTGCTCGGTCCTTCGACGAAGCGGGCGATCAACGCGTTGATGGCCGGCGGTGATCCCGAAGAGGTCGGCCGTCGCGGCGACACCAACGGCGCGGCGATGCGCATCACCCCGGTCGCCATCGCGGTCCGATCGCTGGATCTCGACGAACTCGTCACCAGCGTGGCGCAGGCCAGTCGACTCACGCACAACACGAGCGTGGCGCTCGCCGGCGCGGCCGCCGTCGCCGGCGCCGTGAGTGCCGGCGTCGAAGGCCTCACGTTCGAGGTGATGATCGACACGGCGTGCGAAGCTGCGGTACGCGGATCCCGACAAGGTCACTGGATCGCCGGCGCCGACGTCGCGGTGCGTATCCGGTGGGCCATCGATCTGGTCCACGGACTCGACGCCGAGGGCGTCGTGGACCTCTTGCCGATTTTGGTCGGCACCAGTTTGGCGACGTGGGAGTCCGTCCCGGCGGCGTTCGCCGTCGCCAGCGCCTTCAGCGAAGAACCGTGGTTGGCCTGTCGCGTGGCCGCGTCCCTCGGTGGCGACAGTGACACCATCGCCGCGATGACTGGGGCGATCGTCGGTTCGCGATGCGGTATCAACGTCTTTCCGCTCGCGGCGCGAGAGACCGTGTCGCGAGTGAACGGTCTGGAACTGGACGAGATGGCGCGACGACTTCTCGAACTGCGAAACGGTCCCGCCCAAAGCGCCGCGTGAGCGACGCGCCGCGACTGATCCTCGTCGACAGCGTCGTCGTCGACGTCGTGTTGAACGTCGAGGCGTTGCCCGAACGCGGCTCGGACACTCTGGTTGAACGAAGTGACTCCTTCGCCGGGGGTGGATTCAACGTCATGGCCGCGGCGTCGCGGCTCGGACTCGCGTCGATCTACGGCGGTGTCGTCGGACTCGGACCGTTCGCCACGATCGCCCAAGAGGCGATGCGTGAGGAGAACATCGTGGTGGCCGCGGCCCCGAACGACGAGGTCGACACCGGATTCGTGGTGGCCATCGTCGAAGACGACGGCGAACGGACGTTCCTGACCAGCAGCGGCGCGGAAGCGACACTGTCCACCGCTCAGCTCGACGAACTGGACGTGACCGACGGCGACTTCGTCTACTTCTCGGGCTACGCCCTGTTGCACGAGAGCAACGCTCGAGCGCTGATGTCATTTTTGAAGCGGATCCCCGCCGCGACGTGCTTTCTCTTCGATCCCGGTCCGATCGTGGATGAGATTCCCGAGGCCTTGCTCGAAGCCGTCTTCGACCGTGTCGATTGGTTCTCGTGTAATGATCGCGAGGCGCGTCTGCTGACGGACTCCTCGGACGCCGAAGAAGCGGCGCGCCTCCTGCGTCGTCGCATGAGTCGAGGCGGCGTCATCGTGCGAGTCGGTGCCGAAGGGTGCGTCGTCGCGGAGTCGGATGGTTCCAGCGAGGTGGTGGCCGGCTTTCCCGTGGAGAGTGTCGACTCCAATGGCGCGGGGGATTGTCACGTCGGGGCCTTCGCCGCTCGGTTGGCGCTCGGTCGCCCCGCCCTGGAGGCGGCGCGCTGGGCCAACGCCGCCGCGGCAATGTCGGTCGCGAAACGCGGTCCCGCGACCGGACCCACGACGCCCGAACTCGAAGCGTTCCTAAGTTAGAAGAAGACGGAGCAGAGCTCGTAGATCTCGCGCGGTACCTGTCGCTGGCCGCCGATCACCGAGGAGATTGGACTGAGTACCACCGTGTTGTCGCGCACCACCGGTATCGTTCCGAACTTGCCCGACGTCACGGCTTCGTAGGCGCCGGCGCCGACGCGCGTGGCCCAGATGCGGTCGTGCGCCGTCGGGCTGCCGCCGCGTTGCAGGTGACCGAGGACCGTGGTGCGAACCTCGATGTCGGTGTGCTCTTCGATTTTTGAGGCGACGAACTGACCGACGCCCCGAGTCGCCAAGCGAACGCCGCCGACGCCTTCGGTCGAGAGTTCGCCCTTTTCGGTGCCGCCGAGCGTGGCGAGGTTCACGCCTTCGGCCACCACCACGATGGAGAAGGCCAATCCGGCCTCCACGCGGCGTTCCAGGTGCTTCATGATGTCGTCCATGGTGACCGGAAACTCCGGTATCACGATCATGTCGGCCCCGCCGGCCAGTCCGCCCATCGCGGCCACCCAGCCGGTGAGTCGTCCCATCGTCTCGACCACCATGACGCGGTGATGCGACGCCGCGGTCGTGTAGAGCCGGTCGATCGACTCGGCCACGATGCTGATCGCGGTGTCGAAGCCGATGCAATAGTCGGTGCCGAGCAGATCGTTGTCGAGGGTCTTGGGCACGCCGACGATGGGTGCACCGTGATCGGCCAGCCAGGTCGAGATCCGGTGCGTGCCGTCGCCGCCGATGGAGATCAGCCCGTCGAGGTGCTCTTCGATCGCGGCCAACACTCGTTCTCGACCTCCCGCCGGGTTATCGAGGTTGTAGCGCGCCGTGCCCAACAGCGTGCCGCCTTGGGCGATGACGCCTTGGAGGTCGCTGGCGACGAGCGGACGTCCGGCGTATTCGCTGGCCAATCCGGCCCAGCCATT
The DNA here is from genome assembly GCA_963716515.1 of uncultured Acidimicrobiaceae bacterium. Taxonomy (GTDB): domain Bacteria; phylum Actinomycetota; class Acidimicrobiia; order Acidimicrobiales; family RAAP-2; genus RAAP-2. The sequence goes on from OY970319.1 coordinate 360,860, forward strand.
GGCGATGCCGATGACTTCGTGCCCGTCGCGAAGTGCCATCTGACCAATCGCTCGAATGGCCGCGTTGAGGCCGGGCGCGTCGCCACCCGCCGTGAGAACACCGATACGCAATGCAACTCCTCTGAACCCAACCGCCCTAAGTCTACGCAGTGATTTTGTGGACCTTCACCGCATTGACGGCACAAATCTCCGTCGGCCGCCGATGATGCTCCGACGTTTCTGTCGTCGTGAGGTTTGAGTTTGCGTGCTTCAGCCGATGCCCGTTGGAGGTGGTCAGGACACCGGAACGGGAGTCGCGACGTCCTCCTCTTGCTGGCGAACCTGGCCGCTGGTCAAGAGGACGGTGGCGAGGAAGCTCAGCACCAACGCGGCGAAGACCCCGAGGTTCGCGAAGGCCCAGTTGCCGGTCTTGCCGCCAAGGTGGAGCGGACCGAGGAGGTATCCCTGCCACGTCAACCAGTTGGCGCCGGAGTTGGTCACCAGACCCCAGCCGAGGAAACTGGCGACGATGGTCGTGACGACGGGTATGAGTCGGATGTCGCCGTAGCGTCCGGAGTTGCGAAAGAGGTCGGCGTCGACGTAGTCCTTCTTACGCAAGACCATGTCACCGAGAAAGACACCGCACCACGCCGCAATCAGTACGCCCACGGTGATCAAGAAACCTTCGAACTGGAAGAGGAAGTTGTTCTTGAAGAAGACGATGTAGATCGTGCCGATCACCATGACCGCGCCGTCCACGCCGGCCGCGGCGTATCGCGGGATCCGGAGACCGGCCGACAAAAGCGACAGGCCCGAGGAGTAGATGTCGAGCACCGCGCCACCGACCAGTCCCAAGACCGCCACGATGACGAAGGGGACAAGGAACCACGTCGGCAAGAGCGTGGCCAACGCTCCGACGGGGTCGTTGCCGATGGCCGAACTGAGGGTGGACGACGAGCCGGCCAAGAGCAGACCGAAGAAGACGAGGACGACCGGCGCGATCGACGAGCCGAACGTCGTCCACCACACGACGCCACTGGTCGAAGCCTTGCGCGGTAGGTAGCGCGAATAGTCGGCCGCCGCGTTGACCCAGCCCAGACCGAAACCGGTCATGACGAAGACGAGGGCGCCGATGAGGCTCTGGAAGGTTCCGCTGTGCACGTGTGACACGATGTGCCAACTGACGTGCTTGAAGGTGAGAACGATAAAAAAGACGGTGAGGACGCCGGTCACCACGGTGATGACGGCCTGCATCCGCATGATCAGGTCAAAGCCCATCACCCCGCCGGCGATGATCAGCGCCGCGATTACGACCATGGCGACGGCTTTGACACCGTTGCCGCCGCCCCACCCCAGTCGCGTGAAGACGGTCGACGTCGCGAGGACCGCGATGACCGTGAGCACGGTCTCCCAACCGACGCAGAGTAGCCACGAGATGCCCGACGGTAGGCGGTTTCCTCGCACGCCGTAGGCGGCCCGACTGAGCACCATGGTCGGGGCCGATCCGCGCTTGCCGGCCGTCGCGATGATGCCGCAGAGAACGAAACTGACGATGATGCCGATCAGTCCAACGATGAGGGCCTGCCAGAACGAAATGCCGAATCCCAAGATGTACGCGCCGTAACTGAGTCCGAGGACCGAGACGTTGGCCCCGAACCACGGCCAGAAAAGCTCTCGCGGCTGGCCCTTTCGTTCGCCTTCGGTGATGACGTTGATGCCGTTCTCTTCAATGCGCAGGGCACCGGCGCTACCGGTACCGCGTACTGCAGTGACTTCGCTCACATCGTCCCCTTTTTCGACACCGCGATTCGCTTGCGATGAGTTTAGGCACGTCGCGAGTGACTTCTTAAACCATAAAGTTCACATTCATCCATTGATTACGACGCCGGTCGTTAGGGTAATCGGGTGAGTGTTTCGGCGCGTCTCTTCTGTCTCGACACGGTCATGATCGACGTCGTGGTGAGGATTGCCGAGGTCCCCGAAAGCGGTGGCGACATCTTGGCGTCGGAGCAGTTGATCACGACCGGCGGCGGCTACAACGCCATGAGCGCCGCAGCGCGCCAGGGTGTCCCGTCGGTCTACGCCGGACGACTCGGCCGAGGTCCCTTTTCCACTATCGCTCGTTCGTCGCTGGCTCGAGACCACGTCTCAGAGCCCATTGAAGCGGACGAGACGCGCGACGCCGGATTCTGCGTGGCCATGATCGACGACCAAGGCGAGCGGACGTTCATCACCGCATCGGGAGCAGAAGCCTCACTTCGTTCGTTGGACCTCTCGTTACTCGACGTCCGCGGCGGCGACTACCTGTTGATCTCCGGCTACAACGTGATGTATCCCGGATCGGCCGAGATCGTCCTCGAGTTCTTGGGGAACTTGAACGACGACGTCGTGGTCGCCTTTGATCCCAGTAACCGGGTCACGGACATACCGGAGGCCAACCTGCGCCGGGTGCTCGATCGCGCCGATTGGACCCTCTGCAACGAAACGGAGGCTTCGTTGCTCACGAGCGAGGACTCGCTGGTTGGCTCGGTCGTGTCGCTCGCGAAGAAGACCGGTCGACGCGGTGTCGTCGTTCGCCACGGCGCGAGCGGGTGCACGGTGCTGGTGAACGACGGCGCACCGATTCACGTGGAAGGTTTCCGGGTCACCGTCGTCGACACCAACGGCGCGGGCGATACGCACTCGGGAGTCTTTCTCGCCGAGCTCGCGATGGGCACCGACGTGTTCGAAGCGGCTCGACGCGGCAACGCCGCGGCCGCTTCGGCGATCTCGGTCCTCGGTCCGGCGTCGTGTCCCAATCGTGACGTGATCACCGCCATGATTGGCCAATCGTCCTGATCTCGCTCCTGGCGAAGTGCCGTATCGTGAACTGAGGTCGAAGGGGGAGCGGTGAAGCAGTACGAACGATTTGAAGGAAAGATCGGGGATTCCATCGCCGAGTCGGTGCCGTGGTGGCCCACGCCGACGCATCCCAAAGAGGACGCGCCGAACATCGTGGTTATTCTGATCGACGATCTCGGGTTCTCGCATTTCAACTGTTTTGGGTCGGACCTGGTGACGCCAAACATCGATGAACTGGCCGCCGGCGGTCTTCGTTTCTCCAACTTTCACGTGACACCACTCTGTTCACCGACTCGCGCCGCTTTGTTGACGGGAAGAAACCACCACAGCGTGGGCATGCGGGGGCTATCGAACTGGAGCACGGGCTTTCCCAGCATGCGCGGTCAGATCTCGAATCACGCGGCGACGATGGCCGAGGTTCTGCGCGAGGACGGCTACACCACCTTCGCCGTCGGCAAGTGGCATCTGGTCTCGATGGAGAACTCGTCATCGGCCGGGCCGTTCGATCAGTGGCCACTGCAACGCGGTTTCGACCGGTACTACGGATTCCTGGACGGCGAGACCGATCAGTTCGCGCCGGACCTCACCTACGACAACCATCGCGTCGAGCGTCCCAAGAGCGTCGCCGACGGTTACCACTTGAGCGAGGACCTCGTGGAGCACGCGATGGGCTTCATCCACGACGCCAAATCGATTCGCCCCGACCGTCCCTTCTTCACCTACCTGGCCTTCGGCGCGACGCACGCGCCTCATCAGGCACCGGCGGAGTATCTCGAGCGTCATCGTGGTCGCTACGACGAGGGCTGGGACGTCGCTCGCGCGAAATGGTTCGCGCGGCAAAAGGAGTTGGGTATCGTCCCGCCGTTCACCGAGCTCGCTCCGCGCAACGAGGGTGTCGAACCGTGGGACGAACTGCCCGACAACCAGCAACGGCTCGCCGCCCGACTGCAGGAGGCCTACGCCGCGTTCCTCGAGCACACCGACGTCCAGATCGGACGACTCGTTACCGACCTGAAGGCGATCGGCCAACTCGACAACACGTTGATCCTTTTGATGAGCGATAACGGCGCGAGCCAAGAGGGCGGACCCTTCGGCGTGCTCCACGAGATGAAGTACTTCAACATGGTGATGGAGAGTCCCGACGAGGCGGTCTTGCACCTGGACGACATCGGGGGACCGGCCAGTCACTCGAACTACCCCTGGGGTTGGGCCCAGGCCGGGAACACGCCCTTTAAGTGGTACAAGCAGAACACGCACGAGGGTGGCGTGCACGTGCCGCTCGTCGTCCATTGGCCGAACGGCATCGCCGCGCGGGGCGAAGTAAGAAGTCAGTTCCACTACGTCACCGACATCGCGCCTACCGTCCTCGAGGTCGCCGGCGTCTCGATGCCCGAGTCCTATCGCGGCCTGGAACAGATGCCGATGGCCGGAGCGTCGATGGCCTACGCCTTCGATGCGCCGGATGAACCGAGTCACAAGACGAAGCAGTACTTCGAGATGGGTGGGCACCGCGCGATGTATCACGAAGGGTGGAAGGCCGTCACTCGTCACGTCCACGGCGTGCCGTTCGACGACGACCGTTGGGAGCTGTATCACGTCGCCCAGGACCCCTCCGAGTGCCACGACCTGGCCTCCACGGAACGCGAAAAACTTGAAGAGTTGATCGAACTCTGGTGGCACGAGGCGAAGGAGTACGGCGTCTTGCCCTTGGACGATCGCGGACTGGCGCTCTTCGCTTCGCGGTCGCACGACTACTCGCCGCACCCGACGAGTCGCCATTACACCTACTTACCCCCGCTCAACCCGATTCCGCCGTCGGCCGCCGCTGGGATCGGGGGGCGGAGTTGGGATTTGGCGGCCCGCGTCGACCGGGCTCGCGACGCCGGCGGCGTCATCCTCGCCTTGGGCACCGAGAACGCCGGAGTTGCCCTATTCGTGCAAAACAACCGATTGGTCTTCGACTACAACATCTTCATGGAGCATCACGTCTTGGAATCAATTGAAGAGGTGCCCGATGGGCCGTCGGTGCTCGGCGCCCGGTTTCGACGGGCTCGAAACGACGCCGCCGTCACCCTGACGATTGACGGTCGTGACGTCGGTTCGTTGCACCTTCCGTTCGTGATGAGGATCTTCTCCACGATTGCGATGGGAATCGGTCGCGACCACGGCTCACCAGTCTCGAAGCGCTATGGCGACGACTTCGCCTTCGAAGGGAGAATAGAGCGCGTGGATATTCACCTCATCTCCCCAGACAGTGCCGACGACAAGGAGGCGGCCGCCCGCGAGGGCATGGCCCGTCAATAACGATGGAACGACTGCGCACCCCCGACGAACGCTTCGAGGGACTCCCGGATTTCGAACTCTCGCCTCACTACGCCGACGTCGCCGATCCCACTGGCGGTGACGCACTTCGAATGGCCTACGTTGACGAGGGTCCTCGCGACGGGCAACTGGTATTGCTGTTACACGGCGAACCGTCCTGGTCGTTCCTGTATCGATTCATGATTCCCGGGCTCGTGTCCGCGGGACACCGGGTCGTCGCTCCAGACCTCGTCGGCTTCGGCCGATCCGATAAGCCGAGTGACCGCGAGGAGTACACCTACGCGCGACACGTCGAGTGGGTCCGCGAATTACTCTTCGAGCGACTGGACCTGCACGGCGTCACGCTCTTCGCCCAGGACTGGGGCAGCCTGATTGGCCTGCGGCTGGTGGGGGAGCATCCGGAACGTTTCGCGCGGGTCGCGATCGGCAACGGAGGACTGCCGACCGGCGAAGAGCGAATGAGCGACGCCTTCAGGGCCTGGCAGGACTTCAGTCAGACGACGCCGGAACTGCACGTTGGCAACATCGTCTCCGGTGGCTGCTCGCAACGACTGAGCGCCGACGTCATCGCGGCCTACGACGCACCGTTTCCCGACGAGTCCTACAAAGAAGGCGCGCGACAGTTCCCGAAGTTGGTGCCCACGTCACCGGAGGACGCCGCCCACGACGCCAACGTCGCGGCGTGGGCGGTCCTGGCGGACTTCGCCAAGCCGTTCCTCTGTTGTTTTAGTGACGACGCGATCACTCGCGGTGGGGACGCGAAGTTCATCCGCGAGGTACGGGGTGCCCTCGGCCAATCACATAGGACGATTCCGAGCAGCGCCCATTTCCTTCAGGAAGAGAATGGCCCGGAGTTGGCGCGCGTACTCAACGATTTTATGGCGGCGAATTAAAAGTAGTTCTCGCCGAGCTCTTCGCTCCACGGCGCGACGCGGAGTTCGCCTCGGGGCACACTCCAGCGAAAGACCGGCTTGATGTCGAGCACCGGAGTGCCGTCGATGCCATCGAGTCCACGCGTGGTGAAGGCCCGTTCCGAGAGCTCGTCGATGGCGACCGTGGAGAGGAGTAGACGATTCGGACGATCCTTGTTGCGTTGGGCGAAGACGCCGACGTCCGGCCACCGCTCGTTGCCGCGGGGACGTCGGTGCCACGGCGCCGGAGGTACGTCCTCGGCCCAGTCGGCGAAGAAGACGATCTCCACGTGCGAGAACTCCGCGAGTCCTCGCAGTGCTTCGCTGGGCACGTCCTGGGCGAGTTCGACGGTGCTTGTGACCTCGTCCCAATCGTCGTCGAGTGCCTCACTGCGTTCGTTACGGATGTACGCGATCGGTCGAACGGTGTGGTCCACGACACCAATCTACTGAGGTCGAAATGCTCCGACCGTCGAGTTCGAGATAGGGACGTGATCGAAGCGGCGGTATCGTGGGTCGTCCGCTGCAACCACGAGAGGCCCATGCCCGAACTGACTTTCACCTACGGCACCATGGCGGCGGGCAAGTCGACGCTGGCGTTACAACTGTGCTGGCAGTTGCGCCAAGGACGTAGTGACGTCGCGTTGTGGACCTTCGGCGATCGCAGCGACGCCGGCATGGTGACCAGTCGGATCGGCATCGAGGCCAGTGCCGAAGCGGTCGCGCCCGGGAGTGATCTCGCCCCGCACGTGGATCGACTTCGTCGCGACGGCGTCAACATCCTCGTGATCGACGAGGCCCAGTTCGCGAGCGTCGCCCAGGTCGACGCCCTCGCCCAGATCGTCGACGACCTCGGGATCGACGTCCACGCCTTTGGCCTCTCGGCCGACTTCCTCCTCAATCTGTTCCCCGGTTCGGCGCGGCTCTTCGCGATCTCGGACTGGGCCCACGAACTGCCGCTCACTTCGACCTGCTGGTGCGGACAGAAGGGTCGCTGCAACGCCCGGGTGGTCGACGGCGTGGTCGCGCGCGAGGGCAATCAGTTCTTCACCGGCGACGTCAACGAGGGCGTCGTGCACTACCAAGTCCTGTGTCGCACGCACTACCGATCGGGTCAGCTTCGCGCCGAGTCCTAAATGGACCACTGGCGTTGCCGTGCAATGGTGCCGGTGGCCCCTGGGAGCCCGGTGACCCGGGGACCCCCTGGCTATCACCGCGTCGTCAACTTCGAGAAACCACAATGGATGGATGTCCGAGATACTCGATCAAGGCAGTGACCAGTTCACTCCGGTCACCGAGGGCGCGAACCGGTTCGCCATCTTCTCCGAGTGCCCCCACTGCGGCGGGTCGCTCAACCCCGAGCACGCCCACTTCAAGTGTTCGACGTGCGGTTGGCGCGATAGTTGTTGTGATTGATGACGGCGGCATGAAGGTTTTCAGAAATCCTTAATTTTTCACCCTGAACGACCCATCCGCTCACACTCTGTTTACCTTCGATTCGTAAGTTTCTCTATGGCAAAACGTTCGAAGGTCGAACCGTCGCGTCGCTCATGAATCACTTTCTTTAGGAGGAAAGTTCAGAATGAAGAATCTATTCAGGTCGCTCGCGGCAGTTGCGCTGGCCGTTGCCGGTCTGCTCGCCGTCGTGTCAGCACCCGCAAGTGCCGCATCCCACAAAAAGTCGGTGGTCTGCTACCGCCTAAAGTCGAACAAGGTGCAATCCAAGCGATTCGACACCAAGGGTGGCGTCTGCCCCAAGCCCTGGTCGAAGCACAAGCCCAAGCCGAAGACCACGCCGCCCGCCGGCGGACTCCAGGGATCGAACAAATCGGGTGACATCGACCTCGTGGTCCCGAGCGCCGTCTCTCTCGCCATCAACGGATCATCCTTTGACGCTCCGTTGGTCGGTGCGACCACGAGCGGCTCGACCGGGTACACGGCCGGTGGCAAAGTGAGCTTCAGTTCGTATCCGGCCGCCGGATCCGGCGCCGGTCGTACGTCAATCACTAACGGAAGCGTCGACATCGGATTCTCCGACCAGCCCATGACACCTTCGGCCGGCACGCTGCCGTCCGGCGCGGTGGAGGCGAACTTCGTCCAAGTCCCCTACGCCCTCGGTGGTGCCGTGGTCGGCTACAACCTCGGCTCGGGTCTCGACAACATCAAGTTAACGACCAACGAGGTCGCCAAGATCTTCGACGGCCAGATCACCGTGTGGTCGGACCTGGCGATCATTAACACCAACGGTGGCCTCACTTCGACCACCGGCAAGGCGCTGCGAGCGCTCTACACGAGCGGCGCAGCGTCGGACACGATCAAGGTGATCTATCGATCCGCGAGTTCCGGGACGACGTACGCCTTCACTGACTGGCTACACGCGTCAGGTGGCTCGTCGCACGGCCCGAGCGGCAACCCGATGGAAGGCAGCGGTAACGCTTGGCACGCCACTGACATCTTGGGAGCGGCGAACAACGCGGCCCTGGCGACCGATATCAATGCGAACCCCGGATCAATCGGCTACATCGAGTACAGCTACCTTTTGATCCCCGGCAACGCCGCCATTCAGTCGGCGTCGTTGCAGGACCGTGAAGGCCAGTGGCTCCAGCCGTCGTTGACCAACATCGCCGCCGCCGCGGCCGCTGCTGGTACGAACATCACGCCCGACAGCTTCTCGATCGTCAACCAAGCCGGGAGCAACGTGTGGCCACTCGCGACCTACAGCTGGGCAATCGTGGCAAAGAATCAGACCAGCGAGGCGACCGGTGAGGCCATTGTCAAGTATCTCGACTGGGAGACCCACTATGCCCAAGGCGCGTTAGCCAAGGCCGAGGGCTACGTTCCCTTGCCCGCGGCGGTCGCGGCTTACTCGCGTCAGCAGCTGATGAACGTGACCTCGGGCGGCGCAGTTCTCCTCACGAAGACGACGTAACCAGAAGGAATCCCCAACAAAGAGAGGTAGAGCAAAGCGGTGTCCATCGTCATACCTCCACCTCCCGATTTCACCTCGCACGGAGAAGAACTGCCGGAGTTCCACTCCGGCAGTTCTTCGCGTACGTGGTATCACTACCTTTTAATTCTGGCGGCCCTCGTATTTGCGGCCGTGAGCATCGGTTTCGTCGGCACGATCCTGTGGAACGCACTGCCCGAGTTCAGCAATCATTCCGGCACCCTCCTCGGCGGGAAAGGCTGGCAGTCACCGCTGGGACCATTCGGCGGCCTCGCGATGATTGTGGGCACACTCGAGACATCGGTGATCGCCTTGGTGATCGCCGTGGTGATTGGGTTGGGCACGTCGATTTCAATCGTCTTTCTCCTTCCACGACGGTTCCGCAATGTCGTCGCGACACTCGTCGAACTGCTCGCCGCCGTACCGAGTGTGGTGTACGGACTGTGGGGATTCCTCGTTCTCGCCCCGTGGATGTTGAAGACGGTCATTCCTTGGCTCAACTCCTGGCCCTTCGCCAAAGAGATTTTTGGCAACCCCGGCCAGGAGTACGGTCAGTCGCTCCTGTTGGCGTCGGTCGTGCTAGCGGTGATGATCCTTCCGACGTTCGTGGCAATCAGCCGAGAGGTGATCTCGGTGGTGCCCAACGATCTGATCGAAGCCAGTCTGTCGCTCGGCGCGACTCGCTGGCAGGTAATTCGTGAAGTCGTGCTACCGACCGCCAAGATCGGACTCGTCGGTGCCACGTTCCTCGCTCTCGCGCGAGCGACCGGCGAGACGGTCGCGGTGGCGTTGGTCGCCGGTGGCGTGGCCAACGTACAGTTTCACCTTCTCTATCCGGGCACGTCAATTGCGGCGTGGATTGCGACTGAGTTCGGTGAAGCTCAGGGCAATGAAATCGCGGCCCTGATGGCTCTCGGCGTGTTGTTGATGCTCGTGAACTTTGGTCTCTCGTTGATCAGCCGGTGGCTGGTCGTTCGCCAGCGTAAGGTCTTGGCCGTCGTATGAGTGACATGATCGAACTCGAAGAGCCGGTAGAGACGGGCCACCAAATGCGCGACGAGATTCGTCAGATCTCGGACCGGGTACGCGGTCGGCGGCAGTTGCGCTCGAGGATCATGGTCGTGCTCTGCGCGATCGCGCTCTCCATCACCGCCGTACCGCTCTTTCTGCTCCTGTACCAGCTGTTCAACCGGGGCCTGCCCGTGGTCTTGCACACGGCCTTCTATACGCAGTTACCTCAGACGCCTACGCTGATCACTCCGAACGCGACCGGCGGTGTCTCGAACGCCATCATCGGTACCCTCGTGCTGTCGCTCTACGCCTCGGTCATGGCGATCCCAATCGGGGTCCTCGTCGGGATCTACCTCGCCGAATCGGCCTCGAAACTGGCGGCGTCGTTGCGCGTGATCTCCCAAACGATGGCCGGGGCCCCCTCGATCCTCATGGGTCTCTTCGCTTTCTCCTTCATCGTGCGCGACCTCCATATCGGCTTCTCGGCGCTTGCCGGATCCTTCGCCTTAGCCGTGTTGATGCTTCCCGTCATCATCATTTCATCCGAGATTGCCGTACGGGGGGTGCCCCACACGCTTCGCGAAGCCGGTCTGGCGCTCGGCGCCAAGCCCCACAAGGTTTCCATGAAGATCGTGCTGCCGGCGGCGTTGACCGGAATCGTGACCGGCATCATCCTGGCCATCTCGCGCGCCATCGGGGAGACGGCCCCAGTGCTCTTGGTCATCGGGGGCGGCTACATTAACTCCTGGAAGCCGTTGGACCCTGTTTCTGCTTTGCCGCTCTCGATCTACGAGAACGCCAAGTCGGAATGGCCCAGTCTGCGTACTGAAGTATGGGGTATAGCGCTGGTGCTCGTTGTGTTCGTTTTTGTTTTGAGTTTAAGCGCCCGCGTCTGGGCATCGAGAAAGCAACAGGCAAGGTAACCAATGGACCAAGAATTCATGGCACAAGTCGAGACGAAGGTCGCGGCGCCCACCGAGTCACCCGAACGTGGGGCGGCCGCGATGAAGCTGAAGGGCGTGGCCGTGTCGTTTCACGGTCGCGTGGCCGTTCGCGACTGCACCTTCGACGTCACCAAGAACCGCGTGACCAGTCTGATCGGGCCGTCCGGTTCCGGCAAGACCACGTTGCTGCGCGCGCTCAATCGACTGCACGACCTGACGCCCGGCGCCAAGGTGGCCGGTCAGATCCTCTTGGAGGGCACCGACATCTACCGCGGCGACATCACGGTGACCGAACTGCGCACGCGCGTGGGCATGGTCTTCCAGCGCCCTAATCCCTTCCCCACCATGTCCATCTACGAGAACGCGGTCTCAGGGTTGCGCTTCAACGGCGTAAAGAAGAAGTCGATCCTCGACGAAGCGGCCGAGACGTCGCTCAAGTCGGCCGCCCTCTGGGACAGCGTGCAGGGCCGGCTGAAGGTCGCCGCCTCGAACCTCTCGGGAGGCGAACAGCAGCGCCTGTGCATCGCGCGCGCCCTGGCCATGGACCCCGAGGTCCTCTTGATGGACGAACCGACCTCGGCTCTGGACCCCATCGCGACCCTGAAGATCGAAGAGTTGATGACCGAGCTGAAGAAGCGCGTCACCGTGATAATCGTGACCCACAACATGCAACAGGCTGCTCGCATCTCGGACGACTGTGCGTTTCTTCTCATGGGCGAGGACCGGGCCGGTGAACTGATCGAGTTCGACACCACCGAAAAGATCTTCAACAATCCCATCGACCCGCGTACGTTGGACTACACCCTCGGCCGATTCGGCTGATTAGGTCACGCTTCCGCGTGTCAGACTACCCAGAGAGTTTTGACGGGGGGTCTGGTGGCAAAAGAACTGTGGCAGGAGTCGGCGTCATCGCTGGCGAGCATGATTCGAAGCGGCGCCACGTCGTCGCGCGAGGTCGTTGAAGCCCACCTGGAGCGAATCGATGCGGTCAACGGCGCGGTGAACGCCGTCGTGGAAGTACGTCCCGAGGAAGTGCGCGCCGAGGCCGACGCCGCCGACGCCCAGCAGAAGGCCGGCGGTCCGCTCGGCGTGCTGCACGGCGTGCCCTTCACCATCAAGGTCAACCTCGACGTGGCGGGTTACAGCACCAACGAAGGCTGCGTGACGCTGAAGGACTTCATGGCCGACGCCGACGCGCCGCCGGTTGAGTTGATGCGTCGGGCCGGGGCGGTTGCGCTCGCGCGCACCAACATGCCCGACCTCGGACTTCGCATCAACACCGAGTCCTCGCTCTACGGCGCCACGCACAATCCCTGGAAACGCGGGCGCACGGCCGGGGGCTCCTCCGGTGGGGAAGCGGCCGCCATCGCCTCGGGCATGAGTCCCATCGGACTCGGCAACGACATCGGCGGATCGCTGCGCAATCCGGCCTACGCCTGTGGGATCGCGTCGATTAAACCGTCTCGTGGTCGAGTGGCCCAGGGTAATCCCTCGTCGTTGCTCGACATGGCCAACAGTTCACAGATCATGCTCGTGAACGGCGTCCTGGCTCGAACCGTGGGTGACGTGCGCCTCGGCCTGGGGGCGGTCATGGGCGCTCACCCCGGCGATCCCCAGACCTACGACGCGCCGCTCAATGGTCCGGCCGTCGTCAAGCGCGTGGCGCTGGTGCCCGAGCCGTTCGGTGGTGACACCGACGCTGACGTCGCCGAAGGAGTACGCATCGCGGGTCGGGCGCTCGAAGCGGCCGGCTACGAAGTCGAAGAGATTGAACCTCCGATGGTCTTCGAGAGCTACTTGGCGTGGGCCGAGTTGATGTGGACCGGTCTCTCGTTGCGCCAAGAGTTGTTCGCGGCGGTGATGGGTCCGGACGCGCAACGGTTCTTGGAGCTTACGAACATCGAGTACCCGCCGGCGACGCTGGAGTCGATGGCGCTGATGCACGAGATGCGCTACCGCGTCGAGAAGGCGTGGCGCGGGTTTATGACCACCATTCCGTTGGTGGTGGGACCGGTGTGGACCCAACCACCCTTCGAGCACGGTTTCGACATCGTCGACGTCGACACGGCGATGAAGGTCGTAGAACTCTTCCGCTTCGTTTTGCCGGCGAACCTGATGGGTCTGCCGGCGGCCTGCGTCGCGACGGGCGTGGCCAACGGCCTGCCGACCGGTGTCCAGGTGATGGGGACGCTTCTTCGCGAGGACCTTTGTCTCGACGCGGCCGAGGCGATTGAGGAGTCGGTGGGCGTGTTGACACCGATCGACCCTCGCGAGTAATCGATGGCGCTTGTCCGCCCGATGGTCTACGCCGACGTTCCTGCGGCGGTGGAGTTACTTCGAGACGGCTCGCTCCTGCCGGAGTTCGAAGTCCCGTCGCGCGTCCAGGACTATTGGTCGGCCGTCGAGGAGACGCGCCGTCATCGCGGTGACGTCCTCGTGGCCGAGGTAGAAGCTGACGTCGTCGGGGTCCTTCAGGTCATCATTTTTCAGCACTTACAGCACGCCGGCGGTTGGTGTGGAGAGATCGAGAGTTTCCACGTGCGAAGCGACATGCGAAGTCGCGGTATCGGCGCTCAGATGCTGATCGCCGCCGAAGAACTGGCGAGGGAACGGGGCTGTTATCGCATCCAGTTGACCAGTCGCAACGTTCGCGAGGACGCCCACCGGTTCTACCTGGCCAACGGCTACGGCCAGACCAGCCAGGGCTTCAAGAAGTTCTTTGACTGACTTCGCGCAGGTCACCGTCGTCGACGTCGAAGACGAAGCCGCGGATCTCGGTCGAATCTACGAAGGGACTGGACCGCAGCGTCTCGAGCGTCGTTCGCACGTCCTGGTCGACGTCGCGGTAGGCGCCTAGTCGAAAGGGCGGTCGCGTGCCGACGTCTCGTTCGACCTCGTCGGCCAGCGACTCTTCGTCGAAGGTCTCCAGGCCGCAGCGCGTGTGGTGGATCACCATCACCGCGCGCGTGCCGAGCAGCCGTTGACTGAGGAGCAGGGAACGAATCGCGTCGTCACTGGCGAGTCCGCCGGCGTTTCGAATGAGATGCGCCTCTCCCAGATTGAGACCCAGGGCGCCGAAGAGGTCGAGGCGCGAGTCCATGCACGTCAAGACCGCCAGATGGAGCTGCGGCGTCGTGGGCATCTCGCGATGACCGTGACGTTGCACGTAGGCCCGGTTGTGGTCGATCAGTTCGTCGATCACGCTCATCGGACCATGTTACGAAACCGGTAAGGGAGCGAAAACTCTATTCGCTACGCTCGATATTGGAGGTAGTTATGAACAGCATGGATGAGATTCGTGAAGAGTTGCGTCAGCCGGCCCAGGATCTTCGAGAGTTGATTCCCGACGTTATGAAGGGTTTCGCGGCGTTGTCGCAGGCTTCGTCGGTGGAGGGTGAGCTCTCTCGACTCACGAAGGAACTGCTCGCCTTGGTGATATCGGCCACGCGCGAATGCGACGGCTGCATTGTCGCGCACGCGAGGGGCGCCCTTCGCGAAGGGGCCACCCGCCAACAGATCGCCGAAGCCATGGGGGTGTTGATCGCCCTGAACGGTGGTCCGGGCACCGTGTGGGGTCCACGGGCCCTTCACGCCTACGACGAAGCGGTGGCCGCGAAGAGGTCCTAGAGGCTGTAGTGCAAATGCTTGATGCCGTTGATGAAGCTCGAGGCCAACTGCGACGGCGTGTTAGTGGAGTGGATGTCCGGGTGACGACGTAGTAACTCCCGGAACATCACCGTGATCTCGCGCCGCGCCAGGTGAGCCCCGAGACAGAAGTGGGGGCCGGGCGCGCCGAAGCCGTAGTGGTCGTTGGGCGTGCGTCCGACGTCGAAGAGGTAAGGGTTCTCGAAGACGTCCTCGTCGCGATTGGCCGAACTGTAGAACAGCAAGACCTTGTCGCCCTTGGTGAGTTCGAAGTCCGAGAGGACGTAGTCCTCGGCGAGCGTGCGACGCATCCAAATGACCGGCGAGGCCCAGCGCACGATTTCGTCGGTGGCCGTCTTGGCGAGTCCCTCGTAGTCGTCGAGCAGCCGCGCCTTCTGATCGGGGTGTTCGGTGAGGGCGTGGAGTCCGTGGGCGATGGCCGTGCGGGTCGTTTCGTTGCCGGCCGTCACCAACAACACGAAGAAGGACGCCAACTCTTGCTGGGTGAGTTTCTCCGTCTCGATCTCGGCGTTCACCAGCGCGCTGGTGATGTCGTCGATGGGATTGTCGATCCGGTACTTGCCCAGGTCCTCCATGATCGCGGTGAGGGCGGCCCCGGATTCGAGCAGCACGAGCACCGGGTCCTGGCCCTCGGGGATGAACTCGGGGTCGCCGTTGGAGAGGATGATGTTCGAGTGACGAAGGACCGTGGCGTACTCGCTCGGCGGCACGCCCATCATGTCGCAAATGATCTCCAGCGGGAACGGCGCGGCGATGTCGGTGATGAAGTCGCCGGTGCCGCTGGCGTGCGAACGCTCGATGATCTCGTCGGCCTTGCGCTCGATGGAATCTTCCACCGCGCGGACGTTTCGCGGGTTGAAGGCGTTGGAGACGATGCGACGAAGGCGCGCGTGCTTGGGGTCGTCGGTCGAGATCATTCCGGAGAAGTACTCGACCATCTCACTCGGCAGGTCCATGGTGGAGACCGCCCCCGGTCCCGAGAGGAAGGTCGCCGGGTGGCGTGAGGCCGTTTGCACGTCGCGGTACTTGGTCAGGGCGTAAAAGCCGTTCCCGACCGGGAACTCGATCGCCGTGCCCTCGATGACCGGCTCGTCGTAATGCGTGATGGGACTTTCACGGCGCAGCGTGGTGAAGGCCTCTTCGCGCTCGGCCCAGGGCCGACGCCAGAACTCCATGTCCGAAAGGTTGATGGTATCGACGGTCCAGGTCTCATTTGGTTCCATGAGCCAAATCGTATCTAGTCCGGCGACACGGAACGCCCGTTTCACGGCAGACTGGACCCATGGAAGAACTGACCGACCAAGAGCGCGCGACGCGGCTCAAGGCGCTGAACGCGCTCCTTGATCTGATGCGTCCCTCGGTGCAGGCCGACGGTGGTGACTTGGTGCTCATTCGCTGCGACGTCGAGACCGGCGTGGTCGAAGTGCAACTCCAGGGCGCGTGCTCCAGTTGTGCGATCTCTTCGGACACGTTGCAAGGCGGTGTGACGAGGATTCTGAAGGACCGCCTGGCCTGGGTCACCGAGGTCGTCGGTGGCGTGGACGACTCGATCGACCCCGAAGACTCGATGTCCCTGGGCGTCGGCGGCTACGTGCCGCGTTACCGCCAGCTGTAGACGCGAAACTGTACGACGCGGAGTGCGACGGTTCATTTCTGAAATCAGCGCGATTCAATTACCATCTGAGCAAGACAACTAGAGCGAGGAGCGAAGGTGACCGGATTGTGGCTCATTTCGGTCGTCCTTTCGGTCGTCTCGGTTTTTTACGCGCGCGCTGCTCTTCAGCTGTGGCACGGCAATCTCGACTTCCGCAAGACCGGACAGGTCGCCACGGTGTTGGATGTTCCCGAGGCTCGGCTGCGCATGTACGCAGCCACCCCCGCGGTGGCGATTGCCATCACGTCGATGGCGGCCGGGGGCATTCTGGCTGGCCTGGCGGGCGCCGTAGGTCGATCAACACTCGGGAGGGCGATCCTGGTGGTTGGGACGTGCGGTTTTGTGGCGTTCCTCGTCTTCACGGTGATCGGTGTTTCGATATATCTCACCAACAAGCCGTCGCGCTTCGTCCCGCCGGCCTTACGGCATCGAGATATCTAGCGCTAGCGTTTTCCTTACTCGACATCTAATGGTGAGCGGGGTTAAAGGAGCTCGATGAGGATGTTCGGTCTATTCGGCTGGCGGTGCCGTGCTCCACTGCGCCCGGACCAAATGATCAACGTGGCAAGGCGGCGTGACGAGGATTTTGAAAGACCGCCTGGCCTGGGTCACCGAGGTCATCAGTGGCGCGGACGACTCCATCGACCCCGAAAACTCGATGTCTCTTGGTGTCGGCGGCTACGTGCCGCGCTATCGCCATCTGTGAGTGCCCAGTTGGAAGCTATGCCGTGAGAGGACCACTCGGCTATGGCCTGCGGGGCAGATTGGGCGGACTTGTCGGTCGGAGTACGCGTACCCCGCCCCGCCCCGAGCAACAGCTGAAAAGTGCCGCGCTCGAACGGGAGAAGGTCAACGAGATCCTTTCGGAGCAAGACGCCCGTTACGACGCCATGACTGAAGAAGAGCGCAACGAGTACTACATGAAGCCAAAACTGTTGACTCGGATTAAAAAGGCACTCCGCGGGCAGTAGACGGTCTCGCTACACCTTCTGTGGCTTGGGCTCCTTCGGCAGTCCCAGGGCGCGCTCACCTATGATGTTGCGCTGGATTTCGGCGGTGCCGCCCCAGATCGTCTCGGAGCGCGAGAAGAAGAACGAGCCTTGCAATTCCGAGACGGGGTAGTCGGCTCGTCCGCGGCGACTCCCCGCGACCGAACCATCGCTCGGACCGTTGCCGGTGAGGATCTGGGACTCCATGCCCAGGACGTCGAGGGCCAATTCCATCGTCGCGCGATGGTACTCAGACCAGAACATCTTGTTGCAGGCGCCCAGTAACGCGGTGTGGTGGGTGCCGTTCAGCGAATCGGTGAGGGAGCGGTAGCCGTTGATCTCCATGATCTTCACCTTTTCCCAGGCCCTCACCAGACCGTCGCGAACGAGTCGGTCGTGGTTCTTGCCCAGTCGCCGGGCTTCTTTCACGATCTCTTCCCACTCCTTCAGGAAACGCCGGTAACCGGTCGTGGAACTCGCCCCGCGCTCAAAGCCGAGCGTCGTCATGGCGACCTTCCAGCCGTTGTTGACACCGCCGACGGCGTTGTTCTTCGAACAACGCGCGTTGGTGAAGAAGACCTCGTTGAAGTCGCCGGAACCGTCGACCTGGATGATCGGTCGGACGTCGACCCCGGGTTGATGCATCGGCACCAGTAAGTAGCTGATGCCGGCGTGCTGGGGCGCCTCGGGGTCGGTGCGCACCATCAAAAAGACGTAGTCGGCGTGCTGGGCCTGGGACGTCCAGACCTTTTGGCCGTTGATGACCCACTCGTCGCCGTCGAGCACGGCACTGGTTTTCAGACTCGCCAGGTCCGATCCGGCGTCCGGTTCCGAGAACCCTTGACACCAGGCGATCTTGCCCTGCAGGATGCCGGGGATGAACTCGCGTTTCTGCTCGTCGGTACCCCACTGGAGGATCGTCGGACCGACCAAGGTGTCACCGAAGAAGTCGGCGCGCATGGGCGCCCCGGCCTTGGCGAACTCTTCATTCAAGACGACCTGCTGCAACAACGTCAGTCCCTTGCCGCCGTATTCGACGGGCCACCCGGCGCAGATCCACCCACCGGCGAAGAGTTTCTCGTTCCAGTTTTCATTGAAGGCGCGACGCTCCTCGGCGCTCATCGAGAAGTCGGGGTCGAACCAGCCGTCGGGCAGATTCTCCTCCAACCACAAGCGCACTTCTTTGCGGAACGGTTCAGTCTCGGTGGGGTAATTGAGGTCCATTCGAACAATGTACTAACGCCGCAGCCCAGTGGTTCCCTGACATTTGTGCGCCTTTGGCGAATTCGGCGAGAATGGAGGACTCGCTTTCCCGAAAGTTGCCCCTTGTCCCGTACCCTGCGCCAGACCATCGACGAGACCAAGGCGTCCTCGGCCCGTTCCAAGACCATCCTCACGCCCGGCCACGTGAGCGCCAGGCCGCCGGAGCCGGGCAAGTACCGCGTGGCCTTCCTGATCTACCGGGGTAATCCGCGCTGCGGCGGTCAGGGCGTCTACACCCGACACCTGACGCGCGAACTGGTCAACCTCGGACACAGCGTCGAGGTGTTTTCCGGTCCGCCCTGGCCCGAACTCGACGAGGGCGTCGGCTTCACCGCCGTGCGCGGTCTCGACCTCTACCGCGACCCCGACCCGTTTCGGATTCCGGCCATCTCGGAGTTTCGCTCCGTCGCCGACCTCTCGGAGTTCGGCGTCATGATGAGCGGCGGGTTCGGCGAGCCACTGGCGTATTCCTTGCGCATCGAGAAGATCCTGAAGCACCGTCGCGGCGACTTCGACATCCTCCACGACAACCAGTGCATGGGTCCGGGGATCTTGAAATTGCACCGCCAAGGGTGGCCGCTCTTAGAGACGTTGCACCATCCCATCACCGTCGATCGCTCGATCGCGCTCGACCACGCCGAGACGGCCTGGAAGCGCTACTCGACGCGACGCTGGTTCGGCTTCTTGCGCATGCAAGTGAGCACGGTCAAGCAGCTGCCGGCCGTGTTAACGGTGTCGCACAACTCCAAGATCGACATCAACGCCCAGATGCGGGTGCCGCTCGATCGGCTCACCGTGGTGCCGGTCGGGGTCGACCACACGGTCTTTCGCCCGTACGACGACGTGGTCAAGAAAAAGGGCCGCCTGATGGTCACCTCGTCGAGTGACGTGCCCATGAAGGGTCTGGTGCCGCTCTTGGAGGCGATCGCCAAACTTCGCGTCGAGCGCGACATCGACCTCATCGTCATCGGCAAGCCGCAACCGAAGGGTCGCGTCGCCTCGGCCCTGGACCGTCTCGGACTCACCGACATCGTGACGACCATCTCGGGCGTCAGTGACGAAGAGTTGGCGCGCCTCTACGGCGAGGCCGAAGTCGCTATCGTGCCCAGTCTCTACGAAGGCTTCTCGCTGCCGGCGATCGAGGCCATGAGTTGTGGCGTGCCGGTCGTGGCGACGACCGGTGGGGCGTTGCCCGAGGTCGTCGGCCTCACCGAAGAGACCGGGCTGCTGGTCGAGCCCAACAACCCCGAAGCCCTGGTGGTGGCCATCGGACGACTGCTCGACGACGCGGCACTGCGCGAGCGCCTCGGCGCGGCCGGGCGCAAGCGCGTCATGGAGCGCTTCACCTGGGAGGTGACGGCGCGCGGCACCGCCGCCTGTTACGACGCGATTCTCACGGGCCGGCCGCTGCCCGACTCGATGGAGTTCGACTAGTGCTCACCGCGCGCTACGACCAGCTCGGTCTCGAGCGCGGCGACAAGATTCTCGATCTCGGCTGTGGCTTCGGGCGTCACGCCTTCGAAGCGGCGCGCCGCGGGGCCGACGTCATCGCGCTCGACGCCGGCCGCGACGAGGTCGAAGGCGTGAAGAACATGTTCGCCGCGATGGTCGCCGCCGGGGAGCTCGACGGTGATTCGCTGCACACCGCGGCGGTCCAGGGCGACGCGCTGCACCTCCCGTTCCCCGACGCGACCTTTGACCGGGTGATCTGTTCCGAGGTCCTCGAGCACATCCCGAACGACCTGGGCGCCATGAGCGAGTTGGCGCGCGTCTTGCGGCCCGGCGGCACCATGGCCATCACCGTGCCGCGCTTCGGACCGGAGTTGATCAACTGGGCGCTCTCGGACGAGTACCACAACGTACCGGGCGGCCACATTCGAATCTACCGTCGCCGAATCCTCACCGAGCGACTGCGTTCGGTCGGACTCACCGACACCGGACACCACTACGCGCACGGCCTGCACAGTCCGTACTGGTGGTTGAAGTGTCTCGTCGGTACGACCAACGACACCAACAAGATCGTCCAGCTGTACCACCGCCTGCTCGTCTGGGACATCATGAAGGCGCCCTGGCCGACGCGACTGGCCGAACGGATCATGTCGCCGTTGATGGGCAAGTCGATCGTCGTCTACTTAGTGAAGCCGACGTGACCACCACCGTCGCCACCATCTCGGGCGTTCCCGGTCTCTTGAGCGAAGGCGAGATCGCCCAGAGCGCCGCCCATCTCGCGTCGCTGCAACTGCGACACGGTCAGATGCCGTGGTTCGTCGGCGGTCACTGCGACCCGTGGAACCACGTGGAAGCGGCAATGGCGCTCACGGTGAGCGGCTACGTCGCCGAGGCCCGGGCGGCCTACCGCTGGCTCGCCGACACCCAGCTCGGTGACGGAAGCTGGTTCAACTACTACCTCGGGGACCAAGTGAAGGACGCGCGACTGGACAGCAACGTCTGCGCCTACGTAGCGGCCGGGCTGTACCACTACCTGGTCGCCACCGAGGACATCGACTTCTGCGTCGAGCTGTGGCCGGTAGTCGAGCGCGCCATCGAATTCGTCCTGCGCTATCAGCACGACGACGGCACCATCGCGTGGTCGCTGGACTCGATCGGCCGGCGCGAAAGCTACGCTTTGTTGACCGGATCGTCGTCGATCTTCCATTCGCTGCGTTGCGCAGTGGCCCTGGCCGAACGCGTCGACTCGGCCAATCCGGCCTGGGAACTAGCGGCCGGTCGACTCGGTCACGCCGTGGCCCATCACCCCGGCGCCTTCGCGCCGAAGAATGAGTTCGCGATGGACTGGTACTACCCGGTCTTCTCCGGCGCGCTCTACGGCGACGCGGGCGTCAAGCGGATCGACGACGGGTGGGAGCGTCACGTCATGGACGGCTACGGCGTGCGCTGCGTGTCGACTAGCGACTGGGTGACGGCGGCCGAGACGGCCGAATGCGTGCTGGCCCTGGACGCCCTCGGGCTGACCAACCAGGCGCTGGATCTCTTCAGCTTCACGCGCCGGCACCGGCGTGACGACGGGGCGTACTGGACCGGCATCGCCTATCCCAGTGAGGTGACGTTCCCCGATCACGAGACGACGTCCTACACGGCCGCGGCGATCATCCTGGCCGCCGACGCGTTGACCTCGTCGTCGGCGGCGGCGGGACTCTTTCGACACGATTCGCTCCCGATGCCCATCGACCTCGCCGAGCCGGGCTGTCCGTTGCGTTAGATGACGCGGGTGAGCGCGCGCAGCGATCCGCGCTCGGCGCGTTCCGTGAACGCCTCGCTCTCGATCGCGGCGCGGTAGATCTCGTAGGGCGGGCGACCGCCGTCGTCGGGGTCGGGAAAGACGTCGTGGATGAGCAACAGTCCGCCGACCACGACCTTGGGCGTCCACGCCTCGTAGTCGGCCCAGGCGACGTCGTGGCCGTGACCGCCGTCGATGAAGAGGAGGTCGAGCGGTTGAGTGAAGTGCGCGGCGATAATGGTCGAGGCTCCGACGAGTCCGATCACCGTCGACTCCAGTTGCGCGTCGGCGATAGTGCGTTGCCACGAGGGCAGCGTGTTGAGGCGCCCGTCCACGGGATCGACCAGCGTGGCGTCGAAGTGTTCCCAGCCGGCCTGGTTCTCCTCGCTGCCGTGGTGATGATCGAGGGAGTACAGGACCGAGTTCGTGGCTTCAGCCGCGGCGCCGAGGTAGACGGCGGACTTGCCGCACCACGCGCCGATCTCGAGCCAGGTACCGCGATGACTACGTTCCCCGTGGGCCAGGGCGAATTCGAAGAGCGCCAGTCCCTCGTCGCGCGGCATGAAGCCCTTCACCGTGTCGGCGTAGTCCAGCAGTTCGTCACGCCGACTCATGCGACCGCGACCCCCAGTGACACCAGGGTCCACAGACCGAGTCCAGCGAAGATCAGTCCTCCGCCCAGGCGGATGCGCTTGAGCGGAATGACGCGCTGCAGGGCGCGACCGCTGTAGGCCCCGATGAAGGTGACGCCGATCATCGCCAGCGAGGAGGCCACGAAGACTTCCAGGGGTTGATGGAGCTTGGCCTCGAAGTTGGCCCCCTGGATCTGGGTGAGGTCACCGAACTCGCCGATGAAAACGACGACGAAGGCCGTGGTGATCTCCTTCCAACGCGTGCCGACCTTCTCCAAGGCCCCTTCGCGTCGACCCTTCTCTTCCTCTTCGGACTCCGGCACGAAGAGCAGATACGCGGAACCCCCGAGGAAGAGGAGACCGACTATCAGGTCCTTCCAGTGCGCCGGGAACAAAGTGAGCAGGGAACCGGCGCCGACCGCGACACCCATCTGCACGGTCAAGGCGAGTGACGCGCCGAAGGCGACCATCAACGGCCGCGCCTTGGTGCTCATGATCACCGTCGCCAAGAACGTCTTGTCGGGCAGTTCCAGGACGAACATCAGGGCGAATACGCCCAAGAACGCCCCTACGGTCATGCCATCATCAAAATTGTTCGCGCATCGCCGCGGCGAAGGTGAGACCGACGCGCATCCGTTCGACGTTCTGCTGGACTTCCTTCTGTTCGCCGGCCAGTGGGTGCGACTCGTGGAACGCTTCGACTTCGTCGGCGAGCGCCGCGTCGTTGATGAACGTGACGATGCCGCGCGTCGCGTAGGACAGCGTGTTGGGCGGGAACTTCTCGAGCACCTCGTCCCAACGTGACGCCATGAATCGCCACACGCTCGGGCCGGTCTTGGCGTTGCTGGCCAAGACACCCAAGAGGGACGAGGCGTCTTGATTACGAATCTCGCCGAAACATTTGCCGGCGGCGTCGAGGGCCACGCGCTCCTCGCTGAAGCCGTTGAGACCAAACAGATAGCGCTGTTCGTCCTGGGGAGTGCCGGCGTTGCGGTAA
Organism: uncultured Acidimicrobiaceae bacterium; assembly: GCA_963716515.1. Classification (GTDB taxonomy): domain Bacteria; phylum Actinomycetota; class Acidimicrobiia; order Acidimicrobiales; family RAAP-2; genus RAAP-2. The sequence continues at coordinate 384,254 of OY970319.1, forward strand.
CGCTCGAGGAAGGTCTCGTAGTCGCCGGGACGATCCTGCGACGAGACGATGCGCAAGATGGCGTTGGCGAGGTTCCCACTGACCTCATTGGCGTCGAAGCGTTTCAGGGCTTCGACGCGGATCGCTTCATGGGCGCAGACGGTGCCGAGCGTGCCAAGGACGACGGCGCGCAGTTGCGGGGTGAGCTCGCTCTCGCCCGATCGCGCGTCCCAGCCCAGACGAGCGAATTGGGGCTCGAAGATCGCGCGAACTCGCTCGGTGAAAGCGGGGAGTTGCCCGTCCGGTAGGGCGCGCTTGATGTAGCCGACGGCGGTCGCCAGGGTGCCCCACGGCGTCGGCTCATCCAGGTCCCCGAGACCGGCCCCCACCGTGAGAAACTGCTCGGCGCTTATCTGACTGGAGAACAGCAGCGCCCAACTGTCCGACAGCAGGACCGCGCGTTCGATGGCGTCGAGTTCGTCGATGTGATCGGCCAGGGCCGCCGATTCGGTGACGCCGTAACGCGACCGGTAGTAGCCCGATCCGGCGGCGTTCAACACGACCGGTGGATCGTCGTCGACGGCGATCGCCTGGTCCTCGAGCAGATTCACCTTGAGGGCGCCGCCCTTCAACGAACGCGTCATCACCGGGACCTTCCACGACGAGCCGATCGCGCTCTCGCCGCGGGCCGGTCCGTAGGCGAAGGGGATCTGGGTTATCAGACCGTCACGCAAGGTGACGAGCGGATAACCGCCCTGGAGGATCCAGGTATTCATGACGTCGCGCACCGGGGCGCCGGAGACCTCTTCGATGGCGTCCCAGAGATCGGTCGTGCGGGTATTGCCGTAACTGTGCTTGCGCAGATAGTGACGAATGCCGTCGCGGTAGGTCTCGGCGCCGAGGTACTGCTCGAGCATGCGCAGCACCGACGCACCCTTTTCGTACGTGAGACGCCCGAACATTCCCTGCGTATCGGCGGGCGACACGACTTCGTATTCCACCGATCGCGTCGTGTGGAGCCCGTCAATATCGAGGGCCAAGTCGCGCTGGGCGCTGAACGAGACCCACATCTTCCACTGGGGACGAAAGGCGTCCTGGCACAGGACCTGCATGAAGGTGGCGAAGGCTTCGTTCAGCCAGATGCCCTCCCACCACTCCATCGTGACGAGGTCGCCGAACCACATGTGCGCGAGCTCGTGCAGCACCACGTGGGCCACGCGCTCCATCTCGGCGAGCGACGCCGTGGCCGGGTCGATCAAGAGGTCCGGCATCCGGTAGGTGATGCAACCGAGGTTCTCCATCGCGCCCTGCATGAAGTCGGGGATGGCGACCATGTCCATCTTGTCCCCGGGATAAGGGATGTCGAAGTACTCGGCGAAGAACCGCAGTCCGTACGCGCCGGCTTCAAGGGCGTGGGCGGTGAGGTGCGCGTTGCCGATCGGATAGACGATACGCAGCGGCACGCCGTCGACGTCCATCGCCTCGGTCTCTTCGAAAGGCCCGACGATGAAGGCCACCAGGTACGTCGACATCTTCATGGTCGGCGTGAAGCTCACCGTGCGTTGACCGTTGCCCAGGTCGGTGTTCGACGACACCGGCGAGTTGGAGTAGGCCGCCAGGTGGCTGGGCACCGTAAGGTTCACCTGGTACGTCGCCTTGAAGGCCGGCTCGTCCCAGCAGGGGAAGGCCCGACGCGCGTCGGTGTTCTCGAACTGCGTGGTGGCGATGGTGTGCTTGACGCCCGAGGGGTCGGTGAACGTCGAACGATAGAAACCGTGCAACTGGTCGTTCAAGATGCCCTGGAAGGCGATCTCGAGGACGGCGGCACCGACCGGTAACGCGGCATCGAAGGTATACGTGGCGACCTCGTACTCCTCGTCGAGGCGCAGGTCGATCGAGCGATGGGCCGTGCCGCCGGTGGTCAGCGTCGCGGCGCCGAGATCGAGCTCGATGGCGTTCAACTGCAGCACCTTGGTCGACTCTTGGATGTCGACGTCGATCTCGACGCGACCGGCGAAGGTGGCGCTCTCCAAATCCGGCGTGATGAAGATCCGATAGGCCGACGGGACCACCGTTCGGCCGAGACGATAGGGGTTGGTTTCAGAGGTCATACGAACAACCGTAGTTGGCTGCGGTCTATCCTCGCTAAGTGACAGATAGCCCCACGCCGGTTTCACTCCGGGTGAAACCCGGTCCGAATCGCTTGGCGGTGACCGGCATCGGCAACGCGATGTTGGACATAATTTCGCAAGATTCGAACGAGGTCTACCGCCAACTCGGACTGGTGAAAGCGTCGATGTCGCTGATCCAAGAGGACCAACTCGCCACCTTCACCAACGCCATGGGCCCGACCATCCAGATGTCCGGTGGCTCGGTCGCCAACTCCATCGCTGGTGTGGCGGCGCTCGGTGGCACCTGCGGGTACATCGGCAAAGTGGCGGACGACGACTTCGGTCAGCGCTTCCGTCACGACCTGACGTCCATGGGCGTCGAGGTGGACCTGGCGATCGCCGCGGCGGACGAAGGCGCGACGGGTCGGTGCCACGTGTTCATTACCGATGACGCGCAGCGCACGATGGCGACGTACCTGGGGGCGTCCAATCAGTTGCACGTCTCGGAGATCAACGAGACCCTGATCGCGCGCTCAGAGATCACCTACGTCGAGGGCTACCTCTTCGATCTGCCCCCGGCCAAGGAGGCCATCCACAAGGTCGTCAACTTCGCCCACGACTACGACTCCATGGTCGCGCTGTCCCTCTCGGACATGTTCTGCGTCGATCGGCACCGGCGCGACTTCCTGGAACTGGTCACCAACGACGTCGACGTGCTGTTGTGCAATGAGACCGAGGTCTGTTCGCTCTTCCAGGTGCCGACGCTCGACATGGCCTTCAACTATCTCGAAGAACTGGGCATCCTCGCGGTCGTCACGCGCGGCCCCCTCGGCGCCGACGTGCTCACCGTCACCGGCGTGGTGAGCGTGCCGGCGCACGAGGTCGAACACGTCATCGACCAGAACGGGGCCGGTGACATGTTCGCCTCCGGTTTCCTCTACGGACTGGCGCTGGGCGCCGATCCGGTCGAGTCGGCCGAACTGGGCTCGCTCTGCGCCGGGGAGATCATCTCGCACCTCGGGGCGCGACCGGAGAACGACCTCGAAGAGCTGGCGATCGAAGCCGGACTGTTGTAACTCAATACCTTCGCCGTGGAACCCTGCAAGACGATGAAGCTTGGTCAGTCGTTCTCGTCACTTTGAATGCGGTCGGCCCCGGGGTTCGAAAGATCGACGCGTTCCCGGTTAAATAGTCCCGGGGCGTAACGGGGATCATTGATGGTGGCTCCCTGAAAGTTGTTGTGGTATGGCGGCTCGTACCCGGGCTTCTTCTCGAACATGAAATGGTGGAAGTGTTGATACGCGCGCCGCCACCACGGCGCGGGCACCGGGTCCGGCGCATCGTCGGGTCGAACGTAGTGTTCAGGGCGGTCCATGTCGCTCCCTTGGTCCTGCTCTCAACTCTATGGTCGGACGATCCGAGCTGAGTGTAGGAACCTGGCCCGGGCAATGCAGTGGAGTGGTTTCTCCATCCGACGCGTGGTGGAACTAGATACCTTGCGCATCGAGGACCGCGTCGAGCTCTCGAGTGTGGACCGTCTCCCACTTCACCCACGCGATGGCGATGGGAATGCAGGCCAGCAGCATCAACGCGTCGCCGCCGATCCACATGATGGCGCCCCCCAAGTGGACGTTGGTGAGGATCCCGGCCGTCGTCGAACCGCGCGGCGCCATGGCGGCGTAGGCGGGGAAGGGCGTGTGCGACGACATGGCCAGCGCCAGTCCGGTGAACGTGTCGACCGGCACGGCCGCCATGACGAAGACCAGGCGAAGTCCGCGGTGGATCGTGGTGCCGCGCTCGAGGCCGAAGGCCACGCGAAAAAACAGATAGCCCACCACGAGAAAGCCGATCTGTTCGAGGTGGTGGACCCACTCGTGTTCCATCATCAGATTGAACAGTCCGGTCAGGTGCGTGATGGGAATGAAGACGAAGTAGGCCGCGAAGCCCACGAGCGGCTGGGTCACCGTGGTCATGATGCGTCCGTCGAGGAGGTGACGCAATCGCGGCGAACCGGCGTCGTAGGCGAGGTCCAAGGGCGCACTGAGTGCGAACAGCGGGGCCGCCACCATGATCAACAAGAGGTGTTGGATCATGTGAGCACTGAAGTACTCCATGTCGAACACGCCGATGACCGACTGCGTCGCGATGAAGGTGACGATGAGGCCGGAGAGAAAGGCCAGCATTCGATTGGTTGACCAATTACCCACGCGTTGCGCGGCGAAGAGGTACAAGACGAGGGCGGTAAATATCAGCAGCAGCGGCAGTACACCGACGTGCCACTGATTCCAGTCGTGCCACGAGAACTGCGGGCGCGACGACGACATGGCAGGCACGAGACAATTCTACGGTCGGTACAAGAGTTGTGATTTAGAAATATCTTTTCAGGCGGTTTAGACAGGCGGTTTAGAAGTGTGCCGACCTTCGATGTCACAACAGATCTCTATCATCCCAACGTGGAAAACGAACACAAACGTTGTCTCACTTTTCGCTATCGCTTGCACCCGACAAAGCGTCAGACTGACGGGCTTTGTCTGCAATTCGAACTCCAGCGCGAACTCTATAACGCCGCGCTCCAAGAACGCATTGGCGCATGGAAATGTGAACGCCGTTCAGTGAGCTTCTTCGAGCAGTGTCGTGAATTGACGGGACTCAAAGAGGTGCGACCGGATGTCGTCACCTCAGGAATCGACTTGTGTCGCGGCACGCTCAAGCGTCTCGATAGGGCTTACTCGGCGTTCCATGAACGAAACAAACGCAGCGAGACTCCTGGATTTCCTCGTTATAAGCCAACTGGTCATTTCGTCTCTTTGGAATGGGAAGACTTGAGTGGCTGGAAAGTGAATTTTGAGCAGGGACGGCTCTATGTACTGGGGATTGGAGAAATTAAGGCGAACTACCATCGTCCGCTGTCGGGCGAAGCAAAGGCCATCACAGTGAAGCGCGAAGGCGCCAAGTGGTGGTTGAGCGTGCGCTGTGTGAACGTGCCAGCGATGCCATTGGCTCGCACTTGCTCCGAGATTGGCATTGATCTCGGAGTGACAAATCAGGTTGCCACCAGTGAAGGCGAACTGAAGAAGGGCAAACATTTCGGCTCCAATGCACAGAAAAAACTCGGCCATGCCCAGCGCAAACTCTCGTTGAAACAGCGAGGATCGAACCGCCGACAGCGTCAAGTAAGAGAGGTCGCGCGACTGCACCTAAAGGTCAAGAATCAGCGGAGTGACGCGGCTCACAAGTTGAGCCGTCAACTCGTGAACGACTACGACTTCATCGCTCACGAAGACCTCAAGATCACCAATATGGTGCGTGCACCAAAAGGAAGACCCGATCCGGAGCAACCGGGAGCGTATCTGCCCAACGGCGCAAGGAAGAAAGCTGGACTGAATCGTTCCGTTCATGACGCAGGGTGGGGACAACTTGTCTCATTGCTGACCTACAAGGCTGAAAGCGCTGGTAGGACAGTAGTGAGCGTTAATCCTTGCTACACCAGTCAGACGTGTGCCGAGTGCCACTTCGTCGATGCTGGTAACCGGGTCAGCCAAGCGGAATTTCGATGTATCAGGTGCGGTCACCGTGATCACGCCGACATCAATGCGGCACGCAACATTCTTCGGGCCGGTAGAGCCCTGCAGGTTTCGGCCTGCGACGGCTGAATTTAAGCCACTACCCTAGTATGAGCCGGGTGAAGTCGAAGTATCTCTCGCGCCGAGCGCTCGGCCTGCATCTCGCCCTCGTAGTTTGGGTGAGCGTCTGCATCGCGGCGGCGCTGTGGCAAGTCGACGCCGCGGTCCTCGGCAATTCGCTGAGTTATCTTTACGCCGTCGAGTGGCCGGCCTTCGCCGTACTCGGCGTGTTCGGTTGGTACGCCTTGCTGAACATGGAGAAGATCACCGAACACCAAGAAATGGCACGCAAGGAGTACGAGGAGATGATGCGCGCCGAAGCCCAGTTGGCGCGCCAGGTGGACGTCGAAGAAGAGGACCCCGCGCTCGCGGCCTACAACGACCACCTGGCCGATATCGCGACCCGTCCGAAGAAGAGGCTCTGGGGTCATTGATGGACGTCGCATTCCGGCGCTACCGGATCATGTCCTTCGTCACTGGTACCACGCTGCTCACTTTGTTCGCGGCGCTGCTGCTTCACCAAGTCGACCTGTCGCTCTGGAAGCACCTGTCGATCGTGGTGCGCATCGACGGCATCGCCCACGGCATCGTGATGTACCCGCTCTACATGATCGCCAGCTTCCACATGGTGATGAAGTTTCGATTGCCGCTGGTGTTGCTGCTGCTGATGCTGATCGCCGGATTCTTGCCGGGCGTCGCCTTCTATCTCGAACACCGGTTGCGACTCAAGCTCTATCCCCAGGGACTGCCGAGGTGAGCAGCCCCTGGCTGGAACGACGGGTCATCGCCTTCGCCCACCAGGGCGGCTCCTACGAAGGACCGTCCTCAACCTTGGCGGCGATCACGCACTCGCTCACCGAGGGCGCCACCGCCATCGAACTCGACGTCCACGCGACGGCCGATCGCCAGCTCGTGGTCTGTCACGACGAGACGGTCGATCGAACCACCAACCATCACGGCGAAATCGCTCACTTCACCCTGTCCGAACTACGTGAGATGGATAACGCCTACTGGTGGATCGCCGGCGAGACGGTGACGCCCGGTCGCGACCCATCCGCGTACCTCGAGCGCGGTAAGGCGCCCGCGAACCGGGACTACGGGATCGTCACGCTGGCCGAGGTCAGCGAACGTTTCCCCGGCGTGCTGTTGAACTTGGACCTCAAGCGAACCGATCCCGACGTCGAACCGTACGAAGAGTTGCTGGCCGAAGAACTTCGCCGTCTGGGTCGCGTGACCTCGGTCATCGTGGGCTCCTTTCACGACGCGGCGGTGCAGCGGTTTCGATCCTTCGCCCCGGAGGTGGCGACGTCAGCGGCCACCGGGGAGGCGGCGACGTTTTACTTCTCCATGCTCGAAGGCGTGCCGAGCGTGCCGCCGGTCTGCGCCTTCCAGGTACCCGCGGTCTACGGCGACGTCACGGTGGTCGACGAGCGCTTCGTCGAGACGGCGCACGCCGCGGACGTCGCGGTGCACGTGTGGACCATCAACGACCCCGGCGAGATGCACCAACTGCTCGACCTGGGGGTCGACGGCCTGATCAGCGACCGACCGACGGCTCTGGTCCAGGTGTTGAATGAACGGGGCTGCGCGTGGGACGGGGCGCTGGGGTAACGGCCTTAGCCGCGACCGCAGTTCGGCTTCTTACCGTGATTGGCCCTCTTCTTGGCGCGCATCTTGCGCTTCACGGTTCGCTTTGACATAGGTGACAATGTTAGTTGATAGGCGTGGTGACGAGCCAAACGAGGGGACGATCGTGGAAACCAGTGATAGCACCGTTGGTCAACTCGTGCTGGTCGCGACGCCCCTGGGGAATCTCGGCGACATGTCACGACGGGCCCTCGAACTCCTCGGTAGCGCCGACGTGATCTACTGCGAAGACACGCGACGTTCGAGCACGCTCTTCAGCGCGCACTCCATTGCCGTCAACGGACGTCTGCGCGCGCTGCACGAGCACAACGAAGCCTCGCTGTGCGATCAGGTCGTCGCGCAGGTCGCCAGTGGTCAGACCGTGGTGGTGATCAGCGACGCCGGTACGCCGGGTATCAGCGACCCCGGGGCTCTCGTCGTGGCCGCGGTCGCCGAGGCCGGGTATGTTGTCACCACGGCGCCGGGGCCGTCGGCGGTCGTTGCCGCCCTGACGATCAGTGGTCTCCCGACGGAGCGTTTCGCGATGGAGGGGTTCATGCCGCGAAAGGCCGGCGAGCGTGAAACGTGGTACGCCTCGTGGCTTCACGAACCTCGGACCATCGTCTTCTACGAATCGCCACAGCGACTGGCCGCGACGCTCCAGGAGATGGCCGGACCGTTCGGATCGCGCCGGCTCTGTGTGGCACGTGAAATCACCAAACTGCACGAAGAGGTCCTTCGTGGCTCCGTCGCCGAGATCGCCGAGATCGTGAACGCTCGCGAGGTCCTCGGAGAGATCGTGGTCGTCCTGGAAGGGAATCCGGAAGTCGAGGTCGTCGACGACGAGTTGATTCGTGCGGCGCTCCGTGATCAAGTGGACGAGGGAGCGAGCACGCGCGACGCGGTCTCGTACGTGGCCGAATCGCTCGGCGTCGCCCACCGCATTGTCTATCAGATGGCCCTCGAACTTCGTTCGGGCGACGCCGACTAGAACTCACGGTCCCGCGACCGCGCCTCGACTTTCACCGGCCTTACGAAGCGGACCTGATCTGCTTTGCCAACCGGGAATGCCAACCAATGTTGCTTCGACCTACAATTCCCGGCGGAACCTTGCCCCCAATTCAGATCTCCGCCCCCGGTTACAGTGGTCGCACCCTCAGGAGATCTGACCCATGATTCAAAGTGACGTCCCACGAGTACGAATTGCGATCCTTTGGCGCGGCGATCGGACAGATGAATCGCCAACCCCGCGACCCGATCGACAACTCGGCCCACTCTTCGACGCCTTCGCCGAACTCCCCGTCACCATCGTCTTGATTCCGTTCGCCGATGACGCATTGGATGCCGTCAGAACGGAACTTCTCAATTGCGACGGGGTGCTGGTGTGGGTGAATCCAATACAAGACGGCGTCAATCGCGCGCGCCTTGACCCGCTCCTCCGAGAAGCACTCGCGCAGGGCATCTTCGTCTCAGCGAACCCCGACGTGATACTCAAGCTCGGGACGAAGGCGGTTCTTTTCCACACTCGCGAGCTCGGCTGGGGTAGTGACATAGCCCTCTACCAGTCGTACGCGGATTTCGTGGAAAGATTTCCGATTCGCCTCGTCGAGCACGGCCGGCTCGTTCTCAAACAGGGCCGTGGCAATGGAGGTGACGGGGTCTGGAAGGTTGAGCTCGCCGAGACGCCGGACTTCGAGATCGGACCCGACATGATGGTGCGGGTCCAAGACGCCCGGTCGAGGGACGGATTGTCCGAGATGATCAACCTCGGAGGCTTCATGGTCCGCTGCGAGGAGTACTTCTCGTGGTCGGGCTGTCTCGTTGATCAGGAGTATCAGGAGCGGCTCGCCGACGGGATGGTTCGCTGCTACTTCACTCACGACGAGGTCGTCGGTTTCGCTCGCCAGTGGCCCAAGGGATTGTTGGAGCTCGATCCGGAAGCAACGCCAGTGCCGACACCTCCGTCAGTGATGGAGGGACCTGAAGCACTTGCGTACCAGGCGCTGCGCGTAAAGGCGGAAAGTGAATGGGTGCCGCAGATGAAGACGATCCTCGGTCTCGAAAGCCAATCGCTCCCCGTCATCTGGGACGCTGACTTTCTCTTCGGACCAAAAGACGCCGCCGGAAACGACACGTTCGTGCTCTGCGAAATCAATGTCAGTGCCGTGTGGCCATTTCCGATAATGGCGTGCGAGAAGGTGGCAGCCGCGGCTCTGGTACGAGTGCAAGCGGCCAGAGAGTCCCGCGCCTAGTGGCGGCACTTTGTCGGTGCGAATCGAGGTATCAACGAGTGTCGTTCACAAAGACGTAAGAAATGCGCGGTTGATTCGAAACGGCGAATCAGGGCCAACAAAATCATCCGCCTCACTATCCTTGTCGGATGGCTCGCTTCTACATCACGACGCCGATCTACTACGCGAACGACGCGCCGCACGTCGGGACCGCGTACACGACGGTGAACGCCGACGCCCTGGCGCGCTGGCACCGGTTGATCGGCGACGAGACCAAGTTCCTCACCGGTACCGACGAACACGGTCAAAAGGTGGCCGACGCGGCGACGAAGAACGGTCAGTCGCCCCAGGAGTGGACCGACCAGAAATCGCAGCAGTTTCGCCAGGCCTGGGAGGCCCTCGACATCAGCTACGACGACTTCATCCGCACGACCGAACCCCGGCACTACGAGAGCGTGCAGAAGTTCCTCACCGCCATCTACGAAAACGGCTACATCTATAAGGACTTCTACAAGGGTCTGTACTGCGTCAGCTGCGAGGACTACTACACCATCGAGACCAGCATCAACGGCAACTGTCCCATCCACGCCATTCCGCTCATCGAGATGGAAGAGGAGAACTGGTTCTTTCGATTGAGCGCTTTCGAAGATCGCCTGATCGAGCACTACGCCGCCCACCCCGGATTCGTCACGCCCGAGACCAAGCGCAACGAGGCCCTCTCGTTCGTGCGGGGCGGACTGCGCGACATATCGATCACCCGCACCTCGATCTCCTGGGGCGTACCGGTGCCCTGGGACGAGGCGCACGTCTTCTACGTCTGGTACGACGCCCTGATCAACTACCTCACGGCGATCGGCTACGGCCGCGACGACGACGAAGTGGCCAAATGGTGGCCGTACTCGCACCACCTCATCGGCAAGGAGATCATCCGCTTCCACTGCGTCTGGTGGCCGGCCATGTGCATGGCCGCGGGCCTCGACCCGGTTAGCCACGTGCAGGTCCACGGCTGGCTGCTCTTGGGCGGCCAGAAACTCTCCAAGACCATGGCCGCCGCCGGGGCCGTGCGCCTCACCGACATCGCGCCGGTCGAACTAACAAGTGAGTTCGGGGTCGATCCGCTTCGCTACTACTTGCTGCGCGAGACCGCCCTCGGCAACGACGGCGACTTCTCGCACGAGGGAATCCTCGCGCGCTACAACACCGACCTGGCCAACAACCTGGGCAACCTCGTCGCGCGAGTGACCACGATCGTGGCCACCAAGTGTGACGGCGTGGCCCCTTCACCGCACGCCGACTCGTGGCTGCGAGCGCCGGCCGAACTCGCGATCTCCGAGAGCGCCGCGGCGTGGAACGGTTTCGCCCCCCAGAGCGCCCTCGAGGCGACCTGGGGACTGATCGGCGCGACCAACGCCTACCTCGAACAACTGGCGCCCTGGAAGATGGAGCCGGGCGAGGAGTTGAACGCCGTGATGGGCGACGCGCTGGAGGCGATTCGACTGGTCGCGATCCTCGTCTCGCCGGCGATGCCCAAAGTCAGTGACGAGATCTGGCGACGCATCGGTCTCGTCGGTTCGCCCAGCGACGAGCTCTTCGCCTCGAGCGCGACCTGGGGGCGGTACCGCAGCGACGCGACGATCGAAAAGGGCGAGGCGCTGTTCCCGCGGATGAAGAGCGACGAGTGAGCCACTGGAGCGACGCGCACTGTCACCTCCAGGACCACTTCCTCGGTGACGAAGCGACGACCGCGACCCTGAGCGACACGCTGGCGCGCGCCTACGAGGGCGGCGTCGACCGGGTCGTCGTCATCGGCACCGACGCCACGACCTCGGCCCAGGCGCTCGAGATCACGGACGTGGAAAGCCCCGTCGAGATCTACGCGACGGTGGGCCTGCACCCCCACGACGCCCTCCAAGACCTCGAACCGGTACTGGCGCTGGCGCGAAAAGGCCACCCCAAACTGGTGGGCATAGGGGAGTGCGGCCTCGATTACTTCTACGAGCACTCACCGCGCGCCGATCAGCGCCGGGCCTTCGCGCGCCAGATCGCCCTGGCCCACGAGTTGGACCTGGCCCTGGTGATCCACGCCCGCGACGCCTTCGACGACCTCTTCGAAGTGCTGACGAGCGAGGGCGTGCCGGAACGAACGGTGGTGCACTGTTTCACCGGAACCCCCGAGGACGCCCAAGCCTGTCTCGCCTTGGGCGCCGACATCTCGATCTCCGGGGTCGTCACGTTCAAGAACGCCGAACTGCTTCGCGAGGCGGTACGCGGCGTGCCGCTCGATCGGCTCCACGTGGAGACCGACAGTCCGTTTCTCGCGCCGGTGCCCTATCGGGGGAAGGCCAATGAGCCGGCCTACGTCACGGTGGTGGGTGAGTTCGTGGCCGAAGTGCGCGGCGAGAGCTTCGTCGAGGTCCGTGAGGCCACGAGGGCGAATACGGCGCGACTTTTCCGGTTGCCGTCGACGTAAAATACGGTTAACCAGGAAGTTCAGGCTTAATTTCAGCCTGAGTTGCTCCGGGACCCGCCCTCTCGTAGCGTTGTGGGCCGGGGGGATGGCCAGGACCCCGAGGTGGTGGCGGAGGGTGGAGATCTGAGGGCATCAAACCCGCGGGCGCCGTGGCGTCCGTTGTCGGTACTGATCATGATCATCGCGCTGGTGGCGTCCGCGCTGCTCGCCGCGCCCGCGGCCGACGCCGCCACGCACGCGCGTCGACACATGCCCGATCTCATCGGACTCAGTCGCGCCCGGGTCTACGCCGTCATGCGCGCCGACGCCCTCTATTTCGTGACCAAGGGACCAGGTAGTTCGAACGGCACCTGGAAAGAGGCCGTCGGTCAGTCGCCCCGGCCCGGCACGGTCGTGCCGTGGCATTTCCAAGCGACCGTGCATACCTCGCTGGCCAACCCCCACGGACCTCGCCGGGTACCGCGGCTCATCGGTCTCTCGCGGGCCCGGACGTTCGCCGTGATGAAGCGGGTCCAGCTCTACTTCGACACCCGCGGACCAGGGAGTTCGGACGGAAGATGGGTCGTCGTCCTGCGCCAGTCGCCGGCCGCCGGGACGCGAGTCCGGTGGCACGCCACCATCACGCTGGTGGTCTCGACCCACCGGCCCCGGCCGAAGAAACCGGTGCGCAAGCCGGTTCGCAAGCCGGTGACGACCACGACCGTCAAGAAGAGGCCCCGCCCGACGTGCACGCCCATCACGACCTTGCCGCCGACCACCACCACGACCGCATCGACCTCGACCACGGTTCCCGGTGAGACGACCACGACCACCACGCCACTCCCACCCGTCACCACGACGACGATCTGCAAGGTTCCCGTGACGACCACCACGCTGCGCCACCGGAAGCGTTCGAGGGACTACCGCATCGGGGACGCCACGTGGTACCGCTACATCCCGGGTCACTGCGCCACGTGGTACTTGCCGCGCGGTACCCACATCACCGTTCGCGATCTCGCCACCGGCAAGGTCATCCACTGCATCGCGTCGGACCGAGAGGGGGCCCACGGGAATCGGGTGGTCGACCTCGATTCGCAGCAGTTCGCGGAACTGGCCCCTCTGTCCAAAGGGGTGGTCGTCGTTAAAGTCTCTTGGTGACCCATACGCGTACCGAACTTCGGGCCCTACTCGATGAGTACGGTCTCAAGCCATCGCGCGCCCTCGGTCAGAACTTCGTCGTCGATCCCAATACCGTGCGCCGAATCGCGCGTCTCGCCGACGTGGGCCAGGGCGACGTCGTCCTCGAGATCGGCGCCGGCCTCGGTTCCTTGACCCTGGCGCTGGTCGAGACCGGCGCCGAGGTGCACGCCCTGGAGGTCGACCGCTATCTGATCGAGCCGCTCCAATCGGTCGTCGAGCCGCAGGGGGTCCACGTCCATCACGCCGACGCGCTGCGGGCCGAGTACGGGGAGATCCTCAATGGTCGCGAAGCCGTCGTGGTGGCCAACCTGCCCTACAACGTGGCGACGCCGCTCGTGTTGCACCTGCTCGAGAGCGAGCCGTTGATCCGACGGATGTTGGTCATGGTGCAAAAGGAGGTCGGCGAACGCTTCGCCGCCCACGCCGGGGACGAGGCCTACGGCGCGGCGTCCCTGCGCCTCCAGTACTTCGCCGACGCGCGCGTGGTGGGCAAGGTCAGCCCGAACGTCTTCTTTCCCAAACCCAACGTCGAGTCCGCGTTGGTATCCATCGTTCGGCGCTCGAGCGTGCGCGTCGACCCGTCGCTGGTGAGCGAGGCCGCCCTCTTCGAGGTGATTCGCACGTCGTTCGGTCAGCGGCGCAAGATGTTGCGGCGATCGCTCGCCGGCTGGTCCAACGACGGGGTCTTCGAACGCGCCGAGGTCGACGAGACGCGACGACCGGAGGAGTTGACGATGGAAGAGTTCGCGAGATTGGCGGCCGCGCGATGATCGAACTGATGGCCCACGCCAAGCTCACCTGGAACCTCGAGATCCTCGGTCGCCGCGAGGACGGCTATCACGAACTACGCAGCGAGATGACCACCATCAGTCTCCACGACGTGCTCTTCGTCGACGAGAACACCGACCACCTCGAGGTGCTCAGTCCCTTCGCCTCCGAGATCGCCACCGACGACGACAACCTCATCGTGCGCGCGCTTCGCCTGGTCGGTCGTCGCGCCGGGGTGCGCGTCGAGAAGTCGATCCCCGTCGGCGGCGGCCTCGGCGGCGGGAGCGCCGACGCGGCGGCCATTCTTCGCTGGGCCGGGGGAGTGTCGAACGAGTTGGCCGTCACGCTCGGCGGCGACGTGCCGTTCTGTCAACGCGGCGGACGCGCGTTGGTCGAAGGGGTGGGCGAGCGCCTAAGTGACCTGCCCTTCGAGGAGAGGAAGGTGACGCTGGTCGTCCCGGACTTCGGCGTCTCGACCAAAGAGAGTTACCGCGCCTTCGACGAGATGCGCGCCGACGGCTGGTCGCCGTCGGGGGCCAATCACCTGGAAGAGCCGGCTGGGCGGGTCGAGCCGCGCCTGGCCTCCACGCTGCAGTGGTTGCGCGCCGAGATCGGACCGGGGGTTCAGCTGGCCGGGTCCGGCTCGTCGATGTTCGTCGAGGGTCACTTGGACGCCCTGCAGGGTCGTTGGGACATGACCGGACCCGACGGCCCTCTCCAGTTGTCCACGCTCACTACGACGCCGCGGTAGGCGTCGACGAAGGCTATTTACCGGCGGCGCGACGCTGAAAGCGGGTTCGCTTCAGCATCTTCTTGTGCTTCTTCTTGCGCATGCGCTTACGGCGCTTCTTGATTAGTGATCCCATGGCTCGAACCAACTTACTAGGTTTGACCGGGGCGACCAGAAGCCGACGGTGCGTGCGTCGCTACTGCGAACGGCGAATGCGCTCTATGCGCAGGGCCTGGCGGGGACACCCGCGCACGGCCAAGCGCGCCGACTTCACGAGGGCGAGTTCACTGAACGAGGTCGGCTGGTCGTCAATGATCGGGTAGCCCCACTCGTCGATACGCACCAGTTCGGGCGCCAGTTCGTGGCAGTGCCCGAATCCGTCACAGAGGATCGGATCCACGCGCAGCACGAATTGGTCGAGTCGCCTCTTCACTCCCACACCAACTCTGATTCGTGCTCCATGGCCGGTACCGCGACCCAGTGCCGCGAGGACGTCGACGCCGCGCAAGGGATCTGATTCACGTGGGCCGCCACATCATCACCGAATACGGTAAGCGCCGAGCGAACCAGCCGCACCACGCCGTCGGGGTGGCGACAGGCACCGCGACCTTCGATGGCCCCGCAGCGCGCGGTCAATCGGTCGAGGACCACTCGCGAATCGGCCGCCCCGCGCACGAGGGATTTCAGGTCCTTGGCTATGGCCGGGAGGCCGAAGGCGCACGGTCCGCATTGGCGGGCGCTCTCGTTGGCCATCCACTCAACGACGCGAAGCGTCTCGGCCAGCCCGCAGGCGTCGCGGGGCAGCACCACGAGGATGCCGGCCCCGACCGTGGCCCCCAGCGGACGGAGTTCCTCATTGCAGTAACCGACGTCGAGGTGTTCGCCTCCCAGCCACGCGCCGCCGTAGCCCCCGAGGAGGAGGGCCGAGGGATCGGGGTCGGCGCCGGCGTCACGCAAGACGGCGCGGAGAGGCGTCCCGAGCACCACTTCGAGCACCACCGGTCCCTGCACGGCGCCCGAGACGGCCACCAACGTGCTGCCGGGGCTCGCCTCGGTACCGAGTTCGCGAAACCACCGCGCCCCGAAGCGGCTGATCAGCCCGACGTGCGCGTTGGTCTCGGCGTTGACGACCAAGGCCGGGGAGCGACCGACGTGCAAGACGTGGGGACGGGTCGGTCGGTACTGCGGCAGCGACTCGTTGTCGTTCAGCCAGTGCACGAGGGCCGACTCCTCGCCGGCCACGTAGCGCCACGGTGGCGTGACCAGTTCGAACTCGGGTCCGGTAGCTCGAAGTTCGCGTTCGTGCAGGGCGCGCTGGACGTGGTGGATGATCGCGGACTCCTTGCGCGAGACGCACACGTAGATGCGGCGCGCCCCGATCAGGCCCGCCAGGGCCTGGGCGCCGTCGAGCACGAGATGGGGGTTGGTCGAAAGCAGGGTTCGGTCCTTGTGACCTACCGGTTCGCCCTCCATGGCGTTGACCACGACGACTTTGTGGTGGCCGCGCAGGTTGCGCAGCAGCGCCACCTTCTTCGAGGTGGCGAAGGCGGCCCCGCCGCGGCCCATCAGGCCGGAGGCCTCGAGCTCCTCCCATAGAGCGCCCGACCTCGGGCTCGAGGCGAAGGTCGCTTCGTGTTCGCGAAGTGACAGCGGTCGTCCCGAGGCGGCGTGCAAGACGCGCGGGAGAGTGAGGGTCGTGGTCATCGCCGCGCTCGACTTCGTCGGCGGGAGGTCTCGACGCCGCCCTTGGACCGGTTCTTCTCGACGTGGGGCGCGAGCGGCGACAGCGCCGTTCGACCCAAGGCCCGCGTCGGTCGCTTCACGTAGCGCCAAAGGGCGCTGAGGATCACCACGGTGGCGCACGCGATGATGACGCCGAGGCCGATGCCCGAACGACCGTCGGTGCCGGTCAGCAGGCCGTGGGTGATGGACGCCACGAAGGCCAGCCAACTGAACCAGTGGATGAAACGCCACGAACTGTTGGCGATGCGCGCCTTCATCAGACTCGACACCCACACCGCCAGGATCAAGTCGAAGGCCACGGCGCCGAGAGCGACGTCGAAGCGCTTGTAGGACGAGGTCATGGGGACGACGGCCGACAGCCAACCGGTTGGCACGAAGCTGTCGACGACGGTGGAGACGATGTGCACGACGAGGAACGCGATCGCCACCATCGAGACCGATCGGTGCAGTTCATTGAGTTCAAAACGACCGACGCTGGTGCCGCCGACCCGGTTGGCCACGAAGGTGCCCAGAGAGACGACGACGGTGAAGAGGACCAACGCGACCAGTCCGGTGGCCCGCGTCGTGTACCAGAGATAGGGCGAGGTGAAGGCGATCATCGCGCGACCTCATCGTCCGGCCAACCGCCCACGTACTCGAGTGAGCCGTCGCGGCGTACCAACCTCGCCGACCAACCGGCCTGGGCGATGTGGTAACCGGCGTCCTCGTTCCACAGCAGCGCCGCGGTCGCGAACGAATTGGCTAATACGCAGTCACTCGCGGTGACGCTCGCCGTGGTGTAAAGACCTCGGGCGCAGTGTCCGGTGCGCGGATCGACGATGTGATTGACGGTGCGCTCGCCGATACGCCACGTTCGCGTGGCGGTGGAGGAGGTGGCGATTCCTCCGTGGCGAAGTGTGATGCGCGGCTCGTGTCCGGTGAGGACGAGCGAATCGCTCACGGCGATGGCCCACGGTCCCTCGGGTCCCTCGCCGCGCACGGCGACGTCGCCGCCGAGTTCCACGACCACGCCACCGGACTCCGCGACGTCGTCGGCGACGAGGTCGATCACGAGTGCCTTGGCGCTCGCACCGAGATCGAGCCGACAGGGCGGGTCGAGCATCACGGTGTGCTCTTCGAGGTCGAGGTGAACCGCCGACAGTCCCATCGCGGGCACCGCCACGTGCTCGAGCAGGGAATCGCCCTGGGCGAGTTCATCGAAGTCGCGGTCGTAACCGAGGGCGAGGAGGGCCGGCAGGACCGTCGGGTCGACCAGGTCGCCGGTGACCTCGGCCGCGCGAAGCGCCGCCCGAAGGGCCAGTTCCAGGGTGGGACTGATCGCCACCGTTTCGCCGTGACTTTCGTTCAGTCGAGAGAGTTCGGAATCGTCGTGGAATCGATTGCACGACGCGTCGACGGCGTCCAACCAGTACCACAGACGCTTGGTCGCCTCTTCCATTTGAGCGTCATGCTCGGTGGTCAGCGTTCCGGTGAGTCCCCAGATTTCGAATCTCATGATGGTCCTAGTAACAGATCACCCGACCGGACGGCGTCGACGAACAGACCGTCGTCGTCGTGACCGGCAGGGTCGTCGGGGGAGAATAGACAGTCGTCGGCGCGACCTTTCTTACGGTCGCGGCGGTCGTGGGGACCGTGCGTGGCGTGGTCGTCACGATGGTCCGGGGCACGGTCGTCGTCGGCGTCGAGCGGTGGACCGTGCTGGTCGTCGTCGACACGGACGTGCTCGTCGGCGTGTCGTCGCCCACGGACGTCGTGGCGTCGTCGCCCGTCGGCCTCGTCGTGGTCGTCGTCGGGGCGGTGGTAAGTGAGTGGGCGGCGTTGACCGCGTACCCAACGAAGAGCACGGACGTCGCGCACGAACCCAAGAAGATTGCTTGGGTGACGTGGCGAACGCGCGCGAATCGTCGATCGCGCTGCTGGGGGGTCCGTTTTGAGGGGGTCATCGATCTCCTTGGACATCCAGTCTCCCATCCCGGCTTAAGAAGATGAAAGTTAAACCCTAAGAAGCGCCGCAAATTTGGGGCAATGTTGTGCGATCGCTAGCTTTCGTCGGTGATCGGCGACGTGATCGTGAAACGAGCGACCTCGAGATCCGGGTCGCGGTCCACCGAGACGCCGCCCTCGAGCTCGGCGACGACCTGAGCGATGATCGAAGGTCCTAGTGGCAAATCATTCGACCGGACGGCGTCGTCGAACAGACCGTCGGGGTCGTGACCGGTGCGGTCGTCGGGGGAGTGTACGCCGTCGCCGGCGCGGTCTTCGTCACGCTCGTCGGAGTCGTTCGTCCCGTGGAAGGTGTCGCGTTGAATGACGAGTCGTCGGCCTCGAAGCCATCGGCGTTGTTACTCGTCGCCGCGGGCAACTTCGCCGCGGGCACCGTTGTCGAGGGCGTCGTCGCCACTATCGGAGCCGGTGTCGCCGCGGAGGTCGAGTGCGCGAGGTTGGACGCGTACCCGACGAAGAGCACCGCGGTCGTGAGCGACCCCAAGAGGATCGTGTGCGTGACGAATCGCGCGCGCGCGAATCGGTGATCGCGTTGCTCGGGGGTTCGCTCTGAGGGGGCCATCGTTCTCCTTTCGACGACATCCTCCTACCGCAAGTTAAGAAGCAGAGAGTGAATCACTAAGAAGTCCCGCAGAAGTGGGGGAATGTTGCGTGGATACTACGAAACGTCGGAGACGGGCAACGTGATCGTGAATCGTGCGCCGCCGAGGTTCGGATCACGGTCCACCGAAACGCTGCCTTCGAGCTCGGCCACGACTTGCGCCACGATCGCGAGACCGAGTCCCGAACCGGGTAACGCTCGCGCCGACGCCGATCGCCAGAAGCGGTCGAAGATGAACGGTCGATCGGCCTCGGCGATGCCCGGGCCGCTGTCGCCCACCGAAATCGTGCCTTGGCGAGACTCGACCACGATCCGTCCGCCGTGGGGCGTGAATTTGATCGCGTTGGTAAGCAGGTTCGAAATGGCGCGTTCGAGTCGATCTCGCCGACCCTGCACGCTGGAACTCTCCACCTCGACCTCGATCGTGATGTCCTTGATGCGCGCGTGGGTGCGAGCCGTGTCGACACACTCATCGAGACACTCCTCCAATCGCAATGTCTCGACCACGCCTTCACTTCGTTCCCCGCGCGAGAGTTCGCCGAGGTCGGTGACGAGCGCGGCCAACTCGTCGACCTGCGTGACCATGTCGTCGGTGAGTCGACGAAGGTCCTCGGGGTTCAACTCCTGGGCGCGACTCAGGACTTGGGCGTTCGTCCGCAACGAAGTGAGGGGAGTGCGGAGTTCATGACTGGCGTCGAGTACTAATTGGCGCTGCAGTATTTGACTACTCTCCACCGTCGAGAGCAGTCGGTTGAAGACACGTCGCAGTCGACCGAGCTCGTCATCGTCGCCCTCGGTGAGGCGGTACCCCAGGTCGTTGGTCTCGGCGACGGTTTCGATCTCGTTGGTGACCTCCTCGAGCGGCCGAAGGGCGGTGCGTGCGAGGAAGAGTCCGAGCCCGAGGGCGATCAGGAGACCGCCGACGGCGACGAAGGTCAAGGTGCGAATTAGGTTGCGCAACTCGTTCACCTGGCCGTCGATGTCGGTGATGAAGAGTTCGGCCGATGTCGTCTTGATGCACTGGTTGTCGACGGAGACGCACGGCCCGAGAGGTTCGGCGGCGATGGGCACGATGAGCTCTCGGTAGTTGTGCGTCCCGATGGCCACGGTGCGAAAGACTTGCTTACTCTTGCCCTTGGCGACGGCGAGAACCGTCGCGTCGATCGGAATGACTGAATTGGGAACCGTTTGGCCGTTCGGCAGAATGATTTCGCCGTTCGGCAGAACGATGAAGGCTCCGATATCGATCCCGTGACCCATCTGCCTCGCTTCGCCGCTCAGCGAAATATCGACGGAGTGGATCAACGAATTGCGGGTGGTCACAAAAGAGGCGAAACAGCCGAGAATGACGGCGATCGCGGCGGCCGCGACCGTCGCGGTGATGACGCGTGAACGAAAGGTCACGCGCGAAGCGCGTAACCCACGCCACGCACCGTCTGGATGAGCCGAGGTTCGCTGGCCTCCTCGAGCTTGCGGCGAAGATAACCGATGTAAACGGCCAGCGAGTTGGTCCCGGAGTCGAAGTTGTAGCCCCACACGAGGTCGAGGATCTGATCACGCGTGAGGACCTGTCGCGGATGGTGCAAGAAGAGC
This sequence comes from uncultured Acidimicrobiaceae bacterium, assembly GCA_963716515.1. Lineage (GTDB taxonomy): Bacteria > Actinomycetota > Acidimicrobiia > Acidimicrobiales > RAAP-2 > RAAP-2. Next base: position 404,912 of record OY970319.1, read on the forward strand.
TCCAAGAGGTCGAACTCGATCTTGGTGAGTTCGACCGGACGGTTCCCTCGGCGCACCTCGCGGGTCTGGGGGTTCATCGACAGGTCTTCGAAGCGCAGTACGGCGCCGTCGCCCTCGACCAGGTTGTGACGTCGTAGTAGGGCCCGTAGCCGCGCCAACAACTCGGCCAGGTCGAAGGGCTTCACCAGGTAGTCGTCGGCGCCCACGTCGAGACCGGCGACCCGGTCGTTCACGGCGTCGCGCGCGGTGAGCATCAGGATCGGCGTCGAGTCTCCGGAGCGCCGGATGCGCCGACAGATCTCAAGTCCGTCGATGTCGGGAAGTTGCAGGTCGAGCACGATGGCGTCAGGGGCGCGCAGTTGAATGGACTTGAGGGCGCTGACACCGTCTTCGAACAGTTCGACGTCGTAGTTCTCCATCCGCAGGGCCCGTCCGAGGGCGCTACGAATCGCGGCGTCGTCGTCGACGATCGCGATGTAGGAGTTCGAATTCGAGGCGGTGGTCACGACGCGGCTTTCTCAGATCATTGGCACAGGCTCTAGTGTTGCTGGTTGGTGTTAAGCGTCTCCAGACATTCGCTAAGAATCTCCGAAGATTGTCCGAGCATCAGTGGTGGCGGGTAGTTCAATCGGCAGAACGACGGACTTTGAATCCGTAGGTTGGAGGTTCGAGCCCTCCCCCGCCAGCTAGACCACCCCCAGTGCGTGATGCTCGAGGAGCGCGGCCAAGACCAAGGGCTGGTCGCCCTGGACCGAATGACCGGAGTTTTCGACGTGCACGATCGTCGCGCTCGGGAGTCGTCGCAAGAACTCGGCCTCGTCCACGTCGTCGACGACCGAACCCGGTCCCATGGCGCGAATCAAGGTGACCGGCGTCGACAACTCGGAGAGCTTCTCCCACAGGTCGCCGGCGTCCGGCGCTTCGAGTTCGGACTTGCCGTGTTGTTGGTGTCGCCACACCCACGATCCGTCGGCGCGCCGCACGGCGTTGTGCAGTATGCCGCGACGAAGCGACGACTCCGAGCGCGTGGGGTTGTGTAGCTTCGTGCGCTCGAGCAACACGTCGAAGTCTTCGAAGGACGTCGGGCCGTTGACGAAGTCGGTGATGTGTCGCGCCTTGTCGGCGTTCACCCCCGGCGTGATGTCGATGAGCACCAACGCGCTCACGAGGTCGGGACGGTCGTGCGCCACCAGCAGCGCCGTCAAGCCGCCGAGCGACATACCCACCAGTGGACGGGGCGGCGTAATGAGCTGTTCGAGCGCGCGCGCGACGTCGAGGGCGTGGCTGGCGATCGCCGACGCGGGATAGATCGACGGATCGGAGTGACCGTGACCGGGCAGGTCGAGGGCGAGCAGCGAGTGTCGTGACAGCGCGAGCGCCACCGTGTCGTAGGTGTGGGCGTTCTGCGCGCCGCCGTGCAGCAATGTCAACTCCGCCTCACCGTTTCCCCAACGCAGTCCGCTCAACTGTCGCAGACCGTCGACGGTCACGAAGAAACGCTGTACGTTGGGCACGAATGGTTCGATGTTCCACTCATCGATGTTCTCGTGGAAGTAGGAGAACTCGTCGTAGTTAATATCGCTCACTGGTTCGAATCGTAGATGAAGGGATGATAAAGATATAGGGGTGAGCCGACCGACCTGCGTGGTGGTACTCGCCGCGGGCGAGGGAACGAGGATGAAATCGACCCGTCCCAAGCCGCTCCACCATCTCTGCGGACGACCGATGGTGCTCTACGTCCTGGACGCCGCCGCGCAAGAGGACGTGCGCGCGACGGTCGTCGTGGTCGGCCACGGCGCCACTTGGGTCGAAAAGGCGCTGACCGAGCGCGCCCGCGCCGACGTCAATCTCATGTTCGTCGAACAGAGCGAACAACTCGGCACCGGCCACGCGGTCTCGGTGGCGCTGCCGACCATCGACGACGAGCTGGGCGCGAGTGACGGCGACGTCCTGATCCTGCCCGGCGACACGCCGCTGCTGCGACCGAGCACCGTGGCCCGGCTGCTCGACGTGCACCGCGACTCACAGGCGGCGTTGACCGTCTTGACGGCCGAGGTCGAGGACCCGTCGGGCTACGGGCGCATCGTGCACGCCAAGAACGGGGCGATCGCCCGGATCGTGGAAGAGCGCGACGCCAGCGCCGACGAGCGATTGATCACCGAGATCAACACCTCGATCATGGTGGTGCGCGCCAGCCTCCTCGGGCCGGCGCTACGGCGCGTCGGTCGCCAGAACGCCAAGCACGAGTACTACCTGACCGACCTCATCGCGGTCCTGCACGAGGCCGGGCACGTTACCCAGGCGCTGCTCCTGGAGGACTCCAGTGAAGCGGCCGGCGTCAATGACCTGGTGCAGCTGGCCGGGGCCGAATCGGTGCTGCGCGGACGCATCAACGAGAAATGGCTCAGCCGCGGCGTGGTGATCTGGAGTCCGCTCAATACCTACGTGGACGCCGACGTCGAACTGGCCCCCGAGGTCTCGCTCCTCCCGGGCACCGTCTTGAAGGGTCACTGCGTGGTCGAACGGGGTGCGCGCATCGGACCAAACGCCATCTTGAACGACGTGTTCGTCGGTGAGTACGCCCAAGTGTCGACGGTCGAGGCGGTGAATGCGCGCATCGGCGCCGAGGCGCGCGTCGAGTCCTTCGTGGTGCTCGCGCCCGGTGCCGTGGTCGCCTCCGGCGAGGTCGTGATGCCATTCTCGTATCGGACCCCCTAAAGAGCCCCTCGTAAACAACTACGCTGGCGCCGTGGAGACACTCGCCAAACGACGCCTCGTCATGGTGACGGGGCGCTGTCATCCGGCTCTAGCGATGGACATCGCCGACAAGCTCGGCATCAAGCTCACCGAGGCCAATCTGCGCGAGTTCGCCGACGGCGAGATCCACTGTCGCTTCGACGAGTCGATCCGGGGCGCCCACGTATTTATTGTCCAAACACACGCGACGCCGGTCAACGACGCCGTGATGGAACAGCTCATCATGATCGACGCCGCCAAGCGCGCCTCGGCCAAGAGCATCACCGCGGTCATTCCCAACTACGGCTACGCCCGCCAGGATCGCAAGTCGGCCGGGCGCGAGCCCATCACCGCCAAACTGATCGCCGACATGCTCCAGGCGGCCGGGGCCAGTCGAGTCCTCTCGGTCGACTTCCATTCGGGCCAGATTCAGGGCTTCTTCAACATCCCGGTCGACCACTTGGTCGCCGCGCCGGTCTTCGAGGAGTACTTGATCTCCCACGCCGAGAACCCGCACGACCTGGTCGTGGTGGCCCCGGACGCCGGGCGCGTGAAGGTCGCCGAACGCTACGCCCAGCACTTGGGCTGTGACCTCGCCTTGGTCCACAAGACGCGACCGCGCGGCCAGGCCAATATCGCCGAGGCGCGCCACATCGTCGGTGACGTGAATGGCCGTCACTGTGTGTTGATCGACGACATGATCGACACCGCCGGCACCATCGTCGCGGCCTGTGACCTCTTGAAGGCGCACGGCGCCGAGGAGATATGGGTGATGGCCACCCACGCCGTCTTCTCGCCACCGGCGGTCGATCGACTGTTCAACGCACCGATCAGCCGGGTGATCGTGACCGACACGTTGCCGTTGGGACCGGAACGCCGTTTCGAGAACCTGGAGATCCTCTCGATCGCCACCATCGTCGCCAACGCGATTTCCGCGATTTTCGAGGACGCCTCGGTCTCGGACATCTTCGGCGGCGAGAACCTCCTCTGACCTGAGGGCGCCGGTGCGAGCCGGGCTAGACTTAATGTCTTGTGCGCGCCACTATCGCGCCCGCCATTCAACAGGAGTTTCGATGTCACACGCCACTTTGAACGCCACCACCACCCGGGCCAAGGGCTCGAGCAACGCCCGACGCCTGCGCCTGGCCGGTTCAATCCCGGCCGTCGTCTACGGCGAGGGCGTGGAGCCGCTCACCATCGCGGTCGAAGCCAAGTCGTTTCGCACCGCCGTCTCCGGTGAACAGGGCATCAACTCCCTGATCGAGCTCGACGCCGACGGGAAGAAGTTCCTCGTCATGGCCCGCGACATCCAGCGTCACCCGGTGCGCGGCACCGTCGCCCACGTCGACTTCCAAGTCGTCGACCCCAACCAGGCCGTCGTGGTCGAAGTGCCGATTCACATCATCGGGGACGCCGTCGAAGTGCGACACGCCGACTGGGAAGTCGACCAGCAGATGTTCTCCATCGAGGTGCGCACCCGACCCGACCAGATCCCTACTCACGTCGACGTCGATATCTCGGACCTCAAGGTCGGCGGCACGATCCGCGTCGAAGAGCTCGAACTACCCAAGGGTGTCGAGCCTGCCGGCGACCCGACCGTCTCGGTCGTGACGTCGCGACCCGGTCGCACCACGGCTCCTGTTGTCAAGGCCGCCGACGTCGAGGCGCCGACCGAAGTCACGGAATAGACCGTCGTGGCGCTTCGGCGCTTTCGCGACCACGACCGACGCGGGAGTGCGAGCACACTGGTCATTCTCGGACTGGCCAATCCCGGTTCGGACTATGAGGGATCGCGACACAACGTCGGCGGGGACGCCGTCCGCCTCGTCGTCGAGCGCCGCGGACTGAAACTGACGCACGAGAGTCGCCAGCGCGCCCTCATCGCCACCGTCTCCACCGAACGCGGACCGGTCACCCTGGCCGTGCCAACCACCTTCATGAACGAATCGGGCGCCGCGTTGCCGCCGCTGTTGCGCCGAACGTCGCTCGACGACCTCACGCGTCTGGTGATCGCGCACGACGAACTCGACCTCGAGCCGGGACGGCTCCAGTTGAAGTTCGGTGGCGGTCTCGCCGGCCATAACGGATTGCGCTCCGTCGCCCAGTCGCTCGGCACCAACGACTTCTCGCGTCTGAGAATCGGCATCGGCAAGCCGCCGTCCAAGGAGCAGGGAGCGGACTACGTGCTCCAGCGTCCGACCGGCGCGAGGAAGCTCGCCGCCGTCGAATTCGTCGCCGCCGCGGCCGACGCGGTGGAGATACTCCTCGACTATGAATTCGAGGATGCCCAGCAACGCGTCAACCGCTCATGAGTGATGCCCCGGGCCTGCGACGGGTCCTCGAGCGCGTCGCTCCCTCGGTGCGCGCCGAGAACGCCAGCGGCACCTTCTCGCCGAGTTCCTTCGCCACCCCGCTCTCCGTCGCGGCCTACGCCCTGGAGGAACCATTCACCGTTTGCGTCGTGGCCACGTCGAACGAGGCCGAACAGTTACGCGATTCAGTCGCCGCGCTGCTCGGACCCGCTGACGAGGTCGCCCTGTGGCCCGGTTGGGACACGCACCCGCTCGAGCGCGTCAGCCCCGACAATCAGGTCATGGCCACCAGAGCGCTGTTGCGCTGGCGCGTCGCCCAGGGCGACGCGCCGCGCGTCATCATCGCGTCGACCCGATCGATCGCGCAGGTGCTTTCGCCGGAATCGATCGTCGCGCCACTGGTCGCGCGCCGGGGGAGTGAACTCGACCGCGACGAGTTCATCGCGTCGCTGGCGCACTTCGGCTATCGCCGCGAGAGCCTGGTCGAGCACCGCGCCGAGTTCGCCGTTCGCGGCGGCATCGTCGACCTCTGGCCGGCGCAGGGACACGAACCGATTCGACTCGACTTCTTCGGCGACGATCTCGAACGACTGACGTCTTTCGACATCGCCAACCAACGTTCGCTGCACGACCTCGACGAGGCGATGGTGGCCCCGGCGCGCGAATGGCTCTTGAGTCCCGACGCCCGTCAGCGCGCCGAAGCCATGATCGACGACGCGCCGTGGGGTCGTTCGACGTTCGACCGACTGGCGACCGGTCAGCTGTTCGACGGGATGGAGGGCTGGATGCCCCTCTTCGTGGACGCGCCGCGCACGCTGCTCGACGACTTCGTCGGCGCCACCGTGGTCGTGGTCGAGCCCGACCGCGTGCAGAGCCGACTGGCGGAGTTGCTCGAAGAAGAGCGCGAGTTGACCGACGCGGTAGCCGCGACGTGGAGGGCGACCTCGGAGATCCCGCTCTTGCACCAGGGTTGGTCGCGGGTTCTCGAAGGTCGCGTCGACGTCGCGCTGGACGCGTCACTCTCCAGCGATCGAGGACCGCTCAATCTCACGTCGCCCCCGATCGTCCAGGGCGACGCCGCGCGCATCGCCGCGCACGTTCGCGGGTGGTCAACGAAACGACGCGGCGTGGTGCTCACGTCCAACGCGGCGGCCGTCGAACGGATGGCCGACCAGTTGCGCGGCGAAGGGCTGGAAGTCTCCACCGACGCCACCAAGGTGTTCGACGTGCGACTCACCGTTTTGGAAAGCTCCTTGGCCTCGGGATTCAGCGTGGACGACCCCGAGGTCGTGGTGTGGAGTGAGAGCGATCTCACCGGCCGAAGGACGGTGCACCGCGCGGCGCGTACGCGCACGCGCAACGTCGACGGCTTCTTCGACGACCTCGCGGTGGGCTCTCTGGTAGTCCACCGTCAACACGGCCTGGCCCGTTTCTCGGGTACGACGACCAGGGCGATCAACGGCACCACGCGCGACTACTTGATCCTCGAGTTCAAGGACGGGCGAAGTTACTGGCCGACCGAGATGATCGACGCCCTCACGCCGTACTCGGGCGGCGAACACCCCGCGCTCTCGCGCATGGGCGGCGCCGAATGGCAAAAGACCCGCGCCAAGGCGCGCGCCGCGGCGTTCTTAGTGGCCCAGGAGTTGGTCGACCTGTACCGCCAGCGCACCGTCGCCGTCGGTCACGCCTTCGGGGTCGACTCCGAATGGCAACGTGAGATGGAGGACCTGTTCCCGTACACGTTGACGGCCGACCAGGCCAAGGCGATCGAGGACGTGAAGGCCGACATGGAACTGTCGCGTCCGATGGACCGACTGGTCTGCGCCGACGTCGGCTTCGGCAAGACCGAGGTGGCGATCCGCGCGGTCTTCAAAGCGGTCCAGGACGGGAAGCAGGCGGCGGTGTTGGTCCCGACCACGCTGTTGGCGAGCCAACACTTCGCCACCTTCAGCGACCGCTTCGCCGGCTTTCCGGTGAAGGTGACCATGCTCAGTCGCTTCGTCGACGACGCCGAGAGCAAGGAGACGATCGCGGGACTCAAGGACGGCAGCGTCGACGTGGTGATCGGCACGCACCGTCTGTTGTCGGAGAACGTCGGGTTCAAGGACCTCGGTCTGCTGGTCGTCGACGAGGAGCAGCGATTCGGCGTGACGCACAAAGAGGCGATCAAAGCCCGCTCGATCGGCGTCGACGTCTTGACGTTGAGCGCCAGCCCGATCCCGCGCACGCTCGAGATGGCCTTCGTCGGCATCCGCGACCTCTCGATGATCACCACGCCGCCGGCCGATCGACGACCGATTCTCACGCACGTCGGGGAGTTCAACGAACCGGCCGTCGTCGAGGCCATGCGCCGAGAGTTGTTGCGCGAGGGCCAGGTCTTCTTCGTGCACAACCGGGTCTCGGACATCGACCAGGTCGCTCGGCGACTCGCTCAACTGGTGCCCGACGCACGCATCGCCGTCGCCCACGGACAGATGGACGAGGGCACCCTGGAACGCGTGATGGTCGATTTCTGGCAGGGCCGCTTCGACGTGCTGGTGTGCACCACCATCGTGGAGTCGGGCATCGACCTGCCTTCGGTCAATACCTTGATCGTGGACCGCGCCGAACGACTCGGCCTTGGGCAGCTGCACCAACTGCGCGGTCGGGTCGGTCGCAGCGGGCAGCGCGCCTACGCCTACCTCTTTCACCCGGCCGATCAAGTACTCTCCGAGACCGCCTACGAGCGACTGCGCACGATCGGCGACAACACCGCGCTGGGCAGTGGTTTCAAGATCGCCATGCGCGACCTCGAGATCCGCGGCGCCGGCAATCTCCTGGGTCACGACCAGTCCGGTCCGGTCGCCGCCGTGGGCTACGACCTCTACGTGCAGCTGGTCGCCGAGGCGGTGGCCGACGCCAAGGGATTCGTGGTGCCCGAAGTCGTGTCGATCAATCTCGACGTGCCCGGTGAGGCCCATCTCCCCAAGCACTACGTGGAGGCCGACGACGCCCGACTCGAGGCCTACCGCCGACTGGTCGGCGTCGCCACGTTCGACGAGCTCCACGACCTGCGCGACGAGTGGCTGGACCGCTACGGGCCACTGCCGGCGCCGGCGCGAGGTCTGCTCGAGCTGGGCGAACTGCGACTCGAGTGCCTCGAGCTCGGTGTGCGGTCGGTCGTGGTGTTGCCCGCTCGGGTCGGGATCCGCACCAAGCCGGTGGTCAAGATCGGGCCGCTCGAACTCACGCTCTCTCAGCAGCTGCGGCTTCGTCGAACCCTCGGTTCTCGGGCCTACGACGAGGGGACCAAGGAGTTGCGCGTCGAAGTGGCCAACGACGCGACGACGCCGCACGCACTGCTCGAAATGCTGCGTTCGCTGGTCGCGGTGTCGGAAGAGGCCAACGCCTGAATTAGTAGCATTGGTTGGTGCGCCGTCTCGTAGCTATCCTTGTCATCGCTCTGCTCGGCGCCACTTTGTACGGGGTCAGCAACTTCTCCTCGGGCCTCACGGTCAACGGCTCGAGCGTGTCGAGTGCCAACTTTCGCGCTGAGTTGGCGGCCATCTCGACCAACCCGACCCTGAAGTGCTTCATCTCGGCGCTCAATGCCACCGGCTTCGCCGCCGGCGCCGGCGGTGCGTCGATAAACGCCACCGGCGCCGCCGCGTGGGCCAATCTGCGCGTCGAGGGCCTCGCCATTGACCACTACGCCGCGAAGACGTTGAAGTTCCACCCCAGTGCGGCGACCTTGGCGCAAGCGCAAGCGTCGCTCGAGAGTGAGCTGAGCGCCGCCTCGGCCGGTTCCAGCGCCCCGTGCCCCGGAACGTCGGCGCTCGCGCTGAGTGAGATGCCCACCGAGATGCGCAACTTCGAGATCGCCTCCCAGGCCGCGTCGCTCGATCTGGTGGCGAAGCTCAACACGACGGTCCCACTCACCGTGGCCTCGTTGAAGCAGTACTACTCGACGCACGCCGCGAACTTCGTCACGATCTGCGTCAGCGTGGCCGTCGTCGACCCGACCAGGGTCGCCGCCTTCAACGCGGCCCAGAGCGCGGGACTCTCGGTCGCCGCCTTGGCGAAGAAGTTCTCCGCCGACCCGTCGGGCAAGACCGGCGGCGCCTACGGCTGCTTCGGCCCGACGACCGCTTCTTACAGCGGCGTGCGTACCGCGACACTTTCGACCCCACTGAATACCTTCCCGAAGACGCCGGAGCAGATCACCTACAACAATGCCCCGGCCGTTCTATTCGTCGCCCCGACCAAGCGCACGCCGACCCCCTTCGCCCAGGCCGAGGCGGCGGTCCTCAGTGTCCTGGAGAACGCCAACGCCACCGCGGCCAACACCGAGAAGGAGAGGATCCTCTACTACTACTCGGCGGTCGCCGTCGACCCGGCCTTCGGTCGCTGGGGACTGGGCTCGAGTGGCCCCTCGGTCTTCGCGCCCGCGGCGCCCCCGAGCGCGCTGGTCGGATCGGCGACGGTCGCGGCGCTCGGCGTCGGCGCCTCCACCTATAAGTGAAGCCGGTCGTTCGGGTCGTCGGACTCGGCCCCGGTGACGCCGAGCTGATCACGCGTAGAACGTTCGACTTGTTGCAAACTGCGCCGATCGTTCGACTGCGAACCCGCACGCATCCGGCCGCCGACGTCTTCGTCGACGCGGCCAGCTACGACGAGTTCTACGAGTCGGCGGACTCTTTCGAAGAGCTCTACCAAAGGATCGTGTCGGATCTCATCGCACTGGCGCGCAGCGCTCCGAACGGCGAGGTCGTCTACGCCGTGCCCGGATCTCCCACCGTGGCCGAGCGAACGGTCGAGCTCTTGGTGGCCTCGAGCGACGTCACGACGGTGCTGGAACCGGCCGTGTCGATCATCGACGTCGCGTGCGCCGCGCTCGGACGTGATCCCATGGCCAGCGGACTGCGCGTCGTCGACGCCCTCGCCAACGTCGAGCCGTTGCGCGGTCCCGGTCCCTTGTTGGTGCTGCAGACGTACTCGTCGGAGATACTGGCCAGCGTCGCCGATCGACTGCCGTCATCCACCGTGGTCACGGTGTTACATCACGTAGGGATGAGCGATGAGGTGATCGTCGAACTCGCCGCGTCGCAGTTGGTCTCCTTCGCTGACGTCGATCACCTGACGTCACTCTGGATCGACGGTCTGCGCACGGCCGGCGAGGCGATGGATGACCTGGTGGCCTTCATGCGCCGACTTCGTCTCGAATGTCCGTGGGACCAAGAGCAGACGCACGCGTCACTGACGCGACATTTGCTCGAAGAGGCCTACGAGACGCTCGACGCACTCGAGTCCTTCGTGCGCGTCGAGGATGATCGCTCCGACGAAGCGGCGCACGTCGAAGAGGAGCTCGGCGATCTGCTGTTCCAAATCGTCTTTCACGCCGAACTGGGTGACGAGGAAGATCTCTTCAACTTGACCACCATCGCCGACGGGGTGCGCGACAAGCTGACCGGGCGCCACCCGCACGTCTTCGGCGACGTGGTGGTGAACGATTCGAACGAGGTCGCGCAGCGCTGGGAGATGTTGAAGCGCGACGAGAAGGGGCGCGAGAGCGTGACCGACGGCATCGCCTGGCAGCTACCGGCGTTGATCCTGTACACGAAACTTCTGCGTAAGGCGACGTTGGTCAATCGACGTCGTGATGGTGAGGATGCCCGCGCGACAGCGCTCGCGGCGGTGCAGTCACTGTCGCTCGATCCCGACGGCGTCGACGACGCGTCGTCGTCGTCCGACGTCGATCACCGGTGGGGCGACGCGATCGCCGCGTTGGTGGAGATGGCGCAGTGGGCCGGCGTCGATTTAGAAGGCGTGCTGCGCGATCGCGCGCGTCAGTTGCGTGACGAGATTCGAAGCGTCGAAGAACATCCCGAGTGAAATCTGACGCCGAGTAATCTGTAGGTCAAAACCAAGAGGAGCAGCGTCATGAGTGCGATTGAAATAGTCCTGGGACGCCAAATCCTTGACTCGAGGGGTAATCCGACCGTCGAAGTCGACGTCCACCTCGAATCGGGCGCCTCCGGTCGCGCCGTGTCGCCCTCGGGCGCTTCGACCGGGATGCACGAGGCGGTCGAACTGCGCGACGGCGGCGACGCCTGGGGCGGCAAGGGCGTATCGAACGCGGTCGAGTACGTGAACGGCGAGATCAGCGATCTTCTCGAGGGTTTCGACGCGCAAGACCAGCGCAGCGTCGACTTCGCCATGATCGATCTCGACGGCACCCCGAACAAGTCTCGCCTCGGGGCCAACGCGATGCTCGCCGTGTCGTTGGCGACCGCGAAGGCCGCCGCCATGGAGTGCGACCGACCGCTCTTTCAGTACCTCGGCGGCGTCAACGCCCACGTGTTGCCGGTGCCCATGATGAACGTGGTGAACGGTGGCGCGCACGCCCTGAACTCCATTGACTTCCAGGAGTACATGGTGATGCCGATTGGCGCGGCCACGTTCTCCGAAGCGCTGCAGTGGGGCGCCGAGACCTACCACGCGCTTAAAAAATTGCTCACTTCGAAGGGCCTCTCGACCCTCGTGGGCGACGAAGGCGGCTTCGGACCGGACCTCCCGGATAACGAGACCGCGGTGAAGGTGCTCGTCGAGGCCATCGAATCGACCGGTCGCGAGCCGGGGCGCGACATCGCCATCGCGCTCGACCCCGCCGCGTCGGAGTTCTACCGCGACGGCGCCTATCACCTCGACGGGGAAGGTCGCGTGCTTTCCAGCGACGAGATGGTCGACTACTGGGCCGACCTCGTCGATCGCTATCCGATCGTGTCGCTCGAAGACGGCATGGCCGAAGAGGACTGGGACGGCTGGGCCGCGTTGACCAAGCGACTCGGCACGAAGGTCCAACTCGTCGGTGACGACAACTTCGTGACCAACACGACACTGCTGCAAAAGGGAATCGATCTCGGCGTGGCCAACGCCATTCTCATCAAGTTGAATCAGATCGGAACGTTGAGTGAGACCCTCGACACCGTTCGATTGGCAATCGAAAATCGTTACGGAGTTGTGATTTCGCACCGATCCGGCGAAACCGAAGACACCACCATCGCCGACGTCGCCGTCGCGACGAACGCCGGTCAGATAAAAAGTGGTGCGCCGGCACGTACCGACCGAGTAGCGAAGTACAATCAGTTGCTGAGACTTGAAGAACAACTCGGGGATCAGGCCCGTTTTCTTGGTGCATCGTCTTTGTCGGGGGCGGCAGGTGTCAACTTCAAATAGTTTGGTAACTCGTGATCGCAACCGTTGGATGGTGCCCCTCGCCGTCGTGACGGCGGTCGTAATGCTGGTCGGATGGTTCCCGTTGTCCGAGATTTGGCACCAACAGAGTGAGCTCAACGCCACCAGCACGCAGATCAACGCCATCAAGGCGCAACAGCGAGCGCTCACGCTCCAGGCCAAGTCCATCGACTCCAAGGCCGCGGCGATTCTTTTGGCCCGCGAGCAGTACCAGCTCGTCTCGCCGGGCCAAAGCCTCATCCAAGTCCTGCCCGGCGTCGGACCGGCCAGCGCCGATCAGAGTATCGGCGACCCCGGACTGCAGCCCCTCGTCTCACCTTCGTCGGTCTCGTCGTTAGCGCCCTCAACTGGCGCGCCCGCGTCAAAGCACCATTCGACGGCGAAAGCATTTCTCTCGCGCCTCGTGCGCACCCTTGAGTTCTGGCGTTGAGTTTCCGCGACGCGTCGCCCGGCGACCTCGCGGTGGTCGAGCAGTTCCTCGGTCGGCCCCTCTCGGGACGATGCGCCGTCGTGGTGCGACGACTCGACGGGTCGCCGGTGGTCATCGAGAACGAACCTCATCTGCGTGACGGCACGCCCATGCCGACCCTTTTTTGGCTGGTCGATCCGGAGTTGCACGACGCGGTCAGTCGACTGGAAGGCAGTGGGGGAGTCCATCGATTCGAGGAACTGGTCGACGCCGAAGCGTTGCGCACGACGCACGAGGAGTACGCCGAGCGCCGCCGTCGCGCGACCGTGCGCACCGACGGCGCCCAGGCCAGCGGAGGCGTGGGCGGTACGCGCGTCGGCGTGAAGTGCCTGCACGCCCACCTGGCCAACTACCTCATGGGGGCGAGCGATCCCGTAGGAGAACTCGTGGCCCACGAAGTCGAGCTGCCGGAGTTGACGTTGGAGGATCCTCGTGGCTGAGGTCGTCGCGGCACTTGACTGCGGCAGCAACTCCACGCGCCTGCTGATCGTCAACGAGCGAAACGAGACGTTGCGTCGAGAGACGCGCATCACCCGACTCAGCCAAGGCGTCGACGCCTCGGGCACGTTGTTGCCCGAGGCGCTGCAGCGCTCCTACGACGTCTTGAGTGAGTACCGCGCCTTCATGGACCAAGCGGGCGTGGCCCGCGGTCTGCTGGTGGCGACGTCGGCGGTTCGCGACGCCGGCAACGGTCAAGAGTTCTTGGAAGAGGCGCGACGTCGAACCGGGGTCGAGGTGAGGATCCTGGCCGGTGATGAGGAAGCGACCTTCTCCTACGTCGGGGCCACGTCGGCTCTTCCGCCCGACGAGCGACCCACGCTCATCGTCGACGTCGGCGGGGGATCCACGGAACTGGCGGTGAAGATCGGCGGTGTCCTAGAGAGTTACTCGATGCAGTTGGGGTGCGTACGGGTGACGGAGCGGGCGCTCGGTAAGGGCGTCGTCAGTGCCGCGAGCGCCGCGGCGGCCCAATCAATGATTGACGCGGAGCTCGACCGCGCTTGGACGGCGGTGCCGGATTTCGCCACGCTGGTCGGCAACGTTCGTCTGGTCGGGTTGGCCGGTTCGGTCTCCACCCTCGCCCAACTGGACGCGGGTCTCGCGGACTACGACCGCGACGCGGTGCATCTTCGACGGCTTTCGCTGGCGACGGTCGAACTCTGGCGCGACCGGCTGGCCAGTGAGACGCCCGAGGCGCGCCTGGCTCGCCCGGGCATGGTGCGCGGACGCGAAGACGTCCTCCACGCCGGGCTCTTCGTGCTCTTGGCGGTCATGACGCGCTTGGGCGCGACCGAGCTGCTCACCTCGGAGAACGACATCCTCGACGGCATTACCGCATCACTGCTCACCCGAAATGCGCGTTGACCCCCGACCTGTAACGATGGGTAGGTGAGGACTCGATCACGATGAGCACGCGAACCGCCATCTACTCACCCATATCCCTGCACGGGCGGCGCATAGTCCTGCGCACCATGACCGAGCAGGACTACGACAGCTGGTACGAAGTGCGCACTCGGTGTCGCGAGTGGCTCTTGAAGTGGGAGCCCCGATCGGCGCACTCGTCGCACCTCGCCGACGACCAACGCAGTTTCGTGAGCCGCTGCGCCATACGAGAGCGCGAACGCCAACTGGGCACCGGTTTCGGCTTCGGCATCTTCCAAGACGGTCGCTTCCTCGGTGAGATCACGCTGTCGTCCATCCAGCGCGGACCCCTGCAGTCGGCCTTCGTCGGCTACTGGATCGACGAGGCCGCCGCCGGCCAGGGACTGATGCCCGAAGCCGTCGTGGTGCTCTTGCAGTACGCCTTCGAGTCGTTGAAGTTGCACCGCATCGAAGTGAACATCATCCCGCGCAACGCCCCGTCGCGCCGCGTGGTCGAGAAGCTGGGCATCCGCTTCGAAGGTATCGCCGAGCGCTACCTCGAGATCGATGGCGCCTGGGAAGACCACGCTCGCTGCGCCATCACCGCCGAAGAGTGGGGTGACCGCGCACCGGAGCTGGTGGCCGACTGGCTCCTTCCGCGACGCGACTGAAAGCGTTTTTTCGACGCATCGGGCCTCCGACGAGCGTCTTCAAAGCATCGACCGATTCGCTCCGCAGAGGGTGATTGGTCACGAACTGTGAACTTGTGAACTTTGCTATTCTCGCGTTCAGTAGGGCCACATAGGTACGCGCGAGGAGTAGGTCATGAAGGAATCGCGTGCGAAGACCGCCTTCGTGACCTACTTCCATCCCCCGGCGCGTAGAGCGAGTCGCCGCTTGGTGGTGTTGTCGACCGTCACCGCAGTTCTCACTTTCAGCCTCTTCACGATCACCACAGCGAACGCGGACGCGTATTGGACGAACGCCATTGAGGTGCCCGGGCTCGCGACGTTGAGCCAGACCGTGGCGGCGCCGGGTCCCATCGTCTGCACGTCGTCCGGTAACTGTGTGAGTGGTGGTGGATTCACGGACGGTTCGACCAACCAACAGGCATTTCTGTCCCAGGAGATCAACGGCGTCTGGTCCGGTGCGATGGAAGTCGCCGCGGCGCTCAACGTCGGCGGACTGGCTCAAGTTACCGCCATCTCGTGCCCGGTCGCCGGAAGTTGCACCGCGGTTGGCGACTACTCCGATAGCTTGACGATCGTACACACCTTCGTACTTAGCCAAACGAACGGAACGTGGGGATTCCCCACCGAAGTGCCGGACTTTACGACGTTGTCGCTTGAAGACGCCAGCATGATGGTCACGCTGTCATGCACCTCGGCCACGGCGTGTGTGGGCGTCGGGAACTATCTCGACCACTTGACCATGATCTCTCAGCCGATTATCTACACCGAGACGAACGGGGTGTGGGCCGCGCCCGTTGAAGCCCTCGGCGCCGTGTCGTTGAATCCGAGTGGACAGACCTTGGTCGGCGCCCTCGACTGCCCATCAGCGACGACGTGCACCGCGGGCGGCGATTTCTTCAACTTGACGCCGCCGAACACCTTCTTAGGGCCGTTCTTGCTCGAGGAAAGAAACGGTGTATGGGGCAGCGTGGAAGCGGTGCCCGGAGTGGCGGCCCTCACTCGATCACCGGACGTCGGATTGACTTCACTGTCGTGTGGTGCCCCCGGTGACTGCGCCGCCGGTGGCATCTACGGCGATGCGGTGGGTCAGTTACAGGCTTTCATCGTCAACGAAGTCGGCGGGGTGTGGGGCAGCGCCACTCAACTCTTTGCCACGCAGACGTTAGGAAGTGGCCTGACCAATTCGCTCGACGGCATCGCGTGTCCCTCCGCCGGAGAGTGCACTGCGATCGGAGACTACGCCGACGTGCAGGGCGTCTCTCAACCGTTCGTCGTTGACGAGACTAATCACCAATGGAGCCCCGCCGTCGAGATTCCCGGTGTGCAGTCGCTCAACAACAGCGGCGGGGCGACCCTCGCGTCGATTTCGTGCAGTGCCGTCGGCGGGTGCAGTGCCGGCGGTTACTACACCGACGCGAATACCAATACACAGGCGTTCTTGGTGAACGATACGAACGGTTCCTGGTCCAATCCGATCGAAGTTCCCGGCACGTCCGCGCTCAACAAGGGTGGGATAGCGACCGTCGCCCAGGTGTCGTGCAGCGGCGACGGGAGCTGCGGGGTCCAAGGTACTTATACGGACGCGAGTCAGAACTCGCAACTGTTCGTGGTCAACTCCTCGGTCGTCGCGCCGACGACGGTCGCCTCGGCGCCGCGACACGTGACGGCGACCGATAAGAAGGGCGTCGTCATCGTGCACTGGAGCGCTCCGGCCCGCAACGGCGGCACCGCCATCACCTCGTACACGGTGGTGTCGTTGCCCAAGTCCAAGACCTGCGTCACGTCCGCCACGTCGTGCACGTTCAAGGGTCTCAACAAGAAGCTGCAGTACGCCTTCGAGGTACGCGCCACGAACGCCGACGGTTCCAGCGCGCTCTCGGCGAGGTCGAACTCCGTCCGCAACAGCTGAGCACTACGGTCGCGCAGCGCCGATCAGTCCGTCCGTGAAGACCGGCGCGTAGCTCACCACGGTGCCGGTGTGCGCCGCGGCGATGACCGTACTGGAGCCCCATTGCCCGCTCCCGACGTACATGACGACGTGGTCCACCAGGTTGTCGCCGTCGAGGTTCTTGTAAAAGAGCAGGTCACCGGGCTCGAGATCGTTGAGGGCCACGTGCAACATGGCGGGCCACTGGGACTCGGTCGTGCGCGGGATGGTGATGCCGGCTCGGGCCCAGGCCCACTGGACGAGCCCGGAACAGTCGAATCCGACGCCCGGTGTCTCGCCGCCCCAGACGTAGGGCACGCCAATCTGCGATTCGGCGTAGTGCACCGCCGCGAGTCCCTGGGCCGAACTGCCGACGTTGACCAGCGTCACCGTCTGTGCGGCTTGCTGGATGGCTTCGGTCACCGCGTTGGCCGCCGTTTGGCCTCCGACCGCCGAGGCGGCCGTGATCGCGGTCTCTTCGGCGGCGAGGTTGTGTTCTTGCGCGGCCACGACGCCCTGTTGGATCTCGTAGGCGATGATCTCGCCCTTCAGCGCCACGGTCATCTTGTCCAAGGTGCTGCGCGTCGTATTGGTGTTGTAGATGTTGAGCGAGAGCAACTGAGACATCGCGTAGGTCTGGCGACCGGCGTCGCGTCGTTGGAGGCCGACGAGTCGAATCGTGGAGTCGAGTGAGGACTTCTCCTTCATGTACGTGTGCTTCAGCTGGTTGAGGTTGCCGATGACCTCGTTCTCGTAGACCGACCTCGAGTCGCTCTGGGTCGCGTTCTGATTGAAGAGCGCGAGGATCTGGGCGTCCGAGGCGCCGAGCACGTAGGCGCGCACGATGTCGTGGACCAGCGCCTTGGAGGTCACCTTGATCGCCGCGCGCTTGCCCTTCTCGTCACCCTGGAGTCTCTTGATGTTCGCCGTGATGGTGGCGAGTTTGACCTTGTCGGCGTCGTACTGATTGGACGTGATTTCACTGGTCTTTTCGAGACGCGAGAGTCGGTTGGTCAGATCGGCGATCATGGCCTGGGTCATCGAGATGCTCGACGCGTGGGCCGCGACGGGCGTGACGATCAAAGCGGCCACGGAAAGCGCCAGCACTACGAGGGGAGTTGATCGAGTCGTGCCCCGACGACGCACGCGAATCATTAAACAAGCCTAGTTAAGGGTTTTGAGAAATTGAGGAGTTTAGAAACTCTTTACAATGCGTTATCTTTACAACGCAACATCCGTGCACGGGGGCGTAGCCCAATTGGCAGAGGCAAGGCGCTTAAACCGCCTCCAGTGAGGGTTCGAGTCCCTCCGCCCCTACGAACGGAATTTATCTCGCCATTGTGAGCACCGTTGCGTTGCACGATCTGAAATCACCTACCTCGCGCGCTCACTCAATGGGAGACCTCGCCCCATGGAACGTCGATGGTGATGTCGCCAATGTCTGCGACGATCAGCTGTTGGCGTTCGCCAACTGCACCGTTCGTTGAATGAAAAATTGTCAAATGCCGACTTGCATCCCATCGGGTGACGTATTACGATTTTACTAGTTATCTAGTGAACTACGGAGTAATCGTGATTGAGTTCTATTTGGACACCAAATCCGGCGTGTCGCCCTACCTGCAGCTCGTCCAGCAGGTCCGGCGCGCGCTCAAACTCGGACTACTGCACGAAGGCGATCAGTTGCCGACCGTGAAAGACGTCGTGGCGCAGGTGGCGATCAATCCCAACACGGTCTCCAAGGCTTACAGGGAACTGGAGCACGAGGGATTGGTCATTGCCCGCGCCGGGGTCGGGACCTTCATCTCGTCGACGGCCGGCGCCGTGTCGAACGACATCCAGATGCCGATTCGACACGACATGCTCAAGTGGATCGAACGTTCCCGAGCCGCGGGTCTCGACGATGAGAGCATCGAAGCGATATTCCGAGATTGCTTTCGGTCGACCTCCAAGGCGGTCGTAGCGTGACCGCCGTGCTGGAGGCCGAAGGGCTGGGCAAGCGCTACGGACGCAAATGGGCACTGCGCGACTGTTCGATCAACATTCCCGAAGGCCACGTGGTGGGACTGGTGGGACCGAACGGGGCCGGAAAGTCCACGTTGTTGAGCCTGGCCGTCGGATTGCTTTCTCCGACCCAAGGTAGCGTCAAGGTCCTCGACGGCGTGCCCGCGAGCGACGCGCAACACCTGGCCCGCGTGGGCTTCGTCGCACAAGACCCGCCGATATTCTCCGGTCTCAGCGTGCGAGACCATCTTCATCTCGGCGCCGCCATGAACCCGACGTGGGACCAAGACTTGGCCGTCCGTCGGATGAGCGAACTTGGGATCGATCCGCGCCAGCGGGCCGGGAAACTCTCCGGTGGCCAGCGAGCCCAGGTCGCGTTGACCATGGCCGTCGCCAAGCGACCGGAGGTCTTGATCCTGGACGAACCGGTGGCGAGTCTCGACCCACTCGCTCGGCGCGAGTTCCTGCAGAATCTGATGGAGACGGTGGCCGAGCACGATGTCAGTGTTGTGCTCTCGTCGCATCTCGTCGCCGACATCGAACGAGTGTGTGACTATCTGATCGTTCTCACCGCTTCGCGCGTGCAAGTGGCGGGCGAGATCGAAGATCTTCTCGCCACCCACCACCGCCTCATCGGCCCTCGACGGGAGTCGACGGATATGGGCCCCGATCAACACGTCATCGCGGCACGTCACACGGAGCGTCAAAGCACGTTCTTCGTTCGATCCGACGGTCCGATCGTGGACAGCTCGTGGACGATCGAAGCGGCCAGTCTCGAAGACCTGGTCTTGGCCTACATGGGACAGGGCAAGGAAGTGGAACCAATTCTTTGGACCGTTGACGAGGAGAAGTCATGACCTGGCTCGCGTGGCGACAGTTCCGCATGGCGGCCTTGGTCGTGGCGCTCGTGCTCGTGGCCGTGGCGGTGCTCTACGGCGTCACCGGGCCGAATCTCGTCCATCTGTTCGACACCTACGTCAAACCGTGTCACGTGAACAACGACTGTAAGACCGCGATCTCGAGCTTCTTGAAGAAAGACCAAATAAGGAAGACCGTCAGCAAACTACTGATTTTCTTTCCCCTGTTGCTGGGCATGTTCTGGGGAGCGCCGCTGGTCGCGCGCGAGATGGAGACCGGCACGTTCCGACTCTCTTGGACGCAAAGCGTGACGAGACGGCGTTGGTTCGTTACTCGTGTGGGCATAGCCGTTCTGGCATCAGTAGTGGCGACCGGACTCTTGAGTCTCATGATCACCTGGTGGTCACGGCCGTTCGACTCGATCGTCCATTTTCAATTCGGAACCTTTGACCAACGCGACGTCGTGACCACGGGCTACGCCGCCTTCGCCGTGATGGTCGGCGTCGCCGCCGGCGCGCTGCTGCGTCGAACGATACCGGCGATGGGTGCCACCCTGGCGGTCTTCGCTGCCACGCGGTACTTCGTCACCGACTGGATACGAAATCGCCTTGAAAGTCCGGTGCGTGTCACGACGACGTTCCTAGCTACGGTGACGAACGGCGGCAGTAGCATCACGCGTCAAATAGGCCATGGTCTCAAACCAGGTGATTGGGTGATCTCCAACACGGTGGTGAACGCAAGGGGCCACGCCGTTCCCCAAGACGGACTCATTAGTTTGCAACACTGCTACCGTCAAGCGGGAAATCAAGCGTTTGCGAAGTGCATCGACAGCTTTCACTTTCGCAATATCTTGGCCTATCAGCCCGCCGGTCGATATTGGCTGTTTCAATGGGAAGAACTGTCGATATTCCTCGCGTTGGCAGTGATTCTGAGTGCGTTCAGCTACTGGTGGATTCGTCGACGGGTCACGTAAGGACGCGCTTGCTCCGCAGTTCAACGCTCGGCGACCAACGTTGAACCGTTCCTCGAGACGGAAGCAACTTCTCGCAATGGAATCATGCATCAACGCCCACACCTGGTGAATCCGGGCGACGAAGTGGATCGCGGTGGGGCGCGGCGCGATTTACGAGACTCCATTCTTTAGTAGCGTGGTCGCCGTGGCTAAAAGCGCAACAGGTAGATGGGTCAGTCGGGTCGGGGCGTCGGGAGGCGGCAAGGCCTATAAGAAGACGCGTCCCGGTAACTTCTACGGAGCCCTCGCGGTCATCGTCGTCCTCGGCCTGGTGGCGACGGTCTTCGCGCGCTACGAGTACCAGCACCCGGCCAAGCACCCGGCCGGCGCCCAGCCCAAGATCGGCACCACCTGGTACGCGGCCCTCTCGATTCAGGCCTGCGGCAAGAACCTGCCCTACCTCTCCACCGACTCCTCACTGAAAGCCTTAGGGATGTACGCGCTCCCGGCCGACGTGCTCAAGATCAGTCCGGTCTCGGCCGCCGACGCCGGTAACAACGCCACGCTTTCGCAGTTCGCCGCGGAGTACCCGGGACTCATCATCTCTTCGAGCCAGCTCAACGTTCCCAAGAACGACTTCGGGACCGCGAACCCCAAGACGGCCTTCACCAACGGTCAGTCCTGTCCGACCGGTAAGGGCACGTTGTACCCGGGCCAGGCCGGCAAGGTGAGCTACGTCTACTGGACGGCGTTCGGCGCCAAGCCCAAGACCACCACCAACCCGGCGTCGATCAAGTTCGCCCCCGAGCTCCGCGTCACCATGGCCTTCGATCCCGCCGGCGTCAAACCGAGGCCGCCGTCCACCCTCACCGACAACGCCATGGTGGCCGACAGCACGACCGTGACGCCCACCACGACGGTCACGACGCCACCGGTTACCACGACGACCAAGCCGGGTACTACGACCACGAAGCCGAGTACCACGACCACCAAGCCGAGCACCACGACGACCAAACCGAGCACCACGACGACGGCGCCGAAGGGCTGAGCTTGAAGTCGATCATTCTGGTCGGCGGCAAAGGAACGCGTTTGCGTCCTCTCACTTTCGAAACGCCCAAACAGATGTTGCCCCTCGTGGGCGTACCCATGATCGAGTGTGTCTTCGAGTGGCTCGGTCGCCACGACGTCACCGAGGCCGTGCTGTCCTTGGGCTATCTCCCGGAGCAGTTCACCGAGGCCTATCCGAGCAACATGATCGCCGGCGTGCGCGTGGACTACGCGGTCGAGCCCGAACCACTCGACACGGCGGGTGCCATCCGCTTCGCCGCCACCCAGTTCGGCTTCGACGAGACGTTCCTGGTCGTCAACGGCGACGTCCTGACCGACCTCAACATCACCACCCTGAAGGCGTTCCACCTCGCCCACGGGGGAGAGGCCACCATCGCGCTGCATCCCGTGGACGACCCCTCGCGATTCGGCGTCGTGCCGACGACGCCCGACGGTCAGGTCATCGCCTTCGTGGAGAAGCCGCCGCGGGACCAGGCGCCTACGAACAACATCAACGCCGGGACGTACATCTTCGAACCGGGCGTGCTCGAGCGAATCGCCGCCGAGGGTCGGGTGAGCGTCGAACGCGACACCTTTCCGGCGCTCGCGCGGGCCGGTGAGCTCTTCGCCATGGTGGACGGGGCTTACTGGCTCGACACCGGCACGCCCCAGGCCTACCTCCAGGCGAACGTCGACATCTTGAACGGACGCCAGGGCATGCACGAGTTCACCGACATCGTGAACTGTTCGTGGCGTCACGCCTCGAGCACCGTCGACGCCACGGCCACGCTCACCAACTCGGTGGTGGACTGCGACTGTGTGGTCGGCGCCAACGTGATTCTCGAAGAGACGGTCCTGCTCCCGGGCGCCATCGTGCAGAGCAACTGCGTCATTCGCTCCTCGATCATCGGGCCCGGCGCGGTGATCGGTCGCTACTCCCAACTGGGCGCGACCTGCGTCGTCGGCGCGAACGAACACGTGGCGCCGGCTTCGGAGCTTTCCGGTGAAGTCCGACTCGGCGGCGTGTAGTTAGCGGAAGAGGTCTTCGTTCGAGCGACGAAGAGCGCTGTCCTTGATCGATCCCTCACCGAAGTACGAGTCGTCGAGACCTCGCACGATCGCGAACGGCGTGGCTTCGGCCTTGCCGAGTACGAGATTGGCCGCGCCGGCGATCTCGTCGGCGATCGCGACCTCGGTCACTTCGAGTACCCGCCCGGTGGCGTCGGTCGTGCCCCGAAGGTCGAGGACCGGTATCAGGCCCGCCGAGCCGATCGCCACGTCGGTGACGCCGACGCGCCATACTCGCCCGAAGGTGTCGGTGACGATGACCGCAACTTCGACGCCGCAGCGTCGCTGGATCTCGGCTCGGAATCGCCGCGCCGAACGGTCGGGGTCCTTCGGCAACAAGACCGCGGTGCCGTCGTCGGTGTTGGAGAGGTCGATGCCGGCGTTGGCGTTGATGAAACCGTGACGCGTTTCGGTGATGCGCAACGGTCCCCGTCGGCGCAGGATCCGCACGGACTCGCCCTCAATCAAGGCGACCTTGTGCTCTTCGGTGCCGTCGAAGTCGACGACCTGGCCCTCGGACTTCGACACGACCTTGCTGGTCACGATGACCAGGTCCCGGTGTTCGAGGGTCGTTCCCGAAGTGTGGAGTGCTTCGAGGAACATCGCCACGAGGTCGTCACCTTCTTTCACCATGGCGATCGACGGTAGGGGGACGATGCGTAGTTCGTTCACGCCAGCACCGCCGCGCACAGTCGTCGTGCGTTCTCCGGTTCGGCCATGATCGTCGTGGTAACGGTGACGTTGACCCCGCGGCCGCGCACCTCGTCGGCTCGATCGGCGTCGGCCTCGTCGATGATCCACCTTCCGACGAGCCCTTTGTAGAAGTCGACCACACCGAGACACGACACCTCGTGGCCGAGTTCGGCGAGTAGACGATCGGCCGGCCCTTTGAGGGCGCGACCGTCGATGATGGGCGACACGCCGACGACGACGTCGCGTCGTCGCTCGAGCACTTCGCGCACGCCGTGCACGCGCAGTAGGGGATCGATCGAAATAAGGGGATTGGACGGGGCGATGACGATTCGCGAGGACTCGCGAAGGGCCGCGAGCACCTCGGGCGTGGCCGTCGCCGCCTCGGCGCCCGCGATGTCGATCGCCGCCACCGTGACGTCGTGGTGGTGACGCACGAAGTACTCCTGGAAGCTGAGTCGTCCGACTTCGGTCTCGAAGAACGTGGCCAGGGTGTCATTGGTGACCGGCAGCAACCGCACTCGAACACCGACCCGGTCGCACAGTTCGGCCGCCACCTGCGTTTTCGTGGCACCGTCGCTGAGTCGCTGCGAACGGTAGAGATGCGTGGCGAGGTCGCGGTCACCCAATCGAAACCACGCGGCGCCGCCCAAGGCGTCGAGCTCATCCATCACGCGCCAACTTTCACCCGCGAGGCCCCAACCGAGTTCGGGGTTGTTGAGACCGGCCAGGGTGTACATGATCGTGTCGAGGTCGGGGCAGATGGTGAGCCCGTGCATGACCAGGTCGTCGCCGACGTTCACAATCGCGGTGATCTCGCTCGGGTCGACCGATGCACTCAACGCCGCCAACAGTCGAGCCGCGCCGACGCCGCCACTCAGAACCGTTATCACCTTCGAGACTCTATAGAGGCTTGGGTAACATCGAGTGTTGTGAGCACGAACTCCCTTCTTGACGGGTGGCCCGGCACGCCCGCGATGGTGCTCTTGTCGCTGAAGGACGGGATGGTTCGACGGATCGCCGAAGAAGGCGACCTCGACGACGTTCGAGCGTGGGCGTCGGTCTCGAAGATGGCCGTGTCGCTGGCCTTTGGTGTGGAGAGCGACTGGGAGCTACAGCGATTCGATCAACGCGTTGGCCCTCCGGGTTCGACGCTGGCCAACCTGCTGTCGCACAGCAGTGGACTTGGTCTCGAAGAGGGCGATCCCGTCGTGCCGGTCGGGACCCAGCGGATCTATTCCAACTACGGCGTCGACTGGGCCGTGGCCTCGATCCTCGGTGAGAACACGGCCGACGACTGGTTGCAGCAGCGCATCTTTCGCCCCTTCGGCATGAAAACGACGAAGCTGGAGGGTCCACCCTCGCACGGGGTGGTCGGTTCGACCAATGACCTGGCCTCGATGGCGGTCGCCTGGTTGCGACCGGACGGCATCGCCCAAGAGACGCGCAAGCGCCTCATCACCACCTACGCGCCACAGCTCGACGGATTCGTTCCCGGTTTCGGTCGATTCACTCCCTGTCCTTGGGGGCTCGGTCCGGAGATCCAAGGGGAGAAGCATCACTGGATGGGGGACTGGCCGGCGGCGAGCTTCGGGCACTTCGGAAAAAGCGGCGCCTTGTTGCTGCTCAACGCCGATGAGCAGATCGGGCTGGTGGCGACGAGTACCGAACCCTTCGGAGCGTGGGCCGCGAAACTCTGGCCGACCTGGACGAGTGCGATGCGAACGTTGGCACTTGGTTCGTGAGTCCTTCGAGCCTTCGCGTCGGACTGGACCTGGACGGTTCGCTCGAGTCGCTGGGCAACTCCATGACCGACCTGGCCGACGCGCTTGATCGCACCGGCGAGTGCGAACTCATCCGGTTCCGCTCACGAACCTCGGCTCGCTCGAGCAACGAAACGCACCTCTCGCTGCGCGGGCTGTGGTCGCCACTATGGCGTCGCAGCCTCGGACGCTCGATCGACGGTCTTTTGCCGCCGGTCGACGTGTTACACGTGGCCGGTTTGGCCACGCCACCGACGCTGAAGATCCCGCTCATCGTCTCGGTGGACGACCTTCGACCGCTGCGCGGTGAGACGCGAACGTATTTGCGCATCACGCAACTACGACGCGCGGTCCAACGTGGCGCGACGCTCGTCGCCTCGTCTCGAAGTGCGAGCCACGAAGTGATCAGCGTGCTGGGGGTAGCCAGAAGTCGAGTGGTCGTCGTGCCGCCGGCGGTACCGCGCGTAGACGAGACCCGTGATGGCACGGACCTGGTGGTCAACATCACCGGCGTGGAACAGTTGTTCATCGAGCTCGCGCCCCACCTGGTGGCCTTCACCCAGGAACACGGTTCGCGGGTGGTGGCGCTCGCCAGCACCGAGGTCGGTCAGAAGATCCGTTCAAGTGGCCTGGCGATAACGATTCGCGCCCGGGGCGACGCCCGCGACGCTTTGGCCAACGCGCGCGTCGTCATGCACCTGTCGGACGGCGCGCGCTTCCCGTCCTTCGCCATCGCCGCTCTGTCGGCTGGCGTTCCGACGCTGGCTCGCGCGACCGAGATCAACCGCGAGCTGCTGGAGGGCGCCGCGGCGCTCGTCACCAACGACCGCGAGGTTCACGACACGCTCGAAGAGGTGTGGACCAACGGTTCGCGACGTTCGATCATGGTGGCGGCTGGACGATCCCGGGCGGTCGATTTCGCGCCGGACACTGCGGCGCGGGCCTACGTGTCGCTGTATCACGAGGTCGTGCGAGGCTGGACGTCGTGAAGCGCACGATCACCATCTCGATCGAGCAACTCAACCGCCCGCAACCCGGTGGCATCGCCACCTACGTTCGCGGCCTCGCGGCCGGTCTGGCGTCGCTGGCCGATCCGTCGCTCGAGGTGGTGGGACTCGGTCCCAGGGGCGCGGTCGACGACGAACTGGCGCTGCGACGCGTGCAGGCGCCGGGCGGCGTGCGTCTTTTGACGAGGCTCTGGCCGATCTGGCCCCTCGGCGTTCCGAAGGACTCTGACGTGGTGCACGCCACGTCCATGGCCGGCCCCTTCGGGGGAGGATCCAAAGGAGCCGTGCATTCGGTCGCGATGCACGACCTGCTGTGGCGCGACGAACCGGGGATCTCGACGCCCTCGGGCATCCGTTTCCACGATCGCCGACTGCGCCTCATCGCGGAGCGCCGTGACCTGCGCGTCATCGTCACCTCGCCGGGACTGGCCGAACGACTGGTCGAGGAGGGCATTGACGAATCGCGCCTCCACACGGTGCGACTCGGGGTCGACGAGGATACGGTTGACGCCGCCTCTTCGTCGTCGGTTCGTGACCTGCTCGCCGAGCACGGCGTCCGCGGTCCGTTCACGCTGTACGCCGGCACGCGCGAACCGCGCAAGAACATCGAGCGACTCTTAGAGGCGCACAAAATCGCCTACGCGACGAATCGCGATCTCGGCCCGCTGGTCCTCGCCGGACCCAGTGGGTGGGGCGGCGTCGCCACCGGCGACGCGACGGTACTGGGTATGGTGCCGCGCGCGATGCTCCTCGCGCTCTACCGCGACGCGACCGTCTTCGCCTACGTACCGCGCGCCGAGGGGTGGGGTCTGTCGCCGGTGGAGGCGCTCCACGCCGGCACGCGCGTGGTCGCCAGCACCACGACGCCCAGTGTCGCCGCCAACGGCCTCGTCATCCGGGTCGATCCCCTCGACGTTGGTTCGATCGCCGATGGTCTGGTCGCGGCGATGCGCGAAGGTATCGACGACGAACACCGGCTCGCGCGACGCCAATCGGTCGCCGAGCTGACGTGGCGCAACCTCGCTCTCGATCACCTGGCGGTGTGGCAATGAAACTGGCCCTCGACGTGTCGGCCGTGCCGCCCCGGCTGGCCGGGGCCGGCCGCTACATCGGCGAACTGGCGCGTCGCGTACCCGCCACCGGCGTGGACACGACGCTGGTCACCCGACGCGACGATACCTTGCGCTGGCACGACTGGTCGCCCACGACGCACATCGCCTCGATCGTTCCCAACGCTCGGCCGTCGCGTCTGCTCTACGAGGCCTGGGTGGCCGGTCGCAGTTCGACCGCGCGCTCGGTGGACGTGTGGCATTCGCCGCACTACACCATGCCGCATCGCTCGACGACGCCGACCGTGGTGACCATTCACGACCTCACGTTCTTCACCAATCCCGAATGGCACGAGCGCGCGAAGGTGCCGTTCTTTCGACGGGCCATTTCCTACGCCGCGACACACGCCGACGTGCTGGTGACCATTAGTGAATACACCGCGCGGCAGCTGGACGAACAGATTCCCCGGCACGCGCCGGTGGTCGTGGGAACCCTGGGCGTCGACCTGGAACGCTTCACCACCGACGCGAGCGGCGACGAAGAGTTGCTGCGCGCGCACCAGCTGCCGACCGACCGTCCGTACCTCTTCTTCCTCGGGACCTTCGAACCGCGAAAGGGCATCGACGTCTTGCTCGACGCCTTCGAAGAGGTGGCGCGCCACGACGCCGAGGTGGAGCTCTGGTTGGCCGGCCAGCCCGGCTGGGGCGTGAAGGAGATCGAAGCACGGATCGCCGGTCACGGCGCGCTCGCGAGGATTCGTCGCCTCGGCTTCGTGGAAGAAGCGGCCCTTCCCGCGCTGCTGCGTCAATCTCGCGCGGTGGTGTACCCGTCGCGCGGCGAAGGCTTCGGACTGCCGGTGCTCGAAGCGCTCGCCTGCGGCGCGCGGGTCGTGACGTCTTCGAACACGGTGATGTCCGAAATCGCCGGCGACGCCGCGCTGCTCGCTCGCGCCGGCGACGCCAATGCGTTGGCCGAAGCGATCACCACGGCCCTCACGATGAGTCGAGAGGAGCGCGCGCTTCGCGCGGAGCGCTCGCGCGCTCGCGCCGAGATCTTCACCTGGGACGCCTCGGTCGCGCAACACGTGCGGGCCTACGAAATGGCGACTCGGAAGTGAAGGCGCTCGTTACCGGGGCCGACGGTTTCGTCGGGCGCCATCTCCTCGAGCACCTGCGCACCCAAGGCGACGAGGTGATCGGCGTCGACCGCGAGTGTGACGTGACGGACGCGAAGAGCGTCCTCGCCCTCGTGGAGAGCGCGCGGCCCGAGGCGATCTACCACTTGGCGGCTCTGACCGCCGTCGGCGCGTCCTGGTCGAACCCGGTGGAGTACACGCGCGTGAACGTCCTGGGTTCCAAGAATGTCCTCGACGCCGCGAGCCAAGTAGTACCCACGGCACGAGTCGTGCTGGTGAGTTCGGCCGACGTCTACGGCGTGGTGCGGCCCGAGGACCTTCCGTTGGTCGAAACCTTTCGAGTGGCTCCAGCCAATCCCTACGCCTCGAGCAAGGTCGAGGCCGAACACGTCGCGCACGACGCCGTACGCGAACGGGGCCAAGGCATCGTCATCGCGCGACCGTTCAACCATCTAGGCCCGGGTCAGTCCACGGACTTCGTCGTGCCGGCGATCGCGAATCGGCTTCTCCAAGCGCTCGCCGACGGAACGGACGAAATCGTCGTCGGTGACCTCTCGACCCGACGTGACTTCAGCGACGTTCGTGACGTCGTGCGGGCCTATCGACTGCTCATCGAAACCGGCGTGAGCGGCGAGGTCTACAACATCGCCTCCGGTGTGGACGTCGGTCTGTTCGACATAGCGCAACGCCTCGTGGCGTCGATCGCGCCGCGTGTGCGCCTCACCACCGATCAAGCACTGCTGCGACCGGTGGAAGTCCCGGTGTCGTGCGGCAGTTACGGAAAACTCTCTCGGGCTACGAAGTGGCGTCCCACCATCACCCTCGACGAATCGCTCGCGGACGTCATCGATGAAATGCGGCGTCGTCGCGGCGAACGGTCAGTAACAACGACCAAATGACGTGCGACATCTTTGAAAGCGGCCGAGTCGGTCTCTAGGGGCCAACTAGCCTTAAGAAACTGATGGAATCTCGCGCTCCGGCCGTTGTTGCCGTCGTCGTTACCACCGGTTCCGGGCCCGGATTAGAAGTTGCGGTTGCTTCCCTCGCGGCCCAGAACTACGAGGAACTAAGCCTGCTCGTCGTCGCGAACGGGGAGTCCGAACACGTCCCGGCGCGCGTCGCCGCGGTCGCCCCGAACGCCTTCGTGCGCGCCCTCGACGAGAACCGCGGCTTCGCCGCGGCGTGCAACGAAGCCGCGCTGTCGGTCGAGGGCTCGGCCTTCTTTCTCTTCTGTCACGATGACGTGCGACTCGAACCGGACGCCGTGCAGATGATGGTGGAGGCCGCGTTTCGAACCAACGCCGGCGTCGTCTCGCCGAAGTTCGTCTCCTATAACGATCCGATGGTGCTGTTGCACGTCGGACAGACCTGCGACCGCTTCGGCGTGGTGCACGAACGCGTGGAGCCCGGCGAGATCGACCACGGTCAACAGGACCTCGAACGCGACGTCTTCGTGGCACCCGGTGGTGCCACGTTGGTACGCAGCGACCTCTTCGCTACGCTGCGCGGCTTCGACCCGTTGATTACGGTGCTGGGCGAAGACCTGGACCTCTGTTGGCGCGCCCAGATCGCCGGCGCGCGCATCGTCGTCGCGCCGGCGGCCAAGGTGGCGCACCGCGAGACCCTCGCCTCGGGCGAACGACCGGTCACCGCTCTCGGCACCCGACGCGCCAGTCGCCAAGACCTGCAGCGTCGGCACCAGTTACTGGTCGTGGCGACCGGTTGGGGACGGCGCTACGCCTTCACCACGTTGCTGGCGCTCTTCGTCATGGACACCATGGAGTTCGGTCTGGCGATCGTCGGTCGCGACAGCGACCGCGCCGGCGCGATCCTCGGGTCGTGGCGATGGCTCTTCCACCACCGTCGTCGGATTCGAGAGCGCCGGCGCCAGCGTCACGAGATAAAGGTCCTCTCGGACGAAGAGCTTCGACGATTGCAAGTCGGGGGAGCGAGTCGACTGAAGCGCTTCTTCGTGACGCTGATCCGCGAGGGATTGGACCGGGCCCGCGGGATCCTCCCGCCGGAGGCGATCGAGGACCACGAGTTCGACGCCGACGCGGTCGGGTTCGCGGCGGCCTTCTCGGAAGACGAAGAGTTCGACGAGATTCCCGACAGCGCGATGATGGAGCTGCGGAATCGACCGGCGCGGGTGCTGACCTCGTTTCGCTCGCAGGCCGCGGCGGTATTGGTGGTCATCGTGCTGTGGCTCATCGGGTCGCGCAACCTCGTCGTCACGCACCTACCGTTGATCGGGCGACTCGCCCCGCTCGACTCCTGGTCGATGATGTGGCGCCACTTCTTCGCTTCGTGGTCGCCCAACGGCGTCGGTACCGGTTCGCCCGGCATGCCCGGCTACGCCGTGCTGGCCTTCGCGGGCACCTTCGTCCTCGGTCGCATGGGCATCCTTCCGCGGCTGGCGTTGATCTTCGCCATCCCCGTGGGCGCCATCGGGATCAGTCGGCTCCTTCGCGGACGGGTCTCCAATCGCGCTCGCCTCATCGCCTCGGTCGCCTACATGGCGCTTCCCCTGGGACTGGACATGATCTCCCAGGGACGCATCGACGTCCTGATGGTGGTGGCCGGCCTGCCCTTCATCGTGCGTCGACTCTTCGAGTTGATGGACGTACCGGGTTTCCGCACCGAGCCTTACGCCGAGCCGATCGCCTTCGGTCACCGCGGATGGCGAAGCACCTTGTCGGGTCAGCGCATGATCGCGGTCATGCTCATAGCCCTCCTCACCGCGATGGCGCCAGCCACGCTCATCGTGGTCACCCTGATCGTGCTGGGCGTCTTTGTCGCGCGACTCTTCGAGAGCGACGAAGGGGTGAACACCTCGGGGAAGTGGCGATTCCTCGGCTCCCTGTGGGTCAACGTGGCGATACTGCTGTTGCCCCTGACGGTCGACGTCGCCCTAGCCGGCCGACGCGCCCTGGGCGTGTTCGGTCTCGCGCGGGGACCGTGGTCGGTGCCGTCCTTTCCCGAGTTGCTCCGGGGCGCCGACGGCGGGTTCGCTCTCTCCTGGGCCGGTTGGTTATTGCCGGGGGCCGCGCTGGTCGGACTGTTGCTCTGTCGGGGCGAGCGACTGCGCATCGCCTCCAAGGTCGCTTCGATCGCCACGTTGACCTTGGTGGTCACGGCCCTCGACGCTCGCCACTGGATGGGTTCGTTCGCTCCGGACCTCGACGTGCTCCTGGCGCTCTACATGGTGATGCTCGCGCTGCTCATCGGCCTGGGTGTCAGTGCGCTCGAGAACGACCTGCGCCAAGCCGGCTTCGGGTGGCGCCAAGTGGCCGCCAGTCTGACCGTGTCCGCGTTGGTGATCGCCGCGATACCGTTCGCGGCGATCTTCGCCAGTGGACGATTCGATATGCCCACCACCAGCGTCGCCGAATCGTTGAGCACCCTGTCGCCCACCTCGGCCGGGGGATATCGCGTCCTGTGGCTGGGCGATCCCTCCGTCCTGCCCCTGGCGGGCTGGTCCGTCGCCCCGGGGCTCGCGGCGGGGACCTCGAGCAACGGACTCCCCGGAGGGACGTCACTCTTCTCGACGCCCGACTCGGGGACCAGCAACGTGATCTTGAGCGCGGTGGATTCGGCCCTGTCCGGCCAGACCGTGCGACTGGGGCAGTTGCTCGCCCCGGCCGGCATCTCGACCATCGTGGTGATGAACTCCTCGGCGCCGGAGCTGCAAGGGGTGCAGACCGTGCCGCTGCTCCCGGTGCCGAGGGTGCTGTTGACGGCCCTCGGACGCCAGGGTGATCTCTCGCTCGAGCTCCAGACGAAATCGGTCGAAGTGTTCGCCAACTCGCTCTTCCACGGAATCGTCTCCGAGACGGTCCCGGGTGAGAAGTCACCGACGGCGATCTTCTCCAGCGCGTCGAACTCGGGTCCGGTGATTCCGGGCGCCACGGTGCGGGCGGGCGTCGCCCCGGCGAGCTCCTTTGGACTCAACGTCGATGGTCAACCGGCGTCGCGCGCCATTGATCACCTGTGGGCGCCCATCTTCCACGTCAGCGCCACCGCCGGCTCGGGCGACGGCGCCTCCGGACCGACCGGCCAGCTGGTACTTCGTCGATTACCCCTCAACGCGCTGCTCGCGACCTTCACCTTATTGATGTGGGCCTTGGTGTGGTTGGGATTCGGATGGGTGCATCGACTCGAGTGGCTGGTCACGGGTCGACGACGAACAGTCCCTCCGCGACACGCGAGGGAAGAGCATGAATAGCGCTCGACGCGTGCCACTGTTCCTCGTCCTCGCCGCGGCCCTTCTGATGGTCGGCGTGGTGAGTTCCCTGGCGAAGAGTGTGGACAACTCTCAACTACCGAGATCGCTCGCGCTCAACGGTCGCGCGGAGTCGACCGCGCTCTACTGCACGGGCTTCTCGGATCAGAAACTCGGCGCGTCGGGCCGCGTGATCTTCTTGAACACGACCGCCTTCGCGCGCGTGGTCACCATTGACGACGTCTCGGACACCGGCGCCGCGTCGTCCAAAGAGGTTCGGCTGTTGGCGCACCAACAGTTCGGATTCGATCCCAGTGCCGGCATGCACGGTAATTACTTCGGCGTCGGAGCTCAAGTGAGTGGCGGTGGCGTGATCGGGGTCCAGGTGACCCGGGGCCACACCAGCGAGGCGCCGTGCATCTCGACCGGCGTCACCAACTGGTTCGGCGCCGGCTTCGACACCACCGTTGGTTCGAGCGCCATCTTGAGCGTCTACAACCCGACTGAGACGCCGGCGGTCTTCAACGTCTCCACGTTCTCCTCGTCGGGTTACGTCGCTCCGGCTAAGTTCCAGGGCTACGCCGTCGGCCCGCATTCGCAGGCCGAGATCCGCCTCGGCACCGAGATCGTCGACATGAGTGACGTGGGCGTGCACGTGCGGGTACTCCGAGGCTCCCTCGACATCGTCGGTCTCCAACAGTCCGGCCCGACCGTGTCGTTCAACACCGGCGTCAATCAAGCAGCCACGTCGGCGAACTTCCCGTTGGTCACGACGTCGAACAACGCGACGGCCCAGATTCGACTGTCGAATCCGGGACCCACCCCGGCGAACGTGACCCTCGCCGTGACCCTCGCTCCCTACCACGTGCCGATCCAGTCGGTGACCGTGCCGCCCTACGGGAGCACCGTGGCGACCATCACCCCGAACCCGGCCATTCCGGCGGCCAGCTACGCCAGCGTGGTGATGCGCGCCAGTCAGCCGGTGATCGCGGCGCTCGCGACCGGTACGGGCCACGACGTGGCCTTGAGCGCGCCGCAGTCACCCGAACCGGAATATCTGGTCGGTGACTTTACCGGGAAGGGCTTCGACGCGGTGACCGTGACCAACACGTCGTCGCGATCGATCGCCGTCACCATCGCGGCCCTCGCGAATAGTCGAAGCGGGGCGCCCCGCACCGCTCAGATTCGTCTGAGCGCGAACAGTTCGCAGACGCTGCAGAGTGAATTTCCGACCGACCCCCACCTGCTCGGCATCGACATGATCGTGGCGGCGCCGCGACCATCGCTGGCGGCACTGTTGGTCACGGCCACGCTGTTGACCCGCCCGGCCGGGATGTCGGTGGTCTCGGGACTAGACGGCCGGTAGCTTCGGCGGCTGCCAACCGGGCAATGGCGGCGCGGGGGCGACCGGGGCCGGATTCTTTTTCGACGCCGACGCGGCGCCCACCCCGGCGAGCGAGCTTACGGTCTTCGAGCCTTCGGGGTGGATCTGCTCACCGTGCGCTTCGTCGATCAATCGAGCGGCGGTCTCGCCGTCGAGGGTCTCGGCTTCCAGCAGTGCTCGTGTCAGCGCCTCGAGGCCGCGTCGGTGCAGCGTCAGCACTTCGATGGCGCGCGACTCTTGCTCCCGAAGGATCCGCTCGACCTCGTCGTCGATCACTTGTGACGTGTGGTCCGAGTAGTCGCGGGTGTGCATGAGGTCTTCGCCCAGGAAGACCTGGTTGTTCGATCCCCAGGCCATCGGACCGATCTCCTTGGACATGCCCCATTCGCGCACCATGCGGATCGCCAGTTCCGTGTTGCGCTGGAGGTCGTCGGCGGCGCCGGTCGAGAGGTCGCCGTAGACGAGGAGTTCGGCCACGCGGCCACCCATGCGCATGCACAGCGAGTCCTCCAGGTACTGGCGGGCCACGATGTGGCGGTCCTCTTCGGGCAAGGTCATGGTGACGCCGAGCGCCATTCCTCTAGGGATGATGGTGATCTTGTGGAGGGGATCGGTCTTGTCGAGCACGTAGGCCAAGAGCGCGTGCCCGCTCTCGTGGTAGGCGACGCGCTCACGCTCGTCGTCCATCAGGACCATGGTGTCGCGCAGTTGTCCCATCATCACTCGGTCGCGCGCCGACTCGAAGTCCTCCATGCCGATGGTCGAGGAGTGTCGACGCACCGCGTGCAGGGCCGATTCGTTGACCAGATTCGCCAAGTCCGCGCCGCTCATGCCGGGGGTGCCCCGCGCCACCATCTCCAAGGAGACCGAGGGATCGAGCGGTTTATTCTTCGAGTGGACCTCGAGGATGGGCAGGCGTTCGTCCAAGTCGGGCAGCGGCACCACGATCTGGCGGTCGAAGCGGCCCGGACGCAGCAGCGCCGGGTCCAGCACGTCGGGTCGGTTGGTCGCGGCGATGACCACGACGCCTTCGGAAGGGTCGAAGCCGTCCATCTCGTTCAACATCTGATTGAGCGTCTGTTCGCGTTCGTCGTGGCCGCCCCCGAGACCGGCGCCGCGCTTGCGACCGATGGAGTCGATCTCGTCGATGAAGACGATCGCCGGCGCCTGCTTGCGCGCCGTGGCGAAGAGGTCGCGCACTCGACTGGCGCCGACCCCGACGAACATCTCCATGAAGTCCGATCCGGAGACCGAGAAGAAGGGCACGCCCGCTTCACCGGCGACCGCTCGCGCGAGCATCGTCTTGCCGGTGCCCGGAGGTCCCACCAGCAAGATGCCCTTGGGGATCAACGCGCCGATGTCCTTGTAGCGGCCCGGCGTCTTCAAGAACTCGACGATCTCGCTGATCTCTTGTTTGACCCCGAAGTAACCGGCGACGTCGGAGAAGGTGGTCTTCGGTCGGTCCTGGTTGAACTGTTTGGCTTTGGAGCGCCCGACCGACATCATGCCGGTCATCTGATTGCGGGCCTGACGAGAGATGAAGACCATGAAGGCCACGAAGATCAAGATGAAGATGAGATACGGCAGCAACGTGCCGAGGAGGCTGGAGGGATTGGCGAAGGTCACCGACACGTTGTCGCTGGTGCGCAAGGTCGTGATGTCACTGTTGATGACCGGCGTCGGGCCGTTCGAGGAGTAGTTGGTGCCGTTGGTCAGCTGGCCGGTGATCACGCCGGTCGTGGAGTTGATCGACGCCGAGACCACCTCTTGGTGGCGCGCGTCGCGCAACAGGGTGGAATAGGAGACCGTCTTCACGACCTTGTGCGTGAAGAGCGACGGAATGACGAAGATGCCCACGACGAAGGCGATGGCGCCGATCGTCAAGAGCCGACGGCGGGCGTCCGGCGCCAGGGGCTTGTCACCGCCGGGCATGTACTTCTTGTAGCCCGTCGGTTCCTCGGGAGGCATTGTCACCAGACCAGACTAGAGGTCACGCGCGACATATCGTCTTGCACCTGTGGAAAACTGACCGCAGATTAGGGTAATTGTTTGTGGATTCTTTGATCGACGCCGAAACGGTCGAACGGCCACGAGTGTTGGCGATCGTGGTGGCCGGCTTCGTCGGTTTCCTCGCCGGTCAGATTCTCGGATCACTCTTCGAGTTCATCGGCGTGTCGTTGACGCACTACCCCGGCGGCGTGAACGCGCTCTCGAGCGCCAGTTCCCCTCCCTGGTGGGCCAACGCCCTCGGACTGCTCGGGCTCTGGATCGGCTTCGGCGCGGCCATTTGGTACGCCTATCGCTTCGGCCACCTGAAGTCGCTGCCCAGCCAGTGGCGAGTGAAGCCCACCGACGTGTTCTACGTGGCCCTCGGCGTCGCCTGTCAATTCATCATTGACGCGCTGTATTGGCCCTTTCACCTGCGACACCTGAATCGCCCCATCCATCACCTCTTCGGGTCGGTGGTGGGCGCCAGTTTCGTGCTGCTGATCGTCATGACCCTGATCTTGGCCCCGATCATGGAGGAGTGGCTGTTTCGGGGCGTGCTCTTTCGAGCGTTGAGCGAAGGCGGTCCGCGCGGCGGCTCTCGCGTCAGCCTCATCGTCGGGGTCCTGTCCAGCGCCGTGCTCTTCGCGCTGGCCCACGCCGAACCGGTCCAGTTCGCGGGCCTCTTCCTCCTCGGTGTCGTGTTGGCCACGCTGGTGTGGCGCACCAAGCGGCTGGTGCCGAGCATCGTGACCCACATCTCTTTTAACGGCGTCGCCATCGTCGCGCTGGTCAGCCAGCGGTCGGGTCACTGATGCGCGAGTGGATCGAGCGTCGCAACACGCCGGGTGCTCGCATTGACCTGCTGGTGGTGCTCGCGGTCATCGTCGTCACGCTGGTCGAGTTGCACCCGACGCTGCTCTTCTCCAACACGCTGATCACCGGCGGGGACACCGGATCGCACCTGGCGGTGCCGGCCTACCTCAAGTCCGTCGGCAATCCGTTCAACTTGACCCCGTGGTACCCCGGCTGGTTCGCCGGCATGCCGGCCTACACCTACTACTTCGTCCTCCCGGACGTCCTGGCCTACTGGGGCAGCTACCTCGTCGGCTTCGCCGTGGCCTTCAAACTCGCGACCATCCTCGGTTCGGTGCTCATGCCGGTCACCGCCTACATGATGGGACGACTCTTCAAGGCGCCGCGACCGGTCCCGGCGGCTCTGGCGGTGGCCACCTTGCCCTTCCTCTTCGACGCCTCGTTCACCATCGACGGCGGGAACCTGTTCTCCTCGATGGCCGGGGAGTACGCGTTCGCGTTGTCGTTGGCGCTGAGCCTGTTGACCATCGGCCTCTTCGCGCGCGGCGTGCGAACCGGTCACGGCTACTGGCTTGCGGCGGTGGCGCTCAGCGCCACCTTGGCGGCGCACGTCCTGCCGTGGTTCTTCACCATCGAGGCGGTGATCGTCGTCGTGATCTTCGAGCTGCTGCAACGTCGCGGTATCGGTGATCCCAACGACGAAAGCCTCAACGGCGACTACGCGCGACCACTCCGATTCGCCATCGGCGCCGGACTGATCTCGGCCGGACTATCGGCCTGGTGGTTGACCTCCTTCGTCACCACCCAGAAGTACACCAACTCCATGGGTTACACCAACGACTCCGTCAAGACCCTGCACGCGATCTTCACGACCCTCGGCTGGTTCACCGCGGCCGGTGGCGCGGCCGGCGACCGGTGGGTGATCCTGCTCGCGATCGTGGCCCTGATCGTGGCCTTCTGGGTGCGCGACCGCCTGGGCATGATCCTCACCACGTTGGCGGTGCTCTCGATTGGCGCCTTCGTCTTCGACCCGCAGAACGTCATCTGGAACGAGCGGCTCGTACCGTTTTGGTTCATCACCATTCACCTGAGCGCCGGCTGGCTCTTCGGCTACGTCCTCGCGCGCTGGGCGAAACGGGCCCCGAACAGTCTGGGCCGTTTCGTGGTCCAGATTGGCGAGAGTCGCTTCAGTTTCGCCCACGAAGCGGCGACCGGCGGCCCGGTGCCCGTCGACGAACGACTCCCCGTTCACGTCGAGGCCGTGAGGTCCTCGTCGGACGATACCTTCGTGGCTTCGTCCTTTAAGGACGACGACGACGAGGACGAAGTCGAGGATGAACCCACGCGGTGGCGACGGCGGAGCGTGCGCGCCACGGTCGTGATCCTCGTCCTCGGACTGGCCACCACGGTGCCCGGTCTCATTCCGCCCGTCGCCTCCGCCCTCGGACTCCACACGTCCGGTAACCAGGTGACGAATTGGGCGCAGTACAACTACTCGGGCTACCAGGCGCAGCCGGCGTGGCCCGAGTATCACGACCTCATGACGACGATGGCCAACGTCGGCCAAAAGTACGGCTGCGGTCGAGCAATGTGGGAGTACAACGCCAACGAAGGCCGTTTCGGCACTCCCGAGGCGCTGATGCTCTTGCCGTACTGGACGAACAACTGCATCGATTCGATGGAGGGCCTCTACTTCGAATCCTCGGCCACCACGCCCTATCACTTCCTCGATCAGGCCGAGCTGAGCGTGGGGCCGAGCAATCCCATGGTCGGTCTGCCCTACGGTTCACTCAACATCCCCTTCGGCGTGAAGCACCTGCAGATGCTCGGCGTGCGGTACTTCATCGCGTACTCACCCTCGGTGATCGCCCAGGCCGACCTCGATCCCCAGTTGACGCTGATCGCCTCGACCAAGGCCTGGCCCTCGCCGGGCTACAAGTGGGATATCTACCGGATCTCGGCGAGCCCGATGGTCGTCGCGCTGACCAGTCTGCCCAACATCGTGGCCAACACCACCAGCCGCGTCGGCTGGCTCCAGGCCAACACCACCTGGTGGCTCAATCCCAAACTGTGGGGGACCGTCGCGGCGACCAACGGACCGTCGAACTGGCCCGCGGCCGCCAGCGTGAGCACCATGGATACGCACACCAAACTTCCGAAGGTCACGGTGAGCAACGTTCAGGTCGGACTGCAGTCGATCTCGTTCCACGTGAGTCGCGTCGGGGTCCCGGTGCTGGTGAAGATCTCGTACTTCCCTCGCTGGCAGGTCAGCGGCGCCACGGGACCGTATCGCGTGAGCCCGAACCTGATGGTCGTGATCCCGACCTCCAATGACGTCTCCCTGGTCTACGGCAGCACCCCGATGCTCACGCTGGGCAACATCGTCACCGACCTGACGGTGTTGGCCGGACTGGTCTATCTCTTCTTCTACGTCCGACGCCGCGCGGGGCCCCGGCGAAAGCCCTTGAGCGTCGATCACCCACTTTGACGCTTCGAGTGGCGACTACGGTTTTAGTGGCTCAGCGGTATCCGAACTGAGTCGTGACGACCGCAACGTGGAAGTCGAAGACAGCGAAGGGATGTGGTGATGGCGCTCGACAGATTCTTACTGGCGTTACTGGAAGACCCGGTGGATCACGGCGAGCTGCTCTACGTGCCGAGTGAGAATGTGCTGTACAACCCGCGAAAGCGGGTCGTCTACGAAGTGCGCGACACCATCGCCGTGCTGTTGCCCGACGAAGCCAAACCCGTCACCGACGCCCAGCACGACGCCTGGACCAGCGACCCGAGCGTCATCAAAACCGGTCGCTAACTCGTCGGACCTACTCGAAGCGCATCTCGACTAGTTCGTCCACCAGGCGATACCCGATCTCTTGATAGATGCAGTTACTGGTGGGATTGGCCGCGTCGGTGAAGAGCATGACGCGCGCACCTTTCTCGATGAGGTGACGCGTCACGTGGGCGGTTATCGCGCTGCCGTAGCCCCGACGTCGAAATTCGCCGGGCGTGAAGACCGGTCCGACTCGGCCGATGGCGATCTCGTTGGTGGTGACGACCGGCGCGTGGCCGGCGATCGCCACGACGTCGCCGTCCACCTCCCAACAGAACAACGATCCGGCGGTCACGGACTTCTGCACGCCGTCAAAGGTGTCGGCAGTTGATAAGGGCGCGAGCGCGACTTCGCGCATGAACTGCGTGAACATTTCGGCGAGAGGTTCGATCTCGTCGGCGCGCGCCGCACGTCCCAATCCCTCCACGTCGGGGGTGATGAGCTCTTCCAACTCGTAGAGGAGATCACGACGTTCTTCGGTGAGGAGCCTCGAGGAGCCCGGACTCTTTGACTCGAGGTAGCCCTCGACGAACGCGTCCACCATCTCCCGCGACCCCGATATCCCGGGCAGGGAGTCGTCGAATTGCCCCACGCTTCGACCTAACGCTCGCGCCGCGTCGATGGGCATCGCCGCGAGGATCATCTTGAAGGGACTCGTGCGCATGGCCACGCCCACCACGTCACCGTGATCGTCGCGCACGATCCACCAGTGATAGCCGTCGTAAGTGGTGCGTCCCGTGGCGACCGCGAGCGACACGCTGCCGATGACGTTCGTTCGGAGGGGGTCGGCGGCTCGAAGCGCCGTCGAGAGCGCGATGAACTCCTCGACCGTTTCGACGAGCTCAACCTTCATCCGTCGATTCTGTCACCGTCCACTCGGGGAATCCCTTACGGGGCGGCGCACTATTGGTACGACGGCAGTCCCAGGTCGTCGCTGAGTGTCTCGGAGAAGTGCGATTGACGCTCGAGGGCCGCTTGAAGCTGGAGGAGGTCATCGGCGTTCATCCGAGCCGGCGATTCGGGAAAGTTGCTGAAGAGATTTTCGATCGTCGCTAGGGACTTTCCGTCGCGGGCTGCCGCACCGGCCATGTTCGTCGGCCACTTCTGGGACTCCAGTTTCGATTGCAGCGTCGCGAGTGAGGTCACCAGGTGGTGCACGACGCTTTCACTCGGTGCCCGGTTGTAGAACTCGTCGGCTTGGAACGGATAGAGGGCGACGCTGTAGGCGAATACGTCGCTCAAGTATTGGCGCGTTGGTCCGGCGGCGTTGGTGAAGGTGAACTGGTCCATAGTGGTATGCGTGGGAATGAGGTAGACGGCGTCAGCCGTGGAAAGTACTTGTCCGTCTCGCTTCCGCAATTTCGGCGCCGCTCCGTTGACCGTCATATGACTGATCGTCGTAGGAGCGATCGTCGGATAGGGGAGGTGCGCGGCCGATCCGCCCACCGTCGGGTCCTCTTGCAGCCACTCGGCGGAGAAGAACGATGCACCTCGGGCGTAGGGAACAGTGATGGTCTCGGGCGAGTTGTCCGAGACGTCGTCGAAACTGAGTCGCCATCCTCGCGACGTTTGGACCATCTTGAATTTGATGGTGTCGCCGGCTCTCACGTAGAGGAGCTGTTGGGGGTGAAAGCCGACCGTGACGTCGCTCCAGAAGATGCCGTACAGGGCCAATCCGTTGGCCATATTCTCGGTCGTTCCCAGTTGGATGAACTGTCGATCGTCGTTCTGGACCGCGATCCACGTCGAGGCACTGCCGTTGGAGGATCGGGGATCAAGGGCGGGAACGCGCCACTGGGCTCCGATCTCGGTCGTGAGTTTCGAGACGGAATAGCCACCGAATCCATATTCCGGAGAGCCGAAGGGATTACCCGGATTGCTCCGATGATGAATGGTCGTTGAGACCCTGGCGGCCTTGTCCGTGTTCACCGAAACGATGATCGAGGCCAGCGTCAAGACCCCAACCAAGGCGAGCAACAGCCTTGGCATCGAGCGAGGCGACATGGCGCTCAGTGTACCTACCGAAGGAGACCGATTCTGACCCAACTGAATCTCGAAATGCGCACGTTTCGATGCGACGACCTATTGAGTCGGTGATCAATCTTGATCATGTTCGCGAGGGTTGTCGGACCCGAGAAGCGCTGCCGACGAGAGAGCCCACAACGCAATTAGCACCAGCCAGATAACAAGTCGCACCCACGGATGAAGTCCCTGGAAGGGGAACTGATTGCTCAGCGGCGCATATCCTACCCATCCGGTCAGGTGTGAACCCAGTGACATCATCCACTGTCCCAGCACGTAGAGAGCGGCGCCAAGTCCGACCACGATCACCAGGCGTTGCGAACGATTCAGCGTAGACATTTTCACTGATTCATCATGTCACCCAGTCGTCCAATCGCTCACGCTTATTGGGCCACGTTGACGTGGTAACTCAAGAGTTCGATGGGACTTTAGGTTCCACAGAGGAAATGCCAAGTAACGCGAGAGATGATCCAACCCACAACGCAATTAGTACGAGCCAGATTATGAATTGCACCCACGGATGAAGCCCTCCTACGGTTATCGCGGAGCTCTGATTTGTGTAAGTCACCGACCCGTAAGGAAGATGGGAGCCCAAACCCGTCAACCAGGAACCAAAGAAATACAGCGCTGCACCGAGAGCCACCACCGTTACTTGGCGTTGTGCGCGATTGAGCCGACGGTGTTGCATGGCCAGAGTATTTCACATCAAAACCAATTTGGGGCAGACGCCTAACGTTCGCGGTCGGAAGTCCGACGCGACGGAACGGTAACCTTCCACTTGCGGATGGCTCAACGTGCTTCGCTGGCCACCACCTATTCCACATCGAACGCCGAAAAAAAGGAGAGGCCTATGGACGAAGGAAAGCCAGTCTCGTATCGAGGGCTGCCCGTTGGTACTTCCGTAGTCAGTTCCACGAACACCGAGTTTGGGACGGTCGAGCACGTCTTGCAGATCCCGGAACTTGACATTTTCGATGGCATTGCGATTAAGACAAAGCACGGACTGCGATTTGTAGATCGAGATCAAATTACGGATATCACCACGACCCGCGTGCTT
Source organism: uncultured Acidimicrobiaceae bacterium (assembly GCA_963716515.1). Classification (GTDB taxonomy): domain Bacteria; phylum Actinomycetota; class Acidimicrobiia; order Acidimicrobiales; family RAAP-2; genus RAAP-2. The sequence continues at coordinate 447,534 of OY970319.1, forward strand.
TGTGCGTTGACCGACGGGGAGGCCGCCGAACTGCCGGCGCCCGAGGGAACTCTCGTTCTCGAACCGGATTTCGCTCGCGACGAAGGACCCTCGCTCACGGCTCGATTTGGACGTCTATTCGGACGACAGCATTGGAAGGAAATCGACTAGCTTTTCGCTTCACTCCGTCCCGTCGTTCGACGATCTCGGCCCTGCCTTGTGCGCTCGTTCCTACGACGTCACTCCGTCGACACCCGGATGTCCTTAGGGTTGTCGATAATTTGATAGGTGAGTTCGAAGACGTGATGACCGTCGCTCGACTTATCGGGCCGTGCAAAAGTAAATCGCCCGCCCCATACCTCCGCGCCGCCGCTGCGGTCAATCTGCCACTCCAGACCTTCGTTCGCGGCCCACGCCTGTAACTCCGCGTTGGCTCGGAGGTGATCGTTGTCCTCTTCGACGGTGTAAAAGAGCGTGACGTAGGAGCCACTGGGAATCGATCCGGCCACGACGCGTTCGTCGCCGTTGAGTGGTCGGTCGACCACTACCCCGACTTCGATGTCGAGTTGGGCCGTCATATCGCTGGTCAAGATGCGAACGAAGGACGGTCCGGCGCGAACAACACCCTGGCGCTCCAACCAGGCGTACACCTCGCCGGTGAGACCGCCCACGATGGCAAACTCGTCCATCGTGACCGCTGCCGCGATGGCGACGTAGCGCTGCGTCCCGCGAATGTTTCTAAACGGCTGTTCGATCACTTGGCCCCGCATTCCTTGAGAGTGATGGCAACGCGAACAACGAGAACCGTACTCAGTCCAGCCGTTCGACGATCATGGCCATGCCCTGTCCGCCGCCGACGCACATCGACTCCAGACCGAAGCGCGCCCCGGAGTCCTCGAGGGAGTTCAACAGCGTGGTCATGATGCGCGCGCCGGTCATGCCAAAGGGGTGACCGAGGGCGATGGCGCCGCCACGGATATTGAGCTTGTCGAGGGTGATCCCCAGATGCTTGGCGCTCGGGATCACCTGCGCAGCGAAGGCCTCGTTGATTTCGACCAGGTCGATGTCGTCGATGGTCATGCTGGCGCGCTTCATCGCCTGACGGCAGGCTTCGATCGGACCGAGTCCCATGATCTCGGGGTTGAGTCCGCTGACGCCGCTCGACACGATTCGCGCGAGGGGCTTGATGCCCAGTTCCTTGGCGCGGGTGTCACTCATCACCACGACGGCCGCGGCGCCGTCGTTCAAAGGACAGGCGTTGCCGGCGGTGATGGAACCGCCCTCGCGAAAGACAGGCTGCAAGGTGGCCAGGCGCTCGAGCGTGGTGCCGGCGCGCGGGCCGTCGTCCTTGGTCATCACCGTGCCATCGGGCAGGGTGACGGGAATGATCTCCCGTTCGAAGAAACCGTTCTCCTGGTGCGCCACGGCGAGCTCTTGGCTGCGGACGGCGAACTCGTCCATCTCGAGTCGGCTCACCTTCTCGTACTCCGCGACGTTCTCCGCCGTTTGACCCATGGCGATGTAGATGTCGGGCAGTCCGGGCCGCGCGGACCACGGTTCGCCGGCGCGCTCGGAGCGTTTGGCCGTGCGCTCCATGGCGTCACTGAAGAGTTCATTGGTGGCCTTGCCGCTGTCCGAGGCGCCACTGGCGAAGCGTGACACGGTCTCGACGCCGGCGGCGACGAAGACGTCACCTTCGCCGGAGCGAATCGCGTGGGCGGCCATGCGAATGGTCTGGAGGGACGACGAGCAGTAGCGATTGACCGTCACGCCCGGCACGTCGGGCAGGCCCGCGAGCAGCGCGGCCACGCGCGCGACGTTGAAACCCGACTCGCCGGCCGGCTGACCGCAGCCGACCATGAGGTCTTCGACGCTTCGCGGGTCGAGTTCGGGGAGCTTGGCCAATACCGTGCGCACGACGAGCGCGGTGAGGTCGTCCGGTCGCATGTCGACCAGGGAGCCTTTGAAGGCCCGTCCGATGGGCGTTCGTCCGGTGGCGACTATGACGGCTTCGGGCATGGGTGCCTCCTAGGTGTTACGGAAAGTAATCGGAGCATAACCAAGGCCGAGCGGCTTCGAGTCTCTACTCGATCGTGAGCGGTCCGGCGTCGTCGAAACCTTGGCGCACTCCTTGACCGGCGCGACGGCTCAGTTGGTCGGGCTCGAAGAGCATCCAGTAGGCGTTGCGGGCGTGCTTGCGCGAGCGGTCGTCGAAGACCTTGGCGAGGACGTCGGGGTCGTCGGATTCGTCCTCGTAGACGAAGACCTCGAGGATGGGTGTCGCGGTCATCAGTTGGGCCAGCATGATGCCCTGGGACGCCTCGTGAGCGCACTGTTTGTCGATGGGCGCCGAACCGGGCATGCCGAGAGCGACGACGATGTCGCAACCTTCTTGTTGAATGAGGTTCATGGCCGCCACGGCGAGGTCCTTGAAGCCGGGCACGGTGCGCGACACGACGACGAAGGACTCGCCGTAGCCCGAACAGCTCTCGAGTTCGGCCCGCGCGGACGAACCCATGTCGAAGCGCGCGAACATCGTATCGATCACGCCAACGCGCTGGGCCCTCACGGTCTTGGGTGTCGATTTCTTCTTGGCCACGGCGCTCCGATCTCTCGTCACCACAGTGTAGGGAGGCTCGCCGCGGCCTTTGCCCGCCCCTTTTGGTGCGACGTAAGGTGGCCCCAAAGGATGGTGGGCTATGGCGTGGGACTTTGAGACGGAACCGGAGTTTGAAGAGCAACTGGTCTGGATGCGCGAATTCATGCGCGAGGAGATCATGCCCATCGAGACCCTGGACTTGAGTCACGACCAAGCGCTCACGTTCATCAAGCCCCTCCAAGACCAAGTCCGCGAGCGAGGCCTCTGGGCCGCGCACCTGCCCCAGGAGCTCGGCGGCACCGGCTTCGGTCAGGTCCGCCTGGGTCTGATGCACGAGATCCTCGGACAGACCCCCTACGGTCCGGTGGTCTTCGGCAACAACGCCCCCGACAGTGGCAACGCCGAACTGTTGGCGGCGGGCATGGAGATGGCCGATCAGGAGTACGTCCGCGAACGCTGGCTGCAGCCGCTGCTCGACGGCACGATTCGCTCGGGGTTCTCGATGACCGAACCGGAGACGGCCGGGAGCGACCCGCGACTTTTGAAGACGCGCGCGGTCAAGGACGGCGGCGAGTGGGTCATCAACGGCCACAAGTGGTACACGACCAACGGCTCGGTCGCCGACATCCTGGTCGTGATGGCGGTGACCAATCCCGACATCCATCCCTACCAGGGTTCCTCGATGTTCGTGGTGCCGGCCGATACCCCCGGCGTGAACATCGTGCGCGACGTCGGATCGATGGACGACCCCGACAACCACTACGGCCGCTTCGGCAACCACGCCGAGATCCGCTACGTGGACGTGCGGATCCCGGCCGAGAACCTGATCGGTCCGGAGGGTTCGGGCTTCATGCTGGCCCAGGCCCGACTCGGACCGGGCCGTATCCATCACTGCATGCGATGGTTGGGACAGTCGCAACGGGCCTTCGACATGATGTGCGAGCGCGCCGTCAGTCGCTTCACCCACGGTTCGCTGCTCTCGGAAAAGCAGACCGTGCAGAACTGGATCGCCGACTCGCGCGCCGAGATGCACGCGGCGCGGTTGATGACGCTCCACGCGGCGTGGAAGATGGATCAGGTCGGCGCGTCGGCCTCGCGCGACGAGATCGCGATGATCAAGTACTACGGGGCGACCGTCTTACATAACGTGATCGACCGCTCCCTACAGACCCACGGCGCCCTCGGGTACTCCACCGACTTGCCGCTCGAACGGATGTACCGGTGGGCGCGCGCCGCCCGGATCTACGACGGCCCCGACGAAGTGCATCGCCAGACCGTGGCGCGTCACGCGCTGAAGAACTACACGCCCCACGAGATCCCGAGCGAGTTCATCCCGGCGAGGACCGAGGCGGCCCGAGAGAAGTTCGCCGGCATGCTGGAGTTCCTCGAGGCCGAGACCGTTTAGCGCGGCGCCAGACCCTCGACGGCCTCTTTGAGGTCGACGCCGAAGGGGACGATGGCCAGCGTCGGGATCTGGACGCCGGCCTCGATGTAGCGCAGCACGTGCTCGCGGCACGCCTCGTACGGGCCGTGGATGATCAGTTCGTCGACGACCCAATCGGGGATCAGTTCGTTGGCCAGCTTGCGATTCCCTTCGGCCCAGGCGTCCCACATCGGCTGCAGCACCTCGCCGCGCCCGAGCCAACGATGAAATTCGGCGTAGGCGTTGACGGTCAGATACGACGAGATCATGCGCCGGCCGATCATGCGCGCCAAGTCGGCGTCAGGCGTCGGAACGACGAAGAGCCGTGCGGCGATCGTTTTTCCTTCGCCCACTTCGGCGCGGCACTGCGCCACGTCCTTCGCCGCCAGCCAATTGAGGATGGCCCCGTCGGCCTCGCGACCGGCCAGGCGGAGCATGCCGGGGCGCAGCGCGCCCAGCAGGATCGGGGGACGCACTAATACCGGACGGCTGAGTTTGAAGCCGTGAACCTCGAAGGTCTCGAAGATCTGGTCGATCTTCTCGCCGTCCAAGGCGCGCTTCACGAAGTGCAAGACGTCGCGGGTGCGCGCGTAGGGCTTCTCGTACTTCACGCCGTTCCAGCGCTGCACGACCGGTTCGCTCGAGGCGCCGAGTCCCATGATGAATCGACCTTCGGCGACCTCGGCCATCGCGGCGACGCTCATGGCGAGCAGTCCCGCGCCGCGCGTGAAGACCGGCGTGACCGCCACGCCGAGGTTGAGACGCGGCTCCCAGATGGCGGCCAACGTCAGAGGCGTGAAGCCGTCGGCCCCGTCGACTTCGGCCGACCAGAGGTCGGTGTAGCCCAGGTCGGCGATTTGGTGAAACCACTCCTTGTGGTCGCGCAGCGAGACGCCGTCGAAGGGGATGGTGATGCCGTAGCGAGAGTCCATGTAGTCAGTGTTCCAGATACGAGGCGTCGACGTCCTCTAGCTGAGGTAGTCCCCGGCACGCGACTTCGGTACCTTGAGCCCTCGACGCTCCAGGTCGTGAACCCACCGATCGATCAAGGTCTCGAGGATGGCCACTCGCGCGTAGTGCTTACTGTCGGCCGGAATCAGGTCCCAGTGCGCGTGAGGTCGATCGGTCATCTCGACCATGTCTTCCAGGGCGTCCAAGTACGCCCCCCGCTTCTCTCGGTTGCGCCAGTCGTCGGGGGTGAGCTTCCACTGCTTCAACGGATCACCCTCGCGGTCCTTGAATCGTTTCAGCTGCTCCTCGTCCGAGATGTGCAGCCAGAACTTCACGATGGTGACGTTGTTGTCGACCAGCAGGCGTTCGAACTCAACGATCTCCTGGCCCGATCGCTTCGCGGTCGACTTGTCGATGAGCCCCTCGACGCGCTCGACCAGGAGTCGTCCGTACCAGGAACGGTCGTAGACCGTCATTCCTCCCGCGCCCGGAATCGTGGGCTGAAATCGCCAGAGGAAGACGTGGCGGAGTTCCTCAACCGTCGGGGGACCAATGGGCACCACGCGAACGTGACGGGGGTCGATACTGGCGGTCAAGCGGCGTATCGCGCCGCCCTTGCCGGCGGCGTCGAACCCTTCGAAGAGAATCACCAGACCCGGCGCCTCGACGTCGGGCTGGAGCAGGCCCGCGGTAAAGAGTCGAAGTTGCGTAAGACGATGCTGAGCGGCCGCGACTCGATCGGCGGACTTCGCTTTGTCCATCGATAACGAAAGGTCGATAGCGTCAACTCGATTAGTCACCGTGACATCCGATCAAGGCCCTTTGCTGGTTTCACGATCGTCCTTTCGCTCTTCGCAAGGTAGCGCAGGGCGAACCGACTCTGTGCCAGGATCTCATCGGCTCTATGACTACGGCTTGGTATTGAAAACGAGTATCTCGCCGGTGTAGACCGCAACCCACACTCGACCGGTCGTGCCGTCGTAGGTGACACCGACGGGGTTGGTGCCGGTCGACACGACCTGGAGGATCCGCAGGTTGCTCGAGGCCAATTCGGTCACCGTGTTGGAGAGGTAGTTCACGACGTAGAGCGCGGTGCCGTCGGTCGAAATCGCTAAGGAGCGACAGTCCGAACCGGTGTGCACTTCGGCCAGGATCTTGCCGGTGAGTCGATTGATCTTGACGACGTCACCCGGAGCGTTCAACGAGGCGTAAAGGAAGTCCGGATTCTGCGGATCGATGACGACGTGGCGCACGTTATAAACGCCGCCGATCTGTCCCACGATTTTGAAGGTCGAGAGACTGATGACGTCAATCACGTCACTGCCCATGATTGCGATATAGGCGAGGTGTGAGTCGGGCGAGATCGCGATGCCCCGCGGGTATGCCCCCACCGGGATCGTCGTCACCAAGTGATGCGTGGCCTCGTTGACGATGCTCACCGTCCACGAGCACCAGTTGGTCGCGATGACGTACTTGTCGTTGGGCGTCACCGCGACGTACTTGGGCACCATGCCCACCGGGGCGACGCCGACCACCGAAAGCGTCTTGGTGCTGAGCTCATAAAGGAAACTCGGGGTATCGCCAGCCGCCAGGGCCGACCCCGGGGTACAGGTGTCCGAGCCTTCGGGACCGGAACCGGTCCCGTACATCGAGTAGTTCGAGACCCAGACGTCTTCGCCATCGGGCGTCACGGCCGCTTCCACGGGCGCGCCGTGGGTCAATCCCGGCCGTCCATGGACGCTGAAGTTGGCCAGTGCCACGCCGTCACTGATGGTCTTGAGCAGGGTGCCCGACGATTTATAGACCGTCATCGTGTGCCGGTACATCATGTTCTGGGCGAAGACCAGGCCGGTGTTCGTCGACATGACGGACTTGGGGGAGATCACGCCCGTGATGACCTTGTACAGCGAGAGCCGGCGTGATGAGGCCTTCGGGCCGGGCGGCACGATTTGGTCCAGGGGAGTGGGCCGCGTGGTCGTGGTCGTGGCGGGCGTCGTGGACGTCGTCGTCGACGTCGTCGTCGTGGAATCAGAGTTGCCGCTACTCGACAGCGCGAAGTTGACGGTCAACGCGATGAGCGCCAAGACTACGAAGACGGCGCCGAGTTTCACTACGCCCACGCGCCATCGCCTGTTCCCTCGCGTCGCCGCGTGACGAGCCTCCGACATGACGACATCGTACCGGAGTGTTCCGAAATCTCCCAATAGAAAATTGGCGCGGGTCTCCGTTCTCACCTAACCGGCGTTGGAGCATCCGCACACCTGTGATGAACGAACATTCAAATTATCGTCACGACCGTAATGCCAACGACGTCGTCGGTAGCCTTCGGCCATGAAGATGAAGCAACTGACCGTCGCCCTTACCTTCATCTGGGTATCCATCTTCGGGGGAGCGACAGTGGCGAGCGCGGCCCACAAGCCACCAATTTCGATTCGAATCACTCTCGACAAATGGGAAGTCAAAGCGGGCACGTCAATTCATGGTGTCGCCATACTTACCAACTCCGCTCCCCAGTCGGTCTTGGTCGAATCGTGCGTGATCGATGGCTGGCTCTTCATCGGTGTGACCAACAGCAACATCCCTTACAACCCGGCGGTGGCGACGGTGGGGTGCCCTCCATCGGTGAGGCTCAAGCCCGGCGCCAACCGATTTCGAATAACCGTGATGACGACGTACCAAGAGTGCGGGAGTTCCACTACGCCGCGGTGTCCGAAAGTTGGTATGCCCGCTCTGCCTCGAGGTACGTATCACGTCGCCGTCGAGACGCTCGGACTATCGCTGCCCACGCTTACTTTCGCTCACCTTCGGGTGACCCTTACCTAGGACCCCAAGCTCGACCAGCTCGATGGGGACGGTGGCGACCCGCGTAGGTCGGTGGTGGTCCAGCTCGGGAACCTAGGTGTTGGCGCGACGCGATTCGAAGTTCCAGAACGCCTGCGAGATCCGATCGACGACCTCTCTCCCGTACGCCTCACTGGGATTCGACCCGGTCATTACGACCGCGAGATAGTACGTCTTCCCTAGATGCACGTAGCCCGCGCTGTTGATCTGCCACCCCGTCGTCTTTTCCGGGTACCAACCGTCCTTCACGCCGACCGTAGCCCTCGCCGGCACACCGTTCGGAATGCCGAATCGCGCGTAGTCCGGGACGTTTTGCATCAGGCTCTGTTCGAAAAGCTGTGACGCCGGGTCGAGGTATTTGTTCGGCAGCACGATCGTCTTCAACAGCTGGAGTTGGTCGCGCGGCGTGGTGTCCACGAATCCCCAATCCCAGTTGGTGATGGTCTGCGTGAAGTGGATGTCATCGTTGAATTCGGTCACCGACGGGAGTTGACCTATGGCCTCCCACAGAGTCTCGGCGGCCTTGTTGTCCGATGCCTCGATCATCGCGGTGGCCAAAGACTGTTGCTTCGCCGTGAGCGAGACGTGATGGAGCTGACTCTCCCAGAGCAACACGGCGAGGATGTCGATCTTCACCATGCTCGCCGTGACTTGGCGGATCCCCGGCCGATAGACGAACGTCTGACCGGTCGTCACGTTGTAGAGGGCCGCCGTGACGTTGTCCGTCCGAGTCGCCAGATACCTCGCCAGGGACGAGCTATGGAAGGGATCCTCGATTCGATGAGACACGGGCGTCGTGGTGGTGGTCGTCACGGGACTGGTCGTTGACGTCGCCGTGGTGGTCGTCGCGCCGGCGATGGTCGTCGATGAATGGGGTCGCGGGGCGCTGTAGGAGTCGCGGCCCGTCTCGATGGCGAAGCCGGCGGCCGACACCAGGATGACCGCGGTCGCGGCGGACCTTTTGAGCGTCACGCGGTCGCGGTGGCCGCGTCCCGGGCGCCGTTGCCGTTTTCTCTGATGTTGACCACGTCCCATTGAAATGTGATGGTCCAATCTCTGACGGCGGTGCTTACGTGCCAGTCGTCACTCGTAGGGAGAAGTTTGGCACCGCCGAACAGTGATTTCGCGGACAGCCCTTCAGCGCAGGTTCACGGCCCGGCGCACGGCGATCAGGCTCCAAACGGCCTCCACCACGCCGAAGGGCCAGGCCCCACTGGCGAAACCGTAGATACTCGAGAGCACGCAACCCACGGCGAAGAGCTCGACGAAGCGTCGGCCCCGCGATTCGAGGGCGTACATCAGCATCATGAAGCTCAGCGCGATGACGCCGTAGACGGTGATCGCGTTCACGCCGTCCCGATCAGGGGAGGCGTTCGCGCGAGAGGAGCCGTCGCTCGTGGGTCCAGTCGCCCACGAGGAACAGCAGCGCCAGCAACGCCAGCAAGACCGCGTACTTCTCGTGCGGCGGCAAGAAGCTGTAGGTGACCGTCGACGTGCCCTGAGGAACCTGGACGCTCTGGTAGACCCCGTCGAGGGTCTTGATCGTGACGGACTTGCCGTTCACGGAGGCCTTCCAGCCGGCCATCATGAGCTCGGTGCGCACGAGCGTCGAGGCACCGTTCGGGCAGTGCACGGTCGCTTTGTTGACGTTGGTACTGGTCACCGTGCACGATGGGGACTTCGTCGAGAGGAACGGCCGAGGACTGGGCATCTCGTAGATGTTGGCTTTGGCGTCGCTATACACCAACTTCACGTGGAGATTGGTTAACGCGGGCAGGATGACCAACGCGGTGGGCATCAAGAGGTACTTGACCGAGGCCGCTTCGTAGTTCTTGAAGTGGGTCACGATCTCGTTCTCCTGGGCGATCATGCCGGTCATGCCGTTGTGGATCACCAACTGGTTCGACGGGACCAGTCCGGGATAGAGCTGGGTCTCGATCAGTTTGGAGAACTTCTCGGGGAAGGGCAGGTCGATGGCGTTGAGGGCGTTCAGACCGAACTGCGATCCCCAGTTGGGCGTGAGCACCGCGAAGTCGAGGAAACGGTCCTGACCTTCGTGCGCGCGCAGGTAGGTGATCGGACCCTGGTCGACGTAGACGTACTTGGCCGACTCACCGCCCGGCACCCCGAAGATCAAGAGCGACTCGCCGACCAGTACCAAGGCCACCAGCAGCGGGACGATTTTGCGCTTGGCGAACAGTCCGAGCACCAGTAGCGCGACGATCGCGAGGAAGGGGATCGCATCGAGGAGGGCGAATATATATCGCGCGCGGTGCGAGTAGACGACACCTTTGTTGAGAGCGCTGGCCGTCAACACGATCCAGACGAGTCCGAGCAGCATGACCGACGTCGTGACGGCGAAGAGTCGCTTGGCCCGGGCGTTTTCGACGAGGTCCATCATTCCAAAGGTCGCCAGGAGGATGAACGACAGTTCGCAACTCGACATGATGTAGCGACCGAAGGAGACGTTCTCGATCAAGGGGATGAGGTTCCAGACCTTGCGCAGTTCCAGGAAGTTGAAGGCGCCGCAGAGACCGATGACCGTCCACGCCGCGAGATAGATGCGAAGGGCGCGAAGACGCTGGCCGAACAGTCCCAAGAGCGCCAGGGCGCCGACGCTCGCGGTGAAGTACCCACCGATTCCGCCCCAGACGCTCGCCACGTTGAGGTTGGTGAAGAGCGTCCCGTGGACGTAGGGGTCGAAGAACATCTGCACGGCGTGAATCGAGATATGCGCGGTCCCGTCGATCGCCGCCGTGTGGTGGCCGAGGTTGGCGACCTTGGTGAAGTCCCCGAAAGGCACCAGGATGGGTAGCGAGAGAAGGAGCCCGACGCCCCCGCCGAGGCCGAGTCGACCGACGGCGCGAAGTCGCGAATCGCGCGGCAACGTAAAAAGCCGCACCGCGGCCCAACCGAGAGCGAACAGTCCGTTGAAGTAGGCGACTTCGGGGAATCCGGCGTAGAAGGCCAGGGCGACCGCGATCGCCGCGAGGTACCAGCCCCGGGTGTTCTTGGTCTTGGTCGAGTCGTAGATCATCTCGATCCCGAGCAGCAACATCGGCAAGAAGGCGATGGGGTTCAAGACGGCGTTGCCGACCCAGGCGAAGGTGCCGTTCAGTGCGAAGAGACAGCCGGCGGCCGTGGCGAAGATGAGCGGTACGCCCAATCGCTTGGCCAGGAAGTAGGTCGAGATTCCGGCGATCACCTCGAGGCTGATGTGGAACCAGAGCAGACCGGCCGGCAACGCGAACCACAGCGTGAGCGGGAAGAAGGCGGCGGACTGCATCTCGCCGGCCAGGGGCTGGCCGAGACCCTCGTAGTAGTTCCACCACGGCAGATGGCCGTGCAGGAGTTCCATCGCCGCGAGGTGCCCGAAGGGTTGGGTGATGAAGCCGACGTTGGGGTCGATCATCGGGCGTCCGCACGTGACGTGACAGACGATGGTCGAGATGTTGGCGGTCCACGAGATGGTGTTGATGTTGGACTCGCCGATTAGATACAGGCCGTTGCCGATCAACACGGCAAGGATGATCAGCAGCAGGGGAAGAGTGGAAGGGGGCAGACGCCGGTAGAAGGTGTTGAACCGGCTCCACGCTGACGTCACGACATCAGGTTACAAGAGCCGATGATTCACTTTCGACGACGTCAGCGCGGCAGATAGAACATCGTCTCGCCGAGCAAGAGCAGCGCCTCGGGGAAGAACGGGTCCTTGAAGGTGCCGAAGATATCCCAGCGGCGGATGAACCGATTGCGGTCCTCGAGGGGATCGAGAGTGCCGCGCGACGAACTGACGTGGTGAATCAGCTGCACGTCGGGCGTGTAGACGACGTAACTCGTGTCGCTTTGAGCCCGGAAACAGAGATCGATGTCATTCATCGTGACGGCCAATCGTTCGTCCATGCCACCCAACGATTGCCAGGTGGCGCGTCGCGCCATCTGCACGGCACCGGTCACCGCCGCGACGTCACGAGTCGAGCGAGAGAACTGATCGAGGTGCGGGTAGTTGGAGTCCGTGCGCAGGTGCTGCGGGTAGGGCGAGACGACGATGCTCTCGTGTTCGCGGTGCCCGTATTGATCCAAGAGACAGGCCCCGACGATGGCGACGTCGTCCAATGCCGCCAGCGACACCATTCGCTCCAGCCAATCCGGCGTAATGAGGATGGTGTCGTTGTTGAGCGTCACCACGAAGTCGGCTCTCGAGTGGTTGACCCCGCGATTGACGATTTTGGCGTAATTGAACGGCCCGGGACAGGGCACCACCCGGTATTTCGACTGAGCGAAGTACTCCAGTGATTCGGGCTCGATCGAGTCGTTGTCGAGCAGGATGATGTCCCAGTTCTGATAGGTCGTCTTGTTCTCGAGGGCCTCGATGCAGTTGCGCACCAGGTCGATTCGGTCGCGCGTCGGGATGATGACGTCGATCGAAGGTTGCGGCGAGGGCGTCTCCAGCGTCCAGTGCACCAGACCGGTGACTCGACCCGGCTCGACGCTCCCGGGCCAGCCGCGTCGCGCGAGCGCCATCGCCGTCACTCGACAGGTGTCGGCGTCAGTATGTTCGCGCTCGAAGGCCAGGTCCGGTCGCCCGGCCAAGAGGACCAGGTTGACGTGACGAAAGACCGCGTCGTCTTCGTTGAGGCGCAGGTACACGTCGTGTTCGAAGGCCCACCCGGCGTCAGAGTTGAAACCCCCGATTCGTCGGAGCGTCGCCACGCGCAGCAATGCCGGTCGACCCACGATGTTGTAGCTGAGCAACGTATGAGGCGGTACGGACGGGAATTTGAAGATCGGGGCGAAGACGTTCGGTCCGGTCTCGTCCGCGAAGACGACGTCGGCCTCGTCGGTCACGTGATTGAAGAGCGCGAGCAGCGTGGTGGCTCGTTCCTCGTCGCTGCTCGTGACGTCGCACAGAAAGAGCCAAGTGGCGGCGGTGGCGTCAAGGGCCGCGTTGGCCGCCTCGATCGCGACCGACGCCGAGAGGCGTTCGTCGAGTTCCACGGTCGTGACGTCGTCGGTGGACACCTCGAAGGAGGCGAGGTTGATGAACCGGATCGAGGTCTTGGGAGAGTAGTTGTAGGGGAAAATATTCGATTCCGTCGTTTTCAACGGAGCGGTGGCGAATTGGGCCGGCGCTTTGAGCAGTTTGCTCTCTTGACGCGACGATCGCATCCGGCGAAGGAATTGGAGAATCGGACGTCCGATCCGACGCGCCATGCGGTAGCGCCGCGTGTCTTCGCCGAGGAGTTCACCGAGTATTCGCTGCCACCACTTGCCAGACATTCGACGCATGTCCCCGTGGAACGAGGCCCACCGTTGCTTCATCTCCTTATCGGTTACGACGGGCTGATCGGACTCGCCGTCGAGGTCGAATCGGTGGAAGGCTGGCACGCGATCATGCTTTCGCTCGTCGAACGTCGATCATCGGAACCGACGACGTGCACCAAATTTAACGTCCGCGCAGCGACCGGCCCGACCATTAGCGGTGAGCGTGACCGGACGCGCTAAATCACGTGACTTCACCTTGCCTTCGACACGGAACCGTCACACTCGGGCCTTCGAATTCGCACCTATGGACAACTAGATAAGCGGCTATTCAGTGGCCGGTCGGCGCCAGAGGTCGATACCGCCATCCACGGCGAACTCGTCGATGCGCGTCAACTCTTCGGCGCTGAACTCCAGATTGTTGAGGGCGTCGAGGTTCTCGTCGAGTTGCGTGACGCTGCTCGCGCCCAGCAAAACCGAGGTCACGACGGGACTTCGTAGCGCCCAGGCGATGGCCAGTTGCGCCATGCGCTGTCCGCGTTCCTGGGCGATCTGGGCCAAACCGCGCACGCGAGTGAGGTTCTCTTCGTTCAGCATTCGAGCGGCCAGCGACGAGTCGTCTTTCGCCGCGCGAGAGTTGCTCGACGTTCCGTCGAGGTACTTGTTAGTGAGAAGCCCTTGCCCGAGGGGGGAGAAGGCGATACAGCCCACGCCCTGTTCGTCGAGGACGTCGAGGAGTCGATCCTCGATCCAACGATTGAGCATCGAGTACGACGGCTGGTGGATGAGGAGCGGCGTGCCGAGATCGCGAAGGATCGTGATCGCCTGCTGGGTGCGCTCGTCGGAGTACGACGAAATGCCCACGTAGAGCGCCTTGCCCTGGCGAACGGCGCTGTCGAGCGCGCCGAGCGTCTCCTCCATCGGCGTCGTGGCGTCGAAGTGATGGTGGTAGAAGATATCGACGTAGTCGAGCCCCAGCCGCTTCAGGCTCTGGTCGAGGCTGGCCAGCAGGTACTTGCGCGACCCCAGGTCGCCGTAGGGGCCGGGCCACATGTCCCAGCCGGCCTTGGTCGAAACGATGAGCTCGTCGCGCAATGACGGGAAGTCCTCGCGGAGCAGTCGTCCGAAGTTCGTCTCGGCGCTGCCGTAGGGCGGACCGTAGTTGTTGGCGAGGTCGAAGTGGGTCACGCCGCGATCGAAGGCGCGACGAACTATCGCCCGTTGGGCATCGATCGTGCGGTCGTCGCCGAAGTTCTGCCAGAGGCCGAGGGAGATGGCGGGGAGTTGAATACCGCTGCGGCCACAGCGACGGTACGGCATCGATTCATAGCGATCGGGTGAGGGAAGGTAGGTCGGCATGGCGTCATCGTAACGGCCGCGTCTTTGCCAAAGCAACGAAAGTCCGAGTCGAGACCGCCAAGAAATCCCCGCGACCTCACGAAGCGCGACTCATACCCCGGCGTTCTCTAGGGTCGGCACGACCACGTGTAGTACCACTACGTTCTTTGGGCGGTTACCCCTATATCTTCTTGAGCCGAGAGCGGCCAATCTGGTGAGAATGCGTACGAACCATACCTGGCCGAGGGCACGATGAAGTGACGAACAGTCTCCGCGTCGCGTGGTACAGGTTCGTCGCCACTTTTCGAGTTCGCTGGAGCGGCTACGTGACCATCGTGTTGTTGGTGGGACTTCTCGGGGGCCTGTCCATGGCCTCAGTCGCCGGCGCTCGTCGTACGCAGTCGTCCTTTGCCACGCTCATGGAGCGAGCCAACTCATCGCAATTATTTGGACTCACGGGCGTCTACAACCCAACGATCGGCCAGGTTGGCTATTCCGCCTCGTTGAACAAGAGGTTCGAACATCTGCGTTACGTCAAAGACGTGAAGACCCTGATCGATATGAATCTCATCGTCCTCAACGCCAACGGTGCGGTGAACGTCGCCTCCGAAGGTCAATCCTTCATCGGAAGCCTCAACGGCGAGGAGTTCACCCAGGACCGCGTTCTCATCACGAACGGGCACCTGCCCAATCCCAAGAAAATCGATCAGTTCGCGATGGATGCCGTGACGGCCAAGCAATTCGGATATCACTTGGGCCAGGTAGTGACGTTCGTCGCGTTCTCCAACAAGGAGATCGGACTCTTGAACAATTTGAGTCCGCAGGCGGCTCTGAAAAAGTTAAAGCCCGTACTCCGACTTCGGGCCACCTTGGTTAGCGCCGGAGCGGTATCTCCTCACAATCTCCTCCAGGACCAGGTCGACCAGGGCAACGGTTCGGTGGTGCTCTTCACCCCGGCCCTCGCCAAACGACTGGCGAACTGTTGCGTGAACACCTCAATCAGTGCCCTGCAACTGGTCGGCGGCACGGCGCACCAAAACCAGGTCGAGAGTGAAATAGCCAAGACGCTGCCCAAAGGATTGCCCTTCGCATTCACCGCGGTGTCGCAGATTGAATCGACGGCCAGTCAAACGCTGCGGCCCGAGTCGATTGCCCTCGGCGTCTTCGGTCTCATTGCGGCGCTTGCCATGTTGGTCATTGCCGGTCAAGTGATCAGTCGACGCCTTCGTTTCAACGCCACCGACCTCACGGTACTTCGGGCCTTAGGAGCCACGCCGTCCACGACCGTGGTTGACGGCCTCGTGGGGATCGCCATGTCCATCGTGGCGGGTTCGGTCTTGGCCGGAATCGTGGCCGTCGCCTTGTCACCCGTGGCGTTGCTCGGTCCCATTCGACCGTACATTCCCAACGGCTTCAACGTCGACTGGACCATCATCGTGATCGGCGTGGCCGTGACGATGCTGGTGTTGGTCTCGCTCGCCGTGGTCTTCGCCTTTCGAGTCACTCCTCTTCGATTCACTTCGCGTCTTCAAATGACGCGAGTCCGTGGTTCGAACGTGGCACGAGTGGCCGCCAACGCGAGCCTGCCGGTATCGGCGGTCACGGGTATTCGCCTCGCTTTGGAACCGGGCACCGGGCGCAACACCGTGCCCGTTCGCTCGGCCATCCTCGGCACGGTCTTCGCGATCATGATCGTGATCTCCACCATCACGTTTGGCGCGAGCCTTCACACGTTGATCTCCAAGCCGTCGCTCTACGGCTGGAACTGGAACTATGAAATGAATGGCGGCGGCGGCCTCGGTGACATCCCGGCCAAACCGGTGGTCAAGCTGCTCGATCAGAGCAAGTACGTGTCGGCCTGGTCGGGGGTCTACTTCGGACTCTTGAATATCGACGGCCAAAACGTCTCGGTCATGGGCGCGAGCCCGCACGCGAAAGTGAGTCCCCCCATTTTGACGGGACACGGATTCAACGCCGCTAACGAAATCGTCCTTGGCACGGCGACGCTGAATCAACTGCACAAGCAGCTGGGTGACTCGGTGGAGGTGAGTGCCGGCGGGACGACCACGAAACTTCGGATCGTCGGCACGGCGACACTGCCCACGATTGGCGCTGGTGGCACCAACCACCTCGAGATGGGAAGTGGGGCCATACTCTCGTATCAACTGATTCCCGCCAACCAACGAAACCTCTTCGACGTGACGGCCGGTCCGAACGCCATCCTCGTGCGAACCAGACCGGGAGTCAATCATCGAGCGGCCCTTCGCACGCTGAGCGCCATCTTGGTCAAACTGGGCGGCAACAACAACGGAGCGCAAGCCCAAGGCGTGCAGCGCCCGGCCCAGATCATCAACTACGGTTCGCTCGGATCGACGCCGGTCGTGCTCGGGGCCGCGCTCGCGGCGGGAGCGGTCGTGGCCATGGGACTCACGCTCATCACCTCGGTGCGGCGACGACGTCGCGATTTCGCCCTCCTCAAGATCCTGGGTTTCACTCGACGGCAGATGGGCGCGGCCATCGCGTGGCAGTCGAGCGTCGCGACGGCCATCGGCACGGCCATCGGCGTGCCACTCGGCGTGCTGCTCGGCCGATTCCTCTGGGACCTCTTCGCCCACGAGATCTACGCGGTACCGAGACCCGATGTTCCGCTCTCGTCGGTCGTACTGATCATCGTGAGCGCTCTCGTGCTCGCCAACCTGGTCGCCGCCCTTCCTGGTCGAGTTGCCGCTCGAACCCCCACGGCGTTGCTCCTGCGCGCGGAGTAGTTACTGGATAGATTTCGCCCGCGCCACGCTCGGCGCGTCCTTGAAAAAGACCAACTCCGGATCTCCTTCATCGATCCCTTCGAGTCGTCCACTGATTTTCCAGCCCGCCTTTTCCAACAGGCCGATCATCGCCGAGTTCGTTTGGTTGGTCGACGTAAAGACGCGATCAGTTGAAGACTGGGTGACGGCGTCATCGAGCAGATCGCTACCAATACCTCGACGGCGCTTACCATCGCTCACGGTCAATAACTCGACAAAGTCTCGACCGAAGAATGAGTGCTCCTTGACCACCACGAAACCCCATAGTTGGTCTTCACTTTCAAAGACGATGACCTCGCCCGATTGGACACGAGCCGTCAACAGTGTGGCGCGCTCATGACCAACCGGCGCGACGCGGTCGAGCTCGAGCACTCGATCGAGGTCCGTCGAATTGGCTCGACGCGTAATGCCCTTCATGTTGGTCACGAGTACAGTCTGGCGCCGCGCAAGACCTCGAAGATGTCGAAATGAAATAGCATGCGAGCGCATGGGAGGCACGAGCGCGCCAAAATCGACACCCGGACGCCTGGCGTTCTTCAACGGCCCTCCGAGTTGCGGTAAGACCAGCCTGGTGGATTCGTTGCAGCACGTGGTCGCGGAGCCTTGGTTTCATCTCTCGCTCGATGATTTCCGCGCGGGATACTCCAAGCGGTGGTGGATCGAGAGCGACGATCGTCGATTTGAGCGGTTGTTGTCGGGATATCTGGGGTCAGTACGCGAGATGGCCCTGGCCGGGAACGACGTCCTGGCTGAAGCCGTCATGGTGCCGGAACGTCGTCGTCTCTACGACAGCTCGTTCGGAGAACTGCCAATGGTTTTGATTGGAGTGAAGTGCCCTCTCGAGGTAGCGGTTCAACGCGAAGCGAGGCGAACTGATCGGCGAGGCGGGCCGATCGACTTTCCGGCCGATTACTTTGCGGCGGTGCACGATGGGCTCTCCTACGACCTCGAAGTCGACACCTCGGTGAAGAGCCCAACGGAAGTGGCCGCCGAAATGATCCCAACGTTCTCTCGGCTGCTGCCCTCGAGCTTCCGGAGCCATTGGCAACGAGGGGCGGGACCAGCGTAAGAATGCGACCATGCACGTAATCCTGCCGGATGGCACGGCGGTACTCGCCCAGGGTCGGCTCGGATTGGTTCCTTCGGAACGGATACGCCAACCCGATTATGCGGTCTACCTCGACGAGCGATGGTCCGACGACCCCAAAGTCACCTGGCCCTATCGCGTGATCGATTGGCCCGACTACGGACTGCCGAGCGATGAGGAAGAACTCTTCGACGTCATCGTGGATATCCACGTTCGAGCCAAAAAAGGTGACCTCGTCGAAATCGCGTGCTACGGCGGGCTGGGAAGGACGGGGACAGTCCTCGGTTGTCTCGCCGTCCGCGCGGGCGTGCCACGTCGAGACGCCGTGGAATGGGTGCGCGCTCATTACGACCAAAGAGCGGTCGAGACGAGTGAGCAGCGCGAGTACGTCGAAAGATTCGCGATTCCGTTGTGAACCGGTGGCCCATCGAGGGGCAACCAGTTCGGCTTGAATTCACTCCACGGCAACAGACGAACCTCGCGTGATGGCTAGCGTGACCCAGGTGAGCATGGTGTTCGACGACGACGCCTCGGCGGCCTGGAATGAGATGTTCAGTGCCCCGGGAAGTCCGCGACCGATCTACCAACGACTCTTCACCGAGCTCGGGCGCTACGCGCCGGCCGAGCTGCGTCAGCGATCGGAGCAGTTGTCACACACCTTCACCGAGCGAGGGGTGACCTTCGCGCACAGCGGCGAGGAGCGGCCCTTCCCGCTCGACGTGGTGCCGCGCCTGATCGGAGCGATGGAGTGGGACCTCCTCTCGCGAGGGATCGCTCAGCGCGTGCACGCCCTCGAGGCGTTCCTGGCCGATATTTACGGCGAAGGACGCATCTTCGCCGACGGCGTCATCCCGCGCTCGGTGGTCACCTCGAGTCCGCATTTCTGTCGCCCGGCCTTCGCCGTGGATCCGCCCAACGGCGTGCGCATCACCGTCGCGGGGATCGATCTCGTTCGCGACGAACTGGGGAACTTCCGAGTGTTGGAGGACAACGTTCGAATTCCTTCGGGCGTCAGTTACGTGATCGAGAACCGGCGGGCGATGACCCAGACCTTCGCGTCACTTTTCTCGGACCACCGGGTGCATCCGGTCGACTCCTATCCGGCGCACCTGTTTGCGGCGCTGCGAGCGGCCGCGCCACCGAACGTGAGTGACCCGGTCATCGTGGTGCTCAGTCCCGGGGTGCACAACGCCGCCTACTTCGAACACGTACTGCTCGCTCGCATGATGGGCGCGGAACTGGTGGAGGGCCGCGACCTGCTCTGCCGTTCCAACCACACCTACATGCGTACGACGAACGGCGAACGCCCGGTCCACGTGATCTACCGCCGGGTCGACGACGACTGGCTCGACCCCTTGCAGTTCCTCCCGGACTCGATCATCGGGGTGGCCGGACTGGTGAACTGCGCGCGCGCCGGGAACGTGGTCATCTCGAATGGCATCGGCAACGGCGTGGCCGACGACAAGCTCGTCTACACCTACGTGCCGGCGTTCATTCGCTTCTATCTCGATGAGGAGCCCCTGATCGAGAACGTCGAGACCTATCGCCTCGAGGACGACGACGTCCGTCATGAAGTGCTGGCCTCGCTGGCGTCCTACGTCGTGAAGCCGGTCGATGGCTCGGGCGGCACGGGCATCATCATCGGTCCCCAGGCCGACGAAAAGACCCTGGCCCGAGCCGCCGAAGCCGTGGCTGCGTCGCCCCGCAATTGGATCGCCCAACGCCCAGTCATGTTGTCGACCCACCCGACGCTGGTGGATGAAGGCGTGAGTCCCCGACACATTGACCTTCGACCGTTCGCGATCAACGACGGCGATGAGGTTTGGGTCTTACCGGGCGGACTCACTCGGGTCGCGTTGGGCGAAGGCGAACTGGTCGTGAACTCTTCTCGGGGTGGCGGCTCCAAGGACACCTGGGTCTTGAATGACGAGTCGATGCCGCTGCGCGAATCGCGCGTCACCCTCGCCCAGCGACAGCGCAACGTCACCTTCTCGCCGCGCCAGGACGGCAACGTGGGACGAGGTGACCAGTGAGTGAGCGCGGAATGCTCTCGCGCCTGGCCGAGTCGCTGTACTGGATCGGTCGCTACATCGAACGCGCAGACGACACCGCGCGCATCGTCGACTCCTACGTGCACCGCATGGTGGAAGACCCCTTCAACGACGAGGACGCCACCTGTCGTTCGCTCTATTCGATCCTGGGGATAGAAATCGAATCGGACGATCCGGTGACCACCGTCGAGATGCTCGACCACATCGTCTACGACGGGCAGAACCCCAATTCCATCGCCGGCTCGCTGAGGGGCGCGTTCGAGAACGCGCGGCGCAGTCGCGAGTTCATCTCCTCTGAGATGTGGGTCGCGCTGAACTCGACGCGCAACCGACTCCCGCAGATGGAGAACACCGCGCGCCGCCTCGGTCCGTCGCAGTATCTCTCGTTCGTGCGCGAGCGCGCGGCGTTGTTGGCCGGCCTCACCGACGCGACGCTGAGCCACGACGACGGCTGGCACTTCTTGGTGCTCGGTCGCAGCATCGAGCGCATCGACATGACGTCGCGACTCCTTCGTGGCCGGGTCCTCAGTGAAGAGCACGCGCCCGACTGGCTGGCGTTCCTGCGGGCCTGCGGCGCGATGGAGGCCTTCATGCGCAGTACCAGTGAGATCCACGACGCGAACGGCGTGGCCGCGTTCCTCCTGCTGGATCGGCTCTTCCCGCGATCGGTGCTGTTCTCCTTGAACCTGGCCGACACCTGCCTGTACGA
Organism: uncultured Acidimicrobiaceae bacterium; assembly: GCA_963716515.1. GTDB lineage: Bacteria > Actinomycetota > Acidimicrobiia > Acidimicrobiales > RAAP-2 > RAAP-2. The sequence goes on from OY970319.1 coordinate 468,575, forward strand.
GATCCAGCCCAGTAGTCAGCGCATCGCGACGGCCGACGTCGCGCGACAGAGCCTGGCGCGCGGCCGCGGCCGACTCGAGTTCATGGACCCGGCCGACCTGCTCGGACAGCTACCGGAGCTGTTGGAGATGCTCGAAGAGACCTGCGTGCGGATCAACAACGCGGTCACCGATCGCTTCTTCCGTCACGAGGACTACGTGCTGTGGTCGAGGGAGGGAGGACTGTGAACGAGACCCTGAGCCTCACCATCCGACACCACACCGGCTTCACTTACGACGGTCTCGCCAAGTCCTCCTACAACGAGGCGCGGATGACCCCGATCACCGGCGCGAGCCAGGAGGTGCGCCACACGCACATCGCGGTGCAACCAGTCGTGCCGCTCTCCACGCACACCGACTACTTCGGCACGATCGTCACCGCCTTCGACATCCAAGAACCTCATCCCAAACTCGAGGTGGAAGCGCGCTCGAACGTCGAGAGCCGCGCCGGACTGGTGGCCCCGGCGATCTCGTGGCGCGAGTTACGCGCCCCGGCGCTGGTCGACTTCTTCTCCGAGTACCTGTTGGCCACTGACCGTACCAAGCTGGCTGGCGACGTCCTGGGTCCTCTCGAAGAGTGGTCCCAGATCTCGGACCTGCACAGTTGTGTGGACGCCGTCAGTGCCTACGTGCGCGACCACGTGACGTACCTGCCCGGCGCCACCTCGGTCGACGCGACGGCCCAGGAGGCGTGGAAACTGGGCGAAGGCGTCTGCCAGGACCTCACGCACATCACCATCGGACTGCTTCGTGAACTCGGGATCCCCGCGCGCTACGTGTCGGGCTATCTCTTCCCGCTGAGTGACGCCGACGTGGGCGAGGTCGTCGCCGGCCAGAGCCACGCGTGGATCGAGTACTTCTCGGGCGCCTGGACCGGCATGGACCCGACCAACGGCGTTCCCGAGACGGAGCGACACATCATCGTCGGCGACGGTCGCGACTACGACGACGTGGCGCCCTTAAAGGGTGTCTACCAGGGTGCGGCGTCGTCCAGTCTGGGCGTCGTGGTGGAGATGAGTCGCACGCACTGACTTCACGACGGCAGGAGTTGGCGCGTCGTGATGTCGATGAGCGGGTGCAGGTTGGGTCGAAGCGCGCGGAGGACGCGAACTAACTCCGGTTCGGGAAGGCTGACGCATCCGGCGGTCGGCTGGCCATCGGAGACGTGCAGGAAGATCGCCGAGCCCCGTCCCGGAACGATCGGGTGTCGGTTGTAGGCGATGACCGCGAGGTAGTCGTACGACGGCACGGTCCGCCAGAGGGCCTCGGAACCGCCGCCGAAGTTCGGTGCCGTACCGCAGGGCACGTGGACGAAGTGGTTGTAGAGGGGCGAGGACGACTGTTCGTCCCACCAGTCGCCACAGACGAGTCGGTGATACTGGAAGTCGACACCGGGGTTGGCGTTTACGCCGTACATGGTGGATTGGAACCCGAAGAGTCCCAGGGGAGTGGTGTTGTCGCCCTCGCGGTGCTGCGCGGAGAGACCGTGGCGACCGACGAGCGCCGGGTACGGACCGGCGGCGAGGCGAAAACATCCTCCCTGACGAACGAAGTATTCCAGAGTGGCGTCCTGGGACCGCAGCGACGGCGAAACGACGGTGATCAGTTGTCCGGCCCCTGAGGTGCCCGTAATGGAATCAGCGACGGCGTTGCACGAGGCGAGGCGCGGGTGTTCGAGGGCCTCCGCGGATCGCGAAGCGAGCGGCGTCACGGTGCTCACTATCGTCAGGACGAGTGCACAGGCGAATGTTTGTTTCAGCCGCCGGTCGAGGAGAAGTGCTGGTAGTCCGGTGATGCGCTCCATCGTCCTCCCCAGAGCCAGCCTACGGAAGCGAAGGCCTTGTTGAGTACGCCATTCACTTCGGCCATGCCGGGACGCACGTCACCGCGATTGATATAGGACTTGCCGGCGACAGGTTGCGCGACGCCGTTGAAGACGTAGGGATTCTGTACCGGGTTCACGTCGATCGCTTCGCCGTAGGCGTGCACGGACCACTGCTTGGGACCGGTCGTCACGGCGTAGCGACAGTTGAAGCCCGAGGTGTTGTCGGCGGCCATGGAGGCCGGGTCCTTCCCCTGGAAGTTCGAGGTCGGGACCATCAAGTGAATCGGAAAGCGCTTCGCGTAGAGCGTGGCGAAGACCTTCACCACCGACGTTACGACGGTGGCGTTGACGACCATGCTGCCGACGCGCTCTCGACCGTCGAATCCGAGGAAGCGAAGTTGCAAGAGACGAAGTTGGCTCGGCGCGACCGGACAGCCCGGTCGCCACGACTTGCCGAGTTGGGCGGCGTTGACCAGCGCCATGCTCCAGGTGAAGGGCGGCAGCACGACGTTCGACGCACCGCTGCTCGCGCCGAAAAGCAACGAGCTGACAAGGAGAGTTGCGCACAGTGCACTACGAACGACGCGGCGAACGCTGAATCGACGAGCGCAATGATATCTCCGACATCGCCTCAGAGTACATCCTGGTATTCGGCACGAGACGTGCGCTCGTTGAAATGCGACAACGTGTCGAATCCTAGAATGATGTCATGGACCTCGAACTTCAGGACAGGGCATTTCTCATCACCGGTGGCACAGACGGACTCGGTTTCGCCCTGGCGCAGCGACTGGTCGCCGAAGGTGCGTTGGTCGCGGTCTGCGGTCGCGACGAAGAACGGATCGCTCGGGCGCAAGAGTTGCTCGGCCGCGACGCGCTGTGCTCCCAGACCGACGTCACGAACGCCGAACAACTCGACGAATTCATCAGCGCCACGCTCACCCGATTCGGTCGACTCGACGGGGCGGTGAACAACGCCGGTCGAAGTGCGAGCGGGCCAATTGCGACGTCGGACGACGACGAGTGGCGAAGCGACTACGAGCTGAAAGTCATCGCCGCGCTGCACGTGGCCCGCCAGGTCCTACCGGCTCTGGAGACGACGCAAGGCGCCATCGTGAACGTCTTGGCGATATTGGCGCGCACGCCGAACGCCAACACGACGCCGACCTCGGCCTCGCGTTTGGCCGGTCTCGCCTTGACCAAGGCGCTCGCCAGCGAGGTCGGCCCGCGCGGAATCCGGGTCAACGCGATACTGATTGGCCTGATCGAGTCGGGGCAGTGGGTTCGTCGCGCCGAGGACGCGAAGGTGTCGGTGGAAGAGCTCTACGCCACCATGGCCGCCAACGCGAAGATTCCGTTGGGTCGGGTCGGTCGCGCCGAGGAGTTCGCCGATCTCGCGGCGTTCTTGTTGTCGCCGCGCTCCAGTTACGTGACCGGGGTCGGCGTCAGCATCGACGGCGGGATGTCGCCCGTCATTTGACGCCACGTCGGGCCAACCGTCTCGTTGGCCCCCGGTAATAGATTTGGCAAGGAACGGGGGAGCGATGACGTTCAATCTGAAAGAGCTGATGGAAGAGCGACACGGCGACAACTTCGCCCTGCACGCCCAGTACCTCAACCCGCAGCTCACCAGAGTCGTGACCACGCTGGGATTCGACCGTTTCTACGAGCGCGGGGAAGGCTGTTATCTCTTCGACGACGAGGACAACCGGTACCTCGATATGTTGAGCGGTTTCGGCGTCTTCGCCCTCGGACGCTCCCATCCGGTGATCAAGGACGCCCTGCGCCAAGCCCTCGACGCGGACCTGCCGGGCATGGTGCAGATGGACTGTGCCCTCTTACCGGGACTGTTGGCCGAACAGTTGATCACGCGGAGCCCGAAACAGATCGAGCGACTCTTCTTCTGTAACTCCGGCGCGGAGGCCGTGGAAGCGGCCCTCAAGTTCGCTCGCGCAAGCACCGGCCGTCGACGCATCTTGTATCACTCGCACGCCTACCACGGCCTCACCATGGGTGCGCTGGCGGTGAACGGCTCGGCCGATTTCCGCGAAGGCTTCGGGCCGCTGCTGGCCGACACCACGGAGATTCCCTTCGGCGACCTCGAGGTACTCATTCGAGAACTCAAGCGCGGCGACGTCGCGGCCTTCATCGTCGAGCCCATCCAGGGCAAGGGGGTCTACGAGTTGGACGCCGAGCGTTGGCGCGAACTCGAGAACGCCGTGCACGCCGCCGGCGCCCTGTTCATCTGCGACGAGGTGCAGACGGGGCTCGGTCGAACCGGCGCGTTCTACGCCTTCGAGCACTACGGACTGGCCCCGGACATCATCACCGTCTCCAAGGCTCTGTCGGGTGGCTACGTGCCGGTGGGGGCCATGTTGACCAGTGACAAGATCCTGCGCGGCACCTACAGCTCGATGGAGCGCGCGATGGTCCACTCGACGACCTTCAAGAACAACCCGATGGCCATGGTGGCGGGATTGGCCACGCTCGGGGTCTTTGACGACGAGCACATCGTGGAGCACGCGGATGCCATGGGAAAAGTGTGGCGTGTTCGTCTGGAGGAGCTCGCGTCTCGTCACGAGTTCCTCCACGTCGTGCGCGGCCGAGGACAGATGATCGGCATCGAGTTCGGGCGACCGTCGTCGCGCGGCGCTCGACGACGTTGGCGCCTGATCGAGGCGACGCGCACGGCGATGTTCACCCAGACGCTCGTGGTCCCGCTGTTCCATCGATACCGTATCCTGACCCAGGTGGCCGCGGACAACATCAACGTGATCAAGTTGCTGCCGCCACTCATCGCCGCTGAAGCGGAGATCGATCTCTTGATCACGGCACTCGACGAACTCTTGAGCGAAGCCGAGCGAAGCGGGGCCTCCCTGGTCGAGTTCGGCGTCACGATGACCAAAGGAATCTTGCGGCGCGCTCCAAAGTCCAAAAGCGCTGTGGCCAGGTCGTGACTTTCAAATTAAAAAAGAGCGACCGCGTGGTCGTCACCGGCGCGGCGGGCTTCATCGGATCGGCCGTGGTGCGGGCGTTGCTCGCGCGCGACGTCCACGTGGTGGCCCTGCTCGAACCCGGGGCGGTGACGTCGAATCTCGACCACTTGGACGTGGAACGTCGAGAAGTCGATATCACCCGGGAGTACCAACTGAAGGGCGCCTTCGAAGGCGCCAAGTACTGCTTTCACCTCGCCGCCAAGTTCGGCTTCTGGCCCAAGAACGCGTCTTCGTTCTACGAGGTGAACGTTCGGGGGAGCCAGAACGTCGTGCGGGCCGCGACCGACGCCGGCGTCGGGCGCATCGTCTTCACCTCCACCGTCGCGACGCTCGGACTCTGGGAGACCAAGAAGGGACGGCCGTCCAACGAGGACGACGTGGCCGACGTCTCGCACCTCTACGGGAACTACAAGCAGACCAAGTACGTCGCCGAACACGAAGTACTTCGCTTGGCGGCCCAAGGTGCCCCGGTCGTGCTGGTGCTGCCGACCATGCCGCACGGTCCGTTCGATCATCGACCGACGCCGTCGGGCCAGGTGGTGTTGGACTATCTGAACGGCCGCATGCCCGGCTACGTGGACACCGCGATGAACGTGGCGCACGTCGATGACCTCGCCGCCGGTCACCTGCTGGCGCTCGAACGCGGACTTCAGGGCCGGAGCTACATCTGCGGCGGCGAGAACATCACCATGGCCCAGCTGCTGCGAACGCTCGCCGAGGTGACCGGACTACCACCGGCCGAACGTCGTTTCCCCTCGATCTTTCCGATGGTGGCGGGACACCTGTCGAGCTTCATTGAGGGCGACCTCTTAGGTCGCGAGCCGCGAGTCTCCTTGGAAGCAGCGCAAATGGCGTCGACCACGATGACCTTCGACGACTCGAGGGCCCGATCGGAGATCGGCTATTCGTCGCGCCCGGCGTCCCAAGCGCTTTTCGATTCCGCCCAATGGTTCGTGGAGCACGGCTACGTCAGACCGGAACGGGCTCGCATGATTTCTTGGCACCCGCCGATGGAACTCGAATGAAACGGACCGTCTCGCGGAGGACGGTTCGGCAGATTAATTGAGGTGGAGGGTCGTCTTCGGGGCGACGATCTTGATCGGCTCATTCCAGCGACTCAACTTGATCGTGCCGGTGGCGCCGCTGAAACTTTGGATGACTTCGACGGGTAGGGGCTTCGTGGCCGTACTGAAGTAGAAGGTCTCGTTGGTGGCAGGGTTGATGGCTGATTTGGCCGTCTTGCCCTTGAGGACGTTAACTTTCACTCCGGCGAGCGTCGTCGCCGGAAGGCTGGCCACGGACGCGGTCATCGTCACTTCGGCCATTCCCGTGGAGACCGTCAGACCTTGAGCGATCGCGGTGTATTCCGTGCTCCCCGTCGGAATGATGAACCACTGACCCGCCAGTTGGTTGGCGGTCGCCTGGGACAGTCCCATGTACGTGACCAGAATCGCGTTATCGCCCTTCACGTAGAGCGTGCCTCCGACGAGTTCGTTCACCAGGCTGTCGCTCTTGCCCGCGCTGGTAAGCGTGACGACTTGTCGACCGCTGGTGCGACCGGCGTCGGTGAGCGTCGCGATATGCAAGCCTGACTCGGTGGCGCTCGACGTCACGCGCACCGACTGTTCCGCGTTGGCGTCGGCGATGACCGATTTCATTTGCGCGTACGCGGCCGTCGACGCTCCCGAGGGAACACTGACTGCTCCGAGGAGGGCCGCGGCGGTGAGGACAGTCAAAGGAAATCGAAGTTTCACGTAGTCCTCAGTGGGTCGCCGTTCTCACTTGGGAGCGAGAATCTTCTGCATCGTAGGCGATGCGGTACACACAATTGTCGTCCACAATTGGACCTTGGCGTCCAGATTCGCGACCAGTACTTAACTGAGTTGAGTTATCCGAAGGCGCAAAAAGTCGCGTTCCACGAGATTCTCGGTCAGCATGGCCGCCTCTTCGAACGCCTCGCGGGCTTCAGCGAACCGTTCGAGTCGCTCCAGACAGTCGCCACGAGCGGCCGCCAAGTAGGGATAGGTGCTGAGTTGCGGCTCGGCGCTCAGCTCTTCGAGTGCCGCCAGTCCCAGTAACGGGCCTTCGGCGAAACTGAGCGCCACGGCCCGATTCAGCGCCACCACGGGTGACGGCCACGCCTCCAATAACAAGTCGTAGAGTCCGACGATTTCCGCCCAGTCCGTCTCGTCCCAGTGCGAGGCGCTGGAGTGGACGGCGGCGATGGCCGCCATCAAAGTGAAGGGTCCGGGCCGTCCGCGCCGGATCGATCCGCCGACGAGCGTCAGGCCCTCGTCGATCGAGTCACGTTGCCACTTCGTGCGGTCCTGATCGGCCAGCGCGAGGAACTCCCCGTCAGCGCCGACGCGGCCCTCGCGACGCGAATCAGTGAGCAAGATCAGCGCCAGCAGGCTCGTTACTTCAGCGTCGTCGGGCAACAGGTTGTGCAGCATGCGCGCCAGGTCGAGCGCGCGCTCGACGAGATCGACCTGGGAAAGGCTTTCGCCGACGGGCGACGTGTGACCGGTCGTGAAGAGAAGATGAATCACCAAGAGGACCGCATCGATGCGGCCACGCAGTTCGGCCCGTACGGGGACCCGATAGGGGATTCGAGCGAGGGCGATCTTCTTCTTGGCTCGGGTCAATCGGGCGGCCATCGCCGACTCCTTGACCAAGAACGCTTTGGCGACTTCGGCGGTGCTGAGTCCACAGAGCATTCGCAGCGCGAGCGCCACTTGCGTGTCGGACGCGAGGCTCGGGTGACAACAGGTGAAGATCAATCGAAGACGGTCGTCCTCGAATTCGCCGACCGACGTCTCCGGCCCGGTGTCCGCGTCGACGGTGACCAGAAATCGCTGCGACCGAACTGCGACGTCGCGTCGTCGCCCGATGTCGATGGCGCGTCGTCGCGCCACGGTCGTGAGCCACGCACCGGGGTTCGCCGGAATGCCCTGCTGACCCCAGGTGGCCAGGGCGCGGGCGAAGGCGTCTTGCACGCACTCCTCGGCGACGTCGAAGTCTCGAGTGATTCGAATCGTGGCCGCCAGCACGAACGCCCACTCGTGACGGTGGGCGTTCGCGACGGCGGCCGAGACGGCGGACGTTGGATCGCCGGGGCCGACGCTCAGCTCATGTCTCGAATCGGTCGGACCTCAAGGCCGCCAAAGGGAGCCGGGATGTCTTTGGCGATGGCGATCGCGGCGTCGAGGTCGGCGGCCTCCACGACGTAGTACCCACCGATGGCTTCCTTCGTCTCGGCAAATGGACCGTCAGTCGTGACCGAGGCGCCCGAGGCGTTGGTTCGAATCGAAGTCGCGCTCATCGTGGGCTCCAGAGCGTTGCCGCCGCGCAGCGCGGGGCCGTGCTTTTCACCGAACTTCATGTGTCCGTCCATGATCTTCTTAGAGAAATCGTCGTCCGTGTTGGCCCACGACTCCTCGTTTGAGTAAATAAGTACTAGGTATTCCGCCATGAATGCTCCCTCCGGTGAGGCTCCCAATGAACCTCTCACCCTCAACGACGTGGTGACTCGTGTCGAATCGACAACATCTTTCTACAACGACGTGGAAATTCAGCGCTCGAATCTCGCGAAAGGCTCCTTTCGTAGCGATTTCGAAGAAGTCTGGTCACTCTAAGGTTGGGACGAATTCGTCTCCGACGCAAGATTGGACCCCAAAATGGCCTCGAAGAAGTGGACGCAACGCGATCTGCCCGATCTCTCCGGGCGGACCATTGTCGTCACCGGTGCTTCCAGCGGCATCGGTCTGGTGACGGCCCGCGAACTCAGTGGCCACGGCGCCCGGGTGATCCTGGCCGTTCGCGACGTCGAGAAAGGTCGCCATGTCGCCAAGGACTTCGTCGGCTCGTACGAAGTGCGCGCGCTCAACCTGGCCGATCTCGAATCGATTCGGGCCTTCGCCGCCGAGTGGAGCGGTGACCTCGATGTCTTGATCAACAACGCGGGCATCATGATGGCGCCGGCCTTTCGCACGATTGACGACTTCGAACTGCACATCGGCACGAACCATCTGGGCCCGTTCGCGCTGACGAACCGGCTCTTGCCCTTCATCACCGACCGGGTCGTCACGGTGTCGTCGATCCTTCATCGGCGAGGCATGATCCATCTGGACGACCTCCATTTCGACGCTCGTCCTTACAGCGCAATGACGGCCTATCAGGACTCGAAGTTGGCCAATCTCTTGTTCACGCTCGAGTTGCAGCGACGACTCACCGAGAGCGGGAGCGCGGTTCGCGCCGTCGCGGCCCATCCGGGGATCGCGCGAACGAATCTCGTCGCTCACGTTCGAGGCGTGAATGGATTCGTGAACTCCATGTCGCAACGCCTTTGCAATGACGCGCAGAAGGGCGCTCTGCCCACCTTGTTTGGCGCGACCCAGGACCTTCCCGGTGGCAGCTACGTCGGTCCCAAAGGGATCGGACATCTCCGGGGCTATCCCATCATCCACAAAACGTCACGACGGGCGATGGATACTTCCGTGGCGCGACGGTTATGGGACGTCTCGGCCGTTCTCACGAATACCGGTCAATAATCGCCCTATCGACAGCAAGGCGTTTCGATTGGAGTTCGCTACGTCGCTAGTTGTGTTCCATTTGTCTTTTCGTACATTGAGAATTGACCTACAACTCGTACAGTTTTCTCTATTCGCGTTCACCCTGGTCGGGGAGTGAGCGCAGGGCGAATAGACGTGCGAAGTCGCAGTTCCGACCAGTTGTTCGAAGACGGCAACATCTGCCTACTTATGGACCTAGCAAGGGAGGACCATATGACAACCAGGAGAGCCGTGATCGGCGTCGGCCTCGCGGTCATGACCTTCGGGATCTGGACGCTTGCTCGTGCCCACTCGCGAGTCGGAACGTGCACCACATCCAAAGGCCTCGGTGCGACGCACTCCGGTATTGACGCGACCTGCGTGCAAACGCTGATGTCGTATTCCTTGGGCTTCGTGTTCGTCGCCTCGGGATTCATCATTGCCGTGATCGCCTTCACCATGATCGCCAAGCAAGCGCGCATGGACCTGCACAGCGAATTGAAGGCCGTGCCTCGAACGTGGGGCAAACGCCAATACGTGGCGACCAGCGACGGTCTCGACATGGCCTCCGAAGGCGCGCCGGCGCTCTACATCGTCAAGACCGGCTGAACCGGCGTCAGTTCGGATCCCTCCACGGGGTCGCGTCGCGCTCGATAGTGACGTCCGACCCGAGGTCCTCTGACTCTTGAGAGAATTCGACGCGCACGCTTTCACTCACCGAGCGTTGGCTCTGCAGGGCGAGGGCGGTTAAGACCGCTTCGTCGGCCGACGTGAACGGCGGCGCGAGGCTTCTCGGGTACAAGTGTCGCGCTCGCACGACGTTGATCTCGGCCGCGATCAAGGTGATCTCGGCCGCAATATAGAGGAACGACACCAGTCCCAAGATGCTGGCGAAGTAGCCGTAGAGCTGACTGGCGTGGCGCAGCTCGTGACCGACCAGCCAGGTGCCGAGATACTGCAGCACACTCCACCCGAGGGAGGCGATGACCGCGCCGGAGAGCAGCGTCCTGGTGGCGATCGAATTCGGCGTGAGAATCCGGAAACCCAACAAGAACAGCGCGGCGTTGATGCTGAGGCCGACGAGAATCGCCAGCACCTGGAACCAGGCGGCGTGCGCGTCGAAGGTGACGAGCCCGGCCAGGGCGGTGGAGAGCACCACGTCGAGCACCAAGACCCCGAGGAACTCCACGCTGCGACCGATCCGTCGCAGGAAGTGCGGACGGTGGAGTTGCGGGACATTCCACACGTCGGCCATGGCGCGCTGACCGGCCTTGGTGACCCCGATCGACCCCCAGAACAGTCCCAGGAGTCCGATGGCCAGGCCCAGTCCCTTTTCGCGAAGTTGGGAGATGCCGTCGTGACCGTCGAGTTGTTTGCCGACGACCGGGAACTGGGAGAGCGCGGAATGAATCACGCGATGCTGCAACGCGGCGTCGTGACTGAAGAGCAGTCCGAGCAAAGTGAAGAGGACCAACAGCAGTGGGAAGACCGAGAGGACGCCGTAGTAGGCGAGCAGGGCCGCCAGCGAGGGGCCGCGGTCTTCGACGTATTTCTTGGCGACGCCGATGACGAAGGCGGTCGACGGATGACCTTGTTGGAAGGCGTCGAAACGACGAACGAGTTTCTTGATTAGGACCGTCCCTTCGTCGCGGCGCCCTCAAACCTAATGGACGCCCCGAATGTCGTCGAGACGTCGAGGTTCGCAATCCGTCCGGGAATTGAATCGGCGCTGAACTTATGATGGGCCCATGACGATCGAACTCGTCCCGATTCCCGAAGCGTTGCCGGACGTCTTGCCCACCGAACGTCTGCTCCTCAACGGCATGGCGATTCCCGAACTGCGAAAGAACTATCGCCACATCGAGAACTGGCGCAACGTCCGCGCGGTGACGATGGTCTGGCTCTGGACCGCGGCGCTGGCGTACTGCGGGGTGCACTTTGGCCCGTTTGCCGCCCTGGCTGTCTTCATTCTGATGGGACCGATGCACGCGCGTTTCGCGATTCTCATGCACGAGTCGGCTCACAAGCTCCTCTTCACCAACAAGCGTGCCAATGACATCGTGGGCAAGTGGTTCATCGCCTACCCGGCGATGGTGCCGATCTCGATTTACCGACGGGCCCACTTCGCTCACCACCGCGAGGAGTTCGGCCCGGAAGAGCCCGACATGGCGTTCTACAGCGGCTATCCCTGTGAGCCCAGTGACCTACGGCGTCGACTGTTGCGTGACGCGGTCGGCATCTCGGGCTACAAGAACTTCAAATCGATCGTGATGGCGACCACCAAGACCCCGAGTCGGGCCATCGCTTCGTCGATCCTCGCGGTGCAGGCGGTCCTGTTCGGACTGTTCTGGCTGGGCACCGGGGCGTGGTGGTCGTACCTGTTGTTCTGGTGGCTGCCGTGGATGACGCAGTGGCGAGTGCTGAATCGCCTGCGCGCGATCGCCGAACACGGTGGCATGTTGAAGAGTGACGACCGGCGTCTCACGACGCACAACGTGCGCCAGCACTGGCTGGCCAAGTTCTGGTTCGTGCCGTATAACACTGGCTGGCACCTGGCCCACCACGTCGACATGGGCGTACCGTGGCACAACCTGCCGGCCTACCACCGTGAACTCCAGGCGGCCGGCTACGTGACGGCCGAGATCACCTTCGAGAACTACTTCCAGCTCTGGCGAAGCGCCACGGCATTGGCCCGATCCTCGCGGACCTGATTTCCACAATCGTATTTGCACGGTGTCACGGCCGTTCGGTAAGAATGCTGGCGTCGACGACATAAGGGAGTGTACGTGGGAGAGATTTCGAAATTAGGTGCCGTCTCGCTGAGTTGTCCCGACCCCCACGCGTTGGCACTCTTCTATTCGGCGCTGCTCGAGAAGGAGATCACCTTTGAGTCCGATGATTTCTCGGCAATCCAGCTGGACAACCTCTGGCTCTCGATGCAACGCGTCGCGGACTTCAAGCCTTCGACCTGGCCGACGAATGAGACCCCGTCGCACGTTCACCTGGACTTCGCCGTCTCCGATCTCGACGCCGGTCAGGCGGCGGCGATCGCCGTGGGCGCCACCCTGGCTTCCGACCAGCCGGAACCTGAGCGGTGGCGAGTCCTTCTCGACCCGGCGGGCAACCCGTTCTGCGTCACCACGCTCATTCCTGACTGACGCCGAGGGTCCCGAAACGCCGTCAAAGTCGGCATTCTCGACGGAGACGCGGTACCGACGCAAAAAGTCGGATATTTCGCGAACCTTCCCCGGGGTTTCGGAGTCTTTATACATGTGCACAGAAATACGGGACTCGCCGTCACGAAAAGGTCACCTAGGTGAGTGACGCCGTCGACGTGGACGAGCTTCGAACCTGGCTCGAGGACGGCTATTCGAGTTCCGTTCGGACGGCGTACCTCATCCTGGGAAATCGACCGGACGCCGAGGACGCCGTTCAGGAATCCTTCCTGCGGGCGTGGAAGTTCCGTGATTCGTTAGCGACGGGCTCGAGCTTCAAGCCTTGGCTCTACCGCGTCGTCGTCAATACCTGCAACTCGAAACTTCGTAAAGAGATTCCCCATCGCAATCGTCGACGGCCCGATGACGATTTGGATGACGTCGCCATGATCGAAGACCCCATCGGACGGGTCACGCTCTCCCACGACGTGATGTCGGCCCTCAAGGACCTTCCCGCACACCTGCGCATTGTCGTCGTGCTTCGTTACTACGTCGATCTCAGCGAGCACGACATCGCCGTGGTTATCGGCCGTCAACCCGGGACGGTCAAGTCGCGCCTCAACGAAGCACGACGTCGTCTGGCCATTCATCCGGCACTTCAGTCCGAAGCGCCCAATTCGATCGCTTCTCGTAAGGAGAGACAGTCATGACCAATTTTGACGAAGAGATGATGAAGCGAGCGCTGCGAGAAGCGGCCGACGATTTCAAAATCGCCGACGGCGCCGTCGAGAGAATCCTCGATGGGGCGCGCGAGGCGGCCAACCCGGATGAAGCTCATCGCATCCGCGCCTTCATTCAGCGCACCGGCCGGGTTCAATCGACTTTTCTGGCGGCCGCGGCGTGCATCGTGGTGCTGGCCGTCGCCGTGCCGCTCTTCAATGCTGAGGGCCCGGCGAGTCCCAAAAATGCTGTCATTAACGTACATGGCCAAGCGTTGCTATACGGTCGAAAGAGCGTGAACGCCGCCGCTCCCGGTCTGGCAACTACGGGGACTGGTTTCACCATCGACGCGACGTCTGGGCAGTTTGCGAATACGGGTTCAACGACATTGGCGAAAACCATTCAAGTGGGGAAGACTGCCTCACTCGACGGCTCACTTCGCGTTGAAGAGGTCGGAACCATTGACCTGACCGTCGGCAACAAGCACTTTCAGTCGACACTGACGCGACTGACCGATTTCGCCACCACCGACGGAGGTTTCGTCGCCAGCACGCAGTCGCACATTGGTACGAAAGCGTCCCACTCGTTCTCGACCGGTTCCATCGTCCTTCAAGTTCCGGAGCACAATTTCACGATGCTGGTGGATCAGGTGCGACACGCCGGGTTGGCGACGTCGGTCGTCACCTCCGCCGCCGACGTCACGGGCCAGTACGTGGATCTGCAGGCTCGGATCAGCGCCTTGAAAGTCAGTCGAGCGCAGTACCTGGCGATCATGGCCAGGACTAACTCCATCGGTGGCATCCTCTCCGTGCAGGAACAACTCAACTCCATTCAGAGCCAGATCGAGCAGCTCCAGGCTCAACTGAACCTGCTCAACTCCGAAACTACGTACGCCACGTTGACCGTCTCGTTGAGCGAAGCCGGGCATCCCGTCATTACGCCCGCGCACCACGCCACGGGCATCGACAAGGCGTGGCACGAATCGCTCCACGGCTTCGCCGCCGGAGTGGAATGGTTGATCCGAATCGCCGGGCCACTCCTGTTCGCTCTGTTGCTGCTCGCCGCTCTCTTGCTCTTCGGTCGCTGGACGTGGCGAGCCACCGAGCGCCGACGAGGCGGCATCGGCTGAGACCTGAATCGGCCGCTCCCAGTAGTCGACGTCAAGAATCCTCAGACCCGGAATGAACCCGGCGCTACGCTCGCGTCATGTCCGGCGTAACTCCCGACCAAAGGCCCAAGCGCGAGGGAGAGATCGCCACGGAACGCGTGCGAGCGATCTGCATGGATCTGCCGCAGGTCATCGAGCGCCTCAGTCACGGTGAGGCGTCGTGGTTCATCAACGACAAGAAGAACTTCGTGGCCATGTCCGATCATCACCACGACGATCGGGTCTCGGTCACCTTCGCCGCCGGTGCCGGGGTGCAAGAGTCACTGATGCAGGACGACGGGGAACGGTACTTTCGACCCCCTTACGTCGGCGGGCGCGGTTGGGTCGGTGCCTATCTCGACGGCCACGATGAGGGGAATGCGCCGCAGTGGGACACCCTGGCTGACCTGATCGTCGAGGCGTGGCTTCTCGTCGCGCCGCCTAAGGTTCGACTTCTGCGGGATTCACCGCCGTAAGGCGAAAGCACTCGGCTCAAGTCGAGCGACGTTTCCCTCGGCGACGTAGTGGCGCTCTCTGGCGGGGTCGAGCCAGACGCGCACGACGCGGCCCGTCGAAGGGTCATTGAAGAGTTGCTCGGTTCGGTTCGCCTTGTCGGCCTCGCCGTGGCGACGTAGAGCAAAGCTGAGGACGAAACACCCGACCAGGACCCACGGCCAAGACCGGATTCATACTTCGTCCGTTCGAGGTCCGAAATGGCGCGGGCCGTCTCACCACCAAGATTTTCCGGCGCTGCGTCGTGCCTAACATGGTCACGATTTGATCTCTGGAGGATGACGTATGGAACTGCGAGTGTTCACTGAACCGCAACAAGGCGCGACGTACGACGGGCATCGGCACCGGGTGGTTCGCCAGCGAGCACGCCGCCTACGGCATCGACTTCCCGTCCTTGGGGGAGCGTTTCGAACGACTCAGCGAACAGCTGGCGGTCATCACGGGTCTCTGGGAGACGCCGCTTGGCGAATCCTTCTCGTTTCCGGGCAAGCACTATCAAGTGACCGATAGTCCGGCGTTGCCCAAGCCGGTCCAGAGACCCCGACCACCGGTGTTGATCGGCGGGGGCGGGAAGGTACGCACCCCGCAGTTGGCCGCGAGATTCGCCCAAGAGTTCAACATGCCATTCAATGGCCTCGAGGAGACGTCGTCCCAGTTCGATCGGGTTCGTGAAGCCTGTGAAGGTTCCGGTCGCGGTCGCGACTCCATCGTCTTGTCGGCCGCGCAGGTTCTTTGTGTGGGTGAGAACGAAGCGGAGATCGAACGTCGAGCGCTGCGCATCGGTCGCGAGGTCGCTGAGCTTCGGGCCAATGGTCTGGCGGGGACGGTAGAGGAAGTCGTCGAGAAGATTCAGTCATTTGCCGACGTCGGTGCGCGAAGGATGTATCTCCAGGTGCTCGACCTCTCGGATCTGGACCATCTGCGACTCGTCGCCGAACGAGTCATACCCCAAGTCAAGTAGTCGCGATTCGCGAAATGACCGTGCCCGCGACTTCATTGACCGAAGCAGTTTCGCTAAAGAAGTGAAGGTCCGCGATGCATCAACGAGCAACGGGCTCCAGTGAAGGCGATTGCCCCCTTACTTGGACGATTGCCATCAGCACGAAGAAGGCCACCGGAAAAATGAACGGGCCAATAGTAAGGGCACCGAGGGGCACGAGTAACGCCAATAGGCCAAAAACGATCCATACGAGCAGGCCGACGCCGCGCTTGTGAGCTCGCCGTCGATGCCCAAGCGCGAGGGCAACGATCACGACGGCGGCCAAGGGAACGATCAGGGGAGCAAGAACTTTGAGTCCGTTTTCTTGAACGAGCGTCAGACTAGGACTAGACAGCCCAGAACTATCGGTGGTGGAGTAGCCATTGACGAAGAATCCGGCCGCCACGAGGCCGAGGCTCCAAAACGCGGCGGATCCCAACCAAGTCAACGTCCAACCGTCAAGCGACCGCTGGTTACGCACCATACGAACAACCTACGGTGCTTCGCGCCGAAAAGGTCGCCGTTTACTCCGTCGTGTCGACGATGAGCACGGAGCAGGCCGCGCCGTGGGCCACCGAATTGGGAACGCTCCCGAGAACCCGACGCACGCCCTTCATGCCGCGATTTCCCACGACGATCAGGTCGGCTCCGACTTCGTCGGCTTTGGCGATCAAGATGTCGGCCGCGTCGCCCTTGGCCGAATGCAGCACCGGTTCGACCTCGTGCTTCTTGGCGATAAAGGAGAGCGTTTGGAGGAGCGCCCGGCCGTCCTCTTCGTTGATGACGTTCTTGAACTCGTGGGTATCGCCG
Organism: uncultured Acidimicrobiaceae bacterium; assembly: GCA_963716515.1. GTDB lineage: Bacteria > Actinomycetota > Acidimicrobiia > Acidimicrobiales > RAAP-2 > RAAP-2. Next base: position 485,304 of record OY970319.1, read on the forward strand.
CCGCCCACGATCGAAAGCTGGTCGAAGGCCGTCACGATGTGGAGTGTTCCCTTGGACATCGCACAGATTTCACAGGCGGCCTCCACTGCGCGGCGGGCCGTCGGTGAATCATCGGCTCCTACCAGGATGACGTCGAACATTCTCACTCCTCCGGTTGTGGCGTGTCACGCGAGGCGATTCCCACCTCCGCACGAAGAATAGTTGGTGACTCGTCTAGAGCGCACTGGTGCGTTCAATCCGTTTCGAAGCGACTCGTTCATCTGCCGCCTGGTAGGTGGTCGCGCTCTAGAGGCCGGCCTCCTTCAACCACTTCCAGTGCATTCGACCGTGGTCGGCATTGGCGCCCAACACGCCGCCGACGGTGCCATCGGCCCAGGGTGCCGTAGGGAGTATCTCTCCGAGTTGCGAATCGCTCAATTCGGCAATGAGATGCAGCGTCGCGCCTCGCTGCGCGGCCGTTAGTGCCACGACTTCGCTGAATGTCGCATCGTGGTGGGCTACTTGCCATTCTTCGGTCCGGGCGTGCACGATCTTCGTGATCGCGTCGAGAGTGCGCGACTGCCCCTCGTCGTCGGTTATTAGTCCGACCGGATTCGAAGCACCGGCGAAATGGCGTTGCACCATCGCGTTGAAATCACGCTCTATCAGCGCCAAATGGGCGAGGTGATCGAGCGCGTTCCAGTGATTGTCGGGATCGTGTTCACTCGTGGTGAGCGGTCGCCTCATCTCTTCTTCGCTCAACCCTTCGTACTTCGCGAGCAGCCAGTTTCGACCTTCGTTGAGCTTGGATTCGAGCTCGACACGATTCATTACGCCCCCTGGGTCTTGCCTACCGTAGAACACGGGAAGGGACGGCGAATACGTGACCAATGTACTTGCTTGCTGGCAAGCAAGTACTGGTATACTGAAGTGATGTCCGACGCCACGAGAGAACCGACCGAGAAAGAGCGTCAGCTCGCCGAGCGCCTTCGCGTCACTCTCGCACGACTCAATCGAAGCCTTCGATTTACCCACGCGCAGAAGGAACTCTCTTCCAGCCAACGAGAAGTGTTGATGGCGATTGCCCGCGCCGGTTCACTTCGGTTGTCGGATCTGGCTCGAGAAGAGGGCCTCAACCCGACCATGTTGTCGCGCATCGTCGCGAAACTGGAAGGCGCCGGAATGGTCACTCGAACCGCTGACCCCGAGGACGCTCGGGTCATCCACTTGGCCGCGACGCCGGAAGGCTTGTCTCTACGCGAGACGATTCGTAACGAGCGCACCGACGCCCTCCTGTTCGCCCTCGGGCAACTCTCGAAAGAAGAGAAACAGGCGCTCAGTGCCGCGACGCCGGCCCTCGAAACCATCGTCGCCACGCTCCGGGACCGCGATCAATGAACGTCAAGGTATCGGCGCGACGAACCTTCTCGTCCCTCTCCAATCGCAACTACCGCAAATTCTTCTTCGGCCAGACGACCTCGTTGATCGGCACCTGGATGCAGATGACGGCCCAGTCGTGGTTGGTCTTCACCTTGACCCACTCGGCCACGGACATTGGATTCGTCGTGGCCCTCCAAACGCTGCCGGTCCTCCTCCTTGGTCCCTACGGGGGAGTGGTGGCCGACCGGGTCGACAAGCGGCGTCTGATGATCGCCTTGCAGGCGGCCATGGGGGTGCAAGCCGCCATCCTTGCCGTGCTGACGCTGGCACACGTCGTCACCTTTCTCGACGTCTGCATCCTGGCCATCGTGCTGGGCCTCAACAACGCCTTCGAGAACCCGTCGCGTCAGTCCTTCATGATGGAGATGGTCGGGCCGAAGGACCTCCGCAACGCCGTCAGCCTGAATTCGACCATGAACAACGTGGCGCGCGCCGTCGGTCCGGCCGTCGCGGGCGTGCTCATCGCCTCCTTTGGTGAAGGGTGGTGCTTCGCTCTCAACGCAGTGAGCTTCGTGGCGGTCGTCGTATCGCTCATGATCATGGACCGGTCAACGCTGAGTCCCAGCGTGCCCACCGAACGGGCGAAGGGTCAGTTGCGCGAAGGTTTCCGCTACATCGCCGCGACGCCAAAACTCTTGTACCCGCTGATCATGATGTCGCTCGTCGGCATGCTGGCTTACGAGTTCCAAGTGACGTTGCCGATCGTGGCCGGTCGAGTCTTTCACGGCAACTCTGAGGACTACGGCTTGATAATGGCCTCGATGGGCGTGGGTGCGATCATCGGTGGACTATGGACCGCGTCCAGAGGAAAGACCGGTACTCGAGCGATTACCCGCGCAGCTCTTCTCTTCGGGGCCTTCATAACCTTGGCGGCCCTTTCACCCACACTGGGTATTGAGTTCGCCGCGCTCGCCCTGGTCGGCTTCGCGAGTGTCGCCTTCCTTTCCATGACGAACTCGACACTGCAACTGGAGACCGACCCGCAGATGCGGGGACGGGTGATGGCGTTGTGGGCGGTCGCCTTCATGGGAACGACGCCGATTGGTGGGCCGCTCATTGGTTGGATCACCAGTGAAACCAGCGCTCGGGTGGGTCTCGGAGTGGGTGCGGCGTCGTGCTTCGTGGCCGCGGGGATCGGCTGGCTCACAATTCGACGCTTTCGGAACGTCGAGTTGAAAGTGACTTCGAACTTGGTCGACGGGACGATTGCGATCGATCCTCTCGCCGTTGACTGAATCATCTGCCTTCGATCATGAGGTCGAGAAGCGATGCCTTAATCGCGGGGCGACTCGCGAAGACGAGAAGGAGTGCCGCCTCTCGGCTGGTTCGTTCGGCGATGTCGCCTGAAATCGCGGACTGACTGCCACGCGACACTGCAAGTACGTGCGCGGCGCGCACCGCGAGCTCAGTCGCCCGTGCACGGGAAACAGCGATGTCCGTCGTGTCATATGCGTCAAGGTCGTCGCGACATCGACGCAACTCGTCATCGAGCGACGTTGGTCCGAGTAGTTCACAACATCGACGGGCGACGCCGAGGGCAAGTGAGCCATTGAGGCGCAATCCTTCGGGAGGTTCATGTTCCGGCGAATACGGCTGCCTTCCCACGTAACGAGCATGGGGCACCAGGAAATCGGTGAATGCCAGTCGGACCGTTGACGATGCATTCATCGCAGATAGTCGATGACGGGTCACTTCGAGGCCGGATTGACCGATGGCGTCAATCACGAAGTTGACAACCGTGTCGTCTGACTGGCGCGCCGTGACGAAAAGCATGTCGACAGTTCCCCAGCCGCTGACCCAGTGAGCATCGCCATCGAGAGTCCATCCATCATTGGCTTCAGTCGCCCTCAAACGAGGAGGACCGGGAAGGAGTCCGCTCAGTGCGACACCACCTTTCAACTGCCCATTTACGGCGAGCGGCAATAGTTGGCGAATTCCCACCGGAGTTGAGGCATCAAGGAGAGCAGCAAGCAGTCTGAAATGCTGGATCCAGACAAAAGTCGTCGTGAGGCACGCTGCTGCGAACTCTTCGACCACTGCGCACAACGTGCGGAAATCGATTTCGAGTCCGCCGACCGAAATCGGCGCGAAGGCTCCGTAGAGTCCCGAGGTCGCGAATGCAGTTAAGTGTTGGCTCGGCAACGCCTCAGCGCAATCCACCTCTCTGGCATTGTCTTCAAGAAATCCAGAGATACCAGAAATTCGCGACTCAAGCTCGTGTTCCATTGACATTCAAAGAATCATTACTCACCCTGGCGATGGGAACGGACGATCTCATTGTCGCCGTATGGGATCGCCAACTTGGTGGCGTCTCTATCAGCGGGCCCTCGCGTTGCCCCCGCTTCGATCAGAACCTGAAAAATGTCGAGAGAGTATTTGTCGACGATAGCGCCGCGACCTGCCCGATACCATACGGTTCCATGGAAACGCCCGATTCTCCAGCGGACATTCACGCCGTGACTGACGACTGGTTACAGGGACTGATTGTCCTGGTTCGATCTCCGGACCGTTCGGGCATCGTCGCGAGCTTGGCGGCCAGTATTCAGGCGGCGGGCGGCAACATTGTCGAACTGGATCAGCACACCGACGTCGTGGAAGGCGACTTCGGGTGTCGCGTCGAGGTCGCCGGGGGAGTGGACGCCAAGGTACTCGCTCGACGTCTCGACGAACTTCGTTCGCCGCTCTCGGCGAACTTCACGATTACTCCGATTGCCCGACGACGCTCGCGAGTAGTGGTGCTGTGTTCGTCGACGCTTCACTGCCCGAGCGACCTCATCGCGCGAAGCGCCATCGGACAGTTGGACTGTGACGTTGTCGGCCTGGTCAGTGACCGCGAGGTGGCCCGCGAACTGGCTGAGCGCTACGGCGTGCCATTCTCCTACCTTCCGATGGGCGAGAACCGCGACGAGCAAGAACGTCATCTCGGTGAGGTGCTGGACCAACTAGACCCCGACCTCATCGTCCTGGCCCGCTACATGCGCGTCCTGCCGGCCTGGTTGGTGAGCCGCTTCGAGCAGCGAATCATCAACATCCATCATTCGTTCCTGCCAGCGTTCGTCGGGTCCAATCCGTACGCTCGGGCACACGAGCGCGGCGTCAAGATCATCGGGGCTACGGCGCACTACGTAACCGCTGATTTGGACGCGGGACCGATCATCGCCCAAGACGTCGTTCACATCACGCACCGTGACGACGTTGCGGACATGACACGCCGCGGCGCGGACATTGAGCGTTCAGTCCTGGCCTCGGCGATCCGACTGCACCTTGAGCAGCGGGTCATCGTGTTCGGAACGCGCACGTGCGTCTTCGATTGACCGGACCGACGCTCAGATGGTTCAGTTAGAACTCGCGGCCTCCACTCGATCGACGACGGGATCAGGACGTTCACCGAGGTACTCGATCCACGCTCGCTTGATGCACGGGTAGTGGGTGTCGGCCTCCACCAAATCCATGAAATTGAGAATGTTGGATTCAAATCGCTTCTGCAATACCGGATCCGCAATTCGACCGTCTGATCCCATCGCGACGTGAGCCTGGGCCAGAGAGAACATGTCCGGATAGATTCGTGCGCCAAGATGTTCAAACGGTATTCGTAAGGCCCACAGTCCTCGATTGCCTCCCATCATCGACGGCGACGCCGACAACAGAAGGCCGTGCCGCTCGTTGAACGGCTGCGGCTTGGCCCGCGAGACCCAGTCAATGACGTTCTTTAACACGCCGGGCATCGACGCGTTGTACTCCGGCGAGGCGATGATGAAGGCGTCCGAATCCTCTAACTGCTCACGTAGTCGATCGGCACCTCGAGGAAGCCCTTCCGCCTGGTCGACGTCGGCATCGAACGATGGTGAATCGAAGTCTCGCATCGAGGCCAGATGGGCGATCCCGTTGTTCTCCGCAACCACTCGTGCCGCGAGGTCCGCCAGTGCGGCGTTACGCGACGTTGATTGCAAAGACGCTGCGAAGATCAAGACCCGTATTGGCCCACCCTGGATTTGACTCATAACGAATCCCTTCGATATTCACCGCCACTTTGGCGGTGGCTATTACTTGAATGGAACAACTGACGATGGAAGATTGAAAGGCATTGTAAGCCTAGAATTTTGGTCCACGGTCGGGACGGTCCGGTCCTCCTAATCTGGCGTCGTGAACGAAACCGCCCGACATCCCACCGGAAGAATCACGCTGCAAGTGAAGATTGCCCTACGTGGCACTGATCCGTTGGTGTGGCGTCGAGTGTTGCTGCCGGGAGCCATGACGCTCGAGAAGCTGCACGCAGTATTCCAGGCGGCGATGGGATGGGAGGACCGTCATTTGCACGTCTTTGAGATTTATGGAAAGCGGTATGGCCCTCCCGATTTTGAAGCGGAAATAGAGGAGAGGGATCTCGATGAGGACGGAGTTCGAATTCACTTGTTGCTAGACGAAGGTGATCACTTCACCTACGAATACGACTTCGGTGACACCTGGATTCACGATGTCGACGTCGAATCTGTCAATGGCGTCGCCACGCCCATGAGCCACGCCGTCTGTCTGGACGGTGCGAGGGCGTGTCCGCCTGAGGACACGGGCGGACCCTGGGGATTTGCGGATTTCGCAAAGGCGATGACCGATCCCGAGCACATCCGGCACGACGCAATGGTTGAGTCGTTCGACGGACCATTCGACCCCACCGTTTTCCTACTCGGTGAAGCGAACGCACGAATTCAGCGAATTCGCTAAATCAGCAGTGGCGTGCCAAATAGGTGTGCAGTTTCTCGACGCGGGTTCTTTCGAAAGTGTCAGTAAGAAGGGACCGTTGGAAGTTGTCCGAATCCATAAGAATTCTGTACAGATAATGAGTGAGCTGATGTACACTGTAATCATGAACGTCGCGATTACTGATTTGCGAGCTCACTTGAGCGACTGGCTGGACCAGGCGCGAGCTGGTGAAGAGATAGTCGTTACCGATCGAGGCGTTCCCATCGCGCGTCTCATTGGGCTGGACTCCTCATTGACGTTGGAACGCCTCACGCTGGAGGGCCTTATATCTCGGCCCACTGTTTCCACAAGGATCAAAGCGCGCGGTCGTCGCCGACCTACCCCATCATCTTCAGTTGCCGACCTAGTGAGTGAGCAGCGTCGCTGATCGTGGCCGTTGTCTATTTTGATTCAAGCGCTTTTGTAAAATTGTTGATGACGGAGGCCGGAAGCGATCTAGCGAACAAAGTTTGGGACGGCTGTGACGCTGCCGTTTCCAGCAGATTGGCCTACCCGGAAGTGCGCGCCGCTCTGGCAACCGCCGAACGGAACAAAACCATTACCAGTCGTGAATGCGACGAGGCAGAAGCGGCTTGGGAATTGCATTGGGGGGCGGTACGGCTGATCGAATTAAACGCTGAAGTAGCGAGCAACGCAGGAAGGCTCACTCGAAATTCGGTACTGCGTGGTGCTGACGCTGTCCACCTCGCCAGTGCTCTCGCCACGGGACTTGAAAATCTCGTGGTAGCGGTGTGGGATCGCCAACTACACGCCGCCTCCCTGGACGTCGGTCTACGGGTTGTACCTGCCACAATGAGCGCCTGAAATTATCCTCATGTCGGTGAATCGTGGAAAAGGGTCCCGCCACCTTTAACCAAGAAATTATTTGCTGACGCAATCGCTGACGATTCGGATATGTGGACTGATGAGGATTCGCAACGTCCTTAGCAATAAGGACTTTCAAGTGGAGGTACGGGGACTCGAACCCCGGACCCCTTGCATGCCATCGGCTCGATAGCCGTTCAAGGCAGTTCATATTGGTCCAAACTGACTTCGTTCGTTGTACTTTCAATTCATCCCCGTTCATTAGAATTCACCTCAATTCAATTCAACTGCTGAAGTATCTGCTGAAGTAATACCATTGCGCGCTGTGCCAGGTCGATATTCTCGATAATGCACGAGCACCCCCAGGATGCGTCAGTGCCCAGAACTTAGGTCGGTGTCCAGTTTTCGGGGTCCACTTCACAACGTCAACTTCATATTCGACCGGCGCCATCTTGCCTACCCATCAGGTTTCAATATCCGTTGATGATCTCATCGCGTCAAGGCGACGACGAGCCTGCGCGCCAGGATGAATTATGTTGGCCCGATGCCTTATGTGCGAGATCGCGACACATTTACGCTGCCTTTGTCCCAAGAAACAACGATCTGGCGCTACATGGACCTCGCCAAATTTGTCAGTTTCCTGAAGGATCGATCGCTTTATCTTTCGCGATCCGATCTCCTCGGCGATCCCTTCGAAGGTTCAATGCCTGAGGTGAACATAAGAGAGCAGGAGGAGTGGTTCCGGGAAAGCGGCGTCGAGCGACCCACCGATTGGGGCAGGGCTCGGAATATCGTCCGGTACTGGATCTATATCAACTGCTGGCACTACTCCCCTCATGAGTCCGCTGCGATGTGGTCGATCTATGGGTCAAGAGGGATGGGTGTCGCAGTGACTTCTACCATTACTCGTCTGCAAGACGAAGTCGAAAACGGAAGTGCTGCGTTGGAGGATCGTGTCTACCTAGGAGAAGTTCACTACATGGACTACGAGAAGGACAAGATTCCTGAGGAAGACGGTTTTTGGCCATTTGTTTGCAAACGCAAGAGTTTCGAACATGAAAAAGAGATCAGAGTCCTCGCGATCCGACCACCAAAGGGCGAGGGACTCATTGATCCTCGTGACACCGATCTTGGAATCGCGCTCGCCGTCGACATCAACAAGTTGGTCGCCTCAGTAAGTGTGGCGCCTGACTCGCAGCCATGGTTTAGAGAAGTGGTTCAAGAATTGGTCGACCGATTCCAACTCAATGTGAATGTTTCGCAATCATCGCTCATTGGTGTTCCGCTTTTTTAGAGAGCTTCTTCAAATGCAAGACGGACCTCTTCCGATTATCAGATGGAGTTGATGGCGCAAGACTTGACCAGCTACCTTCCATTACGAGGGAGCGTGAACCTCGGGCGCGTGTCGGTTCTCGACACCAGTTATCTCCAAGCACCTGGAGTCCAAGTTCGTTGCGCACATTCGGCGTCACGCTTCTGGAACCGCGTCCAGACTCTTTCAACGATCAGCGCCTTCTTCTTCAACGGCCGACCACCAGCAAACGCGTGAAGTGCCCTTTTCGAATGCACCACAACCGTCTTCTCGGACCTTGTGACCTGTGAGGGACGTCATAATCAATCGATGACATCACGCTGAGAGGAGGAGTACCGATTCTCGCGAACTATTAGGATTCTTGTACCGTTGGCGCTGCTGGACGGCAATGCCTTTCTGACGGGCGACCCAAATCTCCTTAACAGCGTATCCATGAAATTCGGCGATCTCGCTAAGTATCAGATCCGTCGGGAGCGTCTCGTTGGCGAATACCTGGGTGCCAACGACAATGGCCACTGACGCACCGGGTCGCATGACAGAATGCATTCCGGCGAGTACTTCGGACATGTCCTCGAAGTAGCCGCTCACCATTCGGAACACTCGCCCGACCTCCCCCGTTCGGTGTTCACTTGCAAGTAACGCAACCAGGAACTCGTCGAGCGCATCTATGTCGAGTGTGCGCTTTTCGGCCCAAGGTGCTTCCATATGGGAGCGCAGTTGGGATTTGCGCAGCCTCCGTAGGTCTACAGAATCGCCGATGAAGCCAAACCCCAACTCGAGTTGGTATTTGCTTACATAGTCATAGCGATTCGGGTACGGCGGCGAGCACACGGCAATATCGAATTTTCGACCGGCGAGCAGCTTTCCAACGTCGCGAGTGTCTCCGATAATAAGTTCGCTTCCTGCCGGAACAGTTGGAATCGAACCAGATCCCGCGCGGAGAAGTGTGAGTTTCTGCGAGAAGGCGGCACGAACGTCCGCTCGAGTGTGGCACAGTCCATAGCGACCATCGCGGTGCCCGTATGGACGTTTGCGCAAGGAGGTCCCGTCTTTGGTTGCTTGAGACATCTCTTCGACGCAGCAAAGAAGCGCTAATCTCAGCACATCTCTTTCGCTACTTGGTCGAAGGTCGCTGATTAAATCGTGGAGGTCAGTTAGTTGGCTGAGAGCGGCCGGATTAAACGCCCATTTCCTAACCGGAAAATCGGGGAAACGTCCTTTGGCATCGCCGACACGCGCAAGTAGTTGATTCTCGAGGTTGTCAATGAGAAGCCAGTCCGACTCACCAACTCGCAGCAGCGTTTGTGCAGCGAAGACTGCGAAGGGAAGAAGGTCGATTCCGGTTCCCGACATACCCCGTTCGGCCGCAACAAGAACACTTGTCCCTGCTCCGACAAACGGATCGAGGAGCGTCCCGTCGCTGACGCCGACATGATTAAGCACAGTCCGGACCAAGTTAGGGCTGAACGCCTCCTTGTAAGGCACGACTTGGAAAAGCGGCTCATCTCGCCGCTTAGTACCAACTGAGTGAGCGAGTTCGGGATGATCGACTGTTACGCCGTCGTAACGGTCGGCCAATGACCTCCGTGCAGATACGCGTCGCTTGGGCACCTGTCCGTCACGGAAAGTTTGCCATTCCGATTCCCTCATTGTTGTTAAGCCTTCCAGCCCAGATGTTCTTCTGAGAGTCACGGTGACGAAATTACGAGGAGTTCGAGCTGGATTAGGCGTTCGAGCAATGCGAGAAGATCGACGACTTCGGCGGTTCCTAGGCGGACACCTATCTCGAAATGGGAGTCAAACCCCTGGCGAGTCATATTCGCTGACCCAAGATATCCGAGACGGCTGTCCGCCAAGGCAAACTTGGCATGCAGGAGAACTGGTTCTCGGGTCAAGTTTCGAGCGGTAAATCCCCAGACCGCCGCAGTCCCGCCTTCACTCTCGAAGTCCCGTGCAGCCCGTCGAAGTAGAGGCAATGGGTCGCGTTCACTCGGGTCAGTCAAGAGTCCCTGACAGACGAAACTAACGTGTCCGCCCCTTCTAGCGAACCCGGTGAGTGCCGGTCGGAGCCGATCGATGGCATCGAGGTTCCAGTATGGAGCACCAATCCAACAGTGATTCAATGCACTTCGTACGACGTCTTCCACAAGTTGAAAGAGTGGCACGAGTGCCATCTCTTGGCGCATCTCGCGAAGGAGCATGGAGCCGCTTGCGGTGACGACAAGCGAACTGGAAGAGGGCGGAGTCCGTATCCGAATCTGATGGCGAATCGTAGAGACATATTGAATCACTTCGACGAAATGACTAACCGAATCGTGGTCAAGCGTCTCGGAGCGAAGTCCGAGCCGATCGAGGAGTGCGGCGATCGCCGCCCGCGTAGTGCGGTCGCCGCTTGGACTCAAGTTCGAAATCATTGCATCGAGTCCCGTGCCATCAGGCAATTCAAAGCCGGATAGTGGCTTGGCTGGATCGATCAACTCGAGAAGGTCGAGCGCCGCGCTGGTCTCTTCTGCAGGATCAGACATGCTGCAGCCAGCCGGTGCTAACCGAGAGGGTATCGGATCCAAGAAGATAGCCCCGATGAAGACCTCGATTAAAGCGTTCACAGTGGAATGCAAGGGCGAGGCATTTGTGACAGCCTCCACGTTCATTGAGACATACTGGATCGTGCACGCAGTCGGTCTGCTCGACGGCCGCCAACATCCATTCGGTGAGGTGTTGCTCGACCAAAGTAGTTAAGCCGCCCAGATTGAAACTCGAATAGTTGGCAACGTAAAGAAAAAAGGATCCAGTTCGCTCGAGCAAGTACTCGGCGACCGAGTTAGGTCCAAAGGCTGATCGACCCTCGAGTGCGTGTATCAGCGTATGCGCCCAAGCATGACTGAGCCTCTGTATGGCCATAGCAGCGGCCGTCGGTTCCATCGCATAGGTATTGCTCAAAACCCAGGCTCGAGCGGCCACGGTGTCCGAATCGGGTTCATCCGAGGTCCAGCCATTTCGGTGACACCAACTCCATAACCTCGCTGGGTCAAGCTCAAAAATGATGGCCTCAGTGTTGGACTCAATGGTCACGAGTGGTCGCGTAGTTGAACTCCGTCGCTCGGGAGGCTCAAGGGGCTTCAGCTGAGCTCGGTAGTCGGAGAACTCGCGTGTGAAGCCGAAAGCGACTAAGGCGATTGGAAGTTCCCTAACGACCGACACCCTAGAGAACCCGAGGTCAACGGTCGCTTGGACGCCTTCCTCTAAGCGACTTGCCATACCGTGATGCCCTTCTTCTCGATACCTCACGGCAATATTGGTGACGTCCTCCGGTTCGCGTTCGTAGAAGATAAAGGCACGTTCGAGTAAACGGCGATCCTTCCTCCCCTCTGCCAGGGTGGTGTCGGACAGTAGTACTCCGGCAGCATTGAGACCCGGCTCCTCACCGCGTCTCTTGTTCACCAGTTGGACCATGTCCTCACGTTCTTCGTCGGACAGACCAGATTGGCTGGTTACAAGGTCAAGAAGTCTTTGCGCTGTTGCCTCGTCGTTTGCGACATGACGACCGGCAGCTTCCTCTACGAGCCCCGATAAGTCAACGACGCTACCAAGGTAGTGGGCAAAAGCCCACAACGGCCCGCGTGGGGCCTCAAGTGCTCGTGCGATTCGAGCTGAAATATTAACAACCGTGACGTGCTGCGGGTAGAACGCTTTGCTGTCTCGGGCTCTGACTAGGCGGTACTGACGATCGCGCGCAGTTAAGTTTGCCAACGTGCAATGGCACTGTCCGCCGAAAAGTTCATAGCGGTCTGCGCACACACGACAAGTGAAATATGCGGTGATAAACGAACCAGAATCATGGAACACCATCGGATGAGAATCATCGACGCGACACCTAGGGATCGTCATTTGTTGACGGCGTCCGCAGCGGTGGACTCGGTAATAGGGCAGTTGGCGATGAACGCCTCCGCACGAAGCAACTACGCACGTCCTTCGAAGTTCAGTATTTTCATCTGTTTGAAATATTTGATGGCAACGATCACAGGAATAGACCCGGGGCCAGAGGTCCCACTCGATCAGTTCCGGTACAACCAAGCGATAGTTTTCCGCGTAGTCGGTGACAGGACGGGCAAAACCTTCCAATGGGCCTGTCCAGCGCTGAAGCCGACTCTCGACAGCGTCAAGGGCCTGGGCCTTGGTGAGCACTTCTGGCAGACCGCCGGTGATGTTTTGTACGACGCAGTGAATACCTTCGGCCTCATGCTCGAAGCACTGCTGGTGAAGATGCCGATACTCCACCGTGACGCGAGATCGCTCCATTATCCGATGTCCTCGACTTCAATGGCCTGCGGAGCCTCCGAGTCGTCTCGTACGTCGCGGTCCCTGCGACGCGCAAGAGTCTCAAAGTCCAACCGAGAATAGTGCCCAAATGTGCCGAACTCAACAGCTTCGTCAATGTCTCGAAAGCTGGAGGGCGGCTTGTTCAGGAAGCATCTTTGGATCGTGAACGCTACGCCTGCACGGAGATTTGCCAGTTCCTGTGTTAAGAGGTGCGTCACTTTTTCTGCGAAGTAGCGACCGACAACTCTGTCGAGCACCGGTGCCAAGGTGGCATAAGCAACCTCTACTTCCGCGAGCAAGTCGGCCTCCACTTGCTGCGGCTGAGCGGAATACCAGGCCTGGAAGTTCTCTCGGAATAGCAGGTTTGCAATCTCCCGTCCGTTCGGTGGGTTTAGCCTCCTGTCGCGGGCCACCCGGTTAATGATGAGCGCCGACAACATCCCTGTAGCTGTCTTCTTCGGGGAGTTCACCGCAAAACGATTTAGCGAAACCGCTTCAACCAATTGGTTGCCATAGCGGTGCTGAGGTTCGAAAAAGTGAAAAGCCGACCGGTCGCGAGCGAAGGATCGAGAGTATGCACTGAAAACAACGCCGACATCGGTTCGGCCGGCTCGCGCGGTCGCCTGCATGTAATAAGCGTTCGTTGAAGGCATGCCGGCAACATGCAACACATTAAGTCGAGCTAGGTCCACGCCGTGAGAGATGAGCGAGGTGCCCGCTACTGCACCAAGACGCGTTGCCGGATCCGGATTGCTCGCAAGGCTCTCGTTCTCCACCCTACGAATTGCAGCACTAATGTCTGCGAGCGGCGTGTCGCCAGTCAAGAGTTCAGCTTCGAAGAAGCATGGTCCCGTAGAACCGCGTCGTCTCATTTGTTCATGGACACGCTCTGCATCGTTCTTGCGGTTGGCATAGAACAGTTGCAACTCGAAGCGAAACAATAGATCTGCCACTTGCTCGGGCGAGGTGTAGTGCACGAGGCCCAATCGGTCCACAACTTCTTGCGTGGGAAGTCTCCGCAGAACCTCGAGACCATCGCGAAACGCTTCTGCCGCGACGATCCCAAACTGAGCAGTGTCTATACGTGACGGAAGAGCACCAACGAACAGTCGGCGAGTAATTGGCAGGCGTTCGGCATAGAAGGTCTGACCCTCTACAAAACCTTCGGTCGGAAAACGCCGAGGCCGTAGTGCGTAGAGTTGGAGAACTTGATTCTCGTAGTCGGAGATAGTCGCTGTTGCCGCGATGACTTTAGGAGGAAGTCGAGAGCCGACCCTGCATAGGTGAGCGAATAGAGTCTCGTAGTGAGCTGCAAGAGTACCCAGGTCCTCGGCGAGCAAGTGAATTTCATCCTGAATCAGTAACGCGGGCGCCGGGTCGTACGGCTCGATTGATTCCCATTCATCAATGCTGCGATTACAAAATGATCGGGCGAGGCAACGACGCCTGCCACTGGGTCCCCACGCGAAAGTGACAAAACCGTGGTCGGGACAGCGGTATGCAGGTCCATGAGTGAAGTGGGAAAAATGCGGCTGGAAGGCTAAGGCCGCCATCTTGTCTACAGTGGCGATCACAACTACGGGCATAGTTCGGAACACTTCGTCATCACTGATAACGACAGGTATTCGACTTCCACAACCCCGACATTCATGGTTTAATCGCACAGTCGTGGAATCGGCGACTAATTCAACACTGGTCGACCGACAGTAAGGGCAGGTTGGGATAACGACATGCTTGCGCCTCTCCTCCTCGTTCCACTGCGCCATCCGAAGTATGTCTCCCCAGCGATCATCGGCGGGTCGGCACAGCGTGTTGGGCGTGTTTGATCGGCCCACTAAATATCCCAGCTGAAAGGTGTCTCCTCCCAAACCCTCTTTCGAACGGATCGCCTCGCATGCGGTCAAGAGGCGCAGCACCCGATCGAGCTGCTGAACCGAGAGCATGCGCAGCGGAAACCGAATGAGTGAGGAAGTCCCAAAGTTCTTGCCCCTCCGTCGGTCGTAGAATATACCGACCGCAACGAGTCCCAGAAAGGCCTCGCTCTTTCCTCCTCCGGTTGGAAACCAAAGAACATCCGCAATCTCAAGCTCGGCTTGGAGGTCAACGTCTGAATGTTCGCGCGAAGCCAGAGCGCCAAGGCCGAGGACGATGAAGACGATTTGAAATAGTCGCCAGCTCGTTATGGAAGGAATTCCGCGAGGAACATCCCGGTCCGGGTGCACCCCATTGGGTGTGTTCAGAAGTGCGAACGCTCGATTGGCGTCCACGAAAGATTCGAAAAGTCGGTGATCCTGCTTGAGGAGATCGATGCCCCTGTGAAATCGGGCGGCCTCGTCTTCGAAATTTCTAAGATCGACCCAAGCCGCCTCTCGCATCGTGTCGGTGAGAGGTGTTACATCAAGGTACGTACGCCATTGCGAGGCGAAGTCAGCCATTGCCTCTTCAACGCGCTCAAGTGTGACAATGGGCTCGTCAACAAGTTCCTGAAAACTGGGCTCGAGGTCCGTCCGGGATTCGAAGACGAGATCCCGATAGATTGGCCACGTGTTAGTCGAAACAACCATATGGCTTTCGTCGACGTCGCCAACGCAGTACCGGCCGTGGACGAACACTTGCGGTTCGGTGCGCCAGTCACGCTCGGAAAGCCTGTAGCCGAAGTTCTTGAACGAGCCGGAGCAAAGTCGCGCCGAGAATCGGGCATCGTAAACGGTCTGAGCCGGCTTGGCGCGGCGACTCTCACTCTCGACAACGTTCGCCAGAGTGAGGTTGACTCGCCATCCACCGCGTGGATCCTGAAGTGCAGATCCCAGGAACTGAACGTTGGGAATGGGCGGCGGCGCAGTAGTTCGGCGCTCGGCAAGTGCAGCTTCGTAGATGTCGGCGCCGCCCTCAATCTCCAAGCGGGGTAATCCAACTTTGGAACGTCCCTTCAGTTGATAGGCAACTCTCGGCCCGGCCGCTGTGAGCGCCGCTTCAACCGCCGTTTGAGTGGCAACACTTTCCGTCGAAGTCCTCCCCAGAGGAACTCGAATAGTAAACGCGGCAGTGACGTCTTGACGACCATACACAGGGACGAGCCGTACGGAGTTATTCCCAACATCACGGCCCGGGCCAACAGGATTGGCGTTCTCGCCACCGCTCAACTCACCTGACAGGCTGGTGTCCGCGAGTTCGTTGTCGCCGACAGATAGGTCATCGTCGTCCGCCTTGTCATCGGGCGACTCATCGTCATCGACTTTCTCGCCTGTCATCCACTCCCGTTGCTCCGCCCATGTTGGATATTCGGGAATGTAAAGGGCAAACGCGACGTCCACATCGAAATCGATACCAGTGTCATCATCAGGTACGTCGACCCAAACAGTGACTCCAAGTTCAGAAGGCGGAAGCACGTCAATTGGGACGCCGGGCTCGTCGGGCAGATCTGGGTAGTGTGGTGGCTCCGCCGGCACAGGGTCACGGGGGTCGAGTACGCCGAGAACGACGATTTCATTTGGCTCCCGACCCACGATTCGCCGAATCATTTCACCGGAAAAGCGCTGCCGCACTCCATCAACTAGATGACGGGCCACGAGTTCCTGGTCGGCTGCCCTCTGTTCTCTCTCGTTTGTCACGAACTTGTTTCTCGTACGAAATAGCGCTGCGCTGCGGTCGGCGAGTGTATCCGACCCAGCGTCGAGCCGAGTGCAAATCCACGACCCAGGCAGTCTCGGATTGTGGAGACGCTTACTTCGCCCAAGAGGTCTTCTATGGCCACACCAAGAATCTCTTCGACCGAATCGAAGGCGTCGATGTCGCCCGTGAGGTGACGCCGGACAGCCGACGACAACAACCGACCCAATTTCATGTGCTCGGTTCGAACACCACGCATAACAGCATGCACGCGTCGCGCGTTATGGGCCACAGGAACACTATGTCCGATTTGAGCCACCCTAAGGACATTGTCTTCATCTCTTGGTCCAATTCGATATGGACTCGGCCAGGCTGCAACAGCGGCGACACCGATTGATGCGCCTGAATCGACCAGAGCCTTTGCCAGCTCCATGCGTCCGCCGCACTCCGTTAAAGCGCTCATTAGAGCGTCGTCCCATCTGTCGAGCCAGAACCGAGCTCCGATGCCTTGGAGTCGATCGAGAAAAGGTCGAACCCGATCAAAGACGGTTTCGCCGCCAGAGGAACTGCCGAGGATCATCATTCCCCGTCTGAGCGCGCTAGCTGGCATGGGCCGTAGTCTCCCCGCTACGAGGCGATCAACCATTGCGTTCTCCGCAACGAGTAGCACGCTCGGTCCCGGATCAACGAGAAAAGCGAGAGCGGGCAACATTGTGTCGTCCAGAAGGCCGCTCGCTCGCTCACGACGTTGCAATGTGAGATTGAGCCATTCGTCGTCAGCCAGTGCAGCAAGTTCGGCGGTGTCTTCTCCCAACTCCATTGGACCTTTTATCGAAACACCTTCTTGGTCATAACACTCGATCGCGATTGGGACAGGTAACGGCGCCACACCACAATCCAACCCCGAACCCAGCGTGCGCGCAATTAGGATCACCCGATCGTCGTGACGCGACAACCGGTTCGCGTTCAAAAGCCAACCGAAGTAACCGGGAATGCGAACGCGCTCGAAGTCGTAGGCAAGGACAACGAGAGGCCCTTCCATTTTGTCGGAGACAAGTGCGGGTAGTTGCCAACTTGACGGTAGTCCGGTGATCAAGCTAGCCGCCGTGCGACGTTCGGACGGACGTCGAGTGCTTATCACCTCCGCCGCAATACGACCTATTTCAAAATCGTCCGGACTAACGCCGAAGCCGGCTGTCAAAAGGTGCGTCTCAACGGCCCGGGCATGCACCATTGAGTTCACCCAGATCGTGACATCTGTGCCTTCGGCCAGGAGTCTTTCGACCGCCAGGCCGACTGAAGCTGCCTTTGGATTATTGGTCTCAAGGGAAGCGGCAGCGTCGAGGAGATGACGTTTGATACCCGGCCAGCTTGTCGCGGCAAAAGTCGACCAGGTGCTCGGAAAATCACTCGGCCGAATCGCATCGAGAGCTTCAACTCGATCGGCAAACGAAGTCGCGATGGACTTTGCTGTGTGAGCATCGTACAAAGACAGTGGAACTGCCACTGTCGCCAAGGCGCGGCTCAATCCGGCCGCGGCGATGAGCTGGGCAGGCCAAGGATCAGAGTCCCTCGGTGCAGCAGCGATCTCTCTTCGAGCCTCCTCCAAGCCATCAGGGGCCTCGCCGACAGACTCGATCTGAACGACACCTTTTGATGGCCATGTGTCAACTCGACCCCATAGCGGAGAATCGAATTGGATCAATGGCCAGTCGACCTCGAATCCCGATGGTTCAAGTGTCGGATCGAGTCCAGCAACTTCGATAACGATCTCCGAATTTTCTCGGGCCCAAGCGAGTGCTTCGTCCAATGCGTCGCCGAGTGCTGCCGCATCGACAATCACGGT
Source organism: uncultured Acidimicrobiaceae bacterium (assembly GCA_963716515.1). GTDB lineage: Bacteria > Actinomycetota > Acidimicrobiia > Acidimicrobiales > RAAP-2 > RAAP-2. Next base: position 503,372 of record OY970319.1, read on the forward strand.
GCCGAGGAGAATCTCAAGTTTCGGCCATCGAACTCGTGGAGTTATGAAAACCAGTCGGTCCGCTCCAACAAGAGATCTCGTGCGCGAACTATGTATCTCCTGAACGCTGCCGTCACCTCGTAGTCGCACCGCACGTAAATCCTTGGAAATGACCTCGCCTGCAACGTCCGAGAGACTATGGATTGTCCGCCACGGGGCTGATGTTATTAGGCAGGTAGGGTTGACCCCGTATCGACCGGGATCAACTAATCGCCGGACCGCCACGTCGAGGGCGATAAAGCCGGAGAGTTCGGATGATCCGCCAGGCACCGCAATCCGAAGTTCTCGGTGCAACTCGATGGACTGCGCGGCAATGACAACGATATCGGCGTCGCCGTCGCTTAGCATTCCGCGAGCAACCAAACTGGCTAACAAGGGGTCGAAGCGCCTCAGATACTTCAGACGTTGACTTGCAGTTTCGGTCGCCATCGTTATAACTCAACGCGCTTGGTTGGAACGACCTTGACACCTTTGCCCCGAAGGAGCGCTCGGAACACTGCCTGGCGCCTTGGCTCCCCGTGAACGAGCATCGTGGCCTTTGGGCCAACAACAGAAACAATGTCAGCTAGTCCCCGCTGATCCGCATGAGCGGAGAGGAGATACTTCCGGACATCTGCCTTCACCGGTACGTCGATCGTTCCGAACTCCTGATCCGGAAGTGTGAGCGTGCGTGATCCTGCTGTTCCGCTCGCGAGCTCTTCAAGACGGCGTCCGGGTGCCTCCTCATCCTGGTAACCGCATAGCAATAACGCCGCTCGATCATCAGGAAGGATTTCCTGGGCCCACTTCACGGACGGGCCTCCCGTGAGCATTCCGGAGGCCGACACAATGACCCCTGAATGGAAACTCTGCATCTCCCGAAACCGGTTTTGCACCGGTCGCACGCGTCCACCGAGAATCTGAACCGACTTTCCGGCTTGAGCGCCGATCAACTCGTAAATCCTCGAGACTTCCCTGGCCATCCCGTCGACGAGAACATCAACTTCTGGGAGTTGTTCAGCGAGAATCATCACGACTTCCTGGGAGCGGCCGAGACCGAAAGCTGGTATGAGGACTCGACCACGGCGCTCAACCACTGATCGAACAGTTTCGATGAGCCCGCTTTCCTGGTGTCGTCGATTGGCATGATCCTTGTCGCAGTACGTTGTCTCGATGACCAGTAAGTCGGCGTCTCTGACGAGACCGGACGGTAGGCGAGTCGGCTCCACTGACAGGTAGTTCTCGTCTGGCCCGCTGATGTCGCCGGTGATCACGACCCGCTTGTCACCGGCCTCAACAACAAGTCCCGCAGCGCCTAGAATATGTCCCGCCCTGAACAAGGTAAGTCCGAGATCGCCAACGTTGAAGCGTCGATCGAACGACTGCGGTTGAATCCGGCTCTCTGCATCCTCAACATCGACTCGACCGTAGTGCGGTGGAATCAACCGGTCGGATTCAATAGCTTCTTCGAAAGCCCTTTCCATGACCTTTGCTGAGTCAGCCCACATTGTCGGTAAAAGCTGTGCGGTCGCCGCTGAGCAGAAGATAGGAGTATTTCGGAATCTATTGACAATGGCAGGCACAAAGCCCGCATGATCGTTGTGGGCGTGGGTTATGACTATTGCGTCGAGCGGGCGGCCGTCCAGAATTTCGTGGATCAGCAGGGGCCCTCGACCATCCGGGTGCAAGCCGACGTCGACGACGATACGCCTGCCGCCGGCTTCCACGAGTATCGCCGATCCACCAATTTCCTCTCCACCGCCGAGAGGATTTACGACAACGGCGAGTGTTTGGCGACGAACGACCAACCTGCGCGGCGGTTCTGGTTCGCCCTGTGGAGGAAAGGCGGCTAGAAGTGCCTCTTGGAGCTTTCCGAGTGTCTCAATCTTCTTCGACGTCCTTGTAAGTCCCGGACCTGGGGAGAGTTGCGCACGTTCGGCTACCAGCCCTTCGAGGTCTTTCTCGACCATTCGCTGTAAGTATCCGGCCCTTCCTTCGATGCTGACCAGTTGAGTCTCGAGATGTTGCGCTTTGCGCTGATCCCGTAGTCTGGCTTCTTCCGCTTCGTCGAGTTGCTCTTCAAGGTCGTGCCGAATCTGAAGTAACTCGTCTCGCTCCTCCCTAAGCGCCTCGAGTGTCACAGACAGTGTTTGACGTTCTACAAGGGTTCGTTTCAGCTCACCTCGCTGTCGATTCTGGCGCCGCTTTTCCGAACGTGATGGAAGCGACGCTTGGAGACGGTCAATCTCGCTCTCCAACTTGGTGATTCTACGAAGCAACTGAGCGCGTTCGGAACTCCAATCAACCTCCTCTTTAGTTACCTCGGTGACCTCTGCTTCGGGTTCACCGGTTTCGTCCTCGTCCGGTTCCTCGAGATCTTCGGGGAGAGTTGGATTCGGCTCAATTCCAGATGGTGGCATTGCCTTGTCTTCAGGCGTTTGGGGATGACGTCCGCGGGAGGTCTGCTTAGGAGATGAGTTGGTCCTCGCCGCCCTAGAAGGGCCAATGGGGATTCGGTCTGGTTCCACCGCCCATGCCGCAGCGACGTTGGCCAAGGCGTCATCTTCGGAGATCAACGCAGTAGCAACCATCCGCTGCGGGTCGACACTTCCAATCATGGCGGTGGCAAATGATTCAACCGACACTCCATCAATCAAACTTGTGTCAGTCAATCGATTTGACGATCTTAAGTACCGGCGAAGCGTTGGATGGGTAAGAAGATGATCAACAAGCAACGATCGCTTCTGAGTGAGAATGAGCTTCATCGGATATCCCGCGGGCAGCCATGGTGGGCGCCGACGTCGGTCTCGGATTATGACCGATGCGGCGTCGGTCAACAACGCGTCGAGTGGAGACCCCGACACAAGAGTGGTCACGAACTGCCACCTTCAAGTGTCATCATGCGGTCTTGCTGCCCTGCTCGCGGATGCGGACGAACATTCCAACCATCGAATACGATGATCGCACCTTCGATTCGCTTCATCTTCATTCAGCTTCCAGTACAGATTGCGCCACTAAGTGTCTGAAAATAGATGAAGACTGTGACCCGTTGGGCACTCATCCCTCCACCGGCATCGTCCACTCATGGGCTCTCTGCGTTCCGGACTCATTCACATGTTCACGCCGCGCTGAAGGCGACTTGGTCGGTTTCAGATATACGGAAGGGGATACACACTGGGGCACATTGCTAGCGTAGAGCGGCGCTGTTCAAAGGTCCTATAAAAGTCAAGCAAACCCGCTGTCGACTGGTCTGACTCGATCATCGTGTGGCTCTCGTCGCCTTCGATCGGCAGGTCGTAGAGGAATCAAATTCCTGTGCGAAGTGCCTGGGACTCGTTGCCAATGTGGATCGAAAAGTCGCAATGATTGAATCAGCTCGCCCTTGTTAATACGTATAGGCCCTTTCATCACACTCGCTTTTCAAGTCCCTCGTCTTGGTAAGTCCAAATGCCCGAGGACGGCGGGCGCGAAGCGCCAAGCCGTCCGATCGGGCTACCTGGGTGACCATCAAAATCAAATAATCTCTCGCAAATTCTGAAAATATTTGAGCTCCTCTCAAAGTTTCTGTTCGAAAACGCGGAAATGGGTGTGGCTAGTTCTTATAGAGGGCGAAAATTTCGCTCCTCTGTAAGGAGCACTATGAGACTGCCCATTGACAGGAAAGAACTTTCGAAGTCGCGGATTGGGAATCCAGTGCTGGTAACGGTTGAAGAGGCAGCAGGGCTGTTACGGATTGGACGGACGACAGCGTACGAGCTCGTCATGAGTGGGAAGCTTCAGTCAGTCAAGGTTGGCCGACGTCGGCTCGTGGTCCGGGATGGAGTTGGAAGGTACGTTGATGAACTCCTGCGAACGCAGAACGCGTCTGAGCTTTAGTCGCCGCTCCACAGCACTGTCCCCATTGCGTCGGCAGCTTCCTTTCGATCGGGGTCGAGGAGGTGTCCGTAAACATCCGCCGTCATTCGAATGGAGGAATGACCCAACACCTGGCTAACGACCTGAATCTTGACGCCTTGAGCGAGCATGAGACTCGCCGCAGAATGGCGAAGTTCATGAGGATGCCAATCTCCAAGACCGGCGAGTCGGCAGACCTTCTGAAATTCTCGATACAAGTTTCTCGGGTCGATGGGTGTTCCGATTGTGGAAGTGAAGATGAACCCCGACTCGACCCAAGTTTTCCCTAACCGCTCCTTCTGGGCTCCCTGCCTATCTTCGTGCCGGAGAAGTGCCTTGAGCATCGGTTCGGGCAGATTGACGGCGCGCCGGCTGAGTGAGGTCTTAGTGTCCGTCGTGACGAGTTGAGATCCCTCCCGCTTGAGTTGGCGCGAGACCCTCAAGACTCCTGTGTTTCGATCAAAATCGTTCCACTGCAATCCGAGCGCCTCACCTCGGCGAAGTCCGGTGGAGAGCATGAGGGCGTACAGCGCTTCGTTATGGTGCCCTTGGAGCGTTTCGAGCAGGTGTCGCGCTTGCTCCGGTGTGAGCGTTCGACCTTCGCGGCGATTCATCTTTGGCGACCTCGAGAGTGTGGCCACGTTCCGATGAACTATTTCCCACCGGATCGCCTGATCGAGGCACTGAGCCAGCACGGCTCGAATCCTCCTCACTGTGGACGGGGAGAGACCTCCGTCCGTTTTGAGGGAGAGAAGCTTGTCGACATCGCTAACCGTCAGTTCGACCAGCTTCTTCCTCCCAAGGACGGGCAGGACATGCATGCGAACAACCGTCTGATAGTTGCTGAACGTGCTGGGCGCGATTTGGTGCCGCATGACATCGTTGAACCACCGCTCGAAGAGTTCGGACACGTTGACGTCACCCGTCTTGAGAAGCTGGCCATCGTCGATCCTCCGGCGCAGTTCCTTGAGCTTCCTAACGACCTCTGGCCGCTTCTTTGACGACACGTACTTCCGCATCGGCTTCCCCGAAGAGTCGTAGCCGACATGCGCGACACCCATCCAAAGACCATCGGACTTGCGTTGGTAGATCGAGCCTTCATGATTTGAACGCCGCGGTGTCATCAGATTCTCCTCAGAAGTAACTGCTGAAGTAACTGCTGAACCAACGGTCGCGAATTACGAGAATAGAATTCAAAAACTCGAAAAGCCTTACGAAATAAGGCTCAAATTTGTGGAGGTACGGGGATTCGAACCCCGGACCCCTTGCATGCCATGCAAGTGCTCTACCAGCTGAGCTATACCCCCAAAGGTCCAACGATTCTAACACCCGACGGTACGACCAATATCTCGTCTAGGACAGTATCGCCTCACAGAGAATCGTAGGTTGCGACAGAAACGGGGAATGGTCACTCGCGAGATCGAACACGATGTCGCAACGCTCGGACATGTGTTCTTGGAGAAGTGGGTCGATTGCTCGATCCAGTGTGCAGCGAATATAAAGCGAGTCAACACCAGAGTCCGCCGACGTCCTCTTTGATCGAAAACTCGCAACTGTTTGCGTAGTAATTTTGTCGACGGCCCAACTCGCGATAACTGGCGGGCAGTCGCTGTAAAGCGCGGCCGCCGCGAGGTTGCGGTTTAATCGCAGGTAGTCCCCGTCAACTTCAATCGCCTCGTCGAGTTTCGTGGGCACGCGCACCGTGCGCGCCGTTTCCGTTGCGCTTTGGCCTGCGTTCGGCACTAGTGCGGCGACGTAAACAATTCGCTCCAGGTTCGGAATCCGTGGAGCGACCTCCGTGACGACGGCTCCGCCGTAACTGTGTCCGACGAGTATGTAGTGACCATCTCTATGAACGGTCGACGCGACGACCGCGGCGTCGGAGGCCAAATCGGTCGACGGTTTGGCGCCATTCTTCGAACTTGGCAGGTCGATAGCAATCCACTTGATGTGGAGACGGTCAAATTCGGCAGCGAGTTTTTGCCAGCACCATGCCCCGCCCCAGCTGCCGTGAACCAGAACGTATGTCGGAATGCTCATTACGATACCGGCCGCGAAGTGGTGACTTTCCTTGAAATCCGAAGAATGGATGGTACGTGAGGACTTTTAATGTCACGGAAACAGTCTGGAAATCACAAGCCCGAGTTTGATTGCCGATTATCCCTTTCACGGAATTTCAACACCTTGCTTTCTCGGGCGATGTTCGCTACTTCACCCCGCAAGCTTCGATCGAGAAGTCGACGTGAATTCATGAGCGGACAGTCTGGCGAATCTGGAAGCAGCCATCCGCGTTGCGTTGCCTGATCATCGCTCGCAAATTCACTACGACTCAACGGTCGCGAAGGATGCTCAGAATGTAGAGATGGAGCCGATCGACTTTGGTTTAGAGTTCCTCGGATGAAACAGCGAGTTTCAACAGAGCGTCGCCAGTGAGGCGAAACTCCGTCCAATCGTCCAATGCGTCGGCACCGAGGGAACGATAGAAGTCGATCGAAGGTTGATTCCAGTCGAGCACTGACCATTTGAGACGGTGGTATCCCTTCGCTACGCACTCCTGCGCGAGGTGGACCAAAAGTGCTTTGCCGTATCCGCGACCTCGGAACTCGGGCTTGATAAAGAGATCCTCAAGGAAGATGCCGTGCGTACCGGTCCACGTGGAGTAGTTGAGGAACCACACCGCGAAACCAGCCAACTCTCGTTGGTCGGTCTCCACTAGGTCACAAAAGACGTTGGGGCCGTCAGAGAAGAAACTCTCGCGAAGTTGTTCGGGCGTGGCTCGCGCCATTTCCAGCGCTCGCTCGTAGAGTGCGAGGTCTTGAATGAGTTGGTGGACCGTTGGCAGGTCTTCGATTACCGCCCGGCGGATTCTCACTTCGATGGCTTATCGAGTGACGACGAACAGAGCGAATCCGTCGTAGCCCTTACTGCCAACGGTTTGGATAGCAGTACCTTCGATGCGGTCATTCCTGGCCGCCAATTCCAGAAACGCTCGGGTGCCCTGGACTCGTTCGTCCGTGCTCGCCGGATTGGCCACTTCACCGTCGCGCACCACATTGTCGGCCACAATGACCGTGCCCGGTCGAGACAATTGCAGTGAAAGCTCCAGGTACTTCGGATAACCCTCTTTATCAGCGTCGATGAAGATGAAATCGAATGGTTCCGCATCTGCATCGATTAAATCCTGCAACGACTTCGTTGCCGGACCAACCTTGATCTCCACCAAGGACCCAAGACCCGCTCGGTCGATGTTCTTTCGCGCCACGTCAGCGTGTACCGGCTCCAGCTCGAGTGTCACCAGACTGCCGTCACGGGGAAGAGCCCGGGCCAACCAGATGGTGCTGTACCCACCGAGAGTTCCAATCTCTAGAATTCGTCGCGCTTGACGCATCCTCGCGAGGAGTTCCAGGAACTTTCCTTGATTCGGGGCAACGCTTATCGGTGGGAGACCGGCCGCGGCACTTTGATTAAGGGTTTCCTGCAGTGCGCTGTCTGGATGCAACAACAGCCCGACAAAGTACTCATCGACATTCGTCCATAGGGTTTCGCTCATTCGCAAAGTCTCGCATCCCGGCGACACTTCGAAAGTCGGTCACTACTCAATTGAGTATGACGTCGCAAAATATTGATGGTTGAGAGAGAAACGGTGAATGCTCGCTCTCCAGACTCAAAGCAAAATCGCACTCTTCGGACATCAACTGTTGCAGCCCCGGATCCACGGCGTGATCGTTCGTGCAGCGAATGTAGATGGCTTCAGATCTCGCTTTCTCGGACTGTCTGGGGCTACGAAAACTGGCCAGTGTCTGTGTCGAAAGTTGATCGATCGCCCATTTCGAAACCTCCGGCGGGCAATCGTCGTAGAGCGCCCTGCCGGCGAGGAGCGGATTCAATCGGAGATAGTCGCCCTCGACCTCGATGGCGTCATCCAGGCGTGTCTGCACTCGAATTCGTCGCGACACCTCCGTGGCGCTTTCACCCGGGCTCGGTATGAGTGCGGCGACGTAGAAGCATCGCTGGAGATTCGAGATGCGCGACGCAACCTCCGCAGCCACCGCACCACCGTAACTATGAGCGACGAGTACGTACGGTCCGTCGCCCTCCGCCAACGCGGCGACCGCGATCGCGTCTTCGCCGAGGCCGGTCGCCGGATCGGCGCCGATTCTCGAACTCGGAAGGTCGACGGCCCTCCAGGTGACGCCGCGACGGTCCAATTCAACGCCGACGTCGCGCCAACACCACGCGCCACCCCACGCGCCGTGTACGAGGAGGTAGGTCGGAGAAGTCATGATGACATCTTTCTCGACCGGGAGAGTGCGTGCCAAACCGTAGAATGTCTGGATGGCGCGGCCTTTTGACGTTAAGAAAATCGAGAAGAAGTGGCAAGACCGCTGGCTCGAGGACGGCACGTACGAGGTCGACAACGACGACCTGCGCGAGCGCTACTACGCGCTGTGCATGTACCCGTATCCGTCGGGCTCGGCCCACCAGGGACACGTGCGGATCTACACCTTCGGTGACGTCAACGTCCGCTACCGCACCATGCTCGGCAAGGCCGTGCTCTCGCCCTTCGGGTTCGACTCCTTCGGCCTGCCGGCCGAGAACGCCGCGATCAAAGCCGGTACGCACCCTCGGATCTTCACCGAGGCGCGCATTGCCGAACTGAAGTCGTCGCTCTTTCGACTCGGCGCGGTCTACGACTGGCGCCGGGAGGTGCGCAGCCACGACCCGGAAACCATTCGCTGGTCCCAGGCGATCTTCTTGGCCTTTCTGAAGGCCGGTCTGGCCTATCGCGCGAAAGCGCCAGTCAACTGGTGCCCCGGCTGCGGCACGGTCCTGGCGAACGAGCAAGTCCTGCCCGACGGAACCTGCGAACGCTCCGGTGACCTCGTGGAGCGTCGGAACCTCGAGCAGTGGTTCTTCAAGATCACGGACTACGCCGAAGAGTTGTTGCACGACCTCGACGCGCTCGAATGGCCCGATCGGGTGAAGGCGATGCAGCGCAATTGGATCGGACGCAGCGAAGGGGTGGAGTTCGATTTGGCCTTCGCCGACAACGATGCCAAGGCCATCCGGGTGTTTACGACCCGACCGGATACGGGCTTCGGCGTGACCTACGCGGTCGTGGCGCCCGAGCACCCGTTGCTCGACGAGTTAACGACCGATGACCAGCGAGCCACGGTGACCGAACTCGTGGACAGAGCCACGAAGGAGAGCGAGGTCGTTCGCACCGCGTCGTCGGAGGGCGGCGCCGCGCTGGAAAAGCGCGGCGCGTTCACGGGCAGCTACGTGATCAATCCCTTCAACGGCGAATCGGTGCCGGTCTACGTGGCCGACTACGTGCTCGGCACTTACGGCACTGGCGCCATCATGGCGGTGCCCGGTGAGGACGAACGCGACCACGCCTTCGCCCTGGCCCACGGTTTGCCGGTGGTTCACACCACGCGGGCGCCCGACGGCTTTGACGGCGGTGCCTTCACGGGCGACGGCGAGAAGATCAACTCCGGTTTCTTGAACGGTCTCGACACGGGCGCAGCGAAGTCACGAGCGACGGAGTTCCTGGCCGAGAAGGCCCACGGCGTCGTCCAGGTGAACTACCGCCTCCGCGACTGGTTGGTCTCGCGCCAGCGATTCTGGGGCACCCCGATTCCCATCGTCTACTGCTCGAACTGCGGGATCGTGCCGGTACCGGACGACCAGTTACCGGTTCTCGCGCCCGATGACGTGACCATGGACCAGACCGGTCAGTCGCCGCTCGCGACCCACGCAGAGTTCCGCAATACGACCTGCCCGGTCTGCGGCGCCCCGGCCGTCCGCGAGGCCGACACGATGGACACGTTCTGCGACTCGTCGTGGTACTTCTTGCGCTACACCGATCCCTGGACGCCGAACATGGCCTTCGACCCCGTCGAAGCGGCCAAGTGGATGCCGGTCGATCAGTACATCGGTGGCATCGAACACGCTATTTTGCACCTGCTGTACGCGCGCTTTTACGTGAAGGCCATGGTCGATATCGGATTCTCACCGGGGCTTCCACGCGAACCGTTCAAGCGACAGTTCTCTCAGGGCATGATCCGACTCTCCGGGTCCAAGATGTCCAAGTCCAAGGGCAATCTCGTCGCGCCCGAGGAATACTTCGACAGCGTGGGAGCCGACGCCCTTCGGCTCTTCCACCTCTTCGCCGGGCCGCCGGCCGACGACATGGACTGGACCGACCAGACCGAAGAGGTCATCGAAGGCTGCGGACGGTTCCTCGATCGCGTCTATCGGCTCAGCCAGTACCACGAGGTCAATTTTCACGAAGGCGTGGACGACAGCGACCTCGAGGTCCGTCGCGCGGTGCACCGCACGATCGACAAGGTGACCCACGACCTCGAGCACTGGGGACACAACACCGCGGTCGCGGCGCTGATGGAACTGTTGAACGCCATATCCAAGTGGGCGCGCAGCGATCACGGGGCCGAACGGGCCACCCTGGACGAGGCGATCGACGTACTGGTGATGTTGCTGGCGCCGATGGTGCCGCACGTCACGGCCGAGATCTGGGAGGAGCGTCACCCGGGGGAGAAGAGCGTCCACCAACAGACGTGGCCCGTCGCCGATCCCGAACTGGTGAAGCGCGCGAAGGTCACCATGGTGGTGCAGGTCAACGGGAAGGTTCGCGCGCGCCTCGAGGTTCCGCCGGACATTTCGATGGCCGACGCCGCGACCGAAGCGCTCGAGGACGCGGACATCAGTGCCGTGCTGGCCGGTGCGACCCCGCAGCGGATCGTGGCCCGGCCGCCCCGACTGGTGAACATCATCGTCTGATGGGTAAAAACTCGAATAAGGATTCCGACACGACCATCACCATTGAGGCGCCTCGTTTTGACCGCCCCGAAGTCGAGATTCGGGCGTCCACCAGGCGAAAGAAAACTGGCACGGCCCACTGGTCGGGGAGTCGGATCGTGGTGTTGATCCCGGCGCGCATCAAAGGTCGCGAACGAACGACCTTCGTCGATGACCTGGTCGAGCGCCTTTTGACGCAGCGACCGCAGAACTCCGCCGGCGACGCGACCTTGGAGGATCGAGCGAATCAGCTCGCCGAACTCTTCAACGACGGCGTGATGCCGAGCTCCGTTCGGTGGGTGAAGAATCAACAGGCGCGCTGGGCGTCGTGTTCGCCGGCCAGCAAAGAGATTCGGATGTCGAATCGTCTGCGCCAATGCCCCGAGTGGGTGATCGACGCTGTGCTGGTCCACGAACTGGCCCATCTTCAAGAGGTCGGTCACACGGCTCGATTCAACGAGATCGCCAACCGCTTTGACCGCCAAGAAGAGAGCGCGCTGTTCTTGGAGGGCTACGCGTTAGGACTGGGACTTCGAATCGAAGAGGGCGACGTCGACGTCACCTCGGCGGAATAGCGAACCCGCCGTTTAGTTGGCTTCGCCCCGCAGGAACTTCTCCAGTTCGGCGGCCAGTTCGTCGCCGCTGGGCAACTCGTCACTGAATGACGCGCCTTCGACCTCATCGGCGGCTTCCTCCAACTGAGTGACCATCGTGGTGTGATCGGGATTGTTCGTCACCAGGTCATCCACGCGCTGGCGGGCCTCTTCGGCGGAGGCGCGAAGGCTGCCCGCGTCCAGGGTCAGTCCGGCGATGCTGGCCAGGCCGTCGATCAAGGCCGCCGAGGCCTGCGGATAGGGCATCGAGGCCACGTAGTGGGGCACGCGGGCCCACAGGGTGACGATCTCCATGTCGACCTCGGAGAAACCGAGCTCCAACGCGGAGCTGATGCCGGCCGGGACTTCGAGTTCACCGGACACGGTGCCGACGCGAGTGAGCAAGTTGGCGCTCGTGGCCGGAGCGGTGCCGATGATGCGCACCGGTCGAGTGTGGGGGGTGGGCGCGGGGAAGGCGCCGAGTCCGACGACCAATCGCACGTCGAAGCGACCGGCCGCGTCGGTGACCACGTCCACGAAGTCGCTCCAGTGAAAGTCCGGTTCCGGTCCGACCAGAAAGAGGATGTCGGCGCCGTCGCCGTCGCGACCGAAGCGCAGTTGGATCTCCGGCCACGTCAACTCGGTCGTCACGCCGTCGACGATTCGCGCTATCGGACGGCGAGCGCGCTGGTCGATGAAGTACTCGGTGTCGAAAGTGGCGAGCACCTCGGTGTAGATGGTGTCGAGCATCGTGCCGATGGCGTTGCTCGCGCCGAGGCCGGCGTCGATCCAGCCCTCGAGGGCGACGACGAGGACCGGTTCGTTGAGATCGGGGTCCGCGAGGAAGATGATGTGGTCGTAGATTTCGTCGTCCATCAATTCCTCTCCAATGTCATCTTCGCACTTTGGGCGAGCATCAAAATATGGGTGGGGTATTCGGTGACGCTGCCCTGATCACCGCCGGCCGCCCCGGCGCTGTAGCGGGCGAAAACCCCCTGCATGATGCAGGCCAACTTCCAGTAACCGAAGGCTTGATAGTAGGCGACGTGGCTCAGGTCCAATGACGACTGCGAGGCGTACGCCTCAAGGACCTGATCACGACTGGCGAAGCCCGCGGCGGTGGTGGGTGCCACGCCGAGCAACGACACCGTCGGGTCCGACGGCTCGGCCCAGTAGACCATCAGGAGTCCGAGGTCGGCCATGGGGTCGCCCAAGGTGCAGATCTCCCAGTCGAGAATGGCCCGCACGCGACCGTTCTCGTCGAGGACCGTGTTGTCGAGGCGGTAGTCCCCGTGGACGACCGAAACGCGCTGCTGCGTGGGGATCTGGGCGCTCAGTTCGGCGCCGACGGCCTCGATCAGCCCCCCGTGATCGACCCCTACGACGTGCATCTGCTCGTACTGGGTGGTCCAGCGCCGCAGCTGGCGCTCGATGTAGCCGTCGTGACGGGCCAGGTCACCGAGGCCGGCGCTTTCAACGTCCACGTCGTGGAGTTGCGCCAGGGTCTGCGCGAGGTGATCACCGATGACTCCGCGGGTGGACGTGTCGAAGGTGGCCTCGGCCTGGGCGCGGTCTCGCAGGATCGCGCCGTCCACGAACTCCATGACGTAGAAGGGCCGTTCGTTCACCTCTTCGTCGACGCAGAGTCCGAGGGGCTCGGCGACCGGTATCCCGAGCGGGTGAAGGGCCGATATGACGGTGAATTCGCGCACCATGTCGTGCGCCGTCGGGAGCACGTGACTGGTGGGTGGTCGCCGTAACGCAAAGGCCGATCCTTCGGCGTCGACCACGCGATAGGTCAGGTTCGAACGACCGCCGGCGATGAGTTCGAATGAGAGAGGCGCGACGGTCTTCACGTGCTCGCCCATCCACGCCGAAACGTTTGCTTCGTCAATTCCGACGACCACACTGTTCATAATCGATGACCATAACAGCGCTTTGTGACCTACTTATTCATGTGAACACGCCGTTATGCTGACCGACGTGACTGACGTAACTGACGCGACATTTGGGACCGCCGTTATGGAGCGTTCGATGACCGTGCCGGTCGTGGTGGACCTCTGGGCCGAGTGGTGCGGGCCGTGCAAGACCCTCGGACCGATCATCGAGAAGGTCGTAGGCGAGACCGGTGGCGCGGTGGAACTCGCCAAGGTCGACGTTGACGCCAACCCGCAGATCGCCCAGGCCTTCAACGTCCAATCCATTCCGGCCGTGTTCGCGATTCACGAAGGAAAGATCGTCGATACCTTCGTGGGAGCGCTCCCGGAGTCGGCCGTGCGAGAGTTCGTCGAGAAACTCGCGCCCGGAGCGTCGAAGGTCGACCAGCTGGTTGACGCGGGCGATGAGGCGTCGCTTCGCGCCGCGATCGAACTGGACGCGACGAACGTCGACGCCGCGGTCGCGCTCGGCGATCTCTTGCGACGCGACGATCGACTCGACGAGGCGGACGAAGTCCTCAAACCGTTTGAGAACGTCGTGGCCGCCAAGACCATCCTGGCGCGAGTTCGCCTGCAGCGAAGTGGGGTCTCCCTCGACGGCGACCTCGATCTCACGCTCGATCACCTGTTGGAGCAGTCTTCTGGTGCGACCAGCGCCAAAGATTCCTTGCTGGAGATTCTCGACGCCCTAGGACCGGAAGATCCGCGCTACGTGTCGTATCGACGAAAACTCGCCAGTCGCCTCTACTAGTGCGGGTCTATCAACCACCAGCGCCGATATCGCTGTCCCTCGGTGCGACCACGTTCGACCTCACCTCTCGTGCATTGGTGATGGGGATCCTCAATCGCACTCGGGACTCCTTTTACGAACCGGCCGCCACGTTTGACCTCGACGAGCTTTTCGAGCGCGCCGAGCGACTGGTCGACGAGGGCGCGGACCTCTTAGACATCGGGGGAGTGAAGGCCGGTCCCGGTGACGAGGTCGACGAGGTCGAGGAGCTCGAACGCGTCGCGCCGGTCGTCACTGAACTCGTGCGTCGATTTGACGTCCCCATAAGTATTGACACGTGGCGGGCGTCCGTGGCCCGGGCGGCCTTCGCCGAAGGCGCCTGTGTGGGAAACGACATCAGCGGCTTCTCCGACGACCAGTATCTTCCGGTCGCGGCCGATGCGGGAGCGACGGTGGTTGCCACGCACATCCGCCTTCGGCCCCGCGTGGCCGACCCCGCCCCGCACTACGACGACGTCACCGCGACCGTGTCCGAGTTCTTGAGGGAGCGACGTGTTCGGGCCCTCGACGCCGGCGTACACGTAAATCGCATCGTGGTCGACGCCGGGTTGGACCTCGGCAAGACCGCCGCCCAGTCGCTGCAGCTTCTTCGTGACTCCGACCGACTGGCCGGACTCGGCGCGCCACTGCTGCTCTCGGCGTCGAACAAGACCTTCCTGGGTGTCATGTTCGACCTGCCCGTGAACGATCGACGCGAGCCGTCCTTGGCGGCGACGGCGCTCGGTATTGCGGGCGGGTGTCGTATCGTTCGGGTTCATGACGTCCAGGGAACGGTTCGAGTGCGTGACGTGATCGCGCGACTGATTGAAGAGGAACGATCGTGAATTCGAGCGTCTGCGTCGTAGGAACGGACGCCACGATGGTCTACGACGCCGTGCACAACGTGATCGCCGAGGCCCTGGGTGCGCTCGATCCCTCTTTTGCGCTCCAGGACTTCACCGCGAAGGACGTGACGTCGGCCGGGGGAGAACCGGTGACGCCACTGGTGATGGAAGCACTCAATACGCCGCCGTTTCTCGTCGAGCGTCGCGTAGTCGTCGTTCGCGACGCCCAGTCGTTGGTCGCCGACGAGGTTGCCGACGTGCTGGCGTGGATGAACGATCCGGCACCCGACGTGGTCCTGGTCCTGGCCGTCGTGGGCACCAAGGCCAACAAACTGGTGAAGGGTGCCGCCTCGGTGGTGGAGGTAAACGTCGGTTCACGCACCGCTGATCGCATCACCTTCGTGGAAGCCAAGTTGGCCGAGTACCGCGTGAGCGTCGATCACGAAACGTCGATCAAGATCACCGACCGGCTGGGTGACGACGTGGCCCGGGTCGACGCGCTCGCGAGAACGCTCCAGACGATCTACGGAACGTCGCCGCTCAACTTCGGCCACGTCGAGCCGTATCTGGGGGACGCCGGCGACGTCCCCGAGTGGGACCTGACCGACGCGATCGACGCCGGTGACGCCTCCAAGGCCATCGTGGTCGCGCGTCGCATGCTCGATTCCAAGGGCCGCGCCGGTCTGCAGATCGTCAACATCCTGCAGCGCTACTACCTGCGCATGGCCAAGCTCGAGGGGAGCGGCGTTCGCTCGGGCGACGAGGCCGGGGCGCTGCTCGGCATCAAGGGCTTTCCGGCGACCAAGGCGTGGCAGATGTCCCAGCGTCTGGGGACCGAACGGATCGCAACGGCCGTGCACTGGATCGCCGACGCCGACGCGGCCTTGAAGGGCGGCGTCAGTTACGGCGGCAAGGACCTCAACACCGACATGGACGTGACGGAACTGACCGTCGTGGAGATTCTGGTGGCCCGACTGGCGAAGATGACCCAGGGCGCAAGGCGCCGTTAGGTATTACCGAGAGGTTTAGGCGTTCTCTTTCAGCACGGCAATTCGCTTCATCAGCCCGCTCTTCTTGTTGGCGGCCTGGTTCTTGTGGATGATCTTCTTGGTGGCGGCCTTGTCGATGCGCTTGATCGCGATGCGCAAAGCGGACTCTTCGTCCTCGGTGCCGACGGCCGCGACGGCGTTCTTCACGCGGGTGCGGACCTCAGACTTGACGGCCTTGTTACGCTCGCGCGCGACGACGTTCTGCTTGTTGCGCTTGATCTGGCTCTTGATGTTCGCCACGAAATTCCTCGTTCTAGTGCGCGGACAACGCGTCCGACGGGCTTGTTAAGAATAGCAGGCCGTTTGTGAGGGCCCTTCGGCAAAGCAATACACCAGAACACCGATAGCCTGAATGGACCGTGGCTGCTCCTTCAACGACCGTCGATTCCGCCAAAATCCGCACCATCAGCATCATCGCGCACATCGATCACGGCAAGTCCACGCTGTCGGACCGAATCCTGGAGATGACCGGCGCCGTCGACCCGCGTCTCATGCGCGCGCAGTATCTCGACTCCATGGACATCGAACGAGAACGAGGCATCACGATCAAGGCCCAGAACGTCCGGGTCAACTACGAGGGCCACATCATCCAACTGATCGACACACCCGGGCACGTCGACTTCGGCTACGAAGTGTCGCGCTCTCTAGCCGCGTGTGAGGGAGCCGTGCTCCTGGTCGACTCCAGCCAGGGCATTCAGGCCCAGACCTTGGCCAACGCTTATCAGGCGATCGAACACAATCTCGAGCTCGTCGCGGTCTTGAACAAAATCGACCTTCCGGCCGCCGACCCCGAACGCTGTATCGAAGAGCTGGAACGGGTCCTGGGGTTGCCGGGTGATCAGATCCTCCAGATCTCGGCGAAGACCGGCGAAGGGGTGCCGGAGTTGCTCCGCGCGGTCATCGAGCGGATTCCGGCCCCGAAGGGCGACCCCGACGCCAAACTGCAGGCGCTCATCTTCGACTCCTACTACGACCAGTACCGCGGCGTGATCAGCTCGATTCGTATCGTCGACGGGACTCTGCGCTCGGACGCGCGCGTGCGCATGCTGCAGGCCGGTGAGAACCACGAAATCGAAGAGATCGGTATTCGCACGCCCGACATGATTCGTGTCAGCCAACTTGGCCCTGGTGAGGTCGGCTACATCGTGGCCGGCATCAAAGACGTCGGCGGGGCTCGCTCTGGCGAGACGATCACCGAGACGGCTCGACCCGCGGCGCCGTTAGGCGGCTACCTCGACCCCAAGCCGATGGTCTTTTGCGGTATTTACCCCATTGACGGCGACGACCTGCCCGATCTTCGCGACGCGCTCGACAAGCTGAAACTGAATGACGCTTCGATCACCTTCGAGCCGGAGTCGTCGAAGGCCTTGGGCTTCGGTTTTCGCTGCGGGTTCTTGGGTCTCTTGCACATGGAGATCGTTCGCGAGCGACTAGACCGCGAGTTCGACCTCGGCATCATCGCCACGGCGCCGTCGGTCGTCTATCGCGCCTTTCTCACCGACGGTACGGAGTTGCTCGTCGACAATCCGACGGAACTGCCCGACCTCAGCCGACTCGACCACATCGACGAACCGATGCTGGCGATCACGATCCTGACGCCCTCGGAGTACCTCGGGGCCGTGATGGACCTCGCGCAGAGTCGGCGCGGCGAGATGGTAAAGATGGACTACATGTCAACGGACCGGGTGGAACTGCGATACACCATTCCGCTCGCCGAAGTCATCATCGACTTCTTCGACGCCCTGAAGAGCCGGACCAAGGGCTACGCCAGTCTCGACTACGAGCCGAGTGGCTACATCACGTCCCAACTCGTCCGTGTCGACCTCTTGATCAACCACGAGCCGGTCGACGCCTTCTCCACCATCGTCCACAAGTCGAACGCCGACTATTACGGACGACGGATGGCCGAGCGACTGAAAGAGCTCATTCCGCGTCAGATGTTCGACGTGCCGATCCAAGCGGCGGTCGGCGGCCGCATCATCAGTCGCGAGACGGTGAAGGCTCGCCGGAAAGATGTCCTCGCCAAGTGTTACGGCGGCGACATCACTCGCAAGCGCAAACTCCTCGAGAAGCAAAAAGAGGGCAAGAAGCGGATGAAGAGTCTCGGTCGTGTCGAGGTCCCGCAAGAGGCCTTTGTCGCGGCTCTCAAACTCGAGGACTAGGCAACACTTCGTTGTCCGAGTGCGCGACGGATGACGTCACCGTAGTTTCGTCCTGGTGATCGAGTTCGTCTTCGCTTTCGTCCCAGTCACCGTCGGAATACCCGGGATCTTCTGGATTTAGAATCGTAATGTCCTCCGGGCGCCACTCGAATTTCGAGCGTTCTGGCTTGTCGTCGTAATGGTGGTCACTCACCCGGATCGTCCTTTCGAGTCTGTGATCAGTATGGCAGTCGTCAAACAACGCGTCGCCGTTTTGAATAATCGTGGCGAACGTTGAGCGACTGGGGACGACGTCTCGATACAGCACTACAGTCGAGTTCAACATCAAGAGCGATCGAGGGACATGGCCCTTTGACATCGCCGCAACCTGCTCCGGCAAGGTGCGAATGCCATGCGATGGAGGTTGCAATGTCAGATATTCGTCGACCGAAGAGATGTGGACTGTTCAAGCCCGGCCACAACCCGCACTGGATTCAAATATCTCGTGCCTCGGAAGACCAAGACAACCCACCCGTTCCGGTGCGCCTACTGGATACTCGCAGCGACGGGACCTTCCTGATCGAGATTGAGCAGAAAGAGCAGTGGTTTTGGAATCACGATCTCGTTCGCCTCAACGAGGCAATGACAAGAGCCAATAGTGCGCTTTACTATCAGGCAAGTTGGGGACTGCTTTGGGTGCCGGGAGGCGGCGGGAGATACGCGTTCTGTCCGGCTAAGAATGGGGAGCCCGTTGAATGTCCTACGGAATTACCAACCGGAACCCCCGCCGAACTGCTTCGACGAGCCGGAGGATTCACCGTCGCCGCAAGCGACGTTACGTCGTTTATCGAAAGAGGTCGAACACCATGAGTTCTTCACCCGACTCTCAGGACCTCAGCGTCGCCGAGTTAGATCGTGCCGTTGGTGCGGTCATTGGCAGCGCCACGGGCGACGCGCTCGGTGCCGGGTATGAATTCGTCGAGGCGCCGGCGACGGACAACGTCACTATGCGCCCCGGGACTCTCACCAGCGCGCCGGCCGGACATTGGACGGACGACACGGCGATGGCCATCGCCATCTTGGAGGTGGCGGCTGACCAAGGAACGCTGATCACCGAAGGGGCGGCCGACGCAGTGGGTGAGAGGTTCCTCGAGTGGTACCGCTCTGGACCGAGTGACATCGGAAACCAAACTCGAGCTGTTTTGTCAAGAGCCACGTCGGGTCACGATTTATCGGCCGTATCCGCCGCCGATCTCAAGAGCCAACCTGACCGAGCTGGCAACGGTTCACTCATGCGCACGGGACCGGTCGCCCTGGCACACCTCGGAGACGAGGACGACCTCGCAGTAGCGGCTCGAACTATGTCGGCATTGACCCACGCCAACCCGTACGCACTTGACGCTTGCGTGCTGTGGACTCTGGCGATCGATCACGCCATTCGCACTGGGGAACTCGCGGGGCCTGGCATCGGTCTGCACATGATTCAGGAGTCGAGGCGGTCGGAGTGGCGGCAGTGGATCCTTGAGGCCGACTCATTTGAACCTCGGTCGTTTAACCCCAATGGCTACGTGGTGACCGCACTACAGGCGGCGTGGTCCGCCATACGCGCAACCCGAGCGAACCCTGATCATTTCTCTTCCGGCCTTCGCCAGGCCGTGGCCATTGGCAACGACACCGACACCGTTGCCGCTATTGCCGGGTCCCTCCTCGGTGCGGCTTATGGTGTGCGATCGGTCCCGACCGAGTGGCGCCGCGGCCTGGCCGGTTGGCCCGATTACCGTGACGACGATCTGGTACGACTCGCCGTGCGGGCCGCCAACCGCGGTCGCAACGACGCGAAATTGCTGCCCGAACGGTACCGGATTTAGCTACGACGGTGACAATCACCGAATTTCTTAAACGGCGCGCCGCTATTAGCACTCAGTAGAATTGAGTGCTAACAAGGAGAGGCATGGCCCGTCGCGTATTGCGCAAACCCACGAAGGTGCTCATGGACCTGGACGCCCGAAAGGCCACCATTCTCAAAGCGGTCGTGGTCGAGCACATCGACACCGCGCAGCCGGTAGGTTCCTCGGCGGTTGCCGCCAGCGCTGGCCTTGACGTCTCCTCGGCCACCGTTCGCTCGGAGATGGTCGCCCTTGAGCGCGAGGGGTATCTCGCTCAACCGCACACCTCGGCCGGCCGGATCCCCACCGACAAGGGTTACCGCTTCTTCGTCGATCACTTGCAGTCCGGAATCCTCGGCGCGGTCCAGCAACAACAGGTCAAAGAGTTCTTCGCCAGTGTGCGAGGCGAGGTTGAGGAAGTTCTCGAGCAGACCTCGACGCTGCTGAGCCAGATGACGAGCTACACCTCCGTCGTCGTGGGGGCCTCGCACGCGCACGCCACGATCTTGAGCGTGCAACTGGTCAACCTGGACTCGCACCACCATCTTCTGGTCACCGTGTTCTCCGACGGTTCGGTGGTCAAGCACAGCCTCACTCCGAGCTTCGCGGCGACGCCCAAAGAAGTGATGGAGGCATCGCGCCAATTGAACGCCTTGCTCATCAATACGTCGCTCGAGACGCGGGTGCAGGTGCCCTCGCGTCGCGACCACGAAGCCGACCTGGTGCGCGAAGCGGTGAGCATCCTGCACGCCCAGCAGCCGATCATGGAAGGTGAGCAGATCTTCATTGGCGGCTCCTCTCGCGTGGCCGAGGTCTTCGACGGCGTCGAGACCGTGCGTCAGGTGCTCGCGATTCTGGAGCAAGAGCTCCTCGTGGTCAGCCTGGTCCAGGACATCCTCGATCAAGGTCTCTCGGTCGCCATCGGATCCGAACACGGCTTCGAACCGTTGGCGACCTGTGCACTCATCGTCGCGCCGGTGACCATCGACGGGGTGCCGGCCGGCGCGGTCGGGCTGCTCGGGCCGACGCGCATGAAGTACCGCGAAGCCATGGCCGCGGCCGAGGTCGTCTCGAAGCGGCTCACGCGCCACTTCGAGGGAGCCGACGAACGTGGCTAGCACCGATCTCTACGCCGTGCTCGAGGTCGATCACAACGCGACGCCCGACGAGTTGAAGAGGGCCTATCGGCGACTGGCGCGTCAACATCACCCCGACACGAGCCCCGGCGACCCGGCGGCCGAGGCCCGCTTCAAAGAGGTCTCCCAGGCTTACGAGATCCTCTCGGACCCCGAGCGACGCGCGAACTACGACCGCTTCGGATCCGACGTCGGCGCCGGCGGCAATCCCTTCGGGGCCGGATCGGTGCAGGACATCTTCGACATGTTCTTCGGGGGCATGGGGGGACACGGTTCCCAGCGCCGCGGACCTCAACCCGGACCCGACGCCGAGATCTCGCTCGATATCACGTTGGATGACGCGGCCTTCGGCGCCACGCGCGAAGTGACGGTCACGCTCGCGCATCGTTGCGGTACCTGTGACGGATCGGGCTGCGCGCCCGGGACCTCCCCGGTGACCTGCGTCGAGTGCGCCGGCGCCGGAGTAGTCCAGCGGGTGCGCAACTCCATCCTCGGTCAGATGGTGACGTCGATGCCGTGCACGCGCTGCAACGGGATGGGTTCGCGCATCGACACGCCGTGCGTCGACTGTCGCGGCGACGGCCGTCGTAACGAGACGACGACGCTGACGATCCAAGTACCGGCCGGCGTGGAAGACGGCTCGACCATGCGCCTCAGCGACCGCGGTCCGGCCGGACTTCGCGGCGCAGCCAACGGCCGTCTCTTCGTGCACCTGCGGGTGCAAGACGACAGCCGATTCGAGCGTCACGGCGACGACCTGCACCACGAAGCGCACATCGCCTTCACCCAGGCCGTCCTAGGCGCCACCATCGAAGTGCCGGCATTGCGCGAGACCTTGTCGGTAGACGTGGCGGCGGGAAGCGCCAACGGCACGGTGCACCGAATTCGCCATCAGGGCGTCGAGCACCTGCACGGCCGCGGACGTGGCGACCTCTTCGTGCACTTGGTGGTCGACGTCCCCACCGATCTCGACGACACCTCCGAGGACCTTCTGCGCCAGTTGGCCGAGCACCGCAAGGAACCGGTTTTCGACGAGAGCGGAGGGCTCTTCCGTCGGCGCCGAGCCAAGAAGTGAGCCTTCTCGAATGGCCGCGTCGCGTGGCCGCGCTCGCGCAGTTTCACGTCGGCGATCCGAATCAACCGACCCTGAGCGCCACCGACGAACATCACCTGCGCACGGTGTTGCGCGCGAAGAGTGGCGAAGAGCTCGTCGTGACCGACGGCGCCGGCGCGTGGTCCCTGTGCGAAGTCGGGGATCACGCCTTGCATCGCGTCACCCCGGTGCACGTCGATCCAGCCTTGCCGCAGACCACGCTGTTCCTGGCGCCTTTGAAGGGCGACAAGAGCGAATCGACGGTCGTGAAGGCCACCGAACTTGGGGTGCACCGCATCGTGCCGCTGATGAGTGCGCGCGTGGTCGTGAAGTTTCGCGGTGACGTGCGCGACAAGATCGTGGCGCGCTGGCGACGGGTCGCCAACGAAGCGAACAACCAGAGTCGCCGAACCATCGACGTCATCATCGACGAGCCGTTGCACGTGCGTGACGTCCCGGTGAACGTGGCGTTCACGCACTTCGACGGGGCCGGTGACTGGAACGGCGTGCACAGTGTGTGCGTCGGACCGGAAGGCGGTTGGGAAGAAGGGGAGTGGGGCGAGCATCCACGACTCTCACTCGGGCCAACCGTCCTGCGCGCGGACACGGCCGGTGTGGTCGCGGCGTCGCTCCTCGCTTTCGGCGCTGGTGGGTGGGGATTTACCCTCACCGATGGGCAATCTCGGTAATGATGAGAACAACACATGAGTGACTGCCTGTTTTGCCAAATCGTCGCCGGGGAGATCCCCTCGAAGCCCGTGGCCCAAAGTGAACGGGCGTACGCGTTCTACGACATTGCACCGCAAGCGCCGGTCCACGTGCTGGTCATCTCGAAAGAACACATCACCAGCGCCGACGAGATCGCCAGCACCCACGGCGGCATCATCGACGATCTCGTCTTGCTGGCCCAAGAGGTCGTCGAACTCGAAGGGGTGCGCGAGAGCGGCTACCGATTGGTCTTCAACGTGGGGCGCGACGGTCAGATGACCGTGGCGCACCTGCACATGCACGTCCTCGGCGGACGGAGATTGGAGTGGCCCCCGGGATGACCTTTGATGCCACGGCCCAAGAGGCCCTCACGGCGACCACCTTCGTACCGAATACGCATTTGATGTCGGGTCTGCTCGGACCCCGCGACGAACACCTGCGCGTCATCGAGCACTCGTTCCCCAAGTCCAAGATCAAGGTCCAGGGCAACCAGATCGCCGTCACCGGACCCGACGCCGCCAAGGTGCTGCGACTCTTCGACGAGTTGGTGTTGGTCTTGGAGAGCGGCCAGGCATTGGATTCGGCCAAGATCGCGCGGACCATCGACATGGTCGACGACGACCTGCGACCGAGCGAGGTGCTGCGACACGAGGTCGTGCGCGGCGCCAAGGGCAAGGCCGTTCGCCCCTCGACGGCCGGTCAGAAGCGCTACACCGACGCCATCGACTCCTCGATCATCACCTTCGGCATCGGGCCGGCCGGTACCGGCAAGAGCTACCTGGCCGTGGCCCAGGCGGTCCAGGCGCTGCATCGTCGTCAGGTCCAGCGCATCGTGTTGACGCGCCCCGCGGTCGAGGCCGGCGAGCACCTCGGCTTCCTGCCCGGCGACCTCATGGCCAAGGTCGATCCCTACCTGCGCCCGCTCTACGACGCCCTCTACGACATGGTCGGACCCGAAGGCGCCCAGCGCCTCATCGCCAACGGCACCATCGAAGTGGCGCCGCTGGCCTTCATGCGTGGCCGCACCCTCAACGACTCGTTCATCATCCTGGACGAGGCCCAGAACACCACGCCGGAGCAGATGAAGATGTTCCTCACGCGTATCGGCTTCAACTCCAAGGCTGTGGTGACCGGCGACGTGACCCAGGTCGACCTCAACGGACGTCACAGCGGACTGGCGACGATCGAGAAGATCCTCGGGCCCATCGAGGGGATCAGCTTCATCCACCTCAGTGCGAAGGACGTCGTGCGACACCGCATCGTGGCCGACATCGTCGCCGCCTACGACCAACAGACGTCATGAGCATCGATATCTACGCTGCCGACGAGCAGCACGACGAGATCATCGATCTCGAAGCCTGGGTGGCGCTGGCCAACGGCGCGTTGACCGACGAAGGCGTGCGCGGGTTGGCCGAGGTCTCGTTGATCTTTCTCGACGAACCGGCGATCGGCGCGCTCAACCAACAGTTCATGGGCCAGGAAGGTTCAACCGACGTCCTGAGCTTTCCGATCGACAACGAACCCGAGCCCTCCGGTCGCGTGCCCGACGCCGGCGGCAGCGGACCCGGTGAGCCCCCGATCCCGGAGATTCCCCAGCTCGTCGGCGACATCGTGATCTGTCCGGCCGTGGCCGCGCGCAACGCCGTCGAGCACGAATGTTCCTTCGAGGACGAAATCGCGCTCCTGGTCGTGCACGGGGTACTGCACCTCCTGGGCTGGGACCACGCCGAAGACGAGGAAGCGGAACGGATGGAGGCCCGCGAGCGCGAGCTGTTGGCCCGCCACTACAAGAAGGCCACGTCGTGATCGCCACCATGTGGACGGCCAGTGACACCTACCTCGGGGTGACCGTCGCGGTGCTCTTGGTCCTGTCGGGATTCTTCGCGGTCGCCGAGACGTCCCTCGTGCGCATGAACAAGTCGCGAGCGCGGTCCCTACGCGATCAAGGCCGCCACGGGGCCAAGGCGCTCGTAGAACTGTCGGAGACCCCGGAGAAGTTCCTCAACACCATCTTGTTGCTGGTGCTTATCTGCCAACTGGTCTCGGCGACGATGGTCGGCGTGCTCGCCGGTCGACTCTTCGGTGCGGCGGGACTGTTCATAGCCACCGTCGGCGAAGTCTTGGTTATCTTCGTGGTCTTCGAGGCGATCCCCAAGAACTACGCGGTGCAACACCCCGACTCCGCCGCGCTGACGGCCGCCCCAGTCGTGCGACGGATCTTGAAGTTCTGGCCCATCAAGTGGGTCTCGCACTTCTTGTTGACCATCGCCGACACCGTGATTGGCTGGTTCGGGCCAACCGGACGAACCTCTCGGGTGACCGAGTCCGAAGTGCTGGCCATGGCCGACGTGGCGCACGAGGACGAGGCGATCGAGTCCGAGGAGCGCAACTTCATCCACTCGGTCATCGAGTTCGGCGACACCATCGTGCGCGAAGTCATGGTCCCGCGCATCGACATGGTCGACATCGCCGACTCTGCCACGGTGCGCGAAGCGCTCGATCTCTCCGTGCGAACTGGTCGTTCCCGACTCCCGGTCCTGGGCGGAGGCGTCGACGACGTCGTGGGCATCGTGAATCTGCGCCACCTCGCGAACCTCGTCGCGAATGACCTGGGCCAGGAGATCCTGCGCGATCACATGGGTCAGGCACTTTTCGTGCCTGAGACCAAGCGAGTAGCGGCGCTGCTCGCCGAATTCCGTCGGGCCAAGAGTCACCTCTTCGTGGTGGTCGACGAATACGGCGGCACCGCCGGGTTGGTCACCTTAGAAGACGTCCTGGAAGAGCTGGTGGGCGAGATCACAGACGAGTCCGATCCCGTGGAAGACGAGGACGACGAACAGACCATCGAACGCGGACTCGAGCTGAGCGGACGCCTCAACATCGACGACGCCAACGTGGAGTACGGCCTGGCTTTGCCCAAGGACGGATGGGACACCATCGGGGGACTGGTGATGGACCTGGCCGGCGGCGTGCCCGACGTGGGCGACGTCTACTCGACCAAGCACTATCGCCTGACGGTGCTGCGCCTCGAGGGACGTCGGGTCGAAGAGGTGCTGGTCCAGCCGCTCGTGGACGTCGAATGACCCGCTCGGGGTTCGCGGCCATCATCGGCCGGCCCAACGTCGGTAAGTCGACGTTGCTGAATCAAGTGATCGGTACCAAGGTCTCCATCACCGCGCCCTCACCCAATACCACCCGTCAGGCGATTCGCGGCATCCTCACCGACGGCGACGTCCAGATCATCTTCGTCGACACCCCGGGCATTCATCGACCTCGCACGACCTTGGGCGGACGACTGAACGACACCGCGCGCGCCGCGGCCGATGGCGTCGACGTCATTCTGGCCATCATCGAGGCTGGCGCGTCCATCGGACCGGGCGACCGCAACGTGCTGGAGACCATGTTGCGCAATGCGCGCGGTCGTCAGGCGCCGCTGCCGGTGGTCGTGGTGAACAAGACGGACAGGTCCGGTCGCGAGACGGTCGTCGCACAACTGGTGGCCGCCACCCAAGCCGTTGAGGAGATCGCCGAGGAGTTGAACCTGGGTGACGTGGTCGAGCGGGTCGAATACTTTCCGGTTTCGGCCAAGACCGGTGAGGGCACCGCGGAACTGATCGCCTACGTGCGAGAGGCCATGCCGGAGTCGCCCTTCCTCTTTCCGGAGGACGAAGTCTCTGACGTGCCCGAAGCCGTGTGGGTGGCCGAATTGGTGCGCGAGCAGCTGGTGCGCAAGACCAAACAGGAACTGCCGCACTCGATCCACACGCGCGTCATCGAGTTCGAGTGGCCCCACATCACCGTCGAGATACTGGTCGAACGCGAATCGCAGAAGGGGATGGTGATCGGCAAGGGCGGTGCGTTACTGAAAGACGTGGGTATCGCGGCGCGCCGCCAACTCCCCGAGGGCTGTTTTCTGGAGCTAAAGGTCTCCGTCGAGCCCGGCTGGCAGAAGCGTGACGACACCCTCGACCGTTTCGGGTACTGAGACTTCAGCGACCCGGTCGCGAGTGCGTTGCCAGCGGCGAATCGTAAGCGACGTGATGAGGACGATCTCGAGGGCGCCAACGATGCCCAACCAATCCACGGGCACGCCCACGTACTTGAGTCCGCTTAACAACACGACGCCCGTGATGACCCGGCGGAGTAGGTAGCCGTTCGAGCGCGAGGACAGCAGCGATCCGACGATGACCATCGGCACACTGCCGATGATGATGGAACTGGTGAGTCCCAGTTCCACGTGGCCGAACAACAGCGTCCCGAGGGCCGCCGAGAACGTGAGGGGGAGCGACTGGGCCAAGTCGGTGCCCACCAACTGCTTGTTGCTCAAGGTGGGATAGACCATCACCAGGAGCACCAGGATCAACGATCCGGCTCCGACCGACGTGAGACCCACCATGAAGCCGCCCACGACGCCGATGAAGACGGTCGGTAGCCGTCGCACCTTGACGTGCTCGTCACCCGTCGCCGGGGTCTCCACGAAGACCGAACGATAGAAGATGGCGATCGCACCGATGATGAGCGCGGAGCCGAGGATGATCTGGAGTCGATGCTCGGCCACGACGCTCTGGCCGAGCAGGTGCGTCACGTAGGTTCCGAAGAACGCCGCCGGCACCGACCCGTAACAGAGGTAGCGCACGACGCTGGTGTTGACGGTCTTGCGACGCCAGTGGATGAATACGCCCGCCGGTTTCATGAAGAAGGCGGCCATGAGGTCCGACGCGATTGCGGCCGACGGCGTGACGCCGAAGAGCAGCACCAGCATCGGCGTCATCAGTGCGCCGCCGCCCATGCCGGTGAGACCGACCAAGAGGCCCACGACCGCACTTCCCATGACCAGGTAGATATCAATATGCACGCCAGTACCCCATCTACTTAATCTAGTGAATTAGTAGTTTATTAGAAAACGGCCCGCCATGCTGGATATTCGCGAAACCCTTGAAAATAGGGCTTACGCGCGCAACTCTCGTAGAAAGGCCAGCACCTGATCGCGGTCCCGGGTGCGTTTCATGGGCGGCAACTTGCGGAACATCGCCGAGCGGTAACTGGATTGGGCGAGGCGCGTATCCAAGACCGCGACGACTCCACGGTCGGTCTTGTTGCGGATCAGCCGACCGACACCTTGGGCGAGCAGCATCGTCGCGCGGGGAAGGTCGACTTCGTAGAACGGACGTTCGGAGTTGGCCCGTCGGGCTTCGGCCAGCGGATCGTTCGGCACCGAGAAGGGAAGCCGATCGATCGTGACGAGGCTCAGTGAGTGGCCCGGCACGTCGATGCCTTGCCAGAAACTCGCGACGGCGAACAGGCTCGCTTCGGCGTTGTCGCGAAACTCCTCGATGATGCGTTGACGCGAGCGGGTCCCTTGGACGAGGACCTCGGTCTCCAGACGTGGCGTCACCGCGTCGGCCACGCGGTTCATCACCGAGCGATTGGTGAAGAGCGCCAGGGTCCGCCCGCCGGCCGCGGCGATGAGTTCGACCAGCTCTTCGATGATCGCCTCTTCGGCGCCGGCGTCATTTCGACCGGGAAAGTTCTGTGGCACGTAGAGCAGTGAGTTCGCGGCGTAGTCAAAGGGACTGTCGAAGTGCTCGATCGCGGTGCCACCGAGACCCAGGCTCTTGGGCAAGGTGTCGGGAATCGTCGCGCTGGTGAGGATCGCGGTCACGTTGCCCCAGAGGTCGTCGGCCAGTCGCGGTCCGACGTCGACCAGGGAGATCTCGACGTCCACCTCGCGGTCGCGCTTGGAGATGAACAGCAACTCGCCGGCCCGGACGTTGTTCACGCGCGCGAGGTCGTTCGCGAGGTGGATCGCCGGTCCGAGCGCGCGAATCTTCCTCGCTTCGGCGTCGGCGCCGCTGGTCGTGAGCGAGCGAAGACCCTCCACGAGCGCGACGACCAGTTCGTTGGCGCGACCGAGCTCGCGAAGACAGTCCTCGTCCAGTCCGGTCAGTTCGTTGCCGTCGTATTGAATCTGCAGCGAGGCGGCGAAGCGATCTGCGACCGTGACGAGGTCGAGGCAGCGTTCCAGGAACTCGGCGCCGAGCAACGGCCGGGCGACGCCGGCCAGCGCGCGAAGGCGCGTGGCGTTGAGCGAGGTGCCGAGCAGCGAGGCGAAGATATCGACGATCTCGTGGGCCTCGTCGAAGACCACGAATTCGTGCGCCGGCAACAGCATCGAACCCGAGGCGAGGTGGGAGGCGTAGAGGTGGGTGTTGACGATGAGGATCGACGACTCGGCGGCGCGGTCCTTCGCCAATTCGGCGAAGCAGTTCTGACCCTGAGGACAGTTGGCTCGGTGGAGACATTCTTGGGGGGTGACCGAGAGGCCACGCCACGCGCGCTGGTCGACTTCGAAGGGCAACTCGTCGCGGTCGCCGGTCTCGGTCTCGTTCGACCACTGGAGGATGCGGCGCATCTGGTCGGCGACGCCCTTAGGGACGTCCGAACCATCATCGAAACTGAGTTGCGCCGCGCCACCGACGCTCTGCACGCGGTTGCGACAGAGGTAGTTCTGCTTACCCTTGAGGACCGCCACGCGTACGCCGGCGGCGTTGGCGGCCACGGTGGGGGCGTCCTTCTGGGCCAACTGGTCTTGCAGATTCTTGGTGGCCGTCGCCACTACGACGCGCTGGCCGGACATGACCGCCGGTATCAAATAGGCGAGCGACTTGCCGATCCCGGTACCGGCCTCGATGACCGTCGTTCGTCGACGCGAGAGGGCGGCGGCGACACTTCGCACCATTTGGCGCTGACCGTCGCGACTCTCGCCACCACCGGGAAGGTCGTGCGTGATGCGGTCCAGCAACGCCAGCGCACGCTCGGCGTCGATTTCCACCACGTCGTCGTCGAGTTGCACGCCACGTTCGAGATCAGGTTCGACGTAGGCGCTGTCCTCGTCGGGATCGAAACTCTTCACCCGTCGACCTTACGGGTTTACCCGGAATGTTTTGTGAGAGCGACGAACTAGTTTTGATACGTGCCCGATCCGCGTCCGCGACCGATTCCGGCGTCCCTCGACGTCTCGAGCGTGCCCCGTCACGTCGCCATCGTCATGGACGGCAACGGTCGCTGGGCGCAGCGTCAGGGTCTGCCACGCACCGTGGGTCACGGCGCCGGCGAGGAGTCGCTCCTCGACACCACCTACGGCGCGCTCTCGATCGGCGTGAAGTTCCTCACCGTCTACGCCTTCTCCACCGAGAACTGGCGCCGGCCGGTCGACGAAGTCCGCTACCTCATGAACTTCAACAGGGGACTGTTGCAGCGACGCTCGCGAGAGCTACACGAACAGGGCGTGCGGATCACTTTTTCCGGCCGACGAGACTGGCGCGTGCCCAAAAAGGTCCTCACCCAAATGGATGACGCGGCCGAACTGACGAAAAAGAACAAGGTGTTGACGCTCAATATCGCCTTCAACTACGGCGGGCGCGCCGAGATCGTGGACGCCGTCGCCCAATTGGTCGCCGACAAGGTATCGGCCAACAAGGTCGACGAAAAGGCGTTGCGTTCGCGGATGTACCACCCGGAACTGCCCGACCCCGACCTGGTGATTCGCACGTCGGGGGAGTACCGGATCTCAAACTTCCTGCTCTGGGAGATGGCGTACTCGGAACTGGTCTTCACCGACGTACTGTGGCCGGACTTTCGACGCGAGAATCTCTTCGAGGCCGTCGAGGAGTACCAACAGCGCGAGCGACGATTCGGGGGACTCGACAAATGATCATGACCAAGACCATGTTGGTCGTCGGGGTCCTCATCTACGCCTTCTTGTGGTCGCTCTACGCCTACGGTGACTCGGTACTGCTGGCGCCACTTCTCATCCCGGCGATCATCGCCATCATGGTCGCCCTGGGCGTCGCCTTGCAGCGCTTCATCGGCATCGAACCGCGTCGACAGCACTTCGACGACGCGAAGGACGACCCCGAGCAGTGAAAGAGATTCGCGACGACGCCGTGGTGCTGCGCACGTACAAATCGGGGGAGGCCGACCGGGTCGTGGTGCTCTGGACGCGCCACTACGGCAAGGTGCGCGTCTTGGCCAAGGGCATTCGCAAGGCCACCAGTCGTCTGGGCGGCAACCTTGAGACCCTGGCCTACGTGAACGTCGATCTCGTCAAGACCCGGGGCGAGTTCTACATCGCGCGACACGTGGCGCACCGTGAACGACTCACCACGCTGCGCGCGTCCTACGCCCGGATCAACGCCGGCTACGCCGTGGTCGAGGTCATGGACGCGATCCCGTCGGACGACGTCGCCGACGAGGACATCTTCGATCTGCTGACCCGCGTCCTGTTGACGCTCGACGACGAGACCTACGACCCGATGCTGGTGCCGTCGTCCTTCTACTTCAAGCTCTTGGCCCTGGACGGGTCGGGTCCGGTGGTCAACGTCTGCGTCAACTGTGAACGCGACGTGCCGCTGGTCGCCTTCGACGCCGAGGTCGGGGGCACGCTCTGCGCCGACTGTCGTTCGGGCACGTCGATCTCGCCCGACGCGCTGGAGTTGATTCGTCGCATCATGAGCGGGGACTTGGCGGCGGTCCTGCGCGACGGATCACCGGCCGGCGCCGGCGAGGTCATGGCGGTTGCCCTCGAGTCGATCGAGGTGCACTTCGGCAAGCAACTTCGCGCGACGCGTTCGACGCCACCGCTCTCACCGCCGTCACCGGCCCGGTAACGTGCCTGCACGATGACTATCCCCACCAGCCCGTTCGGGGTCTACGTCCACGTGCCGTTCTGTGCGCATCGCTGCGACTACTGCGCCTTCGCGACCTACGCCGACCGCGACCTGTTGATGGAGGAGTACGTCACCTCGGTCATTCAAGAGATCGAGTGGGCTCGTGAGGAAGACCTCCCCGTCGCCACCTCGGTGTTCTTCGGGGGCGGCACACCATCTCGACTCCCGGCCGATCAACTTCTTCGCATCTTGGATACCATTCCCCGCACCGACGACGCCGAAGTGACCGTCGAGTGCAATCCCGAGGACGCCTTGCCGGAGCGACTAATCGCGTACCGCGCCGGGGGAGTGAATCGCATGAGTTTCGGCGTGCAGTCCACCCAACCGGCGGTACTCGCGGACCTCGGTCGCCGCCACGGCACCATGGCTCACGAAGAGGTGGCGCGCGCGGTCACGGCGGCCGGCTTCGCCACCTGGAACATGGATCTCATCATTGGCTCGCGCGCGGAGTCACTGGAGGACGTCGCGCACACCTTGGACGACCTCTTGGGACTGGAAACTCCGCCGCCGCACATCAGTTGCTACGTCTTGACGCCCGAGCCGGGCACGCCCCTGGGGGAAGACCCGAAGCGTCACCCCGACGAGGACGAGTCGGCCGACGCGTACGAACTGGTGAGCCGAGTGCTCGAAACGAACGGCTATCAGTGGGAAGAGATCTCGAACTGGGCCTTGCCCGGCCACGAGTGTCGACACAACCACGTCTACTGGGACCAAGACGACTACGTCGGATTCGGATCGGCCGCGCACTCGCATCGTCACGGGCGTCGATTCTGGAACGTACGCACGCCCGATCGCTACATCGCCATGGTGCGCGACGGCGCGCGACCACTCGGTGGCGAAGAGAACCTCGACGCGCGCACGCAAGCCTTCGAGCGTGACTCGCTGGCGCTGCGAACATCGAAGGGCGTTGCGCTCGAGGCCTTCGAATCGCTCGACGAGATTGCGCACCTGGTGTCGGTCATGGATGGCCGCGTGACCCTGGCTCCGAACGGCCGATTGCTCGCCAACCAAGTCATTCTCCGACTCGGCAGCGCGGTTTGACCCGGTAGCCTTACACGATGAATTCGACGCCGGCCACTGCGCCCGACCTGCTCGAGAAGGTCACGAACCTCGCCAAACGCCGCGGGTTCATCTTCCCGTCGGCCGAGATCTACGGCGGATTCCGTTCCACCTACGACTACGGCCCCTTGGGCGTCAACATGCTGCGCAACGTCAAGCAGGCCTGGTGGCGCTCGATGGTCCAGATGCGTTCGGACATCGTGGGCCTCGACGCGGCGATCCTCGGCCCGGCTGCCATCTGGGCCGCTTCGGGCCACTTAGAGACGTTCACCGACCCGCTGGTGGACTGCAAGAAGTGCAAGGAGCGCTGGCGCGAGGACAAGATCGACGGCGTCTGTCCCAACTGCGGTTCCACCGAGTTCACCGAACCCCGGGCCTTCAACCTGATGTTCAAGACCCAGGCCGGACCGGTGGAGGGCGAAGGCGCGACGGCCTACCTGCGACCGGAGACGGCCCAGGGCATCTTCACCAACTTCGCCAACGTGCTGGCCACCGTGCGCAAGAAGCCGCCCTTCGGCATCGCCCAGATCGGCAAGTCCTTTCGCAACGAGATCACCCCGCAGAACTTCGTCTTTCGCACTCGAGAGTTCGAGCAGATGGAGATGGAGTACTTCGTCCCGCCGGCCGACGCCGACGAGTGGTACCGCTACTGGATCGCCACGCGTCTGGCCTGGTACCTCGACCTGGGTATTCCCGACGAGCAGCTCCGGTTGCACGAGCACGCCCCAGAGGACCTCTCGCACTACTCGCGCGGCACGACCGACGTGGAGTTCGCCTACCCCTGGGGCTGGGACGAGCTGGAAGGCGTCGCCAACCGCGGCGACTACGACCTGACCCAACACGCCCACGCCTCGGGCGTCGCGCTCGATTATTTCGACCAGACGACCAACGAGCGCTACACGCCCTACGTGATCGAACCGGCGGCCGGCGCGACCCGCGCCATGATGGCCTTCCTGCTCGCCGCCTACCACGAGGACGTCGTGGAGGGCGAGAGCCGCACGGTGCTGCGACTCGACTGGCGATTGGCGCCGTACCAAGTGGCCGTACTGCCCCTCTCCAAAAAGCCCGAGCTCGAGGGCGTGTCGCGAGAGGTGCTGGAACTCTTGCGGCCGCACTTCATGTGCGACTACGACGTCACGCAGTCCATCGGTCGTCGTTACCGTCGCCAAGACGAGGTCGGTACGCCGTACTGTGTCACGGTCGACTTCGCCACGCTCGAAGACCGCGCGGTGACGGTACGCGATCGTGACACCACCGAGCAGGTCCGCGTGCCGATCGCCGATCTGCTGGCGTCCCTCCGTGATCGAACGGGCCAGTCCTGACGTGACCTACGACGGGCGGGGACTGCGCTTCGGCTCGGTCGCCGAGCAGTACGACCGCTATCGCCCGTCGCCCCCACCGGAAGTGTCGGCGATATTTGGCGACCTGCACGGAGTGGACTTGCTCGAGGTCGGCGCCGGTACGGGCAAGTGGACGCGGCTGTTGATCACCCTCGGCGCGACGCTCACCATCGTCGAACCCGACGACGACATGCGCGCGGTGCTGGTTCGCCGAAGTCCGGAGGTACGCGCCCTACGCGGGACCGCCGAAGCGCTGCCTTTGGACGGCGAACTGTTCGATGCCGTACTGGTGTCGTCGGCCTGGCATTGGTTCGAGCAACCGGCCGCCAGCGACGAGATGGCGCGGGTGTTGCGTGACGACGGGCGACTCTTCGTTTTGTGGAACGGCTTCAGCAACGGCATTCCTTGGTTGGATGAGATCACCGCTCTGCGCGAACGACCCGATGACGAACACAAGCGCCCTCGAGGCTGGGGGGCGGACTTCGGTCCCGAGGGCGACTTCGTCATTGAGTCCGAGGTCGAAGTCGATTGGGCGTGGACGCGCAGCGTCGATGAGTTGGTGTCAGCGTTCGGCACCTACTCGGGCGTGATCATTCGAGGTGATGAGGAACGTCGCGAGATGGAACGAGAGGTTCGTCGGCGGCTCGAAGAGAGGGCCGTGAAGGGCGTCGTGGATATCCCGATGAGTGTTCGTGGCACGGTGGCTCGCCGAAAGGCGCGCGCTTAGGTGGTGCTGATCGGCTCATGCCACGCGAGCGCGAGTACGAGGATCAACAGTCCGATACCTCCGCCCAACAGACAGTCGCCGCGCCAACCGGCGTGCGCGTAGCTCTGACCGGCGGCCAAAGAACCGCAGGCCGCGCCGATGAACGCGCACACCATGTACGCGCTATTGATGCGACTGCGGGCGTCGGGGGCCAGGGAGTAGACGATTGACTGGTTGGTGATCTGTAGCCCCTGCATACCGGCGTCCAGCAAGACGATCCCGATCGCCAACGCCACCACGTCGTGGCGCCCGACGTAGAGGACCACGAACGAGATCAGGATCAGGGCGCCACAGGCGATGGTCGTGATGTGGGAGCGTGCCTTGTCGGCGTAGCGTCCCGCGACGTTCGCGGCGAGCACTCCCGCGGCGCCGACCACGCCGAAGAGACCGATCACCAGATTGTCGTAGTGAAAGGGCGCCGCCGAAAGGTGGAAGGCCAGCGTCGTCCACATGGCGGAGAAGGCCGCGAAGATCAAGAATCCGTAGAGGGCGCGTCGGCGAAGCATGGGCAACGTGGCGAACAGACCGAGGGTTCCGGACAGGAGTCGCCGGTAGGGAACGATCGCCCGCACTGGTTCGTTCGGTAAGACGCGGAACAACATGACGGCCATAAAGGCCAACGCGACCCCGGCGGCGAGGTACACCGTGCGCCAGCCAGCGGCCTGAGCGACGAGGCCCGAAAACGAGCGCGACAACATCAGTCCCATGAGGAGCCCGGTCATCAGTCGTGCGATGACGCGTCCGCGCTGTCCCGGCTGGGCCATATCGGCACCCAACGGGAGGATGACCTGTCCGCCGCACGAGGCCAGCCCAATGAAGAAGGTGATCGCGGCGAACAAGACGAACGAGTGCGCGGCGGCGCCGGCGAACATCGTGACGCTGGCGAGGGCGAAGACGAAGACCGCTAGACGTCGACGGGGGAGGAGGTCCCCGAGCGGCACCACGAACGCGAGTCCAACGGCGTAGCCGGCCTGGATCAGTACCAGCAGCAACGTCGCCTTTGTCTCGCTGATTCGGAAGTCCTTGGTCACCTGGTGCAGCAGCGGCTGCAAGTAGTAGAGATTGGCGACGATGACGCCTATGGCGACCGCCATCATGGTGATCAGCGTCCCCGAGAGCGGTTGCAACTCCTCGACGTCGCTGGCGGGGGCCTTACTCACATCGCGAGATTAATGGCAGGCAATTACTTCTTCGGCGAAGGCGGGATCGAGTACGTCACCTGAGCCATGGCGACCGGTTCGGTCTCTCCGCGTGAAAAAAGTTCAACCTCGACGACCGCTAGTCGGCGCCCGAGTTTCAACATGCGTGTACGGGCCATCAGATCCGTGAGTTGTGGCTTGCGCAAGAAGTCGATGTGCAGGCTCGTGGTGACCGCCAGCACGACCGGTCCGATCTGGGACATGATGGCCACCCAAGCCGAGGTATCGGCGAGCGACATCATCACCGGTCCAGCGAGCGTGCCTCCCGGACGACCGTGTCGGTCGGTGACGGCGTAGCTCACGAGCACCGAATCGTCGGTCACCTCTTCAATGTGCGGCACGTCGGCGTCGGGGAAGCTGGCGGAAAGGATCGTTTGTAGTTCGTCCGCACCCAGTTTTGTCATCGGAACCTATGCGATTTTGCGGAATTGGTTCACGGCCAGGGGCGCCAGTACGGCGACCAGACCGAGGGACCAGATCAAGGAGACCCAAATCGAGTTCCCGGCTGGTGACCCGGTCATCAGTGCTCGCACGGCGTTCGTCGTCTCACTGACGGGTTGATTATTAGCGAATCCTTGGAGCCATGGGGGCAGTTCGTGGAGCGGAATGAAGACCGTGGACGCGAAGGTTAACGGGAAGATGAGCGGGAACGTCATGGCTTGGGCGGTTTCGGAGTTCGGCGCGGACAAGCCGACGAAGGCGAAACCCCACGAGAGGCAGTAGGCGAAGAGCAACATCACCAGGCAACCGGCGATGTAGTCAAAGAATCCACCGTGCGGACGGAAGCCAACCAAGAAGCCGACGCCGGTGATGATGATGAGCACTATGACGTTGCGCGCCGAGTCGGCGAGCGTTCGACCGGCGAGGACCGCCATGCGGGCCATGGGCAGCGCCTTGAATCGCTCTATGAGACCACGTTGCAGGTCTTCGGCCAAACCGATGGCGGTGCCGACGGCGCCGAAGATCGTCGTTTGAACCAGGATCCCAGGAACGAGGAAGTTCACATAGTTGCCGTGCGTGAACGCACCCAACGCGTTGAAAATGTATCGGAATAGCAGTACGAACATCACCGGCTGAATGACCATGAACACGAGCGCCGTGGGAACGCGAATCAGCGCCAACAGATTGCGGCGGGCCAGCGTCACGACGTCGCGCACCGCGTAGCCAATCGACGTGTGGGACATCACCGAGGAAGTGGACGAGGAAGTGGAAGTGGAAGTCGTGGTCATACCTTGGCCTTTCGACGGTCGCGACGCGACAACTTTTCCGGCACGACGGCCGGAGCATCCTCGGCCTTGTGCCCGGTGAGGTTCAAGAAGACATCGTCAAGGCTCGGTTCACGCAGTTGGAGTCCGGCGAGCACGATTTCGGCGCTGTCGATGCGTCGCAGCGCTTCGGCGGCCGCGGCCGGACCTTTGTCGACCGTCAACTCGATCACCGTGCCATCGACGTTGGCGGGCGTGGCCGAGATGTTCGAGATCATTCCGCTGGCACGTGTCGCGTCGCCGGTCGAAGAGAACGTCAGCACCAAAACGGTATTGCCGAGGCTGCTCTTTAACTGCGAGGACGTGCCCTCGGCGATGATCTTTCCGTGGTCGAGCACGACCAGTTGCTTGCAAAGTCGGTCGGCCTCTTCTAGGTACTGCGTCGTAAGGAGCACCGTCGTCCCGCCCTCGACCAGTCCTTCGATGATGGCCCAGAGGTCTTGACGACTTTGCGGGTCCAGGCCGGTCGTGGGCTCGTCCAGGAAGAGAATCGGCGGATCGGCCACGAGCGCGGCCGCGAGGTCGAGGCGGCGGCGCATGCCGCCGGAGTAGGTCGAGGTCAACTTGTGGGCGAATTCGGCCAGACCGAAGTCGGCGAGCAGTTGACGCGAGCGGGTCACCGCCGCGGACTTCTCCATGTGATTGAGGAAGCCAACCATTCGCAGGTTCTCGAATCCGGTGAGGTTCTCGTCGACGG
Organism: uncultured Acidimicrobiaceae bacterium; assembly: GCA_963716515.1. Lineage (GTDB taxonomy): Bacteria > Actinomycetota > Acidimicrobiia > Acidimicrobiales > RAAP-2 > RAAP-2. The sequence goes on from OY970319.1 coordinate 541,318, forward strand.
CGGCGAACTGCCCGGCGAGCCCGATGACGCGCCGGACCTGGCTGGGCTGCTTCACGACGTCGAAGCCGCCCACGATGGCCCGACCTTCCGTCGGCGACAAGACCGTGGAAAGTATGCGCACCATCGTCGTCTTGCCCGATCCGTTGGGCCCGAGAAGTCCGAAGACTTGACCGGTGGGCACCCGTAACGTGACGCCGTTGAGGGCTCGAAAGTTTCCGTCATTGAAGGTTCGAACGATATCGGTGGCTTCGACCGAGAATTCAGACATGGGTCAGAGTTTAGGCAGAGCCACCTACACGTCCGATGTAGGGGCAAGCGATTACCGGTACTTTCTTCCTATGGCCATATCGGAGAGTGAGATCGCGCAAGTTCGCTCGGCGACCGACATCGTGGCCCTCATCAGCGAGACCGTGGCCCTGAAGAAGTCCGGTCGTCGCTGGACCGGACTGTGCCCCTTCCACGGCGAGAAGACCCCGTCATTCTCGGTGAACGGCGAAGAGGGCCGCTACTACTGCTTCGGTTGCCGCGCGTCGGGCGACCAGATCACCTTCGTGCGTGAGATCCAGCACTTGGACTTCATGGACGCCCTGCGACTCCTCGCCGACCGCGCCGGTATCGAACTGCACGACGACGCCAACGCCGGACCGGCGCGCAAGGAACGCCAAGAGGCGATGGCCGCGATGGATAAGGCGGTCACCTGGTACCACGAGCGACTGCTGAACTCCCCGGACGCTCGACCGGCCCGGGAGTACCTCAAGTCGCGCGGCATCGGGGGCGACATCGCGCGACAGTTCAAGCTCGGCTGGGCTCCCGACGAATGGGACGGACTGACCAAGGGGTTGAAGTTCACCGAGAAGGTACTCACCGACACGGGACTGGGATTCGTCAACAAAGGCGATCGTCGACAGGACGCCCTGCGGGCGCGCATCATCTTCCCGATCTTCGATCCCGGTGGCAAAGCGATCGCCGTCGGTGGTCGCGTCCTGCCGCCGCCTTACGGATCGCCGCCTCGTTCCGACGGTCGCTTCGAGGCGAAGTACAAGAACTCACCCGAGACCTCGATCTACTCCAAGCGCCGCACGCTCTACGCGCTCAACTGGGCCAAGGACGACGTCATCAAATCCGACGAAATTATCGTCTGCGAGGGCTACACCGACGTCATCGCCTTCTTCGTCGCCGGAATGCCGCGCGCCGTAGCCACGTGCGGCACCGCGCTCGGCGAAGAGCACTTCAAGGCGATGCGGAACTTCGCCAAGCGCATCGTGCTGGCCTACGACGCCGACAAGGCCGGCCAGAGCGCGGCCGCGTCGGTCTATCAGTGGGAACGACAAAATGAAGTGGACGTGTTCGTCGCGAAGCTACCGAAGGGATCGGACCCGGCCGAACTGGCCCAGCACGACCCCGAGGCCCTTCGCAAGTCGGTGACCGACGCCGTTCCGTTCTTACAGTTCCGACTGGACCGAGTCCTCGAAAGTGCCAATCTCGCCACGGCCGAGGGTCGGGGGCGGGCCGCGGAGCACGCTATGGAGGTCTTGGCCGAACACCCGAGTGAACTCGTTCGCGACCAGTACATCATGCAGGTCGCCGGGACGCTGCGCCTCGAAGAGTCCTTGCTTCGACCCCGAGTGATGGAACTGGCCCGCAACCCCAAGCCGCGTACGGCGAACGAGCCAGCGGCGCCGAATCAACCTCGCGCGCCGCGCTTGCCCATGCCGCGTCCCGGCCTCGAAGCCCTGCGCCTACGGGTGCACTTCCCCAAGGACGTGAAGGATCGACTGGTCGCGGCGTATTTCGTGAACGACGTGCAGCGCGAGATATTCGACGGTCTCTCCAGTGATCGCTCGCTTTCCGAAGTCATCGATGAGCTCGATCGTCGGGGCGAGGAGGAGGCCGCGCACGTCCTGAGCGAACTCGCCGTCGATGAACTCGATCGCGAGTACACCGTGGAGGACGTCACCGCCGTGGTGTCCCAACTCATCCGCAGCGCGGTCACGGTCGAATTGAAGAACGTGGCGCGCGATCTCAGAGACGGCAACATGGCGCCCGAAGTCGCCGACGTGACCGTGCGCGACGTGAAAGAACGGCTCGTCCTCCTCGATAGCTCGTCGGGACACCTCGCCGAGAACGAACTTCGAGAGTGGCTCGTAGAGCGAACGTCGTCTAGGTCGACGTGACCGGAGAGACCCTCGGCATCATCGGCGGACTCGAGATGACGGCCCCCTTGAGTGTGGAAGAGGAGCGAAGCCTCTATCCGCTCATGCAACAGGGGCGCCGAGCCGGAGAACTGCTCGAACGTGGTGACACAGAGGCGACCGAGCGACGTCGACTGCTCCGCCTGCGTCACGCCGGACAGGAAGCGGAGTCCACACTGCTTCGAGCGACCCTAGGTCTGGTTCGAACGCGCGTCGTCGAACGCGGATACCGATTCGGCAACGACGAACTGGAGGCGGCCGGGGTCGAGGCGCTGGTCAACGCTCTTCGTCGGTTCGATCCCGAACAGGGCAATCGATTCTCCACGTACGCCAACTACTGGATCATGAAGCTGGTCAATCAGGCGGTCCAACAACAGGCGGGATTGACCGATTCGGAGATGCGACTGATCTTGAAGTTGCAGAAGTTGATACGGGCCACTCCTACGAGGACGCTGACCAAACGCGACATTGCCCTGGGGCTCGGCGTATCGCAAGCGAAGGCCCAAGAAACAATGCAGCTGAATCGCGAACTGCAGTCTCGCCGCTACGGAATGACCGAGCTCGATGACGACACGGATTTCAAAGTGCGGCACGAAGTGAATGATCCACCTTCCTGGGTCATTGATGCACTTCGCCGAATCTGCGGCGATGATTTTGACCCGTTCTGGCAGTTCACCTTTAAGACGATGTCGATCGATGAGATCGCAAAGGCACAGGGAATCTCAAGACAGGGAATGACGAAACGCATCGCACGATGCCGTCGACTCGTTCGTGAAAGTCCTGACGCGGAGCGACTCCTCCAGTGGTTTGCTCGCCAGTGACTCACAGAGCCCTCTGATAATGTTGCTTCACCTTCGGGTGCATTCCCAGATAGCTCAATTGGCAGAGCAAGCGACTGTTAATCGCTAGGTTGCAGGTTCGAGTCCTGCTCTGGGAGCTTCAAATCTGTTCTATCTCGCCTGATGCGTGACAAATCGATAACGCAGGATGCGTTACTCGATAACGCCTGATGCGTTACAAAGTAACGGCTGACCCTTGACACATCGCCCCTCGACGGCGTCGACTGAGACGTCGAGGAGGTGGCCCGTGCTAAAGGACATCAGCAAAATGGAACAACGCTATGACGCCGTGACGATGGTAATGAGAGATGGCTTCTCGATTACTGAGATCGCGGCCAAGTTCAACGTGAGTCGCCAGACGATTTACCGCTGGTTGGCCAAATATGAAGAGGGTGGCTTGACGTCACTCGATGATGCATCGCATCGTCCTCATCACGTCCCCCACCAAATGGACGGCGTGGCGGAAGTGCGCGTGCTCGATCTGCGCAAACGTCATCCCCTCTGGGGACCGAAGCGCCTGGCCTTCGAACTGAAGAAGGCGGGCGTCGATCCGGTGCCCAGTCACATGTCGATCTATCGCGCCCTGGTGCGAGCCGGTCTGATCGTGAAGGGCGACCGCAAGAAGGTCCTCAAGACCTACAAACGCTGGGAGCGGGGTCGACCCATGGAGCTCTGGCAGATGGACGTGGTCGGTTCGATCTTCACGACCGACGGGACCGAGGCCAAGATCTTGACGGGCATTGACGACCACAGTCGCTTCATGGTCTGTCACGGCGTCATGGCGAGGGCCACCGCCCGTCCCGTCAATGAACACTTCGTGGCGGCACTCACGCGTTGGGGCGTGCCCGAAGAGATTCTCACCGATAATGGCAAGGTCTTCACCGGCCGCTTCGGTCGCAATGACTCCGAAGTCCTCTTCGACAAGATCTGTCGAGAGAACGAAATCAACCACATCCTCACCAAGCCGGCGAGTCCGACCACGACCGGCAAGATCGAACGATGGCACTACACGATGCGCCGCGAGTTCGTGAGCGGTCGCGAGTTCACGTCGCTCCAAGACCTCCAACGCCAACTCGACGCGTGGGTTGAGGAATACAACACCGAGCGACCGCATCAAGAGTTGGGCATGGAGACGCCACAGCAGCGATTCAGTCGCAGAGTGCTGACGACCACCCTGCCGCTCGATGCCTCGGTCGCTCCGCGACGCTCGGGCAACGAGTGGGTCACACGCACCGTGGCCGCCAACGGCGTCATCGCGGTCAGTGGCCAGGTCTTCAGTGCGGGCAAGCATCGAGCCGGCCGAGTCGTTGATGTGAAGGTCACCGAAACGACCCTCGAAGTCTGGGACGGGAACGAATTTTTAAAGGCCGTGCTGCGAACAACGAAGGGAGACGTCAGGAAGAAGAAGGCTCAACGCCCGACACAAAAGGAATAACTAACTAAAGTGTCACAGATCAGCCGTTTCTGGTTTGTCACGCATCCTGCGTTATAGAACATGGGAGCTTCAAATCGTGATGTCTCTAAGGGCCGTAGCTCAGTGGTTAGAGCAGGGGACTCATAATCCCTCGGTCGTGGGTTCGATCCCCACCGGCCCTACGAAACGTCGGTACTCATGGGGCGTTCACTCGACTTCCGCGTCTCAGAAATATTGGGACTGTCGAGGCATTCTTTGACACCTAACGTGCGATCAGTAAATCATTCATACGTTGAGGCAAAGATGAAGATGCGAAAGCCGATTGTTGTGAGCGCAGGAGCGGTGGTAGTCATTGGGGCCATCGCCTTCGTTTCCGCGCTAACGGGGGGCACATTAAGCGTAAACTCGAAGAATCCTGTTTCTGAACTGGTTGGTCGTCACGTCAAGAATTTCTCGCTTGAAGGACTAAATGGTGGGACTATCAAAGCTCCATGGGCTTCGGGTCATTCAAGTGTCTTAGTGTTCTTCGCGAGCTACTGCGTACCGTGTCAAAGCGAGATGCCCAAGATCGCGACGTACATTCGCCTTCACAGCCCTCATCCTGTACGTGTCCTCGCCATTGACGCAAACGATCTGCGTTCCTCAGCGAAAGCGATGGTGAAGAAGGACGGCGTAACATTTCGGGTCGCCTTTGATCCCAACGGCGTCGTGACGACCGGCGTATTCGGCTTTGCCGCAATACCTGAAAGCGTCTTCGTCAATTCGGAGGGCATTGTCGTGAAGGTTTACTACGGGGCGATACCGAAGCAACAGCTCGCCCTCGGAATTCAAACGCTGAAAAGCGGCTGACTCGTAGACGTCCAATTTGACCTACAGTAATTCCGTCCATCAGAACTGAATTTACTCAGATAGTGTCCAAATTGAATCAGAATCAACATTTGAGCCAGCAATCATCTCGGACATAATTCATTTTTCCACAGGTACTATTCGAACGTGAGGAAGTCACCGGCCGGACTTGGGCTACTCGTGTCATGCCTAGTGACGTCGCTTGTGCTGGTCGATTCCACCTCTGAAGCTTCGGCCCGTACCAACGACGTCGTTATTTCGCATGTCACTGTCACGGCGGCCAAGATTCACGGAAATTCAGCCGTGGTGATGTCAATTGCCAACAACTCCGGTAGTCCGATCTCACTAATCTCCGTCACCTCCATGGTCGCCCAAACGAGCATGATCGATTACGACGTCAACATGTGTCAGGGCTATCACGAAATGACATTGATTGCCAACATTCTGATTACGGGACGTCGCACGCAGTTGCTGGGCTACAAGTATCAAGGAGCGATGTTACGGGAGTTGAAGAAATCCATTGTGCAAGGTGGGACGATACCGCTGGTTGTAACGTGGAGTAACTTCAGTAGGGTTCACACTGAAACGGTCGAAGCAAGAATCGTCAAACCCCCGAAGCACTTATTCTTTGGGATGACGGCCATGGCAATGTGATGATGTCGATGTCGACGCGCGAGCCACTCGGAACGGGATACGAAACATTATGTTGAGTCGAAGATTCGTAGCAGCGATATTCACAGGGACAATTGTGGCTTTAGCATTCAGTGGGACGCCCAGTCAAGCAGCGACCTCGTTTCCTCAACCATCACCGAAAGTGGGTGTTGCGACGAGCACCGCGCTACCGGAGGACGTGCGGAATGCACGCTTCGTGAATCAATACGGAACGCCGGAAACGTTGGGGGCACTGAAAGGCAAGTCAGTGTTCGTCGTCCCTCTTTTAACCCTCTGCGGCGACACGTGCCCCTTTACGTCCGGAAACCTCCTTCAGGTGCAATCAAAGATTCTCGCCGCCAAGGCGAGCAACATCGAGATTGTTGCCATCGACGTCGATCCCTACCGCGACACGCGAGCCCGCATTGCTGCGTACGCAAAATTAATTGGTGCAAACTTCCAAATTTGGACTGAATCGGGCTCTACCACCACGCCATACATCACAAACAGGGAGTACGCCTCGAAGAATCCAGTCGGTAAGGGCGACAGAAACGCCAATTTGACGACCATCGAGAAGTTCCTTGGGTGGACGGTTCAGGTCGTGCCCCAAAAAGTTCCGCCGACGACCGACTGGATGGCTCCCCACGACCTCCTCTCCTATGACATCAATCATTCCGATGGATTCTGGATCATCGACGCAAAGCAATCAATCCGCTTCGTCAGTGGAGACTTTCCCGCATTTACGGGCACGATTTCGAAAGTTCTCTCAACTTTCATGGGCTACAAGAGCAACATCTACAACAATCCCGTGTTCAAGGGAGGTTGGACTCCGTCAGAGGCAATCCAAGCGCTTGAGTGGGTTGATAACGAAAAGCTTTGAGTTGAGTTTTCGTGAATTGAACCTTCATATGAAGATGTGGCCCTGACAAGAATCCCACGTTTCATCCCACATACCAGTCCGACACCACCGGACCAATCCGACACCACCGGACGAAGAACGCAGCGATTCTCGGACCAATCCGACGCCACCAGACCACTCCGACCGCTTGCTCCCACCTCATAATCCCTCGGTCGTGGGTTCGATCCCCACCGGCCCTACAATTTGGCATGAATCGGAATAATCTCGGCATCCTTCCGTACGAGATTCAACTTTCGGCTCGTGTTCTCCCTAACGGTGAATTCTGTTGGCCGATGATGTTTGCGTCAGCTGCGGTAAACGCGATTGCGGATTCCGGCCAAGTAATCCTTGGACTCGACATTCGTGAATACGACGAGGCAGGCAAGTCCTTCGTTGAGTACGCGTGGAGTGACGCTGGCGACATTCTCGATGCTGTCGGTGCGGTTGAGATTGGTCGGTCCCACGCTCTCGCAGCGCTCAACAGGCCAGCGGGGGAGCGCTTTCGCCTTGCCGGATCGTGGGTTCTAAATTCGTTCGTACTCAACTGACAAGCAATCCCACGTTTCATCCCACATACCAAACCGACGCCACCGGACCAAACCGACACCACGGGACGAAGAACTCAGAGATTCTCGGACGAAACCGACCCCACCGGACCAGTCCGACCGTTTGCTCCCACCTCATAATCCTTCGGTCGTGGGTTCGATCCCCACCGGCCCTACTCAACGGACAGAGCCACGTAATCACAATCGCGATCTAAAGAGCTCAGTAACTTGCTTGCCCACATCTTCGCCCCGCGCGGCCATAAGGAGCAGGCGGGCTAATTCAAGATCGCTTCTCGGAATTATGCGGATTCCAACGAAGCCGTTTTGATCAAGAATCCAGCGACCAACCAACAACGCTGTCCTCTTGTTGCCTTCAGTGAACGATTGCGATCGAGCGATTCGACTCGTCGCATTTGCCGCAGCGACCAGAGGATCAAGTTCGGTCTGAAGTTCCTCAAGAATCCGGTCGAGCCGGTCAAGATCATCTTCTTCTTCGAACCACTCGTCGTTGTGGCGGACTGCTGCATTGAATGCAACGACAAGCTCACGACTTGGGAGATTCAATGCGCGCGCAGGAAGTCGAGCACGTCGCGGTATTCGACAAGACGTTCGGCCAGCCAAGTGCGGTCGATCTCGTTCAGTGCCTCGAGAGCCGTCGTTTTCTTCGATGGGGTTGATTGCGTCTGCGACATGCACTAATCGTAGTTGTGAGATGTAACGTCGTACAGCCCTGGACGGGGCAAGTCGTGCCCATTATCAAGCAAAAATCCCACGTTTCATCCCACATCCCAAACCGACACCACAAGATCATTCCGACGCCACCGGACATCTTTTCCAATGAAATCCGGATGAAACCGACGCCACCAGACCACTTCGACCGTTTGCTCCCACTTCATAATCCCTCGGTCGTGGGTTCGATACCCACCGGCCCTACTGAATACGTCGGCTCTTGGTTCACGCTTCGACATCCATTGACAAAACGACACTCGCCCCTTGATACCTTTGGGCCATTAATTGTGGACGGGAATCATTCTGAGGTCGAAGACGAGATGAGTATAAGAATGAGGCGATGGTGCCGCAAGACTTTCCAATTGGAAATGAGCTAGAGCTTCGAGAGTATTTCCGAACTCACCGCTTTCCCGACATGAATTATGTCCGAAGGTTTCCAATTCGAAATGAGCTAGAGCTTCGAGAGTATTTCCGAACTCACGATCCTCTAACTCTGCTTCGCAACCGACGAAGTTTACGGAACGAGTTTTCAAAACTCCGAGGGGATTTCGAAGATGTATCGACTACTGCGCTTTTCTTGGTCGACCTTGACGGATTCAAGAACAACAATGACCGATACGGGATGAGAGCGGCAGACGAGGTGCTCATCGAGACTGCTCTCAGACTCAGGGACGTATTTGAAAGCCGCCTTTTGGCTCGCTATGGAGGAGATGAATTCGTCGGCATCGCCCGAGGACCAATGAGTCTGTCGACTGCGAGTGTCATCGCCGAACGCATTGTCGAAGCATTCAGAGTTCCATTTCAAATTGCTGCACCGGGCATGTCGATCGACGTGATTCAATCCGTCTCACTTGGTGTCGTGCTTTGGAATTCACCTCTTGCCCAATTTGAGACAATATTGAAGGAGGCGGATTTAGCACTTTCGGAAGCGAAGGCTCATGGTGGTGACCCTTACGTGATTCACGCAAGTGACGTTATTTCTTAGATCTTCGTCCGGTCGGAGTAAGCCGATTGGATAATCCCACGATTCATCCCACATACCAAACCGACACCACCGGACCAATCCGACACCACCGGACGAAGACCTTAGAGATTTTCGGACCAATCCGACACCACCGGACCACTTCGGCCTAACGCTCCCACCTCATAATCCCTCGGTCGTGGGTTCGATCCCCACCGGCCCTACTAAAACGTGCCTCGTCTTGGAAGGATTGAGTTGCGCGACAACAACTTATTAGCAGGCCACGACTAACGGAAGCTTGGTGGGTGCAAGTGTTACGCAGACATAATCGGTGCGGTAGATAACTATGACGCCGTACTTCACTCCTGTCGCGTTCCCGCTCATCGATGTCATGGCGAGCACGCTCACTGCATGTCCGCTATTGGCAGCACCCGTCAAGATCTCACCTCGCGTGGGTACTAATGGTCGACTCAATTGCGTGGCGTAGTTGGCCGCGTCCGTGGCGAACTGCTGCGCAACGGAGGTGCCCACGTACGTTCTACACCGAAGATTCGTCATCTTTTCTGTACTCGACAACGCACTCGACCCCAATGTTGCCTGTCGATGAACCGTGGAAAGATAGCCCGCGATGGCTTCGTATGTCTTGGATGAATTGAAGCTCGGGTCGAGTTCGGCTACCGCCTGAAGTTCGACAGAAGTCGCGGTGTTGGCGGCACTAAACGCCCCTCGAATGGTGGTCGGTGCTGTCTCAGCGGCGAGAGATAGCGCGCTCTCGAGCACCCCCAGTTCGTGGGCTATCGCGATGTCCTGTGCGTGTGTCGGTGCCTTCGAAAGTATTGGCCAATGCAACGCCACCTGTCTCGGAGAGTTCGGGAGAAAGGCCACAGCGGTGCAAAACCCTGGCCCCGAGGTAGTGCTCGCATCGGCGACAGATATCGGGACGGCTACGCCACTCGCTAACTCTGCCAATGCTCCGACAGCAAGTGCCGTACCCGCCGCGATGATTCGTGCGATTCAAGAGCGCGCCATGGTGCAGACTGTACTGACTCACTTTGTCTCGAGAAAAGGGAACGGCTAGCTCCGAACCTTGCCAGCACGAGATCCCACGTTTCATCCCACAAACCAATTCGACGCCACTCGACGAATCCGACCCCAATCGACGAAGAAATCAGAGTTTGTCGGACCAATCCGACACCACCGGACCATTCCGACGGTTTGCTCCCACCTCATAATCCCTCGGTCGTGGGTTCGATCCCCACCGGCCCTACCAGTGCTCCTTCGCTGCGCGCGGAGCCTCCTGTGGCTTGGGCACGATTATGGAGATAGACATAGTGCCAGTCGAGGACACTTAAGTCTGTCCTCGCTGCCTCCGCAAAGCGGAGGACTGCGCAGCTTCGAGGAGCGAGTTGGACAACGATTTACAGTCACCATACATTGACCCACTTACGAGCCTTCTCAATCGCCGTGGTCTCAGCAGAGCCACTCAAAGTGCCAGCGGTTGGCATTGGGTTCTGCTTGTAGATATTGATGATTTCGGTGTCTTCAACGACCGCTTCGGCCATCCTGACAGCGACGATGCCTTGATAGCAATTGCGAGGCACCTGCAGCAGACTGCACCCGACGGCGCTTTCGTAGCTCGAATTGGAGGAGACGACTTCTTGATCGTTCTGCCAGAATGCGACCGTGTTGACGTGGAGGCTCTGGCGATGAGAATTCTCGCTGTCCCGGCCGTGGGGCGTGATCTGACCCTGAGTGTCGGTGTGGCACATTGCGAGGAAGGCGGCAGCGAATGGGAGGGCCTCTGGGACGCCTCGGGGGCACTTGACGCAGCGAAGTATCAAGGCGGTGCTAGCGCCGTGATATGGGAGTGAGTTGCCTTGGCGCCACGCTCACAATCGCGCAAGAGGACGAGTGGTGGTCTGGTCAGCCGTGCGTCAAACGGGTTTGTTGTGAGGCGCCAAAGTATGCCGATCCAACATCGCCCGACCCAATGCACAAAGTAGAAACACGGATTACTCCGATGAGATGGACGCCCTTCTTTAAATAATTCGGTGAAGAAATCCCACGTTTCATCCCACGTACCAAACAGACACCACCGGACCAATCCGACACCACCGGACGAAGACATCAGTAATTCTCTGACCAAACAGACACCACCGGACCAATCCGACCGTTTGCTCCCACCTCATAATCCCTCGGTCGTGGGTTCGATCCCGCCGGCCCTACTAGGAACAATAAGGGTTTTCACCGCGACCATATGATCGCGGTTACCCTCAGGCGAATTAGCGACCGTCGGACGCCAGTTGACAGCGCGTGCATTGTGCCACAGGCTTATGACGTGGACGCCCGGAACCTCCCCGTCGGCACGGTGACCTTCCTCTTCACCGACATCGAGGGATCAACTCGGCTCCTGCAGCAACTCGGTGATCGCTATGCCGAGGCACTCAGCGAGCACCGAGAACTGCTCCGTCGAGCGTTCCAAGGGAATGGCGGCGTTGAGATGGGGACTGAGGGGGACGCACTCTTCTATGCATTCTCAAGGGCAACTGATGCGGTGGCCGCCGCGCTCGACGGCCAAACCGCCCTCGAGGGGGGCAAGGTCCGAGTTCGAATGGGTCTTCATACGGGGGAGCCGCGGCTGACTGACGAAGGGTACGTTGGTGTCGACCTTCACCTCTCGGCACGTATCTGCTCGGCGGCTCACGGGCGTCAGGTCCTGACCTCCAGCACAACCATGGCGCTCCTCGAAACTCCGCTCCTGGACCTGGGCGAATATCTACTGAAGGACTTCGACACCCCCCAACGGCTGTACCAGATGGGGCTCGAGGACTTCCCGCCGCTTCGGACGCTCAGCCTCCATAATCTTCCCCTGTCACCGGAACCAATCGTGGGACGTGCGCGCGAACGCGCCGACGTGGGTCAATTGCTTCAAGTCAACCGACTCGTTTCCCTTTTCGGTCCAGGGGGAACCGGCAAGACTCGCCTCGCGCTGCAGATCGCAGCGGATGCCAGCTCTGAGTACGAGCACGGCGTGTGCTGGGTCTCGCTTACCGCCATACGGGAACCGGAGCTGGTCGAGGCAGCGATCGCGACCGCGCTCGGCGTCCGAGACAGCATCGCCGCACATCTCCATGAACGCCAGCTCCTGCTAGTTCTCGACAACTTCGAGCAGGTCGTGGAGGCGGCACCCCTGCTGACGACGCTGCTCGGCCTTGCTGCCAGAGTGACCATTCTCGTTACCAGCCGCGAGGCGTTGCGGCTCACTGCTGAGCACGAGTATCTCGTACCGCCTCTGCCGCAGGCGGACGCGATCGCACTCTTCACGGTGCGAGCGCGCTCCATCGCCTCGGACTTCACGCCGGATGACGGTGTGGCGGAGATTTGTCGCAGGCTCGACGGATTGCCCCTCGCGCTGGAACTCGCCGCTGCGCGCATTCGGACCATGTCTGCTGCCCAGATCCTCGATCGACTTGGTGAACGCCTACTGCTCCTGACAGCTGGCGCACGTGACCTCCCTGAGCGTCAGCGCACCCTCCGTGCGACGATCGATTGGAGCTACGACCTCCTGAGCCAAGACGAACAGGTGCTCTTCGCGCGACTCTCCATCTTTTCCGGTGGATGCACGCTCGACGCGTCGGAGGACATCTGCGACGCGAGCGTCGACGTACTCGAATCTCTGGCAGCGAAGAGTCTCGTGGTGCATTCAAGTGACAGGGTCGTGATGTTGGAATCGATACGCGAGTACGCATCTGAGCGCCTCGAGGCATCCGGTGAGCTCGCCGACCTCCGGGCCCGGCACTCCCAGTACTTCCTCAGGCTCTCGGAGGAGGGCGCTCCCGAAGTTGATCACGATGATGCCGTAGCTTGGATCCGGCGACTCAATGACGAGCACGGCAACATTCGCGATGCCCTAGAGGAGTTTCGTCGCATCGAGGAGTCAGAACTCGAACTCCGGTTGGTGGCTGCCGTATGGCGGTTCTGGTTTGACCAAGGTCGCTGGCAAGAAGCCACCCATGCGGTCCAGCGCGCCCTTGACGCACGCTCCGACACGACGAAGGCATTGGTGATCGTCCTTCAAGGCGCGGCTTGGACCTCGTGGCGACAGGGCGACGGGGACGCCGGCGTCGCGTACGCGGAGGAGGCTCTGCAGCTGAGCCGGACGATTGGTGATCCGTCGCTAACGTCGAGGTCTCTGCGCATTCTGGGTGCATGCATCAAGGACTCGGAGCCCGCGAAAGCGATTACCGCGGTCGAGGAGAGTGCCGCGCTCGCCGAAACCGTCGGAGACCTGAGCGGGCTCAGTGCTTCGCTCAACAACCTCGCAGTCTTCGCGACAACGTCGGGAGACCATCAACATGCATCAGAGTTATTCGAGCGCTCCCTGTCCGCGTCGCGGGCGTCGGGAAGCGAACGTGGGAGTTCAATCTGCCTCATGAACCTCGCGGAGTCCGAGCGCAATCTGGGTAACTACTCTTCCGCGCGGAGGCATCTTGGAGAAAGCTTCGATCTTGCACAGAAGCTCGGAATACGCGAGGTCGTTGTTGAGTCGCTCTATGGACTTGCGGCCGTTGCGATGTCTGAAGGCGATCACATGAGGGCCGCAACGCTCATCGGCACTGCGCAACGAGAGGGCGAAGAGTTCGGTCACGTGCTCGAGGAGTACGACCAGAAGGTGTACGACCAGACGATGACGAGACTCAAGCAGCAGATGGGAGAGGAAGCGCTGGAACGTGCTGTTCTCGTCGGTCGCGCACGATCGCCCAGCGCCGCCATCGCATGTGATGCACCGCTCGGGTGACGCGGACAACTCACCAACCACTACAAATTACTTCTCAAGTTCAAGATCGACTGCGCGAAGACGAGCGGCCATTGCCGTCAACAACTTCATTGCTACAACTGGAGATGACTCAACTAAGCGAACAAATTCTCCCCGATTGAACACAGTGACGGTCATTTCAGTGTCGGCGATCACCGTAGCGCTCCTGCGTTCTCCGTCAAGGAGCGACATCTCTCCGAATAAGTCGCCGGGACCTAAATCCGCCACCTCTACTTGATCGCCGATGGTGCAGTGCGCATTTCCGGACACAATTAGAAACGCCTCTTGGCCGATCGCGCCTTCTTTGGTCAGCACCTGATTGGCGGCAATCTCTAGTGTGACTCCGAGTTGCGCCACTGACTCCAACTCCTTACGAGAGAGTCCTGCGAAAAGAGGTCGCTGGGCCAGCATCTCGATTCCTTCTGGCGGAATGCGCATCGTTCCTCCTTGGTTAACCTACAAAACGTGCCCTGAGCGTAGTTCGAATCCGCCAACTCGCGGGCTACCTTGCATCTCGCATCTCGCATCTCGCTAGCGTTGTTAAAGGGCTCGGCACCCAGCAATTTGGATCGCAGAGACTGAATCGCAGGCGACAAATCGCACATTTCACCCCACAGACCAAATCGACACCACCGGACGAATCCGACACCACGGGACAACCGATGCAGTCAAACTCGGATGAATCCGACGCCGCAAGTCCAGACCGACCGTTGGCTCCCACCCCATAATCCCTCGGTCGTGGGTTCGATCCCCACCGGCCCTACTTCGCTTGTAATGCGATTATTCACAATGACGTTGCCTTTCAAGAGATGTGCAAGCCGGAGCAACATCTGCATACTCAGTGTCAAAAAGCACTTCCTTATAATCGACCCATGTCATCATTTGAAGTCTTCACTACCGTTGATCGACCCGATTTGCACGATCAATTTGAAGATGCGTTCAAATCAGTGTGGCCCGAATTCATCTTTCATGATTCCGTTTCCAACCAATATGTTGATCGAATCCAAGAGCGTTTCCCCCACTATGACGTAACGGTTGTGGAGGGCGACAAGGTTGTTGCTGGTGGCTGGGGTGTCATCTTGTCATGGGACAAAACGATTAACGATCTACCTGCCGGATACGACCGAGCTCTCGTGAGGTCGTTTTCCCCGAACGATGAAACTCCTCCTAACACCCTCAGTGTGATGGCGGTGGCAGTGAGACCAGACTGCCAGGGAAAGGGTTTGTCGGCTCTCGTCCTAACAGAATTGCGCCAGCGGGCTCTTTGCGGATGGTTTGACATCGGTGATCGCTCCGGTCCGGCCGACCCTGAAATCGATTTATCCATTGACTCCGATGGAGACTTTTGCCTCTTGGCGGCGAGACGATGGCGAGCATCTTGACCCTTGGATTCGGGTACACGAGCGGCTCGGAGCCGAGGTTCTCGGAGTTGCTGCAAGGTCAATGGTGATCTCCGGATCTGTCGACGAATGGGAAAAGTGGACCGGAATGCTATTTCCCGATAGCGGTTCGTACGTTGTTCGCGGTGCGCTAGACCTCGTAAAGATCGACCGGGTTGCGGATGTCGGTTTATATATCGAACCAAACCTTTGGATGCTTCATTCATAAGCCGCACGCGGCGTGATTCATGCACTCTCGTTTCGAAGACGTCAACGTTGGTTGATCGAATTGCTAAGCAAGACGTTGTAATTGGTCAACGACGTCGATCAAAGGAGCGGTCGCATCGATTTCAATAGTTGCCGTCGCTCGAAGTCGCGGCTCAATCTCAGATAGATAGCGAAGTGTGTCTCGTCTCTCTTCATCGCGCTTGCCGTACGGATTAGTGGAACGATTGGTAACTCGTTGCATGATTATCTCTGCCGGTGCGGAAAGGAGTACGACGTGGTCGAATCTTGAATAGAACTTGCCTTGATTGGTCTTACAGCCCGCGACGAAGAGTTGTCCGTATTCGTGCTTGTCGAGAAACGAGTTAATTACATCTTCCCTCCATATCCAATCTGGAGATCCATCGGATTGCATCACCCAGATGCTCCATTCATCGGTGTCAGTGTCAATACAGTTGTATCCACGCGAATCGAGAATCTCTAAGCAAGCGGACTTTCCCGTTCCGGACATTCCGGTCACCAACACTTTCGCCATTGGGCCACGATACCGATGGGGACTGACCGGAATTAAGTGCACCCAAGGCCTAGTCGAAAGACGCTGGCAATCAGGGTGAACCCTCAGATGACCGAAAGCGATAAATAGTTGAACGAGGAGAATCCCGGATTGCGACGCTTTTTACAGAAGACCTACTCTCGAGAGAATGGCGGCCGTGATTGCGTTAGGAGTCATTGAAATGCCAATGGGCGCTTACCGCCAAGTGCTTACCTTCTCATATTCCAATCCCGAAAGAATGCAAGACGCGTATGAGTAGTGGTCAAGGAGATCGAAGCTTGGTTAAGACTTGGAGACCCACGGTCGCCGGTGTCCTGTCTATCTTCACCGGCGCGTTCATTTGTCAATTCCAATTGGGAAAGGTCATCCGAACTCACTCGTTAACGTGGTCACTTGCCATTGGCACCGCAGTCACTGTCGCACTTGGTCTCGTAGCGGTACTCGGCGGTGTGAGCGCGTTGAGACGCAAGGCGTGGCGTCTTGCGCTGGCGGGAGCCATCTGCGCCCTCTTTCCGCCCCACGCATACGGAAGATTGATATGGACTTCTGTCTTAGGGATAGTGGCAACACTTCTAGTGGCGACTTCTCGGGATGAATTCTCCAGTTCCGGGGAACAAATTAAGTCTGGATAACCGCCTTCCAATCCCACGTGGCTTCCCAAATTCCATTCCGACACCACCGGCCGAAGCCCGTAGATATTCTCGGGCACTCCCGACCCTGCCGGAGCAGTCCGACCGTTTCCTCCCACCTCGTAATCCCTCGTTCGTGGGTTCGATCCCCACCGGCCCTACAATCGCCGTGTTCGCGGGGGAGGATCGACTCAGGAGTGGTTTCGTAGGAAAATGCGAAGGGGCCCGTTCACCTGGTCGGGATGACTGAGGTTCGACGCGTGCCCAGCCCCTGGTATGCGAATGAGTCCTTCGCAGTGCGGGAGGAGTGATGCCAAACGCTCGGCCTTGTCCATCGTGATGGCGACATCCTCTTCGCCGTGGAAGATGATCGCGGGAGCCGTGATCTCGGGAACCCGTTCCCAAAGGTCGTCACGATCCATGAGTGTGCGAAAGGGGAGGAGAGCCTCTTCTTTCGGGCGGGCTACCCACTTCGCGGTCCATGAAGAGTAGTCATAGCCCGGGCTCATAATCGTCGCCGCCACTGCGTCAGTGAGGGCATCGGACGGACCGTTCGCGAGCCACTCAGCGTTCATCGCCTCAAACAGTGGACGGGCGTCCTCCTCTTCAACACCGCCCTGGGTATCAATCAAGCCGAGCCCCAGTATTCGTTCCGGCGCGCGAAGCGCCGCGCGCATGGAGAGGAAACCGCCCTGAGACATTCCCACGAAGAATGCCGCGTCGATATCCAGGTAGGTGAGTAAGGCCAGCGCGTCATCGGCTGAGTCCCAGTAGGAGAACGTCTCGGTCGCCGGTGTCGCACCGAAACCTCGCTCGTCCCAGGTAATGCAACGAAACTCTTCCGAGAGGGCCGACACCTGCGGGGCGAACATCTCGTGGTCCATGAGGAAGCCGTGGCTAAAAATGATTGGGGTGTCATTCCCCCCGGTGTCCTGAAAGAAAAGGCTTTGACCATTGACTTCAGCGAACGACACGTAACTCCTCACTCGTCTCGTGGAGCAAAAGATAACCGATGGTGAGCTTCCTCGCTCGAAAGGCGATGGTCGTCGAGTCGACATGTCGCTTGGGCAACATCAAGGGGACCTCAGGCTCCGACTTGGTAGTCGAGCATTAGGTATCCCGTCGCAGACGTGACTTCGCGGGTCAGAGTTAGCCGTGTAGGAAGACCCTTATCGAAGAGTTTGCGTCCACGCATATGAAGTGCCGGGGCGATGACCAGCTTCAATTCGTCGACGAGGCCGGCCTCCAACAAAGACTGAACCAGAGTGATGCTCCCGGCCACTCCGATGTCATCACCGGACCGCTGCTTAAGGTCGGTGACGAACTCGACAAGGTCCCCGTCGATGGCAGTCGAATTTGACCACGGTGGGGCGAGCGGTGTCGAGGTGATTACGAACTTCTCCACTCTGTTGATGAAGCTCGCGAAGGGCTCGATGTCACTGCTCGGCCAAAACGCGGCCCAGTCGTCGTACGTCCGACGCCCGAGCAGCACCGCGTCCTGAGTGGAGAGGACGCGACTGAAGTCCTCTTCCATCAAGTCGTCAAAATCCGTGACGAAGACGAACTGGTCCGGTTGCTCGGCCACGCCGTCGAGGGACAAGTATTCGGAGACAACTAATTTGCGCACTCCCTCACCTTCTTTCTAAGGCATGGTACGTCTGACGTTCTATTTTTTAACTATCTGGACGATCAATTTCAATTGATGATTAACGGCAAACCAATCCAGTTGTCCGGCGGGTCTCAGTTTGGCATCAACTCAATTTCAGCGGCATGTCAACCGCAGGAGAGACGTCAGATACTAACTCTCACTTTTTGGCGATCTCACCGAGCATGTTGGTCACCTCATCGACCGGTACCGCGGGCGACCAAAGGAATCCTTGACCCAGATCACAGTCGAGATTGTTCAGACGCTCGAGTTGCGCGGAGGTTTCGATTCCCTCGGCGAGCACGATCATGTCGAGTTTGTTGCCGAGAGTGATGATCGCCTCAAGGAGTGTGTCGCTGCGCTTTCGGTCGTGCTGAGGACGAACAAAGGATTGGTCGATCTTGATTATCTTGGGATTGAGAGCCGCGAGGTAGGAGAGCGAAGAGTACCCGGTTCCAAAATCGTCCAGGGCCATACCCACTTTCAGTCGATTCAGTTGATCCATCACAATCATGGTTCCGGTGATATCGATGAGGGCCACGCCTTCGGTGACCTCGAGGATGAGCCGTTCGGGATCGAGTCCGCTACGAGCGAGCTCCCTCTCGATCAGTGGCACGAGCCCTGGGTCGTGGAATTGGCGCGCCGACAGATTGACGGTGACGTAAGGGGCGACGGTCCGATTGCCGCTGGGCTCCCAAGAGCTCGCCGCGGTGACGGCCTCTCCGATGGCGAAGGTGCCCAGATCCAATATCAGGTCGCTCTTCTCGGCCAGAGGAATGAAGACGTCGGGAGGCACCCATCCCCGCTCGGGGTGCGACCAGCGCATCAGGGCCTCGAACCCCACCACTTCCGTGGTGGTGAGATCAATGATGGGCTGATAATGCATCGTGAGTTGGTCCGACGCGAGGGCGTGGCGTAGTTCTTGAACGAGCGCAAACCCACTGGCCGCTTCGTGGCGCATATCGGAGGTGTAGACCACGAGATGTCCGTTGCCTTGGCGCTTGGCTTCATACATTGCGGCGTCGGCGTTTTGGACCAGTTCAACGATATTCGTGCTCGTACCGTCCCAAATGACGACTCCGGTACTGGCCCGTTGTTCGATGCGCACGTCATTGATCAAGAACGGCTCGGTGAGGGTGTCGAGGAAGCGTTGGGCGATTTGTTCGGCTTCAGCGCGCGAATTCAGACCTTCGGCCAGGTAGAGGAACTCGTCGCCGCCAAAGCGACACAGCGTGTCCGACGTGCGCGTGACCTGTTCGAAGCGGCGCGCGATTGAAATCAGTAACTCGTCGCCGACCAAGTGGCCGTAGACGTCGTTCACTCCTTTGAAGTCATCCAGGTCTATGAGCAACACGGCCCCGTTGCCACCGTGTCGCGCAATCCTCGCGTGCGCCTGGCTGAGCCGATCGTCGAACAGCGCCCGATTCGCGAGTCCGGTCAGCGGGTCGTGGAGGGCTTGGAAGGAAAGCTGCGCGGCGAGCGCTCGTTCTTCGGTGATGTCGCGCACCGACGAGACGTAATACTTCGGCGCCCCAGTTTGGTCACGGGCGGCACTGATCGAGACTTCGGCGATGACGATACGCCCGTTCTTGTGCAAAAAGCGTTTGCCGTATCGAACCTGGTCGGTTTCGCCGGAATTGATCGCCCGGTAGACATCTTCACTGATGCCCACGTCTTCGGGGTACGTGAAATGCTTCGAGTCGTTTCCGATCAGTTCCTCTTTGGTGCGTCCACTCATCTGACAGAAAGCGTCGTTAACCGCCAGGAACTTTCCACCGCGATCGCTGAAGACCATGGGTGCCATATTCCCTTCGAACGCGAGGCGGAAGCGCTCCTCACTCTGAGCCAGCGCTTCCGCGGCCGCGGTTTCGACCGCCACGGTGTGACCTTCGGCCACGAGGCGGGCGTCCTGGGCCGCTCCTTGATCGGGGTTGTCGCGGAACGCCGCCACGAGCCAATTTCTTCCGTCCAGTTCGAGTTGTGAGCAGGCGAAGTCGACGGACAACTCTGCGCCGTCCCGGCACACCACCGTGAGATTCCGATAGCGAACAATGTGATCGGTGCTCGGGCTCCGGGCGAACTCCTCACGGAGATCGAAGTTGATACCTTCTTGAACCATCGGTACGAGTACCTCGATGTCACGGCCCACGAGATCGTCCAACTCGTAGCCGGTCATCTCTGCCAGGCGATGGTTCAGATCGCCAATTGTGCCCCGGTCATCGATGAAAGCGATCCCGCTCGGAAGCGATTCCAGCAGGTTCAGCGCTGGGACGGCGTGGTCTTCGAAAAACCTCTTAGGTCCCATTGTCACCCACCCCGCTGTTCTGACGATCGGATTTTTAAGACACCCTCACACTGCGGAACAATAGTTCTCGGGAACATCTCTTCTGATGCGCGTATCCGGTGTGGACGTCGTGCAGCTACCTTTCGCTACTGATTGGGCAAACCGTATGAGAGAATCGAGGGACACTCAATCGGGGAGGGAACTGGCATGAAGACCCTTGAGGAGTATCTCGCCAAGGCTCAAGAGTGGATCGATGCCGCTGAACTTCAGGACTCTGACCACCTTGCCGAAGCCGCGTACTGCGCCGATATTTCGCGGGCCTACACCGCCCTAGCGCGACTCGCACTTGCGGACCACGTGGCCACCGTAGAAGCCGGGGCCCGGTACACGTCTCGCGCGATGATTGAGAACCCCTGACCTGTCAAGGCTGCAGGTCGTGGTGGCTTTCATCTGACTCTCTTGAAGGTCTGTTGCAGCAATCTTGGCGGGACGCTCTCGCGCGCTAATTCATCTGCAGCAGGGGCTCTCGAAACTCAGTAGCCGGTTGGCGATCGCCGGCCCTCTCGTTGCTTCTTATGGTAAGTGGCCTATACAACGCCGACGCAAGAACTGGGACCGGTGTACGGGTTGTAAGGAGAAGTAGCGGGCACTACATTTCCCGCGGGCGTAGTGGCGACCGACAACGTAGTACCTACAAGTTTAAAATCGTAGTGGGGCAAGTTAAGCGGCCACGACTGAATATACGGGTTGTTGCCGTTCGCGGAGGTGCCGCTCAAGAGTAAGGGCATGGTTACCGGAGTGTTGACGTTCTGAGTATTGAAGTCGGAAATGGCGCTGGCCACCGTTGCCCCATCCGCCTGGCAGGCGGCGATGGCACTCTGGCTGGCGATGCCCCCGAGAGCGAAGATCACGACCGCCGCCAAGATGCCCAGTACCACGATGACGACGAGAATCTCGATCAATGTGAAACCGTCGATCTCGTCGGCGTCGTTCCGTTGCTTCATTCTGTGAAAAGTGTTAATTATCATTCTCTTGCGTCCTCTCAAAGAGCCACAAAGCTCGCGACGGGCGTCAGGACGAACTGCGCCCTGACCTCCCCGCTGCAGGCAGCGACGATATCCGACATAGCAACTTGTTCGGCTATTCGATGGTTGTTGCACATGAGGTCGCACATCGACGAAAACGTCCGCCGGGATGCGTTTCGATGACCCATGTGCCCAACCCCCAAATCGCGCCGGTCAGCCTGACCGGGTACATACTCTTAGCACCGCGAGGAGGTTCGTGTCCACGAAAACGGGTGGCGCCAAGTGCCGTTAGGTCAATTTAGGGAACGAAGGAAGCCGAAACACCGTGCGAAATGGGGAACTTCGGAGGATTTAGGCGAAATGTCTCGTCGCACATAATGGAGTGACCGATCACTTCTTGGCGAGGGCTTTTCTTGCCACCGGAGTCTTGTTCGCGTCGGGGGCACTGCTCGTGGCGATTCCACGGGAGTCTTGCAATTTCTTATATTGAGCGAGAATTTCTTCAATTCGGGCGCCACCATTGGGCACATCGGGGTGGTGGAGTTTGCACAGACGATACGGCGTCCCTTCGACGGGATGGTGTCCGATGCGCCAACACTTCCGCGAGTGGCAGTTGACTTTGCGAACGCCGGTGTAGATCCCGGCGGCAATCGCGAATTCCCTGATATCGGATCCGTCGCATTCCACTCTCCAACCGTGACCATGACTGAAGGTCAAAAGACGTTCCGTCACTCGGATACACACACCGAATCGACATCGTTGATACATTTCAACAGATGGGGACCCGCAACCGAGGCGCTTTCGTATCCACCCGATTAGCACGGACCATTCCAATAGTCGACTCTCAACTCACCATCTTTCGATCACGGTTTCCATCCACTCGACCGAACATTCGGGCAGAAAAACGGTCGTGTGCGGAGTTCGAATAACTGATACGTTGACCCAATCGAACCAAGGGTTGGACCGAGAGAGGTTGAGAAAATGTCTTTGGGAATCTACTTCGTGCACGAGGGATTCACTCCCGCCAAGTACGACGAAGCAATCAAGAAGTTGGACGCCGCCGGCGCAGGATCCCCGAAGGGGCGAGCAAATCACTTCGCGTTGGAGTCAGAAGGCTTGATTCAGGTTTTCGATGTTTGGGATTCCATGGAGGACTTCGAAGCATTTGGAAAGACCCTCGTTCCCATCCTTTCGGAACTGGGCGTCGAATTGTCAGAGCCGTCGGTGGCGACCATCTACAACTCAATTTCGGGTTAGATCTTGGCGTTCGACGCCGGCCCGGTATCCCGCGACGTGACTCGTTCGAGAGTGATGGAACGCGTGCGCGGCGATCAGAGAGGATGACGTCATGACGGAAGAAGGCGAAAAGGCAGCATTGATTGCCTTCCTCGAGTACCAACGAGCCTCAGTACGCTCGATTGTCGCGGGACTCAGCGAAGAAGGTTGGCACACGTCGGTGGTTCCTTCGGGCTGGACCATCGCGGGCTTCGTCGAGCATTTGGGCGGCGCTGAGTTTCACTGGTTTCAACAGGTCATCGAAGGCAACGTGGAGGACTTCTCGTCGGAGGAGGGTTTTGTGCCCTACGACCCTTACGCCGCGTTTGTCTCCGACCTACCCTCCGCCGAGATTCTTCGCAACTACCAAGAGACCTGTGATCTCTCTGACGCCGTCTTGGCGAAGACGTCCGTCTCGGCCAAACCTAAGGGGCGTCACGGCGACGAAGAGGTCCCGAACGTTCGATGGGTGGTCCTCCACATGATTGAAGAGACGGCCACTCATTCGGGACACCTCGAAATTGCTCGGGAGTTGCTCGATGGCCAGGTCCGACTCGGGAATCGCTAAGGGTCAGCGGTTACCTGAATTCACGAATCTCAGCACTCACCGGGATGCTTCGCTTTGAAGGGACCCTGCGTCGCGCGGGCGGCGTCGCCGAGTTAGTTTGAATCAACGATGCGAAACCACCGAACTCACTTTGCGTCGATCACCGTTATGGCCGCCGCCGCGGTCGTGGCCTCGATCTTGCTGAGTGTCGCTCAAGGACCGGCGACTGCTGCCGTGTCGCGGGGAACCTCGTGGACCGTCTACCACGGCGACGCGGCCGGTACCGGAGTCTCCACCGCATTGAAAGCCATCAACACCAACCATCGGGCGTGGACCTCGCCGCTCTTGAATGGTGAGATCTACGGCGAGCCGCTCGTCTATGCGGGTGACGTGTTCGTGGCGACCGAAAGCGACCGGGTCTACGCGCTCTCCTCCACCAATGGTTCCGTGGTGTGGTCCCGACATCTGGCGACCTCCGTTCCCTCATCGGATCTGCCCTGCGGGAACATATCGCCCACGGTCGGGATCACCGGTACGCCGGTCATCGATCCGTCGCGCCACGAGATCTTCGTGGTCGCCGACGAGCTCAAGGGAGGACATCCGGAGCACTTCCTCGTGGGACTGAGCACTACCACCGGCGCCATCGAGATGCGACAGCGTGTCGATCCGAGCGGTTCCGATCCGGCGGCCTTACTGCAGAGGACCGGGCTGAACCTCGATGGTGGGCGGGTCGTCTTTGGCCTGGGCGGCAACTACGGCGACTGCGCGACGTATCGCGGCCGAGTGGTATCGGTACCCGAGCGTGGTTCCACCCCTTCGTTCTTCACCGTCGACAACCAAACCGGCAATAGCCAGGGCGCCGTGTGGATGGGCGGCGCCGCTCCCGTCGTCGACGCGCGGGGCAACGTCTGGGTCAGCGTCGGCAACGGTTCGGTGCACAGTTCGGGCCAGGCGTTCGACAACAGTGACTCGGCGCTCGAACTCACGGCGACCGCCCGACTCGAGCAGTACTTTGCGCCGTCGAGTTGGGCGTCGGACAACGCGTCCGATTGGGACATGACCACGGCGCCCGCACTGCTCGCCGACGGACAGGTCGTGCTCGCGGGCAAATCGCCGGTCGTCTATCTCTTGAACGGAGCGCAGCTCGGCGGCATCGGCGGCCAGGAGGCGAGCCTGAACTCCGTGTGTTCGAACGACATTGACGGCGGAAGTGCCATCGTCGGACTGACGGTCTACCTTCCGTGCCTTAACGGTCCGGTCGCCGTTCGGGCCACGAAGTCCCCACCGTCCCTTCAGATGTTGTGGCAAGCGAATGTGGGCGGTGGCCCGCCGATCGTGGCCGCCGACCTGGTGTGGTCGGTGGGCAAGAACGGCTCCGTCTACGGACTCGACGCCGCCACGGGCAACGTCCGACAACAGGCGTACGTCGGCTCCATCGACAACGACTTCACCACGCCGAGCGTCGGTGACGGCCTCATGTTGGTGGCGTCGTCGTATCGCGTGGTGGCCTTTCGCGGGATCCCCGAGGGCTAGCCGGCTCCCTCCTGCTGGCGAAGGCGCAGCGGGCGAGCGTGGCGTCGCACTACCTTGGTCTCACGGTATTCGTTGATGGGCGGCGGAACCGATCGACGGAGGTCATCCATGAGTCCCGCAATCGGCGAATTTGGTCCCCCCGTGCTGTTCGTCGAGGATCTCGAAAGGTCCAAGGCCTTCTACGTGGACGCTCTCGGGTTCTCGCTCGGTTTCGGTGACGCGACGTCGGCCGGACTGTTCATCGGCGACGTCATGTTTTTGCTGGTGACTGTTCCGTCGGCTTCGGACATGTTGCCCGGAGAAACGTTGGGCACGACCCGCGGTCAACGACCGGTCGGACTTTTGAACCTATTCGTGGAGAACGTCGACGAAGCCTATGAGCGTCTCCGGTCGATGGGCATTTCTTTCATCGTCGATCCCACGGATCGCGAATGGGGACGGCGCACGGCGCATCTCAAAGACCCCGACGGATTCATTTGGGAGATATCTCAGTCGATTGAGTGATCGAACGGATCGTGCTTCGGACTAGGCGGTGTCGGCCAGTTCCGGATCCTCGACCAACGGAACGATGACGCCGGGCCGAGCGTTCTCCGACAACTCTTGATCCAGTCGGACGGCGACGTCCAGGGTAAAACCGATCTTGTTATCGTCAATCGGATCAGGTGACACGGGCACGATCGAGTGGATCGTCGCTCCTTCGGAATCGGGAACGCCATTACCCAAGAGGAACTGAACACTCGGATACATACCACAAAAATACTCTCTGACCCAGACTTTTTCGGTGACCACCGAGGTCAATTTCCCGGCGGTCTCACCGTCGGCGATTGCGCGGTGATTTCATGCCGGCTCGGGGTGACGATCGCTCCTAGCGCAAGTTCCGCTGAATCGAAAGCCGTGCTTGGTACATTGGCGGCGTCGTCAATTCATTGGCGAGTCCGCGCCGAACAATCTCCCTTTGACTAGTGAACGTAGGTCCCAGCACCGTGGCAGTCCAAACCACCGACGAGAACCTTCCCCTGGAGTCGGCCTTCAACCCCTTTGACACTGCGTTCATGAACGATCCGGACGCGGTCCTGACCCGCGCGCGCGGCGAGGGCACCATCTTCTTCAGCCCCATCCTCGGCGCGTGGATCGTCACGCGCTACGACGACGTGGTATCGGTCCTACGGGACCCGGAACTGTTCTGCTCCAAGGAGATCCTCTCCATCACCGAACTGCTGTCACCCGAGGTCCTCGACCTGTTCGGCGACGAGATCCCGATGGAGGGCACCCTCATCGGGGTCGACGCGCCGGATCACACCAGACTTCGCAACGTGATGGAGGGCTCTTTCACCGCGAGCAGCGTGGCGTCACACGAGGCCATGATCCGCTACGCCTGCGAAGAGCTGATCGACGGAATCTCGAGGGGATCGAGCGCCGATCTCCTCAGCCAGTTCTCGTACCCGTTGCCGCTGCGGGTCGTCGCGCTGCTGCTCGGCATGCCCAAAAAGGCCATGCCGTCACTGCGTCGGGGCGTGAAGGATTGGCCCGACCTGGCCATCGCGCTCCTCGTGGGCGTACCGCTCGACCAACAACTCACCATGGCCCGCAACATCCTCGAGATGCACCGGATGATTACGCGCTTGATCGAAGAGCGCTACCTTCGTCCTCAGAACGATCTCTTGACCGTCATCGCCCGGGGTCGTGACGAGTACGACTTGAGCGAGCGAGAGATGCTCTCGCTGGTGCCCGGACTCTTCCTCGCGGGCCACGAGACCCTGGCCCACGAACTCACCAACGTGCTCTGGCGACTCCTGTCGATGCCCGAGCGTTGGCGCGCCCTGGTGGAGGACCCGCGCCTGGGGCCAGCGTTCTTCGACGAGGCCCTTCGCTGCGATCCCTCGGTCTACGGCATGTGGCGGATCGCCACCCGTGACACGACCTTGCTCGGCCAGTCGGTGGTGGCCGGCCAGAAGCTCTTTCTCGTGTACTTGGCGGCGAACCGCGACGAGCGCTACTACGCCGACGCCAACTCGTTCTCCATGGACCGCGGACGCGTCGCTCCGAATTTGGCGTTCGGTCGCGGCATTCACCACTGCATCGGCGCTCCGTTGGCCCGGTTGGAAGCGCGCGTCGCCTTGGAGGTGTTGTCGAGACGACTACCCACGCTTCGTCTCGCCGAAGGATTCACGCCGAACTACCAGCCCCACCCGTTCTTGCGGGGCATGGCCGAATTGCCCGTCACCTGGTGAACTCGCTGGCAGCGATTACCGTTAGCCCGGTGAAGGAGAGCGATGCTGTGCACGGCCGGTCATAACAACCCCGACGACACCTCGTTCTGTCGGGTCTGCGGCGTCAATACCTTCAGTCCGCCCTCCATCGTCGTCAAACAGACCTCGGAGTTCAACGGCCTGGCCGTCGCCTCGATGGTCCTGGGCATCGTGTGGCTCTACGGAGTTGGTTCGATGCTCGCCCTCGTCTTCGGGTATATGGCCAGGCGCGAGATAGCCCGTACCGGTCAGCGGGGGATCGGTCTGTCCACCGCGGGCATCGTGCTGGGCTGGGTCGGCCTGGCGGGGGTCGCCTTCATCATTTTCTTCGTGACGGCCCTCTTCCATGCGGTGCACTTCACGCCCTGTACGCCCAACTGCCAACCGTAAAGTCGCCGCCGGTCCAGAGAGCCCATTCCGGCCCTGTCGGAGCGTGACACAAAGGGATTGTCGGCGACACAACTTTCGAACAATCGCTTCGTGAACAGGTAGTTTGCCCTATACAGATTGTCAAAGGTCTGTTTCATCCGGTTAATATATTTTGATGGCGAAACAGAACCGTTCCGCGCCGGTCATGCAGGCCGTTCTGGACGCGGTCGGCGAACGCCTCATGAGGGCCGATGAATCCCTGATTCGCATCCCGGAAATCTGCGAGGCGACCGGGGTTAACTACGGCTCGGTCTACCACCATTTCGGATCGCGCGAAGGCGTCATCGACGCGGCCTATCACCAGATGTTCTCCAAATTGGCCCAAGAGGACATCGCGAGACTACAGATCGTCAGCGTCTCTTCGAAGACCAACGACGAGTACCTGGTTGCCATGCAGGGACTGATCGGCACCTTCACCTCGAGCGACGAACGCCGCGCCCGCCGCGCCCTGCGGGCCCGCATCGTCGCGGCCTCGATGATGCGTCCCGAACTGCGAATACTCATTGGCGAGACCCAATCGCGTCTCACCACCGAACTGGAGTCGATCGTGGAATACGGTCAGCAGCGGGAGTGGCTGAACCGTAACCTCTCGGCCCATTCGGTCGCTGTACTCATTCAAGTCCTCTTGGTCGGTCGCACGCTCGATGACGTGTCGACGACGCCGATCGATAACGCGGAGTGGGAGGCCTCGATGGCCACGCTGCTCGGCGTGATTCTCTCGACCCCCGTAACAGAATCTGTGGTGTAGTTGCGGGGTGAGGATTTCGCGTTTGGTGGTGACCGCGCTGGTGCTCATCGCCCTCGTGGTACTCAGTTTCCGCACGACCTCGAATTCAGCGTCGGTCGCTCCTCCGGTACCGTGCACGACCTCGGCGCTCGGTCGGGCCTTCGAAGGCCAGTTTCACTTGGCGTCGATTCAGAACTTCGGGTGCGAAGGCGCTTGGGCCTACGTCTGGGCGACCGTGGGCACCGGCGTACAGGCGATCGGCGTCACCGAAGTGTTGGCCTACGGCGCTAGCAGCGGTCGTTGGTCCCTCGTCTCTCGCTCGGTCGACTGCAAGGCGAGCATTCTGCCCAGTGTGGTCTACCGCCAAGGCTGCTTCTCGAACTGAATCAGCGCTTTCGCGGCGGTCGCGGGATGAAGGAACTCGTGGTCGACACGTACTCGTCGTAGCCGACGCGGGTGTGGGCGAGCCGGCGCTCCAGCATCGGCAGGCCCGAGAGTGACGTGAGCAGATAGATCATCACGACGGGCGAGAGGATGGTGAGCCAACCCCATCCGCTCGAGCTCGCCACGACGTAAAAGCCGCACCACACCACGGCGTCGCCGAAGTAGTTCGGGTGACGGGTGTAGCGCCAGAGCCCGCGGTTCATCGTGACCTCACGGTTGGCGGGGTCGGCCAGGAAGCGACGCAACTGCGCATCGCCGACTCCTTCAAAGAGTATGCCGATCGCCACCACCACGAGTCCCGGTACGAAGAGTCCGTCGACGCGTTCGTGAAAGGCGATCCACTGTAGCGGCATCGAGACGAACCACAACAACAGTCCCTGCAGTCCGTAGATCGTGCGTAGCGCGTAGAGCGTCTCGTGGCGGCCGTGCGCGCCCTCCATGATCGTGACGTAACGAGGGTCTTCGGGCGCCCCGCGCTGTCGACGAGCCAGGTGGATCGCCAGGCGTAGTCCCCACACCGTCACCAAGGCGAGGACGATATACCGGTGGGTGAACGACGTCGCCGGGCCCGCGCGCACCTGGAGGTATCGCGCGTGCGCGATACGGAGACATTCCAGGTAGACGACCAGAAACCCGGCGCCCCAGAAGACGTCAATGGTGGCGTGGCGATGATTCACCCGACCGATCACAAAGGCGAGGAGCACCCACAGCCCGGCGAAGGCGAGCGCGATCGGGAGGTTCGTCCAGAAAGACCAGCGCACCGAGACGGTTTAGCAGAGGGCCGTCGCTCATCGTCGCGCGAACGGTCATCACCTACGCTCGTGGTCGTGCGACGACGGGGATTCGGTTCCCTCGCGTGGGCCTCCGCGCAGGAACTCTTCGATCAACAAACGGCCTTCGGTCGTCTCGCGCTGGTGCACGTCTTGATGATGGCGGGCGACACCCTGGTCACGGTCTCACTGGCCGGATCACTGTTCTTCTCGGTCTCACCCACCGAAGCCAAGGGACGAGTCCTGGCCTATCTCTTATTGACGATCGCCCCCTTCGCGGTGGTGTCACCGCTACTCGGACCGCTCATCGACAAGTCGGCCAATGGACGGCGCATCCTGGTGGCGCTGTCGGCGATCGTGCGCGCCGTGCTCTGTTGGTCGATGAGCGAACACCTCAACTCGCTCTGGCTCTTTCCCCTGGCCTTCGTGGTCCTAATCTCCTCGAAGCTCTACGTGGTCACCCGCGGAGCGCTGGTACCCGAGATGGCGCGCACCGATCAGCTGCGCGAGCACTCGGATCACGTCGGCGGGGCGGGGTGGCCCAGCGCGGGGGACCAGCAAGAAAAGGGCTACTCCGGCTTCAACGCGCAGTTGACGCTGCTCGGCACCTTGAGTGGGCTGATCGTCGGTTCCATCGGCGCGGGAATCCTGAAGGGAATCGGCGCGCCCAGTGTGTTGATCACGGCCTCGTTCGTGTTCGTCGCGGCGACCGTCGCGAGCGTGCGACTGCAGCGTCCTTCGAAGGTCGTGCGCGACGAGGTCGTCGGTCTGACGCAGGCCGAGCGCGATCGTAACGCTCTCAATCCGATGGGCGACGTCGAGGTCGTCTGGGGTCTCGGCGCGGCGGCTCTGATGCGCTTCACCGTGGGGTTCGCCACCTTCCTGCTGGCCTTCGGTCTGCGACGCGAGAACGCCGGACTGGGCTACTTCGCCGTCGCCTTGATGCTCAGCGCCTTCGGGGCGCTCGTCGGACTGGCGTTGGTCACGCGAGTGCGCAACGCCGTACCGGAGTCCACGTTGTTGACGCTGGCGCTGCTGGCCACCGGACTGGGCGCCGGCGTGGCCTCGTTCCATCCCACGCTCATCGCTCAGGTGATCCTGGCGGCGTGGCTGGGACTGTGCGCGGCCGTCGCGCAGCCCACCTTCGACGCGATCACCCAACGCAACGTGGCGCCCGGCGCCCAGGGTCGGACCTTCGCGCGTTTCGCCGTCCGTCAGCAGTTGCTGTGGGTGGTCGGGGCGGTGATACCGGTCGCCATCACCATGCGATTCTCGGTGGGGGACGGTTTGCTCGCCGTGCTGATGATCGCCGCCGGACTCGTCTACGGACTCGGGCGTCGCTTCGCGCACGCGTAACGGCGCGATTCGGCCCATCGTTATGCTGAGTTTGCCATGGCGACTACCTCGCGCAACGTGCCTCGAGACCTCTCGTCCCTGCCGCACGTGGTCGTCATCGGCGGGGGATTCGGCGGCGTGGCCACCGCCAAGGGCCTGGCCGATCAGGACGTTCGGGTCACCATCATCGACCAGCACAACTTCCACACGTTCCAGCCCCTGTTGTACCAAGTGGCGACGGCCGGACTCGAACCGGCCGACGTGGCCTTCCCGATCCGCACGATCTTCGGCCACGCCCAGAACGTGCGATTTCGTCACGGCCGAGTACGCAGCGTCGATCAAACCCGAAACATCGTCACGCTGGGCGACGGTTCGGAGATCGACTACGACCACTTGGTGATCGCCACCGGGGCGACCGCCGCCTTCTTCGCCATCCCCGGCGCGTCGCAGTTCGCGATGCCGCTCTACACCCTGGCCGACGCTCGACGACTTCGAAATCGATTGCTCTCGGTGCTCGAAGAGACCGAGGTCCGCAGTGAGGGTGAGCGGCCCACCCCGGATCTCACGTTCGTGGTCGTCGGGGGAGGGCCGACCGGCGTCGAGACCTCGGGCGCGTTGTCGGAGTTGATTCAAATCGCCATCAAACGCGACGGCCTCCGTCTGGATCCCGCGCGGATCCGCGTGGTGTTGGTCGACGTGGCGCCGCGACTGTTGACGGCCTTTCCCAAGCGCGCCAGCGCCTACGCGAAGCGACGACTGGAATCGACCGGGGTCAAAGTCGAGTTCGGGCGATCGGTGGTGGCGATCGACGAAGGATCGATCCGCTTCAGCGACGGTGCGCCCATCGAATGCCAAGTCGTGATCTGGGCGGCCGGGGTGAGTGCCGGCGACGCGTTACCCCGGGACCTGGAGGCGACGTCCGGTCCCGGCGGACGCGTCCGGGTCGGCCCGGACCTTCGCCTCCTCGACAGCGCCAACGTCTGGGCGATCGGCGACGCCGCGGCCATCGCGTTGCGTGACGGTGAGTATCTCCCGCAGCTCGCGCCCGTCGCCATTCAGAGCGGGCGGCACTGCGCGACGCAGATCCTGCACGTGGTGCACGGCGAAGCGACGGCGCCCTTCCGCTATCACAACAAGGGCATCATGGCGACCATCGGTCGAAACGCCGCGGTGGCCGAGCTCCCGTACGGAGTGGTCGTCAAGGGCCGACTCGGTTGGCTGGCCTGGCTCGGACTGCACCTGTGGTACCTGGTCGGCTTTCGCAACCGACTTCGGGTGTTGATCAACTGGACCTGGCGGTACTTCGACTGGCCGTCGGGACCGCGATTGATCGTGGCCGACGCCGAGACGGTGGACTGACTCTTCTAGAGGTCCGGCAGCTGGAAGTCCAGGTTGGGGATGTCGATGCCCCCGTCGATCTCCAAGACCTTGCCGGTGATGTAGGCGCCGGCCGGCGAGGCGAGAAATATTACGCCGGCGGCGATCTCTTCGACGTCGCCGATGCGACCGAGCAACGTCATCTCTTCCATCATCGACTTCAACTCGGGCGTGGTCATCACGATCTCGAGCGCCGAGGTGGCGATGGAGCCGGCCGCGATGGCGTTCACGCGAATCTTGGGGGCCAGGTCTTTCGAGCTGAGTCGCGTGTAGTGCGCCATGGCGGCCTTCGCCGTGCCGTAGGCGGCGTAGCCGCGACCGGCCACGCGGCCCATGACCGAAGAGATATTGACGATGGACCCGCCGCTGCGTTCGAGCATGATCGGCACCGCGGCCAGGTTCATCGCGTGGGCCGTGGCCACGTTGAAGTGGAAGGCCTCTTCCATGTACTCCGGAGTCGTCATGAGAAAGGGCAGCGGGACCGCGCCGCCGACGTTGTTGACCACGATGTCGATACGACCGAACTCCCGGCGAGCGATCGCGGCCAGTTCGGCGATGGCCGTGAGATCGGCGAGGTCGCAGGGCACCGTGACCGCCCGACGATCGAGGGCGGCTATTCGGTGCGCGACCTCGTCGAGGTCCGACGCCGTGCGTGAGGCGATGACCACGTGCGCGCCGCACTCGGCGAGGGCGATCGCACTGGCCGCCCCGATACCGCGCCCGGAGCCGGTGATGATCGCCACCTGATCGTCGATGCGAAAGCGGTCCGTGATCACCGTGGCCTCCTCAGACGTCGCGCGCGCGACTGCCCGACTTTCTAGCACGGCTCTTCGAACGCTTCGTCAAACGGTCGTCGTCTGTCCCAGTTTCGCTTCGAGTCGATCGATTTCGTCGCGGAGTTTCGACGGCAAGTCGGCCCCGAAGGTGGCGAAGTGCTCGCGAATCTTGGGCACCTCTTCACGCCACTCGTCGTGGTGGACCGTCAATAGTTCGGTCATGTCCGCCGCGGTGACGTCGAGTCCCTCGACGTTGAGCGCGGTGGTCGTCGGCACGAAGCCGATCGGCGTCTCGACGGCGTCGCCGCGACCGGCCGAACGCTCAAAGACCCACTCGAGCACGCGGCTGTTCTCGCCGTAGCCGGGCCAGAGCCAGCGTCCGTCCTCGCCCTTGCGGAACCAGTTGACGTAGAAGATCTTCGGCAGTTGGGCCTCGTCGAAGCGCTCGGAGAACGTCAGCCAGTGCGCGAAGTAGTCGCCCATGTTGTAGCCGCAGAAGGGGAGCATGGCGAAGGGGTCGCGTCGCAGCTTGCCGACGGCTCCGGTCGCCGCGGCCGTGGTCTCCGAGGAAAGGATCGATCCCAAGAAGACCCCGTGCGCCCAGTTACGCGATTGCGAGATCAGCGGTATGACGCTGGCGCGCCGCCCGCCGAAGAGGATCGCGTCGATCGGCACACCGGCCGGGTCCTCCCACTCCGCGGCGATGGCCGGGTCCTGGGAGGCCGGGGCGGTGAAGCGGGAGTTGGGGTGCGCGGCCGGCGTCCCGAGGTCCTGGGACCACAGTTGGCCCTTCCAGTCGATGAGCCCTTCGGGCGGTTCGCCCATGCCCTCCCACCAGATGTCGCCGTCGGCCGTGATGGCGGTGTTGGTAAATATGGTGTTGGCCTCAACCGAGAGCATGGCGTTGGGGTTGGTCACCATGTTGGTGCCCGGCGCCACGCCGAAGAATCCGGCCTCGGGGTTGATGGCGCGGAGCCGTCCCTGGGCGTCGGGCTTCATCCAGCAGATGTCGTCGCCGACCGTTTCGACCTTCCAGCCCGGCAAGGTCGGTACCAGCATGGCCAGGTTGGTCTTGCCGCAGGCGCTGGGGAAGGCTCCGGTCACGTAGCGCGTTTCGCCGGCCGGATTGGTGAGCTTGAGTATCAACATGTGCTCGGCCAACCAGCCGTCGTCGCGCGCCAGCACCGAAGCGATGCGCAGGGCGAAGCACTTCTTGCCCAACAGCGCGTTGCCGCCGTAGCCCGAACCGTAGGAGATGATCTCGCGGGTCTCCGGGAAGTGCACGATGTACTTGTCGACGTTGTTGCAGGGCCACTTGACGTCGGCCTGGCCCTCTTCGAGCGGCATGCCGACCGAGTGCAGACAGGGGACGAACTCGCCGTCCTCGCCCAGCGCGTCGAGGGCGCCGCGGCCCATGCGCGTCATGATCTTCATGTTGACCGCGACGTAGGCCGAGTCGGTGACCTCGACGCCGATGTGGCTGATGTTCGATCCGAGCGGACCCATGGAGAAGGGCACGACGTACATCGTGCGGCCCTTCATCGATCCCTGGAAGAGTCCCCTGAGAACGTCGCGCATCTCACTGGGCTCGCGCCAGTGGTTCGTCGGACCGGCGTCGTGTTCGTCCTTGGAACAGATGAACGTACGGTCCTCGACGCGCGCCACGTCGCCGGGGTCCGACGTCGCGTAGTAACTATTCGGTCGCTTGATCGGAGAAAGCCGAGTGAAGGTGCCGTTCTCGACGAGGAGTTGACAGAGGTCGTCGTACTCCTGGTCCGATCCGTCGCACCAGTGGATACGATCGGGGGTTGTGAGGGCAGCGATCTCTTCCACCCACGAGATGAGCTTTTTGTGTTGGGTCGGGTACGGCACGTTGAGTTCCTCCACTCATAAGGCGTCGCCACCTCGCGACGTTCTCCTGGCGAACCAGGTCCATGCCCACGCCGACTGACCCAACAGTCCCCGAAGGGGTTTACTCCCGCCGTGAAGATGACGTTATTGAGCGTATCGCCCAAATAGTCGGACAGAGCAAAATCCCGAAAGGTGAACGTCACATCGGCGACGACGCCGCGGTCCTCGCCCCCTTCGTGGGACAGGCCGTGATCAGCACCGACGTCGCCGTGCTCGGCGTCCATCTCGATTTCGAATACTTCCCATTAGAGGACCTCGGCTTCAAGGCGGTGGCCGCGGCGGTCTCGGACTTGGCCGCGATGGGAGCGCGTCCTCGGGGCTGCGTTGTCGCGGTGACCGCGCCCGAAGGGACGGACCTCGAGGAGTTGCACCGCGGCATGGCCGACGCCTCGATCGTGACGAACTGTCCGATCGTCGGTGGGGACCTGGCCCACGGTCGCGACGTGACGGTCGCCGTCACGGTCTTTGGCGAGTGCCCCGGCCGCGGGGCGCTCTACCGTTCGGGCGCTCAGCCCGGCGACGAACTACTGGTCACCGGCGCCCTCGGTCGATCGGCCGCGGGACTTCGCCGTCGTCGAGCCGGCGCGTCGCTGTCGGACGAATTGGTGGTGGCGCACCGCCGACCGTGGCCGCGCCTCGCCGAGGGGATGGCCGCGCGCGGCGCCGGCGCACACGCGATGATGGATCTCAGCGACGGACTCGGTTTGGACCTACACCGCTTCGCCGACGCTTCGGGCGTGGGCTTTGCGCTCACCGAGGTTCCCGTGGCCGACGGCGCGACCGGGGAGGAAGCGATCAGCGGGGGAGAGGACTACGAACTGTTGATCGCCACGGACGACGCTCCCCGCCTTCGACTGGTCTTTCAGGACCGGGGACTCCGCGCGCCCGTAACGATTGGCGTCGTCGTACAGGACGCGTCTCTGCGGACCTTAGGTGGCCAGGAGTTCGAACGTCGGGGCTGGCAGCACCAGCTCTGATTTACGCCGTGACGTTGCGGCGAGCGGGCTTAGTGACCTTGCCCGATCGAATACAGCCGGTGCACACGTTCATGCGCTTCGGCGTTCCACCGACCATGGCGCGCACGCGCTGGATGTTCGGGTTCCAACGACGCTTGGTGCGACGGTGGGAGTGAGAGACGTTCATGCCGAACGACGGCTTCTTACCGCAGATTTCGCAGACGGATGCCATGATGAACCTTCTCCTTGATTGCGGGCGCCCGATGGGACCGCCGGTGTAAAGCAACGTCCATTGTAGCATTCCAACCGATGACCTCTCCGTTGACGCTGTCCGCGCGCGAACTGCGTTCAACGATCGCCACCTACTCCGAACTCCTGCGTTCTCATAAGGATGTCATCAATCGACTGAACGTCTATCCGGTGCCCGACGGCGACACCGGGACCAATATGACGCTGACCATCGAATCGGTCGCCGCCGAGTTGGGCCCGTTGGCCGACGACGCCGAGATGTCCGAGGTCTGCAAAGCCATCGCCCACGGCTCACTCATGGGCGCGCGGGGCAACTCCGGGGTGATCCTCTCCCAGATGCTTCGCGGACTGGTGGCGAAGTTCCCCCTTAAAGGTGACGTATCGGCCGACCTGTTGGCCGAGTCGCTCGAGAACGCCGACGTCCTGGCCCGCCAGGCCGTCGTGCGCATCGTCGAAGGCACGATGCTGTCCATCGCGCGCGCTGCCGCGGAAGGAGCGCGCGCCCACTGTGAGACGTTGATCGAACTGGTGCGCTCGGCGCGCGACCGCGCCAAGGACGCCCTGGCCTTCACGCCCGAGCAGCTCCCGGTATTGAAGCAGGCCGGGGTGGTCGATTCCGGGGGCACGGGATTGTTGCTGCTCTTCGACGCGCTGTGCAGCGTGGTCGCGCACGATCCATTGCCGATCGCGCCGTCGGCCGACTCCATCACCGTGCACGTGCACGAAGAGACCGAGGCCCGCGAGTCGACGATCGCGGACTTGCGCTACGAGGTCATGTACTTCCTCGAGGCCGAAGAGGACAAGATGCACGCCTTTCGCGAGGTCTGGTCGGGCATCGGCGACTCCATCGTCATCGTCGGCGGCGACGGCCTCTACAACTGCCACATCCACACCGACAACATCGGCACGGCCGTCGAAGCGGCCCTCGACGCCGGACGTCCGCGGGACATCCGGGTGACCGACCTCTCGGAACAGGTGATCGAGGAACGGTGGGTTCGCGAGGGGAGTGCCGAGCAACTCGACGAAGAACCGGACGCGGCCCCGACGACGTCGGTCGTCGCGGTGGTCGTCGGCGACGGCGTCGGTCGGATCTTTCGCTCCCTGGGGGTACGCGTGCTGGTCGCCGGCGGACAGTCGATGAACCCTTCGACCGCCGACCTCGTCGCGGCGGTTGAAGCCACCGGCTCTCAGCAAGTCGTGCTGCTGCCCAATAATAAGAACATCCGTCCGGTCGCCGAGCAGGTGAACGCTCTTGTCGAGCAGACCGTGACGGTGGTGCCGACCGATTCGATCGTCGAAGGCTTCGCCGCGTTACTGGAGTACGACCCGGACGCCACGGCCGAGGAGAACGCGACGGCGATGAGCGCGTCGGCCTGCAACGTGGTGGCCGGCGAAGTGACCCAGGCGGTACGCGATGCCACGACCGACGCGGGCGAGGTGCACGTCGGTGACTGGATCGGACTTTCCCCCAAGGGAGTGCGCTCCATCGATCACTCGATCGCCGGGGCGAGCAATCGCCTGTTGGCTGAGCTCATTACGCCCGGCCACGAGCTGCTCACCATCATCGAAGGCGAGGGATCGTCGCCCGCGAACACTCGGCGTATCACCGAGTTCATCGCCGACGAATACCCGGGCGTCGCGGTCGAAGTCCATCACGGGGGCCAGCCGCTCTACCCCTACTACTTCGGCGTCGAATGAACGACACGGCGCCGCGCCGGTTACGCGAGTTAGTGGCCATACCCGTCAGTCGGCTGCGAAACATTGGCGAAAAGCGCACGGCGGCCCTCGCGTCATTGGGCATCGACAACATCTTCGACCTGCTGACCATCTATCCCCGTCGTTACATCGACCGTACGAAGCGCGTCGACCTCTCGGACCTCACGGTCGGTGAGGAGGCCGCGGTGTTCGGCGAGGTTACTAAGATCAACGGCCGCCGCACGAAGAATGGTCGCGTCATGGTCGAGGCGAGCGTCAGCGACGAGAGCGGATCGTTCAAGGTCGTCTTCTTCAACCAGGGGTGGCGCGAAAATCAGCTACCGGTCGGTGTCCAGGCGCTGTTCTTCGGCAAGGTGACGGACTACAAGGGTCAACGCCAGATGACCAACCCGGTGGTGGACGTCATCATCGGACCGACGGGCGACGAACGAGACGCCTCGCGCATTGGTCGCGTGGTGCCGATCTATCCGGCCTCGGGAA
Source organism: uncultured Acidimicrobiaceae bacterium (assembly GCA_963716515.1). GTDB lineage: Bacteria > Actinomycetota > Acidimicrobiia > Acidimicrobiales > RAAP-2 > RAAP-2. The sequence continues at coordinate 579,723 of OY970319.1, forward strand.
AGGCCGGGCTCACCAGTTGGGAGATCGGCGGATTCATCGACGAGAGCCTGCGACGCGCCGGACCGATGCTCGATCCCGTGCCCGAATCGGCGCGCACCGAACTCGGTCTGGTCGACCGCACCGCGTCCTATCGGGGAATCCACCTGCCCGCCGAATGGGCCGACAAAGACGTAGCGCGGCGTCGACTGGCCTTCGACGAGTTCTTGCGCCTGCAGTTGCTCCTCGCCCTTCGACGTCGCCGTCTCGAGGAGTCGTCGGCCGGCATTCGACATCCCATCAACGTCGAGGACCTCGACGTCGGGCCGGGAGCGCTGGCCGACACGTCGTCGTCGCTCGTTCGCCGGTTCCTGGTGGGCCATCACTTCGCACTCACGAACGCCCAACGACGCGTACTGGGCGAGATCGCCGAGGACCTCTCGGCGTCGTTGCCGATGCACCGATTGCTCCAGGGTGACGTCGGGTCGGGCAAGACCGTCGTCGCGTTGACGGCGTTGTTGGCCGCGATCGACGGCCATCGTCAGGGCGCGCTGATGGCGCCGACCGAGGTGTTGGCCGAACAGCATCTGGCGTCACTGCGCAAGGACTTGGAGGGTCTCACCAAAGAGGACCCCGCGGTCCTGGGCGGCGAGCGACCGTTGTCCATCCAGTTGCTGACCGGACGAGTCCGGGCCAAGGACCGCCAGAGCGTCTTGGACAGACTGCGCGACGGATCGGTCGACATCGTGGTCGGCACCCACGCGTTGTTGAGTGACGACGTGCGCTTTCGCGCGCTCGGGGTCATCGTGATCGACGAACAGCACCGTTTCGGTGTCGAACAGCGCGCGGCCCTGCGCGACAAGGGCCGCCAGCGATCGGACGAGGCGGCCGACCCGGACCTGCTGGTGATGACCGCCACGCCGATTCCCCGCACCGCGGCCATGGTCGTCTTTGGCGACTTGGACATCTCGGTACTGGACGAGATGCCCCAGGGGCGCCTGCCGATCGAGACGTTCTGGGCGACGGGCGACCTGGAGGTCGCCAGCTGCTGGCAGCGGGTGCGCGACGAGGTCGCCCTGGGTCGACGGGCCTACGTCATCTGTCCGCTGGTCGAGGACTCCGAACGGGTGGAGGCCAAGAGCGCGGTGGAAGAGCGCACCCGACTCGCGCTCGAGGAGTTGCGCGGACTCGCGGTCGGTCTGCTGCACGGTCAGATGAAGGGACCGGAAAAAGACGAGGTGATGGCTCAGTTCCGCGCCGGCGAACTCGACGTGTTGGTCGCCACGGTGGTCATTGAAGTCGGCGTCGACGTGCCCGAGGCCAGCGTCATCGTCATCGAGGACGCGTGGCGATTCGGTCTGGCCCAACTGCACCAACTGCGCGGGCGGGTCGGGCGAAGCGACGTGCAGAGTTACTGCTACCTGCTGGGCACCTCTCCGACCGACGAGGGCACGATCCGCTTACAGGCGCTGGTCAACTCCAACGACGGCTTCGCGCTGGCCGAGATTGACCTCGACTTACGCGGGGAGGGAACGCTCTTGGGCTCGCGCCAACGAGGTCGGAGCGACCTGCGACTGGCCTCTCTCCGCCGTGACGAGGACTTATTGATTGCCGCCCAGCGGGTGGCCAGCACGATGGTACGAGGCAACGGACTGGACGCCGAGCCCGAGATGGTCGACGAACTTCGCCTCTTCATCGATGACGAAGAAGCGGACTACTTGTTCAAGTCGTGAGGAGCGCACGACCTACCCTTGGGGGATGCGGGTAATTGGTGGGTCGGCTCGGGGACGTCCGCTAAAGGCGAAGCTCCCGTCGACGGTGCGCCCGACGACCGATTACGCGCGCGAAGCGATCTTCTCGATGCTGGAGAGTCGCGGCGGGCTCTACGACCTCGTGGTGGCCGATCTCTACTGCGGCTCGGGCGCCATGGGCATCGAAGCGATGTCGCGCGGCGCCGCCAAGGTCTACTTCGTGGACAGCGACCCGGCCTGTCTGGCCGCGGTCAAGTCGAACCTCGAGCCGCTCGGCTTCGACGCCGAGGCGGTCTTCGTGCGCGCCATGTTGCCGGTGTGGTCCCCGCCGGACGACCTCGACCTCGTCCTGGCCGATCCGCCCTACGGACCGCTCGACCTCTCGAGCGTGTTGAACGGCGTGGTGGCCCGGCGCGTGATGGTCGAGAACGATCGTCACATGGAGCCGCCGGCCGGATGGATCGTGACGAAAACCAAGCGCTACGGCACTACGCTCGTAACGATGTTGGAACCGGACGAAGGTGGCGCATGACCGTTGGTCTCATCCCCGGCTCATTTGATCCCTTCCACAACGGGCACCTGGAAGTCGTGGAACGCGCCTCGCTCATCTTCGACGAGATCGTGGTGGCCGCCATCCGCAACCCGCAGAAGTCCGAGGCGCTCTTCGACCTCGACGAGCGCCGCGACATGATCGCCGAATCGCTGGCCCACCTGAAGAACGTGCGGATCGTCTCGATCTCCACGCTGCTGGTGAACGTGGCCAAGGACGTCAACGCCACGGCCATCGTCAAGGGGCTGCGCGCCGTGTCGGACTTCGAGAGCGAGTTGCAGATGGCCCAGATGAACCGGTCGCTCTCGGGCGTCGAGACGCTCTTCCTGCCGTCGAGTTCGACGCACTCCTTCATCGCCTCGCGGCTACTGCGCGAGGTGGCGCGCTTCGGCGGCGACGTCTCGCCCTTCGTGCCCGCCGCGGTGGCCAAACGCCTGATCGGCAAGTTTCCAGGAGGTGGGCAATGACGTCCTTTGACGGATACGACGACCCCGAAGAGTTCCAGGAGCCGTCCGGTCGCCACGTGCGCCGCGACATCGAGGCCGACCTGCGCGACCTGATCGAGCTGGTGGCCAACGCCAAGCAGATGCCGCTGTCCAATTCGGCCCTGATTCCGCGCGACGACGTGCTGGGACTGCTGGAGCAGGCCCTGCGGAGCCTGCCCGACGAGATCCGCGAAGCGCGCTGGGCGCTGCGTGACCGCGAGGAGTTGATGGCCGCCGAACTGCAAAAGGCTCAGCAACTGATGGATCAGGTCCGGGCCGAGGCCGCCCGGATGGTCGACAAGACCGAGATCGTTCGCCAGAGCCGACTGATGGCCCAACAGATCGTCGCCGAGGCCCACGCCCAATCGCGCCAGATGATCAATCAGTCCGAGGACTTCATCGACGGCAAGCTCGGCAGCTTCGAGATCGTGCTGGAGCGACTGCTCAAGACCACCCATTCGGGCCGCGAGCGCTTGAGCGCCCAGGGTCTGCCGACCTCGCTGATCGAAGAGGCCGGGACCGACGAACAGTTGGCCGGCATCGCGCCCGACTACAAGGAGCCGACCGGCCTGGAGGACACGACGTCGTTCTTCGACCAGGACGCGTTCTAGCAACCGTGGCCTCGGCCTACCTCGTTCCCGTCGCTCGATTGTTGCGTGACGTGCCCTCGCGCGCCGAGGTGGCCTTCGAAGCGCTCTTCGACGAGCCCCACGAGTTCGCACCCCGGGGACCGGCCGAGACCGACGTCTTTCCCGAGGCGACCGTCCGGCTGCAGCTGCGACTGGAGAGCTTCAACGGGGGACTGCGCGCCCGGGGCCAGGTCGAGGCGCCGTGGCACGGAGTCTGTCGCCGCTGTTCGACGCCGGTCTTGGGCATGAGCAGCGTGAGCGTCAACGAACGATTCGTCCACGATCGCCAGGTCGGCGACGAAGAGGTCTATCTGATCGAGGACGACTTCATCGATCTGGCTCCGCTGGTGCACGACGCGATCTTCTTGGACCTGCCCCTCGCTCCGCTCTGTCGAGAGGACTGCAAGGGGCTGTGCCCGTTCTGCGGCATCGACCGCAACGAGGCGAGCTGCGAGTGCCAGGCGCCCCTCGATTCGCGCTGGGCTACACTGGACGGACTCCGATTCACCGACCTAGAGACCGGTGAATCCAAAGAAGTGTGACGGGCCCGCCCGTGTAGCCGAAAGAGAAGAACGATGGCCGTCCCGAAGCGCAAGACCAGCAAAGCCAAGACCCGCAGCCGCCGTGCGGCCAACTGGACCCTGGAGCGCCCGGCGCGCAGCGTCTGCCCGCAGTGCGCGACGTCGAAAATGCCGCACGTGGTGTGCCCCAACTGTGGCTGGTACAAGAATCGCGTTGCCGTAGAGGTCAACTAAGTTGACCCTGCCCATCGCCCTGGACGCGATGGGTGGCGACTTCGCTCCCAAGGAGATCATCGCCGGGGCCCGTGACGCCGTCGACGAGCTGGGACTGTCGGTCATCTTGGTGGGCGTGCCCGATCTACTCGGCGACCCCCTGGGACTCGAGGTCTTTCCCTGCACCGAGGTCATCGCCATGGACGACGACCCGGCGGCCAGCGTGCGAAAGAAGAAGGACTCCTCACTGGTGCGCGCGGCCGAACTGGTGCGCGACGGCCAGGCCTGCGCCATGGTGTCGGCCGGCAACACCGGCGCCACGATGGCCTCGGCGCTACTGCGCATGGGCCGCCTGCCCGGCGTGGTGCGCCCCTGCATCGCCACGCCGATACCCAATCCCGGTCACACGCCGATGGTGCTGGTCGACGCCGGCGCGAACTCCGAGTGCACCCCCGAGATGCTGGTGCAGTTCGCCCTGATGGCCAGTACCTTCGTCACCGCGCGCTACAACGTCGAACGTCCCCGCGTCGGACTGCTGTCGATCGGTGAAGAGTCGACCAAGGGAACGCCGCTGGTCAAAGAGACGCACCAGCTGTTGGCCGCGCTCGAAGGACTCAACTTCGTCGGCAACGTCGAGGGCCGCGACCTGGTGCCCGCGCCGGTCGACGTCGTGGTCACCGACGGCTTCACCGGCAACGTGGCCCTGAAGACGCTCGAGGGCGCGCTCAAGTTCATTTTCGCCACGGTCCTCTCGGCCGTCGCCACCAACGACGAGACCCGCGCGGCCGGTGACGTGTTGTTCGAGTACCTGTTGCCCCTGGCGGCCGAGTTGACCCCAGAAAACCAAGGCGGGGCCATGCTCCTCGGCCTCGAGGGCATCTGCGTGATCTCCCACGGGTCCTCCAACGCCACCGCCATCAAGAACGCCCTGCGCGTGGCCTCAGAGATGGACGCCGCCCAGGTCGTCGAGAAATTGCGTCTCGCCATCCGACCTGATCAAGGTTGATTTTCGGGACCACATCCCCGGGCGTTCGGTAAACTCGAACAGCAGCAATAAGGGAGTGGACAATGGCAGACGCTGTAAATCCATCAACACTGGATCGGGCCACCATCTTGGCCATCGTCCGTGATCAACTCGCCGAAATCCTCGAGAAGAGTCCCGACGAAATCGTCGACGACGTGCCCTTCACCGACCTGGGCGCCGACTCCCTGGCCCTGATCGAATTGGTCGAGGCCTTAGAAGAGGCCCTTTCCAAATACTCGGCCGGTTTTCACATCGATGACGAGGACCTCGAGGGTCTCCTGAGCGTCCGCGACGCGGTCAACTACGTCGCCGACAAGCTGCAGGTGACCTAACGAGGCACGTGAGTTTGTTGCAGTCACCACTTGATTCCGTAGCCGAGCGAGTGGGACTCGCGCCGGCCAGTGCGTGGTTGGCCGTCGCGCTGACCCATTCGAGCTACGCCGCCGAGCACGAGTGCGAGTCCAACGAACGCCTGGAGTTCCTCGGCGACGCCGTCGTGGACCTAGCCGTCGCCGACCTCATCGTCACGGCCTATCCGGAGTTGAACGAAGGATCGGGATCGTTGGTGCGCTCACGGGTCGTGAACGAATCGTCCTTGGCCGAGGCCGCCGCGAGGTTGGACCTGGCGAGTGCCATGCGCATTGGACGCGGCGTGAAGAAGGAACGCGGACTGGAACGCCCCTCCCTGCTCGCCGACGCCTACGAGGCCTTGGTCGCGGCGATCTACCTGGAGAAGGGCTACGACGCGGCCAAGTCCTTCGTCCACCAGACGCTCGGTGACGCCGTGGCCGACGCGGCGTCGCGACCCGGCGACAGCGACCCCAAAACGCGGCTTCGACAGTGGTCCGAAGCCAACGGCCTCGGCGCGCCGGACTACGACGTCACCTCGTCCGGTCCGAGCCACGACGCCACCTACCGCGCCGTGGTCCGCTTGGCGCGACGAGCGATGGGCACCGGCGAAGGACGCTCCAAGAAGAGCGCCGAAGCGAGCGCCGCCGAAGACGCCTGGGGGAGGCGCGATGCCTGAGCTCCCGGAAGTCGAAACGGTGCGCGCCTCCTTGGCGCGCGACCTGATCGGCAAGAAGGTCAAGTCCGTCTCGGTCACCAACGGGCGACTGGTCCGGCGCCACAAGACGGCCAAGGACTTTCGCGCCATGATCGAGGGCCATTCGATTCGCGCCGCGCAGCGCCTGGGCAAGAATCTCGTCTTCGCGCTGGAGAACGGCACGCACCTGGTCATCCACCTGGGGATGAGCGGCCAGCTCTTACGCGCCAAGGGTCCCAAGGACCCGAAGCCCAAGCACACCCACGTCGTCTTCACCTTCGCCCAAGGGGGCGAGCTGCGCTACGTCGACCCGCGGACCTTCGGCGAGCTCTATATCTCGACGCCGCCGGCCGAGGGCGAGGTCGTCGAGGTCTCGAAGTTCGCGCGCCTCTCGATCGGGGGCGACGGATTGGCCCTGCGAAAGGTGGTGCCGGAACTGGCGCACCTGGGCATCGATCCCTTCGAGGACCAGATCGGCTGGGACCGCTTCGCCGCGATCCTGCGCAGTCGCTCGACGTCCTTGAAGGTCGTCCTCACCGACCAGGACATCCTGGCCGGGATCGGCAACGTCTACGCCGACGAGATCCTCTTCGCCGCCGGACTGCGCTTCGACCGTGAATCCGAATCGCTCTCGACCATCGAGATCCGCCGACTGCACCGCGCCATCTCCGAGACCCTGACCGAGGCGATCAAGCACGGCGGCTCGACGTTGGACGACGAGCAGTTCGTCGACCCCGACGGCGTGCCCGGCACCTACCAACAGTTCCATCAGGTCTACAACCGAGAGGGTCAGCCGTGCTTCCAGTGCCGTCAACCCATCGAGCGAGAAACGGTGCGCGGGCGCTCGACCTTCTACTGCGCGAAATGCCAGTCCTAACCACCAGAGTCCCTCTCGAAGGTTGGTAGCGTCGTTCCGTGTTTCTTAAGCGATTGACCATGAAGGGCTTCAAGTCCTTCGCCGACAACACCGTGCTCGAATTCGAGACCGGGGTGACGGCGGTAGTCGGTCCCAACGGTTCGGGAAAATCCAACGTGGTCGACGCCGTGACCTGGGTTTTGGGGGCCCAGAGCACCCGGGCGCTGCGCAGTTCGAAGATGGACGACGTCATCTTCATGGGCACGGCGACCCGTCCGGCGCTCGGCCGCGCCGAAGTGGCGCTCACGCTGGACAACTCCTCGGGCAAGCTGCCCATCGACGGCGCCGAGGTCACGATTTCGCGCACGCTGTTTCGCAGCGGCGACTCGGAGTACGCCATCAACGGCACGACCTGTCGATTGCTGGACGTGCAAGAACTCCTGGGCGACTCCGGCGTCGGACGCCAACAGCACATGATCATCGGCCAGGGACAGCTGGACGCCATCTTGAACTCCTCGTCGGAAAATCGCCGCGCGGTTATCGAAGAGGCGGCCGGCGTCTTGAAGCACCGACGCCGCAAGGAGCGCGCCGAACGACGCCTGGCCGCGACCCAGGAGAACATCGAGCGCCTGGGCGACCTGGTGCGCGAGGTTCGTCGTCAGATGCGACCGCTCGAGCGCCAAGCGGTATCGGCGCGTAGCTACTCCGACGTGGAGGGTGACCTGCGCGGTGCGCGTCGCGCGCTCTTTTCCACGCGACTGCACGGTTTCGAGCGCCGTCGCACGGTCCTCGAAGGTGAGCTGGTCGGTTCGAGTGCGCGCGAGCGTGAGTTGCGCCTGGAACTGGTGACCCTTGATGCGCAGGCCTCCAGCGCCGCGGCCGAGATGGCCAGTCGTCGAGAAGAGACGCTGGCTTCGGCGCTCGGCACGCTGCAGGGACTGGCCGAACGAGCCCGCGGCACCGCGTCGGTCATCCAGGAACGTGATCGGTCGCTGCGCCAAGCGCTGATCACCTCGGCCGACGAGAACGTCATCGCCACGCTGGAAGCGGACGCCGCCAAGCTCACCACCGACCTGCAAAGCGTGGACGACGAGAACCTGGCGTTGAACGTCCTTCGCGAGGCGGTGGCCGTCGCCCAAGAGGAACTGGACGCGGCCCAGGACACCTTCGACCAGACCTGGGGATCGGGTTCGAGCGAAGTCGACGAAGCGGCCTTGGTGGCGGCGCGACAACGCGTCGCGCTGTTGGAACGTTCGCTGAATTCGCTGCGCGAAAGCGAGCGCCGGGCCACCACCCGTCTCGGTGATTCGCGAGCGCGTCTTACCCTAAGTACCGCGGAACACGAAATGGTTCGACACGCGCTCAACGAAGCGCGCCTCGCCTTGGAGAGTGCTCGCCAAGAACGAGCCGACGCCCAGCGCGCGGCCGACGACGCCGAAGTGGAGCGTTCCTCGTGCGACGAGGAACTCCGTGAGGCGACCGACTGGGCTGCTCGCACCGAAGCGCACGCCGAGGCGTTGGCCCGGGCCCTCGACGAGCTCTCCGGTGCCGGTGGGCGCGCCATCATCGGGGAGCTCGAGGGCGTCCTCGGAGCGTTCCTCGATCTCATCGAGATCGAAACCGGTTGGGAGCGGGCCGTGGAATCGGCCGCGGGCGCCTCGGTGGGGGCGATGATCGTTGACGGACGACGTTCGGCTCGGGCCGCGCTCGAAGCGCTGCGTCGCGAACAGGGAGCGGGACTCATCCTGGCGGTCGCCGAGCGCGACGTCGCCGCGCTGGCCACGCCACCGGCCTGTGAGGCGCTGCGTCCTCTGGTGCGCGCTCGCCGCAAGGCGCCAGCGCACATGACGCGTGTCCTGGACGCCCTGTTCTCGCGGGCCTTCATCGCCAGCGACTGGGAGGCCGGCATGGACGTGGCGCTGGCCAACCCCGAGTTGATCATCGTGACGCGCGACGGCGACCGTTTCGCGTCCTCCGGTTGGCGTATCGCGTCGGGGCGAGCCGTGGTCACCCGCGCCACGGTCGAAGACTCTCAGTCGGCCGCGCGCGACGCGATCGAGGCCGTCACCCCGGTGCGCGAACGACGAAAGAGTGCCGACGTCGCGGCGGTGGACGCGCGTCAACTACTGAACCGGGCCACCTCGCGCGAGGCCCAGACGCAGGCCGAGTTCGAACGACTCGAGGGCGAAGAGCGCCGCCTGGAAGAGCTCCTCGATCAACTCCACACGACCGAAGAGACGTTGAGCGAGGACCTCGCCGAACTGACCGAACAGATCGTCACCAATGACGACGAGCTCTTGAACCTGCGCGAACAACTGCCCGCACTCGAAGAGGCGATCGCCGTGGCCGGCGAACGAGAGGCGCGCGTGGCCGAAGCGCGCCGAGGGCTCGAGGCGTTGCGCCAGCGAGTGAACGAAGAGGCCACCGCGCTCTCTCGTCGCGAGGCCGAGTTCTCCGAACGCCGCCGACTCTTCGAGCAACGCCGCGGCGAGATCGAGCAGCGCTTGGAAGGTCGCTCCAGTGAACGCGCCGAGGCGGCCGGCCGACGGGAATCGCTGGAGTTCGATCTCCAGGTCCTCGATCGGCTGTCCCGGTTGGTCGAGCGCAGCGCCGAGGAGATTCGTACGTCCCAAGAGGCGATGGATTCGACCTACCGCGAGCAGTTGGAGGCCACGCGCGCCGGCGCCGAACGCCTCGAAGAGGTGCGGCGCGAACGCAAAGAGGCGGAGTCGAAGCTCACGGAGCTGAGCGACACCGTACGCCGCAGCGAGATCGAACAGGCCGAGTTGGTGGTGAAGATCGCCAACCTCAACGAACTCATCCGACACGACCTCGGGATCGAGCCGTCCGACCTCGGCGAAGTGGCGCACCCGGTACTGCCCGAAGGCGTGACCCTCGAAGTACGCGTGGCCGAGCTCGAAGCGCGCATCACCTCGCTCGGTCCCATCAACCCGCTGGCCCTGGACGAACTTGCGTCGCTCGAGGAGCGCTACAAGGACCTCGACGCTCAAGTGAGCGACGTGCGTCACGCGCGACGCGAGATCCAAGAGGTGATCCGCGCCCTCGACCAGGAGATCATGGAGACGTTTTCGAGCGCGGTCGCCGACGTGAACGAACACTTCTCGGCGCTGATCGCCATGCTCTTCCCCGGCGGTCAGGGTCGTCTGATCTTGACCGAGGCCGACGATCCGCTCAACACCGGGGTGGAGATCGAAGTGCGCCCGCTGGGCCGCAACGTTCGTCGCCTCTCCTTGCTGTCCGGCGGGGAACGATCGATGGCCGCCCTGGCCTTCCTCTTCGCCGTCTTTCGCTCACGGCCGTCGCCGTTCTACATGATGGACGAGGTGGAGGCCGCGCTCGACGACGTGAACCTGCAGCGCTTCCTCAGCCTGGTCGATGAGTTCCGTGACGAGGCGCAGCTCTTGATCGTGACCCACCAGAAACGAACCATGGAAGCGGCCGACGCCCTCTACGGCGTGACGATGGGACCGGGTGCGTCCTCCAAGGTGATCAGCCAACGGGCGCAGCGCCCGCGCGAGGTTGAATCGGCGTGATCGTCGTCCTCATCGTGGTCGCGGTCGTGCTGGTGGTGGGAGTTGTTGCCGTGGTGGTACGACGTCGCCGCCGCGGCCGAGTCGCGACGGCCTCACCGCCGCGAGCGGCGATGCCGACGGTGCTGGTCACCGAGCTGGCCGGACGGCCGTCCTTGGACGTGCCGTCACTGGCCCAGCGCCTCGGCTCGTCGCGCAGCGTCTTCGATCGAGTCCGCTCCCTCTCGAGCGTAGGCGCCCTCAACGACGAGCAGTTGGCGATCGTCGAAGAGGTGTTGTTGCGCAGCGACGTCGGCGTCGCGACCACCGGCCTGATCCTCGACAACCTGCGCGTGAACGGCGCGCCCGACGGGGTGGCCAGCGCCGTGCGCGCCTCGTTGCTCGATTCGCTGACCGCGGAGCGCTCGGTGACCACGTCGGCGCAGAGTGGTCGCGTCCCGGTCTGGCTCTTCGTGGGCGTGAACGGCGTGGGCAAGACCACCACCATCGGGAAACTGGCCAAGCGCCAGATCGACGCCGGTCGCAGCGTCATGCTGGCCGCCGGCGACACGTTCCGAGCGGCCGCGGCCGACCAACTCGAGCAGTGGGCCACCCGAACGGGGGCCGACATCGTGCGCGCCTCCGAAGGCGCGGACCCCGGATCGGTCGTGCACGACGCGCTCGGTCGCGCCGCCGCGCGAGGCGTGGACATGGTCCTGGCCGACACCGCCGGTCGACGATCGAACAGCACCAACCTGTTGGACGAACTGAGCAAGGTCCGTCGCGTGGCCGATCGCGAACCCGGTGAGGTGGTGGAGACCTTCATGGTGCTCGACGCCACGACCGGTCAGAACGCGTTGAGTCAAGCGCGCGAGTTCCTCGCCGCGGCCGAGGTCACGGGCATCGTGCTCACCAAACTCGACGGCACGGCGCGCGGTGGCATCGTGGTCGCCATCGAGCGCGACCTCGGCATTCCGGTCAAGTTCGTCGGCATTGGTGAAGGCGTCGGAGACCTGATCGCCTTCGAACCCGAGGCCTTCGTCGATTCACTGCTCGATACCTGACGGTAAGTTAAGCCACATGTTTGATGCCCTGAGCGAACGATTCGAACGACTCGGCACGTCACTGCGATCGCGAGGACGTCTCAGTGAGAGCGACCTCGACGAGGCGTTGGGCGAGGTCCGCGCGGCCCTTCTCGAAGCCGACGTGGAACTCGGCGTCGTTCGCGCGTTTCTCGACGCCGTGCGCGAACGCCTGAGCGGCGAGACGCTCAGTCAGAGTCTCTCGCCCGGCCAACAGGTCATCAAGGCCGTCCACGAACAACTGATCGAGGTGCTCGGGGGATCGGCCCTCAAGGTCAACTACGCCTCCAAACCACCTACGGTCATCTTGCTGGCCGGTCTCCAGGGTGCCGGTAAGACGACGACGGCGGCCAAGTTAGCCGCGTGGTTCAAGCAGCAGGGCCGCCAGCCGTACTTGATCGCGGCCGACCTGCAGCGACCGGCGGCCGTGGAGCAGCTCCGCGTCCTCGGCTCGCAGATCGGCGTCGACGTGTTCTCGGAAGCCTCGCGTCCGATCGACGTCGCCAAGAGTGGCCTCAAAGAGGCGACCCGACTCGGTCGCGACGTGGTGATCATCGACACCGCCGGTCGCCTTTCGATCGACGAAGCGTTGATGGACGAGGTGCGCTCGATAAGTAAGGTCACTTCGCCGCATTACACCTTCCTCGTCATCGACGCGGTCACCGGCCAAGACGCCGTCGTCACGGCCCGGGCCTTCCACGAGACCCTGGCGCTGTCGGGCATCATCGTCACCAAGCTGGACTACGACGCGCGCGGTGGCGCCGTCCTTTCCGCGCGCGGCGTCGTCGGACGGCCAGTGGTCTTCGCGTCGACCGGCGAGAAGATGGACGACTTCGAGCTCTTCCACCCCGACCGAATGGCTTCACGGATCCTGGGCATGGGCGACGTGCTCTCGTTGATCGAGCAGGCCGAGCAACGGATGGACTCCGACGTGCTGGCCGAAGGCGCCGGGCGAATGATGAGTGGGACCTTCACGCTCGATGACTTCCTCGCCCAATTGAACCAGGTGCGCAAGATGGGATCGCTCGGCGGGATCATGAAGATGATGCCCGGCGTCACCAAGGAGATGCGCAGCGCCGCCAACAACGTCGACGATGGCGAACTCAACAAGGTTGAAGCGATCATCCAGTCCATGACCAAGCGCGAACGGCGCGAACCCGTCATCATCGACGGTTCGCGACGCACGCGCATCGCTCGCGGCTCGGGCACCACCGTGAGCGCGGTCAACCAACTCCTGAAGCAGTTCAACGAGATGCGAAAAATGATGCGACAGATGAGCGGCGGCGCGATGCCGGCGATGCCCGGCGGCATGGGACGAATGGCGAACCTGGCGGCGAAGGCGCAGGCCCAACGCGGCGACGCACTGCCCCCCGGTTTCGAAGCGCTGGGCGCCGGCATGAAGGCCGGTCAACCGGTTCGCGGCGGCGGTGGCAAAAACAAGAAGAAGAAAGGCGGGAGGGTTACACCCCCCAAACAACGCTAAACTTTGACGCTCGGGTATCTCGCCCAGTTCCGGTGGACCGGGACAAAAGGTTTGAAGGGAATTTCGTCGTGGCTGTGAAACTTCGTTTGGTGCGCATGGGTAAGAAGAAGCAACCGACTTATCGCGTCGTGGCGGCCGAGAGCCGCCGGGCGCGCTCCGGGGCCTTCCTAGAGATCGTCGGCACCTACCAGCCCCGGGGCCTGTCGGCCGCCGAGCCCGAAACCGTCACGCTGATCGATAACGAAAAGGTGCTGCGCTGGCTCCAACAGGGTGCTCAGCCGACCGAGCGCGTGGCCAAGTTGCTGAAGACCAGCGGCGCGCTGGACCTGTTCGAAGCGGCCAAAGTCGCCAAGGCCGCCGAGGTCGCCCCGTGAGCGACGTCAACGACTACGTCGCCGGCGACGTCAACACGATTGACGACGGATTCGAAGAGGAGGACGTCAACGAGTCCAGTGGCTCGGTCGACAACGCCGCCACGGCGACCGCCGTCTTGCAGTTCATCGCCACGTCACTGGCCGAGGACGCCAGCGCGGTATCGGTCGACGTCTCGGAGCGCCAGGGCAAGGTCATCCTCTCGCTGAGCGTGGGCGCCAACGACATGGGCCGCATCATCGGACGCCGTGGTCGCACGGCCCAGGCCATTCGCGCCCTCGTCGGCGCCGCGGGCGCACGCGACGGCGTGACGACCTCCGTCGACATCGTCGACTAATCGTGAGCGCCGAAGAGCGCCCCACGCTCGAAGTCGGGCGCATCATCAAAGCGCAGGGCCTCAAGGGTCAGGTTCTGGTCGACCTGTGGAGTGACCGGACCGAACGACTGGCCGCCGGGAGCGAACTGCTCAGCGACCGCGGCCCGCTGCGGGTGGTGGCCTCGATCGCGCACCAACATCGCTTCATCGTGACCTTCGAAGGAGTCGAGACGCGCGAGCAGGCCGAGCATTGGCGTGGCGTCGTGCTTTCGGCGCCGCGCTTGGACGACGAGAGCGTCATCTGGATCGATCAGCTCTACGACGCCGAAGTCTTCGACGCGAGCGGTGTTCGACGCGGCGTGGTGGTCGGAGTGGAGGCCAATCCGGCGAGCGACCTCTTAGTCCTCGACAGCGGCGCCCTGGTGCCGCTGACCTTCGTCACGACCGTGGAGGCCAACGTGCGCATCGAGGTCGACGCGCCCGAAGGACTCTTCGAATGACGCTGCGCGTCGACGTGTTGACGCTCTTCCCGGAGGCGATCGCCAACTACGCCTCGACATCGGTACTCGGTCGCGCGAGCGAGCGTGACGTGTGGCACTTTCATCTGTATGACCTGCGCGACGCCACCGACGACCTCCACCGCACGGTCGACGACACGCCCTTCGGCGGGGGAGCGGGCATGGTGTTGCGCGCCGAGCCCATACTGCGCACGATGGAGGAACATCCCGATATCGCGCGACCGCTCATCGCGCTGACGCCGTCGGGCCGTCCCTTCAGCCACGCGATCGCTCAAGAGCTGGCGGCGTTGCCGGGCTTCTCGCTCCTCTGCGGTCGTTACGAAGGCATCGATCAGCGCGCGCTCGACCTGGTGGTCGACGACGAGATTTCCCTCGGGGACTTCGTGCTGGCCGGCGGCGAGCTGGCGGCGCTGTGCGTGATCGAGGCCGTGGTGCGACTTCTACCGGGGACCTTGGGCAACGACGAAAGCAGCCGGGACGAATCCTTCAGCGACGGACTGCTCGAGTACCCGCACTACACGCAGCCGGCCGAGGTGCGCGGCGTCGCGGTACCCGAGATACTTCGTTCGGGCGACCACGCGCGCATCGCGCGCTGGCGTCGCGCGCAGGCGCTGCGGCGAACCATCGAGCGTCGTCCCGACCTGATCGCGGTGCGTGGCGGGTTGAGCGACGAGGACGACGCGATACTGGCCGAATTCCCGGTGTTGGAAGCGAACGGGTGAAACGGCTAAACTTCTAAAGCCTCAGTGATCCGAAAGGGACCGCTCCCATGAACCCGACCGACCTCATCGACCGCGACTCCCTTCGCGACGACATTCCCTCGTTTCGCACCGGCGACACCCTGAAGGTCCACGTCCGCGTCGTCGAAGGTACCCGCGAGCGGGTCCAGATCTTCCAGGGCGTGGTCATCCGTCGGCAGGGCTCGGGCGTTCACGAAACGTTCACCGTGCGAAAGATCAGCTTCGGCGTGGGCGTCGAGCGCACCTTCCCGGTGCACGCCCCCACGATCGCCAAGATCGAAGTCGAGTCCTACGGCGACGTCCGTCGCGCCAAGCTCTACTACCTGCGTGATCTGCGTGGAAAAGCCGCCAAGATCAAGGAACTGCGCGTCACCGAGCGCACGCAGTAGCGCGTGGGCGAAGAGGAACTCGACGACTACGAGTCGACGCTGGAACTCGCTTTAGTCCAGGAGTACAAGGCGGTCGTCGGCACGTTCAACTACGCGGTGGAAACCGATCGTCGCTTCTACCTGGCCAACGACGTGGTCATCGAGGTCCGCTCCACCGGCACGCCCACGCTGCTCGAGGTCACCCTCAATGACGCCTGGGTCTGGGACATGTACCGCACCGCCCGTTTCGTCCCGTCGGTGCGCGTCCTCACGTTTCGCGACGTGAACATCGAGAAGCTGCCCAAAGAGGACCTGCAGCCCTAGGTCATGACGTTGGTCCGACTCGACGTCCGTTTCGATTTCCTTGACGCGTTGGCAGAAATGTCCGACGCCCGTGACGTCGTCGTCTCGGTCACCGACGCCGACACCATCACCGCCCTCGGATCACTGCACGATCAACTGACGCGACCGGTCGGCGTGTGGCTGGAACTCTCCGAGGACTACACGGCCCAGATGGCGGCGCGCGACGTCGCCACGCTCAGTTGGTTGATTCCCCTCGACACGGTGGTCGTCGGCGCGGCCTCGGCCGAATCGAGCGCGCGGGTCTTCGAGGCCTTGTTGACCAACGACGAGGTGAATTTCACCAACGCGGTGGCCAACCTGGTCGGCGCCTACAACCGACCGGCACCGCCGAACCCGGTGGCGGTGTGGAGCTTCGACGGCACCCACCTACGACGCGGCAATGAGGTTCTGCGCGAAGCGTCGAGCGAATCGAGCGATCTCGGCGACGTGACGACGTACCGCTAATAGTTACTCGGGCTGTCTCGAAATGTGATCAGGGTGGATCCGCACGGTGACCCGTATCTGTCCTACGCGACGGTCCGGGTAGGAGTCCACGCCGAGGTATTTCTTGGCGAGACGATCGATTACCTCGTCGGCGCCAATGGTCGTGAATCCGACCACCGACCCGCGGAAGGTGATCAAGGAATGATCGTCGTCGGGGTCGACGATGGAGACCGAGACGCGGGAGTCCGAGGCGAGATTGCGGGCCTTGGCGCGACCGAGGGCTGTATTGATCACGAGGTCGTCACCTTCCAGCTCGATCCACACCGGCGAGACGTTCGGGCCGCCGTCGGCGTCGAGGCTGGCCACGTGCCCGAGGACCTTTTTGCCGATGAGTTCGCGAGCGGCGGGCGTGAAGACATCGGTCATGTGAATCCTGTCGTCGCGGCCTGGAGGGACATGTAGTTTTACTGTAATGAACATAGGTGCACACGTACGCGGGGGTGGCAAGCTCATCCCTTCGCTGGAAGAAGGCGTCAATATCGGCGCCACGTCGATTCAAATATTCACGCAGAGTCCTCGAATGTGGAAGCCGTCGCAGTACGCGCCGGAAGTGCTCGAGGCGTACCGCGAAGCGCAGGCGAATCATCCGAGCGTCACGCACACTTTCTGTCACGCCACGTACCTGATCAACTTGGCCACTCCCGACAAGGAGCTCTACGAAAAATCGGTGGCCTGCTTGATCAGCAACCTCTCAACGGGACGGGGGATGGCGTCATCGGGCGTCGTCTTGCACGTCGGCTCGCACAAGGACAGCGGATTCGAGACCGCGTTGCCGCAGATCGCCGAGGCGTTCCAGCGCGCGCTGGACGCCGCCGACTCCGCGCCGCCCGGGGTGGCCGATTGTCCGATCCTGATTGAGAACGCGGCCGGAACCGGTGGCACGGTGGGTCGCAGTCTCGAAGAGGTTCAGGCCATGATCGATGCGACGGGCGGCGATGAGCGGATCGGTCTGTGCATCGACACCCAACACCTGTGGGCCAGTGGCGTTGACTATTCGAGCACTCACGGTGCGAACAAACTCGTGCACGAGATCGATATGCGCATCGGCCTCGGACGACTTCGTTGCTTCCACCTGAACGACTCCAAGATCGAACTGGGCGGCAACCGAGATCGTCACGCCAACATCGACGAAGGGACGATCGGCACGATGGGTCTCGCCGCCCTCGTGGGCCATCCCGATTTTCGCGACTTGCCGTTGCTGCTCGAGGTCCCCGGCACGGGTGAGGGACCACGATGGGAAGACGTCATCGCCGCCCGGAAGGTCGTCGTGGCGGGCATCAAGCTCTACGACGGCGAAGTATCCGCTGACCTCGAAGCGATGGTCCTGGTCATGCCGCCGGCCGCCACGATGCCACCGGCCAAAAAGAAGCCGGCGAAGAAGTCCGCCGCCAAGAAGTCCGCCGCCAAGAAGTCGCCGGTGAAGTCACCGGCCAAGAAGGCGGCTGCGAAGAAAGGTCCGGCGAAGAAGTCACCGGCGAATAAGGCCCCGGCCAAGAAGTCGCCCGTGAAGAAACCAACTGCGAAGAAATCGCCAGTCAAAGAGACTGCCGCCAAGAAGTCACCGGCGAAGAAGGCCCCGGCCAAGAGGGCACCCGTGAAGAAGTCACCGGCGAAGAAGGCCCCGGCCAAGAGGGCGCCCGTGAAGAAGTTACCCGCGAAGAAGTTCGTCGCCAAAAAGACGCCGGCGAAAAAGACAAAAAAGCTTGCCAAGAAAAAGTAAAGAGGCTTCCATGAGTGAGGTGAGAGTGGAGTCCGACTCGATGGGCATGATTGAGGTCCCGTCGAAGCACTACTGGGGTGCACAGACCGAGCGAAGCCTTCATCATTTTGCGATAGGGCACGAAACCATGCCCCCGGCCTTGATACGGGCGTTCGGAATACTGAAGTTCGCATCGGCGGAGGTGAATTACGACTTGGGCAAGCTCGACTCCGAGCGGGCGTCGCTCATCGAGCGGGCCTCGCGCGAGGTGATCGACGGTGTCCTGGCGGCGGAGTTTCCTCTGCGCATATGGCAGACCGGCTCCGGTACGCAGACCAACATGAACGTCAACGAAGTCATTTCCAATCGCGCTATCGAGTTGTCCGGTGGGGTCATGGGCAGTAAGGACCCCGTGCACCCCAACGACCACGTCAACATGTCCCAGTCGTCCAACGACACGTTTCCGACGGCGATGCACATCGCGGCGGTCCAAGAGATCACCGACCGTCTCGTGCCGTCGGTCCAACGACTGCGCGACGCCTTGCACCAGAAGTCGGAAGCCTTCGCCGGTATCACGAAGATCGGGCGAACGCACTTGATGGACGCCGTGCCCCTCACCCTCGGCCAGGAGTTCTCCGGCTACGTGGCCCAACTCGACGCCGATCTCGCGAGATTGGACCTCGTCCTGCCCGGGCTCTGTGAGCTGGCCGCTGGCGGCACGGCCGTGGGCACCGGACTCAACACGCATCCTGAATTCGGCGAGCGCGTGGCCGTCGCCATCGCCGCTCTCACGGGCAAGCCTTTCGTCACCGCGCCGAACTACTTCGCCGCCTTGGCCGCCCACGACGCGCTGGTTTTCGCTCACGGCGCGATCAGAACGTTGGCCGCGAGCCTGGCGAAGATCGCCGACGACATCCGCTGGCTCGGATCGGGTCCGCGTTCGGGCTTGGGCGAATTGAAGTTGCCGGAAAACGAGCCCGGCAGTTCCATCATGCCGGGGAAGGTCAATCCGACTCAGTGCGAGGCCATGATCATGGTCGCGGTGCAGGTCTTCGGCAACGACGTCGCCGTGACGACGGCCGGATCGCGTGGGAATCTGGAACTGAACGTGTGCAAGCCCGTCCTCATCCACAATTTTTGCAACTCGGTCGATCTCCTCACCGACGCCTGCGATCGGTTCCGCGAGTTCTGTATTGAACAACTCGAACCGGACGTGGAGCGCATCGCTCAGCACTTGCACGATTCGTTGATGCTGGTGACGGCGTTGGCTCCCACCATCGGCTACGACAAAGCCGCCGAGGTAGCCAAAAAGGCCCATCACGAAGGCACCACGCTGCGCGAAGCGGTGCTCACCCTGGGCCTTATGAGCGCCGAAGAGTTCGACGCCGCCGTGGTGCCCGAGGACATGACGCACCCTTGACGCGACCGGCCCGACTCGACGACGCCGTCGTACGGCAGTGGGTCACCGACCATCCCACGTGGCGAGTCGAAGATTCGCACCTGGTCCGTGACGTCGCGACGACGGACTACCCGAGCAGCGTTCGGTTGCTGCAGGCGCAGGTGACGCTGGCCGAGGGTCTCGACCATCACCCCAACGTGACCCTGGGATACCGGCGCGTGCGCTTCGAGTTATCGACCCACGACGTGGACGCGCTGACCCAACTCGACCTCGACTACGCCGAAGGGCTCGACGCGATCATCACCGGTGAGTTCGTGGAGTTCGTGCGCTAGGAGACCGGAAGGTTCCACAGCGCCATCCAGCGCGAGAGATCCTTCTCGATGGGCAAGTCGTCGCCGACGAACGATCGCACGCGCAGCTCGAGCTCATTGTCGCGCTGGCTCGGTCCGGTCGGCGCGAAAGGGTAGAAGGTGCCCTGCTTGAGGAGGTAGACCAGGCGCACCGCGCCGTCACCCGGCGGCGTCTTGGGGACGAAACCGAAGACCGCGCACAAGAGTCGCGGGCCGAGTCCGTGTTCGACCATGGTCGTGTTGGCCCCATGAATTCTGGTGACCAGTCCGTCCAGCTCGGGGTCCGTCACCACCAACCACTTGAAGCCGAGATCGTCGGTGGTGACCTTGACGGTGCCGGTGTGGTCGTTGAAGTTGAGCAGTTCGAGGATCTCGTCGTCAGTGGTGATCGTCGTCTCACCGCTGCCGGCCTTGAAGCACAGTCCGGCGTTGCCGGAAGAGACGAGGTCCAGTTCACTTTGCAGGGTCAGCGCCGCCGAGGGTAACGCGAAGAGCCCGTCGAGTTTCGGCGCCACCTGCTTGGTGCGACCGAAGAGAGCGTCGCGAAAACCCACTAGCCGTTGAGTTCGACTTCGAGCTTCTTCAACGCGTCCAGTCGCTTCTCCAACGACGGGTGGGTGGAGAAGAGCGACGCGGCCGTGTTGCCGGCCAGGGCCGGGGCGAAGAAGAAGGCGTTCATGCCCTCAGACTTGCGAAGGTCGGTGCGCGGAATCTTGCCCATGTCACCGGTGACGTGCACGAGCGCGCTGGCCAGCACGCTGGGCTTGCCGATGAGGATCGCTCCCGAGCGGTCGGCCGCGAGTTCGCGGTAGCGCGAGAGGGCCATCGTCAACAAGAAGGCGATGATGTAGATGACGATGGAAATGACGAAGGTCAGCAACTCGAGCAGGACTATCTGATTGCCGCTGCGACTGCGGCCGCCGCCGGTGAGCATCGTGCCCCACAGCGCGATTCGACTGACCAATCCGGCCAGCATGCCGACCCCCGAGGCGATCGTCATTATCGCCACGTCGCGGTGAGCGACGTGGCTCAGTTCGTGGGCCAACACCGCTTCGAGCTCTTCGTCGTTCAGCCGGCCCATCAGGCCCCGCGTGGCGCAGATCACCGCGTGCTTCGGGCTGCGACCGGTCGCGAAGGCGTTGGGAATGTCCATTTCGGCGACGCCCACGCGGGGCTTCTCCATGTTGGCGAGCAAACAGAGTCGGTCCACGATCTCGTGCAGCTTGGGCTCTTGGGCCGGCGTCACCTCTTTGGCGTGCATCGAGAACATCGCGATCTTGTCCGAGAAGAAGTACTGCGAGAACAGCAACCCGCCGCAGATCACGATGACGAAGACCAGCTGGACCCCGACGTTCAAGAGCACCGTGAAGATGATGACGTAGAGGACGACGAGCGCGAGACCCGTCATGAACATTCGAACGTTCAGCCCGTGGTCACTCTCGATCTTCGACTTGGCCATTACTTGGCCTCTTCCGGGTCGGTGGCGGCGTCCGCGGCCGGAGCGTCACCCGAGGGAAGCTCCGACGTGGCCCCGGCCCCGACCTGGGTCTTCAAAGCCGCGATCTGCGCGTCGATGTCCGACGTGCCCTTGGCCTTGTCGAGCTGCGCTTGAATGTCGTCGTTGGTACTGGTGAGGTCGGTGAGGGCGCCGGAGGCGAGCAACTCGTCGAGCGCGCCGCTGCGGGCCTGCATCTCGGCCACCTTGTCCTGAGCGCGCTGCATCGCCGCTCCGGCGTCGCCCATCGACGTCGAGATCCCACTGACCGCTTCGGAGATGTGGGCCGACGCCTCGGCGGCGGTGTAGGACGCCTTGATGGTCTCCTTCTTGGTGCGGAAGGCCTCGACCTCGACCTGGAGGCGCTGGGCCGTGTCGGTCAGTTTCTGTTCCTGTTCGACGATGGTGGCGTGCTGGGTCTCTAAGTCGGCCAACTGGACGGTGATGGCCTGGCGACGCGACAGCGCTTCGCGCGCGAGGGGCTCGTTGTTCTGGCCGAGAGCCGCCTTGGCCTGCTCGGCCAACTTGTCGCCCTGGCTCTTCAGCTGTTCGGCCTGGATTTCGACGCGCTTTCGCGCGGTGGCGACGTCGGCCACGGCGCGCTTCACCTTGGTGAGGTTGTCGAGTTGCTGTTCGTACGAGAGGTCCAGCGTCTGGCGGGGGTCCTCCGCCTTGTTCAGCGCCGAGTTGGCCTTGGCCTGGAAGATGGTGCTGACGCGCTTCATGATTCCCATGGGTCTCTCCTTAGTTACGAGTCCACACTAGGGGGCAACCCGGGTACCCCGCGAACGAAATGGCGCCGAGGATTTGTAAGAAAACAGTTAACTTCGCGGCAGGTCGCGGTCCTGTTGGTCCGCTTGCGTCGCCAACTCGTGACGGTACCGCTCGAGCGCGAGCGCCAACGCGTCGTCCCCGAGTGAGAGGATGCGCGCGGCGAGGAGTCCGGCGTTGGCCGCGCCGTTCACCGCGACGGTGGCGACCGGCACGCCGCGCGGCATCTGGGCCATCGACAGTAGCGAGTCCAGACCGTCCAATTGGGCGAGGGCCACCGGCACCCCGATGACCGGCAACGTCGTCACCGCGGCCAACATGCCCGGTAGATGGGCCGCGCCGCCGGCTCCGGCGATCAGGACCCGGAGTCCGCGAGCACGCGCCTTCAGTCCGTAGTCGATCATCGCCTCGGGCGTGCGATGGGCCGAGACCACGTGCACCTCGTGAGGAACGTCGAATCGTTCCAGGATCGTGACGGCGCCGTTCATGATCTCGTGGTCCGAAGCACTGCCCATGACGATCCCCACCACTGGCTGCACTATGTCTCCCGAGTCCTCGTGCCGTACGCGCGCGCGCTCTCCCATGCTGTCACGTGGGCGCTGCGCGCGTCGTCGCCCACGACGGTGACGTGGCCGAGTTTGCGTCCCGGGCGCCACGCTTTGCCGTAGTCGTGGACGTGCGCCCCGGCGATCTCGCTCGCCCCCTCGATCGATCCGGGTTCGTCGGCGCCCACGACGTTCACCATCACGGCCGAGGCCACGATCGCCTCGGTCGATCCCAGGGCGCGACCGCTGACGGCTAACAGGTGGTTCGTGAACTGACTCGTCCGCGCGCCCTCGATCGTCCAGTGGCCGGTGTTGTGGGGGCGCAGGGCAATCTCATTGACGACCAGTCCGTGGTCGCTCACGAAGAACTCGATGGCGAGCACCCCCACCGCGCCCACCAGGGTGGCGATCTTTCGCCCGAGTCGATTCGCTTCGTGCGCCATCGTCTCGTCGACGCCGGCGGGGTAGCGGACCTCGACGCACATGCCCTGGGACTGCACGGTCGAGACGAGCGGATAGCTGGCGTACTCACCGTGGACGCCGCGCACGACGACGAGCGCCAGCTCGCCGCGCAGGTTGAGCCGCTCTTCGACCACCACGCTGGTCGTGGCCGAGAGTTCGTCGATCATCGCGATGGTCTCGACGCGGCTCAGCGGGAAAAGTACCCCGCGTCCGTCGTAGCCCCCGCGCGCGGCCTTCAGCACCGGCGGTCCGACGCTGTCGAGGAAACCTCTCAGCATCGGATCGCTCGAGGACGTAACGACGATGAACCGCGGCAGGGGTATCCCGGCGGCGTCGAAGGCCCGTCGCTGGTGGCCCTTGTCGACGGCGAAACGAAGGGCGCGCGCGCCCGGTCGCACGACGACGCCGCGCGTTTCGAGCGCGGCGATCTGATCGAGATTGACGAGTTCGTGGTCGAAGGTGACGACGTCGACCTGGGAGGCCAGTTCGTCGAGTGACCGGGCGTCGTCGGGTGATCCCAGCATCGTCACGTCGGCCGTGTCGACGGCCGAATCCTCCGGCGACGACGCGAGGACCGTCAAGATGACGCCGGCCCCGTGCGCCGCGTCGCCCATCATTCGCGCCAGTTGGCCCGCTCCCACCACCCCCACTGAGACCGGACCAGTAGGTTGGGATTCGATCAACACGACCGTAACGATATCGGTCGAGCGAGGAGGTCCTGATGGACGTCGCCATCGGATTGAACGTGGACGGACCGCTCGAGGCGACCCTCGAGCGCGCCGCGGGACTGCGCGCGCGGGGCTTCAACCGGATGTGGTCGTCACAGATATTCGGCCCCGACACCCTCACCGTGTTCGCCGTCGTCGGACGTGAGTACCGCGACCTCGATCTGGGAACGGCCGTCGTGCCGATCCAGACGCGCCACCCCACGATGCTGGCCGCCCAGGCGCGCACCGTCCAAGAGGCCATCGGCGGGCGCCTCTCGCTCGGGATCGGACTCTCGCACAAGGCGGTCGTCGAAGGCATGTGGGGGATCTCCTTCGATCGCCCGGCGAGTTACATGAGCGAATACCTCGACGCCCTGGCGCCGATGTTGCGCGGAGAGCGCGTCAGTGCGCACGGTGAACGCGTGAGCGCGACGACCATCGGCGTCTTGGGACCGAGCGAGACGCGAACCCCCGGCCTGCTGATGGCCGCCCTGGCGCCGAGGATGCTCGAGATGGCCGGGACCGTGACCGACGGGACCTTGACCTGGATGACCGGCGTGAAGACGATCGCCACGCACGTCGTGCCGACGATCAACGCCGCGGCCGCGGCCGCCGGACGGCCCAAGCCGCGGGTCGTGTGCAGCCTGCCGATCTCGGTGACCGGCGACGTCGCCGACACCATGGCGAAGGTGAACGAGACGCTCGAGATCTACGGCACGTTGCCGAGTTATCGCGCGATGTTGGACCGCGAAGGGGCGAAAGGTCCGGCCGACGTCGGTCTCTTCGGCACCCGCGCGCAGGTCCTCGAACAGTTGTATGAACTGGCTGAGGCCGGGGTCACGGAGTTCTCGGCTTCGATGACCGGTGGCGCCGACGATCGAGACGAGACCTACGACACGCTGATCGAATACCAGTCGACGTAGTTCGAGGGTCTTAGCGCGGCAGTTGCGTGTGCTTGAACTCGTTCAGGTCGGGACGGTTCGTCATTAGGGCCAGCAGCGCGGTGATGAGTTCGACCGACTCGGCCGGGTCGTCGCCGGGCTCGTTCATGTAGCGCACGAACGTCGCGGCGTCATTCACGACGAAGGTGGGAACGCCGAAGGCCTCGAAGCGGTCGAACTCCTTGTGGCTCGCCGCGATCACGTCGTGGGGTCGACGCGAATCGATGTCCGCGGCCACCTTGGCCATGTCGACGCCCAAGGGTGCGAGCACGTTACTGATCTCGTCGAGCGTCACCAGTCGGATCGCCCGATCGTGGCGCGCGCGAAAGAGCGCTTCGTGGGCGTCGAGAAAGTACTCGCTCTGCTCGTCGCGCACCGAGACCGCGGCCGCCAGGGAAAGCAGTTCACCGTCGTACTCCGGGTCGTTCCACACGTCGGGGCCCTCGCCGCGGCTTCCCTGACTGAGCGACCAGGGGACGAAATTGACCTCGAAATCGGCGCCGGCGCGCAGCGCCTCAATGACGTGGAGGTGCAAATTCTTCGCGAAGGGGCAGCGGTAGTCAAAGGAGAGATCGAAAGATTGCATAACCCTCAGCCTAAAGGTCAATTCGAAAAAACTCTCGAGTGGTTCAGAGCGGTACCGCGACGCCGTTCGCGCGACAAAGGTCCTTGTACGAACAGAAGCGGCAGGCTTTCACCGAAGGGGTCGCCGGGAAGTCGCCGTCGTCGTAGTAACGGTTGATCTTCGTCCACGCGTTGGCCGCCGAGTGCGAGCGGGCCTTCACCACGACGTCGCTCACACTGCGTTCGATGCTCTCGCCCCGGGCCACGTACATCAGGCGTATCTTGGCGGGCTTCTCGCCGAGCTCGGCCTCGCACAGCGCGGCGTAGAGCTCGGCGTTGGCGAAGGTCTGGGAGTCGTAGTTGCGGTTGGGCAGCCCACCGGTCTTGTAATCGACGATGGTGAGCGATCCGTCGTGGTCGCGGTCGAGCCGGTCGAGAATGCCGAAGAGCGGCGCGCCGTCGACGATCCCCCCGAGTCGCAGCTCCACGCCCTCACTGGTGACCTCCGTCGGATCCTCCATCTGGAAATACGTCGTGATGATCTCTTCGGTCTCTCGGAGGAGCCGCTGCGTCATCGCGTCGTCCAGGGCGATGTCGGTTCGCACGTCCTCGGTGAGGATCGTCTCAATGGCCGCCGGGATGAACTCGCGCGCCCGTTCGATGGTTCGCGCTTCGGGACTCAGCATGAAGAGCTGCTCGAAGACGAAGTGGGCGAAGCGGCCCTTGGCCGTGGCGTACGAGGCGGGCTGGGGGATTCGTTCAATCGAGGCGTACTGGTATCGACGGGGACAGGTCTGAAAATCGGAAAGTCGAGAGGGGGAGAGCGAGCGGGGCAACTCCTGGGTAAACGTCATGAACCCACCGTAGGACAGGGCTGTGACGTCGAGTGACCACGGCACCACCGTGTAGAAATGAACTATGAAACCACGCGCGGTCGTCACTCGTCACGGCCACGTGGTGCGCAGCACCCGCTGGAACGGCGTGCGCGCTGGCGACGCCGTCGTGGTGGATGGTCCCAAGGAACGGCGTCAACACTGGGTCTTCGTGGCGCACGTCGTCAACGAAACCACCCACGACGAATGGGTCGAGGTTCGCGGGGGCCGCGTGGGCGAAGCCAAGGGCCGGTCGTTTCGACCGGAGGTTATATTCCCAGGTTCTGCGAAGAAGGGCTCTCGCCTTGTGGGAATGTCACTGGCGATGGCGCCGCAGCTGCCGATCCCTTGACGCGACCCTTGTCGACCTCGTTGATCTTACGCGAGAGGAGTATCCAGATGCCGGGCGCGGCGGCCACCAGGCTCATCACCAAGAAGTAGGTTCGTACGCCCCACTCGGTGGCCAAGATTCCCGCCAACACGATGCCGAAGGGGGCCAGTGCCAACGACACGAACCAGTCGACGGAGCTGGCGCGTCCGAGGAGATCACGCGGCACTTCGGTCTGCATCATCGACTCCCAGATCACGTTGCCGATCAACAACAGTGGCTCGGCGACGACCGGATAGATGAGCACCTCCCAGTAATGGGTGGCGAAGGCGATTATGAGCGCCGCGAGTGACCCCAAGGTCCAAATACTCCACATGACGCGGATCCGTCGCCGCGGCGTCTTCATATTGGCCGCGATCAATGCCCCGAGAACCGCGGCTAGTCCGGCCACGCCCAAGGTGTAGCCCACCACCTGCTTGCTCTCGTGCAAATTGTGAAGGAGGAAGAAGGGGATCAGCACCGGAAAGGGAGTGAAGAGGACCGCATTCCCGATGCCGGCGGCCAGCAAGCCGGTCCGCAGCCAACGGGTGTGGCGTACGTAACGCACGCCCTCTTTGATCTCCGAGAGCATCGAACTTCCGGGAGTGCGCTGCGGCGATGGCGTCGGCTTCATCAAGAACAGTGCGCCGGCGGAGACGAGGAACGTCGCGCAGTCAACACCGATAGCCCACGACGTGCTCGCGGCGGCGATCACGCCACCCACGGCCGGACCGATCATGCTGCCCATCAGATTGTTGGACAGGGGACGCACGGCGTTCATCGCGGGCAATAACTCTTCGGGAACGATCTCGGGCGTAAGCGCCGTCATGGCGGGCATGAAGACGGCGTCAAAGGTCCCGAAGAGCACGGCGAACACGAGTAACTCATAAAACTTCAAATGTCCCGTGGCGATCAGTACTACGAGGACGGCCGTGAGGAGTGCGCGGGCGCAGTCCGAGATGATCAAAAGAGTCCGACGTGAGAATCGGTCGACGATGGCGCCGCCCACCAAGAGGAAGATCACCAAGGGAGCCATTCGAGCGGCCGCGAACCACGCCAACTTGGACGCGCTGTGCGTCGTCTCAAAGACCAGCAACGTGAGCGCGACCAACGCCACGCCGTCGCCGAACTGCGAGACGGTTTGGCCCGTGACGAGCAGTCGCGGCTCGCGATGCTTCGCCAATTGGACGAGCGCCAGTTTCTTTTTCACCAGGGGAGACCTTAGGTTGATTCAGGGACGCCAGGGCTTCACTTCGTGAAGCACGTACCAGGGCGTCGGTTTCGTACCTCGGTATCGTGCTCACTATGGCCTTGGACCTAGGGGACGCTCGACGTCGATATCACTTCGCCTTCACCCGCGAAGACCACGATCGACTGCCGTTTTATTCCGCGTTGATGATCGCCCTCGAAAACGATCTCGTCGCCCAAGAGTTGCTGGCATGGGTTCGCGTCGAACAGAGAAACCCGATGTTGGTCTTGGCGTCGCTCCACCTGGCGGCCCTGCGTGGTCATTCGGTTCTGACACCGATTTACCGCGACGCTCGACAGGGATTGCTCACGGACCCCGAGGGAGCCGCGCGACGGGTGGTGGACGTCGTCAACGCCGAACCGGAGTTGGTGCGGGCCGAACTCCATCGTTCGACCCAGACCAACGAGCCCGGCCGTTCAGCGATATTTCAGGCCGTGATCGCGCTCATTGCGCCGCAGAATCATGCGACGATCAATCTCATCGACGTGGGGACGTCGGCCGGCATCAATCTCTACTTCGACCAATTCCCGGTACGAGCGCGGGACGATGACAATCCTTTGACGTTGGTCTGTCGTGACGAGACGCCGGTCAATCGCACGCTGCCGCTGCCTGAAGTTCTCTCTCGGGTCGGCATCGATCCCTCGCCGCTGGATCTCGCCGTCGAGGACGATCGACTCTGGCTTCAGGCCTGTCTGTGGCCAGAAGAACCGCGTCGCTTGGCCCGCCTCGACGCCATCATCGCGCAACGTTCCTCGTGGCCGTCGACCACCGTGTTACGCGGCACCGTCGCACAGCGACTCGGCGACGCGATCGCCCTCGGCGATCCGTCGAGTCTGACGGTGGTGATCAATAGTTACGTCGCGGCCTATCTCTCCGAGGAAGATCAGATGGCGTACTTCGAGGACATGGTGGAGAGATGTCGCGATGGCAACGTGGCCTGGATCTCTCTCGAATCGCCTTTCATGGTGAAGTGGCCGACCTCCTCGACGTCGAGCGAGAGCGCTCGACAGGGCGCCACGCAAGTACTCGTGACGCGGCCCGGCCAGTCGCCACGCTCGTGGGGGTGGTGTCATCACCACGGGCTCTGGTTGGCGTTGGAACCACCGGACTAATGCCGGCGCCCGCCGGACAGGCGACTACGGCGCTTCGGACAAGTGGTGCAGCTGGACGGTGACGCGACCGCGGCCGGCCGTGATGGCGCGAAAATCGAGGCCGTAGCGATTCAGACCCTCTTCGGGGATGTACGAGGTCACCGTGACAGTAGCGGCGTTGTCCTGATTCGTGGAGACTACTTTCCCTCGTCGCCCCTTGAGGTCGTTCAGCACTTCACCGAGGTACTCGGTGGGGAAGGTCGTCGTGGCTTCCATGATTCGTTCCAGCACCACGGTGCCCGCGGCGTCGAGCGCGGCGCGCACGCCCATCGAACCGGCCGTGTCGAAAGCCGCTTCGGACGAATCCACGCTGTGGAACTTGCCGTCGTAGAGGGTGACGCGCAGTCCGACCACCGGGAATCCGGCCGGGCCGCCGCGGGCCATGGCCTTTTCAACGCCGTTGCGCACGGCCCCGATGAATTGGCGCGGGACCGCCCCGCCGACGATCGCGTCGACGAACTCGAAGGGCTCGTCGGGTTTGATGGGCTCAACCTTCAGGTTCACCACCGCGAACTGCCCGTGGCCGCCGGTCTGCTTCTTCAGTCGACCTTCGCAGTCGCGGGCCGAACGAATCGTTTCGTAGCGCTGGACGTCGGGCGTCGCCGTCGTAACGTTCACGTTGAATCGACGGCGCAGGCGCTCCAACGTGACCTTCAAGTGCGTGTCACCCATGGCGTCGACCACCAGGCGTCGCGACACGGGGTCGTGTCGCACGCGCAGCGAAGGGTCCTCCTCGGAGAGCCGGTGTAGGGCGGTCGCGATCTTGTCGTCGTCGTCGTGCGACGCGCTCAACAGCGCCACCGAAAGCGCCGGCGCCGGAACTTGCGTCGAGACGGTCGCGAGGTCCACGCCGCGCTTGGCCAGGACGTCACCCACGGACACGTCGTTCAGTTTGGCGACCACGACCACGTCGCCGGCCACGGCGCGCGTCACCGGGACGAGCTTGGAGCCGAAGAGGTGGTGTAGTCCGTGCAGGCGCTCGTCGTTGCGGGTGCGCACGTTCACCAATGACACGTCGGGCGTGATCGTGCCCGAGATCACCTCCATCACCACGATGCGACCGACGTAGGGGTCGACGATCACCTTGAAGGCGCGCATGATCGGCTCGCCATCGGGGTCGCGGTCGAGGAACGTCTCGTTGCCGTTCATCAGCGCCGGAATCGGTCGAGAGACGGCGATCTCGTCGAGCAGCGTGGCCAGTCGATCGACTCCCACGCCCAACGTGGCCGATCCGCAGGTCACCGGCACGATGCGACCTTCGATCATCATCTCGGCGAGCGCCGGTTCGAGTTCCTCCATCGTCGGCACGTCGCCCTCGAGGTAGCGCTCGGTCAATGAGTCGTCGGCCACGACGATGGCCTCGATCAAACTGGCGCGGACCCTCGATTCCAATTCGGCCAGTTCCGCGGGCACCGGGCCGTGACGGGGCGTCGCGCCGTCATAGAAGAGGGCCTCGTCGGCCAGGAGGTCGACCACGCCCTGCAGCGACGATCCAACGCCGATCGGCAGTTCTAACGGTGCGAGGGTGGGGCCGACCAGCAACTCGAGCGACCCCAGCGTCGATTCGAAGTCGGCTCGCTCGGCGTCGAGCGCGTTCACGAAGATGACGACCGGCACGTCGGCATCGCGCGCCAGGTCCCAGATGGCGACAAAGTCGCTTTGGACGCCGTCGACGGCGCTGACGACCAGGACGGCGACGTCGGCCACGTCCAGCGCCCGCTCCACTTCGCCGTGGAAGTCAATCAATCCCGGGGTGTCGAGCAACGTCAATTTGTCCTCACCGATCCACACCGGGGCCATGGAGATGCCCAGGGACATCTGGTACTTGCGTTCTTCGGGATCATTGGCGCCGAGCGTGGTGCCCGCGTCAACCTTTCCGGCCCGCTCCAGACCACCGGTGGCGACCACCAGCGCTTCGAGCAGTGACGTCTTGCCGACGCCGTTTCGACCGATCAGGGCGACGGTCCGGGCCTTGGGATGGCTAGGGGCGATGGTCAATGGCACCTCGATTCACGTGGGCGGCTGCCCATAACGTAGTCCTCGCACGCGAGCGATGCACTGGGAACAACTCCTAGGGCTTCGTCGAGCGAGCGCGATGGAAACGGCCCTGCATCGCCAGGTCTTGTTGACACTGCCTACGACGTGGCGAGATTGAAGTGGCGGGCAATCCGTCGCGCCACTTCGTTCGGAGCCCGTGAGGTGGTGTCGATAACGAGGTCGTAGTGGACACCGTCGTGCACGCGCCGCGATTGTCGCTCGAACATACCCACGACGCGATCGCCGCGGAGGCGCTCGCGCTGGAGCGCGACCTCGGCGTCGCACGTGACACCCACCCACGCCACGGCGCGACCGGCGAGGGCGCGGTCCAGTCGATCCTGCGAAGCCGCACCGTCAAGAAACACCTCGTCCAAGATGAGTCGCGCTCCACCGGCGGCGATCGTTGACAGACCACGTTGCCAGGCCGCTTCGAGTCGTCGGAAATCTTCGCCGATCTCGATTTCCCCGTCGGCGTCAAAGGTAATACCGCCCTCACGAACTTCGTGCTCTGGGGGCCGTGCTGCAATCGTCGCGTCCTCATCCATCTCCAACAAGGCAATCGGCATCGCGCTGATCAAGGTATCGATGCCGAAGACCAGCCACGATTCGGAGAGAATGTCCTGAAGTGCGATCGCCAGCGTGGTCTTGCCGGCGCTCGACGCTCCGTTGAGGACGATGACCTCGGGTGGCGCGCTTCCAGAAGCGGATTCGTCACTCATCTAATCAATCCTCATTTCGGAGCTCGCCGTCCACTCACGCACACCCGCGTGATTTCCACCAACAGTCGAAGAGCATCGCCGATCCGTCGATCGGTCGCGGCGCCGACCGATGTCAGATGATTCTCCTACACTCATCGGTCATGCGCGTATCGACCTCCGCCATCACGATCAACGCACCTCGAGAGACGGTGTGGTCCGCGGTCACTCAGCCGCAGTACGTACGCCGTTGGCAGTACAACAGCGATCTGACGACCGACTGGATCGTGGGCCATCCGATTCGCTTCAGCGCCGAGTGGCAGGGTCAGAGCTTCGCCCAGTGGGGGACGGTCTTGGAGTTCGATGGCCCGAACCGGCTGCGCTACTCGCTCTTCGCGCCGCGACCGGGTCTCGAGGACCGTCCCGAGAACTACTTCACGATGACCTACGAACTCACGGACGTCGCCGGCGGTACGAGGGTGACCTTCATCCACGAAGACCCCCGTGAACTCGATGGCATCGAGAACAACGTGAAGGAAGACGATCCCGTACTGACGGCCCTGCGCGACGTGGTCGAAGCGCTGGCGAAGGAATGACGCCGCGAACTCGATAGCCACATCGTTTTCGATCACAATTTGCGCGCTCTTCACCGGCCGGGCCGCGAGTCGTCACACTCCCGTAAGACGTGGACCTTATGGTGCCCCTAACTGCCCACTAGGAGGAAGTGACCGTGCGTCATACCAAACTGCGACTTTGGAGTGCCCTACTCGTACTGGGAGGAGCCTCTATGGGCGTCGCTTCCGTGGCCCTCAACGTTGCGACGGCGTCGGCGACCGATGGGTCATTCCACGTCTCGCAGATCCTCCTGGGCTCGTCACTGCACCACACCTACACGGTGACGGGATCGGCCACGGCCCACAGCGAAACTCTGAGCAAGCCCGACGACATCAGTCGGTGGGGCGACGAGCTCTTCGTAGGATTCCAAAACGGTGTTGGACCCCAGGGCGAGCCGAGCAGCGACGGGAATCTCGACGGCACGGTCGTCGAATTCACCTCGCGTGGTCACGTGCTCGCCCAGTGGGACGTCACGGGAAAGATTGATGGTCTGACCGTGGACCCGGGACTCGGCGTATTGGCGACGGTGAACGAGGACGCCAATTCGGCCCTCTATCTGATTCGCCCGTACGCTCCCGCGAGTGACGCGGTCACGCGCTACGCCTACAGCGCGACGCTGGCGCACCTCGGTGGTACCGACGCGATCGCTATTAACGACGGCCAGATTCTGATCAGCGCGTCGGCTCCGGGCACCAACGGAGCGGCGGCGCCGCAGGCCACGTACCCGGCGGTCTACTCGGTGACGCTCAACGATTCCACGAAAATCGCCACGGCCACGCCGCTGTTCTTCGACGAGAGTTCGGCCACGGTGGCCAACGTGGGCAGCCAATACGGCACCACGACGGCCCTGGCCCTCACCGATCCCGACTCCAACGCGGTCGTCCCGTGGTGGAGCCCCCGGTTCGCCGGCGATTTCGAGCTCACCAGCCAGGGCGATCTGCAGCAGGTCTTCGTGAGCGGCGCCGCAACGTCACACCAGAAACTCAGTGTCCTGACGTTGACCCAAGCGGTGGACGACACCGCGTGGCCCACGAGCTTCTTCGGTTCGCTCTTCAGCACCGATTCCACGAACGACTCCGTCGACGTGGTGCGAGGCCCGTTCGAACCAAATGAGCCAATGGTCGTGGCCACCCCGTGTGGCGCCAACACCGCGACGGCGACCTGCCCGGCGAATTACTTGGCCACGTTGAACTTGGCCACCGGCACGGTCACGCCCGTCACGGTGTCGGGTTCGGCCTACGTCCCCCAAGGTGGTCTGGCGTTCGCCTCTGAGTTTGACATGCACGGGCGCCATGGAGCCCAGTACCGGTAACGGTGAAGTTGCGCGACGGCGTTTATTTTTTACCGAGAGCGCAGCTGGTCGTACCCGCTCCGCACCCCCCGGTCACTTTGAAGTGCACGTTCTGGAACGGCTTCACGGGGTTACCGACGTCAATTTGAATGACGGCGTGGGGTAGGAGCGGCGTGAGGCGCGGGTTGCCGCTTAGTCGCTTCCCGTTCTCAAACACCACCACTTTTCCTTTGGCGGGGCCGACCTGACCAGGTCCTAGAGGCTGGTTCCATATGTCGAAGAATTCGCCGAGCGTGAAGCTGCGGGGTCCCGGTGATTCCACGTGCACTATCCCGTCGGCCACGTGCGTGTGCAGCCAGTAAAGGCAGTCATAGAGACCGACGTCATAGAAGTGGCCGTTCGAATACTTCTCCAGGAGTCGGGGCTGGGTGATGCCGATGCCCGCCGGCAGTCGTTCCATCTTTCCCTTGACGTACACCGCGACGTGGACGTGGACGTGATACTTCACGGTCTCCTTGGCCTGCTTTCGGCAACTGATCCCGTCCACGGTCTGTCCACTGCGAGTGGTCGCCGGCGCGAGGTTGGGCACGTTGTAAATCAGTACCCCCTCGGGTCCTTTATGCGACTTGGGAGTGGTCTGAGCGCTCGCGGTACCGACGGCCCACAGTGCTCCCGTTCCACCGACGCACGTGATCACGACCAGCGAGATGGCGGCCATCGAATTCCAACGACTTGGCCGCCGACACCGCGCGCCAGCATCCACGGTTTTCCTCTTCCATTTATGTAGGGGGATCATCCGGCCCTGCTACCCAAGATACGTGCCGACCGATCATATTCGGACCAGGGCGAAGGTCCCGATTTGAAGGCGATGGTTAGCGTGAGGGAGTGATTTCAGTGCGATCTCGACTCCGTTCGGGTCGGTGGACGAGAGCGGCGATGCTCGCGAGCGCGGTAGTAGTGCTCGCCTCGTGGAGTACGGCGACCTCGATCAACGAGGTCTCGACGCACGTGAACGGTAGCCCGACCTCTGCGTTACCCGCGCCCAAAGTGCTCAAGCCTTTTGGATCGACGGCCTTCGCCGGCGAGGGTCGCTGGCGACCGGTCGGGCGACCCGTTGGGGGAACGCGGGCGATCTACGAGACGACGATGATCGCGCCGGGCGGCACTCAGGTGGCCGGGGTGGCGTGGATGGATACGCGACTCCTGTCCGCGCGGCTGTACTCCGGCTCCATGAGTCCCGGCAAAGGACCGTATCGATTCACCGCACCGGTGTCGCCGGCCTACGCCCGGACGTTGGTGGCGGCATTCAACGGCGGCTTCGTGATGAAGGTGGCCCACGGTGGGTACTACACCGAAGGTCGCGTGGTCGATCCCTTGCGAACGGGGGCCGCGTCGTTCGTCATCTATGCCAACGGCGGCGTCGACATAGGGGCCTGGGGCAGCGACGTGTCAATGACGTCGCGCGTCGTGAGCGTCCGCCAGAACCTGGTGCCCTTGGTGGCCGACGGACACCTCACCGAAGCGGCGATGAGCGCGAATTGGGGCGCCTGGGGTTCGACGTGCGGCCTCTATTCGTGCCTCAAGACCGTTCCCGGCATCGAACACCAGTGGCGATCGGGTGTGGGCATAACGCGTAACGGAGCCTTGGTGTACGTCACGGGTCCGGCCCTCAGTCCGTATCAGTTGGCCCAGTTGCTGGTGCGCGCTCGAGTTGTTCGCGGCATGGAACTCGACATCAATTCGAGCTGGCCCGACTTTGCCACGTACGATCCAGTCGTGGCGAACGGCCTGGCGTCGTCGGCCAACGGGAGCAAGCTCCTGGCGTCCACCGTGCAAGGTCCTTGGACGTTCTTCCGGGCGTCGTGGCCGCGTGATTTCATCACCATGTCAGCGCGCTCGTTCGCTCGTAAGCCGTAAACAAGGATCGAGCACCTTGCCCAGTTCGACGTGGGCACGTCGGGGCTATCCGGCTCAATCTGTCCGGGAAATTATCAGCGCGTCGAGAATGGTCGAGGCTTCAGCGGGTGCGTCAACCTTGAGCCAGACCACGTCCGCTTGTAACTCGAGGCGAAACTCAAAAAACTCGCAACAGGCCTTCTCGCGTCTCGCGAGATCGACTGCGCTCAGAATGATGTCGTCGCCGCCCATCAACCGCAGGCGCGCAGAAGTATCCGAACGAACGACCTCCACGACACTGGAGTCGAGGAACTGCCGCCACTCGTCACCCCGAGTCGTGGCCTCGGCTGCCGACAGTGTGCAGGCAATTGGGATCTGGGTCACTCGAATAAACTAACGGGAGCATTGAGCGACGCAGAAGCACCCGACGGGTGTCTGGGAATTCAACCTCATTTCGATGGTTGAAAGCATTGCGCATTCAACCAAGGCGTTGGAGAAACGGCCACATTGTGATTGAGAGTGGTCCACTCTTTGGGGTACAGGTCAGTGAGAGCGGGTGACGGGAATCGAACCCGCATGGCCAGCTTGGAAGGGTGGCGGGCCTAGACGCATGACTAGTTTCAATCCACTGATCAGCGGTTGTTTCCGGTCACGAAGATTGTCGCCCAATCGGGTTTGGGCACTCCATGGGCACTAACTTTTGCGCCTTGTTTCGCGCAGACCATCAAGATGATCCGCACGATTCTCCTTTTCTTGGAGACGGCAGTCACTTCAAGACCATTGGAAGGGGAGCCGAAACAAGTTAGGTGACTCCGATGGCGTTAGATGTGACCTTCTTTGATCGAGATTTTGACACGCTCAATTCATCTGATTTTGATGAAAGTCTGCTCAATGCTGTCATCAATCATTGGCACAACTGCTTGATGTCTTCCGATGATCGCGATTCGATACTGGATTCCCTGGGAGTGACGCTTGAATTCGCTGAGAAGATTCGAATCGGCCTTTCAGATCGCACCTTGGGACTTCAAATTCCGGGTCGACGGTGGAAGGCGGGTCTTCTCATGCGGAGCCGACTGTTGGAGTTTGGCATCTTGCGCGAAAGCGGTCATGAAGAGTTCAGGGGCTGCGCAGTCATTCCAATTTTGAAAGAGGATCGAATCTGCTCCATTTTTGGACGGAGAACAGATCGAAGTAGGGCCGAACTTTGGGCGAGCGGACTCCCTGGGTCTCTTCTCGAGATTGGCGAATCGAACAAAAGCACTCAAGCCTTAGTCGCGAATTCGCTGTTGGCGGGAATTTGCCTCGCAAGTGCGGTCGGTGCTTCCAATATTGAAGAGTCTCCTTTCGTGGTGATAGCTCCCGGAAGTGCCAGAGGTTTCGAGAAGCGCCATCTCAAAGAATTGAGCGATCGATTCGAACATGTCACGGTGATCGGCATCGACGACGCAAAACTGGCCGAACAATTGCAACGTCGCGGAGTTCTCGTGTCGGCTGCGGGCCAAGAGTGTGATGTGGTCAGGACCCTCAACGGTTCGATTGATGCCCGTCAGGTCGTAGAAGCGTGGATCAAAGGCGCTGTTCTTTTCGTCAAGGTCGAAGAGCAGTTGCCTGATGAGGTTCAGCTGCCGCTGGTCGTAGCCAAGCCAAACACGAGTGTGACGCCGGGCCGCGACGAAGTCTTTGTCGTTGCTGGAACGCGATCATGGCGAATCCGCGGGGCGATGACTCGATCGAACGTCGAGGGCGATCGGTTGAGTGTCGGTCTCTCGGTGAGTGATCAAACGAGCGGAAGATTTCATCTCGACACCCTTGATCTCTACGTCGCGCGTCTCCGGCGCCAATTTCTCGATACCGCCGCGACTGAACTCCGTGTCGACCGCGATGTGCTTAACGCTGAGATGGCTGAGGTACTGTTCTGCGCTGAATCGCGGCGTGACCAAGGACTCGATGAAGCGACGACGTCAGTGGAAATGACCGGACCGGAACGAGAGATCGCAACGAAGTGGCTCGAGAATCCGGACCTTTTCGGGCAGCTTAAGAAAGACCTGTCAATGCTGGGCGTCGTAGGCGAAGCCACAAATATGCTGCTCTGCTATTTGGCAACGATCTCGAGAAAGTGCGAGCGACCGCTTGGGGTGGTGGTGCAGTCCAGTTCAGCCGGCGGTAAGTCCACGTTGGTCGACGCGATCAGCTCGTTGGTTCCTCCTGAAGACTTGGTATCGCTATCGGCGATCACCTCGCAGGCTCTCTACTATCTCGGCGGCAAAGCGCTGCAGCACAAGGTTCTTTCAGTGGCCGAAGAACGCGGAGCGTTGCGCGCGACGTATCCGCTCAAACTCTTGCTCAGTGAGGGGAGAATTTCGATCGCATCGACCGGTAAAGATCATGCCACCGGTCGACTCATCACGAAGAATTACGAGACCTCTGGTCCCGTTGCGGTGCTGATGACCACGACCGCGACGACCATTGACCCCGAACTCGAGAACCGAATGGTGGTGATCGGAGTGAGCGAAGAACGAGAACAGACCGAGGCGATTATCGCGGCGCAACTTCGAGGTGTTTCGTTGGAAGGATTTCTCGCTCGAAGTGACAGGAGCGCACTGACTGCATTGCACGCCAACGTTCAGCGGCTCCTAGTGCCGATGGCAGTCGTCATCGGCGACTTCGACCACGAATTTCCCAGTACCTCTACGAGACACCGTCGCGACCACGCCAAACTGCTTTCGATAATTGCGTCAATAGCTTTGCTGCATCAGTTCCAGAGAGAACGACACACGACGCCATTGGGCGAATTGATCGTCACTTATATCGAGGCCACGGGTGAGGATATTGCGAACGGTTTGGCTCTCGCGGATTCGTTAACGGTGCGATCGGAAGACAGCCTTTCTCCGCAAGCGACTCGGTTGCTCGGAGTGATCCGAGAAGAAAATCGAAAGGTTCGTGGAGACGGTTCCAAGCCGGACCATCCGGGAATCACCCGGCGTGAACTTCGCGAACAAATGGGTTGGACGGTGACACAAGTCCGTGCCGCGTGTGACTCGCTGGTGGCGCTGGAATATCTTGAAGTCTCAGGTGGCGGGCGAGGACGAAGCCGAACCTATCGATTGCTAGATGAGAAGTGTTGGATTGATTCGTCCAGTAGTTCGACTGAGTAGCGGGATGGCGAAGTTGGTGAAGTTGGTGAAGTTGGTGGGTCGCACTGACGAAACGGACGTTGAGTGAAAGGGAGTGACTCGTACCCGAAGATTGGCCACGAGGAATCGTCGTGACGGCCCTTGAAAGCGCT
This sequence comes from uncultured Acidimicrobiaceae bacterium, assembly GCA_963716515.1. Classification (GTDB taxonomy): domain Bacteria; phylum Actinomycetota; class Acidimicrobiia; order Acidimicrobiales; family RAAP-2; genus RAAP-2. The sequence goes on from OY970319.1 coordinate 618,420, forward strand.
GTGGCCGACTACTTGAGTTATTCGCGGAGTCATGGCTACGCCGAGAGCTCGCTGCGAGTGCGTGCTTATTACTTGGGGTACCTGGTCAGTTTCGTAAGAGAACTCGACGTGACGGATCCCCGCAGTGTCTCCCCTTCAATGTTGGAGTCGTATCAGCGCCATCTCTTTCACCACAAGAAGCAAGACGGCCGGCCACTTTCATTCAATACACAAGTGCAACGGTTGATACCTGTGATGGGCCTATTCGCGTGGCTCGCCCGCTCCGGCGCTATCCCTTTCAATCCGGCTGCGTCAATGATTTTGCCAAAGAAGGAACATCGATTGCCCGAAGCAGTTCTCAGTGTCGAAGAAGTCGAATCGATTCTCGCCGGGCCGGACACGAATACGGACTTGGGAGTACGCGATCGAACAGTAATGGAAGTTTTTTATTCAACAGCGATCCGACGAAGTGAATTAATAAATCTCCGAGTGTCGGATATCGACTTCGCTCGCGGCTCACTATTCGTTCGGCAAGGCAAGGGTGCTCGCGATCGATTCGTTCCTATCGGTGAACGCGCACGATCATGGGTGACACGATACCTAGATGACGTTCGACCGAAACTCGATCGTCGAAGTCACGTCGACACTTTGTTTCTCAGTGCGACAGGCGGCTCGATCGCTCCTGACGTAATGACACGGCTTGTCGCCGCATACGTAAAAGTTGGTGCACCAACGAAACGTGGTAGTTGCCATCTCTTTCGTCACACGACTGCGACTCTCATGCTTGACGCTGGTGCGGACGTGCGTCACATCGCCGAGATGCTCGGACATCAGAAATTGGAAACAACGATGGGCTACACCAGGGTTTCGATGGCGAAGCTTCTAGAAGTGCATGCCCGATGTCATCCCGCTGAACAGGTGAGACGATCGTGAAGTGCTGATCTGTGGCGGAACGTTTCGCAATACAAACGAAGTGATGCAGCGGTTGTCAGTTCCTTAAGCGAACATTCGTCGCAATTGCATTCGGAAATACCTGATCATGGCCGTGATATGGACCGCACATTTGGACAATTTCATGGCATTGCTGATTCAACCGTTACTACGACCCAGTGACAAATCAGTTTCTGTCAGTTGATCCGGAGATCGATTCGACCGATCAGCCGTACGCTTTCACGAATGACGATCCGTTGAATTCGACAGACCCGTTGGGAACGTTGGCAGCAGCATTGATGGGAAGTGGGTATCAAACTCCAAAACAGGAGGCAGCTGCGCTCAACGTATTGTTTCAACAGCAAGCAGGAGAAAGCGGAGCAATCAATGGCATGATCGTAGTTGTCGTGAAGCACGGAGGTAAGGAGACACTAACGCTGATAATTCTTCCAAAGAATTTATTTTCACCGACTGCGACTGCGCGCACCGTAGGCAACTTGCCCACCGATGTCAAGTCGGTAGGCAAACCAGCGAGCCAGTCTTGCAATCCTGCAGCCGCGGATTCGGCGGCCCAGCAGGCAATCGTTGGAGGTACCTTCGTCGGTGCCGCCGGCATGAGTGTAGGCACTATCTTCGAACTCGCTGCTGCAACCGCTGGAGAAACTGGAGGCCTATCTGTTGTCGTTGGAGGATTTTTAACCATAGTATTTGGGAACGTTGGGGGAATCATCGTCAGGGCTACGGCATGTTAGGGGTTTTTTTGAGCAATCTCTTGAGGACAAAATTACTGCTGCTAACGAATTCCTTGGGCATCCTTGCAATGGGTGTGGTCGGTTTCGTGTTTCTTTTCGGACAGTCCGCATTCAGCGATGCGAAGTCATGGGGGATTGCAGGGGCAACTACAACGGTCGGCATCGGATTGATTGTGTTGATCGGATTGATATTTATCTTCCCACGCGGGCGAACGATTCAAAATCCTCAAGCTTCTATCGCCATCGTCGGTGTCTGCACAGCACCATGGGCGTACCTGGTTCTTGCCCTAGCTCAAATGTTTGCGTCGACGAATAATCACAGTTCATCGTCAATTCATGATGGAGCAGTTGTACTTACTTGCGCTGCCTGTCTGATCTTCTTGTCATGCGGACTATTGATCTCCAGCGCGGTTCGGTGGCGAAAAATTAGTGCAGTCCAAGTGACCGCATCCCTCGAATCTTGAAAACGTAAAGAAGAGTTCCTCAAACCGACCCTCAAGGGTCTGCTTCTTATGGAATCCCATTTCTCGCGGCCGACGGGCGCGAAGCGACAAGTCGGCCAATCGGACAGGCTGGGCGACTATCAAATCGTTTTAAAAATTGCTGGAAAACATGTATTGGATCACGATTGTCGGGTTCAATTTAATGAAGATTGAGGAACCTTTGAGCAGGGCGGAAAACGTTCGCTCCGAAATGGATGGTCGGTTCAGAAAATGGAGTGCGGAACTACGCGACTGACTGGACGGAGTGCGAATCGATTGACGATCGAATGCATGATTTCGACGTCGACGCTGCAGCGAACTACCCGTGAACGCCGCGGAAGCGTCAGTGTTGGTTCGAGAGTTCCTAGGCTCGAATAAATGTTCACATCGAATTCGCCTTCGTGGCGATGTCGTGAACACCGCTGCGGGCGAAATAGGGCAACGCGATATTCGAGTCGTCACCTTGTTAATACGTATAGGCCCTTTCATCACACTCGCATTTCAAGTCCTCGGTCTTGTTAAGTCCTAATGCCCGAGGACGGCGGGCGCGAAGCGCCAAGCCGTCCGATCGGGCTGTCTGAGTGATCATCAAAATCAAATAAACCTCCCCAAATTCTGAAAATTCTTGAGCTCCCCTCAAAGTTTCTGTTCGAAAACGCGGAAAAGGGTGTGGCTAGTTCTTATAGAGGGCGAATATTTCGCTCCTCTGAAAGGAGCACTATGAGACTGCCCATTGTTTCGGCGGGAAGAACTATGTCGCGGAAGGGGAATGCAACGTTGATAACAGTTGGGTAGTCTGCGGAGTTCTCACGCACGAGTCAAGGCACCGTCGAAGTCATTTCGATACGGATCTCAACCCGGAGTGGCGTCAATTGATGCGAAATAGCGCACACTGGTTAGGTCGTTCAGATTCCCGTTGTCAAAAACGTCTCTGACCCAAGTTGGCGGATCTGAACTGAGCCAAGGTGCGTCGAAAGGCAACTCGATTGGACCTGTTTGTTCGACTCCAAAGGGGCCAATTGGGTGACGGCAACACCAGTCCCTCCAACACTCCCGTTGCAGTAACCGGACTTACCGGCGTGACACAAATCGCAGTCGGAGGTCAATTCGCGTGTGCTCTCGCGTCAGGCATAGTGCAATGTTGGGGATTAAACAACGCCGGCCAATTGGGCAACAACACGCAAGTCAACTCGGATGTCCCCCTCACCATTCCCGGACTGTCGGGCGTAGTGGCAATCACGGCTGCCGTCAATGGAAGCCACGCTTGCGCCTTGCTGAGTTCGGGGACAGTGGAGTGTTGGGGATATAACGGGTCCGGCCAACTCGGTAACGGCACATTGACGAGTTCAGGTTATCCGGTGGTGGTTTCCGGACTTACGGGAGTGACTCAAATTGTCGCTGAAGGTGCCACAACGTGTGCCTTGCTTTCAACCAGCTACGTCGATTGCTGGGGCGATAACACGGTTGGCCAGGATGGCCAAAGTAATTACGGCGGTTACTACGCAACCCCAGTATCTGTTGACGTAACTTCATACGTGAACAAATTGAACGGTGTCACGCAACTCACGGCAGGAAGTGGTTTTGCGTGCGGTCTCATGTCCACCGGAGCCGTCGACTGCTGGGGATCGGCCAGCAATGACGAATTGGGCAATTCCAGCAACATTCTCCACGTGGCCCTACCCGTCACGGGACTGACTGGCGTCACTCAAGTCACCAGCGGCTACGACTCAGGAGATCGCAGCGCGAGAAGATTCTCTCGTTGTGCTCGGGCGAGGTTGTGACGATGTCGTCGATCGACTCCGAGACCACGGCGCGACGGTCACCTCGGTGGGTGGCGACGTCAACGTCGCACGAACGCTCGGCGCGTCGCCACGACCTGGAGCTGTCATCGTCGAACTGCTCGGCGGTGAGCGCACTCGTGTCGCGCGGTCCACCGTTTCGATACCCGAGGCGGTACTCGTCGACTCGCAGTTCGGAGGCGACGCGACAGTCGGTCTCGACGTTGTGTCGGCAACGACACCGATCGTCACGGTGACGCCCGGTCGAGATGAGACCTTCGTGCAGATCGGTGCTCGCCGCTGGCGACTACGAGGTGCTCGCGCACGCGGCAACGTCGAGGGCGACCGCTTGAGCCTCGCGCTCTCGGTCGTCGACGAATCGCACGGTCGCTTCCACCTCGACACCATCGACCTCTACAGCGCGCGGGCGCGCTCGAGTTTCCTCGACGCCGCCGCGATCGAGCTGCACATTACGCGTGACGCGCTCGTCATCGACATGGGACACGTGCTCCACGCCGCCGAGGTCGCGCGCGACGAACCACCACTCGACGAAACGCAGCTGCACGATATGAGTGCCGAGGAACACGACGAGGCACTCACCTGGCTCAAAGCTCCCCATCTCCTGGACCGTCTTGGCGAGGACCTGAGCGGTCTCGGGGTGGTGGGCGAACGAACCAATCTGATGGTTTGTTACCTGGCCGCGTTGTCGCGCAAGTGCGAGCGGCCCTTCGGGGTCCTCGTCCAGTCGTCCTCAGCCGGCGGCAAGTCCACGCTCGTCGAAGCGGTGACCGACCTCGTGCCACCCGAGGACCTGGTCGCGCTGTCGTCGATCACCGCTCAGGCGCTCTACTACCTTGGCGCGACAGGGCTTCGCCACAAGGTGCTGTTCGTTGCCGAAGAGCGCGGCTCGGCGCGCGCGGCCTACGCGCTCAAGTTGCTCGTGAGCGAAGGCCGACTCTCGATCGCCGCAACCGGCAACGACGCCGACGGGCTTCCGCGCACGAAGCACTACGAGACGGCAGGCCCGCTCTCGTTGATGATGACCACCACCTCGACCACCCTCGATCCCGAACTGGCCAATCGCCTCGTCGTGCTGGGCGTCGACGAGGACCCCGGCCAGACCAGCGCCATTGTTCGGGCGCAGCGAACGGCCACGTCGCTCGTCGGGCTGGAGTCGTTGCCGCGACGCGACGTGATCCGTCGACGTCAGCGCAACGTGCAGCGCCTGCTCGAGCCCGTGGTGGTCGTCATCCCCGACGGCCCGATTGACTTTCCGAGTTCGGCGACGCGTCACCGACGAGATCACGTGAAGTTCCTCTCGATGGTCACCGCCCTCGCCACGCTCCACCAGCACCAACGAGAGCGTCGCACGCTAATTCTTGACGGCGTCGAAGTCTCGTACGTGCCAGCGACCATCGAGGACGTCGAGTACGCCAGCGAGCTGTGCCGGCGAGTCCTCGTGCGCGACGTCGACGGACTGGCACCCCAAGCCCAGCGTCTACTGCTCGAAGTGCGCGCCGTCATCACGGAAGAAGCCCGACACTTCGAGATGGCTATCTACGACGTCGAGTTCACGAGACGTCAACTGCGCGAACGCTTGGGCTGGTCGATCAATCAAGTCCGCGACACCACCGATCGCCTTGTCGAGCTGGAGTACCTGGTCGTGAGCGGTGGCGGCCGCGGCCGTTGTCGCAGCTACCGTCTCGTCGCCGACGTCGCCGACGTCGCCGACGTCGCCACCGTCCCCACTCCGGCTCGACCAGTTGGTGAGGGTGGTGAAGTTGGTGACGACGTCCCACTAACTGGTCAGCGGTCGCCATCAGGGGGAACGGATAAGTTGGTCCCGTTGGGGCACAAATCGCACAACCGAATGGATGCTGACACGTCAACGGGAGCGTCGTACAGCGAGATTTCGGATCGTACGTCGACACTGAAGATCGAACCATGAAGACGAGTGACGCGGTCACGGACTTTCTCACCTGGTGCGCCGTCCATGGTTACGCCGAAGGGACGTTGCGCGCCCGGCGCTACTACCTCGCCTCGTTCGTCGCGTTCTGTGACGAACGTGAGCTGTTCGACGTGGCGAGTATTTCGCCGAGTGCGCTCGACTCCTACCAACGTCACCTCTACCACCAGAAGAAGGCAAATGGACTTCCGCTCTCCTTTCGCACCCAGTCCCAACGGCTCATCCCGGTGAAGGGCCTCTTCGCCTGGCTGACGCGCACCGGCGAGCTCGCCTACGACCCATCGATCGCACTGGCGCTGCCCAAGGTCGAGCACCGAGTACCCGAAGCGGTCTTGAGCGTCGACGAGGTGGAGGCAGTCCTCGCCGGCCCCGACACGACGACGGCCCTGGGACTGCGCGATCGCGCCGTCCTCGAGGTCTTCTATTCGACGGCGATTCGTCGCGCGGAGTTGTTGCACCTGCGTGTCGCCGACGTCGACCACGCGCGACACACGCTCTTCGTGCGTCAGGGCAAGGGGGCGCGCGACCGCTTCGTGCCGATTGGCGAGCGTGGCCTGCCATTGGGTCCGGCGCTACCTCGACGAGGTGCGATCGGAACTCGAGCATGCGAGAGCCCATCCGGCGCTCTTTCTCAGTGTCACCGGAAGCGCCGTCGCGCCCGACGTGATGTCGCGGCTCGTGAGCGCCTACATCCACGCGGTCGTGCCCACGAAGAAGGGGAGCTGTCATCTTTTTCGCCACACCGCGGCGACCTTGATGCTCGACGCCGGGGCCGACGTGCGCTTCATCGCCGAGATGCTCGGACACCAAAAGCTCGAGACCACGATGACCTACACGCGAGTCTCCATGGTGAAGCTCCAGGAGGTACACGCGCTGTCACCCGGCCGAACAGTCGCGCGCCGTTCAATATGACCGAACCGGTACGCACCGAGTTTCGGCGATTGACGAGTGAAGGTTGACGAGTGAAGGCTGACGATGATAGAATACTCATGTTCTGAGGACTCGTCCGGATCATTCGAAGGGAACGTCTGATTTGCAGTGGGAAACGGAAGAGTCGGCGGAGTTCGATGAGTGGTTCGACAAGCTAGAAGAGGACGACCAGATTCAAGTGATCGCTGCGGTGGAGTATCTCGAACAGACGGGTCCGGCCGCGCGAATGCCCTTGTCGTATCCGATAAAGCAGGACAACTCGTGTGGCATGAAAGAGTTGCGGCCCGGATCGTCGGGACGAAGTGAGGTGCGCATTCTTTACGCGTTTGACTTTCGTCGAAAGGCACTGCTCCTCTTAGGCGGCGACAAGGCGGAGCGACGAAATGATTGGGATTCGTGGTACGACCGCAACGTCAAGGTCGCTGACGGGATCTTTCAACGAGAAGTGGCACGTGCTCGAGGCGAGGAAGCTCTCCAAGAGAGCGGAAAGTCCCCAAAAGAGGTTGCGAGAGACAAAGGGTCGAGTTCAAAGAAAAGGAGAAAGCAATGAGTCTGAAGGAGACGAAGAAACGACTGACCGCCAACCCGGGGACGGCAGCGAGAATACGTGCCGAGGTGGCGAAAGCGCATCAGGCCGTGGCCCTCGCGGATTTGCGCGCCGGCGTCGTCACCCAAGCGGACGTCGCGCAAATTCTTGGCGTGTCACAGCGCCGCGTCAGTGCGATCGAAAACGCACAGGACGTCTATCTCTCGACGTTGCGTTCGTACGTGGAGACGCTCGGCTACACGCTCGAAATCACGGCCGAGAAAGCCGGTGAGCGCATTCCCCTGCGAATTGGGCAGCCCTAAAACGGATGTTTCAACCCAAGTCGCCGTTGGGCCAATTGGTCGAAGCACACCGTGTTGCCATCTTGGAGTTGTCGGCCAAGCACCACGCGAGGAACGTTCGAGTGTTTGGCAGCGTGGTGCGAGGCGAGGACTCTCCTCAAAGTGACGTGGACTTTCTAGTCGACTTTGACGATGACGCCAAACCACTCGACGTTCTAGCACTGGGTGCCGCATTGGAAGATGAACTCGGCGTCAAGGTCGACGTCTGCACGCCCCAAGGGCTCCGCGACTTCGTGCGAGACGAAGTCCTCGCCGAGGCCACTCCTCTCTGACCCGTTGCGCAATTCGACGATGTTGGACAGAGCCATTGAAGTCGTGACTAGAGATCAGGCGATTAGCTCGTTCGACGAACCCGATCTCTTCGGAAAGCTCAACGTGGCGAATTAGAACCAACACGAGTCCAAGGTCTTTTCTGATCTTGACATTTTTCAGGACTTCGTACACTGATCTTCCTGGTCAAGGGCTGCGACTACGAAGTGTTTGCGTTTCCGTGCCATCACTTCCGTAGTCAATCGCTACTACGACCCGTCAACCGATCAGTTCTTGAGTGTCGACCCGCTGGTCGCTCAGACAGATCAGCCGTACGTGTTCACGAATGACAATCCGTTGAATTCGGAGGATCCACTGGGGTTGGCAGCCGCTGCATTGATGGGCAGTGGATACCAAACAGCGAAACAGCAGGCCGTTGAACTCAACGCACTGTTTCAACAGCAATTGAATGAAGGTAAGTCAATTGGCGGTGGCGCGATTGCCAAAGTGGTGTCTGCTAACGGACGTCAATATCTAGTCGCATACTTCCTACCGTCGAAGAATGCATGCGTTCCAAACGGAATCATATTTTCGACCGTTTTGCCGACAGACCTGAAAAGTGTTGAGTCGACACCGAGAAGCACTCAACCGAGCGGATTGTCAGAGAAGGGAGCATTGATCGCTGGGATAGGAGCGGGCATCGCTGGGATGGCCGGACCGCTTCTGAATGTCGGAGAAGGTGTCGCCATTATCGGCGGCGGGGAAGCACTAACTGCAGCTGGACTGGTGCTCCTGTCTGGCGGCGCAGCCTTGGTAATTATTGGTCTAGGGGTGCTCTTATACTCGGCTCTCTGATGGGCATGAAGGACGGAAGGTTATGCAGATAACAAGAAAGTTACAGCTGTATTCGGCACCGGTCCTACTCATTCTCCTTTCGATAGTGGCTCTTATAGGGACCGGTTCGCATTCGAACAATTCAATGAATAATTTTGATCAGTTTGCTGTTATCTGCATGTTCACAGGAGGAGTAAGCGGATTTGGTTCCCTTGTGTGGGGATTAATTATTCAACGGAATACTTCAAACGAACGAATGCGCAGGATTTACTTGATGTCTGCGGCGGGTTTTGGAGCCTTCATGATAATTGTCTATTTTTGCCTTTTATCATTGGAGCTTTTTAACGTGTCCGATCGTGGCTCATTTTTAGTCCCTGAACTGATCGAATTCTCCATTGCGCAGATAATTATTCTCATTGGTTGGGATGCCCCGCTGCTAAATAGAGCGATTCCCGTATTCAAGAAGGGTCGTCAATCAGGAATCGGGTCGGACTTCACTTGAGAACGTATAGAAGAGTTGCGTAAAACGTCCGTCGCTGTGTCTCTGTTACTCGCACTGACCGGGCGTCGGGCGCGACGCGCCCGGCAGCCCGAAGGTCACAAGGGTTCGATCTGAAAAACCGCCAACTTCTCTCAACGTCCAGGAATCACATTTCTTGGCGACGACACGAAATTGATGTCCCCAAATGGCATCTGGAATTGGCTTCTTAGGTAGAGGACGAAGATTTCGCTCCTCGCAAAGGAGCTCAATGCCACTGTCTACCGACACCACCGCGTTTCGACGCGTTGACGACTCCCGAACCGTTGGCGCACGCGAGCAATTGTGTCACTCGATTGATCTGGACGCCGTGACGACAAGGAGAATCGACTTAGTGCGACGGTCGTTTCTTCGCCCTAGGACCCTCGCCGGGCTCCGTGCGTTGGCGATGCGCAATAAGGAACGCGTCGAGCAGGGCGCGCACCGTTGCCTGTTCGTCGGGAGTGAGCAGTTTCGTGGCTTCGAAGGCCAATTCCAAACTCGGGTCGTCACTTAGACGACTGGTGCCAAAGACCAGTTCGTCGCAGGTCGCCGAAAGAGCCGTCGCCAGTTGGCGCAACACACCGAGGGACGGTTCGGACTTACCAGATTCATAGAGGCTGACCTGGTTCGCGAGCACGTCCAGAGACTCTGCGAGCGCCGCTTGGGTGAGTCCACGTTCGCGGCGCAGCGCGGCCAGATTCTCGGGAAATCCCATGCGACACTCTACCGCTTGCGTACTGCGTCCCGGTATGTCATACTGATACTATCAGTATGATTATAGAACAATCGCCATTGACTTCAGACTCGATCTTTGACGCGTCGGCTGCTCTGCTCGATCGTGACTTCGACGCCGAACTGCTCGACGCGGTCGTGGCGCACTGGGCTACAACGTTTGCTGCAGACGAGCGCGGCGACGACATCGCGCGAAAACTCGGACTCTCGCCATCGCTCGCGAGCACGTTGGGCATTGGGCTCTCTGACCGTTCGCTCGGTCTGTGCATCCCGAGCCGTGAGCTCAAGGCCGGTCGTTTGTTACGTGAACGACTCGAAGCGCTCGGGGTCCTGCGCGCCAGTGGTCACGAAGCCTTTCGCGGATGCGTCGTGGTGCCGGTGCGACGAGATGGTCGAGTAGTAGCGCTCTTTGCACGACGACTCGACCACGGTTCGTCCGTCCAGTGGGCCACTGGTCTGCCCGGTGGCGTCTATCATTCCGACTCTTGGAAATGCGACGCTGATCGGTCTGGCACCGTCGAAGATTCGGAGTTGGCACGCGAACCTCGCTCGCGAGCATCCCTCGACAGCCGCTAAGGCGTACAGGTTGCTTTCAGCGATCTTGAGGACTGCGGTGACGGACGGATTCCTCATTTCCTCGCCGTGCAAAGTCGCGGGAGGGGGTGTGGAACGGCCAGCGGAAAGGCCAGTGGCAAACGTTGGTGAAGTCGCAGCACTGGAAGCTGCGATGCCGGAGCATTTGCGACTCATCGTGCTACTCGCAACGTGGTGCCAATTACGTCGTGCGGAGCTACTCGGGCTTCGGAGAAAGGACGTCGACCTCGCCAACGGCTCCTTGCGAGTGGAACAGAGTCGAACCATCACGATGCACGGGAAATCCCTGGTGAAAGGGCCTAAGACGGATGCCGGGCGGCGCACAATTGCCGTTCCGGAGTTCCTAATCGAGAGAATACGCGACCACCTGAGTCGCTTCACGGGTCCCGACCCTGATGCCCTCGTGTTCATGGGAATCACTGGCGTACCTCTCACGGGGAACGTGCTGCAGGTCGCCTGGCAGCGTGCCCGCACAGTCGTCGGTCGCCCAGACCTGCGCTTACATGATCTTCGACACACGGGACTGACGTTGGCCGCTGCGACCGGCGCGACGACGGTCGAGCTGATGCATCGTGCCGGACACTCGTCGTCTGTCGCCGCGATGCGCTATCAGCACGCGACGAAGGATCGCGATCGCATCATCGCTGACGCACTCGGATTGATCGCTAAGCCGACCGAACAACCACCACCGGCGTAGATCCGACCTCAAAAGTTTTTTGACGTCTAGACGCTTGGTCGCGCCATTATCAGATGCTCAACCGGAGTGATTCGGCGAGCCATTTTGGGCACCTATGGGCACCTCGTGAGACAGTATGGGCACCTATGGGCACTTCACAGTGGTCACTCGTGGTCACTCGTGGTCACTCGTGGTCACTCGAAAGTACTTGAAACCATTGCACTCTCAACGAAAAGCCTGAGAGCGGGTGACGGGAATCGAACCCGCATGGCCAGCTTGGAAGGCTGGAGCTCTACCATTGAGCTACACCCGCACGTCTCCTTAGAGACCCGAAGAAGTCTAGGTCACGCCGTTAGCGTAGAGAAGTGGAGGCGACGTTCTACGACCGGGTCGGTGGGCACGCGTTCTTTCACCGTCTGGTCTCGAACTTCTACGCCGAAATCGAAACAAATGAACTGCTGCGGCCGATGTATCCCGAGGATCTGAGCGAGTCCAAGCGGCACTTCGAGATGTTCTTGGAGCAGTACTGGGGCGGACCCCGGACGTACTCCGAAGAACGCGGACACCCGCGTCTTCGAATGCGCCACGCTCCCTTTCGCATCGACCGGGCCGCGCGCGACGCGTGGCTCGAAGCGATGTCGACGGCGTTGGAAAGTGAACGCTCGACGTTGAACGAAGATCAGTTCAACGAACTTCACGACTACTTCGACATGGCGGCACACCAAATGCGCAACGTTTAACTCGAAAATTCACACGACTTTCACGGCCGATGTTCTGATTTATCCTCGCAGAGTCTTTACGCTTGAGGTGTGGCTCCACGAATGCTTTTGCGCGAGGGCGAGGTGAGGATCATCTCGGTGACGCCGGTCGCCCGGGGCATCGTCCGTCCGTGTCTGGTCGGCGTCGTCCTGCTCGCCCTGGTGATCTTCGGCGGACAGCACGTGCACTTCATCCACCAACACGAGATGGTGATCGGGCTCATCCTCGCCGGCCCCTTCGCGGTGGTGGCGTTGACGCGCACCTGGCGCTGGCGCTCGCACAAGGTGCACGTCACCAACGAGCGGATCGTCATCGAAGGCGGCGTGTTGCGCCACCAACGCAGCACGGTGGACCTGCGCGACGTCGTCGCGCTGCGCGTCGATCAGCGAGTCTCCGAACGCCTCACCCGACGCGGCCTGGTCGTCCTGGAGACCAACGCGGGTTCCATCATGATTGGCAAGCTGCGCCACCCCGGTGCGCTGGTTCGACTCATCGACGCCGAGCGGGCGAACAATCAGGAGGACCCGGTGCCGTTCGACACCGTTTTCGGCTACGAAGAGCCGGAGCCCTTCGACTACGGGGTGCGACCCCGACGCTGGGGCCACTCCCGGTCCGTTGAATGAGTTCATGATTCTCCAAGTACCGTGACTCTGTGACTACTCGCTACCGATGCACCGCTTGCGGGAACCTCACGAGATTCGATGTGGTCGAGACGACGTCCATACGGGCCTTCCACCACTTCACCGTCGGCGGCGATCTGACGGTGGAAGAACCAGAGATCATCGCGCGGAACATCGACTCGGTGACCTGCCGGTGGTGTGGCCACGGACGCGCGGTCGAACCCATCGTCGAATCCAGTGACGTCTGAGTTCAACGCCCGTTCCTTCGACCGACTTCGTCATCGTGTCGCCCCCGATTCGCTGCGCGGCCACTGGTCGAACGGCGCGGAGGTAACGCTCGATCTCACCGAGGTCACCCTGGTTGTGGCGATCAAGTCGGACTGTGACGGCTGTCGCGAGTTCCTCCACTCGGACCTCGACGAACTGCGGCTTCCCGTGGTCGTCATCAGCGCCGGCGACGACGAATCGTCGGAGTGGCGCGACGCCCGTCAGTCGGTCCTCGTCTCACCGGAAACCTTTCGGCTCCTGGACGTCCGCTGGCCCCCCTTCTACGTGTTGATCGATCCGCTCGAACGTCGCGTCCTCACCGAAGGCGTTCTCTTCGGTCCGGCGCAAGTCGCCGCCGAGATCGCGGGCTATCTACACGTCTGACGTGTCACAGGCGCGGTGCAGAGTGGTGGAAGTGAAGGGGGCCACCATGAGCCACGAGATCGAACTCTCAATAAGTTGTCACGACTGTGTACGACGCGGCACACCGGACTGCGCCGACTGTCTGGTCAGCTTCGTGCTCGGCGAGGAGCCCGACGAACTGGTCATGACCGCCGAGGAAGCCGACGTGGTCCAACTGTTCACGTCCCAGGGCATGATGCCGCGACTGAAGTTTCAACACCGTGGCGCGACCGATGAGTAGCCCTGATCACTGAGCCGTTGACTAGGTTGGTTCGATGGCTCGTCACTTGTTGGTGACCAACGACTATCCACCAAAGACGGGCGGTATCCAGGTCTACCTGCACGAACTGTGGCGTCGCCTCGAGTCTGATCGGGCGGTCGTGTTGACCGCGTCGTCGCACCCGGAGGCCGAATCGTTCGACGCGAATTCCGAGATCGTCGTGGAACGAATCCCGGCGAAGACCCTATTTTTCCCTACGTGGCGAGCGAAGCGCGCGATCGAATCGGCGATCGCGCGCCACCAACCCGATCTGGTCCTACTCGATCCGGCGTGGCCGCTCGGACTGCTGGGACCGCGACTTTCTGTTCCCTACGGCGTGATCGTGCACGGCGCCGAAGTGACGGCGCCGGGGCGCATCCCCCTCGTGGCCTCATCCCTTCGCTTCGTGTTGAAGAACGCCGCCGTCGCGATCTGCGCCGGATCGTACCCGGAGTCCGAGGTTCGACGAATCACGGCGGAGCACGCGCCGCCCATCATCCAGGTGACGCCGGGGGTCGATACGCGCCGCTTCGCGCCGCTCGATCCCTCGCGACGCGCCGAGGTTCGTCAGTCCTTCGGATTAGCCGAGAGTGCGTTCCTGGTCAGTTCGTACTCGCGACTCGTGCCCCGCAAGGGCATGGACACGCTGATTCGCGCGGCCGCGCGATTGAAGCCGCAGTTCCCGGATCTCCTCGTCGCCATTGGCGGATCCGGTCGGGACGAGAAGCGACTGCGCACGCTGGCCCAGCGACTCGGGTCCCCGGTCGTGTTCCTCGGTCGGGTCCCGGATGAGGATCTCAGCGACTGGCTGGGCGCCAGTGACCTCATGGTGATGGACTGTCGAAGCCGTTGGCTAGGACTCGAACAGGAGGGTTTCGGCATCGTCTTCGTCGAGGCGGCGGCGGCGGGCGTGGCGCAGATCGCCGGACGCTCGGGCGGCAGTCACGAGGCCGTGACGAACGGGGTGACCGGCTACGTCGTCGGCGATTCGCGCAGTGCCGATCTACTGGCCAAGGCCATTCGATCGTTGATGGTGGACGACGATCGGCGACGCGACTTCGGACGGGCCTCGCGAGCGTTGGCCCTCCAGCGATTCGAATGGGACACCCTGGCCGTGCGACTTTCGCGCGAACTGGCGCCATTCGACCACTTTGGTCGCGCACATTCTCTGCCCTAGGGTTAGGACGAGGAGGTGTGGTGACACCACGAGCCACGGAATCGATCACGGTCAACGCCGCACCCGAGACCATCTACGCGGTGGTCACCGACTTCGAGCACTACGCCGACTGGGTGTCGGACTTGAAGCGTATTGAGGTCGTGACCCGTGACGACCAGGGTCGAGCCCTGGAGGTCGAATTTCGCGCCGCGGCCTTTGGTCGTTCGACGACCTACACCTTGCATTACGACTACACCAAGGCCCCCAGTGAACTCACCTGGCGACAGGTGCAGGGCGACCTCACCGAGACCCTGAACGGGCGATACCGATTCGAAGCCGACGGCGACGAGACGAAGGTCACCTACGACCTCGAAGTCGAGTTGCTCGTGCCGATCCCCACGTTCATCAAATCGCGGGCCGCCTACCGCATCCAGACCCAAGCGCTGCGCGAACTGAAGGCGCAGGCCGAGCAGCAGCGATGATCGACGTCGCGATCGGCGTTGACGTCGGGGGGACCAAAGCGCTGGCGCTCTTGGTGGCGCGCGACGGACGCGTGCTGGGCGAGGCCCAAGCCCCGACGCCCCACCTGCTCAGCGACAACGTCGGCGCGCCGACCGCGCAGGTCGTGACGGAGTTGATCAAGGACCTGAGCGCGCGCCAGGGACTCGATTCGTCGTCGCTGCCCGTGTGCATCGGGCTGCCGGGCATGATGCGCCGCGACGGACGTTTGGTCTACGCCCCGAATCTCCGCTCGGCCTCCGGCGCGGACTTGGGCGCCTTGCTCGGCGCGTCGTTGGCTAGTTCGAAGGTGTTCTGTGAGAACGACGCCAACTGCGCGGCCCTGTGTGAACACGAGTGGGGCGCCGCGCGCGGCATCGACGATTTCGTCATGGTGACCCTCGGCACGGGCATCGGGGGCGGCGTCGTCGCCGACGGCCAGCTCATTCGTGGCCGCAGCGGCTTCGCCGGGGAGATCGGCCACATGGTCGTCGTGGCGCGCGGCGCCGCCTGTCTCTGCGGGAGCCACGGCTGTTGGGAACGCTACGCCTCGGGCGGGGGACTCAATCGCCTAACGCGCGAAGCGGCCATCGCCGGACGTCTCCCGACCCTCGTCGCCCAACGCGGTAACGCCGCCGCGGTGCGGGCCGAGGACGTGACGGCCGCCGCGGCGCAGAACCTGGACGAGGCCGTGGTGTTGATGAAGGAGATCGGGTGGTGGCTCGCGCTCGGTCTGGCCAACCTGGCGGCGATTCTCGACTGCGGTCAGTTCGTCATCGGCGGGGGACTCTCCATCGCCTCCGAGCTCGTGTTGCCGTGGGCTCGGGAGTACCTGGCCGACCTCGTCGAGGGGTACCGCGCGCGTCCGGCGATCACGGTCACACCTTCGATGTTCGGACCACGTTCGGGCGCGATGGGCGCCGCCCTGGTCGCCTTCGAGCGCACGTCGTGAAGCTCGGCGTCCTCCTGCCGACGTTTCGAAACGGTGCCGCCGACGCCTTCGCGTTCGCCGCCCGGGCCGTCGAGGCCGGGGTCGACGGCCTCTTCGCCTACGACCACCTCTGGCCCATGGGTTCTCCGACGCGGCCCTCCCTGGCGCCCTTCTCGCTGCTGGCGGCCGTGGCGCGCCGCCACGACCAGGTCGTCGTCGGTCCACTGGTGGCGCGTGTCGGTCTCGTCGGGACGCCGCACCTGGTCGAGGAGTTCGTGACGCTCGAGCGCGTAGCGCCGGGCCGGGTGATCTGCGCGCTGGGCTCGGGCGACCGACTCTCGGCCGCCGAGAACGAGGCCTACGACGTTCCGTCGCGCGGCGCCGACGAACGCCGGGCCCTGATGGCCGAGACGGCGCGCGAACTTAGAGACCGCATGCCCGTTTGGTTCGGCGCCGGCAACGACGAAACCAATCGCGTCGCGCGCGAGGTCGGCGCGACGATCAACCTCTGGGACGCCAAGCCCGAACGAGTGCGCGAGATGACGAGGACCGGCGACGTGAGTTGGGCCGGACCCGCTTCGAACGATCTGGCGGCCACGTTGAACGCGGTGCGTGACGCCGGCGCGACGTGGGCGGTGCTGGCGCCCGACGTGGACGTAAACGTGCTGCGACACTGGCGCCTGGCGCACCACGATTAGCATTTCTTAATGGAATTCCGTCGCGTCAACGGCCTGCCGCCCTACGTCTTCGCCCAGATCAACGGGCTGAAGGCCGCGGCGCGAGGCCAGGGTCGTGACGTCATCGACTTCGGCTTCGGTAATCCCGACCTCCCGAGTCCCGAGGTGGCCGTGGCCAAGCTGGCCGAAGCGGCCCACAACCCGCGCAACCATCGCTACAGCGCCTCGCGCGGCATCCCCAACCTTCGTCTGGCCATGGCCACGCGCTACAAATCACTCTTCGACGTCGACCTCGACCCGGACACCGAGGTGGTGACGACCATCGGGGCCAAGGAGGGACTCACGCACCTGATGTGGGTCCTGCTCGGTCCCGGCGACAGTGCCTTGGTGCCGAGTCCGAGTTACCCGATCCACTTGGCCGGACCGGGCTTCGCCGGCGCCACCGTGATCACCGTGCCGATGCTCGACCCCGGCGCCACCACCAACGACCCCGGCGACGACTTCTTCGCGGGACTGGTCCTCGCGTGGGAGAGCGCCGAGGTGAAGCCGCGGGTCCTGATCTGTTCGTTCCCCCATAACCCGACGAGCGCGTGCGTGGACCTCGCGTTCATGACCCGTCTGGTCGACTTCGCCCTCGAGCACCAGTTGATCGTCTGTCACGACTTCGCCTACGCCGACCTGGGCTTCGACGGCTACCGGCCGCCGTCGATCCTGCAAGTGCCGCGCGCCAAGGAGTGCTGCGTCGAGCTCTACACCCTCACCAAATCCTTCTCCATGGCCGGGTGGCGCGTGGGGTTCCTGGTCGGCAACGCCGAGATCGTGGCCGCCCTGACGAAGTTGAAGAGTTATCTCGACTACGGGACGTTCCAGCCGGTGCAGATCGCCGCCATCGTGGCCATGAACGAAGCGACGCACTACCCCGAGGAGCTGCGCGTCATCTACCAGTCGCGACGCGACACGTTGGTCGAAGGACTCAATCGAATCGGCTGGGGGGTGACGGCGCCGCGGGGCTCGATGTTCATCTGGGCGCCGATGCCCGAGCCGTACCGAGAGATGGGTTCACTGGAGTTCGCCAAGTTCCTCATCGAATCGGCCGACGTGGCCACCAGTCCCGGGGTCGGTTTCGGTGACGGCGGTGACGGCCACGTGCGATTCGCCTTGATCGAGAATGAACTGCGAACGGCCCAGGCGATTCGCAACCTGCGCAAGGCGTTGACGAAACTCGGTTGAACCGGTTGCACCGTCACCGTGGTTGATGTCACGGCGTGCCGGCCCCGGCGACGTCCACCCGCACCGCTTCGATACGGCCACCGGTCTTTTGGGCGACCTCGGTTCGATCACTCGACGTCGCGGTCATGACGTAGAGCGTGCGCCGATCCTCGCCGCCGAGCATGCACGCGAAACTCCGCTGCGAACAACTGACCGTCGCGGTGATCTCGCCGCCCTCTCGTACTCGAAGGCACTGACGGGTCCGGGCGTTGGCGAGCCAGATCTGGCCCTCGGCGTCGAGGCACATCCCGTCACTCGCCGTGCTCTCGAGCGGGGCCCACACCCTTCGATTCGAGAGGGTGCCGTCGGCGGCCACGTCAAAGGCCGTGAGCCTCGAGCCGAAGGTTTCGCCGATGATCAGCGTGGCGCCGTCGGGAGTGATCACCGTGCCGTTGGGAAAGGCCAGGTCGGGTACCACCTGGATGATCGCCCCCGCCGGGTCGAGGACCACCAGATTGGTCGTGGGCGGCGGCTCGGCGTTGAAGCGTTCGGCGCCGAGTTCGGCCAAGCGCGCGTCGAGGTCGAAACCGAAGTTACCCACGTAGCTGTAGCCACCGGGCGACACGATCATGTCGTTGGCCCAGAACACGCAGTGCTCGCCGACGTCGGCGAAGGTCGACACCTGGTCAGCGTGGAAGCGCAGTACCTTTTGGTCGGTCATCGAGACGCACAAGAGATCGCCGTCGGGCAGCCACCCCAGCCCGGAGGGTTGGGTCGGTACCTCGTGCTCCAGGACTTCGTCCGATCCGTCGCTCGCCATGGAGTAGATGCCGTGACGGTAGAAGTCGGAGTACCACAGGCGGCCTTGGTGCCAGCGCGGCCCCTCGCCGAAGCCGAGTCCTTCGCGAACCACCGAGGCGCTGTACTCCTTCATGGTCCTCCGATCAACGTGCGTTGAAACTACCTCTCACGCGTGCTCGATCGCGCGACGCCAGGCCGCGTAGCCGAGGTCGACGAAGAGCGGGTCCTCCGGTTCGAAGCGCCGGTCGAAGGTCCAGAGTTCACTGAGTTCCTCAAGCGACGTCCACAGTCCGGCGCCGAGGCCGGCGATGGTCGCCGCGCCGCGCGCCGTCGCTTCCAACGACGTGCTGCGCAGTACCGCCAGTCGCGAGTTATTGGCCTGGAGTTGCATCAAGAGGTCCATGGCCGCGGCGCCACCGTCGGCGCGAAGTTCGTGCAGGTCGATGCCGCCGTCACCGAAGGCGTCGGTCATGGCGCGCACCTGATAGGCCAGCGCCTCGATCAGCGCGCGCGCGATCTGTCCCCGTCCGACCCCGCGACTGAGTCCGGTGATCGATCCGCGAGCGCCGTTGCGCCAGAACGGTGAACCGAGTCCCGTGAAGGCCGGCACGAACTGCACCCCGGCGCTGTCGTCCACGCTCGAGGCCAACGTTTCGAGCTGCGACGAATCGTCGAGGAAGCCCATCTCGTCGCGCAGCCACTGCACCGCCGCGCCCGCGACGAAGGCCGAGCCTTCGACGGCGTAGGTCGGCGCCACCTCGCCCAGGTCCCAGGCGAGCGTGGTGATCAGACCGTCGAAGACGCCGGGGCTCTTCGCGCCGACGTTGGCCAGGATGAAGGCGCCGGTGCCGTAGGTCGCCTTGACGACGCCCGGGCGAAAGCACGCCTGACCGAACAACGCTGCCTGTTGGTCGCCCAGGATCCCGGTGATCGGCACACCGGCCAGTTCGGGGACCACGTCTTCGCTCACCGTGCCGAAGGTGGAGAGCGACGGTTGGATGGTGGCCAGCATCGCCGGATCGACGCCGAACAACGTGGTCATCGATTCGGACCAGCGCAAGGTAGTGAGATCCATCAACATCGTGCGCGACGCGTTTGACGGTTCGGTGGCGAAGACGCCGCCCTCGACGCCGCCGGTGAGCCACCACACCAACCAGGAATCGACGGTGGCGAAACTCGGCGCGCGCAAGTGATCCATGTGCGCGTGGTCGAGGAACCAGCGCATCTTGCTCGCCGAGAAGTACGCGTCGAGCACGAGACCGGTCGTCGAACGGACCTTCGGCGTTTCGCCGCGGGCGTCGAGTTCGTCGCAGTAGCTGGCCGTGCGTCGGTCCTGCCAGACGAGGGCGCGGTGGGGGAGCTCGCCGGTGGCGCGGTCGAAGGCGACCGTGGTCTCTCGTTGATTGGTGATGCCGAGCGCGACGATGTCGTCGCCCTTCGCGCGCGCTCGGCCGGCGACGTCGCGCAGGGTCGCGACACCGAGAGCGGCGATCTCTCGGGCGTCGTGTTCGACCTCGCCCGGTCGCGGGAAGTGCTGGGTCAGTTCGCGGTAAGACGAGTCTTGGACCCGCGTTCGGGCGTCGAAGGCGACGCAGCGCACCCCCGACGTGCCCGCGTCGAGGGCCAGAACCAGTTCCACCGGGGTCACGCTAGTGACGGTTACCGGGTCGATTTTGGGGAGATCATTGGGTCAAAAATAATTGTTGCAAAAACCATCGAAATTGAGTTGACGCGGTGTAATTACAGTGCTGTAATGACACAGCATCTTGCGACGAGAAGTGGATTGACCACTACATCTTGTGGCCGAGGGGGAAAAGAGTAGTAAACTGGACCTCCCGACTCCGAGTCGCCAGAGGCGTGTTCTGAGTGTCGGTTTCGGCAAGAAAAGAGAGATGGAAATGGCTATCGCACCGCAGCGACTGGGAATCGGCATCCGCCGCTACTTCACCACCGACGACCGGCACCCGTACGACGAGGTGACCTGGGACCGACGCGACGCGCGGATATCGAACTTCCGAGACGGCACGGTGGCCTTCGAGCAACTGAACGTCGAGGTGCCCTCCAGCTGGTCGTTCAACGCCACCAACATCCTGGCCCAGAAGTACTTCCGCGGCACCCTCGGCACCGACGAGCGCGAGACCAGCCTCAAGCAGGTGGCCGATCGCATCGTCGACACCATCACCGCCTGGGGCGTCGAGCGTGACTACTTCGTGGACGACGAAGAGGCCGAGGCCTTCCGCGCCGAACTGAAGCACCTCTTGATCACCCAGAAGGCGGCCTTCAACTCACCGGTCTGGTTCAACATCGGCGTGAAGGGCGTGCCCCAGCAGGGCAGCGCCTGCTTCATCCTCTCGGTCGAGGACTCCATGCGTTCGATCCTCAACTGGTACACCGAAGAGGGCATCATCTTCAAGGGCGGTTCGGGCGCCGGCGTCAACCTCTCCAAGATTCGCTCCAGTGCCGAGATGCTCGAAGGCGGCGGTACCGCGAGCGGTCCCGTCTCGTTCATGCGCGGGGCCGACGCCTCGGCCGGCACCATCAAGTCCGGCGGCAAGACGCGTCGCGCCGCCAAGATGGTCATCCTCGACGCCGATCACCCGGACATCGAGGAGTTCATCTGGTGCAAGGCCAACGAGGAGAAGAAGGCCCGGGTCCTGCGCGACAACGGCTTCGACATGGACCTCGACGGCAAGGACATCCACTCGATTCAGTACCAGAACGCCAACAACTCCGTGCGCGTCTCCGACGAGTTCATGGACGCGGTCCTGGCCGACGCCGATTGGGACTTGAAGGCCCGTCACGGCGGTCGGGTGGTGCAGAGCGTGAAGGCCCGTGAACTGTGGCGACAGATCGCGCGCGCCGCGTGGGAGTGCGCCGACCCCGGTCTCCAGTTCGACACCACCATCAACAAGTGGCACACCTCAGCCAACACCGATCGCATCAACGGCTCGAACCCGTGCTCGGAGTACATGCACATCGACAACTCGGCCTGCAACCTCGCCAGCCTCAACCTGATGAAGTTCCTCCAAGACGACGGCGGCTTCGACGTCGACGCCTTCAAGCACGCCATCGAAGTGCTCTTCAGCGCCCAGGAGATCATCGTGGGCGCGGCCGACTACCCGACCGAGAAGATCGCCGAGAACTCGCGCAAGTTCCGCCAGCTCGGTCTGGGCTACGCCAACCTGGGAGCCCTCCTCATGGCTTCGGGTCTGGCCTATGACTCCGACGAGGGTCGGGCCTGGGCCGCGGCGATCACCGCGCTGATGACCGGCCACGCCTACGCCGTCAGCGCGCGCACCGCCGGACGCATGGGACCGCACGAGGGCTACGAGGAGAACGCCGAGCCGATGCTCGACGTCCTGCGCATGCACCGCGACGCCGCCTACCGAATCGACGAGGCGTTGGCCCCGGCCGAGATCCTCGACGCCGCGCAGCGTTCCTGGGAAGAGGCCGTCGACCTCGGCGCGCGCCACGGCGTACGCAACGCCCAGGCCTCGGTGCTCGCGCCGACCGGCACCATCGGACTGTTGATGGACTGCGACACCACCGGCATCGAACCCGACCTCGGCCTGGTGAAGTTCAAGAAGCTCGTCGGGGGCGGCAACATGGCCATCGTCAATCAGACGGTGCCGCGCGCGCTGCGCAAGCTCGGCTACTCCGAGCTGGAGTCCTTGGCCATCGAGGCCTACATCGACGAGAACAAGTCGATCGTCGGTGCGCCGGGCCTCAACCCCGAGCACCTGCCGGTCTTCGCCTGCTCCATGGGCGACAACACCATCCACTACTTGGGTCACGTGAAGATGATGGGGGCGGTCCAGCCGTTCATCTCCGGCGCGATCTCCAAGACCGTCAACATGCCCGAAGACGCCACCATCGAAGACGTGGCCAACCTGCACATGGACGCCTGGAAGCTGGGCGTGAAGGCCGTGGCTATCTACCGTGACAACTGCAAGGTCGGTCAGCCGCTCTCGACCGCGAAGAAGGATGGCGAAGGGTCCACGTCGTCGGTCACCGCGACGGACTCGGTCGCGGCCGAGCTCTTCACCCGGATCGAGCAACTCGAGTCGGCGTTGGAATTGGCCAAGTCCGAGGGTCAGCACGTCGTGGTCGGGGCGCTGCGCGAGCGCATGCCGCGACGCCGCGTGTCGACGACGTTCGCCTTCCGCGTGGCGGACTGTGAAGGCTACGTCACCGTCGGAGAGTACGAGGACGGCCGCCCGGGTGAAGTGTTCATCAAGGTCTCCAAGCAGGGTTCGACGTTAGCCGGCATCATGGACGCGTTCTCCATCTCCATCAGCCTCGGCCTGCAACACGGCGTGCCGTTGGCCACCTACGTGCGAAAGTACGTGAACATGAAGTTCGAGCCGTCGGGCATGACCGACGACGCCGATCTGCGCATCGCGACGTCGTTGGTCGACTACATCTTCCGTCGCCTGGCGCTGGATTACTTAAGTCCCAGTGATCGTGAAGAGTTGGGCGTGCTCTCGACGAGTGAGCGCATCCAGCCCACCCTGCCCGAGGTCGCGGAGCAGGCAACGCCCACGGTGAACGCCAGCGTGCAGCCGACGCTGGTCGACGTGAGCGAGAGGCCGGCCGAGCAACCCAAGCTGCTCAATCGCGGCCAGCAGCGTGACGCGCCGATGTGTTACCAGTGCGGCAACGCCATGCAGCGCGCCGGGTCGTGCTACGTCTGCTCGAGCTGCGGGGCGACCAGCGGCTGTTCGTAACGTAAAGTTGCGCCTCAACCTCAGAGGACTGAGGGATGGTTGTTATATACATGTGAACTGTATATACTGCTGACATGACTAATGAGATGAGAGAGCCGACGTTTCTGGTGTTGGCGACTTTGGCCGAGGGCAAGCGACACGGCTACGCGATCATTCAAGGGGTGGCGGCGCTTTCCGAGGGCGACGTCGAACTCAAAGCGGGAACCCTCTACGCCATGTTGGATCGATTGACCTTCGACGGCGTCATTGAATCGGTGGGGGAGGAGATCGTCGACGGCCGACTTCGCCGCTACTACGAACTGACGTCCGACGGCGCCACCTTGTTGGCCGAAGAGTCCAAACGTCGCGTCAAAGTCTCCAACATCGCCCTGCATCGACTTCGATACGTGGGAGGAGTCGCGTGACGCAGGGCCCTGCTCGTTCACGGAAACTCTTGAGGTTCTATCCGAAGGCGTACCGCCAAGAACGCGGCGAAGAGATCGTGGCCACATTGCAAGAAGCGGCCGAAGCTCGTGAACCACGGGTATCGCTCGGCGACCAGTTCAGTGTGGCGTTCTACGGCGTGCGCGTTCGCTTGGGCCTCACCAGCGAAACCATGTTGGGCAAGTCCCTGGACCTGGCCGCGATTCCGGGCCTCGTGATGGGAGCGACTTTTGGCCTGTATCTCTTACTTTCGGGCGATCTACCGGTGGTCAGTTCACGGTTCTTCTATCCGCACTTCGGACCGTTCCTCACGGTAGTACCTCTGTTCTATCTGGTCTGGATCCTGGGCGTCCTCGCGGTCTTTGAGTGGCCGCAGTACCGCCGGCGAATCGCCGCCGTGTGCATGACCTTGACGGTCGTGGGCGAAGTGCTCGCCAAACTCGCACATCGCAACCCCAACATCTGGGAGATCGCGATTCTGGTGAGTCTCGGCCTGCCCAGTCTGCTCGCCCCGGACGTGAACGTGACGAGTCGAAGGGTCGTACCGAGTTTGAGTGTGGGACTCGCCACGTTCGCGACCCTGTTCTTCGTGACCAATACGCACGTCAATCCCGGATTCTTCAACTCTTTCTATTGGTCGGGGACGTACGAGATCGTTCGACGTCAGCCTTACGTGGACGTTCTTCTGCTGGCCCTGTTCGTGGTGCTGTGGATCACCAAGCGACGCGAAGTGGCCAGCGCCGCGCTGATCCTGAGCAGTCCCTGGATAATCGTGGGCGTCGCGTATCCCGTGTCACTCCAGCATTTGCCGGTGGACGCTTTGAACGTGATCGCGTTGCTGGCGTGGGCCGTGGGCATGACGCTCATTGTGACGACGAGTCGTTACCATCCGCGACCTCCTGCTTCAGTTGAACTGTCCCCCGTGAACTCTCGACTCTGAGCCACCTCCGAATCGACGGCCACTGCATCGGCTGGTCGAAGTAGTCGGGTCGCGCACCTTTTCTTTGGGTCCGGCCGAGTGAGCACCGTCGACTCGGGACTTGCGGCGGATTGAAGCGCCGCGATCGTTACACCTCTTTCAACTGTCGAAGCGGTAATGAAGGTGGACCGTTCCATCCCCGAACGGCTCGAAACCGAGCAGCTCAAGGTTCGAGTGCACGCCGTCGGGGTACGCGGAGGTGCCTCCGCCGACCGTGACGGGGATGACGAACAGGTGCATCTCGTCGACCAAGCCGGCCTCGATCGCCTGACCGGCGAGGTTCGGCCCGCTGATCGAGATGTCGTGGTCGGTCACCAGTTTCAGCCGCCGCACGGCGTCGGCGTCGAACGTTCGTTCGATCCGCGTGTTCGCGCTCGACACGTCCACCATGGTCGTCGAATAGACGATCTTGGTGGCCGAACGCCACATCCCCGCGAAGTCGCGTTCTTCGGGCGAATCGTCGTCAGCGTCGCCGTTGGTCTCCCAGTAGACCATGGTTTCGTACATCCGGCGTCCGTACAACGAAGTGCGACAACGACGCTCGATGTCGTTGGCGCACGTGATCACCTCGAGGCCAGGCATCGCCCAATCGAAGTTGCCGTCCTTATTGGTGGTGTACCCGTCGAGCGACGTGATTGTCGCGTACACCAACTTCGCCATGGCGGTCACCTTAGTGGCGCCGTATCCCTCGATCGAGCCTCGAGCCCGAGGGCGTTCCTGTCCGGCACGGTCACCGTCGGTACTCAAAAAAATTGTTAATCCGTATCGGTCACGTCTACGGATACATAGAGAACCTACAAGGAGGCCGTATGGAAGAAGTCAGCAGGAGAGTGTTCTTCAAACAAGCCGGAGCGGCGGCCGCGGTTGCCGCAGTCGCGACCGGCATCGCCGCTGTTCCCGCGGGTCTGGGAACCGCCGTGGCGGGCGCCGCGACTTTGAAGGAGCCCGAGCTTTCGCCAAAGGAGGAACTCCGCGCCGGAGAACACCTCGTGGCCCAAGTGAAGAACGCCCGCACCGGAGAGATCAGTCTCTTGGTCGGTCAAAAAGAAGTGACTATCCACGATCGTCAGATCGCCACCCGTCTCATTCGCGCAACTCGTTAGAAGGAAAGACCGACATGTCATCGCACCGCGAAGCACCAGAAATCTCCAAGGACCCCGTCGCCGACAGCACGGACCTTTACGCCTTTGTTAGTCCCGGCAATACCGTGACCCTGATCGCCAACTACATACCGCTCGAAAATCCTGCCGGAGGACCGAATTTCTATGAGTTCGGCGACGACGTCCTTTACGAAATCCACATCGACAACGACGGCGACGGTTGGCCCGACGTCACCTATCAGTTCAACTTCACCACCGAGAACACGATTCCCTCGACCTTCCTTTACAACGTTGGTCCGATCGAGACGCTCAACAGCAAGAACTGGAATCGCCAACAGTCCTACTCGGTGACGAGAGTCACGCGAAATGGCGCACAGATGCTGGCGAACGATGTGCCGTGCCCCCCGTGCAATATCGGTCCGCTTTCCACTCCCAATTATGCGGCGCTCGCGAGTGCCGCCGTTTGGCCCCTGTCCAACGGTCGGGTGGTATTCGCCGGTCAGCGCGCCGACGCCTTCTACGTCGACCTCGGGGCGATCTTCGATCTCGGAGATCTGCGACCGATCGCCAATCTGCACTACACCTTCGGACTCCCAAAACTCACCGCCGCGAACGGAGTGAATTCGCTGGCGTCGTCCAACGTGCACAGCATCGCGATTCAGGTGCCGATTACTGACCTGGCTGGCGGCGGCGTCGCCCCGACGAATTCAGCCCTCGCGTCGTCGAGTATTGGCATCTGGACGACGGCCAGTCGACAGAAGGCTCGGGTCCGGGACCAGGACAGCGGTTGGCACGACGACATGGGGCCGTACGTCCAGATTTCGCGGTTGGGCAACCCCCTGGTCAATGAGGTGCTCGTGCCGCTGTCCCAAAAGGACCAATGGAACGCGCAGCCCCCGGCCTTCGACCACAATTTCTTGAACGGCATCGCACACCCCGAATTGGCGGGACTGCTCAATGTCCTTTACCCGGGCTTTTTCAAATATCTCGCGGCGTACGCCAAGCCTCGAGCTGACTTGGAAGCGATCCTGCTGACGGGCATTCCGGCCGGCATCGTGAATTCCACGTTCTCGACATTCACCGGATCGACGCAAGCCGACATGCTCCGACTCAATCTCGCGATTAAGCCGGCGACCTCGCCCAATCCGATGGGCGTTCCCGGCGGTGACCTGGCCGGTTATCCCAATGGACGTCGGGTCACCGACGACGTGGTCACCATCGAGTTACAGGCGATCGCCGGAGCCACGATTCCTCTGGTGGACGGCTCGTACACAAAGGACGCTGCCATCGTCGACGTCAACGACGGCGACACCGGCGCCGGTCTCTCGCTCCTGTCGAGCTTCCCGTACCTGGGAACGCCCTACAGCGGCTACGCGGTTTGATCGGAATCGAATCAATGATCGGCGATGTGCGACGCGCATCGCTGGCCAAAGTGCAGGCGCCAAGTAGTGACTCTCAGTCCTGAATGACCAGCAAAGGAGCAGTGCATGTTCGTAGGTGAAATATTTGGACCCGACCTATTGATCGTGGTCATCGTTCTCGCCGTCCTCCTGTTCGGTGGCGCGGCGATTCCCAAATTCGCCAAGAATCTGGGATCAGCGAAGTCGGAGTTTGAAAATGGGTTGAAGACGTCGAGGGCCGCGAAGTCGAACATTGAAGAAGCGATCACGCGGGTCAAGACATCGGATACCAATATTTAATTCAGTCATTGGCATGTAACGGGAATATGAATTTATTCAGGTGAAGCCGTCGGGTGACGGCTCTTGGAGAGGTCGCAGAAACCGTTGGCAAGCGTTTACCAGTGATTCGCAACGTCAGCGAGCCACCCGTTGACGTGACTTGACTCGAATGTTGACCAATATGTGCGTTTTCATGCTTTGCATGTACGTGGGACGGCCGCTAGCATCGTTATAGGTGCTCAGAGCGTTCGGGAGTGCCGAAATCAAAGGATGGCTTATGTTGCGGATCCGTGAAACCCTGACTAACCAACGCCGCAAAATACTTCCCAGCGTCATCGCGGCCACCCTCGCGGCCGGCTTGGCCGTCAGTATCATCGGGACGCCCGGTGCGCAAGCCGATTACTTCACGGGATGCGGTTACGGTTACAACTCGGCCGCCACAGGATTCGGTTTCGGGACCGGCAGCGGTCACGCGTACGGGTATTTGAAGAACGGCTCCTTCGGATACGGCTACGGAAACGAAGTCTGCCCGCTCGCCGTCACCACGGCGACACTGCCGGGTGGAACCGTTGGCACCAGTTACTCCCAGACCCTCGCCGGTACCGGCGGAGCTGGCACCTATGTCTGGACCGAGACGGGAGCACTTCCCGGCGGCCTGAATCTTTCGGGTGCTGGAGTGATCAGCGGTACGCCGACCGCAGCCGGTGCCTTCTCGTTCACCGTCACCATGACCGACGTCAACGGTCAGGCCACGACGGGCACGTTGTCAATCTCCATCGCGGCGAAGGCGAAGCCGAGGTTCCACGCGATCAAGGTTCACGGCTATGCGGTCGTGGGTCGGACGGTGACCTTGGTCATCACCGGCGTAGGTTTCTACGGGAGGCCAAGGGTCACGAGCAACGAACGAGGAACGTCAGTCGTCGTGACTCATGACCGTGGCACTCAACTCGTTGTTCGAGTGAAAGTACGTCGCGGGTCCCATAAGGTTTGGCACACCTTCACAATTCGACTGGCGAACGGACAGACTTCCCGAGTGAACTACCTGGTGAAGTAAAGGCAAACTCGCAGTTTCGGTGGTTCAGATAAATGGCGCGGGAATCGTAGGACCGGCGGGTCCGAGATTGGCACGCTCACGAAGGACCGCTTCGAGGTGATCGACGTCGTCGGGAGTAATGAACGGCTTGACACGCTTACCGAGGTCGAGGACTAGTCCCTCCTTCTTCGTGGAGCGTTTCGTGTCGAGGTTGGCCCAGTAATCCAAATTGGCCGTACCCCAGATTCGCAGGCGACCCTTGAGTGCCGTGAGCTTCACTCGTTGCACGCCGACAATCGAGCTGTAGGGCACCTTCTTGGATCCCCACGGGTAGTAGTGGCGTAACTCCATTTTGTCGCTGTCGCAGATGATTCCCTTGTCCTGGTAATTGTCGAGCATTCATTCAACGTACCGTGGTCTCGAGTCAGGCGAGCTTCGACGACCTTCGCCATGCCTCTGACGACGTCGGATTCTCGGGCGGAAGAACAGCAGACTGCGTTATCGTCCCAGAAGCAGTCGGCGTTGGGGGTAACGATGAGTCAAGCAGAAGAGTCGATCGAGTACGTGAGCGACGACGACACAATCGCCGGCGTCTTGCGCGGCGACGTCTTCGTTTCCCTCGACGAGTTGACGGCTCGGGCGCGGCGAGCCGCCACCGGTCTTCGAACCCTCGGCGTCGAATCCGGTGGATCGGTCGCGCTGTTGCTTCGAAACGACCACGAGTTCTTCGAAGCGGCGTTCGCGGCGTCGGCGCTCGGCGCGGCGACCGTTCCCATCAACTGGCACGGCAGCGCCGACGAGGTCGCCTACGTCGTACGCGACTCACAAGCGGCCGTCGTCGTGGCGCACGCCGACCTCCTGCACCACGTTCGCCACGCGTTGCCTTCGTCGGTCACGATTTTGGGCGTCACGACGCCGTCGAGCATCGCCGAACGGTTCGAGATCGACGATGCGCTCACCATGCTGCCGAGCGACATCTCGGAGTGGTCGACGTGGCGCGACGGGTTCGAAGAGATCCAGGATGCCTACATGGGCGATCCCTTGTCGATGATCTACACCTCCGGGACGACGGGTTTCCCCAAGGGCGTGCGCCGACTGCCGGGCACGAATGACGGGTCCCAAGCGATTGACTACATGACCGAAGTGACCAAGCTCTTTGGCGCGTGGCCCGGTATGCGCACGATTGTCGCCGGACCGATGTATCACTCGGCGCCCTACGCCTACGCGCTGGTGGCGGCTCGCGCGTACGGCGGGTACCTCGTGTTGGAGGACCGCTTCGACCCGGAGGAGTTCCTCGCCTTGATCGAGCGACATCGGATCACGTCGATGTACATGGTGCCGACCATGTTCGTCCGTCTCTTGCGACTACCACCGGGCGTTCGCGAGCGCTACGACCTCTCGTCGCTTCGCCACATCTCCCACACCGCCGCGCCGTGTCCACCGGACGTGAAGCGCGCGATGATCGAGTGGTTGGGACCGATCGTGGACGAGTTCTACGGCAGTACCGAGGTCGGCTTCATCACCGGTTGCACCAGCGAGGAGTGGCTCGCGCATCCGGGCACCGTCGGACGCCCTCTGCCCTCGAGCGACGTCCGCGTCATCGACGAGAACGGTCCGGTACCGGTCGGTGAGTCCGGCGAGGTCTTCGTACGCGCGCGAGCAAATTCGGACTTCACGTACTTCGGCAAGTCCGAGGCGCGCGCCGAAATCGAACGCGACGGGTTGATCACCTGCGGCGACATCGGCTTCCTCGACGCCGACGGGTTCTTGTACCTCTGTGACCGGGCGCGCGACATGATCATCTCGGGCGGCGTCAATATCTACCCGATCGAGATCGAGGCCTGCCTCCTCAAGCTCGGCGGCATCGCGGACTGCGCGGTCTTCGGTATCCCCGATGACGAGTACGGCGAATCGATCGCCGCGGCCATCAAGCTCGATGTGGGAGCGACTTTGAGCGCCGACGGTATTCGGGCGCACGTACGCAGTCACCTCGCGGGATTCAAGGTGCCCAAGGTCGTCACGTTTCACGAATCGTTGCCGCGCGAGGATTCCGGCAAGATGTTCAAACGCAAATTGCGACAGCCCTACTGGGAAAACGCTGGTCGCTCGATCTAATCATCCAGAGGCAATCGATTCGTTAAGGATTCGATTAACAACCGTGACCGTTGGTGTCGTGTCGGTAAAATCGACCCGTGTCCAATTCCGGTCCTTCGTCGTCGCACGTCCCGAATGGGGCCCGACTCGAAGCGCTCGGCCAGGCCGTCGATGCCCGTCAAGGGCAAGGGGGACCGCGC
This sequence comes from uncultured Acidimicrobiaceae bacterium, assembly GCA_963716515.1. Lineage (GTDB taxonomy): Bacteria > Actinomycetota > Acidimicrobiia > Acidimicrobiales > RAAP-2 > RAAP-2. Next base: position 649,544 of record OY970319.1, read on the forward strand.
CACCGCCAAAGGGTGAAACGCTCGCGCGGGAGGATCGTCCTCATCACCCTCGCCACCGTCGTGGTGGTGATCGTCGCCGCGGTCGCCGGGGACTACTGGTACATCAACCACTTGATCCATCACGTCAACGTGGGGACGGAAACGCAGCAGACCTACAACAACTCCGAGAACATCTTGCTGGTCGGTTCGACGACCCGCTGCGGGCTGAAAGTGCAGAACAAGGCCTACGGACTGTGCTCCCAGGGGGTGACCGGCGTCAACAGTGACGTGGTCATGATCCTCCACCTCAACTTGAGCACCAATCAGGTGTCGATCCTCTCGCTCCCGCGTGACCTCTTCGTGCCGAACGCGCGCGTCGACGGCGCGAACAAGATCGACGCCGCTCTCTACAACGGTCCACAACAACTGGTGGCCGCGATTCAAGAAGACTTCGCCATTCCGATCAACCACTACGTCGAACTGAACTTCGACACCTTCGCCGAAGTCGTGGACGTACTCGGCGGCATAAAGATGTACTTCCCGATGTCGGTCTTCGACGCGTACTCCGGGCTGTACGTGCGCCATCCCGGTTGCGTTCAATTGAACGGCACCCGGGCGCTCCAAGTGGTGCGCGCCCGCCATCTGCAAATACGGTTCGCGGGCCAAGGCACGGACTATCGCACGTGGCCCCAAGAGGCTCTGTCGGACCTCGCGCGTATTCGACGTGACCACGAGTTCTTGAAGGTCTTGGCCAACGCCGTCAAAGCCAAGGGGATCGCCAATCCGCTGACCGACCAACGGCTGGCGACCGCGGTCGCCCGATATCTAACCGTTGACCAGGGACTTACCACCAGTGCGCTGCTCAGTCTCGCCGAACACTTCCACGGCATCTCGGTGTCGTCGGTGCCCGAGTTGACGGTACCGGTCGTGCTCGTCGAGACGGCCGGTGGCTACCTCTACCAGGGCTACTACTACGGCGACGTCGAATTCCCGATCAATCCCGGCGTCACCCAGACGATCGATCGATTCTTGAACGTCGGTCCGGGTATCAACACGATGGACGGCCAACCGCTGCCCACCGGCTCGTCGTTCACCGTCTCGGTGGTGGACGGATCGGGTATTCCCAATGAAGGTCACGTCGTCGCGGCCGGTCTTCGTCGACGCGGATTTGTGGTACACGGCGTCGGTTCGGCCACACCCTTCGGCGCTCGCGAAGAGACCGTGGTGTATCACGCGAACAACTCAGCGGCGTCGCTCGCCGCGGCGCAGGCGGTGCTCCACACCATCGAAGGACCGGCGTTGATGGCGCTGGGTCGCACGACCGCCGGCGCGACGGTGACCGTCCTGACCGGTTCGGACGTCAGCGTCATCGCCCCGGCGCGAAAGGTACCGGCGACGACCACGACGCTGAAGGGCAAGCACCACCACCCGGCGACCACCACGACGCGGCCGGTCACGCAAATTACGGTGGTCGACCCGTCGGCCGTGAAGCACGATACGTCCTTATCGGCCCCGACCCAAGTCACCCAGGCGCTGCAGCCGTGGGACCCGCGCTCGTGCACGCCGAACGGAACCGCGGGCCCGTAAGGGAGTGACGAGTATTTCTCGCGCCGTTCGTTCTGGCGGAGCCGGTTGCACTACATTCCGTTCTATATGAAGCGAGTTCTTCTCGGAGTTGTCGCGGCTGCGGTCATCGTGGTGGTCGCTCTCGTCGTCGCCGACAAAAACCAGTCGACGCCCAGTGCGGCGCCGCTGGTCTCTCACACGATTAAGGCGTCGACCGCCAATATGGCGCAGTTGAAGGCGGCCTTCTTGAAGTTCAAGCTTCACTACAAGAACATGACCACCACCGACCGCATCACCTGGGGTCAGGTCATCGAGCCCAGTGGCCCGAAACTGCCATTGATCGCCTACGACGCCGTTGATCATCGCGACTGGGCGATCGCCTCGTTCAATCTCGTCCTCCCGGCCAGTTACAAGGCCGAGGTCTCGTTCCAGGACGGTGGCAACATGGGCATCTTCAACAAGGTCGGTTCCGGCAAATGGGTCATGACCGGCTCACCGGGTTTCCCCCTTTGCGCCAAGGACGTTCCGTCGATTGTCGCGCACCTTTGGGGTCTCAAGAACTATCCGGCCTGCAACTGAACCGCTCGCTCACCGACGCGTCGCTCGCAGTTCCTTGCGCCACACCATCTTGAGCGCTGACCAGTTCTCATCGAAGGCGGCGACCTTCACGTCCACGAGTCCGAGTGGCAAGACCGCGCTTCGAATGACGTTGTCCGTGATGTCCGAGCGGTGACCGGCGGCTCGTCGGGGCCACGCGATCCACAGCGATCCGTCAGGCGTAATCATGTCGGCGAGCGTCCCAATCGCCTGCGTCAACGATGTCGCATCGTCGAAGAAGGCGATGGCGATATCCACCGGCGACGCGGTCCGTCGACGAAAGAGTTTCACGTCGGATGGGAGATCGTCCAGGGACCACCCCCGGGGCGCGCCGATCAGGCTCACGCGATGGCCATCTTTGACGCCGATCTTCACCGCTAAGGGCGTCCCCGAGTAGCCAGCCGTCACGACGAAGAGTGTAACGACGGACTCGAGCGCGGCTGTTTCCACACTTCGACGTCAATAATGTCGACTTTTTCACAATGGCGTCACGCGGAGTGACCGTTACCGGTGGGATAACCGTGCAAAGACGCGCTCCATGTGATATTTATAAGAGCACTCAAACCCAGGGGGAGCCAATGGCCCAATTCGATATGAAGAAACTTGACACGTCCGACCGCATCGTGGTTGGTATGGGCGCGCTGACACTGATCTGCCTGTTCTTACCGTGGTACGGCGTATCCAGCGGACCGTTCAGCGCGTCGGTCAGTGGATTCAGTACGGGTTACGGGTGGCTCGGCGCGATTCTCATCATTGTCGCCGCGGGTTATCTGGCGGCGCTGCGCTCCGGGTCGAACGTGCCCAAGATCTCCTACGGTCCGGGCGTCACGGTGCTCGGACTTTCGGCGATCGGCACAATCATCGTGATCCTTCGTTGGATCACCATTCCCAAGGGTGGATTCTCCGGCTACAGCTACGGTCCGGAGTTCGGGATGTACCTCACGATTCTGGCCGGCATCGTCCAAGTGGTCCTGGCCTTCCGTCTCTTCAAGGCGTCGGGCGAAAAGGTGCCGTGGGAGAACAAGAAGCCCTAGTAGTCGGCCGCACCGACCGGTTGATCAGACGATTCGAAATGGAGCCGTGACCGGAGGTGCGTCAGGGCCTCTTCTTCCCGCCCTTTGACGGCGTCGCCGATCCCCATCGACTGGTCGACCTGGCGAAGGCCGCCGAGTGGTCGGGCTGGGACGGCCTCTTCCTCTGGGACCACCTTCTCTACGACGGGGGAGTCGAGAAGATCCTCGACCCGTACATCGCGCTGGCGGCGATGGCGGCGGGAACGACCACGATCCAACTGGGCGCGATGGTTACGCCGCTCATTCGTCGTCGCCCCCAAGTCGTCGCGCGTCAGGCGGTGACCCTCGATCTCCTCTCGCGCGGTCGTCTCATCCTGGGATTCGGCATCGGTGACGACGGCGACGTCGGCGAGCTCTCCAAATTCGGTGAGATGACCGACGCTCAAGAGCGAGGCCGGGCGCTCAGCGAAGGACTGGAGGTGCTCACCGGACTTCTCTCAGGCCAGTCCGTGCACCACGTGGGGGAGCGCTACCGAGCGAACGACGTCACCTTCCAACCAACGGCGACGCGCGAGGGAGGCATACCGATTTGGCTCGCCGCGCGGTGGCCGAACGCCGCGCCGATACGCCGCGCCGCGCACTTCGGTGGCGTGTTCGTGATCCAGATGAAGGACCCCGACGACGTCGCCGAATTGCGTCAGCGCCTGACCGACGAAGGAGCCGACCTGGAGCATTTCGACGTCGTGGTCAGCGGCGCCATCGGCGATGATCCATCCCCGTGGGCGAAGTCGGGCGTCGACTGGTTCTTGAATTGGATCGGTCCGTATCACATGGACTACGACGAAGTGCACGAGATGATCGTCGAGGGCCCGAGGGCGATCGACCCCTAGAGGTCTTTCCGCCAGGCCACCATGGCGCCGGCGACGCGCGCCCCGAGGGCTTCGTTGACCGCGATCATGGGCGTGTTCAGCGTCGAATTGAAGGTCGTCACTTTCTCCGTGGCGTACTGACCGGCTTCGAGCAGACGCATGGTCGCTATCTTCAAGAGACCCCCGAGTCGGTGGCCCCGGTGTTGACGGACGACCAAGGTATCCCACTGATAGGCCGTCTGGGGCTGGTCGCGCGACACGGTCAGTTCGCTGTAGCCGACGAGTTCGCCGGTCGCGCGATGCCGGGCCGCCGCCACCAAGAGGTCACGACCCATCCGATCGGTGGTGGCCTCGTGGTGGCGCACCCGCTCGGCGTCCCAGTGTTCGGCCTCGACGTCGATGTCCACGTGCGGTGTTTCGGCCGGCATGATGGCCGAGAGATGCGCCCTGGCGTCCACGAGTTCGGCCGGCGTGCCGTTGGCCCACGCGATGATCTCGTAGTCCACGGCATAGCTTGCCCACTCGCCCTGGAGCCGGTCGAGTTCGCCGTCCGGTCGGGGCCAAACGAGATCACGACGGACGTTCTCTTCGGCGACGCGGTAGCCGTGGTGAGGGGCGAAAGATCGATTCGGTCCGGTGCCCATCTCGCCCGAGCCTTCGATGACGAAGACGACGAGGGTCGGGCGCTGTAACGCTCGCGCGCACGCTTCGAGCTCGGCGAGCGTCGCCGAGCCGTAACCACGGCGACGCTCGGGGGGATCGACGAAGAGGCTGCCTTCAATGAAGGCCAGATTGTCGTCACGCGTGACCTCGAGGGCTCCGACCGCGACCGGTCGGTCTAGGGAAGGACCGTAGGAGTACAGGCGAAAGACCCTCGGTGCGGCCTCGTCAATCGAACGGGCGCGCCACTCATCGGGGTGCCAACCCTGGCCGGGCGCGCCGTCCCGGCTTCGTTCGGAGCGTTGCAGAACGGCGAACCACGCGTCAAACTGCGCGCCGTCGGTGGCGTCGATTCGCGTGAACTCCACGGCTACTCGGTGTTCGTTGAGGATCCCACGACGCGACCGTCTTCACTCGCGCTGAGCAGGTGACGCAGTCGGAGCATGAGACCGCCGCCCACCAGCGCGGTGATTCCGGTGCCGAGGGGCCACCAGTCGCCGAGGTGTTCGTTGAAGTAGAACGCCGTGATGGCCGGCGCCAGCGTGCCCGAGAGACCCCAGGCGAGACCGGCGGCGGCGTTGTAGCGGCCGCGGAGATGTTCCGGGGCGATCTCGTTGACCAACGCCGGACCAACCGGCGAGAGCATCGTCTCACCGACCGCGAAGACAACCATGGCGATGCAGAGCGACACGATCGCCAGCACCTTGGGCAACGCCAGCGCTGTGTCGAGGATTACCCAAAAGACGAACCAGATCAAGGCGACGGTCGCCATCACCTTGGTGCGACTCTTGCCCTCGATCCGATTGAGGATCCAAAGTTGCGAGCACACGATCGTGGTGGTGTTGAAGAAGAAGATGACGCCGATGACGTGGACTGGCAGTTTCAGGTTGTTCACCACGAAGAGGCTGTAGCCGGCCTCCTGGGAGCCGTAGCCGCCAATCATCAAGACGACCGACGCCAGGACGTAGTGCCGCAGGCGTCGATCGCGCACCACTTCGCGCCAGCCCTCTGCTCGCAGTTTGGCGTCCCCACGGTGCTCTTTGATCGCGCCGCCGTAGCGGTGCAAGGTGAGCACGATCAGACCACCCGATAAAGTTACGCCGGCGTTGATCATGTAGAGGATGACGAAGGACTCGGGGTGGTGCAGGTCGACGATGCTCGCCGACACGAGGAGGCCGAAGCCAATACCGAGATTCACGAGCATGAAGTTGAAGCCGAAGGCTCGCTGGCGGTGTTCGGACGGGACGATGCGAGAGAGCAACGTGCTCCCCGGCCCCCAACCGGCTCCGCCGAACAGGGCGAGCAACAGCGCGGCCACCGTCGCTTGGGTCTCGGAATGTGCGTGGGCCCAGAGGATCAACGACGCGGCGTCGGCGACGACCGCCACCATGATGACGCGCACCGGGCCGAACCAGTCGGTGAAGGTGCCCCATATTGGGCTGCTGCAAATGCCGACCAGCGCGGCGACCGAGAGTAAGAGCGTGGCGAAGTCCGTCGAGAAGCCGCGCACGTTGTGGAGATAGATGACGAAGAGGGAGTACGTGAGGCCGCTGCCCGTACACGACACGAACGTGCCGAGATAAAACCGGCGCAAGGGTCGGGTGATACCGCTGCGAAAGTCAGCGGGAACGAGGGTCTCAATCAGTTTCACAAGACCGTCAGGATACTTCGCCGCCTTGTGCAGCGAATCACAAGTTCATAGATTGTCATATCTCGTGAAGTATTACGCTTGGGTGTAACTCACCCCGTTGGGTGAGCGGAAGGCAGTAGATGGTCCTTAAGAGCTCTCCGAAGAGTCGAACCGATCTCCTTTGTGAAATTGCGCCCGACGTCGAGCGCCTTTACAACCGACACCTCGAGGCTCCTCGCCTCTGGTATCCGCACGAGCAGATCAACTGGGGCGAGGGCGAGAACTTCGCCGACGTGCCGTGGGAACCGTCGCAGTATCCGCTCAACGAAGGGGTTCGCTCTTCGATCTACGTGAACCTGCTCACCGAGGACAACCTGCCGTACTACACCCACACCCTGCTCTCCCACGCCCCCAAAGGTCACCCCATCCTCGACTGGAACCACCAGTGGACGATGGAGGAGAACCGCCACGCCATGGTCATGCGCGACTGGGTCCACATCAGCCGCTGCATCGATCCCACCTTGCTCGAGGACGGCCGTCGGGTCCAGATGAAGAAGGGTGAGGTGCCCCAGCCCCGGGACATGGCCGAGCTGATCGCCTACGTCTCGTTCCAGGAGCGCGCCACCCAGATCGCGCATCGCAATACCGGAGCGAAGTTGCCCAAGGACGACAAGATCGGTCGCAACGTACTGGGACTGATCGCCGGCGACGAGACCAAGCACTACCTCTTCTACCGCGACCTCACGCTGGCGGCCTTCGCCATCGACCCCTCCACCATGATGATCGCCGTCGCCAAACAGGTACGAGAATTCGCGATGCCGGGTACCGGAATCCCGAGCTTCACTCGACACGCGGTGCGCATCGCTCGCGAGGGCATTTACGGACTGAAGCAGTTCTTGCGCGACGTGCTGGATCCCGTGCTCGGACTCTGGGACGTGGAACACTTGGCCGGACTCAGCGCCGAGGCCGAGAAGGCTCGTCAAGACCTCAGTGAGTTCGTGGCGAAGTTGGGCGAGGGCGTAGAGCGCATGGCGCAAAAGGCCGCCAACGCCGCTTCCGCCGCTGCGGCGCTCACCTAATTCTTCGTCGCTCGTCGCGATGAATCAGCTGGTCTCGAGATCGATTTGACGAACTTTACCCCTGGCCCTCTTGCGTAGTATTTGACAACGTTTAAGGAGGGTCCCGTGGGGCTGAGCTTTCAAGAGGCGAACGCCGCCGTCGGCGGACCCGGTAGCCCCTTCGAGGTCATCGACGTCGAACGTGACGGCGTATCCTCACGAATCTTCAAGAACGCACCGTCGAACCTACGCCAGTTCTTCGACACGGCCCGGGGGCTCGACGAGACCTTCATTGTCTACGAAGACGAGGAGTGGACTTTCGCTGAAGTGATGGAGGACGCCGACGCCCTGGGCTACGCCCTGGTCAACCGGTTCGGGGTGGCGCCGGGGGACCGGGTCGGGATCGCGATGCGCAACTACCCGGAGTGGATCGTCTGTTTCGCCGCCATTCTTTCCATCGGGGCGATCTCGGTCTCCATGAATGCCTGGTGGACCGAGCAGGAGTTGGAATACGCCGTCAACGACGCCGAACTATCGGTACTGATCGGTGACTCGGAACGGATCGAACGAGCCAACGGAGCGTGTCAACGCGCGAACGTACGGATGATCGGCGTGCGGCTGGACGAACTCGCGCCGCTGGCCCCGCGGGTCGAGCACTGGCACGACGTCGTCGTGCGCGGCGAGTCCATGCCCGACGTGGCCATCGACGCCGACATGGACGCGACTATTCTCTACACCTCGGGCACCACGGGCTTTCCCAAGGGTGCCGTCTCGACGCACGGGGCGATCTGCCAAACGGTCATGGCGTTCTCGTCGGGGGCCGCCGTGCAGGTCGCGCGACGCAGCAGCGACGACGCGGGAAGCGATCGGACACCCTGTTTCATCTTGATCGTCCCGCTCTTTCACGTGACGGGCTGCATCCCGGTCATGATGACCTGCTTCAGTTTCCACGTGAAATTGGTGATGATGTACCGCTGGGAGCCGGAGCGCGCGTTGCAGTTGATCGAGCGCCACCGGGTGACCAACTTCGTGGGCGTGCCGACGCAGTCCTGGGACCTCATCGAATCACCGCACTTCGTCGAATACGACACCTCGTCGTTGGCCTCGGTCGGCGGCGGCGGCGCGCCGGCTCCGCCGACCCTTATGAGTCGGGTCAACGATTCGTTCCAGAACGGGCGTCCCGGCCTCGGCTACGGCATGACCGAGACCAACGCCTACGGTCCGCGAATCGAAGGGGACGACTCGCTCACCCATCCCAACTCCACCGGATCGGTTCCCACGCTGGTCATGGAGGTCGAGATCCGCGACGAAACGCTGCGCCCGCTCGGCGCGAATGAGAGCGGCGAGATATGGATGAAGTCGCCCACGCTCATCCGCGGTTACTGGCGAAAGCCCGAGGCGACGGCGGAGACCCTGGTGGACGGGTGGTTGCGATCGGGTGACCTCGGTCATATCGACGGCGACGGTTACCTGTACGTGGAGGACCGGGTCAAGGACATGATCATCCGCGCCGGAGAGAACATCTACTCCGCGGAGGTCGAGGCGGCGATCTACGAGCACCCCGCGGTCTACGAGGCCGCCGTCTTTGGACTACCGGACGAACGACTCGGCGAGGTCGTCGCCTGCGCCGTCATGCTCAAACCGGGGGAGTACCTCAGCGCGGACGGGTTGCGGCTCCACCTGCGAACCCGACTGGCGAACTTCAAGGTCCCCACTCGGGTCGCCTTCACCAACGAAACGCTGCCGCGCAACGCCGCCGGCAAGTTCTTGAAGCGCGAGATGCCGGGGATCTACTTCCCCTGAGCGGCGACGATCGCCGCTCGGGCGTAGTCGGCGAGGTTCATCGTTTCCAGGTCGGCGAGTTCGAACCAGGCCGCGTGATCGGTGGTGCCGTGCACCTCGTGGTGCAGTTCGCCGCCGGCCAGTTCGATGGTGAAGAGAATGCGCACCGTGTGGATCTTGTCGCCGTTGTCGCGACGTCGCACGTCGCTGGTCACGCCGAGCAGTTCGGGGTGATGGACGACCAGGCCCGTCTCCTCGCGAAATTCGCGGATCAACGTGTCTTCGGGCGCTTCGCCGAAGTCGATGCCGCCGCCGGGCAGCCACCACAACGGCGGGGTGTGGCGGGGATTCGACGAACGCACGAGCGCCACGCGACCGGCGTCGATGAGGACGCCGTAGGACCGGACACTGGTGTGCTGCTTACTCATGAACTGGCTGACGTCCTGACTGATTGATGGCGGGCGGCGCGGAACCGTGGAACAAGGGGTGGAGCGAGGCGACCACGAACTAGCGGGTGGTGGGGAAGCCGAGGTCGATCTGCGACTCCGAAGGCTGGGGCCAGCGAGTCGTCACCACCTTGGCGCGGGTGTAGAAGGCGAAGCCCTCGGGGCCGTAGATGTGGCTGTGGCCGAAGAGCGAGTTCTTCCACCCGCCGAAGGAATAGGCGGCAATCGGTACGGGAATGGGCACGTTGACCCCGATCATCCCGACGGTGACCTCGCGCGAGAAGAGTCGCGCCGCGTTGCCGTCGCGCGTGAAGATCGCGACGCCGTTGCCGTACTGGTTGGCGTTCACCATATCGACGGCTTCGCCGTACGTGGCGACGCGCGATACTCCCAGCACCGGCCCGAAGATCTCGTCGTCGTAGGACTTCATTCCCGGTTCGACCCCGTCGAGCAGGCACGGCCCCACGAAGAAGCCCGGCTTCTCGGCCCAGGAGGTTCCGTCACGCACGACGGTGATGCCGTCGCTAGGCGCCGAAGTGACGTAACCGACCACGCGGTCGCGGTGTTCTTTGGTGATGAGGGGACCGAAGTCGCTGCTCGGATCGTCACCCGGTCCGACCGTCAGGCGATCGAGTCGGTCGGTGATGCGTTCGATCAACTCGTCGGCGATGTCACCGACGGCGACGACGACGCTGATGGCCATACAACGCTCACCGGCCGAGCCGAATCCGGCGTTGATCGCGGCGTCGGCCGCGATGTCGAGATCGGCGTCGGGCAGGACGACCATGTGATTCTTCGCCCCGCCGAGCGCCTGCACGCGCTTGCCGTGCGCGGTGCCCGTGAGATACACGTGTCGCGCCACGGGCGTCGAGCCGACGAAGCTGACCGCGTCGATGCCGGGGTGCTCGAGCAGCAGATTGACCGTGTCGGCGTTGCCGTGGATCACGTTGAAGACGCCGCTCGGCAGTCCGGCCTCTCGAAGGAGTTCGCCGAGGCGAACCGACACCGACGGATCGCGCTCGGAGGGCTTCAGGATCACGGCGTTGCCGGTGGCGATCGCGTTGGCGGTCATCCACAAGGGGACCATGATGGGGAAGTTGAACGGTGTGATCGCCACGACGACCCCGACCGGCTCGCGCACGGAGTGCACGTCGACGCCGTCGGCGACCTGGCTGGAGAAGTCGCCCTTCATGTGCTCGGTGAGTCCGCAGGCGTATTCGACGTTCTCGAGTCCGCGGGCCAGTTCGCCCTTGGCGTCGGCAAGGGTCTTGCCGTGTTCTTGGGTGATCAGTGCCGCGAGTTCGTCGGCGTGTTCGACGAGGAGCTGGCGCAGAGTGAAGAGGACGTTGGTGCGTTGGGAAAGGGTGGAGTCGCGCCAGGAGTCGGCGGCGGTGCGGGCGATACGAACGACGTCGTCGACCAGCTTCGCGTCGGCGATGGGCACGTGCGCGTTCACGTCGCCGGTGGCGGGGTTGTAGACGAGGAGGTCGCCGGCCCCCTCGACGCGCACGTCGTTGATGAAGTAGGGAACGGTCCTCATTGACACCTCTTTCTCACTGGCCAATCTAACGGTTGATATCAAATCCACCGTTAGGGTTTAGCCATGAACGCCGCGCACGAAAGTCGGTCGTTGCGCGAGGCCGCAGCCGTCGACTTACTCGGTCCGGGCCACTTCGCCGCGGAGATTTCGGACGATTACACGGTGGTCGGGCACCCCAACGGCGGCTACTTGCAGTGTCTCTTGGCTAACGTGGCCCTGGCCGCCGCGAGCGAAGAGGGATCGGCCCATGTGCACACCACGGCGATCACGACGAATTACGTCGCCGCGCCGGAGGTGGGACCGGTGGAACTACGAACGACCGTGCGTCGAGTGGGACGGAGCGTGTCCTTCGTCCACGTCGAACTGCTCCAGGACGGCGTCGTCACGACCGAATCCCTGGTCACTCTGGGCACCTTGGCCGACGGCGCCGCGGTGCGTTACCTTCAACCCACCGTGCCGGACGTGGCGCCGCTGGAGGACTGCCTTCGGCGCACCGTGGTCGAGGAGATCAAGCTCATGAGCGTCGTCGATTTTCGTTTGGATCCGTCGTGCGCGAGGTGGTTGGACGGAGAACGCAGTGACCTCGCCGAAGTGAAAGGGTGGCTGCGACTCGACGACGGCGTCGGAGCGTGGGACGCGTGGACGCTCCTCTTCGCCAGTGACGGCCTGCCGCCCGCCACCTTTCCGCTCGGTTCGTCGGGGTGGGTGCCGACGCTGCAGTTGACCTCCTACGTGCACCAACAGCCGGTCGGCGAATGGCTGCGGGCTCGCCAGTGGTGTGTGGTGATCACCGACGGCGTCGTGGAGGAACGCTGCGAGTTATTCGACGCGCGAGACCAGCTGGTGGCCACGTCCAATCAGTTGGCGATGGTTCGATTCCCCACGTCCCCGCCATGAGCACGCCTCACGCGCTCGAGGACGGCGCGCTCTTCATCCGGGCTCGACTCACGATCCCCACCGACGAGGTGGTACTGCGCGTGACGACGTCGGGGGGACCGGGGGGCCAGCACGCGAATCGTTCCCTGACGCGCGTGGTGGCGTCCTTTGACGTGAACGATTCCAGTGTTCTCTCGAACAGCGACAGAGAGTTGCTACTGGAGAAGATCGGTCCGGTCGTTCGTTCGAGCGCTGGACGATTCCGGTCCCAAGGTCAGAATCGCAGTGCCGCCCTCCAACAGTTGGCCGACAAGATCGCCGTGGCACTGACCCGACCGACCCCGCGACGCGCGACCAAGCCGACCAAGGGCTCGAAGGTCCGGCGGGTGGACGACAAAAAGGCCCGCGGTCGCGTGAAGGAGCAGCGCCGACGCCCGGTCGAGGACTAACGAACCTTGTTGAGGTGTCGTGCGATCGCTTCGAGGGCCGAATGGACCAGTCCGTCCAGTCCCGGATCGGCGTCTTCGTGGGGGCCGCGAAGGGGCGTGAGGGACGCGTAACCGGCGACGAGCAGGGCGCCGTCCTCGTCGGCGTCCTCGTCGCTGACGTCGCCGATGTCGGGCGTCGCCGCGCCGAGGCGCAACGTCAGTTCGCCCTGGTCACCTAGAGATTCACCGCTGATCGACGGTCGGGCGGACTTGACGACCCCGGCGCGAGAAATACGTCCGCGACGCACCCCTTTCATGTCGGCGGCCGAGAGATTCGGAACGTTCAGATTGAAGAGCGTGCGCGAGGGCGCGTTCATGAGCTCCTGCAACACCTCGATGGCCACCTCGCCGGCGGTGTCGTAGTGGACGTTCTCGCCCCACTGCACCGAGACGGCCAGTCCCGAGAGACCGAGCTGCGCGCCGGTCAAGATGGCGCCGACGGTGCCGGAGTGCAACACGCTTCGCCCCACGTTCGCGCCGGCGTTGATGCCCGAGAGAATGAGGTCGGGCTGGAATTCGAAGCTGCCGACGGCGCCCAGGATCGCGCACAGCGCCGGGGGAGCCTCGAGGGAGTAGGCCACCAGCGACTCGGCGCCCGGGATGACGTGGCGTCGGTAAGTAACGCTGGGATGGGAAAAGACGTCGCCGACGGCGGCCGACATGCCGGAATGGTTGACGCTCGGCGCCACCACGATGGCTTCGCGCACTTCGTGCGCCGGGGCTTCGTCAATCCAGCGCGCCACGTTGCGCGCCAACACCTCGAGCCCCGGGGCGGTGATTCCGTCGTCGTTGGTTATGAGGATTCTCATACGGCGTACGATAACGGGCGTACGTTACACGTCAGTGATTAAAGGGAAAAGCGTCCGATGCTGCCATCCGGTGAACAGATTGCCATTGCCCACGGTGACGAACGCGCCGTAATCACCGAAGTCGGAGCGACCTTGCGAACCTTCGTCAAGGGCGGACTCAGCGTCGTCGAGGGCTTCGCCGGCGAAGAGGTGCCCACCGGGGCCAGAGGACAGGTGTTGTACCCGTGGCCCAACCGGATGGCCGACGGGGAGTGGACGTTCTCCGATCGCGTCGCCCGCCCGACCATCGACGACGTCGCCCACGCGACGGCCATCCACGGGCTCGTGCGCTGGCGGCCGTTTCGCATCGACTCGGTCAACCAGAATCGCTGCTCGCTCACGCTGTTGCTGCATCCGTCGCCCGACTATCCCTTCCTGAGCGAGATCAACGTGACCTACCACTTGGGTCGCCTGGGTCTCACCGTCACCACGACGGTGACCAATCGCGATGACGTGCCCATACCGTTCGGCGTGGGCTTTCACCCCTACCTCGCCGTCACCACGCCGACGATCGAGGGAGCCGAGTTGGAGATCCCGGCGAACGCGTACGTCGCGGTGAACGATCGCCAGCTGCCCACCGGCGAGATCTTGCCGGTGGCGGGGAACAGTTTCGACTTCACCAAGCGTAAGTCGGTGAACGGCCACACACTCGACACCACCTTCACCGAACTGGTGCGCGACGATTCCGGCCTGGCCACGGTCGTGCTCGTGGATTCGGGTGGGGGCGAGATCGAACTGAGCGTCGATCGCAACTTTCCTTATCTGCAGGTCTTCACCGGCGACCACCTCGAGAAAGGTCGTCGGCGCACCGCCGTCGCCGTGGAGCCGATGACCTGTCCGCCCGACGCGCTGCGCAGTGGCAAGGACATCGTGGTGCTCGAATCGGGTCAACACTGGGCCGGTTCGTGGCGACTTCGACGGAGGTAGGGATGAGCGACAAGGTCGTGCTGGTGACCGGTTCGACCAGCGGTATCGGTGAGGCGGCGGCGCTTCGATTCGCGAACGCCGGCGACCGAGTGGTATTCAACTCGGTGCGCAGCGTCGAAGCCGGTGAACGACTGGTCGCCGCGACGCCGAAATCACTCTACGTACGAGCCGATATCGCACGGAGCGAGGACTGCACGCGACTGGTCGCCGAAGTCCTCGAGCACTATGGCCGTCTCGACGTGTTGGTGAACAACGCCGGTACGACGAAGGTGATTCCCCACGTCGATCTCGAGGCCGCGTCGCTCGACGTGTGGCGCGAGATCTTCGAGGTCAACGTCTTCGGCACCTGGAGTCTCTGCGTGGCGGCGATGGACGCGCTTCGAACGAGCCACGGCGCGATCGTGAACGTCTCCTCGATGGCCGGCGTGCGACCGGTGGGTTCATCGATTCCCTACGCCGCCTCGAAGGCGGCGCTCAATCACATGACCTCGCTGCTCGCGAAAGTCGTCGGGCCCGAGGTACGGGTGAACGCCGTGGCGCCGGGCCTTATCGACACGCCGTGGACCGCGGACTGGGATACGGTGCGCGGATTCGTGCACGCGGTCGCTCCCTTGAGGCGAAGCGGCTCGCCCGAGGACGTCGCCGAGGTGATCGTGGCCCTGGCCTCCTCGACGTACGTGACCGGTCAGGTCGTCGTCATCGACGGCGGACTTAGTCTCGCGACTTAGGCGGCGGCGGGACGAAGAACCGCAACAGCCGACAGAACACGGCCGTGGCCGGCTGAAGGAGCCAGCGATTTCGTATCGGGCGGTTCCTCACGCCGAGAAGCTCCAGTTGCCACGGCGCCATCAGCGCGAAGGAGCTGCGCACCAGCAGCCAATTCGCCGAACGATTCATCGGCCCGCGTTGGACGCCGCGCACGACGAAGTCACGCGCGGTGGCGCCGTCCGCGCTGAGGCGCAACTCGGGTCGGAACCGTTGGACGGCGGCCTCTAACTCCGCGACCGAGGTTGGCGGGTTCACCATGCCGAGATCGAGCGCCAAGCCCGCCATCTCGCGCACGTACCGGTCGGCGTCGTCGGCGCTGAGGCGCACCGCACCGAATCGTCGATAGGCCGCGAGGAACATCGAGGTCTCGGCGGCGTGCACCCAGGCCAGCAGGTGGGGATCGTTCGCGAAGTACGGCGCGCCGTCGTCGGCCACCCCGCGAACCACCTGGTGCACCGCGAGCACGCGTTCAATCGACGCGTAGGCCTCGGCTTTCGTGCCGAAGGTGGTGAAGCCGATGAAGTTCGCGGTCTGCAGGAGTCGCCCGAGGGGATCCTCGCGGTAGCGCGAGTGTTGGGCCACGCCGGCCATCGTGTGCGGATGGAGCATTTGAATGAACAGTGAACCGAGACCGCCGACCAGCATGGGCGGCAGGTCACCGTGGATCGTACGCGCCACGCCGTCGAGCGCGAAGTAGGCCTCGTCGGGATCGTTGCAACGAGGTGGCGGATCCCTGGAGAGCCCGACGGACTTTCGGATGTCGCGGTTGACGCGCTTCCGAATTCGAGTCAGGGTTGCAGTGGCCATGGTGGCTGACACGGTCCTCGCTTTCTCTTGGACAGACTACGTTGAACACTTTCAATTGAACCAGCGGTCTGGGACACTGGAGGAATGGCCTCCACGCAGCCGCTTCGGCGCACGACGACCGAGGGGGAAGTCCAAACCGAGGACGCCGTCGAGACCAAGAAGCCGTGGAACGTGATCGTGTGGAACGATCCGGTCACGCCCATGACGGTCGTGGTCGTGATCTTTCGCAAGATCTTCGGTTACTCGAACAACAAGTGCACGCAGTTGATGCTGGCCGTGCATCACGAGGGTCGCGCGCTCGTCTGGTCCGGTCACCGCGAACGCGCCGAGAGCTACTGCGTGAAGTTGCAGGTCGCCGGTTTGCAGAGCACGATCGAACAGGACGCCTAGTGGCCGGAAGCAAGATCTTCACCCGTCGGCGCGACGGCCGGGTGGAAGTGCGCATAAACGACTACGGCCGCTCGGTGGTGCGCAGCGCCTTCGCCAACGTCTTGGCGGCCGAGCGCGACCCCGACCACGAGTGGCACCTCTCGCTGTCGGGCCCGATCGACCCCAGCCTCGATCAAGACAATCCCGTATCCATGCTCGCTCGCCAAACCGAGACCTCAACCAACGCCGAATTGGCCAGTCTGACGGTCGACGAACAGTTCTTGAACGACGCCGAAGCGTGGGTCTGGCTGACGACGTTGCAGGTCGCCCTTCGTTCCACGGCCCAAACGAACGGATTGCACAGTGACGAACAGTTGGCCGCGGCGGATGACGAAATGCTCAGTTACGTGCGGACACTCCAGTCGTTGCTCTTCGACTTGGCCGCCTGTTTATGATCCAGTTTGCGCGGTATCAATTCTGTGACAATTACGTCCAATTCACTGGTGGTGGCGAAAAGCTGTTCTAACCTCGGACCATGACGGCGGCCTCGGATCGACTCGAACTGTCGCGTCTGGTACACCGCTTCGGTCTCGGACCCAAGCCCGGGGAGTACCTCCGACTGCTCGCTGGCGGCATCCCTCAGGCGCGGGCCACGATCCTGGCGCGCCGATCCGATCCCGGTCTCGGGGCGCTGGTCACGCCGCCCTTTCCGAACATGGGACCATCGCCCACGGACCCGACCGCCAGTGCGGCGTACTGGCAAGAGGTCTACGCCCAGTCGTTGCGCGTGGGGGTCTGGTGGATGGACCGGATGGTCCTCGCCGACTATCCCTTCATCGAGCGCATGACCTGGTTCTGGCACGGGCACTGGGCGACGTCGATCAACAAGGTTTCCTACGCCTTGCCGATGAAGATCCAAAACGAGACGCTGCGCAGGCACGCGCTGGGCAACTTCAAGGACATGTCGCGCGCGATGGTGCAAGACGGCGCGCTGATTTTTTGGCTCGACGGTGAGCAAAACGTCGCCTACTCACCCAACGAGAACCTCGGTCGCGAGTTCATGGAACTTTTCACCCTGGGCGTGGGCAACTACACCCAGAACGACGTCCACCAAGCGGCCCTCGGATTCACCGGCTTCAACGTTGATCCCACGAGCGGCGCCGTCACCTTCGACCCCAAGAGTCACGACAACACCCCGGTCAGCGTGCTCGGCAAGCGACAGGTGTTCGACGCCGTGCAGTTGAGTGACTGGATCGTGTCACGCCCGGAGAACGCAAAGTTCATCGCGCGTCGGCTCTGGTTTCGTTTCGTCTCCACGACCGTCGAACCGCCCGCGTCGTTGGCCAAGGTCTTCGAGCATCGCGACATCTCCCAGCTCATCAACGCGATCGCCCGTAACCCCGCCATGCGCCGGCCCCAGTACTCCCAGGCGAAGTCGCCGGTGGAATGGTTCGTCTCGGCCAGTCGCGCGCTTCGCGTCACGCCGTCGAAGCTGCCGGAGTCGGCGGGGCTGGCCTGGTTGCTCAGTTCGATGGGTCAATTCCCCTTCAATCCGCCGAGCGTCGGCGGCTGGCCCTACGACGAGGCGTGGCTCACCGCCGCGGCCACGCCGTACCGCGTCAACTTGGCCACCAGCCTCGTGCAGTTCGGGAATCTCGCGCCGCTGACGTCGGTGCCCAAAGCCAAGATCGTCCAAGCCGCCGCCGACTGGCTGGGCGTCGCGCGGTGGAGTACTCGTACCGAGCGCGCGCTCAAACAGGCCGTCTCGGATCCCGCGCGCTTAGCGCTCCTCGCGCTCAACGCCCCCGAGTACTTGGTGAACGCATGAGTCCCTGCGACTTCAACCGCCGTCAGTTCCTCAAGTACACCGGGGCCGCCGGCGCGGCCACGATGGCCGCGACGCTCTCCATGGATGACGTCGCCCAAGCGGCGAGCGTGACGCCGTTGCCCGTCGGCACCCCGATCCTCGTGATCGTCACCCTGTACGGAGGCAACGACGGACTCAATACCGTCGTCCCGTATCTCGATCCGGCCTACCTGTCGAATCGTCCGAACATGTCACTGGACGCCTCCCAAGTGCTTCCTCTCACCAACTCCTTGGCGCTCAACGGCACCATGACCGGATTCGCGTCGTTGTGGGCGGCCAACAAACTGGCCATCGTGCTCGGTACGAGCTACCCGAATCCCAACCTCTCGCACTTTTCGTCCATGGCCATCTGGCAGACGGCGTCGCCGGTCGAGGAGATCGCGAGTGGCTGGATCGGTCGTTACCTCGACGCCCTCCCGCACGACCCCTTCCGCGCGATCGGGATCGACTCCACCCTGACGCCGCTGCTGGCCGGCGTGAACCGAGTCGGCTCGATGGTGCCGATCAGTGGCCTTCAAGTGCCCTACGGATCGCTCGCCACTCAATTGGAGTTACTGGCGGGAACTTCCCGGCAGGACACGAAGTTGGTCGCCGACGCCGCCGGTTCCATCGCCGATCTCTTCGCGCTCTCGTCCACGCTCACGCCGGTCCTGAAGAATGCGCCACCGACTTCGGCGTCACCGTTAGCCCAACAGCTCGACGTCGTCGGCAACATGATCGCGGCCAACGTGCCCACGCGCGTGTACTCCGTGTCGCTCAGCGGCTTCGACACGCACGCCGACGAACTGAGCCTGCAGAACGGACTGGTGGGTCAACTCTCCGACGCGGTCACGGCCTTCCTCACCCAGGTCGGGTCGACGCCTCGAGCCGACGACGTGGTGGTCATGGTCTATTCAGAGTTCGGACGCCGGGTGGAGGCCAACGGCGGGCAGGGCACCGACCACGGGACGTCCGCGCCGGTCTTCGTCGCCGGCAACCGGGTGGTCGGCGGTTTCTACGGGGAACAGCCCTCGTTGACGCAGTTGGTGCAAGGGGATCTGGCCGTGGTCGTGGACTTCCGCGACGTCTACGCCTCGATGCTCGAAGACGTCCTCGGTACCCCCGCCGGCAAGATTCTCAACAACTGGTCGACGAAGTTGAACCTCATCACGCCGGCGTAGCGACGCCAACACCGAAGGCGCGCGTCGGAGCCGTCTCGTCTACGGCCCGGGCCTGACTCACCACTTCATTGATGGACGCGACCATCTCGTCGGCGCTGGCGCCGGGCCCGAAGACCGCCGCCACGCCGGCGGCGCGCATGTCATCGAGATCGTTGTTCGGTACGATGCCGCCCACCACGACCGGAATGTCCGAGCCCCGGGCCCGCAGCGCTTCGACCACCAATGGCGCCAAGGTCAAATGCGCGCCCGACAGCATCGAAAGACCGACGACGTCGACGTCTTCTTGAATGGCCGCGATCGCCACGGTCTCGGGTGTCTGGAAGAGTCCGGTGTAGACGACCTCCATGCCGGCGTCACGCAACAGTCGCGCCACCACCTTGATGCCACGGTCGTGTCCGTCGAGACCGACCTTGGCGACCAGGACCCGAATGGTCACAGCGTCGGGACCTCGACGTGACGACCGAAGACCTTCTCCATGGCGCCCATCATCTCGCCGACCGTCACGTAGGCGCGACTGGCGTTGATCAGGGCCGGCATGAGGTTGACTTCGGGATCAATCGCGTCCTTCGTTAGCTCTTCGATCGCCAAGAGGACCTTCGATTCGTCGCGGGAAGCTCGCACGTCGTTCAATCGGCCCACTTGCTTTCGCTCGTCGGCGTTGGTGATTCGAAGGATCTCCAAGTCCGCGTCGTCGTTGCCCTCGGTGAAATCGTTGACGCCCACCACCACGCGCGTACCTTGGTTGAAGGAGCGTTCCAGGTTGTAGGCCGACTCGGCGATGCGACCCTGGAACCAGTTCTCTTCGATGCCCTTGATGCAGCCCTCGAGCATCGAACCGTCGCCCATCGCTTGAATCTCGGCGAAGATGGCCTCGGCCTGATCGGCCATCTCGTCGGTCAGCGCTTCCACGAACCACGATCCGCCCAACGGGTCGGCCACGTTCACGACGTTCGTCTCGTAAGCGATCACCTGTTGGGTCCGCAGGGCGATCCGCGCCGCCTTCTCCGACGGCAGGGCGAGCGCCTCGTCCATCGAATTCGTGTGGAGCGACTGGGTGCCGCCGAGCACTCCGGCGAGGGCTTCGATGGCGGTGCGCGCCACGTTGACCTCGGGCTGTTGCGCGGTCAGGGAGACCCCGGCCGTTTGCGTATGGAAGCGCAGCTTCCAGCTGAGTTCGTTGGTCGCACCGTAGCGGTCCTTCATCCAAGTGGCCCAGAGGCGTCTAGCGGCGCGGTACTTGGCGATCTCTTCGAAGAAGTCGATGTGGGCGTTGAAGAAGAACGAAAGCCGCGGCGCCACGTCATCGACGCCTAGACCGGCCTGATGGGCCAGTTCGACGTAGGCGAAGCCGTTGGCCAGCGTGAAGGCCAGCTCTTCGGCGGCCGTCGAGCCGGCCTCTCGAATGTGATACCCGGAGACCGAGATGGAGTTCCACTTGGGCATCTCGGCCGCGGTGAAAGCGATGGTGTCGCGCACCAGTCGCATCGATTGACGGGGCGGGAAGACGAACTCCTTTTGGGCCTGGTACTCCTTCAAGATGTCGTTCTGCAAGGTGCCGCCGAGTTGCGCGCGCGCGACGCCCTTCTCTTCGGCCTGGGCGACGAAGAGGGCGAGCATGACCGCGGCCGGCGAGTTGATCGTCATCGAGGTCGTGATGGTGGCGAGGTCGATGTCTTTAAAGAGGTCGCGCATGTCGCTAAGACTGTCGATCGCCACGCCGCAGCGTCCGACTTCACCCAGCGCCATCGGATCATCGGAGTCGAGTCCCAGCAGCGTCGGCATATCGAAGGCCGTCGAGAGCCCCTGACCTCCGGCGGCGATGATCTCCTTGAAGCGCTGGTTGGTGTCGATGGCCGTGCCGAAGCCGGCGAACATGCGCATCGTCCAGAGGCGAGATCGGTACATGGCGGCGTGGACGCCGCGGGTGTAGGGGAACAGGCCGGGGAACTCACCATCGGCCGGTCCGTAGACCGGATCGAGGTCGACGCCGGACATCGTCGCGAAGGTGGCGTCGCGCTGGGCGGACGCCTCATAGAGTGCAAGCCACTGGTCGTAGGCCGACGGGGTCATCTGATCACCTCCGGACAATCTGTCCTGGCGTCAGCATACGTTCCGCTGATTTGGGGCACGATGGCGCTGTTGGGACCGCGCTAATGGTTCACTGAATGAATCGATGAGGCAATTCACCGTAGGCTCTTGACCATGTCCTTTTCGCTTCTTCGTCCTTTCCCACTCACCTCGCTCGCGCTCGGTCTCACCTTGGTACTCGCCGTCACGCCAATTGCGGCCCAGGCCTCGGTGAAGAATCCGAGCGCCAAGTCGGTCCTACTGGCCGCGCAAAAGGCCATGGCCAAGGAATCGGGCGTGCACATCTACGTCACCTCGAAAACCGGAAAGGTCAGTAGTGTCGTCGTCGTCGACATCGGGGCCACCTACGGCCAGGAGACGATCACCTCGGGTAAGGACAACGTGAAGATCATCGTCACCCCGACCGACGCGTACTTGAGCGGCAGCGCCACGGGCCTCACGAAGATCATGCGCCTCACCGCGGTCCAGCAAAAGAAGGTCGGCACGCTTTCGGTCGTGATGAAGGCCGGGACGTCGCCCTACACCAGCTTCCGTACGAATCTCACGACTTCGGTCCTCTCGGGAATCCTGCCTCTCGCCAAGGGAACTAAGTACAAGGTCAGTGGCGACAGCGCCAAGGACTACCAACTCTCTTGGAAGACCGCCGCCTCGAGCACCGCTTCGGCGACGAAGAGCGTCTTGATCATCTCCTCGGGGTCGAAGACCCTCCCGATAAAAGAAACGATCACCGGCACTACGGGCGGAGGCACCACCAACTTCTCGATGTGGGGCGAAAACGTCGTGGTACAAGCGCCCGCGGCGGCGAACACGATTCCCTACGCCAAGGTGATTGGCTGATACTCGCCCTCAGCGCGATCACGAGCGTGGTGGTACACGTGAAGTCGTGGAACTCACGTCACGTGATCACTTTGAAGAAGTTCTTCAACTGGATGATGTTCTTGGGGAAGCGCGCGAACGCCGTATGTGATCCGAGGCCCGACCATACGTGGTTGATGGATGCCGGCGCCTCCATCATGGGATCCGTGCAGTTCTTATTCCACCACGTGTTGATGTTTGAGGTCTCGCGCTCCATCGTCTTGAGCCAGTTGCCCGTGGTTCGATACCACGCCGTGAAGTCAGCGCGCGGAACAACGGGACCGGTCTTGGTCAACGTCTTCTCGTACTCCAACCACGACGCTTTCTGGCCGACCGACGCATTCGTTCGATGCGAGTGATGCAACTGGTCGGCGAGCCTCGCCATCTCGTAAATGTCGTGACAGTAGCGACCGGTGGAGCTCCAGGGTCCGACGCCGAAGGGATACTCCGCGCCCGCTACGACTCGGCCCGGCCCCATGACGGCGAAAAGGGCCACCAGCACCAGAACGATCGCAATCAGAGACTTCACGAGGGCCCTCATGGCCTGAACCTAGACCTCGACTCTGTCCATTGTTCGATTGTTGCGAAAGTGTCATCATGAAGTAACACGCCGCGCTCGCGAGGACTCTGGTGGACATTGCCCAACCACGCGGCTCTCACGATCGATGCTCAGCTAGAAGTTGGTAGGCCCGAAGCGTGAAACCTTTCATAGATCGAAGAGACGCGGGACGTCAATTGGGTGCGCGACTCGCCGATGAGTTCGTCGACAGGGATGCGGTCGTCGTCGGTCTCCCACGTGGCGGCGTGCCCGTGGCCTACGAGGTCGCTCGTTTGTTGCAGTGTCGCCTGGACGTGCTGGTCGTTCGAAAGGTCGGCGTTCCGGTGCAGCCCGAATTGGCGATGGGAGCGATCGGCGAGGACGGAGTGCTGGACGTCGACCCCGCCACGGTGAGGCGCTTCAGCGTGACCGAGGCGCAGTTTGAGCGGGTGGTCACCGAGGAGCGCGCCACACTCGAGGAGCGAGTCCGTCTCAATCGAGAGAGTGTCCCGGCCCTCAATCTCGAGAATGAACTCGTGGTGATCGTCGATGACGGACTGGCGACCGGCGCGACGGCCCAGGCGGCGTGCGACGTCGCCCGAGCTCGAGGGGCGAAGCGAGTCATGGTGGCCGTTCCCGTCACAAGTACCGCCGCGGCGATTCGCATGGAACGGGTCACCGATCGATTCGTGTCCTTGATAGGAGCCGACGGACCGTTCGCGGTGGGGCAGTGGTACGAGGATTTCGGGCAAACCTCGGACCAGGAAGTCATGGACTATCTGGTCCAAGCCCGGAACGACGAATCGGAGCGTGAAGCACCAGACTCATAGTGAGCGCGGCCGTCGAGACCGCCGAACGACCGCGACGGTATCGACGTCGGGTGGTGCCGTGGTCGAGGTGAACTGACCGCTCCAGTCATCGAACCAGAGAGGTACTAGTACGAGGAACGTCGGTGAGGCGAGCGCCTTCGACTCGGCTCATCGACTCCTTGAGACTGCGAAGGAGGAAAATCGTCCGCCTAGAGAGGGGAGTTGTCGTGGGTGAACCAACTCATCGCTTCTCAATTCGCGCGCGGCGCGGGGTCCCAGCGTGACGGCGCTCGAGCGTTGGGGACGTACGACGTACCGACGCCGCCGACTCGTCTTGTGGGGCACCCTGCTGTTCGCCGTGGCGGGTGCCGCGTGGGGTAGCGGCGTCTTCGGGTCGCTGCAGAACGCCGGAGGCTTCACCGCCCCGAACAGTCAGAGCCAACGCGAGGACTCCCTCGCGACAGCGGCCTTTGGCCGCGACGCCGGTGACGTGGTGGTTCTTTACACGAGTGCGTCGGCGAGGGCCGCGTCGGCGACGTCGGAGCGAGCGGTTAACCACACGCTGTCCGCGCTGCCGCGCACCGACGTCCTGTCGTACGTCACGTACTGGTCCACGCACTCGAAGTCCTTCCTCAGCGCCGACGGTCGCGAGACGTACGCGGTGATCGAACTCGCCGGATCGAGTGACGACGCACGGCAAGCCAACTACGACCACATCAAGAGTCGTCTGGCCGCGAGCGGGCTCTCCGATCAGGTCGGAGGACTCGTCCCGACCTACGAGATGATCAGCCAGCTCACCAGTACCGATATCGGTCACGCCGAATCGGTCTCGTTGCCGATATTGCTGATCCTGCTGTTGATCATCTTCGGGAGCGCGACGGCCGCCAGTCTGCCCTTGGCGATCGGGGGACTGGGGATCCTGG
Organism: uncultured Acidimicrobiaceae bacterium; assembly: GCA_963716515.1. Taxonomy (GTDB): domain Bacteria; phylum Actinomycetota; class Acidimicrobiia; order Acidimicrobiales; family RAAP-2; genus RAAP-2. The sequence continues at coordinate 674,007 of OY970319.1, forward strand.
GGGCGTTCACCGCGTTACGCCTCTTGACGCTCGTCACCGGCGTGTCGATCTTCTCGGTGAACATCGCGACGATCATCGGCTTGGGCCTGGGCATCGACTACGGCCTCTTCATGGTGAGCCGGTTCCGCGAAGAGCTCCATCGCGGCGGGACGACTGAAGACGTCGTCGCGCGAACGATGGCCACGGCCGGTCGCACCGTGGCGTTCTCCGGCGTGACCGTCGCCGTGGGGCTGTCGGGACTACTGCTCTTTCCCGAGACCTTCCTTCGGTCGATGGGCTACGGAGGAGTTCTCACGGTGGCCCTGGACGTCAGCGCCGCCCTAACGACGATGCCCGCTCTTTTGTCGGTGCTCGGACCACGAGTCAATTCGCTGCGCATACGCAAGTCGATCGCTCGTCCCGAGATTCCGGTCGAATCCGGAAGGTTCTACCGGTTGGCAAAGGGGGTGATGCGAAAGCCGATCCTGGTCACCGTGACCATCGTCGTCGTCTTGCTCGCGCTGGGATCGCCTTTCCTCAAAGTCGTGTGGGGCGGAACCGACGCCACGGTATTGCCACCGAGCGCCGTGCCGCGGGTCGTGGCCACGGCACTGGCCCGTGACTTTCCGGGTAACGCGACCGCGCCGATTGAAATCCTCTTGACCTATCGAACGCCGCTGAGCGCCACCGCGTCCCAACGCCGTGAACTGGCCGCGTACGTCAGTGACCTGGCTCACGTGGCTGGCGTCGTGCACGCGCAAGTGACCGGAGTGACGAGCCACGCCGTGCGAGTTGACCTGAACTACGCCGTGGCGCCGAATTCGGCGGCCGCCGAATCAATCGTGGCCCACGTGCGCGACGTGCGTGCGCCGCCCGGCGCCCAACGATACGTCGGCGGCGAGACGGCGCAGCTCGTCGACACCTTGGTGGACCTGGGGTCGATCCTGCCGTGGATGGCGGTCGTGGTGGTGGCGGCCACGTTCCTATTGCTTTTCTTGGCCTTCGGATCGCTGGTCCTGCCGATCAAGGCGATCATCATGAACATCCTCTCGCTGTCGGTGATGTTCGGGGTGCTCGTGTGGGTCTTTCAAGAGGGCCACTTCTCGGGACTCCTCGGCTTCACGGCCAACGGGACGCTCGACCCGTCGACCCCGATTCTCATGTTCGCCGTCGTGTTCGGTCTCTCGATGGACTACGAGGTCTTCCTGCTTTCACGCGTGCGCGAGCACTATTTGGCGACGGGCGACAACGACGCCGCGATCGCGACGGGACTGCAGCACACCGGCGGCGTCATCACCGGTGCGGCGTTGATGCTGGGTGTCGTGGTCGCGGCGTTCTCCCTCTCTCAGGTCACCTTCACCAAGCTGATGGGTGTCGGCACGGCGGCCGCTCTCATCGTGGACGTGACCATTGTCCGCCTGGCGCTCGTGCCGGCCACTATGAAGCTGTTGGGCCGCGCGAACTGGTGGGCGCCGAGGTCCCTGCGGCGGCTGCGGACACGGCCTGCGTCGAACACTCCGACCACCTGAGCACGATGCTTCCGCTTCTGCACGGTGGGCCGAACTTAGTGCGATTGGGGGGGAATTTGCTCGCCGGCTTCCACGCGCACCGGCAGGTGGTTGCCCGCGGGCGGTAGGGGACAGGTGGCGAAGTCGGTGTACGCGCACGGGGGATTGGTCGCGCGGTTGAAGTCCAACGTGACGAGACGGTCCGGGCCGGGAGCGCTCACGTCGAGGAATCGACACGCCTTGTACGTCGTCGTTCCCGAGGTCAAGTCGGTGAAGACGATGAAGAGTTCGTCGGGCTCGTCGCCGTTGAAGGCGATGAGGCGAAGGATCTGTCCTGCCTGGCCGAATTCGATTTCGCCCGGTGACTGAAAGACGTGCGAAAGGCCTTCGACGGTCGCGTCGACGGTGATGGGCTGAGGTACGTCGAAGGGAATCAGAATCCCGGTGATCACCCAGTCGATGCTCGCCGGGTACGCCGGGGTCCCGACGTACTCCGTGCGAACGTCGTGGTCGCGATGGCGAGGGCGAATCATGACGTGTCCGTCACGGCGGCACACCTCGACCACGGCGTCGCCGAAACCCGCACTTTTGCCGAGTTCGTCGACGTCGCCGAAGTCGTATTCGCCGATCACGCGGTTCTCATCGACGGTGAGTTCCTCTTCCTCGCCCAGTACCACTCGCACCCCGTCGACACCACTGGACCACGCGCCGGGCACGTCGTCGAAACGTTGCGGCTCGGCCTCCAACCAGTGCATACCCGTGACCGCCAGAAACCCGAGCGGTCGAGCGCGTTGACGCTCGTGGTCGTGATGCCAGCTCTCCCATTGAGCGGCGAAATTGGATTGGTCATGAGTGTCGATGACCGTAAAACTAGTGCGCCGCCCAGATCAGCTCCGACAGACGATCGGGAACCTCGGCATCTCGTATGGCTCGTAAAGCATTAAGCGCGGAGCGAAAGTGAGGATTCCGAAAATCGGATTATTCCGTCCCAGCCATCGGATCAGGCGACATCGCGCAGCGACTCCGCCTCGTGTTGGTGCAACGTCGAAATTGTCGCGCGCTCGCGCCGCATCAACTTGGAGCGGGCGCTGCGAATCGATGTCCACAGGGCGATGATCGTGCTCGCCACCCCCGTTACAGTGAGTGCGACCCCCAGCAGTTGGAAGGGCAACGCGCTAACACAAGAACTGCCACCACCCGTTTGCGCGCTAAGAGTGCACGCCGAAACCAACGTTCGAGAGGCGTACATCAACCAAAGGCCGACGCCGACAAGCGCCCATGACAAAATAAACGTTGCTGCCCTCCGCATGTCTCCGGTCTACCACCACGAAGCTTCATATCTTGGCTCATAGTGATCAATGTCCGCACCGGCGGTTCGCTCCGCCAAAAACTCAGTGAGCACGTCTCTACGTCATGACGTTCCCTTCAGCCTGAAGTGATGGTCGCTGTTGATTGAGAGGCATGTGGAGAACGTTCTCAACGTGACGCGCATCTCGAACGATCGGCAGTGTAACGCGCAGCGATCATTTGCGATATATCCGCGAGCTTCGCACCTGACAAATGTCGTGTCGCGTCGTTGAATCGCTTCGTTGGTCTCGGTCTCTGGTTCGGCCCCAGTTTGGTGATTCGGTTTTATCTTGCCAACGAGGGCAACAAAGTCTCAGATTATGGTCCGACTCACACCCTGCTCACAGCGTTTCTTAAACATTCGAAGGGTAATTTCTATTTCAGGACGCCTAGACCCAGTTGCCTGCAAACCTGACAAGGGCCAGGTTTTAACAAGAAAGTTGGGATTCGAATGAAAAACCTTTGTGGCCGTCGATCACGTCCGTACCTGGCAACAAATTCGGCCAAAATGAAGACCATGGGTGCCGCCCTGGCGATACTTTTCTCGGGCGCGTCCCTGTTGTCGGCGTTGCCGGCTTCGGCCGCTGGCTCCGCCTCCAACACCATCTCGGCCAGTTCCGCTCCCGGAGCGGGTAGTGCGCGCGGCACCTACAAAGCCAGTGCCACGGCCACGTCGAAAGATACGGTCATCATTTCACTTGACAAGAAGTCTTCGGGCTGCTCGATTGCTTCCGGCAAGGTCACCTTTACCGCGGCGGGCACGTGCGTCGTTGACTTCAACGACGCGGGTAACACGACTTACGCTGCCGCCGCCCAAATCCAACAAAGCATCAAGGTCTATTCGGCAAATGTCATTTCGGTCTCGGCGGCGCCCGCTTCGGGTAGCGCCGGTGGTTCCTATTCACCCGGATCGGTCGCCACGTCGGGCGACACCGTTATCAGGACCCTGTCGAGCAGTTCAACCGGATGCTCGCTCTCTTCGAGCACGGTGACGTTCACCGGCCTGGGCACCTGTCACGTGCTCTTCAACGATCCCGGCAACGGCGCGTTCGCGGCCGCCGCCCAGGTAGAGCAGACCATCTCGACGCACTCCGGCAACTACATCAAGGCCTCCGTGGCGCCCGTGGCGGCCGCCATTCACGCCACGTATTCCGCCAGCGCCACGGCCACCTCCGGCGATACCGTCGTCATCACGCTCTCGAGCGCGTCGACGGGCTGCACCATCTATAAGGGCAAAGTCACCTTCACCGCCAACGGCGAGTGTCGAGTTGACTTCAATGACCCCGGCAATGGCGCCTACGCCGCGGCCACCGAAGTGCAACAGGCTATTACCGTCGGCACCGGACCACTGAGCTACCAGGCCACGCTCTCGCTGTTGACCACTGGCGGAAGCTACGGACACAACCTGAACCTCATTTCGAGCGGCGGCTCCGGTACCGGCGCCGTCACCTTCGAGGTGACCAGCATCGGCACCGCCGGCTGCTCGATTAGCGGCACCGTCCTCAGCGCGACTCGCGTAGGTACGTGCACGGTGACTGTTTTCAAGGCCGGCGACTCGGCGTACCACTCGGCCACTTCGGCGGCCACCACGGTAAACATGGTGGCGCACTATCCCAAGAGGCCCAAGGCCTCGCGTGTGGTCGCTCCCGTGTGGACGGGCCGCACCTCGGTCACGTCAATTGTGGGCGCTGGCTTCTACGGCAGCCCACGAGTCACGAGCAACGTTTTTGGCACGAAAGTTCTGGTCGTCCGTGATAACGGTCGGGTCCTCACCGTTCGCGTCAAGATCGCTCGTGACACGCGTCGCGGGGTTCATACCTTTACGATTGTCTTCGTCCACGGTGAACGAACGACGGTGCGATACAACCAGCGTTAGTCGAATCCTTGGTCCCTAGGAACCTAAGCGTCGATACCAGAGCCGCCACGGAGTCGTATGGCGCTGCCAGACCGCGGGTCCTGCTGAATAGGGCGGCCCGACGTGACGGCGTTGGGAGGCCGACGACTCGTCGACCTCGTAGGCGGCGAGATAATGCGGAGCTCCCAGGTAAGGCGCGTCCAGTTCTTCGATGAGTTCATATCGCACCGCGCGCAGCGCGTGGCGAACGCTCGGCGACTTCGACCAGATGCACGTCGGTATAGAAGTCATTGAACGTAGCGAGTTCGCCGTCGGTCAGGTCGTCGGGCGGATTCACGCCCAATAGGTAGATCGCGTAAGGCCGTTGCGTGGCCGCAGCGGTCTGGGCGATCTGGCGATACAAAACGGACCACGCCCGTCGAAGTCCCGGGAACTCCTCGGCCTCGGAATGCTCTTGGACGCCTTCCGCCCTTGCTGTCACGTTCAGGGCCAATGGCGGACGAAATCCTCGAGCGGCAACCGCCAACAGTTCGTATCGAGATTCAATGCTCGGAAAAGGGGGAGCGGATTGCTCGAACATCTCCAGCGCTTGGGGGACCGCTCGCGCTCCGGTGCGCAGGTCCCATCCCCTCCACGACACGACCTCCGGCGCGTTCTCTTCCACGCACGCAGACTACGTTCGTTCGGGACATGTCGTTGTGGTCGAAATAGTTCGCATCGACCGGAATCATTTCGGAAAGTAACAATCGAGGTTGACAACAGTTGGTGCGTCGGCTGGGACTTGAATCCGGTTGATTAGGAGTCTTATGCGTTCCGCTCTGATCGCGACGGAACTATCCTCAACGACCGCGAATCAAGTGCGCATTGTTCGTTACCGCTCAACGGGCGAGGATGGTCCCCGATCGGAGATCTGTTACTTCGTTGGCCCCAGTAAATCCGGATGAGAACAGCGACATTGAAGTCTCGGTGGAGTGCCTTTTGGTTGCTGAACGCGCATCAGAGATTTCGATTTCGCAAGAGTCTCGGTTGAGCTCGACCGCGCATGAATGAGTCGGGGCGATCGGTCCAATATACGAACGCCGGGGAGAGACTTGCTGGCGTCGTCAGACCTCTCGAAATAAATGGAGCAAACAGCCCTCAAGTGGAATCGGTTGGTGTGCTAGCACGAGGACCTTCGGTGGGTTGACCGTATTGGCGCGCCGGTCGCATCCAACCAAACTGGCACCAGCAGTTGCTGTTGGCCCGGAGGGGAGCGCCAGCGTGAACAAAAGGGTCATGAGGGTCGCTTGGTATCGGTATAGGGCGACGTTCGCCCTCCAGCTCTCCAGTTATCTGAGCATCGTGCTGCTCATCGGACTCATCGGTGGGGTCGCGATGGCCGCGGTGAGCGCGGGCCGACGTACGCAATCGTCGTATCCAACGTTCCTCGCCAGCACCAATCCGTCGAATCTCACCATGGCCGTGTTTCAGGCCAACGGGGGCGCTAGCCCATCGCTCAAGTCGGCGATCGAACGCTTGCCCGATGTCAAACACGTGGCTACCATCGGGACTCTCCCCTTGATCGACATCGGCGCCAACGGTGCTCCTCGACTTAGCTCCGCAAATATCAACATCGTGAGCAGTCTGGACGGCATGACCGTCGACCAAGACCGGCTGGCGGTCTTACAAGGTCGAGTGGCGAATCAGCGCCGAGCTGACGAGATTGTCATGAACGCCGGCGCCGCCCACATCCTGGGAGTTCACGTGGGGCAAGTAATCACCCTGGGTCTCTACACCCCGGCGCAGATGAACCTGCCCGATTTCGGCTCCCCAAAGGTGAAACCCGTCGTCTTGGTGCACGAAAGACTGGTGGGGATCGTCGCGCTGAATACCCAGTTGGTTCAAGACGACGTCGATCAGACGTACGGCGTCATCGTCGCGGACGCGGCGCTCGTTCGGAAAGTGGCCAAACCGCTGAGTAATTTCACGACCGTCCTCTACGGAGTGCAGTTGCGCCACGGTAGTCGAGGTATTGCCAAGGTGCAGCACGAACTCGTGGGTCTGGTGCATAAGGGCCAGATCTACGAGTTCCATGTCACGTCGACCGTGACGTCCCAGATCGAACTCGCCATCAAACCTGAATCGGTCGCGCTGGGCGCCTTCGGAGGCATCGCGGCGTTGGCCTGTCTGATCTTGACGGCTCAGGCGATATCGCGTCTCTTACGTCGAGGTGAGGGCGACCGCGACGTGTTGAGGGCGTTCGGGGCCAGCCCGGTGACGATCGCCGTGGAGGGACTCGTCAGCGCGCTGCTCGCCGCGGGCGTCGGAATCATCGTTGCGGCGATCGTTGCGGTGACGCTTTCTCCGCTGGGCCCGCTGGGTCCGATTCGCCCGGTATACCCCGACGCGGGCTTCAGCGTTGACTGGACCGTGATCGGGGTCGGAGTAGCTGTACTGGTCGTCGGTCTCGGGGTCATCACGACGGCATTGAGCGTGCGAAGCGTGACCAAGAGGACCGTCCAGTCTCGGGAATCGGTGTCGCGCCGGTCTCGCGCCCGTGGTCTCCAGAGCACCGGGATATCGGTGGCCGGTGTCGTAGGGGTGCACTTCGCCCTCGAGTCGGGCCGAGGTCGATCCGCCGTGCCGGTTCGCTCAATTATGGGAGGCACGGTAATCGCCGTCGCCATGGTCGTCGCCACGCTGACCTTCGCGAGCGGGTTCAGCACCCTGATTTCGCGACCCCCACTTTACGGGTGGAATTGGACCTATCTCCTCAATCCTTCGACCGCCGTGCCCCCGAAGGCCCTGTCGTTGTTGAATCACGACCCCCGGGTTGCCGCGTGGAGTGGCGCGGACTACACCGACCTGCAAATCGACGGCGAGGAACTGCCAATTCTGCTCGAAAGTCCGCACGCCAAGCTCTCCCCACCCATCCTCTCCGGACATGGCCTGGAGACGTCGCGTGAGATCGTTCTTGGTGCAGGAACTCTGAACCAATTGCACAAACGTATCGGCGATACCGTCATGATCAGTCTGGGAACAAGGAAGAACGCACCCTTCTACCTTGCGCCGACACCCCTGGTGATCGTGGGTACCGCCACGCTGCCCGCGGTTGGATACGCGAGTTTCGTGGCCGAACACACGTCGATGGGGACCGGCGCGCTGGTGCCACTTAACTTTTCCAACATTCCCTTCTCCGGCGGTAACGCGGACCCCAATCTCAACGGCCCGGAGTTGGTTTTCGTGAGAATGCGAACGGGGGTGAGCGCTAGCGCCGGACGCGCGGACATGCAGCGCATCGTGAACGCCGCCAACCGGGTAACCGCCGCCGACAAGAACGCGGTGGGAAACAGCATCGAGGCGCTCGGCGTATTGCGACCGGTGCAGATCGTCAACTATCGCAGTATCGGCTCGACACCGATATTTCTTGCCGGCGGACTTGCGCTCGGTGCCGTTCTCGCTCTCGGGCTTACGCTGGCCTCATCCGTACGACGGCGTCGGCGCGAATTCGCACTACTGAAGACCTTTGGTTTTACCCGTCGACAGTTGTCCTCAACCGTCGCGTGGCAGGCGACGACGACTGCCCTGATCGGTGCCGTGGTTGGCCTACCTCTTGGAGTGGTCATCGGACGTCAACTGTGGACGATTTTCGCCCGGAGTATTTACGCCGTTCCCGACCCCACCGTTCCCCTACTTTCTGTGGTCATGGTCGGCGTAGGTACCGTATTGTTTGCCAACCTCGTCGCCGTACTGCCCGGTCGCAACGCAGCCCGCACGCCAGCCGCGCTCGCTCTGCGTACTGAGTAGTCGAAGACGAACGTAAAGGTGACGGATCAGTGGAAACTCTGATGAGCGAAAATCGACTCAGCGCGTTGTGTCTTCTGCCACCAAAGCGAAACGAATCGCAAACGGCTTCACAAAAAACCTGATTGGTGCGCCGGCCGGGACTTGAACCCGGAACCTGTTGATTAAGAGTCAAATGCTCTGCCAATTGAGCTACCGGCGCGTGACGAGTCTAACCACACGTCGGCACGGCATTGGGTCTAACTGTGCTGGACGGCCTTCACCTCGAGGAATTCCTCGAATCCATATTCGCCGCGCTCGCGGCCGAAGCCCGACTGCTTGTAACCACCGAAGGGCGCCACCGTATTGAAAGCGCCTCCGTTGATGTCCACCTGACCGGTGCGCAATTTTCGCGCGACCTCGACGGCCTTAGCTTCGCTGCCGGCCCAGACGCCGCCCGATAGTCCGTACGCCGAGTCATTGGCGATCGCGATGGCCTCTTCTTCCGTGTCGTAGGGGATAATGGAGAGGACCGGACCGAAGATCTCCTCTTGGGCGATGGTCATGTCGTTGCGAACGTCCGAGAATATCGTGGGCCGGATGTAGTAACCCTTCTCCAGACCTTCCGGTGGCTCGACGCCACCGCAGAGGAGCCGTGCGCCTTCGTCGATGCCCTTCGTGATGTAGTCGCGAACGCGCTGCTGCTGAGTCGCGCTGATGAGTGGGCCCAGCATGCTCGAGCCCGTGATCGGGTCGGCGGGCGCCAGCCCAGCGGCAGCCGCGACCGCGAGATCCTCGACTTCGGCGAGTCGCGAACGTGGCACCACCATCCGGGTGAGCGCCGAGCAGGTCTGACCCGAGTTCATGTACGCCGCGAAGACACCGCTGCCAACGGCCGTTGGGAAGTCCGCGTCGTCGAGAATGATGTTGGCCGACTTGCCGCCCAACTCCAGGGCGACGCGCTTCACCGACTCCGATGCGAGTTGCATGACGCGCTTGCCGGCGCGCGTCGATCCGGTGAATGACACCATGTCGGTCTTCGGATGCGATACCAGAGCTTCGCCGACGATGGGTCCGTATCCGGTCACCATGTTGAACACGCCCTTGGGCAGGCCCACTTCGTCAATGATGTCCGTGAGGATGAAAGCATTGATCGGCGCCACCTCGCTCGGCTTCAGTATCACCGTGCAACCGGCCGCCAGTGCCGCTGACACCTTGAGAGAAATCTGATACAGCGGGTAGTTCCACGGCGTGATCGCAGCAACTACTCCGGCAGGCTCGCGCAAGAGCGTAGAGTTTCCGAGCTCTTCTTCCCATTGGAACTCCGCCGCCCGTGCCCCGTTCTCGGCAAAGGCCATCGTGGGCAGACCGACCTGGATGCCTTTGGCCAGCATGAGTGGCATGCCGACTTCATTGGCGATCACGAGCGCGATCTCGTCGTCTCGTTCGGCCAACTTCTCCGAAATCCGCGTGAGGTACTCGCCGCGCTCCTTGGGACTGGTATTGGCCCAGCCGGTGAAGGCTGCAGCCGCCGCCTCCACGGCGAGGTTCGCCTCTTCAGCGGTACCTGCGGGAACGGTCGCGAAAACTTCGCCTGTGCCAGAGGTAGTGACCTCGATGGTTTCCGGAGAGCGAGCCTTCACCCACTCGCCATTGATGTAAAACGAGTCACGAACGATTGTCATTGGTCTCTCCCGTCGAACCTCTGATGAGGCTGCCTAGGCGAAATCTACACGTCGTCGTGCTATCGCGCGACAGGAAAGGAACACCCGACTCCGTCCGATGGTCCGGGGGAGTCGGGTGTTGCGTGGGGTGAGCGACGGGGGTCGAACCCGCGGCCTCCAGGACCACAACCTGGCGCTCTAACCAACTGAGCTACGCCCACCAAGCGAAACCAGTATTGCACAGGGCTCTCCACGTGAGCCAAGAATCCGCCAGTCCTTCAGTACGCTTAGCCCTACGCCCCTGTAGCTCAACTGGATAGAGCAGACGGTTTCTACCCGTCAGGTTGCGGGTTCGACTCCTGCCGGGGGCACCGCTTCGTTGGACTCGTTGTCGCACTCGACCATGCCCGCGTGTCACGTACATGACACGCGGGCATGGTCGTAACTGCGCTAGTGCGAAATGCCGTAACTGTAGGGAATCGCGGCGAGCTGGTCAGATGCCGGCAAGCCAACGAAATTACTGCCCAATGTCAAGTCGTCGACGTAGAGGGTTCCTTGGACTCTGGTTCCCGGGGTACCGGTCACGGTCATGTTCACCGTGATCGTGGCCGATTGCCCAGGCAATAAGTACACGGGCGCAAAGACACTGGGCAGACCGTTGGCGCCACTTGCAATGCCACTGGTCAACGCCCAGAAGTCACCCGTGGTGGAAATCATCGACGGGTCGAAGGCTTGGGTTACGGCATTGAGGTTCGCGCTCGCGGTGACTAAGGGCGCTCCACCGGTCCCGTACGGTCCGATTTCAGAGGGGTTGAGTAGCCACAACCCTGGACTGACTTCGGGTTCGTTGAGCGTCACATTGGCGCTGTCACCATTTATCGATCCCGACGTTGACCACCGGCTGTTTACACCGGGCGAGATATCGGGGTCGCCCGGGAAGTATTCGAGATCGAAAGTCACCGGTGCAGATCCCGTAATGCTCGCTTGGAGCTGACTCGTATTCGAAGGCACGAAGTAATACGGGAATGGGTTTTGCAAGGGTATAAGTGGCAGGGGTAGCGCCATGTTCGAAGCCGGCACCACCAGGTTCGAATCCGGCAGGCTGATCGTCTCGTTCTGGTTCAACCGGGGGTCGACGAAGAACTGCTCGGGCGCGCTACCGGTATTGGTGACGTTGACGTTGAACGTCTGCTTGCTGCCCGTTTCGAACCTCGTGTGCGTGGGCAGGTTGCTGGTGACGTTGACCTGATTGAACTGGATCGTGCCCGTGAACGGCTCGCTGAGTTCGAGACCGGAGACGGGATTGAGCCAATCGACGATGACGGACCATTTCCCTCCCACCGGGTTCGCGGCGTAAAGGTTCGCCGTCAGATCTCCTACCGGGTTCCCTGAACTGCCGTCGAGGTTCATCGAGTACCCCACCGTCTGACCGCTCGGGTTGACGAGTTCGGCGATGAAGGTGTCATTGGGGTCGTCTTTCAAAGCGATGCTCACGTCGAGGTCGTTCTGACCCCAGGGAACGTGGAAGGCGTAGGTATTAGTAGTGGCAGGGGCCCCGGCTCGACCGTTGCCACCGGTGAGCATGCCGCTGAACGTTCCCCCGGTGTGGTCCGTGGGCACCGTTGTGCGCACTGTCACCGGCACCGTCGTCGTCGTGCCGTCGGAGCTCGAGACGACGATGGACTGACTGGAGTCACCCGACACGTTCGAACTCGGGAGCGAGAGGTGAGCGGAGCCAGTCTGTCCCGGTCCAATCGTCAATGACGACGGGAAGATGTTGGCGCCCGGCACGTAGGTCAGAGTGTTGGCGCTCCACTGGATTGGTCCGCTTGTGCCAATAAGGGGCGGTGGGGTTGGGTTATTGGCGGCAGTGAAGAACACCGCAGTCCACGTTCCCTTGGGCGGATTGGTCACCTCGACCTCGCCGAAGTCTCCCAAACCCTGCGGCTCCGAGTACGCGGCGTAGGAGCCGTCGGGCTCAATGAGGGCGAAGTGGAGCAATGAGCCCTGACCGGTGTACTGGTAGTCGGCCGCGAAATCGAGCCTCGACAGACCGGTGGTCGTCGGGACCGTGAAGTTCACTTCTTGATAGACCTCGTTCACTCCGCTCCAAATCGGGAACGACCCAGTGTTGGCGGGACATGTCGGCGGATTTGGGGTGCCGGGCTGCATGCAAAAGGTACCGCCCTGGGAGAACACGGGCGTGGACGACAGCGCCCTGGTCGAAAGGCTCACCGTCACGGGGCTGGCCCCGGTGTTGGTCACTTGGACAGACTGGTTGGACGTGTCGCCCGGATCTTGGACCACGTTGATCTGTCCCGGGTTAATCAGCAGTCCTCCTCCGGACATCTTTGGCGAACGCGAGTCGTTGCCCCGATCACTTCGGATCGACTTGGCCTCATTTACCGCCGCGAGGACGTTCAAGAGTCCGGCGCCCTGCTCGGTCGCCGGTGCTCCGATGTCGGTCGCCGTGCTCATAAGGATCTCTTTCACCAGCGCCGGAGTGGGGTCGTTCCCGTTGTGCGTCGAGGCGTAGGCCGCAATGACGTCGGCGGCGGCCCCGGCGGTCAACGGGGACGACTCACTCGTGCCGCCACTGAACTCAATGGGTGCGCCGGCACCGCTTTCGTTGGTGCAATCCGTGAACAACGTGTTGTTAGTACTGCAGAGCGCCCAGTTGAGGTCGCCCGGCGCCACGAGATCGACGGTGTTGCCGGACTGGGAGTAACCACCCGAGGAGAGGCTCGAGATGTTGTTGTCGACGGTCACCCCAGATGCGTGGGGGTCGTTGATTCCACCATAGGTGAGCTGTTCGTAGGCGCGGTAGGTCGTGGACGCGCCGACGCTGATGACGTTGGGGTCAGTGGCCGGTGAACCGATTGTGCTCGTGACTCCCGCGTCGCCAGAACTCACGACCACGGTGACGCCCGCCGCCACCGCGGCATCGTCGGCTTGACGGGTGACGTCAAGCGCGGTGTCGGGGAAGTTGTTCGCACCGAAGGACTCGTTGATGACCTTGGCGCCACTCGAGACGGCGTAGTTAATCGCCTGGAGGAAACTCGACTCCGTGGTGTCGTTGTTCTCGGAGAATACTTTGAGGGCTTCGACGTTGGCCCCGGGAGCGACGCCGACGATTCTGATGTCACAGCCCTTCGGCAGCGGGTGCGCGGCGGCCACGAACTGGGAGAGGTCGTACGTCGAGTTACCTTGGGCGGCGATCGAACTCGCGTCAAGGAACGCTTCACCGCCGAAGGTGGGGACGCCCGCCGCATCGCCGGAGAAGTCGTACTGTGTCACTACCGGCGTGCCAGCGGTCCCGTAGAGACCGTTGCGTTGAAAGTCCGCATTGGTGGGGTCGAGACCGTCAGCGATCAACGCGACCGTTACTCCAGTGCCGACATTGTTGCCCAACTGCCAAGGCGTGGCGTTGATGTTGGTCAGTGCCTCGGGATTCAACTGCGGATGGCCGGAGGTACCGCACGTCCCGGGCAGAATGTGCGAAGTGATGCTGTGACTCGCCTTGGCGCCGGAGACGGACAATACAGCCCTCGAGCTGGGAGTCGGTCCGGGTATCACAGAGTTACGCAGTACCTGCGACACCGCGGGATTGGCGGCCAATAGCCGCGCCTCGGCGGGCGACATCTTGGCTATCACGGCGTTTATGAGACTGAGTGAGGAAATGTGCGTGGCCCCGCTCGCGCGTAACGACTTAATGATCGGAGCCTGCTCAATGCGGACGGCTGCGCTGCGCGCGGCGGAACGCGCCGCGAGCGAACTGTTTTGTTCCCGCAGCATGACGATCATCATCCGAGATGGTCCAGATGTCCGCGCCGCGGCACTGCCCGTCGATCCGTCGACAAGGAAAGCCCCGGAACTGACCACTAGTGCCAGGGCGGCGGTGCCGACTCGGCGAGAATGACTCATTCGCAACATAATGAATCCCCCAATTATGAAGTCGACTATCCACAGTGATGGCCGCGGCCCCCGGTATAGCCCATTTCTGGCGTTGGCGCCATCGAGGAATGAGAGGTGGGTCCTAATCCTGCAACCTCGTGAGCAATTCGTAAGGATTGTGACGGTGCCCGGCCGGTGATGGGCGCTCCTCAAAAAAACGCTCGGAAGTTCCTCCTGCTCCGTCGGCGTTTTACGTGAAGCACATTCGGGACGGCTTCTGGTCGAGTTACGTCACGGGCAGCAGCGAGGGCGGCGTGTAACTAGTGGAACAACGTCCCACCGAACCGTTCAGGGTCACACGCACCATGACCTTGACCAATTCGTCCTTCGATATTGCCGAGACCTTCTGGGAGAGCCAGGCTCTACCGGAAGCATTGGCGGCCGCGGTTGGTGTCATTGCCCAGGAATGGGAGTCCGCTCTCTCGGTGCCCGAGACCTCTGCTCTAGGTTTCGTTGACACGATGATCGTAACGAAGCTGAACGAATGTGTTCGGCTGGGCTGCACTCTGGCGGAGCACGATAAAACACTGGACGAGGCGCTCGCTTGCGAAGTCGGCAAAATGGAGAGACCGACCGCCGAGACGACGACTGCGCTTAGGGCTCGTCCCACCTTTGACACAAGAAGCGCTTGCGCTTGCTTCATAGCCTTGACAGTAATGGCAATTACCAATGGCCGCACCTCATTCAGAAGGTTCGCTGTTCACCCTGATCGTTGGTGGCAAGTACGTCAGGTCTTTCGAACGTCAGCCTATGAGGACTCGCGAATTCTCGCGGTTATGGAGTAAGCGGAATCGACTGAGCGAACGAGAATAAGTTGTCGGCATCGTATTTGTTCTTGATTGCCACCAGCTTGGCCAGGTTCGATCCGTAGTAAGCGCTCTCCCAATCGGCGAGCGTCGGATCGATGTAGTTCTGGTAGGCACCGGTGGCTGCATCGAAGACGCTGGTGCCGAGGAACGTGAGCCACTCGGCGCCGGCGGTTATCTCCGACGGCAACGTTGCACTCGACCAGGAGTACGTCGCTTGAATGCCCGCCAACTTGTCGCGATGGACGAACGCGGTCGCGTCGCTCGCCACACGATTGATAGCACCCCCATAGGAATCGAAGGCGAGGCCCCCGCCGACGGTCGGGGCGTGCGCGTGAAGGTTCTCGATGGCCCCGACGTATGCGGCGGCGGCCGTATCGTTCGTCGGCGCGTCGACGTAACTCGATTTGGCGGAATAGGCCTCGTGACTCAACCGGCCGGAAGGGTTCTGGGTCGTGAGATGACACGCCGCGATCGAGAGTCCCGAGCAACCGGCTTCGATCTCCATCGCGCTCAGATAACTGTCCGATCCGTTGAACGAATACGTCGGTGCGGTGCCGATCATTGACTTCAGCGGTGCCAACACGCTGGCGAGTTCATTCGGCGTTCCGCAGTACACTCCGGCGATCTGCGGCAGGTATCCGTACGTACCTTGGGAGAGCAGCTGGCAGTTCGACCACAGTTCGTCGGGCGCGCTGCCAGTCCAGTCGCTCCACGCGCTCAACATCGTCGCTGCGGTCGCCCAGGGATATTGCATAGTAAATAAGGTCACCTCGGGCATGGGATGCACGTTGAACTCGAACGACGTGACAACGCCGAAATTACCGCCGCCACCGCCCTGACAAGCCCAAAACAGATCACTGTTCGTGTTTGCGTCGGCGGTGACAATTCTGCCGTCGGCCGTGACGATCGACACTGAGTGAATGTTGTCGGTGGTGAGTCCGTACTTGCGTCCGAAGACGCCGATCCCGCCGCCGAGGGCGAGTCCGGCGATGCCGACGGTCGGACACGAACCGGCTGGCAGGAGTCGCCCGGCGTTGCCGATGACGTTGTAGACGTCGATCAACTTGGCGCCGGCTCCGACGCGCGCGACGTTGGCCGCCGTGTCCACGCTGACGCCGGCCATTTGACTTACGTCGATCACCAGGCCGTCGCTGTTCGAATAGCCGCCGTAACTATGGCCGCCCGATCGAGCGGAAATGGGCACCCCGTGTGACGTCGCAAAGTCAATGCAGCGCGCGACGTCATCGGGCGTCGCGCAAAAGGCGATGGCGCGCGGATGAAGACTCACGAACTTGGAGTTGTACAGCAATCGGTCAATGCCGTAGCGAGGGTTCGAGGGCAGGACCAAGGAGCCGGTGAGCGAGGCAGCCAGTTGAGTCCAGGATGCCGCGGTCGCGGGGCCAGTGGTGGTCGTCGTCGAGGGTGGCACGGTCGTCGTCGTCGACGTGGTTGGATGTCGGTTCTCGATGACAAGGGCGCCGGCGACTGCAGCGCCGGCAATGGCGCCCACGCCGAGCGCGCGTCGCAGAAACGTTCGACGATCGTGCGAAGAGGAATTGTTGAACGAATCGTGTCGAAACGGTGGAGGGTTCGACTGGCTCATCGCAACATTTTGCACCGGCCCTCGGCATGGTGACGCGATGACGGCGTCACGCCCGCGACGCGCGTCAGCGACGAGAAACTGCGTCGGGGCGCCGGGATTCGAACCCGGGACCTCCTGGTCCCAAACCAGGCGCGCTAACCAAGCTGCGCTACGCCCCGTGCCCTCCATCGTTACACATGCCAAGAATTCAACATCCGCGTGCCGCACTTCGTAGGCTGACGAGAGGACCAATGGAGGCGGACGTGGCCTACGAATGGATCGTCGATGCCCTGGAGACGACGTGGGCCTCCATCGACCGGCTGGTTCGACCGCAACCGTCAGAGAGTTACGACGCGCCCACGCCGTGCCCCGGCTGGAGCGTGAAGGACGTCCTCAGTCACCTCGTCGGATTCGAAAAAATGCTGCACGGTGAACCGGTCCCGCGGCATCACGGAACGAGGCCCGCCTACGTGCACAATCCGATTGGCGAGTTCAACGAAGCCTTCGTGCAGGCGAATCGCGAGCGACCGGGACTCGAGGTGCTCGACGAACTGCGCGTCCAGTGCGCTCGTTCGATCGCCGCCTTACGCGCGCTCGACGACGCCGCGTGGGAGAAGATCGGCTGGAGCCCGGAGGGGGAGCGTCCGTACCACCGGTTCCAAGAGACGCGGGTCGTCGACAGTTGGATCCACCTGCAGGACATCCGTGACGCCCTGTTGCAGCCGGAGGACGATCACGGGCCGGGCGAAGAGATCGTGGTCAACCGTTTCGAGTCGGGGCTGCCGTACATCGTCGGCAAGCGCATGAAAGCACGCGACGGAACGCTGGTACGAATCAACCTCAGCGGACGTCTCGCGAGATCGGTGTTGATCGGCGTGGTGGACGGACGCGCGCTCGCGCTGAGCGAGAGTGCCGAGACGCCGACCTTTGAGATCACCACCCCGGTGGCCCTCTTCTGGCGACGGGCCGCCGGGCGCATCAACGCCGCGGCGTTCCTCGCGGCGTCGGCGACCGACGTTCGCGGCGACGACGACCTGGCGCGCTCGTTCGCTGATTCGCTCGTCATCATGATTTAAAGCCTCCGCAGTCGCTCCGTTAGGATGGCATTTCCTATGCGCGCCACCACCACCCTTTTAGAGAACAACAAAGTCATTCTGACCGTCGAAATCGACGACGCCGAGATGGACGAGGCGATCGACGCCGCGGCCAAGACCCTCGCCAAGCAGGTCACGGTGAAGGGTTTTCGAAAAGGCAAGGTTCCCAAGAACGTCCTGATGGCCAATATCGGCGGCCCGGCGGTGCTTCGATCGGAGGCGATTCGCGAGTCCCTTCCCGACTTTTACGCTCGCGCCGTCGCTGACTCCCTGATCGACCCCATTGGCCAGCCCGATATCAACATCACCGCCGGGGAGGACGAGGGTCAATTCACCTTCGAAGCCGAGGTCGAGGTGCGACCAGAGATCTCCATCCGGGGTCAACGTGAACTTCGCGTCACTATTCCTTCGCCGGTCGTCACCGACGACGAGGTCGACGCCCAGATCAGCCGGTACCTCGAGACCGACGCCGTACTCAATCCGGTCGATCGACCCATCGTGACCGGAGACCTCGTGACCATGGACGTGCACGTCCAACAGATCGCCACCGAGGCCGAACCGCTCGACATGACCGACTTCATGTACACCGTCGGCAGTGCTTCGATCGTCGATGGCGTCGACGAGCTCATCCTCGGACTCAAGGCCGGTGAAGAACTCAAGATGAACGCGCCGGTCGGTCAAGGTGTCGTCGCGACCTACGAGTTGAAGCTGAAGCAGGTGCAAGAGCGGGTGCTCCCCGAGTTGAGCGACGAGTGGGTCGCCGAGAACTCCGAGTGGACGAGCGCCGAGGAGATGCGCGACGCGATCCTGGGGCAAATGCGTCGGCGCAAGATCGTCGAGGCTCAGATGTCCCAACGCGACGCGTCACTCGTGGCCTTGAGCGAGCTGGTGGCCGAAGAAGCGGCGCCCGAGGTGTTGATCAGCGCCGAGACCAACGAACGACTTCACGACCTGGGCGAGCGACTGGCCGCGCAGAAACTGACCCTGGAGATGTTCTTGCAGGTGACGAACCAGTCACCGGAGGACCTGCTGGCGACGCTACGCCAGGACGCCGTGCGCGCGGTGCGCGTCGACCTCGCGATGCGCGCCTTGGTCGTCGCCGAGCACCTCGAAGCGACACCGGACGAGATCGACGAAGAACTCGAGCGCACCGCGGAGGCGATGGGCGTGTCGGCGGACTTGCTGCGCGCCAATCTGCGCGACTCCGGGCGCGTCGTGAATTTCAGCGCCGAGGTCTCCAAGATGAAGGCCTCGAAGTGGTTGAGCGAGAACGTGGTCTACGTGGACCCCGAAGGCGTCGAGATCGACAACGCGATGTTGCGCGCCGATCAGTCCGTCGAGGATGACGACACCGTGTCCGACGCCGACGGGACCGACGACGGGACCGACGAATCAACGGTGTCCGACGCCTAAGGTAGACGGGTGAACGATTACTTCAGAGCCCAGAATTACCTCGTCCCCACCGTCGTCGAATCGTCGAACCGGGGCGAGCGAGCCTACGACCTTTACAGCCGACTCCTTCGTGAACGCATCATCTTCCTCGGCACGCCCATCGACGATACGATCGCCAACCTGGTCTGCGCGCAGATGCTCTTCCTCGAATCCGAAGACCCCGACAAGGACATCAACCTCTACATCAACTCCCCGGGCGGCGACATCACCGGACTGCTCGCGGTCTACGACACGATGAAGTACATCAAGCCGGCCGTCTCGACGTTCTGTTTCGGACAGGCCGCCTCGGCCGCCGCGGTGTTGCTCGGCGCCGGGGCCAAGGGCAAGCGTTTCGCCCTGCCGCACGCGCGCGTGTTGTTGCACCAACCGTGGGGCGGGGTCGGGGGACAGGCGTCGGACATCGAGATTCAAGCTCGCGAGATCTTGCGCATGAAGGACATGTTGAACGACATGCTGGCCCAAGACACCGGCCAGTCGGTCGAGCGCATCACCAAAGACACCGACCGCGACTTCATCATCAGCGCCGCCGAGGCCGTGGAATATGGTCTCATTGACGAAGTAATTACGGCCCGGCCGTAAGTACCGAAAATTGACACCGCCGCCTCGTAGGATGGTCGCGACGGAGGTCATGTCGGAGGAAAACAGTGGCGAAGTTCGGTGAAAGCAATGACCTTATTAAGTGCAGCTTCTGCGCCAAGGGTCAAAAGCAGGTAAAGAAGCTCATCGCGGGACCCAGCGTGTACATCTGCGACGAGTGCATCGACCTGTGCAACGACATCATCGCCGACGAATTTGGTGACCGCCCCGAGTTCGTCCTGGACGACCTTCCGACGCCGCGCGAGATCTCGGCCTTCCTCGACGAGTTCGTCATCGGCCAGATTGAGGCCAAGAAGATTCTCGCCGTGGCGGTCTACAACCACTACAAGCGGATCCAAACCGGACCACTTCACGACGACGACGTGGAGGTCGCCAAGTCGAACGTGTTGCTCCTCGGCCCGACCGGATGCGGCAAGACCTTTCTCGCTCAGACGTTGGCGCGGATGCTCAACGTCCCGTTCGCCATCGCCGACGCCACCGCCCTCACCGAGGCCGGCTACGTCGGGGAGGACGTCGAGAACATCCTCTTGAAGCTCTTGTCGGCGGCCGACTTCGACGTCAAACGCGCC
Organism: uncultured Acidimicrobiaceae bacterium; assembly: GCA_963716515.1. GTDB lineage: Bacteria > Actinomycetota > Acidimicrobiia > Acidimicrobiales > RAAP-2 > RAAP-2. Next base: position 694,179 of record OY970319.1, read on the forward strand.
GAGCGCGGCATCATCTACATCGACGAGATCGACAAGATTGCGCGCAAGGCCGAGAACCCGTCGATCACGCGTGACGTGTCGGGTGAGGGCGTGCAGCAGGCGCTGTTGAAGATTCTCGAAGGTACCGTCGCCAGCGTGCCGCCCCAAGGCGGTCGCAAGCACCCGCACCAAGAGTTCATCACCATCGACACCTCCAACATCCTGTTCGTCGTCGGCGGTGCGTTCGCCGGTCTCGAAGAGATCATCGAGCGTCGACTCGGCACGAAGTCGATGGGCTTCAATCAGCCGGTCGAATCCAAGCGCAAGGGCGACATCGAACTCTTCCGCCACGCCTTGCCCGAGGACCTCGTCAAGTTCGGTCTCATTCCCGAGTTCATCGGACGTCTCCCGATCGTGAGTGCGGTGCAACAACTAGACCGCGACATGTTGATCCGAGTGTTGACCGAGCCGAAGAACTCACTGGTCAAGCAGTTCCAACAGGTGCTCGCGATGGACGGCGTCGAACTGGTAATCGAGGAAGGTGCGCTCGAGGCGATCGCCGACCTCGCCTTGGAGCGCGGCACCGGAGCGCGCGGACTTCGCTCCATCCTCGAGAACGTCCTGCTGGAAGCGATGTTCGATGTCCCCGGACGTAGCGACGTGGTCAAGTGCGTCGTGACCGCCGAGTCGGTTCGTGACAAGGTCGCCCCCGAGTACGAATTGCGAAAGGCGACGCGCACCCGTCGCGCGAGCTAACGCGTGCGCTTTCGGACGTACGTCGAAGCGCTCACCTGGCTGGAGTCGCACGTCGACTATGAACGCGTCGCCCCAAACCGACGAGAGATCCCCACGTTGCAGCCCATCGTGGACACCCTGGAGATGCTCGCCGACCCCCAGAGCGACTATCCGACCATTCACGTCACCGGCACGAACGGCAAAGGCTCCACCACCACGCTGATAAGCGCGCTGTTGAGCGCCACTGGACTTCGGGTGGGTACCTTCACCAGTCCGGACCTGCACGCCGTCAACGAACGAATCGCCGTAAACGGTGAACCCATCGACGACGAGGAGTTCATTGCGCTGGTACAGCGCCTGGCCGACGTCGAATCGGTCAGTGGAATCGCCCTCACCCGCTTCGAACTGCTGACCTCAGCGGCCTTTCTCCACTTCTCGGACGAGGGAGTCGACGTCGCGGTCGTGGAAGTGGGCATGGGCGGCACGTGGGATTCGACCAACGTGATCAACAGCGACGTCGCCGTTCTCACCAACGTCGATCTGGATCACACCGCGGTGCTGGGCACGACGATCGCGGAGATCGCGGGCGACAAGGTGGGCATCTTTCGCGCCGACGCGATCGCCATCGTCGCCACGACCAACGCCATCGTGGTTGAGATCGCCCAACGTCAGGCCGACGAGCTAGGCGCCGCACGATGGCTATTGGGAGACTCGTTCGCTCTCGAACAGAATGAATTGGCGCTCGGCGGCCGGGCGATCACCGTGCGCACGCCCTTCGCACGCTACGAAGAGATTCTGGTGTCGTTGCACGGCATCCACCAGGGTGTCAACGCCACCACGGCCATCGTGGCGGCCGAAGCCTTCCTCGGCCGTGCGCTCGGTGAAGAGATCGTCTCCTCCACGCTGGCCACCGTCCACATGCCCGGGCGCATGGAGCTCATCTCGCGAAAGCCCATGATCGTCGTCGACGGGGCACACAATCCGGCCGGAGTGAAGGCGCTCGTCGCCACGCTCGACGGGGCCTTCTACGTCACGGGAGAAAGGCGCTGCGTGCTTGGCATGCTGAGCGGTCGCGACGTGGACGACATGGTCGAACCACTGGTCGCCCTCGGCTTCACCGAGTTCCACACCTGTGCGCCGCACTCGCCGCGGGCGGTCGCGGCCAGTGAAGTCGCGAACGTCGTTCGTCGTCACGGCGGCGTCGCGTACGAACACCCGAGTGCCACGTCGGCGTTGGCGCACGCGCGGGAGCGCTCGACGGACGAGGACCTGATCGTGGTGGCGGGCAGTCTGTACCTTGTCGCCGAGGTCCGTGGCGAGGTGTTGCGGGTGCGCTCTCGGCACTTGACCTAGCGGCTGTTAGATTGCTTCGTCGTGGATAGAACGCTTTTCATCGTCAAGCCCGATGGCGTGGCTCGGGGCCTCGTCGGCGAGATCGTCGGTCGCCTCGAAGCGAAGCAGTTGCGCATCGTTGCGGGCGAGTTTCGTACGATTGACACTGCGACGGCGGAGCGTCACTACGCCGAGCACCAAGGTCGTCCCTACTACGGCAAACTCGTCGAATTCATAACGCAGGGTCCTGTGTTGGTGCTGGTCATAGAAGGTCCCGAGGACACGTGGCAGGTCGTGCGCGGTCTAATGGGAGCAACGGATGCCAAGGAGGCCGCGCCGGGAACGATTCGCGGTGATCTCGCGATTGGACTGAGAGAGAATCTCGTGCACGGTTCAGATTCGGCGGCGTCGGCAGCACGCGAGATTGCAATCTTTTTTCCTCGAGTGGGTTAACGGAAGTCATCCGCAAACCGTCATCCGGCCATTGATTTAGTCGGAAAAGTCGAAGAGGGACCTTTTCAATTCGACGACTGATCAAGTTCTAGCCAAGTGAAACGTGCAGATTTCGCAACATCGCGTGTTCAATTGAGATGAACCGGTGTCCATCTGAAATGATGGGGTGGGACGAGTGGCTCTGGGAGGCACAAGAACTGAGGTCAACTTCAGGTATCTACTCGTCGCACCACTTACTGAAGCGTCACTATGAGTCAAACGGATCAGAATCTCTGGCTACGCTAGAAATGTTTTCTCGACAGGCCTGTCGCGATTCACTCATTCACTCGCTCCCAAGTTCTGTCGATGTCGTTGTAGCGCTTGACGACCTTTGCAGGATTGCCTGCGACAACGGTGAGCGGCGGCACATTCTTGGTTACAACTGCCGAAGCGCTAACGACCGCGTTTCTTCCGACCGTAACTCCAGGAAGAATAACCGCATTGATACCGATGAATGCACCCTCCTGAATTACAACGTTACCCATCGCCCTTACTGGCTGGTCAATAATGGGAATCTCCGGATTGCTGTAATCATGAATGCTGTCGCCAATAAAGACACGATCTGCTAACAGAACCTTTTTCTCGATACGGATCGAACCGGCGCAACTTACCGTGAAATCGGATCCAATGCAAACATCGTCATCAATGAATAAGGACGGCTTAGTGCTTCCAACTTTCACCAACGATAAATAGCATCTCTCGGCGATAAAGACATTCTTGCCAAGATATAAATGCCGCCTGTTTCGGATCTTTGCTGGCAACCTAATCAGACTCCCACTTCCAAATTCGCCGTACCCACCAAACGACTGAACGCGCGAATAGACACGTAAGAGCAACTCTTTCATTGGGGGCCGAGGAAAGACGCCAACTGTTGCATACGGCTCTCCCAACTCCATTCCAATTGTAAGTCTTGCAACTGAACCGAACTCAATTCAAGAGCATGTCGGACACGACGGTCAGTAAGCACACTTATGATCGATCTCGCAAACCCCGCCTTGTCAAATCTTGGCACCTTTACGCAGCCAGAGTCGTAGAGGTCTTGCAGGTTCGGAAGATCATACATAATCACGGGCAGATCTGAGCAGAGGGCTTCCGCCGCAACCATGCCGTTGTTGTCATAAATCGTTGGATGCACAAATAGTCTGCTCCGTAGATAGATGGAATATTTCTCGGGTCCATTCACGTAGCCAAGCCAATCCACATTTCCTTCCAGGCCATTCTCACTGGCTTTAACTCTTAAGTAGTTCTCGAACTCCGGTGCTCCGTTACCTATAACTCCGAGCCGAGCCAGGGGAAATGCGTCAACCACGAGTTTCCAAATGTCCAAAAAACCATCAATCCCTTTCTGTTCGTGGAGTCTGCCACAGTACACGGCGTCGTACTCGAACTCTTCGGTTGCGTCCTCCGATTTGTGCTTCGCCTTATCAATTTCCTCAAGATTCACACCGCCATATATTGCGAACAGTCTCGGCGAATGTCGTCTCTTGAAGTTGGCGTAATCGGTCTTATTCGTCACGATGATTCCCGTAGCGCGAGCTTTCATCAGATAGAACATAAGTCTCTGATATACGAAGTAGATTGAATACTTCAGAAATGGAAATTTGTATTGATTTCTTATGTTTTCCCACGGATTAGGAATGAATAGAAATAGAGTCGGGAACCATTGAAAGTCGCATCGTCTCTTCAGCCAAAAAACAGGTACAACATCGGGTGCGAAATCTGACGCGGAATAGAAGACGTCACTCGTGGTGAGTTGCCGATTTCCGAAGTATTCCGAATACCATTGCCGGAGATAGCGCAACTCTTGCAAATGGCTCCCAAAACTCATCTTCTGAAATGGGTACGGAATTTCTTCGATGCGGCAGGCGGCATGGTTAGCGATGCCTTCAATTAGAGTCTCAGGCTCGGTGGTGAACACCACGACTTCATAATCGTGACTCAGATGTTTAATTGCCTCAATCAAGATCTTTGTGTTGCCGCCCATGGTTCCCGGTGGGCTGATATAGATGGCAGAAATATAGAGATTGGGTTTCAACAGGCTTTCCTCTCCACATTGCGCCCCATCCACCGTACCCTTTTCGGAATGCACGATTGACTTCCCGTTTCATCCCATTTTCGACGTTCTGATTGAAACTTGACCTAAATTTGTTCAGGGGAAGATTCGAAATCTTGGGTCCCCGCCGCCGCCAGACCTTGGAAATGAGTATCAGCACTGGAGAATCGGGTCCGAGAACGGTGGGACATTGCCTACAGCGCGACGAGTGCAGTTTCTCGCTGTCGTCACCGACATTGGTCTACGACGGGGACTCGTACACGCGATTCGGGTGGGCGTCACTAGCCGTTCGGATCGAAGGCCTTGTATGCGGTGCGGTCACGGACATCTCCGAATACGGCGACCAAGACACTTGAATCACATAAATCACTGTGGCGCCGCTGTGTCGCTATGTCGTTCGGTCGACAATTCTTTCGATAGTGCCGTCGTCGAATATTTCATAGCGCGGATTAAAATTGAGAATTGGTCGACTTGATCCGCATTGAACCTCGACGCGGGCGCGATGCAGGGCTGAGTCGTTTATTGCAATGCACTTCGCCTGCACCCATCACCCAACAACAAATCTCATATCGATTGGGAGTTACAATTTTATTGCCGACAAGTTCAGGAAGCATAATAATGTGTTCGGGATTTGGGGAAGGGCCGCTTGGTGTTCGGTCAAAATTGGAAAACCAGAGTTTCTAGAGGTCGACATCAAGGAGGACCGGCGAATCCTTGGTTAAGTCGTGCCGAGAAGTTCCGTTCGAACGGTCCTTGGCTAATCACGCTCTTCGGATGCGCAGGATTGATGGCCATCATCGGAGACGCCGCGCTTGGTACCTCCAACGTTGGGAACACGTTGGCAGAACTCGCTGTCGCATTATTAGGGGCCGCAGTGGTGGTTGGCTTCGCCATGATCCTGTTTCGAGGACGAGATGAAGTATTTGCGGATCTAGATGAACCGACGGCGAATAGGCGTGACCAGCGTTCGCGAGATCGGTGGATTGCTGGGGCGCTGGCCGTCCTTGCTGGATCTGCAGTCCAAACTTGGTTTGCCTTTGGCAAAGTAATCGCCGGATGGGACGTAGTTCCGCCGGAAGGAACGGCTTGGATCGGGAAACTTTTTGCGCCGTGGATGTGGTCCGGATCAAATCTCGGTGGACCTGCTGCGCAACAAGGTCAACTGCCTTGGGCGGTAGTGCTGTGGATCGTCAAGTCACTGGGTGGCACTGCGGGACTTGCACAACGACTTTGGTATACGTTTCTGATTGTCGCCATAGTGCTGTCTGCTTACGCTTTGCTCCGCTTGCTGAAAATTGCCGCGATTCCGGCTGCCGTGGGCTCCCTAATTTATGTCTTCAATCCGAATTCGTTTGTAACAGCAATTTCCCCTGTTGCTCTAACTGCAATGATGCTTCTCGTCGCTCTTCCTGCAGTGGTTCTAGCCGCAGCAACGAAACGATTGAGCCTGAACTCTGCGTTGGTCTTGATCGTTCTAAGTACGCCCCTGCTGGGATACACGTATCAGAACCCACCCCTCACTGGCATGGTGGGTCTCGCGTTTCTTGCAAGCATTGCCCTTGCGTGGATTCTGAAAGGCCGCGAAGTTGGGAAGCAGGCTGCAAAAGTGGTTATCGCAGGTGGATTGCTTTTGATTGTCACTTGCGCTTATTGGCTAGTTCCCTCCTTGGTGCAGCTAAAGGGCTTCGCTCTTGCAACCTATGCGCCTGTTTCCTCTTGGACCTGGGAAGAAGTTCGTGCGACGATTGAGAATGGACTCTGGCTGAACAGCACTTGGGCCTGGGGTCAATCCACCTTCTACCCGTTTTCGGCGAATTACTCGGTGTTCCCACTTTCGTATGTCATATTTCTCTTGCCATTCACCGCATTCCTTGCCCTTCCGCTTAGCTTCCGAAGGGACCAGTCAAATTACTTTCACCGACGTCGTCTTGTTGTTGGGGCCTCTGGATTGGCGTTATTCCTAATAGTGCTTGGAACCGGAACGCGCTGGCCCGGGTCGATTATTTTTGACCCGCTTTACAACCTCCCCTTAGGTTGGCTCATTAGGGAGCCGTTTCGGTTCTTAGCAATTGTTGGCTTAGCGTATGGCGTTCTCGTTGCCGTTACTTTGCAATCATTGGCCGTGGCCTGCGAATCGATTGAGCTAAAATCGTCGCGAAATCCAATTTGGAAAGACCTTTTACCGAAACTCTTGACGGTCTTCGTTGCGCTCGTTGTCCTCGCACCTGCCTACCCATTGCTTCTTGGCCAAATAATCCCAAGAACTTCGACCAGTCAAGTTGTTCAATACGGCCCTCATCAAGTGAAGTTTCCTCAGTATTGGACGAGCATGACAAATTTTCTGAATGGACGATCGGCGCCGGTTGGCAATTTATTGGCATTGCCACAAGATCAAGTGTCCGACATCGTGCCTTACACGTGGGGGTACGTCGGCGTGGATGCATTCATGTTCGACATTCTGAAACGGAACGTTCTTGCGCCCAATACGAGTAACTACTATGCGGCATCGCCAGAGTTGTTCGACTCGATCAATTTGTTCACAGCCGATTTGCTTTCGCACAAATCGACCGAAGTCAGCAATTTGGCCAATGCACTGGGGGTGAGCTTGGTATTGGTCCGTGAAGACGTCAATGAAGGGATCATGGGATACGCGGCCGTATCCCCATCTTCATTTGAATCCGCTTTGGCCGATGATCCCAATTTCAAACTCATACGAAGAAACGGTCCATTGGTACTATTTCAACTCGCACCTCCAAGAAATTCTCGGACCTTGTATGCAACCATAAACACAGCGACACCTAATTTTGCCGATCTCTCAGCGTTGCCTTCTGGAACGCTGATGGTCACCAGCAAGCAGCGCAAGGGGGTGGACTCGATACTTGAGTTCCCCCCGCTAGCCAATTGGAGTTTCGATCAAGGTGTGATTACATCCAGCGTGCTCGAAAAGCGAGGATGGAGGTATCACCTGGACTGGGTAACATCGGTCGGTTCATCCAACCAAAGCGGTTTTCCTGGAAAGCTGGAGTCAATCCCTAAATTTACGACTCACAGATCGATAACATTTAAGGGAACCGAAATGCGAGTCTCAATACTTAGTGCGGGGAAATCACTGGTCCCTAATGGAGACTTTTCTCATGGCGCCTGGCAGCCGCAGGTGTCCGACTGCAACAACGTCGACGTGCCGAATTATCTTGCGAGCACCGAATTGCGAGCACAGATTCGCCCCAACTCAGGACCCAAGCGGACTCCGTCACTTGTATTGACCGCAAACGCTGACAGCGCCTGCGAAGCTACAACTCTCGATTGGAAGTCGGGGGAGATCTCGGTCGGTCTATGGGCAAAGGGCAGCCAGGGTGGACCGCCTCAAATTTGTGTTTGGCAGTATCCCAATTATGGCTGTGCTCCAAATACAAACCTAAATAAAAGTTCGAAATGGCGGCACTATACATTCTTCGTTCAACCTCATCAAGGAACCACGAGTCTTGGGATTTATTTGTATGCAAATGCAGCGACCGCTGGCCAAAAGACCGTCTCCCAATACAGTGATGTCACCGCAATCCATGCCGCTCCAAGTCTCCAACCAATAATTACCGGTATTCCGTTAAGCAAGTCAAAGTCGCCTGAAATCCTTACGGCACCAGATGAGGCGTTCAACTCCGGTTGGATTGCACCACGAAACTTCACACGGGTGCTGGTTGATGGTTTCCGCATTGGTTGGCTCGGGACAAGTGTGGCAACACACGTTCGTTACGGACCCGAAACTGAAGACATGGTCGCCCTCATTTTGTCAGTGTCCGGATTCATTATCTTCTGTGGGTTTACAATCATTTTGACACTTCGCAGGAGAATCGCGCGGAGCAAGAATCCTTAGTTGGGTTTGGTGGGTAAACCCCATTCAGCGCATCCTTTATCCCTGGGCGAGATCAAAAAAGGTAGCCTGAACTGTGTCGCCCATTGCCATGGACTTGGAGCCGAATATCCAAATGTTCCGTCTGATTCCACTTCTCCTGAAGTGTTCGAGGTCACCAATAAATCGTCGTCGGTCCAAATGACAGTTTCGTCTTACCATGAAAACGGACGTGGCTACGGCAGTCATCAGGCAATTGTCGATCTGGTAAATCCGAATTCTGACATCCTCGATGTTGGATGTGCCTCGGGGTACTTGATGTCTCAACTTGAAGAATCAAAAAAGTGTCGCTGTGTCGGCATCGAGCCGAACCTCGATTCGGCAGAAGTGGCTCGAAGTAGAGGCTTTACAGTGATCGGACAGGATGCAATGTCTGCTTTCAATACTTTGGGGTCTTCCGATAAATTTGATCAAATAATTTTCGGGGATGTACTCGAACACATGGTTGACCCATTGACGGTGTTGTCAATGTGCCGCGGTCTGCTCCGACCTTCTGGGATGGTGATTGTTTCATTGCCCAACATTGTCGGGCCACGGGGCCGTGTTCCAACTACCTTGGGTATTTGGCGATATCACGAGTCCGGGATTTTTGACAAAACGCATCTCCGCTTCTTCTCGGTGCCAACAGGGCGCGAGCTGATGATCGATGCAGGTTTTCGGATCGATAAAGAGATCTTCGTGGGCCCCCTCACTACTTTGGGCGGGCGTCGCCTTAGACAGTTGACCGCTTTGCGTCCCAACCTTCTTGCAAATCAAATGGTGTTCTCAGCTTGCTCGTCCGCAGCTTGAATTGCAGCAGTTTGGTTAGAGATTGTGACTGATGTTTTGATCTGGCTTCCAAGAAGGAGTCATCGCTAAATGGGGCGCCAAATATGATGTCGCCAAGTATTACCGCACTCCAATCATCCGAGATGTTACTTATCATCACCGCCGAGGAGCGGATTTTCTTTCGTCGGCAGTGGCTGTTCCCGAGCGAAAGTTGTCCAACGGCTCGTCCGACCGTGAGCAACAAGAACCTCTGACGCTCCCATGGCTACGAGACCTACTGTCAGGATTGGATGAATCAGGAGCCGCCCAGGCTTTCTCACGAAGAGCATCACCCGACGACGTCCCGACAAGCAGAGTTCAGCTCGCTGAGGGTGGCGCTGCGTAAATTGCGAGAAACTTTGCGCGTAATGAGATTTTTTCTTCATCAGCCCACCCAAGTCAATACGTCCCTCGTTATGTTCAATGTTGGCCGAGATCTCTCGAACCGTTCCAAAGGATCGAATTCGTTCGTCAAGATCCCAGTCTTCGGGTCCGATCAACCCTACGTCGAAGCCTCCAATTGCGAGAAACTGTTCCTTCCTATAGCAGCGAGCGGCCTTCAACCACCACGCACCTTTATAGAAGCTTCGCTCGAATCCTCTAACTCTGGCCCAATAGCTCATACCAATGTCAACCTCTGGAATGACAAGCGCTGCATCAGACTCACGAAGGTTTGTTACACAATCCTCAAGAACCATGGGAGTCAGTCTCATATCTGAATCTATAAAGACGATGTAATCTCCAAGGGCGCTCTCTGCCCCAGCATTCCGCTGCGCGGATCGATTTGCAACAGAGTGAACTACCGTGGCCCCATGAGAAGATGCAATCTCGACGGTGTCATCGGTACTCCCTCCGTCGCACACGATGACGTTCACAGGACAATAACTCTGTCCGTTGATGCTTGTTAAGCACTGACCAATAACGGGCCCCGAATTGTATGTGGGTATGACGACGCTAATCGAGGAAGGCATACAACTCCTTTTCCATGTCCAAAGCGAACTGTATGCGAGAGAGTGACTGATTCGGACAAATCGATCCGTCACCAGATGCTTCGCACCGTTATAGGAGGATCACCTAGATCCCTCTGTCTCTCGTCCTGTTAAAACTAGCTTCGATCAATAAGAGAGAAATTCTTTCTCGTAGGCTGAATTGGCTAGCCATGATTCAGTCATAGTTTCGATCTCACGTGCTCTCGTGAAGCAGTTTTGCAAATTGGAAAATCGTTTCGAGAGTCGCTGGTACGCCACTGACCTCTTCTGGCGCATGGTTAGTCGACGTTCATTCACCTCACTGTCGACGCCCGTAGACGGCAAGGACGATAATTCGTTTGTTGACCGACCTTAGAACAGAGCGATTTAGGGCGAACTATCATGCGTGAGTGAGTCGAGTTAGCGTGATCGGTGCAGGCTACGTAGGTTTGACGACCGCAGTTTGTCTTGCTCACTTGGGCAACGAGGTTCGCTGCAGCGATGTCGATAACGAAAGGGTTCACGCACTTTCGCAAGGCACCGTGCCAATTGTCGAGGATGGACTGGCGGCGTTGCTCAATCAAGGCCTGGGCTCCGGAGCGCTCTCCTTTTCGCCAAATAACGCGTGGGGCGTCGAAGACGCAAAGTTCGTTTTCCTTTGCGTACCAACTCCACAGGGTCCTGACGGTAGGGCCAACACATCGATCATCGAACAAGTGGCCGCGGAGATCGGCCCACACCTGGCGCCCGGAGCAATTGTCGTGAACAAATCGACTGTTCCCGTCGGCTCAACTCACGTGGTTGAGCGGGCGCTAGGGCGTCAAGACGTTCGAGTGGTCTCGAATCCAGAGTTCCTGCGTGAAGGATCGGCAGTACAGGACTTCTTGCACCCGGATCGGATCGTCATCGGCGCTGATGATGAGGAGACGGCAATCCAACTCTCCGCTCTCTTCATGCGACTTGGAGCCCCCGTAGTCGTAACTGACCCGGCAACTGCCGAGACCATTAAGTACGCCTCAAATGCGTTTCTGGCCACGAAACTAAGTTTCATCAACGCTATCGCGGCACTTTGTGAGGCCGTGGGAGCAGACGTTCGCCAGGTTGCGCTCGGCATGGGCTACGACCCACGCGTCGGCTCTTCCTTCCTGAAGCCAGGCCCCGGCTGGGGAGGCTCATGTTTTCCTAAAGACGTTGCGGCGCTAATCGGACTCGCGGAAGATGCCGGTTACGATTTCGCGCTGCTGAAGGGTGTTGTGTCGGTCAATGTGGCCCAACGTGCCAGAGTGGTGGAAAAGACCCTACGGCTTGCAGGCGGCGATGTACGCGACAAGCGGGTAGCTCTTTGGGGGCTGACCTTTAAGGCTCGCACGGACGATCTGCGTGGTTCTCCAGCGCTAGAGATTGCGAGGCATCTTCGAGAACTCGGCGCAATCGTCACTACCTATGATCCGACGGTCCATGGTCCTCTCGATGGCCTCGAAGTGGTGGACGATGCCTACGCTGCGTGCATTGGTTGTTCGGTACTTGTAGTCGCGACCGAATGGGACGAATTCCGCTGGCTTGACTTTGAGAAGGTTGGTGGCCTTATGGAGCGTCGAGCGGTGGTGGACGCCCGAAACCTTCTCGACCCCGCAGCAATGCGGCGCGCGGGTTTTGCCTACGAAGGAATCGGCATCTTGTGAGAACGATTCACCGATGAGTCGTATCGTGGTGACTGGGGGTGCGGGCTTCGTAGGATCGCATCTTTGCGAAGCGCTACTCGCCCGCGGCGATCAAGTCGTTTGCATCGACAATCTCTCAACCTCCGATGGCGTCAACTTGAATATTCTCGACGCATCAACTGGATTCACCTTCGTACGAGGAGACGTCTCTGAAGATATTCTCGTAGAAGGCAAGGTCGATGTTGTGGCGCACCTGGCAAGCCCGGCATCTCCTCCTGAGTACATGCGCCTACCGCTGGAGACGCTTGCGGTTGGAAGTCGTGGCACCGAAGTCTGCCTTCACTTGGCGAAGCGAAATGACGCGCGCTTCCTTCTTGCGTCGACGAGCGAGATATACGGAAACCCGCTGGTACATCCTCAGTCCGAGACCTACTGGGGAAACGTGAGTTCTACAGGACCGCGCAGCGTTTACGACGAGGCTAAACGCTTTGGCGAAGCGCTCACGATGGCCTACTCTCGCTACGAGAACGTCAATGTAGGTATCGTACGAATCTTTAACACCTATGGTCCGCGACTTCGACGGGGCGACGGGCGCGTAGTTTCAAACTTTGTGTGTCAAGCGCTGTCTGGTGAGCCGCTTACTGTCTATGGGGATGGCTTGCAGACAAGGAGTTTCTGTTACGTCGATGACCTGGTTACTGGGCTATTAGCGATGATCGATCAGCGTGACTTTGTCGGCCCTGTAAACCTTGGCAACCCTCAGGAGATCACTGTGGCGGAGCTTGCCCGGCGAGTTCTAGACACGACTGGGTCCACATCCAAGGTTGTGCATCGTCCTTCTCCGGAGCAGGACCCTGCTCGTCGCCAGCCAGATATCACGCTCGCTCGCGACGAACTCGGATGGACCCCTGCGGTGTCACTTGAGGATGGGCTGCAACGTACGGTGAACTGGTTTCGCTTGCAGACGGATCAGATATAGAGCGTTCTACGTGTCTACGATAATGTCGCTCATTCATATCTCAAGCCACCGTGTCGTTCTTCCGGAATCTCTCGACAAAGAGGACGCGTCCAGTTCCTGAGAAGTGAATATTGCTAACTACCATCGTGATCGCTTAATAAACAGGGAGGTTGGGCGCGTTGCCGAGTTGTGCTTCTCGCAAATCCAGTTCGGATCTCATCGTCATTCATCAATTGTCATCGGAGTTGAGTTGACCTTGGTCCCCACGTGGAAGGTGCATGCCTCTGCCTCCAAGAGAATTCTGCGGGCAACCTCTTCCCACGGGATTACTCCATGGGGTGAAACCGCTGGTATGCCGTCGCGGAGCCAGATCTTCAAATACTCCTGCAGTGCATTTCCGAGATGCATCGGATCGGACGCCGTGAGGAAACCTCCTGAGGCGCGAACCGAGTCACGCAAACCGGCTACGTCGTAGGTTATTGAAGGCGTACCAACGGAAGCGGCCTCGGAGACAACAAGTCCCCAGCCTTCTCGCACTGAAGTCGCGACAAGGACGTGAGCTCGAGCGAGTCGTTCAAGTTTCCTTTCGGGTGACACCTTGCCGAGAAACACCACACCTTCCGGAGCTAGTCGGCGAAGATTGTCTTCCAACGGGCCAGATCCAACTATCCACATGACAGCATCCGGCATGCTCTTTTGAAGAACTTCAAACGCGCGAATGGCTTCGATTGGTCTCTTATGTGATTCGAGCCGACTGACAAAAATGACTGTTGGCCGTGACTCACGTGGGACGTTTGGATGTGAATTCCATGGGTTCTGTCCAATCGGCACCACAAGAACACGCTTCAGCCCGTACGCCTCAAGAGACTCCTTGCTCGACTGGGATATTGTGACGGTGGGTATATCTCGATACGTCCGTAGCCACCTTGGCTCCAGCCACACTCGTCCAATGGTTGACACCGGGAACGGCATTTGATATGCCCATAGCTCTCGGCAAACTTGAAACGAGAGAGCGATGACGGGTGCGTCATCAACCCATTTTGGAGTTAGGAATGGTCGAGTATTGGCTTCATCGATCACCAGATCGAAATTTCCGCGGCCTTCTTTACGGTAGAAACGTTTCGCTTCCCGGTAGACACTGAAACGGGTGCCGCGTCGAATGATGTGAACTCCACCAACTTCTTGTTTTTCCGGTCTTCCTTCGACCGAGGCACAAAAGAGTGTCACCTCGTGGCCGGTGCGTACCCACTCTCGGGCAACACTGTTTGTATAAATTTCGGCTCCGCCCGCCTTGGCGTGCGCCAAATCTCGCCACGTGAAAATGAGGATCCGCATTGACGCGGAGTCTGGCTTGAGCGAAGTTGTAGAGGGAACGACCTCATCCGCGCTTGCCTCAAAAAGTAGCGATTCGTCGGGGTGTCTCTGTAGATCTCGATCGTAATAGCGAAGGATCCTCAGACGATAAAAGATCGCGAGCGTATCGATGAACATGGCCCGCACCGAACGTAGGGATATTGTGCTGCCAAAATGGTGATCGAAGTTGACGGGCATTTCTATAAAGTTGCGAAAGCCCTGCTTTCGCGCCACCACGAACAACTCCAGGTCAAACGCGAAACGTTTTTCGACCATGAGTGGCAGAGCAACAGAGAGGACTTCTCGTCTAACAATTTTGACACCGGTCTGAGTATCTCGGATCGGTAAGCCAAACAGCGTTCGATTAATTTGTTGATAGCCCCACGAATACACTCGCCGAAGCGGTGGATACGCGACTTCTGAACGCCGGTGGCGTTTACTTCCGAAGACGATGTCCGGTTGCTCTCGACGAATAATGTCTAAGAATTCGATCAAGGTTTCGGCCGGGATGACTCCGTCTCCATCGATGAAGCCGAGGTATTCGCCACGACCGACGGATAGCGCGGCGCGAAGCGCGGAAGCTTTTCCTTGATTTGGGTCTAGTCGCATGATCGTGAAGTGTTCCGCAGCGATCGCTGTCAACTGGTTTTCACCTTGATCGGCATTCCCATACGAAACGGCGAGAATCTCGTAAGTGAATCCGGATTTGGAAAGTATGTCGATGAGGTCACCAATATGACTGCCGAAGTGAGAACCGGGGTTATAAAAGGGTACGACCATTGTGAGTTCGAGATCCGCTGGGATCAGATCGCTCGACGACGCATTGATTTCAGCATCGTGGGTTGACGCTCTTAACAAAGCAAATAGCGCTGGAATTCCCGCCATAATTAATGTCAGCACGCTGACAATCAACATAATTGCGGCAACTGATGTCAAACTCTGATGCCGCAGCGAAATCAACACAGCCGCGAGAATCACGCCGAGCCAAGGTGTCATCGCGACCAATGAACGACGCGCCAAGTGTAGATAAACAAAGAGACTTAATACTCCTATCGCTGCTGAAGCGAAAGATAAGAGACCAACGATTGGTATGGCGCTCTCGTAGCGAGAGCTAAAGAGTAAGTGCACGACGAAGCTGGAGAGAACAGTGAGCGCGCCTGCGGAGAGAACGCCAACGAGCGTCGTGATTTTGAGGGCTTGCACGAAGACCTTTCGGCTGGCCGTGCTCGTACCACGCCCGCTAGCCCAGTGCGGAAACGCAATCGTAACGATGGCACCCGGTACAAAAAGGGCAATGTGGGCCGCGACTGCTCCGGCAGCGTATTGACCAGCGACAGTCGCGGAGAAGAAGTGTCGGGCAAGAAAGGTATCGATACCGATGAAAGCGGTGTAGCCGCCAAGGGACGCAACCGACAGCGCCATGTCGCGCCTCTTTGCTCGAACTACGGCTCGCTCAGCATGGCCACGCACCTTTTTTCGAGCTGAGAAAAGGAGGGAGCCGGTTGTGAATGCCTGCGCGCCAATGGTGGCCACGATTGCGCCCGAAACGCCGAAGCCTGCCTCCACCATGCCGGCACCGAATAAGAGTCGTATTGGACCGCCGCCCGCGAACGTAGCGAACGCAACTGCGCGAAAACGGTACTCGCCGATAAGCGATCCCTGCAAAACGGCACCGACGGTCGCCAAGGGAATCCACGCGCCAACCAAAAAGAGTGGGATCGGCGAGCCAATGTGCAAGAACCCATCGATGGTAGGGGTGAGCGTCACTAAGGCCAATGAGGCGACCACTCCAATGACCATCGCACGCCAAATCAATCTGCTCAGCGAGAATGGCTGAGCATTCTCAGTGTGACTAATCACTGCTTGCGTCACTGCCAATTGCGCAGCACCGACGGGCACAGTGAGCAAACTCAGGATGCTCAGAATCGCACCGACTGCTCCATAGTGGGCCGGTCCCAGCAAGCGGCTAATGACGATGTGGAAGAGAAAGTTCGAAACGTTTACGCCGGCCGTCGCGAACAAGAATGAGACTGCTCCGCGCCCGAAAATGCCCGCGGAAAGCTGTGACCAAACGGCAGCAACCCTCTGACGAGGTGATTGTTGCAGTCGGGTGACCATAATGCCCCCTCCAACCAGGATAAAGTCCGGTTAGATCGCGAATGTCAATTTCACGGAATTCTAACAAGTAATCACAACATTCTTTCCTGATTAACCGTGGACGTTGATTGAGTGGCTGGCGAGTCGGTGGATTCTGCAATCACTTCGCACGGATTGTCAATTTCCGAATTCCTTGCTAGGACTCGACGTTGGTTCTCACAAGGTGGCACAGCGGATGAGGATTATTGTCCGAAGATGGGGTTGAAGTTGAATCGTGAACATTCGAGCGATGACGCCAATGATTCCGCAAAAAAAGGTCATAGATTATTGACGATTCAAAGATTCTCTCGAATGTTGAACCACCCGGATGCAGTGATCCTGATACTCGGAATTGTCATCGGGCTTGGAGTGTGCGCTCCGTTACTCGACGGTGGCCGATTGTTTCTTCTCGATTGGTCCGTCGGGCCTCATGCAGCAATCGTGACTCCTTCAGGGTTGGGACTTAACGGGGGTCTCACGACCGGCGTTGGCGGCGGTCTCCTTGTGGCGCTTCTCAATCAAGTTCTGGGAAGTACTTCGACGTGGCTTCCGATATTGGCGTTCTTTCCAATCGCCGCGGTCGGTGCCGGACGCCTTGCCGGCCGGTCACTCTGGTCACGCGTAGCGGCCGGAACGCTGTACGCGGTCAATCCATTTGTCTTCAATCGTCTTTACGTTGGTCACTTCGCTCTTCTCTTGGGCTACGCCCTTTTACCTTTTGCTGTTAGAGCGGCGATGCGATCAATTTCGTCTCCGGGTCTACGGTGGTGCGTGCCGGCACTTTGGTGGGCGGGACTCACTGCGCTGAGTCCCCACTTTGCGTGGATCTATGGGATCGTCATTCTCGGCGTAGCGGCAGTCGCCTTCTTGACGAAGCAGTATTCGTTGCGCCGCGTGATCGGGTGGTTCGCCACGTGCGTGGGCGCGTTCACGATCATGAGCACGTACATCATTTTGCCGAACGGGTCGACCAATCTGCCGACTCAGGTTGGTTCGGTCAGCCTGAACCTCTATCGGACTAATGGCGACCCTCATTTAGGGCTCTTTGCAAATGTGTTGGCCCTGTACGGTTTTTGGCGATCGGGTCCCGGTCCCGAACTTCCCAAGGACATCATTATCGGATGGCCATTCATTATGTTCGCGATTCTCGTCATTGTTGCTTTTGGAGCTTGGTACGCGTTGCGCAGGACTCCCGTCACCGAAGGATGGACGGGCTCTGAGAACACCCAACAGGTAGAGCGTTTGACGGGTCAAGTATTGGCCGCCACGACTGCTGCGGTCCCCGATCGGGCAGCCGTCGATCGAACGCTTGCACTAGAACAAAAGAAGTTGGCGATGCTGCTCGTGTTAGTTGGGGTGGTCGGGTACTTCTTAGCGCTCGGAAATCAAGGACCAACCGGCGGTTTGTTCTTATGGGCCTATGACCATGTGCCCTTCTTTTCAATCATGAGAGAGCCACAGAAGTTTCTCATGCTGCTCGCGCTGGCGTACGCTGTTCTCTTCGGCTGGGGAGTCGAACGGTTGTCGCAAGTCGACATTTCGCCGTCGCGGTCGGGCGCGATTATGACCGCGGCCTTCCTGGGCGTGGTTCTCCCGCTTGGCTACTGCTCGACCGTATTTGACGGACTGGCCGGACAGGTCACCCGCAGTCCCTTGCCGTCCGCGTACCAACGTGCCGATGTCCTCATGGGAACGGGTGCGGGCAATATTCTCGACCTTCCATGGCATTTATATATGGAGTATCCCTTCACAAACGGACGAGTGGTAATCAACGTGGCGCCAACGACGTTTCGGAGAAACGTAATCTCGGGGGACAACGTGGAAGGCGTCGGTGTCGCGACTCAGTCCACGTCTCCTCGTTCCGCGTATCTAGAACAGTTGTACGAAAATGGAAATCGAACCAGAGTATTCGGCGCGTTGGTAGCGCCACTTGGAGTGCAGTACGTCGTGTTGGCCAAGGCAGTGGACTGGGCGTCCTATAGCTGGCTCAACGATCAAATTGATCTAAAACTCTTACTCGACGACCGATCGCTGGAAGTGTGGCGTAATTTGGCTTACGAAGGTGTGGGTCAAAGAGTGGCGAAGGTGACCACCGTAGCTGGTATCGCTGGACTACTCACGTTGGCCAAGAACCACGAACTTGGCGCGGGAGCCGTAGTGACGAGCGAACGTTCCAAAAGTTCTCCTAGCTCCTCGTCCACCCCACCACAGAGTTCGCCCTCCGTGAGCGCGTCAACCGATCCGCGGTCGGTGATTCAGTTGTCACCAGTGGCGTACAGAATCTCGTCGGGCGCTCCGGGCTGGGTAACCGTCGACACTCCCTATCAACGTGGATGGTCACTCAACGGCAAAACTGCGACGGCGACCGCCGAAGGTACGGTGCTCGTACGCGTGGGGGCCAAAGGCGGTGTGCTTCGATTTACGCCGTGGGGTTTGGTGCGCCTCGGCTACATCATTTCCGCTGGCGCCTTCATTCTCTTTGAATTTGTCCTGATCATGGAACCGCGACGACGAAAACGAGCGCGTGACCCGGTACTATTGTCCGATCATTTGTCAGCAGTCGATTGACAGACTTCGATCTTTCCACGCAATTTGCTCATCATGAGAATGTCGATGGGGTAATTAGCGGAATCTGGTTGTTGTGCCGACTTCAAACTCACGTATGGGAAAGGTTTTTCCGTGGATGGAGGGACCTCAGCCGACGAGCACTCGTGAAAGAACAGGTTTATTGGCCTCAAGTGCGTCTCGTGTCCTAGCCTTGTGGTCGAAGAGGGCATCGTCGTCACTACTTAAAGGGTCTTTATGGTTGATAGTCGTTTCTCGCTTTTGGGCCGTGACATGGCCGTCGACCTCGGAACGGCGAACACGCTGGTGTACGTCCGGGGCCGCGGCATCGTCCTCAACGAACCGTCGGTCGTCGCCGTCGACGTCAAGGACGGCAAGCCCCTGGCCGTCGGCGCCGAGGCCAAGCGCATGATCGGCCGCACCCCGAGCAACATCCAGGCCATCCGTCCTCTAAAGGACGGCGTCATCGCGGACTTCGAAATCTGCGAGAAGATGCTGCGCTACTTCATCCACCGCGTGCACCAACGTCGCTTCGCGAAACCCCGCATGGTCATCTGTGTGCCGTCGGGTATCACCGGCGTCGAGCAGCGCGCCGTCATGGAGGCGGCCGAGTTCGCCGGCGCGCGAAAGGCCTACATCATCGAAGAGCCGATGGCCGCCGCGATCGGCGCCGGTCTTCCGATTCACGAACCGACCGGCAACATGGTCGTGGACATCGGCGGCGGCACGACCGAGGTCGCCGTCATCTCCCTCGGCGGCATCGTGACCAGTCAGTCGATTCGCGTGGGCGGTGACGAACTCGACGAGGCGTTGATCGCCTACGTGAAAAAAGAGTTCCAGTTGGCGCTCGGTGAGCGAACCGCGGAAGAGATCAAGATTCAACTCGGCTCGGCCTACCCGCTCGAAGAGGAGTTGCGCGCGGAGATTCGTGGTCGCGACCTCGTGACCGGACTGCCTAAGACAGTCATCATTTCGACCGAACAGATCCGTAAGGCCATGGAAGAGCCGGTGCAGGCCATCGTTGACGCGGTGAAGGTGACGCTGGACCGCACGCCGCCGGAACTCTCCTCGGACCTTATGGAACAGGGGATTGTCTTGACCGGCGGCGGCGCCTTGCTCGCGGGCATCGCGGCCCGACTGGAGTACGAGACCAATATGCCCATCATCGTCGCCAACGACCCGCTCAATTGCGTGGCTCTAGGAAGCGGCATGTGCCTTGAAGAACTCGACGTCTTCGCGCGCATGTTGAAGACCAGTCCTTCGCGCTAACCCGTGGCCACCGATCGGACGAGGCGTCGCACGTGGACGATCGGCGCCAGTGTCTCGGTTCTCCTGGTGGTGCTCTACCTGAGCGGGGGCGTCGTCTCGGGGTTGCGCTCGGCGGCGAACTTCGTCACCTCACCCTTTAGCTGGACCGTCAATGAAATCGCGCGTCCCATCGGTCACATGTTCGCCGGGGCGATCAACTACAGCGACGTGGTCGCGCAGAACCAGAAGCTGCGCTACGAGCTCGGCAAGGCCGAACTTCGAGCCAACGAGACCTGGGCGGAGAACCGGCAACTCCAACAACTCAGTACGCAACTCACCGTGCCCTTCGTCGGCTCCCTGCCGATTGTTGCGGCGCAGGTCACGGCGCTCTCGCCGACGAACTTTTCGGCCACGGTCGATATCTCCAAGGGCCGCGACAACGGCGTCATGGTGGGGATGCCGGTGGTGGCCAACGGGGGACTGGTCGGCCTGGTCACGGAAACGACCCCGCACGGTGCGACGGTTCGCCTGATCACCGATGTGAATTCCCTCATCGGGGTGACGTTCGGACCGGGCAAGACGTCGATCGTGGTGAGCGGACAAGGCGTCAACAACGGCCTCGGGGCGACGGCCGTGCCGCTGACCTCGTCGGTGCGCGCCGGCACCGTGTTGTCGACCAACGGACTCGACGGCGGTCTCTATCCGCCCGGCCTGCCGGTCGCCAGCGTCACCAAGGTGACGCTCACCCCCGGCGCGGCCACTTACAACCTCTCACTACACCCGCTGGCCGACCTGCGCAACCTCGTCTACCTCGACGTCGTGCTGTGGGAGCCCTCCACGTGACCCGTGCACTGATACCGGTCACGGTGGTCACGATGTTCCTCGTCGGGGTTCAGCTCTCGGTCTTCTCGACGTGGCGTTTCGCCGGCGTCGTCTTCATGCTGGTGTGGCTCTGGCCCTTCGCTCTCGGTCTCGCTGGTTTCACCACGTTGTCGATCTGGGCGGCGCTGGTCGGCGGCGTGTTCTTCGACACCCACACGACTACCCCGTTCGGACTGACCGCGATGGTGGGCGTCCTGCTCGCCTACGGCGCGTCGCGCCTCGGTAAGGAAGGGGTCGGGGACCTGGACTCCGCGGCCTGGTGGGTGACGCCCATCCTGGCCGCCGGGGCGGGCGTCGTGGCCCCGGTCATCTTCACCATCGGGGGCATCGGCGTGTTGAACTTCTCGCTCTGGCACGGCAGCCTGGTCAATTCGATGGTCGTGAACGCCGTCGCCTTCTTCGTGTTGGCCCGTCCGGTGTCGCGACTCGCGCGCATGGTCGGTCGCTCGGGCGTTCGGGCCCGCCGGTGAAGGGTTCGTGGCGTGATCGCCCCTCCGGTTCTCGCTTCTCGCGGTTGTGGCGGCCGTGGGTGTCGCTGCATCCCTTTCGCGGCCAGGGCCGCTCGATCAACGAGCCAAGATCGGTGGGCATTCGCGACCTGGTCGCCGCGCCCGGCGACGTCAAGCTGCGGCCCGAGCGTCGGTGGTACGTGATTGGCGGGTTCTTCTTCATACTGTTCTTACTGCTCGTCGGTCGCCTCTACGTGCTCCAGATCAAGGACCACGCGCAGTCCGTCCAACAGGTCGAGAACAACTCGCTGCGGGTGGCGACGATTCCGGCGTCGCGGGGACTGATCCTCGATCGCAACGGCACGCCGTTGGTCGACAACGTCACGACGGTCGAGATCCGCCTCTCGCGCGCCGAGGCCACGCTCAATCCGAAGATCGAGGGCACCCTGGCGTCCCTCACCGGACAGAGCGTCACCCAGATCACCAGCGACCTGGCCAACAAGGCCTACAACCCGTATCAGCCAGCGCCCATCCTCGCCAACGCGCCGCCCAGCATCGTCCAGTTCATCAAACTGCACGCGTCGGAGTTCCCGGGCGTCTCGGTGCTCAACGTTTCGCGACGTGCCTATCCGCTGGGCGGCGGCGTCGGCTCCCAGGTCCTCGGTTACGTGGGGCCCATCACGCTGAACGAGATCCAGGCGCACCCCGGGGCCGGCTATCAGACCGACTCGACGATCGGTAAGACCGGCATCGAGTCCTTCTACGAGCAGTACCTGCGAGGTCACGACGGGACCACCACCATCGAAGTCGGCGCCACCGGCAACGTGATCGGTACGTTGCACACCACTCAACCCAAGGTCGGCGACTCGGTGGTGCTCAACATCGACGCCGGGCTGCAAAGGGCCCTGGACGGCATTCTCGCGAGTGACATCTTGCACGATCGAACGGTGCCCGACCCGCGTTCGGGAGTCCTGCCGGCGGCCATCAACGGCGCGGCGGTCGTGTTGGACGTCAACAACGGCGCGGTGCTCGCCATGTCGAGCTACCCGTCCTACAACCTGTCGTCGTTCGTGAACGGACTCTCGGACACCGAGTTCCACCACCTGCTCGCGGTCGGGGCGTTCAACAACTACGCCACCCAGGGTCTCTACACACCCGGAAGCACTTTCAAGATGATCTCGGCCACCGCGGAGATGCAAACGGGCGTCTTGTCGCCGAACGCGCTGATCGACGACACCGGTCAGTTCAAAGTGCCGGGCTGTCGCTCGAACCCCAAAGGCTGCGTCTTTCACGACGACGAGACGACCGGCCTGGGCCAGGTCAACCTGACCTCCGCGCTCACCGAATCATCGGACTACTACTTTTACAACCTGGGCTACCTCTTCTGGTCCCAGCAGGCCAAATTCGGCCAGACGCCGATCCAGAACGTCGCGCACGAATACGGCCTCGACCAATACACCGACATCGACCTACCGGACGAAGTACAAGGACGCGTCGACTCACCGGCGGTGCGCAAGGCCCTGCACGCTGCGGCGCCTAGTTCTTTTCCCAACGTGAATTGGTACACCGGTGACAACATCGAGATGGCCTTCGGCCAAGGTACGACCGCGCTGACGCCGCTCGCCCTGGCCAACGCCTACGCCACCTTCGCCAACGGCGGCACTCGCTACGCGCCCGAAGTCGCGGCCGCCATCGTCAACGCTCACGGCCAGACGGTGCTGCGTTACGGCCCGCGCGTCCTCGGTCACGTCAGCCTGCCGCCTCGCGTGCGAAACCCCATCCTCCAAGGACTCGAAGGGGTCGTCATGAACCCGGCCGGGACGGCGTACGCGCCGTTTCACGCCAACATCAACTTTTCGCTGACGAACTTTCCGATCGCCGGCAAGACCGGCACCGCGAGCAATGGCGGGGTCAGTAAAGAACCGAACTCGTGGTTCGTCGGTTTTGGGCCGACGACGCACCCTAAGTACGTCGTGCTGTGCGTGATCGAAGAGGGCGGTTACGGCGCCGACGCCGCCGCCCCGGTGGTCGCGCGGACCTTCAACTACCTCGTGGCCCACCCAATCGGCCCGGTCAAGCTAAAGCGCCAATTGACCAGCCCCACGACCACCACCACCAAGCCGCACTCGACCACGACGACGACCACCACAACGGTACCGACCACCACCACGACTCACAAATAGGCCGCCACCGTTGCCGTCATATGTTAGATGCGTTTCGGCCCGTCCTTCGGGAGTGATCGAAGTGAAACGCCCTACGCGTGATCGAATGACTGCGGTCCGTAGACAGATGTAACGTCACGGCATGGGGCCGGCACTCCTACTTCTCGTCATGAAGACCGGAAGACTTCCGGGCGCCATCTTCGTGACCGGAAAAACCCGTCGGTCGACGACCCGCCACGTGGTCCGCGCAGGATTTATGCAGATGCGACATAGTCATTCTCGCCGAGCCGGCACCCCCGCCCTGGCCCTCGTGGTGTGTTGCGGGGCCATCCTCGTCAACGTGTCGGCGGGCGGTGCCGCGGCGCGGGCCTCGAAACCAATGCAGATGATTGTAATTTTTCGCGATCAAAATAGTTCGCTCGCGCCGCGCTCGGCCGCGCGCAACGTCGCGGTCAGGACTGAGCAGGCTCCGATCGTGAAGTCGCTGCTCGAGAGTGGGGCGACAGACATTTCCACTTTGAGATTGATTAACGCGCTGGTGGCAACCATGTCGCCCGTGGAGGCGCGGTCGCTGGCCGCCAATCCCGCGGTCGCTCAGGTGTTGGCGAACACCGTCATACCCGGACCCGTTCCCAACGCCCGTCCCGTTTCGGCCCACTTGAGAGCCAAGGTAACTCACAACCCCACGTCGAAAGTTCCGGTGTACGCGACGTGCGGAACCGCCCACAACCCGCAGTTGAATCCGGAGGCGCTGACCAATATCAACGCCACACCTACCCAGTTGGGCAACAATGACGGCTCCGGTGTGACGGTCGCGATTCTCGCCGACGGCCTCGATACGGGTAATCCGGACTTTCAGCGCAACGCGGCCTACGGAATTCCCGGTGAGCCGATCATCAAGGCGTACGACTTCTCGAGCGACGGCGCCAATGCCCCGACACCGGGCGCCGAAGCTTTCGGTGACGCCAGTTCCATCGCCGCCCAAGGCAACACTGTTTACGATCTCTCCCAGTACGTGTCCCCTGCGCACCCCCTGCCGACCGGGTGCGACATCAAGATCGTCGGCGTCGCCCCCGGGGCCAACGTCGAATCCTTGAAGGTGTTCGCGACGAACAACGACACCACCGTGTCGAGCTTCCTCCAGGCGATCAACTTCGCCGTCGAGAGTGGGGCCAAGGTCATCAACGAGTCCTTCTCTTCGACGAGCTTCCCCGACACCGCGCTCGACGTCACTCGTGATGTCAACGACGCCGCCGTGGCGGCGGGCGTCACGGTGGTCGCTAGTACCGGCGACGCGGGAAGTACCAGCACCATCGGCTCGCCGGCCTCAGACCCAAACGTCATCAGCGTCGGCGCGTCGACGACGTTTCGCACCTACACGCAGCTGACCTACGGTGGCATCAACGACCCCAACGCCAGCGGGGCGTACGTCGACAACAACATCTCGAGCCTCTCTTCGGGTGGTTTCACCCAGGCCGGCAACACCGTCGACCTCGTGGCCCCGGGCGACCTCAACTGGGCGCTCTGCAGCGCCAACACTTTGTACGCGGACTGCAACAACGAGAACGACGCGGGATCGCCCATTGAACTCTTTGGCGGTACGAGCGAAGCGGCTCCGCTGACCGCCGGAGCCGCGGCCGACGTGATTCAGGCCTACGCCTCGACGCACAATGGCAACGATCCCGCGCCGGCCCTGGTCAAACAGATCCTCATGAGCACGACCACCGACATCGGCGCGCCCGCGACCGAACAGGGCGCCGGACTCTTGAACGTTCTCGCGGCCGTGAAGGAGGCCAAGTCGATTCGCGGTGGCTTGGGTGCCGATAACGCCCAGGTGTTCGGTGGGGGTCTGCTCCTCAACCCTGGACAGATCAACGTGACCCAAGATCCGGGCGATACCTCCCGCCAATCAGTCAGCCTGACCAATACGGGGATCGACGCCGTCACGGTGAACCTGTCGACCCGGACACTCGCCTCGACGCCGATTACCTCGCAGACCGGCCACTTCTGTCTGCAACTCGCGACGCCGGGGCCCGGGTGTCCCGCGAACACCGGGTCGTTCCCCAGTTGGAACGGAGTCAACCAGATATATCAGGATGAGCACTTCACCGTCCCCACGACGAACGGCCTTTCGAGGCTCGAGTTCGCGGCCGGGCACTCGTTCGCCGGCCAAGCCTCGTTGTTCAATTTCGCAATCGTAGAGCCCAACGGGACCTACGCCGCCTACTCGCTCCCGCAGGGATATGGGGACTACGGCGAGGTCGAGGTGACCAATCCACCGGCCGGGAAGTGGACCGCGGTCTTCTTCACCGAGGGCGACGGCCTCGGCGCGAGTGGAACCATACGGTGGAGCGCCGACACCTTCATCAACGTGGGGGGCGGCCCCATCGTCCCGTCGTCACTGACCATTGGACCCGGTCAGACTGGCGTCGCCGAGTTGTCGCTCACGAGTTCGAACGCCTCGGGTGACTCCAGTCAGTCCGTCGTCGTCTCGAGCCCCTACGGCACCACCACGTTGCCGGTGACGGTGCGCACGACGGTAGCCGTCAACCTTCACGGCGGAACTTTCAGTGGCGTGCTGACGGGCGGGAACGGTCGGGTGGGCTCCCAGGCCGCGGCCAACACCTACGCCTTTAACGTGCCGTCAGGTCAGAGCGACCTCGACGTGAGTGTGGCGTTGGCCAACGACTCCGGTGACTACTTCATCGCCGAACTGGTCGACCCGAACGGCCAGACGGTGAGTTATTCGACGAACTTTCGAGACAATGGACGTGGGGTCTCGACGTCTAGTTTGGCGGCGGACCTGTACGCGGTGAATCCGATGAGTGGGCCGTGGTCACTCATCGTCGAATGGCTCAATCCCGTCTCCGGTCTTGAAATCAGCGAACCCTTCTCGGGCACTATTCAGTTCAACCAGGTGAACGTCACCAGTACCTTGCCGAACGGCAACGCGTCGATCGAGACCGGCACCACGCAGACGTACCACGTCAACGTCACCAACTCCGGCAACGCGCCCGAGGCGTTCTTCGTCGATCCCCGCTTGAACAAGAACGAGACGATCGGCTTGATGGATCAAAATTTTCCGCCGACGGCCGCGTTCATCACGCTTCCGCTGCCCGCGGGACTGCTGTTCCCGTACTACGCGGTGCCCTCACAGACGACGCAGCTTCAGGCGAGTATCACCGGCTCGGCTCCCGTGACCTTCGACCTCCAGTACTTCTCGGGCGACCCCGATGTCACACCCGGAGCGACCGACGGGTTGAGTTCGTCGGGATCGATACACGGGGACAGCGCCGACCTGACCCTCACCGAACCCGACGTCAGTTCGGGGTTCTGGCTGCTCAACCCCGCAGAGATCGGACCGTACCCGGCCGCGGGGGCGCCGGCCGTGAAAGCGAGCGCGATCCTCAATGCGGTGACCCAAGCGTTCGACCTGTCGATGACGTCGTCCACGGGTGACTTTTGGTCATCTGCCAACGGACTATCGAGCGGCGTCGCGCCCACGTACTTGGCCCCCGGAGCCTCGACCATCATCACGGTCACCGCCGCCCCGACCGGCCCACCCGGATCCCGGGTCTCGGGAACCCTTTACGTCGATGACTACTCAATGGGCACCGAGTTCTTCGATGGCCCGGTGGAATCGGACGAACTGGCGGCGATTCCCTACAGTTACACCGTCTCGCACTGACGCTTGTACTGGGGACACGACGGCGCCCAATGAGGTCGAATCGCTGGTCGGGCCGCCCCGGCGAGTATCCTGATGACGTTGGGCGTTTCTGTGCAAAATGTGCAGGGCGCGAAAAGAACGCAGCAGTTGCGCGGTGCAGTCGCACTCCGTTCCTGCAGGCATTGAGGACTACACGTGGTACACGGCAGTGAAGTGACCCTATTTCTAATTTGGATAGCCGCTCTTTCGTTGACCCGTAACGCCACAACTCCCAACACCTACGTCGCCCGATCCCTCTGGCGCGTATCCACCCCCGTAAGCGCGGCGCAGTGCGCCCCCCTACCTAAGAACTCAAGGAGTACCCGTCGTGAGCGACGAAACCAACACTCAACCCGTATCATCGCCTAGCCCTCGGATAGGCGACACTCGACCGGCCCCACAGATTGGCGACACCCGACCAGGGTCGGCCGCCACGTCACCCAATGGTCAAACCCCAACCCGCCAGGGTCAGGGCCAAAGTGGACAGGGCCAGGGCCAAGGTCAAGGACAAGGTGGTGGTAATCGTCGTCGTCGCGGCGGTCGTGGTCGAGGCGGCCAAGGCGGCCAGGGCGGCCCGCCCCGTAACCCCAATCGTTCGTTCGACTCTCCGGTCGAGGCCTCGGCTCCGGAAGCGGCCGGTGACGAGAGCGCGATCGGTCGGGGTAAGAACAAGCGCCGCCGTGGCGGGGAACGTCGCACCCGCGCCCAAGGTCGTTACCTCATGTGCGTGCACACCTCGAAAGAGGCCACGCACATCGCGACCCTCGAGGGCCGCACCATGGTCGAGTACACCGTGGCCAAAGCAGCCGACGAGACGAACCAGATCGACGGCAACATCTACGTCGGACGGATCCAGAACGTTCTGCCGGGCATGGAGTTGGCCTTCGTCGACATCGGCATTCCGAAGAACGCCGTCCTCTATCGCGGCGACATCTCCTTCGACATGGACGACGTCGAAGGAACTTCCTCGAACGACAAGCGCATCGAACAGATGATCAAGTCCGGACAGACCATCATCTGTCAGGTCACCAAGAACGCCATCGGCGCCAAGGGCGCGCGTCTCACCCAGGAGGTCTCGTTACCGGGTCGCTTCGCCGTCTTGGTGCCCAACTCGAGCACCATCGGCATCTCGAAGCGACTGCCCGACGGCGAGCGCCGACGACTACGCAAGATCATCGACGAGGTCAAGCCCGAGCGCCACGGCATCATCATCCGCACCGCCGCCGAGGGCGTCACCGCCGACGACCTCGCGCGCGACGTCACTTCTCTCTCGGAGAAGTGGGCGGCCATCGAAGCCGAGGTGGCGAAGTCGAGTCAGCCGCGCCTGGTCTATCGCGACCTCGACCTCGCCGTTCGCGTCCTGCGCGAAGAGCTCAACGACGACTACCGCGGTGTGCTCATCGACGATCAGGTGCTCTACGAGAAGGTTCGCGAGTACGTCATCGCGGTCAACCCGGAGTTGGCCGACCGCATCGAGTACTACGACCGCGCCACCGAGGAGCTGCCGCTCTTCGAGCGCTACTTCGTCCACGAACAGCTCCACCGGGCCCTCGACCGCAAGGTCTTCCTGCCCTCGGGCGGCTCGTTGATCATCGAGCGCACCGAGGCCCTCACGGTGGTCGACGTCAACACCGGTAAGAACGTCGGCACCACCAATCTCGAAGAGACCGTCTTTCGCAACAACCTCGAAGCGGCCGAAGAGGTGGCCCGACAGCTGCGGTTGCGCGACATCGGGGGCATCATCGTGATCGACTTCATCGACATGGAGTCCAAGGTCAATCGCGAGGCCGTCGCCTCGGCCCTGCGCCAGGCCCTCTCGCGTGACAAGACCCGCACCCAGGTCTTTGACATCTCGGAGCTCGGGCTGGTGGAAATGACGCGAAAGCGCGTCAACGAGGGGCTCTTGGAGTCCGTGTCGAAAATCTGTACGGTCTGTGACGGGCGCGGATTCGTCGTCGAGACCGGCCTGTAGGGAACGAGTCGATGACGCCATCGGCTACTATTGAATCCCTATGTACGCCGTTATCCGTGTAGGCACATCTCAAGAGCGCGTCACCGAGGGCCAAGTCGTCCGCGTCGATCTGCGCCCGGAAGAGAATGGCGCCGAAATCCAGTTCGAGCCCGTCTTGTTGGTCGACGGCGACTCCGTCGTCGCCGGACCGGCTCTGAAGGGCGCCTCGGTCACCGGCACGATCCTCGGTGAGGAGAAGGGTCCGAAGATCCGAGCCCTCACCTACAAGGCGAAGTCGATCCAGCGCAGGCGTTGGGGTCACCGCCAGCACTACACCAGCGTCGAGATCACCAAGATCTCGCCCAAGGCCTAGGAGAATCCGATGTCCAAGACCAAAGGCGGCGGTTCCACCAGGAACGGCCGCGATTCCAACGCCCAACGATTGGGTGTGAAGACCTTCGACGGAACTGCTGTAAAGACGGGGAGCATCATCATGCGCCAGCGCGGAACGCAGTTCCACCCCGGTCGCAACGTCGGCATCGGCAAAGATGACACCCTGTTCGCGCTCGCTGAAGGAACCGTGAAATTCGGCTACCGAGGCGGCAGAAAACTGGTTGACGTACTCGTCGGCTGAGTTTTCCTCCTAAAACAAGAAACCCCCGGGCCTGGCCCGGGGGTTTCTTGTTGAGATCGAGAACTACGCGCTTTTGACAGCCTTCTTGAAGGTGGAGCCAATGGAGACCTTCGGAGCATTGGAAGCCTTCACCTGAATGGCTTCGCCAGTCTGGGGATTACGTGCGGTACGGGCCTTGCGGGCCACACGCTCGAATGAAAGGAAGCCCGACAGAACAATCTTCTCACCCTTTGAAACATTTGAAACCACAACATCTTCAAGGGCCTTGAGGACCTCAGCTACCGTGTTCTTGTTTGCGCCGCTTTCGGCAACTATCGCATCTACCAACTCGGCCTTGTTCACCGGTCGACTCCTTACTCTTCGTTGAATCGGACTGGGAGTGTTCCCAGCAACCGGAGCCATCTTTACGCAAAACGAAGTAAATATTGGGATTTACCCTAAGATTTCGCTCACCAGGGCCGTTTTCCAAAGACAAAATCGCTGGTCAACGCGAGTTTCCAAAATTTATGTGTTAAGGAATCGTAACGTTCGGGCCTCCATCGAACCCTCAAAAGGCGTTGAATCACTGGATTTCAGGGCGGATCGGGCCGTCGGGACCGTGATCGATCCCACACAATTTTACGGTCGTGGAGGTGCCCGAACTATAGATTGACGACGTGATGATCGAGTGTGCGGAGTGTGGCTGCCTGGTGGACCGGGGGATTCGTCTGCGGGCGTGCGACAACGCGCAGTGTTGCTGTGCGGGGTTGCCGATGCAGACGATGGACATGCTCGCGTCGCAGGTTCGTCACGCGTTGGAAACGGCCGATCTGACGGTGATGGGAGAACTGCTCGCTCCCGATGCGCGCTGGGGGGCACCCGAACAGAAGGTGCCGACCTGTCGAAACGCGAAGCAAATCCTTAAGTGGTACGAAGCGGGCAAGAATAATGGCGTCCGCGCCGACGTCACGGAGATGGTCATCATCGACACCAACATCGTGGTTGGACTGCAGATGCGCGCCAGTCCCGACGTCCCGTCGAACCCCGACGACGACGTGCGTTGGCAAGTGCTCTCCGTGGAAGACGGTCGAGTCGCCGAGATTCGCGGCTACGAGACCCGTGACGAGGCGACGGAGTTCGCCAGCTCCGGCGTTTCGAACTGGCGTAACTAGCAACGCACGCGACGTGGTCAAAGATCGATCAACTGACTGACGTCGCCACGAAGGTCTCTCGACCAAGGGCGTCGGAAACAGAGGGCCGTAGAATGAGGTCGTGTCCACCTTCGTCGATTTCGCACAATTGCACGCCAAAGCGGGCGACGGCGGGGCCGGCTGCGTCAGTTTTCGCCGAGAGGCTCACGTGGCCAAGGGCGGTCCCGACGGGGGTGACGGCGGGAAGGGCGGCGACGTCTGGATCGTGGCCGACCACAATCAGGCCTCGCTCTTGGGCTTTCGCGACCATCCGTTTCGACGGGCGACCGACGGCCAACACGGTACTTCCAAGCGCCAACACGGATCGCGGGGCAAGGATTCGGTCGTGATCGTGCCGGTCGGCACCATGGTCTACAACCGGGAAGGCGAACTCCTCGTCGACCTGAACGGACCGGGCGATCGCTGGCTGGCGGCCGAGGGTGGTCTCGGAGGACAGGGCAACAATCGGTTCCTCTCCAACAATCGCCGGGCC
This sequence comes from uncultured Acidimicrobiaceae bacterium, assembly GCA_963716515.1. Lineage (GTDB taxonomy): Bacteria > Actinomycetota > Acidimicrobiia > Acidimicrobiales > RAAP-2 > RAAP-2. The sequence continues at coordinate 725,819 of OY970319.1, forward strand.
CCGGCCTTCGCCGAGCAGGGCGAACGGGGACAGGAGAACTGGTTCAACCTCGAGTTGAAGTTGCAGGCGGACGTGGCCTTAATCGGCTTTCCCAACGTCGGTAAGTCCACACTGATTGCGCGCGTGTCGGCGGCGCGGCCAAAGATCGCGGACTACCCCTTCACCACACTGGTACCGAACCTGGGTGTCGTGCGAGTCGGCGAACGATCCGGCCGTCCGAGCGACGCCACCGAGTTCGTGATGGCGGACATTCCCGGGTTAATCGAGGGCGCGGCCGAGGGCCGCGGACTGGGACACGACTTCTTACGTCACGTTGAACGGGCGCGCGTCCTGTGCGTGCTGCTGGATCTTTCGGAGATGGCGCCGATGGCGCCGGAGGATCAATTGGCGATCTTGTTGCGCGAGCTCGGCGACTACCAGGCGGACCTCTTGGAGCGTCCGCGAGTGATCGTGGGATCCAAGGGTGACGCCGCGGCCTACGAGATGCCCGGTGTCCTCGCGATCTCTTCGATCACCGGCGAAGGGATCGACCAATTAGTCGCGCAACTGGCCGCACTGGTGGTGCAAGTTCGTCGCGAAGAACTCGAACGCATTGAGCACGAAGTGGTCGTCCATCGACCGCTCCCCGATGAGATAACGGTCGAGCGCAGTGGCCCGCACGCGTGGGTGGTCGAAGGACGACCGGCGATTCGCGCCGTGCGCTTCCAAGATCTCACCGACGACGAAGCCCTGGCCGAGATCGTGCGACGCCTGCGCACACTGGGTGTCGATCGGATGCTGACGCGTGCGGGCGTGGTCGACGGCGATGTCGTCACGATCGGACCGCTGTCCTTCGAATGGTGGCGCGACGAAGTGAGCGCCGGGCTCGACCGCGGCGACCACCACCGGGCCTCGCGTCGCGAACGATTGGCGCGACACGGTCGCCTGGATTTGGGCGAGGGCGATGGCGACTCGTAGTCTCGTCGTCAAAATCGGCACCACCTCGGTGACCGACGCCGTGGGCGGCGTGGCCTTCGAGGCTCTCGCCAACGTGGCGCGCGACGTGGTCGATCTCCGCAGCGCCGGATGGACGGTGGTCGTGGTGACCTCCGGCGCCATCACCGCCGGTTGGTCCGAGGTGGGTCACGGTCGGCCGCGCCCCTCGGACAGTGTCGCCTTGCAGGCCGTTTCGGCCGTGGGTCAACCGCTCTTGATGCACGCGTGGCGTGACGCGTTCGGCGCGGTGGGGGCCAGTGTCGGCCAGGTCCTTTTGGCACCGCTCGACTTCAGTCACCGCGGCCAGTACCTGCACGCGCGCGGCACCCTCGAGGCGCTGCACTCGCTCAACGTCGTGCCCATCGTGAATGAGAATGACGCCGTCGCCGATGAGGAGATCCGCTTCGGTGACAACGACCGGTTGGCGGCCCTCGTGGCCAACCTGGTCGGGGCGACGCACCTGGTGCTCCTCACCGACACCGCGGGACTGCTGACCGCCGACCCACGACTCGACCCGACCGCGACACTGATCGAAGAGGTGACGGCCTTCGACACCGAACTGGTGGATCTCGCCGGGGTCAGTCGCTCCGGGGTCGGGAGCGGCGGCATGGCCTCGAAGCTCGCCGCGGCGCGGATGGCCACGTGGTCGGGCATCACCACCGTGATCGCGCCGGCCCGCGCACCGAACGCTTTGGTGCACGCGATTAACGACGCGCCGGGATTCGGCACGACGTTCCATCCTCGACCGGAGCGTCTCTCGGCGCGCAAATCGTGGATCGCCTTCGCCGTCGCCAGTCGGGGCGCGTTGCACATCAATCAAGGCGCGTTGCAGGCCCTCGAGCACCACGGTCGAAGCCTGTTGCGCGTCGGCGTGGAGTCACACGCCGGCAACTTCGTCGAAGGGGACGCGGTCGAGATCAAAGGTCCGGAGGGACAGGTGGTGGCGAAGGGACTCGTGCGTGTGAGTGCCGAATCGTTTCACGACAGCGACGACGTGGTCGTGCACCGCGACGATCTGGTCCTCCTTCGTCGCTCGTGATGCCACCCGTTACGATTACTGCATGTCAATAGGTGCGCTGGAGGCGCAGGGCCGTGCGGTCCGAGCGTCGGCCGCGGCCCTCGGTCAGGCCTCGGACGAGGCCCGTCGGGCCGTGTTATTGCACGTCGCCGACCGCCTGGAGGAGTCCCGCGAGGAGCTGTTGGCCATCAACGCTCAAGACGTCGCGGCCTACACCGAATCCGGCGCCGGCGTCGACCGGCTCACGCTCACCAGTGCGCGCGTGGACGCCATGGCCGACGCCTTGCGCGAGATCGCGGACCATCGCGACCCGCTCTTCGAGGTCGTCGATCAGAGCGTGCGGCCGAACGGACTGCGCATCGAGCGTCTGCGAGTGCCGCTGGGCGTCATCGGCGTCGTCTACGAGAATCGACCGAACGTGACCAGTGACGTGGCGGGTCTCTGCGTGCGAAGCGGCAACGCCGCCTACCTTCGGGGATCGTCCACGGCCTTCGCCACCAATCAGTTCATCGTCTCGCTCTGGCACGAGGCCCTCGAGAAGTGGGGCCTGCCGACGGCCGGGGTGTCGCTGGTGCAGGACTCCTCGCACGAGACCGCCACCGCGTTCATGCAGCTGACCGACGTACTGGACTGTCTCATCCCGCGCGGCGGACCGAGTCTGATCGCGGCGATGCGCGAGCACGCCCGCGTCCCCTACGTGCTCGACGGCAACGGAAACTGCCACGTCTTCGTCGACGCCTCGGCCGACCTGGACAACGCGGTCGATATCGTGCGAAACGCGAAGACCTCGCGGCCCGGCGTGTGCAACGCGGCCGAGACGGTCCTGGTCCATCAGGCCGTGGCGGCCGAGTTCCTGCCGGCCCTGTCGGCGGCCATGCCCGAGGTGGAGCTGCGCGGTGACGACGCGACGCGCCGGCACCTGCCGAACGCGACCCCGGCCAGCGAAGAGGATTACGCACGCGAGTTCCTCGACCTGATCCTCGCGGTCAAGGTGGTGGACTCCCTCGACGAGGCGATTGCGCACGTCGCACGCTACGGCACCGGCCACAGCGAGGCGATTCTCACCAGCGATCCGGCGAACGCCGAGGCGTGGGTGAAGCGCGTCGACGCGGCGGCGGTGGTGGTGAACGCGTCAACGAGGTTCGTCGACGGCGGTGAGTTGGGTCTGGGGGGCGAGGTCGGCATCTCGACCCAGAAGTTGCACGCCCGCGGTCCGATGGGACTGCGAGAACTGACCTGTCTCAAGTGGGTCGTACGAGGAGAGGGACAGATTCGATGACCGCTCTGGACCCGCGCGAAGAACTCGCCAAACGCCTCGGGCTCGACGAGATTCCCCCGGTGCGCTTCGACTCGGCCAAGGACGTCTTGCAGCGTCTGGCCGACCACGACTATCTCAGCGACGACGCCATCGCCTCGGTCTGCTTTCTGGCCGACCGACTGGCCAAGCCGGTCCTGGTCGAGGGTCCGGCCGGCACCGGCAAGACGGCGCTGGCCCGGGCGGTCGCCGACGCCGTCGGCGCGCGACTGATTCGGCTGCAGTGTTACGAGGGACTGGACGACTCCAAGGCGCTCTACGAGTGGAACTACCGAAAGCAACTCCTGCGCATCCAGGCCGGTCGACCGGAGGGGGAGGGTACGGAAGACTGGGACCGGCTCGAAGAGGACATCTTCGGCGAAGAGTTCCTACTAACCCGGCCCCTGCTCGAAGCGATCTCGGCCACCGACCCGGTGGTTTTGTTGATCGACGAGGTCGACCGCGTCGAACTCGAGACCGAGGCGCTGCTCTTGGAGATCCTCTCGGAGTATCAGGTGTCGATTCCCGAACTCGGCACGGTGCGGGCCAAGCAGATCCCCATGGTCTTTCTCACCTCGAACAACACCCGCGAGCTGTCCGAGGCTCTCAAGCGACGCTGCCTGTACCTGTACATCGGATACCCCAGTGTGGAGCGTGAGCGCGACATTATCGTGTCGCGCGTGCCGGGCATCACCAGCACCCTGGCCGAACAGATCGCCCAGGTTGTGCGGTCACTGCGCACGCTGGATCTCAAGAAGGCGCCCTCGGTCGCCGAAACCCTGGACTGGGCGCGCACGCTCGTCGTCCTCGGACGCTCCGAGATCGGCGACGCGGACGTCGCCGAGACCCTGCATACCTTGTTGAAGTATCAGACCGACATCGAGCGCGCCACGAAAGAACTCCTCGGTCGTCCCAAGACCGGTGCTTAATCTCCTCGGGGACTTCATCGGCGAACTGCGCGCCGCGGGGATACCGATCTCCATGAGCGAGCACATCGACTCGGCTAAGGCCATGGAGGTCATCGACCTGTCCGATCGTTCGTTGGTGAAGAACTCGTTGGCCGCCACCCTCGTGAAGGACGGCGATCACCTGGCGGTCTTCAACACCGCCTTTGAAGTGTTCTTCTCGACCCGTTCGTGGAACGCCGCTAATGAGATGATGGACGACGTCGACACCGACGAGATGCAGCGAGAGGGCGCGGCCGGGGCGACCGGCCCGGGACAGTCGCGCGGCGAGGGCGGTGGCGCGTCGAGTTCGCTCAGCGCTCAGGAATTGGCCGAGTTGCTGTACCGCGCGTTGCGCGACGGCGACCGCGAGGCCCTGCGACTGGCGGCCGGTGAGTCGGTCACGCGCTACGCCGGCATGGAGCCGGGCCGCCCGGTCGGCGGTACGTATTACCTGTACCGGACGCTGCGAAACCTCGATCTGGAGAACTTGGAACAGCGCCTCACGCGGGGATCGGGTGACGACGACCAACTGGCGCAGCGTCTCGTAAAAGAAGAGGCCCGTTCGCGCATCGAGATGCTGAAGGCCGAGATCGAACGCGTGATCCGTGAGCGCCTGGTTGAGGACCGGGGATCCGAGGCGTTGGCCAAGTCGGTGCGCAAACCGTTGCCGGAGGACCTCGACGTCATGCACGCCAATCGCGACGAGATGGCCCAGCTCGAACGCGCGCTTCGACCCCTGAGTCGCAAGCTGGCCGTTCGCCTGGCGCGTCGCCGCCGTCGCCGCCGTCGCGGACCGGTCGATCTTCGCCATACGGTTCGTCGCAGCCTGTCGACCGGGGGCGTGCCGATCGACCTTCGTTTCAAGCCGCCGCACCCGGCCAAGCCCGAGATCTTCGTCATCGCCGACATCTCGGGATCGGTGGCCTCCTTCGCGCGCTTCACGCTGCACCTGGTGCACGCGATCAGTTCACAGTTCTCCAAGGTTCGCAGTTTCGTCTTCGTCGACGGACTGGATGAAGTGACGCAACTGTTCGAAGGCGTCGACGACCCGGCCGAGACGGTGGCCAAGATCAACGCCGAGGCCGACGTGATCGCCTTCGACGGCCACTCCGATTACGGCCGCGCGTTGTTGAGCTTTCACGACCGATTCGCCAAGGACATCACGCGGCGCTCGACGATCCTGATCCTCGGCGACGCGCGCAACAACTACCACCAGGCCCACGCCGAAGTGATCGCCGACCTGAAGTACCGGGCCAAGGCGGTCTACTGGCTCAATCCCGAACCGACGGCCTACTGGAACAGCGGCGACTCGATCGTCAGTCAGTACGCGCCGTACTGCGAACGGGTCATCGAGTGTCGCACGTTGCGCCAACTCGAGCGATTCGTGGGCGAGCTCGCGTGAGTGATCCCGAGGACCGACGACTGCCGCCAGCCGGCTTTCGTCAACGGGGACCGAAGCCCTCGGGCACGCGACTGTTGATGATCCGTCATGGCGAGAGCTACGCCAACGCCGACGGACTGGCCGGGGGGCCGATCGGCGACGGGGGACTGACGCCCCTGGGACGCCGCCAGGCCGAAGCCCTCGCCAACCGTCTGGTCATGAGTCGCGAACTGTCGAAGGCCGTGGCCTTCTACACCTCGGCGTTGCCGCGCGCCATCGAGACCGGCGAAATACTACGGGCCGGACTGCCGAGCGGACTGGAACCGATCGTGGACGCGGCGCTGAACGAGATCAGCGTCGGGGTGGGCGACGGACTGCCCTGGGCCGAGTACGTCGAGCGTTACGGTGCCCCGGACTGGGACCTGGAGCCCAACGCGCTGACGGCCCCCGGGGGCGAGTCGCTGCTGGGCTTCTACGAGCGCTGTCGCGAAGCGATCGAACGACTCGTCGCTCGCCACCCGCACCAGCTGGTGGTGCTGGTGAGCCACGGCGGCTTCATCGAGCAGGCCATGAAGATCTGCCAGGGCGTCGGGCCCGAGGTTCGTCTGCGCCCGCGCATCGAGAACTGCTCGATGACCGAGATCGAGTTCCGCGAGGACTGGCGACGACTGTTGCGCTACAACGACCGCGCACCGTTGCCGGCGGAGTAGCGCTGCAAGAACTCGGCGACGTGGAAGGCCATGTCGAGGCTCTGGGTCGCGTTGAGTCGGGGGTCACAGATCGAGGTGTAGTTAAGTTCCAGGTCGCCCTCGTTGAGGCGCGAGCCGCCGCCCAGGCACTCGGTGACGTTGTCGCCGGTCAACTCGACGTGGAGTCCGCCGGGCCAGGTGCCCATGCTCGAGAGCAGTTCGAAGAACTTCGAGGTCTCGGAGAGCACGTCGTCGAAGCGACGGGTCTTCTGTCCGCCCGAGGCGACGAAGGTGTTGCCGTGCATCGGGTCACAGGCCCACACCACCTCGCGGCCCTCGGACCTAAGGGACTCGACCAGGGGCGGGAGCTTCTCTTCGACCAGGTGGTCGCCCATGCGCGCGATCAACGTCAGTCGCCCGGCGCGGTTCTCTGGATTCAGCACGTCGACGAGGCGCAACAGCTCGTCGCCGCCCATGGTCGGTCCGACCTTCAGGCCGAGCGGGTTGGCGACGCCGCGTAAGAACTCCACGTGCGCGCCGTCGATCTGGCGCGTACGGTCGCCGATCCAGAGCAGGTGCGCCGAGCAGTCGTACCAGTCACCGGTCAGTGAGTCGCGGCGCGTCAAGGCCTGTTCGTACGGGAGGATCAACGCTTCGTGGCTGGTGTAGAAGTCGACGCCCTGCAGAGCGCCGTCGTCGTGCAGGTCGATGCCGCAGGCCTTCATGAACTGCAGGGCCCGTTCGATCTCGTCGGCCACGACCTCGTAGCGTTTGCCCTCGAGTGAGTTGGCCACGAACTCCTGATTCCAGGCGTGGACCCGCGAGAGCGCGGCGAAACCACCGGTGGTGAAGGCGCGCAGCAGGTTGAGCGTGGCCACGCTCTGGTGGTACGCGGCTAAGAGGCGTTCGGGATCGGGTCGGCGCGCCGCCTCCTCGAACGCCTCGCCGTTGACGATGTGACCGCGAAAAGCCAGTAATCGCTGGCCGTCGCGCTCTTCGTACTCGTCGCTGCGGGGCTTGGCGAACTGTCCGGCGATGCGCCCGACCTTGATGACCGGCACGCCGGCCGCGTAGGTGAGCGCGACGGCCATCTGCAAGATGACCTTGAGCTTGTCGCGGATCGAATCGGCCGAGCCCTCGTCGAAGGACTCGGCGCAGTCGCCGGCCTGCAGCAGGAAGGACTTGCCGTGGGCGACCAGTTCGAGGTGGTCGAGGAGTCGACGGGCCTCCCCGGCGAAGACCAGGGGTGGCTTCAGCGCCAGGTCCGATTCGACGCGCGCGAGGTGCGCCTCGTCGGGCCAGGTCACGCTCTGCGCGGCGTCGCGCGTGCGCCAGGTGCTCGGGCTCCAGTCGGGCGTGGACTTCTCCATCCGTAAATGCTAGAGGTTCGATGAACGAAGGAACAATCGCGCCATAGTGTGTCGTCAATGTCATGCTCTCTGATGTCCGAAGGTTTGGCTCTTAATGTGTCTGCCCTAATTGGTCATCACTTGAATGTCATGCTTTCGGATGTCCGAGGGTTTGGCTCGTAGTGTGTCTGCCGAAAGTGGTCATCACGCTTTCTGCCGACCCTCGGACGTGCGGAACCAGTCGGCGTGGCTTGATAGGAGCGTGACACCGCCCCCATTGAGGCGTGCCCTCCGACTGGTCCCGATCTCATCATCAACCGAGAATGGAGACGACATGATTACTTTAGGCATTGACGCGCACAAGCGCACGCACACCGTCGTCGCGGTCGACGACGCGGGACGTCAGTTGGGTGTTCGCACCACGGTCGCTACGACGACCGAAGACCATCTCGCGCTTATTCGCTGGTCGGAGCAGTTTGGCGCATCGCGGCTCTTCGCGGTCGAGGACTGTCGCCATCTCTCGAGGCGATTAGAGGCCGACTTGCTCGCGGCCGGCGAGAAGATCGTGCGCGTGCCGCCGAAACTGATGGCCCACGCCCGTGATTCCGCTCGCACCTACGGCAAGTCCGACCCGATAGACGCATTGGCGGTGGCCCGGGCGGCGATGCGCCACCCCGACCTGCCCGCGGCCCAACTCGACGGGGCGAGTCGCGAGCTGCGACTCTTGGTCGATCACCGCGAAGACCTGGTCGCCGAACGCACGCGCGTCCTCAACCGACTGCGCTGGCACCTGCACGAACTCGATCCGACCTGGGATCCACCGACCGGTTGGCTCACTCGTCTCACCCGACTCGATCAAGTGGCCGAGCGTCTGAAGACCTTTGAGGGCACCGTCGCGCGCATCGCCCGTGAACTGGTCGAACGGGTGCGAACGATTACGGTCCAAGAGCGTGCCCTCACCCGCGAGATCGCCGTGCAGGTCGCTACCGTCGCCCCCAACTTGCTCGCGATGCCCGGTGTTGGTCCGCTCATCGCCGCCAAGATCGTCGGCGAAGTCGCCGACGTCCGACGCTTCAAATCGAAGGACGCCTTCGCGCGGCACAACGGCACGGCACCGTTGCCCGTGTGGAGTTCCAACACGGAGCGCTTCCGGCTTAGTCGCACCGGCAACCGACAGCTCAACTGCGCCCTTCACCGCATTGCCCTGACCCAGGCCCGCTACCACGAGGAAGCCATAAACTTCCTCGCCCGGCGTCGCGACATGGGCAACACCGGACCCGAGGCCCGTCGCGCACTCAAGCGCAAACTCTCAGACGTAGTCTTTCGAAAGCTCCTCCTCGACGCATCCGAAATCCCTTCGGTGACGTTCGAGCTGGCGGCTTGACACAGGAGCAAAGCGTGAACATTCGGCGAATCGGTCTCTTCGGTGGGACCTTCGATCCGCCCCATTTCGGTCACGTGGCCGCCCTTCGAGCCGCGGCCGCCAGCGGTCGCTACGACCTCATCGAAGTGACCGTCGCGGGCGATCCCTACGTGAAGCGCCTGGAGGGCGACGTGCGCGACGCGACGCTTCGTTTGGCGATGGCGAGCGCGGCCTTCGGTGACCTCGCGCTGGTCGAAGTGTCCGATCGCGAGATTCGACGTGACGGTCCGAGCTACACCATTGACACGGTGCGCGAACTCTTGGCCGACTGTGACGCCGTCGACCTCATCGTCGGCGCGGATCTCGCGGAACAACTGAATGGGTGGCACGAGGCCGACGAACTACGAACATTGGTTCGTGTGGGCGTGGTGCCGCGACCGGGCGCTCAGAGCGTTGTGCCTGATGGATGGGTGAGCTACGAGATACCGATGGACCCCGTTGATCTTTCGAGTTCCTACGTGCGCGGACTCGAGCCGACGTCGACGAACCTTCGCCAATTCCTCCCGGAGTCAGTGATTCCGCTTTACCAGAGCGCTCGAGGCTAAAGTCCAAGGGATGGCAGTTCGACTCTTTGACGCGACCGAGCCCCAGCCCACGAGGCTGCGGGGCCTGGAAGCGGCGCCGAAGAGTCGAAGAGAGATCCGTCGCCTGAAGCACCGATACGCCCTTATTGGAGTGACCTCACTCACCGTCCCCTTTGTCGCCGCGCTGGTCGTGCTCGGAGTGTCGCACTGAGTGACTTGGTAACGAGCGGCGAGACCTCTCGCGGCCCACAGTCGGATTTCGTCGCCGCCCTCGTGAACGCCGCCGTGATGGCCGCCGAGGACAAGCTCGGTCGCGACACGGTTGTGCTCGACCTGCGTGAACTGGTCGACTCCTTCGACGCCCTCGTCGTCGCGTCGGGACGCAACGATCGACAGGTGCGCGCTATCGCCGAAGAGGTCGAACGACTCGTCGAGATCGCGCTCGACCTGAAACCGTTGCGCGTCGAAGGTTGGTCCAGCGCCGAGTGGATCGCGCTCGACTACGGCGACGTCATCGTGCACGTCTTCGACGAGGCCGCGCGCGAGTACTACGACCTGGAACATCTTTGGAACGCCGCGCCGGCCCATCGCTCGGCGACCATCGCCTAGGGGTTCAAGAGACGCTGAAAGTCGCGGGCCGTCACGAGGTTCGCTGCGTGACCGCCCGGCAACGGCGAGCTCTGCACCACGCCGGCGACGTTGATCTCGATGCCCTTCACCTCAATACCGAGCGTGACGCCGACGTCGCGGGTCGTCAAGACGAGTTGGCCGATGGCGAGGACTTCCTGGCTACGGGCCATTTTGGAGAGGGTGGTGGCCAGGTCGATGTAGCCGATGCCCCCGCGAAAGCTCGCCGAGAGGATGTTCAGGTTCTTCGGAAGGGCCGAGGTGTAGCCGGCGAACGATTCGAACTTGGTTGGCCCGATGATGAGTTGGCGCAACACCGACTCCAAGACCGGTGGTGCGGGCACGATCCGACTCAACGGCGATAGGTGCCCGGTCGCGTCCACGATGTACACCGGGAGCGAGATGAAGCGGACCCGTCCGTTGTTGGTGCCCGGGATGGTCTTGCCGAGCAGACCGAAGGGGACGTGCTTGGGACCGATCAACTGCGGTGAGGACGCCGTGGGGACCAGCGAGCATCCGGCCAGGGCGAGCGCGCCCAGCGAAAGAGCGAGAAGAGCTCGGACCCTTTTCACGATGGCACGCCCTTCACGATCGGCAGCAGAATCTGGAAGCGCGCGCCACCGTCGGGACTATCGGTGACGGTGATCGTCCCGCCGAAGGCGCTCACGTGATCGCGTACCAGGGCCAATCCGAGCCCGGTCCCTCGAGCGATACCGCGGTCGTGGGCCGCGCGACCGCGGAAGAACCGTTCGAAGACCTGTTCGTGTTCGTCACGCGGAACACCCGATCCGGCGTCGTCGACGTTCACCGCGAGCTGGCTGCCGAGCACGTCCACGCGCAAGGCGACCGCGCCCGCGGCGTAGCGGTGCGCGTTGTCGATCAGGTTGGTGATGACGCGTTCGAATCGCCGGCGGTCCACCAGCACGTGAGGATCACCGACGCCTTCGGCGATCTCGACGGGCGGCTCGTCGATCCCGTGGCGGCGAGCGGCCGAGCGAACGGACTGGTGGACCAGTTCGATCGCCGACAGTGTCTCCATGTCGAGCGGTACGGCGCCGGCGTCGCTGCGCGACATCTCCAGGAGGTCCTCGACCAGCGATTGGAAGATCGAGAGGTCCGCGACCAGGAGATCCAGGCTCTCGCGGCCGGCCGCGGTGAGGTCCTCGCGGTGCTGTTGCAGTACCGACGCCGTGGTGGCCAAGGTGGTGAGGGGCGAGCGGAGTTCGTGGCTCACGTCGCTGGCGAAACGCGCGTCGCGCTCCAGGCGCAGCACGAGTTGACTGACCATCTGATTGAACGACTCGGTCAGCTGTTGGACCTCGCGGTCGGCCCGATTGACTTGCAGTCGCGTCGTGAGCGCCCCTTCGGCGATCAGGGCGGCCGCGTAGGAGACCTCCTCGAGGGGTCGAACCGTGCGGCGAGTGACCCAGATGCCGCCGCTCATGCCCACGATCGACGTGAAGAGCGCGCCCAGGGTCAACACCAGCGCCAGCACGCGCAGCGTGCGCTCCAGGTTGTCGAGCCGGAAGACCTCGAAGACCTGGGTCTCGACGGAAGGAATCGGCACGCCCACGACGAAGATGATTCGCCCCCCAGCGTTCAGCGTCTGTTCGGTGGCGTGGCCGGCGCCCACCGTCTTGATCGTGGCGGTTGACACGTCGTTGGTCGAGGCGCGGTTTGACTTGGCCAACCATTCATGGTGCGTTTGGACCAGCACGTTCGAGGCGGTGGCCTTTTGGATCGAGTTGAGCAGGTCGGACAGCTCGGTCGGCGACGAGTACAGCGTGCTGCGCACCAGCGCGGCGTTCACGTAACTCTGGCTGAGGTCGGTCTGTTGCTGGTTCGAGATCAACAGGTGCTTGACGCCGACGTAGGTGAGCGACGCGAAGAGCGAACTGATCACCAAGGCGCCCAGTCCAAAGGTCACGAGCAGGCGAAGTCGAAGACTCCGTCGGCGCATTAGATGACCAGCTTGTACCCGGTGCCGCGTACCGTCACGAGAAAGATCGGGTTGGCCGGATCGGGCTCGATCTTCATGCGGAGCCGGCGGATGTGCACGTCCACGAGTCGACTGTCCCCGAAGTAGTCGTAGCCCCACACCCGCTCGAGCAGGTCTTCGCGCGAGAGGGCTTTGCCGTTGTTGGAGGCGAGGTCGGTCAGAAGGCGAAACTCCGTGGAGGTGAGGTGCAACTCGGTACCGTCGGGTTCGCGCACGACGCCCTCGTCGGGTATCACGTGCAGCGAGCCGAGCTGGAAGGCGCCGGTGCTCTTCTCCGGCCGACGGCGCAGGTGCGCGCGCACGCGCGCCAACAGCTCTTCGGGGACGAAGGGCTTGGTGACGTAGTCGTCGGCGCCCGACTCGAGTCCGAGCACGACGTCGGCCGTGTCGTCGCGCGCCGAGACGATGACGATCGGCAGGTCGCTGGCGCTGCGCAGCGCCACACAGGTCTCGAACCCCGACATGCCCGGCAACATGATGTCGACGATGGCCATGTCCGAGGCCATGCGATTGAAGAGGGCGATGCCGACTTCGCCCGTCGGGGCGTCGTCGACCACGAAGCCCTCACCCTCGAACATCAAACGAAGTGCGGTGCGGATGTGGTCGTCGTCTTCGACAATCAAGATTCGCGACACGTGTGCCCCCTCAGATTCCCCATTCACCTTAGGAGGTCGCGAAGCGGCCCTCGAGTCGTAGGTAGCCTGGGGGCGTGTCGCCGCAACGCCACGCAGCTCGGGCCACGGGGCAGTGGTACCGGAAGGACTACGCCATCACGCTGCGCGCGACCGACCGGGCCGAAGCGACCCAGACGGCGTATTTGAGCGACCTCGACGCCTTCGTCGACTGGGCCGACGAGCGAGACCTCCATCGACCGAACGAAGTGACGGTGCGAACGCTGCGCGACTATCTGGCGTTCATGACCGAACGCGGCGACGAACGAACGTCGATTATTCGACGACGCGCCTCGCTACGGGGCTACTTCTCCTGGATGGTCCAGCGCGGGCACTTGGAGGAGAGTCCGGCCGCCCGGCTCTCGGCCCCGCGCCCCAATCATCGTCTGCCCAAGATCGTGGTTCGTGAACAGCTCGACGCCCTGCTCGACGACGACTGGGGTGACGACACCTGGGCGACCTTAGACCGCGCCGTCTGCGAGGTCCTTTACGGCGCCGGGCTGCGCGTCAGTGAACTGTGCGGGCTGAACGTCGGCTCGGTCGACTTTCGCCAGGGACTGCTCCGCGTGCTCGGCAAGGGTCGAAAAGAGCGCATCGTGCCGCTGCATCGCCGAGGACTGGAGAGCGTGCATCTCTGGACGGAGGACGCGCGCGCCGACGTGATGCGCGCCGATTCACCAGTGGACGCCCTTTTCTTCAATCGACGCGGCCATCGACTCGGCCCGCGCGACGTGCGGCGGATTCTGGACAACCGGGTGGCGCGGGGCCACGTCTACCCCCACGCCCTTCGCCACACCTACGCGACGCATCTGCTCGAAGGTGGCGCGGACCTTCGCGTGGTGCAAGAACTGCTCGGTCACGAGAGCCTCACCACCACGCAGATCTACACCCACGTCTCGAAATCGCGACTGCAGAAAGTGCACCACGACACCCACCCGAGGGGCTAGCTGATCGCCAGCGAGTAAGATAGACGGGCTCTCTCACAGTGGGGGAGTTGACGATATATCGCCGTGGTTTCGTACGGTCGCCCTCGGGTGCACCACTGGTGATCGAGCAACCGAACGGAAGGAAGAATGACGTGGCATTAGTCACACTGCAAGAACTGCTGGACTCGGGAGTGCACTTCGGGCACCAGACCCGCCGTTGGAATCCCAAGATGCGCCGGTTCATCCTCGGCGAGCGCAACGGCATTTACCTCATTGACCTGCGAAAGACGCTGCTCGGCATCGAGACCAGCTACGCCTACGTGCGCGACCTGGTCGCCGACGGCGGCGTCATCCTCTTCGTGGGCACCAAGAAGCAGACTCAGGGTCCCATCGAGGACTACGCCAAGGCCTGCGGCATGCCCTTCGTGAACCAGCGTTGGCTGGGCGGCATGCTCACCAACTTCGCCACCGTCGCCGGGCGCGTGAAGCGCATGGTGGAACTTCGTTCGATGCAGCGCGCCGGGGACTTCGAGAACATGCCCAAGCGCGAGGCCCTGCGTCACAGTCGCGAACTGGAGAAGCTCGACCGCAACCTCTCGGGCATCGCCAATCTAGAGCGCGTTCCCGACGCCATCTTCGTGATCGACACGAAGAAGGAACACATCGCCGTGACCGAAGCTCGCAAACTGGGCCTGCCGGTCGTCGCGGTGGTCGACACCAACTGCGACCCGGACGTCATCGACTACGTCATCCCCGGCAACGACGACGCCATCCGCTCCGGCGCTCTGCTCTGTCGCCTGATGGCCGACGCCGTCACCGAAGGTCGCTACATCCGACAGAACCGTCCGGTCATTTCAAAGCAGTCCTCGGCGCCGGCCAACCGAGCCGCGCTGATCGACGAGGTCACGGTCACCGAGGCGGCGCCCGAGACACCGGCCGACGCCGTCTTGGCCGACGCGGCACCCGAGACGCCGGCCGACGAAGTGCTCGCCGACGTGGCCCCCGAGGTGTCACCGGACGACGCGCCCGAGCTCGTCATCGTGAGCACGCCCGAGCCCGAGGCCGCGCCACCGGCGACGAGTGACGGGGCCGTCGACGCCGACGCGGTGACGCAGTCCGACGACACCACGGCCAACGCCTAAATTTCTTTAGCAGAGATTCAACGAGGAGAACCAAGGTGGCTATCACCGCGAAAGAAGTACAGGCGCTGCGCCAAGCGACCGGTGTCGGGATCCTCGACGCCAAGCAGGCGCTGGAAGTCAACGACGGCAACATGGATGAGGCGACGAAGTGGCTGCGCGTCCAGGGCAAGGCCTCGGCCGCCAAACGCGCCGGGCGCGCAGCCGGTGACGGTGCCGTCGCCGTGGTGCGCAACGGCAACGTCGCGGCCATGGTCGAATTGCGCTGTGAGACCGACTTCGTCGCCAAATCCGAGGAGTTCGTCTCGCTGGTCGATGAGATCGCGGCGCGCGTCTGTGCCGAAGGCACCGACGCCGTGTCGCACTTCGACGACCAGGTCGAGAAGATGTTGACCACGCTGAAGGAGAACATCTCGATCGGTCGGGTCCATCGTCTCGAAGCCGGTGACGGCGAGGTCGTCGACACCTACATGCACCAACAGTCCGGACGGGGTAACAACGGCGTCATCATCGTGGTGAAGGGGGCCTCGGAAGAGGTGGCCCACGAGATCGCGGTGCACGCCGCCTTCACCAAGCCCCTCTACTTGAACCGCGAGGACGTACCGCAGTCCGAGATCGACGCCGAGCGCGCCACCGTCGAGGAGATCTCTCGCAACGAGGGCAAGCCGGAAGCGGCGCTGCCCAAGATCATCGAGGGACGGATGAACGGGTGGTTCAAGGACCGCGTGCTGGTCGAACAGAGCTACGTGAAGGACGAAAAGCAGACCATCGCTCAGTTCTTGGGCAGCGCCTCGATCACGGCGTTCGCGCAAGTGGTCATCGGGGGATAGGTCATCACCGTGCGCCGCGTGGTCCTGAAGCTGTCCGGTGAGGCCCTCGCCTCGGCCGCCAGTGACGAGACCATCGACGCGTCGACGGTGGATTTCCTCGCGTCCGAGATCGCCAAGGCCATGGAACGGGGCGACCTCGAACTGGCCGTGGTGGTCGGCGGCGGCAACATCTGGCGTGGCGCGACCGGGGCCATGGCCGGCATGAACCGCGCCAACTCGGACCTCATGGGGATGCTCGGCACGGTGATCAACGCCCTGGCCCTCCAGGACGCCATTGAGACCCACGGACGTCCGACGCGCGTGCTCTCGGCCATCGGCATGGACCAGGTCGCCGAGCCCTACATTCGTCGCCGCGCCGTGCGGCACCTCGAAAAGGGCCGGGTGGTCATCTTCGCCGCCGGCATGGGCAATCCCTATTTCACGACCGACACGCCGGCCGCCCAGCGCGCGGCCGAGATCGAAGCGGACATCGTGTTGAAGGGCACCCACGGCGGGGTCGACGGCGTCTACAGCGAAGATCCGCGCGTCAATCCCGCGGCCACGAAATTTGAGGAGTTGTCCTTCGACGAGGTCATCGCGAGGGACCTTCGCGTCATGGATATGACCGCCATCACCTTCTGCAAGGACAATCACTTGCCGATTCGCGTCTTTGACCTGATGGCTGATGGAAACTTGGGTCGCGCGCTCGACGGTCAGGCCGTCGGTACGCTGGTGAGGTAATGGAAAACGAACTGGTCGAGCTGGTGATGCAAGACACTCGTGAACGAATGGCGAAAGTGATCGAGCACGCCAAGTCCGAGTTCTCCACCGTTCGCACCGGTCGGGCGTCGCCGTCACTGGTCGAGAACCTGCTGGTCGACTACTACGGCGCCGAGACGTCCTTGAAGCAGCTGGCCAACTTCTCGGTGCCCGAGCCGCGACTCCTCGTGGTCTCGCCCTTCGACAAGGGCGCCATGGCCTCCATCGAAAAGGCGATCTCCAACGCCGACCTGGGACTCAATCCCTCGAACGACGGCGTGGTCATTCGCCTCACCTTCCCGTCACTCACCGAAGAGCGGCGCAAGAGCTTCGTGAAGATCGTCCACACCAAGGCCGAGGAGGGCCGGGTGGCCCTGCGCGGCTGTCGACGCCACGCCCGCCAGGAGCTCGAGGCCCTGGAGAAGGACAAGAGCATCTCCAGCGACGACCTCGAGCACTACGAGAAGATTCTTGACAAGATGACCCAAGAAGAAGTGGCGCTGGTGGACGCGCTGCTCGCTCACAAGGAGCAGGAACTACTTGAAGTCTGACGACGACGACGGCACGCTCTTCGACGAGCCCACGGGCGAGATGCCCGTCGTGAGCTCGACCGACTCCCGGGTGACGATCACCGGCGCCGAGATCGCCGCCGACGCGGCCGACGAGACGATGCTCATCGACCCCACGACGTTGCTGCCGCACTGGACCGACGCCCCGACCGGGCAGGTGCCGATCGTGGTCGCGCGCGAAGCGGCCGACAGCGACGACCCCTGGTCGGCGATTCCCGCCCCGGCCTGGCGCGAAGGCGAAGCCGACTGGGTGGCCCACGAGGACCAATTCGACACGGCGATCCTCGCCGGCGAACAGCGCGAAGACACCGCGCGACCGTGGGAGTTCGCCGAGCCCGAAGAGGTTCCGGTGCACGACGAGTTCGTGACCGAAGCACCGCGCCCCGAGCCGGATCGCATCCAACGCACCCGACGGTCGATCTCGACCAATCCGCTGGCCGGCCGCGCCGTTCGCCAGAGCAACGATCGCAACTTCGCTCGCGCACTCCTGACCGGGGTGGTGCTGGCGGCGATCGTCTCGGTGGTCTTCAAACTGGGCGCCTTGCCCGTCGCGGTCATGGCGCTGGTGGTGCTCGGCCTGGCCGGGGCCGAGGCCTACGCCGGGTTCCGCTCGGCCGGGGCCCATCCGGCCACGGTGCTCGGCATCGTGGCGATCCTGACCCTCGGGGTCGCCGTCTACAACAAGGGTCTCACCTCGGTGGGCGCCGTCAGCGTCCTGCTGATCATCTTCGGCTTCGTGTGGTACCTGAACGCCGGGCGAGAGGTCGACGTCTTGGACGGTCTGGGCGCCACGGTCTTCGTCTACGTCTGGATCGGCGTCATCGGTTCCTACGCCCTGCTCTTCGTGGCCCCGCGCTCGTTCGCGAACGGTCACGGACTCTCGTACCTCTTCGGGGCGATGGTGCTGACGGTCGCCAATGACTCGGGCGCCTTCATCATCGGGCGACAGTTCGGCAAGCGCACGCTGAACAAACTTCTGTCACCGAACAAGACCTTGGAGGGCACCGCCGGCGGGACCATCGTGACGCTCATCGTGGGTTTCACGCTCTTGCCGCTGATGAGCGTCTGGTCCGGCAAGAACGGCCTCGAGGCGGCCGTGGCGATCTCGATCGTGGTGCCGCTCGGTGATCTGTTCGAGTCGATGGTGAAGCGGACGATCGGGGTGAAGGACCTCGGCCGGCTGTTGCCGGGACACGGCGGACTGTTGGACCGTATCGACGGCCTGCTGTTCGCGCTGCCCACCATGTACTACCTCTGCCACGTTCTCAAACTGGGCTGACGATGCCGTCGGTGCGCAGCGTCGCGCTCCTCGGCGCCACCGGATCGATCGGGACCCAGACGCTCGACGTGCTGCGTCGAGAGCCCCAGAGGTTCGAACTGGTCGCGCTCTCGGGCGGTGAACATCTCCACGAACTAGCCGCCATCGTGAAGGAGTTCGGCGTGACGCGCGTCGGCGTGGTCAGCGACGGCCATCGCGACACCCTGGCCGAGTTGGTGGGCGCGAAGGTCGACATCGTGGTCGGCGACGACGGACTGTCCTCCCTCGCCGCCAGCGCCGACATCGTGGTGAACGCGGTGCTCGGCTTCGCCGGACTACCGGTCACGCTCTCGGCGCTGGCGGCCGGCAAGCGACTGGCCCTCGCCAATAAGGAGTCGCTCATCGCCGCGGCCCCGTTGGTGGCCAAGGTCCGCTCGACGCCGGGGGCCATGATGCTGCCGGTCGACTCCGAGCACTGCGCGATTCACCAGTGCCTGGCCGGTTCACCGGGCGAAGCGGGCTACCCCGACGTGCGACGACTGTTGCTCACCGCTTCGGGCGGACCCTTTCGCGGTTGGACGCTCGACCAACTGCGCGGGGCGACCAAGGCCGACGCCCTGAACCACCCGACCTGGTCGATGGGAGCGAAGATCACCATCGACTCGTCGACACTGATGAACAAGGGTCTCGAGGTGCTCGAGGCGTCGGCGCTCTTCGGCATCAACGTCGAACGGGTCGAGGTGGTCGTGCATCCCCAGTCGATCGTGCACTCGATGGTGGAGTACGTGGACGGGTCGGTCCTCGCCCAACTCTCGCGCCCCGACATGCGCTTGCCGATCGCCTACTGCCTGGGACTGCCGGTGCGCTTGGATCACGGATGGGGCGCGATCGACTTCACCCAGGACCTGGAGTTGACCTTCGAGGCGCCCGATCCCAAGGCCTTCCCGGCGATCGGCCTGGCCTACGAGGCTTCGCGCCTGGGCGGCGCGGCGCCGGCCTGGCTGAGCGCCGCCAATGAAGTGGCGGTGGCGGCGTTCTTGGCCGACGAGATCAAGTGGTGCGACATCGTCGACGTCGTCGCGCGCGTGATGGACGGGTACGTGGCCGATCCGTTGGATTCCTTACAGGACCTGGTCGCCAACGACGCGACCGCTCGGGCGCGAGCCCACGGTATTCTCAACCAATAGTCATGGATCCGAACCCCGACACCCGTCGGTCCCTGATGTTCCTTCTCGTGGGCATGGTCGTCTTCGTGGCGCTGCTCACCTGGATCGTCGGCTGGGCCCTGCCGCTCGTGATCTTCGCGATCGTCTTCATTGTGATGGCCCACGAGTTCGGACACTTCATCACCGCCAAGCGCGCCGGCATGAAGGTGACCGACTTCTTC
Source organism: uncultured Acidimicrobiaceae bacterium (assembly GCA_963716515.1). Classification (GTDB taxonomy): domain Bacteria; phylum Actinomycetota; class Acidimicrobiia; order Acidimicrobiales; family RAAP-2; genus RAAP-2. The sequence continues at coordinate 745,563 of OY970319.1, forward strand.
GTGGGCTTCGGTCCGGTCCTCTGGTCCACCACCATCGGCGAAACCCGATACGGCGTGCGCGCGATCCTCGGCGGCGGCTACGTCAAGGTGCCGGGCATGACCTGGACCGAGACGATTCCCGACGCGGAGGAGGCCCGGACCTACCGTTCGGCGTCGTACCCGAGGAAGGTCCTCTTCGCCTCGGCCGGGTCGCTGATGCACCTCGTCATGGCCCTGCTCCTGGCCTGGGCGGCGCTCACCTTCGTCGGCCTGCCCTCGGCCAGTCACGTCGGCGTCTACGACTTCACCAAGTGGCAGGGCCATACGCAGAACGCCGCCCAACTGGCCGGCCTGAAGGCCGGCGACCAAATCGTCGCCATCAACGGCGTCGCCATCTCGAGTGATAGCCAACTGCAGACCATCGTCGGTCACGACGCGGGGAAGAGCATCACGATCCTGGTGCAGCGCTCTGGTCACGACCTCACGCTGCACGCGATGCCGGTCAACGGTACGACGATCAAAGTCAACGGCAAGGCCTTGGGCGCGCGCGGCTACCTCGGCGTCAGCCTGGAGAGCCTCGCCGTCCGCGACGCCTGGTACGCCGCGATCCCCGGTTCCTTCACCGAAGTGGGATCACTGCTCGGCACGGCCGTGCACGCGATCGTGCACGTCTTCTCCCCGGGGGAGTTCTCCAGCCTCTTCCATCAGGTCGCTTCCCCGGCCGCGGCGACCAATCCGAAGAACCAGCTGACCCGGCCGGAGTCGATCGTGGGCGTGGTGCGCATCGCGGTCCAGAGCACGCAGACCGGACCGGGTGACCTGCTGCTCATCTTGATGGCGGTCAACATCTTCGTGGGCGTGCTCAACATGTTGCCGATGCTGCCCTTGGACGGGGGCTACGTGGCCATCGCCACCTACGAGCGGCTGCGCTCGCGCCGCGGCATTCGCTATCACGCCGACGTCAACAAGATGGCGCCGATCATCTACGCCTTCATGGGGGTGCTGCTGGTCCTGTTCGCCACCACGCTCTTTCTCGACATCGCCCACCCGATCGCCAATCCGTTCCACTAGCTGCTTCGCTTCGCGGAGGAACGGGCAGACTGGATGAGTGGACGTCACCGCTAGCCCCCTCAACCCCCGCCGAAAGACGCGCCAGATTGCCGTCGGTTCCGTAAAGGTCGGTGGCGACGCGCCCATCTCCGTCCAGTCGATGACGACCACGAAAACGGCCGACGTTGAAGGCACGCTCCAACAGATCTACGCGCTGGCGGCCGAGGGCGCCGACATCGTGCGCTGCACCTGCAACGAAGTCGCGGCGGCCGAGGGTCTGGCCCAGATCGTTCCGCGCTCGCCGGTACCCATCGTGGCCGACATCCACTTCCACGTGGAGATGGCGCTGGCGGCCCTCGAGGCCGGCGTCCAGGGACTGCGCCTCAATCCCGGCAACCTGCGAAAGCCCGAAGAGATCAAGTTGGTGGCCTCGGAGGCGCGCGACCGCGGCGTGCCGATCCGCATCGGCGTGAACGCCGGCAGCCTGCACCCCGACATCTACGAACGCTTCGGCGGCGCCACCCCCGAAGCCCTGGTCGAATCGGCGCGACTGGAGCTCGCCTACTTCGAAGAGGTGGACTTCCACGACGTCAAGATCTCGGTCAAGGCCTCCTCGGTCGCCACCATGATCGCCGCCTACCGTCTCGCCTCGGAGACCTTCGACCACCCATTGCACCTGGGCGTGACCGAAGCGGGCCCGTTGCCCGGCGGACTGTTGAAGGGCACGGCCGGCATCGCCACGTTGCTGGCCGAAGGCATCGGCGACACCCTGCGCTACTCGCTCACCGCCGATCCGGTCGAAGAGGCGCGCGCCGGTCGCACGCTGCTCGAGGTCCTCGGTCTGCGGGAACGAAAGGGCCTGGACCTGATCGCCTGTCCCAGTTGCGGTCGCGCCGAGGTCGACGTCATCAAGATCGCCAACGAGGCCCAGGACGCGTTGTCGGCGTTGAACCTGCCGATCCAGGTCGCGGTCATGGGCTGCGTCGTCAACGGTCCGGGCGAGGCGCGTCACGCCGACTTGGGCATCGCCGCCGGCAAGAAGCGCGGTCACCTCTTCATCAAGGGACAGATCGTGCGCGTGGTGAAAGAGGACGAGATGGTCGAGGCCTTGGTCGACGAGGCGAAGAAGATCGTCGCCGAAGGCGTCGAAGCACGACTGGCCGCGCGCGACATCGGCGCCGAGGCCGAGGCCGAGGCCGATCGTGCGATGCTCCTGGATGACCGCGGCGCCGACGTGAATCACGCGAGTGAGCGCATCGAAAAGATCCGTCGACGCGTCGAAGGCTAAAAAGCCGTTTGGATAGGCTGTCGCCACGATCAAAGGAGATTCGTGGCCCCGAGTGTTCTGACCCCCCAGAGCGAAGACTTCCCGCGTTGGTATCAAGACGTCGTGGCCAAGGGAGAGATGGCCGACAACGGGCCGGTGCGCGGCACGATGGTGATCCGCCCCTACGGGTGGTCGATCTGGGAACGGATGCAGGCCGAGATGGACGCGCGCATCAAAGAGACCGGGGCGCAGAACGCCTATTTCCCGCTCTTCATCCCCTTGAGCTACTTCCAGCGCGAGGCCGAGCACGTCGAGGGATTCAGTCCCGAACTGGCCGTCGTCACCCACGCCGGCGGCGAGGAACTGGCCGAGCCGATCGTGGTGCGTCCCACGTCCGAGACGGTGATCGGTGAGTTCATGGCCAAGTGGATCCAGAGCTACCGCGACCTGCCGCTGCTCCTCAACCAGTGGAGCAACGTGGTTCGCTGGGAGTTGCGACCGCGACTCTTCTTGCGCTCCTCGGAGTTCCTCTGGCAGGAGGGCCACACGGCGCACGCCAGTTACGAAGACGCCAACGCCTTCGCCACCAAGATCCACCTCGAGGTCTACAACGACTTCTTGGAGAACGTGCTCGCGGCGCCGACCTACCTCGGGATCAAACCGGCCAGCGAACGCTTCGCCGGCGCGATCAACTCGATGACCGCCGAAGGAATGATGCGTGACGGCAAAGCGTTGCAGATGGCCACCAGTCACGAGCTCGGACAGAACTTCGCCCGAGCCTTCGACATCTACTTCCAGAGTGAAGAGGGACAGGCCGAACTCTGCTACACCAGCTCGTGGGGCGCGTCGACGCGCATGGTGGGCGGACTCATCATGCTCCACGGCGACGACGACGGACTGGTCGTCCCGCCGAGACTGGCACCGATCCAAGCGGTGGTCATCGCCGTGCGCGACGAGCCCGCCGTGAATGAAGCGTGCGAGAACGTCGCGGCGACGCTCAAGGCGGCCGGGGTCCTCGTGCGAATCGACCGGGGTCGGGGCAGCTTCGGTCGTCGCGTCACCGATTGGGAGATCAAGGGCGTGCCCTTACGCATCGAAGTCGGGCCCCGCGACCTGAAAGAAGGACTGGTGACCGTCGTGCGCCGCGACGACGGGACGAAGCAGACGCTCACCTTGGACGGCGTGGCCGCCACGGCGCTGACGCTCCTCGAAGAGATCCAGCACGACATGTTCGAAGGCGCGAAGTCGCGCTTGGCCGCAGCGACCCACGACGTGGCGAACATCGCCGAAGCGATCGAAGCCTCGGAGACGGGATTCGCGCGGCTCGACTGGTCCAGAGTGGGCGTGGCCGGTGAAGCGGAGTTGAAGGTGGAGGCCGTCACGGTGCGCTGCCTGCAGCGCCGCGACGGATCGATGCCGCTCAACGACCTCGAAGACGACCTCGTGTGCATCGTCTCGAAGTCGTACTGATCGACTCAGTTGAACAACTGAGCCCTGGTGGAGACAATGGGTGTGATGCCGAGCGTCTGTCCCGGTCCGCGTGAGGAACCTTTGCAGTAGTCCATGACGCCCGGTCCCACGCCGCTGGCGTGTTCGACCGACGGCGAACCGGTGGTGTAGGGAGCGATGAGATAAAAGAACGAGGAGACGTAGCGATCACCGAGGTCGCAGCGATACTTGGCCACCAAGAAGTAGGCGTGGGCGCGCGGCGCGAGGGTGAGAAGGCGCGGAGCCCGATGACGGAAGTACTGGCTGGAGTGGGAGTAGACGAACGTGAGTAGACGTCCCGCGCCGGTGTAAAAGCGCACGGTCGGATAGCCGTGAATCTGGCACGACCGGGTGCTCACGTTGGTCAGCGCGATCGTGAAGCCGTCCTCGCCTAACTGCGCCGAGACGGCGCCGGGGCCGGAGAATGAAAGCTGTGCGGCGGTGCACTCTGAGGATTTCACGTTCGTCGTCGTGGTCGCCTTGGCGGCCTTGGCCGCCGAGGCGCCGGCAATCGAAAACAACAGTGTCGCCACGACCGCGAGGGTGGCTAGGGCAATTGGCACCGCTCGCGCTCGAGGTTTGTTCGGCGACACGGGTCGAATGTAACACCGGTTCGTCCGGGTCGAACAGGGCATTTTAATGAAGAATTTATGATGATTCTTGACGGCGCGAGGAGCGGATTTCGATTGTCATCAGGGGCGAGAAATGCTACAATTGCTGGCTACAGTCCGCTCAGGACGTATGGACTCGTTTAAGCGCGGGCCTCGGGCCCGCGCTTTTTCTTTGTCCGAACGTCCGAACGGCAGAGGGAGAGGAGACGGTCGTGGACTTAGAGACACCACTGCGCTCCCTCCTATCCGAACTCGGACTGGACCTCTACGACCTGGAAATGGTCAAGGGGACCCTGAACGTCGTCGTGACCAAGCCGGGCGGCGTGGACCTAGAGGCCCTCACCAAGGCCAATCGATCGATCTCGGAGTGGCTGGACGTGAACGATCCGATTCCCAGTCGTTTCACCCTGGACGTCTCGAGCCCGGGGCTCGAGCGCAAACTCCGCACGCCGGCGCACTTCATCTCGACCATCGGTGAGGTCGTCACGTTGCGCGAGCTGCGTGGTGACGCCCCGACGCGCCGACTCGAAGGAACCGTCGTCGCGGCCGACGACACGTCGGTGACGCTCGACGACGCCGAACACGGCCGCGTCGTCGTGGCGCTCGACGCCGTCGAACGTGCGCGCACCGTCTTTAAGTGGGGCGCCGAAGCGAAGCCTTCGCCTTCACGCGCGAAGTCAGCGGCTTCATCGACGAGGAAGGGAGGGTAGGCATGGCGAACTTTGAATTCCTAGAAGCGTTGGGACAGATTGCTCGTGACCAGAACATCGACGAAGGGGAGTTGCTCATCGCCCTCGCCAACGCGCTCCTCGCCGCCTACAAGCGCCGTCCCGACTCGGCCGAAGACGCCGAAGTCGAGATCAATCCCGAGACCGGAGAGATCAAGGTGTGGGGCCTGGAACTCGACATCGAGGGCAACGTCACGCGCGAGTGGGACGCCACGCCCGAAGACTTCGGACGCATCGCCGCCCAGACCGCCAAGCAGGTCTTGATGCAGCTCATTCGAGACATCCAGCGACGCCAGATGTACGAAGAGTTCGCCAATCGCGAAGGCGACATCGTCTCGGGCACGGTGCAGCAGAACGACAACCGCTACACGTTGCTGGACCTCGGTCGAGTGGAGGCCCTGTTACCCCAGGCCGAACAGATCGCCTTCGAACGGTACGAACACGGCGCGCGCATCAAGGTGTACATCGTCGAAGTGCGCAAGACCAACAAAGGCCCGCAGATCGTGGTGAGCCGCACCCACCCGGCGCTGGTGGCCAAGCTCTTCGAGATCGAAGTGCCCGAGATCGCCAACGGCATCGTCGAGATCAAGGCCCTAGCGCGCGAACCCGGTCACCGCAGCAAGATCGCGGTGGCGTCGAACGACCACATGATCGACCCCGTCGGCGCCTGCGTCGGCGCGCGCGGCAGTCGCGTGCGCAACATCACCAACGAGCTGCGCAGTGAGCGCATCGACGTGGTGCCCTACAGCGACGACCCCATCGAGTTCATCCAGGCGGCCCTGCAGCCGGCCCGGGTGCGCGAGGTACGACTCGACGAGACCGAGGGCATCGCCACGGTGATCGTGCACGACCAGCAACTCTCGCTGGCCATCGGCAAGGAAGGGCAGAACGCCCGACTGGCCGCGCGACTGACGGGCTGGCGCATCGACATCCGTTCGGAGAACGAGGGCGTCGAAGAGGAAGTGGTCGAAGAGGTGTGGACCGACGGCGACGTGGTGGTGGACGAGACCATTGCGGTGGTGGCCGGCGACGACGGGACCGCGGCGATCGTGATCGACGAAATCGTCACCGACGCCGAGGGACACGTCGAAGAGGTCATCGTCGTCGAAGAGATCGAACTCGAGGACGCAGCGGCGCCCACCGGGACCGAGCAGGCGGTCGCCGAACCGGTCGTGGAGGGCGAGGCATAACGCCCTCTCGCACGTGCGTGGTCTGTCGAAAGATCCGTCACGACTCCGAGATGACGCGCGCCGGGCGATCCGACGGCGCGTGGTACCTCGGGCGGGGCCCCGGCCGGGGACTCTGGTGGTGCGACGACGAGTGTTCGAAGGGACTGCGCGTGGGACACCTCGCTCGGGCCCTGCGCTCGAGCGCGAACGAGCGCGACCTCCAAGCCCTGCGCGCTTTGGAAACGGGTCGCGGTTGGCGTTAGCGGTGGTTGTGGAAGAATAGATAACTGTGCTCGCGAAAGCGGGTACGAGAAGCAAGGGAAGGTTTTGGCCCAGAAGAAGATCCGTGTGCACGAGCTCTCGAAGGAGCTCGGTCTCACGAGCAAAGAGCTACTCACGCTCGCCCAAAAACTCGGCATTGGTGCCTCGAGCCCCTCGGCGTCGATCGAGGACGCCCAGGCCGACCGGATCCGACGTCGCGCCGACGCCGATGGTCTACGTCGAGAGGTCCAACCCGAAGAGGCCGCCAAAGCGGCCAAGGCCGCCAAGGCCACCAAGGCCACCAAGGCGACGGGCACGAAGAAGGCGGCCGCCGTCGCGGTCGCGCCCGAGATCGTCGAAGCTCCGCCGGCACGGGTCAGTCGCGTCACCAAGCCCGTCGAAGCGAGCGAAACGACCGCGGTCGCACCGGCGCCCGAATCGGCGCCCGCCCCGGCGGCCGTGGAGCCCAAGGTGGTGCGCAGTCGTGCGCCCATCGTCAAGCCGGCGCCGACGCGTATCGCCTCACCCAGCGGTCCGACCACCATTCGTCCCACCCAACGCTCGGTCTCGGGCGAAGCCGGCGAGGGCGGTTCACCGTCGACGCGCCCGCCGCTCAGTTCCACCGGTCGACCGATTCCGCCACCGCCCGGACGTCCCATGAGTGCGACGGGCCGACCCATCCCGCCGCCGCCCGGTGCACGTCGTCCGATGTCCGCCCCGGGCGCTCGACCGTCCGGTCCGGGAGGACCGCGACCGATGAGTCCACGTCCCAATCCCGCCTCGCGTCCCGGGGGCCCGACGTCGCGTCCCGGTGGTGCCGGTGGTGGCTTCCCCGGACAGCGGCCCAGCTCTCCGACCGGCGCGCCCGGTGGTCCGAACCGTGGGGGACCGCCGAGTCGCGGGACCGGCGGACCTCGCGGTTCGCAGCGCAAGGCCACGCGCCGTCGTCGTCGCAACGTGGAAGAGCTCGAGCCCACCCAGATGACCACCTGGCAGCCGAGCAGCCTGCCCGTTCCGGACGGTGAAGTCATCATCGAGCGGGGTTCCACGGCCAAGGACGTAGGACCCAAACTCAACCGCAGCGCCGCGGACATCATCCGCTTCTTGTTCTTGCAGGGCGAGATCGTCACGGCGGTGCAGAGCCTGAGCGACGACATGATCGAGCTCTACGCCGCCGAAGTCGGCGCCAGCGTGCACATGGTCGATCCCGGCGAACAACAAGAGGCCGCGCTCCTCGCGAAGTTCTTCGACGAAGACGACCAGGACGACGAGATTCCCGCCGCGCCGCGACCGCCCGTGGTGACGGTGATGGGCCACGTCGACCACGGCAAGACGCTGCTGCTCGACCGGATCCGCCAGACCGACGTGGTCGCCGGCGAAGCCGGTGGCATCACCCAGCACATCGGCGCCTACCGCGTGCAGTGGAAGGGCAAGGCGATTGCCTTCATCGACACGCCCGGCCACGAGGCCTTCACCGCGATGCGCGCCCGCGGCGCCAAGGTCACCGACATCATCATCCTCGTGGTGGCGGCCGACGACGGCGTGATGCCCCAGACGGTGGAGGCGATCAACCACGCCAAGGCCGCCGACGTGCCGCTCATCGTGGCCGTCAACAAGATGGACAAGGCCGACGCCAATCCCGACCGCGTGCTCCAGCAGATCAGCGAGTACGGACTCGTCCCGGAGAAGTGGGGCGGGGACACTATCTGCGTCGAGATCTCGGCGTTGCAGGGCACCGGCATCGACGAACTGCTCGAGCAGGTCCTCCTGGTCGCCGAGGTGGCCGAACTCGCGGCGCGTCCCAGCGGTCGCGCCGTCGGGACCGTGCTCGAAGCCAACCTCGAAGTCGGTCGGGGCCCGGTGGCCACCGTCATGGTGCAAAAGGGACTGCTGGCGGTCGGGGACCCCGTCGTGGCCGGCGCGGCCTTCGGCAAGGTGAAGGCGCTCATCAACGATCAGGGCAAGCAGATCAAGTCGGCCGGTCCCTCGACACCCGTGCAGATCCTCGGTTTCAGCGAGCCTCCCTTCGCCGGTGACGAGATGCGGGTCGCTCACGACCTGGCCCACGCGAGGTCCCTGGCCGAGGCCCGCGCCCAACGCGCGCGTCTCATCGGACACCAGCCCGTCGCCTCGACCAGCGGCGCCCGTCTGGAGGACCTCTTCGAACAGATCCAGCGCGGTGAGACCGCGACGCTCAACATCGTCTTGAAGGCCGACGTCCAGGGATCGCTCGAAGCGTGCACCGAGTCGTTGCGCAAACTCGAGCGCGACGACGTGAAACTGGTCATCGTCCATCGCGGGGTCGGCGGCATCACCGAGAACGACGTGCAGCTCGCCAAGGCGTCCAACGCCACCATCATCGGTTTCAACGTGCGACCGGACAAGCGCAGCCGCGATCTCTCCGAGAGCGAAGGCGTCCAGATTCGCACCTACGAAATCATCTACAAGTTGATCGAGGAGATCGAGGCCGCCATGCTCGGCTTGCTCTCCCCGGTGTACGAGGAGATCGTCACGGGCGAGGCCGAGGTGCGCGAGGTCTTTCGCGTGCCCAAGGTCGGCGCGATCGCCGGCTGCTTCGTACGCGACGGCGTCATCACCCGAGGATCGAAGGTCCGCTTCCTTCGCGAGGGGACGATCATCTGGAAAGGCTCGATTACCTCGCTGCGTCGCTTCAAGGACGACGCGCGCGAAGTGGCGTCCGGCTTCGAGTGCGGTATCGGTCTCTCCGACTACCAAGACCTCAAGGCCGGCGACATCATCGAGACCTTCGAAGAGCGCGAGATTCCCAGAACGGCCTAACGCATGGCCCGTTCATCCGGATCACGTCATCCCTATCCGCGTTCGGCACGGGTCAATCAGATCCTGCGCGAAGTCATCTCGGACGAACTCACGAGGATCTCGGACATCGACGATCGCATCGGCATCGTCACCGTGACCGGCGTGGAGACGACCCAGGACCTGCGCCAAGCCATGGTGTTCTTCGATTCGCTGACGCCGGAGACCAGGCTCGCGCTCGAAGAGCGCCGGGCGCAGATTCAAGCGGCCGTCAACGCGCAGACCCGCTTCAAGCGCACGCCGAAGCTGTCGTTCATGGCCGATCCGGCCGTGGCCAGTGGTGAGGCCGTGGAAGAGATCATCCGTCGCCAGAATCATGACGACGAGTAGCGGCCTCCTGCTCGTCGACAAGCCGCAGGGACTCACGAGTCACGACGTCGTCGCTCGCGTACGCCGGATACTGCACGAAAAGAAAGTCGGTCACGCGGGCACCCTCGATCCGATGGCGACGGGGCTCTTGGTGCTCGCCGTCGGTCCCTCGACGCGCCTACTGCGATTCGCGCAGTCCGAGACCAAGCGCTATGTCGGCGCGGTCAAGTTTGGCGTCGCCACCGATTCGCTCGACGCCGACGGCGCCGTGGTCGACGAACGACCGGTACCGCCGTTGACGACCGAGGCCGTCGACACCGCGACGAAGGCGATGCTCGGTTCGCAGTCGCAGACTCCGCCGATGGTGTCGGCCATCAAGGTCGGCGGTCAACGCCTCCACCAACTCGCACGTCGCGGTGTCGAAGTTGCACGAAGCGCGCGAGAAATCGACGTCTCGATCTTCGCGCTCACGCCCACCGACGACCCATCGGTGTGGCGCTTCGACGTCGAGTGTTCCGTCGGGACGTACGTGCGCGTGCTCTTGAGCGACCTCGCTCGAAGTCTCGGGACGCTCGGGCACCTGATAGAGCTGCGCCGACTCGCCAGCGGTTCGCATCTGGTCGAGAACGCGCTGACGCTGGACGCCTTGGCCGAGGTCGTGGAACACGGCGGCCAGGTGCTGGCCCCGCCGGCCGCGTTCGTGACCGGTCTCGATCGAGTCACCTTGAGCGACGTTCAAGCGCGCGCGATGCGAATGGGTCAGCGCCTCGCGCTCGAAGAGACCCTGCGCGGCGACGAAGTCGCCGCCCTGGACGGCGCCGGTGAACTCATCGGGGTTCTTTCGCGGCGCAACGAATCGTGGAAGCCCGAGTTGGTGTTGGCGACACCTACTGAAGCGACGCGCGGGTAGTTTGCACAGATGATTGTCGTGCGCGATGGAGAGACGTCGAAACTTTCGACCGATGATTCGGTGATCGCCATCGGGGTATTCGATGGACTGCACTTGGGCCACCAGGCCGTCATCGACATGTTGTTGCACCTCGACGGCCTGAGCGCCAAGGACGCCGTGCCGACCATCGTCACGTTCGATCCGCACCCGGCGTTGATCCTCGCCCCCGAGCGTGAACTGCGGCTCCTCGGCACGCTCGACCAGCGACTCGAAGGTTTCGAAGCGCTGGGCATCGAACAAGTTCGCGTGGTGACGTTCGATCAAGACCTCGCCAACGAGTCGGCCTCGGATTTCATTGGTCGCGTCCTGGCCGGTGAGCTGCACGCCTGGGAGATCGTGGTCGGTGAGGACTTCCGATTCGGGCACGATCGAGCGGGCGACGTCGCCCTGCTCAGTGCCGAGGGACAGCGTTACGGATTCGGCGTGTACGAAGCGCCCACCTTCGGTGAGCCGCGCTGGAGTTCGACCGCCGTGCGCGAGGCCCTGGAAGCGGGGGACATCGATTCGGCGAGCGCGACGCTCGGGCGACCATTCGTCCTGCGCGGTCGCGTCGTGCACGGGGACGCACGCGGGGGCGAGCTGGGCTTCGCCACCGCCAACCTCGCCACCGCGGCGCTCCAGCAGCTGCCCCTGCAAGGTATTTACGCCGGCGCCGCGCGCACATCCGATCGCACCTGGCGTCCCGCGGCGATCTCGATCGGGACGCGCCCGCAGTTCTACGATGACGGGCCACTCCTGGTCGAGGTTCATCTGCCCGGATTCGACGCCGACCTCTACGACGCCTCGCTCGACGTGGCCTTTCTGCAGCGACTCCGCGGCGAAGCGGTCTTCTCGGACGTGGCCGCGTTGGTCGCCCAGATCGGACTGGACGTCGAACAAACCCTTGAGATATTCAAGAAGTTCTCGACTCTCGGCTCGGCACTGCTAGAATAGATATTCGGTCAGCGACGCTGATCATGTGGGTCGTCACGTTGGCGACTTGCTACGAGACATCCGACTCATAAGGCATAAAAACGTTATGGCTGAGAAGCAACAGATCATCAAGGACTATCAGGCTCACGCGACGGACACGGGTTCCCCCGAAGTCCAAGTGGCGATTCTGACGGACCGGATCGCTCACCTCACCGAGCACCTGAAGGTTCACAAGGGCGATCATCACACCCGCCGTGGACTCATGAAGCTCATCGGCCAACGTCGCCGTCTGCTCGATTACGTGCAGCGCGGAAATGTCGAGCGCTACCGCGCTTTGATCGGCCGACTCGGCATTCGTCGCTAGCCGAACGGCACGTTGACGCCGTCAACGCGCTCAACACATCCGATTCCTCGGAGGCCAGTGGAGAACAGTCGCGATTCGCGAAGGTTGCCCACTGGGATCCGGGCGGAGTGTTGCTAACCAAATAGGAGCAATACCAATGACTGACGCAATTAGCGTAAGTAGCCCGGTTACGGGCACCGAAAAGACTTTGAGTTTTGAAGCGGGCCGTCTGGCCCAACTGGCCGACGGAGCCGTCGTGGCTCGCCTCGGCGACACCATATTGTTGGCGACCGTCGCGGCCGCCAAGAGCGTTCGAGAAGGTATCGACTTCTTCCCGCTCACCGTCGACATCGAAGAGCGCGCCTACGCCGCGGGCAAAATCCCCGGCGCCTTCTTCCGTCGCGAGGGCAAGCCCTCGGACCAAGCGGTCCTCACCTGTCGTCTCATCGACCGGCCGCTGCGACCTTCGTTCCCGAAGGGATTCCGCAACGAGGTCCAAGTGGTCGGCACGATCTTCAGCGCCGACCAGGAGAACCCGTACGACGTCCTGGCCATCAACGCCGCCTCGGCCGCGCTGATGATCTCGGGCATCCCCTTCGAGGGACCGATCGGCGCCGTGCGAATGGCCTACACCACCGACGGTGAGTGGGCGCCGCACCCGACGTACCAAGAGGGCGACGCCGCGACCTTCGAACTGGTGGTGGCCGGACGGGCCCTCAGCGACTCGGCCGACGCCGACGTGGCGATCATGATGGTCGAAGCCGGCGGCACCGAAGGATCGTTCGAGAAGTACGCCGACGGCGCCCCCAAGGTGTCCGAAGAGGTGCTCTCGGCCGGACTGGAAGCCTCCAAGCTGTGGATCCGTGAGTCGATCAACCTGCAGCGTGAACTGGTGAAGGACTTCGTCGCCGTGCGCGGACCGCTGTCGACCATGGAGTACCAGACCATCGCCGACTACCAGGATGACGTCTACCAGAGCGTCGAGGCCATGGGCGCCGCGTCGCTCACCGAAGCGAACAAGTTGACCACCAAGACCGCGCGCAACGAGGCCCTCGACGCCGCGACCGCGTCGATCATCGAGCACCTGAAGGACGAGTTCCCGAACCGCCTGGGCGAGATCAAGGCGGCCGTGCGATCGGTCACCAAGAAGATCGTGCGAAAGCGCATCGTGGACGAGGGCGTGCGCATCGACGGACGAGCGGTCACGGACATCCGTCCGCTCTCGGCCGAGATCGACCTCTTTCCGATGACCCACGGCTCGGCGCTGTTCCAGCGCGGCGAAACCCAGGTGGTCAACGTGACGACGCTCGGGATGCCCCGAATGCGCCAGCAGCTCGACACCATCGGTCCGGACGAGTGGCGCCGCTACATGCACCACTACAACTTCCCGCCGTACTCGGTCGGGGAGACCGGTCGCGTGGGCATGCCCAAGCGCCGCGAGATCGGCCACGGCATGTTGGCCGAACGAGCGTTGATCCCCGTACTGCCGAGCGAAGAGGACTTCGCCTACACGCTGCGCGTGGTTTCCGACGTCCTCCAGTCCAACGGCTCCACGTCCATGGCGTCGGTCTGCGGTTCGACCCTGTCGCTCATGGCGGCCGGCGTGCCGATCAAGGCGCCCGTGGCCGGTATCGCCATGGGTCTGGTGTACGACGACGGCAAGTACGTCACGTTGACCGACATCCTCGGCGCCGAAGACGCGTTCGGCGACATGGACTTCAAGGTCGCCGGCACCGCCGACGCGGTGACGGCGTTGCAACTCGACACCAAGATCGACGGCCTTCCGGCCGAGGTCCTGTCGAACGCCTTGGACCAGGCCAAGACGGCCCGGTTGCTGATCCTCAACGTGATCACCGACACGATCGCCGAGCCCCGGGCGCACGTCGCCGAGGTGGCCCCGAAGATCGTGTCGCTGCAGATTCCGATCGACAAGATCGGCGAGGTCATCGGTCCCAAGGGCAAGGTCATCAACACCTTGCAGCAAGAGACCGGAGCGGACATCGCGGTCGACGACGACGGCGTCGTCGGCACGGTCACCATCGGCGCCAAGGATGGTCGCGCCGTGGAGGAGGCCCGTCGACGCATCGCCATGATCCTCGACCCGCCCACGCCCGAAGTCGGCGCGACCTATCAGGGCCGCGTCGTCAATATCGCCAAGTTCGGCGCGTTCGTGAGCATCATGCCCGGTCGCGACGGTCTCTTGCACATCTCGAAGATGGCGCCGCTCAACGGCGGTAAGCGAATCGGACAGGTAGAGGACGTACTCGAACTCGGTCAGGCCATCGAGGTCAAGGTGGACGACATCGACCCGCAGGGCAAGGTCTCGCTCTCGCTCGTCGGTGACTTCCCGGAATCGGAAGAGGACGCTCGACCCCCGCGCTCGCGTGACGGCGAACGAGGTGGTCGTGACCGTGACCGTGACCGTGGTCCGCGCGAACGCGCGCCGCGTGAGAACGCCATCGCGTCACGCCCCACGGCGTCGTCTTCGTCCTTCGAAGCGGCCTTCGAGGCCGAGCTGGCCGACGAGATCGGCGACTTGGGCCCCGGTGGTCCGGCCTTCGCCGAGGGCGACGGTGCCCGTCGCAGTCCACGACCGCGTCGCCGCTAGTCTTTCGACGCCCGTGTTGTACGGTCCGCGTGACCGTGCCGCACGGGCGTCGTGCTTTTTCGTAGCGTGGAGCCAATGAGTCTCGCCACCCCCACGATTCAGCAACGGTGGTGGTGGCCCCTGACCAGCGCCGATCGACGCGCGGTGCTCGCGATGCTGGTCGTGCCGACCTTGCTCTTCGTCATCCCGGCGCTCTTGGGCCATCCGGCGATTGACGGCGACAATCTGATTCAGAACTTTCCGCTGCGCGTCCTGAGCGGCCAACAGATCGCGTCCGGCCATCTGCCGCTCTTTAATCCGCTCGCCAACTCCGGCACGCCGCTCCTCGGGGGACTCAACGCCGGGGCGCTGTACCCACTGACCGTCATCTTCGCCTTCGTGCCCCCGATCGCCGCGTGGATCATCAACTGCGTCGCGATCTACGTGTTCGCCGCTTCCGGCATGTTCGCCCTGTTGCGTTGGCACGGCCTTCGCACGCTGTCGTCCTTCGCCGCGGCGATGAGCTTCGCCTACTCGGGCGCCATGATCGGACAGTTGGTCCACTTGGGCGTCGTCCAGGGTTTCGCCTTCATTCCGTGGGCCGCCTTGATCTTGGTGTCACTCTCGCGTCGACTCTCGCTCGAGCCGTCGGCGAGCTCGTGGCGTCACTACGCGAGGATCTCCAAGCCCTGGATCTGGGGCTACGCACTGTCGTGGGGTCTGACCTTTTTAACGGGCGAACCGCGCGGCATCGCCGAGATCGAACTGTTGACCTTGACGCTCGGTCCGTCGATTCTGCTGATTCGAAGCTCGTACTGGATGTCCACGTGGCGCGCGCGCGTCGCCTACGTGGTCGCCCTCGCGGCGGGCCTCGCGTGGGGGTGCGCCATTGGCCTGGTGCAACTCCTGCCCGGATGGTCGTTCATCGGTGTCTCCCAGCGTTCGTCGATCAGTTACGGCTATTTCGGGGCCGGTTCGTTGGTGGTGCGTTGGACGTCCCTGCTCTTCGTACCGGACATCTTCGGAGGGAACGGTGCGGGCGGACAGCCGAATTACTTCGCCCACTACAACCTGCCCGAGGTGACCGGCTACGCCGGCGTGTTGGCGCTCGTCGCGACGTTCGCCTTCATCGCCAAGTTGACCCGCCGGGGTTGGAGGGGCGAGGACCGCGACTTCGTCCTCTACTTCGTGGTGCTGGTGGTCGGACTCTTCGCGACCTGGGGTTCGTACACCCCGCTCGGACACCTGTATCGCCTCATACCGTTGTACGGTCGCACGCGACTGCAGAGTCGCAACATCATCCTCGCGGACTTCGCGATGGCCGCCCTGCTGGGCTGGTGGCTCCATCGACTCGAGACGCGGCGCAGCGCCGACGCCGGACTCGAAGGTCGACGGAAGTGGCTGTCCCTCGCGCCGGCTCTCGGCGTCGTCGCTTTGTGCGTCGGACTGTTTCTCTGGGGCGCCAGGATCGTCTCGTACCTCGGGGTCTTCCCCCAGCAAGAGGACCTCGCGCGGGACATGCACCTCTCCTACGGCCTGCACCTGGCCGTCGCGGTTCTCGTGGTGGGGGCCCTTCTTCGCTGGCGATCGTCGAAGCACGTGATGAAGATTCTGATGGGCGTACTGGTGAGCGACGTCCTGGTCTTCATGATTCTGAGCGCCACGGCCGTTATCGGCGGCGCCGGGCCGACCGAACCGTCCAGTGCCAACGCCATGGCGCTCTTCGGTCACCACGGCCGTACCGCGTTGGTCGACGCCGGCGGCGCCCATCAGCGCCAGTTTCGAGCCCTGGGGGCGCCGAACATGAACGTCTTCACCAAAGTGCCGAGCGTGCAGGGCTACGGCTCACTCATCTCGAGCATCTACGACGACTCGACCGGCACGCATCCCCAATCGGCGATCGATCCCTGTCGACTGGCCGACGGGACGTTCACGCAACTTCGACTGGCGGCGATTGCGGTGTCGTTCGGTCAGTTGAGTCACAACGTCAACATCTCGATTCCTCCGGCGCCGAACTGTCGCATGTCACCGCCCTCACAGATCGCCTTTCGCTACTTCGGTCAGGTCCTTCGGGTTCACTCGATAAGGCTGCACGGACGAGGTGGCAAGACCATCGCCTACGCGACGGTGTTCCTCAGCTTGGTGGACGCCCACGGTCAACTTGAGGGACCGATACTGCGGGAGGCGCCCGCCAATCGAATGAAGTTCACCTTCACGGGCCCGACGCGCCGTGCCGCCGGCTTCGAGCTGACCTCCGTGAGTCCCATTTCGCTGGGTGACGCGAAGGTCTCACAGGTCTCGCCGATCAAGGTCACCTATGAGTTGAACTCGCCCATGCAAGAGGCTCTGGACGGTCCGAACTGGCGCCTCAAAGACACCGTGGGAACCTTCTCCGTCTTCAAGGCGGGATACGTGCAGCGATCGGTTTCGTTGACATCATCGAACGGCACGGTGTCGCACGTGAAGAACGTCGCCTACGGCGACACCTGGGTCGACGTGCACGCGCACGGTCCGGTGACGTTGGTGCGGTCGATGGCCTTCTTGCCGGGCTGGCGGGCGACCGCGCTCAACACCACCACGGGCAAGAGCCAAGCGTTGAAGGTATCGCGCAACGGTCTCGTGCAGCAAGTGACGGTACCGAGCGGTCAGTGGCGCATCCACTTCCACTACCACGCGCCGTACATCGAGGTGGGTCTTGCGGCGTCGACCGTGGGCGTGATCTTGATCCTCGGGGTCGGACTCTATCTCTTCGTCGACGACCGTCGAAGGCGCGCGGATAAGGTGCGGTCGTGAAAGCTCTCGCGATCAACGGCGGAGCCGGACGGATGGGACAGATCCTCGCCGGCGAATTGCGGGCCACCGGCCGCTTCTCGATCGGCGCGCTCGTCGACACCCAAGAGCCGCACGAACTCTTTGGCGCCACCTACGCCCCGACCTGGGACGGCGTTGACGCCACCACCGTCGACGTGGTGGTCGACTTCTCCTCGCCCGAAGGCGTGGTCGCCTCGGCGACGTGGTGCGCCGCCAACGGCAAGGGATTGGTGATCGGCACGACCGGACTCTCGGACGATCAACGACGCGCTGTAGAAGCCGCGGCGGCCAAAGTGGGGGTCGTCATCGCGGCCAATTTCTCACTCGGGGCCGTCCTCGCCGAGCGATTCGCCGCTATGGCCGCGCCGTACTTCGATCGGGTGGAGATCATTGAACTGCATCACGACAAAAAGGTTGACGCCCCTTCAGGAACCTCGATCGCGGCGGCCAAGGGTATCGCTGCGGCCCGGCACGCAGCCGGCTTACCCGAGATGACCGATCCGACCGTTCGTCACACCGTGTCCGGCGCCCGCGGGGCCGACACGATCGGCGGCATCAAGATTCACTCCGTGCGACTGCCCGGACTGGTGGCGCACCAGGAGATCCTCTTCGGCGGCCCAGGGGAAGGATTGACGATTCGTCATGATTCCTTCGATCGACTGAGCTTCGTGCAGGGTGTGGCGCTCGCTGCCGACGCCATCGACGCGTCGCCCCGACTGATCGACGGGATCGCATCACTCATCTAGCGGTTGCACCTTGGTGGTTTCGCCGACGATGACTGGTAACTTCGAGGTATGACCACTCCTCGATTCGGTCGTGTGCTCACCGCCATGGTGACGCCCTTTCGAGCGGACGGCGCCATCGATTTCGACGTGGCGATTGAATTGGCGACGTACTTGGTGGGCGAGGGGTGTGACGGCTTAGTCATCGCCGGTTCGACCGGGGAAGGCTCATCGCTGTCGGACAAAGAGAAGTTGGAACTCTTCGCCTGCGTGGCCGGCGCGGTCGAAGTGCCCGTGCTCGCCGGATCGACCTCGGCCGACACGGCCGAGTCGGTCGCACTCACGCGTCAGGTTCTCGACACCGGCGTGACCGGTGTATTGGCGACCACGCCGAACTACGCGCGGCCGAGTCAAAAGGGCATCGCCGCGCACTTCGCGGCCATCGCCGAGTCCACGGAACTCCCCATCATGCTCTACGACATTCCCTCACGCACCGGACGAAAGATCGCGGCCGCCACGACCATCGACCTCGTCGCGTCGCACTCCAATATCGTCGCGATGAAAGACGCGTCGGGTGACCTGGTGAGCGCCGCGCACTACAAGGCCGTGCTCGGCGACGACCTCGACCTCTACAGCGGCGACGACTCGGTGCTCTTGCCCTTCATGGCCGTGGGCGCCGTCGGGATCGTGTCGGTGGCCGCGCACTGGGCGGCCCGAGAGTTCGTGCAGTTGGTGGAGAGCGTGGAACGAGGCGATCTGGTCCGGGCCAGAGCGGTCAACGAGCGACTCGCGCCGAGCTACGCCTTCGAGTCCAGCGACCTCTATCCGAACCCCCTGCCGTCCAAGGCGGCCTTGCGCTATCTCGGAATCTCCGTCGGCCAGTGCCGACTCCCGCACTCCGAGAGCGACGACGCCCTCGACGCGGGCGCGGCGAAGATCGTGGCCGCCCTCCAGGCGTCGCGTGGCTAAGGACACGGTCCGCGTCACCTTCCTCGGCGGTCTCGGTGAGATTGGCCGGAACTGCGCGGCGATCGAACAGGACGGTCGCATCGTCATCGTCGACGCCGGCCTGATGTTCCCTGAGCCGACGATGTACGGGGTCGACTTGATTCTGCCGGACTTCCGGTGGCTCATAGAACGCAAGGACCGCGTCGACGCCATCGTGTTGACCCACGGTCACGAGGACCACACCGGTGCCCTGCGCTACCTGGTGAAGGACATCAACGTCCCGATCTACGGCTCGGCGTTGACGCTCGGTTTCGCGCGTCACCGCCTCACCGAGGCCAAGGTGGCCAAGGCCCTCACCTTCATCGAGGTGAGCGACGGCGAGAAACGAAAGATCGGTCCCTTCGAAGTCGAGTTCATCCCCGTCACCCACTCGGTGCCGAGTGCCCACGCGCTGGCCTTCCGCACGAACGCCGGCATCGTCGTGCACTCGGGAGACTTCAAACTCGACCTCACGCCGATCGACGGACGACGCACGGATATCGCTCGCCTGGCGGCCCTCGGCGACGAGGGCGTCGCGCTGTTGCTGGCCGACTCCACCAACGCCGAGGAACCGGGCTTCACGGCTTCCGAGCGTTCGGTCGGGGGAGCGCTGCGTCGACTGTTCCTCGAGCGACCGGAACGTCGCATGGTGGTCGCCTGTTTCGCCAGCCACATCCATCGCGTCCAACAGATCATCGACGTGGCGTCGGAACAGCACCGCAAGATCGTGTTCATGGGTCGCTCGATGGAGGCCAACGCGAAACTGGCGCGCAAGCTGAACCTCTTGCACGTGGACGCCGCCGATCTGATCGACATCGAGAACATCGATCGGTACGCGCCGGGTGAGGTCTGCGTCATCTGCACCGGCAGCCAGGGCGAGCCGCTCGCCGCCTTGGCCAAGCTCTCGCGCGGCGACGCCCGGTTCTTGAAGGTCGGCGCCGATGACACCGTGATCCTGAGCTCGCATCCGATTCCCGGCAACGAGTGGACGGTCGGTCGCGTCATCGACGACCTGCACCGCGCCGCGGCCGAAGTGATCCACTCGGGTCACGAACCGGTCCACGCCTCGGGTCACGCGCGCCAGGGCGAACTGCGGACGTTCCACCAGCTGCTGCGACCGCAGAACTTCGTACCGGTCCACGGGGAGTATCGCCACATGGTGCATCACGCCGAGTTGGCCCACTCCATGGGACTCAGTCCCAAGCACGTCTTGATCTGTGAAGACGGTGATCAGATCGACATCAACAAGACCGGCATCAAGCGCGCCGGACAGGTGCCGGCCGGGTTTCACTACATCGACGGCAGCGCCGGTGATTTGGACGAACGACCGCTCGAAGAGCTGTCGCATGCTCGCCGAGTTTGGGGTTGTGCAGATCTCGGCCGGCGTCGACAAAAAAGTCGGCAAAATAATTCAGCCCGTGCGTCTGACGGCGCGCGGTTGGTTCGAGGGCGACCAAGACAAATCGGTGATCGACGCCGTGACCCACGAAGTCCGTACGGCCTTAGAGGTAGCGCTCCGCGAGGGCACGCGTGATGAAGAGGCCCTCAGTAAGGTCGCCCAGCGCGCGGCGGGCCGACTGCTCGGACAGAAATACCGCCGCCAGCCCGTCCTGCTCGCGGCCGTGGTGGTGCTCTAATCGCCCTTTTCGGGCTCGCCGTGGTCGGCGTTGTTGCGTCCTACGCGCCAGAACGCTTTCATGCTGATCGATTCGTCGTCGAGGTCGCGGTCCAGTAGCGCCTCGCGCACCGCTTTCATCACGTGAAACTCCCCGAAGAGATAGGCGTGGCCGCGCCCGGGCGGTAAGGCGAACGCCGAGAGTCCGCTGAAGAGTCCCGCGGGATCGTCCTTGGCGCGACCCATGCGGTCGACGAAGATGCCGGTGACGGCGATGCCGTCGTTGAACGTGGTGGTCAGAGCGTCGTCGGCGTGGTCGGTCTCCACGATGAAGATCACCTTGCCGGGGGCCTCGACGCTCTGGGCCATTCGATAGGCCGAGCCGAGGCACGTGATGTCGCCCATGAAGAGGTGCCAATCGGCCTCGGGATCGAGCACAATCTTGCCGCGCGGCCCCACGATGTCGACTTCGTCGCCCGGCTGGGCGTGGCGCGCCCACACGCTGCCCGGCCCTTCGTGGGCGGTCGTAATCCAGAGAGTGAACTGATCGAGCTCATCGTCGACGGCGTGCACGCTGTAGCGACGCCGCACCAATTTACCCGCGGGATTGGTGAGTTGCACCATGACGTCGTTGCCGGGCACCCCGCACAAGAGGGCGGCCTGACCTGCGAGAACGACTTCGTTGATCGACGAACTGAGCGGCGTCGAGGACACGAAGTGACAGACGCGCGCGTTGGAGTCGAGGCGTGCCGCGAGTTCGATTGAGGAGTCGTGGGGAGTAGTCGGCACCGGTTCAGCCTAATGGGGGTGGAAAACCGCTCCGAATTGGGAGATGCTTTCCACCGAGCTGCTGACTGGTGAGCATTTGGTTCATCCCGAGCCTAATGGGGGTGGAAAACCGCTCCGAATTGGGAGATGCTTTCCACCGAGCTGCTGACTGGTGAGCATTTGGTTCATCCCGAGCCTTGAGCTCTAGCCATAGATCGAGCCCCAGTCGGTCAGTGAGGTTGACGGAGAAGGCTGGAGGGGTGTCGTGCCATGAGCACTGGTCCATTAGGTCGCCGCCGTTGCCTCGAGGCTCACTGAACATAGACATTGGAGGAAATCATGATTTTCGTTGGAGTGGACTGGTCTGAAACCCACCACGACATCTGCATCCTCGACGAGGCAGGAACCGTCGTGGCGAGGAGGAAGATTCCGGACACGTTCGAAGGGGTGCGCGAGTTGCACGAACTGTTGGCGCCACACGCCGAAGAGCCGGACGACGTGATCGTTGGCATTGAGAAGGACCGCGGACTCATCGTCACGGCCATGCTCGGTGCCAACTACCACGTCTACGCCCTGAACCCACTGTCGGTGGCGCGTTATCGCGAGCGCCACGTCACCTCAGGGTCGAAGTCCGATCCCGGCGACGCGAAAGTCCTCGCCGACGTCGTGCGCACCGACCGTCACAACCATCGTGAAGCGGCCGGCGACAGTGAGAACGCTGAGGCCGTCAAGGTGCTCGCCCGCGCGCACCAGAGCGCCATTTGGAATCGCCAACGAGAGGAGAATGCCCTGCGCAGTGCCCTGAGGGACTACTACCCGGGGGCACTTAACGCGTTTGGCACTGACCTCGACGACCGTGACGCCGTCGAAGTCTTGGCAGTCGCTCCCACGCCGGCCCTCGGAGCTGGGCTCTCGCTCTCGAAGATCACGTCCGCCCTTCGCCGCGGCGGTCGTCAGCGCAATCTCGAGCGACGCGCGAAAGAGATCCAGCGCGCCCTGCGCGAAGAGCAGCTGCATGAACGGCCCAAGGTCGAACTCGCTTACGGCACCATCACCAGCGCGCACGTCGCGATGATCCGCGCCTATAACGCAGAGATCACGACGCTCGAAGCGGCGGTGACGAAGGATTTTGAGCAGCACCCGGACGCGATGATCGTCCGCTCCCTGCCAGGACTGGGGATGGTCCTCGCCGCCCGGGTGCTGGGCGAGTTCGGGGACAACCCGAACCGCTACGCCAACGCTAAGTCTCGCAGGAACTACGCCGGCACGTCACCCGTGACCAAAGCCTCCGGCAAGTCCTTCGTGGTGCTCGCCCGTCACGCCCGCAACAAGCGCCTCTCCGACGCCGCCGACCAATGGGCGTTCTGTTCACTCATCGCCTCTCCCGGAGCGCGCGCCTACTACGACGAACTACGTCGTCGAGAAAAGACCCATCGACAAGCCTTACGACAACTCGCCAATCGATGGATCGGCATCTTGCATGCCTGTCTCGAACAGAGAGTCGACTACAACGAGAATCTCGCCTGGAAACATCGAGCGGACGTCGCTGCTTGACATATCAGAACCAGGGGTGTCTATGGCGATTGGCACCGACTACGAAAGAATGTTCGGTAGCGTTGATGGTTGTGGTACAGGCACGACACAAGAAAAAGCCGGTAAAGAAGACGGCTCGAGGATCGGCGAGCGCCAGCGTCTGGGAACGCCACACCCGCGACCTCTGGATTCTCCTGCTCGTGGTGATCGGTGCGTTCTGCGCCCTGGCCGAGGCCGGAGCGCTCGGGCCGGTCGGGCGAGTCATCTCGAAGGGCCTGGCCGTCGCGTTCGGTGTCGGACGATTCGCGCTGCCCATCATGTTGATCGCCCTGGGCGCGGCGTTGGTGGCGGGGAAAATCGAAGTCGATCGCACTCGAGCCGCCTGGGCCATCGCGCTCGGGTTGGTGAGTATCTGCGGCATCGGGCATCTCACCGGAGGGCGACCGTCGCTGCACGCGACGACGAAGCAGTTCGCGCACGCCGGCGGATGGTTGGGGGCCCTGATCGGCGGCGGGCTCGTCAAGGCCATCGGGATCGCCGGCGCGCTCGTGGTGCTACTGGCGTTACTGATCATCGCCATCATGATCGGCACGGGAATCGGACTGCGCGCGCTCTACAGCGGGACCTCGACGTTCCTTCGCGCGCTGGGCTCGTGGTTCGCCCGGTGGTGGTCGAGTCGCGAACGACCCGAGACCGAGGACGAGGTGGAGACCGAAGAGCCGGCCCCGAAGCGCGTGCGAGTGGTGCCGGAACCCCTCGACGTCTTCGTCGAACCGGAGGAGTACGAGGAAGAGTACGAAGAGGACGAGTACGAAGAGGAGTACGAGGAGGACGAGGAGTCCGAATCGGAGTACGACGACCTTCCCGAGATGGAGAGCGACTGGGAGTTGCCGTCGCCGTCGTTGCTGGTGCGCACCAAGGACGTGAAGCAAGACCGCGCGGCGATCGAAGACATGGGCGGGGAACTGGTCGAAGCGCTCGCGGCCCACGGCGTCGACACCACGCTCGTCGGTTTCACGGTCGGTCCGACCGTGACGCGCTACGAACTCGAACTCGGCCCGGGCGTCAAGGTCTCGAGCGTGACGTCACTCCACAAGGACATCGCCTACGCCATGGCCTCACCCGACGTGCGCATCCTCGCGCCCATCCCGGGACGCTCGGCGATCGGCGTCGAAGTGCCCAATCGACAGCGCACGCTCGTGGCCTTGGGCGACCTCTTGGCCTCGGAAGAGGCCGCCAACTCGACGCACCCCTTGGACGTGCCGTTCGGCCGTGACATCTCGGGCAAGACCCTCATCGCCAATCTGGGCGAGATGCCCCACGTCCTCATCTCCGGAGCGACCGGGGCCGGCAAGAGTTCACTGATCAACTCCATCGTGACGTCGCTGGTGATGCGCGCGACCCCGGACCGACTCCGACTGATGCTGGTCGACCCCAAGCGCGTGGAGATGGGCCAGTACAACGACCTGCCCCACCTCCTCGCGCCGGTGGTGGTCGATCCGAAGAAGGCCGCCGGAATGCTGGCCTGGGCGGTGAAGGAGATGGAACGGCGCTACGACATCCTCGCCGAGAGCGGCGCCCGCGACATCACCAGTTACCAGCAGATGATCGCGCGCGGCGAGTTGGAACCCGAGACCAGTGACGACGAGCGCGTGGCCGAGATCTTCGAACGTACGACCGGACTGGAGTCCGACGTCGAAGGTCCGCCCGGCCCCGAGGACCTGCCCTACATCGTGATCGTGGTCGACGAGTTGAACGACCTGATGATGGTGGCGGCGCGCGACGTGGAAGAGTCCGTGGTGCGCATCGCCCAGATGGCCCGCGCCGTCGGCATCCACCTCGTGCTGGCGACGCAGCGACCGAGCGTCGACGTGATCACCGGCGTGATCAAGGCCAACATTCCCAGTCGCATCGCCTTCGCGGTCTCGTCCTTGGCGGACAGTCGTGTCATCCTCGACCAGGCCGGCGCGGAGCGTCTCATCGGCAAGGGCGACATGTTGTTGGTGACGGCGTCGTCGAACGTGGCGCGGCGCCTCCAGGCGCCGTGGGTCTCCGAGAGTGAAGTGGCGCGCGTCGTCGAGGCCTGGCGCGCGCAGGGCGGACGCCGTGAGAACGTGATTGCGCTGGACGTACCCAGTGGCCGAGGCGGTTCGATGGGCGGGGGATCGAGTGACGACGACGACGAAGTTCTGGCGCAGGCTCGTGAACTGATCATCCGAACGCAGTCCGGTTCGACGTCGATGTTGCAACGCAAGCTCCGCGTCGGCTTCGCGCGGGCCGGGCGCATCATGGACCAACTCGAACAAGAAGGTGTCGTGGCTGCGGGCGACGGGTCCAAGGCCCGCAAGGTGCTCATGACGCCCGAAGAGTACGACGAACAGACCTCGCTGTAGTTCGTGACCAAGAGATCGTCTCGTCGTCCGGCCCTTCGTGGGCTCTTCACTCGATTCTTCTCGATCGTCCTCGGCACCGTGGTGGCGAGCGCCGTGGTCGTGTCGATGCAGTTGCCGTTCTTGCACGAACGGCCCGGGGTCCATCTCGACCTGAGTTCCTACGAGAGCTTCGACTACACGCCACCGCCGTTGGCGTGGCCGAGTCAGGGTAGCGCGGCGCTGGACGTACCGGCCCTGGGTATCACGCTGGCCCGACACAACCGGGTCGTGCCGATCGCGAGCCTCACCAAGATGATGACGGTCTACGTGGCTCTCAAGCGTCTCCCCTTGTCCATCGGGGCCACGGGCCCGTGCACGACAGTCAGCGAAGCCGACGTCCTCAACTACCAGTACGACAAATCCCAGCACGACTCCGCGGTCATCGTCCAAGCCGGAGAGCAGCTCTGCGAGAACGATCTACTCAACGGCATGCTGGTGCACTCGGCCGCCAACTACGCCGACCTCCTCGCGGCCATGGTCTCGCCGACGCTCCAGGCGTTCGTAGCCCGGATGAACGCGACCGCCAAGTCGATCGGTCTGCGCAATACGCACTACGCCGATGACACGGGCGTGTCCAACCAGTCCGTGTCGACGGCGATCGACCAAGCGAAGCTGGCCGTGTTGTTGATGCGCTCGCCGCTGGTGCGCTCGATCGTCGATCAGTCCACGGTGGACCTCCCGGTCGCCGGTTTCGTCAACTCCTTCACTCCCTTGGTCGGAACCAGCGACGTGGTGGGCGTCAAGTCCGGACGAACCGCCGCGGCCGGCGGATGTGACGTGATGGCCGTCGCCTATCGCCTGAACGGTCGACGCCATCTCGTCTACGCCGTGGTGCTCGGTCAAAGAAACGGCAACGTGCTCGCCGAGGCCGGTTACGCGGCCTTCGCCCTGGCGAAATCGGCCGAGACCAGTCAGGTCGACGTCTTCTTCAAGAAGGGAGCGGTGCTCGGCACGATCGGATTTGGCCACCACGTTGCGCCGTTCGGCCTCGCGCACCAGAGTCACGTGTACTGGTGGGACCAGCACAACAACCATCCACTGCAGTTGCGACTGCGGCACTTGGGTGACACGATTCATCGCGGCGAAGTGGTGGGATGGATCGAGGTCCATAGCGCGGAGCGACCGATACCGCTGGTCGCGCTGCGTTCGGTCGCCGCGCCCACGCTCTGGCAACGCATACTGTAAAACCATGCTCGCGCGCGTTCCCGCCAGTTCGGCCAACCTCGGACCGGGTTTCGACGCCTTGGCGGTGGCCTTGGCGCTGTACCTCGAAGTCACGCTGGAACCGGCCGACGACTTCGCGATCACCAGTGAGGGCTTCGGCGCCGGTCTCTTTGACGACGAACGCAATCTCGGTGCGCGCGTCGCCGCCGAGGTCCTCGGACATTCGAATTTCGTCATGCACGTCAAGTCCGAGATCCCCCTGTCGCGGGGCCTGGGATCATCGGCCGCGTTAGCCGTGGCCGCCGCCGTCGCGGCCGGGGCGCCGGACCCGTTGGCCATCGGCACCGACATCGACGGTCACGCCGAGAACGCGGCGGCGTCGTTGCTCGGAGGACTGGTGGTCGCGCGATCGAACGGCGACGTGGTGGCGCGTTCGCTCGCTCTCGATGACCAGTGGCGATTCGTCGTGGTGATACCGGACGAAGAACTTTCCACCGATGACGCGCGCGGCGTGTTGCCCGACCGGGTGCCCTTCGCGGACGCCGTCTACAGCTTGAGCACGATGGGTCTGCTGCTCGCCGGTCTCGCCGATCACGACGCGTGGGTCGCGGGCGCGATGGACGACGTCCTACACCAGCCGTACCGGATGGGTCTGCTGTGGTTCGCCCAGCCGTTGCTGACAACGTTGCGCGACAGTGGCGCCTCGGGATCGTGTTGGTCCGGCGCCGGTTCGACGATGCTCGGACTCGCCACCAGCGATCGCGCCGAGGAGGTCGCTCGGGCCGCGCGGTCGTTCCTTCACGATCAGGGCATCGCCGGCGTGGTGCAAGTTCTCGAGGCCGACCGCACCGGCCTGGTGACGAATTGAGTCAGGAGAGAACGCGCTCGAAGTCCCAAGTGGTGAGCGGCGCCGGGTACATGTTGTTGGGCGCGTCGTTGATCCAATGGTCGGCCGCGATCGTGTCGCGCGTCTTCGGCCAGATCGGACCATCGGCCACGAGCGCCTGGCGCTTTTTCTTGGGCGCCGTGGTCTTGATGGTGTTCACGAGGCCCCACCTTCGCACCTGGACGAAGCAACAGTGGTTCGGTGCCTTGGCGCTCGGACTCTCGGTCGCGTTTATGAACCAGTGCTTCTACCAGGCGATCTCGAGGATTCCTCTCGGTTCGGCCGTCGCCATCGAGTACCTCGGACCGTTCATGGTGTCGGCGCTGGGGAAGCGTTCGATTCGCCACTTCGCCTTCGTGATCTTGGCCGGGCTCGGGGTCCTGGCGATCGCGCGTCCCGGGGCGGGACTGAACTACGAGGGAGTCCTCTTCGCCGCCGGTTCCGGTGTCGGCTGGGCCGCCTACGTGTTCGCCTCGCACCGCGTCGGGGGACAGGCCGAGGGCTTCGGTGGCCTGGCGGTTTCGATGTCGATCGCCGCCGTGGTCACGTTGCCGTGGACGATCGGCACGTCGCACTTCGTGGTATCGCATCCGGCGACCCTCGGGCGACTGGCGCTGGTCGCGTTGATGGCCATCGTGCTCGGCTTCGGGTGCGAGCTCCAGGCGCTTCGACGACTGAAGCCGTCGACGGCCGGCGTGCTCTTCGCGCTCGATCCCGCGGTGGCCTTCGCCATCGGACTGATCGTGTTGAGCCAGAGCATTCATCCCTGGGACCTCGTGGGAATGGTCTGTGTGGTGATCGCCGGTGCCGGGGTCACCTACGACGCCGCCAACTCGAAACCGACCCTCGTTCAGTAGGCTCGGGGGGTGGGAACGCCCAAAAAATTCGCCATTCGGACCTTCGGGTGCCAGATGAACGAGCACGACTCCGAGCGCCTGGCTGGGCTGATGGTCGGCGAGGGCATGGTCGCGGCCGCCGACGAGTCCGAGGCCGACGTGGTGATCTTTAACACCTGCACCATCCGCGAAAACGCCGACCTGAAGCTCTACAGCGCGCTCGGTCAGATGAAGGCGCTGAAGGAACGGCGTCCCACGATGCAGATCGCGGTGGGCGGGTGCATGGCCCAAAAGGACCGCGGTCAGATCCTCGAACGGGCCCACTGGGTCGACGTGGTCTTCGGCACCCACAACCTGGCCGCGGCGCCGCGACTCCTCGAGCGATCACGGACCGAGGGTCCGATCGTCGAGGTCCTGGACGCCCCGGACCCCGAGACCAATCGCGACATGGCGCCGGCGCTCTACGCGATTCGTGAACTGCCTTTCGCCGCGTGGATCACGATCCAGACCGGCTGTGACAATACCTGCGCCTACTGCATCGTTCCGGCGGTGCGCGGGGCCGAGATCAGTCGACCGTTCGTCGACTTGGTGATGGAGGCCGAGATGCTCGCGGCGACCGGGGTCACCGAGATCACCGTGCTCGGCCAGAACGTCAACTCCTACGGTCGGGACATCACCCGTCGAAGCCCCCTCTTCGCGGAGTTGCTGCGCGCGCTGGCCCGAGTGGAGGGCATCGAGCGAATCCGTTTCACCAGTCCGCACCCCAAGGACCTGCGACCCGAGACGATCGCGGCGATGGCCGAATCGGCGACGGTCTGTCCGCAGCTGCACCTGCCGCTCCAGTCCGGCTCGAACCGGGTCTTGAAGGCGATGCGTCGCGGCTACAAAGTCGAGCGCTACATGGAGCGGCTCGGCCAGGCGCGCGCGGCGATCGAGGACCTCGCGGTCACCACCGATCTGATCGTGGGCTTTCCCGGTGAGAGTGACGCCGATTTCGACGAGACGCTCGACGTGGTGGCGGCCTGTGAGTTCGACTCGGCCTACACGTTCATCTTCTCGCCCCGGGAAGGAACGCGAGGCGCCTTGATGACGTCACAGTTCATCGCCGAGGACGTGATTAAGTCACGCTTCGAGCGGTTGAAGGAGGTCCTCGATCGTTCGGCGCTGCGCAAACACGAGGCGCGGGTCGGTCGAAGAGAAGAGGTCCTCGTCGAGGGACTTTCGCGGCGCAATGAACTAATGCTCTCGGGGCGCACTCGTCAAGGCAAACTCATCCACTTTCCTCAGGTCGATGCGTCACTACGCGCCGGTTCACTGGTGATGGTCGACGTCACGCACGGAGCGCCCTATCACCTGCTCGGGGAGTACGCGTCGACGGTGCGGGCTCCTCGCCATAAGGTTCGCATTCCCCTCAACTTGTGAGTACCGGCAAGATAGCGGTGGCGCTGGTCGGGCCGACGGCGTCGGGCAAATCGGCGCTCGCGCACTCGTTGGCCTTCGAACAGCTCGACCAGGTCGAGATCCTGGCCGTCGACGCCATGACGGTCTATCGCGGCATGGACCTCGCGACGGCGAAGCCGACGCGCGCCGAACGCAGTGACGTCAGCTACCACTTGCTCGACCTCGTCGCCGCGAGCGAGGAGTTCACGGTCGCGCAGTTTCAGGAGGCGGCGCGCGAGGCCGCCGCGGACGTCTGGGGAGCGGGCCGCAAGGTCCTCTACGTCGGAGGGACCGGGCTCTACGGTCGCGCGGTGCTGGACGACCTGTTGTTACCCGGTCAATACCCCCACCTTCGAACGCTGCTCGAGGAGCGAGCGCACGACGAGTTGCCGGCGCTCTACGCCGAACTCGAAGCGCTCGATCCGCTCGCGGCGAGTCGCATGGAAGCGACCAACGCCCGACGGATCGTGCGCGCGCTCGAGGTCACCCTCGGCGCCGGTCGGCCCTTCTCCTCCTACGGCGTAGGTCTGACGACCTACGGTCCCGCGCGCGTCATCCAAGTGGCGTTGCAGAGCGACTTCGAGCAACTGGACCTTCGCATCGACGCTCGCTTTCGATCGTGGATGGAAGAGGGACTGCTCGAAGAGGTGACGGCGCTGGCCTATGCGCCGGGCGGCCTGAGCCGCACCGCTCGTCAGGCCGTGGGGTACCGAGAGTTGTTGCGCCACGTGGAAGAGGGCGCGGAGTTGGAGGCGTGCGTCGAAGACGCGATTATTCAGAGCCGACGACTGGCCCGTCGACAGCGCTCGTGGTTCTTGCGGGACCCGCGCATCGAGTGGTTCGACGACCCCGACGTGGCGCGCGCACGACTGCTCGCCGTGCTAAATGGTCCCGACGGGTTCGTGCGAGACTAGAAGAAATGGCATTGCGATCCCTCCAGAAGTGGCACGGTGCGGGGAACGATTTCCTCGTCGAAGTGAGCGAACACGGCACGGCGCCGTGGTGGAACGCCGCACGCGCCGAAGCGATCTGTGATCGCACCACGGGCGTGGGCGCCGACGGGCTCTTACTGGCGACCCTGGGATCGGCGGTCACGATGACGCTCTACAACGCGGACGGCTCCGAGGCCGAGATGTCCGGCAACGGCATCCGATGCCTGGCGGCCGCGGTGCGTCGCGCGACCAATGGCACCTGGGACACCCTGGACGTGGAAACGGTCACCGGCACGCGCACCGTGACCTTGAAACTGGACGACACCACCGGTTACGGCAGCGTCGCCATGGGCGAGGTCACCTTCGGCGAGACGCTCCCCGGCGCGCTCGGGGTGGCCTACGTGGGCAATCCGCACGTCGTCGTGCGCGACGACGCGAAGTGGACCGACGCGATGCGTGAAGAGTTGGCGGAGAAGATGTCGGTGGACATGGACGGCGCGAACGTCGAGTTCTTGACGGTGGAAGATGAGCGGCACCTTTCCATCAAGGTGATCGAGCGCGGCGTGGGCTGGACCAGGGCCTGCGGGACCGGGTCGTGCGCGGTGGCGGCGGTCGCCCATCGCGAACAGATGAGCGGCCCGGACGTCATCGTGGACAATCCGGGCGGCGCGCTGCACGTGAGCTTGGACGGCGCCGCGGCCACGCTCGGTGGTCCGGTCCAATTCATTGCGAACATCGAATGGCTCGAAGCGTGACCTACATACCCTCCACCCTCATCGATCGCACCTTTCGCGAGAAGATCGTCCTCGTCGGGGTGCAGTTTCCCGGCGTGTCCGAAGACGAGCTCGACTACCAACTCGACGAGCTGGCGTTGCTCGTCGACACGGCCGGGGCCGACGTCGTCGCGCGCGTGGTCCAGCGTCGAGACACGCCGGATCCGGCGACGTTTCTCGGCTCGGGCAAGGTTCGAGAGTTGCGCGAGATCTGTCTGGCGCTCGACTCCGACACGGTCGTGTTCGAACACAATCTCTCTCCGGCCCAGCAGCGCAACTTGGAGAAGATCCTGGGGCGAACGGCGATCGACCGCACCGCGGTGATTCTCGACATCTTCGCGCAGAACGCCCGCACCCCCGAAGGCAAGGCCCAGGTCGAGTTGGCGCTCCTGCAGTACCGTCTGCCCCGACTTCGACGCGCCGGGGGATCGCTCTCCCAACAGGCCGGCGGCATCGGCACGCGAGGGCCGGGCGAGACCCAACTCGAAACGGACCGCCGACGACTGGTGAATCGTATTCACGCGATCCGTCGTGAACTCAAGGAGATCGACCGCACGCGGAGCGTGCAGCGCCAAGGTCGCGTGCGAGGGCGTCACCGCGAAGTGACGCTGGTTGGCTACACCAACGCGGGAAAGTCCTCGATGCTGAACGCCATCACCGACGCCGGGGTGGACGCCGAGGATCGACTCTTCGTGACGCTCGATCCGCGAACGCGCCAGCGTCAACTGTCCGGTGGTGAGACCGTCCTGTTCACCGATACCGTCGGCTTCATTTCGAATCTGCCCCACGACCTCGTCGAAGCCTTCATGTCCACCTTGAAGTCCGTCCAACTGGCCGACCTCTTGGTCCACGTCGTCGACGGCGCCAACGATCACGCCGAAGAACAGATCGCCGCGGTGCGCGAGGTGTTGCGCGAGATCGACGCCGACCACGTGCCGGAGCTGCTGGTCTTCAACAAGGCCGACGTCCCCGGATCGCGGGCCCGCGAACTGGCCAAGAAGCATGAGGGCAGTGTCTGGGTCTCGGCCGTGACGCACGAGAATCTCGAAGCGGCCATCGCCACGATTGGCGATCGACTCCGCGTCAACGACCGCGTGGTGACGCTGCACCTGCCCCTCGACCGCGGCGACCTGTTGGCGCGCGCGCACCGTGAAGGCGAGGTCGTCGACACAGCGATCACCGAGGACTCGGTAGTGGTACGGGTGTTGCTGGATTCGGTGAGCGTCGCGCACTTCGACGAGTGGCGAGTTCCGGCGTGAGATTCACGCCGCCGCCCTATCCCTACGAGCGCCTGGACGTACTGAAGAAACTCGCCGCCGCACACGACGGCGGTCCGATTGACTGTTCCATCGGCACGCCGATCGACGCACCACCGAAGGCCGTGTTGGACGAGTTGGCCAAGGGCACGGGCGCCCGGGGCTATCCGACGTCGCAGGGTTCGCCCGACTTTCGTACGGCCGCCGCTTCGTGGATGCAGCGGCGATTCGACGTGACCGTCTCGATCGATGACGTCGCGGCCTGCATCGGGACCAAGGAGTTCGTCGGCACGCTCGCCGGCTACCTGCACTTGCGTTCGCCCGATCGCGACACCGTCTTGTACCCGGCGATCAGCTACCCGACCTACGCGATAGGCGCCACGCTCGCCCGGCTGCGACCGGTGCCGGTCGCCGTGCGCGATGGTCGACTGGACTTGGCGTCGATCGATCCCGACGACGTCGCTCGCGCCCTGGTCTTGTGGGCCAACTCGCCGTCGAACCCGACCGGGTACCTCGATGACCTCGAGCACGTCGCCGAGTGGGGCCGTCGTCACGGGGTGCCGGTCGCGAGCGACGAGTGTTACGCGGAGTTCACCTGGGCCGGCCCACCGAGATCGATCCTCCAGCACGGCAGCGACGGCGTCCTCGCGTTGCACTCGAGCTCCAAGCGATCGAACCTCGCCGGCATTCGCGCCGGCTTCTACGCCGGTGACGAGGAGTTGGTCACCTTCCTCAAGTCGGTACGCCAGCACGCCGGCTTCATGGTGCCCGCGCCCGTGCAGGCCGCCGTCGCCGTCGCCTACGACGACGACCACCACGTGGTCCTGCAGCGCGAGCGCTACTGGTCGCGATTGACGTTGATGTCTGAAGCCCTCAGAGACTACGGGGTGCACGCCCCGATGCCCGAAGGTGCGTTCTACCTCTGGTGTTCCAAGGACGGTCTTGACGGATGGGCTTTGGCCAGCGAGATCGCCGAGCGCTCGGCGCTGGTGGTCAGCCCCGGCGAACTCTACGGCGAGGACGGCCGGAACTTCATTCGACTGGCCGTGGTTCAGAGCGATGAACGCCTCGCCGTGGCCGCCGCTCGCCTCCGAGGCGAATGAACCTCGCCAGTACGATGGCGACATGAGCGATCTCGAAACGCGCATCAGTCAGTGGTACGACAACATCGCGGATATGACGCCGGAGAACGTCGAGGCTCGCCGTGACGTGGAACTCGTCATCACCAAACTGGACGACGGACAGTTGCGCGTGGCCGAGATCGGCTACCAGGGCGACGTCATTGTGCACGAATGGGTCCGAAAGGCGATTCTGCTGCTCTTTCGCCTGCGCGGTCTGGAGCGGTCCGAGGTCGGACCGTTCGAGTACCTCGACCGGTTGGAGCTGAAACGCGACTACGAACGGCGCGGAGTTCGCGTCGTGCCCGGCGCCTCGGCCCGGCGAGGCAGTTTCCTCAGTCGCGGTGTCATCTTGATGCCGAGCTACGTCAACATCGGCGCCTGGGTCGGTCCGAACACCATGGTCGACACGTGGGCGACGGTCGGCAGTTGCGCCCAGATCGGGGCCAACGTCCACCTCTCCGGGGGCGTGGGCATCGGCGGCGTGCTCGAGCCGGCCAACGCCGTGCCGGTCGTGATCGAAGATGACGCGTTCATCGGCAGTCGATGCATGGTCGTGGAGGGTGCGCGCGTCGGGCGCGGTTCGGTCTTGGGCGTCGGAACGGCGCTCAGTCCGTCGATCCCGGTCATCGACGCCGCGACCGGCGAAGAGGTGTCGCGGGGTCACGTCCCGGACTACTGCGTCGCGGTGTCGGCCAATCGTAAGCGCGAATTCGCCGGCGGGGAGTTCTTCTTGCCCTGCGTCCTCATCATTCGACGCATGAGTGAGGGCGAACGCCATAACAAGGTCGCCCTCAACGACATCCTGCGCGAGCACGGCGTCGCCACGTGACTCGATTGGACGACGCGATGGCGCTCGTCGCCATTGACTCGGTGAGTCGAGGCGAGGCGGCGATCGCCCATCACGTGGCGATCGTGTTAGGCGCCAATCCCGATCTCGACGTCGAGCGGATCGGCGACAACGTGGTGGCGCGAACGACCGGTCATCACGCGACGCGACTCTTGGTCGCCGGACATCTGGACACGGTCCCCGGCGACGCGAGCGCGGCTTCGATCGTGGGCGACGAACTGCGTGGGGTCGGCGCCTGCGACATGAAGGGTTCGTTGGCCGTGATGCTCGAGTTGGCCGCGAAGCCGACGCCGCGTTCGGTCGAGGTCACCTGGGTCTTTTACGCGCGCGAAGAGATCTCGCGAAGTGACTCGGGACTCCTGGAGATCGCCGAACTCCGACCGGAACTTTTGGACGCGGACGCCGCGATCCTCGCCGAACCGACGGGCGGCCACGTCGAGGCGGGGTGTCAAGGAACGCTACGGGTGTCGGTGGAGATGATCGGCGCTCGAGCGCATACGGCGCGTCCGTTCGTCGGACGAAACGCCATCCACCGTTTGGGGGACGTGATCACCAAGGTGGCGAGCTACGAACCGCGCACCGCCGTGATCGACGGGATCGAGTTCGTCGAGCAGCTGCAGGTGGTCGACATCGTCGGGGGAGTGGCGCCGAACGTGGTGCCCGATCGAGCGAGTTGCACCCTGAACCACCGTGTCGCCCCCGACCGATCGAAAGACGAAGCGGTAGCGTGGCTGGTCCAGTTTCTTAGTGAGGTCACCGGCGAAGGTGACTCGGTCAGCGTGGTGGACTGGGCACCGTCCGCCGAGCCGTCGATGACCAACGAGCGCCTGACGGCCTTGGTGGCGCTCACGGGTGAACCGGCCAAGGGCAAGGTCGGCTGGACGGACGTCGCCACCTTCGCGGAGTTGAAGATTCCGGCCACCAACTTCGGGGCCGGGGATCCTCTATTAGCCCATCGCAGCGACGAGTTCGTGACGCTCGCGCAGTTGGATCACTTCGCGGCGGTGCTGTCGGCCTGGCTTCGCTAAGTCGTTAGTAACTGCGAAGGACCGAAATGACCTTGCCGAAGAGGAAGACTTCGCGCGCGTCGAACTCCATGGGCTCCATGGTGGAGTTCTCCGGTTTGAGTACCACCCGGTTGCCCTGGGGGAAGTAGCGCTTCACCGTGGCCTCACCGCCGGGGATCTCCGCCACCACGATCTCTCCCTTGTTGGCCGACGTCTGACGCTGTACGACCACGAAGTCGCCCGGCAGAATGCCGGCTTCGATCATGGACTCACCACGGACCTCCAACACGAAGCTGTCGCCGCGGCCGGCGAACTGTTCCGGAATCGACATGAGCTCGTGCGCAATTTCTTGGGCCAGGACACCGGTGCCGGCGGCGACGTCACCCACGAAGGGGATGTAGCGGATGCGCTGATCGGGCGCCGGGTTCTCGACGTCGAGTCGCACGGTCAAAGTGCGAGGTTGCTGCGGATTCTTTTCGATGTAGCCAGCTCGCTTCAGCACTTCAATGTGATTGGCAACGGTCGCCGGTGATTTCAGACCGACGTGATCACCGATCTCACGAATGGTGGGTGGGAAGTTGCGCTCTCGCTGACACGAGATGATGAATTCAAGGATCTGGCGACGCATGGGTGTCAGTACTTCGGCCATGAGCTTCCTTTCAGGTACGAACAGTTGTTCGTAGAATACCCCAGAAGCGGACCAAAATCAAACACCTGTTCGTAGAGATGGTGGAACGGCGTCACCGGGTGGACGGACTCAAAGATGATCAATCGCGAAGTTCGCGTGACGTCGATGGGTCGAGCACTACGTTGAACGAATCGCAAAAGTGTGAATGAATTACGCGTAAACGCTGCGTTACGGCATCACTAAGAATTTACCCTGACCTTACAATTCGTTCACCCAATGATAAGTTCACGTGATGGCGAATGCCGAATTGTTCCGAGAGGGGAATGAATGAAATTAGGGATAAAGAGAATTGGCGTGGTCGTTGCGGCTGCGTCACTGGCCTTGTCGGGCGTGGCAACAATTGCCGCGACTGCGGCGTCAGCGGCAAAGAAGCCGGTTCATCACGTGAAGCTTAAGACGTACGAGATTGGCTACCAGGGACCGCTTTCGGGTGGAAACGCTGCTACCGGTCTGTACGAAAAGTACGGCGCGCAGTTGGCGGTCAAGCAGTGGGACGCCAACAAGAAGCGTAAGTTCAACATCAAGCTCGTTCCCGGCGATGACCAGGGTGACCCCACGATTGCCCCAACCGTGGCGACCGGGTTCGTTCTGAACCAGAACATTATGGCGATCGTCGGACCGGCGTTCTCCGGAGCCACCGTTGCGTCGCTGCCCATTTACGGCGCGAACCACGTGGCCATGGTGAGCCCCTCGGCGACTCGTGTGTCCATTACGGTCAAGGACCCCACAGCGAGCCCCTCTGGTCCGTTGAACACGTTCCACAACTTCTTCCGAGTTGTGGCGAACGACGGTGTTCAGGGCCCCGCTGACGGCGCGTACCTGCAGAAGCACTACGGCACCGGCAAGGTCCTCGTGATCTCTGACACCAGCACCTACGGTGCCGGTCTCGCCAGCCAGGTCGCTACTGCTGTCACGGCCGGTGGTGGATCGCTCGCCAACGGTGGCTCCGTACTCGCTCTCCCGTACTCGAACGCCTGCACCGCGGGTGGTACCGGTACGAGTGACGCGGTTACGGCCAGCCTCACGGGTGTGTCGGCGGTCTTCTACTCCGGCTACTACTGTGACTTCGCTCAGGTCGTTGACAACCTCGTCGGTACCCAGCACTTCTCGGGCGCCATCATGAGTGGTGACGGATCGGACGAGCCGCAGTTCATTACGACGCTTTCGAACCCGGCTGACGGTAACGGCGTGTTGCTCACGTGCGCGTGCTCGAACTCTCAGAGTGCCTCGTGGACTGCTCAGTACACGGCCGTTGCTCACGAAGCGCCTGGTCCGTACGGAGCTGAGTCTTTCGACGCCGCGAACCTGGTCATGAACGCTATGGCCAAGGTGAAGGGGACGATGACCCGCAGCAAGGTGCTCGCGCAAGTCAAGGGCATCACCTACAAGGGAATCACCAAGACCATCAAGTTCAACGCAGCCGGTGACGTACAGGGAACCGCGATATTCGTTAACAAGGTCTCGGGTAGCAAGATCGTTCAGTTGGGGCTTGAGTAAGCCTTAGTCGTTCAGCCTTTCCAGAAGGCCGGCTGCTTTCGAGCAGCCGGCCTTCTGCAATGCGCCGGGCGGCGCACGGAATCTCAGATAGTTTGTCAACAGTGCATTTTCGTCGGGGGTATTGATGGCTAGTTTTGTGGCGCTGGGAATCTTCACCGGCCTCATTTACTCCTTGGTCGCTATCGGCTACACCCTCGTCTACGGTGTCCTGCGCCTCATCAACTTCGCTCACAGCGAAGTGCTCATGAGCGGCGGATTCGCCGGTTACTACTTTTTGCATTACACGATGAAGACCACGAACGTGTCGACGACGGTGCGCGTACTGATTCTCATCGGCGCCGTGGTGGCCAGCGGCGCGGTCGGGGCCATCGTGGCGACCGGCATCGAGCGATTCGCCTATCGCCCCCTGCGACGACGCAACGCGCCGAAACTTACCTATCTGATCTCCGCCATTGGCGCGTCGTTCTTTCTCTCCAACTTTGCCGGGAAGGCGTTCGGTCACAATCCCTCGGCCACACCGCAACCCATCACCTCAAACTTCGCCTGGAAGGTGTTCGGTGCGAATATAACGGCGTTCGACGTCGTATTGCTGGCGGTGACCGGGGTGCTGTTTCTCGCCGTCAACACGCTCGTCACCAAGAGCAAGGTCGGGCGCAGCATCCGGGCCGTGGCCCAGGACGCCGAGACCGCGAGCCTCATGGGCGTCAACGTCAACTCCACCATCGCGTCGACGTTCGCCATTGGCGGCTTCATGGGCGGCGTCGCCGGACTGTTTGTGGCGATGAGCTCCACGGTCGACTACAACATGGGATTTACGCCGGCCTTGCTGGCCTTCACCGCGGCGGTGCTGGGTGGCATCGGCAACATCCGAGGCGCCATGGTGGGCGGCGTCGTCCTGGGCATCATCATGTACGTGCCGATCTACTGGATCCATCAGCCGTTCTACGAGCCGGTGATCGGCTTCACCATCTTGGTACTGGTGTTGATGGTTCGACCCACCGGCCTCTTTGGTGAGTCATTGGGGAGGTCGGCGTGAGGGCCCCCGCGCGGATGTTGCCCAAGTGGAGGTTGGACCAGGACGACGCCCGTCTCTTCGCCACGTGCCTCGCCGGGGGGCTGCTTCTGGCGGTCATGACGGGGCCCGAGGGCGACCTCAGCACGCCGCTGTACACGGTTGATCACGCCCTCATCTCGTCCCACGTGATCGGGTTCATCATCTTCGGCGCGGCGCTCGGTGCCTTCATGGTCTACAACAAGAAGGTCCGCGCCGGGATCTTGAACGCCACCTGGCGCAATTGGATCAGGGCCATCCCGGTCAACGCGAGGGCGTTCATCTCGAACTCGGGTGCGGTGCAACGGGTCCTCCTCGCGGTGGTGGCGCTCGCGGCCGCTTTATTAATTGCGGACTTCACGGGACCGAACGCGCCCAACAAGATGTCGTGGAATCAAATTGTCGGTCAACTGCTGCACACCCGAACGTACGGCTACATTGCGATCGTCTTCTGGCTGCTCAACACCGTGCGCGTGCGCGCCCGCTCCAAGAACGAGGAGAAGACGCCGAGCTTCTTCGACGCCAAATGGGTGAAGATCCTGGGCGGTGTGCTGGCCGGTCTCTTCTTCGCCGCCTGTGCCGACCCGTGGCTCCCCGTTCGCTTCAGCCTCTCGTACTTCAAGTGGAGCGGATCGAGCGACGATGACTTCTTCCACCACTGGACGACGTATCTGTGGACGTTTTGCGGACTGATCATCGGAATTCGCGCGGCTCTCCAGGACCGGATGCAAGCGCGCGCCGTCGTTCAGAGTCGCTGGAAAGCGCACCACATAAAGGTGAGCGCCAACACTCGTTTCGCCGCTTACGCCGGAGCCCTGTTCATAGCGGTGGAGGTGCCGAAGTTCATTTCACCCTTCTGGCAGGAGTCCATATTTCAACAGATCGGCATCTTCTGTCTGTTGGCGGTGGGACTGAACGTCGTCATCGGATTCGCCGGACTGTTGGACCTCGGTTACGTCGCGTTCTACGCACTCGGTGCTTACACGAACGGCTATTTCAGTGGCGCATTGCCAATTCATCCACCCTTCACGATTAACACGTTCTTCGTGATTCCCTTGGCGATCCTGGTCGCGATGTTGGCCGGCGTCATTCTCGGACTGCCGACCCTTCGTCTTAGTGGCGACTATCTGGCCATCGTCACGCTCGGCTTCGGTGAGATCATTTACGTGCTGGCCAGTAACTTGACCAATGTGACCGACGGCGCGGGCGGCACCGGGGTGGCCGGAAGCTTCTCGATGAACCTGCCGGGCATTCACTGGGCCCTCAGCGGATTCGCGATTCAAGACGACCTTAATTTTTATTATCTGTTGTTGGCGTTCATAATTCCCATCCTCTTCTTCTTCAACTCGTTAAACCATTCGAAGGTCGGGCGTTCGTGGGCCGCCATTCGAGAAGACGAGGACGCGGCCAAGTCACTCGGTATCAACAGCCTGAAATACAAGGTCATGGCCTTTGCGATTGGCGCGAGTACCTCGGGCGTGGCCGGGGTGCTCTCGTCAGCGAAACTTGGTTCGATCTTCCCGTCGGACTTCGCCTTGCAGGTCTCGATCTTCGTCGTCGTGCTGGTCATATTCGGGGGCATGGGGTCGATTACCGGCGTGCTGTTGGGAGCGACCTTCATCGGCTGGATTCTCCAGTACCTGATCTTTCACTCGTTCATTGACTACAACCAAGCTGACAAGTTCATGTACCTTGGCGCGATCCTGATTCTGACGATGATCTTCCGTCCGCAGGGAATGATTCCTTCCAAACGACGGATGCGAGAGTTCAAGGACGCGGAAGCCGGTCTCGGGACCTCGGACCCGATGGGACCGACCGTCGGTGGGGGTTTGACGTGAGCGACGTTACCGACACCACGGCCAGCGTGGCGACGGACGACATCCTCGACGTGCAGAACGTCACGATGCGCTTCGGTGGCGTGACGAGTCTGAACAACGTGTCACTGCAACAACATCGAGGGGAGATCCTGGCGGTGATCGGACCGAACGGTGCTGGTAAGACGTCGCTCTTCAACTGTCTGACCGGCGTCTATCGCCCGCAGGAGGGCATCATCAACTTCCACGCGGCCAAGCACGGCACGGTGAATCTGGTCGGCAAGCCCCCGCACCGGGTGAATCACATGGGGGTCGCGCGCACGTTCCAGACGAGTCGAATGTTCAACGCTCTCACGACGTTTGAGAACATCAAGATCGGTGTGGAGTCGGGTCAAAAGACCGGTCCGATTGGCGCGATGCTCCATTTGCCGCGCACGCGCCGTGAAGAGCGCGAGTCGGACCACCGAACGCTCGACCTGCTCGAGTTGGTCGGATTGACCCATCGGCTCAACACGATGGCCGACTCGTTGCCCTACGGCGATCGCCGCCGCTTGGAGATCGCTCGCGCCCTCGGGACGAATCCCGAGGTGCTGCTGCTCGACGAGCCCGCCGCCGGTACTAACCCGTCGGAAAAACTCGGGCTGGCCGAATTGATTCGGGACATCAACAAAGAGACCGGAATCTCGATTCTCTTGATCGAACACGACATGCGCCTGGTGATGTCGCTGGCCCAACGCATCTACGTCCTGAACTTTGGAGAGGTCATCGCCTCCGGAGCCCCGGCCGAGATCCAGCAGAATCCCGAAGTGGTCGCGGCCTATCTCGGCGTGACCGAGGATGAGGGTGGCGCCTGATGGGTGAAGCCATGCTCAGCGTCAACGACGTCGAAGTTCGCTACGGTGCCGTCCCGGCGATTCGAAACCTTTCGCTCAACGTGGACCGCGGTGAGATCGTGGCGCTGCTCGGTGCCAACGGTGCGGGCAAAACGACGACCCTACGAATGATCTCGGGATTGCACCGACCGTACTCCGGCACGGTCACCCTCGAAGGCCAAGACATCACGACGACGCCGGCCCACCACCTCGTGGAAATGGGGTTGAGCCACATCCCCGAAGGACGGCACATCTTCGGGACCATGTCGGTGATCGAGAATTTGGAGATGGGCGCCTTTCGACGCAAGGGCGACTACAGCTCGGAGTTCGATCACATCTTCTCGCTCTTTCCGGTGCTGGGAGAACGGCGCAAGCAGTTGGGGGGGACGCTGAGTGGTGGCGAACAGCAGATGCTCGCCATCGGCCGCGCCCTGATGGCCAAGCCAAGGATCTTGCTGATGGACGAACCGTCGCTCGGTTTGGCCCCCAAGATCATCGCGGCGATCTTCCAGATCATCACGGAGATCCGATCCGAAGGCGTTACCATCCTGCTGGTCGAACAGAACGCCAACCAGGCGCTGCGCATCGCGGACCGTGGTTACGTCCTGGAGAACGGACACGTGCTCTATCAAGACACCGCGCCCGCCCTCTTGAGCGACGACCGAATCCGCCGCGCCTACCTCGGTCAGTAATCGATTGCCGTCGTCGGCCCGGTGGAAGCGATGAGACGTGTCCGGCGTTGAAGACCTTCATCCCAGCGCCCGCCGTGTCGCCGAAGCCCTGCAATCTCGAGGCGTCGAAGGACCGTTCCTGGAATTTGACGCTTCGACGAAGACCGCGGCGGACGCCGCTCGAGCACTGCACTGTGACGTCGGCGCGATTGCCAGCTGTCTCGTGTTCGTGCTCGACGACACCCCGGTCGTCATCATCAAGAGCGGTGCCTTTCGCGTGGACTCGGCGCTGTTCGCCGAGCTGGTCCACGGTGTGATCGTTCGTCAAGCGACGCCCGAGGAGGTGCGGGTCGCGACCGGTCAAGCGATCGGTGGCGTCTCGCCCATTAATTGGCCCGGAACAGTTCGCGTCTTCATCGACGACTCACTCGCCTCCTACGAGCGAGTGTGGTCGGCCTGCGGTACACCGAACGCGGTCTTTGCGACGACGTTCGAGGAACTGCGAGCGTTGACCGGCGCCACTGCACTTACCTTGCGCGTCTGATTCTCGCTTCGGCGGGTCGTCACTTCGAAGGGATATTCGGGCGGCGACTACGCGCTCGCGATCTTCGTAGTCCGGAGGGGCGGCACTAGCATCGATGGAGATCCTGGAGACCTCCGGTGATCTAAGTGCAAGACCCTAATCTGAGGTTCCGCATGACCACCGACGCGCCAAGCACCATGGGTCTCTCTGATGAGCCCGCGCGCGTTGACCTCATTCTCTCCCTGGAGCCGCCCCGGCAGCGCCGACCATCGATCTTCCTGCGGTGGTTACTCGCGTTGCCGCACTTTATTGTTCTGGAAGTCATTAGCTTCGTCGCGGTCTTCGGCGCCTTGGGAGGTTGGTTCGCGGCTCTCTTTACGGGCCGTCTTCCCACGGGCCTTCAGAAGTTCTTCGTCGGTTACCTCCGTTACAACGCGAACGTCATTTCGTACTCCACGCTCCTCATCGACAAGTGGCCCTCCATCAACTTCGAGCGGCAGGCCGACTCGTTGGTCGACCTCGAGGTCAATCAAGTTCGCCTGAATCGTCTGGCGGTCTTGGGTCGAGTGGTCCTGGTGATCCCGGCGATGGTCGTGAGCGGCCTCTTCGACTTCGGTATCTATCCCTGCCTCTTCACCATGTGGGTGGTGGGCAGCATCACCGGCCAGGTTCCTCGCTCCCTACACCAGGCCGTCGCCACGATTCTGCGCTTTCAGATCCGTCTCAACGCGTACCTGTTCCTGGTCACCCCCTCGCAGCCGTTCTCGGGAATATTCGGTGATGGCGTCGTGGTGGCGTCGAAGGTGGTCGATGGCCGAGAGGTCGCCGCGCCCCTCACGGACGACCGTGCGGAGGACCGTGAATCCTCGACGCCGCCAACGGGATCGTGGCGAATCGTGGAAGGTGCCCGCCGCCTGATCGTGCTGACGCTCGTCATTGGAATCATCGGCTCGACTCTGTACTTTTCCTTGGTACCGATTCGCTCCTCCTCAACCCAGAACGACCGCGCACTCTTTCAGGCCGTGGGCAACTCCTATGAAGCTTCGCAATCAGAACTCAACATCATCTCTAAGGCCTTCGCCGCGTGCCCGGACCCCACGTGCATTGCTGCGGCCATCGAAGGCGCGGGTGATCGGCACCTGTACCAGACGACCTTGGCGTTGGAGAAGCAGGCGCCGTATCCCAAGGACATCTCGAGCGACGTAAGTAAATACGTCGTCTACCTCATTGACTTCCAAAAGGACATCAACGCCATGGCGAAGTCCACCACCATCGCCCAACAGAAGGCGATCGTCACGGACAAGATCGAACTCGACGTCGGCAATCTCACGTATCGCGGAATCAACGTACTTATCTACCTAGGCGAGCAAGAGATGTTTTCGTTCATGAATTATTAATGGTGAACGACCGAAGGGACCTCGATCGATTCTCGATCCCCTTGAAATGGCTTAGAGATATTTCTTGACGAAAGCCTTCACAGCGGATTTCAGTCTCGGTGAGAACGGAAGGTTCTTGGCGTACTTCGACGCCGTGAGACTGGCGTCGACCTTCAGTACGTGATCCACGCCGTGCAGATGCACGAAGTCGAGGTGGGACGTCGACGACGAGAAGCCGCGCGCCACGCGCTCGACTTCTGGGCAGGTGACTAGAACGTCGTCGTTACTGCAGGTGAGCAGCACTGGGGTTCCTCGGGCCACTTCGCCGGCTAGGACTTGCGGATCGAACTTGTCGGTCTGGGCCCAGAACCGGGCGTCGGTGGGATTGAGAAGAGTCGCCAGGCCGTACGGGAGGTTGGCCTTGACGGTGCCCGTGGTGCGTAACTGCGTGATCGCGTTCGAGAGATCGTCCCTGACCGTCTTCTCCAACGCTTTGGTGATGGCGCCGGAGCGCACTTGCAAGGTCAACTCAGCCCCCAACTGCGCGGTGAGCAGAGCGAGGTATCGCTGACTCAGGGGCTCGAACAGTCCCAACGCATGAACCGGTGGGGTGGTCCCGGCGTGACCGGTGGCCAACAGGAGCG
Organism: uncultured Acidimicrobiaceae bacterium; assembly: GCA_963716515.1. Lineage (GTDB taxonomy): Bacteria > Actinomycetota > Acidimicrobiia > Acidimicrobiales > RAAP-2 > RAAP-2. Next base: position 790,317 of record OY970319.1, read on the forward strand.
CGAACAACGCGCCCTCACTGTGGCCGAAGACTCCGAGCTCGTGGACGTTGACCTGCTTCTCTCGGGCGAGGAACTGCAGCGCACTCCGAGCTTCTTGTTCGTACACCGCGATGCCAATCGACGCCGGGTCGGAGGCGTAGCGTCCGAGACCGGTGCGACCGCTGCCCAACTTGTCGTAGCGCAGACTCGCGACGCCGTCGTTCGAGAGCCAATCGGCCAAGGTCTTCAGCGTGTCAATCGAACCAGGTATCGATGAGGAATTGCCGTTGCGATCGGTCGGACCGCTGCCGGCGATGAGTACGACCCCGGGCACCACTGTCGAGTCGCCTCGGGGGTGTCGAAACGTCGCGTAGATCGTCATCGACCCGGACGCGAACGAAACGTTCTGGTCGACCCACGCCACCGACGAAGAGTTCGCCGCCGACGCCGAATGAGAGACCACCGGCATCGACGTGATGGTGGTGACCAGTACGGCGGCCACCGTGGTACGGAATCGCCCTACGCGGCAACGTCGCATCGAGACGATCGCTCGTTTTTGTTGCTCGTCGTCCGGCGTCATTTTCGAAGAGTAGCGGCAGAAAGGTCCGCGGGCCGCCTCGAAAAGCGGCCCGTGGCCCTCGCTACTGGTGAAGCAGTCCTATCTGAAAGTGATGCGAACTTGAGCGGAGTCGCCCTTGGTCGCATTGGCGACCGAGATGGCACACGACTTCAGATTTGAAGGCTTGGTGCCGCACGATCCCGTGCCAATCTTGCCGGCGACCACCTTGAACTTGAAGGCCGGTAAGACCCCAGAAGCGGTGATCTTGACGGGCTTCAGCGTCTTGAGGTCGCAGCCGGCCTGGCTCTTCGACGTAGTGAGGCATTCCACCACGTACACCTGGTCGTGCGGCTTGAATCCGGTGCCCGAGACTCGAACGCTCGAGCCGTTCTTCAGCCGGGTGACCGGCGAGACGTGGAACTTGCGCGGTCCAATCTTGACGGGCGGCGTGGTGGTCGTGGTGGTGGGAGTCGGCAGCGCGAAGGTAATGGGCGTGCTGGCCGCGTCGGCGGTCGGGGGATTGGTGCTGACGCTGATGTTGCAATTCGCAAGGTCGCTCGCGGAGGTGCCGCAGGTCCCGGTGCCGACGGTTCCGGTGACCACCGTGACGCCCGTAGAGAACGTTCCGGTGGCAGTGGTGGTGACCGCACTCACGGTAGCCAGGTCACATCCCAATTGCGACGTGGAGCCGGCGATGCACTCGAGGGCGTACACGGTTTCGTTGGCCATGAATCCCGAACCGGTGACGGTCACCAACTGACCGTTTGCCAGTCCCGTGAACGGTGTGGCCACGATCGCGGGTCCGGCGGCGGAGGCGCTCGCTACGCCGAGGGTAGCGAGTCCCCCCAGAACTAGCGCCCCTATCGAAATACTCGTCATAATCCGTCTCATTGGTACGTCCTCTCAATAGCTGTTGTCACGAGCTCCCTTGCGGCAGATTCGTGGTGCTTCAGTTACTTCGACATGCGACGGGCAATGTGCCGCACGCTGAATCGACGTCACCTGCTTCGATTCACGCCCATCTCATCCTAGATGAGGGTTAGCGAGGGAGTGCGGTCGCGCGGCCATCGTTCGTCACGGGTGTCGTACGAGTCCAGGGAAGACCGTGCCGAACCATTGTCCTAAAGTACGTAGTGTGCGCTATTCCAGAACATGTGAGTTCGGTACGTCCCGGATCATCGCCACGACGCGTTTTTCGTTGGTGTCATGAGTAATAATTCCAGTGACATCGTGGCGATCGAACGCCTGAACGACGTTTCGTATCGAGACGTCGATGAGGATTTCGTTCGCTTCCGCGACGATTCGTTGGACGACGCCGTGAAGAGCGTCGTGGCCTCCGTCGTCGTCACGGATGAGTCGGAACGGGATCGATTTCGTGCCGCGCTATCGAGTGACGGGATCGACAAACTTCGTCTCTACGCCAAGCGTCGAACCATGCAGGCCCGTCGTCGCTCGTCGATGAACTTGGTGGACGACGCAATGGAGGCGTTCGCACTGATCCCGTCCGGATCTGACGTGCCCTGGGACACGTGGGTGAAGGCCGGCCTGTTCGTCGCTCGTTCGCTCGGGCGCGACATCGAATCGGTCGCGCAGCGCTTTGGCGAACTGTCCACGCTGGAGTCGGCCGAGCGCTTCGACGTGGCTTTCGAAGCGATGAGTCGCGTCGAGTCGCTCGGCCAGTGTTTCATCGCCGAAGTGATGACGAACTACGGCACGGGATTCATCGAGACCATCGTGCACCGCGACACGCAGGCGACCGGCTCCTTCTTCAGCGCGCCGCGCCAGGCCGACGACGTCGTGCCCTTCGACCCGACCTCGAATCTGGCGCAGCTCACGGCGAGCCTCGCTGACGCCTACGACGCGGTTGGGCTCCTCCACACTGGCGCCATTGCCCAGGACCAGTTGGCGGGCATGTCGTTCTCCCAACGCGTATCCGGTGCCTTCTTGGAGACCACCGGCTGTCTGAGCTTCTACGCCGACGCGCCGAGTGGGGACCGGTCATTCAAGGTCTTGGTCGCGGAACTGCCCACGGGCACCGACGTCGAAGCGTTGGCGCTGGGCGCCGAGCGCGACGATCAGGCGGTCTGTTACGACGACACGCGACTGATTCTCTTATTGGCGCCGCCGAACTTCGACGACGGCGAGGACGTGGCCTTCGACTTCGGTGACGACCTTGACGTCGCGCGACAGTTGCTGCGCACGTCGATGCCGGTGGGTTGGCACCACCGCTGACGTCACGGCGACAGGCGACCTCGACAGCTCCCGGTGACACCGATTCGCCGGCCGAACTGATTCGCGGTACCTTCGACGGCGGTTTCGCGTTTTAGAGCGACGACGTCGAACCTCGGAGTTGTTGAATCAGGGCCGGCGTGATGACGGTGACGTCGGTGGGCACGGTGATCGGATCACTGTCGTGCGTGACGGTCGCGCTCAAGCTCACGGTGGCGTTACCCGGCGTGCCGTTGCCTTGGGGGGCCGTAACAGAGATCGATCCACCGGTGGCGACCGAGCCGGAGTTCGTCAAGGTCAAGGTGTAACTGCCCTTGACGGAACTGGGGATTGCGGCGGAGGGATCGACGCTGGCGATCGTCGGCTCGAGAGCCTTCAGCACCGAGGCCAATGTGCCGGTTTCGCTGTAGCCGCCGGAAGAAAGCGACTTGGCGTGTCCTTTGTCGATCAGATTCGTCAGCGCATCCAAGATCGTGCGCTCGATCGCTTGGTTCTTCGCCGCCTGGGCCCTGGCCGCGGACGACTTCGGAAGTACGGTGTTCACCAAGGTGCTCGGCACCTCGAACCACTTGCCGCCGAGGAAGAGCTGGGCCGCCGTCAGTTCGGTCTGCTCTTTCGCGGTCAGTGGGATTCCCGGTATCGAATTGATCGTCTTCAGGTCGACGTTCAAGTACGCGTTGCCATTGATCACGCGCAGGTCCAACAAAGACTTGGCGCCGACGTTGAGCAGGATCTCGGCGTCGTCTTTGCCGTTGGCTTGTGAGAGGGGAGCGCCCGAAGGGTTCACGTAGCGCGTATCCATCGACACCACGTTGAGTACCCGTTGTGCTTCGGCCACGCCGCTTCCCGAGACACTTGCGGTGAAGTGGATCTGGAGTTCGGCTTGGGCGCCGAGTGACGCGATCGATTGACTGATGGTGGCCTTGGCGTTGGCGCCGCACGCCGACAGAACCAGTGACGCCACGACCGCTCCCAGTAGCAGGACTATCTTTCGCACGCTCTCTCCTTCATCGCGGAACCCGACTCGCCGTGCGGGACGCCCGAGACCGCCTGGCGTGGGCTCTCCGCGGAACGCTAGCACCGGCCCTGTGAAACTGAGAACACCATTCACATCCTGGAGATACGAACCTTTGTCGCGATCAGTCGGCGTGGCGCTGCGGCACCGTCGGCCTTTCACCGCTCGGTGCGCAAGGGGGATGACAGTTCTGAAGTAGCCCGGTCATCGCTGAGAGTTCCCGGCATCACGTCGAAATGATGGTAAGTCCCGCGGGGAGCCGGACATACAGTGACAGGGCGGAGGCTCAAAACAAGGACGAAGGAAGAATGAACGTGAAGAAGACTCGAGCCACCAAGGTACTGGGCACGGCCCTCTTGATCGCCCCGCTCATGGCATTCAGTGGCGTGGCGGGCCCGATGGCGGCCGGTGCGGCGACGCCCACCCGTCTACTGACCTGCAGCCTCAAGCTGGCGACCAAGCCGGCGTCGTACCTGCTCTCGTGCGCCGACGCCAACGTCAGTTGGACCGGCGTGACGTGGTCCACTTGGAGCGCGTCCTCGGCCTCGGGTCACGGGATACTGCGACAAAACGACTGCACTCCCAACTGCGTCTCGGGCAAATTCATCGATTACCGCGCCACCGTCACCCTTTCGAAGGTCGTGGCGACCAAGAAGTACGGCGATCTGTTCTCCAAAGCGACCTTCCACTACACCGTGGGCGGAAAGTCCAAGGGCGAGTCCTTCGGGTTGGCCGACTAACCGCTCATCGATAACGCCGTCAATTCCGACGAGCAGTTCAATCGACTTCGAGGCTCTCGCGACGAGGCGTCGGTCGAACGTCGCGCGCGTGAATCGCCTCGCCGCACGACGAGCACGTGGTGACTGCGCCGAGTGACTGGCCACAGTGGTGCGTCAACATCATGGGCGGCACCTCGCCGTTGGTGAGGTAGCGGTCACCCCACTGCATCAACGAGACGATGACGGGATAGAGGTCGAGACCGGCCTCGGTCAATCGGTATTCGAAACGCGGCGGGTGCTCCGACACCGGTCGGCGCTCTAACACGCCGGCCGCGACCAGTGTCTTGAGCCTCGCGGTCATCGTGTCGCGCGGAGCACCGGTCTTTCGCACCATCTCGTCGAAACGACGGTTGCCGAGGAAGACCTCGCGCACGGCCAAGAGGGCCCACTTCTCGCCGACGATCTCGAGGGTGCGGGCGACGGAGCAGGTACGTGGTTCGGTCGAAATGGAGCTCACAGACCAATAATAGCAGTAAGTCCAATAACTGGACGTACAAGTCAGTTTTCGTGTATGGTACATCCAGAAATCAAACTTACTAGGAGGTCGAGATGAGCGTGGAGACGGTGTCCAGCGCGAACGCGCCGGGTCAGGGTTATTCGAAGCGCCGGGTGGCTTTGATCGTCGGCGTCCTGGCGCTGGCGGCCTTCATGTCGAGTCTGGACCTCTTCATTGTCAACTTGGCCTTCCCGTACATCAGTCGAGACTTCCACGGTTCGTCGCTCGATTCGTTGAGCTGGGTGCTCAACGGCTACTCGATTCTCTTCGCCGCCGTCCTCGTGCCGGCCGGACGTTGGGCCGATCGAATAGGTCGGCGGCGAATGTTCGTGGCCGGTCTCGTCGTCTTCACGCTGGGATCGATCTTGTCGGGCCTGGCGCCGGGCGTGTCGTTACTCATTGCGGCGCGCCTCGTCCAAGCGGTTGGTGCGGGCATGATGGTCCCCGCGTCGCTGTCGCTGTTGTTGGCGGCCGTTCCCGGGCACGCCCGCGCCCAGGCGATCGGCACCTGGTCGGCGATCGGCGCGCTCGGGGCGGCCCTCGGCCCGGTGATTGGCGGCTTCCTCGTCGAAGTGTCGTGGCGGTGGGTCTTTTGGATCAACATTCCCGTCGGCGTGGTCACGGTGATCCTCGCCCTGCGGGTACTGCCGGAGAGCCGCGACGAGACGGCCACCACGCGACCGGACATGCTCGGTGCGGTGCTGGTGGCTTTCGCGGCGGGCTCGTTGGCCTTGGCGCTGGTGAAGGCGCCGTCGTGGGGTTGGACCTCGAAGGACTTCCTCGGACTAGTGGTCCTGGCTCTGGCGTGTTCCGTCGGTGTGGTGGTGCGTTCGGCGCGTCACGACGCGCCGGTAGTCGACCTCAAGTTGCTCGAGTCGAGGTCGTTCAACGGAGCCATCCTGGCGTCGATCGCCTACTACGCCGGGTTCGGCGCGTTCTTGTTGAACATGGTGGAGTTCTTGACCGGGGTCTGGCACTTCTCGGCGATCGACGCCGGTTTAGCCATCGCCCCAGGCCCCTTGATGGTCCTGCCCTTCGCGCGCGTCGTGGCGCCACGGCTCTCGGCCAAGCTCGGGGGAGCGGGACGGGTCGCGGTCATCGGCTGTGGCGTCAACGCCGCGGCGCAAGCCCTCTGGCTCACCCAGATGCAGGTTCACGCCGCCTACGCCACCCACCTCTTGCCGGTCCAGCTCCTCGGCGGGGCGGGGGTCGGGCTCGCCATTCCGTCGCTGATCGGTGCCGGCACCGCGTCGATTCCCCCCGCCCGTTTCGGCACCGGCAGCGGCGTACTCAACATGGCGCGCCAGATCGGCACCGTCCTCGGGGTCGCGGGGCTCATCGCCATCCTCACGGGACTCAACGTGGCGGACCCGCTGGTGGCGTTCCGTCACGGCACGGAGCTCGTGATCGCCTTCTTCGCGCTGGCCGGGCTGACGTCGGCGGCGCTCTTAAGTCGACGGGTGACGACGAGCGTGTAACAAGCGATCCGATGGCTCAGCACTCAGTCGCGCTGCAGGGCCACCGAGTGCTTGGGCTGATAGAGACCGATCGCCGTGCCGCCGGGCAACGTGAAGCGGGTCACCGTCCCCCAACGTTCTTCGTCGACCGGAGAGAAGGCGACGCCCTTGGCTTCAAGTCGTTGCATTTCGGCGACGAGGTCATCGCACAAGAGATAGATCTCGTTCATCGGACTGTCGTCCGTCGGGTGAAAGGCGATCTCCGAGGGCGGCATCCGAAAGATCAGCCACCCGCCGCCCGAGTCGACGTGGTCCATCTCCAGAACGTCGCGGAAGAAATTTCGGTCGGCCTCGGCGTCATGGGTAAAGACGATGACGTGCGCTCCAAAGATCATGTGTCGTCCTTTCGAATTGTCGTAACGATGGCCACACTACGTCGGCTCATGTCACGGGCGTGGACGACGACGCACGCGCGGTACTCGCTCGGCGGCCGATGAGACGGGCGGTGGGTCACCGTCTAATTCGAACTTGGCACGTGAGAGTGCCGAAAGGAGTATGGAGAGGGGACTCGACAAAAGCTGGGGCCATCTCCTTTCGGCACCGAGACTCACGGTGAAACGTCCTGCATCTGTACTACGCAGGAGGCGACCAAACGGATCGTTTTCGACTGGATCGGTCCGTCCATCGGAACCTCTTCGATCACTACTTGAAAATTAGGGCGCAAATTAGGTCGTTCGTCGACAGGTGGTAAGTGAGGTGAAGAAAGCCGCAGTTTCACAGGCCTTGAAGGAGCGGTAACGCGAATTGGAATGAGGGCGACATGAATCGTTACGTCGTGCGCTCTGTCGCGACCCGCCCTGGAGTGGTGCGACGCCACTCGCTTTCAGAGTGGTGAGAGAGTGGTGAGATGAAGGGATCGTTCGGTACCTTGGTTCGTCGCCCCCTTATCGTGGCGACGCTGACGCTCTCGCTCCTCGCGGCGACGGTCTCGACGGTGGGTGCCACGTCCGTCACGACGACCACGGCCCCGAGCGCGCCGACGATCTGTGGCGTGGTCGCCAGTCGCTCCGTTCACTTTGTCTCGAAGCAGTCACCGTGCGTGATTCGAGTTCGGCGCGGGACCAACGTTCATATCAAATTCCGATCCGGTTTTCGGTGGGGTTATCCCGTCAGCACCTCGCGAGCCGTCGTCGTGAGCGACATCTCGCGCGACTCGATCGGTGTCTTCGCCGCCACGCTCCACGCCGCGGCTACCGGACGGGCCACGATTCGAGCGACCGGAACCGTCTACTGCAAGTCCGGCGTGGCCTGTCCCGAACTGGCGTTGCTCTGGATTCTCCAAGTCATCGTCACCTGAGAGGGGTCGGCGAACGACGTTTCGTCACGGTGACGACGATGTCGCGATCGCCGTTCGTCGACCAACGTCCCCGGTTACATCGAGAATTCGAGCGGCTCGCCGGTTTCGAGGAAGGTCTTCAGGCTGGAGAGCAGTGGCGGCCACCCTTCTCGAATGGCCTCGTGCACCGCGCTTCCCGATTCGAATCCGTCGTGGAGCACGGTGAGGCACACCACGCCGTTCGCTTTTTCAATATCGAAGGCCACCTTGGAACGCGGTTCAATGGCGAATTTCAGCCGATCCTCTTCCTCGTAACCGCTCGCGCTGGCCCACTCGGGCGAGAAGGTGTGCCACGTGTACGCGAGGCGCTTCGGCGTCGACGATTCGAGGACGACCTGCTCGGAGTCGCGAATCGTGAGATGACCCATTTTCCAGTCCATCGTGGAATCGACCTTCCAATCGGTGACGAACGAGACGTTCCACCATTTCTTGGTCTTCGCGGGATCGGTCAGCGCTCGCCACAGTCGCCGAGTCGTGGTGTCAATGTAGATCTTGTATTGAAATTCGTCGTCGCTCATTCGCCCTCCATCGCATCCATTGTGCCATGACCACGCACGCGCGGTGGGGTTCGTCACAGGTCATGGACGTGATCGAGTTCGTCGGGAGTGAGAGTTAGCATGACGGGATGTTCGTACGTGCTTCGAGTAACGGTGCGGGGCATCGCTACGTCGGCGCGCGCCACGCCCGTTGGCTGAACCAGTGCCCGTAAGACGAGAACCTCGCCGCAAGCCGCCCGTCGAGGAGGTGGCGGAGGAAGAGGTCCCCGAGAGTCGCCGCCGGCGAATCGTGCGCCTTGCGGAAGGCAACTCCGTTCCCGTTCTGACCATTCTCGCGGCGGTCTTCATCGTGGCCGGCGTCTACCTGTTGGGCCAGCTGATCTATCACGTGAGGATACTGTTGATGCTGGGCCTCGTCGGTGGCTTCATCGCCCTCATCCTCAATCCGGTAGTGGTGGCCCTTCAGCACTGGCGCGTGCAGCGTCGCGGTGCGGCGGTGGCGATTGTGACGTTCGTCGCGCTACTGATTTTCCTCGGCCTCGCGGTCCTCTTCGGCTACCCGCTGGTCAACGGCATCACCCACTTCGCCAGTGCGCTGCCGGGCTACATCAATCGAGCCCAGCACGGTCAGGGCTGGATCGGTCATCTCTTTCGCCGTTACCACGTCGAATCATGGGTCAAGCGAAACTCCAGTCACCTCACGTCACTCGCCACCGGCTTGGGCAAGCCGGCGCTGGCCCTCGGCAAGGGGGCGCTGTCGGCCGTCCTGTCGCTGATCGCCATCTTCACGTTCGTGATCCTGTTGTTGATCGAGGCGCCGAAGATTCGACGGTCGCTGACGAAGTTGGTGGCGCCCGAACGGGCCAAGCGCTATCGCCATATCGGACGAATCATCTCGCGTTCGGTATCGGGTTACATCCTGGGTGACATGTTGACTTCCATCGCCGCCGGCGTCGTGGTCTTCGTCACCCTGTTGATCGTCGGTGTGCCCTACGCGTTCTTATGGGCGCTCTGGGTGGCGCTGGTCGACTTTCTTCCGACGATCGGCGGCGCGTTGGCCGGCGTGCCGACGGTGCTGTTCGCCTTCGCGCATTCCCTCACCGCCGGCATCGCCACCCTGGTCGCTTTTCTGGTCTACACCCAAATCGAGAATCACATCTTGAATCCGATCGTCATGAGCCGTACGGTCAAGATCAGTCCGCTCTTGGTGTTCGTGGCGGTCTTGATCGGCGCCGACCTGGGTGCGTGGGTCGCGGGTTTGGCCGGCGGATTCGTCGCGGTCCTGCTGGCCGTGCCGATGGCGGCCACGATTCAGGTCATCGTGCGAGAGTGGTGGCGCGCGAGCGAACCGGATTAGCGCGCGTTTGCGGCGGACTACAGCGGCGTGACGTAGGCCCCGTGAATGCCGCCGTCGACCATGAACGTCGTCGCCGTCACGAACGAGGCGTCGTCGCTGGCCAGGAAGAGCACCGCGTTGGCGATCTCCTCGGGCTCGCCGAAGCGTCCCATCGGGACGTGCACCAGACGCCGCGCGGCGCGTTCGGGGTCCTTGGCGAAGAGCTCGATCAACAACGGCGTGTTGACCGGTCCCGGGCAGAGCGCGTTCACGCGAATCTTCTCCCGAGCGAATTGGACCGCCAGCTCACGGCTCATGGCCAAGACGCCGCCCTTGGAGGCGGTGTAGGAGATCTGCGAGGTCGCCGATCCGAGGACCGCGACGAAGGAGGCGGTATTGATGATGGAACCGCCGCCGCGTCGTTGCAGGTGGGGGATGCCGTACTTGCAACACAGGTAGACCGAGGTCAAGTTGACGTCCTGCACCCGCTTCCAGGCGTCGAGGCCGGTGGTGAGGATCGAATCGTCGTCGGCCGGCGAGATGCCGGCGTTGTTGAAGAGCACGTCGATGCCGCCGTAGACCTCGACGGTCTTTTCGTACATTGCGACCACGCTGGCTTGGTCGGCGACGTTCACCTGCACGAACAGTCCACCGATCTCGGCGGCCACCTCGGGACCGTGCTGATCGTCGAAGTCCGCGACGACGACGCTCGCGCCTTCGGCGGCGAATCGGCGCGCGGTCGCACGACCGATGCCACTCGCCGCGCCGGTAATGACCGCAACCTTGTTCTCTAAGCGACCCATCATTCCTCCGTTGAAATAAAGACGTTCTTCTCTTCGCTGAAACTGCGCAGGGCGTCCGGGCCTAGTTCTCGTCCGATGCCCGACTGTTTGTAGCCCCCGAAGGGCGTCGAGTATCGAACCGACGAGTTCGAGTTCACCGACAGGGCGCCGGTCTCGACGCCGCGCGCCACGCGCAGCGCCCGTCCGACGTCGCGCGTCCAGATCGAACCCGACAGCCCGTAGGGGCTGTTGTTGGCGATGCGGATCGCTTCAGCTTCATCCTCGAATCGCAACACCGAGACGACCGGGCCGAAGATCTCTTCGCGAAAGGCTCGGTCGGTGCCGTCGGCCGACTCGAGCACGGTCGGCGGGTACCAGTAGCCCGGCCCCGTCGGTGCGGAGCCCTTGAAGGCCACCGACGCCTGGTCGACGAAGGAGTCGACGCTGGTGCGCTGTCCGGCCGAGATCAGTGGTCCCATTTCGGCACTTACGTCGGCCGGGTCCAGCACGCGGAAGTTCTTGACCGCCACTTCGAATAGTTCCATGAAGCGTTCGTAGGCCGACGCCTCGACGAGGATCCGCGAGCGCGCGCAACAGTCCTGGCCGGCGTTGTCGAAGACCGCACCGGGCGCGCCGGCCGCCGCGCGTTCCAGGTCCGCGTCGGCGAAGATTACGTTGGCGCTCTTGCCGCCCAGTTCGAGCGTGACGCGCTTCACCTGCTCGGCGCAGCCGGCCATTACCTTTTTACCCATCTCACTCGAGCCGGTGAAGCAGACCTTGCGGACCGCTTCGTTGGTCACGAAGCGCCAGCCCACCACGCCACCGTCGCCGGGCAGCACCTGGAAGACGCCCTCGGGCAACCCGGCTTCGAGTCCCAGTTCACCGAGGCGGATCGCCGTCAGGGGCGTCAGGGTGGCCGGTTTCAACACGACCGTGTTGCCGGCCGCCAGCGCCGGCGCGAAGCCCCAGCCGGCGATGGGCATGGGGAAATTCCAGGGCACGATGATGCCCACCACGCCCAGCGGTTCGTAGAAAGTGAGGTCGACGCCTCCGGCGACGGGGATCTGTTTACCGCTGTGGCGCTCCGGCGCGCCGGAGTAGTAGGCGAGGACGTTGCGGACGTTCTCCGCTTCCCAACGCGCGTTGCCGATGGTGTGTCCCGAGTTGGCCACCTCCAACTGCGCCAACTCTTCGAGGTGCTCGTCCACGACTTGCGCGAAGCGGCGCAACAGATGGGCGCGCCTCGCGGGGGTGACGTCGCGCCACTCGGTGGCGACGCCTGACGCGCGCGCAATCGCTTGGTCGGTCGCCTCGAGATCAAAGAGCTCGATCGAGGCGACCGGCGCCTCGGTGGCCGGATTGAGAATCGACAGCACGCTCATAGACGTTCGAAACCTCGGTATCGCTCCCAGTCCGTGACGGCGGCGTTGAAGGCGTCGATCTCGACGCGAGCGGCGTGCACGTAGTGATCGACCACCTCGTCGCCGAAGGCGGCTCGCGCCACGGGGCTGTGATCGAAGAGTTCCGTCGCTTCGGCCAGCGTCGTCGGCACGTGCGCGGCGTCGGCTTCGTAGGCGTTGCCCACGAAAGCCGGTGGCAATGCGAGATTGTCGTCGACGCCCTGAAGACCGGCCGCGACGAGGGCCGCGATAGCCAGGTAGGGATTCACGTCGCCCCCGGGGATGCGACACTCGAAGCGCAACGAGGGCCCGTGGCCGACGACGCGAAAGGCGCAGGTGCGGTTGTCGTGGCCCCAGAGCAGCGCCGTGGGGGCGAACGATCCGGCGACGAAGCGCTTGTAGCTGTTGATGTTCGGCGCCAGCATCAGGGAGAAGTCGCGCGAGTGCGCGAGCAGCCCCGCCAAGAAGTGCTCGAAGACCTCGGAGAAACCGTGTTCGCTCTTTCCGGCGAAGACCGGCTGGTTGTCCTTGTCGCGCAGCGAGAGGTGGATATGACAGGAGTTGCCTTCTCGTTGGTCGTACTTGGCCATGAAGGTGAGACTGACGCCCTCTTGGGCCGCGATCTCTTTCGCGCCCAGTTTGAACAGACCGTGCTCGTCGGACTTCTCCACCAGCGTGTCGTACTTGAAGGCCACTTCGTGTTGTCCGAAGTTGCATTCGCCCTTCACCGATTCGACCACCATGCCGGCCGAACGCATCGAGCGCCGGATGCGGCCCAGTAGTGGCTCGATCCTCGAGGTCCCTTGAATCGAGTAGTCGACGTTGTACTGGTTCACCGGTGTCATATCGCGGTAGCCGGCCTCCCAGGCCTGCTCGTAGGTGTCTTCGAAGACGATGAACTCCAATTCGGTGCCGGTGATGCCGGTCCAGCCGCGCTCATTGAGGCGCTCCACTTGGGCGAGGAGGATCTGGCGCGGCGAGGGTGCGACGGCGACGCCGTCAACCGTCTCGACGTCGGCGAAGATCATCACCGTCTTTTCGTGCCACGGAACCAACCGCGTCGACGAGAAATCAGGTTTGAAGGCCAGGTCGCCGTAGCCGCGCTCCCAGGAGGTCAACGCGAATCCGTCGACCGTACGCATGTCGACGTCGGAAGCAAGGAGGTAACTGCAGCCCTCGACGACGCCGTCGATCAATTCGTCGAAGAAGTACGTGGCGTCGACCCGTTTACCCTGCAGCCGACCCTGCATGTCGGTGATCGCAATGATGATCGTGTCGATTTCGCCCGCTTCGACCATTTCGACGAGTTCGTCGCGTGTTGGACGACCGGCGGTGTGTGTGGTCACGTCTGCTCCTCGGATCAGCGACGCCCGGACAGTGCGGACGAGGACGATTTTTCAATCTAGGTGTCGAGGCTACACACTGCACCCGGCGTCAATTCTTTGAAGTCCAAGCGGCGCCGGAGTGCGAGAGCCCTCGCCAATTCGGGTCTTCTTCTCGTGAGCGTCTTCACTTGTGAAGAGCCGGTGACGCTTCACACGTGATGAGACACCCGAGTTATCTCATTCGACTGTGTGTTCGTCAGGACCAAACGATATCCCGGTCGCCCAACAATCGAGTGCTGGCATTTCACGGGGAACACATTTACCCGTGCTCGGCACCCGCAATAGTTCTAGTATCTCGCTCAATGGTATAGGCCATTTGAATCGAGGGGGAATTCAGTGTCTGACGAAAGTATGCGGGGTGCATCAGCCACGTTGACCGACGAACAACGGTTGCATCAGATGGGCTACGCGCAGGAACTCAATCGTGGAATGAGCAAGTTTTCAAACTTCGCCATTTCCTTCACGATTATTTCCATTCTCTCGGGGTGTCTGACCCTCTACTCCTACGGGTTGTACCACGGAGGTCCCCCGGTGATGATCTGGGGTTGGGCGATCGTGGGTTTGCTCGTGATGTTCGCCGGTCTCTCCATGGCCGAGATCTGCTCCGCCTTCCCGACTGCTGGCGGTCTCTACTATTGGTCGGCCAAATTGGCCCCGGGAAAGAGCGGCCCTATCTGGTCCTGGTTCACTGGTTGGTTCAACCTGCTCGGTCAGGTCGCGGTCACCGCCGGCATCACCTTCGGGTGCGGGTACTCGGTGGGCGAGTTCATCTATCTGACCTCAGGGAATGCGACGTGGACGTCGAACCGGCACGTCGTGCTGCTCACGGCCGCTTTATTGCTGATCCAAGGTTTGATCAACACCTTCGGGGTCAACATCGTCTCCCTGTTCAACAAGGTATCGGTGTGGTGGCACCTGACCGGCGTCGCGGTCATCGTGTTGCTGCTCTTCATCGCGCCGCACTCACACAGTCACCAGGGCGGGAGTTTCCTCTTCGGGTCCGGGGGTTTCGACGCCTTCCGAGGACTTTCCGGATTCTCGGTCCCGTTCTACGTTTTCCTCCTGGGACTGTTGGTCGCCCAGTACACCTTCACGGGCTACGACGCGTCGGCGCACGTGACCGAGGAGACCCTGGATGCTGCGGTCTCGGGCCCCAAGGGTATCGTCACCTCGATTTGGGTGTCGTGGATCGCGGGATTCGTTCTGCTGATCGGTGTGAGCGCGGCGATTCCAAAATTCGTCCACGGTTTCTCGGTGACGATCGCCGGGACGCACTACACCAGTTTCGCGTCGTTCGCCGGCGGCGTCCCGTGGGGCAACGTGTTCGTGTACTCCACGGGCAAAGTCCTCGGTGAGCTATTGGTACTAGTGGTGATCGGGGCACAGTTCTTCTGCGGCATCGCCTCGATCACGGCCAACTCTCGGATGATCTACGCCTTCTCGCGAGACGGCGCGGTGCCGTTCTCGAACTACTGGCACCACGTCAGCAAGCGCAGCCGCGTGCCCGTCCACTCCGCATGGTTTGGTGCGGTGGGCGCGTTCATCTTGACCACGCCGGCTCTCCTTCCTGGCAACACCGGCGGTACCGCCTACGCCGCAGTGACGTCCATCGCGGTCATCGGGCTGTACGTCGCGTATCTGATTCCGGTCTTCCTTCGACGGATCAACGGTGCCGCGTTCACGGCAGGACCGTGGAAGCTCGGAAAATGGGGTCCAGTCTTCGGGTGGATTGCCATCGTGTGGGTGCTCATCATCTGCGTCTTGTTCATGCTTCCGGCGTCAAAACCGATAAATTACGATACGTTCAACTACACACCCATTGCGGTCGTAGCCGTCATCGGCTTCGCCGGTCTCTATTACGCCTTCTCGGCGCGCAAGTGGTTCAAAGGCCCGAAGGTTCAAGGTACGCCCGAAGAGTTGGCGGCCATCGAGCACGAGCTCAGCGTTTAGTTCGCCGAGTCCCCACCATCACCGTGCTTTTTCGGTGATGGAGGGGACTCCTTGCTTTACGGCGACCGTTGTCAGACTCCCATTAAGGAGTCGTCATGGCATTGATCGAGAGCATCGAAGACGTGAACTCGTGTTGGCGCGATCTCGCTGACGTTCTTTCGGCCGGAATATCCAGAGTGTTGCTCTACGGACCGTCGGGTACCGGCAAAACCTACGCCGCGTTGCATCACAACATCGGAAGCGGTCCCGCGGAGCGGCTGGTCTGTACGGAGGATTTGACGTCCGGTGAGATCACCGGCACCTGGATGCCCGTGGGCGAGAATCGATGGGAGTGGCGTGAGGGCCCGGCGATTCGCGCTTGGCGTGGCGCCGGCGGATTGGGCGGTCGATTGGTGGTCGACGAAATCGACCGTGCCTCCGGTGACGCCCTCAGCACCTTGCTCGCGATGACCGACTCACCGGAGTCGGCGCGCTGGCGCAACCCCGAGACCAGCGAGTGGGTGCGCCCAGGTCCGCAGTTCTCGGTGGTGATGACGTCGAATTGTGACGACCTCGACGAGATTCCCGCTTCGCTGCGCGACCGGTTTCCGGTCAGCATCCGCGTAGACCAGCCGCACGCGTCGGCGCTGGCCAGTCTCAGCGGCGACCTCCGCGCCCCGGCGCTGGCCGGTTCATTGGGTCCGGCGAGTCGACGCGTCTCGCTACGTCGCTTCTACGCCTTCGACGAACTGCGACGACATCTCGGACCAACCCGGGCCGCGCAGTTGGTATTTGGCGACGAGGTCGGAACCAGCGTGCTCGACGCGTTGGCGATTGCATCGCTGGCGTGAGGGACGTGGTCCACCCGGAGTTGGTGACCGGTCGCGACGACGGATTCGTCAACGCCGCGTGGACCGTGAAACCGGGCTCCACGCGACGGGGCGAAGCGAGCTGCAACTTGACCGAGCGAATCCTCGAAGTGCCCCTCGGCCATGACGCCACCTCTCGCGTCGTGCGCGCCCACGAATTGATGCACGCTCGGGTAAGTCCCCATGTGATCGGACACTTCGGCGTGCTCGATGAGATCTCGCCGAGGGCCCTCGAATGCGCCGAGGAACTGCGCATCAACACGCTCATCGCTCGCCTTCATTTTGACGTGGCGCTCTTACGCGACGGCTCGGAGAAGCACGGGGCCCAACGAATCGCCGAGAGTGGCGACTGGTCCGAAGCGATC
The DNA here is from genome assembly GCA_963716515.1 of uncultured Acidimicrobiaceae bacterium. Taxonomy (GTDB): domain Bacteria; phylum Actinomycetota; class Acidimicrobiia; order Acidimicrobiales; family RAAP-2; genus RAAP-2. Next base: position 806,790 of record OY970319.1, read on the forward strand.
TGTTTTCTCATGGCCGTACTCGGGACCGGGGGAGAGAAGGAGTACCTCGCGGGGATCCGGAAAATTGAGCCGACGTGGATGCCCGGACTACGCGCCGTGCGCAAGCGTGCCTTGGGGCTCATGGACGCCTTAACGAGTGAGGCCCTCGGAGCCACCCGTTGGAACGAGGAACAGCTACCGAGTGGCTACGCGAACGCCACCGTTGTGCTCGCTCGAATCCTCACTCAATCGATGGTGGCTCGACCGCCGAAATCACCCGAAGAGCTACGGGCCTTTCGACGCTCCCTCGAACCGGGTGGTCGGCGTCCGCCGACGGGTCGATTCGCACCGTTGACGTTCGACCAGACGGTGGGGATGTCGCCACGTCCGAGGGGCGCCGGCGTTCGTCACGCGCGCCCCGCTACGAGCGGTTCGACCATGCGCTATCCCAGTCGATTACTCACCGACGATCGTAAACGGGCGTTTGCGCAGCGTTCGACGTTTCACGGAGGCATCGTGATCATCGATCAGTCCGGTTCGATGGACATCGACGACGCGTCGTTGTCGAGTCTGCTCGCTCGAGCGCCCGACGCTCTGGTGGTCGGATACAGTCACCGTCCCGGCGACCACGGTTCGACGCCGAACGTGTGGCTCCTCGCTGATCGAGGAGCGGTCGCCACGACGATTCCGTCGGGCAATATCGGCAATGGCGTGGATGGAGCGGTCCTCGAATGGGCGCTTCGTCGTCGTCGAGGAAGTGAGCCAATCGTCTGGGTGACCGACGGACAAGTCACTGACTCCCACGACCATCCCGATGATCGACTGACCAAACAGTGCGCCGAGCTGGTGCGGCTCCACCGGATCCGACTGGTGAGAGAGCTCGGAGATGCCGGTCGGGCTCTGTCGTGGGGACGAACCACCGACCGCGCCCAATGGCCCCGATTCGGTCGTTTAGGGCGGAAACTCCAGGAAATGAAGGCAATCTAGTCACCTTGTCACAGTCGCAATTTACAGTTGCAACGAACACTTGTTCGCCTTACACTATACGAACAGGTGTTCGTGAAAGGGGTCGGCATGGCGGCAGTCGAGGTAGTGGAGTTCGAGGAGATTGAAGAACTAGATCAACGACCGTACCTGCGCCTGGTGAGCACGCCCCCGGTATTTCGTGCCGGACCGTCCTTGGCGAATCGTCGCGCCGCTCGGGCCCGGATGATGAAGCGACGCCGTCGGACCCTGGTCGTGTTCGCCCTGTTACTCGGACTGGTGATCTTGTCGTGGCCGGGCCACGCGTTCGGGGGAGAGACCGGCGCGGGACTCCCGAGTGACCTGGCCAACAGTTCGGTGCTCGCGTCGGGAATGAACTACGTCGTCCAGTCCGGTGGCACGGTCAACTCCATTGCCCGAATGATGAACCCGATGGACCCGAAAGTGGCCCGGGCCGACCTCGTACGTGAGCTCGATTCGTCGGTCGTCGTGCCCGGCGAGCGCATCCTAATCCCCTAATTTTCAAGGGATTTGGGTGTATCCTCAAGGCATGCGCTGTCCCTTCTGTTCGGCGGATGACGACCGCGTCGTCGACTCGCGCCTCGCCGAAGACGGGGTGGCCATCCGGCGCCGACGCGAGTGCTCGAACTGCAATCAGCGATATACGACCTTCGAGCGGATCGAGGAGATCGGCCTCTACGTCATCAAGCGCTCCGGCGATCGCGAGCTCTTCGATCGGAGCAAGATCTTGCGCGGGATGCGCGCCGCCAGTAAGAACCGCCCGGTCGACGAAGAGGCCCTCGAGGTGCTGGTCACGGCCATCGATGAATCGATGAGGCTCCTGAATCGCGACGTGACCAGCGAAGAGGTGGGGATGGCGTCGCTCGAAGCCCTGCGCGACGTCGACGACGTCGCCTACGTCCGCTTCGCCTCGGTCTACAAGGGATTCGAAGGGACCGACGACTTCGAGCGCGAGATCGGCATGCTCGTCAAGACGACCGCGCCCAAACTGCGCGGCTGATGCGCGCGCTCACTCTGCAACCGCAGAGCGCCATGGCGATCTACGCCCACCCCGACGACGCCGACGTCGCGGCCGGGGGACTCCTGGCCCAGTGGGCGCAAGACGGTTGCGCGGTTCATCTGGTGGTGGTCTGTGACGGGGACAAGGGTTCGCACGTCCTGACCGCCGACGCCGGCGCGGTGCGCGAAGTGCGCGGGGCCGAAGTGGACTTCGCGGCCGATCTCCTCGGTACCGCCACCGTCACACGACTGGCCCGACCGGACGGCGAGGTCGACAACGACGTGGACCTTCGCGCGGCGTTGGTCGGTCTTATCCGGCAGTATCGACCGGAGGTCGTCATCGGGCCCGATCCCACCGCGACGTTCTTCGCCGGCGTCTACGTGAACCACCGTGATCACCGCGAGACCGGGTGGGCGTTGCTGGACGCGGTGGCCCCGGCCGCCGCCATGCCTCTCTACTTCCCCGATCAAGGCGAGCCGCACCAGGTCGCCAGCCTTCTTCTGAGCGGTACGCACGAACCGGACGTGGTGGCCGACATCACCGGCACGATCGACACCAAGGTGAAAGCTGTTCTGGCGCACAGTTCGCAGTTGGCCGGTGACGCCGACGCCATTCGCGAGCTCGTCTACGGGCGGGCCGAACAGGCCGGGCGTCCCATCGCGGTGCCGTTCGGCGAGGCCTTTCGCAGTGTTGAACTCGCCTTCTGAGAACCCTTCGGTCGACGACGCGCCGATCCTGCACGTCGACCTGGACGCCTTCTTCGCGTCGGTCGAGATCCTGGACGATCCCACGCTGCGGGGAAAGCCGGTGGCCGTCGGCGGCGGCGGGGCGCGCGGTGTCGTGGCCAGTGCGAGTTACGAGGCCCGCCGTTTCGGCGTTCGTAGCGCTATGCCCAGCGTGATCGCTCTTCGGCGTTGTCCCGACCTCATCATTCTGCCCGGTCGCTTCGACCGTTACGAGGCTTACTCCCGGCAGTTTCACGACATCGTGCGCGACCTCACTCCCGATTACGAACCACTGGGACTCGATGAGGTGTTCGCGAATCTGTCGAGTCTGCGTCGATTGAAGGTGCGACCACTCGAGGCGGCGGCCGAACTCCGACGTCGCATCATGGGTGAACTCGGTCTGCTCTGTGGCGTGGGACTCGGGCGCAACAAACTCTTCGCGAAGTTGGCCTCGAAGGAGTCCAAGCCGACCGTGGTCGACGGTCGTCTCGTGGACGGCGCCGGGGTCGTCTGGGTCAGTCCCGCGCTCGAGAAAAAGTGGCTGGACGAACTCCCAGTGGGGGCCCTGTGGGGCGTTGGTCCGGCCACCGCGACGAAACTGCACAAGCTCGGCCTGCGCTGCGTGCGCGACCTCGCCAAGGTGGACGAAGCCACGTTGGCCGCGCACGTGGGGGTGGCGATGGCCTCGACCCTCGTCGCCTACGCCCACGGCGAGGACAAGCGCGAAGTGACGGTCGACCGGGTTCTCAAGTCGGTCGGTCACGATCAGACCTTCGCCAAGTCCTTGAGCGGTCTTGACGCCGTGGTCGAGGCCGCGCGGACGCAGGCGGCGGTGGTGGCCCGAGCCTTGAGGGGTCAGAGTCGGGTCGCGCGCACCATTACCGTGGTCGTTCGATTCGACGATCTCACCAGCGTCAGTCGCTCCCAGACGCTCCCGTTCGGGATCGACGACGAGGTCGCGATTCTGGCGATCGCCGAGGCGTTGCTGCAGTCAATCGACCTCGCGAACTCCGTGCGCCTCTTGGCGATTCACGCCTCTTCGTTTCTCCAACGCGACGACAACAACCTGCAGTTGACCTTCGGACTGGACCCGACGTCGAACGACCCGCGCGAACAGGCCGAGGCGATATCACGCGAGCGGCAGGTCTCGAATGAGGCGCTGCGCGACGCCGTCGATGACGTACGGGAGAAGTTCGGTCGCGCCGCCGTCGGTGCGGCGTCCGAACTCGGGGACCACGGCATCGAGATCGCCGCCCAACGCGGCAGCAGCGCCTTCGGGCCCGAGGAGTTCCAACACGGGCCGTAAGTATGGTCCGGTTATCGAGTGTCCAAAAAGGGGGTGGCGCCACGTCAGGGATTAACGTGGCGCCACAGGGGAACTACCCACCGTTCTTCGACGCGGCGCCACGGTTCGGATGACGCCGTAGGCGAATTCCGTCTCCGGAACCGGATTTCGGTCTTCGAATTACGTCCAAAAGCCCAGTAATGTCCACAATCTCGACGGGGACATCCAACGATCTCGTTGGCGTCGAACTAGAAGTGGATATGTATGGATGACATCCGAGAGGTCAGTGACGCCCAACTGGTCACGATGATCGCGCGCTACAACGAGGTAGCGCTCGCCGAGACGTACCGTCGACACGGCGGTGCGGTATTCGGTCTCGCCCGCCGCGTCCTCAACGGGGCCGCCGAGGCCGAGGACGTGACCCAAGAGGTCTTCCTTCGACTGTGGAATCAGCCCGAACGCTTCGACGCCACGCGAGGGAACCTGCGCAGCTGGCTCCTCACCCAGAGTCACGCGCGCGCCGTGGAGACGATCCGCTCGCTCACCGCGCGGCGTCAACGCGAGATCAACGACGCGCACAAGGCGGCGCGCGGCGCCTACGACATGCAACACGAAGCGTGGGACGTCGTGTTGGCCGAGGACGTGAAGAAGGCCCTTGGGGAGCTGCCCCCGGAAGAACGTCGCGCCATCGAGCTCGCCTACTTCGAGGGCTACACGTACATTAAGGTGGCCGAAATTCTGAACGAACCAGAAGGCACCGTGAAGAGTCGAATCAGAAACGGAATGCGACGAATGCGCGCCACTCTGGCAGAGTCCGGGATCGAGGGAGCGGATCGATGATGAGCCACGACGAAGCGAGCGAACTGCTGGCCGTCGCGGCCCTCCACGCCGTTGACGCAGAGACCCTGGCCGCCATCGAGGAGCACGCCGCGACCTGTCCGCGTTGTTCCAGCGAGCTGGACGCCTATCGCGCCGTGGCCGCGGCCATCGGCAACTCCGTCGAGGAGCTCCCGGAGGGACTCTGGACGAATATCTCGAGTCAACTGTGGGAACGCCTCGGTGACACGACGGTCATGCCGGCGCTGGTCATCAGCGACCCGCCGGCCGAGGTGGTGGCGATTACCAGCCTCCCTCGATCGTCGCGACCGAGGCGAGCGGCCTTCGGTGCCCTGGCCTTCGCCGCTGCGGCCTCGATCGTCGTGCTCGCGCTGAGTCTCTTAGGCGCCCAGAATCACGTCACCAACTTGCAGGGCCTTCTTCGGACCGCCAGTCGTAGCGCGGTGCAGCGCGCATTGACGACGCCCGGTCACCAAGTGGTCAACCTCACCAGCGCCACTGATCAGTCATTGGCCGAGTTCGTGATGCTGCCCAATGGCACGGGGTATCTCGTGAAGTCCACCATGCCGTCCCTGTCGTCGAACGACACCTATCAGCTATGGGCCATCGTGAAGGGCTCGCCGGTCTCCATCGGCGTGATGGGTTCGTCGCCCGGTCAGGTGACGTTCACCATGAATTCGTCGCCGGGCCCGTCAGAGTTGGCGGTCACCGTGCAAAAGTCTGGGGGATCGTTGACGCCGGCCAAGCACTTCGTCGCGTCGGGACCCGTCGTCGCATAGTAGGGCGAAGCCTCACGTACGCGAAGCAACGCTTCTCCAAAGAGTTATTCGTCCGCGGGATCGTCCGGGTGATCGTGCTGATGTTCTGGCGCCGGCGCGGTTTCGTCCGGGTGATCGTGCTGATGTTCGGGCGCCGGCGCGGGCTCGGACGCTGGGGGTATCGGCGTTCGCCGACGCCCGAGTAGCCAAAGGAACGCGGAGCCGACTTTGCCAACTGGGTGATGGTGTTCGGAAGGTCCGTGACTCGCGCCCGGACCGGACATCCCGTCGCCGCCGCCGCCGGTGAGACCGGCCAGCGGATTGCCACTGGAGTCCGGGTACTTGGAAACTCGCGCCAAACGGCGACGTGGCTTGCGCGGTTTATCTCCCGATGATCCCATGGTCCGTCCTCTTTTCAGTCATTGATGATGCAGTTCGAGTGTTACGGAAGTCGATGGGGCGGCGTGTCGAGCTTGCCGATGCCCGAGGCCAGGACGACCGAGTTCGGCACCTTCAAGAGGCCGTCTTCGGTCTGCAGCGTAACGTAGGTCAGTCCGATGCCCAGCACCCACGCGTCGACGACGCCAATGGTGCCCGATCGAACACGGATATGTTCGCCGACACTGAAGGGTCGAGCGAAGAGCAACACCAGCGAGGCAAAGATATTGCCCAGGCTCTGTTGGGCCGCTATGCCCAGCACCACGCCGGCCAGTCCGAAGCCGATGATGAGGTGGGCCAGCGAGACGCCCAGGAGTGAGAAGACCGCGATGAGGACGAGCAGGTAGCCCACCCCGGTGGCGACGAGACGCACTACCGCGGCGGCCGCCTCGATCGAACGCCGTGACAGGAAGCGGCCCATCGCGTCGGCGAGACGGCCCACGGCGTAAATGCCGGAGATCAGCAGCACGGGCACGGTGATCCAGGTGACGATGGAAGAATGGTGCGACACTCCGTGACGGCGATCGAACTCTGATTTCACGATGATGGCGGCGACGGCGATGGCCGCGGCTACGATGCCGGAGATCCACACCTGCTGAAGGGTGGGAGGCGTTCCTCGGGGTCGCTGGCGAGCCATAGACCACAACCTTAATGATGATGCTGGACCGGACATTTGCTTGCCGGGCCATCACCGGTGGTTGGTTCGTACTTCCAATCTCCAGTCGCGTGCGACTCAGTTCTCCGCGGAGTTTCGAACTATTACGTGCATCGACTCGATGGGCGGTCTGGTATCTCAATTCGCGAATGCGCGACTACGCCAATTCGAACGCTGGTCGATCGGCATGATCGTTCTGCTGGTCGGTCTGGTGCCGTGGGCGCAGGGCACCCTGGGTCACGCCGTGGGTGGGCGCAGAGACTACTTCTAAGCCACGCATTCTCCCTGATCCCCGGTCGGTGTGCCTAATCGCATCGACCGGGGATAATTTCTTACCCGTTTGTTAGAAGAACCATCTAAGGTCCAAAGTGACGGACCCGCTCCTGAACGCTTGTGCAATCGGATGGAGTTCGCCGAGGGGCAATACGTCGGGCCTTGCCGCAGTGGTGGAGTTCGACGTTCGTTTCAAATGATTGTCGCTGGAAAATCGCTCAACCGAATTGTGAGCGAGCTACAGCGATCAGGTGGGAAGAATGGTGCACCAAGAGTTGCCAAGTTTGAAGTGATTTTCGCATTCGCCAGAGCGGTTGACTTAGTGATCTCGCGTTTTCTCCTTTAGACGACGAGCACAGGGCAGTGGCACTGTAGCAATGGAAAGTGACTGACACTCGGGGCAACTCGGTGGTGGGGGACATCCATTCATACGGCGGAGTGAAGAGTCTTATCGGGACACCGTGGCTCGGTCGGACGTGCCCGTCATTGACTCCTCGTCGCTGGGTCACTATCTATCTCGCGTGGCTCACCCGAGTTGTTAGGGTGGCGCGAGAAATGTATTTCAAACTGACCAATGAGAGGACCGCGAGTCAATGGCCAAATTCCTGAGTGACGTCAAAACGCTTCGAGAGAACGCCCGCAAGAACCTACGCAAAGGCTCCATCACTGACGCCTACGGCGCCGACTTGCCGAGGGTCATCGAGGTCTTGAATCAATCGCTGGCGACCGAACTTATCTGCGTCCTTCGTTACCAGCAGCACTCTTTCGCCGCCCGCGGTCTCGATTCCGAGGCCGTGGCCGCGGAGTTCTTAGCCCACTCCCGAGAAGAACAGGGTCACGCCGAACTGATTGCCGCGCGGATCGGTCAGCTCGGGGGCGATCCCGACTTCAATCCCGACACCTTCAGTGGACGGGCCCACTCGGAGTACAAAACAGCCACCAGTCTCACCGACATGATCAAGGAGAATCTCATCGCCGAGCGCATCGCGATCAGCTCCTACAGCGAGATCATCGCCTGGCTCGGCGACGGCGACCCCACGACGCGACGAATGCTCGAAGAGATCCTGGCGGTCGAAGAGGAACACGCCAACGATATGGTCAACCTGCTCGACGACAAGAAGTAGTCCGGCTGCGAGCCGAGAGATCGATTAGGAAGGTTGTCGGGCGGCCGCGCCGAACTTGACCGGCCCGTAACGACGTCGAAAGGCCACGTAGACGCCCCCGCCGGCGAGAATGGGCAGCCAGTAGGTGACGAGGCGATAGGCCAGAGTGGCGATGATCGCGCTAGCGCTGCCGACACCGGCGAGAACGAGGAGCCCACTGAGACTGGCTTCGACGATGCCCAGGCCGCCGGGCGTCAACGGCACCAGGGCGATGACCGCCGTCGCGGCGTAGGCCAACAGCACGAGGGGAGCCTTCGGGCTGGCGCCGGTGGCGCGTAGCGCGCAGAGCAGCGCGAAGTAGTCGAAGCCGATACGGCCACCGATGAGTAACACGGCCTCTCGCCACCGTCGACCGAGATGCGTTCGCACGAGATTGCGTTCGGCAATCAGTCGCGCGGGCAGGTCTTCCGTTTTCGTCTTTCGTCTCGGGAGGGCGTTCAAGAAACGCTGCGTGCCGCGCGCCAGCCAGGTGAGAAGACCGTTGGTGGTGAGCAGGACGGCACCGAAGGCGACGATGAGCACGAAGCCGGCGATGCCGAGGTAGGCCGCGTGTTCCAGGCCGGGACTTACCGGAAGGCCACCGAGGATTGCCGGCAGGATGCACACCGGCAGCAAGAACAGACCGGCCAGCCCGATGATGGAGGCCGCCGCGAGGCCCCCGGCCGCCGCGTCGGCGTTGATGCCACCGATCGCGAGCATCTGGAACTGCACGCCAGCGCCGGCCACGTCTCCGGCCGGCAGGACGTTCGTCACGGCGTTGCCCACGAGCAGAGCGGCCACGACGGTGAACCACTGCTTGGTTCGCAGTAGCAATCGCAACAGGGTCATCGCGCAGATGAAGCTCGCCACCTCCGTGACCAACATCAAGGCCAGCCACGCGAAACTCAGGCGAAAGAGTTTCGGCCACGCCGACAGGACCTTGGTGAAAGCGGGTAGCGCGACGTAAAAGGCGAGGCCGGTGACGACGATCGCCGCGACGCGCTTAACGGGACTCGACGATTTCTTCGGGGGAGCATTGTCGGTGATTGGACCAATCTACGGGTTCGAGCGCCATCGGTCCTCTTCGTCGCGCGATCCTCGATGAGGGCCGAGGTAGCGTCGACCACGTGTCCGTTACCGAGGAGTCCGGTCTTGATCGCCTAGCGACGGGTGTCGTCACGGGGGACCGAACCGCCCGTCAGGCGTTTCGACCGGACATCCAAGGACTTCGAGCCGTCGCCGTCATTCTGGTGATCCTGGCGCACGCGAGCGTGCCGGGCTTCGAGGGCGGTTACATCGGGGTCGACGTGTTCTTCGTCATCAGTGGCTTCGTCATCACCAGTCTCTTGCGCCGCCAACCGCCGCGACACGTGCGTCAGAATCTGGCGTACTTCTACGCCCGCCGGATTCGACGAATCGTTCCCGCGGCCACGCTCACCCTGGTGGCCACGACCTTCGCCGCGTACTTTCTCCTCGGGACGAACTTCGTGCCGCAGTTGCTCGGCGACGTGCGCTGGGCCTCGCTCTTCTCGGCGAACTTTCGACTGATCCATACCGGCAGCAACTACTTCATTCCCGGCGTCGCGCCGTCGTTGGTCACGCACTACTGGTCGCTCGCGGTCGAAGAGCAGTTCTATCTCTTCTTTCCGCTGGTCGTCTTTTCCTTGACCGGGTTGACCCCGATTCGAAATCGCGCGACGTCGCTCGGACTGTTCCTGGTGGCGGCGATCGGCGCGTCGGCGTGGTACTCGTGGCACCTCACCCCGATCAGCCCGACCGTGGCCTACTACTCACCGTTCACCCGATTCTGGGAGATCGCCCTCGGCGGACTGGTGGCCCTGCTACCCGGCGCGTGGGCTCGCCGCACGCCGCGCTGGAATGCGGTGCTGGCCGTCGTCGCCCTCATCGGTCTGGCCGCGGCCGTCTGGCGGCTCAACGTGACGAGCGTTTATCCTGGTGTGCTGGCCTGGTGGCCCTGCGGCACGACGGCGATTCTCCTCTGGACCGGACAGGCCAGTACCCCGGGGGGGCCGGCCTCGTGGCTCTCGCGGCGCCCGTTGCGCTACGTCGGGGACATCTCCTACTCCCTCTACCTGTGGCACTACGTCTGGTTGATGCTCCCTCTTCAGATGATCCATCCGCCGACGTCGCCGGGGGCTCGGGTGATCGAGGTGGCGGGAGCGTTCGCCTGCGCCGCCATCTCCTATCACGTCCTCGAGAATCCGATTCGCCATTCGAAACGACTCGACCGCGACGGCGTCGCGGTGGCGCTCATGTTGATCATCTGCGTCGGCCTCTCGTGGGACGCGACGCTGTGCGTCGGCCACCTCGCTCACGTCAAATGACGGCCTGAATCAACGATCGATGTTCATGGCCGCTTCGGGCGTTACCTGCACGTGGTAGACCTCGCCGATGGTGCGCGTGACGTAGGTGGAAAGGACGTTCTCGCCGACGTAACTGAAGTGGATCCCGTCGGCTTCGCGCAACAGGGAGGGAACGTTGTTCACTCGAGCGGCGTCTTCGAACTGACCCTGGGCGTTGGCGAAGAGCTCCCAGGTCGGCACGAAGGTCATGCCCGGCACGGTGGTGGCCACTTTCGCGAACACCGAGTTGAGCAGCACCATTCCCTGGCGATACCCGTTCGGCTGCATGATGGGCATGCCGACCCAGAGCACGTAGGCACCGGTCCTGGTGGCCGCGGTCGCCATCTTGGTGACGATGTCCGTGTAGGCCGTCACCCACGGCGCCGAACCAAACGCCAACACGTGACCGTTGACTCGGAGATTCTGTTCGTCGTTCGCACCGAACGTCATGATCACCAACTGCGGTTTGTTCTGCGCGAGCAACACCTTCTCTTTACGCGGCCAGTTGTAGAACCACGGCGTGAGTAGTCCGGTTGAAGATTTGTCGGCTTGCACGAGATGCACCGCGTGATCGTGACCCAGTTGGCGAGCGAGTCCCCAACCGAGATCGTTGCCGAGCGAGTCGCCGATCTCGAGCACGGTGCAGCGCCCGATCGCTGAGACGGTCGGCACCGTGGTCGGAGTCGACGTCGTCGACGTCGTCGACGTCGTCGGTCCGCTCGTCGACGTAGTAGTTGGCGTGTTCGGCATCGGTGCGCCCGTCGAGAATCGACAACCGGCTCCCGGCGCTTTGAACGCCGCCATGTTGATGATGGGTGGCGGGAGGTTGTGCGCGGGTGGCGACGGTTGGGTGGTGGGCGTCGTCGACGTCGATGTCCGAGTGGTCGTCGTGGGATCCGAAGCCGTCGTCGTGGGTGTTGTACGAATCGTGGTCGACGGCGCGGCCGCCGGCGAACGTTGATCGTTCTTCAGTTGGTAGCCGACGATGATTAGTACGGACACGCAGAGTCCCAGCACGACCCGGAGGGTCCAGCTGGGAACGGCACCCTCACGAGTCGACTCACTTGGCATCTATTTCGAATGTAACAGCGCGTCCGAAAATTACATGAAGAAACGACGATGACGAATTGTGAAGATGTTCGCTACGTAAGGATCGTGACGAGGGTGCCGATCGGCGTGAACGGGTAGACGGTTTGGGCGCTCGCGAAGGGCATCTCGACGCAACCGAGGCTCTGGGGCGAGCCGTAGGAGTAGCGCGGGAACTCGTGCAGCGCGTCGCCACCGTTGAAGTACGAGACCCACTGGATGTTCGGGTCGCTGTAGTGCGAGCCGTCAGGGTTGGTACCCGACATCGTCGTCGAGAGATATCGCACGTAGACCGGATAGGTGCCCAGCGCGGTCGGAGATACGGAAATGCCGGTGTTGACCGGAGTGGTGAACTTGACGTGGTTGGCGACGTAGAGCGTGAGTTTCTCCGGTGATCCCTGCGAGACGCTCACGTAGTCATAGGTCGCCGGGTCGGGCTTGTTGTCCTTGGCCGCGGTGATCAGGTCGCTCCAGGTGGCGGCGTCGGCGATGCCGGTGGTGGGGAGATTGTTGACGCTTTGGAAGTTCATCAGCGCACCTCGCAGGATAACTCCGGCGACGCCGAGGTGCCACTGCGATTGCAGCGTGGTCGGAAGGTTCGGGTACTTCCAAGTAAACGTACCGGCCGCCGGTTGCGACCGATCACTCTGGGGGGTGTTCGCACTGAAGCTCACCGGCAGGTAGTTGAGCTCGGCCAAGAGTTGTTCTAGCCAGGTGGTGCTGGAAGCCACGGATACGTGACGGGGTCGCAGCGACGTAAAGCGGCAGGTCGACGTGCAAATCATCCGGGTGGGCAGATCGATGGTGTAGACAGAAGCGGGTTTCAGCGAGCCGGTGACAACGGCTTGCACTTCGTGCGTACTGATCTGCTGCCATTCGGTCGCGAGCAGCGGGTGCGTGCGCAGTGTCGGCAGATCCTTAACCTTCGTGGCGTCGCTGAAATGCAATCGAAGGAGGGGCAGCTGACTCGAGAGCGAGGTCGGAAGGCTGCTCGTTATGACGAAGGATTTGACGGCCGCGGCAGCCGATGCCCCCAGGGCAGGAACCAGCGAAGAACCGAGCATCCCGACGGCAAGGGCGGTCGCGAGGGCGAATCGTCTGGTCACCGATACAGAGTACCGACGAATAGCTCTACTAAATCGCCGCCTACCATGGATAGGAACGAAGGAGGGGCATGGCCCTCATAAAGACCGTCGGCGTGCTGATTCTCGTTGGGCTGGCGTTGTGGATCATCTTCACCGTGATCGGTTTCTTAGCGGCCACGGTCTGGACGATTTTCGAGTTCCTCATCATCGCCGCGTTCGTCGGCGCGGTGTACCACTACTTCAAGCACCAAAAGGCTCCCCGAACCTGACCAGTTAGGATTGTCAGTTCTGGCGGCGTGGCCGAGTGGTTAGGCAGGGGCCTGCAAAGCCCCGTACTCCGGTTCGAATCCGGACGCCGCCTCCAGGTAGCCTTGCCCCCGTTTATGCCGCCACCCTTATGGCAATTTGGCCTGGGTTAGTTCGATGGAGGGTAGGGCTTCGAACCTGGTGAATCGCGCGTCCCGGGGCTAGCATCTCGACGACGCCCGTCCGAGTGGACCACGGGTCCGCGACCTCAGGTGTCGCGACCTGCGTGCCAACTCGTAAAGGGGGGTCTATATGACCACGACGTTGCTTCATCGTCCACAGTTCGTATCGTCATTCGGCCGGAGGGCGATCAGAGCGTTTCCTGCGCTGGTCGTCGTCGCCGCCAGTCTGGGGCTCGCGGGTCCGGCCTCGGCGAGTAGCTACACGATGAGGGTCAGTGGTCCCGCGACCAACAAGATGGGCGTGAATTTCAACTACGTGATCACCGGCACCGCCGGTGGTCCGGCCAACCGCGTCGTGGCCTGGGAGCAGTTCTACAAGTTGGGCGGGTGCGCTCCGACCTTTGCCGCTGAGAGCGTGCGGGCCATCTTCCAGCCGTCCAGCGTGTACGGATTGACCAAGTGGACGAACCAAGCTGTGTCGGGGGCATACTCGGTGACCGCGTTGTTCGGTGCGCACAATCTCGGCGTCCACGGCGTGTGCGCGTATCTCATTAACTACACGACCGGCCAGACATACGCCGAGGCCGGCGGCTTCTGGACGAATGTGAATTAACGGCGATCGAGAGACTGCCGGGCTGTGAGCCCAGGACGCCAACGTCACTCTGGCTGATTCTCATTGGACCGCTTTCGGTCTCGTGGGGGACCCGTAAAGTCGACCCATAAGTTCGAAGGAAGCAGGACGAGTCATGAGTGAAGCAACTCTGCCCGGCGGTTCGTACGCAATGGCGCCAGATCTCAGCGTCACCCGTATGGGTTACGGCGCGATGCAGCTGGCCGGTCCGGGGGTCTTCGGACCGCCGAAGGACCACGACGAAGCCATCGCCGTGCTGCGCGAGGTCGTCGCCAGCGGCATCACGCACATCGACACCAGCGACTACTACGGCCCGTACGTCACCAACGCCTTGATCAAAGAGGCGTTGTATCCCTACCCCGCGTCGTTACACCTCGTGACCAAGGTGGGGGGCCGTCGCGACGCCGAAGGGCAATGGCTGGAGGCCCGAAAGCCCGACGAACTGCGCCAAGCCGTCCACGAGAACCTGGAGCACCTGGGGCTCGACGCGCTGGACGTGGTCAACCTGCGACTCGGAGGTTTCGCCGCGGCCGAGGGAGGAACACTGGCGGAACCGTTCGGAGCCCTCGTCGAACTCCAAGAACAAGGTCTCATTCGTCACCTGGGACTCAGTACCGTGAACGCCGAACAGATTAAGGAGGCGCAGTCGATGGCCCCCGTGGTCTGCGTGCAGAACTTCTACAACGTCGCACATCGACGCGACGATGATCTGGTCGACTCGCTCGCCGATCAGGGAATCGCCTACGTGCCCTACTTTCCACTCGGAGGTTTCAGTACCCTGCAGTCCGAGGAACTCAGGTCCGTCGCCACTCGGCTCGAATCCTCTCCGCTGGCCGTGGCCCTGGCGTGGCTCTTGCGACGTTCCCCGAATGTCCTTTTGATTCCGGGCACCTCGTCGCTCGCGCATTTGCGCGAAAACATCGTCGGCGCTTCCGTGGTTCTCTCCGAAGACGATCTCGTCGAACTCGACCGCATCGCTGCGTAACACCGAAACTCGATTCGCTCTTAGGGGTTGGCCAGACGTCCTTCCGGCGGTCGTCCCGCTCCGCGAGAACTCCCACCCGTTCGTCCCAGACGTGGTCCACTTTTGCCCACCCGAATAAAGAGAATCGTGGCGACCACCAAGTAGATGAACCACACGAAGGCCTGGAGCACCGTGGGACGATCGGCGTAGCCGAGCAGCGAATGAAGGACGTCGCCGAAATTCGATCCCTCCGAAATCGTGCCCGAGGTGTTCCAAAGTACGTGGCCGCCAAATCCCAGCCAGTGCAGTTGCTGCATGTTTTCCACGGCGTCGGCCAGGAGGCCGGCGGCGAAGACCATCAAGGCGATGCCGAGCACTCGAAAGAATCTGCGCATGTTGAGTTTGGCGCCCAGTTTGAATATGGCGAAGGCCACGCCGAGCGCGAGCGCCAACCCGAGGCCCGCCCCGATCAACAGGAGCTTGCCGTGGACCGGCGTCGCCGCCTGTCGGTCGGCGGCGAAGATTATCGCCAACGTGAAGACCATCGTCTCGAGACCTTCACGACCCACGGCCTGGAAGGAGAGCAGTCCCAATCCCCACCGCCTCCCTTTCGAAAGCGCCAGATCGCTTCGATGCTCAAGCTCCGTGGCCATGCCCTTGGCGTGCCGCTGCATCCAGAACGTCATATAGGTGAGGATCACCGCCGCCAGCAGGTAGGTGGCCGTCTCGAAATAGGTCTGAACGTTCGAGCCTTCGTAATGTCTGATGAGGAAGAAGGCGGCGATGCC
Organism: uncultured Acidimicrobiaceae bacterium; assembly: GCA_963716515.1. GTDB lineage: Bacteria > Actinomycetota > Acidimicrobiia > Acidimicrobiales > RAAP-2 > RAAP-2. Next base: position 822,232 of record OY970319.1, read on the forward strand.
TCCACCCAGGGTCAACACCAGTGCGGCCGCCACACCACTGAAGACATCGCGAAAGTGCCGACGCTGACCAATCCGCTGCAAGTACGCGAGAAGTATGGCCACAATCATGGACGCTTCAATTCCCTCGCGCAGAAAAATAACGAAGGTTGGAATCACGAGAAGGGACCCTTAGGGGTGGAAGTTATCAAGAAATTTGCAAAAGGCAAGTCTAGGCGTGGGTGTTCGGGCCCTTTCGCTGGCCCGTCGGCTTATGGAGAGGTTTCCTCCGCGCCAACTAGATGACGCTGACGAGGGTGCCGATCGGGGTGTAGGGCCACACGTGCTTGGCGTTGGCGAAGGGCATTTCGACGCATCCCAAGCTCTGCGGGTACCCGTACTGCGAACGCAAGAATCCGTGGAGGGCGTCACCGCCGTGAAAGTACGAGACCCACGGGATGCCCGGGTCACTGTAGTGCGAACCGTTGGTGTTGGTGCCCGACATCGTCGTCACGAGGTATCGCAAGTACACCGGATAGGTGCCGTTCGAGGTCGGCGCACCGCTCACGCCGGTGTTGACGAACGAGTTGTAGACGTGGTGTCCGTTGACGTAGAGCTTGAGTTCCTCGGGAGCACCTTGGCTGACGACCACGTAGTTGTAACTGTTCGGGTCGTATTGATTCTTCGCGGCGGCCTGGACAATGAGTTGCCAGGTCTGAGCGGTCATGCCGGTGTTCCAGGACAGCCCGTGCAGTGCTTGGAAGTTCATCACCGCCGCCTGGAGGACGACGTTATTGGTTCCGACGGACCACAACGAATGGATGGGTCCCACGAGTTTGGGAAAGCGCCACACGAACGAACCCTTTTGCAGGGCCGTTCGACTCGGCTTCTTCGTAGGCCTCGGCTTCGGACGGGGCTTCGTGGTCGTCGTGGTGGCCACCGTGGTGGTCGTCGAGGCCGGGATGGTGGTCGAGGTGGAAGGAACCGTGGTCGTCGTTGACGTGGTGGTCGTGGGGGCCGGAGTCTTCTTCGTCGAGGCCGTGACGAACTTCACCGGAAGGTAGCGGAGCGTGGCGAGGAGTTGATCCTCGAGGCGGATCGAGAAGGCGACGTGGGCGAAGCGAGTGCTCGTCGTCCCGGTTCGGTGGGCGAGTGACTTATTGAGCTGTGCTCCGTTCGCCGACGACGAAAGAGGAGCGATTATCAGGGTTCCCGCCAGAATCGAGGCCGCGACAGTACAACTCAGGAGGGGGCGCTTGGCGTACTGCACTTGAGAAGTTTACCGGGCTGACGAACGCACCCAACGTCAGAAGGTCTAGCCAGACCGGTTATTCACGAAAGATTCAAACTCCTGGTCCGGGGATTCGTCCAAACCTCGCCACGACTACTCGTGGTGACGTCGACGCCGTCGCATGTTGGTGAGGACCGACGGCTCCCAGCCGGCGTCCGCCGGGTTCACGTTGGTGCCCGGAGGATTGATCTCGTCAATACGGTCGAGTACGCCGCTCTCCAGGCGGATCTCGGTCACGCCGAGTTGGGACTCCAGGTGCTTCATGGTCCGCGGTCCGATGATGGGCGCGGTCACGGCCGGGTGTTCGAGGACGAAAGCGAGGGCCAGTTCGATCAGCGAAACGTCGGCCTCGTTGGCGAGGGCGTTCAGTTGGATGACCGCCTCGAGCTTGCGCTGGTTGCCCGGGAAGTCGAGTTCGTAACGGTCGGGAAGTCGTGCCGCGCGTCGGCTCGAGTTCTTCTTGCCCTCGCCGTATTTGCCGGCGAGCCAGCCACCGGCGAGCGGGCTCCAGGGAATGACGCCCATGCCGAAGGACTGGGCGGTCGGCAGTACGTCGCGCTCGATGCCGCGCACCAGGATGGAATAGGGCGGCTGTTCCGTTCGGAAGTGCTCGTACCCGCGTCGCTCGGCGGCCCACTGGGCGGCCACGATCTGCTCGGCCGGGAAGGTCGATGACCCGAAGTAACGGATCTTGCCCTGGTGGACCAGGTCGCTCAAGGCGCCGAGCGTCTCTTCGATGTCGGTGGACTCGTCGGGACGGTGGATTTGGTAGAGGTCGATGTAGTCGGTCTTGAGACGCTTCAGGCTGTGCTCGACGGCGGCGGTGATCCAGCGCCGTGAGTTCCCCGAGGAGAGGGGGTCCTCGCCCATCTGTCCGTGGACCTTGGTCGCCAGGACCACGCTGGAGCGGTCGATCGACGACAGGGCCTTGCCGACGATCTCTTCGGACTCTCCCTGGGCGTACACGTCGGCGGTGTCGATGAAGTTGATCCCGGCGTCCAGGGCCTTGTGGATGATCTTGATCGAATCATCGTGGTCGGTGTTGCCCCACGCCCCGAACATCATGGCGCCGAGACAGAGGGGGCTTACTTTGAGGCCGGTACGGCCGAGGGTTCGTAGTTCCATTTCCTCACCATATGTGGTGCGCGAGCGTGGCGCGTCGCCGATTTAGCGACCGCGCCCGGTCAGACGCCGAGGCTGCCCTTGGCGGCGCGTTCGAAGAGCCGAAAGGGGAGGAGCCGTTTTCCCATGATGCCCATTCGCTCGTCGAATTTGCCGACCGACACGCGACGCGGTGGATTCTGGCTGCGCAAGATCTTTTCGACCACCCGCGCTATGTCGGCGGGATCGGCGCCCCTCTCCTCGTCGCGTTCCATTACGCGGATCGCCTTCTCACAGGCCATGCGGTAGGGGTCGTCGTCCGAGTCCACCACCTTTCGTCGCGCGGCCGTGAAAGCGGTCTTGAAGTTGCCCGGCTCCACCAGCGTGACGTGGATGTTGAACGGGGCCACTTCGTAGGCGAGCGATTCGGCGTAGCCCTCGAGGGCGAACTTGCTCGCGCTGTAGAACGCTTGGTAGGGGATCCCGAGTATCCCGCCGATGGAGCTCATCAGCACCACGTGTCCGCCACCTTGCGCGCGAAGCCGGGGCAACGCCGCGTTCACCACCCGCACCGCACCCCAGAAGTTCGTCTCGAACTGCGCCTTGGCGTCCTCGAGTGTCGTGCGTTCGGCCGCGCCGGCCAGTCCCCATCCGGCGCAGGCGAGCACCGCGTTCAGCTGTCCCTGCTCGGCGTCGACGCTATTGAAGGCTTGCACGACCGATTCGTCGAGGTCGACGTCCATCAGAGCGCCGCGCCACGAGTCGCCCGAGGTACCTCGACGACTCGCACCGATGACGGTCCAACCGGCGCTTGAGAGGTGGGTGGCACACGCGTGTCCGATGCCCGCGGATGCGCCGGTGACGAGGACGACTGACTTGTTCATGGGACACTCTTGCGCACCGAGCCACGCCCGTCAAACCTCACGATCGTCGGATGCCGACTCATCGAATTGGACTGGAAAGTTCTGACTTCCAGAGACGATGGCGACCGACGTGTAACAGGAAAATGCAAGGATGGGCTCGTGGCAAAGAGATATCAGCGAGTCCCAGAACTGATCTTGGGATTCGACACGGAGACCACGGGGCTGAGTGTCTCCAGTGAGCGCGCCATTTCCTACGGTTTCTGCGCCTATCGCTTCGGTGTCCCGGTCTGGTCCGAACAGTTCTTCGTTGTTCCTGATCGTCCGATCTCGGCCGGGGCCAAAAGAGTGCACGGACTTTCGGTGGAGGACATCGAAGCGAAACGGGGGAGCGCGTTCGTCTTCAACGTCGAAAAGGGTCTGACTCGTGCGGTCCAGATACTGCGTGACTATCATGCGCTCGGTGCGTACGTCGTGGGCTCGAACGTCGTTCGCTTCGACCTGGAGATGCTCCGACGAAGTTGCATCTCGGTGCTCGGCATGGAGCTCAACGACGAATATTTTGACATCTCGCTTCTGCGAATCATTGACGTGGTCGATCACGACCTAGCGATCGATCCCAGTCGAGAGTTCCGTCCTCGACGCGGCCAAGATTATCTTTGCCGTCATTACGGCGTTAAGCCGGGCGGACACGACGCGCTCAGTGACGCGCGGGCCGCGGTTGAAGTGTTCCTGGAACAGGTCGTCCACAACAACGCGGGCCAGGCCTCGTTCGAACTCATCTCTGATCCCGCGGACTTCGTCGCATCCTTCGATTCGCCGTAGTCACCGTGGTTGGGCGGCGAATTCGAACATCTCGGAATGGTAGGGTTGTCTCTCTGAGGGGCCGTTGGCGCAGTCTGGTAGCGCACTTGCATGACACGCAAGGGGTCGCAGGTTCAAGTCCTGCACGGCCCACTAACAAAATCCCTGGTTAGAGTCAGTGACCTCAGACCACTTTTAATCATAAACCCGCCTCGAGCGACCGTTGTCAGCAGTTGTGTCAGCAACGAGAAAACGAGGCATCGTGGCAGGTTCTAGAGGCAACGGCGAAGGTTCAATTTATCAGCGGTCGTCCGATAGACGCTGGCTCGGCGTCGTGACAATCGGGCGCGACAGTAATGGACGAGTGGTTCGCAAGACCGTTTCGGCGAAAACTCGGGCCGAGGTTGTTTCCAAACTGAAGAAGCTCCAGAGGCAACTCGACGACGGACTACCTGCTCCCGACATGAAAATGACTGTCACTCAACTGCTCAATCAATGGCACGACGACGTCCTCAGACACCAAGTTGCTTCGAGCGCTGCGCTGAGCTATTGGACGATCGCGAAACATCACATTATTCCGATCTTGGGCAGTAAAAGGATTGTGAACTTGACAACAGTCGACGTCGACCGGCTGCTCTCATCGAAGTTGGACAGTGGACTTTCCGTGTCGACGGTCCAGCGTATTCGGGGCGTCTTGGGTCAGGCCATCGATCAAGGGATTCGGTGGGGTTGCGTCAACAGAAACGTGGCACGACTCTCAAGGTCGCCCAAGCAACAACGAAGTGAGGGCCGGACGCTCACATACGAACAGGCGCGAGCACTCCTGAAGGAGCTCGAAGGCCATCGCCACGAGGCGTTGTATTCCCTAATGCTCTCCACAGGGCTGCGTCGGGGCGAAGCGTTAGGTCTCAAATGGCAAGACTTCGACGAGAAGGCCAGAGTCGTTTCCGTCCGTCGACAACTCAAGCGCGAAGGCGGAACTCTCGTGACCGCGGATACAAAGACGGCGAGAAGCCGGCGGTCAGTGAACCTTCCTCGGGGTTTGGTCAGTCTCCTGATTGAGCACCGGAAGCGACAGGACGATGAGCGGGCCGTGATGGACGAACTCTGGACTGAAACCGGCTTCATTTTTACGACGAATTTTGGTACCCCAGTTGATCCTAGAAACCTCAATCGAGACTTCGCAATCATTTGTCAACGAGCTGGACTTGACCACTGGCACCCGCATGAGCTCCGCCACTCTGCGGCAAGCCTGATGCTCGCAAGTGGCGTGAAATTGCAGGTGGTGAGCGAGGTACTCGGACACGCATCCATCCGGATGACGGCTGATGTATACGGACACATCCTTGCGCCTGACCGTGAAGCTGCTGCCGACGCCATGGACCAAGCACTGTGGAACGCTTCAAGGAATTGACCTCAGGTCAAGGCCCTATCATTTCGGATAAGGACGACAGCGTTCTCCCCATATTCGAACTTCTCCGTTGAGGGGAAGTTGCATCACAATCCATTGCGAACTGCTCAACCCTGTGTGCGAAATATGGGGACTGACCTGAACTCGTGGGCGCTAGCTATCCAGGGGGAACTTCCGTAAGCTCGCCATGTGAGCTACCCAAAGTGGCAGTACTTCCCGTCCTATGTCCAGGCTCCAACTTGGGTGACTGAATTTGTCGGGGTGGTTGCGTCACACACCAGTGAAATTAATTCGCGTGTCGTCGAGAATCTAACGAGTGATCGAGTCCTGTCGTTTATCGCGGATGATCTTGCTTCCCTCGGTTACCAGGTCGAGACTGGAAAAAAGGCGATTCAAAAAATCCGCCGACCCGTTCTCTTCGGAGAAGAAGGCGTGGAAAAGGTCTCTTATGAAATTGATGCGTTTCACGACTCCCTAGGAATTGCCGTCGAAGTCGAGGCTGGTCGAGGAGCGAGAGGTAACGCGGTTTATCGTGACCTGATTAGGACCTCGTTGATAGTTGGGGCGAAATATCTAGTGCTCGGCGTGATGATTGAGTACCGCCATCAATCATCTGGCAAAGAAGTCATCGTCCGAAGTTTCGATGATGCGCGGAGCCTTGTCGAGGCAATATTTAGCAGTGGGAGACTCGGGCTTCCCTTCGAAGGCGTCCTACTTTTTGGTTATTGATCGAGCGGCACCGAGGAAAATGACCGAAGGTCCTTTTGTTCGTTTGACTGCTTAGTCCGCGAATGAGTTGTGGGAAGTATCACGGAAGCGTCACGGTCGAAGCGACAATGGTTCCTTACGTCAAATGAGGTTGAAACACTTCTCTCTAAACATATTCAGTCGACTTATCCAATTTGATCATCATTTGAATCGTTGCTCGATCTCCACGTGGCCTCAAAATCCTGGCGACTCATCGCTGCATTGTTGGCGACGCACCACACGAGGTGCTTGGAAGGGTCATTGGTTCTAGGACGCCGCTCTTTGTCCCATCCGTCCTTTCCTAATATTGCATCGAGTGCGCCGGGAACCAAATACTGCTGGAATACCCACTCCTTTCTGTCGCCAACCGTTTCGGGCAAAGCTTCGACCAGTAATTTTTCGATGGTGACCCACATAACTCCATCACTTCGTACTTGCTCGTGGAATTCATCATTCGTTCCCACTGAGTAGATTGCGTGTCGCTTTATGGTCTCACTCGCATCCAATGTTCCTCCAACAGTTGCCTCACCGCCAAGGGCGGCCGCCTCCAAGAGTGGAGATTTAAAACGTTCGCGAAGTTGCGACGCGTAGTTGACGACTGCTTCTGCGTTGTAAGTAGCATCAAGCGTTTGGTACGCATCTTCAAATGAGAGCGTTCTTATCGAGATCGGGTATGGATACTCGCCCGCACTTGACCAAAATACTCCATGCCCGACCAGCGGCTCATTGAGAAGTGTTGAGAGTAAGTCGTCAGAATAGTTAGCATTTGCATTCTTCAAGGATCTGAGGTCGCCGGCGGAAAGTAGGTGGAACACAAACCAATTGTCTCCCTGACTGAGAAGTTCGCCCGGAAGACTTCCAGGTTGTTGAGTGACGAGAACCGCACCTAAGTCGTACTTTCGACCTTCCTTGACCCATTCAACGAATGGTCCCTCACCATGTGACACATTTGAGCTCAACACGGATTGTGCTTCTTCAACGACAGCGATGGTTGGAATCGACTGTGATTCGGCCTTTGTGAACTCCTCTTGATTGTGTTCGAAGATATCTTGAAGAATGACGCCGGCGAGCTGCAATCCTTGAGCCCCGTGCATGCGCGAGATGTCGACGACACAGAGTTTCCCTTCACGGAGTGACTGCTTCAGTGCGCGCAAAAGTTGGCTCGATGGATCGTGGATTCCATTTACAATTCTTGTCATGTTCGAACGTGCGGCGGTTGCTTCAGCGTCCTGCGAACCGTCGTGCTTGAGGTGTAACTCCGTGTAAAAGATCGCCAAGTCGGTCGAGTTTTTCCCAATCCACACGGCGTCAACCAGTCTCTTCCAGCCGTCTTGGCGAAGACTCATCAGCTTCTGAACATTTTGCTGCTCATGACGATCGGCGGAAATTACAAGACTTACGACTCGAGACGCTGGCAACTCTCGAACGTCAAGACGAACTTGATCGACAACGAAAGAGTTGTAGAACGGGCTGGGTCCTTGTCTGTCAGTGAATACCACTAAGCGATCGCGAAGGTCAGGTACATCGCATAGGCCGGGGCGCCCCTTGTCATCGGGCCAGAAGTATTCTCCGTCCGGGTCAAAAATGACCGTTCCCACTGGAACTCTTCTTTCACTTCTTTTGGTGACGTGAGGTCCATCCGCAAGACTATAAAGATCAGCAAATAGAAGCTTTACAAGATTGGATTTGCCGAAACCAGCTCTAGCGAATACGAACGTTCGACGACTCACGAGCTGCGCGACGTCGAATCGTGGAATCACCTTTGGAAATACAATTTCAAGGCGATCATCGTTGCCCACTCTCTTGTCATCACCTGAGTAGACGAATTCGCCAAGTGCCATGAATCCAATTTCTGCCGCAGTCTCTGAGACGAGGCTCGCGCCAGCGACTTGTGCCAAGAGACTGTCGGAAAGGAAGGCAACTTTTGAACCGACGTGCGGAAGACGACGGTGGGATGCCACAAAGACAGGAGACTGACCCACACCTCTCACTCGTAGCACGCCTAATATTCGGATGTCGATTTTGTATTTGAGATATTGATCTCGTAAGTTCTCGGGAATCGGACGATCTTCACGAACCGCACGGATGGCGTAGTCTTCGCCAGCTGACCCAACAAGACGACCTTGCGATGAGATTGTCGTAATCCTGCCAAGAACCGCTTCGTTGTCGCTTTCGAGTGCGACGAGAACGAATTGTCCGTGCATTGCCATGGACTGATAATCGTTGTCGTATGGCAATACAAGTTCAGCGTGGAATTCAAGTCCCCCCGCTGAAAAGCCTAGGAACGTCCCTGCAATCTTGGCGCCGTCAAAAAGCGTCATGTGTATCTCCTCGCCGCTGGGTCAATGAGAGCCAAACGATGGGCGTCGAAAAGAGCTTGCTTGGAAGGTGTGACATTGGAACGTACAGCGTCAATCATTGTGTCCTGAAGAATCGCGAGGTCGAGGTCGACAATTTGTGCATGGGCGTCAGCCTCTTGGAGGCTTTGTGGATAGTAGGCAATCGGAAACCCAAGTTGAGCATCGTTGAGAAGCGATCCGAATATTTTTTGTGCTCGCTCCTTTTGACCGTGAAGGAGATCTACCGTCCAGACGGGATCGCCAGATTGAGGTCCAAACCTGACGAAGTACATCTCTCCCATATTGAATTTCGGTTTCTCGATGTCCATTTCATCGTCGGTAGGAAGACGGAGATATTCGGCCCACTTGTAAACCTTCTGTTGCATCTCCATTGGGATCGGAGCGTATTGGGCGGCGCCACTAGGGAAGACTTCCGACATCGCCATGGCTAATGCATATCTTTCAAGCACTTCAGAGTGCTTTGCGATTCCAACGATGAAGAGGTCTCTTCGTCGATCAAGCCGAGTTCGCTCGATGGCCACAATGATCAGTCGGTACATCTTTACGAAGAGATCTTGGTTGAAGATTTTGGTGCGCAAGAGTCCATCGTGAAGGATGACAGTATCGCTCGCAAATTCCTTGTTGCACAGGTCGTAAAGGACTGCCCACTCGCAAAGGTCTCGGTAAACAATTGTCCATCCCGATGAAGTTGGATTCTTCGGGATCATGGGGCTTAGTGATGACAGATCGGTGACGCCAAGGTCCCGCATGAGAAGACCAAGGGGAGTGATTGGACCGCCCGACGAATCGAATTGTCGACGACTCAGGTCTTGCGTGTCCGTTGAAGATGAAATGACATCAAAAAATTGCTCAGCTCCGTACGAATCAACAACGCGCACGACTTGAAGCATTAGCGGATTGAACTCGAGCCGGTTATTACCGGCGTCAGATGCAACCAAAGAGATCATGTTTGTATTCGTTGGTTGAATCGTTGTGACTCCGCCAATTCTGATGGAATCAACATCGGAATCGATGTCGTCGAACAAGCTCGAAGAACGACTCGTCTCTTCACGAATTCTCGCTTGAATTTCTGGTATTTTCTCCGGATCAAACATCTTCTTGAATCATGGATTAGGTTCCAAGCCCTTCGTTAATTTGCGCCGTTGGCGATGTATTGATCTCGCAAGGAGTCACTCACTGTCTCAGTGTGGCATAGAAGTCCATCTCTTCGATGTAACTGCCAGGAGACGAAAATTGCGACGCTTGCCGAGATGAAGTAGTAGGTACCCCCGTCGGAACGATATTCTCCAAGCGCCAACCACAGTCGGCATCGTTGAGGCTTCGTAATAGGAGATCTTGAGGATGCTTTCTGATGCTCGGGATGGAGCCGAATCGAATCACCAAATGTGCGCCGACTTCACATTTCGTTGAGGTCGCTCGCCACACTTTGGCTAGACCCTCGACGAAAATGTCTTCGCCCGTGTGCTGCAATTCACCTGGAACTTCATAGATGACTGATGGTGTTCCACCCAGGAACCAGTTGCGTAGCCATTGATCTGAAGCATAAGTGCGCATTCCGTAGTAGGGAGGAGAAGTGATGACCCATGTGAAACGACGATTTATCTTGCCGATTTCTGTGACCGCATCCCCGCGGCGGACATATCCAGAAGATGCGGCTGGAATGTCTCCAAGCATGTAGCTCGCTCTCCGCCCTACAACGTCGAGCACATCGACCTTCGGCGCGACAAGCGCATGAGAGTTCCAGTATCGAACGGCAGATCCGGGCTTGGAGGAGTAGGTTCGTGGCATCTGATTCGATAGAAAAGATGGCGGACCTTTGAGCGTCGGTCCGTGCAAGACTCCGAGAAGTAACGCGCGCAAGACGGTCGTTGGCGCGTCTTTACCTGCGGACATCAGATTTTCTCGAAGGATACAAATTTGTTTAAGGGTAGAAGGATGAAATGCCAGGTCCCAGAATTCGCCGGTTGGTGGATCCGATGGTTCGTGACCACTCCCCAGAATCTCGCCGCAAAGGGAAGTGACGGCAGCGGCAGTCGTCCACTTGAGTTTTGCCGCGGCGGACGCTACGGCAATTGGATTGAGATCGAACCCCACCGCACCGAGACCGCGAAGTCGTGCGGCAAACAGGGACGTACCTCGACCGCAGAATGGATCGAAGACCCATTCACCTTGGCGTGCGGAATTGAGGACTTTCCATGGAAATTCAAGTGGGAACATTGTGTAGTAAGGACATATGGCATTAAGGCGGTACTCAGGTTTGAACCGCGAAAATTCAGAGTTGAGCGCAGAACCGACATCGACTGCATGTGAGATTTCAATTGATTCGATAGCGCTTCCCTTTAAGCTAATCACGCTGAAACGATATACGGACGATTGGCGATTCCGGGGCCGAAAATTGGACTACTTAGTCGCAATCCACATGGGTCGAATTAGTTTGTCAATCTGACCGACCGCAGTTCCGTGATTGGTGGGATGACAGTTAAGACGTTAGGGCGTCATTGTTGGGAGAAAGGGCGATAGGGGCTCCTGACGCTCAGGGCCTCCACGTGGGGTCAGGGGCTGGCGTTCCGACTCAATGAACCGTATAAGCGACCTTTGTGGCGCATGCCTTCAAATCAAGAATCAATGTATCAAGTCAGTCGAATAATCAGACTTGTCGCTGATGATCTCTCGACCCGGATCATCGGTGCCACGGGGGTCGACGAGTATGAGATCTTGGAGTTTGTAGAGCGCCTCGATTTGGCGGTTGAGTTAATTCGAAGCCTTAATGGCGGCGGTATTTAATTGCCAAGACTTTCAATGGTCTTACCTGAAGCTCCTATGGTTGTCAAGCCGCAGTTCGTTCCGCCAGCCATTCTTGGTAGCGCTCCACGAATTCATGGTCATGGTCGAGCCCTCGTTCAATACGTGACACTTTGATTGGCCACACTTGGAGATCGTCCGAGACCATTTGCAGTGAGATGTGCGCGCACTGTCGCGCGTTGCGCAGGTGAGGTCCGATCTCTTCGTAAGCGGGGTTCTGGAGTAGCCAGAAGACTTCTCGGGCGATGTGACGCTTGAGACAGCGCGTCACGTCACGCTTGGTCTTGCCTTCAGCCGTTCGTCGAGCGAGGTAGATCTTGGTCTCTTCGTCAGTGGTCATGCGGACCATGGCGATGCGCCACAGGGCGTTGTTGGCTTGTCGATTCCCCGATCGACTGAGGCGGTGGCGGTTCGTCTGACCCGACGACGCCTCGATCGGGGCGACGCCGCACATGGCGGCGAAGGCCGCCTCGCTGCGCAGTCGTTGACAGTTGGAGCCCGCGGCGACGAGCAGCGTCGCCGCGACGTCCACCCCCACACCTTTGGCGGCGCGGAGCGCGGGGTTCGCCTCCTTCGTCAGTTGGTCGAGGATCTTGCTCAAGTCGTTCATCTCTTGGCTCAGATCCTGGTAGCGCCGCGACAGGCTTCTGAGTGCCAGTCGGGTCGCCTCGAGCGGATCGCGGGGATCCTTGGGTCGAAAGCCGGCGCATCGCGCCACGCGGTCTTTGGTGCGTAGCGGCAGGCTTTCGCGCAGTTCACTGGGGGCGGTGACGATGAGGTCCCTGATCTGCAGGGCCAGTCGAGTCCTCGTGTTGCGCGCCGAACAGAAGGCCACGCGCAACACCCGGATCGATTCGATCGAATCGTCGTGGTCCTTGGGCACGACCGTGGCCTCGCCGTTGAGGGCCGCGCGCGCCGCCGCCTCGGCGTCGACCGTATCGGACTTGCCCCGTCGTCGGCGCATCTGGCGATTGGGGCGATTGACGTCGACCACCTCGACGTCGCACTCGCGCAGGTATCGCGTGAGCCCGGCGCCGTAAGAGCCGGTGCCCTCGACACCGACCGTGGCGAGCGCGCCGAAGCTCTCCATCCACCGGCGCAGCTGCGCGTAGCCCTTGGTGGTGACGTCGAAGGGGGCCGTCTCGAGGATCTTGCCTCGTTCGTCGACCACCGCCGCGACGTGGGTGTCTCGGTGGGTGTCAACCCCGCCGAAGACGATCGCTGAATTATTTGCCATTATGGTTCTGCCTTCCTAGTTGATGGGGTGGCACCACCGGCAGGTCGGCGGACAGTACACACACGGTGTTTTGGTTCAAAGCTCCTATCAAGTCACGTCCGTCCGGCCAGCTGGAGCACGCCTTCGGCTAGGAGTTAGGTCGACAGTTCACACATCAAGGCACGAAGCCAGTGACAGACGTCGAGTCAGGCCCAACTCCCGGCCGAGGACCCAACCAGTATGTGTGTGACAGCCGGTTGGTACGGTTAACGCGTGGGCACATCAAGATCGAATCAAAACAGCATTCCCGACATACACTTACCTTCAGAGGGGCAGAGCCATTTCGAACCTTCTTCAGTAACCACTTATCAAGTTGATTCTTCCTTCGACGTTGCGGGAGTAAGTGCTCTGGCTCACAGGGAACGGTCGGCCTTTAAACCTGTTTACCGGATGAATCGATGGTGGGCCCGGAGATCATCCGCCGTTTTTCGGGCGATACTCATCGGACTTCTTGACGAGAATCCGAATGCAGATGTTCGAAATCTCTACGCAAATTCAAATACCAAATATCCTCAGGCCTCGGAACAAGTGATTCTCGATCCGTTTATGGGTGGCGGAACGACGGTGGTCGAAGCGCTTCGGGTTGGATTCAGAACCATCGGAGTGGATCTGAATCCACTAGCTTCCTTCATTGTCAAAAACGAGTGCACTGCGGTCGACCTTGACAATCTTGACGCGGCATTTGAACGCATTCGCAAAGAGGTGCAACCGAAGATCGCTGCCCTCTACTCCACGACCTGTCCAAACTGCCAACTTCCTTCGGATGTTGTTCACGCATTCTGGTCCAAGGTCGCCCACTGCGCTACGTGTTCTGAGCAAGTCGAGATCCGTCGCGAAAGAATTATCGGTAAGCGTCGGGGTCTGGTGGCGATTAGAGGTTTTGGAGTGGAGTGCTCAGAATGCGGGCACGAATACGATGCGGAGATTGACCGAGCGTCTGTGACCTACTCGCATGACAGCAAAATGGGAGAGAACTGGTCAACCATATTTGGCAGCAAAACCAGGTGCCCGAAATGCAAGTACGTGTCCAATATTGATATTCGAAATCGTGACACAGTTGTCAAGAAGATTGATCTCTATGCAGTTCAGTGTCCGAAGTGCAACGAATGCTCCACGGTACGTGGTCCAGTGCCGGTCATGGTGAAATGCAATCATTGTAAGTACCAGTACGAGTCCGTTATGAGCAACACAGAACGCGGAATATTCCGATGCAGTCAGGGACACAAGACGTCGATTTCGAATGCTTCTCGAAGGAGTCGAGCGCCCCTTGACTTTAAGATGTACGCCATCGAGGGAGTATGCAAACATTGTAAAACGCGACGCGACGTGTTTGCAGCGAAGTCCGGCTTCAGATTTTTCAAAGCTCCGAACAGACAAGACATTGATTTATATGACAAGGCCACGCGCGCATGGCGAAGAAACCGGAATAATTTGCCGTGGCCACGAGGAATGATTACTGACTATGAAAAAACGAATCGCCTGATCGTTCACAATTACTCCCACTGGTATCAACTTTTCAACGAGAGACAACTGCTCTCACTTGGTTGGATTCTTCAGGGCATTCGACAGGAGCGAGATCTTGCATTGCGGGAAGCCCTTACTTCAGCCTTCTTAGGAACGATTGAACATCAAAATATGCTTAACAGCTACTACTTGCCATATGCCCAGTCTGCAGGTGCATTCGGCCGACATGATTTCCATCCGAAAGTAAATGCATGTGAAGGCAATCCTTGGGGAGCGACCAAAGGTCGCGGTACCTTCCGCTTGTCATATGAGGCCGTTCGTGACGGTAAGGAATATACCGCGATGCCTTTCGACTCCGACTATCAAAGTGGCTCTCGAAAAATTATACCTACCGGCGAGAAATTTTCGTCTCGAGCGGTTTCCAATTTTGGACAGATTCTTAAGGGTGACGGCGGGCTCTTTCTTCGAACTGCAGACTCGCGAAAATTGAGTTTCATTCCTACTGGTTCAGTGGATCATGTGGTGACGGATCCACCGTACGCAGATGCGGTTCAATACTCTGAGCTGGCCGATTTCTTCTATGTGTGGCTTCGCGAGGCGTTGGGCGACGTTTATCCAAAGATGTTTGGGGCAGAAGAAACACCCAAAACCGCCGAATTGGTTGAAAACATTTCGCGTGGACATAGTCAGTTTGATTTTCACGAAGGTCTTGCCGAAGTGTTTCGTGAATGCCATCGCGTTCTTAAGAAGGATGGTCGCCTTATCTTTACTTTTCACCACAGTAGGAGATCTCAGTGGGAGGATCTTCTCAAAGTAATTGTTGGCTCAGGATTCAATCTGATTGCTTCATATCCGGTCGCTTCAGAAGGAACTCGGAGTGGAAATCTCGTGTTTCACACAAATAGATCCTCGGTCGCATATGACATTGTTCATGTCTGCGCCAAGCGTCTTGACGGTCGCCCTTCGACCGTTGTGGCTTGGGAAGAAGCGAGAGAGAGCGTTGAGGTCAACGTGAAAATCGCAATTGGCAAGATACTTCACGGTCAAGATCATGGTCAGAGAATCGAAACTGCCGATATTGCGATCATGGTCTGGTCAGAAGTGCTGCAACTGTATTCGAAACATCAGGATAATGTAGTGTCCGATTCCGGACACAGATTATCGATTTCAGAAGCCTTGGATGACTCCGAATTTCTTATCGCAAACTGTGAGAATTATTCAGCTGAAATCAAAGGTTCTATAAGCGATGAAGTTAGCGCGACAAGTGGATTGAAAGCTGACGAAAGACTGATGCCAAGCAATCTGATCGTCAAGTGACGCTCATTTCCTGGTGACCAACCGAAGTCTGTGATCGGACTAGACAATCTCACATGTGAGCCGTTCTCATCCCAATTTGGGTAAACGATTAGAGCCTGGCTTGCTTGTATCTGATTGTGCGTGCAATAAGCGACGGTTTGATATACGTGTTTCTCGGGCACTAGCCCCAGAACCAGTTCGTCGTCAGTCTCATTCAGAGTCCGGTACTTTGACTCAATGACAATGCGTTTTGAGCCATCGACAATCATGCCGTCGAGTTTGACCGGCTTCGCGCCAAAATCGGTTTGAAATTCAAGTTGTTCTTTCCGTCCTATAAACCTATTACCAAGCGATTCCTTCAGAACTGAGGAAACGTATCGCTCGAAAAGATTTGGCATGTTAAGAGAGAATGATGCAAAAGGAATACGATCGCCCGCGTCAAACGATATCGTTTCATTCTGCATTAAAACGAGACACAAATCGTGAGCTCGCCGAAAGTGAGCGGTGGCACGACTGTATCTGTAGGAAGATAGCTCTCGGGCCGTAACTCGCTTTGGTGACACGCCAACAAGGAGCCGCTTACATGAACCGAGGTCGGCAACTAGTTTCTTGTTTTCCGCGAGCCGCAGAACCGTTACCAATTGAGAAGCGAGGTGTATTGAGAAGGCAATTACCTGGTTTTCGAAGACGTCGGCGCTGAAGTCGAGATAGCGAGAAGGAAGTATATGTTCCTTTCCAGTGGGTATGTTCCTTAAAACGTAATCTCGTGTCAATATTCTCCCTTTGACGTGACCGGGAGAATATTGATCCACATAACGGTATGTTCGGAATCTTCGCTGCGTCAGAAATGACTTTATATATGACGCGAAATATTGCAGGAAAATTCCTGACACTGGTTGTTCGCCGGTCGAAATGTCCGAACCGCTCGAACCCAATCTGACCGCCCGATTAGTTCTGTCAAGCATGCGAAAAATGTCTGCCGACTTTACCTTCGGATCCACTTGAACAATGAGATACGAATTGTCTGGGCTCTCGAATCGATGCGTACCCACTCGGTTCCCGGCATGAAGCTGATGTACGAAATCAAGGCCTACGGTGATTTTTAGGTCAAGCGCCTGGAGTTGTAATTCGTAAATCGACAAGATTTCATAGTGCTTCTCAATTAGAGGAATTGAGGCACCCTCGGTGAGCCGCAAGTGTGAATCACCGAATCGTTGCTGTTCAATTGACAAATCAACGACTTCGTTCGCATCGTTTCGGCTGATTGTCAATGTATTAAAGCCATTCTTCAATCTGAGCAACAAGATCAAAAGGTCGAGGATGAATAAGCGGGATTCCGCGCGAATTGGGCCAGTCGGACGGTTTAACACGAACATTTTCAACAACAAGTCCTTCTCGTTGGTATTCAGCCAACAGGGGTAGCACTTGAAACACAACTCGTCGTGCTATCTCAGACTTCGTGGTTGACATGAAGTAGGTGTGGCCTACTTGATGATCAGGATCACCCAAGAGAAGTTCATTCACTGCGTCGTAGATCGACAAGACGTGCTGAGTAAAGCCCGATTCACTTTCAGCCTTATCAAGAAACTGTTCGAGCGAATCACGAGACGAGGGCACGTCGACAAAGTCAAATCGGCGACGAATCGCATAGTCGATCAATGCAATGGAGCGATCCGCAGTGTTCATCGTCGCCAATAAGAACAAATTCTTCGGCAGTGAAATTAAGGGGGATCCGTCAACCGTGTACGGAGTGCGAACTTTTACTCCTCTATATTCCAGAGCAAAAATGAGTTCACCAAGAACCTTCGCCAAGTCACCACGGTTTATTTCGTCGATGATTAGAACTACAGGTTTTTCAATTTCACTCGCAGTCTTCGCGAGGGCGGCAATTGTCCGGTTCTCTGCTTTGAACACCGGATGACCGCCGTCGATTTCAGATCCAATGCCTCTCACGAAATCTTCATAATTGTAACTGGGGTGAAATTGAACGATGTCCCAGATACCCGGTGCGCCATCCGGGCTCGAACCATCTGCAGGAGCTTGAAAGGGAATTAGAAAGAGATCGAGCGCAGTGGGGTCCGCCACTACGTCTTCTTCCGCTCCCAAAATCATTGCTGTTGCCTGTCGTGCCAGGAATGTCTTCCCAGTGCCTGGAGGACCTTGAAAAATAATCTGCCGTCGTCCGTTCATTGCGAGATCTTTCACATCCGCAAGTTCAACAGGCTGAGGACCACTCCGCTCGGTGACCACCTCAATGGCGTCCGCGAGGTCGAAAGTATCGCTGCTACTCTTCGCGATCTCAATCAAGAGATCTTCCCTTACGAGCCGATCCGTAAAAAAATCACTGTCGGCTTCGCCTTCACCATCGTTCGAAGTTTCAGAGAAAAGCGATGACAATTCGGGTTCGGTGAGGTGAAACTGTTCACGGAACCGACTTTGAAGATCCGAATATGTTTCTTCATTTTCGAATCTTTGTGATCGATAGAGCCATGCGATGAGGTCGGGTTCCGGGTACAAATGAATTTCGGCGCCATCGGTCAGCGTCTTGTCTCTAAGTCGTGCCACATAGTCGTCCGTGAACGTCCATAGGTTCCCATCTCGGATGGCAATTCCATAGTCTGGCGTGGGCCATCGGTCGCTCCGCACTTTGAACGCACTGTTATGTGGAAAGTTATCCGCTTTGTAACTTTGAGTCATCGGATCGAAAAAAGGCTTGCTGTCCCCTCGCAAGCGCATGAACGAGTTCCAAAATTTTCTTTCGTCTGAGTCTCGGAGTTCAATCGGCGTCTTGGCCTTCATGTCCATCAACTTTGATGAAAGAAAAATATAGGAATGTGCTCTCAATTGACCGACGTCATCGCCCCAAGATTTCAAGTTGACAATTGCTCGGTGAAGTCGTTCAGCTGATATGTACCTCATTAAGTCTCTCCCGGGGTGCTGGTCGGTGTTGCCTGAACGTTCCAATCTGTAGTTCTCGCAAGCCTGGCACACTCTGGCCCTTGAGAACGTATAGAAGAGTTACGTAAAAATGGTCCTACAGAGTCTCTGGTACTCGCCCTGACCGGGCGTCGGGCGCGTAGCGCCCGGCAGCCCGAAGGTCACAAGGGTTCGATCTGAAAATCCGCCAACGTCTCTCAACGTCCAGGCATCACATTTCTTGGAGTCGACACGAAGTTGTTGTCTCCAAATCGCCTCTGAAAGTGGCTTCTTTGGTAGAGGACGAAGATTTCGCCCTCTGATAAGGAGCACAAATGCGTTTGCCAATTGACACGGTGGCAGTCCAATTCATGTCGGCCGGCCCTGCTGAGCCGGTACTGGATTTTGAGACGAAGGCACCCAGACTGGACGGCAACGGACAGCCACTGTACAGCGTGCACCTGTTCGCGATCTCGCCGGACAGCTACGACACACTGACGGTCAAAGTGGCTAGCGAGCCCAAGGGCATCGGCAACTTCACGCCGGTGAAGGTGACGAACCTGATCGCGTCAACTTGGGACATCGGGGGTAACCACGGCGTCTCCTTCAAAGCTGACAAGATCGAACTCGCGAAGGTGACGGTCAACTAATGGCCTGGTTCCTAATCGGCCTGGTGCTCGTGACTGTGGCCCTCTTGGCCATCGGCTGGGCGCTTGCGCATTACGGCGTCGTTCTCCTCATGGCGGCTGTTCTGTGTGCCTGGCACTTCCTAAGGTCCGGGCGCCGTGGTTAGGGCCACGCCAACTTCAGCGACTCGCGTCCCCCGGATGGCTTCGGCCATCTGGGGGTGGCGTCTCGAGATGTCGTTGTGGTTTGGCGCGCTTGTTCTCGTACGAGCCGCCCTGGTGTTTGGTGTGGTCGGCCTTCTCGTCGTTGGCGCACTCCTTGTCACCTCGTGGTGGCAGCTTCCCGAGTTGCACGCAGCTCTGATGAGTTCGTTACATGAAGCTCGTGATCGCCGTCGAATTGCGACTTCATTTCGTCGATGTCAGATCATTGGCCGGTATGGGTACACGCCGCGCATTGCGAAAACCGCTGACTCGCCAATCGGACGTCGCTATCTCCTTGCCCTACCGACCGGCCTTCACTTGGCTGAACTTGAAACTCGTGTCGGAGAACTTGCCGCTGAACTCCGGGCTCGCGAGGTCCGCTTTGTCGCCCTACCGCAAAGCGCCGGATACATCGAACTCCTCGTCATTCGCCGTGAGTCATTTAGTCGAGAACCGATCCTGTCACCCCTCTGTCACGGATGGCGAATTTCGCTCTGGGATCACATTCCTCTCGGTGTGCTCGAAGATGGACGAATACTGTCGATGCAGCTCGCTGAGCACAATCTGCTCATCGGAGGTGAACCCGGTTCGGGTAAGTCGGTCGTGCTGTCCTCGGTAGTCGCGGCTGCGGCGCTCGACCCATCGACAACGCTCACCTTGTTCGATGGCAAGCAGGTGGAACTTTCCATCTGGAGAGACGTTGCCGATGAATTCGTTGGCTCGGACCTCGAATACGCCGCCGTTGTACTCGAACGACTCCAGCAGACCATGGACTTTCGCTACCAAGTTCTCCTGGCTCTAGGCAAGCGCAAATTCGAACCTGACGATCCGGAAGGACTGCACATTGTTGTTGTGGATGAGCTCGCCTTCTACCTACGCGGAGGAAAAAAGGATACGCGCGACCGCTTCGCTGAGTCGCTGCGCGATTTAGTTTCACGAGGTCGAGCTGCCGGCATCATCGTGGTCGCCGCCACTCAAAAGCCGAGTCACGATATCGTCCCGACTTGGATTCGCGATCTATTCAGCTACCGAATCGCCATGCGCTGCACGTCCTCGGACTCCTCCGACACGATTCTGGGACAGGGTTGGGCAAGTCGGGGCAGCTCCGCCGCGTCGATTGATCCGTCCATACGAGGTGTGGGCTACGTCCTTGCCGAAGGTGGCGTGCCGATGCTCTTCAAGGCCAACTACCTTTCGGACCTTGACCTGGTCGAGTTGGCCGCCGAAGCGACGTCAATTCGAGGAGCGATCTGATGGCGAGCCGTCATCGTGAGCTTTTGCGAGAGATCGAACTCGCCGGATCGTGCTCGCACCCGGTGCGTCTGTCCGGCGAGATGGTCAACCTCTTAACGGGAGAAGTGGGAAGCAAATTACTCACCGTTTCATGCAAGGACCGCCGAGAACAAATCTGCCTGGCGTGCTCACACCTCTACAAGACTGACGCCTGGATTCTCGTCTCGGCTGGCCTCATCGGCGGCAAGGGCGTCCCGGACTCCATCTTTGGGCATCCTCGAATATTTGCCACCTTAACGGCCCCTTCGTTCGGACAGGTTCACGTCCGCCGAAGTGACGGTTCTTGTGACGCAAAAACTGGCGGTTGGTGTAAGCACGGAGTGTCGAGATCCTGCATTCTGCGCCACGATGACGAAAGTTCTCTTCTCGGTACACCTCTCTGCAGTTCGTGTTTCGATTACGAGGGCGCAATTATCTGGAATGCCCATGCGTCGCGGCTATGGAATAGGACAGTTGGGCAGCTCCGTTACAGTCTCGCGGCGTATCAGGGTATCTCCATGGCTGAACTTCGCCAATTACTCAAAATCAGCTATCTGAAGGTGGCGGAATACCAACGCCGCGGGCTCGTTCACTTTCACCTCATACTGCGCGCCGATGGACCTGAGTTCGCTTTTTCCGACCCGCCTTCTTGGATTGAAATTGACCTTCTCCGTACCGAGTTTCTCAAGACCATTATGAAATTTGAGATCGCGGGGCTTGACGGACGGCCCATTCGCTGGGGTAGGCAATTCGATGTCAAGAATCTCGTTGACGACCGGTCCGACTTGCGAGTCGCCTCGTACGTCGCGAAGTACGCTACGAAATCAACAGGCGACTCAATCGCCCTAGCGCGGAGATTCCACAACCGACGAGAGATCGACGAGCTCAGCGTTGACTCCCACCTGAGGCGAATGGCAATGACGGCTTGGGACCTATCCGCACGGCCAGAACTGGAACCCCTCAATCTGCGTCAGCACGCTCACGCCTTCGGATTCACCGGTCAACTCATAACGAAATCTCGACACTTCTCGACCACCTTCAAGGAACTTCGGGGAAGCCGCCGAGATCACATGGCTCAGTTCAATGAGTCCGATCCGGTGGCTGGAACATTCGTCTACGACGGTCGCGGCTACGACGACCCTCGAGCCAGTGAGGTCGCGGAGAAGTTGCACCGGGCCCGCACCGAAGTGCGAAAGGCGGCGAGAGAGCGGCGTGTGATCTCCCGTGGGATATCCCAAGGGGAGTCACTATGACCTGCGAAAGCTCTGTTCCTGACTGGATTGTGGGATCACTCGGGAAAAGCCAGAGGACTTCACTCTGGCTGAGTGAAGTCATGAACAACTACCCAGACCCCATCCACCGGCTCACCATCGAACTCGATGTTCTTTCAAGAACGTCACCAGGACGAGCCCTCTTTTCTCGACTCGCGGCCTCGGACATCACGGTCCCCGGTGCAAGCTCGTTACTCGAGGTCGCCCAAGGATTGGAGTGGAATCCGAGAATCGAACCAACTCCGAGTCCGGTCCTTGATCGTCTCGTTATCCTGTCGTTGAAGGACCAGGACACGACATTGATCCTGTTGGTTGCGCTCCGGCGAGCTGTTCGGGAGCTGGCCTTCGCTATCGAGCGACTCAGTTCGAATCCAGACGTTGTACCCGAAATTCTCGTCGATCTATTGGCCGAACTGGCGATTTCGGGCGGCACCGATTCCGTCGGACTATTACTCGACCGTACTTACCGATCTGCCCGAAGGATGTTGAGACGCCAGGATCGCCAGAGCGCTCGAGAAGTCCCGTGGGACATCGGTGACGAATTCGAATATGTGACTAATGAAGCACGCACCTCGGGTGTCTTTGAACGGTTCATCAGTTCAGGGACCATATCATCGCCAGACGCCGATCTCATTCGAATGACGAGAATCGAGGGCCTCTCACTGGCAGAAGTCTCCAAGGCCCGACGAGTTAGTTATCAAGTTGTGCAGCGTCGCCGAAATCGAGCCGAGACGGTGATTCGAGGGCTGCTTGGTGACGCGGGGGAGTTGTGATGCCCCAGTTACCCGACGAGTCGCGCTTGGAGTTCTTTGATGGCGGCGGGCCACAGTGCGCGCTCCGCGTCCTGCCAAAAACGGGTCAGAAGTGCTTGATCGCCTTGTGCATCGTAGATGTCCACGAGGTCACGCCAGAGTGGCATCTCGGTCGGAGCGAGCAGCATGGCCTGTTTGATCGCCCACAAGGCATCGTCGAGGTCGTCGACCTTTACAAGATCAGCCTGGAGTTGATGAGCGGTCGTCGTAACAGTTTCGATCATGCTCGTGACGTACTTTTGATTGACGGCCCATTCGAAGAATGTGCTGGATTCTCCGTCGAAAGGGACACCACGCACCAGCTGGAGAGCGCTTTGACGAAGTTCAATCGCCTGTTCTTTAGTGGAGGAGTTTGCTTTCATCGCGAGAGTGCGAAACTCTCGCCAGTCCGAACTCGTGTTAACCAACTCATAACCCGGACGGCCGTTTGCTTCCGGCAGATATTGAGTTCCGACTGTTTGACGCGCACGAGAAACGTAGTTAAGGAACGTCTTCTGGGCAACGGAGGAGACCTTCATCGACTCGGGCCACAATGCGCTTTGAATCTCGTCAGCCGATTGGGGTCGATCATCGTGCAGGGCCAGGTAGGCGAGGATCGAACGTATGGGATCGGATGCTCCCTTGGCCGCCGGTTCAATTTGAAGAGACCCGAGTACGTTCACACGCAGTTCGCCGGTTCGAACTTCGGTCGCCGGCTTGGTCGCGACATAAGGAGCTGGTTGCGGCGCTTCTGTGGGCCGTGGCGAGGAAGTGGGTCGCTGAGTATTCGCGGGAGGGTAGAACACCGGAACGTACTGCACTCGACGATGCTTCCGTCGCCGAACACGCCAGAAGATCAGACCAAAGAAGAGCAACGAGAGAATCGTGAGAAGCTCATTCAACGCGGAAACGGGCGCGGCATTCGTCGCGGGAAGCGTTGTAAGGCTCTTGGGATGGCTCACGGGCGTTGCCGTAAGTTTGCTTGGAAACGAGACTCTGAACGCAATGGGTCCACTGACGCGAAGTGCGGTTGTCGACTGACCAACGAAACTGTTGAACTCAGTTCCCGCGGTGGTGGCTGGCCCAATCAAAATTGTTCCGGACCTCGTATCGCTCGGGACCAGAAACCAGTAGGTGGCGTCGAGGAGTCCGTCGTCGGATGTGCTGTTGGGATTGTTCGCTTGGCTCACTGGATTGGACTCATGAGCGGCGTACCGTCGACCGGTGCCGCTCCTGAAGGTAACGGCGGACGGTGTCAAGGGTCTCATCGCGGAAAAGAAATGGCCCCAATTGGCCTGCCCGTAATTGAGTTGCACCGGGCCGGCGCTTGCGCTGAACGTCAGGTATATGAGTCCTTTCGGTGCGAGACCTTGGGCTCCGACGGAGTTGGTGGTCGAGAGTTCCGCGCCCGTTACGTAGACCGTCGAGGGCAGGGATACACCGTCGGCGGGATTGGATATTCGAAGCCAGAATTCTTGACTGATCTGCTCAATCGCGAATCGTTGGGTTACGGCCGCGTCCGCCGGAGAATTCAGCGTCGAAAGCATTCCTATCGCCATAACCACGCAAGTACACCCAAGGCGAAAGGACGTGTGCCGTGGAAATGAACTCCTCACCGTCCGGACCGAACATTGAATTCAGAGATTTCGTGCTGGACGATATTGCTCGTCATCGCAGTGTTGCTCCGACGAAACTGCTTCTGACGATCGCTGAGGCATGCCAGGTCTTGGCCATTAGTCGCTCCAAATTTTACGGTCTTCTCAACTCAGGCCATTTGCCTTCGGTGCACATCGGTCGCTCAAGACGCATTCGCATCACGGATCTTGAGGAATTCGTCAAAGTTGGTGGAAACGCGTTCTGAACCACACTTTGAGAAAACGAAGGCCACGACTCGCGTTAGCCATCTCAAGCCCGAGGCGATCGAAAGGAAACGCTACCGCCTGCGGCGAGAATTGCGCTATATGTAGGCACGTCGATGTATGGTCCATTTCAACTGAAAGGAGGATTTGATGGCACTCGAATCCGAGATGGAGAATGCTTGGAGTGCATTTCGAAAAGATTGGAACAAATCTCCGAACGTCAACGAAGAGTTCGTAAACACGGTCGCGAAGTGTTTCAAATTGATCGCGCATGAACTGGACGAACTCAGAAATGATTTTGACGACGAAACAGGGAATTAAGTACGGTGACAGGTTCCGGACGCATTATTTCTCAAGGTAATCCAAGAGTCTCACGACGAGATTATGAGAGGTTGAAGTGATTCATCCGTTTCAAACTCTCTGGGTATCCGCCGCAAGAGTACATTCATCCCCCATTAATTGGAATGCCATCGTCGCAATTGCGACATCCATAGAGGTGGTGGTCTTGGTGGCGGCGGGTGTATTTGCGTACCTTCAAGTCCGTCAAGCGCGCCTTGCACGGCTCGCTCAATATCGAGCGTTCGTCATTATTTACGCGCGGATATTGGAAACCGAGAATACCTTGATTGAGATTGTGATTGAGAATATTGGTGTAATTCCCGCCCAAAATATATCTTTTACTTTTGCGCCCGAACTTCAAACGACAATGACCGTCAACAAAGATCCTTCATCAATTATGCCATGGTCTGCATTGGAGTCTGGTGTGGCATATCTCGCACCTGGTCAAAAAATTACTCACTTGTTTGACAGCCTTATCCAACGGCACGATTCGAAGCTTCCTCACGTCTACGAAGTGAACATTGATTACAAAAGTGCCGAGGGCAAAAAGGGCCGCAACCATTCGGAGAAGTACCAACTCGACCTAGGTGCTTGGTACGGCTCCAATTTTGTAACCATCTATGGCATTCACAATGTGGCCAAGAGTTTGCAAGAAATCTCGAAGCAATTGGAGGGTTGGACGGAATCACGTTCGATTCGAGTTCTTGGATCGGACCTCGCGAAGGATCGGGAAGATCGCGAAAACAGAAGGCAAGCATTCATTTCGAAGCAACAAACTGCGACATTTGAGCCAGAGCCAGAGCCAGAGCCAGAGCCATCAGGGTGACCATACGAATAATTTGTGGCAGAGTACACATTGTGAATTGCCCCAGGCTTCCTGGAGGCCTCCGAACTTGCGATTAAGACTTCAAGGGCACGCCCAGTTAATGTCGAACAAAATTGCTGATCGATGCTGCTGCGATTAGTTAATTTCGGCAGTGTTCGAGGCGATGGTCAGCCAGTTTGTTGGTCAAATTCTTTCGATTTATGAATCAGGGAAGTTCGAATAATCCGAGTCCCCATTTACTACGGGGCCAAAATGTCCGGTCAGACGACGTTCTGAGAAGTGTTCATCTCTTACCCAGACTTAGGCTGTCCGCATGCTCGCCTATTTAGCAACCAAAGGGCAGTTCCTCCAAGACGCTCCAGAAATCGAGGAGATGGTCAGAGCGAAAGTGGAAGAGCATCACGGGGTCCGAATCTCCAGGGAGGGTTCGGAGTATCAGTCTTGGCGCAATTCGCTCGGCAACGCCATGTACCACGTCATGAACTCGGCCGATATTCCCAACGATGCCGGCGTCGCCATCGAATACCGGTTGCATGGCCGGGGCCAACGCATCGACTTCATGATCTCGGGCCACGGCGAGAGCGGCACTGCTCAACTGCTGCTCATCGAACTCAAACAGTGGCAAGACGTCGAGTTCTCAACGCTCGATGATCACGTACGCACGTATTTGCACGGCGGGTTGGTCAACGTCCGCCATCCCAGTTACCAAGTGTGGTCCTATGGACGACTTCTGCACGATTTCTATGAGTACGTCGTGAGTGACCCCGTGGTCATCAGTCCAAGTGCCTACCTGCACAACTGCCACACTGCCACCGTCGTCAAGGCGGGCCGCTACAGCGACCTTCTCGCGAGGGCGCCGGTATTCCTGGCCAACGAACGTCATGCCCTGCAGGATCTGATTACTTCGACGGTCCACCGCGGTGACGCAAGCAATGTAATTCGCCGCGTGGAGAGTAGCCCCGTTCAGGTCTCGAAGCAACTGGCGGACGCTCTTGAGTCGATGCTGCGCGGAAACGAGGAGTTCGTGCTCATTGACGACCAGAAGACGGCCTACGAATCCATACGCGAGGCAATTCGAACGGTACCCGACCAAGGTAAGGCCGTCGTGCTGGTCAAGGGTGGCCCGGGCACTGGGAAGTCGGTCATCGCGATCAACGCCCTGGTCCACCTACTCGCTCAGAGCGTGAACGTTCGCTACGTGACCAAGAACGCCGCCCCTCGCGCCGTCTATCAAGCCAAGCTCAATGGGAAGCGTCTCGACGTCGCGACCAACAACCTGTTTGTGAGTTCGGACGCCTTCCACGCCGTCACGAAGGACGCGTTTGATGTGCTGTTGGTCGACGAGGCTCACCGACTAGTGGAGAAGTCGGGTTTCTATCGTAATCTCGGTGTGAACCAGATAACTGAAGTCATCAATGCCGCTAGGGTCAGCGTCTTCTTCTCCGACGAAAGCCAATTGGTTACGTGGCGCGACATTGGCACCATCGAAAACATCCGAGCGGCTTCACGGGACGCAGGCATCCCCATGAAGGAATTCGAACTGACAACGCAATTTCGGTGTGCCGGCTCCAGCGAGTACTTACATTGGCTTGACCACACACTTGGCTTAGGTGGCGAAGAGAAGGCGAGTCTACGGAATACTGAGTTTGACCTTCGCCAGTTCGATGACCCGTCAGAACTTCGCGACTTCATCGTCGAGAAGAACCAGCACAACAACAAATCCCGACTCCTTGCCGGCTACTGCTGGGATTGGGTAAGTAAGAAGGACTCGTCGCTGTTCGACATCGAGTTCCCTTCGTCGAACTTCTCTATGAAGTGGAACCTAACCGAAGATGGCTCCGCCTGGATGATCTCGGCGACGTCCATCAACGAGATCGGTTGCATCCACACCTGTCAGGGCCTAGAAGGTGACTTCATCGGTGTCATCATTGGCGACGACCTCGAGGTGGTCGATGGAATTCTTCGCGGCAATCCGTTCAAGCGTTCGAAGGGCGATCAGTCTCTCCGCGGATTCACGGCCGCATTCAAATCGGACCCGGAGTCGGCACTCGCTCGAGCCGATGTTCTGATCCGCAACACCTACCGAACTCTTTTGACGCGCGGCATGCTCGGAACTGCCATCTACTGCACAAATGACGAGGTTCGACAGTTCATCGAAGACAGGATGACGGCCTAAGGAGTTGTGAATCTGATCGGGCGCTGCGCTCGGACAATTCGGTCTCTTTGCTCCGAGGAATTGCTTGTTTCCTCAGGCGCAAGAAGTTCGAACAAACCTGGCGACGGTTCACGACTTGCGTAACTATTCCTTCGCCTCGCTTAGCGCCTCTCTGGGCATGCCGTCTTCAATAGAGCTTTGATCCTCCGGAAGCAAGATGTCCGGAGAAAGACCTTTTGAGATGGCAGCTTGGGCCGCTCCGAGGTGCTGCGAGATCGAGCCACGGAGAGTTTCAATATCGGAAATGATCGAATTGGCCGCGTTGCGTATCGCCGTAGCGTTCTTACTCATTCCGTTCAATTGACCCAGCGCTTTTGCAGCATCATCAAGACTTCTATTCACTTCGGCGATATTGACATCATCTAGGTGTCCGGTGGTGCTCAACGTATTCAGTTTGACGAGCTGATACACGAGCGCAAGCATTTGGAAGTCATCGACTTCAGGGTCATAAGAGATAACGACTGACTGCGTGCCAAGTACCAGCAGCCTGCTCCTGTTGGGCATATCGTCAAAGTGTTTACACAAGCCGATGAATCCTGTGGCCCCTCTGTTGGACATGCTTCCAGCAGCCTCGCGTTCCCACTCCAGTTTGGATAGAGCCCTGTTCTTCGCTTCAACGACAATCCGTGCGTGGATCTTGGCGCCAACCTTCAAGTCAATCTTGGCGTCCCCTTTCTTGTTGCTTGCGATAAGGCCCGTGACGTTCCCGCAATGCTCACAATCGTCCCCCGCCAAAGATGCGAGCCTCTGAATCGCATCTACTGCTGCATCCTCATAGTTGAAGCCGCCCTTCACGCTAGGCTCAACGACTTCGGCGACGGCAGTGCCAACAGCGATGCCGCGTTGTACGTCCGTAACAGCGACTTGGATTCCATCAAGCTTTTCTGACAGCATCCTGAGAGGCGAGGTCGGATCAGCGGGGTCAATGAGGCTCGCAATTTCGCGTTTCTGATCACCAATCTGAGTAGACACGTCGTCCCGAATCTGTTGTTTCATTTCACCGAGACTTCTGAGAATTGCAGCGCGAAGTGGAGAGTCTTCTCCTGCCGTCATTTCTTCAATCTGTGTGCGGAAACCATTCATCGCGGTGTCAAGGCTCTTTACGAAAGGTCCCTCTTCTGAAGTGAAGTCGCTCACCTCGCGTTTAATGGTGTTTTGAAATCCTTCGGCTATGTCTTTGATCGAATCCTTTGCATGATTGACGGATGCCTCAATCTTTTCCGCTCCGGCTGAGTGCGAACCCAGTGCTGCGACCTGAGCCGACAGGCTCAGAAATGACAAGAGAATCTCATCTGGTTCTTTGCCCGTTTCAGCGGCAAGTTTGAATGCCTCGACAATCGCGACGTCCTTCGTAGAGAATGAAGAAACTGTCACTTCGTCCGATGTGATCTGTACCGGCATATGGTGCTCCTCCCGTGCCAGAAGATTCAGACACGACTTCGCCTCATTATGGTCCGGCTTAGTGACATACGTCCGCTGAGACGTATGATCTCGATTGTAGGTGTGAAACAAAAGTCATCAGCCAAGACCTACCCACTTGAGTTACAAAGGTTCAGATTATTGTTGTTTGCACCTTGTCACTTCTTTGATGACGATAGATAAGTTCATTCCTAATGGGAACTTCAGAAGTCGAATTCAATCCTCGAGACGGGACATTCGGAAGTCGACTTCATCGAGATTTTGCCCGACGGCAATTAGACGACGACAACCACTTTCGCGAACTGTGACTGCCAATGGAAATCGGAGAACTGCGCGCTCTACGGCTTGCGATGATACTTTACGGAGCAGGTGAGTTCCAATTTCGAACTGTACGGCGAAGAAAGTTATGGTGCACTTGTCGTTTGAAAATGAAGTTGTTGTGGTACCAGTGGAATCACGGCTTCAAATCAACCAACGTGACGGCCATGGCTTGTATCCGCATGAGTTGCTGATGCTTCAGTACGCACACGTTTTTGCATCCGATCAAGTTGATTTTCAAGGATTCTGGTGGTACCAGTACGGTGTCAGGCATCCCAACCAAGTACTGGTCAACTTGCGGGAGCGAGATTTCATAACTCTTGGTGGTGTAAGAGAGGCGATTGACGCTCGAACGGCAACTTTTCTCAAGAAGGTTCTAGCCGACCACAGTTTGAAGAAGTCTGGGAGTAAATCTGAGATCGTTGACAGGCTTTGCGAATGTGTACCGACCAGCGAACTTGCACGTATTTTTCCTGAGCGTCTATTTGTACCTACGTCGGTCGGGACTGCAGCTATTCAGGACGGTGAATACGTCGCTTACATTCATCGATACCACAGATTTGGATTGGATATTTTTTCACTCGCAGAGATTGTGGGCGACAATCCAGGCCGGGACTATCGCCTGCTCCTGCTTGATTACGGGCAAGAGCAAGCTCAACAGTTCGCGTCCGAGAACAATTGGGGTCTCTATCGAAATGTGAAATACGATACGGCCGAGATCCTGGCCGAAATGGGAAAATTGCGAGACGCGCTCTTGGCAATGATAGAAGTCGTCTATTGGGATCTGTCAGGAATGAGCAATAACTTTGCCATGAAGTATTTAGAAATCACGGCTCCGTACCTTTTTCCGTATGAAGGTTCGCTCGCGCGAACTGCACCGATGGTTGTCGAACTGATATTCAAGTGGGCCGATCAGTTGGAGTTGCCCGATGATGAATTGCGAGACTTAATGCAAAACTTCATATCAACGTTGAATTCCCCACTCAAATTATTCACTCCTCAAGAGTGCGTTGAGATTACCTTTCTGGAGCGAGTCGTCGATGTGCCTAAATTAACCGCCATCTACGGAGATGCTCAAAGGCGCTTCATAAGCAACCACCCAAACCTATGAACTTCAAAGGTCTCGAATCTTCTGGTTTCTAAGGCTTCAAACTTGAACGGCAGTGATTGCCCGGAAATTTAAAGAAACAGTTGATCTCCATTTGTGACCATCTGGGAATTGTCGTCGGGCTGAAGGACATGATTCAACCTGCGCTTGTTCAAACTGCTAGAACTCTGGATAAATCAAGTTTGTCGTGTGAGAAGTCGACGATTTTGATCGCGTATTCGCAGAACAAATGGGTGGTAGGGCGTCGTTGATGTTGCGATCGATCGGGGGACATGATGGCCGATTATCAGAGGATTCAGATGGCGTCAATTGACGTGTCCGCCATGAATGCCAGAAAAAACATGGAGGCAGGAAGTGAAGACGCAGGGATTGCAGATCTCGCGAGAAGCATTGCGTCGTTGGGTCTTCAAAACCCACCAACTCTACGTCCTTCGAGGAATGGCAAATACGAAGTCGTGTCTGGTCAACGTCGTGTACTGGCGTGTCGTCAACTCGGTTGGACCGAGATCGACGCACTCGTCTCTGAGATGACGGATGAGCATGCTTTGAGCGCATCCCTAGTTGAAAACGTTCAGCGTGCGGATATGGATCCCATTGATAAAGCCAGAGGTTTCGATCAGTTATCTCGGATGCTTGGTTCGGAGCGCGAAGTTGCAAAAACGTTGGGATTGTCTATCAAAACGGTGACTCGGTACCTGTCGCTTTTGGTTCTTCCCGAGGACATCAGATCTGAAATTGGAACTGGAAATGGCCCAAGCGGAATCGGAGCGATGGCTGAACTCGCTCAGAGATACGGAGGGGATGACGATGCGGCCAGAACCGCCTTCCAACTAGTTGATGGTTTCAAAGGTGGAATGGCGGCGGAACTCCTGCGTCGCTCCGACGGTGACCTTGACGAATTGAGGTCTCTGCGCAATGACGCCTTGGAGGGGAAGTTCAATATAAAGAGATGCGGAGTTGATCTGAGCACTTGTCCTTGGATTCTCGATCTTCCCGAAGCGCTCCAAACTACATTGCTCGCCCTTGTGCCGGAGAATTGAGAGATGGTGAAGCTGCAGCTGGATGTCCGGTCGTGCATTTAAATGACAATGGACTTTCCTCGTGGCTCCGAGTGGCGTAAATGGGACCTACATCTTCACACGCCGGGAACCAAACTTTCGAACGGATATGCAGAAAAGGTTGGGAAACCAGACTGGGATCGATTCTGCGCTGCCATCCATGAGTCTGATGTATTCGCATTTGGCATAACCGACTATTTCTCCTTAGATAAATTTTTTGAGTTTAAGGAAAACTATTCGCGGCTATATCCAGACGATTTAAAAGTGTTCTTTCCAAATCTTGAGTTGAGGCTTCCCGAGGCTGTCAACAAAGACGGACAATGCGTGAACATACACATTATCTTTCGGCCTGATCTCACTCAAAGTGATGCGGTTAAGTTTCTTGGAATACTTATGACGGAAACCACGAAAGGGGCAGCAATGAAGCCCGTATCGTGCAGCGATCTTAGAAGCCAGGCGGAATTTGAGAGTGCGACCGTTGCTCGGAAAAACATTGATGAGGCGCTCGAGAAATCCTTTGGACGTGGTCGACCAATGGAAGATGTTGCACTGATTATTGCCTCTGCAAAGGGCGACGGCATTCGCCCGGGAGGAAAGGGAAGTGTTGGGCGTAAGAACCAGCTTGTGGACGAGATAGACAAACAATGCAATGGATTCTTCGGCAATCCCAATTCAACCGCGCACTTTCTAAATGAAGATCGACTCGTATCATCAGACACAATTGCCGCCAAGCCGGTTTTTGATGGATCCGACGCACACAGTTTTGAGGACATCGAGTCAAAGTTGGGTCGGCACAATGACTCAGTCGAGCCGTTTCACTACACCACGTGGATTAAGGCAGATCTTACTTACGAGGGCTTGCTCCAAACGTTGGTGGAGCCGAAAAATCGAGTTGCCATTCAAGCGCTTGAACCGGATACAAAGCAGCCCTATCAATACATTTCTTCGATCAGCTTCTCCAATACGAACGACTTTCCCGAGAAAATAGTTTTCAATCGGAACCTCAACTCGATTATCGGAAGCCGGTCGTCAGGGAAATCTGCCCTTCTCGCCTATATCGCACATGCTGTCGACCCTGAATACGCAATACAACAACAAGCAAATGCTTTTGGCCTTGCTCTAGAAGAAACCGGACCAGCGGCCGGCAAAACGTGGAACGAAGTCAACGCAATGAAATGTCATATTGAATGGGGTGCCCAAGACGCGGTGACTGGGAAAGTCATATATATCCCCCAAAACTCCTTACATCTTCTGAGTAGACAGCCCGAGAAAGTTAACGAAAAGATCGCCCCGGCGCTGTTCAGGTTGTACCCGGACTTTGAAGCCGTTTTCGAGAAAATAGAGAGAGATCTGCGCGCGGCGAATTCTCGGTCTCGTTCGGGGATAAACGAGTGGTTTGTTTCCGCGAGGCTCGTGGACGCGCTCAAGGAAGAAGTCAGAGAATTGGGCGATAAGAACGCGATCATCGCGACGAAGGATGCTCTCACAGTCAAAATTGAAGAGGTCAGAAGTCGGTCCGAATTGTCAGAACAAGAATTAACCACGTATCAGCAGGTCTCGAACGAAATCGAATCAAGGAGAGTCCGCGTCTCAGAGATTGAGAGTGATCTCAGAACCTTGCTCCAATATGCCTCGCCGACTGACGACGGTGTTCAGTCAGTTCCCAATTCAGTTCAAGTGTCGATAAACGTGCTTCCGGCGGCTTCTCAGATGCCGGAAGGTTTAGATCAGCAATTTACTCAGGCCATTGAAAATTCAGCAACTGTGCTCACCGGTCAACTTGAAGAGGCGATTCGCACACAACTTGACTCAGAATTGCGTGAAAGAGAAGTATTGGAAGTTGAAATTGCGACAATTACTTCCGAAAATGCCGAATTAATTGCGAAGCATGCTGCCAATTCAGAATTGGAGGCAGTCACAAAAGATTCCGAGAAACAAGCTCTGTTGCTCGATCAGATCGAAAAGAAGGAAGAACGCCTCAGGAAAGCGGAGGATTCCAAAATCAGTGAACTAAACAAAGCTGTCAAGGGAATCGCCGACCGAGAAGACGCATTCGTTAGCCTCAAGTCTCAGTTCGAGTCGAATCCAAGAGTTCTCGAAGATCTCGTTTTTGGAATCGAGGCGGACCTAGGAGAAGAGTCGGTCGGCGCATGCTCAACAGCGTTCAACCGCAATCGAACAAGTGACTTCGTAACAAGTAAAGGTGCCGACCTAAACGTTGACAAGGCTCAAAGAGAACCCGAGAAATTTCTCGAAGCACTCAAATCGGGAACACTCAGTTTGAACAGGGGCAATACTCCCGAGACCGCCGCACTGAGGGCATTGCTGTTGACTAAAGAAATCAGATTTACTGCTGAACTTGACTCCGACACGATTGGAGGGTTTGGTGCTTCGACCATGACGCCAGGCAAACAAGCGCTCTTCGCGCTGACCCTCATATTGAACGAGTCCCAAGAACCGTGGCCACTATTGATTGATCAGCCCGAGGATGATTTAGATAGTCGCTCCATTTACGACACTATTGTCCCTTATCTTGAGGATCGTAAACGAGAACGGCAGATAATCATGGTTAGTCATAATCCCAATCTCGTTGTGGGAGCCGACTCGGAGGAGGTTATCGTTGCAAATCGCCACGGACGCGACTCGCCCAATCGCGACGCTCGAACTTTCGAATACTTGAGCGGTTCACTTGAGCACACTCAACCATTTAACGAGAAAAGCAAAACGGTACTCGGGCGGTGCGGCATTCGTGAGCACGCATGCGTCTTACTCGATGGTGGCCAAGAAGCATTTGAAAAGAGGCGAGAGAAGTACAACCTGAAAGGTTGACTTGGATTGCTTCAATTAACGAGTGCGGCGACTCGTTTTCCGTTGTAACTCGACGAGGGAACAGGTTCCGGAGGGAAGCCCGCCAGGGTCGAAACGTTTAAGGAAGGATGGATGCAATGGCGATCGACATCACCTTCGACTTCCGGACGGACGCCAACGGCAAAGATCCGGATTCGCACAGCCCTACACTCCGGCGCTACCACCAGTTCCTTTGGAGTAAGTCGTTGCCCGGAGGGGCATTGTTCGACCTGTCGGATACACGTGCAAGGACATATCTGTATCATCGCTCGAACTTGGGAGAGTTCTTTTTGTCGAGCGATACGGTCATGCCGACATTCGCGAACTGGAAAAGACTTAGGTCAATCACTTCACAGTTATCAGATCAGGAAGTCGATGCCTTCGACACGATCGTCTACACCGTCGGTGGCATGATGGTCTTCCCTAGCAACCAGATTGACCGCAAACCGACCATCAACGCGGCCCGGGGGTTCAACCCAAGAATTTCGGACCGCTTCGATCTAACTGTTGAGTGCATACGCAGGCACTACGCAAACCAAGACAGTCCACTCGGAGCGACCATATCGCGCTATGCGAACTTTTTCGCTCTCTTCGATGACTTCCGCGGTTATGTGAGCTTCTTCTTGCTTGAGGATCTCGTCAATGACAACCTGGACGTGAGGTTCTTCATGCCCTTCGACGACTTCCACTCACCGGCGGTCCCGCAAGACGTCAACACATATATGGATTATCGACGACTTTCTATCGAGTTCATAGAAGCCAGGAATCAACGAATCAAACGGCTAGGCATTGGACTGCCCCCAGCCCTGACACTGAGTGAGGAGGTGCCATCCGAGTCCAGCGACCTCGCATGGCTTCGAGACTTTGTTTCACGTCGAAGGTGGCAGCGCGGTAAGGCCGACCCTTCGCACGAGTACACGGTTCGAGAATGGATGGCCGAGCGAGAAGAAGATTTCGAGCGGGCCGTGGGAATTGTTCGTTCCTTTGGCAAACCAGCTCAGTTCTGGTCGAACACCTACATCTATCTCTATCAAGACGGATTTAAGTACTGGACGATGGGTGATCCGATTTCGGAAACGACAGTCATCAATCGCGAATCTGATGATGATCCATCCTTTGAGGCTTGATCATAGGCAAGATACGCTTCTCCACGGGGCGAACTCTAGGCGACTCCCGGAATCCGTTTCCCGATCGCAATGAATTCTCGTTCATTGCTGACACCGTTGCTGACGGAGCAGGCTTTATTCTCGATGCACGGATATCGACCGAGAAAATGGCCCTTTTCGGTGTGACTCTCTGATCGAATTCGGTGACCCCTTGCGTAAATTGGAAATGCATTCCGTCAGCAACGCTGTCAGCAGCACCAAAGAATTTGAGCACTCACTGGCGAATCTCGGTGGACAAAAGGTGCTACGATTTCGCGAGATTTGGACGTAAGAAAGTGGCGGTGAACAGGAAATATGGGCATGACACGCAAGGGGTCGCAGGTTCAAGTCCTGCACGGCCCACCACTGTGATGTTTCAGATTTTCTGGGACGAATGAACCCTCAGACTACGTCATCCTTTCTCGGTTGGTAGTTCTTGTTGGGGTTGAGGGTGAAATGGCGCAGTAGTTCGCCGTCGTGGTTGACCACTCGCACGTCCAGATCCGCCATCAACATGATGATGTGCTGTCCGCGGTAGCGGCGACCAACGCTGATGTGATGCAACTTGCGTCGGTAACGAAGGGTGACGGCTCCGGCGTCGTCGACGCGGTCGTGACGCACGCGAGTCTTGGCCAGCAGTTGTTGGCCGGCGAGTGACGGCGTGGCCTTGTCGAGTGTTCGCCACGCGTGCATCGGGGGACACGCCCGGGCCTGATGGGGTCGGACCTCGTTGTAGTAACGAACGAAGCCGTCGATCTGGCCCTGCAGCTCCTCGATGCTCGAGGCCTCGGGTTGTTTGCGCAACCACTTCTTCAGGGTCTGGTGGTAGCGCTCGACCTTGCCTTGGGTCTGTGGGTGATAGGGCTTGCCGTGTTTGAACGCGATGCCGAGTTGGGCCAAATCGATCTCGAGACCGGAGTGTGATTCGCGATAGGTCGAGGTGTAGATGGCGCCGTTATCTGACAAGACCGACTGTGGGAATCCGTAAAGGGCGGCGGTGGTAAAGAAAAGACGCACGACGTCCGCGGCCTTGGCGACGGTAACGACGTGCGAGCACAGCACCGCTCGTGAGTAGTCGTCGATGAAGTTGATGATCTCGACGGGGCGCTCCTCGGCCAAGTGCCAGTGCGTCATGTCGCTCTGCCAGGTCTCGTTGGGCAGATCGGACTCGAAGCGCGTCCAGGAGTTGCGCGGTCGTTTCTGCGGCTGCGGCGTGACGAAGCCGTGACGGTGCAACACGCGGTGGATCGTCGACAGGGCCGGTGCCGAGGACCCGAGCTGGACCAGGTGATAGCGAATGGTGCGCGCACCGGCGTCGTAGCCCAGGTCGCTCAGCTCCTTTCGCATCGCGATGATTGCGTCTTCGATGGGTGCCGCCGTTCGATTCGCGGCCGTGATTGGGCCACGTCGTTTGGGCGTGAGCGCCTCGGTGCCACCCTCGCGGTAAAGCGCGACGTGGCGCGCAACCCACGACTTGGAGCGTCCGGTCGATGCCGCCACCGAACGAACGGATCGGCCCTCGACTAAAACTGCAGTGACCGCATACGTCGCCAAATCCATGGGAACCTCCGGATGGAAGTGTCCCAGAAACCCTGAAACATGCTGTCCCAGAAACTATGGAACCTCAGACTGCACGGCCCACCACTGAATAATCCGGTCAACGCGTGCTGACGCCCCAAGTTGCCGCTGGAACGTCGTACGCACCATCCGGGTTGCGATAGGGCTCGACACTCTGCATGATCGCCGCACGGGTCGCTAGTTGCTCATCACCAGGTAGGGCATTAAGGACACGGGCAAGCGGGCCCGCGATGCGGACGAGCGTGTCCCAGAATTCGTCGAAGCTGGCGTAGCGGAATTCAAATTCGATTGCCTCTAGGTCGGGCTCCGCGAAGCCGGCGTGGGTGACGAGTTCTCGGATGCGGCCGGGGTCTCCCAGTGCGAAGATACCGGGAGTTCCTGGCTCGGGGGGAGGAAGATGACCCCGCTGGACCAGAGTCATCGCGGGCACGCTGGCCCACGGATTGCGGTCCGGCGTGTTCCAAACGGCAAAGGCCAGTCGCCCGGAGTCGCGCAGAACCCGCCGCGTCTCCTTCAGCGCGGTTGCGGGATCGGCCATCAGCATGTAGCCCCAGCGACAGACCACGCCGTCAACACTGTTGTCGCCCAGTTCCATCTCTTCGGCATCCATGACCCGATATTCAATGTTGGTAAGGCCGCCGGCAAGACCGATGCGGCGCGCAGCGTCGATCATATTCGGCGAAAAGTCGCTGGAGATCACGTGGCCGGCGTCGCCAACGCATTGCGCGACCGCGATGCTGAGATCACCTGTTCCCGCCGCGAGGTCGAGAAAGTTCTGACCCGGTTGCGGATCTACCTTCTTCACCAACCAACCGTTGACTTGCCCGGTATATTTCATCATCCAATCGCGGCGGTCTTCCCAGCCGGTCGCCATCTCGCTCCACGTCGCGAGACTCTGCTCCCGATAGGCGTCTTGATCGAAGTTCATGATTCCTCTCCTCCTTCACGACGTGAATGGCAGTCGGCTGGATCCAGTGGAACGAACTGCCCCCAGACTCCAGGCATCCTACGTGACGATCGCGCCCAGGTCGGCAACCAAGTGGTGCTGATACGAACTCCTGTATGCCACCTCCCTTGGTTACATCCCACCTCTCCGCCACACTGATTTCGGAGTCGGAAGATTGAGGATGATTACGCGCTCGCTGCAAAATATCGCCAGCACGAATTCGTCCGAGTGCCTATGCTCTGGCTTAACGCGCCATCGCTGGTGTCAATTGGGGGAATGTCATGGACCACGCTGTCGTAATGCGAGTCAAGCTGCCGGAAGATGGCAGTGACAAGGATACGCAAACAATGCTCGACGAAATCGTGGTTCCACTCGCGAAATCTCAGTCAGGTTTCAAGAGTGGGTCATGGATGCACGACGGACCTGACGGGATGGGTGTCATTATCTTCGACAGTGCCGAGAATGCCGCAGCCGCTGCGGAGGTGCTCAAGCCGCCACCGGGCGGCCCGCAACTGGTCTCGTCTTCGGTGTACGAGGTTCGCGCCGAGGCATGATCCAAGTCTGACGGTCAACATTCCAAGGCGGTTTCAAGTATGAGCGCGACGCTCTGGTGAGAAAGCCGTCCGCTGGGGCCTACGGTGTTGACCATATGCTCGATATGGGCGCCGCCGCGTTGAGCATCGGCTACCACAACTTGGACAGTTGCCCTTCGACGACTCCTGAACCGTCGATTACGACCTGTGAAGGCGACGGAAGGCTTTGCTGGCTTGTTTCCACAGTTGGAATCTCCAGGAGCGTTTCACGAACCGATTTACTCAAGAATCGTGATGGCTGGGCCCAGGAGTGATCGTCACGGACTCGATGATGGTGGTAGCGAAGAGGTACGTAGATGGCGAGATTTCTCCGGGCCCTCGTGATCGCGACGTAGAAGAGACGGCGTTCTTCCTCGAGCCCTTCGGGCGACCCCAACGACATGTCCGAGGGAAAGTTACCGTCCGCGGCATGAATGACGTGAACGGCGTCGAACTCGAGACCCTTCGCTGAGTGGACGGTCGAAAGGACCAGCCAGTCCTCGTCAATCATCGGCGGGCCAGCGAGATCTCCGGTGGACGCCGGCGGCTCTAGCGCCTGCTCGGCCGCCACGTCACTCAGTCGCAACGTCCCCGTGCACGCCAGCACCAGTGCCCCGAGATCCTCGAGCCGTGCCACTGCATCGTCATACGACGATGAAATGAGCGGGACGATCGCTCGGCGAATTCGCTCCGCGTGCACCTCCACCGGCTCCAACTCATTTTCGCCCAAAGCGTCGGCGAGATCCCGGGACATCTCTCGAACATCGATCGGTAACACCTCGTCGGTGCTCGACCACCGTTGTTGGATCTCGCCGTGGGATAGGGGGATGCTCCCGTCCGTGTCTCGGAGTGCGTTGATGGCCCGCCTCGCCTTGGCCGGGCCTACGCCGGGCAGGAGCTGCAGGAGTCGGAACCACGCCATCTCGTCACGAGGGTTGTCCGCCAGACGAAATGCCGCGAGTAGGTCCTTCACGTGCGCGGCCTCGAGGAAGCGCAAACCTCCGTACTTGACGAAGGGGATCCGTCGCCGGGCGAGTTCGATCTCGAGGTCGGCACTGTGGTGCGCCGCTCGAAACAACACCGCTTGCTTCTGAAGGGCGATGCCTTCTTCATAGAACTCAAGGACGCGATCGGCGACCGATTCAGACTGGTCGCGTTCATCGGCGCAGTGGACGAGCAGTGGCTGGCTCGCGCCACTGACCGGGACCGCTTCGCGAAGGACTGAGGTGAATCCTTCGGGCGCGTCGGCGGCGATGGCGTTGGCCACCCCGAGGATCGCCCCGGACGACCGGTAGTTGAAGTCCAGGGTGATAGTGGTTAACCCGTCGAAATAGAGCTCGGCATCGAGCAAGAACCTGGCCGTCGCGCCACGAAATCCGTAAATGGCCTGCGCGTCATCGCCGACGATCGTCAATCGAGGATCCATGCGGCGTAGCCCCACGAGTACGTCTAACTGCAAGAGGTTCACGTCCTGGAACTCGTCGACCAGAATGTGGTCGTGGGCCGCGCCGAGCTCAGCACCCAAGGCGTCATCCTGCGCGGCCACTCGCCAGTACAGGAGCAGGTCGTCAAAATCCAGCAGTCCGAGTGACTTCTTTCGGGCCACAAAGGCGGTGAAAAGCGAAGCGACTTCTTCGAGGCTCTCGGCGCACCATGGCGTGTTCTCTCGCATGACGTCGGCGAGTCGCATCCCCGTGTTCACCGTTCGCGAATACAGTGCGCCAAGAGTCGACTTCTTCGGCAGTCGCCGCTCTTTGCTCAGTATCCGCAGTTCGCCGCGAACCAGGTCCAATAGGTCGGCGGCATCGCCTCGATCCAGTACACCGAAACCTTCGGGCAGACCAAGGGCCGCGTGGTGGCGGCGCAGCGTGTGGTGGGCCACTGAGTGAAAGGTCCCGCCCGAGACCCGGCGTCCTTGGTCGGCCCCCCGCAGTGCGCGAACACGGCTCACTATCTCGCGCGACGAGCGGCGGGTGAAGGTCAGGAGGAGAATTCGCTCCGGCGCGACACCGCGCTCGAGGAGAAATTCGACTCTGGCCGTAAGGGTCGTGGTCTTCCCAGTTCCAGGTCCCGCGATGACTCGCAGGGGCCCGTCGCCAAAGGAGGCGGCCTCACGTTGTCTCGCGTTGAGTTCTCGATGAGAAGCCAACATACGTTTGACCTTATTTACGGGGTGTTACACACGTCTTGGTTAGGTCTTCGGCGGGGAGTTGGGCCTGGCTCAGATTGTGTAACTGGCTTTTTACCTTGTCGCTGAACTGTCGGCCGAAATTGGCACGTCGCACCGGTCAGGAGCGCAGATCACACGCCTGAACTATTCACCATCCAGATCGTCACGCTCCAGCGCCATGACCAGTACCTCCAAGACGTAGGCCATCCACGCCAACACCAGTGCACCAACGACCGTCACCGCCGCCTCGATCACAGCCACAACTCCAGCAGGCAGCCCAGTGCCGTGATAACGCGACACAGTCTCCACAACGACGAAGACGCCTACACCCAGCCACGCCACCGAGCACACCAGCAAACATCCCGCAACAAAGAAAGCACCGTGGTGAGACTGTTGCTCCATCGGCGCACCGTAGCCCACCAAACGTCGGCACACCAAATTTTCTAGTCTCGCCGCGGACCGCACCATGCCAATCGCGGACACTTTCGAACACCTCAGCGCCAGTTGTCGTGACCTCCAGCAGACCCGTCAATACAGATACATCCGTCGATGGCTGGCCGACACAAACGAAGAAAGTTGTTGGTCACTCCGGTGTGCTGTCAGCGCCCGGAGAAGGGTGATGCTCGTGGTCGTGATTGCGAAATCCGAGAGCGAAGTTACATGTCCAGTCCACCGTTGACCGGGATTACCGCACCCGTGATGTACGCCGCCCGATCACTGAGGAGATTCGTCACGGCGTACGCCACCTCCTCGGGATGGCCGAGTCGTCCTACGGGAATACGTGCGACGATCCCATCCAAGACGTTCTGGGGCACCGACGCCAGCATGTCGGTGCTGATGAATCCGGGGGCGACCGAGTTGACGGTGATGCCCTTGCCGGCGAGTTCCT
The DNA here is from genome assembly GCA_963716515.1 of uncultured Acidimicrobiaceae bacterium. GTDB lineage: Bacteria > Actinomycetota > Acidimicrobiia > Acidimicrobiales > RAAP-2 > RAAP-2. The sequence continues at coordinate 863,989 of OY970319.1, forward strand.
GGGCCAGTGACATCGTCAGGCCGAAGAGGCCGGACTTAGCGGTCGCGTAGTTGGCCTGGCCGACGTTGCCGGTCTGGCCGATGATGGAGCTGATGTTGACGATGCGTCCCGACTTTCGCTCCACCATGTGCTCGATGACCGCCTTGATCATGTAGAAACACCCGGAGATGTTGACCTTCATGACCCGGTGCCATTCGTCCACCGTCATCCGGCGCACGGTGCGGTCGACGTTGATGCCGGCGTTGTTGATCAAGTAGTCGACCCGGCCGTGGGCCTCGATCACCTCGTTGGCGAAGCGGATGCAGTCCTCGGGACTGCTGACGTCCATCTGGTGCACGCTCACCGACCAGCCTTTCGAACTCGCTTCGTCGACCAGCTTTTGGGCCGCCTCCCCGTTGGCGATATAGCCCGCCGCGACGTGAACTCCGTTTTCGGCCAGGTCCAACGTAATAGCGCGTCCGATGCCGCGAGTTCCGCCGGTTACCAGAGCTACTTTTGTCTCACTCATTTGTCACCCCCGCACCAACCTAGCGAGGGAACGACCGCCGAGCAAAGAGTTGCGTCGCTATGTCTCTCGAGTCCATCGCGAAGGACGCGTGACGAACGCCTAGGACACCTCGGTGAGCGCCTTGGCGATGATCGTGGTCTCGGCATCCAGTGACGACGGCTCGTGGAAACCCGTGGTGTCGAGTTCGCCGATCGCGCCGATGTTGGCGCGGATGGATTCGGCGGTGTTGTGCGCGAGCACCAGTCCTTCGGTCTCGCCGATGAAGATCCGCGCGATGCGACCGCCGGCCACCGAATAGATGTGGCCGTTGACCGCGCACTCCTCGCTGGCCAGGTAGGCGACGAGCGGGCTCACTGAATTGGGCGAGACGCGGGGCGACAAATCGCCGAGGATGCCTTCCGTCATGCGGGTGCGCGCGATCGGGGCGATGGCATTGGCCGCGATACCGTGCTCGGCCCCTTCGATGGCCAACACCCGAGTGAATCCAGCGAGGCCGGCCTTCGCCGCCCCGTAATTGGCCTGCCCGAAGTTGCCGAACAGTCCCGACGCCGAGCTGGTGGAGACGATTCGGCCGTAGCGCTGCTCGCGCATGCGTCGAAAGGCCGGCTGGGTGACGAAGATGGCCCCCTTCAAGTGCACGTCGATTACTTGGTTGATCACGTCGGCGTTCATTTTGTGGAACGCCTTGTCGCGCAGGATGCCGGCGTTGTTGATCAGCACGTCCACTCGACCGAAGGCGTCGATCGCCGTCTGGATGATGGCCTCGCCTCCTTCGGCGCTCGCCACGCTGTCGTGATTCGCCACCGCGACACCGCCCAGCGCCGTGATCTCGTCGGCCACGAGCTGGGCCGCCGAGGCCGATGAGCCCTGGCCGTCCAGCGCGCCGCCCAGGTCGTTCACCACCACGTAGGCGCCGCGCTTCGCCAGCTCGAGGGCGTGGGATCGCCCGAGTCCGCCGCCCGCTCCGGTGATGATGGCGACGCGTCCGTCGAGACGAAGTTCTTGCATGGCTAGGGCCTCTCTAGGTTTCGGTGGTTGAAAGGATCGCGGCGCGTCGACTCACGAAGGGAACACTGTCCGCTTCGGCGTCGAGAGGTCCAAGGAACTCTTCGACGACGTTCGCCAGTTCGGCGGCCGGTCCCGGTGACAGCAGGTGGTGGTCGCCCGCGAGCGTGACCAACCGGGCGCGGGGGATGCGCGAGGCCAGCACCCGGCCGTTCGCCGGCGGCGCCACCGCATCATCGCGACCGCAGACGACGAGGGTCGGCTGCGTGAGACTTCCGAGAAAGGGGATGCTCGACCACGTCACGAGGGCCAGCGATTGCCACCCGAGCGAGGGCAGCCGAACTATGGTCGCGGCGATGGCGGGGGCGGTCAAGTCGACGGGCCAATCCCAACGTCCGGCGCTCGAGCCGAGTCCGCACGAGGTCGCGACCAGCACCAGACGTCGGACTTTCGTCGGTGAGCCGTGCGCCAACTGTTGGGCGACCGCCCCACCGAGAGAAAAACCCACCACGTCCGCTTGGTCGATCTCCGCGGCGTCGAGGACCGCCGCGGCGATCGCGGCGAGCGACGGTATCGAGGACGGAAAGTTCGGCGTCGCGCTCCGGCCGACGCCCGGGGCGTCGAAGCGAACGACCCGTCGCTCGCCCAGGGACGACACGAACGGGTCCCAGCTCTCTAGGGGTTGGCCGAGTCCGCTCAACAAGAGGACCGGCTCGCCCTGACCCTCGATGCGCACGTGGACGACGAGTCCTGCGACGTCAATGATTCGAGACTCGACTACGGCCGACGGAGCTCTCACGCACGCACCCGTACGTATTCGCCGGGAGCGGGCTCCATCGGCGGGTAGTCGGCGGCGCCCACCACCCAGGGTGATTCGACGAGGTCCCCGGCGCGTTCGCCGATCCACTCGGTCCAATCAATCCACCAGGTGGCCTCGACCAACTGCGCTGTGTCCTTCCACTGCTCGGGGTCGGCGGGCCGATCGTCGTTGGTCCAATGCCGCGCCTTGGGGCTGGGGGGATTGACCACGCCGGCGATGTGGCCCTGCGTCGAGAGGACGAAGCGATTGGGACCGGAGAAGATCTGCGCGGTCTTGTAACCCGAGACCCACGGGACGATGTGGTCGTTGATCGCCGCGACGACGTAGGTGTCGACGTCCACGGCCTTGGGGTCCAGGGCGAAGCCGTCCATTTCGAAGGTCCCGCGCGCGAACTCGTTGTGCAAGTAGCACGAGCGCAGGTACTCCGAGTGCATCTTGGCCGGCATTCGGGTGCTGTCGTTGTTCCAGACCAGCAAGTCGAACGCGGCGGGCTGCTTGCCCAGCAGCCAGTTGTTGCCGATGTATTGGAAGACGAGGTCGTTGGCCCGCAGCAGATCGAACACGTGGGCCATGGACTCGGCCTCGAGGTAGCCGTCTTGGGCCATCTGCTGTTCGAGCCCGGCGATGGTGGACTCGTCGGTGAACAGTCCCAACACCCCGGGGACGCTGAAGTCGGTGTTGGTGTTGAGAAACGTGGCGGATTTGATCGAGTGTTCGTCGGCCGCGGCCTCACGCGCCAAGGCGATCGCGCTCAGGGTCCCGCCCAAGCAGAGCGAGACGGTGTTGACCTGACTGGCGTGGGTGATCTCGCGAATCACTCGCACGGCTTCGAACTGGCCCAGGTGCAGGTAGTCGGCCAGGCTGAGGTCGCGCATGCTTTCGTCGGGGTTGCGGTAGCTGATGGCGAAGCAGTGGTGGCCGTGGCCCACCGCCCATTCGATGAGGCTCTTACCCGGCGCCAAGTCCATGATGTAGTACTTGTTGATCCACGGCGGGCAGAAGAGCAGGGGCACTTCGTAGATCTGTTCGGTCTGTGGTTGGTACTCGATGAGTTCGATGAGCTCGTTGCGAAAAACGACGGCGCCGGGCGTCGCGGCCAGGTTGACGCCGACCTCGAAGCCGGAGCTGTCGACCTGGCTCGGCCAGCCGCCGTTGTTACTCAGGTCCTCGAGCATGTTCTTCGCCCCGCGCACCAGGCTCTCGCCGCCGGTGTCGGCCGCCTCGCGCAGCGCGGCCGGGTTGCCGTAGAGGGTGTTGGTCGGCGCCAGGGCGTCCAGGACGAACTTGGTGGCGAAGCGGGCCTTGGCGTCCTCGATCCCCTCGAGCTCGGCGGCGTCGAGGAGTTCGTTGAAGTACTGACAACCGAGCAGGTACTGCTGCTCGAGCAGGGCGAACATGGGGTTCTCACTGAAGGCGGGATCGTTGAATCGCTTGTCGCCGTCATCCGGTCGCACGGGCAACGCCACGTCCTCGCCGTTCTCCCGCGCGATGATCGCTCGCACCGCGGCGTCGAGACCGATCGCCAGGCGATTCGTCGCGGCGGCGACCTCGTCGGGTTTGGCGAACGCTGCGGCTTGGGCCGTCTTCAGCGATCCCAAGAACGACACAGGATCGGCTTGGGCGACTTGATCGGCGATGAACTCCTGTTGGGCGGCGAACAGCTCGCTCATGAAAGCCATCAGTTGAGTGGGCTCGAGGGCGACGTCGGGCGCACTCTGGGAGAGGTCGGCAAAGGCGGTAGCTACCTGGGTCGCTCCCTGGAACCAGGCGTTCACGAACGAGGAGGTGGCTACCTGGGTCGCCTCGATCGCGCCGAGCAACTGACGTTGGAACTGCGTCGCCGCATCGTCCATCGGATCGCCGTCGTCACTCGCCATCGCTTAGCCCTTCAGTTCGAATCGGTCGCAGGCACTGGCGCCGACTTTACACACCAAATGCTTGGTATGGGCAGCATTGAGACATTTCTTGAGATCTTTTGACCGCTACGACGAGAAGAGGTCTAGTGGTTTCTTCGGGGGAGCGTCAAACCCCTTCTTCGCTGGTCTGGAGAAAACTGCGATAGACGCCCAGCAACGCGTGGCGCTGGGCTTCGCTGAGGCGGCGATCCGTGCGGATGGCGGCCTCGGTCGCCTCGCTGTCCGGTTCTTCAGTGGTGGTGAAGAGACCGGCCTGCTCGAACAGAATTTCGGACGACACGTTGAGCGCGTTGGCGATCGACTTGAGGACCCGAATGGAGGGCTCGTGAAGTCCCCGCTCGACTTGGCTCAGATACGGGTTGGAGATCTCGGTGAGCGCCGAGAGCTGACGCAGAGAGAGGTTGGCCATCTGTCGCTGCACTCGGATGAACTCTCCCAGCACCTGGCGGGGATTGTTCGGCGCCGTGGACTCGGTCTCGTCGGTGGTGGCCACGGCTCTCCTCTGATATCGCTCTGGCCTTCGTGGGCGAGAGCACTCTCTACAACACACGCTCTACATGTCAAGCGTATGAAAAAACTTCACTACTCCCAGGTCAAGGGGGGACCGGACCTGGGAGTAGTGAGACTTGGTTACTTTGTGGTGACGTCCTGGCTGGGCAGCACGGCGATGAGCTTCTTGACGAACTCTTGCTGAGCGGTCATGAGCTTCTGGGCGAAGCCGAAGAACTGTTCTGACAGCTCGTCGGCCTTGGGCAGTGCGGCGATCTCAGGCAACTTCGGCAGTTCGGGGAGGTTCGAGGTCAGCTTGGTGACGCCCTCGGACCACGTCTGCACAAATTGCAGGGTCGCTTCTTGGGACTGCTTGACGGCGTCCAAGATCAACTCTTGGGCCTTGGCGTTCTCGCTGTCGAACTTCTTGTCGGACTGCTTCTTGGTGGTGGTGGTGGTGTCCATCTGGGACTCCTCGGGCTGGGGGTACGTGCGCGGCACTTCCGGCACATGAACAGTTTATACCCCATCTGCTTGGTATGTCAAGCAGATTTAGGATTACCCTTTCTATCAGGAAGTTGGAATCAACAAACCGGCGGTTGGACGGAAACGTTCGCCAAACTGGACGCTCTGCTCGCTGCCTGAGCGGTCGACGTCGCAATCGAACCGGGACTGTGTTGACCGCTAGGTTTTGACTGATGGCTATGGGTTCGGGACTCGCGCACCTTGACGGCTATCCGTTTGAAGTTCGTTACAGCGATGGGTCATTGGTGCGTGCGCGCGCCGCGGCCGACATAGCCGCGGATGCCTACATCTACTTCGGTCGCCTTTTTTCAGGAGTCAAGCTCGACATCGCCGTCGTCGTCGCCGGCAAGGAGGACTGGGAGAGCAAGCAGCCCTACGGGCTCCCATTCTTTAACGATGACGACGGTCAGATCCGTCGCGGCATTGTGGTGATGCCCGCTGGAAGCGGAGACTTCTGGAACGCCATCGGACAGGACCTTCACGAGGCGTCGCCGCGCGGTTATTCGAGATTGCTAAGCACGTACCCCGACGGCGCGGGAGGCTTGGATCTGCAGCCCTTCTTCGACCTCGTCACGATTCATGAGCTGGGTCACGCCTTCGAAACGCTTGGAGATCTCCGATTGCCGACCTTCTGGTTGGGCGAGATCTTCGCCAACCTGGCCCTCCACGCATTCATCGCCACGAGACGGCGCGAAAGTCTGAACACGCTGGAGGTGCTCTCCATCGTGGGAGCGCAAAGTCCACGCCTCGACAATCGGATGCGTCTTGAGGGCTACAGCACCCTGGAGGATCTCGAAGCCCATTACACGGGTGGCGACGATCCGATGAGCCCGTTGAACTATGTCTGGTACCAGTATCGGTGGCAGCGCATCGCGGCAAACGTCTTCGACGCCGACGGCGAGGTCGCACTAGTCCGATTATGGAATTGCTTTCACGCGTGCGATCGCCTCAACTCCGGCGAGGTCACGGTGGCATCTCTGGCCGAACTGCTCAGAACGGAAGTGAGCGAGACTCTCGGCCGGGCGATCCAAGATTGGCAATAGACGCTTCTGTCGCTGCGCGAAGATGCCGCGCGCAATTTTCGTCGGGGCCCACGGTCGAAGTTGTTCGAACGTGATTTCGCGCACTATTCGGCTTTTAGTACCAGAGCTGTGGAGGTCCGCGCGGCGATTCGTCCGGGCAGAGCCGCGACCACGTTGGCGAGTACCAGCCCTCCCAGGGCGATGAGTACGACCGGCAAAGTGGGCACCGAAGGCGACGGGACGGCGTTCATCGCTCGGGCAAACGCGTCCCACAGGAATCGGCCGAGGACGATACCGACGGGTACGCCCACGAACGTGCCGATCAGGACGGCAACGCTCGACTGCCAGGCCACCGTCGCCGCCAATTGACGCTGCGTAAATCCGAGGGTCTTCAATAGGGCCAAGTCACGGCGCCGACGTCGGACCGAAGCGACCAGCATCAGCCCGAGGGCGACCACTGCGCCGACCGCTAACGACGTGCTGAGAAGTAGTGGCGTCACGCCCGCGGATCGGTAATTCAAAATCTCGGCCGGTCTTTGCACGGGCAGAACCGAGACCCCGAAGTTGGTCGGCAAACTCAATTCTCTGGCGATCTTGTTGACCTGGTGACGGGCCAGTCCGGTGCCCGTGTTCGATTTAAATCGTACGAAGATGGCGTTCGGTCCAAGTGGTGACGTATCAAACGAATTGCGCACGCTCGGCGGGATGAGGTGGTAGTCGAGGACCGCGCCAGTTCCCATCTCTAAATGGCCGGTCACGCCGACGATGCCCACCGCCGGCATCGTGGCCGTCCCCACGATGCGTAGTTGTGTCGGAGCATTGTTCCCGAAGTTCACGCTGACGGTGTCGCCGACGACCTTGTGGAGTTGTGCCAGGGTCCTAACGCCGAGGACGATTTGGCCCGGCTTGTCGACACCGTGACCTTTTAGTATCGGCGGCGCGACCGGCGCCTTCGGCGTTCCGCCAAGGGCGGGTACGGCGTACCCATCAATGGCGACGCCGGCGAAATAGTATCCGGACCATGCGCTCACTTGTCGGTCGTGATCGAGGAGGGTGGCCGCGCGCTGTTGCGGGATGTCACCGATCCCGCCGCCGCCTAGGAGTTCATAGTTCCAATTGGACCCGTACAGCGCCGGATGAGAGACCAAGCCCGTAAAGCTGGACCCGAAGACGACGGTAGCGACGACGACGACGATGGCGAGCATCGCGCCGAAGGTCGCCGAACGCACCGGTGCGTTGTCGGCTCCCGGCTCGAGGGCGAATCGGATGCCGACGACCGCGGAAACGGGCAGTCCACCGGACGACGCGCTCGCGGCGAGATTCGATTCGCGCCGCATCGTTCGTCGTCGGACCCTGCCGAAGCGACGAGGTGCGTCGCGCACGGCTAGCAAGAGGACGACCACGAAAAGGACCACGACGAGCCCGACCGTCCCAAGTCCCAACACAGTCCAGTCAATAGAGACGCCGGGATACGGATAGTACGGACGCACGGGACCGAGCGGAGCCAATGGCGACAGGACAACCGCCGCCACGCCGGCGAGAAGTGAACCCACGACCACCGCGCCCGTGATTCCGAGAGCCTCATCGGCGATAATCGATGCCCGACCGGCACCGATCGAACGCAATACGCGTCTCTCTCGGGCCACGGAGCGTACCTGACGGCCGATGAGCTGTCCGGCGATCGACAGCGCGGCCAGCAAGGCAATCCCTCCAAAGGCGCCCAAGGCGATGGCTTCGGGCTTGAGAGCCTGGTCCGCCTTGGCCACGGCGATCGAGGTGACCAAGAAGTCGTGAGGAAGTCGCGCGGGCAAGACGTGATCGATCTCCGCTTCGACCTTCGCGACGTCCTGACTGCCGTGACGGAGTTGGAGAAAAGTGAACGAAAAATCAGAACAACACGAGGTCAGGCGATGGGTGAACGCCGGAGTGAGAACCATCTCGGGCGAACCGTGGGTATCGACTTCGTCCTGGACCACTTCATTGTTAAAGATGACGGTTCCCACCAGGGTGAGATCACGCCGCAAATATGTCTTCGCCGTGGAGTTCCCGATCTCAGCGGGGTACACGGCCCAGGGCACGGTTTGACCCACTTGCAAGTCCAGCTCGCGCGCCGCACGTGGGGTCATCATGATCTCGTTGGCCCTCTTCGGATTGGCCATGCGGCCGCGAATGACGGTCACCCGGTCCTGGTTGAAATAGAGTCCATCGACGCTGCCCAGCACGTTCAAGTTGGTGTTCGACTTAATGGCCGCCCGCGAAGGACGTCCGTTGGCCCCGATTGGCAGCGCGTACACCAGTGCGTAGCTCTCCGCATGCGCGACATCGGGCAAATGAGAAATCGTGTTGATGGTCGAGCGGTCGTAGCCCGAAAGTAATCCGATGGATGGTTCGTATAGTGCGGTGCCCACGCTGAGGTCGGACGGATTGGTGTGGGCCAAGAATTGGGAAAATGAAGACTGGGTTCGCCGGGCGGCAGCGATTGCTCCCATGCCCGAACCGCCCACCAAGGCAATCAGTAACGCGATTGCCAGGTAGTCGGGCCATCGCCGCCGGAAGGTGCGACGGTACCGATACCCAGCGACGCGGAAGGCTCGACCCATTTTTATTAATGAACCTCCCGTATTAGTAACCAAATGATGGTTCGAATTAGTAGCCAAGTGATGGTTTGCACAACTCTCCATCTTGTGACGTGAAAATGAAAGAAAGGCAACTTCACGGCGTCGCCTCGTACTAACACCCCTCGTCGGCGCTTCCAGATGGGCCGTCATACTGTAAGTCCCAGTGGCAACGAAAATCGGATGAAAGGTAGTCGGCATGGCGGATTCCACCAGGCAGCGAATTTGCGTGACGGGAGCAAGTGGAAAGGCCGGACGTGCAGTGGTTCGCGATCTGCTTCAACACGGCTACGACGTCGCGGCGACCGATATTGCCTCGTCGCGAGAGGACGTAGATAACGGCGCCGTCCGGGCGGACCTCACTGACTTCGGCCAAGCACTCGAAGTGCTGAAGGACGTTGACGCGGTGATTCATCTCGCCAACATTCCGGCGCCGGGGATCCACCCTTCGGCGGTCACCTTCAACACGAATATGGCCATGAACTTCAATGTCTTCCATGCCGCCGCGAACAACGGCCTCAGCCGTGTTGTGTGGGCTTCCAGTGAGACGACGCTCGGACTGCCGTTCACCGAGTCCAACGGTCTTCCGCCTCGGTACGCACCAGTGGACGAAGATCACTATCCAGTACCGACCTCGACGTACGCGTTATCGAAGGTCGCGAGCGAGACTATCGCCGGGCACATCGCGCAATGGTCCGCGATACCGTTCGTAGCTCTTCGTTTTTCCAACATCATGGATCCCGACGACTACCTGGCGTTCCCTTCCATGTGGGCCGAACCACACCTGCGCAAATGGAACCTGTGGGGCTACGTAGACGGTCGCGACGTCGCTGCCGCCTGCCGGCTATCCCTTAGCGCACCGGCCGGGGCCCTCGCCGGAAGTCCGGGCTTGATTATTGCCGCGGCGGACACGGTCATGAACCGACCGTCAACAGCCCTCATGGCCCAGGTGTTCCCCGGCGTGCCGCTGACGCGCGACATTGGGGAGTTCGAATCGCTGCTCGCCACCGACCGCGCTCGCGACGTGATTGGCTACGAACCGAGTCACTCGTGGCGAGACCACGTTTCCGAGAACTGACTCGAACGGTATATGACCGAGGACTCTCCCTCGAGCGAAGAAATGAAGCGAGATGTTCTCTCGAACGCGGTGTCGCGTCGCCGACTTTTGAAATGGGCCACCGCGGGCGTCGGCGCGGTGGTCGTCGCCGGCGTGTCGGGATTTGAACTGGTCAATCACGGAGTCCTGCCGGGCAAGCAAATACTCGATCAGATTGATGGCGCCTGTTCGGTGCCCGCGCCCGCGTTGTCGTTTGCGGCGGTCGGTCCGAGTGAGACCGGAAGGTTCAATTCGGTCGCGCGCCAGCGCACCGTTGGCTACACGGTCGCCTATCCACCAGAACATCGACCGGGCGACGCACTGGCGCTCATAGTGATGCTGCACGGATATGGACAGAATCACGCGACCGCCCTGGTCGGGATGACGCCCGCAAAAGCGTTGGCCCTTCGAATAGGCGGCGCGCCGCTAACGCCGATGGCGATGGTGACCGTCGATGGTGGGGACCGGTACTGGAATCCCCATCCGGGCGACGATCCGATGTCCATGGTGGTCGACGAACTCATCCCCTTATGCCAACGCAAGGGACTCGGCGCCGCTCCGAACCAGATCGGTTTGATGGGAATATCGATGGGCGGCTTCGGGGCGCTCGCCATCGCCGAGCGTTACCCCGGACTCGCGTCGGCAGTCGCGGCCATCAGTCCCGCCGTGTGGACCACGTACGCGCAGGCGCACGCTGCCAACTCCGGCGCCTTCGCGTCGTCATCGGACTTTGACCAGGTCAACGTGATCAAGCACGTGAGATCGCTGCACGGTATCCCGGTGAGAATTGCCTCCGGAACTGACGATCCGTTCCACCCGGGAGTGGAGAAGTTGATCAACGTCCTCCCTCAAGGAAGTACCGACGTCGTCGCGCATGGCTGTCACACCAATTCGTTCTTCCTGGAACAGGAGCCACCGTCAATGATGTTTCTCTCGCGCCACCTCAAGTAAACACCGGATGACGAATGGCGGATTATGTCACGTGCGGGTGCGGAACGGCATCGATGTTGAAAGGTATTTCGAAGTTCGCTCTTATGGCGCGTCCGATGATCTTGACGCGTCGAAGACGTTACATCGTTGATTGAGGCCGATTGTTGAACACGGCGACGACGCTTCTCATCAGGTCTTCGCCGTGAAGTCACAGCAATTGCGTTCAAGTAGCGAGAAATCAGTGAAGGCAATGGGAGAATGTCATTGAAAGGTGTTTGCGATGCGACGCTCTTCCAATTCATCGGGTTCCTTCCCGTTGAGTACCGAGTTAGGTAGACGTGAGAGCTTTGCCCTTGACCGCCGAGTGGGGATGCGCATCGACTGACGCCCTGAATCCGTTACACCAGCTCTTTGGCGGGAGTGTCTCGTGACGGATCGGCAGACTTGGGGGCTGCGTCCCTACGTGTCGTGGATGTACGGGGCGCTCAACGTTCCCTTGGTCGCGGCCATCTTTGCCTTCCCGAAATATCACACTTATCTGTGGGGGCTACTCGGCCTGGGCTCGGCGGCGGCGATCGTCCTTGGCCTCGTTCGCAATCGACCGGCGCACCGTACGGCGTGGGTGGTCGAGGCGATTGGCGTGGCGACGTTCGCGCTCGGTGATATCACCTATGACGTACTGACGAAGTTCATGCATGAACTCAATCCTTTTCCCTCGATCTCTGATGTTTTCTATTTAGCGACGTACTTCTTCCTGGCCACGGGACTGATACTCATGGTTCGATGGCGACGACTTCGAGACGGCGAAGGCGGCGCTGTCTTGGATACGCTCATCGTCACTTCTGGTCTGGGCGTGTTGTCGTGGATCTACCTGATACAGCCGTACGTACACAACGCCGGACTTTCGACGCTCGTCAAGTTGACGTCGATTGGGTATCCCTTAGGGGACGTCGTGCTGCTCGGCGTTCTGGTTCGTCTCGTGTTCGGCGGCGGCACTCGGGGCACGTCCGTGCGCCTCTTGGTTGTTGGCGCGATAGGCGTATTGGGCGCCGATTGCGTCTACGGCTGGATCCAGTTGCACGGGCAATGGAAGGTCGGTGGTCCCACCGACCTGGGCTGGGTCCTGTTCTACGTGTGTTGGGGCGCCGCGGCCCTGCACCCGTCGATGCGCGACCTCACCCGTCAACGGGCCTGGCGACCTCGCCATCTGAAACCGCTCACGCTCGGGTTACTCAGCGCGTCCGCACTGGTGGCTCCCATTGCCCTCGTGTACCGCGACGTCGCCGGTGTCCCGGCCGATGGCGGCACGCTGGCCATCGTGTCGGCGCTCGTCTTCGTCTTAGTGATGATCCGACTGATCGGTCTGGCCCGAACGCAGTCAATGGACGCTCGCCGCCAACGGACGCTCCTCGGCTTTTCGGAGTTTCTCGTTTCGGCGACGGAACGCACGGAGGTGTGGAACGCCGGCGTCGACGCCGTCAAGGAAATTGGAGCCGCGGGCGTAATCGGCTGCATCGTGACCGGATCCGAATCGCAGAGAGTCAATATCGTGGCGGCCACCTGGCCGGAGTTGGTCGGGGCGACCGTCAACGTGACCACTCCGGACGCCGGCAGTGATGAGCGACTAGTACTTTTGACCGGCGGCGAAACGGTCGGGGAGACGACGATCTCGACGATCTGGACGCAGCTCATCTCCACCGAACGCCCGGTCTCGCGCGAGCGGATCCTCCTGGCCCACGATCGTCCGTTGCCGGTCGATCTCCGGGCGATCCTCGACGGCATCGTGGCGCAGCTGCTCTTGGCGCTGGAGCGCGTCGAGTTGGCTCGCGTCGTCTACGAGGCCCGTAACGAACGAAGATTCCGGGCGATGGTGCAGTACTCCTCGGACCTCATCACCTTGCTCGGGACCGACCTTCGGATCACCTATCAAAGCGAAGCGGTCACCAAGATTCTCGGTCGACCGCCGTACGAATTCGTCGGTAAATCGCTCAACGACGTGGTCCATCCAGACGACGTGCCCACCGTCCAGGCCCATTTAGCCAGGGTCCTCTCGGGGGGACTCGGCAGCACCTCGGACTTCGAATTCCGTATGGCTCATCTCGACGGTCAATGGCGAATCGTCAACGTGGTCATCACCAATCTCTTCGACGAGCCTGACGTGGGCGCCATCGTCCTGAACAGTCGCGACGTGACCGAACGCCACGCGCTCGAGCAGGAGCTGAACCATCAGGCCTTCCATGACACGCTCACCGGTTTGGCGAACCGAGCACTGTTCTTCGATCGACTCTCTCACGCCATGGACCGAAGCGCGCGCGAACACAACTCGGTGGCCGTGCTGTTCTTAGACCTCGACGACTTCAAAGCGGTCAACGACAGCTTCGGCCACCCGGCCGGCGATCAACTGTTAATCGAGGTGGCGAATCGAATTCGCTCGGCGACTCGGCCGGGTGACACGGTCGCGCGTTTCGGCGGGGACGAGTTCGCCGTGCTGGTCGAAGCGGGCCTGATGCCCATCGCCGCACAAGATATCGCCGAACGAATCATTGACGCTCTGAATCCGACCTTCCGAGTTCTCACCAATGACGTGGCGATGCGACCGAGCATCGGCATCGCCATCGCCGATCGACCGCTGGCCACACCCGATGATCTCTTGCGCGACGCCGATCTCGCCATGTACGTCGCGAAGCGCAACGGCAAAGGTCGCTTCGAGATGTACCAACCCAAGATGCACGAAGACGCGTTGCGGCGCTTGGAGACCGAGGTCGGTATCCGAGAGGGAATCGAGTCCCATCAGTTCGAGGTGTTCTATCAGCCCATCGTCGACACGCACTCGGGACAACTCGTGGCGGCGGAAGCCCTCGTGCGCTGGAACCATCCGAGCCGCGGCCTACTGGCGCCGATCGAGTTCATCAAGGTGGCCGAGGACACCGGTCTCATCGTGCCGCTGGGCAAACAGGTGTTGTGGTCAGCGATTCGCCAGACGCAACAGTGGAAACACGACGGTACGGTCGACCACGATTTCTACGTCAGCGTAAACCTCTCGGCCCATCAGCTCCAAGACGCCCGACTGGTCGAGAGCGTCGCTCAGGCATTGAGCGAATCCGGTCTTTCGCCCGACGCACTGGTGCTGGAAGTGACGGAGAGCGCCCTGGTCGAGAATCTGGGCGTCACGGTTCCGCGACTCCTCGCCCTCCGATCGCTCGGGGTTCGCTTGGCGATCGATGATTTCGGCACCGGTTACTCGTCATTGAGCTACCTCGCTGACCTGCCCATCAACTTCGTCAAGATCGATAAGTCCTTCATTGACCGAATGACCGCGGACGTCGAAGGCTCCGCCGTGGTGCGGGGCGTCGTCGACCTCAGTCACGCCATGGGTTTTAGCTGCGTCGCCGAAGGCGTGGAAGAGGAAGCTCAACGTGACGTCCTCGACGAGCTCGACTGCGACTTCATTCAGGGCTACCTCTTCGGACGACCGCGGGCTCGAGCGGACGTTATCGATGATTTCCAGAGGCTCCGAAGCCTCGTCGACGTCACGCCGCCTTTGGTGTCGATTGCGTCGGAGTAGTTGGCTCCCTGAGTTTTCGATCCTCGCCTTTGAAGGCTTCCCAACCGCAGTTCCGCTCGAGCTAGAAATTCATTCAGATCGAAGGACGAGCGCCGTGGAAGTCCGTGCCGCGATACGACCCGGGATCACCGCGACCAGATTGGCGAAGACAAGAGCCCCCACGCCGATGAGTATCAGAGACAGCACGGGCACCGTCGAGTCGGGCACCGCGTTGATGCTGCGAGCAAAGAGGATCCACAGTTCACGTCCGCTGACGATGCCGAACGGCAGTCCGGCGACCACACCGATGAGCGCGGCCACGGTGGCCTGCCAGGCAATCGCGGCGGAGAGCTGTCGCTGCCGAAAGCCCAAAGCCTTCAGCAGTGCCAATTCTCGTCGGCGCCTCCGAACTGACGCCACGAGGATGAAACCGAGCGCGGCAATCGCCCCGAGGGCGAGGCTGGCGGCGAAGATGACAGGCGTGGTCCCCATGGAATGGAAGTTGACGATTTCGACCGGGCGCAACACGGTGATGACGCCTCCCGCCAGACCGCTGGCCGCGGGAATTGCGTTGACCTCTCTATTGACCTTCACGAGCGAACGGTAGGCCGCCAACGGGGTGACGCCGGCGCGGATGCGAACCAGGATCACGTTGGGACCGGGAATCGGGGCATTTTGGATGTTGAGCAGTGAGGCGGGAAAATCGGAGGTCGAAGCCAACGCTCCCGATCCCATCCCCACGCCGCCGGACAACGCGGGCATGGTCGCCGTACCGACGACGAGTAATTTCACGGCCTTGGATATGCCGTTGTTCAAGGTGATCGTGTCGCCCACGTGTTTGTGCAACTGCGCCAAGGTCGTTGATCCGAGGACAATTTGATTGGCCCCGTCGAGACCGTGACCGGAGAGCAACGGCGGCCCGACCCGAGCGCCCGGTCGTTGAGCGAGGACTGAGGTCGGCTGGCCATCGATCTTGGCCTGCGTGAATGAGACGCCCGACCACGCCTGGATGTCGTTGTCCCGATTTAAGAAAGTAGCGATTTGATGGGCGGGCAAGTCCTCGGCCCCCGCGAAACTCGACAAAATCGCGTAGTTCCAGTTCCACCCGTATTGCGCGGGATGAGAGACGAGACCGTTAAGGCTGGCCCCGAAGGTGACCGTCGTCGTAAGAACGAAGACGGCGAGCACCGAACCCACGATGGCCGAACGAACCGGAGCCGCGTTTCGGCCCCCGCCGGGTTCGAGGGCGAAGCGAACACCGGTCACGGTCGATAGCGAGAGACCGTAATTCGCCAAGGATCGCGCCACGCTCGAATCGCGAGTTCGCGCTCGTGACAGTCTTCTCGAATTGATTCGTCGAACTTCGCGTCCCGCGAAGTGAACGCAGAGTGCACCCAATCCAACCAAGAGGATCAGAAAACCGAAGCCGAGCGCCGTCCAATCGACGGCGACGCCGAGACTCGGATAGACGGGTCGAACGGGACCAAGGGGAGCAAACGGGGAGAGGCCGATCGCTACGACCACCGCCAAGAGTGAGCCGACAACAACCGCACCGAGAACGCCGAACAGTTGATCGCCGAGCATCATGGATCGGTTGGCCCCCAAGGCCTTTAATGTGCCGGTCTCCACGGTCTCATTGCGCACTATCCGTTCAATCATGAGAGCGGCAATCAGCAGTGCGGCGAGTCCGGCGATGCCGCCGAACACGGCCAACGCGATGGCTACCGGCCCAATGGCGCGTTGGACGTCGGGTATGAAGCTCGAGACCACCTGCTCACCGAACTGCGCCGCGTCGGGATCAATTCGATTGACTTCCCGCAACACTCGGGTGGCGTTGTGATCTCCTCCTTTAAGTTGCAACATCGTTTCGGTGCCGGTGGCGCACTTGAGTGCCAGGGATCGTGCGAGCGCCGGGGAGAAAATCACCACGCCCGATCCGAGCGCGTCGATGTCACTCTGGACCACGCCGCCGAGGGGCACGATTTCGCCCACCATTCTTACCGTCACGACTCGGAAGGGCTTGGGGATTTTCGAGGCCTGTTTGGCTGAGTTCGTCTGGGCGTCGGTGTAGAAGGGAATCCGAATGATCGAACCGACGTGCAGGCCCATCTCCTGGGCCGCTTGCGCGTTCATGACCGCCTCGTTAAGGTGACGCGGATTGGTCAGGCGGCCGCTGACGAGCGTGACGCGGTCAACCGCAGAGAACTCGCCATTCAAACTGCCTAGGAAGCCCGCGGGGGTTTCACCGGGAAGCACGTGGAGGTGAACACCCTTTATGGCATCGAGGTTGATGTTGCCGTCGAAAATAATGGTGGTCGTCGAACGCTGGACGAAGGGAAGGCGCGCGATCCTCTCGGATAGTCGAGGGTCGTAGCCGGTCTTGAGACCTAGTCCCGGGTCGTCGTACGTACTTATCAATTGGACCGTGGACGGATTAGTGCTGGCTACGTAGGCCGGGAACGACGACTCCGTTCGCCGAGCTCCGGCGACTGAGGCGAGTGCCAGTCCACCAACGATCCCGATCAGAAGCACCACGCTGAGATAGCCGGTTCGGCGACGACGAAAACTGGCCCGGTATCGAAACCAGGCAACTCGGAGGGACTGACTCATTCCACCGATGACCTCCAACAGTGCTTCGCCAACCGAAGGCGCATGAAAGTCTCGCTCCGGCGACGACGAAGTCCAAGAATGTCACCTTCCACGGTTCACCTCGTAGTAACACCACCCGAAATGGAGTGATATGCCTAGGTGTCGAGTTGCGTGGTCGGCGTTTCGGCGACGGACGGATCCCCATGGGCCGGTGCCTCAAAGCCCGTGGTCGTCGACTTCAACCAGTCATAGCCAACCTCGT
Organism: uncultured Acidimicrobiaceae bacterium; assembly: GCA_963716515.1. Classification (GTDB taxonomy): domain Bacteria; phylum Actinomycetota; class Acidimicrobiia; order Acidimicrobiales; family RAAP-2; genus RAAP-2. The sequence goes on from OY970319.1 coordinate 881,310, forward strand.
CGTGTTCGCTCACGTCGAGCCCGGTGTCTTGGTCCATGATGCTCACTCGAAGCCCAACGGTCTTGTCAACTATCCACAAGATAATGAAAGTCATTATGAATGGGAAGCCCAGTGCCGCGAGCGCTAGAACGGTCTCGCGACCGAATTGCACGATCCCACCGGAGGCGCCAAATGCGTTCACGGCAAGACTGGCGAAGACTCCGGTGAGCACGACGCCGACAAACCCACCCACCATGTGGACTCCCACCACGTCCAGCGCGTCGTCGTAACGTAGGCGGTCCTTGAGTCGCACCGCCAGGTAACACAGCAAACCGGCGGCCCCACCAATGACCAGTGAGGCCCACGTTGGAACGTACCCCGAGGCGGGCGTGATGGCCGCCAACCCGGCTACCGCACCCGAGGCGATGCCGATACCTGACGGCTTGCGCCGTTGGACCCATTCGATGGTCATCCACGCCAACATCCCGGCGCAGGCCCCGATCTGGGTATTGACGAGCGCCGCCACGGCGACGGAACCGGCGTTGCCGGCGCTGCCGGCGTTAAATCCGAACCAACCGAACCAGAGGATGCCCGCGCCGAGAAGGACGAAGGGAACGTTGTGCGGGCGGTCGACCTTGTGGCGCCGACCTAGGTAGATCGCGGTCGCCAGGGCCGAGGCTCCCGCCAACTCGTGCACTACCGATCCTCCGGCAAAGTCCACGGCGTGCAGGCCGCTCGCGCCCAAGAAGCCGCCGCCCCACACCCAGTGCGCGAAGGGGCAGTACACCAGGAGCGACCAGAGTCCGATGAAGGCGAGGTAGCCCGAGAAGCGCATGCGGCCGATGAAGGCACCGGCAATCAGCGCTGGCGTGATGACCGCGAACTTCATCTGAAAGGCCATGAACAAGAGGGGAGGGATATTTGGCGCGAACGCCGTCGGAGTGTTGCCGACGCCGCGCAACATGAAGTTCTGCAGGCCGCCGATGATTCCGGCGTGGTCAGGACCGAAGACCAGCGAGTAGCCAATCACGATCCAGAGCACCGAGATGATCCCGATCGCGACGAAGGACTGGGCCATCGTGGAGAGGACGTTGCGTTCGTCGACCAGTCCTCCGTAGAAGAAGGCCAGACCCGGCATCATGAAAAAGACCAACGCGGTCGCCGCGAGCATCCAAGCGGTATCACCGGCGTTCACGTGCATATGACCTCCCAACAACGCTGTCGGTCGTTCAGATTCGAACGTCAAAAGTCAGATTAGGTCGTTTGGTGCCGACGTTTCTGGATAGAGCTCGGCGGCAATGGTGTTGGCGATAATTGTCACGTCATCGGCGCGAATTGTGATGATCAACGACTACTTAACAATCGAGACTCGTCAACGACGCCAGATGCATCCTCGTGGTCGATGTTCCGTCACTCGCGGTCAAGGTCTGACTCCAGATGAGGTCGTTGGAATTCACCCGTAGCGGTCCGACCACGTCCGACGTGGTGTTCGTCGCCCCTAAGGCGTGCGGAATCAGACACCATGAGGTCGCTGATGGTTCCAGGCGGTAGAGCTGTTGTGTTACGCCGGAGCGAGACGTGATGACGGCGAAGAGCGAGCCGTCCGGCGCGAGTACCAAGGAGTTACTCATCGGAATCGAGTCGGCCCCGTAGTTGGCCGCCGCGATGCTGGGCAGCACTCGATAGATCCACGTCCGTCCGGAATCCGTCGACTCCAGGAAGGGATACTGCGACGAGGGATCGAGCAGGAACAGTTCGTGGGCCGAACTCACCACGAGCTGTTGGGGAAAACAACTGTTGACCGACGTCACCCAGGACGAACTCGACCACTTGACACCCGAGAGCGCGGTCGCACTCGGGGACCCGACCAGAAGAGGTTGCGTTTGCTCGTTCATGGCGCAATTGCCCCACAGGTAGGGTCCGAAGGTCGTGCACGGTCCCTCAGTGGGACAGCCCAGCGTCGTCGACCTCCAACTGTTGCCACCGTCGGACGTGACTTCGGCGGACACTGAGTCGTTGTGGGTACCAACGGGGGACCCGTTCCCGGAGTACGAGTTGGGACCGGTGAAAAGAGCTGCCACTTGACCCCCTTCGGTCGTGAAGCCACCAAAATCCTCCAACGAGGATCCGGGCGGCGTCGGTACTCGGTGCCACGTCACCCCATTGTCCGTCGTGTAAAGAGGTGCCAGATAGACCGGCGGAATCTCGCTGTAGTGGGCCGTTTCGAATCCGGCGTAGACGCTGTCGGGAAAGCGGGGATCGAGTTGCACCGTGGCGCATTGTGGGACGACCGGTGGATGACCAAGAATCCTCAGAATCGAACCCTTTAACGCCGACGTTACGTCCAGCGTCGCAACGTGGACGTCGGAGGGACCACCGGTGACGTCGACGCCGGACGGCAAGCACCACGCGATCAACGTCGAACCGTTCAACGGCGCTATCGGGGATACGCCCGAATAGGTCGATGACTCGTACTGAACGCGACCCAAGCTCGCCCAGCTCTGGCTGGGTTCGATTCGCACGGTTCGCGGTGTGAGCACGACCCGAAAGTCCCCGATTTTCGTGAGCCGTGCGAACGCGAAAGGCGGGTAATCCTTTTTCCCGCGACTCGAAGTAAGTGAGAGGGAGAAGCTGAACGGCCGCCCGATAATGTCTTGCACCGGCGCCCATCCCTTCACCAGGATCTCTTCACCGACCATTGCCGTGGAGGCGCTCAGCGACATGGTCTCGCATCGATGGCCGCTGACGCACCTGGTCGGCTGCGGTGCCTTCAATTGAAGAGAGGCTTGCGCTTCGGCTCTACCCAACGCACAACCGGAAACTGCCGTAAGACATTGCACTCCCACTTCATACTTTCCGGAAGTCAACGAGTGGACCGAAACCGAATCGCGCTTGCTCACGATCCACGCCGTAGCGGGAACGCGGAGCTTCATACGAAAGGTCACCGAGGACAACCAGCGAACCCGCGTAGCTTCTTCCTGGAGCGCGTTGCAGCCGTCCCAGCAGAGCGTCGCGGCGGATTGTCGCTGGGACGCGGGCGCGGCGAGACGACCGGTCACGACCACGGTTTCACCGGGCGTCGCGGTTGACGGCGACAGCGACAACGAAACGATCTTCTCGTGGGACGACGGGAGAAGTGTGGTGATCGGGTTCGAAGAGAGGGGCGTGTTGAAAATATCGGCGTCCAGCGCGACGACGACGGAGGAGCTCTGGAAATTGGGTACTCGAATACAGGCGGTGTAATTGCCGTCGAAGGATTGACGCACGTAGTCACCCTCGTCTGATCCGCACAGCGAGCTCGCTAGGGGATCGGCGGTGGTGATCGGTAAGGCCGACGAGCGCGCGGCGGCAGTTCCTTTGTGGGTCGCGTTACAGCTGGCTAGAAGGAGTGCCATCGTTGCGAGCACGACCCCGCGACCGAGGATTCGAATCGTTGCGTGTGGTGACGAGTACTTCATCGATTGACTCCACGAGTGCTTGAACTTCGAATTTTCAATGAACGATGAAGCAACCCTAACCCTGACCGATCACGGGCCCGCCTACGAGCTCACCTCTCGTCGGGGAGTAGCGACTTACGAGTTGCCAGTAGCCACGGAGCACTGAACGGGATACGGGGACTTTGTACCAGGTGCAACGTCATTCATCGTCACGCATCGATGCCGCAATTTCCTCGGCCGCGAAACGCAACTCTTGGTCAGTCAGATTCGCCATGACGTCTTCCCACAGGGGCAGCATCATCCCGTGAGCTTCGAGCATTCCGAGCGGGCGCGGCAGCATCCAAACGTGAAAGTGAGCGGCGCCATCTCCCCAGCGGTAGAGGTGGACTCGGGCGACGTTACCGAGCGAAAGGATCCCGCGCTCGACCTTGGCGACGACCCGACCGAAGTCCGCGGCCACGTCCGGCGGGAGGTCCACGAAGGAGTCGACGTGTTCGCGCGACGCGAGCCATACCGCGCCGCGCAGACTCCCGCCGACCGGTGGGTGCAGTGACCAGTTGTCGTCACTCCACACCGCGCTCGAGGACCGTCCGGTACAGATGCCGCACGGATCGCCGCCGGGCTCGCCTCGGCGTGGCGGCTCGGGGATGACTCGTTCGCTCGGCCGGAGCGGTACCAATGGTTGTTCGTACGGAAGGGTCATGACTGTCTCCTATCTAGGTGATGCGGCGTGATGGTGAAGAACGCGCTACGCGCACGTCGGTTCGGGGTCCTTCGGTTTTTGCGCCACGAACCGCAGGTCGAAATCGACGATCAACGTGATGGCGGTGAAGCCGACGGCCTGCAGACGAACCAAGAGTGCGGCAGGATCGACGGGGTTGTAGGTGTCCCCGGCGTGAAAGTGGTGAAGATCGTTACTCGCCAAGCTGTCCGAACCCAAGAACACGCCCCCGCGACGCAAGACCCGATACGCCTCGGCGAGCAGACGTTGTTGTAGTGCAGGGCTTGGCACGTGGTGGATCATCGTGAAGGCGCCCACCGAATCGAAGGACTCGTCGGGGAAGTCCAGTTCGGTGGCGTCGCCAGCGATGATCTCAACAGTGGAATCGCGAAACCGCTGCCCGAGGTTCGCCACCGCCCCCTCATCGGACTCGACTACGACGAGGCGCTGCACCCGGTGTCGCAGCCACTCGGTGGCGGCACCCGGGCCCGGACCGAGTTCGAGCATGACCGCACCGAGGTCGGCGATACGAGTCAACGACGGCAAGACCTCGTCATGAAGATACGTCGCCCACCCGGGGCTGGGACAAAGTTGCGCGTGGTTTTCGTTCATGGTTGAGAACCGTACGGGCGCTGAAAGAGTTTGCCTAGGCCGTAGGGTGACAATCAATGTCGATGAACGGACAATCTGTTTTGGAAACGGACGATCGGCCGCCCGACGTGGTCGTGTGCACGTTTCCCATGCCGGCGGGAACCGTCTTTGACTGGCACACCCACGATGATCACCAATTGGCGTGGGCCGCTCACGGCGTCCTGACCGTCCGAAGCGGTACGTCGGCGTGGGTGTTGCCACCGACACGGGCGCTGTGGATCCCGAAGGGTGTGCGTCACGAAACGCTTTCCGCGAGCACGACCACGATGCGCACCGCCTACGTACGACCGGAACGCTGCCCGATCACTTGGACGGAGTGCACGCCGGTGGTGGTGTCCACGCTCATGGCCGACCTGTTGACCTATCTGATGGACGACCAACTCGATGCGGTACGGCGCGCACACGCCGAGAACGTGCTGGTCGATCTTTTAGAACCGGTGTCCGTCGTTTCCTTCGACGTGCGAATGCCGATCGAAGAGCGTTCTCGACGCGTCGCCGAACAGCTCGTCGAAGATCCCTCCGACGATCGAACCATGGCGCAGTGGGGACACGAAGTGGGTGCCAGTAGTCGCACCCTCGCTCGAGCGTTCCTCGCTGAGACGTCCATGCCCTTCGGACGATGGCGGTCGCTGTTGCGACTGCGGGCCGCCATGACCGAACTTGCGGAAGGTGAGCCGGTCGCGAACGTGGCGCGCTCGGTGGGATACGAATCGGTCAGTGCCTTCGTGGCGGCGTTTCGACGCGAGACCGGCATCACGCCCGCCGCGTACTTCAGACGTGAGGCGGATCGCACCCGGAGCTTGATCCCCGAGATCGACGACCGGTGATCCCACGAGCTTTCGGTGCCGAGTCGGTCGCAGCCCTAGGGCCATGAGGGTTTACCCCGATGGTCTGATCTCGCCGGTTGGCTTACTCTCAAAGAGAGCCCGAATCCACGAGAAGGTGAAGTCGATATGAGTGTGCAGACCATGGACGACACGTCGTCGCGGAATTCCGAGGAGAGTTCTTGGGCCGTGGAGACGCACGGTTTGACCAAGCGCTTCGGGGACAACGTCGCGGTTAACGACGTGGAGTTACTCGTACCTCGAGGATGTGCGTTCGGGTACTTAGGCCCCAACGGAGCCGGAAAGACCACCCTGATTCGCGTGTTGCTCGGATTGACCCACGCCGACAAGGGCACGATGTCCCTGCTCGGCATTCCGGTCCCTCGCCATCGCGACCGCGCGCTCTCACGCGTGGGCGCCATCGTCGACGAACCTCGATTTCACGGTCACCTGAGCGGTCGACAGAATCTGGAGATCTTGGCGGCCGCGCGAGAGCGCGCAGCGCGAGACCGTATTGATGCCTCGCTGGAGCGCGTCGGCATGACGCATCGAGCCAATGACCGGGTGTCGAAGTACTCCATGGGCATGCGTCAGCGCCTGGGCGTGGCGGCGTGTCTGCTGGGTGACCCGCAACTCTTGATCCTGGACGAACCAATGAATGGTCTCGACCCGGCGGGCATGCACGAGATGCGCGACATGATCCTCTCGCTGGTCGCCGAAGGTCGCACCGTCATGCTCTCCTCGCACCTCTTGGATGAGGTCGAACGAACCTGTGACGCCGTGGCGATAGTGGACCACGGCAAAGTCATACGTCAGGGTCCCATCTCCGAACTGCTCGCCGGCGCGGCCGTGGAGGTGCAGGTCGGTTGTTCGTCACCCGATCGAGCCCGCACGGTGCTCGCCACGACCTCCTTCGGGGAGAAAATTGACGTCGACTCTTCGGGACTGTCAATACATCTCCCGTCGGGCACGGGGAAAGACGCCATCGCCGAGATCAACCGACTCCTCGTCGAAGACGGGATTGCCGTGTATCGACTCGAGGAGTTGCAGGTGTCGCTGGAATCGTGGTTCTTGCAGGTCACGAGTCGGCTGGGGGAGGACGTATGACGTCCGTCGCCAACAGTCCCGCGAACGCGACCGCCCTGGGGACCAACGCGGGCTCGCGTGACAATCGAGGTTCGTGGATTCCCAATGGCGCGATGATCAGAACCCGGATCATGGAACTGCGCAAGCGTCGGGGCTTGATGGCGGCGTTGATTGTCGTCAACATCGGGGTGCCGACGATCTTTCTCCTCGTTCGACTGATCGCGCACGCCGTGGCGCCCAAGTCCTACGGACCGGCCGGTGGCTACGACATCTTCACGGCTCTGGTGCTCGGCTTCCTGTTCTTTCTCGGCTTCATCGTCGCGGCCACCCTGGGCTGCTCGGCCGGCTCGACCGACCTCACCGACGGGATGTTCCGACATCTGGTGATCACCGGCCGATCGCGCCTCGCGCTCTATTTCGCGAGAATCCCGGCGGGCCTGGCGATCATCGTGCCGTTGGTCGCGGTGGGATTCACCATCGTCTGCGCGGTCTGCGTCTTCGCTGCGCCGACCAAACTGGACTACCAGGGCGTCTCGGTACCCCCGGGTCTCAGCGCCTCGGGCTTCAATCATTGGGCGGCGAACCACGCGAAGGAAGTGATTTGCGGCTTTCCCTCCAAAGGACCGAACGGCGTTCCGTGTTTCGTCGACGGCAAAGGCAGGATCAACATTCTGCCCGGGTCCAGCGGCTTCAAGCACTTGTCCACCGCGACCATTAGGGCCGACGCCGTGAACGTCGCCAAGGAGAACTATACGGCCTACCAGAAACTGTTCTTGTATCCGTCGGACGGCTTAATGATCAGGACCGGGTTGTGGATCGAACTGGAGGCGACCATCGGCTTCATCGTAGGTCTCGGACTGGCCTCGCTCATGGGACAGAGAACCGTCCCGGTCGTTCTGATGATCGTGCTCGAAGTCATCCTGACGCCGTTGTTCTCGCGAGTAGCGATTGCTCATCTCATCAACGCTCAGCGCGGCCTCGTCGGTCTTGCGATGTCGCACTTGGAACCGTCGGCGCTCCCGCACGATTTAGGCGGCGGTGGGGGTGGTCCGGGTGGTGGTCCGAGCTTGGTCCCGGAGAACCTGACCGTGGCGATTTGCGTGGTGGTCGCGTGGCTCGTCGGATGGACCGCGCTCGGAGCGTGGCGGATGGCGAAACGAGACGCCTAAGCCGCACGGCCGAATGGGCTGTCGCGGATTTCAGATTCTCTGGGGGCGCTCGCCGCTGCCTCGGTCCGGCAATGCCGACGACGACACGCCGAGGTTGAGAGATATGCGGTGCAGTAGGGCAAGTAGCTCCGCGCGGTCGTGCGGCTCCAGGCCCGCACAGAGGCGGGCTTCCTGGGCCATCGCCGCGGACAGCGCTTGGGATAGGAGAGTCTCGCCACGTTCGGTCAGATGGAGCATCCGAGCACGCCTATCAGAGGCGTGCGGTCGCCGTTCGAGGAGACCTTCCCCCTCGAGATGGTCCACGATCGCCACCATGGTGCTCGCGGGAATCGCCAAGAGGTCGCCGATCGCTTGCTGCGCCCGATCCACGTCGCGATGGACGGCGTGCAACACCGCGAAATGACGTGGTTCCAGGCCAAGAGCGCCGACCACGTCACCGAACTGTCGTGAGGTCTCGAGGCCAATCTGGGAGAGGGCGAAGCCCACGGAGTTCCCGGGCATAGTCACCCCGGCGTCCTGGCCGGGGGTGTTTCGCTCGATCGGTTTCTGGGCCACAATCCATTGTACCGCAGATTAATTCATGCTAGAACTATTCGGTGAAAACTAATTCGGAATCGAAGGAAAAGACCGTGTCGAGACAAAATAAGGAATCTTTGGCACTAGGTCGACTAGGTCGTTGGGTGATTCGCCACCACCGTCGGGTGATGCTCGCGTGGCTCGTGTGCTTCGCCGCCGGGGGCTACGCCGCTTCGCAACTGACCCATCGACTCAGTTACGACTTCTCCCTGCCCGGTCAACCGGCCTACCAAACGGGCGTGAAGATCCTCGCGCTCTACGGCAACGGCGGAAACGTGACGCCGTCGGTACTGGTCGTCACCGTGCCCAGTGGTCAGAGCGTGACGAGCGATCAGTCGACGATTTCGAGTGCTTACACCAGCGCGCAACGGGCGAATCCCGAGGTGCGCATCGTTGACTATTTCAACACGCTTGATTCGAAGTTCAACACGTCGAATGGACGCACAACCTACGCCTACCTGTTCGCGCCGCCGAACAGTGGGCTCGGCGCCGACCAACGTACCAACGCGGCCGAGGCGAGTGTCGCCAAAGCCCTGCCGGGCGACGACGTCGGTCTCACCGGTATTGCCGCCCTCAGTACCGGGGGATCGTCCAAGGGTCCGAGCGTCCTGATAGAGACACTCTTAGCCGGGGTCGGCGCGCTGGCGGTCTTGGCCTTCGTCTTCGCCTCGTTTCTGGCGGTGCTGCCGCTCGTGATCGCCTCGGTGTCGATTCTCACGACCTTCCTCTTGTTACTCGGCCTGTCCTATCTCACGTCGGTCTCCTTCATCGTGCAATTCCTCGTTTCACTGGTCGGCCTCGGCGTGGCGATTGACTACTCGTTACTGCTGGTGACACGTTGGCGCGAGGAACGCGCCCGAGGACTGTCGAACGAGGAAGCGCTGGTCAAGGCGATGGAGACGGCCGGTCGAGCCGTGATGCTGTCGGGACTGACGGTGGCGATCGGACTCATGTCACTGATCGTCTTGCCGGTTCCTTTCTTGCGCAGCACCGGTCTGGGCGGGATGTTGACTCCGCTGGTGTCGGTCGCGGTGGTACTCACGTTGTTGCCGGCCATTCTCGCCAGTGTCGGTCTGCGCTGGGACTGGCCGCGGCTTCGCAACGAGAGTTCGGCCAGCCGTGGGTGGAAAGCTTGGGCGCACGGCATCACCAAACACCCGTGGCTCGGCCTCCTCACCGCGGTACTGGTTCTGGGGATCGCCATATCTCCGGTACTCCATCTGCGCGTCGGTCAAACCTCCGCTCGGTCGGAAGCCCAAAGTGGTCCGGCTCACCACTTGTACCAAGAACTGATGAGCGGTCACGTCGCCGCCGGTGTCATAACGCCCATGGAGGTCTTGGTCGACGCCAGAGACGCGAAGTCCACCATGCAGTCGTTGCGCCAGGTATCCGGAGTGCAATCCGTGGCCCTGGCCTCGGGCCCCGCCGGCACCAAGGCCGGCTTCGCCGATGTCATCGTGGTGCCCACTATCGAAACGGTCAACAGTTCGACCTTGGCTCCCACTCGTGCCGTCGAGAGGGCCCTGGACACCATGCGCGGAGTCGTGGGCGTGACGGGCGAGGGACCGGGACAACAGGCCTTCACCTCGGCGGTCTACGGGAACGTTCCGCTCATGCTCGCGGTCCTGGCGATACTGACGTTCCTCTTGTTGGCGCGGGCGTTGCGCTCCATCATCCTGGCGCTGAAGGCCGTGGTGCTGAACGTGGTGTCGCTCGCCGCCACCTTTGGCATTCTCACCTGGTTCTGGCAGGACGGGCACGGCTCGTCACCCATCTTTGGCATACCGGCCACGGGCGCCGTCACCTTCTGGGTACCCATCACGGTCTTCGCGTTCCTCTTCGGACTGTCCATGGACTACGAGGTCTTCATCCTGACGCGAGTTCGCGAGGAGTACGACGCCGGGCACTCGACCAACGAGGCGCTCGTCGAGGGACTCGGTCGAACCGGAAGATTGGTGACGAGCGCCGCGCTGATTTTGTTCTTGGCGTTCATCAGCCTGGCGTCGGCACCGCTCACCGACGTGAAGATCTTGGCCACCGGTCTGGGCATCGGGATCCTCTTGGACGCCACGATTATTCGCGCGCTCTTCGTACCGTCGTTGGTCGTGTTGTTCGGGAAACGGAATTGGTGGTTCCCGGACCGAGTGGCGCGCCTGCTTTTCGTGAGAGGTCGCGTCGAGGCGCCAATAATTGAAACGACGTGACGCGGACCAAACGAGTCACTACGACTTAATTGGGTCCGCAGAGTTCCTTCAGGACGGGCACGTTCTTCATCGACGGGCCGATGACGCCAGTGAACATTCGAGCGATAGTCGGTCTCTGATTTCCCAGAGCGAGGAGGCTGGTCGAGGGAGGGCTGCCTTGCAGTGACATCTGGAGGAAGCGAATGGTCGTGCGCACGACGACGCCGAAGGCGGCCGCGTCCACGCCATCGAACGGGGGGAGGTGATGGGCCGTTTGGAGTTCGAGGAACCATTTGTTCGACTGGTGAATGTCGTCGTAGAGTTGCACGCCGAAGCGGAAGGCGTTGCACTGGTCGGCGAGACTTTGCACCACCAGTAGATCGGGGCGACTGGCTTCGGCGGCGTACGACTGAGAAGTGTCTTCGGCGCCGGACAGCGTGATTACCGCTCGATAGGCGATTCCCGTGCGAAGGCTGGCGAAGTTGACGCCCTGAGGGTCCACACCGTGGTCGTAGGCCAGCATCCCTACTGCATCGGCCCCGTCGGAATGTCCGGCCAGTGCGATCTCCGAAGGATCGATCAGACCGAAGGCGACGGGGCAGCGGTTCGTTTCGATCTGCGACGCGTACACGACGTCGTTGGTAACGAACGCGAGGTCCCCGGGCTCGTTGGACAGATCTTTTTCGGTATTGACGCCGCGTTGCGCCGCGACGGTGGACGGGCTCTCATCGGGAAAGATGGGCGCTACGACGACGAATCCGGACCGCACCCACGCGTCCAAGAGGGAGGCGTAGGTATCGGGCGTCACGTCGTAGCCGTGAGCGAAGACGACCATCGGGTATCCGCCACTTCGCGCTATCGGCGCGGCGCCAATCGATTCGGCCGGTCCTCCGGCGAGAAACTGCGACGGATATCTGACTTCCGTGACGAGGACTCGACTGGATGACGAAACTCGATACGGCGACTTCGAATAGTTGAGCACGGAGCGCGAATGATCCACGAACGTGCAGCGAGTGATGCCGACCCCAAAGCGAGGGGCCGGGGTTGATGGGTGGCTACGGCTGGCGTCCGCGCCGAGAGGAGAAGCCGCGACGAACCCCATGACAAGCGTCGCGGCCAGGGCGAGCGTGCCGCAACGGACGGTACTGTCGTGACGTCGACGGACTGTCGATCGGATGCACCGGCTCGTAATCATCAAATGGGTTCTCAGTTTTCACTTGGTCCGGCGTTCGCCACCTCTGGTGAAAACGTTAACCATCGTTGACCCGTCGCACGATTCACTCGGGTCGCCGAGTTGGTCGAGTGATATTGGCGAACCTGGCGAGCGACGGCCATAGTACGCACCTCCATCGCGATTTGGTTCCCGCTCGTCGGGTGAGACAATGAAGTCGGTATGAATATCTCAACGCAGTGGGTTGCGGTGGTGGCCGCGATCTTCTTGTCCGGTCTGTCAGTCTTTCAGATCTTGCTCGCCGCGGGGCTGCCCTTGGGTCGCGCGGCCTTCGGTGGCGAGAATCCAGTGTTGCCGAGAAATTTGCGCCTGGTCTCTGCGTTCTCCGCACTTATTTTCGCGGCCGCCGTGTACCTCGACCTTGCTCGAAGTGATCTCCTGGGGGGAGTGGGCCACTCGTCGGCCGTGGCCCGCATTGGAATGTGGGTGCTGGTAGTGATTCTTGGCGTTAGTACTCTGGCCAATGTCGCGTCGCGAAGCCGGTGGGAACGCTACGTCATGGCCCCGATCGCCCTGCTCCTCACGATCTGTTGCCTGACGGTCGCCCTGTCCTGATTTCACCGCATGATTTCTTCGTCGAATCACCGGTAATGACCGGCATTTCCAATAATCGAACGACGCCACTGATCTGTTTCGGCGCCTCCTACGTACTATCTGGAGATGAGAACGCGTGGTCGTTATGACGAAGAGGCCTCGGACGAGGCCCTACTTTCGGGTGTGGCGGTCGGCGACGAACGGGCCGTCCTCGCCTTTGTCCGACGTTATCAACGACGGCTTTTCGGGTTGGCCCTAGGCATCGTCGGTGACCCCGGTATGGCCGAAGACGTCGCCCAAGAGGCGTTCATCCGGATCCTGCGTCACGCGGCGGTCTACGACGCGCGTCGCGGATCGGTCGCCACCTGGACGCTCACGATCACCCGCAATCTCGCCATTGACGCGGTGCGGGTTCGTCGACCCATTCCGACCGCTCCCGAGGATCGAACCTTCCTCACCCTCGTCAGCAACGATCGTTCACCCGACGACGCCGCGGCGATGTCGGAATCGGTGGCCCACGCTCGCTCGGCCCTCGCGGCCCTACCACTCGATCAACGACGAGCGATTGTCCTGGCCGTGATGTACGGCCGAACGGCGTCCGAAGTCGCCTCACTGGAGGCGATTCCTTTGGGTACGGCCAAGAGTCGGATTCGATTGGGATTGGCCAAGCTCCGCGAGGCCGCCGCGATCACGGAGGCCTCATGAATCAAATCCCGGAGCAATCAATGACGTGCGAAGCTCTCAGCGACGACCTGATCGAATTCGCCCTCGGCACCCTGTCCGGTCGAAGCCGGTCACGGGTCCTCGATCACCTCGAGTCCTGCGCGCACTGCGACGCGGAGTTGGAGTCCTTGGCCGGCGTCGTCGACACGATGTTGTGGCTGGCCCCCGAGACCGAACCATCTTTGGGCTTCGAGACGCGTCTCATTGAAAGGTACCGAGAGAGCGACACTCGTCATCTGACCGTTCGACGGCGCCGAGCCAGTGTCTTGGCCGTGGCCGCCGTACTGGTCGCGGTGCTCGGCATCGGTGTGGACGCCGTACTGACGACGCACGGCGGCGCGACCAACCCCTCGACGACCGGGCGACCGACGTCGGGACGCCTAACGGCGGAGGGCGTAGTGGTCGGCCACGTGACCATTTCATCCGGGAACCCTTCGTGGTTAATCATGGACGTAGACGCGGGAAAGCTGTCGGGCGCCGTGTGGTGTCAAGTCACTCTCGCCAACGGCCGAGTAGAGAACGTCGGTAAATTCACCCTCTCAGAGAGTTACAACTCATGGATCGCTCCGATCAAATCATCGGGTAGTTACGTTCGCTCCGCGCGTCTCGTGAACGGTCACGGTACCGTGCTCGCGCAAGCAACCTTTGCGACCTAACAGTCCATTGGGGATGGAATTGATCCCTTCGCACCAACCGCCCGTAGTACTGGATAGCAATACAGCATCACCGACAGAACCTTCGAAACCAAACTTCAGGAGACACACGACATGGCCCAGACATCCAATGACCTTGTAGCGCGCGCGAACTTGAAGGGACGCATCGCGGCCGCCTTCCTCGCCGTCGGGAGCCTCGGCCTCACGCTCGGCGCGTCGAGCGCGTCGGGTGCGGTACACAGCCACGCGCAGGGCGTTGTCATTTCGACTCTCAAGACCTCCAAATACGGCACCATCCTGGTAAGCGGTAGGACTGTCTACACACTGAAGCCCAACTCCATCAAGTGCACGACGAAGTGCCTCAAGATTTGGGCCGCAGTGGTCTTGCCCAACGGCGCCTCGAAAGCGACGGCTGGCCCGGGCGTGAACGCCGCCATGCTCGGAACCGTGAAAGATTCCGCCGGAAAAATGCAAGTCACCTATGGCGGCAAAGCTCTCTACTTCTTCTACCTAGACAAGACTCCCGGACAGGTGAAGGGTAACGTCGTCGACACCTGGGGCAAATGGTCGGACATCGTGACCGTGAAGCCCAAGGGCAAGAAAGGGACGACCACGACGACGGTCGCGGGCGGTGGTGGTGGAGTCGGGTTCTAATACCTAGGTTGTGAACGAGGAGGCCAGTATGTCGTCCGTCATCATCTCGTCGAACCGTCCGCCCAAAACCGAGATCCCGGCCGAGTCCCATGTCCCGGTGGAAAGTCACCGGCGCACGATCTCTTCGCGCATCTACCTCCCCGCACTCTCGATAGTGGCGGTGGCGATCGTTTTGGTGGCCATCGGTCTCTCCAGCCGCTGGGGAGGATCCGGATTCGCCGCATCGATGACGAATCAGCGCGTGGTCGTGGTGGGACCGGTGACCATTGGGATCCTCTTGCTGTTCATGGTGGTGGAGCGACTGCGCCCGGCGCAACGTCGGTCGTTCTTCGCCCGTGGCTATCGTCAGGACGTCTTGTACACGGTGTTGAACGCGACCTTCGTCGTTCCGCTCGTCGTGGCGCTCTCGCTTTCCTTCGCCGAGGTCGCCCGCCATTCGCTGCCCTGGGTCGTCGTACCGCGCTTCGAGTTCGTGCCTCGTTGGCTTATCATCGCGCTCATCTTCGTGGCGATGGACGCCTGTAATTGGACCGCGCACCTGGCCAATCATCGGGTCCGCCTGCTGTGGCGATTCCATGAGTTGCACCACTCGCAAGAAGACATGAGCGTGCTGACCGTCTTTCGTACGCATCCCTTGATTCACGTCTCCTACCTCATCGCGCTGATCCCGGGGATCGTGCTGGTGGCCAATGGCGCGGTGACCACGACACTTTTGGTGGCGTACGCCGCCGTCGTGGCCTTCGAGCACTCCAACACGAATCTGAGCTTCGGTCCCTTGAATCGGATCTTTTGCAGCCCGAACTATCACCGGATCCACCACCGTGTCGAGGGACGCCAGGACGTCAACCTGGGCTTCGCCCTCACCATTTGGGACCAACTGTCCGGTCGCGCGGTGTTCCCGACGAAAGAGACGATCCGAATTGACACCGGTCTCCCGGGCCGGCCGCTGACCGTCGAGCAGAGCGCTCCGCGGGCCCGTCATTTCTCGGTCTTGGTCGCGCAACTCCTCGGTCCCTTTCGACCGCTCGACGAACGCGAGGAGACCCTCGGGGCTCGCCGATCGTTCGCGGCCACCGACTCGCTTCACGGCGCCGCTCGCGAGAGCGGCACTCAGTAATGACGGTGTCATTACGCGATTCGAAGCGACGCGCTCGCGCGTTGTTGTCGATGATTGTCTCGACTCGTCCCGCCACACGTGCCAGTGACGCCGCCCTTATCGCCCTGCGCATCGCGCTCGCGTGGATCTTCGTTTGGTACGGCGCCGGGAAGCTGTTCGGATGGTTCCACGGTCCGGGAATCCACGCCACGTCCCTCTTCATGGCCAATACCGCGCACCTTCATCCCGGCGGTCTCTTCGCCGTGCTCGGTGGAATCATCGAGTTCGGCGGAGCCATCGCCATCGCCCTTGGTCTCGGTTCGCGACTGGCCGGACTCGCCCTGTTCGGCGATCAGGTGATGGCGATGGTCACCGTCACCTGGGTGAACGGGATTAACTCGGAGTCATTGACACCGGGATACGAGTTCAACCTGGCGCTCGCGGTCATGGCGCTGGCGATTGTCCTTCTCGGGCCGGGCCGGGTGAGTGTCGACGAGCTCATCGATCGCCGAATCGGTCGCTCGACGTTGTCGAGCGCCTAATGACGCGACACGCGCACCGCGAACGAGAGCCGGTGCGGTCGCGTTCCAACGGCCACGGGTCCACGCTCGACGAATTCGAGGCACCGCGATCGAGGGGCGCAGCGCGCGAGACGCCACCTCGTTCATCGCGAACCACTTTGGCTGTTCGAATCACGGCGAATCTCGTTGCCGCGTTCGGCGCGGCGCTGTTCGCCCGGGCCGGCCTCGAGTACTACTCACGTACACAATCCCTGATCGGCGCCGTATTCTTCGCCGAAGAGCTGTGGGTCGTGGTCGCCTACTTAGTACGGCGCCCGGCCCGCGTGGTAAGTCAGCGACCGCTCGATTGGCTCCTCGCCTTCGGCGGCACGTTCGGTGGCGTGTTGTTGCGACCCAGCGGTGCGCATCCGCACTGGGGCGTCGTCGCCGGCTTCGACGTGCAGACGATCGGCCTCGTTCTCTGCGTTTTGTCGTTCGTGGCCCTCGGTCGCTCCTTCGGCTTCGCCGCCGCCGACCGCGGCCTGAAAGAACATGGACCGTACGCCGTCATTCGCCATCCGATTTACGCCTCGTACTTCTTTCTTCAGATCGGGTATCTCCTGCAAAGTCTTTCGGTGCAGAACGCCCTCGTGGTGACGTTCATTTGCGGCTGCAACGTCGGGCGAGCTCTCGTCGAAGAGCGACTGCTGGTCTCGAGTGGTAGCTACAACGAGTACCGAGCGAACGTGCGTTGGAGGATGCTCCCGGGCGTGTGGTGAGCGCGAACGGTGCGGCCTCGCACCGTTCGACTAACTCGACGCCTTCATCTCGTACCACAAGCCTCCGTTCAGGCGGACACGGTTGCCGGTGACCTGTCCCGGGGCGGAGTCCCCGACGTAGGTGTAGAGCGGATGTCCGTTGTAGGTGACCTGCGCCGCTCCGCCGGTTCGCTGCACCGTGGCGAAGGTCCCGTTGACGCCCGTGGCCCGGGGTACGCCGAGCAGGGGTGGCCAGTACGCCGCGCAACTGCCGTAACAGCGTGACGCGGTGGGCGAGTCGGGCGCGAACCAGTACAGCGTGTAGCCGTGCACGTCGGTGAGTATTGAGACCCCGTGCACTTGAGCGACTTTCACCAAGACGACCTTGCCGCCGGTGTTCGAGGTAGCCGCGACCGTAGAGGGCAACAAAAGTCCCAGCGAGATGGCGGCCTGCACCGTGAGAATCGCGGCTGCCCACCGACTGGCGCGTAGCGCCACCATTCGATTGACGATCCCGATTCGTATCGGGAACCGTGACCGCGGAACCTGGTGTCGATCAAACGGACGCAACGTGGAAGCGGCGAGAAGGGCGAAACCGGCGATCTCGATGACGCCGGCGACGATGCCGGCGGTGGTGCGCACCTCGCGAAAGCCAAAGAGACTGACTCGCAACGCTATGAGATACCCCAGCAGCGTGGACATCACGAGCCCGGCGCCAGCTGCCGACACCAGTCGGCGGTCCGACACGATCAGGGCTGCACTGAGTACGAAATCGGCCACGACCTGCAGCAGGAACAACCATCCAATCGTCGGAATGGTCCGGTACCCGGTGACGTAGAGATCGAGATGGATGACTCCGGTCGAGATCAATAGTGCGCTTCCGCCGACTCGAATAAGGCGCCACAGTGCGTCGGACGGCCCCTGACCGATCGCCGGTCGAGAAATAGTTCGAGTGGCCCGTGGGCGCAAGGAGAGACCACTCTGACTGGACATCACGTGAGTACTACGGGACAGGGACCTCCAGGGATCTCTCGCCGGGGAAACAATTGACGAAAATACGAACTTGCTCGTACCCGACTCAGGGGTGCAAGTGGCCTTCATGATTCACGTGAGATGCGGGCTCCAATTGAAAGGTCGCGTGCTCCACGTCGAAATGCTCGAGTAGGCAGCTCTGGAGTGCGTCTAGGATCCGCGGGGTGTGACCGGTATCGAAGCAGTGATCTTCCACGATGACGTGCGCCGAAACGGTGTGCGAACCCGACGTCAACGTCCAAACGTGGAGATCGTGTACGTCGAGCACGTGCGTCACGCCGCGGAGATGCGAGCGGATGTCGGCCAGGACCAGACTCTCCGGGGCCGCTTGGAGCAGGATGCGACCGGCGTCTCGCAGCAGTCCCCACGCGGCGTAGACCATCAGCACCACCACGACGAGTGACGCGATCGAGTCGGCGCGGTTCCACCCGGTGAGCACGATGACGAGCCCGGCGACTGCCGTCCCGACGAAGGCGTAAAGGTCCGTCAAGATGTGCACGTAGGCACCCCGCAGATTGAGGCTCCGGCGGTTGGCTTTGGACAGCACCCAGGTGGCGACGATATTGATGAGAGCACCGACGACCGCGATGACCAGTACGAGGCCGCCGTGCACCCGATGCGGGTGGATGAGTCGCTCGATGGCGTTGACGGCAATGAGCAGCGATATGGCTACGAGCGCCACACCGTTCGCGGCCGCGGAGAGGATCTCCGCTCGCTGGAGACCGAAGGTCCAACGTCCTTCGGCCGGGCGTCTCGCCAGTCGAATGGCCCATGCACTGAGGGCGAGGGCCGCGACATCGGTCGACATATGCCCGGCGTCAGCGAACAGAACCAGCGAATGACCCAGCACCGCCGCGATGACCTCACCGACGAGGAAAGCGCTGATCAAGATAAGCGCGACGAGCACGTAGCGCATGTCACTCGACGAAGAAAAAGCGTGCGAGTTGTCGGATTCGCCGTGTACTTCAGTCATTCGGTCCGTGATCTTTGACATCGTCGGAGCGCATTCTGACATTCTCCCATTGCGTGGAGTATGCGGAGAGAACTAACCGACGACCGGCTGTGGGCTCCAGGTGGCTTCGATGCCTCGGACGTCACCTTCATCATCAAGAAGAGTCTTCACGTCCGTGAATCGACGTCGCGTCAGGTCACCCGTCAGTACTTCGACCTGGTCACCCCCTAGTTCCAGGAGCAGTGCACCCCCGGATCGGAGAAAGCGATTTGCATCCCTCACGACACGACGAAGGACGTCGGCGCCGTCACTTCCGCCGTCGTATGACAACGTTGATTCATACATCAAGGTGTCGCGGGGCAATAGCGACATGCTCGTGGTCGGAACGTAGGGCACGACGCCGACGACCACGTCGACCGATCCTTTGAGACCATCGGGCAGGGGCGCGAAGAGGTCACCTTGGTAGACCTCCACGCCATTGGAGGAAGCGCAGTGCACCGCGCGATCGTCGAGTTCGGAAGCGAGAATTCGGGCGTTAGGTCGTCTCAGTTGAAGGGTCCGCGCTATCGCACCGGATCCGGTAGAAAGGTCGATGGCGATGCCTCGCTCCGGAAGTCGCTCGGCGGCGCGACAGGCCAGTGGCTCGCTCTGCCAGCGCGGAACGTACACACCATGATCGACTCGGATTTTCGTGCCGCCGAACATGACGTGTCCCGTGATCCACGCGAGAGGTTCGCCTCGCAGTCGTCGATCAATCATGGAAGCGAGAACGCTTTCATCGTCGAGTGAACAATCCAGGAGTTCCTCGGCCTCGTCGCGAGCGGCGATGAATCCCGCTTCAGCCAAGCACGCGGTGACGTCGTCGAGTTCGATTACCACTCGCTGACGCCGCGACAGGTATTTCTCACTTGAGCTTCATTCCGGTTCGAGGTTGAGTGACTTCGGAATCACACCGATCCCGCCACGGGTGCTGCTTTCGTAGGCGGCGAGCGCGAATTGAAGTACGTCCAGGGCTTCCTCGGCGCTCCAGAGGAGTGGACCGTGTCCCGTTCGCAACGTGCGGATCCAGTGGCGGCCCGAGTCGCGAAAGCTGCTGGCCCAGTCGTCGTCGAGAGCGTGGAATGAACGCATCTCGCCGTCGAGATATATTTCGAGACTCGGTTCTTGGATGCCTCGCCCGGTGCAGCGATTTACTCGGGCGAACCCGCGTTGACCGGTGACCTCCCAACGCTCATCGTTGGTGTAGTAGTCGGAACGCAGATACATGTCGATGGCCAACGTGACGTCCCACACGCCGCGCACGCCGTTCTCGTGTTCCCAGATCACCGTGGTCGGCGCGTCCAAATCGATTCCCGGAATGACCTCGGTGGAACCGATCCAGGCGCGTACTTCCTTGACCGGTCCGAACAGCCAAAGGGCGGTGGAGAGTTTGTGCCAGCCATCGTCGAAGACGAGCGGACCGCGACCGTCGCGTGCCTGCTGGAATCGCCACTCGTACGAATCGCCGGGCACCTCCCAACCGCCTCGTCCGCTGGCCACCATCTTCATGTGGTACCCGCTGATGGGTCCCAAGACGCCGGAGTCGACGGTCTCTTTCAGTTTGCGCAGGGGTTCGTAGAAGAGATAGTTCTCCATCACCCGGAGCTGAAGATCACGTTGAACCGCGGCCCGCGTCATCCTCACCGCACTGGCCAGATCGTTGGCGAAGGGTTTCTGTAGATTGACGTGCCATCCGCGAGACAGACAGGCCAACACCATCGATTCGTTTTCTGTCGTCGGTAGGAGCAGTTCGACGGCATCGATGTCGATCTCGCTCGATATCAACTCATCCACCGAGGCCAGGGCCTTCGCCGTCGGCCATTCGACCTGGCGTTGGGCTCGGCGCCGATCACTGGTGTCGACGATGGCCACGATTTCGGCGTCGGGATTGTCGACGTAGGCGCGAACGTTGAGGTCGAAGACCCGCCCAAGTCCAACGATCGCCGTACGCACCGGACGCTCGAGGGGAGTGAACGCGGCAACGGATTCGCTCTCGGCCATGGCCAATCGTAGTTGTCGACGCTTCGCGCCATCGAGCGTTGTGATGTGCGGCACCGTACGACGGAGGTTCCTCCATAGTGGTGATCGCGTCGCCGTAGTCTGAATTCGTGACCGACGAACCAACGCCGTCGCGACCCCGTCGAACATTGTGGATATTCATCCGCTACGTGATCGGACTTGGGGTGGGCGTATTGATTTTGTCGCTGCTCGTGGACAAGCGTGGCGAGTTCGTCGCCGCCCTTCATCACCTGGACCATCTCGACCTGATCTGGGCATCTTGGGCGGTGCTGGCCGAAGTGCTGTCGATCGTGGGCTACGGATACCTCCAACAGCGGGTCCTGCAGTGGAGCGGCAGCGAGATCTCCTTGGCCTCGCTCACGCTGGTCTCGCTGGCCAATAACGCCATCGCCTACACCGTTCCCGGAGAGCCCGCCGTGTCCAGTGCCTACCGATATCGGTTCTTTCGACGACACGGCGCGAGCGGAGCCAGCGCCGGTTGGACGATTCTGACGATCTTGATCGCGCAAGCGATCGGCATGTCGCTGTTACTTCTCGTTGGGGTCGTCGTGGCGTTAGCGGGCCACGCGGGGGTCGAGGCGCGCGGGACGGTCGTCGTGGGTTTGTTCGTCGTCCTCATCGCCGGAGCTCTGTTGGTTCGTCGAGATGCCTTGCTGCAATTCTTGGGATTTGCCACGCGACTATTTCGACGCCTCACCGGCCACCCTCGGAGCGACGTCATGGTACGCATCGAATCGACCCTGGCGAGAATGCGCGAGATCCCGCTCTCGACGCTGAACGTGACGAAACTCGTGGCCATGGCCACGATGCTTTGGTTCGCCGACTTTGTGATTCTGATCTGCTGCTTCGGCGCCGTGCACGCGACGATTCCTTGGAGTGGCGTACTGCTCGCCTTCGGGGTGGCCCAGATCGTGGCGTCCCTGCCGCTTATCCCCGGTGGTATCGGCCTCGTGGAGGGCAGTTTGGCCGTCATCCTCGTCGCTTACGGGGCCCACCGGGCTCCCGCGCTGGCGGTCGTACTGGTCTATCGATTCTTGACGTTCTGGCTCGTGATCACCGTCGGTTGGATCTCCATCGGCATCATCGAATGGCGAGTTCGTCGAGTCGCCGGCCGGGCGCCGGAGAGCTCGGTCGTGGGAGCGACGGACACCTGACGCGCGACGTGGTCGCCTCGGGACGGTCGCCGTCCCAAATAGGGTGGAGTCATGCGCGTGGCGAACTCTCTGCTGGACCTCATTGGTGAAACGCCCCTCGTGCGCTTCAATCGATTGGCCACGCCCGACGGTGTTCAGGTACTGGTCAAACTGGAGTCGATGAACCCCGGGGGGAGTTCGAAAGACCGGCCGGCGCTCACCATGATCGACGCCGCCGAACGTGATGGCCTGTTGAAGCCCGGCGGGGTGATCGTCGAACCGACCAGTGGGAACACCGGCGTCGGATTGGCCATCGTCGCGGCGCAACGCGGCTACCGCTGCATCTTCGTCATGAGCGACAAGATGGCCGCCGAAAAGGTACGACTTCTGGAGGCCTACGGCGCCGAGGTGATCGTCTGCCCGACCGCGGTGGCGCCCGAGGACCCCGACTCGTACTACTCGACTGCCGAACGATTGACCAGAGAGACGCCCGGCGCGTTTCGGCCGGATCAGTACTCGAATCCCGCCAATCCCTTCGCGCACTACACGACCACCGGACCCGAGATCTGGCGCGACACCGACGGAACGGTTTCCCACTTCGTGGCCGGCGCCGGTACCGGAGGAACCATCTGCGGCGTCGCGCAGTATCTCAAGGAGCAGAATCCCGCGATCCGTATCATCGCGGCCGACCCCGAAGGGTCGGTCTACTCCGGGGGCGAGGGTCGTCCCTATCTCACCGAGGGCGTCGGCGAGGACTTCTGGCCGGCCAACTACGACCCGAGTCTGGTGGACGAAGTGATCGCGGTGAGTGACGCCGACGCCTTTGACATGGCGCGACGTGTCACCCACGAAGAGGGGATGCTCATCGGTGGTTCGGGTGGGACGGCCGTCGTCGCCGCGTTGCGGGTCGCCGAGTCGGCTCCCAAGGGCTCGTGCGTGGTCGTGCTGGTGCCCGATACGGGGCGCGGCTACATCTCGAAGATATTCAACGACGACTGGATGCGGGGCTACGGCTTCTTGACGACGGCGATCGGACCCACCGCCGGCGACATCCTCGACGTCAAGGGCGCGAACGCGACGGACCTCATCTTGGCGACGACGGAGAAGAGCGTGCGCGAGGTCACCGGTCTCATGCGCGAGCGCGGCGTCTCCCAGGTGGTCATCGCTGTCACCGATGAGTTGCCGCTCGCCGCGAAAGAAGTCGTGGGCACGGCGATCGAGCTGGACCTGATGGAACTGGGGTTCAAGGATCCCACCATGCTCGATCGACCGATCGAAGCGGTCATGGGACCGATCCTCGAGACCATCGGCGTCGGTGAACCACTCGAGTCGGTAACGCGCCGGCTCGCCACGACCCCGGCGTTGTTGGTACTCGCCGACGGTCGGCCTCGCGGTGTCATCACGGCTTCGGACGTCCTTCGCTTCCTCTCGAAGAACGCCCCCGATTCGTAGTTGAAAGGACAGTCGTGAATTTTTCCACTCGGGCCATCCACGTGGGACAAGAGCCCGATCAAGAGACCGGCGCGGTCAACGTGCCGGTCTACCTCACGTCGACCTACGCCCAAGAGTCGGTCGGCGTCGTCAAGTTCGCCGATTACGGACGAGGGGACAATCCCACGCGCGCGGCCCTCGAAGCGGTCATGGCCAGTCTCGAAGAGGCGCAGTTCGCGGTCGCCTTCGCCTCGGGTCTCGCGGCGACCGACGCCGTGCTTCGCACGCTGTCGCCGGGGGACCGCGTCATGCTCTCGGCCGACGCCTACGGCGGCACGTTCCGGATGTTGACGAAAATCTTCGGTCCGTGGGGGATTGAGACCGACGTCGTCGACCTTTCGGACATTGAGGCCGTCGAGTCGTCGTGGCGCGAGGGCACGAAACTCGTGTGGGCCGAGACGCCGAGCAATCCCTGGCTACGGATCGCGGACATCGCCGCGCTGGCCGACGTGGCCCATCGCCACGGCGCGCAACTCGCGGTCGACAACACGTTCGCCACGCCCTACCTGCAGACGCCACTCACCCTCGGCGCCGACGTCGTGATGCACTCGACGACGAAATACCTCGGGGGACACTCCGACGCCATCGGCGGGATGTTGGTCACGAACCACGCGGAACTCGCGGCGCGCCTGAAGTTCTTCCAGTACGCGGTGGGAGCGATACCCGGTCCGTTGGACTGTTACCTGATCATGCGAGGGATCCGAACGCTCGCCGTTCGCATGGACCGACACCAGTCGAACGCCGCCCAGGTGGCCCACATGCTCGTGCAACACGAGAAGATCGAACGAGTCTGGTACCCGGGTTTGGAGACGCATCCGAACCACAAGGTCGCCCTCGATCAGATGCGAGGATTCGGCGGCATGGTGAGCGTCGAAGTGGCCGGCGGGGCCGCCGGCGCCCAGGCGTTCGTGGAGAAGACCAAAGTCTTCACGCTGGCCGAGTCCCTCGGCGGGGTAGAGAGCCTCATCGAACTGCCGGCGCAGATGACGCACATGTCGACCAGCGGATCGTTGTTGGAGGTCCCGGACAACCTGGTACGACTGAGCGTGGGCATCGAGGACGCCGACGATCTACTCGAGGACCTCCGACAGGCGTTGTCCTAGAGCTCAGCGTTTCACGTCCGCCGCCGGTCCGGTCCACTCCAGCTGGACGCCGGTCGGGGTCCGCACCTGTTTGATCGAGGGACGCAACGATCGCGTGAGCGCGAGCGCGTCCTCGCCCGCGATCCAAATCGAGTTCCCCCCTCGTACGCCGAGCACGACCGCGTAGGACAAGAACGTCGTGGCGCCGACGGTGACTTTCACCGCCATCACGTCACAGCCGCCGGCGGGGTTGGTGAAACCGGACTTGACGCCGACGACGTTGGCCGCGCCGATGAGGGGCGTGTAGGACACGACCACGCCGTTGTACGGGAGGACCACGTGCGTCAGCGCGACGATTTGATCGACGATCGGTTCGTCCGTCATGAGATCGACCGCGAGCGTCGCCTGATCTCGCGCGGTCGACTGATCCCCGCGAGCAATGCCGGTCAGATCGACGTAGTGCGTTCGCGTGAGTCCCATCGCTCGGGCGTCCTTGTTCATGACGCGAACGAAGGTTGACGGACTCCACCCGATGATGCTGAGGAGCAGTTGCGAATAGTCACCGGCCGAGTGCACGAGTAGTCCGCGCAGCAACGTCCCTTCGCAGATCCTCTCGCCGAGCACGATGCGCGCGTTCGATTGACCGGACGCGACGTCGTAGTTGTACAGCGCGACGTCGTGGGCACTGACGAGGAGACACGGTCCGCGCACCTGATAGTTCAAGGGCAATTGATGCAGGACCACCCAGGCCGTCATCATCTTGGTCAGACTGGCGATCGGAACCCGTGGCTGGTACGACGACGCGGCGGCTACGCAGAGTCGCGGGATCGCCACGGCCGCGCTGAGGTGGGCCGGCCAGGCGATCGCCGTTGGCTTGGGAACCGTGGTCGTGGTCGTGGAGGTGGGAACCGTGGTGGTTGTCGTCGCCGTCGAAGTGGTCGTGACGGGAACCGTCGTGGTGGTGGTCGTCACGACGGTCGTCGTTGGTCCAATGGTCGTGGTCGTGGTCGTGGTCGTGGTCGTGGTCGTAGTTGGTGGCGTGGAGGGCGCGCACGCACCGGGCACCGTGGTGGTGGTGGGCGACAACGCCGGATTGTCGTGGGCTGCCGTGCTGGTGGTCGTGGTCACGATGACCAGTGCGCTCAGCGACATCGACAGGAGTGCACCGCGTCCCAACCAAAGGTGCGCACGCCGAGTCACCCAGTGAATTTACAACGCGCTCTGGCGTCTGGAAATTCACTACTGGAGGGACCTGTTCGTCTCGAGCCGTTCGATAGGAGTCGAATAATCGTCCACTCCAATGACAATTGGATGACGAGGGACCACGGTGATACGGCGTGTCGGGGGGAAACGCTCTGTCGTCGGCGTTTTGCGCTCCAGAGTGGAGCAGGCCCTTACCTTATAAATAGGTGAGAAGTGTCCCTTAGGTGACCACCTGATGAGTGATGTGTTCACGGCGTACTTAGAGTGGTCTTATGACTAATAAGAAGCGTCTCATACAAATCATCTCAGGCCTCGTGGTAGTCGCCCTGATCATCGTGGTAATCGTTGCGGTGTCGGGAGGAGGGAAGCCGAACGCGGCCGGCCCGCCGAACAACGGCAAGGTCTCGGGCACCATCACCTTCGCCGAAGGCGCCACCGCTAATCCGAACTGGATATTCCCCTACGAGTCGTGCCAGTACTGCTCGGTTGACAACATCAACCAGTTCCAGGACGAGATGTTCCGACCCATGTACTGGTTCGGCCTCGGCGGTAGCGTTTCGCTCGTCCCGTCACTGTCGCTGGCTTACAACCCGGTGTACTCGAACCACGACAAGACCGTCACCATGAAGCTCAAGGGCTGGAAGTTCTCCGACGGCCAGGTCGTCAACGCCCAATCGGTGATGTTCTTCTTGAACATGTACAAGGCGCTCCCGGCCGACTTCTGGGGCTACAACCCCGGCTACGGCATCCCCGACCAGGTCTCGAGCATCACCGGCAAGGGCATGACCGTCACGATCAACTTCAAGACCACCGTCAACCCACTGTGGATCACCAATAACTACCTCAACCAGATCACCCCGTTCACCGACAAGTGGGACGTCTCATCGCCCACCCAGAAGCAGAGTTGTGCGACCGGCGTGTGGGGAGCGAAGTCGACCGACAAGGCCTGCACCGCCGTCTACAACTACTTGAACGGCCTATCGAGCAAGACCGCCACCTACACCGACGCCCTCTGGCAGAGCGGCGACGACGGCCCGTGGCGATTGACCTCGTTTGACAACCTCGGCAACCTGACCCTCCAGCCGAACAACAAGTACTCCGGTCCGGTGAAGGCCAAGGTCGCCTTCGTCAAGGAGATCGCTTACACGACCACCCAGGCCGAAGAGAACGACCTGCAGGCCGGCAAACTCGACCTCGGATTCGTGGACCCGGGTGTCCTTACCTCACCGGCGCCGTCGCCCGGACAGGTGGGACCCAACTGGGCCAACCTGTCCAGTAAGTACAACCTCTCCACGGGCACCATCTGGGGCTTCAACTACGCGCCCTTCAACTTCAATAAGAAGGACCCGAAGGTGGCGGCCGTGAGTCAGCTCTACATCCGCCAGGCCCTGCAAGAAGCGACCGACCAGACGGGCGTCATCAAGAACGTCGACAAGGGTTACGGCTTCCCGTCCTACACGGCGCTGCCCGCGGTGGTGCCGGCCAAGTACTCCGCCACGATCGCTAACCCCTATCCCTTCAACCTGAGTTCGGCGAAGAAGCTCTTGTCCTCGCACGGTTGGAAGATCGAGAACGGCGTCCAGACCTGTGTGAACCCGGGAACCGGGTCGAACCAGTGCGGCGCGGGGATCACCAAGGGCTACACCTTGACCTTCACCTTCGTCTACGCCAGTGGCTCACCGTCGCTGACCCAAGAGATCACCGCCGAGGTCGCGGACTGGGCCCTGGTCGGTATCAAGGTCGGCACGTCGACCGAGTCCTTCAACAGTGTGGTCGCCGACTGCAACAGTGGGGCCGGCTTCCAGCTCTGCATGTGGGGCGGCGGTTGGACCTTCGCTCCGAACTACTTCCCGACCGGTGAGACGCTGTTCGCCGTCGGGGGTGGCTTCAACCCCGGTGACTACGCCAACACGACGATGACCACGCTCATCAAGGGCACGGACTTCGGCAAGTCGAACCTGACCAGCTACGCCACCTTCGCCGCGCAGAACCTCCCGGTCCTGTACGAACCGGAGAGCGCGCCGACGGTCGAGACCATCAAGACTCTACGCAGCTCCATCGGATTCACCGGAAGTCCGCTGCTCAACTTCATGCCGGAGTACTACTACTTCAAATGATTTGATTGGCCACACTCAGTAATATCGATCACCGTGCCACTCGAGTTCCGGACCATTCCAACCGGGCTCGGGTGGCATTGATCATTTGGTGAAGCTGCCGTGGCGCCCCTCGCCGGACACGAAGCGGTTCACCTGTTCCCGCATGTCGGCCTGCAGCGAGGTTCGACCGTGGGCGAACTCGATCGCCATGGCCTCGGCCTCGGGTCGACCGAGCCCTTCGTACATCGAGAGACGGTCCTCTCGCATGCAGACCTCGGGAAAGGCGGCGATCTCTTCGGCCAAATCCAGCGCGGCGGCTCGGACGTGACCTCGTTCGACGACGCGAGTCACCAGGCCGATGGCCAGCGCCTCGGTCGCGCCGACCGCCCGACCGGTGAGGATCAGATCCAGGGCCCGTCCGACGCCGACGATTCGCGGCAACCGGACCGTGCCCCCGTCGATCAGCGGAACGCCCCAACGTCGACAGAACACGCCTAAGGTCGCGTCCTCTTCCATCACGCGCAGGTCGCACCACAGGGCGAGCTCCAAGCCACCGGCGACGGCGTAGCCGTCGATCGCGGCGATGACCGGTTTGCTCAATGTCATCCTCGTCGGCCCCATCGGACCATCACCGTCGCTGGTCACTCGATTGGACTCTGGCGTGCCGATGGCGCGCAGGTCGGCCCCGGCGCAGAAGGTTCCTCCTTCGCCCGCCAACACCGCGACCTTGGCGTCGGCGTTCTCTTCGAACGCGCGAAACGCCTCGGCGAGCGCCGTGGCGACCGCCCCGTTGACGGCGTTTCGCACGTCGGGACGATTGATGGCGACCACCCAGGTGGTGCCGATGAGTTCCACGTGGACCTGTTCGTCAGTCATGGTCCCAGCCTGTCACGTGAGAATCATCCCGTCACGGGCCGAATGGGGCGCTCGCGGTTTTCGTCGACCGCCGTTAGGGAGCGGGTGGCGACCCGCCCGGCGGGAACCGCCCGGCGTGGGGGCTCAGGGCCGCGACGTGGCGATGGATCTCGTCGAGGAGGTCCGTGGCGTTCTTCACCTCTTTGGTCAGGTTCGTGTTCTCGTCTAACAGGGTGCGGATGTCGTCGGTGTTCTTCACCGTGTGCAGGGCGATCTCGGAGGCGATCGAGTCGGTGCGCTTGGCGGCGATGAGCAGTGCGGCCGCTTGCACGCCGGCCAACATCGAAAGGAAGAGGTTCAACAGGATGTAGGGATAGGGGTCAAACGCTTTGTGGTGAATGACGCGTTGAAGGAAATAGGTGTTGGTGGCCGCCCAGATGATCATGACCGCAAAGAAACTGAAGACGAAGGGCCACGACCCCATGATGTTGCGCATGCGGTCGGCGGCGCGCTCACCGAGAGAGAGCTCCTCTCGCTTGCGCACCCCCGGGTGCAGGTGCCAGAACGAGGGCCATCCGTGGTTGCTCATGGTCAAATCATTCCACCCCGGGCTGACGATTTCGGGAACCATCCCCGGTGACTCAGCTGGTGACGGGACGTCCAATATCCTTGGAGGGCTGCACCGAGCTTGAGGCCGCACGGTCTTTCGACGATAAGGACAACTTGGAATCAGCGCCGTCCAGTGCGCCGTTGGGCGAGGTCGTGGTGGGGGTGTTGCGTACCCTGGGACTCGCCCCCGACGCCGACGTCGAGTTCTCGCCCGATTCGTATCCGGGCCGGGTCAGCATCGTGCACGGCACGACGGCCGACGTGATTTGGTGCGACGAGTTCGGCCGCGAGACGACGTCGACCAGTCAATTCGCCACCACGCTGAACCTCAGTCCGGTCGCGGGCGACTGGGTGAGCGTTCGAGACGGCTACGTGATATCGGTGTCGCCTCGGACGACCGAACTGCGACGGCCCGGCGCGACCCCCGGCGACGTGCAGGTGCTCGCGGCGAACGTCGACGTGGTGCTCGTAGTGGTGCCCATCGATCGCGAGTTGAACGTCCTCATGCTCGAGCGCCTGGCGGTGATGGCCTTCGACAGCGGCGCGACGCCGATCGTGGTCCTCACGAAATCCGACGGCTCGGACGTCGTGGAATCGATCGTCACCGCCGCCGAAGAGACCGTCCCCGGCGTCGACGTGATGACCACCAGTTCGGCCAGCGGTCATGGCATCGAAGAGCTACGGGCCCTACTCCATGTGGGGGTGACGGCGGTCATGCTGGGAGCGTCGGGGGCCGGCAAGACGTCGCTGCTGAACGCCCTGGAGGGTTCGAACGTGTTGACCGCGTCGGTCAGTCGTAGCGGTGAGGGACGACACGCCACCACGACGCGGCGACTCTATCGACTTACCAGCGGGGGAGTCTTGCTCGACATCCCGGGCATACGACTGCTCGACCTCACCATCGGTCAACAGGGCCTCGACGACGCCTTCGCCGACATCACCGACCTGGCCCGGCACTGTCGATTCTCGGACTGCGCGCACAGCGGGGACGAGGGCTGTGCCGTCGAAGCGGCGGTGGCCCGGGGCGAGCTGTCACCGCGCCGACTCGAGAGCTGGCGCACCATTCGCGACGAGATGATCCAACAAGAGTTGAGCCGCGAGCAGGAGGTCTCGTCACGCAAGAAGAAGGGGCGAGGCGCCAAGCCGAAGCTCGCGCCCTCTTTCGACGACGAGGACGAGTAGCGCCTAGGACGCGAGCGGGTCGGCGATCTCGAGCGCGAGGAGCGGGGCCGACGCCTTGTTGATCGACTCCTCGTACTCCAACTCGGCTTGACTGTCGGCGACCACCCCGCCGCCGGCCTGCACCGTCGCGACGCCACCCCGAAGTGACAGGGTCCGGATGGTGATGGCGAAGTCGGCGTTGCCGGAAAGTGAGAAGTAGCCGACGGCGCCGCCGTACGGTCCGCGAAAGACCGGTTCGAACTCGTCGATGAGTTCCATGGCGCGCACCTTCGGCGCGCCGGTCAGGGTGCCCGCCGGAAAGAGCGCGTCGAAGGCGTCGAAGGCGTCGAGACCCTCCTTCAATCGACCCTCGACGTGGGAGACCAGGTGCATGAGGTGGGAGTAGCGCTCGATATGGGCCAGCCGGTCGACCCGCACCGTCCCCGGCGTCGCCACGCGGCCGACGTCGTTGCGGCCGAGATCGACCAGCATGACGTGCTCGGCGATCTCCTTTTCGTCGTGGAGGAGTTCGCGCTCGAGTTCGAGGTCCTCGGTCTCATTGACGCCCCGGGCCCGCGTGCCCGCGATAGGGCGATAGCTGACCAGCCCGTCGTGGACGCGCATCAACATCTCCGGCGACGCCCCGACGATCTGAATGTCGCCGGAGTCGAGGAGGTACATGTACGGCGAGGGATTCAAGGCGCGCAGCACCCGATAGAGCGTGAGGGGATTCACGGTGCTGGCCCGTCGGAACTGTTGACTCGGGACGACCTGGAAGACGTCACCGGCGAAGACGTGCTCGCGGGCCCGCTCGACCACGTCGCCGTAGGCGGCGCCGGTGAAATTGGAGAGGCCCTTGGCGATGGTTCGAATATCAATCGTGGCGCGCTGGCTCGGCGCCGTGGCGACCAGGCGTTCGGTCGCGGGGTCACTGGGCGGTTCTGCACCCAACAAGACCTCGACGATGGCCTGGAGTTGGTCGCGGGCCCGCTCGTACACCGGGGTCGGATCCTCGCCCTCTTCGATGACGGCGTTCACCACGGCGGTCGTCGAGTGTTGGACGTGATCACAGATCAGGACCGCACCGGGGAACGAGAAGTCGACGTCGGGCCACATGTCCTTAACCGCCGCGCGCGGAAGGCGTTCGAGTCGGCGCACGTAGTCGTAGGTCACGAATCCCACGGCGCCGCCGAAGAAATCGGGGAGGTTTCGAGGCGTGTGCGCGCGGTAACGGGCCAAGATGTGGCGAAGCGTGTCGAGCGGGGCCAGCGACGCGTCGCCGCCGTTCGTTCCGTCGACCACCGTCGCGCCTTCGAAGGTGGTCACGCGCCAGCGTCGATCGAGTCCGATGAAGGAGTAACGGCCGGTGGCTTCGCCGAGGGCCGCGCTCTCGAGCAGAAATATGGCGCGAACGCCAAATCGTTGATACAAAGAGACGGGAGTTTCGCGATCGAGCTGGAGGGTCTCCGACAGCGGCACCACGTTGAAGCCCTGGTGGACGAGACCGAGAAACGACGTGAGGTCAATTGGCTCCATTGAGAGATGTTAGTTAACTGCCTCGGACCTAGAATTTCTCAATGAGCGTCGCGCCGTCCATCCTCGTGGTCGACAACTACGACTCGTTCGTCTACAACCTCGTCCAGTACATGGCCGAATTGGGTGCCGACGTGACGGTCCTTCGCAACGACGAAGTGACGGCCGCGCAGGTGGCGACACTGCTGCCCGACGGCGTATTGGTGTCGCCGGGTCCCGGCCATCCCCGTGACGCGGGCAACTGCGTCGAGATCATCCGCGTCTGCGCGGAGATGAAGATCCCGATGTTCGGGGTCTGTCTCGGTCATCAAGCCCTCGGCGAGGCCTTCGGGGCCACGATCGATCGCGCGCCGGAACTGCTCCACGGTCGCTCCAGCCTGGTGGATCACCAGGGCCAAGGAGTGTTCGCGGGCGTCAGCAATCCGCTGGTGGTCGGGCGCTATCACTCGTTGGTCGTCGAAGACCGTGGTCTTCCCGCCGACTTCACGGTGACGGCGCGGTCGCACGGTCTCATCATGGGCATGCGTCACCGGACGTTGCCCCTCGAGGGCGTGCAGTTCCATCCGGAGTCCGTGCTGACCCAAGACGGTTATCGGATGCTCGCCAACTGGCTCCACGAGTGCGGTTCGCTCGACGCGCTCGAGAAGGCCGAGACGCTGTCGATTCGAATGGACGTGGTTCGCGCCGCGCTCCCGCAACCGACGCGCTGAGCCGCGTCTACTCGACGAGTGGCGCCTGCAGGCCGGTGCGCGAATTGTTGTGGATGCGGTGTCGGGAGGCTTGGACGAAAATGGTGAACGCCGACGGCAGCATGACGAAACTCGGTATGGCGAGCGCCGGCTGGTGGATCAAGAATCCGTAGACCAGCCACCCGAGGGACGTGAGACAGGCGAGGCACCAGCTGATGATCGACACGCCACTGAGGTCCTTCGGTCGGATGACCAGGGCCAGCTGCGGCATGTAGATGATGATGGAGCTGCCGACGGCCACCGTCGCCAACACCCATCGCAGGTCGTGGAATGATCCGACGTACGTGGCGAGGATGGTGATCGCCGTCGCCGCGAGGTAGCCCAGCACGCTGCGCACCATCTTGTCCTGACTGCGCGCGGCGAGGAACGCCACTACCAACGACACCACGATCGCCGGCAGGTTCGCCACTAATTCGGCCGTCACGTGAAAGATGAGGCCGTAGCAAAACCAGAGCTGGGACATGAACGCCGACAGAATCCAGGTGGCCAACGAGACGCCTCGGGCCCCCGTCGTGCGGATGCGGTTGGCCTGCGCCAGGCACTGCAATATGGTCAGCGTCGGGGCCACGATCCCGAAGGTTCGAGTGATCGTGGAGGTGGCGATGATCATTGCGGTCCATCTCTCCTGGTCGCCACGTGCCGTGAAATGCTCAAAAACCGAGCGTTGCGAGACCAATTCTATCGGTCAGCGAAACCGTCATTGGAAGGAACCGCCGACGCCGACGCGCGTTTCCACGACGTCGTCGTCCACCAGTTCGACCTTGTAGGCGGCCGGACCGGACCGTGCGTCAACGCTCGCGTCCGAGACGACGGACGTCGCTTCCAAGCCCTCGTACCAGATGCCCACGGTGTCGTCGGTCGCGTAGGCGAGCGGCGAGAGCACGCCGCTCTTCATCAGTTGGTGCAGCATCGGACGGCGCTGGACCTCGGCGTCGTAGTGGACCCCGTTGGCGTAGGGCAGGAATCCCAAGGCGTTGGTCACCGGTTGGAGAATGGGACCGAAGGAATCGGTCGTGCCGCCGAGATGCCAACAGAGGCTGCCGGCCGACACCCCACCCAGGATCACGCCGCGCTCCCACGCGCTGCGCATCGCGTCGTCGACGCCGTGGAGCCGCCAGAGCGAGAGCAGGTTCGCGACCGAGCCGCCGCCCACCCACACCAGGTCGCTGCCGCAGAGACGTTCTTCGGGGTCGGCCGAGGGTTGGGGGAAGACCTTGAGTTCGGTCACGTCACAGCCGGCCGCGTTGAACGCTTCGTAGGCCATCGCGTAGTTCGAGAGGTTGTCGCCCATCGCGGTGTTCACCAGACAGACGCGCGGTCGGAGCTTCTCGGTCGAGGCGAGGGCGTCGATCAGCATCGTGCCGAGTCGCCAGGACATCTGCACCGGCCCGGCGACGTAGCCACCGGAGGTGGCCAAGATTCGAGGTGTTTTCATCAATCCGTTCTACCCGAGCGACGTAGGGACTCCGACGCCGCGGGCGTTA
Source organism: uncultured Acidimicrobiaceae bacterium (assembly GCA_963716515.1). Classification (GTDB taxonomy): domain Bacteria; phylum Actinomycetota; class Acidimicrobiia; order Acidimicrobiales; family RAAP-2; genus RAAP-2. Next base: position 915,523 of record OY970319.1, read on the forward strand.
CTCTTTAGTATCCGAACGTCGAACGATCGATGAGGAGTGCCATGGCCGCGAGTGAAGCCCAGATTGATGAACTCATTGACGACCTGGTGACGTCCTTCCCCCCGAAAGAGACCGAGCCGGTCACGTTCTTGGGCGAGCAGTTCGACCGAGGGCTGGCCTGGGTGCACTTTCCCGTCGGCGAAGGCGGACTCGGTGGCACGCCCTCGGATCAGCTCTACGCGTTGCGCAAAATCTCGAAGTCCGGCGCACCGTCGGCGCTGGGCCGCAACGTCATTGGCTACGGCATGGTCGCCCCTACCGTGGTCACGCACGGCACCCGCGAACAGAAGAGTCGCTTCCTGCGACCGCTCTTCACCGGCGAGGAGATCTGGTGCCAGCTCTTTTCCGAACCCGGGGCCGGATCGGACGTCGCGGGCCTGGCCTGTCGCGCCGAGAGGGACGGCGACGAGTGGCTCTTGAACGGTCAGAAAGTGTGGACGACGTTGGCCCACGAGTCGGCCTTTGGTCTCATCCTCGCGCGCACCAATCCCGACGTGCCCAAGCATCGCGGCATCACGGCGTTCCTGGTCGACATGCGCGCCCCCGGCGTGGAGGTTCGTCCGCTCTTCCAAGCGACCGGTGAGGCCGAGTTCAACGAGTGCTTCTTCGTCGACGCCCGCGTCCCCGACGCGCAACGCCTGGGCGGCGTCGGCGAGGGATGGGGCGTCTCGATCACCACGCTGATGAATGAGCGCGTCTCCATCGGCGGCACGGTGCCCCCTCGCGGTTCCGGGTTGATCGGCGAGGCCGTGAAGATCTGGAAGAAGCACTGGACCGGTCGCGAGGACGCTCACGCCATGGCCGTGCGCAGTGAACTGATGCAGTCCTGGGTGCGCAACGAAGTGGGCCGTCTCACGAACTGGCGGGCGAGCGACTTGCGCAAGGCCGGCACGCCCGGCCCCGAAGGTTCGGTCGCCAAGTTGGCCTTCGCCGAGGAGAATCAAAAGACCAGTGAACTCTGCGTGGACCTGATGGGAACCGAAGGCATGCTCTACGGATCGAACTACCCGCAGATTCGCCCGACCGAGTCAGCCATGACGGGCGGCGACATGCGAAAGGCCTTTATCCGCATGCGCGCGAACTCCATCGAGGGCGGCACCAGCGAAGTGATGCGCAACATCATCGGCGAGCGAGTTCTCGGGTTGCCGGGTGAACCGCGAAACGACAAGGACGTCTCGTGGAAAGACGTGCCGCGCAGCTAATTACTTGTCGCGAAGGTGTTCGGCGAAGAAGGCGAGGGCCCGGCCCGGGCGTCCAAGGCGGCGGTCTCGTTGAAGGAGCCGGGACGCGCGTCGCAGTGGAAGCCGTGTTGGCCCTCGGCGTAGCGCACGATCTCGGTCGGTACCGAGACCGCGTCCGTCGCCTCTCGTAGCGCCTCGACCTGGTCGACCGGGATGCTCTGATCGAGGTCGCCGTAGAGACCGAGCCACGGAGATTGGAGTTCGGCCGCGAGTTCCACCAACGGCGGAAGGCCGAATCGACCGGTGGCCACGCCGCCGCCGTAGAAGCTCGCGGCCGCACCGACGGTGCCGAGAGTCGCGGCGAAAAACGCCACCGTTCCGCCCATGCAGAAGCCGACCGCGGCGATGTTCGGCGCGTGAAAACCGAGCGTCGCGAGGAAGTCCGTCGTGGCGTTGAGGTCGTTGGTGAGGCCCTGCTTCGTCAGCTTCGCCATGAAGGGCATGGCCGACGCGAAGTCGTCGTAGGGAATCTCCGGCGAGCCGTTCCGGTGGAACAACTGCGGGGCGACGGCGAGGTAGCCCTCGTCCGAGAATCGGTCGGCCACGCTTCGAATGTGGCCGTTCACGCCGAAGGCCTCTTGGAGGACGATGATGGCCCGCGGGGCGTCGGTGTTGCCGGAGGCGTACACCGGAAAGCCCGACGGCGCTTCGCTCATTCGAAAGTAGGTTCGTCGATGCGGGCGCGCTTTATCTCAAAGAAGCCGGGTGTGCCGGCCACCATCATGACGCCGTCGTAGAGTCGTCCGGCCGCTTCGCCTTTGGGAGCCGGCGTGACGACCGGTCCGAAGAAGGCGATGTCGCCCACGTGGATGACCGGCGTGCCGACGTCGTAACCCACCGGGTCCATGCCTTCGGTGTGACTTCGTCGAAGCGCCTCGTCGAAGTTCGTATCGTCCGCGGCCGCGATGAGGTCGACTTCGAGACCGACGTCGGCGAGGGACTTGGCGATGACCTCGTCCCAGTCCTTCTCCTGTCGCACGTGTCGACGCGTGCCCATCGCTGAGTAGAGCGGTTCCACCACGCCGTTGCCGTGACGCTCTTCGGCGCCGATCAATACCCGCACCGGCCGGTACGCGCTCTTCAACCACTTCGTGTACTCCGGTGAGAGTTCTCGGTTCTCGTTCAGTACGGCCAGACTCATGACGTGAAATCGGACGTCGAGGTCGCGAACCGCCGCCGCTTCGAGCAACCAGCGTGAGGTGATCCACGCCCAGGGGCAGGCCGGGTCCACCCAGAGATCAACTTGTTGGCTCACAGTTCGCTCCTAGTGATTGGCGTACGCCTTCAACACGGTAATGACCGAATTGGTGACCCCAACCGTCATCGGTAGGTCCAGGAACTCGTCAATGGCGTGCGCGTTGGACTGCGGACCCATGACCCCGGTAGCCACGAATTGCACGTCGGGATAGCGCTTGCCCAACGAGGCCAGGAAGGGAATCGAACCGCCCTCGCCGGTGAATCCCGGCGCGCGGCCGAAGGCTTCGTTGGAGGCCAGGCCCAGTGCCTCGGCGAGCCACGGCGCCAAGGGCGGCGAGTTCCAGCCACTGCCGATCTCCCAGTTCTTCAAGGTGACCCGGGCCGACGACGGAACGTCGGTGATCAGCACGGGAATCAGAGCCTCACGAGCGGTTTCGGCTTCCACGCTCGGCGGCAGCCGAAAGGAGAGCTTCGCCGTCGTCGAAGGACGAAGGACGTTGCCGGCGATCTCGGGCAACGGCGCACCGCCGAGTCCGACGATCGAGAGCGTGGGATACCACGTCCGGCGAAGGATCCGTTCTTCGGCGCTCGCGCCCATCAACTCCACCCCTTCCAGCGTCGGGAGTTCGCGCCCGATGATGTCGCCAAACTCCGCCGCCAGTTCCGACGCGGCGCGTACGTCCGCGTCCGGGATCGTGGCCGTCATCTGCGCAACCAGCACTTCGCCGGTCGTCGCGTCCTCGACGCGGTCGAGCAGTTCGCGAAGAATCCGAAACGACGAGGGCACGACGCCGCTGGCCGATCCACTGTGCTGACCCTGGGAGAGGACTTCGATTTCGAGGTCTACGTTTACTACGCCGCGCAGGGACGTGGTCACCCACAGTCGGTCGTAGGTCAGCGCACCGGAGTCGAGACAGATCATCAGTTCGACCGTGCCGAGGTGGTCCTTCAAATGATCGAGGTAGGCCTCCAAGTCCGGGCTGCCGCTCTCCTCGCTGGCCTCGATCAGGACGACGCATCGACTGTGCGCGATGTTGTTAGCTTCCATCGCCTCGATGGCGAGCAGCGCGGCAAAGGTGGAATAGCCGTCGTCACCGACCCCGCGGGCGTAGATCCGGTTCTCGCGGCGAACCGGTTCGTAGGGCCCGAGGCCGTCGGACCAGTTGCCGAGCGGCGGCTGTTTGTCGAGGTGCCCGTACAGCACGGCGGTACCGTCGCCCGGGGTCGTGGCCGCGATCGTGATGAGCAAGACGGGCGTGCGGTCCTCGAGGCGATGAATCTCGACGTCGAATTCCGCGAAGTTGCGCGCGAGCGCCCAGTCCGAGAGCAGTTCGATCGCCCGATCGATGTGCCCATGTTGGACCCACTCGGTGTCGAAGCTCGGGGAGAGACAGGGGATGGTGGCAAAGGTCGTGAGCGTCTCGAGGGCGTCACGTTCGAAGTCAGCGAGGTCAAGTAGAGGCATCATTCGAGGCTACACAAGACTGGTCAGAATGCGAATCTCAGATCAACCCCGGATGGCGTTGCCACCACCCTTTCCACTACCTACGCCAACGGAGACAACTCTCGTGCTGGCTGAGTGGTTCTGCTCTGGTAACGGTCCCCGCGACCCGCCTGGGCGGTTTAGTCTTACGGTCCCTCGAGACAGCGTTTAACGTCTCGGGTTTGTGCCCCGCGACGGTCGATGCTTCGTACGTGAGAAGGCGAATGCCTCCATCACGGATGTTGCGAGCGGCATTAACGTCCCGGTCGAGAGTGATGCCGCAGGTACTGCATTCGAATACGCGATCACTGTTGGCGAGCTTGGCTCTCGTCTCGCCACAGTGTGAGCACATCTTCGAAGAAGGGTAGAACCGGTTCACAACGACCACGCAATGTCCGCGATCTTCAGTCTTATACGCAAGTTGGCGTCGAAATTCGTTCCACCCGGCGTCGTGGATCGATCGCCTTAGTGTCTTCGTCGAGTTCTTCTTTGGCCTCTTCACCATGCCAGCCACGTCAAGGTCCTCGAGCACCACTGTCTCAAAACTTCCGGCCAAGGTCGTGGTAAGTCGGTGCAGGTGGAGATTTCTTGTCCGGGAGATCCGTCCGTGAAGTCGTTGGCGATGTAGGCGAAGTTTCGCGTCGTTCTTGGACCCCTTCACACAACGCGAAAGTTTTCGGTCTAGCTTGCCGAGGCGAACGAGTTCAGAGTCCAGATGTCGCGGGTTCTCGATGTGGCCGTGTTCGTTACTGATGTCGGCAACCGGCATTGTGAGGGTGGCCAAGTGCTTTAGACCGAGATCGACGCCAACGATTGGACCTAGAAGGCGCATGGCACTTGGGTCCGCGACGATGAACTGGCGCACTGAGAAAGAGGCTTGCCAACGACCGCCGGTGAACGAGATCGTGACGGCCTGAACAGTCCACGCACCGGAGTTCACCTTCTTCTTGAGGCGGCGAAGAGACTCGGTCGTGTGCATCCACTGGAGTTGTTTACGCCGTCGGGTGATTCGGGGGTCCGTGGCGAAGTGCGGCAGAATTAGTCGTACGTGCCGGGAGTCCTCGGAGAACCAACTGCCAATCCGCGCGAAATCGATCAGAGTGAATGACTGTTTCGAGTGCCGGTTCTTCAATTCCGGAAAACCCACCGGTTGACCCTTGCGATCGCCCTTATTCGACTCGTGAAAATTCTTCAGCGCGGTCGCGGCGTTGGTGACGCCACTGCGAAAAGCGTGTTTGGTGACGTCGCGATGCCACGGAGCGACCTCGTCCTTCACTGAGTTCCACAACGGAGTCATCGACCACGCAGACCAGGAAAGCGAATTAGTGAGGTCGGCCTCGTCGATCCCGGCCCGGCGCTCTTCAGCCCGAGTATCCCTGTTCTCTTTGGCGATTGACACGGCCCAGTTGTAGGCGAATCGCGACGCACCGCTGTAACTGCGCAATAGCTGCTCCTGGGCCGGCGTGGGGTCAAGCGGCACCACCACGGCTCTTAAGCGGTAGGGCTGGTCCACGTGATGGACCGTATCGGAGGGGTGTTACGTGTTACTGGTTCGAACACACACGACTTCGCTACTTGGCGCTCTTGGCCCAGTGAACCGCCTCCCAGCAGTACCAGGCGACCGACGTCCGAGCGCCTTCGAAACGCCCCCCGGCGGCGAGCAGATCCCTTTCGCCGATGGTTTCGTCGAGACCGTGCAACAGTGACCAGCCGACGCGCACGCCGTAGTCGCCGATGGGCCACACGTCGGGTCGTGACATCGTGCTGATGAGATACATCTGCGCGGTCCACGGGCCGATCCCGCGCACCGACGCAACGTCGCGCACTATCTCGTCGTCACTCATTCGTCCGTGGCGCGAGAGATTGACGCGACTATCACGCACGTCGTGCGCCAGGTCCACCATGGCCTGCGCCTTCGTTCGATTCAAGCCGGCTTCGCGAAGCTTCAGCGGACCCGTGGCGATGATCGTGTGCACGTTGACCACGCCGCCGCAGGCGTCGACCACGCGACCGTGAATCGTGGTGGCGGCACTGGTCGCGAGGAGTTGATGGGTGATCGATCGTACGAGCGAGGGGAAGCGAACGTCGACGGCCGCGGCCCGGCGACGAAGTGGTGGCGGACCGGCGAGGGCGATGATCGGCTTGAAGGCCCGATCACGTTTCGCGATGAAGGCGGCGACCTCTTCGGGCTTCTGATTGGGCACTTCGAAACCTTACTGAGGGTCTGTATCTCCCAGATACACGCCGTCGGGCACGTTGGTGGCGTGGCGCACGACGTCGATGAGCAGCGCGTGAATCGCGCGAACCGGTGCCGCGGGGAAACCGAAGCGTCGCGTCGCCAACATCACGCGGCGCTTGGCGATCTTGTCGATGTGGCGAGCGACGAATTTGTCGCGCAGGTGTCGCGAGAGCATGGTGGCCGGAAGAATCGACGGACCGTACCCGTCGAAGGTGAGCGACGCGATCGTCCGCAGCCCGTCGAGCTCGATCAGCGGCTTCAGTTCGACGCCCTCGAGACGACTGGCCTCGTCGATCTCGCGGCGAATCGGCGTACCGCGGAAGGGGAGCAGGATCTCGTACTCGGCCAGCGTCGCGAACGTGAGGGGCTCGGGGAGCGTGGCCAGCGGATGGTCCTTGTCGACGATCAGGACCAGGTCCTCTTTGAAGATGTCGACGCCGCTCAGTTCCGGGGCGTAGATCGGCCAGGCCACGACGGCGAGGTCGAGCTGTCCCTTCACCAACTGTGGTTCGATCACGGAGTTCGTGCCCTCCACGATGTGCAGCGCGATGTGGGGGTAGTTCTCCGTCAACGCTTCGAGCAACAGGGGCACGATCCAGCGACCGGCCGACCCGATCATGCCGAGCACGACTTGGCCGTGTATTTCGGCGTTCAGCTCGGAGACGTCGGAGGCGATGCCCCGGAGCTCTCCCAGAATCCGACGAGCCCGATCGACCACGATCTCGCCCGATTCCGTGAGCAGACCGTTGGAGCGATTCACCAATTCGGTGCCGAGTTCTCTCTCCAAATGGGCGATGCGATTCGAGATATTCGACTGCACGGTGCCGAGCACTTCAGCGGCACCGGAGAACGATCCGTGGTCGGCGATTCCAATGAGGGCCTCGAGTTGGCGTATCTCCACATATCGACTATACAGATGGGAACTATCTGCCGCATGCTGTTGTGTGATACGGCACCGAACGGCATACTTACTAAAGCCTGCTTCATCAATTCCCCCAATTGTTGAAGCACTGGTTTTGCAGAAGGGCCAACCACCCCCCGGTTGGCCCTTTTGTGTTTCTCGGCACCTAGCGTAATATCAATGGCCAAATTCACGAATGTGCGAGATCGCGTCGCCGCCGTGGCCATTCGAACCGTGAACCGGGTCTCGCGCCTGACCGGCCGAGGTGCGGGCACCGTCATCGGTGGCCGCGTGGGAATGAAAATCGCGCCGGACCTGGTCACGTCGCTCACCCGGGGACGCGTCGTCATCCTCGTCAGCGGTACCAACGGCAAGACGACGACCACGTCGATGATCGTGGCGGGCTGGGGTGGGTCGGTCACCACCAATGAGACCGGCGCCAACATGCCCGCGGGACACGCCGCGGCGCTGGTGGAATCGAAGAACGATCACGTGGCCCTCGAAGTCGATGAGGCGTGGCTGGGTGACACCTTGACGTCGACGCGTCCCCACGTCGTCGTCTTGTTGAACCTGTCGCGCGATCAGTTGGACCGCGCGAACGAAGTGCGTCACTTGGCCGAACGGTGGCGAATAGCGTTCGAAGCCCACGACGACTCGCAGTTGGTGGTGGTCGCGAACGCGAACGATCCTCTCGTCGTCTACGCCGCCGAAGTCCGCGCGAATACCGTGTGGTGCGACGTACCCACGACGTGGATCGCCGACGCGCTGTCGTGTCCCAAGTGCACGCTCGCCATCAGTCACGTCGGTAACTCGTGGCACTGCACCTGCGGCTTCGCCAAACCGACTCCGGCCCTCTCGATCCTCGGCGACGAGCTTCTAATTGACGGCGCCACCGTGGAGCTGGACCTGTCGATGCCCGGTGAGTTCAATCGATCGAACGCGACGATGGCGCTGACCGCACTGCACTGCGTGGGCGTCGACCTCGACGAAGCGGTGCGCCGCGTCAACGCGATCCACAGTGTGGTCGGACGATTCAGCGTCCGGCGTTGGAACGGTCACACGTTGCGACTCTTGTTGGCCAAGAACCCCTCGGGATTCGCCGCGATGCTGGCGACGCTGCCCGACGACGACTCCGACGTCTGGGTCGCCATCAACGCGCGCGTGGCCGACGGACACGATCCGTCGTGGCTCTACGACGTGCCCTTCGAAATGCTGCGCGGGCACCGGGTCTACTGCTTCGGAGATCGCCGCCTGGACCTCGCTACCCGACTCGACTACGGACGGGTCGACTTCGTCGTGGTCGACGATGACTCGTCGGTACCGGCGTCCAAGGACACCGTCTCGGTCTTGGCGAACTACACGGCCTTCAACGACTGGCTGGGGCGGTCCGTGGCGTGACGACGATCTGCGTGCTCTACCCGGAACTCCTCGGCACCTACGGCGACGGGGGCAACGGTCTGGCCGTATTCGAGCGCGCTCGCCGCCGTGGTATTGACGCGGCGTTGATCGGCGCGGGAATGAACGACGCCGTTCCCGACGCGTCGCTCTATCTGCTCGGCGGGGGAGAGGACGGTCCCCAACGCTTGGCCGCGGACCTGCTTGGTAGGTCGTCGTTCGGGTCGCGGGTGCGTGACGGCGCGAACGTTCTGGCGGTCTGCGCCGGTCTCCAGATCCTCGGCCTGACGTTCTGCGTCGAAGGCGATGACGAATACGAAGGACTCGGTCTGGTCGACGTCGTGACGAGTCGCGGCGAACGCCGCTCGGTCGGTGAACTCGCGACCCGCGTGGACGGCCAACTACTCGTCGGCTTCGAGAATCACGGGGGGCGAACGACGCTCTCGGGCGGCGTCAACGCCCTGGGAACGGTCGTGAAGGGACGCGGGAACGACGCCAAGCTCGACGGCTATCGCACGAAAAACATTTGGGCGACCTACGCCCACGGACCGGTGCTCGCGATGAACCCCTGGTTCTGTGACGAGATCCTCGCCGCGGTCGTCGGCCATGAACTCGAACCGTTAACGAGCGCGGCCGACCTGCTCTATCAGGAGCGCTGTCGAGTGCTCAGTCCTTAAAGTCCTTCGGCCGGCTTGACGCCGTAGGACGCGTCGCCGCTCACTTCGCGCCCCAGTTGCTCGACGGCGTCGACGATCCGATTGTTGAACCGCCGGATGTTCTCGCCCTCTTCGACGTGCATGGCGTCGCCGAAGATCACGATGACGTGATGACGATGCTGATCGGGCGCGGAGACGAACTTGGCGGCCTTGGCGTACTTGGGACCCTGGAGCCAGCCGGACTCGTGAATGTACAGGGGGATGACGGGCTTCAAGGAGCGTTCGGCGAGGTAGGCCGCGCCGCCCTTGAACTCGTGCAGATCTCCGTCGGGTGAACGACCGCCTTCGGGATAGATGAGCAGATTCCAGTTCTCTTGCACCAGATCGAACGCGATCTGCGCGCTGCGGCGATTGACCTTGTGTCGATCGATCGGAATGGCGTTGAAGACCAGCACGGTGCGAAAGGCCCGACCGGAGTCCATGAAGAAGTTGTCCATGGCTGCGGCGACGACCAGACGACGACGGATGGCCCCCGGCAGAGCGGCGATGACCAAGGGCGTGTCCATGTTGCTCGTGTGGTTGGCCGTGAAGATGAAGGGACCCTCACCTTGGATCTTCTCCAGACCCCGGACCTCGAGCGTCGAGAGATAGCGCGTGTAAGGAACCAGGAAGGTTCCATGAATCAGGTTGCGGACGAACCGAATCCCGAGGGACCGGCCCCATTTGGTGGGATAGTCAAGACCGAGGTTTGGCACGGCTCATCGCTTGCGCGGTTTCTGTTTCGGGGTGTAGCGCTTCGACGCCGAAGGGGGCGCCACCGGACCGGGGGTCGGAGCCGGTGTCGGAGTGGCCGATGACTTGACGACGGGTGCGCGCCCCTCTTTCCTCGCTTGGGCCATCTCTCGGGCCACTTTGTTCGACCCGGTCCAGGACGCTTCGCCGTAGCGCTGCAGGCGAAAGGCGCGCACGATGAGCCACACGCCCAAGAAGAGAAAGACGATTCCGGCACCGGAGCCGAGTCCGAGGCCCAAGAAACAGGCAAAACAGGCCACGCCCGCCCGCTTGCGCTTCAAGGCGAAGATCAAGATGATCAGAGCGATCACGAAGATGAAGAGGAATCGAGTCGCCCAGTAACTGTCGGCGTGCTTTAGGACGTGTTCGCAGAAGTTCCCGACGTGCTTGGAATAGGCCGCCGGACAACTCTTCCCCTTGACGTATTTCTGTGTGGTCGTCAAGGGCGACTGCCTGATCCACGCGGCGGCAAAGATCAGCGCGCCGAGCATGGCGACGCCGACGGCGATGAGGCTCACCCGGCGTTCTATGCGGTCCATGCCGAAGACGACCTCGCGCGGTACGACCGATGGTTTACGGCCCGAACGCTGGAACCGCGAGCGTTTGGAAGACGAATCAACGTTGTCGGGCACGGACCGAGGCTACAACGATGATCAAAAGCGAGTGATCATCGTGCGAACTAGGATTGCCACTCCGGGCGCTTAGCTCAGTTGGTTAGAGCGCAGCCTTCACACGGCTGAGGTCACAGGTTCGAGTCCTGTAGCGCCCACCCTGGCCTATCAATCGCCAAGAGTGCACCCCGCTACCTATAGCTGAAGATACCGTTATCGCCGACCGCGGTGCAGAACGTCGGGGTTGGGCAAGCGACCGACCACAGCACGCCCGCCGAAGAGGTCAACGGCTTGGGTTGAGTCCACGTCGTCCCATTGAACGTGAGCACGTTGCCGGCGATGTCAACCGCGACGCACCAGCTGGAGGAAGTGCACGCAATGGACGTCAACCGGTTCGCGTCGACGAGACGTGGCGGACCCCAACTCGTTCCGTCGAAGGTAACGACGTCACCGAGACTATCCGAAACAGCGCAAAACGAGGAAGTGGGGCACGAGACCGTGCCGCCTTGGATACCGGCGCTCGGGTCAACGGCGATGGGCCCACTCCAAGAACTGCCGTTGTACGTGACGACATTGCCGGCAAGATCAAAAGCAGCACAGTACGTGCTGGTGGAGCAATTGACCGCCCACAAGAGACCACCGCTCATGTCGACGCTCGGTTGCCGAGTCCAACTGCTCCCGTTGAACAAGAACGCAGAACCATTGGCGTCGACAGCCACGCAGAACGTCACCGTGGCGCACGATACTCTCACTAGCCCCTCACCGTTAGGGTCGATGAGGTTGGGTTGACTCCACGTCGTCCCGTTGAACGTGACCACGTAACCTTGATTGTCGACTCCCGCGCAGAATTCAGATTGTGTCGTCGTGGCGCACGAGACCGAATTCATATGAGCCCCGCTCGTGTCGACGTAACTCGGCGCGCTCCAACTCGTACCGTCGTAGGTGGCCACATTTCCCTGTGGGTCACTCGCCACACAGAGTGACGTCGTCGGACAAGTGACCGATAGCGGGCCAATAGTGGAATCAACGCTGGACCACGTCGGCGAAGTCGTCGCTACCTTTGTCGACGAGATGGCCGCTTCCACGGCGGCGGCCAATTTCTGCTGGCCAACGGCGTTGGGGTGAAAGGAGTACTGCTTATTGGTTATGACCACGCCGCGGATGTACGGGTCTGGTGAGCAGACCGAATGACCAAGGTACGTGTTCTTGCCCTTGGGATTGTTGGGATTCACGTAGTGCGCGTGAGCCTTATTCGCGGCGGCTTCGATGACGCCGGCCAACCGGTTTTGCAGCGATGACAAATAGTTCATTCCCGCGACGGATATGAGCGTCTTGGCAACGCACCCAACGGTTGGGTGGGCGGGGAAGATGTCGGGATAGCCAATGACGTAGAGAGGCGTGCCGGGGGACGCCTCCTTCTCTATCGCCGTGTAGGTGTTCAAGAGCACCGGCCCCAGCGCGTCGATGTGCGCTTTCAATTCAGAGATCCAGGGGTCCGTCGAGGTCGCCGAGCAGCGATGGATGATGCAGTGCGTGAGAACATCGGCGAAATTGAGATCGTTGCCGCCAATCGATACCGTTATCACTCTCGCGTTCGCCAGGTCTCCGACGTCGAGAAGCTGTTGCGGCGCCAGGCGGCTCGGGCCCTTCAGTCCCAGGCCCGATGCACCGGAGGCCCATAGGTCCTCCGTCGTGGCGCCGCTGCACGCCAGAAACTGCAAGTTCATCGACGGGAGACGCTTGTCACCGTGCAGCCACTTTTTGACGAGCATCGGGTAAGCCACCGCGGAGCGATCACAGCCGTTGTAAGGCGACGGGTTGCCGTCGTGATCGACCCACGGATCACTCGACGGTCCGGGATTCCCTTCGCCCGCGGCGTACGAGTCGCCGAGAGCCACGTAGACGTTGGCTCCGGGCGGTGAAACACTCACACTGATCGGGCCGGCCACGGCACTTCCGGTTCCTCCGAAAAGCGGGGCAGCGGTGAGCGAAAACGTGTAGGTCACTGGTTGCGACGAGGAGTTCTGGGGCAATAGCACCGCCGGCCACGAGAGAAGTTGATTCGCGCATTTAACGGTTTTGGGCAGCCCTTTTACGGATGGGCTCGCGGAAAGGACGCAGGACGAGGCGCCGCTCGTGTTGGCCGCGAAGTACACGTCACCTCCGCCGGAACTCAACGAGGACGGCGTCGCCGTGAAGTTGGAGATCGTAGGTGTCCCGGACGAGGCGTAGCTGGAGACACCGGGTAGGCCGGGGAACCCGACAAATACGAGCGTCGTGACGGACAGAATCAAGAAGGTCAAATGCCGCGTGCGCATGCCGAAGTACCTTCCCCAAGGTGGTTCATGGTCTTTCGGGGAGCCTATCCGGGACTCAAATCGCGTCGCGGGCAGTTGTGTTCTTGACAGGTAACCATATGGTGACATATACTTTTCGGGTGTGGACGACAATCTCGTGTTCAAGGCGCTCGCCGACCCGACGCGCCGCTTCCTGCTCGATCTTCTCTTCGAGCGTGATGGTCGCACGTTGACCGAACTCGAGTCCCGGGTGGACATGACACGCATCGGCGTCATGAAGCATCTACGCCTGTTGGAAGAGGCGGGGCTTGTCGTTACGCGCCGGTCGGGCCGGAAGAAGCTTCATTTTCTCAATCCGATCCCGATTCGCCTGATCCATGACCGATGGATCGATAAGTACACCGAGCGTCAGGTTTCGGCGCTCGTCAATCTCAAGACCAAATTGGAGGAACAGAAATGACTACAGAGAACACATCCGAGACGATCCAGACCTACCGCGTGTACATCAAGGCCACGCCCGAAGCCATCTGGCAGGCGATCACCGATCCCGAGTGGACGGTGCAGTACGGCTTCGCACCGCTCGTGGAGTACGAACTACGAGCGGGCGGTGCTTTTCGAGTTCACGCGAACGAGGGCATGAAAGCCTTCGGCTGCCCGGACGTCATCAGCGACGGCGAGGTCATCGAGTCGAACCCGCCTCGAAAGCTGGTCCAGACATGGCGGATGACCATGACGCCCGAGATGGCGGCTGAGGCGTTTACCCGACTTATCTATGACATCGAGCCCGTTCGAGGAGGTGTCACCAAGCTCACCGTCACCCACGACGTGACGGGTGCGCCTATGTGGGCCGCCGTGATGCGCGGCGAGAGCGAGTCGAGCGGGGCCGGTGGCGGTTGGAGCGAGATCCTCAGCGGGCTCAAGACGCTGCTCGAGACGGGCCAGCAGCTCCCCTTTCAAAGTGGACCCGCGTGACGCAGTGCTCCCGAGGCTGACCTCCCATACCGGAGACGGTCATGCCCGGCCACAACGTCTCTGACTAGCTCATCGCCACGGGCGAGAGCGGCGCCGTTCTCGCCGTCACGACCACACCCGTCCGTTGCACGTAACTCGAACACGGGATCAAGGCTCTCGCGGGTTTTCGTACGTCGGCGGTTCGCTTGACCAGGGGTCTTGCATATTACGTCGCACGTAGTAGTGTGGTTTCATGGCACGACGTAAGGCATCCCCGGCGAATCCATCGGTCAAATCCAACGATCCGTCGTTTCTGATTCTGACCAGTCTGGTGTCGGGATCCAAGCACGGGTGGGCACTCACCAAGGACATCGGAGAGTTCTCCGGTGTCGTCCTCGGTCCCGGTACCTTGTACGGCGCCATCACTCGCCTCGAAGAGCGCGGATTGATTGAGCCGCTTCCCAGCGAGGACCGCCGGCGACCGTATCGCATCACGGCGAGCGGACGGGCCGCACTCACGGACGCCGTTCGAGAGATGCGCGCGCTGGTAAACGCCGGCGAACAGCGTCTTGGCCTTCGCACGCTGACGCGTTTACCCGGACCTCGCGTCTTCGGATCGACGTCATGAGCGAACCAAACCGCTTCGAGAAGATGATCCGCTGGTACCCCGTCTCGTGGCGCTCGCGATACGGCGAGGAGTTAACGACGCTCCTGCACGACGTGCACGGCTCGGGAAAAGTTCCGTTCAGTGTTCGACTGTCCCTTTTGCGGCGCGGCTCGATCGAGCGAGCTCGGGCGTCGGGTCTCCTCGAGAACTCGTTCGTTGGTCTCAATCGGACCCGGGCCGGATCGCTACTCGTGCTTTGGGGGTGGGTCCTTTTCATGGTGGCCGGAGCGATTGTCGCAAAATTTGGTGAACACTGGCAGTCCGCGGTACCGGCGGCGCGTCGATCGCTGCCACTCGTGGCCTTTGGCCTCGTACAGGTCGCCGGGGGACTCGGCGGTCTTCTCGTCCTGTTAGCGGCGGCGCTGGCGCTACCCGGGTTCGTCGCGCTGCTGAGGGCCGGTAAGTGGTCGGAGATTCGACGTCCGGTGTTGCGGTCGTTGTTGGCCGGAGCCACCGCGGTCGTAGCGACGATCGCCATCGTGATTTGGTCGCACCACCTCAATCCGTCACAGCGAAACGGCGGGTTCGTCTCCCACGGACTGGTGTTCATCGCCTGGAGTCTCACCTTGGTGGCGGCGTTGGTCGTCGCCGCCGCCGCGGCCACGGCAGTCGCGCGTCGTGTCTCACTGTCTCGACGAGTCCTGCGCCTGTGCGGATCGATGGCTACGGCGTTGACGCTGCTCATGCTGGGGGTCGTGGTGGGGACGATTATTTGGTGGTCCGTTATGGCCGAAGACGCCCCCGGATTTTTAGGTAATGGCCTGCTCGCTACTTCGAACGTCCTTCCGCTTCCTCTGGTCTTTGCCGTAGCCCTGATGATCGTCGGATTGACCGTGGCGGCAATCGGCTCGATCCGGATCGCCCAATCCGAGGCAACGCTTCGCGGGGTTTCGTAAGCCCGAAATCCCGTATCGCGCTTGGGGCGAAGTCTCTGCATTGTTGAATGTCTCGCAGAGCACGATGATCAACTTCGGACTACGCCGACGACCGGTGAGCGGGACCTCACCACAGTGCGAACGTTGCCAGACCCTTATTTGAATCGAGTAGCGCATCATCAGCTCCGAAGAGTCGGTGAATGTGTAGACCATTTGTTGTACTGTGTCGAGGATTACCAGCGGATCACCGACGTGCGGTAAAAGCGTCAGGACCCGAGGATGATGAAGTGTCGTAGCACTAGGCGAGGTAACGAGCGGTAATTCGAGGGGGAAATCCGTTATGTCAATCGACGACATCAAGGGGCCATTTGGCGCGCCGGTACCGGAAGGGGAGGAGAAGACTCAGCTTCGTCATGACGAGTTGAATCTCTTCGACTCGACGGCCGTCGCGGTTTCCTCGGTCGCTCCTGCGTATTCGCTGGCGTCCACGTTGACGGCCGTCTTCGTGATCGTGGGCATCGGCGTCGCGAGTCCGTCGGTATTAATTGTCGCGTTCATACCGGTGATGTTCATTGCACTGTCGTATTTCCACTTGAATCGTCGCAATCCGAACTGCGGTGCGAGTTATTCATGGTTGAGTCAAGTCGTTCATCCGACGGTGGGTTGGTTCAACGGCTGGATTCAAATCGCGGCGTCGATCATCTTTTGCACGACCGCGCCACTGCTGGCGGGCCAGTACAGCTTGCAGTTCGCGCACTCGGCCCTCCACTTGATCAACCTCACGTCCGTTAACAGCACTCGCGACATCGCCATCGTGGCGGCCTGCTGGCTGGCGTTGGTCACCTTTATCTGCGTCTACGGCATTCGGTGGACGACGAACGCGCAATGGGTGATGGTCCTCATTGAATACATCTGCGTGGTCGGATTCTCCATTGGCGGCATCATCAAGGTGCTGGCGACTCACCCCGTCCACTCGGCGTCGTTCTCAATTGGCTGGCTCGATCCTTTCCATATTCATGGATTTACGGCCTTAGCCGGAGGACTATCGCTCGGCGTCTTCTTCTTCTGGGGATGGGACACGTCGCTCAACCTGAATGAGGAATCGAAGGACGCCAGTCGCATCCCGGGTCGCGCCGCGCTCATCTCGATGTGGCTCCTGCTCTTCATTTTCGTGCTCAACATCATCGCGGTCCAGATGTTGCTCGGCCCGAAGGCGATCGAGAGCCAGGGACTCGGAGTGCTCTTCTACTTCGGTCAGCAGTTTGCCGGATCGTGGGCCAGTTACGTGATGATCTTCGCGGTGTTGTCCTCAACGGTAGCGACGACGCAAACCACGTTGTTACCGGCCGCCCGCATCTCGTATTCGATGGCTCGCGACGGTGTCTTCCCCAAGGCCTTCGCGTCGATCCACCCGAAGACCCTGACGCCGGCCGTCGGAACTATCACGCTGGCCTTCATCTCGCTCTTCGGCATCATGCTGACATCCTTTTCGAGTTCGAGCGGTCACGTGTTCAACAACTTGGTCAACAACATCGGCGTGCTCGTGGCCTTCTACTACGGCATTACCGGATTGGGCTGCGCCTGGGCCTTTCGAAAGACGATCGGGCAGAATTTCCGAAAGAACGTCACCATGGTGTACCTACCGTTCATCGGCGGCGTCGTGCTGCTCTACGTCTGCTACAAGGTGATGGCGGCCGGCGGCCGGAGCTCGATTCCGGACATCACGGTGTTCGCTCTCGGAATACCGCTGCTATTCATCGCCTGGGTGAGGGCGCGAGGAAAGTCTGGCTTTTTCACACAGCCGCTCGTCTCGTACGACACGGTGGAACACTTCCCCGAAGCTGCTCAGTAGGGGTTCAATCGTCGAGCTGGTCTTGATGGACGAGTTCGGTCACGCCGTGCTACAACGAGATGCCGAGAGGTCGCTTCGCCGCGCTCGTTACTTGCCGAAGCGGAGCGTATTCGCGTACTTGGTCCACGCGCGTCGTCCGACGACGCGGTACAGCACCTTTACCGGCGGCGGAAGGTTCGAAAGCATGTAGGCCTGGTCCGTCGGATTGAGTGGCTCCAGGATCATGCCGAAGGCGATGAGTCGTTTGTTGCCCGGTATCGCCGCGATGCCGTGCTTGGCCAGACTGTCCCACTCTTTTTGAGTGACCGTGACGGCGGCCAAGGGGACGATCTCGCGCTCCTCATTGTCCAGGTGCGGCAGGAGCGACTCGTTCAGGGCATCGAGCGATGCGGCCAGGCCCTCGGCGTTTTCGCGAGTAGGCGCACGGCGCCACGCGGCGCTGGCCGAAATGGCGCGGTCGATCGCCCCCTTGACCACTTGATGTTCATGGTCGATCTGTTCGGTTCGCGCGGCGTGATCGGGAACGCGCTCCACCAACAAGGGATAGAGAATCGTGTCCTCTCCTTCGTGATGGTGTTCGAGCATCGTGAGACCGAAGTCGATGTGATCCGCGAGGAACGTCACGCGTCCCGGTGAGGGAGCGGGGGATTCGCGAATGAGTCGCGCCGACTCTTCGAACGCGCGCCGGAAGGTCTGGTGAATGATGCCCATGTCGCGCACTTCAATCGGGCTGGTCGACGACATATCGTTTCCCCTCTCCACGTTTCGTGACACGTGAAACAGGGTCGACCATATCTCAAAGTGAGCGTTTTTGCCGCCGTGACGTCTTGGTGGAGATACCCTGATCCGAACTACACCGAGGCGTGGACCGGACGGGCCTCGGGAGCCACTGTCTTGGGTGCTCGAATCACGATCGCCGAAACGAGTAGGCCGGCCAAGGCAATGAACGCGCCGACCTGGAAGGCCGTCGTGTACCCGTGGGTGGTGGCGATGTTCATCGCCTGTCGCGAGGCGACGCCGTGCGAGGCAGCGACGACGCTGGTGAGCTTCGACTTGTACGCGTCGAAGGCAATCGTGGAGAGGATGGCCAGACCGAGCGCGCCGCCGACTTGCTGGGTGGTGTTGAGCAGCGCGGACGCCAGACCGGCCTCGTTCGGTTGCACGCCGGACACCGCCGCCAGGGTCAACGGGACGAATGAGAGTCCCATACCGAGCGACACAATGAGCAGGGGCACGACGATCGTCCCGTAGCCGCTGTGGATCGTGAGACGCGTGAGGAGTTCTAACCCCACGGCGGCCGCCGCCGGACCGACGAGCAGCGGAAGACGTATACCAATTCGACCGACCAGTCGCGAGGCGAGGACCGCGGCCGTGATGATGCCGAGCGTCATCGGCAAGAAGCCGACGCCGGTCTTGAGAGCGCTCCAACCCAACACGTTCTGCAGGTACTGCGTGAGGAAGAAGAACATCGAGAACATCGCCGTGCCGATGCAGAGCATCATGCCGTAGACGCCCGATCGATTGCGGTTAGCGAAGATGTGCAGGGGCATCAACGCCTCGACCGTTCGAGTCTCAATGAGGACGAAGAGGATCAGCAGGACCGCGGCCAGGACTAAGGAGATAAGCGTGCTCGTCGCGGTCCAGCTGTGGGCCGCGACGTTGGAGAGTCCGTAGACCAGGGCGAGCATGCCGCCGGTGGCCGTGAGCGCTCCGGGAACGTCGAGCTTGCCCGACGTGGTCGAAGACTCGTTGAGGGCGCGCGGGGCGAGGACGAGGATGACGGCGGCGATGGGCACGTTGACGAAGAAGATCCAGCGCCACGAGACCAGGTCTACGAGTAACCCACCGAGCAGCAGGCCCACGGCACCGCCGGCGCCGGCCATGGCGGCGTACACGCCCATGGCCCGATTGCGCAGCGGACCTTCGGGGAAGTTGGTCGCGATGAGCGAGAGCGCGGTCGGCGCGGCGATGGCGCCACCGACGCCCTGACACGCTCGGGTGATGATGAGCCACACGTCGGTGGTGGCGAAGCCCCCGAGCAGTGACGCGACGGCGAAAATCGAAATGCCGATCATGAACATTCGACGTTTGCCGAATAGGTCACCGGTGCGACCGCCGAAGAGCAAGAGTCCACCGAAGGTCAGCGAGTAGGCGGTAATGAGCCATTCGAGGTTATTGGTCGAGAAGTGCAGGCTGCGATGAATCGTGGGCAAGGCCACGTTCACGATCGTCGCGTCGAGGATGATCATGAGCTGAGCGCCGGCGATGACGGCCAGTGCTAGTCCGAGGTGCTTGCCTTCAGTGTTGCTGCCGGTCAGATCCGGCGCTTGGGTCGTTGACATGGGGAGTTCCTTGGAGTTAGGCGTTGATGGGACTGGTGGGAGCGGTGGCGAGGGGGAGAATCACGTCGTTGATGACGTGGCGCGAGAAGTCGGTGTCAGGTAGTTCACCGGTAATCAGCACCTGTTGAATCATGAGCGCGGGGAAGAGCGAAACGAGGAGATCAAGATTTCGTTCAGTCGAGACTTCGCCCCTCCCAACCGCCCGTTCAAAGATCGAGCGGATCACACGCGTTCGCGGCTCGATCATTCGCTCACGAAAAACGTCGCGCAGTTCGGCGTCGTGGGCCAGTGCGGTTATGAGACCCAACATGATCTGGGCGTTGAACCGACTTTCCTGGCTGCAGAAGCCTTGACCGAGAGCGGCTAAGTCACTCTCGAGCGATCCCGTGTCCGGTTCAACCATCGAACCCTTCGAGCAGTTGAGCGCGTCCACGACGAGCGCCGCCTTACCTTGCCAACGGCGATAGATCGTCGCCTTACTGGCGTGGGCGCGCGCGGCGACGGCGTCCATGGTCAGTCGGTCGTAGCCAATTTCGGAGAGCAGGTCGAGCGCCGCGTCGCGGATGGCGACGTCGCGACTGGTGTCCATCGGATGACCGCGGTGACGGATGCCGTGGCCCCCCTGGAGTTCCAAACGACGATTGACGACTTCGGTCTGATCCATTGGCCGCTCCTTCTCATCGCTTCAATTGTGTACTGTACTGTATCGTACACCTCAATTTCAAACTTCATTCACCAATGATTTAAAGGAATTCTCAAGGATGCGCCTTTAGTTGTAGGTGACGGTGACGGCCAACCGCCTAGAGCGCGCGCATCTTGTTGTTGCGCGGATCGTGCGTGACCTCGGCCAGTCCCAGGGCTTCGAGCAGCGGCGGGAGATACATCCCGAATCGCCCGCGGTAACCCTTGCGCAGTCCGTACCATCCACCGACCGGATTGGACGGTGAACGTCCCCACGCCTCGACCGTGCCGTCGGCGGCCGGTTTGTTCTCGTCGGCCGCGCCCAAGGCGACCCAGTCACCTTGGGCGAGCAGCCACGCGTGGAGATCGTCGATCGCCGACAGGTGGTACTTGAGCGTGGTGGAACCCACGACGCACACCAGCGCCGGGGGATCGCCGTCGGGGTCGCGGTACATCGAATAGTTCGAAGAACCCGGCGGCGTCGTCAACTCCCACGGATCGCTCTTCGTGCCCTTGGTCACGTGAACTCCTTTTTCGAATGTGTTGAGTTATTTAGCGACCCGACCGCGCAGCGTCTCGACGCCTTCACCGCTCAGCGACAGAAACAGCGGTCGAGCGACCATCGCCATCAGCAGAGCCAGCATTGGTCCCGCGACTTCGGGACCGTCGCCGTAGGTCCAGTCCGCGTCGGTAGCGCGAAGTCGCAGCCCGGTGATGGTCCTCTTGGCCGGCACCGGGAAGTTCGAGCCCTTGAACATATTGAGACAGGCCAGCTTGGCCTCACTCGAGGTGTTGTCGGCAATGGCGAGGGGTTCACGAATGTCGGTGCCGTGGACCACGACTTCGCCGAGCATCGCCATCGCCGGGGCCGGCGGTTTGTTAGTCGTCGTCGTTCGGGCGCGAATATGCGCGACGATGTCGCCCGGTGACAGCCTGGCGGCGCCGCGAACATCGCGGTCCGTCATGACGTTGAAACGAAAACCGCTGGAGATGAGGCCTTTCATAAATCGTCCCGTCGACTGTTCGCTGGCGACCATAATGTGGGCCGCCACCGAGCGAACGTTCCAGCCCTTGCAAAGAGTGTCGGCCGTCCACTGCTCGGGCGACAGAGACGCCAGCATGTCGGCGGCCCGTGTTCGTTCGTCGTGAATCATCTTCCAGGTGTTGGCGTCGTCGCTCATGATCTCTCTCCAAGGTTCACCACATCGTACGCAACGAGCGACGTCGTGTCCCAAGGAGTCAGTCGACCAGTTGTCCTCCGACCGAGACGGTGGCGAGACGGTCCAAGAAGTGCTGCC
This sequence comes from uncultured Acidimicrobiaceae bacterium, assembly GCA_963716515.1. GTDB lineage: Bacteria > Actinomycetota > Acidimicrobiia > Acidimicrobiales > RAAP-2 > RAAP-2. Next base: position 937,040 of record OY970319.1, read on the forward strand.
ATCCCTCTTCGTGGTCACTGATGGCGTCGTCGGGGAGCCCGCTGTGCACCAGTCGCACGAGGGTCTCGTCACCGTCGGGAATGAGCGTGATGGCGACCTTGGTCGATCCGGCCGGGATCGGATGACCCGGTTCGTTCCAGCCGAAGGTGAAGACCACCTTTTCGTTGGGCTGGACTTCGACGAACTCGCCCAGGGCGGGATGATCGCCGCCGACGTTGACCTTGTAGAGACCGCCGGGACGAGCGTCGAACTCGACGTCGGTGCCCAACCACGACTGCATCCCGGGCTCTATCAGCAGGGCAAAGATGGTCGACGGATCGGCCTTGACCAGGACCTCGCGCGTTAATTCAGCCATGTCTATTTTCCTTTGTTTGTTGGGCCGCTTCCGCGGCGGTTTTGAGTCGATCGAGACCTCCGGACCAGTACTGGTCGAGGAAGGTACGCAGGCGAGCCATCTCTTCGACGTTGGCGCGGTAGAGCCGACGGTTGCCGGCGCGCCGTTCACATACGAGATTCGCTTGGCGTAGGACGCCCAGATGTTGGGAGATGGCCGAACGAGTGACGTCGTGGAAGTGCGACGCGATATCGGTGGCCGGCATCTCGGCCGACCACACGAGACGCAGAATCTCGCGACGTCGGGGATCGGCGATCGCTTTGAGCGCGGTGTCCATCGCTCCAGTGTAAGCGAACGCTTACGTAAGAAGCAACTGAAATTGGAAAGAATTCTTAATTTGGGCGGGGGTTCGTCGTTCGCTCGGTCGCCGCTCGGGCGTGGTCGCCGATCGCCCCGACGATCGTCGCCCAATGTCGCGGTGCCAGGTCGTGGCCCATGCCGGCAATCGCCAGGAATCGGCCTCCGGGGATGCACTGAGCCGTGCGAACCCCGCCGCTGATGTCGATCAGTCCGTCTTCGTCACCATGGATCACCAGCGTGGGTACCTCGACGCGGCCGAGTGACTGCGTGCGGCTGCCCGAAGCGATGACGGCCGCCAACTGTCGCGCGACGCCGCGCGGACAAAAGCAGCGATCAAAGGCGTCACCCACGCGTTGGGCGACTCGGTCCGGGTCGAACGAGGTGGGACTGGTGAGCCGTTGGAGCACTTGACTGCGGGCGATGACCGTGGCCCGGTCCTCACCCGGCGGCGCGTAGAACAGGGCGGCGACCTCGGGACTGGCTTGGCCGACGTCGCGGTCGCCGGTGGTGGACATGATCGAGGTCATCGACCGCAGCCGGCTCGGGTGGTCGATGGCCAGTTGCTGGACGATCATCCCGCCCATGGACACGCCCGCGACGTGGACCGTTTCCACTTCCAGGGCCTCCAGCACGGCGACGGCGTCATCGGCCATGTCCGAGAGCCGGTACGGGACGTCGGGCGCTCGACCTTCACGAAGAGCGGCGGCGACGTCTTTGAGATGCGGGGTGAACGCATCGAGTTTGCTCGAGAGGCCGACGTCGCGGTTGTCAAAGCGGATGACGAAGAAGCCGCGGTCCACGAACATCTGACAGAACTCAACTTCGTAATTGATGCACTGACCACCGAGTCCGTTCACCAGTAGGAGTGTCTCGCCTCTGGGTGGACCGAAGGTTTCGTAGTACAGCTCGACGGGCCCGTTAGCGGCGAACGGCATGAACGCTTCTTGTCATTCGAAGACCAGACAGCCCGCGTCGAGGTCCACCATCGGCAGTTCGTCGCGCTCGGCCCAGTAGTCCTGGGTGTGACGCCACTCGGGCTTGTCGAGTCGCTTGGGCATGAGGTGCATCGAGCGCAGCAGATAGTTGGGATTGAAATACTCCACGTCGACCCATTCCAGCCACGGTTCGTCACGGTCCTCGGGGCGCAGTTCTGGCGTGACTCGCAGGGCCCCGAGTTCGTCCATGTGCGTGAGCAACCGATTGACGAAGTCACTCACCAGGTCGACCCGGAGGGTCCAACTGGCGCGGAAGTAGCCGAAGACCCACACGAGATTGGGCACGCCGGAGAACATCATGCCCCGATAGGTGACGGTATCGGCGAGGTTCAGCGGGGTGCCATTGATCGAGAACGAGATATCGCCCAGGACGCTCAGATTGAATCCGGTCGCCGTCACGATGAGGTCCGCGTCGAGTTCGACGCCGGACTTGAGCGTGACGCCCCGTTCGGTGAAAGTTTCGATCTCGTCGGTGACGATCGACGCCTGACCCGCGCTGATTGATTTGAACAGGTCGCCGTCGGGCAGAAAGGCGATTCGTTGGCGCCAGGGCATATAGCGCGGCGTGAAGTGCGTTTCGACGTCGAAGCCCGGGGGCAGGGCGGCGCGAACCAGATCAATCAGCGCGTCCTTGGCGAACTGTGGCTCCTCGAGCGCGAGTTGGGTGAGCGCGCGCAAGTTGAAGAGGTTCTCGCGCCGCACGATGTCATGGACCCACTCTTCGGGGACCTCGAGTTCGCGCAAGTGATCGGCCAGAAGATTTCGGTTCTCACCGGTGAAGTAATAGGTTGGCGAGCGCTGGAGGATCGTGACGTGCTGGGCGTCCTCGGCGATGGCCGGCACCAACGTGGCCGCGGTCGCGCCCGATCCGATGACCAGAACCTCTTTGTCGCGGTAGTCCAAACCTTCGGGCCACGTTTGGGGATGGACAATCGTCCCCTGAAATCTCTTCATGCCGGGCCACTCGGGCGTGTACCCCTCGGCGTGGCGGTAGTAGCCCTGACACATCCAAAGGAAGTTGGCGCTGAAGAGGACCGTGCCCTCGGTGTCCGCCATCGTCGCGCGCACGCTCCAGCGGTTGTCGGCGCTGCTCCACGACGCCGAGTCGACGTGGTGTCCGTAGCGGATGTGGTGACGTAGGTCGTTCTCGGCGATGACGTCACCCAGGTACCTCTGAATCTCGTCGGCCGTGGCGATGGGCGCACTGGTCCACGGTTTGAATCGGTACCCGAAGGTGTAGAGGTCGCTGTCGGATCGAATCCCGGGGTAGCGATGCGTATTCCAGGTACCGCCGAAACTCTCTTGCGCCTCGAGCACGACGAAACTGCGATCGGGATTTTGGGTTTGCAGGTGATAGGCCGTACCGATACCGGAGATGCCAGCGCCCACGATGACGACGTCGAAGTGTTCGATGACCGCGTCTCTCGTCGCTTCGTGCTCCACGGCCGTGCTCATCGCCGTCCTCTCCGGGCCTGTCATGAGCGAAAGTCACTTCTTGCGCTCGGTCCGCCTCATGTGGAGATTAACCGGCGCGTGATCGACGTCGAGTGGAACTGCTCACTCCTCACGACCGTGCGCAAAATCTTTCGCGTTAGAGTCTGGGCGCCCACGACTGAACGAGGAGAACCATGAGAGCCGCGGTTTACTACGAGAACGGCGCGCCGAGCGTCTTTCGCTACGAAGAGGTACCCGACCCGGTTCCCGGTCCCGGCGAGATGCTGGTCGGCGTCGAAGTGGTCAGCATCGAAGGTGGCGACACGCTTAATCGATTGGGCGGACCGCTGGTCACCGTTCCTCACGTGGTGGGATATCAAAACGCCGGCACCGTGTTGAGCGTCGGACCGGACGTCACGGGTTTCGCGGTCGGGGACCGGGTCGTCTCCCTGGCCTTTCACGGATCGCACGCCGAGCTTCGCGTCGCGCATCCGCTCACCACCTGGAAGATCCCCGACGGGCTCGCGACCGAACTGGCCGCCTGCGTGCCCGTGGCCTACGGGACGGCCCACGATGGGCTCTTCGAATTCGGGCGCCTCGTCGAAGGAGAGACGGCGCTGATTCACGCCGGCGCCGGCGGCGTGGGACTGGCCGCCATTCAAATGGCCAAGCGCGCCGGCGCGCGGGTCATCGCGACGGCCTCGAGCGACGAGCGCCTGGAGCGCCTTCGTCCCTTTGGCCTCGACGACGGCATCAACTACCGAGAGAAAGACTTCGTGGCCGAGGTTCGATCGCTCACCAACAACCGAGGTGCCGACGTCATCCTCGATTCGGTGGGCGGCGAGAACCTGCAGAAGAGCCTCACCGCGCTGGCCTATCGCGGTCGATGCGTCACGTTCGGCAACGCGGGACGAAGCGAAGCCACGAAGCTGGACACCTCAACGCTCGGCGGCTCGAATCAGAGTCTGATCGGTTACTTCCTCGGACCGGAGCTCTTCGTCGGATCGCGCGCCTACGCCATGATTGCGAACGTCCTGGAGGAGGTCGCCGCGGGAGATCTTCGAGTGGAGATCGACCGGAGATTCGCCTTGGCCGACGCCGAGGAGGCGCACGCGTTCATTGAGAGCCGTCAGGCCTTTGGCCGGGTGGTACTGCTGATCGAGTAGCCGCGATCAGGTGCTGGGGGAGTCTTCCGCGCTCAATTCGCCGTGCTCGGCTTCGAAGGCCTTGAGCGTTTCGATGTACTTCTCGATGTCGCTGTCGATGGTGGACGGTGCCCGATTCTGGGTCTGGAGGTACGCCGCCAATCCCAACTGACGCAGCACGCCGTCGGCGCCACGCTTGGCCTGAACTTCGCCGACCTTGGCCTGGCCCTTGGCCGCGGCGTCCTTGGCCGCCGACGCCGCCGACGCCGCCTGTTCTTTCACCTTGTCCATGAATCCCATTGGATCTCCTTTGTGTCGTCTGCTCAACGTCACGTTACCGCTCGACGCTGTTCTCTCGCCCGCCCGGGTCGCGGTGGGAAGGTTGTCACTCTGATTGAATGACGGCGTCAACTGTCCGATGTGACTTAGGACCATAGGAAAGTCGCCGATTGGATTTGGTCGGCGTACCCGTCCGTCTTAGAATTGGTCCGCGTCACGGGTTCGTGCCGCGCCACCTTGCGCGACCAGCACCATATTCACCCGAGACCCACAAACGAAGGATCGTGCCATGAGTGTTCCCAGTGCCTCGTATTCAATAACCATGCGCGTGACGCTGGAGAACCACTCGCGCATCGGCGCGGTCACGACGGCCGTCGGCGACGCCGGGGGCGCCGTCACGGCCCTCGACGTGGTCGATCCGAACGGTGCCGGCATGACCATCGACCTGACGTGCAACGCCACCGACGAAGGCCACTCCGAGCTGCTTCGCGCCGCCGTCGAAGTGGTCGACGGCGCCCGGGTGATCGCCATGAGTGACCGCACCTTCCTCATGCACCTCGGCGGCACGATTTCCGTGGAACCCAAAGTTCCGCTCAAGACGCGCGACGACCTTTCGATGGCGTACACGCCGGGGGTGGCGCGCATATCGATGGCGATCGCCAAAGACCCGTCGGCCGCGCGCAAGTTGACCATCAAGCGCAATACCGTCGCCGTGGTGACCGACGGTTCGGCGGTCCTCGGCCTCGGCAACATCGGACCGGAAGCGGCGCTTCCGGTCATGGAGGGCAAGGCGCTCTTGTTCAAGCGCTTCGGCGGCATCGACGCGTGGCCGGTCTGCCTCGCCACCCAGGACGTCGACGAGATCGTGCGTATCGTCCAATGCATCGCCCCGGTGTACGGCGGCATCAACTTGGAGGACATCTCCGCGCCGCGCTGCTTCGAGATCGAGCGGCGTCTCCGCGACCTGCTCGACATTCCGGTCTTCCACGACGACCAACACGGCACGGCCATCGTCGTATTCGCGGCCCTGCTCAACGCGCTTCGGGTGGTGGGCAAGCAGATGAAGGACGTCCGGGTCGTGGTGCTCGGCGTGGGGGCGGCCGGCGTCGCCATTTCCAAGTTGCTGTTGACCGAAGGTGTCGGCGACGTCATCGGCGTCAATCGCGGCGGCATTATTTCGGCCGCCGACGAGAGCCTCGACGTAGAGCGACGATGGCTGGCCACGCACACCAACAAAGAGAAGCGCACCGGTTCCCTCAGTGACGCCATGACCGGCGCCGACGTCTTGATCGGAGTCTCGGGTTCCAATCTCGTGTCCGAGGACCAGCTGAAGTTACTGGCGCCGGACTCAATCATCTTCGCCCTGGCCAATCCCGACCCCGAAGTCGACCCGGTCTTGGCCCGGCGCTACGCCGCGGTCGTGGCGACGGGACGAAGCGACGAGCCGAACCAGATCAATAACGTCCTGGTGTTTCCGGGAATCTTTCGCGGCATGCTCAACGCCGGGGCCAAACAGGTCACCGAGGAGATCGAGATTGCCGCCGGACGCGCCATCGCCGACGTCGTCACGCCGGGCGAACTGTCGGCCGACTACATCGTGCCCACGGTCTTCAATCCGTTGGTCGTGACCGCCGTCACCAACGCCGTCGAACGGTTGGTGGGACAGACCCGCTAACTCCGCAGACGTCTCGACGTTCGAAACGCTCTGCGTTCGAAGGGTGATCGAACGTCTCTCGGCGAAGAACGCACGGGTAGCGTTCGAACACCATGAAGCTCAGCCACAAGATTCCCGAGACCCCGTGGCGAGCGCACAACGCGTGGGCCGTTCGACCTCGGATGGTGGCGCCCCTCTTCGGGGGACTCGCGGCCTTCGGGTTCGGTGAGGGCCTACTCGTTCAGTCGCAGTGGGGGGCCTCGCCGTGGACCGTCTTCGCCGAAGGCATCGCCAAACACTTGGTGATTTCGCTGGGCTGGGCGACCGCGCTGATCAGCGTGGTCGTGCTCCTCGCCTGGATACCCTTACGCCAGCGTCCCGGTTTCGGGACCATATCGAACGTCATCATCATCGCCTACGTCTTGGACCTGACGACCTACGCCGTCCCGGTCTCGCACGCCGTGTGGTTGAAGATCGTCTACGCCTTGGGCGCGGTGCTCTCCATCGGCATTGGCAGCGCCTTTTATTTGACCTGCAATCTCGGACCGGGTCCGCGCGACGGTCTCATGACGGGACTCCATTATCGATTGAACGTGAGCATTGTCTACATTCGTCTCACTATCGAAGCGGTGGTGTTGACCATCGGCTGGCTCCTCGGTGGCACCGTCGGTGTGGCCACGGCGTTCTTCGCCGCGACGATCGGCTTTAGCATCGGCGCGAGTCTGAACGTAATGGAGCGAACAGTGCATCGGTGGCGGGCGTGATCTCGGGCAGTCAGCTCGCGGAGTTCTTCATTGCGTCGATCACCATCATCATGGTGCCCGGACCGAGCGTGTTGTTCACGTTGGCGCGCGGCGTCGCCTGGGGCCGCGCCGTGGCGGTGTTGACGGTCCTGGGCAACTCGATCGGCACGTTGATCCTCTCGATCATCGTGGCGGTCGGACTTGGACCACTGCTCAGTCACTCCAAGACGTTCTCGATCACCTTGCAGTTGGCCGGGGGTCTGTACCTGTTGTGGCTCGGCGTGAGTGCGATGCGGCATCGTCAGGAGCACGCCGCCGCGATGACCAAGCGCGAGGAGTATCGACCGTCGAACGTGCAGGTCATTCGCCAGGGTTTCACCGTGGGCATCTTGAACCCGAAGTCGCTGGTCTTCTTCGCCGCCGTATTCCCGCACTTCGTGGACCGGACCAAGGGCAGCGTGACGGTGCAGCTGTTGATCTTCGGTCTCATCTTCAGCGTGATGGCCTTTCTCAGTGACGGGACGTGGGGGATGATCGCCGGTACCGCACGCGAATGGCTGTCCGACTCGCCGCATCGGTTGGTCATCCTTCGAACGGTCGGTGCGTGCGTGATGATGACGCTCGGCGTGATCATCGTGGTGAGTGCCCTCACGACGTAAGCCAGTCGGATGTCACAGTGGGTTCGTAGTTTCGAATCGTGGGAACGGTCTACGCCAGCGGACATAACCAGCGGGTCGAGTCGTACGTTGGTTCGTTCATCGCCAACCTGCCCGAGATGCTCGGCGCCATGGCCGCGGACCCGCGCTGTTTCGTGTCGATCATCGAGTTCGAGGACTATCGATACGTGCAGTTCTGGGTCGAGCCCGACGGTCTGATCATCGCCGAAGTGGTATCTAACTTCAACATCGGTGACGCCGTGGCGCTGAGCCCCGAGGACGAAGAGAAGCTGCGACGGGCCGGCTGGTCCGAGCCGTCGCCCGGTCCGACACCCAATTGGCGCTACAAGGCGAGGGGGACTGTCGGACTCGGAAAGATCGTGGCCCTGACGCGCGACGCGGTCTACCACGTGCTTCGAGAAATTGACACCAATCCGGTGTCGGTCCGGACCTGGGAGGTGCCCGGTCACGATTGTTCGAGCGACGAGCTTCGAGAACAGGCACGCGTTCACTACCAAGCGACCTTGCGCGATATCGAGCGGCGACTCGACGACGACTAAGTAGCGCTCGTTTCGACTCTGGCCCTTCCTACAATCGACTGGGCAATGGAGACGCGATGAGCATGCACGGTGGCGGTGGCGGTGGCGGCGTGATGGGCATGCGCTCGATGCGTCGCAATCGCGACATCCTCGAACACCAGATAAAAAAGGGCACCCTCCCGCGCATGCTCACCTACGCGAAGCAGTACCGTGCGCTGCTGGTCATCTTTCTCATCGCCGTGGTGCTCGACGCCGTGGTCAGTTCGGTCACGCCCCTGTTGTTTCGCGCCATCATTGACATCGCCATCAAAGAGAAAAGAGCCGATCTCGCCATCGGACTGGCGTCGCTCGGCGCCGGGCTCGCGCTCTTCGACGCGTTCCTTTCGCTGTTCGAACGCCGCACGTCGGCGGTGATCGGTGAAGGACTGATCTATGAGTTGCGCGCCAAAGTATTCAGCCACATTCAAGAGATGCCAATTGCCTTTTTCTCACGCACTCAGACCGGGGCGCTGATCAGTCGATTGAACAACGACGTGATTGGTGCGCAACAGGCCTTCACCGACCTGTTCTCGAACGTCGTCGGCAACGTGATCCTGGTCACCATCGTGATCGGCACGATGTTGGTCCTGAGTTGGCAAATCACGCTCGTCGCGCTGCTCCTATTACCGGTCTTCTTGATTCCGGCGCGAACGGTGGGTCGACGGCTCGGCACGTTGTTTCAGCGCGGCATGGAGCTGAACGCGGAAATGAACATGGTGATGACGGAGCGATTCAACGTGTCCGGCGCCATGCTGGTCAAGCTCTTCGGTCGTCCGCGCGACGAGCGTGATTTCTTCGAGAGCCGCGCGGGACAGGTTCGCGACATCGGTATTCACCAGGCGATGTATCAGCGCTTCTTCTTCATCGCACTGTCGCTGACGGCGTCGCTGGCCACGGCCTTCGCCTACGGCTTCGGCGCCGTCGAAGTGATACACGGCACGATCGCCCTGGGTACCCTGGTGGCCCTGACGCTCTATCTGACGCGCCTCTACGGTCCGCTCACCCAGCTGTCGAACTTGAACATCGACTACATGTCGGCCATGGTGAGCTTCGAACGACTCTTCGAAGTGCTCGACCTGGAGCCCATGATCAAGGAGAGCGCCGACGCCGTCGAGATCCCCGACGGACCGGCGGAGTTGGTCTTCGACCACGTCGACTTCTCGTACCCCGGGGCCGAGGAGGTCTCGTTGGCCTCGTTGGAGGCCGTGGCGCGACTCGACGACACGCCGCGCACCGACGTGCTGCACGACGTGTCGTTTCGGGTTGAACCGGGCACCATGACGGCGCTGGTCGGTCACAGTGGGGCGGGCAAGACGACCATTTCGATGTTGGTGTCGCGTCTCTACGACGTCGACCGGGGCGCGGTCACCATCAACGGCGTCGACGTGCGCCGCGCCACCACGGCCTCGCTCAACGCCATGGTGGGCGTGGTCACCCAGGACCCACATCTATTCCACGACACGCTTCGCGTGAATCTGATCTTCGCGAGGCCCAAAGCGACGGAGGCGGAGATCGAAGCGGCGCTGCGCGCGGCGCAGATCTGGGATTTGGTGCAGTCACTGCCGCTCGGACTCGAGACCGTGGTGGGCGAGCGCGGCTATCGACTGAGCGGCGGCGAGAAGCAGCGCGTCGCCCTGGCGCGTCTCTTGCTCAAGGCGCCGCGACTGGTGGTCCTGGATGAGGCCACGGCCCACCTCGACAACGAGAGCGAGGCGGCGGTGCAGCGCGCGCTGGACGTGACGATGTCGTCGCGTACGTCCTTGGTGATCGCGCATCGGCTGTCGACGATTCGAAACGCCGATCAGATACTGGTGGTGGAGAACGGCACGATCGTGCAACGCGGCTCTCACGCCGAACTGTTAGCCGAAGGCGGTGTCTACCGCGTCCTCTACGAGACGCAATTCGCCGACCAGGAGGACTAGCCCATGGAGTGGTAGCCGCCGTCGACGTAGACGATCGAGGCGGTGGTGCCGCGTAGGAGCGGTGACAACATAGCGATCGCCGTGTCGGCGACGGCGCTGGAGTCATAGACATCCCAGCCGAGCGGCGCCTTCTCCGTCCAGGCGTCCTCGAACTGGGAGAACCCCGGAATCGACTTCGCGGCGATGGTGCGAATCGGTCCGGCGGCCAACATGTTCACGCGAATCTTGTCCGGTCCGACCTCTCGGGCCAGATAGCGTCCGAGCGACTCGAGACCGGCCTTCATGACGCCCATCCAGTCGTACATCGGGTAGGCCCGCGAACCGTCGAAGTCCAGGGCGATGACCGAGGCGCCGCCGAGGGCCTCACTCTTTTGCAGCAGCGGCCGAAAGGCCCCGACCAGCGCCGCCAAGGAGTACGTCGAGATGTGCATCGCCGTCGCGACGTCCTCGAACGGGGAGGCGAACATGCCGTGACCGAGGGAACTCGAGGGCGCAAAACCGATGGCGTGCACCATCCCGTCAAGTCGTCCGAATCTCGTCGTTAGTTCGGCCGCGGCCGCCTCGATCTGCTCGGGATCGGTGACGTCGAGTTCGACGATTTCGCCGACCTCGCCGAGCTTGCGCGCCGTGCGCTTGGTCAAGGAAAGTCCGCGCCCGGCTCCCGAGAGGGCGATCGTCGCGCCCTCTTCCAGGGCTCGCTTGGCGATGCCGAAGGCCAACGAGTCTTCGGTGAGCACCCCGGTGACGAGAATGCGGTGGTCATCCAGGAGCGGCATGTTGTTAGCGTACTTGCCAACATCTATTTTTCGAGGACGACGATGGCAACAGTAGGCATTCTGGGTGGTACCGGTCCCGCCGGTCGAGGGGTCGCGGCGCGACTCGCCGGTGCGGGCTACGAAGTCGTACTCGGTTCTCGCGACGCCGAGCGCGCCAAGGGGATCGCTCGGGGACTGACCTTGCGCGGTGAGGGCACCGTGGTGGGCGGCACGAATGAGGAGGCCGCGGAGTGCAACCTGGTCGTGGTGGCGACGCCGTGGGATTCGGCGATCCCTACGACCAGTGGCCTTCGCCAATCACTTCGGGGCAAGATCGTGATCTCGATGGTGAACGCGCTGTCGAGAGAGGGTCGCGAGATGGTGGCGCTCTACCCGTCGCGCGGTTCGATGGCCGCCCAGATCGCTCACGCGTTGCCCGAGAGCGTGATCGTCGGGGCCTTCCACCACTTGCCGGCCTCCCACATGGAAGACCTCGACTCCGAATTAGACGCCGACGTGCTGATCTTCTCCGACGACGACGACGCGAGACGACAGGTCGCCGAGATGATCGATCGCGTGAGTGGACTGCGCGCCGTCATTGCGGGCACCATGTCCCTCGCCAGTCCCATCGAAGCGTTCACCGCCGTGTGCATCTCCATCAACATTCGTCACAAGACCCACAGCTACGTGAAAATGGCGGGTCTCTAGCTCGATGCAGCTCTACGACACCGCGCGCGGCGGCCTGTACGCCCTCGAGGCGGGCCCCCTCGTCACCATCTACAGCTGTGGCATCACGCCGTACGACGCGGCGCACCTGGGCCACGCCTACGTCTATCTCTGCTTCGACCTCTTGCAGCGCCGACTACGCGACGCCGGTCACGAGACGCGATGCGTGCGCAACGTCACCGACGTCGACGACGACATGTTGCGCAAGTCGCGCGAACTGGGGGTCAACTACTTGGACCTGGCGGCGCAAGAGATGGCCAAGTTCGAACGCGACATGCAACTGATCAACCTCCTCCCGGTCTACGGCGAACCACGCGCGACCGGGGCGATTCCGGAGATCCTCACCATGATCGGGCGCACCTTCGAATCGGGTCTGGCCTACGAGGTCGACGGATCGGTCTACTTCGAGGTTTCGAAGTTCCCCCGGTTCGGACAGGTGAGCCACGAGGACCGCGGCGCCATGCTGGAACTGGCCGCGGTCCACGGTGGACGTCCCGACGATCCGAACAAGCGTGATCCGTTGGACTTCGTGCTCTGGCAGCCGTCGTTGGAGGACGAACCGGCTTGGGAGTCGCGCTGGGGGGCCGGACGACCGGGGTGGCACATCGAGTGCTCGGCCATCGCGTTGCGCGACCTCGGCGTGACCCTCGACGTGCACGGCGGGGGACGCGATTTGGCCTTTCCCCATCACGAGTGCGAGGCAGCCCAGAGTGAATCGGTCTCCGGCGCCGCGTTCGTGAAGCACTGGATGCACGTCGGACTGGTCGGACTCGAGGGGACCAAGATGTCGAAGTCCCTGGGCAACCTCGTCTTCGTCGAAGAGTTGGCCCAGCGCGCTGAAGCGACCGCCGTGCGATTGGCGCTGCTCGACCATCACTATCGCGAGGACTGGGAGTGGCGCGACGAGTTGCTCGCCATGGCCCAGTCACGTCTCGCGACGTGGCGCTCGACGCTCACCAACGGACGACCGAGCTCGGTCCTGGACGACGTGCGATGCGCCCTCGACGACGATCTCGACAGTCCGGCCGCGTTGCGTGCGGTCGATGACGCCGCGCACGCCGGCTTCAACGTCGCCCCAGCCGCTTCATTGTTAGGCATTAACATTTGACAATGAGTGGCCGAAATGTCTGACATCGAAGTACAGCTCCCGGACGGCAGTCGGCGCACGCTCCCCAAAGGATCAACGGCGCACGACCTCGCGAGCGCGATCGGCAAACGTCTGGCGAAAGATGCACTCGCGGCCCAGGTCAACGGCCAACTGACGGACCTGACGGCGCCACTGCCCGACGGAGCCACCGTCTCGATTGTCACGCCCCAGAGCGACCACGGTCGCGAAGTCATCCGTCACTCCAGCGCCCACGTCTTGGCCCAGGCCGTCACCCGACTCTGGCCCGGTGCGCACTACGCCATCGGCCCGGCCATCGCCGACGGCTTCTACTACGATTTCGAACTCCCGGGCGGGGCGCACTTCAACGACGACGACCTGATTCGCATCGACGAGGAGATGCGCGCGATCATCGCCGAAGACCAGCCGTTCACTCGTCACGAGTACTCCATCGAAGAGGGCCTGGCGCTCTTTCGGGACCAGCCGTTCAAGGTGGAGATCATCAACGCCGTCGCGAAAGCGCCGACCGACGAGGACCTGGCCGAAGTCGGTTCGACCTCCTCGGTCTCCACTTATTCGAACTCGCCGACGTTCACCGACCTCTGTCGAGGTCCGCACGTCCCGTCGACGGCGCGTCTCGGCAACTTCCTCTTAACCCGCGTCGCCGGGGCCTACTGGCGCGGCGACGAGAAGCAGCCGCAGTTACAGCGCATCTACGGCACAGCCTGGGAGAGTGACGCGGCGTTGATCGCGCACCTCGAACAGATGGCCCAGGCCGAACTTCGTGATCACCGCAAGCTCGGGGCGGAGTTGGACCTGTTCTCCTTCCCCAGTGAGATCGGTCCCGGACTGGCGGTCTTTCACCCCAAGGGCGGCACGATGCGTCGGGTGATGGAGGAGTACTCGCGCCTGCGACACGAGGTCTCGGGCTACGACTTCGTCTACTCGCCCCACATCTCCAAGTCCGAACTCTTCGAGGTCTCCGGACACCTCGAATGGTTCGCCGAGTCGATGTATCCGCCGATGGAACTCGACGGCGGGACCAAGTACTACCTGAAGCCGATGAACTGTCCCTTCCATACCTTGATCTTCAAGTCGAGCCAGCGCAGCTACCGCGATCTGCCCCTTCGCTACTTCGAGTTCGGCTCGGTCTATCGCTACGAGAAGTCCGGCGTGGTCCACGGACTTACCCGCGTGCGCGGTATGACCCAGGACGACGCCCATATCTTTTGCACCAAGGAGCAGATCGGTGAGGAGCTGACCCGAACGCTGCAGTTCGTGCTCGATCTGCTGCGTGACTTCGGACTCCAAGACTTCTACCTGGAGCTGTCGACGCGCCCGCCGGGCAAAGCCGTCGGGACCGACGAGGAGTGGGCCGAGGCCGAGGCGACCTTGGAACGGGTGGCCCGGGCCGCCGGTCTGGAATTGGTGATGGACCCGGGCGGCGGCGCGTTCTACGGTCCCAAGATCTCCGTCCAGGCTCGCGACGCCATCGGACGCACTCACCAGATGTCGACGGTGCAGCTGGACTTCCAAACCCCACAACGATTCGACGCGACCTACGTCGCGGCCGACAACTCACGGTCGCGTCCCATCATGATTCACCGCGCCCTCTTCGGCTCGGTCGAACGGTTCATGGCGATACTGCTCGAGCACTACGCCGGCAACATGCCGACCTGGCTCTGTCCCGAGCAGGTGCGAGTCCTCGGCGTGCGCGACGATCACGACGCCTACGCCACGTACGTCGCCGAGACCCTCGGACTCGAAGGCCTGCGGGTGAACGTCGAGGTGGCCAGTGAACCGTTGGGCGCTCGAATTCGACGGGCCAAGCTCGAGAAGATCCCCTACATCTTGGTGGTCGGGGACGACGACGTCGAAAAGGGCACGCTGGGGGTCAACGCGCGCGGTTCGAACGATCCCGAACGGGGCGTGAGCGTGGCGGCGTTTCGCCAACGCCTTCTCGACGAGGTCGTCACCCACGGCTCGCCCGAGGACCGTTAGTGGCCCTCGAGCGATTCTCGGCCGCGTGGCGCGAGAACTACGTGGCCAACGTCGCCCAGAGCCACGCCGCCGACGACGGGGCGTGCGTCTTTTGCAAGTTGGCCGAAGAGCCGGTCGATGAGGACACCGGGGTCATCGCCAAGAGCGAGCTCACGTTCGTCGTCCTCAACGCCTTTCCCTACGGCTCGGGGCACGTCCTGATCCTGCCGAGGCGTCACGTGTCCGTGCTCCAAGAGCTCACCGACGCCGAATACGACGACTACTTCACGATGCTTCGTCGTACGGTCGTGGCGCTCGAAGCGGCCTACGGACCCGACGGAATGAACATCGGCCTGAACCTGGGTCAGGCCGCCGGGGCCGGCATTCCCAAGCATTTGCACGGCCACGTGCTGCCGCGCTGGCTGGGTGACACGAATTTCATGACCACCATCGGCGAAACGCGCGTTTTGCCGGAATCGCTGGAATCGACGTGGCGAAAGGTCCACGACAGGTTTTGAGGCGCCTGGATATGACGGTTCGTTACAATTGAGTGACGGGATCCGGAGGATCGATGCTCGACGGAAACTTTAGGAAGTCGGTGGAGACGGTAACCCTGCCCACCGGGCGTTGGTTGGTCCGCATCGGCTTCTCGGCCGACGTGCTCACCTTCTCGGGCCTGGTCTTCTCCTTCGCCACGGCCTGGATGATCGCCCTCGGCCACTTCTGGATCGCCATCGTCCTGCTCACCCTGACCGGTTTCCACGACCTCTTCGACGGTCCGGTCGCCAAGGCCTCCAAGCGAGCCAGCCAGCGCGGCGCCTTCTTCGACTCGGTCATGGACCGGGTGGCCGACTCCCTGATCCTGGGCGGCGTGGCCTTCTATCTGACGGCGCACGGTCACGGTCAACTAGTGCTGTTGCCGTTCGCCATTCTCACTACCACCTACCTGATCTCCTATCAGCGCTCCAAGGCCGAGAGCCTGGGACTGGCCGCCAAGGGCGGACTGATGGAACGGGCCGAACGAATGATTCTCCTAGGCGTCGGGCTGCTGGCCAAGCCGATCTTCATCCCCGTGCTCTGGATCATGCTGGCCCTCACGGCCATGACCGCCGCTGGTCGCTTCTGGCGGATATGGCAGATCGCGGCCAGCGCCGATCCGCCGATGACCCAGGCCGGTCGGATCCACCACCACAGCAGCCGTATCCGTCGAGGGCTCAGCCGCACGTCGCGTCGCTAATCGTGGGCGACAGGTCGAAGGTCACGCTCTTCAAGTCGCTCGGCGCCGTCATGGAACGACTGCCGGAGCGATTCGACGTGTCGATGGCGAAACGCCTGGCCCGGCTCGTGGGCCGACGCAGCACCAGCGCTCGGAAGAACCTGCGCACCAACGTGGCGCACGCGTTACGAGTCGGCGCCGAAGAGCTCGACGAGCGCACGTTGGAGCACTTCGTCGACCGGGGATTCGAGAGTTACGGACAGTACTGGGCCGAGGGCGCGAAACTGCCGGGCATCGCGCCCGAACGCGTCTTCGCGCGCTTTCGCATCGGTGAAGGGCTGGAGTACCTCTACGACGCCAAGGCGGTGGGCCGCGGCACCATCATCGCGCTGCCGCACATCGGCAGCTGGGAGTGGGGCGGGTCGTTCCTCAACTCTCTCGGTCTGGGCATGACCGCGATCGCCGAAGACTTAGAACCGCCCGAACTCTTCAACTGGTTCAAAGCGAAGCGCGAGTCCATCGGGATTCGCATCGAACCACTGGACGAACACGCCGGCCAGGTGCTCCTGGAGACGTTGCGCGGCGGCGGCGTCATCGGTCTGCTCTGTGACCGTGACCTCCAAGGCAACGGCATCGAGGTCACGTTCTTCGGCGAGCGCGTGCGTCTGCCGGCCGGGCCGGCCACCCTGGCGCTACGCACCGGAGCGACGTTGGTCGCGGCGGCCTGTTACTCGGGACCCGGTCGCGATCACTTCGCGGTCATCACCCCGCCCATCGCCGCCGAACGTCTCGGCCGTTTGCGTAGCGACGTCACGAGGGTGACCCAGGCGATCGCGGTGGAGCTCGAGGGCCTCATCCGACGAGCCCCGGAACAGTGGCACGTGCTGCAACCGCGATTCGACGGGGCCTAAGTTGCGCGTGGCCATCGTGTCGCCCTACGCCTTGAGCGCGTACGGCGGAGTGCAAGAACAAGTCCTCTCGATGAGTCGCGAACTCACTCGTCGTGGCCATGACGTATTACTGGTGGCGCCCGACGCCCTCGATCAGACGACCTATGACACGCCCGCGAGGGTGGCGCGCTTCGGAGCGGTCCTGAAGGTCCCCGCCAACGGCAGTCGAGCGCCGCTCACGCTCTCGCCGACGGCGTCGCGACGCGCGGCGCGGGCGGTCGCGAACTTTCGTCCCGACGTCGTGCACTTCCACGAACCGTTCGCGCCACTGGTCGGCTGGGGAACCCTGCGCGCCCACCGCGCCCCGGCGGTGGCGACCTTTCACCGTAGTGGTGGTGGACCGGCCTTCAGTCTGACCAAGCCACTGCTGCGCCGCCTGGCTCGCCACCTCGACGCCAGCGCGGCCGTCAGTGAATCGGCCGCCGCCACCATCACGGCCGCCTGCGGCATTATCCCGACGGTCCTCTTCAACGGATTCGAAATGGAACGCTTCGTCGCGACCCCGCGAGAGCGCGGCGACGAGATTGTGCTGGTGGTCCTCGGACGCCACGAGGAACGAAAAGGTGTGGCCCACGCCATCAACGCCGTTCGCGCGCACAACGCGGAGCCCGGGGATCCGTGGCGACTGGTGGTCTTAGGCGACGGACCACAACGACGTTCCCTCGAAGCGCTCGCGGCCGGTGACGGCGCCATCGAGTTCGCGGGGGCACCGAGCGACGAAGTGAAGCGACGGTGGCTGCGTCGAGCGAACGCCGTGATCGCGCCGTCCCTCGGGGGCGAGAGCTTCGGCATGACTCTGCTCGAGGGCATGGCCAGTGAAACGTCGGTGGTGGCCAGTGACATCGAGGGCTACCACGAGGCGGCGGCCGGTTTCGCCACTCTGTTCCCGCCGGGTGACGACACCAGCCTCGAGCGCGCCATCGACCGCGCGCTTCGAGATGAGACGACGGCGTCAATCGCCGAGGCCAAGGCGCACGCCAACGAGTGGTCGATGTCAACGTTGATCGACCGCTACGAAGATCTCTATTCGTTGGCCCGCGAACGATTTTCAGCGACCCGGTAACCTGAAGTCATGGCAACCAAGCAGCGCTCGAGGTCTCGCCGCTCGAATCCTTCGCGCGACCGGGGACCGCGCTACGTCGCCCCGGTGCTCGAT
The DNA here is from genome assembly GCA_963716515.1 of uncultured Acidimicrobiaceae bacterium. Classification (GTDB taxonomy): domain Bacteria; phylum Actinomycetota; class Acidimicrobiia; order Acidimicrobiales; family RAAP-2; genus RAAP-2. Next base: position 955,028 of record OY970319.1, read on the forward strand.
CCCAACTGGCAGAGCCCGTACTCGCCGACCAACGCCGAGAAGCACGCCAATCAGAAAGTCGTGCGCGCGTTCGCCCTGCGCAAGAAGCTGCCCCAGAGCCTTGGCGTGGCCATCGTGGTGACGGCGTTGGCGATCGGGGTGGTGGTGATGCCGTGGCTACCGCTGGTGGGTCTCGCCATCGCGCTTCTTTACGGATGGGACCTGCGTCGCGCGTTGGTTCGCTACGAAGCCAAGGGTCTCACCCTCGGTAATCTCGTCCTCGACCAGTTCCAGGCCGGCGGTACCGAGAAGGACCGCCTTCGTCTCACGACGGTCATGGACCGACTGGCCGCCACCTTCGGGGTCGACGCCGTCCACACCTACATCGTGAGCGACCCCGGCTACAACGCCGCGCTGGTGCCGAGTGGGGCGGGACTCTCCTTCTTCGTGACCGACGCTTTGATGCGCGACTTCGAACTCATCGAACTCGAAGGCGTGGTGGCGCACTGCCTCGCGCGACACCGCCTCGGTCTGTTAATGCGCGAAAGTGTCGCGGCCGTGGCGGTGACGAACGATGAATCGCGTCGAACGTTGGCCGGTCAAGGACTGGCCTACCGCGCCGACGAGGTCGCGGCCGCCGCGATTCGCTACCCGCCGGGACTGGCCGGGGCGCTGCGTAAGTGCGCGGGCCAGCAGCTCTCGAGCACGTCGTTCTTCGCCGGCGCTACCTACGCGCAGTGGCGCTGGATCTGGTTCGACATCTGGAGCGGCCGCGCCAGCGACCTGAGTGACCTCGACGACGTGGAACTGCGCGCCCGTGCGCTAGAAGAGTGGTAACTGAAGGCAATTAGGCTGGTGGCCATGAGTTCATCGCACGATTCCTCAACCATCGGATCGGCCCTCGTGAAGCGCGGGCTGGCCGACATGCTGCGCGGCGGCGTCATCATGGACGTCGTCAACCCCGAACAGGCCAAGATCGCCGAGGACTCCGGCGCCGTGGCGGTGATGGCCCTGGAGCGCGTGCCGTCCGACATCCGACGTGACGGTGGCGTGGCGCGGATGAGCGACCCCGAGATGATCCAAGGCATCCAGGCCGCGGTCACGATTCCCGTCATGGCCAAGGCCCGCATCGGTCACTTCGCTGAAGCCCAGATCCTCGAAGCCCTCGACGTGGACTACGTCGACGAGTCCGAAGTCTTGACGCCGGCCGACGAAGAGAACCATATCGACAAGTGGGCCTTCACCGTTCCCTTCGTGTGCGGCGCGACCAATCTCGGCGAGGCGCTTCGACGCATCGGCGAGGGCGCCTGTCTGATTCGCTCCAAGGGCGAGGCCGGTACCGGCAACGTCGTCGAGGCCGTTCGACACCTGCGCACGATCAACGCCCAGATGCGTCGGCTCCAGTCGGCCGACGCCAACGAACTCTTCGCGCTGGCGAAGGACCTCCAGGCGCCCCTGCCGCTGATTCAAGAGGTCTCGCTGACGGGCAAACTCCCCGTCCCGCTCTTCTGCGCCGGCGGCATCTCGACCCCGGCCGACGCCGCCCTCGTCCTCCAACTCGGCGCCGAGGCGATCTTCGTGGGATCGGGGATTTTCAAGAGCGACGATCCCGAGCGCATGGCCAAGGCCATCGTCGAAGCCACGACGCACTTCCGCGACGCGCACGTGGTCGCCAAGGTCTCGACCGGTCTGGGCGCCGCGATGAAGGGCATCGAGACGGCCTCTTTGGAGCAACGTCTCGCCGAACGCGGCTGGTAGACGTGCCTCGCGTTGGCGTCCTCGCCCTCCAGGGCGACGTGCGCGAACACACCTCCATGCTCGAACGCGTCGGCGCGGAGGTCGTGGCCGTGCGCAGCGTGGACCAGCTCGACGATCTGGACGGTCTGGTGATGCCCGGTGGGGAGTCCACCACCATCGCCTATCTGCTGACCACCTCGGACATTCGCCCGACGCTGGAAAAGAAGATCGAGGACGGTCTGAGCGTCTTGGGCACCTGCGCCGGACTGATCCTGCTGGCCCACGAGATCCTCGACGGGCGAAGCGACCAGTGGAGCTTCGACGTGTTGCCGCTCTCGGTTCGCCGCAACGGCTACGGCCGCCAGATCTCGAGTTTCGAGACGACGCTCAACGTGACGGGCCTGGGTGAGGTGCCCGGCGTCTTCATCCGGGCGCCCAAGATCGAAACGTGGTCGCCGGACTTAGAGGTCCTGGCCTTTCACGACCACGGCGACGGCGAACACCCGGTGTTGGTTCGCCGCGAAAGGATCTGGGGCTGTTCGTTCCATCCGGAACTGACGAACGACGAGCGGATTCACCGGCTCTTCGTCGACGCGCTTTGATTGTCCGGTACAGTAGTTAAGCCCAATGGGGCGGGAGGAATTGATGTCCGGCCATTCAAAATGGGCCACGACCAAGCATCGCAAGGGCGCCAAAGACAGCGCCCGGGCCAAGGTCTTCGCCAAGTTGATTCGTCAAGTGGAGGTCGCCGCGCGAGAAGGCGGCGGTGACCTCGACACGAACGCTTCGCTGCGCACCATGTACCAAAAGGCCCGCGAGGCCTCGGTCCCCTTGGACACCATCGAACGCGCCATCAAGCGTGGTACCGGTGAACTCGAAGGCGTGCGCTACGAAGCGATCAGTTACGAGGGTTACGGCCCCGACGGCGTGGCGGTCATCGTGGAGACGCTGACCGACAATCGCAACCGAACCAGCGCCGAGATGAGGCACGTCTTCGCGAGAAACGGCGGCACCATCGCCGAGCCCGGCGCCGTGTCGTGGCAGTTCGACCGCAAAGGCGTCATCGAGGTCAAGGGTCCCCTCGACGAGGACCAACTGCTCGAATGGGTCATGGACGCCGGGGGAGAGAACTTCGAATCCAACGGTGCGAACTTCACCGTCACCACCGAGCCCCAAGACCTGGGGTCGGTACGCGACGCCCTCGACGGCTACGGCGCCAAGGTACTGAGCGCCGAACTGACGCTGATCCCCCAGAACTCGATCCCGGTCGATTCCGAGACCGAAGCGAAGAAGATCCTTCGTCTGATGGACGCCATCGACGACCACGACGACGTCCAGAACGTCTTCTCCAATTTCGATATCTCCGACGAGATTCTCTCGTCGTACGAGGGATAGCTCCCAGTTATTAGGTCGATTGAGGTCTAGTATCGAACGTATGTTCGTACTCGGGATTGACCCCGGATTGACCCGTTGTGGCTACGGCCTGGTCGAAGGGTCGTTCCAAGGCGTCGAGACCTTTCGGGCCATTCGCGCCGGAACCATCGAAACGGACCACGAAGTGGCGGTCGAAATTCGCCTGGGCCAGATGCTGGTGGAGCTGCGCACGCTCTTGGAAGAGACCACCCCGGACGCGGTGGTGGTCGAGAGGGTCTTCTACCAACGAAACGCCAAGACCGCGATTCCCGTTGCCCAAGCCAGCGGCGTCGCCGTCGCCCTGGCGTCGGCCCTCAACCTGCCGGTTCGCCAGTTCAACGCCCAAGAGGTGAAGTTGGCGGTCACCGGCTACGGGGCGGCGAGCAAGGTCCAGGTGCAGGGCATGGTGGCTCGGCTCTGTGGACTGGCCGAGATACCCCAGCCGGCCGACGCCGCGGACGCCCTGGCCTTGGCCATCACGTATTTCATGGTGGTGCGCAGTGAAGAGAAGTATCCCCTCGAGAGTCGCGCATGATCGGTTGGCTGCACGGTCAGGTGTTGCATCACCACAAGGACGGTGCGATCGTGCTCGACGTGCACGACGTGGGCTACGAAGTGAGCGTGGCCTCCCAGGAGGACTACCGCGTGGGCGACGTCGTCGACCTCTACGTCTTCACCGCGGTACGTGACGACGCCATCGTCCTCTACGGTTTCCCGAGCTACTTGGACCGCGAATTCTTCGAACTGTTGTTGGTGACGCCCGGAGTGGGACCCTCGACCGCGCTGGCGGCCCTGCGAACGATGTCCACCGGTGACCTCGCCGCGGCCATCGAGAGCGACGACGCCAAGACGATCGCCACCATCCCGGGCATCGGTCCCAAGACCGCCAGTCGCATCGTGCTCGAACTGAAAGGCAAGGTCGTGGTCCCGGACTCTTACGTGGCGACGAAAGCCGCCCCGCAGAACGACGCCATCGAAGACGCCCTGCGAGGACTCGGCTACAGCACGCAAGAGGTACGACAGGCCCTCGGCGGGACCACGCTCTCGGACGACGAGGGCGCAGCGCTGCGCCAAGCCCTGCAACTACTGAGGCGCCCGTGAGTCGTCACGAGATCGACGTCGAGCAGTTGACGCGCAACGTAGTGGCCCCGGTCGCCGACGAACAGGACCGTCACGCTGAAGTGTCGCTGCGACCGGGCACCTTGGCCGAGTTCGTGGGACAGCGCGAACTGGTGCGCCACCTCGAGATCGTCCTCGGTTCGGCGAGGGCGCGTCATCAGACCGCCGATCACCTCTTGTTCGCCGGACCGCCGGGACTGGGCAAGACGTCCTTGGCCAGCATCGTGGCGGCCGAGATGGGTGCGGGACTGCGTATCACCTCGGGACCGGTGCTCTCGCGCCCCGGTGACTTGGCCGCGCTGCTCACCGATCTACAGGACGGTGACGTGCTCTTCGTCGATGAGATCCACCGACTTTCGCGGGGCGTGGAGGAGATTCTCTATCCGGCCATGGAGGACCGTCGCCTCGACGTCATGATCGGCCGCGGCCCGTCGGCGCGCGCCATCCGCCTCGACCTCCCGAACTTCACGCTGGTCGGCGCCACCACGCGTACCGGACTGGTCGCCGCACCGTTGCGCGACCGCTTCGGCTTCGTCGGTCAGCTCGACCTTTACGACCCGGAGGACCTGACCGTCATCGTCAGTCGTTCGGCCGGTCTCTTGGACGTGATGTTGAAGGGCGAGGCGGCCACCATCATCGCCGGGCGCAGCCGCGGCACGCCGCGGATCGCCAATCGCCTCCTGCGACGAGTTCGCGACTTCGCCGCGGTGCAGGGTCACGACGTCATCGACGACGACGTCGCCGTCGAGGGCCTGGCGCTGTTCGGGATCGACGAGTTCGGCCTGGACAAAATTGACCGTCGCATCCTGGGACTGCTCTGTCAGCAGTTCGCCAATCAGCCGGTCGGTCTTACGACGCTGGCCCACGCCTGCGGTGAAGAGCCCTCGACGATCGAAGACGCGTACGAGCCGTTCTTACTGCGCGACGGTCTGTTGATTCGAACGCCCCGTGGTCGAGTGGCGACCGAACGGGCCTACCAGCACCTGGGAATTACGCCCCGCGGCGGTGGGCTGGTCTAAAGCGATGGCCCATAACGACTAGGGTTTCTTTGTCTATATACGGAGGAATTACCTATGTTGTTCGCGGTTGATTTGTTGTTGGCGACAGCCAAGAAGACCTCGTCGATCAGCCCCATTCTGATTCTGGTCTACGTGGTGGTCTTCGGATCCCTCTATTTCTTCTACATCCGACCCCGTTCCCAGAAGCAGAAGGCCGCGCGCATGACCAACCGAAAGGTGGAGCTGGGGGAGCGCGCCCAGACCATTGGCGGCTTCATCGGCACCGTCGTGAAGATGGAAGACGGCTTGATCACCCTTCGCGGGTCGAGCGGCGTGGAACTGGACTTCATCCCCACGGCGATCGCCCGAAAATACGATCCGCCAGCGGCCGTGGCTGAATCCTCCGACGACGAACACCACGAAGAGGGCGACCAGAAGTAATGGCCCAACAGGTCGGTTCGCGACGATCGATGATCGTCAGTCTCATCCTCACGATCGCGATCGCGTTCGGTTCTTTGGTGGCGACGCTGTCCCTGGGATGGGGACCGAAACTGGGCCTGGACCTAGCCGGCGGCCTCTCGGTGGTGTACACGCCAGCCACGCCGGCCACGACCGCCGACATGCAAGAGGTCGTCACGATCTTGAACAACCGCGTCAACGGCCTCGGCGTCTCGGGCGCCGCGGTGAACCTGCAGGGTAAGAACGTGGTGGTCAGTGTGCCCGGCGCCACCGACGCCCGTCGAGTGCTGAAGCTCGTCGGTGAGACCGCGCAGCTGTTGTTCCGTCCCGTGCTCTGTCAGGTCGCCGAGCCGACGAAGAAGGCCAAGACCTATCCCGGTTCGGTGCCGGCCTGCGCCAGTTCGTACCTGTGGACGAACGCCAATCTCGCCGTGACGCCGAATAACTCACCACAGGGTTTTAGTAGCAACACGCCGCCCGTCGATTCGGCGTACTCGATCGTCAAGACGACCAAGCCCAACAAAGACTTGCCGACGGATAACGTCATACTCCCGCTCCTCGGCTCGCCCGGCGTGCGCTATCTCCTCGGAGCATCCGAACTGACTGGTCAGGCCATTGGTAAGGCGCTGGCCCAGCAGGACCAAGTCGGCGCGTGGGTCGTGAACTACACCCTGACCAAAACCGGCAGTCCGCTGTGGGACGCGGTGGCCAACAAGAACTTTCACCAGGCGCTCGCCATTGAACTCGACGGCGTGATTCAATCGGCGCCGCTCATCCAACCGACGCAAACAGCCTTTACCAGTTTCGCCGGCTCCGGTCAGATCTCGGGACAGTTCACCGAACAGGGCGCGAAGAATCTGGCGATCGCCATGGAGTTCGGAGCGCTCCCGGTTCGACTTAACCCGCTCAATACGGTGATCGTCTCGCCGACCCTCGGCCACAGCGCGCTGGTGGCCGGTCTCGGCGCCGGACTCGTCGGTCTGGCACTGGTCCTGCTGTACACGATTCTCTACTACCGGGCGTTAGGTCTGGTCATCGTGCTCGGACTGGCGGCGACCGCGGCGCTGTTGTGGGCGATTATCTCCGCGCTCGGCCATACGGCCCTGGCGCCCAGTTTTAACCTGGCCGGCATCACGGGGATAATTGTCTCCATCGGTATCACCGTCGACAGTTACATCGTGTACTTCGAACGATTGAAAGACGAGGCCCGAGCAGGGCGTTCGATCCGCACCTCGGTGGACCGGGGTTTCCGATCGGCCTGGCGCACGGTGTTGGCCGCCGACACGGTCAGTCTGCTCGCCGCCATCTTGCTGTACCTCATCGCCGTGGGCGACGTGCGGGGCTTCGCCTTCTTCCTGGGCCTCTCCACTTTGATGGACGTCTTCATGACCTGGTACTTCACCCGGCCCTTGGTGATTCTGCTCGGTCGTCGCACCAACGAGGGAACGTCCGCGCTTTCGATGGCCGCCGGTCTGACGCCGGGAGTGAGCGCCCATGAGTGACGGCGTGACCACCGAAGAAAAGATGCCCGGACGTCTGGGACGTATCTACCAGGGTCGTACGACGGTCGACTTCGTTGGTCGCAAACGGACCTGGTTCACGATCTCGATGGTGATCATCGTGCTGGGACTGGCGTCACTGGGGATACGCGGCTTCAATCTCGGCATCGACTTCAAGGGTGGCAGTTCGTGGGAGGTCCTCGCACCGCACTCCTCGATCTCGGCCATGACCACCGCGGTCAAGAACGCCGGGTTGGGGAACCCGACCGTGGTGAAGCTGGGATCGCAGACGTACGAAGTCACCGCCGACATCAAAACGTTGAGTAGCACCGCGCAGACGACCCTCTCGAACAAAGTCTCGGCCGCCATGGCCAAGGCGGCCGGGAAGAACGTCAACCAAGTTTCGACCAGCAGTGTTGGACCGACCTGGGGTGCGTCGATCACGCATCGCGCGCTCGAAGCGTTGATCGTCTTCTTTATCGCCGTGGTGGCCTACATCAGTATCCGTTTCGAGCCCAAGATGGCGCTGGCGGCCTTCATCGCCATGGTTCACGACCTCCTGGTCACCGTCGGCGTGTTCTCGCTGTTCGGGTTCCAGATCACGCCGGACACCGTCATCGCCATCCTCACCATCCTCGGGTACTCGCTCTATGACACCGTGGTCGTCTTCGACCGAGTGCGCGACAACGCCGGGGGCATCTTGAAGAGCGGCGATCTCACCTACGGCGAGATGGTCAACCTCTCAATGAACCAGACGCTGGCGCGCTCGATCAATACCTCACTGGTGGCGATCTTGCCGGTCTTGGCCGTGTTGGTGGTCGGCGCTGACATCCTCGGTGCGACGACACTGCAGAACTACGGCCTCGCGCTGTTCGTTGGTCTCATGAGCGGGGCCTACTCCTCGATCTTCATTGCGAGCCCGTTGCTGGCGTGGATGAAAGAGCGCGAGCCGCGCTATCGCGAGATGGCCGAACGCGCGCGACTGCGAAGTGGCGACCAGCGCGTCCTCACCCCGGCCGCGGCCGCGTTGCTCTCCGGCGACGGTGCTCAGCGCGTGGCGCGCTCCACGGCGTCGACCGGAACGCTCCCGCGAACGGCGCCCGGCACGCTGTCGCGCGGCACCATTCAGGCCCGCGCGCGTAAACAAAAACGGCGATAGGCCGCCATTAGGCTGACCTCATGGTCAGTCTCACTTCTCGCTCCTCGGCTGACCCCGCCCTGACCGGGTCGATTGAGCGCCTCATCGGGCGATTCCTCGAACACCACGCCGACGGCGACATCGAGGTCATTCGACGCGCCGGCGCGGCCGCCATCAAGGCCCACGAGGGCCAACTTCGCCGAACCGGCGAGCCCTACGTCACCCACCCGATCGCGGTCGCCGATATCGTGGCCGACCTGGGACTGGACGAGACCACCATCACCGCGGCGCTGCTGCACGACGCCGTGGAGGACACCGGCATCACGAAGGAGTGGGTGGCCAATGAGTTCGGAGACCAGGTTGCCGCGGTCGTGGACGGCGTCACCAAGCTCGACCGGTTGGAGTTCGACTCCAAGGAGGAGCAACAGGCCGCCACCATCCGCAAGATGTTCATCGCCATGGCCCAAGACTGGCGGGTTTTGCTGATCAAATTGGCCGACCGCCTGCACAACATGCGTACTATCTCGGTCATGCCGATGGCCCGCCAGCGCGCCATCGCCCAAGAGTCGCTCGACGTCTACGCGCCCCTGGCGCACCGACTCGGGGTCCAACAGGTCAAGTGGCAGCTCGAGGACCTGAGTTTCGCGACCCTGCACCCCAAGCGCTACGCCGAGATCGAGCAGATGGTGGCGGCGCGCCAGCCCGAGCGCGAGGACTACCTGGGTGAGGTCATGGCCACGCTCTCGGCCAAGCTCGACGAGTTCGGCATCAAGGCCGAGGTCCGCGGACGACCGAAGCACCTCTGGAGCATCTACGAGAAGATGGTCATCGGCGGCAAGGAGTTCGACGACATCTTCGACCTGGTGGGGCTGCGCGTCATCGTCGATGAGGATCGTGACTGTTGGGCCGTGATCGGCGCCATTCACGCGCTGTGGTCCCCGGTTCCCGGACGTTTCAAGGACTACATCAACTCGCCCAAGTTCAACCTGTACCAGTCGCTGCACACCACGGTCATCGGACCTCGGGGTAAGTCGGTCGAGGTGCAGATCCGGACCTTCGAGATGCACCGACGCGCCGAGTTCGGCGTCGCCGCGCACTGGGGCTACAAAGAGGGCGCCTCCAACAAGGAGGTCGCCTGGATGCAGCGCCTGGCCGACGTCGAAGAGGAGGAGAACGACCCGATCGCGTTCCTCGAAGCGTTGAAGCTCGACCTCGGTCAAGACGAGGTCTACGTCTTCACGCCCAAGGGTCGGGTGATCGCTCTGGTCGAGGGCGCGACCACCATCGACTTCGCCTACGCCGTGCACACCGAGGTCGGTCACCACTGCGTGGGCGCCAAGGTCAACGGCCGCCTGGTGCCGCTCGACACGGTACTGCGCTCGGCCGACGTGGTCGAGATCGTGACCAGTAAGAGCGAGACCGCCGGTCCGTCGCGCGACTGGCTGGCGATCGCCCAGTCGTCACGCGCCAAGTCCAAGATCCGCCAGTGGTTCCAGCGCGAACGTCGAGACGACGCGATTGAGGGCGGTCGCGAGGAGTTGACCAAGGCGCTTCGACGCGAGGGTCTGCCCATCGCCACCTCGCTCTCGTCGAGCGCTCTGGACGCGGTCATCGCGGCGATGAACCTCGAAGACCTCGACGCGCTCTTCATGACGATCGACAGCGGACAGATCTCGGCCCTGGCGGTCGTCCAACGGCTGGACCGCGAACTGCGTGGCGGTGGCGACACCGAACAGATGCCGACCACGGTGACGCGCATGCCGCGCACCAGTCGCACGACGCGCCGAACGGCCGGCGTGTACGTCGAGGGTCTGGATGACGTCATGATCCACCTGGCGCGGTGCTGTTCGCCGGTGCCCGGTGACAGCATTATGGGCTTCATCACGCAGGGTCGGGGGGTCTCGGTGCACCGCGACGACTGCTCCAACGCCGTCGCCCTGGCCCAGCGCTTGGGCGAACGCATCATCGACGTCGAATGGGACGGCTCGGTGAGTGGTCAGTACCGCGCGGTCTTGGAGGTCATGGCCTTCGATCGATCGCGTCTGCTCCTGGACGTCTCGAAGGTCGTGGCCGAGTACCACCTCAGCATCATCTCGAGTTCGACCTCCACCTCGGGTTCGCGAATCGTGCGCATGGTCTTCGACGTGGAGCTGGCGGACCCGACGCACCTCAGTAGCCTGTTGGCGGCGCTGAAGAGCGTCGACGGCGTCTTCGACGCTTTCCGTCAACTACCGGGACAGAATAAGAATTCATGAGCGACGCCGTCATACCGTTCCAAGCCCCCGTCGGGACCCACGACGTCCTCGCGCCGAAATCGGCCGAGTGGGAGGGCGTGGTCGCGACCTTCGCGCAGTTCGCCTACCGCTACGGCTTCGAACTGGTCATCACGCCCATGTTCGAAGACGTCGGTGTCTTCAACCGCGGTATCGGCGAGGAGAGCGACGTCGCCAAGAAGGAGATGTACGTCTTTGCGGACCGCGGTGACCGGGTCTACGCGTTGCGACCCGAAGGGACCGCGCCGGTCGTTCGCGCCTTCATTCAACACAGCCCCACCACCCCGTGGAAGGCCTGGTACGTGACGCCGGCCTTTCGCTACGAACGTCCCCAGGCCGGGCGCTATCGCCAGCACCACCAACTCGGGGTCGAAGTGCTGGGGACCGACGACCCGGCGGTCGACGTCGAGGTGATCGCCCTGGCGGAGCGCTTCTACCGGGCGCTCGGTCTACGGCGATTCCGCCTGCTCATCAACTCCATGGGTCACGACGTCTGTCGCGCGGCCTACGTGGAGCTGCTTCGCGCGCACTTGGAGAAGTACGTCGATCGACTCTGCGACGAGCACCGCAAAACGTGGTCCGAGAATCCGCTGCGCGTATTGGACTGCAAGGACCCGGCCTGCATCGCCGTGACCGGAGAAGGGCCGATGCTAATCGACCACCTCTGTGACGACTGTCGAACGCACTTCAACCAGGTCCTGGCCGGATTGACGTCGATTGGTATCGAGACCCAACTCGATCCGCGACTGGTCCGGGGGTTCGACTACTACACGCGCACGACGTTCGAATTCGTGGCCGACGCCCTGGGCGGCGCGCAAAACGCCATCGGCGGGGGAGGGCGCTACGACAGACTGGCCGAGCAACTCGGTGGCAAGCCCACCAGCGGCATCGGCTTCGGCAGCGGCATCGAACGTCTCCTCCTGACGCGCGACGCCGAGGGTGTCGAACCGCGCAACCTGGTCGATCGGGCGCTCGATCTTTTCGTCATCGACACGACCAACGAAGACGTCGCCACGGTGCTGGTCGACGAACTTCGCACCGCCGGATTCGCGACGGCCCGGGCCTACGACGGTCGTTCGATGAAGTCCCAAATGAAGGTGGCCGACAAATCGGGCGCACGCTTGGCCCTCTTGGTCGGTCCCCAAGAGCTGGCGGACGACGAGGTTACGATTAGAGACTTGCGAAGCGACGACTTCGAGCAGACCCAGCGCCGCGTAGGCCGAAGTGACGTCGCCTTCGTGGTCGCCGAACTACTGACGAAGAGCTGACCATGTCGAAGAATCTGGAAGCCACCAGCATGCGCGACCTGTTGTGCGCGTCGCTGCGCGAGAGCGACGTGGGCTCGAAGGTCAGCGTGTGCGGTTGGGTCGCCAAGCGCCGCGAACACGGCGAACACCTGGCCTTTCTCGACGTCCGCGACCACTCGGGCATCATCCAAGCCGTCGTGGAAGGCTCGGTCGACGTACGCAGTGAGTACGTCGTGCGAGTGAGCGGGACGGTGACCCGACGACCCGTTGGGACCGTCAACGACAAGCTCGACACCGGGTCGGTCGAACTCACCGACTGCGTCGTCGAAGTGCTGGCGTCGGCCGAGCCGCCGCCCTTTCAACTCGATGACCGCGTCGACATCGACGAACAGGTGCGCCTGCGCTTTCGCTACCTCGATCTGCGCCGCGAACACATGCAGCGCAACCTTCGACTTCGCGCGGTCGTCAACGGGGCGATCCGCCGAGCCATGGACGCCCAGGGTTTTTGCGAGGTCGAAACGCCGCTGCTCTGGGCGCCGACGCCGGAAGGCTCGCGTGAGTTCGTGGTGCCGTCGCGACTCCAGCCGGGCGAGTTCTACGTCCTGCCGCAGAGCCCCCAGATCGCCAAACAGCTCTTGATGGTGGGCGGCTTCGACCGGTACTACCAAATCGCGCGCTGCATGCGCGACGAAGACCTGCGCGCCGACCGACAGTTCGAGTTCACGCAACTGGACATGGAGGCGAGCTTCGTCGATCAAAACGACGTCCTCGGTTTCGTCTCGGTCGCCGTGCTCGACGCCGCCGAGGCGGTGACCGGCGTGCGGCCCGACGAAATCCCGTCGATGACCTGGACCGAGGCCCTCGATCGTTACGGCACCGACAAGCCCGACCTGCGATTCGAGATGCTGTTACACGATCTCTCCGACGTCTTCGCCGCTACCGACGTCAGGGCCTTCTCGGCGCCGACCGTCAAGGCGATGCGCGTGCGCGGCGGGGCGAGCTTCTCGCGGGCGCGGCTCGATGATCTGACCGAACAGGCGAAGGGCTTGGGAGCGAAGGGACTGGCGTGGTTCCGGATCACCGCGGACGGACTCGACTCGCCCTTGGACAAGTTCCTCAACGAGACCGAACGCGCGGCCGTGGCGACGCTCGACGGCGCCGAGATCGGTGACCTCGTCTTGTGCGTGGCCGACGAGTACGCCGAGGCCTGTCACGTACTCGGGGCCATCCGCACGACGTTGGGATCGCCGCCGGTCGGCGAAGGGCCGCACCGGTACGTCTGGGTGACGGAGTTCCCGCTCTTCGAAGGCGTCGACGACCACGGCAACCCGATGGCCGCGCACCACCCCTTCACGATGCCCCACCCCGACGACCTGGACCTGATCGAAACGGACCCGTTGCGGGTGCGATCACGCGCCTACGACCTGGTGCTGAACGGCTGGGAACTCGGGAGTGGATCGGTTCGAATCCATCGAGCCGACATCCAGTCCCGCGTCTTTCGAGCGCTGGGTATCTCCGAAGAAGAGGCCGAAGGTCGCTTCGGCTTCCTGCTCGGTGCCTTCAAGTACGGGGCGCCGCCCCACGCCGGCTTCGCCTTCGGCATCGATCGACTGGTGGCGATCTTCGCGGGCGAAGAGAATATTCGCGAAGTGATTGCCTATCCCAAGACCCAGTCCGGTGCGGACCTGATGACCGGCGCGCCCAAGGGCGTCGCGTCCAAAGTGATGCGAGAATTGCGGCTCAACATCTCGCCGAAAGGTTCGTGAGTTACGTCGCTCTTTGACGACGCCGTCGCTCAGCGCCTGAAACAGGTCGCGCCACTGGCTGATCTACTGCGTCCGCGCACGTTGGACGAACTGGTCGGTCAGTCGCACCTCGTCGGAGCGAACGGTCCGTTGCGGCGTTTCGTGGAAGCCGGCGAACTGACGTCCATGATCCTGTGGGGGCCGGCCGGAACGGGAAAGACGACGTTGGCTCGAATCCTGGCGAGTTCGGCCGGCTACGCGGTCGAGAGCCTTTCGGCGGTCACCAGTGGCGTGAAGGACGTGCGCGAAGCGCTGTCGCGCGCCCACGATCGACTCGGGGAACAGAACCAGCGAACCGTGCTCTTCATCGACGAGGTCCATCGGTTCAACAAGTCCCAGCAGGATCTCTTGTTGCCGGCGACCGAGACCGGCCAGGTCGTACTGATCGGCGCCACGACCGAGAACCCTTACTTCGAAGTGAACGCCGCCTTGATGAGTCGAGCGACCTTGTGGCGCTTGCACCCCTTGTCGGGCGACGACCTCGAAGTGCTGGTGCGACGGGGAGTGGAACTGCGAAAGAGCGCCATCACCGATGAGGCGCTCGAAGCGATCACCTCGGCCAGCGACGGCGACGCACGAGTCGCGCTCAATACCCTCGACACCGCGATCGTGTTGGCGCGCGCCCAGGAGCCGGCCGCGGACCTCGTCGAGGTGGCGCACGTCTCCCAAGCGCGCGACGGCCGCCTCTATCACCAGTCGCGCGACACGCACTTCGACCAGATCAGTGCCTTCATCAAATCCGTGCGGGGATCGGACCCTGACGGCGCGCTCTACTGGCTCGTTACCATGCTCGAAAGCGGTGAGAGTCCCCGATTCCTCGCGCGTCGACTGGTCATCCTCGCCAGCGAGGACATCGGACTCGCCGATCCCATGGGATTGGTCTTGGCCGACGCCGCCGCGCGAACGGTCGAGTTCATCGGACTGCCCGAAGGTCGCCTCACGTTGGCCCACGCCACGATCACGCTGTCGCTGATGCCCAAGAGCAACTCCGTGACGCGGGCGCTGGGCGCCGTCACTCGCGCCGTGCAAGAGGGCGGCGTGGTGGAAGTCCCCGATCACCTTAGGGGTTCGAACTACCGCGGCGCCTCCGAGCAGGGCTTCGGGACGGACTATCAGTACCCGCACGACTACGAACGCGGTTGGGTCTCCCAGCAGTATCTGCCCGACGCCATGGCGGGACAGCGCTACTACGACCCCAGTGAGTACGGGCGCGAACGGGCGTTGGTCGAACAGTGGCGCGTGATGGTGCAACGCGAAGACGAGGCCAATTCCGGGCCGCCGGTAGAGTAAAGGCCGTGGAGGCCGCCCAACTACGTTCAATTTTCTTGGATTACTTCGCGGACAACGGCCACACCGTGGTGCCCTCGGCGAGTCTGATTCCCTACGACCCGAGCCTGCTGTTCACGGTCGCCGGCATGGTTCCCTTCAAGCCGTACTTCACCGAAGAGGAGCCGGCGCCCTATCCGCGCGCCGTGTCGGTCCAGAAGTGCTTCCGGGCCCTGGACATCGACATCATCGGCACGACGCAGCGCCATCTGACCTTCTTCGAGATGATGGGCAACTTCTCCTTCGGCGACTACTTCAAAGAGGGCGCCATCCGATTCGCGTGGGGCCTGATCACCGAGGGTTTTGGACTCGACCCCGAGCGCCTATGGGTGACCGTGCACACCTCGGACGACCAGGCCGAAGAGCTGTGGCGCGACCTCATCGGCGTCCCGGCCGCTCGGATCCAGCGCCTCGGCGAGGACAACTTCTGGGAGATGGGACCGACCGGACCGTGCGGGCCGAGTTCCGAGATCTTCTTCGACAAGGGTGCGCAGTTCGGCGCCGACGGCGGACCGGCGAGCGGCGGCGAGGATCGCTTCGTGGAGTTCTGGAATCTCGTCTTCACCCAGTACGACCGCGCCAGCGACGGAACGCTGAGCGAACTACCGAAGAAGAACATCGACACCGGCGCCGGATTCGAACGCGTCCTGGCCATACTCAACGGACTCGATTCCGTATTCGCGACCGACCTCTTCACGCCGTTGCTCGAGACGGCGTCGCGCGCGCTCGACGCGAGCTACGGATCCGACGAAACGACCGACGTGGCCATTCGGCGCATCGCCGAACACGGTCGCGCCATGACGATGCTCGTCGCCGACGGCGTACTCCCGTCCAACGAAGGTCGGGGCTACGTGTTGCGCCGGATCATCCGTCGAGCCATCCTGGCCGCGCGCCGGGCCGGTTCGGAACGTGCGCTGGCGTCCGCGCTGGTCGACGCCACCATCGAGAAGATGGGCCTCGCCTATCCGGTACTCGTCAAGGACCGTGATCTCATCGTCGAGGTATTGGAGCGCGAGGAAGCGGGATTCGCGCGAACCCTGAAGACCGGACTCTCCCTGCTCGAAGAGGCCCAACGCGACGTGGCGTCGAGTGGCGCGATCGTCTTCCCGGGCGACGTCGCCTTCAAGTTGCACGACACGCACGGCTTTCCGATTGAACTCACCGACGAGATTGTTTCGGA
Organism: uncultured Acidimicrobiaceae bacterium; assembly: GCA_963716515.1. Classification (GTDB taxonomy): domain Bacteria; phylum Actinomycetota; class Acidimicrobiia; order Acidimicrobiales; family RAAP-2; genus RAAP-2. The sequence continues at coordinate 971,201 of OY970319.1, forward strand.
GTCGGGGTTGAGCGTCGATCGCGTCGCCTTCGACGAAGCCATGACCGCCCAACGCGAGCGCGCCCGTTCCAAGTCCAAGGCGTTGCATCTGGCCGATGACGCGCAGTACCGCGACCTCATCGAGCGTCACGGTACGACCGAGTTCATCGGACGCGACGTGTCGCGCTACAGCGTAGAGACCGAAGTCTTGGCCTCGCTCGTCGGTCAAGACGGCGTGGGCGAGCTCTTCCTCGACTCGACGCCCTTCTACGCCGAGTCGGGGGGCCAGGTCGCCGATACCGGGATGGTCGTCACCGAGACCGGCAGTTTCAAGGTGCTCGACGTCCAGAACGTCGCCGGCGGGCTCTTCGCCCATCGCGGTCTCTTGACCGGTGAGTTGTTGCCCGGTCAGGTCGCGGTGGCGACCATCGACCCCGAGCGCCGTGAGGCCACCCGTCGCAATCACACGGCGACGCACCTGTTGCACGCGGGACTACGCACCGTCTTGGGCGATCACGTTCGCCAACAGGGCTCCTTCGTGGGACCCGACCGACTGCGCTTCGACTTCTCGCACGGCGCCGGCGTCACGCCCCAAGAGACGGCCATGGTCTTGACCCTGGTGAACACCGACGTCGTAGCCAACGAAGAGGTCAGCACTATTCAAACCACGAAGAAGGAGGCCGAGACCATGGGGGCGATCGCCTTCTTCGGTGACAAATACGGCGATCGCGTCCGCGTGGTGCGCGCCGGCAACCACAGCCTCGAATTCTGCGGCGGTACCCACGTGGACCGCCTCGGGGACATCGGCCAGATTCAGATCGTGAGCGAGTCGTCCATCGGTTCGAATACGCGGCGAATCGAGGGCGTGAGTGCGATGGGCGCCTATCAACGAAGCCACGATATGGAAGCGGCGCTCGGTTCGGTGGCGTCGATTCTGAAATCCTCGGTAGATGACGTGGTGCCCGCGTTGGAACGAATCATGGAGCGACAACGTGAATTCGAAAAGGAGCTGTCGTCGCTGCGCCAAGCACAGCTGTCACGTTTCGCCGAAGAGTTGCACGCGCAAATCTCCTCGGACGTCTTGGTCGCGAGGGTGGACGGCTATCCCGGTGAACAGTTACGGACGCTGGCGGCGGATCTGCAACGTCGGGGCCGTCGCGTGGTCGTCTTGGTGGGGGCGTTCGAAGACAAGGTCTCCATTGCCGTGGCGAGTGACGAATCGCTCGACGCCACCGCCAGCGTGAAACGGTTGGCCGCGTTGGTCGGCGGTGGCGGTGGGGGCTCGGCGCGCCTGGCCCTGGCCGGCGGTCGTGATCCCGACGGCATCGACGCCGTCTTGAGCGCGGCGGCGGCGTTGTAGCTCGATGGCACGAGTCCTCGGCATCGACCCCGGTACGAAGCGCTGCGGTATCGCGGTCACCGACTCGGGGCCGACGATGGCTTTTCCGCGGCCGACGATCGCCCGTGACGACGCGACCATGGCGCGACTGAAGGCTCTGGTCGACGAAGAGGCGATCGCCGTCATCGTGATCGGACGACCGATCGCGCTCTCCGGCCGAAAGACCGCGAGTACCTCGGACGCCGATCAATTGTTTTCACAGGTTCAAGAAAATTTCGAGGGAGTACCGGTCATTCAGTTCGACGAACGCCTCACGACGCAAGAGGCGCAAAAGTCGTTGTCAGAGGCCGGATTGACGACCAAAGCGTCTCGCGAACGACTCGACAGCGCGGCCGCCGTCATCATGCTGCAAAACTATGTAGATGGGCTCAATGCTGAGTAAGCCGCTGGGCCGGATTGTTGCGGGTCTCGTTGTCGTCGTCATCGTCATGGTGGGGTGGTTCGCCCTGCAGGTGGACCCCATATTCCACGGCAAGGGCAAGAACGTGATCGTCACGGTGAATACCGGGGAGTCATTGTCGGCGGTCGCCACGGCGATGCACGCCAAGGGCGTCATCGCCTCCACGCTCGCTTTCCAGATCGACACGGCCCTCTTCGGTTCGTTTCAAGTCCAACCCGGCTCGTACGAGATCGCCCAGGGTTCGTCGTTCTCGCACGTCCGTGCGATATTCAGCGCGCAGCCCAACGTCACCACGGTCGACGTCACCGCCGGGCTCACGCTGCACGAGGTGGCCGTCGACGTCTCCAACGGCAAAGGGAACTCCTACGCCGACCGATTTGCCGCCCTCGCCACGGCGAGCCACACGCCGAGTCCCTTTCACCGGTCGGGCTCGCTCGAAGGTCTCATCGGGACCGGTCTCTACATCATCAAGCCGGGCGAGACACCGGCCCAGCTCGCGACGCGCATGGAGAAGCGATTCGTGAAGCAAGCCGCCTCGGTGGGACTCACGTCGTCGACGACCCTGAACGGACTGGACGCCTACCAACTGGTCATCGCCGCTTCTATCGTCGAGAAGGAGGGCTACTACCCGGTGAACATGCCCCAGGTCGCGCGGGTCATCTACAACCGTCTCGCGCGCGGCGGGCCCCTGCAAATGGACGCCACGGTGCTCTACTACCTGGGTATGGACGGCGGTACGGTGACGCCGGCGATGCTCCAGACCCAGGAGCCCTACAACACCTATTTGAACACTGGACTGACGCCGACCCCGATCTGCGCCGTCTCGACGATCGCCCTACGCGCGACGCTGCACCCGCCCGTCGGCACCTGGCTGTACTTCACGTTGATCAACAAAGATGGCACCATGGCGTTTTCCACCACGTTCACGCAGCAACTGCGTGAGGAGAAAATTGGCCAAGAGAACGGCATCGGGTGAAGTGGCGTCTCGGCGTGGCCGGTTCGCCGATTGAGCATTCGCTCACTCCCCAGTTGCACGACGCGGCCCTGGCCATGGTCGGATTCGAAGGATCGTCGCGACGCGTCGAATTAGGCGCCAAGGACAAGGCGAAGTTGAACAAGGTAGTGCGCAAGGAGTTCGACGCCCTCACGCTCACGATGCCCCTCAAGGGATTCGGCGTGGAGATCTGCGACGAACTCGACGAAGTGGCGACCAGAACGCAGTCGGTGAACTCTCTCCTGATGCGCGACGGGAAGCTGCTCGGCGCGTCCACCGACGGTGACGGGTTCGTCAACGCGCTTCGGGGACAGTTCGACCTGAACGTCGAGGGCACGCACGTGGTCGTGCTCGGCGCCGGGGGAGCGGCGAGCGCCATCATCGACGGGCTCATACGCGCCGACGTCGCGTCGGTGGCCGTGCACGCGCGCAACCAGACCAAGGTCGAAACGCTGGTCGCCCGGTACGACCACGTCTACGACTTCTCGCTGACCTATCGACCGGTGGACCTGATCGTCAACACCACGCCGATCGAGGGGCGCGTCGATGACGTCGCCGTCATGCAAGGCGTGGGCGCGCACACCGTCGCGGTCGACATCACCTACGAACCACGTCGGTCGGCGTGGCGAGCCCTGCACGAACGATCGGGCTGTCCCAGCGCGAACGGCTTGGGCATGCTCGCCTATCAGGCGGCGTTGCAGATGCAGTGGTGGTGGGATCTCCCCATCGACGGCGCCCAACTGCTGAAGGTGATCTCATGACCGACACCATCAGCACGATGTCGTCGCGTATTCGCTCGAAGGACCGACTGGACCTCGGTCTGGCCGGCGGTCTCATCGCCCTCGGCGTCACCGGGGTCGTCATGATCTACAGCGCGACGCGCCAAGGGCTGATCAACGCCGGTTTCAACCCCCACTACTACGTGGAGCGACAGGCCTTCTTTGTCGGACTCGGCATCATCGTGATGTACGTGGTGTCGCTGATCGACTACCGCCGACTCGAGATCGTCACCACCCCGTTCTACGTGTGCGCGCTGCTAGGACTCATGGGTGTCTACGTCATCGGTCAAAAGGCACTCGGTGCCCAACGCTGGTACAGCATCGGCATCTTGCAGATACAGCCGAGTGAGTTCACCGTACTGATCATCATCCTGGCGATCGCCACGTACTGTCAACGACGACCGGATGGGTTGACCAACTACGACGTCGCGCGACTCTTGGTTATGGCGGCGGTGCCACTGCTTCTCATCGTGCTGCAACCCGATCTCGGCACGTCGATCATCATCGTGTTGACGGTCGGCGCCATGTTGGTGGTCGCCGGCGTTCCGCCCCGTCTGTTGACCTTGCTCGTCATGCTCGGTTCGGCCGGCATCGTCGTGGCGTTCTATCTCGATCTCGTGCAGCGCTACGCGATCGATCGGTTCGCGGGCTTCCTCCATCAGAATTCGACGAGCCCGCAATGGGCGCAGTACATCTACAACGTCGACAACGCGAAGAACGCGATTGGCTCGGGCGGACTGCACGGGGCCGGGCTCTTCAAGGGACTCCAGACGAACCTCGGTTACGTGCCCGAGAACCACACGGACTTCATCTTCACGGCCATCGGCGAGCAGTTGGGCTTCATCGGGTCGATGTTGATTCTGCTCCTCCTGGCCTTCGTCGGCTTCCGAATCTTTCGCATCGGCCGATTGGCCAAGGACACCATGGGCCGCATCATCTGCATTGGCGTCTTCGTGTTCTTCGCCTTCAGCTGCTTCGAGAACATCGGCATGACCATGGGCATCATGCCGGTGACCGGCATCCCGCTGCCCCTCTTGAGTTACGGCGGATCGGCGGCCCTGGTGTTCTTCACCGCCGGCGGTCTGGTGCTCTCCATTTCGCGTCGCACCGGCAATTAGGCTGGACCCCTGATGAGCGACGAACCGACGCCGACGAGCGACGAGCCGAGCGATTCGCTCGAGGCCAGCGCCCACGCGGACGACCAGCCAGACCTCGTCGATCCCGACACGTTGAAGTTCAACGTGATGAGCGTCGAATCGGTGCTCTACGATCTTTCGGACGCCTCGCCGTTGGTGCACCTGGTGGAAGAGGAGACGCCGTATCGGTACCTGGCGATTCCGATTGCCCTGACCGAAGCGGTCGCGCTGCACAACGCTCTGGACAAGATCGACGGCCGGCGCCCGGGTACCCACGAGGTCATGGCCGAGGTCTTACGTCGATTGAACGCCGACATCGTCGCCGCTCGGATCACCCGCTATGACAACGGCGTCTTCTACGCCGAGCTCGACCTCATGACCCCGAGGGGTCGCGAGGTCTTCGACTGTCGCACCAGCGACGCCTTGATCCTGGCCACGCGACAGGGCGTACGCGCGCCGGTGCTCTGCGCCGAGTCCGTCCTCCAAGCCTTCTACGCGTAACTGCGTCGAGAGACTGGCTACGGTCTCTTGAATTTCACGGCCACGATCTCCCCACCACGGCGATCGAGGCTGTTCTCGTCCGAGATCCGCAGTAGCAAGGCGATGATCAGATAGTTCGCGAAGAGCGAGCTGCCGCCGTAGGCCACGAACGGCAAGGTGATGCCGGTGAAGGGAAGTACGCGAAGCACGCCGGCCATGATGAAGAACGCTTGAAATCCCATCAGCGCCGTGAGTCCGGTCGCGGCGAGACGGACGTAGTCCGACGTCGCTTTTTGGGCGATGTGGAATCCCTCGCCCACGAAGGCCGCGAAGAGGCACACGATCAAGATGATCCCGAGAAACCCGAGCTCTTGGCCGACCGCCGCGAAGATCATGTCCGACGTGAGGTCCGAAATGGTGCCCGTCCATAGGGGTCCCAGTCCGAGACCGGTGCCCGTCATTCCGCCGCTGGCGAGGGCGAACCAGCCATCAGCGAGCTGACAACTGCCGGTGTGATTGAAACAGGCGGTCCAAGGATTGAACCAGTTGTCGAGGCGCGAGTGCACCTGGGTGAAGTAATGCGCGGCGCCGTAGGCGCCACCGACGAAGAGACCCATGCCGAGTATGACGTAGGTCTTGAGGCCCGTCGTCACCCACAGCATCGAGATGAAGAGCGCGAAGAGCAAAAGCGCGAAACCGATATCGTTCTCCGCGCCGAGGATGGCCATCGAAAAGCCCCAGGCGAAGAGGATCGGCAGCAGCACCTTGGGGGGGACGATTTGGCGACGACCGATGCGCTGCGTGGGGGTCGACAGAAGTTCGCGGTTCGCCGCGAAGTACGACGCGAAGAAGAACACCAACAGGATCTTGGCGATTTCGACCGGCTGGAATGAGATCGGTCCGACGACGACCCACAGACGCGCCCCGTTGTAGTTCCGACCGATGTGGGGAACGAGGGGCATCAGCAAGAGGCCAACGGCTCCCAGCAGCGTGAGGTAGCGATAGCGGTCGAGGTCGCGCACGCGTCGAACCACGAATAACGTCACCACGAGAGCGACGGCGCTGACCAAGAACCAGAGGGCTTGGTAGCCGGCGGCCGTCGGGTTCCATCGAGCGATCTCGACGTAGCCGACGCCGTTGAGCAAGGTGGCAATCGGCAAGAGCACCTGCGAGGAGTTCGGAGCGAGAAAACGGATGCACACGTGCAGCGCCAGCGAGATGGCGACGATCGACGTAAGAAAGATTCCGAGTCGATCGGGCAGGTGACCTTTGGCACCCAGTGACGCCAGAACGTAGAACGAGCCGACGATGACCCACGCGAGGATCATCAGACCGAGTTCTGTGAGACGTCCTTGTGACACACGCGTGACGGATGGTCGCTTGGCGGGCGCCACTGCGGTGTTCGCGTGTCTCGCCACGAATCAACAGTAGTCGTACGATGGTGCCATGGATCTAATCGACGCCGAGGAGTCGGACGCGCTCGTCATCGACGTCCGTTCCTTCGGACCGGAGCGCTTTTCCAGTCGCGAACTGTCGCGTCTGGAGTTCGGAGCGCGCCTCCTCGACCTCGCCGACGATCACATGTTGCCGATTCTCGATCGCTGCAAGTTCGTGGCGATCTTCGCCGACATGATCGATGAGTTCTTCCAGGTACGCGTCGTAAGTCTGGAAGACAAAGTCGCGGCCGGCGTGCAGACGGCGTCGATTGACGGCGTTCGACCACGACAGCAACTCGAATCGATTCGCGAGCGAGTCCTCTCCCTGGTGGAGCGTCAGGACCGACTCATGCTCGACGTGCTGCTGCCGGAGCTGGCGCAGAAAGGCATCGCGATCGTCCCGTTCAGTTCCTTGAACGCCGACGACCACGACCGCATGACGAAGTACTTCGACGAGAACGTGTACCCCGTCCTCACGCCTCTGGCCGTCGATCCGGGACATCCCTTCCCGATGATTTCCAACCTCTCCTTGAACATCGCGGTCTACGTACGCGATGACGTCACCGGCGAAGAGCGGAGTGCTCGCGTGAAGGTGCCGAACTCCCTGCCGCGCTTCTTGCAGGCCAACGAGAGCCAGTGGTGCTTGCTGGAAGACCTGATCACGTCGAATCTCGGTCGTCTGTTCTCGGGCATGACCGTGGGACGCGCCGACCTCTTTCGTGTCACCCGCAACGCCGACCTCACGTTGGAAGAGGACGAAGCCGACGACCTCCTCGTGGCTCTCGAAGTCGAACTTCGTCGACGTCGCTTCGGCGAGGCGTTGCGCGTCGAGATACAAAGCGGGATGTCGCCGGAGTTCTTGGAACTCCTCGTCGACCAACTCGAACTGGACCGGTCCAACGTCTATCTCACGGACGCGCCGCTGGGACTGCACGACCTGTGGAGTCTCTACGCGATCGATCGGCCCGATCTCAAAGGCGAAGGGTGGTCGCCGATCACGCCGCGTCGACTCTTGGACGGTGAACACGTGGGCGACATCTTCGCCGCGATTCGCGAAGACGACATCTTGTTGCATCACCCGTACGAGTCGTTCACGGACTCCGTGGAGATGTTCATCGCGCAGGCGGCGGCCGATCCGAAGGTCGTCGGCATCAAGATGACGCTGTACCGAACGTCCGGGGACTCGCCGATCGTGGCCTCCCTGATCCACGCCGCCGAGCAGGGCAAGCAGGTCGCCGCGTTGGTGGAATTGAAGGCCCGTTTCGACGAAGCGGCCAACATCGAATGGGCCAAGGCCTTAGAAGACGCGGGCGTCCACGTGGTCTACGGCATCGTGGGCTTGAAGACCCACTCCAAGACGGCGCTGGTGCTGCGCAGTGAAGGCGACACCACGGCGCGCTACGTGCACATCGCCACCGGCAACTACAACGGCAAGACCGCGCGAACCTACGAAGACTTCGGTCTCTTGACCTGCGACGCGGCCATCACCGACGACGTGGGCGAGCTCTTCAACTTCCTCACCGGCTTCTCACGAATCGGTCAGTACAAGAAGATCATGGTGAGCCCACTGTCGACGCGCACCCGGGTCATCGAACTCATCAACCTTCAACGCGACCGCGGTTCCGCCGGTCGAATCTCCATCAAGGTCAACGGCCTGACCGACCCGACCATCATCGACGCCCTCTACGAAGCCAGTTCGGCCGGCGTCGAGATCCGCCTGGAGGTCCGCACACTCTGTTCCCTCCGGCCGGGCGTCGCTGGACTGTCGGAGAACATCACCGTGCACAGCTTGGTGGGCGAGTTCTTGGAACACTCGCGGATTCTCATCTTCGGCACACCCGGCGAGCCGGAGTTCTCCATCTGGCTGGGTTCGGCCGATCTGATGGAACGGAACCTCGACCGTCGCGTCGAGGTCCAGGTGCCCATTGAGAATCGCACGCTGCAGCAGGAGCTGCTCGAAGCCTTCGAGGTCACCTGGCGCGACGATCTCTTCACGTGGGTCCTTGGCACCGACCGTCGTTGGCGTCGTCTGCAGCCGGTCAATGGCTTCTCGGCCCAGAGTGAGTTCAAACGGCTGGCGATGCTCCGGTCTCGGGCTCTCGCTTAGGCGCGAGCCCATTCTCCTTGCGCCACATCAACGTGGCGTAAGAAATGCCGCCCACGGGAATCGGGATCCAGAAGTTGATGAGGCGATAGGACAGCACCGCGAGGATCGCTTGGCTGTGGGGCACACCGAAACCGACCAGGGTCGGAATCAGGACGCCTTCGATGATGCCGAGACCGGCCGGCGTGATCGGGATCGCCGCCAGGATGTTCGCGAGTCCGTAGGCCACGAGGAGGTCGATGGGTGATATCACGTGACCGAAGGACCAGATGAATACCCACAGGCACGCCGCGTCGAAGAGCCAGTTCAGTGCGGCCCACATGAAGGCGGCCCAGAGGGTGCGTCGATTGTTGACCAGCATCGTGATGCGGTCGGCGACCTTGGCGATCAGCGCGCTGATCCTGTCGGGGTTCACCGCGGGGATTCGGCGAGCGAGCCAGCGCAGCCAGTTGGCGGCGTGGCGCTGACCCCGGGTGATCAGGAGAATCGTACCCGAGAACGCCGCCAACAAGAAGACGCCGGCGAGGGCGGCGAATCCGTAGGCGGGGTTGAAGCCGCGAAGGGGAATGGAGATCACCAACGCGAACCAGAAGATCATGTTCAGCACCACCGCCGAGCCGGCGCCCTGCACGGCCAGACCGAAGGCGTTGGTCTCTTTCGGCACGCCCAGTTCATTGAAGATCCGATAGGAGAGCGCGCCGGCCGGCGCGGTGCCGCCCGGAACGACGTGACTGATCGCGAGGCCGGCCAGGTTCACTCGCAGCAAGTTGTAGCGGCTCGGGGCGTAGGGGTAGAGCACCGATTTGGTCAGTTCGACGTAGCAGTAGATGGCGGCCATCTCCAACAGCACGGCCACTACGACCAGCACGGGGTTCACCGTAGCGAGCAGATGCAGCGATTTTCTCGCCGACGCAAACTGCGGAAGAACCAAGTACTCGAGGACGAAGACCAACAACCCGACGCTCAAGATGATGCGTACTTCGCGCGGCAGCGCAAATCGCTTCTTCTTGACGGGCTCCGGCATAGCAGTACTTTAAGCGCGGCATCTCGGATGCTCCAAACAATCGACCACTGGTTGCGCGATGCCCGCTCTCGGTAGAATCAACCAATGCGTACGCTCGTGGTTCTGCCCACGTACAACGAGATGTTGAACGTTGAGTCGATGCTGCGTACCCTGCGAAAGATCGTCCCCCAGTGCGACGTGCTGGTGGTGGACGACGGTAGTCCCGACGGTACGGCGAAACTGGCCGAGGAGGTCGCCGGCGACGTCGGGCAGATCACGGTACTGCGACGAACGAAGAAGAGCGGTTTGGGCGGCGCGTACCGCGCCGGCTTCACCTGGGGCCTCGAACAGGGATACGACCACTTCGTGGAGATTGACTGTGACTTCAGTCACGACCCGAACGCGCTGCCGACGCTCCTGAGTGCGGCCGAAGACCACGACGTGGTGATCGGTTCGCGCTACGTTCCCGGCGGCCACATACCGCAGTGGAGTTTTTCTCGGCGGTTGCTTTCGCGCGGCGGCAATCAGTACGCGTCAGTCATGCTCGGACTCGACGTCGCGGATTCGACCGCCGGCTATCGCGTCTACTCCAAGCGGGGACTGGAACTGATCGACTTTTCGACCGTGAGCGCCGACGGGTACGGCTTTCAGATCGAGATGACCTACCGCGCCCGGCGAGCCGGCGCCTCCATCCTCGAAGTACCTATCTCCTTCACCGACCGTGAGTTAGGTGAGTCGAAGATGTCGCGGGCCATCGTGGTCGAAGCGCTGTGGCTGGTGACCAAGTGGGCGATTGAGCGGCCCTTCGGCCGCGGCGCTCACTGAACGGCGTCGACCAAGACCGACGACAAGAAGCTGGCCAGTTTGGCTTTGGTCTCCTCGCGTTCGGCGATCGGGTCCGATTCGCTGACGATGCCGGCGCCGGCCCAGGCCTCAAATTCGGTACCCGCCACCAGCACGCCGCGAAAGCCGATCCACCACTCGCCGTCGCCGTTCGCTTCGATCCAACCGAGCGGTCCGGCGTAGAAGCCGCGGTCGATCTGCTCGAGGCGGCGAATCAGTTCGTAGGCACTCTGGCGCGGCACGCCCCCGACGGCCGACGTCGGGTGCAACAGTCGCAAGACTTCCAACGCGTCGGGCGCGTCGGATTCGTGGCGACACGACGCCTCGATCCAGGTGCCCAGGTGCGCCAGAGTGCGCAGGGCCACGATCGACGGCCCGGCGTCGGCGCGCACGTCGTCGTACACGCTCTCCAACGCGGTGACGATCTCGTTGACCGGCACGTTGTGTTCGTGCAGGTTCTTGGTGCTACCGAGCAGCCAGGTCAAATAGTCCTCGGGCGCCACGTTCGGCGGTAGAGCGATGGTGCCGGCCAGCGGGTGACTGCGCAGCCGGCGACCGGTTCGACGGGCAATCAACTCGGGCGTCGCGCCCACGAACCGACGTTGGTCACTGGTGGGGATGCTGAAGATCGTGCACAGCGGCTCACGATGATGAAGACGTTGGGCGACCGCGGCGGCGTCAATCGCTTCGGGCACGGTGCCGCGCACGGACCGGGCCAGGACCACCTTGTCAATCTCCTTGGACCGCAGTATCTCGACGGCCAGGGCCACGTTGTGGGCGTATTCGTCGGGCGTGGGCTGCAGGGAAAGTGAGCGCAGGCTCTGGGTCTCTTGGACCGGCGAGCGTGCTCCGTCGAGAACGTCACGCCACGTGTCGGAGCCGTCCAGCGCGGTGAGCCACGCGTCGCCGTCACTCGTCTGCGTGACGCAGTATTCCGGCACGTCGAGCTGGCTGGGGGCCGAACGATCGAAGGGCAGAGCCCCGAAGGCGACCACGCCCGAGCCGGGCGGACCGTCCTCGCCGTTCACTTCGTGGCGGCGGAGCGACGAGGTCGCGTCGACGGCGACGTCGAGACCCTGTTCCAGTACGACGTGGTCGACCGCCGCGCCGAAACCGACGCGAATGACCTCGTCGGTCTCGATGAGCCAACCATCACGGGCGCCGACGCAGCGCAGTGTGTCGAGCGATTGCCGGGATATCCGGCGACGTCGGAACTTCACGACGATCTCGTCGCTATGAACTGTTGGCTTAGTCCACCCATCACCCGACGATGATTGACCGCCGCGAAGCCGGCGCGGTTCAACATGCGAACGATTTCATCGCTGGCGGGCAGGTACGCCGTGGATTCGGGTAAGTAGTGATAGGCGGCCCGGTCCGACACGAGTGATCCAATGAAGGGCACGACGCGCCGAAACCACACGCGGAATCCGGCGCGCCAAAGTCCCGAACTCGGTTCGCAGACCTCGAGGAACGACAGCCTTCCTCCCGGGCGAACGACGCGGGCCATCTCGTCAAAGGTGGCCGCCAAGTCACTGAAATTGCGCAGCGCGTAGCCGCAGGTCACGCCGTCGAACCCGGCGGTTCGAAAGGGGAGCACTGACGCGTCGGCCTGGACGCGCTCACCCATGAGCTTTCCGGCGTGCAGCATTCCGAAACTCAAGTCGGTGGCCACCGCTCGATGGCCCTGTCGCGCCAGTTCGCGCGTGAAATCGCCGGTGCCCGCGGCAACGTCGAGGACCACGCTCTGGCGCGGCAGGCGAAGGTCGGTGACCGCGCGACGACGCCAGCGAGTGTCGAGGCCGAAGGTCATTAGTTTGTTGACCAACTCGTAGCGCGACGCGATGGCGTCGAACATCGCACGGACCTGTCGCGTCTTTTCTTCGCCTTGGGGGAGGGGAGGGGACAAGGGACTCAGCGGTAGTAGCGAAAGACCACTTGCGCGACGCACGATGGCTTGGGGGCGTCCTTCACTTCGACCACCACGTCGAGCGCGACTTGCACGCCGCCGGCGACCTCGTCGACCGACGCCAAGGTGGCGCCCGCGCGAATCTCCGAACCGACCGGGACGGGACTGGTGAAACGGACCTTGTTGGTGCCGTAGTTGACGCCCATCGCGACGCCGTCGACCTTCATCACGCCTCCGAGTAAGACCGGAATCATCGAAAGCGTGAGGTACCCGTGAGCGATCGGTCCGCCGAACGGTCCGGACTTCGCTCGCTCGGGATCAACGTGAATCCACTGGTGGTCACCGGTGGCGTCGGCGAACAGGTTCACCTGTTCTTGGGTCACGGCTCGGTACTCGCCGTAGCCCAGGTGCGTGCCGATGAGCGATGTCAACTCTTCGATGCTGTTCACGTGCGTCGTCATGGAAAACCTCCAGAGTCAAGACTAGACAATCGACTCTTCAGACCGTCTGACGCAGCCGAGCCGTAGGATTGGACGATGAGTCAAAGCTTTCACCCCGAAAAACACCGCAACGTAGCCGGGAGTTGGTATCGCGCCTCGGTCTTCGGGGTGAGCGACGGTCTGGTGACCAACGCCTCACTAATCCTGGGATTCGCCGGTGCCAGCCCCGGTCACAACATCGTTCGACTGGCCGGACTCGCGGGACTCGTCGCCGGAGGCTTTTCGATGGCGAGTGGCGAGTACATATCGGTTCGGGCCCAAAAGGAACTTCTGGAATACGAGATTGGCGTCGAGCGCAGGTCAATTGAGGAATCTCCCGTGCAAGAGCAGGAAGAGCTTCGTCAACTATTCGTGGCGCGCGGCATAGACGTGGAGCTGGCGGGCCGTCTCTCCGAGGACCTCATGCGTGACCCGGAGATGGCTCTACGAACGCACGCTCGCGAAGAGTTGGGCGTCGACCCTTCCACGACCGGTTCGCCGTGGGGCGCGGCGATCTCGTCGCTGTTTTCCTTCGCGATCGGCGCCTTTATTCCGCTCCTGCCGTGGATCCTGACGTCGAGCGGCAATCCGATCGTTTGGTCGATTGTGCTGGCGGTCATTGCCGCCGCGCTGGTGGGGGGAGTGATCGGCTGGTTCACGCGCAACGGCATATTCAAGTGGGCGCTACGTCAAGTCCTCGTGGGTTCGTTCGCCGCGGCCGTCACCTTCGGAATTGGCCGACTCGTCGGCGTGCATTAGTCGCGATGAAAGTGCAACAGGCGGTCGTCGCGTTCGACTTTGAATCCGAGTGACTCGTACAGCGTGACCGCGCCCACGTTCGATTGATCAACGAAGAGGATCGCCGTGGAGACACCCTTCTTTCGCAGGACGTCGAGGCCCTGGGTCACCATCACCCGTCCGAGATTGCGTCCCTGAAAGTCCGGGTGGACCGAGATGATGTAGATCTCCCCGAAGCGGTCCGGGTGCAGTTCGTGGACCTTGGTCCAGCACGACGCCGCGAGACGACCGTCGATCTCCAACAGTAGGAATCCCGAGGGGTCGAACCACGGCTCGCTCGTGCGCTCCTCGAGGTCCGAACGTAGCCAGGCGCCCTGCTCCGGATGATCGGCGAAGGCGGCGTTGTTCTGTTCGAGCCACGCGTCTTCGTCGCGCCCCGGCTCGTAGTTGCGCAGCGTGGCGCCCTCGGGCACGTCGACGGTCGTCACCGGCAGCGCGACCTGCATCAACTGCAAGGTCCGAACGACCTGACACTGCGAATGGACCGGCATCATCGAGCCCCGGGTCCACCAGTCGAGGGACTCGTGGTGCTTCAACAGACTTTGCAAGAGCTCTTCGTCAAGACCGCCGCCACTCATCTCGACCATCGCGTTCTTGGTCCCCGTCGCCATGGCGTACTTGACGAGCAGACCCTCGTGGTACAGCAACCAGTGTTCGGCTCGCCATCCGTGCACGACGATCCGACGGCGCCCTTCGTCGATGGCCTCGCGACCCAACAGCGTCTCGGTGCGGTTGAGGAGATTCAGGACTTCCAGCCGACGATCGGGCGTCAGCGAGTGGCTGCGTTGCCACGTATCGGTCATAGCGCAGAATACCTTCGCACTACGCGATTCGACCGACTACGCGATTCAAGCGACGAAGCAGCGCGCCGAGCGTTCGTTCGGCCGCGACGAGTTCGGAGTAGATGTCCGGCGGCATGGCCGAACCCTCGGTCTCGACCAGCGCCGTCACGCGATGCGACAGGTCGTTCATGGTCGAGGTAATGGTGTTCAATTCGTTCTGCATGCTCATCGACGAGTCCTTTGGGTTGGGAGCGTCTCGTGCGCTGGCGAATACTGTAATGGTCGATGAATGAATCCTCCGACACCGTGACCGATGCGACCGTTCGCTGGTCGAGCATCATCGCGCGCGGTCCCGAATCCGAGCCCTTCTTGCAGGGCCAGTTAAGCCAGGATCTGTCGACACTGAGCGCGAGTGGGGCGTGGGCGCTTTTGCTCGCGCCCGACGGCATCGTCATCACGTCGTGTCACGTTTCGACCACTGCCGATGGCTATGACCTCGCGGTGCCCCGCGAGCTCGATGACGTCGCCCTCGTGCGACTTCGACGCTTCCTCCTTCGCACCCAGTGCACGCTCGAAGCGGTCGAACGCGAGGACGGACCGTTCAACACCGTGCGCGAACAGATTCTCGCGGGCTTGCCGGGTGGGGCCGAGTTCGCCCGGGGCCTGACGCCCCAATGTTTCGGCGCCGGTTTCGTGGCCGCCACCGTGTCCTTCACCAAGGGCTGTTTCACGGGACAAGAGTTGGTCGGGCGACTGGACGCGCGAGGCTCGAGCGTGCCCTGGCGGATGGTTCGAGCGACCGGTCCCGACGAAGCGCGCATCGGCGAAGTCCTCGCCGCCAAAGGCCCCGCCGGAGTATCGGGACTCACGTCGTCGATACACGACGGTGGATCCGTCGTGGGTCTGGGATTCGCGCACCGGAGCCTCTTCGGATCAGCGGAGCTCGAACTCGCCGTCGACGTGCACGTCGAAGAGATTCTCTGATGGCACGGAGATCGGGCCGTTAACGTAGGGCCAAGGGGTCGACACGTGCGGTTGAATACTGAGGGCATCTTTATCAAGGTCTCCGGAGTCACCACTGAAGACGACGCACTGTTCTCCATCGGACTCGGGGCCAGCGCCATTGGATTCGACTTCGGTCCGACGCCGCGTCAGATCTCGGTCAACGCCGCGCACGATATTGTTCGCCGTCTGCCGGCGGGCGCCATCTCGGTGGGCGTCTTTCGCAACGAGATGCCCCAGCGCATCGTGGAGATCGCCAATACGCTCGGACTCTCGGCGGTGCAAATCGACGGCACGGTCGCGAGCGAGGAGATCACCTACGTATCCGAGCGCGTCAACACCGTGCTGCGCAGTCTGCCCAGCACGGCCAATCACGATTTGG
This sequence comes from uncultured Acidimicrobiaceae bacterium, assembly GCA_963716515.1. GTDB lineage: Bacteria > Actinomycetota > Acidimicrobiia > Acidimicrobiales > RAAP-2 > RAAP-2. Next base: position 987,103 of record OY970319.1, read on the forward strand.
TGGCCGCCCTCTCGGGCGTCGACTACCTCGTGGTGCCCGAATCCGATGACCACTACTCGCTGATGGACTGTCTGGAACTGTTCGGTGACCGCGAGGTGAGAACGCCGATGATCGCCTCCGGGGGGCTCACGCCCTCCAACGTGGTGGACATCGTGCAGAATTACCCGGTGTGGGGCGTCGACGTACGCGCCGGCGTCGAGAAATCGGTCGGCGAGAAGGACCCGGTCCTCCTAGGACAGTTCATCGCCAACGCCCGATGGGCTTTCGACAACGCCTACGTCGAACGCCACCACGACGAATGGCCGATGTAGCGATTCTTGCCGGCGCGAGTGGTCAAGCGAATGAAGAGCCAAAGACCGACAGCGAACTGGCGCCCGTGTCGCGTCGTCGACTAGGCGTGAAAGCGGCGGAAGACCACGCTGCCGTTGTGGCCGCCGAAGCCGAAGGAGTTCGACAGCACCACTTCGACGTTGGCCGGGCGCGCTTCGCCGATGACCACGTCGAGACCGACGTCGGGGTCCACCTTGGTCGTGCCCGCGGTCGGGGGAATCAACTGGTTGACCAGCGTGAGGACCGAGACGACGCCTTCGAGGGCGCCCGCCGCCGCCAGGGAATGTCCGAGGTGACCCTTGATGGAGGTCACCGGGGGCGGTTCATCACCGAAGACCGCGCGAACGGCCACCGATTCGGCCAGGTCATTGAGCGGCGTCGACGTGCCGTGCGCGTTGATGTGCGAGACCTCGCTCGCCGTGACACCGGCGTCCTCGAGCGCTAGCTCCATGCAGCGAATCGCGCCGTGTCCCGACGGGTCCGGCGCGGTGATGTGGTGCGCGTCGGCGGTGGAGGCGGCGCCCAGGACTTCGGCGTAGATGGTGGCACCGCGCGCTATGGCGTGCTCCCACTCCTCCAGGATCAAGATGCCGGCGCCTTCGCCCATGACGAAACCGTCGCGCTCGATGTCGAAGGGGCGAGAGAATTCGGTGTTGCTCAGTGCCGTCATGTTACGGAAGCCGGCCTCGGCGATCTCCACCATCACCGCTTCGGCCCCACCGGCGACCGCCACGGTGCTTCGCCCGGTGGCCACGAGTCGTGCGGCGTTGCCGATCGCGTGGGTGCCGGCCGCGCAGGCTGTCGTCACGGTTTCACAGGGCCCCCCGAGACCGAAGCGCATCGAGACGGCGGCGGTAGCGGCGTTGGGCATCATCATGGGCACCATGAAGGGCGAGACCCGGTCGGGACCTTTCTCGGAGAGCACGCGGAACTGTTCGATGACGGTCTGGAGTCCGCCGATGCCGGTGGTGACGATGCTGCCGGCGTCCACCAGTGGCCCTTCGAGGCCGCTCTGGTGCCACGCCTCGTCGGCCGCCATCAGCGCGTACAGCGAGAACGGGTCGAAGCGACGCAACTCCTTCGGTCCACCGATGTGGGTCGCGTCAAAGGGGGCGATGCGCTTACTGGGTGGCGCGGTGTCCAATTGGAGGGCGCTCCAAAGGGCCTCGACGCCGACCCCGGCGCAACTGATAGCGCCCAGGCCCGTGACGGCGACCCGGTAACCCGAGACGGGACCCGTGGGGGTGACCGCGACGCGCACTACAGCTTGGCGTAGATCAGGTCGAAGGCTTCGCCGACCGTGCGAATGTCCTTCAGTTCATCTTCGGCGACTTCGATGTCGAAGGTCTCTTCGAGGGCCATGACCAGTTCGACCAGGTCGAGGCTGTCGGCGCCGAGGTCGTCGCTGAACGAGGCTTCGAGAGTGACCTTGGCGGGGTCGACCGCCAAGACTTCGACGGCGGCGTCGGTGAACTTACTTAAGGCTTCGTTGCGGTCCATGGAGGTGCCCCTTTTTTCTGTCGCTCCATGGTACTCAAAGGCCGCCCCGCGTCAGTCATTCAGAGACCCATGGCGAGGCCACCGTCGACCGCGATGACGGCGCCGGTGATGTAACGGGCCTCCGAACTGGCGAGGAATCCGACCACCCCGGCGACGTCGCTCGGCTGGCCGATTCGGTCCATGGGGATCAGGGCGGCCATGGCGTCCTTGGCGGCGCCCAAGTCGTTGGTCATGTCGGTCTCGATGAGTCCGGGGGCCACCACGTTCACCGTGATGTTGCGCGAGGCCACTTCCTTGGCCAGCGCTCGGGCCAAGCCGACGAGGCCGGCCTTGGCGGCGGCGTAGTTCGCCTGGCCGGGCACGCCGACGAAGGCGCTGATCGAACCAATGAAGATGATCGAGCCGGCGCGCTGGCGCACCATGGAGGCCATCGTCGCGCGCGCGCCGTAGAAGGCGCCGTCGAGGTCGGTCGAGAGAACCTCGCGCCACTGGTCGTCGGACATGCGCAGGGCCAGTCCGTCCCTGGTGACCCCGGCGTTGAGGACCGCCACCTCCACCGGACCGAATTCGGCGATCGACGCTTTGACGGCTTCGTTCACGGCCGAAGAGTCCGCGACGTCGACGGCGAAACTTTTGGCGCAGCCGCTCGGCGCCTCGCCGGAGCGAGAGAGTCCGACGACCTGGTCGCCGTGGGCGATGAACCACTCGGCGACGGCCGCACCGATACCCCGACTAGACCCCGTGACGATGACGTGTCGACTCATAGTTCAATCGCCTCCAGTTCGAGCAAGGTGGTGGGTGCGAACTGTCGATCGAACGTCCGCATTCGCTTGGTCAGTCCGGTGAGTACGCCGCTCGGCGGCATCTCGATGGTGGTCGTGACGGTGTCGGGCAGTGCCAGCGTCGCGTCATAGAACTGCACCGCGGAGGTCAGTTGGCGCGACAACAGATCGCGCCATTCGTCGGCCGTGACGTGCACGTGGGCGTCGACGTTCGAGATGAGCACGGCGTCGGTCGTTCCCCATTCGACGCTGGCGAGGGCTTTGTCGAGTTCGTCCTGGGCCGGTGCCATGAGCGGCGAGTGAAAGGCACCGCCGACGGGGAGGGGCGTCGCGCGGCGCCAGCCCAGTTCCTTATGGCGAGCAAGTAGATCATCGAGACCGGCGCGAGTGCCGCTCACGACGATTTGGCCGGTCCCGTTGATGTTGGCGACCCAGACGTCGGTGAGGTCCTTCAGAGCGTCGCGCGCGCCGTCGTCACCGCCCATCAGCGCGACCATGGATCCCTCGGTGGCGGCGGCGGCGCGGGCCATCGCCGCGCCGCGAACGCCGATCAACCTCGCGCCGTCTTCGATGGTTAACAGGCCGGCCGCGACCAGAGCGCTGAATTCGCCCAGACTGTGTCCCAGAAGGTACCGCGGTCGGATGCCGCGGTCAATCAAGTCGAAGTAGCCGACGATGGATAAGGCGAACGTGGCGATTTGGGCGCGGTCCGTGCGAACCACGTCGTCGTCCGTGCTGCCGAACAACAGCTTGGCGACGTCGAGTCGAGCGGCGTCACTGACGCGCGCCAGGATCTCCCAAAATCGAGGCGACTGCCACTCGAGTCCGGCGCCGCCGCTCAGTGAACCCTGACCGGGGAAGAGCGCGACGACGTCGTCTCGAAACACGGGGGCGGCTGGATCTGGCATTTCATTACGGTAACAGCGCGACCGATTCATCGGTGGTGGGGTCGTGAGCGCGGGGGCTGCGCTAGGTTACGAAAGCCCTTCGATCGACTGCGAGGAATCATCAAGCTGCTTCTCACTTCCGCCGGCGTCAAGAACCCGAGCATCCACGGTGCGTTGGTCCAACTGCTCGGCAAACCGATCGCTGAATCGAACGCTCTTTGCATCCCGACCGCGAGCTACGGTCACGGATCACTGGATCAGGCGTGGCGCTTCGTGAGCGGGAACTCCCAGACCCCGTTGACCGATTTGGGTTGGCAGTCCTTGGGAGTGTTGGAGCTCACCGCCCTGCCCAGCATGGATCGAGATAAATGGATTGCCAAGGTCCGAGAGACCGACGCCCTCTTGGTGAGCGGCGGTGATGCTTTGTATCTGGGCTACTGGATGCGCCAGTCCGGGCTCGCCGATCTTTTCGCGTCGCTGCCCGAGACCGTCTACGTGGGCATCAGCGGCGGGAGTATGGTGATGGCCCCCAACATCGGAGAGGACTTCGTCGTCTGGAGGCCGCCGGAGGGTGGCGATCGAACCCTCGGCGTGGTTGATTTTTCGATCTTTCCGCACCTGGATCACGTGGACTTGCCGGAGAACACGATGGCCGACGCCGAAAAGTGGGCCGCCGAGCTCTCGGGGCCGGCGTACGCGATCGACGACCAGACAGCCATCAGAGTTGTCGAGGGAACCGTCGACGTCATCTCGGAAGGGCACTGGAAACTCTTGAACGCCTGACGACGAGCGTCGGCGCCGTCCGATCACCGTTGACAGTTGGCGCAGTGTCCAATGACGTCCAGGGCGTGAGAGGTGGCCCGGAATCCTCGTTCGGCGGTGAGTTCATCGACCATGCGCGCGACCGTGCGTTCGAACGCGCGCGTCGGCGTGACGTCGATGACTTGGCCGCACGCGGAACAGAGAAGGTGATGGTGGTGGTGGAGGAAATCCTCGGCCATCTCGAACCGAGCGAACTCGTCACTGGCGGCGATGCGCCGCACGACGCCCGCGCGCTGGAGGTCCGAGAGATGGCGATAGGCCGAACTCCTCGGAATCTCCGGGACCTGCGCCTCGATGTCGGAGATGCTCAAGGGACGCTCCGAAGACGCCAAGAGTTCGACGACGGCGCGGCGACCGACGGTGTAGCGCTGATCGATTCGGTGCAGTAACAACTCGACAAACTCGTGCAGCTCTTCGACCGTGTCAAAGGTTTGCATCGCTCCGATTCCTTCCCGCGCAGTCTCGGTTGTAATGAGACTCATTCTCATTCTATCATTGATTCATGATCACCCGGTTCACGCCTCACCGCGCCCGTTTGTCGCGGCCATTCGCCACGCGCGCGGTCCTCGCGTGCGCCGTCGTGTTCGTGACCGCGCTCGCTTTGAGTGCGCCGATTACTGCTGCGGCCAGCGCGAGATCCAGCGTCATCATCGCCGTCGGGGCCGAGAACGAATACGCCAACGTGCTGAGTCAGATCGGCGGAAAGTACGTGAAGGTTTCGTCGATTCTCGATGACCCGAACACCGATCCTCATACCTACGAAGCCAGCCCGTCGGTGGCCGAAGAGATTGGTCGGGCGCAGCTCGTGGTTCAAAACGGCGTCGGATACGACGGCTTTATGAACAAGATAGAAGCGGCATCACCGAATTCCAAGAGAAAGATTGTCGTGGCACAGAAGGTGCTGGGCCTTCCCTCCGACAGCCCGAATCCCCACCTTTGGTACAGCCCCAAGACCATGCCCGCCGTGGCCGGTGCCATCGCGAAGGATCTCGAAAAACTGGACCCGAGTCACGCGGGGTACTTCCAGAAGAACCTGGCGTCGTTCAACACGTCGCTACAACCGTGGCTTCGCGCCATCGCCGCCTTCAAATCGAAGTACGCCGGTACGCCGGTCGCGGTGACCGAACCGGTCGCTGACTATCTGTTGAAAGCCATGGGAGCGAAGGTCCTGACTCCCTTCGTGTTTCAGGCCGACATCATGAACGGCGTCGACCCCGCTCCCGAGGACATCTCGCTCGTCGAGGGGTTCTTCACCACGCACCGGGCGAAGGTGTTCTGTTACAACCAGCAGGTGGTCGATTCGCTGACTTCGACCATCAAGCAGACGGCCCTCTCGGCCAGGGTCCCGGTCGTCGGGGTGTACGAGACGATGCCCACCGGGTACGACTACCAGACCTGGATGCTCGCCGAAGTGAACGCGATCGCCGCGGCGATTTCGCGACACCGATCAACGGAGAAACTATGACCGACCCGCCCGTCCTCCAAGTCGATGAGATATCCGTCTCGCTGTCCGGGCACCCGATACTCGACCACGTCTCCTTCGACGTCCGAGGGGGAGAGTTCACGGGACTCATCGGCTCGAACGGCGTCGGCAAGACCACGCTGCTCCGCACCGTGCTCGGCCTGCAGCGTCCGGATTGCGGACGAGTGCTGGTCGCCGGGGTGCCCCTGTCGCCGCGAAACCGGTCCCTCGGGTACGTGCCCCAGAAGATTGTCGTCGATCCCGATGTTCCGATGCGCGCGCGCGACTTCGTCGCGCTCGGACTCGACGCTCATCGCTACGGTCTCACGAGGCGCAGCCCGCAACAACGTGCACTCGTCGAACAGATCTTGCACGACGTCGACGCCGAGCGTTTCGCGGACCATCGACTGGGCAGCCTCTCGGGCGGAGAACAACAACGAGTCTTCATCGCCCACGCCTTGATCAGCCGGCCGAAACTGCTCTTGCTGGATGAACCACTGGCGAACCTGGACCCGAGGAGCGTGCAGGAGATCGTGGCGCTCCTTCACCGGGTGGCGCGCGGTTACGGCGTCGCGATACTGCTCTCGGCCCACGAGATGAACGCCCTTTTGCCGGTCATGGATCGCATCGTGTACCTCACCGGTGGTCGCGCCGCCAGCGGAACCACCGACGAAGTCATTCGCTCCGACGTGTTGAGTCAGCTCTACGGACACCACGTCGACGTGCTGCAACTCCACGGGCGAGTCCTGGTCGTGGCCGAACCGGGCCAGGACAACCAAGACATCCCGCAACATCCGACGCTCACGCTCGGCTGATTCGTGCACCTCGTCTTCGAACCCGGCTTCTTTACCAGTGCACCGGTACGCACTGCGTTAATTATTGGCGCCGTGACGGCCATTGTGTCGGCGGTCGTCGGCGTGTTCGTGGTCGTTCGAAGTCAGTCCTTCGCCGGGCACGCGCTCACCGACGTCGCGACGACCGGCGGCTCGGCCGCGTTCTTCTTCGGATTGAGCCCGCTCCTCGGCTTCATCGGTGGGGGAGTGATCGGCGCGGGAGCGATGGACTTGATCGGGGTCGAGCGAGAGCGACGACGCGATCTGGCCACCGGCATCGTCTTGGGAACCGCCCTCGGCCTGGCGGCGCTGTTCCTCTATCTGGACACCACGAAGGGCGCGTCCACCGGGGCGACCCAGCAGCTCTTATTCGGATCGATTTTCACGGTCGATCCTTCGACGGTTCCTCTGGTTCTGGGGTTGAGCGCATTCGCCCTGGCGATCGTGATCCTGATCAATCGTCCGCTGTTGCTCAGTTCCTTGAGCGTCGAACTGACGCGTGCTCGGGGCATCAATCTGCGAGGCGTGGGCGTGCTGTTCATGATCGCGATGGCGGTGTCCGTGGGGCTCTCTTCGATTGCCGTGGGTTCCATACTCTCGACGGCGCTGCTCATTGGTCCGGCCGCTGCTTCGGTGCGACTCACGAAGAGCCTGCACGCGTCGTTGATCGCCGCTGGTTTACTGGGCGTCGCGGCGACGTGGCTGGGGATCCTCTTGGCCTACGACAGTTTTTATTGGGTGCCCTCCAGCCAGGGCCTCCCGGTGAGCTTCTTCATCGTGTCGTTGATCTTCGTGACCTATCTGATGTCGGGGCTGCCGCTCGTGCGCCGTGGTCGCCATCGTCCCGAGCGAACCGAACCGTCGGGCGCGGCGAACGCAAAATCCCACGAGTCACTCGACGTGAGCGCGTAGTGTTCAGCGGCTTCATGGTGAACGCGTGGGAGGTGGGGACGATGGTCGCCGTCGTGGGTGGCGTCGTGGGCTTCTTCGTCGTGCTGCGCGGATCGGCCTTCCCCGCGCACGCCATTCCCAACGGCGCCTTCGCCGGCGCGGCGGGAGCGAACCTCATCGCGGTCAATCCCCTCATCGGTCTCGGTGTCTTCTCGTTCGCTGCGGCGCTGGGTATCGGCGCCCTGAGTCGTCGCGGACGTTCCGACGCCGTCACGGCCCTGGCGCTAGTGATGATGCTGGCGCTCGGGGCCGCGTTCTTGAGTCTCAGCACGCAGTACGAGCCACAGATATTCTCGCTGCTCTTCGGCGAGATCCTGGGCGTCAGCTCGAGCGAGATCCTGCCGGTCGTCGTACTGGGCGTGGTGTGCGTGGGCGCCGTGGCCGTCCTGTTTCGACCGCTGTTGCTCACGTCCATCGCGCCCGACCTCGCCGCCGCGCGAGGGCTTCGGCCGCAGCGATTCGAAATCGCCTTTCTCGTCATCATCGCTTGTGCCACCACCATGACGGTGCCCGTCGTCGGAGCGCTTTTGATCTTCACCTTGATGTTGGGACCGGCGGCCGCCGCCCAATGTTTCACCGACCGCGCGGGACGGGCGATGGGTGGATCGGTGGCCATCGCGCTGGTGACCATCTGGGCGGCGCTGGCCTGCGCGTACGAATCGAACTGGCCAGTGGGGTTCTACGTGAGCGTCTTCAGCGCCGCGTGGTACGGGATCGGACGGGGATACGCCGCGGGGCGTGCGCGCCAACGGGTTCGAGCCGCCCGAGGCCAGCCTCACGAACTGAGGCGACCACGTGAAGCGTGCCCGGAGTGGGACTTGAACCCACACACCCTTTCGAGTAAAGACTTTTGAGGCCTCCGCGTCTGCCGATTCCGCCATCCGGGCTGAGCGAACCACGTTAACACCGCACCGTAGTGTGGCGAAGATGAAAGTGACACTTCGGCGTCAAGATACGGAGATCCGTTTTCCGGTGCGTTCGGCCGAACAGCGTCACGCGCAGCGCTCGAGGCTCTTCCTCGAGGTCGCCTGCGACGGCGTCACGGGCTTCGGCGAAATCGCGCCCCAGCCCCTGGAGTTGAACGGCGACGCCGCCCTGGCCGACGTCGTCGACGAAGTGCGGATCTTCGTGGTACCGCAGCTCCAACAGATCCTCGAACGAGAGGGTGGTCTGCCGTCGTGGACGCGCGTCGCCCGCTTCGCCGGATCGCGCGCGGCCAGCAATCCCACGGTGGCCCTGCTGGAGATGGCGCTGCTGGACCGCCAACTGCGTCTCGCCGGGGCGACCGTCGACTCGTTGTGGCCCGAGAAGTTTGACACGCCCTTACAGAGCACGGTCTCGTTGATCGACGACGGTGCGTGGTCGGTCGATCCCCACGCCGTGCGCGTGCGGGCCAAGATCTCGGCGGCGCCACTCGGCGCCAGTGCCCTGCGACGTCTCAGTGAGTTGACGGCTCCGGTGCTGCTCGACTACAACTGCTCGGCCCGCAGCGACGTCGAGGTGATCGAACAGGTCCGAATCGTACGCGACGTCGCTCACGTGGTCGCCGTGGAACAGCCCTACGCCGTGGGCAACGTCGTCGACACGGCGCGGTTGGCCGAACACTTAGACGTGGCGCTCAGCGTGGACGAAGGCGTGCGCAGCGTCCGCGACGTGGCCCAACTGGTGCGGTACCGCGCCGCCGAGATCATCTGTGTCAAGCCGGCGCGCGTCGGGGGACTGGCCAACGCGCGAACCATCATCGTGGAGGCTCGGGAGGCTGGGCTTCGCCCGTACCTCGGGGGTTTCTTCGAGTCGCCCTACGCCCGTGCGGTCCACCGCTCGCTCGCCCACCACTGCGTGGACGAGCCCAGCGACCTCGGTCCGGTCGAGGTGGCAGGCGAGGGCTACGTCCGTGAAGTGGACCCCGTGGACGACGGCTTCGGCGTGAGCCCTTCGGCCGAGATGCTCGAACACAGTGCCGTTCTGGTGAACGTCGAAGTGAGGATTTAGACTCACGCCATGAGTTCGCGCCTCTACAAACGACGATTGGAAGACGTGCAACGCCAGCTCAACCAGGCGCGCGAGAGTCTCAACGTGCTTCAAGAACAAGTCCTGGTCTGGAACGACGCGCTGGAGGACTCGCGGATCCGCGCGCTGGTCTCCGAGACGCCGCTCCAGGCGCACGAGTACGACGATCTGTCGCGCCACGTCGCGGTGGCCAACGCCGAGATGCGTCGCCGGGCCGAAGAGGTTCGTGAGTTGGTCGAGGCTCGCGACGAACTGTTGCGCGACTGGACGCCGGACGACGACCGTGGATAAACGCGTCGTCATTGCCGACGACGAGTCGATCATCCGACTCGACCTCAAGGAGATTCTCGAGGGCGACGGCTACCTGGTCGTGGGCGAGGCCGCCCGGGGCGACGACGCGTTAGCCATGATTCGAGAGCTTCGTCCCGACCTGGCGTTGCTCGACGTCAAGATGCCGGGACTCGACGGGATCGAAGTCGCCCACGCCCTCAAAGAGACCTCGACGATCGTCGTTCTGCTCACGGCCTTCAGCCAGCGCTCACTCATCGAGAGTGCCCGTGACGCCGGCGTGGTGGCCTACCTCGTCAAACCATTTCGCTCGAGTGAGATACTGCCGAAGCTGGCGGCGATCCTCTCGCCGGCCACCGAAGCGCACGACGCCGAGGCGTCCCACGTCGAGGACAAGATCGAAACACGAGAGATCGTCCAGCGCGCCAAGGAGATGCTGATGCAGGAACGCGGCCTGGACGAGCCGGCGGCCTTTGAGATCATCCAACAGTCGGCGATGCGGGGACGCACTCGCATGCGCGACATCGCCCAGCAGATCTTGAAGGGTGAGTTCGTTGGCTGAGGCGGCGACCGACCAACGTCCCCTGGTGCTGTTGGACGGTATGTCGTTGGCCTTTCGCGCCTTCTTCGCGCTGCCGACGGACATCGCCACCTCCGAGGGCCTCGTCACGAACGCTCTCCACGGATTCGCGGCGATGTTGTTGTCGCTGGTGCGAACCCAGAATCCGCGCGCCTTGGCCGTGGCCTTCGATCTCTCGGGCGGTACGTTTCGCGACGCGATGGTGGAGGACTACAAGGGCGGACGGGCCGAGACGCCACCGGAGATCGAACATCAATTCGAACTGATCCGCAATCTCTGTGAGGTGCTGCACATACCCGTGTTGGGCGTGCCGAACTTTGAAGCCGACGACGTACTGGCGACGCTCGCCACCTGGGGACGAAACGAGTCGATCCCGGTCGTGGTGGTGACCGGCGACCGCGACGCCTTCCAGTTGGTGGAGGACCCGTTCGTGAAGGTCCTATACAACCGGCGCGGCGTCTCGGACTACTCGCTCTACGACGAGGCGGGCATCTTCGAACGCTGCGGCATCGAGTCCAAGCGGTACCCGTTGCTGGCCGCGCTGCGAGGCGACACCTCGGACAACCTGCCCGGCGTTCCGGGGGTCGGGGAGAAGACGGCGGCCAAGCTCTTCGCCCAGTACCGCGACATGGATGACCTGTACGCGCACCTCGGCGACCTCACGCCGAAACTTCGAGAGAACCTCACCACCTTCGAAGAGCGCGCGCGCAACAACGAGAAGGTCATGTTGCTCATTCGCGACGTGCCGCTCGATTTCACCCTGCACGACATCACCTTGGGGGGATGGAACCGTTCCGAGACCGACGCCTTCTTCGACCGCTTCGAGATGACGCAGATGCGCAGCCGCTTCGGTCAACTCATGAAAGAGGGCCTCCTGGGCGAGGCGGGCACGGCCTCGACGCCGTTGAGCGAAGCGACGGAGGCGAAGAAGACCAAGACCGCCAAGGCCTTCAAGGTGGCGAAGTCACTCGAGGAGGTGCTGGCGTCGACCACGACGCCGGTGGTGGCCTATCGCCACGCTCGCGCGGCGGTCCTGGACGTCGACAAGGGACTGGTCGCGCTCTGTGATCTCGATGACGCCATTGACGCCTTCGCGCGCGTCGCGCCGTGCGGCCACGACCTCAAGGCGCTCTACCGCGCGGCCGCGAGTGGCGACCGGGTGATGCTCGAACCGGCCGACGACACCGCGATCATGGCCTTCTTGCTCGACGCCAACAGCGGTCGCTACGACCTCGCAGAAGTGGCGCAGCGATTCCTGGGCGAACCGATCGTCGACACCTCACCTTCGCTCTTCGATTCGACCACCAGTGACGAGACGTTGACCTACGAGGTGGCGCTCGTCGCGCGACTGCGCGAGCACCTCCACGCGGAGATCGCGCAGTGGGAACTGAACTTCGTCTACGAGCAGATCGAACTGCCGCTGGTCATGGTGCTCGGACTCCTGGAGGCTCGAGGCGTGCGCGTGGACGTGGAGTTGCTGCGCACCATCGCCAAGGAGTTCACCGAAGAGGCGGCGTCCCTCGACAAGCAGATCCAAAAGGTGGCCGGGCACGAGTTCAAGGTCAACTCACCTCAGCAACTGCAGACGGTCCTCTTCGACGAGATGGGACTCACGGCGGTGAAGAAGATCAAGTCCGGCTACTCCACCGACGCCACCAGCCTCGAAGCCATCCAGGACGAGCACAAGATCGTGGCGCTCATCCTGCGCTACCGCGAGGTGGAGAAACTGCGCGGCACCTACGGGGCGCCGCTGATCGACGCGGTGCAGCCCGACGGGCGCATCCACGCGACGTTCCATCAGATGGTGGCGCGCACCGGGCGGCTCTCCTCGGATGGGCCGAACCTGCACAACATCCCGGTGCGCTCGAAAGAGGGGCGTCGTCTGCGCTACGCCTTCTTGCCGAGCGAGGGGTGGGAGCTCGCGGTGTCGGACTACAACCAGATCGAACTGCGGATCCTGGCGCATCTCTCCCAGGACTCCGGTCTGCTCACGGCCTTCGCCTCCCACGAAGACGTCCACCGCACCATCGCCGCGTCGGTCTTCGGAATCGCCTCGGAGGAGGTGTCGCCCGAACAGCGCGAACAGGCCAAAGCCGTCTCCTACGGGCTGGCCTACGGCATGGAGGCCTTCGGTCTGAGCCGTCGCCTCGGGGTGCCGGTGAGCGTCGCCAAGGAGATCATGGACAAATACTTCTCCGGCTTCCCGTCGCTGCGCGCCTACATGGACCAGACGATCAAGGACATCCGCGCGAAGGGTTACTCGCGAACCGAGTTCGGACGCATCCGCCCGTTCCCCGATATCGCCACGGCCACCGGACCGCAGCGCCAAGCGGCGGAGCGCCAGGCCATGAACTCTGGCATCCAGGGATTGGCCGCCGACATCTTCAAATCGGCCCTGGTGCGCTTGGATCGCCAACTGCGCGCCGAGGGGTTGCGCGCGCGTCTCATCCTGCAGGTCCATGACGAAGTCGTGGTGGAGGCGCCGCCCGACGAAAAGGTTCGCGTCGAAGCGGTGATCCTCGACGCGTTGACCAACGCCGCGTCACTCAGCGTTCCCTTGGAAGTCACGTTGCACTGGGGAGAGAACTGGGCCGCCGCCAAGGGCTGAAGTCACGCCGACTAGAGTTGTTTCTTGGGTTTACACCGGAGACCCAAGTCCTATTTCCTAGCTGACCCCGGTGTGGTCGTATGAAAGAAGTACGCATGTCGGACGGCACCAGCCTCCTCTCCGCCCAGCAGATGGGCACCTTTGACGAAGACGGAAATTACGTTCCGCGCGTCATCACCGAAGACGACATGGTCGGCACCGACCTGGCCACCCTGGTCGGTGACAGCGTCCTCGAGTTCGAAGACGGTGACCTGGTCACCGGCACCGTGGTCAAGATCGACCACGACGAAGTCTTGCTCGACATCGGCTTCAAGTCCGAGGGCGTCATCCCGGCGCGCGAGCTCTCCATCCGCAACGACGTCGACCCCTCAGAGATCGTCTCCATCGGCGACCGGATCGAATGCCTGGTCCTGCAGAAAGAGGACAAGGAGGGACGTCTGGTCCTCTCCAAGAAGCGCGCCCAGTACGAGAAGGCCTGGAGCAACATCGAAGAGTTGAAGAACCGCGACGAAGTGGTGAAGGGTGTGGTCATCGAAGTGGTGAAGGGCGGACTCATCGTCGACATCGGTCTGCGCGGCTTCCTGCCCGCGTCGCTGGTCGAACTGCGACGCGTCCGCGAACTCCAGCCCTACATCGGCAAGACCGTCGAGGCCAAGATCATCGAACTCGACCGCAACCGCAACAACGTCGTGCTCTCGCGCCGAGCCTGGCTCGAAGAGACCCAGAAGGAACAGCGCGGCGACTTCCTGTCGAACCTGAAGCCGGGCGAACGTCGTCACGGGGTCATCTCCTCGGTGGTCAACTTCGGCGCCTTCGTGGACCTCGGCGGCATGGACGGGCTCATTCACGTCTCGGAGCTCAGTTGGAAGCACATCGATCACCCGAGTCAAGTGGTGGCCGTCGGTGACGAGGTCGACGTCGAGGTCCTGGACGTGGACTTCTCCAAGGAGCGCATCTCGCTGTCCTTGAAGGCGACCCAGTCCGATCCCTGGCAGGTCTTCGCCGACAGCCACTCGGTCGACCAGCTGGTCTACGGTCGCGTCACCAAGCTCGTGCCCTTCGGCGCGTTCGTCCAAGTGGGCGAGGGCATTGAAGGACTCGTGCACATCTCGGAGATGGCCGCGCACCACGTGGAATCCCCGGACCAGGTCGTCACCGCCGGTGAGGAACTGTGGGTCAAGATCATCGAACTCGACACGGCCCGTCGCCGCATCAGCCTTTCGATCAAGCAGGCCGCCGAAGGTGGCGAGGTCTCCGAGGAGTACCGCGAGGCCTTCGGTAGTCACGCCTACGACAACGAGGGCAACTACATCGGCGCCATCGAGTACGGCGAGTTCACCCCCGAGACCGAGGCGCAGGCCGCGTGGGCCGAGTACGCCGTCGAGGTCGCTCCCAAAGCGGGCGAGGACGACGTCACCGCCTCCGCAGTGGTCGACGACGCGGAGGCTTCTGAGGTTGTCGACGCCATCGAAACGCCAGAGGTCGAAACGCCAGAGGTCGTGACAATCGAGGCCGAAACACCAGTGGCCGAGACACCCGCGGCCGAGACACCAACCAACGAATAGTCGCTCAGCCCTCCAGAGTGATGGGCGTGGCCGACTTGTGGTGGATGGTCAACGGATAGTGGCACGACACCATGTGGTTCGGTGCCACCTCTTGGGGTAACGGCTCCTCGTCGGCGCACTTCTGGGTGGCGTTGGGACAGCGCGTTCGAAAGCGACAGCCGCTCGGCGGATTCATCGGGCTCGGCGGTTCGCCCTCCAGGGTCTGCGCGTGCATCGGCGAATCGGGATCCGCTTCCAATGCGGCGCCGAGCAAGAACTCGGTGTACGGGTGGGCCGGGGACTCGTAGAGCGTGTCGGCCGGACCGATCTCGCAGATCTTGCCCAGGTACATGACCGCGACCCGGTCGCTGACGTTCTTCACGACCGCTAAGTCGTGGGCGATGAAGAGCAGGGTGAGGCCGTACTCGGCCTTCAGGTCTTCGAGCAGGTTCAGGATCTGCGCCTGGACCGACACGTCGAGGGCCGAGACCATCTCGTCGCAGATCAAGAGCTTGGGTCGCATGGCGAGGGATCGCGCGATCGAGATGCGCTGGCACTGGCCGCCGGAGAACTGTCGGGCGTAGCGATTGCCGTACACCGCCGGGTCGATGCCGACCTTGCTCAAGAGGTCGCTGATGAGCGTGTCGCGCTCCAGTCCCGTGACGGTCTTCCAACAGTCCAAGGGCTCGGCGACGATGTCTTTAACCCGCCGGCGAGGGTTCAGCGAGCTGATGGGATCCTGGAAGATCATCTGCATGCGCGTGCGTGCGCTGCGCAGAGCCTTGCCCGACTCCTTGGTGATGTCGACGCCCTCGAGTTCAACCGTGCCCTTGGACGGCTCGACGATGCGCATCAGGGCCTTGCCGGTGGTCGACTTCCCACAGCCCGATTCGCCCACTAGTCCGAGGGTCTCGCCCTCCATGATCTCGAAGCTCACGCCGGCCACGGCGCTGACGGCGTGACCGTGGACGTAGAAGGTGACCTCGAGGTCCTTCACGCGCAAGATCGGGGTGCGGACGTCGCTCACGGCAGGGTCGCTTCGGCGTTGATCGGCAGCGGATTCCAGCAGGCGAAGGTGTGGCCGGGCTCGACGGAAGGTTGCAGCTCGGGACGGACCGAGTGGCACTGGTCGGTCGCGTACTTGCAGCGCGGGGCGAAACTGCAGCCGTCGGAGAGGCTCAACAGGTTGGGCGGCCGACCGGGAATCGTCACCAGCCGGGTGTGGCTCTTGTTGGCCACCTTGGGCGAGCTCTCCAAGAGGGCTCGGGTGTAGGGCATGCGGTGATGGTAGAAGACGTCGCGCGTGGTGCCCGTTTCGACGATCCGTCCGGCGTACATCACGACGATGCGCGACGTCCGGGTCGCCACGACCCCGAGGTCGTGGGTCACCAGGATGACCGACATCTTCAGTCGTTCCTTCAACTCATCCAGCAGGTTCAGGATCTGCGCCTGGATGGTGACGTCGAGTCCGGTGGTGGGCTCGTCGGCCATGAGCAGTTTGGGCGAACAGGCGAGCGCGATGGCGATGACCACGCGTTGGCGCATGCCGCCCGAGAGTTGTCCGGGATAGGCGTTGTAACGCTGGAGGGGCGAGGGGATCCCGACCAGTTCCAGTAGTTCGATGGCGCGGGCCCTGGCGTCGTGGCGATTCATCCCGAGGCGCACTCGCAGCGACTCGTCGATCTGTTTGCCGATGCGCATGACCGGGTTGAGCGACGTCATTGGGTCCTGGAAGACCATGGCCACTTCGGTGCCCCAGATGGTTCGCTTCTCGTTCTCACTCGCGCCCACGACTTCGAAGCCGTCGATGATCGAAGAACCAGTGACGGTGGTGTTGACCCGCGGTTGCAGCCCCATGATGGTGCGCGACAAGACGGTCTTGCCCGATCCCGACTCGCCGACGATGCCCAGGGTTTCGTTGCGGTCGAGGTCGAACGAAACGCCGGCCACGGCGGGCAGGTCGCCGCCGGCGGTGGCGAAGGTCGTGGTGAGGTTCTTGACCACCAAGAGCTTGCCGTCGCTCATAGCTTGCCCTCCGTGACGTCAAAGTGGGACCGGATGCGGTCACCGATGAAGTTAAGGGCGATGAGGAAGAGACACAAGGCCAGCGACGGGAAGAAGGCCAGCCACACGTTCTGGGCGAGTACGGTACGCGCCTCATTGATCATGTTGCCCCAGCTCGGGGTCGGCGGATTCACCGAGAGTCCCAAGAACGCCAGGGCGCCTTCGAGGGTGATGACCGTAGCCACGCCGATCAAGAAGAACGAAACGGCGATGGGGGCGATGTTCGGCAAGAGCTCTTTCATCAGTATTCGCCGGTCCGTGGCGCCCTGCACCTTGGCGGCGATGACGTAGTCCTTGGTGGCGACACTCAAGGTAGCCGTACGAATCACGCGGTAGACCAGCGGAATTGACGCAATACCGATCACCACGATGATCTTGAACATCGAGCGCGGCGACCAGAAGGAGAGCACGGCGATGGTGGCGATGATCGCCGGAAAGGCCAACAAGACGTACATGATCGTGGTGAGAAACGAGTCGAAACGTCCTCGCCGGTAGGCGGCCAGCATCCCCAGCGGGGCGCCGATGCCGAAGCCGATGAGGATCGCGCCGATGCCCACGGTGATCGAGACCCGCGAGCCGAAGACCACGCGCGAGAAGATGTCGCGACCAAGGTCGTCGGTGCCGAAGAGGTGGTGCAGTCCGGGGCCGACATTGATGGCGTTGAAGTTCTCGTTGAGCGGACTGGGCAGCGGCAAAACGTTAGCGAAGATGGCGCCGAAGACGTTCAGGCCGATCCAAGAGACGCAGATCCAGAAGAACGGCCCGAGCGGTTCACTCTTCTCCGGCCGCTCGATCAATAGGGCCGCCTCTTCCATGCTGTAGTTACTCACGGCTGATCCTGGGATCGACGACGTTGATGATGAAGTCGAACAAGAAGTTGATCGCGACGACCAACACCGACACGGTGAGGACGATGCCCTGCACCACCAGGAAGTCGCTCATGTTGATGGCCACGATAAGTGTGTAGCCGAGTCCCGGGATTTGGAGAAGGTACTGGACGACGAATCCGGCCGCGAGCAGACCGCCGATGTTGACGCTGGCCGCGCCGAGGAGGGCCACCGACGAAGGTCGAAAGGCGTGGCGCCACATGATGCGTCGCTGACTGATCCCCTTGGATCGGGCCATGGTGATGAACTCTTCTTGCAACGTCGCGATGAGGTCGCTGCGCAGTACCCGGTAGTAGACCACGAAGCTGACGGTGGCCAGGGTGAAGGCCGGTAACGAGAGACTCTCTAAGTTGGTGATCCAGTCGGTGGTGAAGGAAACGTAGGCCGACGGGCCGGTCGCCGAGACCCCCAATTTGATGGAGATGAAGAGCACCAGAACGACGATCAAGATGTAGGGGGGGATCGAGAGCAGGGTAAAACTGGAGGCGCCCAGGACGCGGTCGACGAGACCGTCGGGCTTGCGCGCCGATCTCATGGCGGTGGGAATCGCCGCGGCGAAGGCCATGATCTGACTGAGGATGATGATCTCGCCGTCAATCGGCAGGGCCGAGCGAATTACCGACGCCACGGTGGTCTGGGAGATGAACGAGACGCCGAGATTGCCGTGAAGGATGTTGCCGAGCCAGACGAAGTACTGCAAATAGATCGGTTTACTGAGTCCCAGTTGCTTATAAAGAATGGCCTTGGCCTCGGGCGTGGCGCCGAAGCCGAGAATCACGGTGGCGGGATTGCCGGGCAGCAGGTGGATCAGATAGAAGCTTCCCACCGATATGACGAAGACGATGCCGACCAGCAGCATCAGTCGTTTCGTCAAGTATCTGAGCACTTTCCCCCTTGGTGAGACTGTTACGACATTACTCAACGCCACCGGGGCGAACGGACCACCTCGAACCCCGTGAGGACGTGTGACAGGGTCTGACTACCGTGGTCTGATGAAAAGAATTGTCATCGCCGGCGGCATCGGCGCGGGTAAGTCCGCGGTCGGCGATCGGCTTCGCCACTTGGGATTCACGGTGGTTGACGCCGACGACGTCGCCCACGACATCGCCAAGCCCGGCAGCCCCACGCTGTCGGCGCTGGTCGACGCGTTCGGCACGGCCGTACTACGTGAGGACGGCACGCTCGACCGCGCGTTCGTCGCTGAAGTGGTGTTTCACGATCCCTCGGCCCTGCGCCGACTGAACGCGATCACCCATCCTCCGATCGGGGTGGAGATCGCGCACCAGCTCGCCACGGCCGACGGCGAGGCGGTCTTCGCCGCAATTCCGCTCTATCGTCCGGAGCACCGCGCGGCCTTTGCGGTGGACGCGGTGTGGTCGGTGCAAGTGTCGCCCGAGACGGCCGTGCGCCGCCTGATCGACGGACGAGGATTCAGCGAAGCCGATGCGCGCGCTCGTCTGGCCACTCAAATGAGCAACGACGAACGCGCGGCGCTGGCCGACCGCGTGCTGTGGAACGAGGGGACCCTCGACGAACTCTTCGCCGAGCTCGACGTCGCCCTTCAGGACGCGGGGTTAGTTCGTGGATAGGTTCCTGGTCGAGTCGCCGTTCCAACCGGCCGGCGATCAACCCCAAGCGATTGCGCAACTGGCCCAGGGCGTCGAGGACGGCCTGCGCTACCAGACGCTCGAAGGCATCACCGGCAGTGGCAAGACCGCCACGATCGCGTGGTTGGTCGAGCACGTGCAGCGACCGACGCTGATCCTGGAGCCGAACAAGTCGTTGGCGGCGCAGTTGGCCTCGGAGTTGAAAGAGATGCTCCCGCAAAACCGCGTCGAGTTCTTCGTCTCCTACTACGACTACTACCAACCCGAGGCCTACGTGCCGCGCACCGACACCTTCATCGAAAAGGACAGTTCGGTGAACGAGGAGATCGATCGACTGCGCCACGCCGCGACGTCCTCACTACTGACGCATCGCGACACCATCGTCGTCGCCTCGGTCTCGTGCATCTACGGCCTCGGGTCGCCGATCGAGTACCGCGAGCGAATGCTGCAGCTCGAAGTCGGCGACACCTTCGACCAGCGCGCACTGCTTCGCCGTCTGGTCGAGATGCAGTACAGCCGCAACGAACTCGTACTCGACCGCGGCACTTTCCGAATGAAGGGTGACACTCTAGAGATCCAGCCGGCCTACAGCAACGAAGCGATTCGGGTCTCGTTCTTCGAGAACGTGATCGAGGAGGTCTCGTTCTTCAACCCCGTGACACAAGAGACTCGCGGCAAGGTGAAGGAGTTCACGCTCTTCGCGGCGTCGCACTACGCCACCAGTGCCGCGACGCTGCAGCGCGCCTGTCGAGAGATCGAAGACGAACTGCAGACCCAACTCGCAACGTTCCAGTCCGAGGGCAAGCTCCTGGAGGCCCAGCGTCTGCGCTCGCGCACCGAGCACGATCTCGAGATGCTCGAACAGACCGGCTTCTGTGCCGGCATCGAGAACTACAGCGCGCACCTCGACGGACGCAAACCGGGGGAGCGTCCCTTCACGTTGCTCGACTACTTCCCCGAGGACTACCTGGTGGTGATCGACGAGTCGCACGTGGCCGTGCCCCAGGTTCGCGGTCAGTACGCCGGCGACCGCTCCCGCAAGGAGACGTTGGTGGAACACGGATTCCGGTTGCCGTGCGCATTGGACAATCGACCGCTTAACTTCGACGAGTTCATGGAGCTGGTGCCGCAAATGGTCTTCGTGTCGGCGACGCCGGGACCCTTCGAGATGGAACACAGTGACCAGATCGTCGAGCAGGTGATCCGCCCGACCGGTCTGCTCGATCCCGTGGTGACGGTCGTGCCCACCAAGAACCAGATCGACGACCTGCGAACGCGCCTCGACGTGGTGGTGGCCCGCCACGAACGGGTGTTGGTCACCACGCTCACCAAACGCATGGCCGAGGACCTGACGAACTTCCTCACCAAGGCCGGCTACCGGGTGCAGTACCTGCACAGCGACATCGACACGATCCAACGCATCGAGATCCTTCGCTCTCTGCGCCTGGGCGAGTTCGACATCCTGGTCGGCATCAACCTGTTGCGCGAAGGGCTCGACCTGCCCGAGGTCTCGCTGGTGGCCATCCTCGACGCCGACAAAGAGGGATTCCTGCGCTCGCGCAGCGCACTGATCCAGACCATCGGTCGCGCGGCGCGCAACTCCAACGGCCAAGCCATCCTCTACGCCGACCGGATGACCGATTCGATGCGCGCGGCGATCTCGCTGACCGAACGTCGGCGGATGCTCCAGATCGTGTACAACAAAGAGCACGGCATCGAGCCGACCACGGTCATGAAGAACGTGGCCGACATCCTCGGACGACTGCGTTCAGAGTCCATGCCCGAGCCGGCCAACAAGGTCCACGGGGTCTCGTCCCTGGAGGACATGTTGCCCGACGACCTCTCCCTGGAGATCGCCAGGGTGGAAAAGGCCATGTTGGTGGCGGCCGGGGAGCTTCGTTTCGAGGAGGCGGCCGCGTTACGCGACATTCTCCACTCCCTGCAGCGTCAGGGCATGATTTCGTCGCTCGATGAACTGGCCCTCGATGCCTGACCGGTAGATTCCCATCATGTCCTCGACCATCCGGGTGCAGGGCGCTCGCGTCCACAACCTCAAGAACCTCTCGGTCGAGATACCGCGCGACCAGTTGGTGGTCTTCACCGGCCTGTCGGGCTCGGGCAAGTCCTCCCTGGCCTTCGACACCATCTACGCCGAGGGTCAGCGTCGCTACGTGGAAAGCCTGTCGGCCTACGCCCGACAGTTCCTCGGCCAGATGGACAAGCCCGACGTGGATTTCATCGAGGGCCTGTCCCCGGCGATCTCGATCGACCAGAAGACGGCGTCGCGCAACCCGCGCTCGACCGTCGGCACCATCACCGAGATTCACGACTACCTGCGCCTGCTCTTCGCGCGAGTCGGCGTCCAGCACTGTCCGAACTGCGGCAAGGTCGTCACGCGCCAGACGCCGCAGCAGATCGTCGATCAGGTGCTGGCCCGTCCGATCGACGAGCGCTTCTTGGTCCTCGCCACCGTGGTCGAGGGTCGCAAGGGCGAGTACAGCACGTTGCTCAGCGAGCTCGCGGCCCAGGGCTTCTCTCGCGCTCGCGTCGACGGGGTGGTCATCGAATTAGCCGAACGTGAGTCCCTGACCCTCGCGCGTTACGAGAAGCACACCATCGACGTCGTATTGGACCGCCTCAGCGTGAAGAGCTCGAACCGCCAGCGCCTCACCGAGTCGGTGGAGGCCGCGCTCAAACTGACGCGCGGCCTGGTCTCGTTTCTCTTCGTGGAGAGTGACGAACTGGTGCAGTTCTCCGAGAAGATGGCGTGCAACGACTGCGGGCTGAGCTTCAGTGAGTTGGCGCCCCGGGACTTCTCCTTCAACTCGCCCTACGGCGCGTGCCCGGTCTGCACCGGACTGGGGACCCGCTTCGAGGTCGACCCCGAGTTGGTGGTGCCCGACGACACGTTGTCGCTGGCCGAGGGGGCGCTGGCCCCGTGGGCCGGCGTGCGCTTCAAGTACTTCACCCGCTTGATCGACGGGATCGCCGCGCTCGGCGAGTTCGACGTCGACACCCCGTGGAAGAAACTCAAGCCCAAGGACAAGAAACTGGTGCTCTACGGCGTGGAGAAGCGCTCGGTGCCGGTCAAGTACCGCAACCGCTACGGCAAGGTCCGCACCTACGACACCACCTACGCCGGTATCGTCGACTGGCTCGAGCGCAAGCGCAACGAGGCCGACGGCGACTGGTCGCGCGAGCAGGCCGAGCAGTACATGCGCGAGGTCGAGTGTCGAACCTGCCACGGACAACGTCTGAAGCCCGAGATCCTCGCCGTGAAGGTGCACGGTCACAACATCGCCCAGGTCAACTCGATGACCATCGACGAGGCGATCGATCTCTTCGACCGGCTGAAGTTGACCAAGCGCGAGGAGACCATCGCGCGGCGCGTCGTAAAAGAGATCGTCGAACGGCTCACCTTCTTGATGGACGTGGGACTGGACTACCTGACGCTCTCGCGCGCGTCGGCCACGCTCTCGGGCGGCGAAGCGCAGCGCATCCGCTTGGCCAGTCAGATCGGCAGTTACCTGGTCGGGGTGCTCTACGTCCTGGACGAACCGTCGATCGGTCTACACCAGCGCGATAACCGCCGACTGATCGCCACCCTCGAGCGCCTGCGCGACCTCGGCAACTCGGTCATCGTGGTCGAGCACGACGAAGAGACCATCCGACTGGCCGACTACATCATCGACATCGGTCCGGGGGCCGGGGAGTTCGGCGGTCGAGTCGTGCACGCCGGCACCTACAAGGAGCTCCTCGAGAACCCCGAATCGCTGACCGGTCAGTACCTCTCCGGGGAGAAGTCGATCCCCATTCCCGCGACGCGACGCAGCGGCGACGGCAAGAAACTGACCATCAAAGGTGCGCGGGCCAACAACCTCCAGAACGTCACGGTCGACGTGCCCCTCGGGGACTTCGTGGCCATCACCGGCGTCTCGGGATCGGGTAAGTCCTCACTCATCAACGGCATCTTGCTGGCGTCGCTGGAGCACCAGATCAATCGAGCCAAGACCACCACCTTGGAGCACGACACGATCACCGGCGTGGCGAACATCGACAAGGTGGTCGCGGTCGACCAACAGCCGATCGGCCGCACGCCGCGTTCCAACCCGGCGACCTATAGCGGCGTCTTCGACAAGATCCGCAAGCTGTTCGCCGAAACCCAAGAGGCCAAGGTCCGCGGCTACCAGCAGGGTCGGTTCTCCTTCAACGTGAAGGGCGGGCGCTGTGAGACCTGCGCCGGAGACGGCACCATCAAGATCGAGATGCATTTCCTGCCCGACGTCTACGTGAACTGCGAAGTCTGCAACGGGGCGCGCTACAACCGAGAGACCCTGGAGATCAGTTACCGCGGCAAGTCCATCGCCGACGTGTTGAACATGCCGGTGGCCGAGGCGTTGACCTTCTTCGAGCGTCAACCCGGCATCCTGCGACACATCCAGAGCCTCTCCGACGTAGGCCTGGGCTACGTGCGCCTAGGCCAGCCGGCGCCGACGTTGTCCGGCGGTGAGGCCCAGCGTGTCAAGTTGGCGACGGAACTGGCCCGGCGTCCGACCGGTCACACGCTCTACGTGCTCGACGAACCGACCACCGGACTACATTTCGAAGACGTGAAGCGTCTCTTGGAGGTCCTGCACCGGCTGGTCGACCAGGGCAACACCGTGCTGGTGATCGAGCACAACCTCGACGTCGTGAAAACGGCCGACTGGGTCATCGACTTAGGACCCGAGGGCGGGCGTCGGGGAGGAAAGGTTGTCGGCGAGGGCACGCCCGAAGACATTGCGATGCTGCCGAGCGCGACCGGACTGGTCTTGAAGGAGTCGCTGGCAGCGCACGGGCGGCTCTAGTGCTCGCTCGTCCTTCGGGC
Organism: uncultured Acidimicrobiaceae bacterium; assembly: GCA_963716515.1. Classification (GTDB taxonomy): domain Bacteria; phylum Actinomycetota; class Acidimicrobiia; order Acidimicrobiales; family RAAP-2; genus RAAP-2. Next base: position 1,011,125 of record OY970319.1, read on the forward strand.
ATCCCGCGCCAGAGCGGCTGCTACCTCTTTCGCAACGCCCAGGGCCAGATCATCTACGTGGGCAAGGCGCTGTCGCTGGCCTCGCGTCTCGGGAGCTACTTCCAGCGTCCCGAGGGCCTCACGCAAAAGACCCAGGCGCTGATGGCCGAGGCCACGTCGGTCGAATGGATCATCACCCCGACCGAACTGGACGCCCTGGTCCTCGAGAACGAGCTCATCAAGGACAACCAGCCGCGCTACAACATGCGACTGAAGGACGACAAGAGCTTCCCCTACGTCGCGCTCGACACCCGCACCGACTTCGCCGCGCCCTACATCACGCGCGCCAAGCACCAAAAGGGCGTGCGCTACTTCGGTCCCTTCGTCGACGTGCGCGCGTTGCGCACGACCATGGACGAACTGATCCAGGCCTTCCCGCTTCGCTCCTGCACCAAGCACAAGTACAACTACCACCAGCGCATCGGACGACCGTGTCTGCTCTTCGACATCGGCAAATGTTCGGGGCCTTGCGTGGGCGCGATCGATTCCGAGGGCTATCAGGAACTCGTCGGTTCGTGGGCGCGGTTCTTCGACGGCGACGTGCGACAGCTTCGGGGACTGTTGCAGCGCCAGATGCACGAGGCCTCGGAGAAGAAGCACTACGAGGCCGCGGCCAAGGCCCGCGACGGCCTGGAGGCGCTGGAACGCGCGGCCAGCGTGCAGAACGTCGTCCTGGACGACCACTCGAACCTCGACGTGCTGGCCGTGGCCAGCGACGGCGGTCGCGCCGCGGTGGTCCGCTTCCGCGTGCGCTTCGGACGGGTGATCGGACGCAGCGTCCACTTGATCGATCGCTCGATGGACGAGAGCGACGCCGAGATCCTCGAGGGCCTCCTGACCGATCTGTACGTCGAGGCCGAGGACGTGCCGCCCGCGGTGCTGGTGGCCGAGGACTCGTCGGCCACGCCGCTGATGCGCCAGTACCTGAGCGGGTTGCGCGCCCGTCCCGTCGAAGTCGCCGCACCCAAGCGCGGCAAACGTCGTCGCGCCCTCGAACTGGCGGCGCACGACGCCCATTCGGTCATCGACCGGGACTCGCTACGCCGCCAGAGCGACCACAACGTCCGGGCCCGCGCCCTGCAGGAGTTGGGCGCCGCGCTGGCGCTGGCGCAGCCGCCCTTTCGCCTCGAGTGTTTCGACATGAGTCATCTCCAGGGCACCAACTACGTCGGATCGATGGTGGTCTTCGAAGACGGATTGGCCAAGAAGAGCGACTACCGACACTTCAACGTAAAAGAGGTCCTGGGCAACGACGACGTCGGGGCCATGGAAGAGGTCGTGCGACGGCGTCTGGCCTACTGGGCCGACGAGCAGAAGGTCACCAAGTTCCGCCGCGCCGACCTCATCATCATCGACGGCGGCCTCCCGCAACTCCACGCCGCCCAGAAGGCCGCCGCGACGTTGGGACTGACCGACCAGGTCGAGTTCGCCGCCCTGGCCAAGCGCGAGGAGTTGCTGTACCGACCGGGCTCGAGCGTGCCCATCGCCCTGGAGCGCGGCTCGGAGTCGCTGTACCTGGTGCAACGCGTGCGCGACGAAGCCCACCGATTCGCCATCTCGTTCCATCGCTCCAAGCGCGGCAAGTCGATGGTCGCCTCGTCGCTCTCGGGCGTCGAGGGACTCGGCCCGGCGCGTCGCGAACGACTGCTCGGCGCCTTCGGTTCCCTCGACGCGCTGCGACAGGCGACGCTCGATGAACTCGAGGCCCTCGTGTGGCTGCCCGGTGACGTGGCGCGAAGGCTCTACGATCATGTGCAGGCGCCAGCCCATCCCAAGCCGGCCAAGGGGAGCGACGATGAGTGAGGTCTTGCTGGTCACGGGGATGTCGGGGGCCGGTCGCTCCACCGTCTCGGCGGCCCTGGAGGATATCGGCTGGTTCGTCATCGACAACATGCCGATCGAACTGATCGCGCGCGTCGGCGAGCTGGCCATCAGCGGTTCGCGCGAGTACGCCGGGGTGGCCTTCATCGTCGGTCGTTCCGGGGGCGTGCAGCCCGACGATTGGCTCGGGGTCGAACGCGAGCTGCGCCGACTCCACGAGAACGCCAAGATCCTCTTCTTGGACGCGCCCGACGACGTGCTCATCCACCGCTTCGAAGGCAACCGTCGCCGTCACCCCTTCGCCGCGGCCACCTTGGCCGAGTCCATCAAGGGCGAGCGAGAGCTCCTGCAGTCGATTCGCGACGGCGCCGACCTGGTCATCGACACCGGCTCGATCAACGCCAATCAGCTGCGTTCGCGCATCGTCGAGACCTTCACCGAGATGGCCGGCCTGGGTTCTTTGCGGGTGTCGCTGGTCTCCTTCGGCTACTCCAACGGCCTGCCGCGCGACGTCGATCTGGTCTTCGACTGCCGCTTCTTGCCCAACCCCTACTGGGTGGAGGAGCTGCGACCGCTCTCGGGACTCGATGACGCGGTGGCCACCTACGTGCTGGACCAAGAGGCGGCCCAGCACTTCTTGTCCGACGTGGTGGCGATGTTGGAGTGGCAGATACCGGAGTTTCAAAAAGAGGGCAAGTCGTACCTGTCGATCGCCATCGGCTGCACCGGGGGACGACACCGTTCGGTGGCGATCGCCGAAGAGCTTCGTCGTCGCCTGAACCTAGAACACGCCGTCTTTCACCGCGACATCGCTCGATGAGGGTCGTGGCGGTCGGTGGCGGCCACGGCACCGCCGTGTCCCTGCGCGCCCTTCGCCGGGTCTCCGAGGAGGTGACCGGCGTGGTCTCGGTCGCCGACGACGGGGGATCGACCGGACGGCTTCGCGCGATGCTCAACGTCGCCGCGGTCGGGGACCTGCGCAAGTGCCTGGGCGCCCTGGCCGATCCCGATAACCCGCTGGCCGCGTCCTTCGAGCATCGCTTCAGCGTCGGCGAGCTGAACGGCCACGCCGTGGGCAACCTCTTGTTGGTGGGCTTGATCGACGCCACGGGCGACCTCGAGGAGTCGGTGCGCGCCGTGGCGCAGGTCATGGGCGTGACCGGCGCGATCGTGCCGGCCAGCGCCGAGGGCGTCGTGCTGGTCGCCTCGACCGAAGAGGGCGACACCCGCGGTCAGACCGCGGTCATGAGGTCCTCCTCCATTCGACGCATACGCGTGGAGCCGACCAACGCGGCCACACCGATCGCGGCCGTCGAGGCGATCGAACGCGCCGACGTGATCCTCATCGGCCCGGGATCGCTGTTCACCAGCGTCCTGGCGGCCTGCGTGGTGCCCGGCGTGACCCAGGCGCTCGCCGGGACGAGGGCGAAGAAGATCTACGTGGCCAATCTGCACGCGCAGATTCCCGAGACGGAGGGCTACACGCTGGACGACCACGTCGCCGCGTTGGTGCGTCACGGCGTCGTACCCGACGTGGTGCTGGTGGACCAGCGTTCGGAGTTCGCCTCGCAACAATGTTCACTCCCCGTTCACATTGCCAACCTCTCGGGGAGAAATGGCCTGGTCCACGATGTGCAAAAATTGACCGAAGCGGTATTCGCCGAAGTGCGATAACGACGCCGACGACCAGAGGAGCAGTAGTGGCAATACGCGTGGCAATCAATGGGTTCGGACGAATCGGTCGGGGCTATCTCCGAGCGTCGCTGTCGAACCCCGACATCGACGTCGTCGCGGTGAACGATCTGACCTCGCCCGAAGTCAACGCGCACCTCCTGCGCTACGACTCGACCCAGGGGAGCCTCGACGTCCCGGTGGCCATCACCAACGACGGCATGACCGTGGGCACCAAGACCATCAAGGTGCTCGCCGAACGCAACCCCGCCGAACTGCCCTGGGGCGAACTGAACGTCGACGTGGTGATCGAGTCCACCGGACGGTTCACCACGCGCGAGAGCGCCGCCCAGCACCTGAGCGCCGGGGCCCGCAAGGTCATCATCTCGGCGCCGGCGACCGACGTCGACGCCACCTTCGTGATGGGCGTCAACGAGGAGACCTACGACGCGGCCACCCATCACGTGGTCTCCAACGCCTCGTGCACCACGAACTGCTTCGTGCCGATGGTGAAGGTCCTCGACGACGCCTTCGGCGTCACCACCGGACTGATGACGACCATCCACGCCTACACCAACGACCAGAACCTGCTGGACCTCGAACACAAGGACCTCCGTCGAGCCCGCGCCGCCGCCATCAACATCGTGCCCTCCTCGACCGGCGCCGCGCGCGCCACCAGTCTGGTGCTCGCCTCCATGAAGGGCCGCCTGGACGGCACCTCGCTGCGCGTCCCGGTACCGGTCGGCAGCATCACCGACTTCACGGCCATCGTCTCGTTGACCACCGTCGACGCGGTCAATGAGGCCTTTCGCGCCGCGGCCGAGGGTCCGCTGAAGGGCGTGTTGGTCTACACCGAGGACTACATCGTCTCGTCGGACATCGTCGGCACGCCGGCCTCGTGCACCTTCGACTCGCTGATGACCATCGTCCAGCGCATCGACGACGACCAGAGCCTGGTGAAGATCTTCGGCTGGTACGACAACGAATGGGGTTACTCGAACCGTCTGGTGGACCTGAGCGTCCACATCGGGAAGTAGTGGTGGACCCGCTGCCCTCCTACGATCGCTGGGGCAGCCTCAAGGGCAAACGGATTCTCGTGCGCGTCGACTTCAACACCCCGGTCGCCGAGGTCGACGGCCGTTGGGAAGTCACCGACGACTTTCGCCTTCGCGCGACGCTGCCCCTCTTCGAAGATCTCCTGTCGCGCGGCGCCGTGGTCGTGGCCTGCACCCACTTCGGACGGCCCCGGGGCCAGGTCGTGGAGAAGTACCGGGTCGAACCGGTGCGACGCCGACTGCACGAACTCTGTCGCGAGGTCGAGCTGCGGGAGAACCTCCGCTTCGATCCGGGCGAGGAGGGCAACGACCCCGCCTTCGGCGCGAGCCTGGTCGAGGGATTCGACTACTACATCAACGAGGCCTTCGGGGCCTCGCACCGCGCGCACGCTTCGATCATGGTGCCCCCGACGCTGATTCCCAGTGCGGCCGGACTGAATTTGGCGCGCGAGACCTCGACGATCCTCGGACTGTTGGAGGAACCCGTTCGACCCTTCGTGGCCATCATCGGCGGCGCCAAGGTCGCCGACAAGTTGGCGATCACCCGGGTCTTGTGCCAGAAGGCCGACACCGTCATCGTCGGCGGCGGCATGGCCTACACGTTCCAGGCGGCGCTCGGACACAGCGTCGGTTCGTCCCTCTTCGACGCCTCGTACGTCGAACAGTGCGCTCAGTTGTTGGCGGGCGGCAACGTGGTGATCCCCTCCGACGCCTGGGGACTGCCCTCGTCGTCACCGTTCGGCGCCCGGTCCGGCCGCGAATCGGCGACGCTGTTCGGCGCCGACATTCCCGACGGCTTCGCCGGTCTCGACATCGGTCCGGCCTCGGCCGCACACTTCGCCGAGGTCATCGGCGGCGCCGCCACCATCTTGTGGAACGGACCGATGGGGGTCTTCGAGGACGAGCGATTCGCCGGCGGCACCGAGGCGGTCGCGCGCGCGGTCGCCAAGTCCGACGCCGTCTCGGTCGTCGGCGGCGGCGATTCGGTCGCCGCGTTGCAGACCTTCGGACTCGAAGGCGACGTCAGTTTCGTGTCGACCGGGGGAGGGGCCTCGCTCGAACTGGTCGAACTCGGCGACCTGCCGGGGCTGCGGGCCCTTCGCGAAAGTCCGTTCAACTGATGGCCCCCGTCAAGCCGCTGGTCATCGGCAACTGGAAGATGAACCTCGATTTCGTCGAGGCGGTGCACCTCGGTCAACAGATCGGCGTCCTGTTGAAGAATCGGCCGTCGGAACATACCGAGATCGTCGTGGCGCCGCCCTTCGTGGACCTGCGCAGCGTCGCTTCCATCGTGGACTCCGAACGGATCCCGGTCGGCCTGGCCGCCCAGCACGTCAACGCGCACGAGAACGGGGCCCACACCGGCGAGGTCAGTGCCTCGATGCTCAAGCGTCTCGGCGTCACCTGGGTCCTGGTCGGACATTCGGAGCGACGCGCCCACTACGCCATGGACGACGCGGTGGTCGCCTTGACGCTGCGCGCCGCCGTGCGTTCGGGACTGAAGTCCGTGCTCTGCGTCGGCGAAGCGCTCGAGGTGCGAGAGGACGGGGACCAGGACGAGTGGGTCCGCCATCAACTGCGCAGCGCCCTGGACGGACTCGACGAGCGTTTCGCCGAACAGGTCACGGTCGCCTACGAGCCCATTTGGGCGATCGGCACCGGCCTCACCGCCGACGCCGAGCAGGTACGCGCGATGATGACCCACGTGCGTTCGGTCCTCGCCGGCGTGAAACTGCCCGAGGCGCGCGTCCTCTACGGCGGCTCGGTGAACGCCGACAACGCGGCGTCGCTGGTGGCCGAAGGCCGCGCCGACGGATTCTTAGTCGGGGGAGCGAGCCTCAAGGCGGAGTCGTTCCTTGCCATAATTCAGGCCTGTGACGACTGCTACGCTTTAAAGCGCTAATCGGAGGCATCGGTGTTCACCTGGACATTCATCACAATTGAGGCGTTGTCCGCGGTCGGGCTGGTCTTTTTGGTCCTGTTGCACTCGGGACGAGGCGGCGGCATCTCGGACCTCTTGGGTGGCTCGATGGGTTCGGCGGCGTCCGGATCGACGGTCGTCGAGCGGAATCTGGACCGCATCACGATTGCCGTCGCGCTGATTTTCACCTTCGCCACGCTGACGCTCGACCTGCGTTTGCAGTAGCGGGATGGTCCGGCGAGGATCGATCGGCCGGGGCGCGATTCTCGCCCTTGTCTCGTTGGCCGTCCTCATCCCCATCAGCCGCTCCAGCGCCACCTCGGTCAAGGCCAACTCGCTGAACGCCCAGACCATTGACGTCTCGCTGCCCGGGCCGTTCAACGGCTGCACCTACCTCGATCCCGGGGCCACGCCCACCTCGGACGCCATCAACGACCTGATCGTGCCGTCGGCCTTCCTCACCACCAGCGCCGGCAATCTCTACGGCGAGAACGGCCCCATCGCCTCGGCCGAGCTGACCTCGCTGACGCCCGAGACGGTGAAGTACTCCATCACCCCGAACGAGAAGTGGAGCAACGGCACCGCCTTCAACGGCAACGACCTCGAGGGCTGGTGGCTGCGGGCCCGGGGCCTGCGCACGGTCTTATCCGACGGGTACCGCGACATCAAATCCCTGACCGTCGCCAAGGACGGTTACGGCGTGACGGCCGTCTTCGCCACCCCCTACGCCGACTGGAACCTCTTGTTCCGCGACGTCGAGGCGCTGGGCACCCAGGGCAGCTGCAAGCTCTCATCGCTGCTGGCGCGTCCGTCCCTGGGGCCGTACTCGGTCACCAGTGCGACGAAGAATCGCATCGTGCTCACCATGAACAGACACTGGCCGATCGACACCGACCGATTCGGTCGCATCGTGATCACCGACGCCGGCGCGATGCCGTCGTCGAGCGGCGCGCACTTCGTGAACTTCTCGCTCGTCGTCAATCGCTCCTTGGTCCAAGCCATCAGCTCGCACCCCAACGTCATGAGTCACATCGGCTCCTCGAGCAACATCGAGGAGATCGCCTTCGCCTCCGGCCGTCCTCTCATCAAGCGCGTCGCCGTGCGCCAGGCGCTCAGTTGGTCCATCGGTCGTCAGACGTTGATCGATCAACTCTGGGGCGCGGTGACCTTCTCGGCGTCGGTCGCGGCCTCGGCGCTCTACTCCCAGGGTCAGTCGAACTACCCCGGTCCGGCCGGGACGTCACCGTCGTCGCAGACCACCACCACCACCATCGCCCCCAGCACGTCGCACAACGGTCTCGTTGACTGTCGCCAGTGCGCGCTCGACGTCTTGTCCCAGAGTGGATTCGTGCGTTCGACCTCGGGATGGGCGACCGCCGCCGGAACGGCGCTCGACCTGACGATGGCCGTGGGCCCCAGCAACCTCGATGAGACCGTGGCCGCGACGATCGTGCGCGAGTGGGCGTCGATCGGCCTCACGGTGAAGGTGGTGGACGTGCCCAGTGAGGTGGCGGCGGCCGTGGCGACCGCCACCAACGCCGACGACCTGGCCATCTTCACCCGACCGACCATCACCGCCGTCTCGTTCGCGGCGCGTTCGTGGAGCGGACCCGGCTACGCCGACGCCTACCCCAGTGGGTGGCGCACCGTAGCCGTCACCAACCTCTTCAATCAAGCGATTGCCAACTTCAATCCGGTGACGGCCTCTTCCACCTGGCTACAGATGGACCAGAAGATTCAGAGTTCGTACTGGGCTCGACCCTTGTTCACGTCACCCTCACTCTTGGCGTGGACCAATACCTTGACGGGAGTCACCACTAGTTTCTCGGTCCCCGGTCTACTTGATGAAGCGCCGATCTGGTCCGTTGCACCACCGCCAACCCAGAGTTGACCTCGAGAGATTGAGTCGAACGCAACGGCTAAAGTAGAACTTCGCGTCGGAGTGGCGGAATAGGCAGACGCGCCAGCTTGAGGGGCTGGTGCCCTCAGGGGCGTGCGGGTTCAAGTCCCGCCTCCGACACCAGCGATTTCTAGGTAACGCTGACTCTCGAGGGAAGGTTTCAAAAGTGATTACCGGCGAAGTTCAACCGCGGAACGATCAATTCCGATCTCTCCGGCCGTGACCCGCGATCACCTTCGGCGAGGTATCGAGGGCGGGGTGAGCGGTCTGGCGTACGCGAGCGGACTGGTAGCCCTGAGCGCGTTCCTCGTTGGTAGCTTTCGCCCCCGGGATCTTTCTCATCCCTATGTCGGTCAGCTGACGTGGCTGCGAGTCGACTCGTTCGGCATCGCCTGCTTCTTCGTCGCGACGGTCGGACTCGCCACGAGCAGCTATCTCAGACGTTCGTGCTGGGTAACTCCCCGAACTTCGACCGTCCGTCCGCCGGGAGCGATCGGCTTGCTTACCACCGCCGTGGCGCGATCGCTCATCGCTGCGGGTACGACCCTGGTCATCTATATCTCCGTCAATGCGGTCACCCATCCCATCACGCTTGGGCGGCCCGTGACTCACCTGCTGTCCTGGCCGACTGAAGGGACTCTCCGAGCTGTCAGTCTGATCGTTGTAGCCGTCGCCGTCGCCTTCGACAGGGCTATGCGCACGACCTAATCCGTCAGTCGGAGATCGTGCAAGTCGGACCGCAGAGGTGAACCAGCACGGACTAACCCAAGCGCCGGGGTGACCATTCGGCCATGGTTTTCATTGCGCACCTGTGACGTTCTTCACAATGACATTGCCTTGGTAAATACCAACCTCATTGACCAAATCGATATGTTCGTAATGGGTTGGATCAGCGGACCACTCGTCCAAATGCGCGTCAAAGGCTTCGAGTCCTGAATACGTCAAGTGAGTTCAGAACAACATGTCACCAATTCAGACAATTATCGCAGGATCTTGACTTAGAAACTCCGTCTGGCCTGTTTCCTCTTTGAGGATGCGAGCTGCTGTGCTATCCGATCGAACGGGCCGCAAAGTTTGGAGAACGACGCCCGAAGAGAATCGTCTGATCAATGTGAGTTCGAATTCGGACAGTTTGTCGACCGTACCGAAAATGGATGTGCCGTGCCCCAAGGCAACCGGGAAAATGTAAAGGCGAAGTTCATCGACGAGACCAAGTCTCACCAGCGATTGAGTGAAGCTGAAACCGCCGTGAGCAACTATTTCACCACCCGGTTCTTCTTTGAGCTTTGCGATCTCTTCCGCAGTGTCGCCGCCCGCGATCCGTGATTCGGGCCATTCCGCGTGCTTCAGCGTGTGGGAGAAAACGACTTTTGGAACACTGTTCATCAAATCAGCCGTGGGACTAGATCTTGAGGGCCAGTGCCCCGCCATGTCCAAATACGTAGCCCGGCCCATGATGTGCGTACCGGCCTGTCCGAGTGTTTCGATGAACAAATTGTCCAAATCGGGATCATCGACTCCGAAGACATATTGCTGGAACTCAGAACCATCGGCACAACTGAATCCATCCAGGGAGACCGCGTATTGCTGGAGTACCACGTCACGCATTGAATCGCTCCTCAATGATTGGCTGAAGTTATGCGCAATTTAGCCCAGCCGCCAGTGAATGGTTGCAGAACTGTCACGTCGGTCCTCCGACACCAGCAATGTGCAAACTTGGCTCAGCCGGACCTGATCCAGCGCGGTTGTGGGTGCTCCAACAAGAATGCGTGAAGGTCGACAAATAGTTTCTGTCGAAGGAACCTTCCCAGGGCAAAGGAGACGTATGCAAACGGCAATGGTTCGCATTAGGAGCATAAATGGCTAATTCATTTGGAACCGATATTTTGATACAAGTCGAAGACGTAGAGGAAGCGGCATCCTTCTATGTTGACCAACTCGGATTTACGGTCACCGGCAGAGGCCACCAATGGTCAGTCTGCACGGCAGCAATGTCAATCTCTTCATTGAGACTGGAACTGCGTTAGGGCCGGTTCTGGAAGTGACAGTTGAAAACGTCGAAGAGGCGAAGATCCGACTGGTCAGGAATGGTGGCGAAATCATCAAGGATGAACCGGGGCATCCGCGGTGTTACATCAAGGATCGATTTGGATTGATCTACAACCTGACGGAGTAGAAGTATCAGCCTCGCGGGCGCAGTGCCACCCGCAGGCTTCAGTATTCAACAACTCTCTGCAGAAAACTTCGACTACTCCCGCGATCCGGGTCGCCAATGCAAGGTGGCAGAACTGTCGCGTCGGGCCTCCGACACCAACAATTTCTGGATCGCAAAGAACTGCGATCGCAAACTGGATTGACGGTCGCCTTCACGCTAGAAAGGACACTGCGATGTCCTATTCAGTCCGTCCTCTCAGCGCCTCTTCGTGGGACGCCTTCGCGGAACTCGTCGAGCGAAATAACGGGATCTATGGCGGCTGCTGGTGCATCTCTTACCACCCCGAGTGTGGCCAAAGGGAGCTCAACTATCGAGCAGTTAAAGAAGACCGAGTAAAGACAGGACGAGCTCACGCCGCACTTGTTTTCGACGAAGGCGGGAAAGTACAAGGTTGGTGCCAGTACGGCAGCCCTGAAGAGCTCTCGAACATCAAGCACAAGCGCGAGTACGACAAGGACGCGCCGCCCCTTCCGAACTGGCGGATCACTTGCATCTTTGTGGACAAGAAACATCGCGGACGGGGCGTCGCTCGCACGGCACTGGAAGGCGCACTCAGTCATATTGCTCAAGCGGGTGGCGGCCTGGTCGAGGCGATTCCGGAAGTGACTGACGGTCGCGAAGCGCAAGGTCGCTTCTTGTTCAGCGCCACAGTCGAACTTTTCGACCAATATGGATTTGGTCGAGGTCGACGGGTCGGCAAGCACGCGTGGATAATGAGCAAAGTGGTTGATTCGGCCTAGACGCACGAGCCTTTTGAGACAACCTTAGTTAAGTCCCTACTTGACAATTTAAGTTTGACTCACAATACTTAAGCATATGCTTAACCAAGAGGCTCAGCTGGATCTCATGTTTCACGCACTCGCTGATTCAAGTCGTCGAAGCATGTTGCAACAGCTTGGTTCCGGGCCTCGTTCCGTCAGTGAATTAGCTCGACCTCTTTCGATGACGCTCGCCGGCGTTGTTCAACACGTTCAGATTCTGGAGACCAGCGGATTGATCTCGTCAACGAAACTTGGCCGCACGCGTACGTGCCAGGTCAATCAAGTGGCGCTGAGTGCCGTTGAGAAGTGGATTGTAGAACGTCAAAGCAATGTCGAACGCCAACTCGATCGACTGGGCGAGTTATTGACCACCAGCATCAATCCCCAAGACAGGAGAAACAAATGACCAAACGGACAGTCGTATGCAGCACGTTCACCATCGAACGCACTTTGGCGGCGTCACCCAATGAAGTATTTGCGGCATTTGCCGACGTCAATCTAAAGACTCGAATGTTGGCACCATCAGACGACGAAGAAGTCGGTGAAGTATCCGCACACGCTGAATTTGACTTCAGAATTGGTGGTCGAGAGCGTTTCGAATTCGCCGAAGAAGATGGCCGAAAAATGAAGTACGACGCCCTGTATTACGACATAGTGCCAAATCAGCGAATTGTTTACAGCTACGAGATGTACGCCGACGGATCACGGATATCCGTTTCGGTTGCGTCGATCGAGTTACTCGAGATTGCGAACTCAACGACATTGATTTGGACTGAGCAAGGAGCGTTTCTTGATGGTCTCGATACTTCTGACCTGAGAGAAGGTGGTACGTCCTGGATGATCGACAACATGGCTGAATACTTTGACGCCAGGGGTTCGTCAGATTCGATATGAACCCACAATCAACCTCCGTAAGTGGTCGCAGTCTCGTTGCGCCGGCCTCCGACACCAGTCAGCCTTAGCTCCCAATTCTGCATAAAAACGCTCGAAGCAGGGGCTCCGAATACTTTGACTTGTAGCTGGTCTGAAAGCACCGTGATCGGTTCCGGAGTTCTTGAGGGAGCGTGACTTACTCGGCCAGAAGGATCGACAATTCGACCGTCCACCTCGTCTTGCGCGGTTCAACCGCCGGGTCGGTCCAGTAGGCCTCGTAGCGACACGCAAATTCATCACCTTCGGGGACGGTCCGACGGTCGAGCACCAACTCGTTGTCACGTGCCCAATCCTGCAACGCCTGGTTCGCTCTACGGGCGTGGTCTTGGTACTTCATCGTCGCGTAACTTCCCGCAGGCATGGAGCCAGGCCGGAGATTCGGGTGTGCCGTGGGCGCGGGTCCAGCCGTGAAGTACCCCGCTTCTAGGTCCATTGGCCCGTCCATGTCGATGACGTGCAACCGGAGAAAGCCATAACCGACGGTCTCGATCCCGGCCTCTTCGATCCCGGCGCGCGCCTCTGCCAGTAGACGGTCTCGGGCCGCCAACATCCCCCGGAAGGGCGTTATGACGCGAATCCCCACGTACGGGATTGCGGGCCGCTCCTCCACTCTTGGCGGCTCGACGATCTCCATCGGACGACCGTATACGACCGGGCCGGTCTCAGTAAAGCGGAGGGACCTTACCCAGACTGCTTGGCGCACCTCATTGTCGATGTCAGTCGCCAATGCAAGGTTGCCGAACTGTCACGTCGGTCCTCTGACACCAAAAATCTTCGACGGTGCGATACGACGCGCTTACGTGTCCCGCGAGAACGGTGAGTGGCGCGAAGACTGCGAGACCGCACTGACGGCCGCGGCGGCGGCGTTCTCGGCCGCCAGCTTGGCGTCCTTGGCCATGCGGGCTAAAGCTGGCAATCGACCCGGATGCTTCACGAAGAGGGTGCCGATCCGTTTGACGTTGTATGTGCCGTCCCGGTTAATCAAGTGGAACACTTCGTCATCAAGGCTGAGATCGGTCGCCCGGTCGCTGATCGCTCGAAAGACCGACCAGGGGATGTTGCGGCGTTCACAGGTCTCGGCGATGGCGGCCGTCTCCATGTCCAAGGAGATCACGCCGCTGGCCCGCATACGGGCGATGACGTCATGGTCCGTGATGAGCTCGTCGGACGTCCACATCTTGCCCTTCGGATTGCCCCCACCGAGTCGATTGGGCCGGTACTCGGCGCCGGTGGCGCCGTTGACCACCACGGCTGGCAGCACGAGTGTGCCGATTGGTGTTTCGTTGTCGACGGCCCCGGTGACGCCGACCACGACGACTTGCTCAACGTCGATCGCCTCTATAAGGCGCTCGACCCCTTCGGCGGCGAGCACGCTGCCGATACCCGTGACGATCGCCACCACGGGGCGATCGTCGAGCGAGCCGGCGTAGACCTTGAGTGATCCGATAACGGTCTTCTCGAGCGAGAGCTTGCGCTTGAGAGGGATGAACTCCAGCGGCATTGCACAGACGAAGGCGACGCGTTTCAGCACCGGAGACCGGGCATTAACCCCAACCATGCTGAGCTCCTCACTTTCCACGAACCGCCAGGAATCTTCGTACGAGCTCGTCCCTGACCAAACTAGGTTGCTCCTAACGCAGTTTCACGGTAGCCCGACCGGTCGCGACTCCGTCGCGTGATATCAACTGGCTCATTTCCAGAGGCGCCGGCGGGTGGTTGCAGAAACAATGACGTCGCTCCTCCGACACCAGTCAGAATTCAATTGCGTTGAGCCGCCAACGCTGGACTCTTCCTCCAGACGGAATACTCGCCGTCAATCGAAGAAATCATGTATAAATGCCCTTGAGACAGTTTTCGGGGGTGAACATGACGGCAAGGAATCCATATCTCATTGGGAACAACGCGCCAATGATGACGGAAGAGACAATCACCAACCTCGAAGTAACCGGCTCGTTGCCGTTGAGCCTCAATGGGCGCTACCTTCGCAACGGCCCGAATCCCATCACGGTTCCCGACGCTGCCACGTATCACTGGTTCACGGGCGACGGCATGGTTCATGGGATACGGATAGAGGGCGGTCGCGCCTCTTGGTACCGGAACCGCTGGGTCCGATCGGCAGAGGTCGCACGCGCGCTCGGTGAAGAGCCGCGTCCCGGTCCGGTCGTGGAAGGGATGGATTTCGCGGCGAACACCAACGTCATTGCCCACGCGGGCCGGACGTACGCGATCGTCGAGGGTGGCGCCCGTCCCTACGAACTGGACTTCGAACTCGAAACGGTCGGGCCCTCCGATTTCCAGGGCACGCTGCCCGGCGGATACACCGCGCACCCGAAGCGTGATCCACAGAGCGGCGAATTGCACGCGATCTCGTATTACTGGGGTTGGGGTAACCAGGTGCAGTACACCGTCGTGGGCGTGGACGGTCGGGTTAGAAAAGTGGTCGATATACCGGTGGGCGGGATGACGTCAGTCCACGACATGTCCCTGACCACCAGTTACGCCGTGATCTACGACCTGCCCGTCGTCTTCAGCGAACAGGCGTTGCTGGAAGGGTTCAGCTTTCCCTATCGGTGGACGGAGGACTATCGGAGCCGGGTCGGCCTTCTTCCGCTGGAGGGAGGTGCGGACGATGTGGTGTGGTGCGACGTCGATCCTTGTTATGTGTTTCATCCGATGAACGCCTTTGACGAGGATGGTTCGGTCGTCGTCGATCTGGTGCGCCATCCAAAGATGTTTGCCACTCACCTCACCGGTCCAGACGAGGGTGCACCGACGTTGGAAAGGTGGCGCATTGACCCCGCGCTAGGGAAGGTCAAGAGCGAGATACTTGACGACCGCGCACAAGAGTTTCCGCGGGTTGACGAGCGGGTGGTGGGTCGCCAACATCGCTACGGCTACAGCGCCGGAGTCGAGACCCGGGTTGATGATGAAGCGGGATTCACGATGGGTTCGACAATCCTCAAACACGACATGAGGGCTGGGACTAGTGAAACTCGGCACCTTCGCGGAGGAGCCGGAGAAGCGGTCTTCGTCCCGGATGGCGCGTCGTCCACAGAGGACGAAGGCTTCGTCCTGAGTTTGGTCTTCGACCATGAGCGTGACGCGACGGATTTAATTGTCATTGCCGCCCAGGACTTCACCGGTGATCCCGTTGCTGTCGTGCATCTTCCCGTCCGCGTGCCGTACGGCTTCCACGGCAATTGGGCTCCCGATATCGAGTAACGCCTCCGCGGCCGCGGGAAGCCGAGGAAACCGATTGGTGAACCTCCGACACCAGTCAGAACGCAAGTACGCCGAACCGCTAGTACAAGAGTTGCGGAACGGTCTTGTCGTTTGCAATCTTCGACAGTCTCCGTTTGCCTCTTGGAACCGAGGTTCAAGGATAAAATACACTTGGCGCGGTCTGCTAAATGGAGGTTGACGTCAGCGTGTTCAAGAAGATCGTGCTACTTGCAAGCGTCGTACTTCTGGTCACGCCATTAAGTGTGGCAAATGCCTTCGCCTCGTCCTCGTCCGGGTTGCAGAAAGTCACGCCGGTCCGGACCCTGGCACAGTTACACAAAGTGATAGCCAAATCTATAAAACTCGAGATTTTGCCGACCGATTTAATTCCTTCTATCACTCAACTTTCCAACTCCGGTGAAGTCCAGGGATCTTCCTACCTCCATCAGTCTTGCGATCCCTACGTCGTGACTAGCCAGGCCGCTCATCCGGTTCCCTGTTGGTACGGCGCCAAGGCCGCAAAACGCACCGTCGTGATTTTCGGCGACTCCTTCGTTGGGAATTGGATCCCGGCCCTGGACGTTGCGGGAAAGGCGCTCGGATTCAAAGTTGCTGAGTTTTCGTTCGTTGGTTGCAACACTACGTTCGTGAGTCCGTCCGGGCCTGGGACTGGCTTCGATGAGAATGAGGTCAAGGCCTGCATCACTTTTCACGCGAATCTCCCCAGGGCCGTTACCAAACTTGCGCCGCTGGCGGTAATCGCCGCGGACGGAGCACCGTCGTGGGGCTCGGCTGGCAATCCATCGTTCATCGCTGGTCTCGACACTGCCTTCAACGAGATGGCAACATCCGCGAATCACCCGGTTCGAATTTTACTCGGCATTGGACCGTTTCTCTCGGAGGCCGCTCCTTCATGTCTGTCGGCTCATCCGAGCAATATCGAACGTTGCAACTTTACGTATTCATCTGGCAGTCCCTTAAGTGCAGCGCTGTCGCGCGATAACGCCTCGGTGCGCGGCGCGAAATTGAACTTGATACCCACGTATCAATGGATGTGTCTTCACGGTGTATGCCCGGTCGTCATAGACCACATCGCTGTGTACGCAGATCAGGATCACTTGACGATCGCCATCAGCAAGTATCTGGCCGTCATGCTCGAAAAGGCTCTCACTCCGCTACTACGCGCTAAAGCTTCCTAAGGTCTTATCTTGTCTCCTCGGGACGGCTTTTGAATAGTTCATCGTCTCGACGAACGATCCTGGTGGGCGATGCGTCGAAGCTGGGCGAAGTCGCCTTTGAAATAGTCTGCGGTCTCGGCGACCTCGAGCGGTTGCTGCGGACGCAAAGGAGCGGACTGGAGTTGGCGGGACTGACAATCGATCGTGTCTGAAAACGATTCGTTTCCTCTGAATAGTTCTACGGCAACTACACCCGGGTCGCCCCATGCTGTGGTGTTGGAACGATCTCCGAGAACACGGCGACTCGCCGTGACGGCCGTGTTCTTCCTCGTGGGCAGCGTGTCCGGGACCTGGGCGGCGCGGATCCCCGCGATCAAGGCCCACCTGCACCTTTCGGCGGGGATCTTGGGTCTGGCGTTATTAGGTCCGGCAGTGGGGACCGTCATCGCCATGACGGTGGTCGGGGCGGTGCTCGTCAAAGTGAAGCCACGCCGAATCGTCGGCGCCATGTTCGTCCCATACGGTGTACTGCTCTATACCCTCAGTTTGGTCCGCACGCCGTGGCAGCTGTTCGCGACCCTGCTGGGGTGGGGCGCCGCGGTGGGCACCATTGACGTCGCGATGAACATTGAAGCGGCGGTCCTTCAGGACCTCGTCGGCCGACGGATCATGTCTCGTTTTCATGCCGCCTACAGTCTGGGAGGTCTGGCCGGCGCCGGCGGCGGCGCGCTCGCCGCCGCGACCGCGATGAGCGTCACCGTCAACTTCTTGATTGTCGGCGGGTTGGTCTTGACCTTGGGCGTGACCGCCAGCTCGGCCTTCTCGAGACCGCCGGTGAGGCCCGGGCTCACGGCGGCGTCGTTGAGTCAAGTCCGTTCGCTGCGACGTCCGAAGCTTTCGTGGACCCTCGTCGGTTTGTCCACGATCGCGTTCGGCTGTTTTCTTGCCGACGGGGCCGTCAACAACTGGAGCGCCATCTATTTGCATTCATCGCTGAAGGCGGGAGAGGGGCTTGCCGCGGTGGCCTACACCGCGTTCTCGTGCGCCATGGCTGCCGGTCGCCTAGTCGGAGACCACATGGCCGAACGCATCGGACCGGTGCGCCTCGTTCGCTACTCCGCCGCGACCGCGACCGTTGGATTGGCGGCGGCGTTGGCTGTCGGGCAGGTCGCTGCGGCAATGGTCGGTTTCGTTTTGTTTGGCCTGGGAATGTCGTTCGTAGTCCCACTCGTCTTCACGGCCTCTTCACAACTCGAACGACCGGGCCCTTCGTTGGCCACCGTCAATTCATTCGGCTACCTCGGTTTGCTGATCGGCCCGGCTCTCATCGGCGGGATCGCGGATGCCGTAGGACTTCCCGCCGCGTTGGGTGTGATCGTCGCCGTGAGCGCAATCACCACCGTCCTCGCTGGTGTGGTCGCTCCTAAGCGGCCGTTCGGCGAGTCGTCCGCATCGTGACTCGGCCCCAGCGTCGCACGATATGTCGCGAAGCGAAGAGTCGGGCCAAGCTCGTCAGCCCTCGGCTACGGTAAGAAAAAATCCCAAAACGCAAAGGAGTCGAGGTGACTGAGTTCTTCATGTCCATTGATGGCAAATCGGTGGCGACCAAGGAATCGTTCGGTGTGGTGAACCCGGCCACCGGCGAGGTGTTCGAGCACGCTCCCGAGTGTTCCCGGGACCAATTAGACGCGGCGTTCGCGGGCGCGCGCAACGCGTATTCGACGTGGAGAACCGATGAAGGGGACCGCCGTAAGGCGCTGCTGGCCATTGCCGACGTGTTGATGGCTTCGGTCGGCGAACTCGCCCCGATCATCACCGCCGAACAGGGCAAGCCCCTCGCGGAATCGAACTTCGAAGTCTTTGGGGCCGCCATTTGGTGTCAGTACTTCGCGAACCTCGAGACCGCTCCCGAGGTGATCCAGGATGACGCCGCCGCGCTGGTCCAGGTCGTGCGACGGCCTCTCGGAGTGATCGCCGCGATCACCCCCTGGAACTTCCCGCTCCTGCTCGCCTTCTGGAAGATCGCACCCGCACTGCTGGCGGGCAACACCGTCGTCATCAAGCCGTCGCCGTTCACCCCGCTGTCGACGCTCAAAGTCGCGGAACTGCTCCAATCGGCGCTGCCGGCCGGGGTGCTCAACGCCGTGAGCGGTGGCGACGACCTCGGTGCGCAAATGACCTCGCACCCGGTGCCCCGAAAGATCAGTTTCACCGGTTCGGTCGAGACGGGCAAGAAGGTAGCCCTCGCCGCGGCCCCGGATCTCAAACGCGTAACCCTCGAACTCGGGGGGAACGACCCGGCGATCGTCCTCGAGGACGCCGACCCCGCCGTGGTCGCCAAAGCGATCTTCACCGGTGCGTTTTCCAACAACGGACAGATTTGCTCGGCGATTAAGCGGGTCTACGTGCCCGAATCGCTGTACGACGACGTGGTCGACGGTCTCGCGGCCTGCGCCTCGACCATCCGGGTTGGCGACGGGTCCGACCCGCAGAGCCAGCTCGGTCCGATCAACAACCTTCCGCAGTTCGAGCGGGTCAAGGAGTTAGTGGCCGACGCGCTGAATAACGGCGCGACCGCGGTGACCGGCGGCCAGCCTATGGAGCGTCCGGGGTACTTCTTCGAACCGACCATCCTCACGGGACTTTCTGACGGGACGCGCATCGTCGACGAGGAGCAGTTTGGCCCGGCACTTCCGGTCATTAAGTACCGCTCACTCGACGACGCCATCGAACGGGCCAACGCGACCAACTTCGGCCTCTCGGGATCGGTCTGGGGCACCGACGTCGAGCGGGCGTCCGCGGTGGCGGCCCAGCTCGAATGCGGGACGGCCTGGATCAATACGCACCTCGGTCTGGCGCCCAGCCAGCCTTTCGGCGGTTGCAAGTGGAGCGGCCTCGGCGTCGAGAACGGCAAGTGGGGCCTTTCGGAGTTCACCGAGGTCCAGTCGTTCTACCAGTCGCGCACCACGGACGGAACGAACCCCATCATGGCGCTCCTCGTCGAGTAGCCGTCTATCGAGGTTGCCGACGCGACTAGAACTCCGTTACCTTGACGACGTCGAAGTTGCGAAACTTCCGGCCCGCTCCGGTCATCGACGCCATTCGGGCAGCGAACTCTTGAGTCCTCGGATCGTTCGAGTTCGCCATGGCTGCGTCGTAGGAGGGGAACTCAACAACCTGAACGTAGGATCCCGGGTTGTCGCGATCAGCGCACAATGTCGCCCGTGTAGCAGTTCGCCAATCGGCGGATTCCTCTGTCCAACGATCAACCTCGTTCATAAATTGGTCAATGTCGTCAGTTTCAAACTCGATGAATTGAAAGAAAAGCATGGACCTACCTCCGTCTAGATGACAATGTTCGAACGATAGTGCGAGTAATGAAGCTCAGGTCAATTTGGTTCAGTTCGTACTTCTCCCGAGTCCAGGAAGATCTAGTCTCCGCGGACGCAGAGACTGTGGATCGGCATTGGCGTATCGCGTTCACCCCTTGGCATTTGTCAGACGTGCGGAGTTCGGTTCACTCCCAGGGCGGCTTGGCGGGTCCTTCGCCCGTCGTGATCAGACGCTGGAGGCTTCCGTTGACGAAGAACCCCCAGGCGTTCGAGCAGCTGTTGAAGCACTCGAACTCGGGCACTAGACCGAGATGTGAAAATCGGACCTCAGTGCCATCCTGCTTTGAAGCGATTTCGAAGGTGATATCGGTCCCCGTCCATTCGCTCGGGTCTTGGGTGCCTTCGAGATGGCTGTCCGTGACATGCCAGACGACCATCTGGCCGGGGACGAGCTCCGTAATCTCCTGTTTGGAATAGTGGGCTTTGGGGTAGCGGTAGGTGAACACGTCGCCGACCTTGTCCGTACCGCCCTCGATCTCTCCCGTCCACCAGCCGCGGACGTCGTTGATCGCGTCGAAGACCTCCGCCGGGGTCTGTTCGACCGTGAATGTACTGGTGAAGTTCTGACTTGGCATCATTTGCTTTCCTTATCCTCAGGGGTCGATCCTTGGTTCTTTGCTCCAGCATGCGCCGGGCGCCGAAATTCGATCGTTCGTTTGACGGTAAACTCTGTAATCGTTGATTTTGAGGAAGTTAGGCCACGAATTGTTGCCGTGCAAGTGAGATGTTGCAAACTTTCGACTTTCGACACGCGATTATCGGGATGATCTCCAAGTTAAGGCGACGGCAAATAATGAAGAAGACCGGGTCGTTGAGGATCTCTCTAAGGGTCACTCTCGCAACCATTGCGTACGTCGGAAGTCTGGCCGGGTTGGCTTCCGCCTCTGCGCCGGCCTCGTCAGCCGCTACGACAACGACCGTACCGCCGACGACAACGACCGCTCCGCCAACGACCTCCGCAGGATTGATCACCGTTGGGCCGTCACGAACTGAGTGTCTGACGCCGGATGTGGTGGGCTCAGGGCTAGGGGCCCTCCAAGGGGCGATCACGAAGTTCAATCGACTAACTCAAACCTCGGTGTCGTGTGTCTCGGCGTACTTGAATGGTGCGCGAACGTGGTCGGAGTGGGAACATCCGTGGATTGCCCAGTCGCAGTTCGGGTACTCCTCCTGGGTGGCCCAAGCACCGCAAAGCCGCGAGCTGGTCTTGCAAGTGGATTTGATTCCCCTCAGTCTCAGAAATGTGAACAATCCAATCAACTGGGAGAGGTCGTGCGCGGCGGGAAAATTCGATGCTCACGCGACTTTGCTCGCTACGAATCTCATCGCTGCGGGTCTGCAGAATACTGTAATTCGCCTCGGCGCGGAGATGAATGGCAACTGGGAAACTGACTTCGTCGGCACGACTTCTGCGGAACAACGACTATGGGTTCGTTGCTTCGAGAACGAAGTTGTCGGCTTGCGACACGCGACGGGTGAGCACTTCTTAATCGACTGGAATCCGAATCCTTGTCGGTACAACATTCCGTACACGAATTTGTACCCCGGCAATAGTTTCGTTGACATTTTGGGCCTTGATCTCTTTGACCAATCGTGTATCGCTCCCCAGACCCGATACTCGTTCGCGCAACTCGCAAATCAACCCTCCGGACTCGCAAGTTTCGAAACGTTCGCGAGGGAGCATAGGAAGCCCATGAGTCTTCCCGAATGGGGGCTGGCGGTTATTCCGTCCGGAGACGATCCTCAGTACATTGACGGAATCGGTTCGAATTTCGACAGCAGGGACTTTGCGTTTGAGACGTACTTTGATGTTTCGGGAAAAAGAATCAAGACGTTAGCGCTGGGACCTCGAACACCCTTGTCCGTGCCGGCGTTTGTTCGGTGGTTCGGAAGCGGCGTTAGGCCCTGATCTCGAGGTACACCGAGTGGCAACATTCGGAAGTAGATCTTTTCGACAACGTTCTTATGAGCAAGTTGAAAGAAGACAGGCCCGCCGGCAGCGTAGCCACGACCTCTTCAATTTGAGGGGTCCAGTGTCGTTCCTCAACTGCATCGCGCGATGAAATTGCACGAATGTCCTGGAGAGTAATCACCTAACTGTTGCGGTAGCCCGAACTACGTCCAAAGCTCAAGTTTCTAGGAAGTTGTTTAAGTGAGCCACGGAGCGTATCGGGACCATCTCGAATTCGCGTTTTTGCGTTGTACGACAGTGTTTTGGACAACAAGTATATTTGACGAACAGTTGAGAAGGGGTAGGCCGACCGGTGCTTTGATACAGCAAATATGTAATCCATGTACAAGGGCCCCCTCAAGAATTTCTTCCTTGCGAAGACCACTCATCGATTCCCCAAACTCGTGACGCTCGGAGTCGCGACTAGCTTGCTCGTGTCAATGGTCGCAATTGACGCTTCGGCATCGCCTCGCATAGTTCGAAACCCAAACTCGGTGGGCGCCGCATTTATAATGAAGGTGGCGAACGAGACCAACAATCGCCAATTTTCGCACCCCGTGAGGCGTAGGCCGCCGGTCAAGACGACGTCGACGACGGTCTCGGGCTCTTCAACTCCAACGTCACTTGGTGGTGGCAACGGTGGCGCTTCCTCGCCAACGTCTTCCACCACGACGACCGCGGCTCCTACGACTTCAACGACCGCGTCTCCCACGACCACGATCGCGCCTCCCTCGACCACGACCGCGCCATCTGCCTCATCTGGCGGGACAATCATTGCCGGACCGTCGAGAAGTGAGTGTCTTGAGCCCAACCTTCCATCGGGTGTGTACACGTTCGCGTCGCTCCAAGCGACCGTGGCGAGTTTCCAAACGTTGACCGGCACCACCGTGAACTGCCTTCTGACGTACTTGGACAGCGCCCAGACTTGGACCGACTGGGCCAGTCCTTGGCTCACCAACGGCGCCGGTGGCGAGTATCTCTCCTGGGTCGCCCAAGCACCGCAAACACGCCAATTGGTGTTGGGTCTTGGACTTATTCCCGCAAGTCTGAAGAACACCAACAATCCGTTGGGCTGGGAGCAGTCCTGCGCCAGCGGATCCTTTAACTCCTACGCGACCCAACTCGGCAACCACCTCGTCGCTGCCGGATTGCAGAACTCCGTGATTCGCCTCGGCGTCGAGGCCAATGGTGGTTGGGAAGTTGACTACATGGGCACCACCTCCCAGGAGATGAGCCTGTGGGCGCAATGCTTCGACAACGAAGTGACCGGACTCCGCGCGGCCCCGGGCGAGCACTTCCTCATCGACTGGAACCCCAACGCTTGTACCGAATCCACCCCGTGGTCCAGTTGGTACCCCGGCAATGCTTTCGTTGACATCATGGGGCTCGACCTCTACAACGCAGATTGCTGGACGCCAACCACGCCGGTCAGTTTCTCCACCCTCGCCAACGAGAACTACGGCCTCAACACCTTCGAGGCGTTCGCCGCCGCCCAAGGAAAGCCCATGAGCTTCCCCGAATGGGGCCTCTCAACGAGTCCGAGTGGTGACGATCCGGCGTACATCAACGGTATTGGTTCGACGGTCGTCAACAACGATTTCGCCTTCCAAGCCTATTTCGACGTGGTCAACGGAGGTACTTTGCCGCTCAGCGCCTCAACTCCGCTGTCGGTGGCGGCGTTCCAGAAATGGTTTGGCAACTAGTAAACCATTCGCCCGCGAATGGTGCGTCACCCGCTTGCCTTTCCGGTCCCTCGACGAGCTCCATAAGGCGTATACGAGGCAATCTTAAACACTCCTGACGCTCCCTCAAGTTCACTGCTTGACCGCAGTAACGAGGCACCACTGATAACCCATTTGGAGCGTGTCGATAACGGCACGTCCGATTTGTACCGCTACCTTGTCTCATCGACTCACACGGGGTGGCTCTATTTCGCTTTCCGCAGTTTTCTTTTCAACCTCGTCAGCAACTCCCGCGACGGTACAACTATGAACAGTTTCCAGAGCGAGGGTCGATATTGACTCCTCAAGATTGAGCGTACGGAAACATTGTCGAGTCCGGATCGCTCCCAGCGAGGGAAGCCATTTATCAGTCCACCACGCTTCGCTTCTCGGCGGCGGTGGGCTAAGTAATCAGGGTTCAGGTGGGTCGTCCACATCGGCGTCAGACACGTCCACCCCCAAGGTATGCAGGCCTCCTCGAGCCACGTCCAATCTCGCGCTTTCAACTGCTCAATTCCGATGGGAGTCACCGGCTTGAGCAAGTAGGGCTTTACCAACTTGACCTCTCGGCCTTGTTGGACGCCATTGCGGACCACCGACGGCCACGGGATCGGGGCATCCGTCGGCCACGGATGGCAGATGACGCTAAATCCTTCCGAGAGGTATCTCGAGCCGTGCTCTCGCTCATCGTTGTCGAAGGAAACGCCGAGTCTCCTCCACCGATCAAGGTCATAGAGGCCGAGGTCCAATAGACCAAAATCTCGGATTCTCGTGAGTTTGTCGACACCGGAATCTACGAGAGTGCCGTCAAACTCCCAATCGGTTGACAACATGCACGTGAAGATATTTACGCAGAGAGGAACGGCGGCGAAAATCTCTGCGGCCCGAGACAGCACATCGTCATCCCACCAGAGAACCTGCAGGTCTCCCTGAACGAGGTGTACATAGTCGAACCCCTCTCGGACCGCGATCTCAAACGCCTCTCGATAGGCGTCGTACAATCCGCCCACTTTGCCATTCACGAGACTGTTTGAGTCCCTGAGTAGCAGCCTCATCTTCGGATCCGCGTCGGCAATCCTCTTCAAATCATCGCGGAGTCGCTGGTCGGGGCTGGCGTTGTCAACGACAAGAATCTCGTCATTCGGGGCGACACTTCGAACGGAGCGCACCGAGTTCAAGAAGTACGTTCGGAGGCCGTGGCCCACGACGACGTGAATCACGCGCCGGCCTGGCTCTTCTCTCATATTTCAACAACTTGTTTCGCCGTCAAATCGGCCATACCTACCTCCTTTCGGTTTGGTGTGCAATGACCTTGACATTAGACCGGGGGAATTGAACGGGCGTTGACGCAGGTCAACGCCACGGTCTCTGAAAACTTGCGTCTCGGCCATCGGAATCTTGGTCTTGGCCCACTTCGAGTCGTTGGACTCGCCGTCACCTGAAAATTATGATCGAGATCCCTAGACGGGTTGCCACATCAAATTCATTCGTCGTGAGGTGATGTTCAAGAGCGTCGATTGGGACATGCATTGGCTCGAGGCCGGGGCCCAACGCTGTTCTTCGTATCGTCTCGGGACTTAAAGCAAACGATCGCGAGAGGACTTCCACGACCGCGAGTTGAGGTGGGCGACCCAACCGCGATTCCGTGACAGAAGAGGTGACTTGTGGCCTTCCAAACGGTGGTCAGAATCGTCCTCCGGTTTAGCGATTTCAGGCTGGATTTGGAACTCGGAGGTTGATGAGCGTACCAATTCAACGCGGTTCTCGCCTGGCCGTCCTTAGATATTGGGTGCGAGAAAAGTCATTGAGATGATGCTGTCCGCACATATTTCTCACTCTGCGCGTTCAATTGGCTGGTAAACGTAGCCATCTACACCCGATACCTCAAACCCACAATGATGAATAAAGGAACACGACGTAGAAGTGGAATCTCTACGGATTCACAATGAAAACGCACGGACTTGACAACGCTCCCCAAATCTGAAAGAGTTTGCTCCGCAAGGGCACTTTCGAAGGATGGCTTTGAAATATACCTCTGCGATCTTGGCTTGAGATCAAAATGCTCACCGACTCCCCAAACGAGTTCACGCCTTTCCGGCTCTCAATAATCGTTCCCTCGTATAACGAGCACCTAACCATCCTGAGGGTCCTGGACGCCCTACTGTCACTGGACATACCGGGTAAAGAGCTTGAAATTATCGTGGTTAACGACGGTTCTACAGATGGCACGGCAGAGTTGCTCGAAGAATTTGAGGATTCCCGCTGCGTCAAAGTTAATCACCTTGCCAATCTAGGTAAGGGCGCAGCCGTGCGGACCGGCATAGCCTCCGCAAAAGGCTCGCACGTACTCATTTTCGATGCCGATCAAGAATATGACGTTGCCGACATTCCCCGATTGGTTATGCCCATTCTTTCGGGCAGAGCCGAAGTGGTCTACGGAAATCGAATGTCGGGTTTCGGCACTGTGCACCCATCTCTCTGGCACGCTGTTGGAAACAGAGCAATGACGTTTCTTGCAAATATTTTGTTCGGCTCTGCAATTTCAGATTTGCACACTTGTCTGAAGCTCGTGCCGATGCCCTTGTTGCGTAGTTTTGAACTCGATGAAAATGGCTTCGGATTGGACACTGAAGTTAGTGCTGAGGTTCTTCGCGCCGGTTTCCGTCCCTTCGAAGTGCCGATTAGTTATGTCGGCCGAAGTAAGGAAGAGGGAAAAAAGATTCGAATGGTTGATGCTCTTCGATGCGTGTTCGTGTTGGCCAAGGTTCGCCTCCGACCAGTGACACCGTACGGGAAGCGAAACCAATCTCTCACTCCTCGTGTGCATACGTCCCAAATCTAATTTCAGGAAATACGTCTGAATTATCGTTGCGAACAACGTGAGTCGGCAACAAGAGATTATTCCGGAATTTGAGAATCTCGGTGAGCCTGTCCGGCAGACAAGATCATTTCCGCGGTCTTCTCAAATGTGTTCGAATCGGCACGCTTCCCCGAGCGTTCGCGTAATTGCTCCCGGATGGAAACGTGGTCGTCGCCTAGGAGGCCGATGATCAGCTCTGCCATCGCATCTGAATCGCCAACCTCAACGTACATGGCGGCGGTGCCGAGATCGCTTTTGAGTCCAGGAAGATTTGAACTTACAAGAACGGATCGGCTCGAGAGCGCTAGGTTTCCAACGCCGCTTTGGGAAATCTTTCGGTAGGGCAAAACTACGACTTCGGCCACTCGGAGTAGAGCCGCAACGTCATTGTCCGCTACGTAGTCACAAAAATCAATTTCGACGTGCGACAACTTGCTGGCCCGCGTTCTGAGTCGTCGCCGAAATCGGATGTCACGAAGTTCCAGGATGCGAAAGACTCCACGCCTTCGCCTTGGTGACCCAGCAATTAGAAATTGCACATTGTTGTCGACACCTTTTGCGATGGCGTCGGCGGCGGCAAGCAGTACATCCGTTCCTTTGTCTGAGTCGGTAAATCCAAGGGATAGCACCAATGGCAGTTTTAAATGGTACAGATCCGTCACTCGATTGCAGTCCGATTCTGCGATGTGTGTGACGCCTGTCGTTCCGTGAGGAACTTCGACTACGTCATCGAATAGATGGCGGTCGAGAAGTGATTGGCGCCCCGCGGAGGAGAACACTATTGGCACGTCGGTGACTCGAGCCATCGCTCTATAAATGAAATGTGTCACGGGGCCAATCAAATCAAACTCGCGTGCAGCTTCGTGATAGGCAACAACAATCGGAATCCGCGCTGCGCGGAATTTCTTGCTGAGGTATTTAACCGACCAAAGGTCAACATTGAAAGTGGCGATGGAAAATTGAACGAAGACGATGTCTGGCTCAAACTCGGCGGCATCTCTCCAAACGTTGCGGCGCGGAAACTTTCGCATAATACGAGCAACCTTTGATCGGGAGCCCACGACCGTTGCACCGTTTAACCCGTGTTGCGCTCCGGGAGCGATTACCAGCACGGTGTGTCCAGCGGAATCCCAGGCATCAACGAGATGAGCAGAGTGTCTTGCGATGCCATCCGAAGGAGGTTCGTACGGCGACAAGAGAAGTATGCGAGCCAAAGTCCGCTCCTATGAACCTTTATGGGCAAGAGCGTTCCGAGAACGCTTTGAGCCGACCACTACTTGACTTTACGCGAACCATGCCCCGAGCGTGTCTGAACCGATTGTTCTATGGAGAAAAATATTGTGCAATCGAAAGGATAGGACCCGGGTGAATGAGACCGAATGGCGAGCCTTCTCACCTTCGTCCTTTACCAATCAACTGCTTTTCTGCAGCCTTCTATTGATGTTTGTTTAGATCTCCGCAAGAAGTTGATTTCATCTGACGTACTAATCGAAGTAACAGACACTAGGGTCGTACGATGCCAATTGTGGGAGTTCCGACAACGCGCGACGAACGCCATAATTGGTCTTCATTGGCCCGGATCCAATCGATGCGCGCTTACTATGTGTGCTTTTCCGACATCAGCAGCTCTGTGAATTCACTTCCATCGCATCATGACCGTTGTGACGCGACGTCACGGCGGTCAAGCAAATGAAGCGACTCCGGGTCGCCGTGGTGAGCGACGCACTCTATCCATGGCACAAAGGCGGAAAAGAAGTTCGCTACGATCGCCTCCTTCACCAACTTCCAGAATTTGAAATGGACGTCGTGGCGTACTCGATGAGGTGGTGGGATCGTGCGCCCGAAGCAATTCAGTACCCTTCCGGTTCCCTTAGATTCAGAGCAATATGTCCACGCATGAGGTTGTATCGGGGTGACAAGAGGTCGGTTTCCCAGGCGTTGATTTTTGCCGTCTCGACGCTTCGTCTACTCACTCGCAAGTATGACGTGATCGAAGCGGATCACATGCCATATCTTCCAATAATTCCTCTGCGCTTGGTGGCGTGGATTCGTCGAGTTCCCCTGGTCATCACGTGGCATGAGGTCTGGGGTGAGGAAGGCTGGCGAACCTATCTTGGCCGCTCCGGCGGTATGGCGGCGATGTTGGAGCGAGTCTGCGTTCGCCTACCCGATGCGATTGTGGCGGTTTCCTCGGGAACCGCGACAAAACTCTCAGCTATGGGCGCGGTCGCTGATCGATTGCACGTGGTGCCTAACACTTTGGACTTTGACGAGATGATCAGGACTGAACCTCGATCGCCTGCACCGGAACTCCTTTTCATCGGACGCCTGATTGAACACAAGAATGCCGACCTGGCCATCGCGGCTGCCGCGCAGCTTTTGGCGCGCGGATTGGACGTTCATTTAAGTATCGTCGGTGTCGGTCCGGAGGAGGCAAGATTGAGGGCCCTTGCCAAAGAGTTGAATCTGGGCGATCGAGCGAATTTCTTATCGACTATCGAGACGAAGGAAGAACTCTGGTCATTAATCCGGGGGAGTCGAGTACTCTTAGCCCCTTCGGTGCGGGAAGGATTTGGACTCGTCGTTGCTGAGTCTCTAGCGCTCGGAACACCAGTAGTTTGCGCTCTCCACGCTGATAATGAATCTTCTAACTTTATTAGCCCGTTGATCGGCTCAGTTGTTCCACCGTTCGATGCTCAGGCCCTAGCGGACGCTGCCGAGTACTGGCTTCACAACGACTCGGAGCGCTCAATTCGAGTATCAGTATTCATGTCTGAACATCCGGAACTCGCCATCAAAGCTATGTCGAAGTCTTATGCCACGATCCTCCGAGATCTGACGACTTGATCGGAACGGAGAAAATGATCAACTCGGGCAACACGAACAATGAGTCGTCACGGCGGGTAGTGAATTCAACTGCAGAGGGCTTGGCATTACGCGCTAATTCTGCGTGAGGTTCGACATAATGCTCGCATAGTGAATAGGGTATTCTGGAGATTCTGCATGAAGGAAGATTGACAATCGAGCGATGGACCAATCTAGGGATGTTCTCTCAGGTCGTCGCTTTATGCGTTTCATTCGCCATGTGACGGGCGATAGCTTTTATCGGAATTCGATTTTCCTTCTGATAAATATGGGCGTGGCCACGGCTTCCGGTTTCCTGTTCATCATTGTCTGCGCTCATCTCTACTCCCAAGCAGATTTTGGCTACGCAACGTCGCTTTTTGGCGCACTCGGCGTCGCCACGGCATTCTCGAATATTGGAATGAATCAAACGATTCTTCGATTCATGGGGAAATCTGAGAACAAATCCCAAGAACTGGCGACTGGCATCCTCATAGTCTCAGGTTTCGCCATGTTTTCGGGAGTGGTACTTAGCCACTTTTTTACCTCGTTCGGCATAAAGCATGTGGATGCGGCAGTCATCACAATATTTGTCGTCACCGTCCTCTTAATGTCAATTAAGACGCTGTTTGATAACGCATTTATTGCAATCAGAAAGTCGTCCAGCACACTGGTTGAAAACTTGATTTACAATATTTCAAGGTTGTTGTTTCCAATACTGGTCATCGGTTCGGGCTACATCGGCATTTTCAGCGCACAACTGGCTGCGGTGACCCTCGCAATTGTGGCCTCAATTTTCGTAATCAGGCGCTATCACGGGTTCGCGGTTTTTGTCAAGCCCTCGTTGAACACTATGAGCGGCAGGTGGCGATTCGCTCTCGGGAGCTATACCTCAGAACTGACCGGAGGCCTACCGTCGAATGTTCTTCCCATCATTGTCGTGGCCAGACTCGGTCCAGTGGCCGGCGCCCTGTGGTACGTGGCAATGCAGATTACGAACGTGCTCCTGGGCGTCAGTGCGTCAATAAGTCAAGCAATGTTTGCCGAAATGGCCAACGCCAAAGGCAATATCAATAGTTTTCTAAAGAAGGCGTCGCTCTCTATGTACGGGGTACTGATACCGGCGGCAGCGACAGTCTTCTTTCTGGCGCCGAAAATACTTGGGCTAATTCATGGCAATTACATTTCCGCGGAGCACGTGTTACGACTGATGACGATATTTGCCCTGGTAGGGGTTGCGAATTATATTGCCGGTTCGATTCTCCTGGTTTACAAAATGGTGATCTTTACTACTGCCGTCAACATCGCTAACGCGGCCGTCGTCATTGTCTATTGCGTTTTCTTCGCGCACAATCTCAACGGCATCGCGGTGGGTTGGGTTCTGGGTGAGATTGTCAATTTCATACTCTTTGTGGGTGGGGGAGTCTTTGTGGCTCACCGAAGCCACGGCAACTTCATAATGGAATAGAGAACGAGAACCATGGATATCTCAGTCGTCATTCCGACGAAGGACCGACTTTCATACTTGCAACGAGTCTTACCGTCGTTCTTAATGCAAAGCGAAGTGCGCGAGATCGTCATAATCATCGACGGGAGCGTTGACGGCACCCGCGCATACTTAGAGGAATATTGCAAGAATAATGCGGTCGTTCGATACCTCGACAACGGTGTAAATCGAGGGATTCCCTTTTCGAGAAACCGGGGCATTGACGCTGCGACGTGTGAGTACATCTTCATGGCGGAGGACGATTTGGAGTTGACCGAGAATTTCTTTCAAACCCTGACTTCTCACATGATTCGAATGAACGTCGATGTCATTTGTGGTCGCAACATTTTTCGATACGACACGGAGACCCCGACTGAGTCGATCAATCGAACGAATCAATTGAAGGGCTCCTACGTGAACATGAGAACCTTAGAAGTTGAAACGAGTATGGACATTGGGGACGATCTAGTGGAACCAATTATTGCCTCTCCGATGTTGGCAAGAGCCGAGATCTTCCGCGAAGTGAAATACGATGAAAGATATCGAGTCAATTTCTGGCGGGAGGAAACGGATTTTCAGCTTTCGGCTCGAGAACGTGGCTACAGATTGGCGTGTTGCCCTCACGCCATATGTTTCAATTTTCAGAGTCCGGATGACCGGGGCGGGGTTCACGCGGCAATTGGACTTCGACGAGAGAAATGGGTCGTTATCAATAATTGGCTCTTCATCAAAAAGCACGAGAGCTACATTGAAGACAACTTTCAAATTGGAAACAAGAGAATCCATATAGTCAAATTTGCCTTGGGCAGAGTGCTGAAATATTTGGTCTACTATCCCGCCATCCATGTGCTCTCGAAGGTCAAACATTTCGTCCTTAATAGAATTCACGTCGTGGATGGACGGAGTTCATGAGAGTTCTTGTCACCGGGGCCGCTGGATTCATTGGCTCGACGACCACTGAGCTACTGCTGTCACATGGTGACGAGGTAGTGGCTCTCGACAGTTTGGTCGACGGTCACATCGAGAACGTGCCGCCGGGGGCGTCCTTCGTTGAAGGCGACTGTGGTGACGTTGAATTGGTGAGGTCGCTCGGCTATTTCGATGCGTGCGTGCATTTCGCGGCCCACATCGAACCTGGTGAATCCATGAAGCACCCCGAGAAATTCTTCTCCAATAATGTTGCGTCCAGCTTTCGGCTGATCGACGCGCTCATCGAGTCGGGCGTCGAACGATTCATATTCTCATCGTCGTGTGCGGTCTACGGCAACCAAAGTGAATCGCCGATCGACGAAGACAGTCCGACTCATCCTCACAGTCCTTATGGTCAATCCAAACTCATGGTGGAAGATGGTCTTAGATGGCTGGCATCCACGGGCCGTATTCGCGCGGCGTCAATGCGTTACTTCAACGCCGCGGGGGGTACCTTGGCGCACCCGGAGCGCCACGATCCTGAGGGGCATCTCATACCGATCGCGCTCGACGCCGCCCTCGGACGCAGGGAGTGCCTCGAAATCTACGGCGACGACTATCCGACACCCGATGGCACCTGCGTTCGGGACTATATCCACGTCAACGACCTCGCCAGAGCCCACGTGCTCGCCATTGCTGCCTTGGAGAATCATCGCGAACTCGTGCTAAACCTCGGCTCCGGTGTCGGCTACTCCAATCGGCAGGTCGTCGAGACGGTAAAGAAGGTGACGCGGTGCGATTTTGAAGTCCGCTATGCCGATCGACGACCGGGCGACCCAGCGATGGCCGTTGCCACTAACGGGCGAGCTCGCGAACTGTTGCACTGGCAGCCGGAGGATTCGGATATTGACGTCATTGTCACTGACGCCTGGGCGGCCCATCAGACCGTGGGTTGATTTCGGAATCGTTTTCGACGAAGGAACTCATTGACTTGCGCGGTGCTCCTTACTCCAACCGACGAAGAAGCCGACATTTGAACACAACTCCTGGGCAAGGGCGATCAGTGGATACAAGATCGCTTCGGGATTGCGTTCGCGCCATGAAGCTCCGATCCATCGACGCCACATCACGAATGGAATGAGCAGGGAAAACAACAGGGAGCCAATAATTGATATAGGCGCAGTGAATATCAGAGATACCGAAAATAGACCGCCCACCGGTCTCAGGCTCGGCACGCCGCCGTCTCGAGCCCAAGTACGACCGTTTGAGAGTCCATATTGATATGCGCGACGCCACGTATCGCGCAATCGAGGGTCGAAATTGTGGGCGACCACAATCGATGAATAGCAAAGTACTGATTGGTTTCCAAATTGTTCGCGCAGATTCTTGCAGACGTGTTCTTCATCACCGCCGAAACGAATGGTCGGATCAAATCCTCCGACTTCCGAGAGGGCATCACGAGTGAACGACATATTTGCGCCGACGAGTGAGTACACGGGTCGAACCGGTTGTACCTTCGATACGTCGCTCTTTAGGTAGACACGTAAGCGTTCGATGAACGTTGCCCCGGGTGCATTTTCCGACTCGATGGGTGCAAGTGGGTTGTGAAGGTTCAGGTACCGCTGCGTGAAAGAGTGAACTTCGGCCACGGTGACGACGCCCCCAATCGCCTGGGTCCCGTCAGGCGCTTCTTTCCACGCGCGAAGTAAAAGTTCACACCAGTTGGGAGGAACAATAATGTCGTCATCGGTGAACGCAATGATGGACGCGCGAGCTCGTGCAATACCGGCATTTCTGGCGTACGACAATCCTCGATTGACGCCCAACTTAATGAAATCTACGTCGTAATGGGCAACAACACTCGCAATGTCTTGTTTTGAACCGTCGTCAACCACAATGACCTGAATCGTGTCGAAAATAGTCTGCGCAATTAGTCCGTCGAGACACGCGGGAAGGAGTTCTGATCGATTGAATGTGCAGACCACAACGGTGAGTGACGGCACATCGGTTTCATTCATATCCGTTGGCCCATGTCACGTACCCAAGAGTACCGGCGTCGGAGGATCGTTCGTTTCCACACCGCAACAAACTACGTGGCGCTACTTACCCCTCCATTGCAAGTGTGAATTCTTATGGGACTCACGGTGATGAAAGACTTGACACTTGACAATTCATTCAAGCCGTATAGGTGTCGGGCCTCCAAGGTCATGCATCGGCAACGGTCTTGGGCAAGTGAACTCCAAAAACAAGGTTTCATTGGTTTTGTATGCGTTCTGTGACGGGTAGATTATTGACGAAAGTCTTCCAGGAAAAGTGGTGAAATGTCTGACGCTGTCGAGAGTCGGTTTTGATGGCTAACAGATCACCTTCTAGTTCACCCCGAGGCATCGAGAATGACGAGACCGTCGACCTCGAGGTGAGTTCATCGCACGCTGAAGACGGCTGTGATCAGGCTTCACTCGTCATTGTGAACAAAGACGAACGACTGCTCGGTGAGACCCTAAAGGCTTTGAAGCCCTTCGTGGGACGGTACCTCTGCGAAGTTATCGTGGTCGACGCATCCAACTATGCCCTTGACGACATTCGACTCGCTAACGAGTGGGTGAGGTGGATTGACTATTCGCAACCATTGGGTGTTCGAATCACGATTGCCCATCAGCGCAACATCGGGGTGCGTCACGCCACCGGTGACGTAATCGTGTTTACCGACTCCGGTTGTCTACCGGAAGACGAATGGCTAGAGAAGCTACTGGCGCCAATTTTGGAAGATGGTGAGTCCGTTAGTTGCGGACCCGCCAGGGCGATCGGCAAAAGCGTCTATTCGGGAGCTCACTGGAGTGGAAACACCGACCACGATTACGTGCCGATGGCCACCACGATTAACATGGCATTTCGTCGCGAAGCATTCGACGCCGTGGGCGGGTTTGACGAATCCTTTGGCTCCGCAGAGGACATCGATTTCACGTGGCGGCTAACGGACCACGGATATCAACTTCGATGGGTGCAAGACGCGGTGGTGACGCACGATTGGGGAACTCCGAAGCGCCAGCTTCGTCGCGCGTACTTTTACGGCAAAGGGGCAGGTCGACTTTTCCGGAAGCACCCTCATCGAATCGTTGAAGTTATGAAAGCGAATTCGGTGCCCGTCGTCTACGCGGTCTTTATCGCCGGTTTGCCCTTGACTTTGAAATGGCGGTGGTACCCCTTTTTACTCTTGTGGCCGATCTGGCGACAGCGAAAGGAGGAACTTCGTTGGCTTGTTCTGGTTGATCACTTGGCAATGGGGGCGGGTCTTCTTCACGAAATTATAAGGCCAGGTACATGAAGCCAACTCTGTCGGTGTTGGTAACGCCGCGCGACAGCGTTCCGTACCAAGAACTTCTCTATCGGGGTGTCGAATCAAAGGGCGTCCGTGTTCGCTACTCCGAAGGGCCCACGCCATCGCAAACGCTGAACCTCATCCTCGCGCCAGCTCTTCTCGTGTGGTGGCGGATGCGCGACTTTCGCATACTGCACATCCATTGGGTGTTTCAGTTCTCGCTGCCTTGGGCGCGACAGCACCGATGGGCTCGGCGGTTAATGGAGTGGTGGTTTGGTGTCTATCTTCGAACCGCTCAATTGATCGGCTTCGCCATAGTTTGGACCGTGCACGACTTGTTGCCACACGAGCCGGTGTTCGCCGATGACGTACGGGCACGAGCAATGCTGATATCTAGGACGACGCTCGTCATCGCCCTCTCGGACGCCACGGCTGGAGAACTCCGGGGGTTAGGAGTTCGTCGCGTGGTGGTTATACCTCTAGGTCCATTCGATGGTCCGTATCCAGTCACGCGAACGAACAAGGAGGCCCGAGAGAGCTTTGGATTCGACGCGAACGACGTCGTAGTCACGTTGCTTGGGAAAATCGAGACCTACAAGGGTGCAGATTTGCTCTTGCGTGCAGCTGCTCAGTTGCCGACATCTTCGAAGATAAAGATATTGCTGGTTGGATCGTGTTCTGACAAGTCGTATCGAATTGAGTTGCGTCGCCTCGCTGACGAGGCCGGACAACGGGTAATGACGGTGCTCGAAAGAGTGCCGGAGGAGGATCTGGCGCGCTATATGCAGGCAACGGACATTGCCGCCTTCCCATTTCGAGAAGTCACGAACAGCGCCTCGGTGATGCTTGCGCAGTCATTTGGGCGCCCGGTGATAATAACGGATCTTCCGTCGCTTAGGGACATTCCGGAGGCGTCCGCAATTCGGTGCGAACCCCGCGTGGAATCTCTCCTTACGGCGTTGCTCGCTGCGGAGAATCTTTCGGATGAACAATACCGAGTGATGAGTGACGCTGGGCGTACGTGGTCGACGCGATTCGATTGGTTGGAGATCGCCGGTGCGACGGTTAATGCCTACGGAGAAATGCGAAATTCGGACTGAACGAATCTGTACCCGTTCTTCAGTGGTAAACGCGGGTGACTCCAGTTGAGTACACGACGAAGAAGTTCTTGTCAAAGAATGCCGTCGTCGACTTATAGATGGCGAGGTAACTGAAAAAGGGCGCTGTGGCTTGAAACGTATGGTCTTTCAGATTGACCGTTGACAGATAGATGTAGGAGCCCACATTCACGTCCGGTGGAACGATTTCGTCAAGCAAACTGTATGAACCCGGTTCGGAGAGCAGTACGAGATGACCGAACAAGTCGCTCTGTACCACCTCGGGCGTCGTTACGTTGCTCTGCAGCCACACGGCTGTCGCGACTTCCGGAGTCGAGACCGTATTATCTTGAACGTTCAATCCTTTCGCCACGAGATTCTCTGGAGCTACGCCTCCGAAGATCAAATCGCTGAGCCCCGTGGCGCCGATCACCAGGATTGATAGGAAAGCAACGCCCACGACGAGCGTCGCTCTCTTTACCCATTCGTGTCGGAGCGCCTTCACTTCACGACTCAATCTGGCGAGATCGTCGAGAAATAGCGTGACTGGAGCAGCCAGGAGGATCGCCGTGAAAATCGCCGCCCGCTCCGGGTTGTAAAACGCCGCCAAAGTTCCGGAGAAGCGCAGTACCGCACCGACCAACAGACCCGCGACAGCGAGTCCTACGAGATCAGAACTGTATTCGTACCCTCGTCGACGTCCGAGGCGAAACAATCCGTACAGGAGGGCTATTCCCAGCAACAACCAGACGCTCTCAACGGTGTAGTGGCTCAACCTATTCCAAGATCCAACGAGCGCTGGGGTCACGCCTGGAGATTTCACTACACGAGCGTTCTTCAGTTTCACCGAATCGGAATGCGGGACTGGGACTATCCAACTGTCTTGCTTGTGAAGTTCACTTACTATGAGCCGTTCGAGCTGATGTGGCGGAATGTACAGGCTGTTCGACGAGGTGACAAAACCGGCACCTTTGCTTGAGATCGCATTGGCGGGAGCACTGAGGGCATAGTTGTGTGTGACCCCTAGATTCCACCCAAAGGCGGCGGCGATAGCCACCACGACGAGAACGGAGTTAATTACTCGCCGTGCGTTCACGTCGTGTCGATGTTTTGCTCTCTTAGACCTCGGTGTTCCAAGCAAGCCCTTTGACCAAAGCCAGCTCACGACCCAGGCGCAAAGCAGTATGGCCGCCACTAAGTATGAAGTGGTGTAGTGGGTGAACGATATGGCGATAAGGAGCATCCCAATGACGACCTGAGCGGGACGTTTCAACATGGTTCGATCGAAGAGCACCATCACAAGAGCGGTCAACATGGTGAGCGCCATGGCCTGACGAGTGATGCCCACGAGTTGAGCTGAGAAGGCAACACTCGAGACGATGAGACCGACCGTGACACCAAATGCCAGGCCCGGTCGGGGGGCAACGCGACCATAGGTGATCCAGCGCGGGACACGTCGAATAGTGGTGAAGATGGCGACGGGGAGTAGCGCGAGGATCGCGGGGACGACCAACTGAAAGAACGCCAGAAGGCGTAATTTCACCAGAGAATGAAGGACGGAGGGCAGAACGGTGAGGGAAAGCATTGAGGCGTAAGGGTCGCCATTGGCCGGAGCGACCCAGGCGCCGTGGTGGATCGTTCTTTGGGCGATTCCGAATTCTTGTTGGACATCCCAGCCATCGAGGTGCCCGCCCCGCAAGCTGGCTGACAACAACAACGCGAGCGACGCGCCATACAGTAGAGCGCTCAATGGCCATTGACTCGTCCTCTTCCAGCTGCCCACGACGCCCGCAACTAAAACGAGGACATCGAGGCAGATCGTAAAGACGCTGAGGAAATTGTCACCGCTTTTATTCAGTTGCGCAACGCCGAGAATTGACAGAATGACGAGCAGTCCGCCGACGATCGCGCCATAGACATTCGGAGTGTGAATGTCATCGAAAACCCATCCGACCGGGTCTCTGTTTTTGGCGGCGCCCACCGTCAACATCGCGAGGGCGAGCACCAACCAGATCAGGCTTTCCGGCACCGCGTTCAATGGCTTCGCAATGCCAATATGTGGGCCGATGAAGCTAGCCACGCCGCCTACCACCATGATCACCAACATGCTGAGGCAAACGGCCAGCACGACTCGTCCCGCAGTTGTTGCGGGACGAGTTCGTAAAGCCGCCATTACCGAAGCTCCTGGAATGAGAAGCATCGTCACCACGCCAGGTAATGGGATCAGCGGTGAATGCGAAAGGGCCAACGCGATGGATAGCACTACGGCCCCGGCGAGCCAGAGACCCGTCGGCGCGACCACGAGCCATTGCTCTTTTGTCCACGGCCAGCGAGTGACGCCCGTGTTCAGATCCCTTTGACGAACTGGACTTCTGCTCGATCCACGAAGTACGCCGGCGAGTCGCACCAGGTCGTCAGCGAGTGCGACGAAGGGATACGCGAAAATAGCCCCACGACGCCGCACCCCGCTTTCAGCAAACCATATGGCGCAAGGCGCGACAATTATCGCCAGTCCAACGATGAGCGCGATGGGCCAGGAGAACCATGCAATGGCGAGCGTCGCGATGATGGCGGTAGGACCAACCAAGGGCAACCAAGGCTTCGCATTGGTCGTTCGCCATCGTTCACCGTCGCTTTGACCGTCTACGAAACTACGATGCAAGGTCCTTGCTATCGAAGGTTCAAAACCGTAAGCCACGACGACGCGCGGATCGACAACTACCGACGACTCGCCGAATCGTTCGCGAACGGCGGCGCAGAGCGAAATTACCTCTCCTTCGTTCAACTGAAGATTTATCTCAAAGCCACCGACCTCAAGTGCCCGCGAGCGATGCATCGACATGTTGACACCGACAACTGAGCGAACCGGAAAGGCGCCCGCCGAAGAGCGTGGGATTGGTTGAAACTGACGCGCCAGTCGACGCCAGAAACCAATGGAGATCTCCGTGGGAGTCAAAGGATTCTTAAACTCCTGGTACCGCTGAGCAAAAGAATCGGGATGTTCCACCTCGACGAGTCCGCCCACAACCGTTGCGTCGGGGCGATCATTCCATGCCTTTAGTAGGTTCTCGGTCCAGTCGTCGGGCGGCGTGCAACTGTCATCGCAAAAGGCCACCACCGAGGATCTTGAGTTCCTCAGTCCCGTATTGCGTGCCGCAGATATCCCTAGATGGTGTTCGTGACGAATGACCGTAGCGCCAGCTCTCTGCGCCAAGATTGAAGTGTCGTCGCTGGATCCATCGTCGACCACCACAATCTCCACCGGCAATCGTTGTCGAACGAGTGCCTCCAAACATGACATCAATCTCGCGGCGCCGTTATAGGAACACACCACCACGCTGAGGGTCAGTTCATCGTTCATGGTCAGCTCATCGCTCATAGGGCGTCCACTGATCCGGTGAAAGGAGCCTGCAGAATCGACGCTGCGTTCGACCATGTTCTAGTTCTTGACCTCGGCGTGGGGTAATCCCCGTTCGGATCCAAATGGGTACGCAAGATTGTCTCTGTCACGACCGCGCCAGATGTACCGTGACAAAAATGTTAGTGCCAGCGATGGCGATTCTTAATTGTCCCACTGATCCGAAATTCGTCGGAACATCAATATTGGTACCGCGTCCATTGAGCAGTGTCTTTACGCCCAGGCTTACGACGACGCCGCGCTGAGTCGCACTCCAGTGATACGTCTTGGACGATCCCGTGTGGTTGGTCAAACGGACCGGCACGAGGTCACCCACCTGGAAGCCGCCTGCGGGATCTGATGGGCTCCTCAAAGCGAGTGAACTGAACGGTGACGGTGTGAAACTGCCGTCCACGGAAAGCAGTAACGCCCGCGATATTGGCGTGAAGGCAAAAAGGAAAACAACAGCAACGATTGACAATCGGAGTTTGCTAGAACCAAAGCCGAGGATTCTAGGCATTACACGAGACTAGTTGTCGACATTGGACTGGACTGGGCGGGTCGTACGCTCCCTCGTCGTAAGAAGCGTTGTCTTCGTACAAGAGTCCCACCAGAATCCGATTTGAAATCAGGAACCGGCCAGTCGGGCCACGATCGGCGCGAAAGCGTCCATTGAATGGTCCGGGACTACGACGTAACTAAAGCCCCATCGCTCGCGACGTTCGACCAAGTGTTCGCAGAGCTCGTCTTCGGTCCCAATGAGAAGTAAAGGGAGGTTGAGGGCGTCATCTCCAGGGAAACCGAGCATCATCGCTCGGCGCAGAGCGGCGCGGCGGCTATCGACTATCACTGCGGAGGCGGCCTTTATCTGCAGCTCGAGCAAATTAAAACGATCACCGGCTGCCTCGCGCACCCAACCAACGCAACGGTCGTAATGTTCAAAGGTTGCTCGACTCGCGACGTCGGTACCTTCTTCACCCGCGGGAATGCTGATATTCACTACGTCCGCTTGGAGTGCCGCCAGCTCGAGAATTCGTTTGCTTCCGCCTCCGACGATGATTCTCGGTGGTGCCTTAGGGCGTGGGTCGCACCGCGCGCCGCGCACTGAATAGTGATGGCCGTCGAAGTTCGCCG
Organism: uncultured Acidimicrobiaceae bacterium; assembly: GCA_963716515.1. Classification (GTDB taxonomy): domain Bacteria; phylum Actinomycetota; class Acidimicrobiia; order Acidimicrobiales; family RAAP-2; genus RAAP-2. The sequence continues at coordinate 1,051,951 of OY970319.1, forward strand.
CACCTTCGCTCCACATCGTCTTCAGTATGGCAAGACTTTCGCCAAGACGTTGTACGCGTACGCCGGCTTCGTGATACTGCGTACCCGATTCGTCGAAGTCGCTCCGAAGCCAGCCAGCTCCAAGACCAATCTCGATACGATCCTCGGCAGCGAGCCCGAGGGTCGCGATCTCTTTCGCCAGGACCACCGGGTTACGCAAGTCGTTGTTCAACACGAGCGTCCCCACATTGAGCGTGTTCGTTGCTTCGGCCGCAATGGCAACGGCAACCAGTGGACCGAATTGAGCGTCGAGGTGGTCCGTCACGTACAGCGTGGAATAGCCGAGCGCTTCCGCTGTACGCGCGCGCTCTCGCCAGGCGGCCATAGTCGGTGCAACCGACGAATTCACTGCAAAGCGGAACGGATGCATACTCCTACGCGTCTCCACGTCGAAACTGGGAGAGTCCGGGATGCGATTGAATGTGCACCCAATTATTCGCCATCATCTTCAAGTATGATAGGCGTCGTGCCAGCGAACCCGAGGACCGTCGGCAACGACACCCCGCCGAAGGAAATCGCCAAAATTCTGGGCGAAGATGGTTGTGTGATCATCGGGGAAATTGTCTCTCCAGAGACCATGGATGAGATTATGGGGGAATTGGAGCCGCACCTCTCTCAAACTCGAGGAGGTGACACCGAGTTCCTCGGGCATGCGACTCGGCGAATCGGTGCGCTCATCGCTCGTTCGCCCAAAGTGCGAGACCTGGTTACTAACCCCACGATCTTGAACACGCTCGATGTCGCGCTCGGGGACCATGGCAGCACGTTTCAGATCGATTTGACTCAGCTCATTGATATCGGCCCGGGAGAGCCAGGCCAAATGATCCATTGCGACCAATGGTCGTTCGATCGCTTTCCGTTCCCGAAGGGCTTCGAAGCAGAAATTGCCACGATGTGGGCGGTGACTGACTTCACTGAAGAGATGGGGGCGACGCGGGTCGTCGTGGGAAGCCACCTTTGGGATGACCAACCTTCGGAAGTGGATCCTGCGCAGAGTACTGGGGCCGTGATGAGCAAGGGTTCAGTGCTTCTTTATGGTGGATCGATTTACCACGGGGGCGGCGCGAACAAGACGGACGTCCACCGGATTGGGATCAATATCGGATACTCCCTGGGATGGCTGCGCCAAGAGGAGAACCAGTACCTAGCCTGCCCGCCCGAAATCGCGCGCACCCTTCCCGAAGGACTGCTTCGGCTGATGGGCTATCAACGCGGGGCGGTGGGTCTGGGCTACGTCGACGATCTGCGGGAACCGCTGGACTGGCTGTACGATCTCCCTTCGGTGCAAACGGACTACTACGCCTATCGGCGCAGTGCTCGTTCGCTCCTCAAGCGAACGGAGCCGTACGCTCCGGTGGCACCGCCGTCGTGATCAAACGAAAGTACGGCACTCGTGTATAGACAGCGCCAATCACGAGAAGGCGTCACCGCACTCAACGTGGCGATCAAGCGTCAATGCGGATCCATCTGATGAGCGACATCGAGACAATGATTCGTGAGGTAATCGAAACCAATGGTCGCTTACCGGTCCCCGTGAGTACGCTGAGCGATTCAGACGATCTCTTTGACACGGGCCTCACCTCGCACGACAGCGTCAACGTTATGTTGGCGCTCGAAGACGCCTTCGACATCGAGTTCCCGGATGCCCTCCTTACGAAGAGCACCTTCGAATCCATCGCAGCCATCAGGGACGCGCTGATTTCATTAGGCGCCACGGCGTCCCAAGGTTAGAAACAAATTCGCTGGCGACCACGTCAGTTGGTTATCACACGGGACTTTCGGGCATCGGCGAGTTAGGGCGAAACGGTCGCAGTTCGGCCATGGTGAGTAAGCCAGATTCGTCCAAGGTATTTGACCGATTGAGGGGCATCGCGGCGACCAATTCAATTCGATCGGGCAACATGTTCACGGGAATCAACGTGCTCGCCGCGCGCCTCAGTTCCCGGACTGAAAGTGTTTCGTCGGTAGCGACGAAGGCGACAATGCCCAGAACGCCTTCGCGATCGAAGGTCAAGCACGAAACGGCGGTGACGTGGTCGAGTTGACCCATCAACGTATTCAATTCCACGAGTGATATTCGCACTCCACTTCGTTTGATGACTCGATCGGCGCGGTCCACGTACACGTAGTTGCCGTCTTCGGCCCAGTAGACGAGATCGCCCGTGCGATACAACAGTTGGTCGGACACGACGTCTCGGCGCATCACCGTTCCCGTGAGATCCGGATCGGCCCAGTAGCCGTCCATGAGCTGAACTCCTCCGATATACAGTTCGCCGATTCGGTTCGCGGATTCGATGATCGTTCCGTCGTCGTCGACGAGAACAAATGAGACGCCGGGATGCGGACGCCCCATCGTGACGATGCCCTCTTCGATCATGGCGGGTGTTAGTTCGACGTTCGTGACCGCAATCGTGGTCTCCGTCGGTCCGTAGCGATTGAACACTCTGATTGTCGGGACTTTTGACCAGAGTATTCGTAGGTCCCCCGCAGAACACGCTTCACCGCCGAGGGCGATGGTCTCGAGGGTGGAGTCACGGAGATTGGATATCTGTGGACTAGCGAGTAAGAGCCGTAGATAACTGGGAGTGAAGCCGGAATAGTTGATCTGCTCATTGGTGACGGTATTAAAAAATGTTCGCGGATACAGGAGTGCCTCCCGCGGCCGCATGATGACCGTTCCGCCCGAGACGAGCGTGGGGAACAGATTGGCGTACGAGCCGTCGAAGTGAAACGGCGATACGCAAAGTGTCCGGGTCGTTCGACCAAGTCCGAGCGCCTCCGCCGTCGAGTGTGTCGCGGCGGCGAACGCCGCGTCACCGATTTGGACGCCCTTCGGCTTTCCCGTCGTTCCCGACGTATAAATCATGTAAGTCGCTCGAGTGGGATCGCTCGAATAGTCAGGCGCCGGTCGATCTTCGCGTAGATGGTCAAGTGTGACGGCGGTTACGCCGTCGATTGAGGTGGGGAGTTCGTCGTCGCTCCGCGACGAGGTGATGATGAGCGTGGGTTGGGCGTCGGCTACGACGCTTTGCAAACGTGTCATCGGGTCCGTCACCGCCAACGGGACGAAGACCGCTCCAATCCAAAGACAGGCCAATGCCGCGGCGATGAAGTCCACGGAGTTCGGGATGAGGAGAGCGACCCGATCGCCTTCGATGACCCCGCGCGTGTTCAGAGCGGCCCCGACTCGAGCCGCCTCATTGATCAGCTGAGCGTAACTGAGTTCGCGATCGAGATCCGACGCGGCCGAATGGTGTGGTTGCACGAGCGCCATCTCGATGATGGCCTGGAGCACGCTGGACGGCGTCGCGAGCTCCCTTTCACGCAGATTCACTCCTGAGCACCGCGTAGTAACTGTCCCGGAAGTAGTCCGGTCGCAGCACCGTCTTCGAAGGTTACGGAGCCGCGCTTTATCGTGTAGCGGTATCCCGTCGCTGACTGCAACAGGCGGCGTCCACCTGCGGGCAGATCGGTCTCAATGCGCGGAGACGCGCAGTTGAGTCTCGCGAAGTCGATGATATTCAGATCGGCCAGTAGGCCGGGCGCGACGAGTCCTCGGTCGAGCCATCCGAAGTGCGTAGCGGGACGACGCGTCAATTGCCGCACCACGTGTTCGAGAGGAATACTCATCTGGTCGTTTCGATCCCGAGCCCAGAGCGTCATATAACTGGTCGTCATGCTCGCGTCGCAGATTGCGCCGCAATGTGCTCCGCCGTCAGAGAGTCCGAACATGGAGACGGGATTGGTGATCATTTCGTGAACGGCGTCGAGGTTGCCATCGACAAAGTTGAAAAGGGGCGTGTAAATCAGTTGGTGTCCGTCGCGCTGCAATTGCACGTCGTAGGCGTATTCTCGTGGGTCCACGCCTAGGCGTCGCGCCGTGGCCCCGAGGGATTGGCGGACGTCGAGATCGTAATTGACCGGATCGTCGAGGACGAACATCTCGTCGAAACGACCAAAAAAGGCGTGGCCCGCGAAGGCGTCGGGACCGGTCAGTGCGGCGTGACTCTCAAGAATGTTCTGGCGAAGTTCAGAATTCTGCAACGCGACGATCCGCTCGGCGAGTGGCAAGCCCGCAATCCGCGCGTAGGTCCGCACGGGAGTGAAGACGTTGTTGGAAGCCTCCAGTCCGAGCAACACGCCTATGGGCCGCGGGGCGACCTGTGCTTTGACGTCGAATCCTTCCGCTTGCATCGACGTCGCCAACGCCATGAGATCACGCCACCTCCCTGGCGCCTCGAAGTCCTGTTGAACGGTGTAGCTGACCGGACGTTGACTCGTGCGAGCGATGTCGGCGATCAGCGAGAACTCGGAGGCCGCGAACTCATCATCCGCCGTGCGGTAGCAGTCGGAGACGAGCTGGAAGACGCCGCGCCCCTTCGTATTCAGCACCGACGCCAGAGCCTGCAGTTCCGGCGCTCGCGCGCGGAGCGTCCCGAGATTCTCGCCGCGACTGGTACGGTGGCGCTCCGTTCGTGACGTCGAGACACCCAAAGCGCCCGCGTCGAGCCCTTCACCCAATAGGCGGGCCATTTCGACAAGTTCCGGTTCGGTGGGTCGTTCCAGTGGATCGCCGCCGCGTTCACCCATGACGAAAGCGCGCAGCGCCGCGTGCGGAACGTGCGTGGCCACGTCAATCGTGCGTTCCTCACGTTCGAGGGCGTCAAAGTATTCGGGGAAGGACTCCCAGTCCCAGCGGAGCCCTTCGTGCAGCGCCGTGCCGGGGATGTCCTCGACGCCCTCCATCATCTCGATGAGTTCGTCGTGGAAGTCGTTCGCGACCGGCGCGAAACCTACGCCGCAGTTGCCCATCGCGACCGTGGTCACCCCGTGTTGCGAAGATGGTGCCAACCACGGGTCCCACGTGGCTTGACCGTCGTAGTGCGTGTGAGGATCGATGAACCCCGGCGTCACCATCAGTCCGTCGGCGTCGATTTCACGGCGGCCCCGCGCGACGTCGTCACCGACGGCAACTATGCGATCACCTTCGATGGCGACGTCGCCGCGACGCGACGGACCGCCGGTGCCGTCAACGACGACGCCATTGCGGATAACGAGGTCGGCCGTCATCGAATCGGCACCGTCATCTAGTTGCTCATCGCCCAGCGCCGAATCGCTTTGCGCGAGTCCGTCAGCTCCTGGTATGAGGCCTCCGAAAGGGTCACGTTGCTCGCGCCGCAATTCTCTTCCAGATGTTCGAGCGAGGAGGTACCGGGTATGGGAAGCATGACGGGGGAGCGCCGAAGGAGCCAGGCCAGGCTGATCTGGTGCACGGTGGCGTCGTATGCTGATGCGATGGCATCCAGGGGACCGCCGGGGGCGGCGAACTTTCCGCTGCCCAACGGAAACCACGGGATGAAGCCGATCCGGTGTCGTTCGCAGTGCTCGATGACGTCATCGTCTTCGCGCTGGGCGATGTTGAAGAGATTCTGCACGCTGACCACCGGTACGACTCGCCGCGCCGCCTCGATCTGCTCCACCGTTACCTGGGAGAGCCCAACCTCGCGGACCTTGCCCTCATCGCGCAGCGCCTTCAAAACCCCGAACTGTTCGTCGGCGTCGACGCGCGGGTCAATGCGGTGAAGTTGAAAGAGATCGATCTGTTCGACCCCTAGGCGACGAAGACTCCCATCGCACTGCTGACGCAGATAGTCGGGGTTTCCATTTTCCTTCCACTCGTTCGGCCCCGGCCGGGTGAACCCGGCCTTCGTGGCAACGACCAGTCCGTCCGGGTACGGCCGCAGCGCTTCGCGAACCAGTTCCTCGGCGACGTTGGGTCCGTAGGAGTCAGCGGTGTCGATCAAGTTGACCCCGAGTTCGACACTTCGTCGCAGGACGGCCACGGCCCGGTCGTGATCACTCGGAGGGCCCCATACCCCGGGCCCGGTGAGCTGCATCGTCCCGAAGCCCAGGCGCCGCACGTTGAGCGCCCCTAACTGCATCGTCGCGTCACCCGTCATGCGCCTGCTCCTCTACGCTTCGCTCGCTGTCGTGCGCGTTTCACGACCATATATGGTTCCGAGTCACCTCAGCGTACCTCCGCCCTCGTGCGTTCCTCGGCGTAGTCCGGCACTTCGGCCGAGGCGTAACCTAGTTTTTACTGCGTGTGTAACGAAGGGACTGCCCCAACCATGAAGTTGCGGTATCAAGTGGCGAGGGCTCCTAAGACGGCTCCGCGTTCGCGGTGTCGGTCGGTGGGGACGAGCGCGCGACGATGATCGAGTTTGCGATCGTCGGGCTCGGATCCTGGGGTCTCTGTGTTTTGGAGCGGACGGTCGATCGGGCCCGTCGCGTCGGTACGTCGATCCGGGTGCACGTCATCGAACCGGGTCAACTGGGGGGAGGCGTTTACTCCGCCGCGCAGCCCGACTATTTGATCTTGAACAACCCCTGCGGACAACTTTCGCTCTACGCCACGCCCGACGACGACGTCGACCCGAGCTACGCCAAGGGGCTCTTCGAGTGGGCCGTCGAGCAGGGATATCGTCGCGTGGGTTTCGAGTACAAGGTCGGCTCCGGGGGTGAAACAATTCAGGCGACGGACTATCTACCGCGTCGGCTTATGGGTGAGTATTTGGCGTGGTTCTACGAAGCCCTCATCGCCGACGCGCCGCCGAACCTCGAAGTAGTGCGTCACTACGCGGCGGCGACCGACATCACCCCGGAGGTGGGGGGGCGCGAGACAGTGTGGCTCGACAACGGCACCCAGATCAGGGTTGACCACGTGGTCTTGACGTCGGGACATACGTTCAACGAAGAACGAATCGGCAACGCCGCCGAGGTGCACTACTTGCGGCCCTACCCAGTTGAATTCTTTGACCGCGCCGTGGCGCCGGGCGAACCCGTGGCCGTCGCCGGCATGGGCCTCGTTGGCTACGACCTTCTGACGGCTTTGACCATCGGACGCGGCGGCACGTACACGGACGAAGGGGATCGAAAGCACTACGTGCCCAGCGGTCGCGAGCCCGACATCTATTGGTACTCCAGGTCCGGCGTACCGTACTGCGCGAAATCCGCGCACGGCGTTGACCCGACCGGTGACTATCAACCCGTCGTGTGCACCCCCGCCGCGTTTCGTGAGATGACGAACCCGTTGGGTTCACCGCTGCGGCGACGAGTGGACTTTCGAAGCGATCTACTACCACTGCTCTTCGCCGAGTTCCAAGTTCGCTACTACTCGCACGCAGCCTTCCTTGCCGGTGGAACGTCGGCCACCGCGCAGGTGCGCGAACAACTCCATTCCAGCTGGCACGACGGAACGTTTGAGCAGGCAGTAGACCTCCTCAAGCGGACGTACGGTCCCTTCGACCCCGCCGCCGTGGTCTTCGCCGACGTCGATGCGCACTTTGACTCCAGCGCCGCCTACGAGTCACACGTCTATGAAATGGTCGAAACCGACCTCAACCAGGCACTGATGATAGGGGGGAGCCCCGTCAAGGCGGCCCAAGAGGTCACGCGAATTCTTCGGGACCAAATGCGATCGGTGATCGAGTACGGCGGACTTTCGATGCAGTCGTTCATCGACTTTCAATCGAACGTCCGTGGTCGAATCAATCGCATCGAAGCCGGCCCGCCCCCACTTCGCTCCCAGCAACTGCTGGCGCTGATGGACGCTGGTACGGTCAGGGTTCCCTTCGGACCGCACGCGGAGGTCACCGCGGGTGACCGCGGCACAGCGGTCATTCGCTCGACGCAACTGGCCCTGCCGATGGAAGCCACGGTCAACCAGGTCGTGCGGGGTCACTTGGACCTTCCTTCGCTCGCCCGTTCGAGCTCGCCGCTTCTCAGTCGGCTCTTTACCAAAGGTCGCTTGACGCAGTTCAGTTACGGCGACACGACGGTGGGCAGCGTCTCGATTAGTGAGGACTTCCATCCCTATGACGCCGAAGGTCGAGTGCAGAAGAGCCTGTCGCTACTCGGGGTATTGACCGAAGGGGTCCGCTACTTCACCCACTACTTGCCGTCACCACGTAGTCGCCTCCGTGCCGTCTACGACGCGCAAGACACGGTGGAAGCCATCCTCGGCTGACCGGGCGCTGGTCGGCGCCCACCGAATCGACGCTATTCAGCGGCTTTGGCGAGAGCTTGGTCGATGTCGTCGATGAGATCATCGACGTGTTCGAGCCCGACGGCGAGTCGGATCATCTCGGGCCGGACTCCCACCGCGACCAGTTCACTCTCACTGAGCTGGCGGTGCGTCGTCGACGCGGGGTGAATGACCAGCGATTTCGCGTCACCGAGATTGAGCACTCGCTTGAACAGTTGGACCGAGTCGAAAAATGTCAGTCCGGCTTGATAGCCCCCGGACAGTCCGAACGTGACGATGGACGGCACGCGACCCTTGAGGTACTTCTGCACCAAGTGATGGTAGGGATTGTCGGGGAAGCCCGCGAAGCTCACCCACTCCACGCGAGTATCGGCCGCCAGGTAGTCGGCGATGGCGCGGGCGTTGGACTCGTGACGCTCGAGACGCAATGACAGCGTCTCGAGCCCTTGCAGGAGTTGGAAAGCGTTGAAGGGGGAGAGCGTCGCCCCGGTATTGCGAAGTTGGATGGATCGAGACCGTACGACGAAGGGTCTCTCCGGGAAGTCCCGCGCGAAGACGACGTTGTGGAAGGCGATCTCTGGTTCGTTGAACATCGGGAATCGCTGCGCGTGGTCAGCCCACGGAAAGCGGCCGCCGTCGACGATCGCGCCGCCCAGGGTCGTCCCGTGGCCGCCGACGAATTTGGTCAGCGAGTGGACGACGATGTCGGCGCCGTGGTGCAACGGCTTGAGCATCAGGGGAGTGGCGACGGTGTTGTCGACGATGAGGGGTACGCCGGCGCGATGCGCCACGTCGGCAACGGCCTCGAGGTCCACCACGTTGCCGGCGGGATTCCCGACGGACTCCACGAAGACGCAACAGGTTCGCTCATCGATCAACCCCTCCATCGACTTCGCTTGGTCGTCCACGGCGAATCGTGCTTCGATGCCGAGGGTCGAGAGCACGTGGGCGAAGTAGGTGTAGGTGGCGCCGTATAACTGAGGAGCAACAACGAAATTTGACCCGGCGGTGGCGACGGTGAGGATCGCGTAGCTGATCGCCGCCATACCCGACGCCACGACGAGCGCGGCGGTGCCGCCTTCCAGAGCGGCGATGCGCTTCTCCAAGACGTCATTGGTCGGATTATTGATCCGGTTGTAGTGAAAACCAGGTAGGGCCAAATCCATGATGGCGTTGGCGTGATCGGCGTCGATAAATTCGTTGGCGACCGACATGTAGATGGGCACCGCCACCGCGTGCGTGCCGTCGGGCTCGTAGCCCGTATGAATGGCGATGGTTTCGTCGTGCATGGTTAGTCCTTTTCCTGCCCGACGCTAGTCACCCAGTTGGTGAAAAGTCTGGTGGCCAGCGTTCGCCAGGGCCACGGCGCGCTGGCGCCTAGGTCATTGAAGCGAATCTCCTCGAATCGATTCGCGTCTCGATCGCCCAGGACGATCTCTCGATGGATGCGCTCCAGAGATTCCCAATCCTCCGGCGATACACAGTGGAAGGGAAGAATCGGGGTATCGTCGCGTTCGCGGCGGACGTAGCGGCCCGCGTCGCGACGATACTCGCGCAACAGACTCGTGGGGTCGTATTCGGGATGGCCCTGGAGGAGCACCAGTCGACGTCCGTCCTCTTCGCGCGAGGCCATGGTCCAGCCCGTGGCCTCAGAGTGAATCATGACGTCGTAGCCGGCGTCCTCGAGGGCCTCTCGCGGCACGCTGTTCCAGCGTGAGTGAGGAAGGAGTATCTCCGCCTCCAGCCCGTTGGTCAACGCTTGGCGAAGGTTCACGTGGTGTGAAAACACTCCCGTGCACTTAGCCGACAGCCGCGTCCGTTCGATGCCGTCAAAGACGGTGAGCGCAGCGTGGGCGGAGAGGCACGACAGCAAGGTCGAACTGACTTCTCGGCGAGCCCACGAAATCACCTCGACGAGATCGCTCCAGTACGGCTCGTCGTCAATGTTCACCTCGATAGGGTTCGATCCCGTGACAATCAAAAAGTCGGGTGGGTTGAGGTAGAGATCCGCCAGAGGAAAGTACTCTTCGGCGATCCGAATTGACGCTTCCTCTCCCCTCGGCACACCGTCCATCGTGTATCGACGAACTTCGATGTCGCGGGCGCCGGATCCTTCTTCGAGTAGGCCCAGAAACTGTCGTTCGGTCGCGTCGAAGGCCCCGTCGGGCATGTTGTTAACGAACGCGCACGTCAGGTGTGGCGAAAGGTCACTGCCGATGGGCGCCGACTCGTCGCGAGAAGGCGCGAGCGAAACCAGCCGCAACGTCACCCGTCGGAGCCTACGTGGGCGTAGGTCACGGTTACCTCATTGCGTAGTAATCGGTTTACGGCAAGCAACTCGTCGTAGTCGTCGGCCGATCCGACGACGGCCAAGATGTGATTGCGCGACCCGTCCTTCCAATCCAGCACTGCTCCTGGCCCCTGGTGGACGGTGATGGCGTCGACCCCCGGGAAGTCGCTCACCGCGTCGATTCCCTCGATCGTCGCCACCGTTGCCGACACCGAGGGAGGCTGAAGGAAGAATCGGTACCCGATGCGCTCCGTAGCGACGGGGCCCTCCACGTGAAGCGCTTCTCCCAGTCCTAGGCGTAGCGTCATCTCCACCAGTGCCAGTCCCGCCGCCCGCCCGAGCATCTCCGGAACCCCGCCACCCACGCGCCCGTTGACCTCAATGACCTGAGGCCCCTCGGGCGTGAACTTGATCTCCGTGTGCAGACAGCCCGTCGTCACGCCAAGCGCGACGATCGCAGCGGTGGCGAGGTGTAGCACCGCCGATTCGTCGCCCTTCTTCAAAGCCGCCGGAATGAAGAAACCGGTCTCTCGAAAATTCTCCGCCAGCGGAAAACGACCGGTCAGCGCCAGGTGGCTGATGGTCCCACCCGCGACCACACTCTCAACGGACACGTAATCGGCGTACGGCCCTTGAGCCAGGGTGGGGTCGTCGGCCAGGTAGGACTCGACGACCATGTCGGGCCGCGCGGGCCCCATGTCATCGATCAGTTGGGCCAGTCGGTGTTCGTCGTCTACGAAGAAGGTGTATCTACTGCCCTGGGCCGACCGGGGTTTCAGTACCGCGGGCCAGCCGACTTCGACTCCGATGGCCGCGAGGTCCGGCTTGGTCACGTCAGCGGGAATCACGACGCAGGCGGGCGTCGCGAGACCGGCCCGCTTCAACACCCGCCGCTGGTCGGCCTTGTCGGTCAGCGCGGTGGCCGTCGCCGGCGAGTGGAACGGAAGTTCGAGGGCCTCGGCCACGCGCGCGAAGGTCGTCATGTTCGCGTCGAGGTAGGTGACTATGCCATCGGGTCGGTACGGCGCCGACAACTCCGTGAGTAGCTGATCAACCCCCAGCCCACCGATGTCCACGACCGGACCGAAGCGGTTCAAGAGCTCCGTCATTTGGCGCATCTCGGGTAGCGATCCGTCAATCATCCACAGCAGCTCGCACAGCCCGGCGGCGGCCTCGGTCAGTTGCATCACCGGAACGCAACGTGGTCCGTAACCCACGGCTACGAGGGGGCGTTTCTCACCGGTCGAAACGTCGACCGTGTCCCTTGCCATGAACCGGATGTTAGCGTTGAACTTGGAACTTGACTGAGGGCGAAGACTGGTCGCGAAGCACGAAGAGATCGCTGTACGGCGATGGAGATGAAGGACACGAGACAATGCCGGTCGAGATCATCGGAATGGTGGGCACGCGAGACGCCTCGGAGATAAAGGGTCCCTTGGTGGACGGCCCGACCGTCGACTGGACGGACGGCCCGGTGATCGACCCCGACTACTTGGTCGCAATTTCGCGCGCTCACGAGGAGGCCGGGTTTGATCGGGTGCTCGTCGGGTACGGCGCCGTCGGACCGGAGGGTTGGGCGGTGGCGAGCGGCGTCCTCAACGCCACGGAGAGACTCAAGGTGCTGGTGGCCCAGCGGCCCGGCTTCATTCAACCCGTCGTGCTCGCCCGGATGGCCGCCACGCTGGATCACCTCACCGGCGGCGGTCGAATCGCGATTCACTTCATCACGGGCGGCGATGAGGCGGATCAGCGTCGAGAGGGCGACTTCGTTCCGCACGACACTCGCTATCGGCGCACGGGCGAAATGATGATGATCATGCGCCAGCTTTGGCGAGAGGACGTCCCCTTTGATTTCGAAGGCGAGTTCTACCGTTACGAAAGCGCGTTTAGTTCGGTGAAGCCAATGACTCTCGAAGGCATCCCCTTTTACTTCGCTGGTGCCTCGCCCCCCGCCATCGGCGTCGGCGCCAAGGAAGCCGACGTCTACGCGTTCTGGGGCGAGCCCCGGGACCAAGTGGCGGCTCGGATGGAGACCATAAAGACGGCCGCGAATGCCGTCGGCCGGAAACTGCGCTACAGCCTCTCACTGCGACCAATCCTCGCCGACACCGAAGAGGAGGCGTGGGAGAAGGCCGAGTGGATCGCGGAAGAGACCGCGGCCCGGATTGAACTCGCCAAGATACGCACGAAGGGAGGTCGTGACGCCAGCCAGGGTCTCGGCAGCCAACAGCACGCCACGTTCTCCGTCGACCGTGACCTCAGTGGCACGACGTCGGTCGGTCGAAAGCGACTTATTGAGATGTCGGCTGACAAGGATGTCTACGACGAACGTCTCTGGATGAAAGTCGCCAATCTCACGGGGGCCGCTGGAAATTCCACCGCCCTGGTGGGCACGCCCGAACAAGTCGCCGACGCAATGTTGCGTTATTACGACCTCGGCATCACCACATTGCTGCTCAAGGGATTCGACCCACTGGCTGACGTCATCGATTTCGGGAAACGCCTGCTTCCCCTACTCCGGGAAGGAGTGGCGTCGCGCGACGAAGTGGCCGCGCAGTAGAGCGGATCCGTCGTTATTCGTTCAGTTTCGATCCCAATTCAATGCTGCCCGTGACGCCGCCAAAGTGTTCAAGCACGTGTCGATCAAGAATGTCGACGGCGCGGGTCCTCCCGTCAGCGAAGTGCATTCCGTGGTCAAGTCCGGGAACGAACTCGATGTGCCGTTGGCTCGACCTGACCAACCTGCGAAAGTCCATCGATCGAAAGAACGGAACGCTCTTGTAGGGCCAGACGCCTTCGATGCCGTAGAAAAGGAGTAGGTCGATCTTGTCTTCGTCTAGTTGCTCAATGAGGTCTACGCTGATCGCCGACGGCAGGAAAACCCGAGTGGCGTGCCACGCCGCCGCGGTGATCCAAGGATGTCTGGCGAAATGTTTAAGTCGGCTGCCGACTTTGTGAAAAAGTGGAATTCGGGAAGTCTCGAGACCCCGGACACTGTGTAAATAGTCCATGTACACCGGCGGATTGATAGCGCACACACCGCGAGCCTTCAACTTCAACGCGGCCTCTATTGCCCAATACGCTCCGGAGCAAAGACCAACGAAGACCGAGTTTGAAGCGTCGTCGGGGTTCAACGCCCGGGCCACGACCAGAATGTCGTCGAGCCAACGCTCGAAGTAGAAATCGGTATCGAGTTGATGCGCCATCCAAGGGCTGTCGCCCAAACCACGCAAGTCGAATCGAACGCTGCGCAGTCCGTAGCCCGCCCAACGACGCGATAACTCGACCCAGAGTCGCGACGGTCCCGTGTGTTCTTCGTTCGCGACGTTGAACATGACGACCAGGGGTCCCTGAATATCTCCGACGGGCTCGGTGATAATCCCAAAGAGCCTTTCTGGACCAATTTCTACGATGCGCTCGGTTACGGCAAAGCGACCGGGCTCAGTGACCACCACAGCGGATTGCGCGGCGTGCGTGACCGCGAAAGGTGTCATCGTTGAGCTGTGGGAACAGAACCACGTGACGATGCGCTCCACCGTGTGCTCCGGCAGGACGGCCCACATCGGATCAACATCAATGAGCGACGCCTGTTCGTCAGTCATCTGCCAATCAACGTTCGCGCCCGTCAAGTGGTTTCGAAGTCGTTTCGATGTGGCGCGATCGCCGCGCGACATGATCAAGGTTCGCTCGCCGAAGAATGTTGACGTCGTCTTGGAAAGTGCGACACTGCGTATTTCCTCGACGGCACGAGTGGAGAAAACGAATTCCGACGTTTCGATGGGAGCCCCGGCCACTATGCGGAAGTCGTCGCGTCGCAGGGCCTCCAGCGCGTTCAGTTCTCGCAAGAAGCTTTGGCCGGATTCGCAGGGGTCCCAGAGAACGACCGCGGAGAGATCAAGATCGCGGCGGTCCGCCGCGACTCCAATCAAGGTGGCTCCGAATCGCATTCCGACGGCCGAGACCGACTTCAGACCAAGGGAGCGGAGGTAACTCGTCGCCTCAACCACACTCCCGATCCAATGTTCGTCTCGGCCGGCGTCGTTGAATCCACCGCTGGAGTCGCCGGTACCGTCAAAGTCGAAGCGCAGCGTCACGTACCCTCTGGTAGCGAGGGACTGCGCGAGGCTTCGCATGGCCCGTCGTCCGGCGCGCGCTTCGCGGCCGATCGGTGGAGCGCACAGTACCGCCCCTCGAGCGAGCCCTTCCACGGGTGTAGTCAGCCAACCAAAGAGGGGGCGATCGTCGGGTCCAAACCAAAGTGATTGCTCAATCGTCTCGTAGGTGGGATCCGACGGAGTCACGTGGGCCTCACCATTGAAACACCTTCCGTTCGCGCCCACCCCAAGAGAATCTTGGAGTTTCGTCGCCACGACTCCATCTCTCGCTCCTTTACCCCGGGCTTAGCCCACAGCAACTGCGACGAGAATTGATCCGAGCGCCCCTCGAATCGTGGACAATATATCCAAGACTAGTCATTGCGGCCACGGGACCTGGAATCTCGATGTGAACGACTTTGGACCACGAATCATGACGCTGACGCTACTCAATCGTGCTCATTCTCGTCACTCCGCGTTACATCCGCGACGACCGTCGCTATGGCAAATCCCCGGCCGAGACTCACGCTCAGCGACATCTTTCCCACACCGTGTTTTCGCGCGAGACTCTCGGCCTCTCCGGTCAATACGACGTTAGGAACGCCGCGGTGCGGAAGCCGGATCTCGATGGTCCGCCACGGAGGAATGTGGTCGTTCGGTTGAATTACTTTGAGCACCGCTTCTTTCGCGGCGAATCGGAGCGCCAGACCATGGACCATATCCTCGTGATTCGTCTCGCATTCCTCGAGTTCAGGGTCGCTGAACAGCCTTCTACGATATCGATCACCGAATTTTGCAAGAGCGTCTTTGATCTCTTCGATCGACTCGACGTCGATCCCGGTGCGTACTGTCACGGCCGAACAGACTTTCTCTGAGGTTCTTGATCGCTGATGGAGTACCTCAATCCCGCGCTTGGCAGGTTAGACCTGATCACAGCGCCTTCCCGAACGTGATGGATCATTCGCATAGTAGCGGTGGAAGCACGCGTGGATGATATTCGATGGTCGGCGTAGCGCTTCGTCGATTGAGCGACAGTGCGCGTCGGGTTTCGCGTCGTCGGCGGTTCGACATCCCTCGGGTGCGCACTCCGTGATCAAGGTGCTTGACCGCCAGCCACCTTCGACCGATAATGGCGACATGTCCAGCGAAGAGATTACGGCGTATTTGGATTCGCTCGACGAGCCCAGGCGCTTGGCACTGCAGAAGCTTCGCGAGACGATAGTGCATCTGATGCCGGAGGCTGAACAGGGAATCTCGTACCAACTTCCAGCCTTCCGAGTTCGAGGGAAGGTCATCGCCGGGTTTGCCGCGTTCAAGAATCATCTCAGTTACCTGCCGCACAGTGGCTCGGTCTTTCCGGAACTTGAAGCTGATCTCGTGGCGTACCAAAGGTCGACTGGCGCCCTGCGCTTTCCCATCGACGAACCCCTGCCCGAGGAGATCGTCGCCAAGCTGATCAAGGTGCGCATGGAGCAGGCGTTCGCCGAGTAGCGGAGCAAGGCATCGAGATCGGTGAGTTTACAAATTTGGCTCTGGGGGTAGTGAATGGCGAACGACATTGGTGTGACGTTGGAAGTAGGACCCAAGGGAAAGAAGTTTGCGGCGGTAGCGCCGGAGTGGCCCGGTCTCGAGCGCGGGGCCAAGACCGGGGAAGCCGCCATCGAGAAGTTGCAGACCTACCTACCTCGTTACGCCAGAGTCGCGAAATTAGCGGGGTTGGACAAACAGTTCGCCGCCGTTCAAGGCGTCGACGTCGTGGAGCGGTACCCCGGTACCGGTTCGACCGATTTCTGGGGCATCTCGTTTGCGTTTTCCACCATTGATGAGCGTGCCGTGTCAAGCACGGAGTTGGATCGCGAGCTGCGTCTGATGCGGGCCTGTTGGAAGTACTTCGATGCGGTGCGTGGACGCGTGTCGGCGGAGATGGCGAAAGGCCCGCGAGGGGGAGGTCGCGACCGGGATCGAATTGTTCAACATACCCTCGCCGTCGAGCAGGACTGGGCACGAAAAGTCGGCGTGCGTGCGCCGGACGACGCGGTGGTCACCGACGCTCAAGGGCTCCGGTCGTATCGCGACGCGTACTGCACGGCGATCCAATCGTTTCACACGGAAGGAAAGATGGCTCGGACGTGGCCGCTGCGATACTTGATTCGCCACACGGCGTTTCACACGATGGACCACGCCTGGGAGATGGAAGACAAGGACTTGACCGTTCGGGGGATCCCCGCTAGTTAGATGACCGCCGCGACGAATTCAATAATCGATTTCCAAGAATTGACGTCAGTGGCTTCGGCGTAGGTGACCTGCGAGGATTGATTGGTGCAGAACCTACCTCGTCGACATCGAAGACGAACATTGCGGAGCTTCAAGTTTCTGGCCGCATTGGGCACGGCGTTGTCATTAACCATTGGCGCTGTAGTTGCCCCCGCGGGTGCCGGCGAAAGGCAGGTGTCGCCGCTGGCGATTACTCAAGTTCGATCGTCCAACACGGTTTACGTGTTGGCCACGACGGGTTGCGCGAAAACCTCATGTCTTCGTCTCATTCGAACTACGGTCGCGGCCCAAACATTTACCCCGGTGGCGCTGCCGCCCATTGGAGCCTCGCAAGGGGATTCCTTGGGAACGCTCCGCAGTATGCAGTTCGCCAACGTCAACGATGGTTACGCCATTGTCGGCCTGACGGATCCGACTGTCCTGTACGTCACGGTCAACGGAGCCCGCACGTGGCACCGGGTCTCGATGGGTACGGGCGTAACGACCCTAGGACTCACCACGACGGCGAATTCGATCGTCGCGGTCACTGGTGTCTGCTCTCGAAACGGCGACTCGTGTCACGACTACCGAATTGGCCGCTCGTCACTCAGCGCGCAGCGATGGTCGAGTAGATCGATGCCGATCGGTCGTTCCGGGAAGTTGGTGTGGGGATTTCCGTACGTCCCGGCGGCCTTCGGCAACGAGGTGTGGATCTCCGAGCAACCGCCGGGTCCCGCCGTGATCTTCTATTCACGCGATCGCGGAATGTCATTCAAGAAGGTCGTGACGCCGAAACTGGGCAGCGTGAACGCCTGTGCGTTGATTCCGGAATCGGCCTCGAATCTCTGGGCCGATTGCCCTACGGGAATGGAAGTGTCGTTCTTCTTTTCCAAGGACGCCGGCACCACGTGGACGTCCATCCCGCAACAACAGTTCTCTGGAACTGGCGGTGGGTACTTTGATCCAGCGACCTCCAACCTGGCGTTTCTCGACTACGGCGGGTCCGCTCCCTTCGTTCGTATCGCGACGGCACCTCGATCGGCGACGAAGCTGGGCGCGCTCTCGTGTTCCAAGGTCAACTCCAGTATCAACGGGTTGATCTTCACCAATACGCGAGACGGCTTAGCCCTCTGCTTTCCCGGTGACCTACCGGCGGCCGGCCGCCTGGAGCGAACGACGGACGGGGGGAGCCGTTGGCTCGCGGTCCCCCTGAAGACCGGGTAGGGCGTGAGTTGGAAAAACCGTCGTCGCCGTCGGGGTGTTCAGGAGATGAGTTGCGGCCAGGCGATGTCGACCGTCTCGCGAGCCAGCACGACCATGGCGTCGATGGTGAGTTCGAGGCCTCGAGTCCAGGCCGCATCGAACGTACCTTCGTCAAGGCGATCGCTCACTTGAGTCCGAATGTGTCGATGGCGCATCTCTTGCCACGTGCCATCGGTTCCCGGTCCGTGTTGCAGCGCGGAGACCCCCGCGCCCAAAACGACGGCGGACTCGGTCGCCACGCCCATGAGCGATTCGCTCATCCGGAAAAGTGAGAGCAAGACGTTCTGACGCGCCCCGCTGTCGAGCATCAGGAGCAGCGCTTCGGCGTACGCGCGGCAACTGCCGGCGACATCGCCCAGCGTCAATCGCGCCGACGCGAGGCCGGCCCACGCGCTGCCTTGGTAGTACTTGGAACCGATCAGTTTGGACTCTTCGATCGCTTCCAGGCTGGCTTCAATCGCTCGGGCCGGATTGATTTCGAACGTGGCGTAGGCCAAGTTGGTGAGCGCCGAGGCCAGCCACAAATCCGTGCCGCGAGCTCGCGTGATCGCCTGCTCGCAGATGGCGGCACCTTCGACGGCGTCTCCGGAGAGGGCGAGGACGGCCCCGAGGGTGCGCTCCACCACCATGAGACTCTCCACGTCGGACGAGTCGGCGAGCGCGATGGAGCGAGCCATCTGACAGAGTCGTCGCCCTTCGGCCAGGTCGCCCGCGAGGCTGCGAATCGATCCCAAGCGCACCAGGGCCTTGGGTGGCGCCGGTACACCGAGTCGATCGGCGGTAGCGATCGCGGCTTCGAGATAGCGCACCGCTTCATCGGTGTTGGCCATTACCCACGCCAGCGTGCCGGCGTCGTCGAGAGCGACGACGAGCGCGATCGACGGAGAGGCGCCGTTGATTCCCCCCACGGCTTCAATCGCTTCTTCCAGCCACCGGCGACCGTCGGCGACGAGGTCACGCACGAGCCACAACGCGTAGAGGTCAGTCGCCATGGTGAGCGCCGAGGTCGGATCGTTGAGGAGAGCGAACTCGAAGCCCTTTCGAAGATCCTGGAGTTCGAGACGGCAACGATCGAGCGTAGGGAGCGCGTGATCACTCCACGTGTCGCGACGCAGTTGGGACGCGGCGTTGGCGAAGAGCGCGCCGTGTCGTTGGATCAGCGCGACGGCTTCGTCGGACTTGTCCAGCCGGAGTGCCGCGTAATCGCGCATCGTTTCGATAAGGCGATACCGAACGGTGTTGCCGCTGTGATCGGTCGCCACCATGGAGTTGTTCACTAATTCGCCGAGCTGGTCGATGACCACTATCTCATCGACCTCCGAGAGGGCCGCGGCCGTCTCGAGGTCGAAACTGGTAGCGAAGACGCTTAAGCAGTTGAACAGTCGCTGCGTCTCGTCGAGGAGATTCTCATAACTCCAGTCGAGCGTCGCGGCCAAGGTTCGGTGACGCGGATCCTGTTCCGGCCCGGCCTGCAGCAGACGAAATCGGTCGTCGAGCCGGGCCGAGATCTGGCTGAGCGACATCAACTCGACGCGGGCCGCGGCCAGTTCAATGGCGAGCGGCAGGCCGTCGAGATGATTGCAGATCGCGATGGCGTCGGCAAAATTCTCCTCCGTTAAGGCGAAGCCGGGTCGCGCGCTGCGGGCCCGTTCGACGAACAGCGCAATGGCCGGACACGCCAGAGACTCGGCGAGCGACGTAACGCCCAATCGGTCGGGCGTGGTCAAGGGATCAACTCGAATCTTCGTTTCGGCCGAACCTCCGAGTGGGACCCGACTGGTTACCAATAGTCGCGACGGCGACCCTCGCACGAGTATGCGTGAGAGCAAGTCGCGGGTGGCTTCGGCCAGGTGCTCGGCGTTGTCGAGAATGAGCAACGCGTGACGGCTCGAAATGACGTCGCGAAGGGTTGCTTCGAGCGTCTGCCCGGAACGACGCGACACACCTATGGTGCGGGCCACCGCCCCCGCGAGGCCGCGAGGGCTGTGGATCGGGGCTAAGTCCACGAACCAGACCCCGTCGGGGAACTGGCCAGTCAATTCGAGGCCCGCGCAGATGGCCAGACTGGTCTTACCGACGCCTCCGGGACCGACCAACGTGACGACGCCGGGAGAGTCCAGCAGCTCCGATATTCGGCGCACGAGGTCGTCGCGACCAAGAATTCGGTCGGCGTCGATGGGCAGGTTACCCAGCGACGAGTTCAACGTACGCGGCGGAGGAAAGCTGGGGATCAACAGGGGATGGAGGATTTGGAAGAGCCGCTGAGGACGGGCCAGCCCCTTAAAGCGATGCAGTCCGAGGTCGACGACATTGATCGGTACCGACTGGCCACCGAGGTCCAATTGCTCCTCACTCAGTTCCTCGCGGACGACTTCGCTGATCAGGACCTGGCCCCCGTAGGCGGCGTCCATGAGTCGCGCGCACCGGTTGAGCATCGGGCCGTACAGGTCACCGTCTCGCTCTTCCACCGGCCCCGCGTCGACGGCGATTCGAACACGCAGACCGCCGACTTCGGAGAAATCGAGCTCGGCCAGTCGCAACTGTGCGGTCACGGCCGCGGCGACGGCCTCTCGGGCGGTGGAGAAGCGGGCGAGGAAGCCATCACCGGTACGCTTGACGACCCGGCCCGCGCACTTCGAAATCGACTCCAAGAGTGCGGCGTCGTGGCGAGCGAGCTGTCGACGCATCGCCACCTCGTCGGCCTCCCACTTGGCGGTCGAGCCTTCGATGTCGGTGAAGAGGACTGCGATCTCGACTTGTTCGGGCGCAGCTTGACGAGTGTCGGCGTTCGTCATCGCTCTCCCATGTCGCAAGTTTCTTCGACACTACTCGTGTATGGTCAAAAGTTCATTTAGAAATGCGACGCTCGAGGAACGACGCGTCGCCCGACGCTGTCAGAGAAGGAACCTCCATGCCCGTGATATTGCCAACCCCGTGGAACGATCTCGTCAATGAAATGCAAACCGGCGACCTGATCCTGTTCTCGGGAACTTCGAGTGAAAGTGAATGGATCAAACTGTTCACCCTGGGACATTTCTCCCATTCGGCGATGATCTACCGACCGGACGCCAGCCAGCCGCCCCTCATGTGGCAAGAGGCGCCCGACGCGATCGTGGCCGACCCGCACACCGGCACGTCGCACGGGGGAGCGCAGCTCGGTGACGCCCTCGGCGCCACCGAGATCATTACCAACAAGTACAAGGATGTCCCCTACTACGTGCCACTCAACTGGGAACGGCCGGGAACGCTGAACCCGGCCATGTTGAACGTGATCAACAGTTACGAAGAGCGACCCTTCGGCACGGTCTTGCAAATGGCGCTGAACTACGTCATCGGCCACTTTTACAATCAGGCGACCGACCAGAGCTCGCTGTACTGCGCCGAGCTCGTGGCCGTGACCTACCAAGCGATTGGCCTTCTGGACGCGTCGCACCCACCCAACTGGTACTCCCCGAACAGCTTCGGTCCCAGTCCGATTGACCCGGTTCCTTGGCTCCAGGGCGTGTCGCTCGGCACGCCGATCGAACTGTCCGTACCGAGTACGGCAGCGATGGCGCCGGCCCTGGCCGCAGAGATGTCCAATTGGCCGGCCGGCGCCCTCGCCCCTGATCGACTGCCCATGCCGCCGAAGTTGCGCAGCGACTTGGTGAATTAATTTGCCACGACGTGTTGGTCGCCGATCCTATGGAGGTCGCGGATGAATTGGGTACCCACGGCGCGTGTCAACGTCACCTGGCGTTCACTCGCGACGATGGTGGCCCTGGTGACGGCGAGCGGCCCCATCACTGTGGCCGCGGCCGCTGGTCCTCCGTCACCGTCCTGGCCATTTCCCAATGGCAATCTCGCCAACACGCGCGTCGCCGGTGGTTCGACCATCTCGTTACAGAACGTGTCGTCACTGAAAGAGGCTTGGTCCTTCAAACTCACGGGCAAGGCGGCGAAGAGTCTGGCGCACCTCGGCTCATTGGCGGAGACCCCCATCGTCGTTGACGGTGTCGTCTACGTCCAGGATCTACGTTCCAACGTCTACGCGCTGTCACTGACCAATGGTTCGCTGCTCTGGGAGTACGGAGTGAACAAGCCGGAAAAGAGCGGCCCCGGCCCGAACGGCGTGGCCGTCGCCGGTCACGTCGTCTACGGACTGACGCCCACGGCGGCTTTCGCGTTGAACGCCGCCAACGGTCACGCAGTGTGGGTCAACAAGAAGATCCTGAAGAAGGGTCAAGGGACGTTTGGCATGCAACCCCAGGTCGCCAGTGGGCGGGTCTACCTCGCCAGCCAGTACGGTTCGGGTTCCGGCGGCGGGGTCCTCGTCGCGCTCAACGCGGCGAACGGCAAAGTCATCTGGAAGTTCAACACGGTCCTGCACACCAGTGTCGGCGTGACCTCGCTCGGCGTGGGTGCGGGTGGGGCCTGGGAGACGCCGCTGGTGGGCGCCGACGGCTCCGTGACCTTCGGAATCGGCAACCCGTACCAAAGGTTGTCGTCGGCAATCAAGCATCCGGCGAGGCTTCTCTACACCGACAGCGAAGTGAACCTCAACGCCGCCACGGGAAAGCTGCGCTGGTACTACCAGGCGGTGCCCAATGACTTCAAGGACTTCGACATGCAAGCATCGCCGATCGCCACGACTGTCAACGGACGTCGAGCGATCATCGGCGGCGGAAAAATGGGCATCGTCTACGCGATGAACGCGAGCAACGGTTCACTCATGTGGAAGACACCGGTCGGTGCGCACAACGGTCACGACGCTGATTCGTTGAACCTGCTGGAACACCGAGGCTCGCTCACCGTGCCCTTTTCCTACGAACCGGGGTCCTTGGGCGGCATTTTGACGAACATGGCGGTGGCCGACAACGGCGTGTACGTGGCGACGGTCAACTTGGCACTTCAATTCACCAAAGTCGATCAGATCGACGGCGTGGCGCCCAAGAAAGTTGTCGAAACGGGAGAGATTGAAGCGCTGAATCTGACCACCGGCCATGTCGAGTGGGACACCAAGGTCTCCGATCTCCCGCTGGGCGCCACCACGGTGGTGAACGACCTGGTCTTCACGACGCTCTACAACGGCGAACTGATCGCGCTGAATCGGGCTACCGGGGCGATCGTGTACCGCTCAAAGCTGCCCGCGTCGACCAACGCCGCCCTCGCGATAGCCGGCAACACGATCATCATTCCCGCGGGGGGACCCGAGACCAAATCGAAGACCAAGTCCACTCCCCAAGTCGTGGCGTTCCGCCTGGGTTAGTCGTGGTCACGACCCACCCTCGATTCGAGGCGGCGCGGACCGCACCTACCATGGCGTCATGATCAAGAATTCCGGTGTCGTGATCTCGGCTCGCTCGGCTCCATGACGACGAGTGGTCCCTGGGCGTACGAAGTTGATGACAATCCGGCCCGCATCGATCTCGACGTCGCGTGGGAGTTCCTCTCGAGCGAGGCCTATTGGAATCGGTGGCGAACCCGCGATGAAGTCGAACGACAGTGGCGCGGCGCCTGGCGCGTCGTGGGCGCGTACGACCGCCCCGGCGGCGCCATGGTGGGTGGCGCCCGCGCCATCTCCGACGGCGTGAGCGACGCCTACCTGGCCGACATGTTCGTGCTGTCCGATCATCGGCGACGAGGACTCTCGAAACAACTCTTGGACGCCATGATCGACAACGGACCGGGGCGGGACTTTCGTTGGATGCTGGTGACGAGTGACGCTCACGGCCTGTACGCCCGGTACGGATTTGGCGCACCCGACGGACGAGTCATGGTCCGACCACCCAGAGAGAGAATGTAACCTCCGTCGCATTCATGCGCCTCGAGCGGCGTCGACGTCAATGTCCTGTCGAAGGAGCGTTACTTGGTCCGGATCACGACGGTGCGAGCGAACTTGTCGTGCAGCGTCTGGTTGTGCTTGTCCCAAGCGACCCATAAGAGGTCGATGAAGTGGGGGAGCGACAGCGCGAAGAGAATCAGGAAGTGGTGGGCCTCGCGGTGGAGTTGCAGCGTGGTGGGGTGGTTGTAGGTCTGGAAGTGGTAGATGCTCCCGATGACGACCAAGACGCCGTAGGCCACGGCACGTTTCACGGCTCGTTGGTAGGTGAGTTGCGAGACCCCGTCTTCATCGACGCATCGCACGGAGACCGCTCGCATGCCCAGTGTCTGACCGTGGTTGAAGCCGATCAAGAGCGAGCCGTAGAAAAACGTGGTGACGGTCACGACCACGACGGTGGTGGCGAAGCTGGCGTGCTCGGCGCGCAAGGGCAACTGCACGGCGACGTACAACAACAGGCCGTCGATGAAAAAACCGAGAAAACGTATCCAGAAGCCCGCCAGGGCGCGTCCCATTGGTGACGGTGCTTCGGCGGGGAATAACGGCAAGGGCGCAGGATGGGTGTACACGTTCGACGTGGGAGAGCCGCAGGAAGAGCAGAACTGTTGACCGGCGGACTCCTCCGCGCCGCAGGTCGGGCAGGTCGCCATTTCAGTGTCTCCTTCGTCGTTCAAGAGTGCGTGGTGGGAGTTCTTGAATCACCAGAACTCTAGAGCCTCATGAATCGGGCGATGATCGAGACCAATTCGCGTTCGACTCAGGATCGCTTCGTCGCCACCAACACCGGAATGAGCCGCTCGGTCTTCAGTTGGTACTGCGCGTAGGGCGGGAAGGCCGCAACGGCGCGGTCCCACCACACGGCGCGTTCGTCACCTTCGACCTCGCGCACGGATACCTCGAAGGGTTCGGATCCGTCTTGGATCGTGACCGACTCGGGATCGGCCATCAGGTTGAAGTACCACACGGGATGTTTCGGCGCGCCGCCTTGAGAGGCGACCAGTGCGTACGCGCCGTCGTGCTCCACGCGCATCAGCGGTGTCTTTCGAATGCTCCCGCTCTTGTTGCCTCGCGTCGTGACGATCACGACGGGCAAACCGGTGTCTCGAAGCGTGTTGCCCTCGGTCCCGCCGGTGCGCTCGTACAACTCGACTTGGTCGCGGACCCATCCGGCCGGACTCGGCTCATAGTGACCTTTCAATGACATGGTTTCTTCCTCGCAGGCGTCGATGACGTGACGTTTTGACACCATCGTAAAGGTCAATTCGGGAGGGGTGACGTTGTACGAAACCACTACGGCGCGCTCGAAGTACAGTGGGGCCAAATTGCGAGGGAGGGAACATGGGTATGAGGATTGCGCTCGCCAGCACCGTGGCGGCGCCTCGCGCCAAGGTCTACGACTTCTTGCGATCGACGGAGGGGCAGAAGGCCTTTTGGACGAGCGACTGCGAACTCGACGATCGTCGCGGTCGATTCAGCTTCGTCGAGGCCCCGGTCGATTTGATCGTGTCGGTCTCCCTGGTGGCCGACGAACTCGTGAGAATGAAGGTCGACACCGGATTTCCCAACTGGAACGGTTCGACGTGGGAGTGGGCGCTGAGTACCAATCCCGAGTCGCCGAACGAGACGATCGTGCAGTTCCGCCACTACGACTTCGAGTCCGGCTACACCGAATCGGAGTTGGGCTTCACCGCCCAATCGTGGGCCATGATCCTCGATCGACTCGCGCGCTACGTAAGGAGCGGCGTTCCCGATCCTTTCTTCGCCAACGATGGCGCGTCAAGCTGACGAACCGAGATTCTGCACCTCCAGAGACCGCCCACTCGGCGTGATGATGGCCATCGCAGTGCTGTCGGGCGACGCTAGTGTCGACTGCACCGCCGTCGCGGGCTACGTAAAGGACATCCATGGCCATTGACTTCACTCTGGCGCCCGAGCACGAAGAGATTCGGCTGCGAGTTCGCGAGTTCGTCCAGGGGACCATTATTCCAGCGGTGGCGCGGCCCGAAGATGAGGAACGCGCGCTCTCGCGTCGCGACTATCTCGCGACCATCACCGGACTTCGCGAACAGGCCAAATCTCTCGGCCTGTGGCTTCCGCACATGCCCAAGGAGTGGGGCGGGATGGCGCTCGGTCACGTGGAACTGGCGATGGTGCAGGCCGAAGCCGGAAAGACTCGCATCGGGCCCTGGGTGCTCAACTGCATGGCGCCCGACGAAGGCAACATGCACACCCTCTTGCACTGGGCGAACGACGACCAGAAGGAGCGTTACCTGCGCCCCCTCTGTGAGGGCACGGTGATGTCGTGCTTCGCCATGACCGAGCCCGAGGTCGCCGGATCCGATCCGACACTCATTCGAACGCACGCCGAGAGAGACGGCGACGAGTGGATCATCAACGGTCACAAGTGGTTCATCTCGAACGCCCGACGTTCGCAGTTCGCGATTCTGATTGCTCGGACCGAGCTCGACGTGCCGGAAGGCTCCTCGGGAGCGACCACCGCGTTCATCGTGGACATCCCTTCGGACGGGTGGAACGACGTTCGTGAGGTCGAGACGATGCACGGATCGACCGGCCATAGCGAGATCGTCATCGAGGACCTCCGAGTGAAGGACGAACAGGTACTCGGCGGTCGGGGCAACGGACATCGACTCGGTCAGGCTCGACTCGGCCCGGCCCGTCTGGCGCACTGCATGCGCTGGATCGCCCAAGCCGAGACGGCCCTCGACATGATGGTCGATCGTTCGATTCATCGTTACTCGCACGGATCGACCCTGGCCGAGAAGCAGGGTGTCCAATGGATGATCGCCGATTCCGCGATGGAGCTCTACCAATGCAAGCTCATGGTGCTGCACACGGCCTACAAGATTGATCGGGGTGACGATTTTCGTACCGAGGTCTCGATGACCAAACACTTCGTGGCCAACAGTCTCAATCGGATCATTGACCGGGCGATTCAGGTGCACGGCGCGCTGGGCTATTCGACAGACACGCCACTCGCCTCCATGCTCCAGCACGCGCGTTGGGCCCGACTGGCTGACGGCGCCGACGAGATACACCAGATGAGGATCGCCGAACGGACCATCGCCGCCTATAAGGACAGCGGTTCCACGTCGTCGGCAACTGGCGGTTTGCCGATTTGATCGAGTCATTACATTCGTTGTGCAGCGACCCGACTCCGGTCGGTGAAGAGTAAAGGCGAGGAAGGTTCAACGTGGTTGATGAAGACATCTATCAACGGATCAATAAATTGGTGGACGAGGAGAAGGAGCTTCGCGAACACGAAGGACCCGAGGAGGTTAAACGGCTGGCGCACCTCGAAGAGACGCTGGACCAGTGCTGGGACCTCCTTCGCCAGCGCCGCGCGTTGCGCGAGTTTGGGCGAGACCCCGATCAGGCGCACGTCCGTGACGTCGACGTCGTGGAGCGCTACGAGCAGTAGCGACGCAACGGCAGCGCCGTAGCGGGTTTGGCGTCCGCGAAGGCCTATCCGACGAACGTTTTCAGGTCCGCGATGATGGTGTTCTCGACTTCGAGACTCCATAGTGAGTCCGCCACGTCGATGGGAAGAAAGAGTTCGGATATCAGCAGAGTTTCGATGGCGGCCACACTGAGGTTCTGCAGCCATTTGCCGATGCCGAAACGGACCGTGAAGTCACTCGGGCTTCCCGTGATGGTGATCGTGAAGGCCCGCTCGGCCGAGACGATGTCTCGAAGGAAGCCGCTCTTCATGGCTTGAATCACCGTTCCCTGGTCGCTGGGAGGCGAAGTCTGGACGGTGAAACCGTCAGCCTCCAGGTACTCCGTGAGGTGTAACTCCAGAGCCGTCAGGTTCGTGCCCTTACCTTCAAAGTGTTCTGATTTGTCTCCGAGCATGGTGCCCTCCTCAAATGGTGCGTTTCTTGACCCTACCGGCGGCCTCTCGAAGGGCACGCCGATTATTGAACGATTCTTAGGTTGCGAAGTAGAGGTCTCAAACGGTGAGAGCGACTCACCGTCGCGTCGTGGTCACCACACGTTCGAAGAGTCGCCCGATCTCTTTGATCGAGATTTCCATCGTGGCGTCGCCCACGTTGAATTCGAAGCGCTGCAACCTCGGACCCTCGGTGTCGTAGGGGCCACCGAACATCCAGACGCCGTCGTTGCGAGCCACGTTCAAAACCCTGGCCCGCACGGCGTCGACGGGTCCGCTCACGCGTACGTGCATCATCGGACTTTGAACCGGGAAGGGGAGGATCTCGATGCCGTCTATTCGTTGCAAGACGCGCGCAATCTTTTGAGCGCGATCGTAGTAATCAGCGAAGCGATCGCCCCGAAGGCGAAGCGAACTGAGGGCCGACGCGGCGTAGGGCCAGAGGCCGAAGGCCCGTCCGCCGTGGCGGATCCGCCACAGTTTCAATTCCTCGATGGTCCCTCGGTCACCGGCCACGCAACAGCCGGCGATCGCGCCGAGTCCCTTGTAGAACGAGACGTACACCGTGTCGAAGAGATCGGCCACGTCGACGATCGATTTCGAAGCCGTGGCCTGGTAGTAGGGCGCCGCCTCCCAAAGTCGCGCCCCGTCCAGGTGCGTCGCCGCACCGCGGTCGCGAGCCCATTGGACTTGCGCCACGAGTTCTTCCCAATCCGGGAGTGTGCCGCCGAGGTCGCGCTGGGGAAGTTCGACCAGCAACGCGGCGACCGGTTCGCCCACGGTAGCCAGTTGCGCCGACGTCAGAGGCTGGTTCGCCGGACCACAGGTGACGGCGACGAGACCGTGAAGGCGCTCGTAGGCGCGCTCTTCACGGACGTCCAGGTGACACTTCGGATGAAACACCACGCCGCTTCGATGACGTCGATCGGCGTGGATCCGCAGGACGGCCTGCTGGGCCATGGTGCCGGTGATCATGAAGAGCGCGGACTCTTTACCGAGGCGACGGGCCACGTGCGTCTCCAGCTCTTCCACGACACCGCCGTGGCCGTAGACGTCGGTCTGGGTGTCGGCGGGAATCGTGGACAGCAACGTCGCGGCATCGCGACCACCACTGCCACTCAAGTATCGCGTGCAACCTTGATAGATCGCGCGCAGTTCGTCCGGCGTTGGTGGGGTCTTCGGCGATCGTGTGGGAGTCCGAGGTGAGGGAGTCACCTTCGCGGTCTTCTTAGCGGGGGAAGTGGGCACAGGAGTGACGTTACTGACTGGCGAGAACAGGTAACGGCCTCGCGAACGGCGCGTGGTATTCGTGTGAGTATTTAACTATTCGCCCAGTTGACCTTCGGCCAATTCGGCGTAGACGTCGAGGTGACCGAGGTGTCGGGCGTACTCCTGGAGTAGATGGAAGAGGACTCGCTCGAGTGACGCCGGCTCCGCGCCGCTCCAGCGGGGACCGGGCTGACCCAGCTCTTCGAGGTCGTGGCGATGAACGATCTCCGTAGTCTGGACGCCGCGAACGCGTAACTGCTCCACGAGCGATTCACGGGTGTCGTCGGGGCTGACCCACCAGCGATCACCGACCTGGTCGCCCCACGGTTCGGCGACGCCGCGCCCCTCGAAACCCCACTCCAGCCATCGCATCTCGACGTACGTCAGATGCTTGACCAACTCCAGGGCGGTCCAATCGGTGGGGACCACGCTGACGACCAAAGCGTCGTGGGGAAGCGACTCGACCTTCTCAATGACTCGCTCTCGAAAATAGTCAAGGTACTGCAAGAAGATCTCTTCCCGGGGTCGTACCGGTCCGGTCGGCGATGGGAATTCCACCACCCAACCTTACGACCGACTCCCAGCTCGCCACGCAGTTCGATGAAGTCGGGCATGGCGCCGCGGAACTCTCGCTGCGTGGCGAACGTCAGTGGGCATACAGTGACCTTCAACGAACGACGTCGTATGGTTTCAGTCGTGGAGCATTCTCGGAGGCGTCGTCGGCGCTCGACAGTTCCGGCGGTGCCCGAGAGGGACCCAACACCGCCGGTGATGTGGCCCGAACCCGGGAGCGGGTTCGAGGCCGACCCCTTCAGTCCGGCCGGCATGTCACAGCAGATCTGGCGCGCGACAACCGGCCGACGGCCGCACAGCCGCACCGGTCTGTGGATCGTTCGCATCATTTGCGTAGTGATTGCGCTGGCGTTCATCGCCGCGCAAGTCGCCCGCTGACACTTTGCAGTTCATCGTCGCTTCTCCCTTGCCCCACTTATGGGCTTCACAACCCGAGGCCGAGCGTCGCTCTTTGAGACGTACGCGGAGCAACGCGTACCGTTCGCGAGTAACTTTCACTTTGACGAAGGACAGATCCAAAAGGGGCACTACCGTGCGCGATCCAGAAACAACGGTCGACGAGCGCTTCAGTGACGAAGGGCTCCACCAACGTCGTGGGCCGACACTCGCTCCGCTCTCGAATCGGCGGAGCTCTTCTGGATAACGACCGCTCGTGCCGACGGTCGGCCACACGTCACCCCCCTGGTTGCCGTGTGGCTGGACGACGCACTCTTTTTCTCGACCGGTCCGGACGAGCAAAAGGCGGTGAACCTTCGTCATCACGACCACGTGATTCTCACCACCGGCTGCAACGATTGGAATGACGGCTTCGACGTCGTGGTCGAGGGTGTGGCGTCTCGCTTGGAATCGCAGGACACGTTGACGCGCGTGGCCGAAGTCTGGACGCACAAGTGGGACGGGCGTTGGAACTACGCGGTCGGAGCTGGCCGTTTTCACCATCGCGACGGGGAGCGCGTTCTCGACGGTGAGGTCTACGTGTTTCAAGTGAAGCCGGAGAAGGTATTGGCCTTCTCCAAGGGAGCGTTTAGCCACACACGCCATCGGTTCTGAGTTTCGAACGACGTTCGAACTTCGTTCGACACCCGTTGAGGCGAAGGTTCTCAAATGTGGGACAACGCCGGCTCAATGTCCAACCACATCAGTACTACTTGTTCAAAATGAGTAATCCGCTTCGGTCGGCGCACCGTAAGGTCGTATAAGCGAAGTAGTTGACGGTCGGGTCCGCACTTTCGCGAGGAGACGTGCCATGGAAGCAAATCGCGGACTGCGGGACCTCCTCACGGCGCGCTTTCGCGAATCGCGCGACGTGCTGTCGAGATACGGCGGTCTGGCGTGAGCCCCGCCAACGCCGTGCAACGCAACTCCTCGATACGGCAGTTGATCGTTATCGCGGCCATCATGTTGGTGCCGGTACTACTCATCGGTCTGGTACTGGGCGGCACCTATCGAAGTGAAGCGACCCGTCGCGGACTGATTCAGGGACGAGACGAAGCGGTGCTGATGGCGCAGTCGGCCGTGGAACCACTCCTCAACGGTCAACCGCTTAGTAAGGGCCTCACTCCCACCGAGTTGTCACGGATGCGGACCTTGGCCACCGACGTGGTAGGAAGTGGCTCGGTACAGCGGCTCCGTCTTCGTGATCTCCAAGGGAACGTCATCTTCTCCGATGACGGATCCGGATTTCACGCCTCCATCGAAGACGAGGCACTGGAGGCCGCCCACGGTCACCTGGTCGCGCGTCTCACGCATCTGAACTCGGACAGCGTTGATCGCGGAAAGGTGAAAGGACTTTCGGTCGAGGTGTACCTCCCGCTGTACGTCGATAGCACGACGAATCGCGTCGGGGTGATGGAGATTTACCTGCCCTACACGCCCATTAGCGCCGACGTCAACGCGGGCATCCACACCCTCTATCGGAATCTCATCATTGGGCTCGCCCTCTTGTACCTGATCTTGCTCGGAATCTCACGGTGGGTGAGCCGCCGACTCCGGCGTCAAGTGAAGGTCAATACCTACCAGTCGGAGCACGATGCCTTAACCGACCTTCCAAACCGAGCGCTGTTCCATCGGATGGCCACCGCCGAACTGAACGACGCGCGCAGACACGCTCGATCGACGACCATCGCCATAATCGATCTCGATCGGTTCAAGGAGGTGAACGACACGCTGGGCCACCAAAATGGCGACTTACTCTTGGCCATGATCGGCGATCGACTCCGTACTCACCTCCGGTCTCCGGACGCCTTGGCGCGCTTCGGTGGCGATGAGTTTGGCGTGGTGTTGAGCGACGTCGATGATCCCACCGACGTGCTCATTCGGTTGCGCGAGGCAATTCAGGACGAATTGGAGGTCGGTGGCCTGCCCCTTTCCATCGAAGCCAGCATCGGCTACGTCGTATCACCGCACGACGGCGGAACGATCGACGAACTTCTTCAGCGAGCTGACGTAGCGATGTACGTGGCGAAGTCGGTTCGATCGGGCGTCGCACGCTACGACGACACGCAAGACCACTACGACGCGTCGAAACTGACGTTGGTGACGGAGCTGCGTCACGCCATTGCGTCGGATCAACTCGTCCTGCACTATCAACCCAAGATTGCCGCCGGCACGGATAGCGTCTATGGCGTCGAAGCCCTCGTGCGATGGCAACACCCCACCCTAGGACTGCTCTATCCGGACCGCTTCATACCGCTCGTCGAACAGACGGACCTCATTGACGAATTGACCGACTGGGTAGTCCAACGCTCCCTCCACGATCTATCTTCCTTGGGCCCGCAAGGTGAGATCGTGCAGTTGTCAGTCAACGTGTCGGCCCGCAATCTCGGCCGTTCGGAGTTTGCCGGGCAGGTTCTGCAGCGGCTCACGGAGGCCGCGGTCAGTCCAACTCGGTTTACCGTCGAAGTGACCGAGACCTCACTTATGGCCGACCCGGAACGAGCGGCGACGTCACTGATCGAGATGAGCGGGGCCGGAGTTCGCATCAGTATCGATGACTTCGGATCGGGACAGACGTCGCTCGGACTCTTGGCGAATCTGCCGATCTCGGAGTTGAAGATTGACCGATCGTTCATTCAAGACATACACGCCCATCCGGCGAAGGAGTCCATCGTTCGTTCGATGGTTGAACTCGGACACCAACTTGACCTCGCGGTCGTCGCCGAAGGCGTCGAAACCGAGGCCGAACTGACCACAGTTCTCTCGACCGGATGCGATCTCATTCAGGGCTTCTTTTACTCGCGACCGATGCCCCGCGAACAGTTGGCCACCTGGTTGACGCTTCGAACGGCTGCCGCCACCCGCTGACGCGTCGCGCATGCTCGGCCGAGGACGTGCCGGCCCACCGCGACGTCTTGGTAGCGTCGGGCCGTGACCGTCAGTTGGCCTAAAGACCTCCCCGAACGCGACTTTCCCGATCGGCTCTCGGGAGAAAAGCAAGCGTTGGATGAGTGGATCGAATTTCACCGAGCGACGCTGTTAATGAAGTGCGAAGGCTTAACGGCCGAGCAGTTGAAGTCGAGGTCGGTCGAACCATCACAGTTGTCACTGCTGGGACTGATTCGCCACATGAGTGACGTGGAACGGGGATGGTTCCGGCTCCACGCCGGGCGCGAAGACGTGGAGTACGCCTATTCGACCGCCGAGGATCCCGACGCCGACTTCTTGAACGTGGAAACGGCCGACGCGTCGGCGGACCTCGCGCACTTCGTGGCGGAGTGTCAACGAAGCCGCGACGCCACGGCGAATCTCTCACTCGAAGAAGTTGTACCGAGCCGGGGCCATCATCCCGAGCGAACGCGCAACGTCCGATGGATCTACCTGCACATGATCGAGGAGTACGCGCGACACAACGGTCACGCCGACCTGCTGCGCGAGCGGATTGACGGGGTCACCGGGGACTGAACGACCGAGACGACGTCGCGCGAATCGTGGGGACGCTGTCGCCGTGGGACACGCCGATACGCTGCCTGGATGTTCCAAGTCTCCAATGAACGATTCGAAGAGCTCGCGGCCGAGGCGGTAGCGTCACTCCCCGAATCGCTCTCATCGCACATGGACAACGTGGCCATAATCGTCGAGGACGAGGCCAAGGGGCGCAATCTGTTCGGTCTCTACGAGGGAATACCGTTGACTCGCCGCGGCTTCTCCAGTTACAACGCGGTGATGCCCGATCGAATCACGTTGTATCAGACCACGATCTGCCAGGTCTGCGCCAACGAGGACGAGGTGAGGGCGCAAGTGCGAAAAACGGTGATTCACGAAATCGCTCATCACTTTGGCATCAGTGACCCCCGACTCGACGAACTGGGTTGGGCCTAGCGACGCCGGGTGCGAACCTCCTTATCTTCCGAAGGTCATCTGCAAAACCTAGAGTTCGCGACATCGGTTGACAAACTCGGCCCCGCCACAAAGAATGTCAGCAATGGTCAGCATGCGCGACGTCGAGAGAATCGCCTTAACGATGCCCGGAGCCAGCAAAGAACTCCGCGACGACGACCGCCCAGCCTTCTTGGTCGACCACAAGTTGTTCTGCTTTCATCGAACGAAACGTCGAGACGCGCTCGACCCGGCGACGGGTGAACCGCTCGATGACGTGCTGGTCGTTCGCGTGGCCGACGAGGAGATGAAGTCCATGTGGCTGGCCCATCGGCCCTCGGTCTACTTCACGACCGAGCACTTCAAGGGCTACCCCTGCATCCTCTTACGCATCCCCTCGTTGGCCGAAATTGACCACGACGAGCTCTTCGAACTGGTGTCCGACGCGTGGCTCGCTCGGGCCCCGAAACGCGCGGCGAAGAGTTGGCTGGCTGACCACGGGTTGGAGGATGATTCGGTGTAAGCAGTAGGTGGGCGTGTGGAAGCATCGAACTCGCTGACGTCGGGTATTGGAGTCGCTCGTGTTGACATGCGTCCGCGGGATCGATTGGTAGACGGGGGCATCGATGGAACACTTCACTTCGTTTGACGGCCTGGACCTCGCCTACCTCGACGTGGGCGAAGGCGCGCCGGTCATACTCCTCCACGGCTTCGCGGCCGATCACTTCTCGAACTGGGTGGCCACGGGCGTGGTCGACGCGCTCGTGGCCTCCCATCGGCGGGTACTGGCACCGGACGCGCGCGGTCACGGTGCGTCGGCCAAGCCGCACGACCCCGAGGCCTACGCCAATGACGCCATGGCCCGCGACGTCCAGTCGCTGATGGATCACGTCGCCGTCGAACGCTGTGACGTGGTGGGCTATTCGATGGGATCAATCGTGGCCGGACGTCTCGCCCCACGTGACGCGCGGGTGCGCTCACTCGTGCTCGGCGGTGTCGGCGGCCAATGGGGCGGGGAGCAACGGCCCCTGGACACCGTGCCTATTGTCGACGCCCTGGAGACCGAAGATCCCGACGACATCGACAGTCCGCTGGCGGCCGCCTTTCGCCGCTTCGCTGACAGCATGGGAGCCGACCGGTTCGCGCTGGCGGCCAATCAGCGATCACGTCGAGGCGAAACGACGAACGTCGGCGCGATCGCGGTGCCCACGTTGGTACTCGTCGGAGACACCGATACGTTGGCCGGATCCTCCGAAGCACTGGCGCAGCGCATTCCCGGAGCCACCTTTCAGACGCTGCGGGGCAATCATCTGTCCGCGGTTCGCGATCCTCAGTTCAGCGAGTCCATCGTCACCTTCGTGAACTCGATGACGTAGGGGCCGCGGTCCTCAGGGAAGGAATCGACTCAGGGTCCAGCTGCCGGTGAAGTCATAGTCGCACAGCGCCTCGGTCAGCGTGCACATCACCGTCAAGACCTGTTCGGCCGAGGTGCTGGCCGGTACTTCGAGCAGTAGACCTCGGGTGTTGTGGTCCTGTCGAACGGTGAACGGCGCGCCGGCCAACAAGACTGCGATGCGCTCGGCACCGAGTCGACTGCGCGAGTGCAGGACGCCGAGCGTCGACGGTGGCACCGTGCCGTGACGCGCCGGCGCGGTCACGAAGCTGGCGATCGTGACACCCTTGTTGAGGCGCAAACCGAAGTAATTCACCTTCATGTCGGGAACCTCCTCCTCGACGTTGGGCGACACGTTGCACCACCCGCGACCGGCACTGACGGCGTCGAGGGCCGCGAGCGCGGCCTCTCGATCCTGCGAGAAGGTGATGAGCGTCGGCACCGTCATCGAAGCGCTCGCGTCAAGGTCACGGTGAATTACTCCCGCTTGGTATCGCGTTCGTACACGCGAACGGCCAGGAAGGAAAGGACCAGCGTCCACCCCGCGATGACGAGCCACGCCTCGAGGGGCCAGGCGCCCCCGCGCAGCGCGGTCTTGCTCGCCTGGACCAGCCAGTAGGAGGGGAGGAACTTCACGATCGACAACAGAAAGCCGCTCCGGACCAGGGGACCGTAGGATCCGCCGAGCAGCGCGAAGAGCGACGTCACTCCGCCGATCGCCGGTCCGAGCGAGTCGACCCTGAGCAGGTGGCCGAACATGATGCCCATCACGGCGAAAGGAATCAGTCCGACGAGGAGCAGTCCGATCATGACGATCCACTGGCGGGCGTCGAGTCGCACGCCTTCGCCGGTCCCGGCGGCGAACAGCACCGCCATGCTCAAGAGCGCCATCATGTAGCCGCAGACGATCTTGGCACTGAAGTACGACCACGTCGGCAGTGGCGTGATGCGCAGTTGCCTCGTCCAGCCGGCGTTGCGTTCGGCGGCGATGCGCGCACCACTCGAGATGACGGCCACCATCGCGCCCCAGGCGATCATCCCCGTCATGTAGTACAGGGGGAAGGGGACGTGATCGAAGGTCACGTGTTTGTTCGGTCCGGCGATGGCCAGAAACAGGATCAGCGGAAAGACCAAGGAGAAGAGCAGGAATCGACGATTGCGCCACGTGCGCAGTACCTCGTATCGGAGATAGGTCATTTCGATCACGGCGTCTCGTCGTCCACGGTGAGCTCCAAAAACGCCTCTTCTAGACCGGCGCCCCGGACCTCGATGTCGCGCACCGAGGGATAGGTTCGCAAGAGCTCACGCAGGGTCGCGTCGGAGTTCGAACAGTTCAAGGTGATGGCGTCGCCCCTGCGATCGACCGTCGTGACGCCGCTCAGCGCGTGGAGTGCGGAGAGTTCCACGTCGGGCAGGGTCGCGCGAATTATCCGACCGCCGACGGTCGCCTTGATCTCGGTCGGTGCGCCGTCGGCCACGATTCGCCCGTGGGACATGAGGACGATTCGGTCGGCGTAGGCGTCGGCCTCTTCGAGGTAGTGCGTGGCGAACACCACGGTCTTACCCCGAGCGGCGAAGGCCCGCATGGCGTTCCAAAAATCGCGACGGCCCTCGACGTCCAGCGCCACCGTCGGCTCGTCGAGGACCAGAAGTTCGGCGTCGGCCACCAGCGCGATGGCGAAGCGAACGCGTTGCGTCTCTCCGCCGGATAGTTTGCGAGTCTGGCGATCGGCGAAGTCGTCGGCGCCCGAGATCCGAAGGGCCTCGTCAACCTTCAAGGGGGCCGGGTAGATCGCGGCCATCATGGTCACCAACTCGCGCACCGTGAGATAGTCGACGAGGAGTCCG
The DNA here is from genome assembly GCA_963716515.1 of uncultured Acidimicrobiaceae bacterium. Classification (GTDB taxonomy): domain Bacteria; phylum Actinomycetota; class Acidimicrobiia; order Acidimicrobiales; family RAAP-2; genus RAAP-2. Next base: position 1,089,065 of record OY970319.1, read on the forward strand.
GTCTGAGTCATCGCGCCGATCATTCCGGACTTGACGGCTTCCGCGGGCGTACGACCAAAGAGCGAGACCGTGCCGGCGTCGGGTTTCGTCAGTCCGATGAGCATGTCGATGGTCGTCGTCTTGCCGGCGCCATTGGGTCCGAGCAGGGCGACGGTGGAGCCGCGGGGGAGCGAAAGGTCGAGGCCGCGCACGGCGCGTACCGCACCGAAGGACTTCGTCAGTTCGTGCGCCACGATGTTGTCGCGCAGTTCGGCAACGTGCGAAGCACTCGTCACGGTAAGCTCCGGCATTTGATCGTTGCGATCAACCAAAAGTACTCGACCAGGCTTGGCGGCCGAACAAAGAGGTTCCGTCGAGCCTCCATGGAACTGTCCGGGTCTCGGGGTAAGTTGAATCTATGTTGAAGAGGCTCTTCGAGCTGTTGGGACTGGCCACTATGGCCGTCGGTCTCTACTTCGTTGTCCATGAGCAGACCCAAAACAGTGCGTGCAATGCCCTGGGAGGTAAGTTCGCCGGACTCGGAATGGACGCGACGTGTCAGCACACGGTCTACGTCTACTTCGGCGGGTTCGTCCTTTTGGCCCTGGGCTCTATGGTCGTCATCTTCGGTCTGCTCGCCACGCGCAAGGCCGCGAAAAGGCGTCTGACGGCGAGCCACGGTTCACGTGCGTCGCGGTATCAGTGGGTCGATCCGAGGACCGGGCGAACGCCCCGGTCCTAGCGGAGCCGAATAGTTGACGGGGACCTTACGAGGCGAGGGAGCGAAGTAGACCTTCGGTCTCGTGGGCGTCGAGGGGCATGCCCAGGTGGTAGCCCTGGGCGAGTTGGCACTTGAGATCGCGCAGCGGCGAGACCTGATCGGGCGACTCGACGCCCTCGGCGATGGCGATAAGGCCCAGGGTGTGAGCCAATTGCACGATCGCCGGAGCGAGACTGGGCCGACCGTCGGGGACCGTGAGGTTCGCGACGAAGGAGCGATCGACTTTCAAGATATCGATCGGCAGCTGTTCGAGGTGCGAAAAGGATGAGAAACCGGTGCCGAAGTCATCCACGGCGATGCTCAGCCCGAGTGACTTGAGCGCCTCGAGATTACGGATCGTAGCGTCGAGGTCGCGCAAGAGGGCACTCTCGGTGATTTCCAGTATCAAGTGTCTCGGCTCGAAGCCGGTTTCGAGCAGCGAGAGACTGACGCTTTCTCGGATCGAGCTGTCCGAGATCTCGCGGGCGGACAGATTGACACTCATCAAGAGACCGGCCGGGGCCAGTCCCTGGCTCTGCCAGAGACGCGCTTGGGAACAGGCTTCGGTGAGTACGAAGCGATCGATGTGGTGGATGAAGCCAATCTCTTCGGCGAAGGGTATGAAGGAGACCGGTTGGAGAAGACCGAGCGTGGGGTGTTGCCAGCGTACGAGCGCTTCGAAGCCGACAATGACGCCCGAGGCGAGATCGAAGATGGGCTGGTAGTGAACTCGCAGTTCCTCCGAGAGTACGGCGCGCCGAAGGTCGGTCTCTAGTTCGAGTCGCTGCACCACCGCGACGTGCATTTGGTCCTGGAACTCCTCAATGCGGTCCTTACCCTGCGCCTTGGCCAGGTACATCGCGAGGTCGGCGTTGCGCAGCAGTTGATCGCTGGTGTGACCCTTGATGCCAAAGGTGATGCCAATGCTCACGGTCGACGTGACCTCTTGGCCGGCCACGACGACCGGCTCTCGAAGCGTCGTCATGAGGCGATGGGCCAAGCGCATCACCTCTTCGCGATTCGGCGCGTCCTCCACCAGAACGGCGAATTCGTCGCCGCCCAGTCGGGCCGCCGTGTCGGACTTGCGGAGGCTCCGCACGATCGTGGCGGCGACGACGTTCAGCAAATCGTCCCCGGCACTGTGTCCGAGGCCGTCGTTGATCGTCTTGAAGTTGTCGAGGTCCAAGATGAGCACCGCCACGTAGTTGTCAGTTCGTTCACTCCGGGCCAGGGCCTGATTGACCCGGTCCTGAAAGAGTGCTCGGTTCGCTAAGCCGGTGAGGGCGTCGTGAAAGGCCAAATGGGCGAGGTCGTTCTGCAGTCGCTTCTGCTCGGTGACGTCGCTGAAGCTCCACACTCGCCCGACGACTTCGCCCGAGACGTACTGGGGCTTGGAGAGTCGCTCGAACACCCGTCCGTCGACGAATTCCAGCGTGTCCATGCTCTCGGCTTCGGGGTGCGCGTAGAGATCATTGACGCGTGAGATGAAGACGTCAGGGTCGACCAGTTGGTCGGTCACGTATTCGATTAATCGATGGTCGTTTCGGGCGGCGACGAGATTGGTCGGGAGTCGCCACATCTCGGCGAACTGACTGTTGAAACTGGTGATGATTCGGTCGACGCCGACGACCAGCAAACCATCGGCGGTCGACTCCAACGTGGCGTTGAGCAGTGACGAGGTCTCGCGTAGTTCGCGCACGGTGTTGCGCAACTCCATCTCCGCCATGACACGCGCCGAGACGTCGTGCGCCGTGACGACGAGACCGCCGACGGTGGGATCCTCCACCAGGCTGACGATGGAGAGTTCGTAGGAGATCATCTCCTCGCTACCGCGACGGAGCAGTCGCAGCGCTTGCACCACGGGTTGGGTCGCGCTGGAGCTGCGCAGGGCGTTCTCGATCGCCACGCGCAACAGTGGACGGTCCTTCACCGCCACGATGTTCGCGAGGGGCTGGCCCTCGACGACTTCGGGGTCGTGCCCGAGCATGCGCGTCATCGCTCCCGAGACCGATTCAACGTCACCTTGGGGGGAGATCAGCATCATGATCGTCGTCGCGTTGTGGACCAGGGAGCGGAAACGGGCCACATTGTCGCGCGCCAATTCGAAACGCCGTCGGTCCGTCAGGTCGCGGATGCTGAAGAGCACCGCTCCTTTTTCGAACCACGGTACGGGCGTACCGATGAGCTCAATCAGCCGCCAGTCGTCGCCGATCTTGGCCCGGATCTCCAGGGGAGTGCCGACCCTCTTGGATTGGACCGTTTCCAGCGACCGCAGCACGATTTCGAGATCGTCGGGGTGGACGAGGTCGATGCCGGACATGCCGATGGCGGACTCCAAGGGCCGACCGAAGAGCTCCACGGCGAACTGGTTGGCCCACAGCACGTTCCCCGTGCCGTCGAGAACAACAACGATCTCGGGGAAGGAGTTCAGTAGTCGGGCCAGCCGACGATCGCCGACGTTCATCGCACCCCACAGGTCACCCGACAAGGAATGGAAACTGACTCCCAACAGGTCGTTTCAACTCGCTTCGAGAGGTTTTTCATTCATTGAACCGTAACGCAGCGTAGGCAAAGTCCGACGCACCCTCAGCGTCCAATTCGGAGCACCGGGACTGGTTGTTTTCCTGTGCACAACAAAGCCAACATCCTGTGTGATTCGTCGAAAAAATCACATCTCGACCCAAAGCCCAACAATTGGAAAGTGTTCCAGGCGCACCTGCACCCGGGCACTCGGCAAAATAATCAAGGAACTTGCTCGCGGATGTCGACGACGCCGCGAGCGCGCGACTTCTCGGCCTCTTCGGTCACGGAACTTTTGCTCGATTGTTGAGAACTTGTTGACAATCGAAACGGGGGACCGGCCTAGCGTTCTTTCGTGACCGATCTCTCCGAACGTCCTCGCGCCACGAGCCGAAGCGAATCCGGCCGATTCTCACGCGCGATGTCGGCGGCTCCCAACCGTGTTGACCGGTCGGCGACATTCCTCTCCGCTCACCCGCCATCGTGGAATGGCCTGCTCGAGGCCCTGCCCGAACCGACCGCCCTCTTGGATGGGGACGGCGTCGTTCACTACGTCAACGGCTTACTCACGGCGTTGACGGGCTACGCGCCCCACGAACTTATTGGACAAGATGTCGTGATTCTGATTCCCGATCGACTCCGCGAGCGCCTGCTGCGCGCCCGTCGCGATCGGCCACGTACGGCGGTCGCGGCCATTTGGAATGACCCGGACCTGGCGATCCAGCGTCGCGACGGCGAGGAGATTCCGGTCGAAGTCTCGCGCTCGCCGCTCGCGCTCGATGAGGGCACCTGGGTGGTGGTCGCGATCCGCGACGTCAGCATCCAACGGGCGAACGAGCAAGCCCGGGCCGACGCGGAACTTCGATTCCGGGTCGCCTTTGAGAACAACATGGCCCCGATGACCTTCGCCGACGCCAACGACCGCATTATCGCGGTCAACGACGCCATGTGCCAGATGGTGGGATTCTCCAAGGAGGAGTTACTCGGCTGTGACTCGACGCCGTTCACGTACCCCGACGACGTGGGCATCACCGAGGGCACGCACCAACGGCTGATCTCGGGCGAGGTGGAACAAGAACGCTACGTCAAGCGCTACCTGCGAAAGGACGGCGGCGTCATCGACGTCGAAGTGTCGCGCTCTCCGGCGCGTGACGTCGACGGCAATATCCTCTACTTCGTCTTCTCCGAGCGCGACATCACCGAGGAAAGAGCCCTCGGGGCGCAGCTCAAACATCAGGCGTTGCACGATCCGCTCACCGGCCTCGCCAACCGGGCCTTCTTCGAGGAGCGATTGGCCCTGGCCCACGGTCGCGTCATTCGACAGGGCGGCATCGGCGCGGTGCTCTTGATCGACCTCGATGACTTCAAGGGCGTCAACGACTCCTTCGGTCACTTCCTGGGCGACCAGCTCTTGACGGCGATCGCCGACCGTCTCCAACTGGCCACCCGTTCGACCGACACGCTCTGTCGTTTCGGCGGCGACGAGTTCCTCTATCTGGCCGAGGGGCTGGTCTCACCGAAGGAAGCCGAGGTTCTGGCCGAACGCCTGGTCAGGGTCATCGCCGAGCCGTACCACATCGCGGGATTTCAAATCGAACAACACGCCAGCATCGGGATCGTCATTTGGGATGCCACCTGCACGAGTTTCTCCGAAACGATCCAGAACGTGGACGCCGCACTGTACGAGGCGAAGCGAAACGTTCGGGGTCACCACGTGGTCTTCACTCCCACCATGCACCAGAACGCCGTGAGCCGATTCTCATTGGCCCAAGAGCTGCGTCAAACCTTCAATGCCGGCGAACTCGCGATGCACTATCAGCCGATTGCCGACCTGACCTCCAAAGAAGTGGTGGGGTTCGAAGCGCTGATGCGCTGGAATCACCCCAATCGCGGTTGGGTGTCCCCGGACGACTTCATTCCCCTCGCGGAACAGAGTGACCTGATCTTGGAGTTGGGATCGTTCGCCTTGCGAGAGTCGATCCGAGAAGCGAGCACATGGGTGTCGAGGACACGATCGCTGCGTCCGTACGTGACGGTCAATCTCTCGGCGCGCCAGTTCCTGGACCCCGGTTTGGTCCCCACGATCAAAATGCTGTTAAGCGAGAGCGCCTTTCCTCCGGAGTACCTCGTCCTCGAGATCACCGAAAGCGTCGCGTTGATCGACATCGACGAGACGATGAAGGTACTCGACCAACTCGGCAGTTTGGGCGTCGGCCTGGCGCTCGACGACTTCGGCACCGGGTTCTCGTCGCTGTCGTACCTCGCCAAACTCAGTCCGCGGATCATCAAGATCGACCAGTCGTTCGTGCGGCCGCTGGACGACTCCGATCGCAACGACACGCTGCTCGAGACGATCATCTCGTTGGGTCAGCGTCTCGACGTGACCATGCTCGCCGAAGGCATCGAGACCGAGCCGCAGTTCCGTCGTCTTCGCCGATTGGGATGTGAGCTCGGACAGGGCTTTCTCTTCTCGCCCGCCGTTCCCAAAGACGAAGTCGAGGGCATGGTCACTCGGGGCTTCTCCAACTGATCCCAAGCCGAGTGGGGGCCTACGAATTGGCACGAAATCGCGGTTTAGACTTCGCTCGTGTTGGTCGACGGCGGTCTCTCGTTTCGCAATGATGACGTGGGCGCGGAGGCCCGCGAACTCGAACGCGCCGGCTACGACGGCGCCTGGTCCGCCGAAACGGGACACGATCCACTGCTGATCGTCGCGGGCGCGGCCACGACCACGACCACGTTGGAGCTCGGTACCGGCATCGTGGTGGCCTTCGCTCGCAGCCCCATGATCACCGCGACCATGGCCAACGACGTGCAGCTGCTCTCGCGCGGTCGACTGCTCCTCGGCCTGGGATCGCAGATTAAGCCGCACATAGAGAAGCGCTACTCCATGCCCTGGTCCCATCCGGCGCCGCGCATGCGCGAGTACATCCTGGCGATGCGCGCGATCTGGTCGTGCTGGAACGAGGGGAGCGCGCTCAACTTCCGGGGGGAGTTCTATCGCCACACGCTGATGTCGCCGTTCTTCAACCCCGGCCCCAATCCGTACGGTGCGCCCAAGGTCTTCCTCGCCGCGGTCGGTGAACTGATGACCGAGGTGGCCGGCGAGGTCGCCGACGGTCTCTTGGTGCACCCCTTCTCGACCGAGCGCTACATGCGCGAAGTCACGCTGCCGGCCCTGGAGCGCGGGCTCGCCAAGTCCGGCCGCGACGCGACGGGCTTTCCGGTTTCGTTCTCCGGTCTGGTCGCCACCGGCGACACCGAGGCGGAGCTCGCTGACGCCACGCGCCGGGTCCGCGGCCAGATCGCCTTCTACGGCTCGACGCCGGCCTACCGTGGCGTGCTCGAACTGCACGGTTGGGGAGAGTTGCAGAACGAATTGAACGCGTTGTCGAAGTCAGGGGAGTGGGAGAAGATGGGCGAACTCATCGACGACGACGTGTTGAACGCCTTCAGCGTCGTCGCCGCGCCGAAGGACGTGGGGGCGATCGTGCGAGAACGGCTCGACGACGTCATCAGTCGATTCAGCATCTACGCGCCCTACGCGCTCGCCGATGACGCGCGTCGAGCCATCGTGAGCGGCCTTCGCACCTAGTCGTTTCGGCGACGAGGCGAAACGGTGACGAACTCCGGTGCGGGGAATCCTCAGTTTTCACCAATTGCAAAACTAAGGTCGAGACGTGAGCTGGAACGAGGAGCCGTGGTCCTGGGAGCCGACTCAAGACATCCTTGATTTTCTAGGTTTCGCCGGCGTCGAAACGACCAGGGACCAATTGGCTCGACTCCATCGTCGCCGTTTGATCGGCGAACCGTTTCACGACCAGAGCGGCGGACGAAGTTCCCTCGCCCGGTACCCCGCCGGCACGGCGGAACGAATGCTCCGAATCTCACAGTTGCGAACGAGTACGAAGCAACTCGACGAACTGGCCTGGCGGCTCTGGTGGGAAGGTTTCGAAGTCGAGCCGGATCTCATTCGCACCTACCTCTTGAAACGGGCCACGCGTTGGGACGAGCAACTCCGCGAACTTCGGGTGGTGGCCGGTGAGACGAACGACGACGAAAAGGGCGAGCGCGACGTCCTCGACGAGGTCTTCTTCCAGCACTTGAAGGCCGGTCCGGCGATGGTCTCGGCCCGGAAACGCCTCGGTCGAGGTTCCGAACTCTACGCCGAGTTCTCGGCGCTGCTCATCGATTTGATGCACGGCGATCTCTCCGCGCTCGATCGGGTGGACGGCGGACTCTTCGATCGCGCGGCGACCGGAGGCGTCGCGGCCAACGACGAAGAGACACCGCGCTCCGGCCAGGTGGCCCTGCAAGCGATGCAGGCCAGCATGGACACCCCGTTCATCCAATTGGTGGCCTCGCTCGACGACAAGGAGATTGCCAGCGCCCGGCCGGTGGCCCTGCGGCTCCTCGGACTGATCGCCAATGTCGGGAGCATCGTGCAAGAGGTCTTCGGCGGATCGGGTCACGGTCGCGACAACGTGGGCAAGAGCCTCATCACCATGGCCGAGAACTCCGAGGAACAGGTCCTGTCGCTCCTCCTGACGTCGTCATTTCTAAAGGACGACGGTGTGCGCGGGGTCCTGCCCGACATCACGCCGTTGACGGCGCCGCCTCCGGCCATCTCCTTCTTGGACTTTTTACGACTGCGGTTTCTCGCCGTCGAGGTTCCGGGCTTCGTGGCGCTGTTGGCGCCCGCGCTCGTTCGTGAGGCGTTCGCGACGCCGGAGGGTGCGCAGCGCTGGCACGCCCGTTTCGACGAGTACTGGTTGAGCCACTTCTTCGAACTCCAAGAAGCGATGGCGCTGCGCCCCGATCTTTTCGCCGAAGCGCCGCTCGAACCGGATGAAGAAGCGGAAATTGAAGTCGAAGCTAAAAAAAAAAATCTAAAATGAGGTTCTGGAACGGTGAGTGCAGTCGGGCATTCACTGACTGGTGCGGGCCCGTCTACGGCGTCGGGGACGCGGCGTGGCTCATCGGGGACGGTCGGATCGATCAACCGATGGAGGAGTCCGTCTCGATCTGAACGGCGTCGCCGAGCGGACCTTAGAGGCGGCCGAGTTCGCCGGTCGTATGGTGCGCTCGTTGGTGACAGGCCGTGCACAAGTACTGGCAATTGGCCAGCTCGTCGTCGCCACCGGCGTCGAGCGCCTTGCGGTGGTGGAACTCCTTGGCCGGGAGGCGACAGTGTCCGTAGTGCGGGCACCAACTGGCGGTGCACTCACACGTACCTCGCGCTCGCTGACGCGCGAGGCGCTGCACCGAATCGGGAAAACTCACGCATCCCTCCTTCGGAGTTACAGCGTAGAGGCCACCGCCATTCGACGACGGAACGGAGCGTCGCGAAGTGCGAGCTAGAACGTCGTCCCCACCATCGCCGCCGCTTCGCCGAAGGGTACGGCCGGCGAGAAGAGAAAGCCTTGTCCCAGCGAACAGTGCAGGGCGCGAAGTCGCTCGAGTTGACCTTCCGTCTCGATTCCTTCGGCGAGCATCGTCATGCCCAGGTTGTGACCGAGCGACACGATCGTCTCGAGCAGGCGATCGCTGTGCATGCTCTCAATCGCCGGGCGGACGAAGGACTGTTCGATCTTGATGATCATCGGGTTCAACAGCGCGAGGTACGACAGCGAGGAGAACCCCGTGCCGAAGTCGTCGAGTGCGACGCCGATGCCCAAGCCGGTCAACTCTTCGATCATCTTCAGCGTGTCGGCCACTTCCATGAGGGCCACGCCTTCGGTGATTTCGATGATGAGTCGATCGGCCGGCAACGTCGAGGCGTCCAACTCTCGCTTCACCAGCGCCAGCAATCCGGGATCGTGGAACTGGCGCGCGGAGAGGTTCACCGTCACGTAGGGCTCGGAGAGTGAATCCTTGGACTTTGCCCATTCGCTGGCCGCCACGATCGATTCGCGCAGGGCGAAGGCCCCGAGTTCCAAGATGAGGTCGCTCTGTTCGGCCAGCGGAATAAAGACACCCGGCGGCACCCACCCTCGCTCGCGGTGGTACCAGCGCATCAGGGCTTCGAAGCCCACCACTTCCTTGGTGGCCAGCCGCACGATGGGCTGGTAGTGCATGGCCAGCTCGCCGGCGGCGACGGCCTGTCGCAGCTCTTGGACCAGGGAGAAACGATTGACCACTTGGTGGTGCATGCCCGGGACGTAGACGAACTGGCGTCCCTTTCCGAGGCGCTTGGCTTCGTACAGCGCCACGTCGGCGTCGCGAACAACGTTCGACAGTTCGGCGGTGGTGGCGTCCCACACGACCACCCCGAGGCTGGCGCGTTGTTCGAGGCTCAGGCCGCCGATGACGAACGGTGCGTCAAGAGAACGTAAGAACCGCTCGGCGATCATTTCGGCCTCGTCCGCACCGGAAATTCCTTCGGCCAGGTAGAGGAACTCGTCGCCGCCGAAGCGACTCAAGGTGTCGGTCGTTCGCGTGACCCCTTCGAGTCGGCGGGCCACCGCTTCGAGGAGTTGATCACCGACGAGATGTCCGTACGTGTCGTTGACCCCCTTGAAATCGTCGAGGTCGAGGAGGAGCAGCGCGCCGTGCCCGCTCTGGCGCACGATGCGCGAATGGGCCTGCTCGAGCCGGTCGTCCAGCAGCGCTCGATTCGCGAGGCCGGTCAAAGGATCGTGCAGGGCTTGATGTGACAGTTGGGCGGTGAGCATCCGCTCTTCGGTGATATCGCGCTCAGAGATGATGAAGTACAGCGTCTTACCGGCCTTGTCGCGAGCGGGGGACTTCGAGACTTCGACCACGATCATTCGTCCGTCCTTGTGCAGATAGCGCTTGATGTAACGAACCTGACGAATCTCGTCGTGCAAGAAGCGTTCGTGGGACGCCTCGGTGATGCCGACGTCGTCGGGGTACGTGAAGGGCTTGGAGTCGAAGCCGATCAGCTCACTCCGGGTCCGTCCCATCATCGCGCAGAAGGCGTCATTGGCCGCGATGATGCAGTCGTCGAGGTCGGTGAAGACCATTGGCGCCATGTTGTCCTCGAAGGCCAAGCGGAAGTGTTGTTCGGCTTCCACGCGGGCCTGCTCCGCCACTCGCTGGGCGCTGTTGTCGCGGATCGAGCCGACGGTCCATCGGGTGCCGTCGAGGGTCAGCGGCGAGAGGGCAAAGTCGACCGATCGTTCGGTGCCGTCTTTCTGCAGCACCGTCAGGTCTCGATCGTTCCAGATGATTCGCGAATCCGGGTCTCGCGCGTACTGGCGGCGCGCCTCGCCCTCCATCGGTCGAAGGTCCGGAGGGATCAGCATCCGGACGTTCTGCCCGACCAGTTCGTCGTGGGTGTAGCCGGTTAGAAACGCCAGTTCGGCGTTCACGTAGTGCATGACGCCGCGGGCGTCAATGAGCGCCGTGCCATCGGGCAGCGCCTCGAGGAGGCTCTGCCAGGAGAAGGACAACTGTTCCGGAGACGTCACGTCAGTCCAACACTCATCCGGATTCCGCTACGCCCACCAACCATTAGTTAAATGATGGCACAGCGAGTGAATTACCCGGTACTCCTCACTGCGCCTTGGCCGCCCGAGCGGTCGGGAAATCGAGACGGCGAAAGGGTGTTACGACGGAGTCTCCTCCGGATCATTCGCTATAGCCCTTCGGAGTCGGTGTCCATCTCAGCGTGCCTTTTGACCCACTCGTTGTGATGAGGATTGCGTGGATCGAGAAGGTCGTCGGCAACGTCGGACACGTACTCGTCATGGGCCTTCGCCTCGGTCGCGACCTCCTCGGTCGGGATTGCCACCTGCGGCAGAACGCCCGGCCCGGACGGTGCGCCCGAACTAGAGCGCCGAACAGCGGAGGCGCTGAGGTCGGGCACGTAACTGACGCCTCGCTTGTCGGTCTTGCGACGCATGAATACAGCGCTAACAATCACAATGGCCAACACAATCAGCACAATCACGAAAACCATGTGATGAACCTCATCTCTTTCGCCTTGGGATCGACGAGTAAATTTCGCCGCGAGTTACGTTACGAGCATACCGAGGGAGGAGGCCGCGCAAGGTGGTCGCTTCCGTGGAGTCGTTGGGCCGTGCGCGCGACCTTTGTTACTACCATTGAGCCACGAGGTGAATAGTGTCCCAACTGCTCTTTGCGGCTTTCAGCAATCGAACCGACGCGGTGCAACTGGCCCGAGAGGCCGGACGTCAGTTAGAGGCCGACGGCGTCTCCTCGAGCCTGCACCTCCTCGACATCGACGCCACGCCCGTCGTGGACGCCTCGACCATCGTGGTCAGTCTCGGAGGCGACGGCACGTTTCTCAAGTCCGCCCGACTGGCCCACGCGATCGGCGCTCGTGTCCTCGCGGTCAACCTTGGTCGTCTCGGCTTCCTCCTCAACGTCCCCTCCAACGCGGTCGTGGCGGACGCGAAGTCCGCGCTCTCGGGAGACGACATTGTCGAACGATTGGCCTTGCTGATCTCGGTCTCGGGCACGAATATTAAGGAGTTCGCGCTCAACGAAGTCGTCGTGGAGCGCGCGCACGCCGGACACATGGTTCGAGTGAAGACCTTCGTCGATGAGGACGAGTACCTCACCTATTCGGCCGACGGCGTCATGGTGGCCACGCCGACGGGCAGCACCGGTTACAACTTCTCGGCGGGAGGACCGGTCGTCGAAGCGACCCTGCCGGTAATGATCCTCACCCCGGTGGCCCCGCATTTCACGATCGACCGTTCGATCGTGGTCGCCGACGACAAAGTGATCCGCTTGGTCGCTGAGGACAAACCGGCCATCATCGTCGCCGACGGACGAGACATCGGCTCGCTCCAGGCCGGTCAACACGTCGAAGTACGCAAAAGCCCCACGCCGGTGCGCGTCGTGGCCACCCGCAGCTTCGACCTGGCGTCCCGGCTCCACGAGGGTCTTCGAGAGGGACATGCCTAAATCCCAACTGTTGGAGTTGTACGCCCACGGATTAGGAGTGATCCAAGATGCTCGATTGGAGTTCGGGCCGGGCTTCAACGTGCTGACGGGGGAGACCGGGGCCGGGAAGACCTTGCTCTTGGGTGCGCTCGATCTCTGTTTGGGCGGTGACGGATCGGTCACTCGCGCGGCGATCGCCCCCGATATGCGTGCCGCCGCCGTCTTCGATCTGAGCGGCGAGCGCGAAATCGTCCTCACGCGCGAATCGGGCGCCACCGGACGCCTCCGCAGCGCCGTCGACGGCGCCTCCAGTAGCGCCGAGGCACTGCGCGCCCTCGCCGATCAGCTCATCGTCATCCACGGACAACACGACTCGCTCACCTTGCGCAACCGGGTCGAAGTTGTGCGTCTCATCGACGCTCGCGGCAACGTGTCGGTCGAGAGCCTCACGCACGCTCGTCGGGCCCTCCACGACGCGCAGCGAGCGTTCGTCACTCGGCGGAGACGCCGACGCGAGGACCCGCGAACTCGACTTTCTGGCCTTTCAGATCGCCGAACTCGACGGCGCTTCTCTTCGCTCGGCCCACGAACTGGAAGAGACCCTCGAAGAGTTGACCCGATTGACCGAGTTGCGCGACGGCCAAGTGGCGCTGGTGGCGGTACTGGATGAACTCGACGCCGATGGCGACGCCGCCGTCCTGGGGAGGTTCGCGCGCACAATCAATGATCTACCGCGGGGTGAGGCTTACGACGCGTCCCGAGATAGTTTGCGCTCAGCACTCGAACAGGCGCGCGACGCGGTTCGCGACCTGGCCGCGCTGACCGACCCGGAGTCCTTCGACGCCTCGGCGTTAAAAGAGCTCGAGGACCGCGCCACCGTCTTGCAGTCCCTGGTCAGAAAATACGGTTCGCTGGCGGTGGCGTTGACGACGTTGGAGGAGTTCCGGGTTCGTCATGTCGCGCTGGAACAGGCGTCGTCGAGGACGCTCACCCTGGACGCTGAGATTGACACCCTCGGCGCGCGCGTCACCTCCTTGGCCGACGCGGCGCGGCGCGAGCGAGTGGCGGCCGCCAGTTCGCTGAGTGCCGCCGTCGCTAGTCAGTTACCCCGCGTCGCGTTGGCGCACGCCGAGCTGCGCTTCGTGGTCGCGGGTGAGGACGGCTCGGACGCTCAGATTCTTTTCACGCCCAACCCGGGACAACCCGAGGGATCATTGCAGGCCCTCGCCAGTGGGGGAGAGTTGAGTCGCGTCCTCTTAGCGCTCTCGCTCGAGTCGGCCCACGAGGACGTCGTCGCGGTCTTCGATGAAGTGGACGCCGGCGTCGGTGGACAGGTGGCCCAGCAGATCGGCGAGTGCCTGCGTGAGCTCGGTCAACACCAACAGGTACTCGCCGTGACGCATCTGGCCACGGTCGCGGCCAAGGCCGATCATCACTTCGTCGTCGAGAAGCGCTTCGAGAGTGACGACGTCTTCACGTCGGTGCGAGCCCTCAGCGGTGAAGCGCGCGTGGACGAGATCGCGCGAATGCTCGCCGGTGACGAGATCACCAGAGAATCGAGGGCGCTGGCCCAGCAAATGCTCGAAACATGATGTTAATAGTTCTGTAAAGTCACAGGGCTTCGCTATGCTGGTGTTCCGTGGAAGCGGCGGTTGACGAATGACCAAATTCGTCTTTGTAACTGGTGGTGTGTCAAGTTCTCTTGGCAAGGGTCTCACGGCCTCCTCGCTCGGTCGCCTCCTCAAATCTCGGGGCCTCAAGGTCACCATGTGCAAGCTCGACCCGTACTTGAACGTCGACCCCGGCACGATGAATCCCGGTGAGCACGGCGAAGTCTTCGTCACCGACGACGGCGGTGAGACCGACTTGGACCTCGGACATTACGAACGATTCATTGACGAATCGCTCTCCAAGATGTCCAACACCACGACCGGGTCGGTCTACTCCAACGTCATCGCCAAGGAACGACGCGGTGATTACCTGGGCAAGACCGTGCAGGTCATTCCGCACATCACCGACGAGATCAAAGAACGCGTTCGCCGCCTCGGCACGCTCGGCGCCGACGTGGTCATCGTCGAGATCGGTGGCACCGTGGGTGACATCGAGATCGTGCCCTTCATCGAGTCGATTCGTCAGTTCCGCCGAGACGCCGGTCGCGACAACGTCTGTTACGTCCACCTCACTCTCGTGCCCTACCTCGCGCCGTCGGGCGAACAGAAGACCAAGCCGACCCAGCACTCGGTCACCGAACTGCGCTCGCGCGGAATCCAGCCCGACGTGATCGTCTGTCGCAGCGACCAGCCTCTTTCGGACGGCCTCAAGCGAAAGATCTCCTTGCTCTGTGACGTGCCGATGCAGGCCGTGATTTCGGCGGTGGACGCGCCCAGCATCTACGACATTCCGATCACCATGCACGACGAGGGCCTCGACACGATGGTGTGCAACACCCTGGGCATCGACCTCGAAGCCAATCCGATCGACCTCACTGCGTGGCGCGAAGTCGTGCGTCGGGTGCACAGCACCACCAAGACCCTTCGGATCGGAGTGATCGGCAAGTACGTGACCATGCCCGACGCCTACCTGTCGGTGGGCGAGTCGATTCGACACGCCGGATTCGCCGTCGGCGCCAAGACCACCATCGAGTGGCTGGAGGCCGAACGCGTGCCCACCGAGATCGACTCCGAACGGATCCGCCAGCTCGACGGCATCGTCGTGCCGGGCGGCTTCGGCGAGCGCGGCGTGGAGGGCATGATTGCCGCCGCGCGCATCGCGCGCGAACATGACATTCCCTATCTGGGGCTCTGCCTCGGCATGCAGGTCATGGTGGTCGAATTCGCGCGGCATTGCCTCGGTCTCAGTGACGCCCACTCGACGGAGATCTCCATCAGCACCTCGGCGCCGGTGATCGCGCTGATGGCCGAACAGATGGACGTGACCGACCTCGGCGGCACCATGCGACTCGGCGCCTGTCCGGCGATGCTCGACGAAGGCTCCGTCGTGGCCGGACTCTACGGCACCACGGTCGTCTCCGAACGCCATCGCCACCGCTACGAGTTCAATTCGCGGTACCGCGCGCAGTTCGAAGCGGCCGGCATGCGCTGTTCCGGTACCTCCCCAGACGGTCGCCTGGTGGAGTTCACCGAGATCGCCGATCACGCGTTCTACGTCGGCACCCAGGCGCATCCGGAGTTCAAGTCGCGACCCGATCGTCCCCACCCGCTCTTCCTCGGCCTCGTCACGGCGGCCGCCGCTCGCGCCGAAGGACGCGAGCCGCACATCATCGATCCGGAATCGGTCGCCGCCACGTTGTGAGCGAATCGTTCCGAATTGTGGGAACGAAGAAACTCTTGCAGTCGCGCGTCTTCGGTGTCGAACAACGGACCGTCGAGCACGACGACGCCACCTTCGAACGAGACGTGGTCACGCATCTCGGCGCCGTGGCGATCCTCGCTATCAACGAGCGTGAGGAGATCGGCATGATCCGTCAGTACCGCACGCCCTTCGATCGCCTCTGTTGGGAGGTGCCGGCCGGGACCTTGGACGTGCCCGGCGAGGACGAGTTGCGTACCGCGCAGCGAGAGCTCAGCGAAGAACTCGGTTGTGAGGCGACCCAATGGACACGGTTGGGTCGGTTCATGACCTCGCCCGGTTGGTCCAATCAACTGATGACGATTTTCGAAGCCCGGGGCCTGACCATGACGTCGCGCCAACCGGCCGGACCGGAAGAGGCCGGCTCCAGTGTGCGATGGTTTTCTCGCGACGAATTGCGAGAGACTCTTCGTCGTGAGCCCGCGACCGACAACACCACCGTTGTCGCTTTCGGACGGGTCTACGGAACGTTCTTTGACGACGTCTGATCGATTCCTCACGGAGTACCTGCAGTGGCTGACCATTGAGAAGGGGCGAAGTCGCGCCACGACCGAGGCCTATCGACGGGACCTGACGAGACTGTTGACCTGGATGAGGGACGCCGGCCTGGAACTCGACACGCTGCGTGAACAAGACCTCGAGGGCTACTGCAATCAGCTTCGCCGCGCGAAGAGGGCCGAGACGTCCATCGCGCGCTCCGTCGCTTCGATTCGCGGGTGGTTCGCCTACTTGGTAGTCGAGGGACACCTGGCCAGTGACCCCAGCGTGCGTCTGCGCGGCGGCCGCCGAGGACGCTCCTTGCCCAAGCCGTTGGGCGAAGACGAGGTGGCGGCGCTGCTCGATTCCATTCCCGGCGTCACGCCGATGGACCTGCGCGACCGAGCGTTGCTCGAACTCCTCTACGGCACCGGCGCTCGGGTGTCCGAAGTCGTCGGCATCGGCCTGGGGGACCTGGACTTTGACGAGGGTCTGATTCTCGTCACCGGCAAGGGATCCAAGCAGCGGCTCGTACCCATGGGTTCGACCTTGACGTCGGCGCTGCGCGACTACCTCGGGGCGCGCGGTCGCGAGTCCTTTCCCGACGCGCGAAAAGACTCGCGTCTGTTCCTCAACGCCCGGGGCGGCGCGTTGAGCCGACAAGGTGTGGACCTGATCATCGACAAGCGGGCACTGCCGGTGGGCATCGAACGTTCCCGAATCAGCGCGCACGTGTTTCGCCACAGTTGCGCCACGCACATGTTGGCCCACGGCGCCGATATCCGCGTCGTGCAAGAGCTGCTCGGGCACGTATCCATCTCGACGACGCAGATCTACACCGCGGTGGCGGTAACGTCGCTGAAACGCGAATACCACAACGCGCACCCTCGGGCGCACGACTAAATCGAAAGACGCGATGTTCCACACTTACTACCTCTACATAGCCTTGCTGCCGTCGGTCATCCTGCACGAGGTGAGCCACGGATGGGTGGCCAACCTCTGCGGCGATCCCACGGCCAAGGACGCCAAGCGACTCTCGCTCAATCCGATGCGACACATCGACCCCTTCGGCACGATTCTCCTACCGGCTCTGCTGATCGCGTTTCATTTCCCGCCGTTCGGCTACGCCCGACCGGTGCCGGTGAACGTCTCTCGCCTTCGCAAACCGCGTCAGCAGTCGCTCTACGTGTCGCTCGCCGGACCCGTGGTCAATATCATTCTGTCGGGAATCGGTCTTCTCTTGTGCGACCTCGCGGTCGTCAACACGTCGGGCACCGTCTTGATTCACAACTCGACGCTCTTCAACGCCGGACTCGCCTTGGGCATCGCGAACCTTCTGCTGGCGGCCTTCAACTTGCTGCCGATTCCTCCGCTCGACGGATCGGCCGTGATCGAACGATTCGTGCCGAACAAACACCTCGGCGCGTACTACCACTGGCGGGCGCGCGCCCTGCCCTTAGTGCTGCTCTTCGTGATCCTCAGTGAGTACGTATTTCATTTCGGGTCGAACGCGTTGGGCGGTTTGGAGAACTGGTGGATCGGCCTGATCAAATGAGGCCGACGGCGTGGGCCGCGCGACGGTAGACCGCGCCGGCCACCTCGCCCGCTTTCACGGCGCCGTTGGTGACCACGGAGCGTAACGCAGTGGGGTCGGCCATCAGTTCGCCGTGACGCGTACGAAGCGGCGCCAGCGACTCGATGATCAGCGCCGAGAGGTCACGCTTCAAATCGCCGTAGCGCGTGTAACGCTCGGCCACCGCCTGCGGTGACTCGTTGCTGAAGCTCGAATAGATGTCCAGCAGGTTCGAGATGCCGGGCTTGTGCTCCCAGTCGTAGCGAACATCGTTGTCGGTGTCGGTGACGGCTTTTTTTATCTTCTTGTCGATCTCACTGGGCGAGTCCGTGACGTAGATCGAACCGAGGGGACTGGAGATCGACTTGGACATCTTGCGGGTCGGCTCTTGGAGGTCCATGACGCGCGCGGCCACCTTGGGCTGGACGCCGACGGGCACGACGAAGGTTTCGCCGTAGCGATTGTTGAAGCGCTCAGCAATCACGCGCGTCAATTCGAGGTGCTGGCGCTGGTCGTCGCCGACCGGGACTTCGGTCGTCTCGTAGAGCAAGATATCCCCGGCCATCAGGACCGGGTAGGTGAGCAGTCCGACGCGATATCCCGTCTTGCGGGAGGACTTCTCTTTGAACTGGGTCATACGACTGAGCTCGCCGTAGGTGGCGACGCACTCCAGGAGCCAGTTCATCTGCGCGTGATAGGGCACCTCGCTCTGCAAGAAAATCGTGCAGACCTCGGGGTCCAGTCCGGCCGCCAGGAACGTCGCGATGAGATCGAACGATTGGCTGCGCAAGGTCTCGGGTTCGATCTCGAGGGTCAAGGCGTGCAGGTCGACGACGCAATAGTACGCGTCGGCGCTCTGTGCCTCCACCCACTGCTTTAGGGCCCCCAGGTAGTTGCCGATGTGCAACGTGCCCGACGGCTGCATGCCCGATAGAACTCTCATCGCGTAATTCTACGTGAAGTGTGCGCACAGCAAGGAAGTAGAGTTTTGCCGTGACCTTCGTCGTGACGACGCCGTCCTTCAGCGGCCCGGTAGAGCTGCTCCTCCAATTGATATCCAGTCATGACGTCGACGTGCTCGACGTCCCACTCGGACCGATCGTCGACGCCTTCGTCGCCGTGCTGCGCGACGACGCGGTGACCATCGCGGTCGAAGACCTTTCGGAGTTCTTGCTCATCACCTCGATCCTGCTCGAGATCAAGAGCCGCACTCTGTTGCCCGGCCGTGACGACACCGAACCGGACGAGGAGTTCGTGGGCTGGGAAGAGCGCGACGTCTTGCTGGCGCGGCTCTTGGAGCTCCGTACGTACGCCGCGCTCGCCGACGCCTTCGTGTCACTGCTGGAGCGCGCCGCGCGGGCCCACCCGCGCCTGCGCGGGATCGACGACGGTTTCGTCGTCACGCCGCCGGACCTGTTGGCCGGGGTGACCACGGCCCAACTCGCCGGATCGTACCTGCGCGGCATCGAGGATAAGCCCGTACCGGTGCTTCGACTCAATCACGTCACCGTCGACGCAGTCTCGGTGGCCGAGACCGTAGTGTCACTCTCCCAGCGTCTTCCCACCATGGGAACGCTGTCCTTTCGCGACCTCACCGATTCCCTCGGCAGTCGCATCGAGATCATCGTTCACTTTTTGGCGCTCCTCGAACTGTGCAAACTCGGGTTGGTCGAACTCGGCCAGGGGTCGACCTTCGGTGACGTGCGGATCGCCTGGATACCCGAGGCATCCGACCTCGACCTCGGAAGGGTGGACGTCTATGAGGGATGAGCTCTCGCTCGAACAAAAACTCGAAGCGATGCTGACCGTGGCCCTCGAACCGATCTCGGCCGAAGAGCTCGCCGACGTGGTGGAGACCGACGCCGCGGAGGTCTCCACGACCCTGCGACGGCTGCGCGCAGAGTTCCTCGAGGAACGCCGCGGCTTTCAGATCGTCGAGCTGGCCAGTGGTTGGGTCATGCAGTCCGCGCCCGAGGTGGCGTCGTGGGTGGCCAGGTTCGCCAGTCGCGACGTCTCGCACCGACTGAGTTCGGCGGCGTTGGAGACGCTCGCCATCATTGCCTATCGACAGCCGATCTCGCGCGCTCAGATCACGGCGCTGCGCGGCGTGAACGTCGACGGCGTGTCGCGTCTTCTGGAACAGCGCCAGTACATCGAGGAGGTGGGCCGCGCCGGGGGACCCGGCCAACCCATCCTCTACGGCACGACCGAACTGTTCTTGGATCGCATGGGACTGGCGTCGCTGAGTGACCTGCCGCCCATTGAGGAGTTCATGCCCCCGATCGAGACGGCCAATCGGCTGGTCGAGGAGATGGGCTTCGACGTCGACGATAGTTCCGAGGTCTCGTAGTTGGAAGAGGGCGAGCGTCTCCAAAAGACCCTCGCGCGCGCGGGTTTCGGATCTCGCCGGGCGTGCGAGATCCTTATCAGTGAGGGTCGCGTCACGATCGACGGCCGCGTCGCCGAACTCGGCAACCGCGTCGACCCCGACGTCCAGGTAATCTGCGTCGACGGATCACTGGCGCCGACCGCCCAGAACACGGTCTACTTTCTCTTGAACAAACCCGACGGGGTCGTGACCACCGCGTCCGATCCGCAAGGTCGCACCACCGTCCTGGAGCTGGTGGAGAGCCCCGTGCGCATCTTTCCGGTCGGTCGACTCGATATGAATACCGAGGGTCTGTTGATCCTCACCAACGACGGCCGACTCGCCCACCTTCTGACTCATCCGAGTTCGGGTATCCCCAAGGAGTACCTGGCACGCGTCGAGGGTGACCCGTCGCCGGCCGCCATTCGGCGACTGCGCGAAGGTGTGGAACTGGACGACGGCCTGACCAGCCCGGCCCAGGTCAGCCGGGTCAGCGAAGGACTGTTGCGCATCGTCATCCACGAAGGGCGCAACCGACAGGTGCGCCGCATGTGCGCCGCGGTCGGTCACGACATCACCCGTCTGGTACGAACGCGCATCGGTCCGATTCAAGACGCCACGCTGTCGCCGGGCGCGTCGCGTCAACTTTCGTTGGCCGAAGTACGGCGCCTGATGGAGGTCGTGGGGATGAGTGACGCCATCGCCTCTACGATGCCTACATGAGATCGGCGCAAATCCGGGGCCTTCGCGGCGCCACCACCTGCGCCGAAGACTCGCCCGCGGCGATCGAAGAGGCCACCCAGGAACTGCTGCGCGCGTTGATGGACCGCAACGAGCTGGCCCACGACGACGTCGTCAGCGTGATCTTCACCACGACGCGCGACCTGACGTCGACCTTTCCGGCCACGGTGGCTCGAGGCATCGGCTTCGGCGACATCCCGTTACTCTGCGCCAGCGAAATCGACGTGCCCGGTTCGATGCCGAGGTGCATCCGGATTCTTATCCACGTCTACACGACCAGGCCCCGCAGCGAACTTCGACACGTGTACCTTCGAAACGCCCAGGGCCTGCGTGATGACCTCCCCGAATAGTCGCCAGGCGCACGTCATCGGTCTGGGACTGATCGGTGCGTCCATTGCTCTAGCCCTCGGCGAACACGGTTGGACGGTGACCGGAAGTGACAGTGACCCCGCGACCGTCCAATCGGCCCTCGAGCGCGCGGTCATCGCCGGGACCGAACTCTCGCCCGCGGTCGACCTGGTGGTCGTCGCCACGCCGGCCGGGATCGTCGCGCGTCTCGCCAACGAGACCCTGGCGCAACTGACGAACGCTCAGGTGATCGTGACCGACGTCGCCGGAGTGAAGGGATCGATCGTGGCCCAGGTGGCCGACCCGCGATTCCTCGGCGGACATCCCATGGCCGGATCGGAGTTGCGTGGGCTTTCGGGGGCGCGCGCCGAACTGTTTCAAGGATCCACCTGGGTGCTCACGCCGACCGATCGGACGTCGCCCACCACCTACAGCACTTTGCACGGCATCTTGCGCGAGATCGGCGCGAACGTCGTGGCCATCAGTGCCGACGACCACGACCGATTGGTCGCCATCGCCAGTCACGTGCCGCACCTGCTGGCCGGCTCCTTGATGAACGAGGCCAGTCAGGTCGCCGAACAAGACGCCGTCTTGTTGCAATTGGCGGCCGGGGGATTTCGCGACATGACGAGGATCGCGGCCGGCGATCCGGGGATCTGGCCCGACATCTTGTTCGAGAACCGCGACGCCGTGGTCCAGAGCCTCGAGAATCTCGAAGGACGACTGAAGACGCTTCGCGAAGCGCTACTCGACGACGGTCGCGACGTCATCTTGGAGAGCCTGCTCAGTGCTGCCAGCGCCCGACGGCAGTTGCCGGGTCGGGCCCTGAGGACCGAGGACCTGTCGTATCTTCGGGTGAAGGTGAGCGACGAGCCGGGCGTACTGGCGCGCGTGACCAGATCGGCGTCGGACCTCCTGGTCAATATCTACGACATCGAGATCGCGCACGGCATCGAGGGCACCGGCGGCACCTTGTTGCTCGCGATCGACGCCCAACAGTCCCAGATGTTCGGTGACGCGCTTTCGGCGCTGGGCTTCCAAGTGGCGCTCGAGCAGTGAACGCCACGGTGGAACACTTCGAGTCCTTGCGCGGCGAGGTGCGAGTCCCGGGCGACAAGAGCACGTCGCACCGCGCCCTGATGGTGAGCGCTTTGGCGAACGGCGAGAGCACCATTCGCGGTCTGTCGCCCGGTCTGGACGTGGCGGCGACCAGTCAGATCATGGAGCAGCTCGGGGCGATCCGCGACGACCGCGACGACGTGGTCACCATCGTCGGCCCCGCGGACGGCCTGCACCCCAGCGACGCGGCCCTCGACTGTGGCAACTCCGGCACCACCATGCGCCTGCTCTCGGGCGTCGTCAGTGGCGTGCCCGGTGAGCATCGGTTGACCGGCGACGCGTCGTTGTCTCAGCGTCCGATGGACCGCGTCGCCGAACCGTTGTCGTTGATGGGTTCACACTTCGACGGTCAAGGAGCGCGGATCTGCGCGCCCTTGCGCATCGTGGGCACGAGCGCCCTTCGGGGGATCGACTACGAAGTGCCGATGGCGAGCGCGCAAGTGAAGTCCGCGATCCTCTTCGCCGGCCTTCGGGCGAGTTCGCCCACCACCGTGGTCGAGCACGTGCGAACCCGGCCCACGACCGAAGAGATGCTCACCCGCGCCGGCGTGGCGGTGTCCAGCATCGAAGGCGGTGCGGGACGGCGGGTCACTATTCAACCCGGACGTCCCCTCGCGCGTAATTGGCTGGTGCCGGGCGATCCCTCGCAGGCCGCGTTCTTCGCGGTGTTGGGCTGCATCCATCCCGACGCCGACATCGACGTGCTCGACCTCGACAACGCGCGCGAACGCGTCGGCTTTCTCGGGGTCCTCCAACGCATGGGCGCCACCATGACGCTGCGCAACAGCGACACGATGACGTCGCTCACCGTACGCAGCTCGGAGTTGACGGCCACCGAGGTCCACGCGCAGGAGATCCCGTCGGTCGACGAAGTGCCCGTCTTGGTCGTAGCGGCCGCGGCGGCCGCCGGCGTCAGTACTTTTCGCGACGTCGGCGAACTGCGGGTCAAGGAGTCCAATCGCTTCGAGGGATCGCTGAGGTTGGCGACCAAATTGGGTTGTCGCGCGTGGTCCGAAGGCGACGATCTCTTCGTCGAGGGCTTAGGGAGCGCCACCCGGTTCTCGACCTTCGAACTGGACGCGGCCCTGGATCACCGCATGGTGATGGCGAGTGCGATCGCGGGCTGCGCCGGCGCGGGCTGTTCGATCGGAACGGCCGACACCGTCGCGTCGAGCTATCCGCGATTCTTCGACGATCTAGAGCGACTGGCGTGAGCGACCTGGTCATCGCCATCGACGGACCGGCCGGTTCGGGCAAGTCCACCGTGGCGCGCGCGGTGGCCGCCCTGCTCGGTTGGTCTTTCCTCGACACCGGCGCGATGTATCGCGCCGTGACCTACGAGGCGTTGGTCCGGGGCATCGACGTGCACGACGCGGCGGCCGTCGCGGCCTTGGCCGACCAGGTCAGGCTGACGACCTTGCCGCGCGTCACCGTGAACGGACGCGACGTCGAAGACGAGATCCGCACCGAGGAGATCAACGTCGCGGTCTCCGTGGTCGCGGCCAACCCCGAGGTTCGCGCGTCGATGGTCGCGCGCCAGCGCGAGTTGGCCGCCACCCAACCGCTCGGCACGGTGGTGGAGGGACGCGACATCACGACGGTGGTCTTTCCCCACGCTTCGGTGAAGATCTTTCTCACCGCGTCACTCGAAGAGCGAGCGCGACGCCGAGGTGACGAAAGCGAGGACTCCGTCGCTCGACGCGACGAAGCCGACTCCACGCGGGTCGCTTCGCCGCTGCGCCAGGCCGACGACGCCCTCGTGCTAGACACGACGGGTCGAGACGTCGACGACGTCGCCCAGGAGATTGTTCAATGGCTGAAGCACAACCTCTCCAACTGAGCGAACGGCGAACGATCACCTATCGGGTGTGCGCCGCGTTGGTGTCCGGACTCGCGCGCGTGCTCTTTCGCCCGACCGTGGTGGGCGCCGAGAACATCCCGCTCCGGGGACCGGTCCTCATCGCCCCGATTCATCGCTCCAACGTCGACTTCGCGTTGACGCTCTTCATTTCGAGGCGCAAGGCCTTCTTCATGGCTAAGGACCCCCTCTTTCGCGTTCCGCTACTCGGACCATTGATCACCCATCTCGGTGCTTTTCCGATTCGCCGTGGCTCGGCCGACCGCGAGTCCATGGCGTTCTCCGAAGCGGTCCTTCAACAGGGTCACGCGCTGGTGCTCTTCCCCGAGGGGACGCGCAAAGCGGGTCGCGAGGTGGCACCGTTGCACGACGGCGCGATGTTCTTAGCCGCCCGCACCGGCGCCAAGGTCGTACCGGTGGGGATCGGGGGGAGTGACCGCGCCATGCCCAAGGGAGCCAAACTGCCTCGACCGACGAAGATCAAGATCGTCGTCGGTGCGCCGATCGATCCACCGTCCTCCGAAGGTCGGGTCACTCGCTCGGCACTCACTGAGAAGAGTGAAGAGCTGCGGATGGCGTTGGAGAAGGTCTACCTCGAGAGCTTGCGAACCTGACGCCCGCCGTCGTCGCGTCGAGCAATCGCGGGACGTCGCTCGCGACACGCCGTAATCGCCGCGACCTAGGATTCGAGTATGAAGAATCCGCAAGGAAGAGAAGCCAAAAAGCCGAAGAAGGCAAAAGTGAAGACGCCGCCGCGGGTCTTCGACGACGCGAATCGAAAGAGTTTCACGGTCCCCAAGACGGAGACCGATTCATCGACTGATTAGCGCTCGCGCCACCAGGTGCCGAAGACCACCCGGGCGTAACGAAAGCCGTAGGTCCAGGTCGCGCCCTTTTTCGTCTCGCCCGAGACCCGCGGGTACCACTCGGTCGGGACTTCGCTGACGCGCCAGCCGCGCTTCAAACAGGTGATGAGCAACTCCGAGGTCTGATACTGCTGTTGACGCAGGCGATCGACCACGTCGGCCAGCATCGTCACCCGTAGCGCGCGGTAGCCGGTCGAGGTGTCGGTGATATGTGATCCGGTCATGCGGTTCATGATGAACGAGAAGAATCGCACGCCGAGCTTGCGAACCTTGTCGGTGGTCTTGTCCACACCGAGGACCCGACTGCCGAGGACGAAGTCCGAGGTGTCGGCGAGCAGGGGCACCAGGATTTGAGGAATTTCGGAGGGGTCGTTCTGGCCGTCGGCGTCGAGCGTCACCACGTACTTCACGTCGTGACTCACGCAGTAGCGATAGGCGACCTGCAAGGCGACGCCGTGGCCCAGGTTGACCGGGAACTCGATGACGACCACCCCCGGAAACGATCGGGCGATCTCCGCGGTGCGGTCGTCACCTCCGTCGACCACCACCAGCGTCGTGTAAGGCTCCCCGTTGACGCTCACGGGCATCTTCTCGAGGACGTGAGCGATGTTGCCCTCTTCTTCGTACGCGCAGATGGTGGCCACGATGGCCTCGGGACGCAAGCCCGGCCGTTCGGTCTCCAAACGGGCCAGGGCCTGAGAGATGGCGTAGGCGCGGAGACGCGTCGAGCGGCGTTGCTCTAGATCATCGTTGACCATCGTTCTCCTTACGGACTGCTGCTTCGGCGGGTACTCGCCTTAGTGCCGACGATCGCGTCTCGGTCAAGGACTCCAAAAGTGCGACACGACCGTGGCGCGAGAAAAAACTCACTGATAGATACTAATCTGCGCGCGCTTAGCGCTCTGGCTCTAACGATTCGCCGCGGAGAGCACTTCGGCCGCGGTGAATCGGCGATCGGCTTCGCTGTCGAAGCTCGAGGTCGCGGGCGTCTGGAGCGTGAGGTCCAAGAGGGCCGACAGGGCTTTGAGCATCTCGCGCAGTTCCGGCGGCGGGGGGAAGTACTCGTCTTCCACGGTCACCGACGTGACCGTCACGCCGTTCGTGGGATCGAGCGCCTCCAGTACTTCATTGACCAACGACTCGGGGGCGGAGGCGCCGGCGGTGACGGCGACGGTGCCGTGGAGGTCGTCGGGTAGCTCGAACGCGCCGTTGACCCGCAGTACCCGTGAGCAGCCCGCGGCCTCGGCGACCTTGGTGAGCGCCACCGTGTTGGACGAGTTAGCCGAACCGATCACCACGACGGCGTCGGCCTCGGCCGCGATCGTGCGCAGCGCGGCCTGACGGTTCGTGGTGGCGAAACAGAGATCACTGCGGTTGGGCATCCAGATCTCGGGGAACTTCTCCTCGGCGTACTCGCGAAGGTCCTGCCATTCGTCCAAGCTCAGCGTGGTCTGACTGAGCAGGGCGAACGGCCCGGCCAAGTGGCCCAGCGCGTCGATGTCGTCGGTCGACTCAATCAAATGGACCGACTCCGGCGCGACGGCCATCGTCCCGACCGCCTCCTCGTGTCCCTGATGACCGACGTAGAGCACGGTGTAGCCCTTGCGAGCGCGGACCTTCAGTTCGTGATGGACCTTGGTGACCAGCGGGCAGACGGCGTCGATGACCGTACCGCCCGACTGGCGCGCCGCCTCGATCACCTCGGGGGGCGACCCGTGGGCGCTCAACATGACCGGCGCCCCGGGCGGCACCGTCGTGACGTCGTCGATGAACACGACGCCCAGTGACTTGAAATAGTCCACGACGAACTGATTGTGGACGATCTCGTGGTAGCAAAAGACCGGCGGGGCGAAGACGCGCGTCATCCAATCGAGCGCCTTAATGGCCTTTTCTACGCCGGCACAGAATCCCCGTGGTGCCGCCAGTACCACCTTGTCCACGTTCACGTGATCAAGCCTAGTTATCGAAAAGTGCGATTCCTCGTAGGCTGGACGAGTGTCGGGCGCCCGAATCTCCTCAATTTCCATGGATTCACCGGCCTCGAGCGTCGATCTGGCCGTCGGCGATGAACTGGTCAGCGTGAACGGTCGAGAGCCCAGCGACATCATCGAGTACCAGCAACTCATCGACGGCGAGACGGTCACGCTCGTCATTCGCCGAGAGGGTGAGGACCTGGCCCGCAAGGTCACCATCGTAAAGTCCGAGGGCCAGCCCCTCGGGCTCAGCATCGACTCGGCGGTCTTCGACCGCATCCGCACCTGCGACAATCACTGTTCGTTCTGCTTCATCTACCAACTCCCCAAGGGCATGCGGCGATCGCTCTACGTGAAAGACGACGACTTTCGCCTCTCCTTCCTTTACGGCAACTACACGACGTTGACTCGCTTCACCGAGTTCGACTTCGAACGGGTGATCGACGAGGGTCTCTCGCCGCTCTACGTGTCGATCCACACCACCGACCCCGAGCTGCGGGCCGAGATGTTGCGCAATCCCCGGGGCGCCACGAGCCTTCGCTGGCTGAAAGAACTCCTTCGCGCCGGCGTCGAAGTGCACGCCCAGGTCGTCGTCTGCCCCGGCGTGAACGACGCCGAGCATCTAGAACGGACCTTGCACGACGTCATCTCGCTCTACCCGGAGTTGGCCTCGGTCGCGCTGGTGCCGGTGGGCGTCAGCGCCTTCTCCGACGAAGCCACGATGCGTTCTCACACCTACGCCGAGGCGCGCGACGTGGTCGCACTGTCCGAGCGATTCCAAGCGCTCACGCGAGAGATCCTGGGACGCGTCACCGTGTTCGCCAGTGACGAGTTCTACCTGGTCGCCGGTCGAAGGCCGCCGCCGGCCGAGCAGTTCGAGAGTTTGGACCAGGCCGAGAACGGCATCGGACTGGTCGCCGCGTTCGTGCAGAGCTTCGTGGACGAAACGCCCATGGACAAACTGGGCACCGGCTTCTTTCAATCGGTCGACGGCGCGCCGGCCCTCGGGTACCGCGCCCCGCGAGGCGGCGAGGGCGAGGTGCGAGAAGGTGACGACGTGCTGGTGGTGACCGGGGAGTACGCCGCGCCCATCCTTCGTGAGATGTTCGACGCCCAGGGCTTCTCCGACGTGAGAATCCTGGCGGTGGAGAATCGATTCTTCGGAGGCAACATCAAGGTCGCCGGACTGCTCACGGGACAAGACCTCATCGACGCGTTGGCGAACGTGGCGCCCGAGACCGTTGTCCTGGTACCCGACGTCTGCCTCTCCGAAGGACGATTCCTCGACGGACTCGACCTCGAGGACCTCGGTCGTTCGGTCACGATCGTGCCCACCTCGGGGCAGGACCTTCGTTCGACGTTGACGTCGGTGCGCTCGCGACGGGTTCACGCGTGAAGCCGCAGGTCGTGATCGTGGGCCGGCCCAACGTCGGCAAGAGCTCCCTCGTCAACCGCCTCGCCGGCAAACGGATCACCGTCGTGGAACAACACCGGGGCGTGACGCGCGACCGCAAGGCCGTGGAGGTCGAATGGGGCGGGCTCACCTTCGACGTCGTCGACACCGGCGGATGGCTCGAGGCCGGCGACTCGCTCGAGGCCAAAGTCTCCCAGCAGGCCGAAGCGGCCTTGGCCACCGCCGACTTGGTGTTGTTGGTGGTGGACGTCACGACCGGACTGGTCGATGAGGACACGCACGCCGCTCGGTGGGCGCTGCGCAGTGGACGTCCGGTGTTGCTGGTGGTCAACAAGGTCGACGACGCCCAGCACGAGGCCAGTAGCTGGGAGTTCCTCAATCTCGGCGCGGGCGACCCGCACACGGTGAGCGCGCAACACGGGCGCGGGACGGGCGACCTGCTCGACGTCATCGTGGCGCGACTCGAAGAGCGTCGGATCGTCGAAGAGATCGCTGACGCCGACGACGACGGCGCGCTTCGCGTGGCGATCGTCGGTCGACCCAACGTCGGCAAGTCCACGCTGTTCAATCAACTCATCGGCGAGGAACGCTCGGTGGTGCACGACCTGCCCGGTACGACGCGCGACGCCATCGACACACTGGTGTCGACCGACGTCGGATTGATTCGATTCATCGACACCGCGGGCATGCGCCGCCGCGCCAAGACCGAGGCCGGTCTCGAGACGTACGCGGTCCTGCGGAGCCTGGACGCCCTCGACCGCTCCGACATCGCCATCCTGGTCATCGACGCCACGGTGGGCGCCACCGGACAGGATCAACGCCTGGCCGAGCGCATCTCGGCGGCCGGCTGTCCGTCCCTCGTCGTCCTCAACAAATGGGAACTGGTCGCCGCGGACGACCGTGACTCGGTACTGGCGACGGTGGGAGAGAAGTTGGCGTTCCTCGGTGACGCCCCGGTGATGAAGACAACGGCCACTTCGGGCAAAGGCGTGCACCGGATCCTTCCGGCGCTGGCCATTGCCGCGGCCGACTATCAAAAGCGCGTGCCGACCGGGGCGCTGAACCGCGCGATTCGTGATCTCCAGATCAAGCAGCCGGCCCCGACCGGCAAGATACGCTACGCCGTCCAAGGCGCGACCGAGCCGCCGACCTTCACGCTGTTCATCGCCGGACGCCTGCCCCAGACCTACCTGCGCTACGTCGAACGTTCCCTGCGTGAGCGGTTCTCCCTCGGATCGCAGCCGCTGCGAGTGCGCGTTCGGGTCGACTAGTGGCCAAGTGGTGCGAGCAGTGTGATCGTCCGGTCGAGGGCGACACGTGTGAGATCTGTGGAGAGAGCGTCGCCGAATCGGTCCGCGAACCCATTCCGTGGCGCTGGCGTTTTTTCATCGTGGTGACCATCATCTACGTCATCTGGCGGATCTATCAGTTAATTTCGTGGCTGAGCCACTAAGGAGAACCGATGCCCCTCTACGCCCTCGGAAACCGGACGCCGTCCATCCACCCCGACGCCTTCATCCACCCCGACGCCGTCGTCATCGGTGACGTGCGCATCGGCGCGGACTCCTCGGTGTGGCCGAGTGCGGTGTTGCGCGGCGACTACGGCACCATCATCGTGGGCGAGCGCACTTCGATTCAAGACGGCGCGATCATCCACGCGGTGGATGAATACCCGACGGTCATTGGCGACGACTGCGTCGTGGGACACCTCGCGCACCTGGAGGGCTGCGTCATCGAGGATCGCGCGCTCGTGGGGAGCGGCTCCGTGGTCTTGCACCAAGCGACCGTACGCAGTGGCGCCACGGTGGGCGCCGGAGCGGTGGTACGCAACCGCATGGACGTGCCGGCCAACGCCTTGGCGATCGGGGTACCGGCCGTCATCAAACTCGACGCGAGCGGCGAGGACAGCATCGTGGAGAACGCGGCGACCTACGTGGCCAACGCGCAGTGGTACAAGAAGGAACTGCGCGCGCTCTAAGCGTTCGAGAGTTCCACCAGTCGTGCGAGTGCGGTCGCGGCCCGACCCTCACGCACACTCGATGAGGCCATCTCGAATCCTTCGTTCAGGGTGGTCGCGCGACCGGCGACGATAAGGGCCAGCGCGGCGTTGGCGCACACGACGTCGAAGACCGGTCCCGGTTTCGCGTCCAAGAACTCCCGCACGACCTCCACGTTGTGTGGTGTGTCGCCACCACGTAGTGACGCCACCTCGTGGTGTAGACCGAGGACCGCTCCGGCGTCCAGACGCTGGATCTCCGATCCGTGCGGGGAGATGACGTGCAAGGTCGACGAGGCGCCGAGAGAAAGTTCGTCGAGTCCGTCGTCGGCGTTCACCAAGACGGCGTGGTCGATACTTCGGGCCATCAGCACCTGGGTCATGGCGTCGAGCAGTGGTGCTTGGGCGACCCCGATCAAGGTGCGTCGAACGAGCGCGGGGTTCGCCAACGGCCCCAGGACGTTGAAGATCGTGCGAAAACCTAGGGCCCGGCGAATCGGCGTCAGATAGCCCAGTCCGTGGTGAAACGTCGGGGCGAACATGAAGCCGATACCCGCGCCGACGACGCAGGCGCGAACGACCTCTTCGGGCGCGTCTAGACGCACCCCCATCGCCTCCAAGAGGTCAGCGGAGCCGACAGACGACGACGCGGCGCGATTGCCGTGTTTGGCGACGGGCACGCCGCAACCGGCGACGGTCAATGCGGCCATGGTCGAAATGTTGACGGTGTGGAGTTGATCACCCCCGGTCCCCACGATGTCGATCACGTCCGGACCAATCGTGAAGGTCGACGCCGCTTCGATCATGGCGTCGATGAAGCCGGTCATCTCGTCGGCCGTTTCTCCTTTGGCGGTCAACGCCGTCAGGAAGCTCGCGATCAAGACGCCTTCCACGTGACCTTCCAAAATCTCCACCAGGGCGGCGCGAGCTTGACCACGTTCGAGGTCGGTGCCGCGCACGAGCGGATTCAAGACGTCGTTCGAAAATGATCCCGACATCAGAGAACGTGCGCGCGGTGGCGTGACATACGCACAAGTTAGTCGTGAGGGAGATCACCCTTGGCACAAGTACGATTCTGTGATGGCGACCTACCTCGATGAGATACTCCACCGTCATCGAGCGCGCGCCGCGGCCGACGGACGTGAGTGGCGCGAGCGCGTCGGCCGGGTCCACGCCTTCGGACCTTCGATGCTCGCGGCCCTCTCCGGAACTGGGAATGGCCACGTCAAGGTGATCGCCGAAGTGAAGCGTCGCTCCCCGAGCAAAGGGTGGCTTCACAAAGGACTGGACGTCACCCAGATCGCCCACGACTACGCCGAAGGGGGAGCGACGGCCATTTCGGTGTTGACCGACGCCGAACACTTCTCCGGTTCGCTCGAGGATCTGGTCGCCGTCGCTCGCGCCGTGAGCCTGCCTCTACTGCGCAAGGATTTCACGGTGTCCGCGAACGACGTCCTCGACGCCGCCGAAGCGGGCGCGAGCGCGGTCCTCTTGATCGCCGCCGCACTGAGCAACGATGAACTGGCCGAGTTCCTCGGCCTCGCCCACGGCGCGGGTCTCGACGCCCTGGTGGAAGTCCACGACCACGACGAGGCCCAGCGATCCCTGGACGCCGGGGCGCTCATCATCGGCGTCAATCAACGTAACCTTCACACCTTCGACGTCGACCGTGATAACGCCTCGCGAGTCATTGCGTCCTTGCCCACGTCGATCGTCACCGTCTGTGAGTCCGGTCTCAGTTCGCCCGAGGACGTCAAGCGCGCCGCCGAAGCCGGCTTCGACGCGGTACTGGTGGGCGAGGCCTTCGTGACCGCGACCGAGGTCGCCGATGCGGTTCGCGCGTTCTCCTCCGTGCCATTGGTGTCACGTGACTGAGTTTGACGCTCCGTATTTCATCAAGGTCTGCGGCGTCACGACGCTGGGTGACGCCAACGCCGCCATCGACGCCGGGGCGAGTGCCGTCGGGTTAATCCTCGCCACGTCACCGCGCCAACTCTCGCTCGATCGGGCACTGGCCATCGCCGAGGCGACCAACGGAAGGGTCCTGCGAACCTTGGTCTTTCGCGACAATGACGACGACTTCGTTCGAAACGCGGTCGATCTGATCGACGCCGAGCTGATTCAGGTTCACGGGCCGTTGAGTGATGCGCTGCTCGGTCATTTGCGAGATCGTCGTCGACTCGTCATCAAGGCTCTGCCCATTGCCAGTGACGAGTTTTACGATTTCGACGAAAGCCGGGTCGACGCCGTGCTGGTCGACGGCGCGACACCCGGTAGTGGACTGAGCCACTCCTGGGAGGAGTTGTCCGAGCGATCCTTCGAGGTTCCGGTCATTGCCGCCGGCGGGTTGAACCAGACGAACGTCGCCGAGGTCATCGATACGTATTCGGTCTGGGGGGTCGACAGCGCCAGCGGGGTGGAGTCGTCACCCGGCGTC
Organism: uncultured Acidimicrobiaceae bacterium; assembly: GCA_963716515.1. Lineage (GTDB taxonomy): Bacteria > Actinomycetota > Acidimicrobiia > Acidimicrobiales > RAAP-2 > RAAP-2. The sequence goes on from OY970319.1 coordinate 1,121,740, forward strand.
AAGGACCGCGATCGACTGCACCATTTCGTCGGCCACGCCCGTGGGGCCTTCCTGGAACGAGCGAGGTGAGCGACCCCGTGGTCTACATGGACGCACCGGACGAGCGAGGACGTTTCGGAGAGTTCGGAGGACGCTTCGTCCCCGAAGCCCTCATGCCCGCGTGTCTGGAACTCGAAGCGGCCTTTACCGACGCGTGGCGCGACCCCGCGTTCATCGAGGAGTACCACACGGTCCTGCGCGAGTTCGCGGGACGGCCGACGCCGGTCACCCCGCTGGTTCGCTTGGGCGACCATCTCGGTCTGCGAATATTCGCCAAGCGCGAGGACCTCGCCCACACCGGTTCGCACAAGATCAACAACGTCATCGGTCAAACCTTGCTCACGAAACGGATGGGCAAGCGTCGCGTCATCGCCGAAACCGGCGCCGGGCAGCACGGCGTCGCCACGGCGACGGCGGCCGCCCGACTCGGGCTGGAGTGCACGGTCTTCATGGGCGAGGTCGACACGGAGCGTCAGATCCTCAACGTCTTTCGCATGGAGCTCTTAGGTTCACGCGTCGTTCCGGTGACGTCGGGCAGCCGCACGCTGAAGGACGCCGTCAACGAAGCAATGCGCGAATGGGTGACGTGCGTGGCGGACACGCACTACTGCATCGGGTCGGTTATGGGTCCCCATCCCTTCCCGTGGATCGTGCGCGAGTTCCAGAGCATCATCGGACGAGAGGCGTCGAGACAGTTGGCGGACTACGGCGTCGACGCGCCGGACGCCGTCATCGCGTGCGTCGGGGGAGGATCCAACGCCGCCGGCATCTTCGCGGGATTCGCCAATACCTCTTCACGACTGGTAGGTATCGAAGCGGCCGGGGGATCGGCCGTGGGCCAAGGATCGCCGGGAGTGCTCCACGGCATGCGATCGCTTCTGATGCAGGACGAATTCGGTCAGATCGAAGAGGCCCATTCCATCTCGGCCGGGCTCGACTACCCCGGCATCGGCCCCGAGCACGCTCACCTCGCTCAGATTGGACGAGCGGAGTACTACGCCATCGGCGACGAGGACGTCATCGGTGCCTTACGGCTCCTGAGCGAGAAGGAGGGGATCATCCCGGCGCTCGAGACGGCTCACGCCGTCGCCTGGATGATCCGAGAGGCGGGCGGTGCGCTCCCGGCGGGTTCGACCGTGTTGCTCAATCTCTCCGGTCGCGGCGACAAGGACGTGGCCCAAGTCCAAGCGATACTTCGCGCGGAGTCATGAAGAGCCTCGAGCGCGACCTTCGCGCCGTTCGAGCGACCGGGCGGAAACTCCTCGTGCCGTACTTCATGGGCGGCCTGACGGATGATTGGACCGAGCACGTGGCAGCGGCCGTGCTGGCCGGCGCCGACGCCGTCGAGATCGGCATACCCTTCTCCGATCCGATGATGGACGGGCCGGTAATCCAAGAGGCGGACCTTCGATCGCTGGCCTTGGGCACGACGTTGGAGTCGATCTGTGACGACCTCGCTCGTCTCGACGCCGCGGTACCGCTCGTCGCGATGACCTATTACAACATCGTGCTGCACTACGGGCTCGAACGCGCCGCGGGCAAACTCGCCGCCAGTGGCATCGGCGGCGCGATCATCCCGGACCTCGCCCTGGAAGAGACGGCGCCGTGGATCCGGGCCTGTGACAGCGCGGACGTCGCCACCGTGCTGCTCGTCGCTCCTTCGACGCCGCCGGCGCGCGTCGATCTGCTGGCCGCTCGTACCCAGGGCTTCGCCTACGCGTCGGCGCGCATGGCCGTCACGGGCAAGTCCGATGGGGGAGGCGACGGCCAGCGCGTGGTGGAGTCGATTCGACGGACCAGTGATGTTCCGGCGCTCGTGGGCATCGGGATCGCCTCTCCGAAACAGGCCAAAGCGGCCGCCGAGGTGAGTGACGGCGTCATCGTGGGATCGGCCCTGGTCCAGGTAATCCTAGAAGGCGGCGGCACATCAGAAATAGAGTTGTTTATCAGGAGTTTCCGGACCGCCATCGACTCCTAGCGCTTTTTCTATACGCTGTGAATAGATTTGTCAGTCGAATCCGCTGTCGCTACTCATCAGTAAAACAACGGAAATATTAGTTCGCAACGACGTCGTCGTGAACCTCTTCACAAAGTAGCGGTGATTCCATCCCTCATGTTTCTTGTGAAGTGAGGTTTAATCACAGTAACCGTCATCCGGCGGTGGAAGTAATCCTATGTGGGAGGAATTACATGGAACACAGAGTTGCGGACCCCGGTCCGCTAGGACTCGCCGGATTCGCTATGACCACGTTTTTGCTGAGCATCTTCAACATCGGACTTTTCAAGTTCGGTGGGACGTCGAGCGCAGCAGCCAGTGGTGCCATCTCCTTGGCATTCATCTACGGCGGCGCCGCGCAGTTCGCGGCCGGTATGTGGGAATTCGTGCGAAAGAATACCTTTGGGGCTTTGGCGTTTACGTCGTACGGTGCGTTCTGGATTGGGGTGTATTTCTTCATCAACTTCCAGGGTGGACTCGCGGTCAAGGGTGCTTTGGGCCTGTACCTTTTGCCCTGGATCCTTTTCACGGCGTACATGGCCGTGGCCGCCATGAAGACGAACATGGCCGTCTTGTTGGTCTTCATCGCTCTGACCTTGGCCTTCTTGTTCCTCACCATTGGCGCGTGGGGCGGCGGTCACACCGACATGACCAAGATCGGCGGATGGCTCGGTATCGTCACCGCGCTTCTAGCTTGGTACGCGTCTGCAGCTGGCGTGATCAACGAAACTCACGGGAAGGTTGTACTACCGGTCGGTCCTTTGAGCTAACCTCGGTGTCACTGGTGGCTTGCCACCGGACCCAACCGCCAACAGCGCCCCAGCCACCAGGCTCGGGCGCTGTTGGCATACTGGGCCGAGATCTCTACTGGCGGCTTCAGTCGCAATAGTGAGCTCGTACTTCATTCGCTCGAGGCGATTCACGCTGTCGCGGTTCGAGCCGCGCCTTAGGTACGGACCGCCGCAACGTCATCAGCGTCGAAGGCTCCATGAAGCGACTGATTTGCGTCCACTAGTGGGACGAATGACGCGCTGACACGCCGTGCGTGAAAGTTTTGGCGGTACGGGACAGGTACTTAAGGAAGGGCGCGACGATACCGAATGACCAAGGGTCGTGGTGGTCGCGACAACGACGGAGGAAACCGAATGAATGATGACACCAGCACCGAGCACCCAAACCATCAACACGGGGGAGAACACTCCGCGGGGCGTCGGCCCCGTCTGACCGGCTGGATTCTGACCATGGTCACGGCCCTCGTCGTGGTGGCCGTCGGCTTCGTCGGTGTTGTCCTTGGTCACTCCAAAGGGAACGTCAGGTCAACGATCACGGTCACCGGCTCGGGAACCGTCCAGGGCACACCCGACACGATCAATTTCCAGATTGGCGTCTCAACGGTGAACGCGACGGCGACGGCGGCCCTGACCGAGAACGACAACAAAGTTCGCGCACTCGAAGCGGCGCTGCTGAAAAACGGTGTGACCAAGAAAGAAATGCAGACTTCCGGTCTCAATATTTACGACAACACGAACAACCAGGGCGTGGTGACCGGCTTCACCGTCGAAGACACCTTGAACGTAACGATGCACCACGTGCAGCGTGCCGGCGTGGCGATTGACGCGGCGGCCCGAGCCGTCGGCAACGGCGTCCAACTGAACGGTGTGTCCTTCACCATCACCAACGACTCTTCGCTACTGCGCGCAGCTCGAATTAGGGCCATGGACAACGCTCGCCTCGCCGCGGGTCAGCTCGCGAAGGCCGGCGACACCCAAGTCACCGGGATTGTGAAGATCACCGACAACGAGAATCAAAGCTCCGGTACGTACTACCCGCCTCTCGCCTACGGCGCGTCATTGAAGGCCTCCGTACCGATCCAAACCGGCAGCCAGCCCGTCAACGTGCAAGTGACGGTCATCTACTCCCTGTCGACCTAACTGGGAACAAACACTCGTTCGGCCCGGGCTTCGGCGGCTTAGGAGTCGAAGCCCAGGCCGAACAGGTCGATGAGCTTCAGCCAGAGGTTTCGGCGGCCCTCGTGATCGTCGGCGTACTTGATGGACGACTGGGTGATTCGAATGAATAGCCATTTGAAGGGCTCGGGCGGAAACGGCATCGGGCGTTTACGAACCATCGTCAAACGGGTGCGATCGGTCTCGAGCCCATCAAGAAGATCGAGCATGGTGGCCGCCCCGAATCGAGTGGAGGCGACACCGAGTCCGGTGTAGCCCAGCACGTAGGCGACTTTGTTTTCGTGCGAGGTTCCCCAGAACGGCGAGAATCGGGTGCACGTATCGATGGCCCCGCCCCAGGCGTGCGTGAATTTCACGCCGGCCAACTGCGGGAACGTCTTCAAGAAGTGACCGGCCAACGTGGCGTAGGTCTCGGAGTTGAACTCGTATTCCCGACGGACCTTGCCGCGGAAGTTATAGATCGTGTCGTAGCCGCCCCAGAGGATGCTGTTGTCACTGGTGAGTCGGTAGTAGTGGAACTGGTTTCCGGAGTCGGCGATTCCCTCGCGGCCCGACCACCCGATGCTCTCGAGCTGGGATTCCGAGAGCGGCTCGGTCACCATGACGTAGTCGTAGACCGGCACGACGTACTTACGCGTCTTCTTCAGCAGCGACGGAAAGACGTTCGTCCCGAGCGCCACCCTCGCGGCCGTGACGGCGCCGTAGGACGTGTGAACGCGCACTGCGTCGTGCAAGTCCTCCAGCCACTCGACCTTCGAGTTCTCGAATATCTTCACGCCGAGAGAGATACAGACTCGCTCTAGTCCCCACACCAGTCGCGCCGGGTCCACCAGCGCCGTGCCGTCGTGATCGAAGAGGGCCCCGACGTACGAGGGGGAGTGCACGCGCGCCTGCACTTCTTCTTGGCTGAGCACTTCCACGCGGTCTCCCGTGGCGTTACGGCGCTCGGCCTGTTCGGCCATGCCTTTGAACTGCCAGGGCGCGACGGCGACTTGAAGTTCTCCGGTGCGCTCGAAGTCGCATTCGATGTGGTAACGAGCGACCGTGGCTTCGATCTCGTCGAGATTCTCACGTCCCAGTCGCTGTATCAGCTCGATCTCGTCGGGAAAGCGCCGAACGCCGTTCAAGTAGCCGTGGGTGAGCGACGCGGAGCAGAATCCGCCGTTGCGACCCGACGCGCCGGCTCCCGTTTCGTACTGCTCAACCACGACGACTTCTCGTTCGGGGTCGCGTTCTTTGGCGAGCAGCGCGGTCCACAGCCCGGTGTAGCCCGCGCCGACGATGCAGAGGTCGGCGCCGATGTCACCAATGAGCGCGGAGTGCGGCGCCGGTTCCATGGGGTCCGAATCGAGCCACCACAGTGCTGGTTGGACGTCGGCGAGGTGGCGTAAGACGAACGGATCCTTCTTGTCCATACTGTGTCCAGCGAATGGCCGGAATCACCCTCTCTCGGACTTCCTTTTCGTAAACGTCCCAATTGACGCGACGAACGCCAGCCGTCTTAACCGGCCTCGACTGGTCAATTCTACCGGATTGGACGAATTCGGCTGACCATGGAGTGGTCAGCTTTGAGTCTTTGACCATGCAGCACACCACGGCGGCATCGGCCCGGACACCGCCTTGGGGCAAAGAAGAGTTGCGCGCCTGATCAACTTTGACGGGTCAGCGTTCATCGGTACGGAGACGACGTCGTTCGAGGTGGCAAGACAGTTCAGTGGTGCATTCTCAGCCACGCTCGATAAGTGCTCGCCGCCTGGCACCAATCGGCCCAACACTCAAAGACCGAAGAGACGAGCTGTGACCACTCGGACCACGATCCACGACTTGGTCTCGCGAATACTCTCGTGATAGAACAACTGAAGAGCCGTAACTCGTGGTCAACGACCTCGTAGGGGAACAAGTTTCAATCTGAGTGTTATGAAAAGTCACCGGCAGCGTGCGCGCAAGCTGCCTCACAAGGAGGGGAAGCATGCCAAAAAAAGGCGACAAAGAGGCTGAAGAATTGAAGTCAGATCCAGCATCGGAGGCTCAGATTGCGGTGCACTGGCGCGAAGAAGGGTACTTCTTCCCATCGGCGAAGTTCATCGGCCAAGCCAACGCCAACGACCCCAGCATCCTCGAGCGCTTCAGCGAAAAGAACTTTCCCGAGTGTTTCAAGGAGTACGCCGACCTCCTGACCTGGGACAAGTACTGGCACACGACCCTCGACTCGAGTAACGCGCCTTTCTGGAAGTGGTTCGTCGGCGGACGCCTCAACGCCTCCTACAACTGCGTGGACCGCCACCTCAAAACCGACCGGAACAAGGCGGCGATCATCTGGGTGCCCGAGCTCGAAGAACAGGACACCGAGGTCATCACCTACCAGGAGCTCTACTGCCGCGTGAACGAGTTCGCCGCGTTGTTGAAGGGCTTCTGCGGAGTCGAGACCGGCGACGTCGCGACCTTCCACATGCCCATGGTGCCGGACCTGCCAGTGGCGATGCTCGCCTGCGCGCGACTCGGCGTCATCCACTCACAGGTCTTCGGCGGCTTCTCCGGATCGGCCTGCGGAGGTCGAATCGCGGACTCCAAGAGCAAGATCCTCGTGACGATCGATGGTTACTACCGCAACGGTGAACTCCAAGACCACAAGGTCAAGGCCGACGAGGCCGTGGCGAGGGCGCTCGAGGACGGTGTCGTCGTCGAGAAGGTGCTCGTGTTCCGCCGTAACCCCGGCGAGTACGCCTCCAAGAGCCCGATGGTAGAGGGCCGGGATTTCTTCGTCGACGAAATCATGCCCGAGTACAAGGGCAAGCTCGTGGACCCGGTCTCGATGCCGGCCGAAGCGCCGCTGTTCATCATGTACTCGAGCGGCACCACGGGCAAGCCCAAAGGCTGCCAGCACAGCACCGGCGGTTACCTCTCGTACGTGACGGGAACGTCCAAGTACTACCAGGACATCCATCCGAACGACACCTACTGGTGTGCGGCCGACATCGGCTGGATCACCGGGCACTCCTACATCGTCTATGGCCCGCTGGCCCTCGGAACTACGACCGTCATGTATGAAGGCGTGCCCACGTACCCCGACGCCGGACGCATGTGGAGGATCGCCGAGCGGCTCGGGGTGACCCAATTCCACACCGCTCCCACGACGATCCGCACCCTTCGCAAGGTCGGACCGGACGAGCCGGCGAAGTACAACTACCACTTCAAGCACATGACGACGGTGGGCGAGCCGATTGAACCCGATGTGTGGCGCTGGTATCACGAGGTCGTCGGAAAGGGCGAAGCCGTGATCGTCGACACCTGGTGGCAGACCGAGAACGGCGGATTCCTCGGAAGCACCCTGCCGGCGCTCAACGCCATGAAGCCGGGCAGTTGCGGACCGGCCGTGATTGGGATCTTCCCCGAGATTCTTGACGAGAACGGTGACGTCGTGAAGGCGGGCAGCGGGCACGCGGGCAATATCTGCATCCGCAATCCATGGCCGGGCATCTTCCAGACCATCTGGGGAGACCCCGACCGGTTCGTCAAGACCTACTACGAGAAGTACAACAAGGATCCCAAGAGCACGGACTGGCACGACTGGCCGTACTTCGCCAATGACGGCGCCATGCAGGCCAAGGATGGCTACTACCGGATCCTTGGTCGAGTGGACGACGTGATCAACGTCTCGGGCCACCGCTTAGGCACCAAGGAGCTGGAATCGGCCGCCCTCATGGTCGAAGAGGTCGCCGAGGCCGCCGCAGTCCCTGTGGTAGACGAGTTGCGAGGGCACGCGGTCGAGATGTACATCGCCTTGAAGCCCGGGGTTGACCCGAACGTGGACGTGGCCGCGAAGGTGTCCAAGATAATCGAGAGCGAGATCGGCAAGATCGCGCGACCCAAGAACGTCTGGATCGTGGCCGACATGCCCAAGACCAGATCGGGAAAGATCATGCGCCGGGTCATCGCGTCGATTTCGAACTTCACTGACGTGGGCGATATTACGACGTTGGCCAACCCGGACGTTGTCACTGATATCAAGCACTACGTCGAGAGTGAGAAGGTGGCGCTCGGTGAGCAGCCGCGCGAGCTCAGCAGTGCGGAGCTCCAGTCAATCTTGAACTTCGGCTCCGAGGAGTAGACCGGGCGATCTAAGAATGTCAACGTGAGCCCGGTCCGAGCGGCCGGGCTCACGTTATTGAGACCGAAGTTAAGTGATCCGGACGCATCTCTCCGAGCGACGTTGGCCCTGGGCCCTACCTTCAGAACGCCACTGCTCAACCAAAGACTGATTTTCGCGATGTGGAACCATGTGGCTAGCCGTTTCCAACAGAAATGGTGACCCGCTCGGCTCTCTTGTGTGGCGATGAGACGGCGAGGGTCACCGATGTTGGCTTCGTAACAATGATTCCGCCGACGAATCCAGTGAAGTCTGGACCGCACACCGGAAGTTGGATTTGAGACGTTGACGCCCGAATCAAACCTCGACCCTGCGCACTGTCAGCGAGAGTTGCGACCACCGTAGGAGAACCGTAAAAAAGTTTTGCGCTTCGCGGATGCAGGATAGAAACCGTCGCGTACGGTGCTGCTGACGCAGCGACGGCGAGAAATGCTTTGTAAACGAAGAAACGCTGACCGTCGGCACTACGCAGTCGAGTAAGTGCTGCCGGATCTTCGGAACCTGGGAGTACGAGTCCTTCGACGCCGCCAATGACCTTTTCCGTACCGCGTCCTTGTTGCCCCGGCGAATCTGAACAACTCAACTTCAATACGTTTGGAGAAGTCTCCAGAAAGTTCAACAAGAGCAAGACGCCCGAGGCACTGACAATCAGAATCGCTCCCAACATTGCCATTCGTTTCACATTCGCGAGGCTATTCGCTCACGGAAGCGAAACCTTATGAGTCCGTCGCAGTGGAGGAGTGGTGGCGTGTTCGCAGTTCCTTCTGACGACGCTTTTCCGGAAGACCTTTTCAAGAGACACCGCACGATAGGAGGGGGAGTCCTCAAAGTCACCTCTTCGCTTTACCCTGCGCGGCGACGGAGCTGACCGAGCGGCATTAAGCAGAACCCAATGTTCTGGCCCAGCTAGTGCGAGGACTCATTCCATGTCGGAGATTCAATACCTGTCGAGAGGTCGAGGCTTTGGTTTGTTGGGTTACTGCACCATCGATCGATGGCCTGGACCATGGAATCACTCGTGCAATTCTTGAACACTTCTTCTACGATTCTCTAATCGACACACTGACGTTCTTGTTTACTGATATTGAAGGTTCGACGTCACTCGTGCGCCGTGTCGGTGCGCAGGTGTACGCCCGAATGCTCCAGAGTCACGACGAAACCGTGCGCGCCGTCCTCGCAGCCCATGGGGGCAGCGAACAGGGAGTCCGCGGCGACTCCTTCTTCGCAGTCTTCACCTCACCCAGCGACGCCATTGCCGCGGCGCTTCAAATCCAATCGTTATTGCCCGAGTGCGATTGGCCCGAGGGCGAGTGCATTCGAGTACGAATGGGCATTCACACCGGCGAAGTGACGACGACGTCCACAGGACTCGTTGGGTATGAGCTCCACAAGGCCGCCCGGATCGCCGACATCGGCCGTGGCGGGCAAGTCTTGATTTCTTCGGCCGTGGTGGGATTGGTTGAGGACGGGCTAGCTGACGGTGTGTCGATGCGATCCCTTGGTTCCCATCGTCTGAAAGATCTCGGTCGACCGGAGACGATTTTCCAGCTCGTAGCTGAAGGCCTGCAAAGGGACTTTCCTCCACTTCGATCACTCGACAGTGATGACATGCCCAACAACTTACCGGCCTTTTTGAGTCAATTCATTGGACGTAGTGAGGAGATCGAAGAGGTGAAGGTTCTCGTCGAACACTCCCGATTGGTCACGCTCACCGGCGCGGGAGGTTCCGGAAAGACCCGTATGGCCCTTCAGGTGGCGGCCGAACTTCTCGACGGAAGTGGCGAGGGAGTGTGGCTCGCCGAACTGGCTGGCGTGAATGACGAGACAGGAGTGCCTCTGGCGATTCTCGACGCCCTCGGGGTGGCCCATTGGGGGAACGACACTCCGATCGACGCCCTGGTAGCGGTACTCAAGAGTCAGCACCTGCTTCTCATCCTGGACAACTGCGAACACCTGCTCGACGTCGTCGCTCGGGTCACCGATAGCATCGGTCGTCACTGTCCCCGCGTGCACGTACTAGCAACTTCGCGCGAACCCCTCGGCGTCGACGGCGAAGAGGTCTATCGAGTCCGGTCGATGTCGCTGCCGGAGGGTGACGCCGAGACCACCGACGACGCCATGGCCAGTGACTCGGTTCGGCTCTTCGTAGTTCGAGCCCAGTCCCGCGACAAGTCTCTCGAGCTGACCGAGGACAATGCCAGCACCGTCGTAGCGATCTGCCGACGGCTCGACGGCATCCCACTCGCCCTGGAACTCGCCGCGGCGCGACTGTCGACGATGGCGCTGAATGATCTAGACCGGCGACTCGATGAGCGCTTCCGACTGCTCACTGGGGGCAGTCGTACTGCGCTCCCGCGCCAGCAGACGCTTGCCTCAACCGTTGCTTGGTCCTTCGGCCTACTGAATGCGGCCGAGCGGGTCGTCCTGCGCCGATGCGCCGTGTTCAATGACGGCTTCGAAATCGAGGCGGTCGAAAGGGTGTGTCCGGGCGACGACGTCGACAGCGCCGCGATCTCTGATGTCATTGGCTCTTTGGTGTCCAAGAGCCTGGTCAACTTCGAACGACATCCGACGTACTCGCGATATCGATTGTCGGAAACGATTCGTCAGTTCGCGGCCGACCAACTGCTCGACATTGCCGGAGAGGTCGAGGTTCGAGAGGTTCGCCAACGTCACGCGAACTACTACTTGGCGCTTGCTGAGCGCGCGGGGACCTTCCTTAAAGGAGGTGACGAACAACTCGACTGGATTGACCGCGTGGAACGCGAATGGGGCAATATAGTCGCCGCGACGGCGCACTTCGCTGGCAATCGCCACGGCGGCGAAGACCTGTTGCGGCTGTGCGTTGCACTTCGGAGCGTGATCAACGATCGACGGTGTGATCAGTTCATCGTTTTGATCGATCGGGTATTGCGAAGTGATGACGACATCCCACCGGTGTTGCGAGCCAGATCGCTGTTGTGTCTTGAGCTTTGGACCCGGACGTCCAGTTGGCTACAGGAATCTGGGGCGGAGCGAATCCGACAGAACCACTCGGACATGGTTGAGGCCCTGGAATTGGCTCGAGGCGCAAACGACCAGCAGCTCGAGGCATCCGCGTTGGCCGGATTGGCCATGTCGTTTTTTCTAATGGACGACTCTGATTCGGCTCGACCCCACTGGGAAGGCGCATTCAAACTCGCGCTTGAAACGGGGGACGATTTCCTCATCTGTCAGATCGCCACCAACATCGCCTGGCAACTGACGAAACCCGAACAACGCCAGGAGATGCACAAGTATTTCAGAATCGCAGCGACCCACGCTCAACGCGCCAACTATCTCATCGGACTAACTCACGCGAAGTTTGGATTGGCGATGTCTTGCGATCCGGTGACGGAAGAAGAATTGAGAATTGAGCTGTTACTAAGAGAGGAGGCCTATCGACTCGCAGAACGGATCGCATCGTTGCAATTGCTGGCGTACTCAGCCATCAACCTCGGTATGAGTCACGTCCTTCTGGGCAATGTCGACGAGGCCGTACCGTGGAGTCGTCGAGGAATCGCCCTCGCGCGGCGATTGGGGTGGTCGGACGATCGCGTAGGTTTTGCCATCTTCGTGCTGAGTTGTTGCGCCACTCGAAACGGTGACTTCAAATTGGCGGCACAACTGACCGGGGCCTTCGACTATTGGGAGGCTCATCGGGTGGGCCACCCCAACGAGCATTGGAACACGATGGAGAATCACCTACGCGCGACGACGCGTGAGGCTCTGCTTCATGCGTTAGGCGAGAGTGACTATCTTCGATGGTCGGCCGCTGGTGAAGGTCTAAGTTTCGAGCAAGCCGCAAGGCTGGCCCTTGCGGGACTTCATTCTGAATCATGAACGATGAACGAAACAATTTGCGTAGTGAATGTGAACACGCCGTGGTGCGCACGGTTTGGGTGCGGTGGTGGTTGTGATGTGATGTGGTCGGGCTGGGGAGATTCGAACTCCCGATCTCTCGGCCCCCAGCCGAGCGCTCTAGACCAAACTAAGCCACAGCCCGTGAACGAACAATCGTAGTCGCTGCCTCTTCGCTAACCCGTGGGCGTGTGCGCGCCGTGGGCCTGATCGGGATGGGTCAACCACGCGCGCGCTTCGCAAAGATACGCGATCGTTTCACCGGTGGCTTTGGCACGAAGCGCGTCGAGGATGCGTTCGTCGAGCGCCTTTATCAATTCGTCAACCGCCATTTCTGACCACCTTCTCTCAGCCGCCCGCTACGGCGGTCACGATCTCTATCGCGCTGTCGTCCGCGATGTTCGTGACGGACCATTCAGATTTACGCACCACTTCGCCGTTGACGGCGACCGCCACGCCACGGGGTTCGATCGACAGTCGCTGTAGCAACTGTTCGACCGATTCGGCTACGAACGCCCGATCCTCACCGTTCACCCGGATCACGCGACGCGCTCCGCGAATCGAAGGGCTTCGCGAGCGGCGATCGGCGCCAGGGTCACGCCGTGGCGAAAGTGACCCGACGACCAGGCCCAGCGTCCGTCGACCAGCACCTCAAAGAAGGGCCGTAAATCGTCGCTGGCCGGACGATTGCCCTCTCGGGTCTCGAGGACCACGGCCGTCTCCAAAGCCGGCACGACGTCGAGGGCGTCTCGCAGGAGTCGCTGTACCTCGCCGACCTGGGCGCCGGCCTCGAGACGTTCTTCGGACGACGCGCCGAGAACGTCGTAACCACCGGGACGACTCACCATGTAGAACGTGTTGCCTCGCACGAAGGAACGGATCATCGGCTGACCGCTTCGGTCGATGCCGCGCACGCGCACGGTGATGCCGTGAATCGGGCGAACGACGTGACTACCCGACGGCGTCGCGCCCTTCGGCAAGGCTCCGGCGCCGGTCGCGATGATGCCGACGTCGCCTTCGAACGAATCGTGCTCGGTCACGGCCTCGACGTGGCGCCCATCGCCGCACACCCTCACCACCCGGTCGCGGACGATCGTCACCCCCAAGTGCGCGTTCGCCTCACTCACGAGGGCCACGACCTGGTCGGGGTCCAACCACGCGTCGCCATCCACCACGAGACCCTCGGCGATCCGGTCGGAGACTCCGTCAAACACGGAGGGCTCTTCTAGGCGCGATACTCGCCGAGGCGCGACGCCGAGGTCCGCCGCGACGAGGGCGAACTGATCGACCAATCGACGATCACTGCCGTCCCAACCGAGTAGCAACGTGCCGGTTTCGCAGATGGACAGTTCCTTCTTGGTCACCTCACGCACCTCTGCGGCGAACGTACGCCACGCCTCGAGGGCACCGCTCTGCAGTTCGTAGTTCGACTCTTCACCGGGACCGATCTCGGCGATCGGCGCGATCATCCCGGCCGCGGCCCACGTGGCGCCGCGGCCCACGGTGGGATCGAAGAGGGTGACCAGCCAACCACGACGGGCCAATTGAAAGGCGCTCGTCAATCCGATGACGCCGCCACCGACAATGAGTGCACGTTTGGCCGTCTTCACGTGACCAGCGTAGGTCGAGGGACTCGAGTCACTTTCGTTATGATTGTGGTGGGTCAGCGTTGCCCCGGACGGAAACGCTATGACAAAGACTCTCTACGACCCCTCTTTCGAGCACGACGCCTGCGGTGTGGGCATGGTCGCGGACCTGAGCGCCCACGCGACCAACGCCACGATTCTGGACGCGCTCACCATCCTGGAAAATCTCGAGCACCGGGGCGCCTCGGGTTCGGACGCCGATTCGGGCGACGGCGCCGGTCTGCTCATCCAGATGCCGGACGCCTTTCTTCGAGACGAGTTCGGCGAGGTTCTGCCGCCGGCGGGGGAGTACGGCGTCGCACACTGGATGGTGCCCAAGGGTTCGAACGACGCCGTACTGCGCGAGGAAATCGACGCGGTCCTCGAGCGCGTCGGTCTCGAGTCGCTCGGGTGGCGCGAGGTACCGGTCGACTCGACGGTGCTCGGCGCGACCTCCCTGGCCTCGGAGCCGCGTTTCGTCCAGCAGCTGATCGCGCCAAGGGCTTCTAATCCGGCGCCCGACCTCGAGCGCGCGTTGTACTGCGCGCGAAAGGTGATCGAGCACACGAGTGACGTCTACGCCTCGTCCTGTTCGCCGCACGTGCTGATCTACAAGGGGATGCTGACCTCGCCCCAACTGCGCCAGTACTTCAGCGATCTGCAGGACCCGCGACTCACCTCGGCGATTGCCGTCGTCCACAGTCGCTTCTCGACGAATGTCCTGCCGCGCTGGGACCTCGCCCAACCATTTCGCTACATCGCGCACAACGGCGAAATCAACACCGTCCGGGGCAATCGCAACTGGATGACGGCGCGTGAGACCACGCTTCAAAGCGACGTGCTGCCCCTTCCTATCTCTGAATTGACACCGCTGATCACCAACGGCCTCAGCGACTCGGCCAGCTTCGACGAAGTCGTGGAACTCCTGGTGCAAGCGGGACGCTCATTGCCGCACGCGGTGCTGATGATGATCCCCGAGGCCTGGGAGCGTTCCACCTTCATGAGCGAGTCCCGTCGCGACTTCTACCGCTACCACGCCGGTCTGATGGAGCCGTGGGACGGACCGGCGTCGGTGACGTTCTGTGACGGCCGGGTGGTGGGCGCCGTGTTGGACCGCAACGGACTGCGTCCGGCGCGGTACTGGGTCACCAAGGACCACCGCGTCATCTTCGCCAGCGAAGTCGGCGTGCTGCCCATCGATCCAGCCAACATCGAGCGCAAGGGTCGCTTGCAACCGGGACGAATGTTCCTCGTCGACATCGAGCAAGGACGGATCGTCGACGACGACGAGCTGAAGAGCACGCTCAGCCAACGAGCACCGTACGGCGAGTGGCTTCGCGAGCAACAACGTTCACTCGACGAGATCGACGCCCCCACCATGCTCACGCCGAATCACGCCTCCATCGTTCGCCAGCAGATGAACTTCGGCTACAGCGAAGAGGACCTCCGCCTCATCGTTCGACACATGGCCCAGGTGAGCGAGGAGCCCATCGGCTCCATGGGCTCGGACTCCACGGTCCCCACCCTGTCGAAGCTCCCGCGACCACTCTTCGACTTCTTCACCCAGCTCTTCGCCCAGGTGACCAACCCACCCCTGGACGCCATCCGCGAAGAGCTCGTCACCTCGACGCGGGTCACGATCGGCGGCGAGGACAACCTGCTCACCGAGAGCGCCAACCACTGCCACCAGATCGTCCTGCCGTCACCGATTTTGAGCGTCGACGAACTGGCCAAGATCCGCTACATCGAAGAGTTCGATCGCATGCGAGGTTTCACCACCGTGGTCATCGACGGCCTCTTCGAGGCCCACGGGGTGGGCACCGGCGCCGAGCGCCTGGCGATGGCCATCCACGCGCTGTGCGATGAAGTGGTGGCCGAAGTCCGCGACGGGACCAACATCATCATCCTCTCGGATCGCAACACCACGCCCGAACTCGCGGCCATCCCGAGTCTGCTCCTGGCCTCGGCCGTGCACCACCGCCTGGTGGACGAGCACTTGCGAACCAGCGCCGCGTTGATCATGGAGTCGGGTGACGTGCGCGAAGTCCACCACGTGGCGCTGCTCCTCGGGTTCGGCGCCTCGGCGGTCTGTCCCTACCTGGCCTACGAGTCCATCGACGCGTTGATCGACGAGGGCGAGTTGGTCGGCCTCAGTTCCTTCGAGGCCCGTTATCAGTACGGCAAGGCGCTCAACAAAGGCGTGGTCAAGACGATGTCGAAGATGGGCGTGAGCACGGTCGCCAGTTACGTCGGATCGCAACTCTTCGAGGCCGTGGGCATCTCCGAAACGGTCCTGGCCAGATACTTCCCGGGATTCACGTCGCGGCTCGGCGGTATCACGCTCGAGCACATCGCCCGAAGCGTGCTCTTGCTCCACGGCCGCGCCTACGAACCGGCCCCCGGAGAGCCGGTCGAGTTGCGAAACAGCGGCGAGTACCAGTGGCGACGTGACGGCGAGATCCACCTCTTCAATCCGCGCACGGTCCAGAAACTGCAACACGCCACTCGCGCGAAACGCTTCGACATCTTCAAGGAGTACACCGCCCTGGTCGACGACCAGTCGAACGGGCTCGCTACCTTGCGAGGTCTCATGAACCTCGTGCCCAGCGCCGCCCCGTTGCCGCTCGACGAGGTCGAGAGCACCGCCTCGATCATCAAGCGCTTCAGCACCGGCGCCATGTCCTACGGCTCGATCTCCGAAGAGGCGCACGCCACGCTGGCGATCGCGATGAATCGACTCGGGGCGAAGTCCAACACCGGCGAGGGGGGAGAGGACGAGGAGCGCTTCGACACGTCCGATCCCCACCACAACCGCCGTTCGGCCATCAAGCAAGTGGCCTCCGGGCGCTTCGGCGTCACCAGTCGATTCCTCGTCAACGCCGACGACATCCAGATCAAGATGGCCCAGGGCGCCAAGCCGGGCGAAGGAGGGCAGCTGCCCGGGACCAAGGTCTACCCCTGGATTGCCAAGACCCGTCATTCGACCCCGGGCGTGGGCCTGATATCGCCACCCCCGCACCACGACATCTATTCGATCGAGGACCTGGCCCAACTGATCTACGACTTGAAGAACGCGAACGACCAGGCGCGGATCCACGTGAAGCTGGTCAGCGAACAGGGCGTCGGGACCATCGCCGCGGGCGTCGCCAAGGCGCACGCCGACGTGATCCTCATCTCGGGTCACGACGGCGGGACCGGTGCGGCACCCCTCACGTCGCTGAAACACGCCGGCACCCCTTGGGAACTCGGGCTGGCCGAGACGCACCAGACGCTCGCGGCCAACGGACTGCGCAGCCGGGTGGTGCTGCAGGTGGACGGACAGTTGAAGACCGGTCGTGACGTCATCATCGCCGCGCTCTTGGGCGCGGAGGAGTTCGGCTTCGCCACGGCGCCGTTGGTCGTGTCGGGCTGCGTGATGATGCGGGTCTGTCACCTCGACACGTGCCCGGTCGGGATCGCCACCCAGAATCCGAAGCTTCGCGAACGCTTCACCGGTCAGCCGGAGTTCGTCGAGAACTTCTTCGAATTCATCGCCCAAGAGGTTCGTGAGTACCTCGCCGCCTTAGGGGCGCGAACCCTCGAAGAGGTGATCGGCGACGCGACCCGGTTGGCGATCGACGCCACCGACGACGAGAACAGCGACCTCGATCTCTCCGCGCTGCTGGTGACCGTCGCGCCTGATCAGCGCCATCAGAGCGTGAAACAGGAGCACGGTCTCGACGGCGCGCTGGACTGGACCTTCCTGCACGACGCGGTGGTAGCGGCGTCGCGCGCCACGCCCTATCGATTCTCCACGGCCGTTCGCAACGTGAATCGGGCCGTAGGTACCTTGACCGGCAGCGCCATCACGCGCGCCCTCGGGGCGCGAGAGCTCCCCGACGACCTCATCGAGATCGATCTGGTGGGATCGTCGGGCCAGAGCCTCGGTGCCTTCGTGCCGCGCGGTATGACCCTCCGCTTGACCGGTGACGCCAACGACTACGCCGGCAAGGGACTCTCCGGCGGGCGCATCATCATCCGTCCTTCACCGCACGCCACGTTCGCCAGCGAGCAGAACATCATCGCCGGCAACGTGATCGGCTACGGCGCGACGAGCGGCGAGATCTTCATCAGCGGCGTGGTCGGCGAACGGTGCGGCGTGCGCAACTCCGGCGCGACGATCATCGTCGAAGGCACCGGCGATCACGCCTGTGAGTACATGACCGGCGGCGTGGTCGTGATACTCGGGGCGGTCGGGCGAAACCTGGCCGCCGGCATGTCGGGCGGCACGCTCTTCCTGTACGACCCCCACCAGAACGTCTACGACCACCTCAGCGCCGGGGTCTACGAGATCGATCCCCTGGAGTTCGAGGACGACGAGCGCCTGCGAGAGCTCCTCGCTCGATTCGTCGACGAGACCGGCTCGCGCGTCGGCGAGACGATTCTCCACGACTGGCGCGCGCAACGCATGCACTTCGTGCGGATCGAGACCTCGGAGTACCAGCGGGTCCGAGACGAGTTGCGCAGTGGGTAAGCCCACCGGCTTTCTGGAGTACCCGCGACGCGGCCCGAGTCATCGACCGGTCGCCGTTCGACTCCGTGACTGGCGCGAAGTGTACGAACCACAGAGCGACGACGACGTGTCCACCCAGGGAGCGCGATGCATGGACTGCGGGATTCCGTTCTGCATGCAGGGCTGTCCCTTGGGCAATCGCATCCCGACCTTTAACGATCACGTCTATCGCTCGCACTGGGAGCAGGCCGCCGCCCAACTGTTCGACACCAACAACTTTCCCGAGTTCACCGGCCGCCTCTGTCCCGCGCCGTGTGAGTCGGCCTGCGTGTTGGGCATCTCGGACAGCCCGGTCACCATTGAGCGCATCGAGTACGAAGTGGCCGAGCACGCCTTCACCCACGGCTTCGCCGTCGCCACGGTTCCCGACGTCCGCACCGGTAAGCGCGTCGCGGTCGTCGGCTCCGGGCCGGCCGGTCTCGCGGCGGCGGCCCAGCTCGCCAGCGTGGGTCACGACGTCGAGGTCTTCGAACGGAGCGACGCCATCGGCGGACTCCTCCGTTACGGCATCCCGGAGTTCAAAATGGAAAAAGCGATCCTCGATCGCCGCCTCGCCGTGATGGCGTCCTCGGGCGTCACCTTCCACCCCAACGTGTGCGTCGGCGACGCGACCACGCCGTTGGGCGATCTCCAACGCGACTTCGACGCCGTGTTGCTGGCCTTGGGTTCGACGCGTCCTCGGTTGATCCCGGTCCCGGGGGCGCAACTGGCGGGCGTGTACCCCGCGATGACGTACCTCGAGGCGGCCAATCGTTCCGTGCGCGACGACGAGCCGACGCCGATCGACGCGCGGGACCTGCACGTCGTCATTCTGGGCGGCGGCGACACCGGGGCCGACTGCTTGGGCACCGTGCATCGTCAAGGCGCGCAGTCCGTCGTCCAGATCGAGATACTCGACCGACCGCCCGACGAACGGCCGGAGGACCAGCCCTGGCCCACCATGGCCCGGATCTACAAGTCGTCGCCCGCCCACGACGAAGGCGGGGAGCGTCGCTTTTCCACCGAGACGTTGGAGTTCCACGGCGACGGTCGCGTCGAACGCATCGTCGTGCGAGACGACGTTTCGAACGAGACCGTCGTCATGTCGGCCGACCTGGTGTTGATCGCGGCCGGATTCGTGGGGCCCGAATTGGATCAACTCGGTCTGGCCGGTGCACCCTTCATCACGCCACGGGCCACGCTGTCGGTGAGCTCCGATTGGCGCGTCGAAGCACTCGACGGGCCCTCACCGGTCTTCGCCTGCGGTGACGGCGTACGGGGACAGAGCCTGATTGTCTGGGCCATCGCCGAAGGTCGCAGTGCGGCGGCGGCCATCGACGCTCACCTGTCTGGCGCGGCGAGCGTCTTGCCCGCACCGGTCGAGCCGTACTCCCTCTCCTGGTAAGGAACTCACGGGCTCCAGGTTTTGTAGCATCGTCGCAACGGGACTAGAGGGGGATCAGTGAACAGCACGATGCAAGACGCGCCACTGCTTATTAGCGGCATCATCCGTCACGGCGAATACGTCTACTCCGAGAAGAAAGTGCTGACCGTCACGCCCGAGGGTGTCGAGGAGGCGACGTTCTACGAGGTCGCCAAGCGCGCCGAGCAACTCGCGGCCGCCCTCACCAAACTCGGCGTCCAACCCGGTGAGCGAGTCGCGACGTTCATGTGGAACAACCAGGCGCACATGGAGGCCTACGTGGCCGTCCCCTGCATGGGGGCGGTCTTGCACACGCTCAACATCCGGCTCTTTCCCGAGCAGCTGGCCTTCATCATCAACCACGCCGAGGACTCCGTCATCATCGTCGACAGCTCGTTGGTTCCCGCCCTCGCGAAGGTTCGCGACCAGATACCGACGGTGAAGCACATCATCGTTCACGGTCCCGACGAGAGTGGCGCACTCGGGACGACCATCGACTACGAAACCTTTCTCACCTCCGAATCGGCGGGCTTCCAGTGGCCCACCCTGGACGAGCGCTCGGCCGCGATCATGTGTTACACCTCGGGAACGACGGGTAACCCCAAGGGCGTGGTCTACTCGCACCGGTCGACCTGGTTGCACTCCATGGCCTCCACGACCGCCAATTCGATCGGACTCAGTGAGCGCGATCGCTGCCTCTTGATCGTCCCCATGTTCCACGTCAACGCCTGGGGCGCGGCCTACACGGCCTTCTTCGCCGGTACCGAGTTGATCATGCCCCAGATGTTCTTGCAGGGAGATCCGATCGTCAAGATGATCCAGGAGCTGCGCCCCACCATCTCCCTCGGTGTCCCAACGGTGTGGAATGACGTACTGCGCGTCACCGAGAACAACCCCGACGCCGACCTCTCGAGCCTGCGCGGCATCGTCGCCGGAGGTGCGGCCGTGCCGCGGGTCATGATCGAAGCCTTTCGCGACCGCTTCGGCATCGACGTGATCCAGGGCTGGGGGATGACCGAGACGAGCCCCCTGGCCGCGGTCTCGATCCCGCCGTCGGGCACCCCGAAGGACCTGCAGATCGACTACCGGGTGAAGGCCGGACGCGTCGTGGCCGGGGTCGAGATTCGGGTAACCGACGAAGACGGAACGATCCTGCCGCGCGACGGCAAGACGGTGGGGGAGTTCGAGATCCGGGGGCCCTGGATCACCGCGTCCTACTTCGGCACCGACGACCCGGAGAAGTTCCACGACGATTGGCTGCGCACCGGTGACATCGGCGCGATCGACAGCGAAGGCTTCATGACCATCAGCGATCGTTCGAAAGACGTCATCAAGTCGGGCGGGGAGTGGATCAGCTCGGTCGAGCTCGAGGGTCTCTTGATGGCGCACCCGGCCGTCTTCGAGGCCGCGGTGATCGCGGTGCCGGACGAGCGTTGGGATGAGCGACCGTTGGCCTGTGTCGTGTTGCGACCGGACGCCTCGGCGAGCGCCGAAGAACTTCGCGATTTTCTCTCTACCCGGGTCGTCAAGTGGTGGCTCCCCGAACGTTGGGCCTTCATCGAGACCGTTCCCAAGACCAGCGTCGGCAAGTTCGACAAGAAAGTGCTGCGCGCGCAGTACGCCAAGGACGCATTGGCGTACGTCACGCTCGGCTGATGGAGTCCTTTCACGGCCTGGCCGACGAAGTGGGCGCCCTCGAGAGTCGCGTGGCCGACGCGATCTTCGACACCGTGCGCGCGCAACTCCGTTCCGAAGGTGGCGACGAAGCCAAGGAACTGGAACGCCGGCTGGCCAAAGTACGACGGAGCCTCCAAAAGGCCGAGATGCTGCTTCGTGGAACGAGTGACGACTAACGCCACTCGTTGATCTGATTGATCAACAGCCGCAGGTTCACGTAGTTGCGACCGTCGAAGGCGAAAGAGATGGTCGTGTCGTCTTCGAGCACGTAACCGAGGCCCTGGGCGAATCGGGGCACGACGCGGGCCAGTTCGGCCAGTTGCCCCTCGCTCGGTCGCCGTCGGACTTGGATGAAGCCCCGGTCGCCTCGGACGTCGAAACGCACGTAGTTGGAGAAGAAGTGATCGATCTCGGCGACGGCTTCTTCAATCGAGGTGCAGATCCGAACCAAGCACGTGTCGTCTTCGTCGATGTAGTGATCGGCGATGATGGCGCCTTCGACGAAGGTCATCCACTGGTGCCAAAAGGATCCGTCGGTCGTGTCGAGCAGCACCACCGGGGCCGGTGACGTCTTCCCGGTGTGGAGCAGCGTGAGGACTTCGAAGGTCTCGTCCATGGTGCCGAGGCCGCCGGGGAATATGGCGAACGCGTTCGACGGCCGGGTCATGGCGACTTTTCGGGTGAAGAAGTACTGCATCGCCACGAGCATGGTTTCGGCGTCGATGTAGGGATTGGAAAACTGTTCGAAGGGCAGTTCGATATTCACGCCCAGCGTGTGTTCGCGGCCGGCCCCCTTGGCCGAGGCCTCCATGATGCCGGGACCGGCGCCCGAGATGATCATCCATCCCCGTTGCGCCATCGCCGCACCGAGTTGACGCGCCATCTCGTAGAGGGCGTGTTCCATCTCCGTGCGCGCCGAACCGAAGATCGCCAACTTGGGCACGTCGCGCCACTGGGCGAACAGTGTCGACGCTTCGGTCAACTCGTTGAGGGTGTTCACCGCAACCTTCAGATCACTGACGTCACCGTCGATCATCGCCAGTTCCACGAAGCGCACCAGCAGCGCCCGCAGCACCTCGATGCGATCATCGGCCAGTGGAGAGTCGCGGCGCAACTCGTTGAGGAACCCTTCGATCAACTCATCCACGGCTACAACGTCTGATAGAGGGTGCTGCGTTGGACCAGGGGCCGTCCCAACGGTTCGACGAGGGCGCGCAAGGTATCGACATCCATCTCTTGGCCGTGACTCGCTCCGGCGGCTCGCGAGATGTTCTCGTCCATCAGCGTGCCGCCCACGTCGTTGGCACCCGCGTCGAGAATACGGCGCGATCCGGCGACGCCCATCTTGACCCAGCTCACCTGAACGTTGTCGATGAGCGTCGCGTAGTGCAGTCGCGCCACCGAGTGCATGAGCACGGCCTCGCGGAACGTCGGTCCCCGTCGGGCGCGACCCTGCAAGAAGATCGGCGTCGCCATGTGCACGAAGGGGAGCGGAACGAACTCGGTGAAGCCCCCAGTCTCTCGCTGCAGTTCGCGAGTGCGCAGGAGGTGCGTCGCCCAGCTGTCGACCCCCTCGACCGCTCCGAACATGATGGTGATGTTCGAGCGAAGTCCGACGCTGTGGGCGGCGCGGTGCACTTCGAGCCACTGATCGGAGTTGATCTTGTCGGGACAGAGCACCGCGCGCACCCCGTCGTCGAGAATCTCGGCCGCCGTCCCGGGAAGCGTCTTCAATCCGGCGTCTTTCAGTCGCGTGAGGTACGTCACCAGATCTTGCTCGGAACGTCGCGCGCCCTCGAACACCTCGAGCGCGCTGAAGGCGTGGATGTGGATCCGCGGCGAGCCGGCGCGCACCGCGGCCACCACGTCGATGTAGTAGTCGCCATCGAACTTGGGATGGATGCCGCCCTGTAGACAGACTTCGGTGGCGCCCCTGGCCTCGGCTTCGCGCACGCGTTCGCTGATCTCATCCAGCGTGAGCAGGTAGGGGTCGCCTCGCAGGTTGAGTGACAACGGCCCCTTGGAAAAAGCACAGAACCGGCACTTGAAGGTGCAGACGTTGGTGTAGTTGATGTTGCGGTTGATCACGAACGTGACGCCCTCACCGACCAGGTCCCGTCGGACGGTGTCGGCGCGTTCGACCACAGCGTTGAAGTCGGCGCCTCGGGCATGAAAGAGCGTGGTCAACTCTTCGCGATCGAGCGGGTACCCGGGCTCGTAGCGCGCGAGCACCGAGGAGACGGCGCTGGTGCGCGAGCGCGTGGTGGGAGGACTCGGCGGCGTGACCTCCGTGCCGGAGGCCCAGGCGTCGTTGCGCGCCAGGAACGTCGAATCGGCGTGCGCGAGGACGTAGGGCCGAACTTTGTCGTCAAGGAAGCCGCTCTTGGGGCCGATGAACTCCGGATAGACCGTAAGCCTCGGTTCGAGGTTGAAGCCGCGGGCGTCGCACTCGTTGCTCAAAACGCTCAGCGCCGGCCAGGCCCGTTCCGGGTTGACGTGATCGGCGGTGACCGGTGAGATACCTCCGAAGTCATCGATGCCGAAGTCGAGCAGCCTGGTCGGGTCGACGCTCAAGTTCGGCGGCGCCTGGAGATGAATCGAATCGGGCAGCATCAGTCGCGCGACCGCGATCGTCCAGTGGAACTCCTGGTCGCTGGCCGGCGGCTCGTTGGCCATCGCCGTTCGGGGCTTGGGTAAGAAGTTCTGGATGATCACTTCTTGAACGTGACCGAACTCTTCGTGCGACGCGGCGATGGCCGTCAAGGTCGCGAGGCGTTCGGTTCGTGTCTCGCCGATACCGACCAGCAGTCCGGTGGTGAAGGGAATCTTCAATTCGCCGGCCATGCGCAAGGTGTCCAGTCGGCGCTGGGGATCCTTGTCGGGGGCCAGGCGGTGAGCCGCCAGATCGGCCACCGCCTCGATCATCATGCCCTGGGAGGCCGAGACGAGGCGCAACTGGGCGAGTTCGTGGTGGTACAGCGCCCCGGCGTTGGCGTGCGGCAACAGCCCGGTACTCTCGAGCACCATCTGGGCGGCGTTGGCGACGTAGTCGACCGTCGACTCGTAGCCGCGCGCGGCGAGCCAGCGGGCCGCTTCGTCGTAGCGCAACTCCGGTCGTTCGCCCAACGTGAAGAGCGCCTCGGTGCAGCCGGCGTCGCGCCCCGCCTGGGCCACGGCCATCACTTCGTCCAGGCTCATGTACGGCGCGGCCACATGGGCCGGCGCCTGGGCGAAGGTGCAGTACCCGCAGCGGTCACGACAGAGTTTCGTTAGCGGAATGAAGACCTTGGGCGAATAGGTGACGACGTAACCATGGGCGGCTCGGGCCTTGGCGAACGCGGCGCTCGCGAGTTCAATCAGCGGTGTTGCGAGTAGATCGGCGTATGCGGTGGCTCCTCGCGGCGACGTCATGGCGACATCCTAAGCGTTGAGTTGCAAGTCCACAGGCGGGGAGTTGCAACTCTGTGCCGAGCCGTGCACAACCTTCGCGGGCCGAGCAATGTCCGGTCCGTTGGTCGATTGCGCCGTGCGTTCGGCGTTGAGACGAGCAGTCCGACGAAGAGATCTCGTTGACCTGGCGCCTTGATGCCGCGCGTCACTTCGACGCAACGACACTAGAGGGTGCGTTTGACTCGTCAGGGCGTCTTGGCGCCCTGGGTTGATAAGGCTTTGGCATGGAGAAGTGGTGAGAATCTCCGTCAGCAACGCGGCGGCGCGGGTGTAATCAACTCGCGCGCTCAATGGATCATTGAGATCGGTCACGACGCAGGTGCCCAACGCGGCTGCGACCAGGTCACGATTGCCGCTGAACATACAGGAATCACATCGGTGCGTGCGGTTGGACAGGTCCTTTTTGACGCGGCGCCCACAGAGGCAATGACTCGAGAGCGCCGTGGGGCCAGTCGCTACTTTGACGAAGGAGCCACCGCGTCGAGCCACCAAGACCGCCAGTTCAGCCGTGACCATGCCCGGGGCGAAAGCGTGGAGCGACTTGCCCCAAAACTTCGCCCAGGTCGTGAGGTCGCAGTCCTCGATCAACCAGTTGGTGCCGTGGGAAGCAATTAGCTGCACTGCCACGGCATGGGCGTGGGTGAGCTTGGTGCGACTCAGAGCGCGCTCCTGCTCGCCCTGACGTCGTCGCAGATCGCGGTACGTGGCTGAAAGTTGGTCGTGACGGTAAGACCGACTCGGTACGCCAGCTGCCGAGCTCTGTCGTCCTCCGCTCGGTGTCGCATCCTTGATCGCGCGAAGACCCCGAGCGGAACGACGTTCGTCACGTTTGACTTGCGCCAGGGACTTCGCGTACTGCTCGGTGTTCGACGCCCTTCTGGAGCGATCGATTCGGCGCTGGCCCCGCCGTCTCTTCGCGGCCGCGCGAGCGAGTCGCTCGCGCTCACCGGTGTCGACGCGCACCAAGGTGCTTCGGGGGTCACGGTGACTCGCGTTCACGGAGACGACCGCGAGGTTGGAGACGTTGACGTCCACGCAGACTCGGCGGTCAGTCGGTGCAGCGTCGAGCGAAGCGCAGTTCTTCGCCGAGGTGTAGCCACCGCTTAATACCAACAAGTGCATCTCGTAGCGCCAGCCACCGGGCTGCGAGGAGTCCGCCCGGCGCACCAGGTCGATCTTGTGCCAGAGCTCTGGTCGCGCGAGAAAGTGCACCACTCGCTCCCACTGGCCCCGCCCCGACGGCAGACGCACTGGGAGTTGCAGCTCAGGTTCGCTGGAAATCGGTCCTCCGGCAAAGACCATCACCAGAGGACCGACGTAGGTCGACCACTTGGTGGGACCGGGGGTGGTCATCCTGTGCTGGCGGAGTACCGCCGATCCCGGTGTCAGCTTCGCCACGTCGGCCAGCGTCGGGTGATTTCCCAGAGCGCTGTGGCCGTAAGCATCGAGGTGTCCTTCGAGGGTTCCGTAAAGGCGAAAGGTCTCCCATTTGTTGACGGTGGTGTGCGACTTTGCGCGTCCGTGAATAGTGGCGAATTGGTGCATCGCGTTAACGCGCAGCGCACCGTGGCGCTTTCCAGCCCTGTCCGACCAGAGATGGCGCGCTGCGTCTTCGAAGACGGCGTCCGCCATGTGACAAACGAGCGCCATCGAGACGTGGTCCATTGCCCAGCGAGAGTTTCGTGCGTGTGCTTTCGCCAGTTGCTCGAATCCTTCGCGAGTGAGACCAAGGTCTTCCGCCACGAATTTCCAGCCCAGCGTGTCGCGTCGCTCCTTTCGAACCCAATATGCGCGACAGAGCCCTTGCGCGTCGCGCTGCAGGGCCCGGCGCAGGTTGAACATAGTGAAATAGAGAGATTCAAGTCGTTGTCTCGCGTGGGCGTCGGAGGTGTCGAGGGAGACCACGAAGGTTGAAACCGTCTGACCTTTGGGTAGGCGCCACGCAGGGCATTTGTTGTTGCCCCTGCGGCGCGGGCTGGCGTTGAACTTCGAAGTCACTTCTCCAACAATGCCGGAGCGTTGTGACATTGCACTCGAGAGGAACGACGTAACAGAGTTGAAATGAAAAAACTTTGTTCCCGTCGCTTACTTTGCAGCAAGATCTTAGGCCGGGTCCAAGAGGCGGTGATATACGTGCGCACGAACGTGACCGAGCGTCATCGGGCCGCACTGATTCACGTTTCTTAGAAAGAAGTGAGCCGACTGACAGAAACTGGCCGGGTGCCTGTCAGGTAGGTAGACGTCCTTGAAGGACTTGCGACTCAACACTTAGGGAAGGGTCATCAAGTGTTGAACCGTTCCGCGGAGTTCGAGCCACGGTATGTTCGAAAGCTACGATTGGCCTTGCATCTTTTCGGCGACGGTCTTCAAGAGCTCCTCGTAGGAGGCTACGAAGGCCGACACGCCGTCGGCCTCGAGTTTCTCGGTGACCTGCGCCAGCGAGATGTTCTCGGGCAACTGGTCGAGCAGTGCGGCCGCGTCGGCGATCTTCTCGTCGCTCAGCAACTCCGAACTGGCAAAGTTCCCGTGGTCCAACGTCGCGGCGAGCGTGGCGTCGGGCATCGTGTTGACGGTCTCGTCGGCGACGATGGTGTCGACGTAGAGCAGGTCGAAGTACGTCGGATTCTTCGTCGAGGTGGACGCCCACAGAGGTCGCTGCACCTGAGCGCCGGCCGCGAAGAGCGCCAATGCTCGCTCGCTCGCCATCCGGCGACGGAACAGTTGGTAGGCACCGGCCACTTGCGCGTTGGCGGTGGTGCCCCGTCGGGGGTCGTCCTCGGGCAACAGGGCGTCCACGGCGACGTCGACGCGCGAGACGAAGAACGAGGCGACGCTGCCGATCGGGCTCACGTCGCTGCGACGGGTCAACGCCAGCTCCAGTCCTTCCATCCAGGCGGTGATGACCTCGTTGTACCGGTCGAGGGAGAAGATCAGCGTGACGTTCACGTTGATCCCGGCCCCCAGTACTTCGGTGATGGCCGGCAAGCCCTCCTTCGTCCCGGGGATCTTGATCATCACGTTCTTGCGTCCCACTTCGGCCGCCAGTCGCTTCGCGGCGGTGACCGTGGCCACCGTGTCGCGCGCCAGACGGGGCGACACCTCAAGCGACACGAAGCCGTCGCAGTAGCGACGCTCCTTCGCGGCGAAGGCGCTACAGGACGCGGTGTGGACCGAACCGAGTACGTCACAGGCGTCGCGAACGTCACGGACCGCGAGCTCTTCGAAGAGCACTTCGACGTCGACGTCGGCCTTGCCTTCGAGCATCTCGTCGTAGGCCGACGACGTCGAGAGGGTCTTGGCGAAGATCGAGGGATTGGACGTCACGCCGCGCACACCTTTCACGACCATGCCGGCCAGCGTGCCGTCGTTCAACCAGTCCCGTCGAATGTTGTCGATCCAGGGACTCTGTCCGTACTGGGCAAAGAGTTCATCCAACTTGGTCATGGTGCGTCTCCTAAAGCCTCGTGAACGTGAGCCACCAACGTCGCGGCGTTTATGTGGAAATAGTCCATCACGTAACTGCCGGGCGCCGAGAGGCCGAACGAGTCAATGCCGATCGCTTGGTCCACGTACTTCGTCCACCCTAGGGTCGCTCCCGCCTCCAGTGACACCGACGGCGTACTGCGCCGCAAGACCGCGTCGCGGTACTCGCTCGGCTGGGCGTCGAAGCATCGCCAGCACGGCAGCGCGACGACCCGGGTGGCTACGCCCTGGGCGGTGAGCTCATCGTTCGCCGCGAGGCAGTGCCCGACTTCGGAGCCCGTGCCGACCAGCGTGAACACGGCGTCGGCGTCTTCGCGCACCACGTAGCCGCCTCGACGGGCGTTCTCCTTGGAGGCTTTCGCGTCGGCGTCGTTGAAGACCGGCATGTCTTGTCGCGAGAGCACCATGGCGGTCGTCACCGGTTCGGAGGCACTCAAGAACTGCTCGACGAGATCGAGCGTCTCGTTGGCGTCCGACGGACGCACCACGTGAAGATGGGGCATCGCTCGAAGCGCCATCAAATGTTCGACCGGTTCGTGGGTCGGACCGTCTTCGCCGACGCCCACCGAGTCGTGCGTATAGACGAACATCACGCCGGCCTCACTGAGCGAGGCCAGTCGTACGGCCGGGCGCGCGTAGTCACTGAAGACGAAGAACGTCGACCCGAGCGGTCGAAAGCCGCCGTGGAGGGCCTGCCCGGTCAGGTTGGCGCTCATCGCGAACTCCCGGATGCCGTAGTGGAACTGTCGACCGCCGGGATTGGTCGAACTCTGGACCGATAACGCCGAGAGCGTCATACCCGTGTTGTCGGTGAGGTCGGCCGAACCGGCGGTCAGTCCCGGTGTTTGGACGGCGTAACAGTCCATGGCCCGCTGCATGGCTTTGCGCGTCGCGGCCTTGCTACCGGCCGCGAACGGTTCCGGGGGCGTGGTGACGGTGGCGGCCCCGTTGTGGTTGAGCTGTTCGAGCAACCGGGCGCCCGTGGCGCCCGACGTCGTAACCCGCGACTCCCAGGCCAGTCGCGCCTCGAGTTGCCCCTTCAACGACTCCACCAATTGACCCGGTAACGCCGGGTCGAAGTGGAACGCGACGTCGGGCACGCCGAGAATCGCTTTGGCCTCGGTAATGACGGCCGCTTTAAAGGGATTGCCGTGCGCTTCGCGGGTGTCCATCATCTCGGGCGAGGGGAAGGCGATGTGTGAACGTACGACGATCAGTGTCGGCCGCGCGGTCTCGGCCATGGCTTCACGCATCGCCCCCTCGAGCACGTCGAGGTCGTTGGCCTTCTCGCCGAGGTCGATGACCTGCCAGCCGTAGGCGCCAAATCGCGCTACCGCGTCGTCGTGATACGCCAATTCGGTCGGGCCGTCGATCGTGATGTGGTTGTTGTCGTAGAAGATCGTCAGATGATCGAGTCCCAGCGAACCGGCCAAGGACGCCGCCTCGTGACTGACGCCCTCTTCCAGGCAGCCGTCCCCGGCAATGACCCAGGTGCGGTGATCGACGAGGTCGCTGCCGAAATCACTGCGTAGGATTCTCTCGGCGATGGCCATGCCGACGCCGTTGGCGATGCCCTGACCGAGCGGTCCCGTGGTTACCTCGACGGTGGGGGCGACGCCGCGCTCGGGGTGACCCGGCGTGCGCGAGTGGGGCTGACGAAAGGCGCGCAGGTCATCGGGCGTCATGTCGTAACCGAACTCGTGGGCCAGGGCGTACTGCAAGATGCAGGCGTGACCGTTACTCAGGATGAACCGGTCGCGGTCACTCCATCCGGGGTCGGTGGGGTCGTGACGCATGACCCGTCCCCACAGGGTGACGCCCAGTGGGGCCAGCGCCATCGCCGTGCCGCTGTGGCCGGAGTTCGCGGCCGCCGGAGCGTCCATGGCCACCGCGGAGATCTCACGGATGGCCCGTCCTTCGAGTTCGGTGGCGCCCGGGAAGAGAGTGTCGGTCATGCTACGAGAGTACAGAATCCGCCCACGCGCCAAGGCCAAGGAGCCACGGATAGCCTTTGGCGATGACTCTCCAGATCCCGCCAAACTGCGATCTCACCCTGGGCCTGACCTGCGTGGAGAAGGGCGCTGACGCGACGACGATCTGGCGCATGCGCGTCGACGAACGATTCTTGAATCCGGCCGGAATCGTGCAAGGAGGTTTCCTCTCGGCGATGATGGATTCGGCCATGGGCGCCTCGGCGGTACTGAGCGTGAAGGACCGCAAGGTCTACGTCGCCAACACCGAGATGAAGTCGTCGTTCCTTCGACCGGCTCGCAACGGCGACG
The DNA here is from genome assembly GCA_963716515.1 of uncultured Acidimicrobiaceae bacterium. Classification (GTDB taxonomy): domain Bacteria; phylum Actinomycetota; class Acidimicrobiia; order Acidimicrobiales; family RAAP-2; genus RAAP-2. Next base: position 1,152,239 of record OY970319.1, read on the forward strand.
TGCTCACCTGCACGGCGAACGTGTTGAAGCCCGGTAACGTCGTGGCCTTTCTACGGGCCCAGGTACGCGACGAGGTGGGGAATCTCGTCGCCACCGCGAGCTCTACCTATCTGATCAAAGAGCGTCATGAGTAGGCTGAGATCGTGAAGAAGGCCACGTGGCGCAAGTTCATGCGCGGCAACACGGTCCAGCGCGACCTCGACGAGATCAAGCAGTTGGCGCTGCGCTACATCAAAGAAGAGACCATCCAACCGCTCAAGGACCTGGGCCGTTTCGTCGCCTGGGGCGCGCTCGGCAGCCTCCTGGTCGGCTTCGGCTACCTCTTCTTGCTCATCGGCGCCCTGCGATTCCTCCAGGAACAGTTCAAGGTGCTCGACGGCACCCTTTCGTGGATTCCGTACCTGATCGTGGTGATGCTGGCGGCGATCATCGTGGGCCTCACCGTCTGGCGCATCGTGAGCGGCACCGCGAAGCGACGACTCAAGGAACCGAAGTGAGAGAACAGTCGGCCGCCCGTCAACAGCTCGAGGCGTCCATTCGCGCCCTGTTGCCGAACGAAGAGGAGATCGCCGAGATGACGCCGTCGAAGAACTCGGCGGCCTCGATGGCCGGCGTCGGGGGCATCATGACCGGCTACGCCTGGGGTCGTTACCGCGGTCGGCAAGTGCGCAAGAGGCGCGCGTCTTGATCCTGAAGCGAATCTTCGGCCTGGCCACCGCGAGCGCCCTAGCCAAAGCGTGGGAGAAGAAGTCACCGAGGTGGCTCTCGCTGGCCGGCGCGTTAATCCTCTTCCAGATGCTCGACTCGCGCGCCGCGCGAAAGCCCTCCACCAAAAAGTCCGCCAAGTGAGCGCCGCCGAGCTGAAACTGGGGGAGCGGGTCATGCTCATCGACGCCAAGGACCGGCACTACCTCATCACGCTGCGCGAAGGCGCCGAGTTCCACACCCACGCCGGCATCGTCCAGCACAACGACATCGTCGGCGCGCTCGAGGGATCACTGATCCGCGGGAGCACCGAGCGGAGCTTCCTGGCCCTGCGACCGACGCTGTCCGACGTGGTGTTGAAGATGCCGCGCGGCGCGCAGGTCATCTACCCCAAGGACCTCGGCACCATCCTGATGCAGGCCGACGTAGGCCCGGAGATGCGCGTGCTCGAGGCCGGCGTCGGATCGGGCGCGCTCTCCATGACGTTGCTGCGCGCCGGCGCCCTCATCACCGGCTACGAGATTCGCGAGGACTTCGCGCTCCAGGCCACGAAGAACGTGTACGACATGCTCGGCACCGACGTCGCCTACGACGTCCAGATCCGCGACGTGACCATGGGCATCGACGAGACCGACCTCGACCGGATCATCCTGGACATGCCCGAACCGTGGGACGTCGTCAAGCACGCTGAGGGCGCTCTGCGGCCCGGGGGCATTTTGCTGGCCTATCTACCGACGATCAATCAGACGCAGTTGCTTCGCGAGACCCTTCGACATCACTCCTTCGGACTCGAAGAGACGGTCGAGATTCTGCGTCGAACGTGGCACATCGACGGACGTTCGGTGCGACCGGACCACCGCATGGTCGCGCACACCGGATTCATCACCAGCGCGCGACGGTTGGTGAAGCGAGTGGACGGACTTTAGTCGTTCTCGATGAAGATGCATTCGCCGGGACACTCTTCGGAGGCCTCGGTGACGGCGTCTTCCATACCGGCCGGTACGGCAGCGATTCCCTCGGCTCCGCCCGGCGCGCTCTTCACGTCGGTGCCCTCTTTCACGTAGGCCAGGCCATCGTCGAGCAGGGTGAACACGTCGGGGCAGATCTCTTCGCAGAGACCGTCTCCGGTGCACAAGTCCTGGTCAATCCAAACCTTCATTGCGGGGCCCTTTCGTGGCGCGATGTGTCTAGTTACTCTAGCGGGCCACTCCAATTACTGGTGACTTTCATCGGCCCTCCGCACTCACCTAGGGTGGCGTTATGGACCGTTCCACGCCCTTCGGCAGTGATGATGTTCCAGAGAACGACGACCAAATCGTGGTCAGTTCACCGCGCGATACGACCATGAGTGACGTCGAACAGGCCAGCCGGCGCATCGAGATGCTCGAAGAGAAACTGCTCGAGGCGCGAGGCGCCCTGGCCCAGAGCCGCTCGAACAACGAGAAGCTCACCATCACGATTCAACAGACCCGTGATCAGATCGCGGCGTTGCGTGACGAAGTGGAGAAACTGACCCAACCGCCCGCCGTCTACGGCACGTTCATCGACTTCAACGACGACGGCACGGTCGACATCTTCGCCTCCGGGCGAAAGATGCGCGTGGCCCTGCATCCGGGTCTCGACCCCGGCCAGATCGACCGGGGCAACGAGGTCGTGCTGAACGAGTCCTTCACCGTCATCGGCGTGCGCGAGTCCGACGGTCAAGGTGAGGTGGTCACCGTCAAAGAGGTGCTCGACGACCGCCGGGTCCTGGTCTACGGCCGCGCCGACGAGGAGCGGGTGGTGGAACTGGCCGACTCGTTGCGCGAGGTCAAGTTGCGCAGTGGCGACAATCTCTTGCTCGACATGCGATCGAACCTGCTGGTCGAGAAGCTGCTGCGCCAAGAGGCCGAAGAGCTCATCCTCGAGGAAGTTCCCGACATCACCTACGCCGACGTCGGGGGACTGGACGCCCAGATCGAGGCCATCACCGACGCCGTCGAGTTGCCGTACCTGCACCGCGCGCTGTTCAACGACTACGACCTGCCGGCGCCCAAGGGCATCTTGCTCTACGGTCCGCCGGGCTGCGGCAAGACTTTGATCGCCAAGGCCGTCGCCAATTCGCTGTCGCAAAAGGTCGCCGAATTGACCGGGAACCGCAACGTGCGTTCGTACTTCCTCAACATCAAGGGCCCGGAGCTACTCAATAAATACGTCGGCGAGACCGAACGCCAGATTCGCGTGGTCTTCCAGCGCGCGCGCGAGAAGGCCGAAGAGGGCGTGCCGGTCATCATCTTCTTCGACGAGATGGACTCGCTCTTTCGCACCCGCGGCACCGGTATCAGCTCGGACATGGAGTCCACCATCGTCCCGCAACTGCTGGCCGAGATCGACGGCGTCGAATCGCTGCGCGACGTGATCGTCATCGGTGCCACCAACCGCGAAGACCTGATCGACCCGGCGATACTCCGACCGGGTCGACTGGACGTGAAGATCAAGATCGAACGTCCCGACGCCGACGCCGCCGCCCAGATCTTCCAGCGCTACCTCCACAGCGAGTTGCCGATCGACGAGTCGTCGATCCGCGACCTCGGTGGGGGAGACCGCGCCAAGGCCATCACGGTCATGATCGAAGAGACCGTCGCCGACATGTACGCCGTGCACGACGAGAATCGATTCCTCGAAGTGACCTACCAAGGCGGCGACAAAGAGGTGCTGTACTTCAAGGACTTCGCCAGCGGCGCCATGATCGAGAACGTGGTTCGACGCGCCAAGAAGCTCGCGGTCAAGCGTGAGATCGCCGACAATGGTCGCGGTCTGCGCGCCGACGACCTGATTCAGTCGATTCGACAGGAGTACCGCGAGAACGAGGACCTTCCGAACACCACCAACCCGGACGACTGGGCGCGCGTGTCGGGTAAGAAGGGCGAACGGATCATCTTCATTCGCACCCTCGTGAATCGTGAAGAGACCGACGTACTCGGCGGTCGTTCTATCCAACACGTCGGCACTGGCCAGTACCTCTAGGACCATGTCCGTCGCGAAGGTCCTCGGGATCGAGACTGAGTACGGCATCGCCGGGGGTCCCGACGCCGATCAGATCGTCGCCTCCAGCATCATCGTCAACGCCTACGCCCAAGAGGGTCGGACCCGGATCAACTGGGACTTCGAAGGCGAAACGCCCGACATGGACGCGCGCGGACTGCCCGACCTCACGTCCTTCGCGCCCATCGTCGAGACCCACCTGGCCAACACGGTCTTGACCAACGGCGCGCGCCTCTACGTCGACCACGCCCATCCCGAGTACTCCTCGCCGGAGTGCCGTACCCCGCTCGAGTCCACGCTCTATGATGTCGCCGGCGAAGAGGTGATGCGCCGGGCCCTCATGGTCGCCAACGAGATGATCGAGCCGCACCAGGCCATCACCCTGTACAAGAACAACTCCGACGGCAAAGGCAACTCGTACGGCACCCACGAGAACTACCTCGTCAGTCGCGACGTCGAGTTCAATCACGTGGTGCGCGCCATGGTGCCGCACTTCGTCTCGCGTCAGATCATCGTGGGCGCGGGCAAGGTGGGCGCGGAGACCGACGCCGGGCTGGACGGTGATCCGTTCTTCCAACTGAGTTCGCGCGCGGAGTTCTTCGAAGAGGTGGTAGGACTCGAGACGACGCTGAAACGTCCGATCATCAATACCCGTGATGAGCCGCACGCCGACGCCGAGCGCTTTCGCCGACTCCACGTCATCATCGGCGACGCCAACATGAGCCAGGTGGCGACCTTCGTCAAGCTCGGCTCGACCGCGTTGCTCCTGGCGGTCTTAGAGGACTCCGGTCTGGGGGCCTTCCCGGCGATGCCCCGACACCCCGTGGGCGCGGTCCGGGGCTTCGCCCTCGACCCCACGCTGAAGTGCGCGGTCCCCTGTGAGGACGACCGCGAACGTACGGCGTGGGACTTTCAAGACGAGCTCTGGCTCCTCGCCCACGACCACGTCGAGCAGCACGGGGGCGACGCCGTGGCGACGCCCGAGGAGATTCAACTGGTCCTCACTCAGTGGCGCGAGATGCTCGACGGCGTGCGCGATGACCCCGAGTCGGTCGCCGATCGGATCGACTGGGTCGCCAAACTTCGCGTCATTCGGGGCTTTCAAGAGCGTCACGCGCTTCCGAACGGAGACGCGCGACTCCAGGCCATCGACCTGCAGTACCACGATCTGCGCCCCGAACGATCACTGGCACAGCGCGTCGGACTGCGGGCCTTGCACACCGACGACGCAGTTCGTGAAGCGGTTCACAATCCACCGGATTCGACACGGGCCTACTTCCGGGGCCAGTGCGTGGCTCGATATCCCGATGAGATCGTGGCGGCGAATTGGGATTCCGTCGTTTTCGACCTCGGTGAAGGACCGCTCCAGCGCGTGCCGATGCTCGATCCTTTGAGGGGTACACGAGAACTGACCGAAGAGTTGCTAGAAACGAGTGCGACGGCACAAGCGCTTCTCGAAGCACTAGACAGGTAGAACACACGTATGACAGAGCAAGAGCGAATCCAAAAGCAACGCACCGAGCGCGCGAGTGAAGCCGCGCCCGAGGTGACGGTTGACGCGACCAAGGGCGACCAGTTGAAGGCCGACCTGGATGACCTGCTCGACGAGATTGACGAAGTACTCGAGGAGAACGCCGAGGAGTTCGTTCGCAACTACGTGCAAAAAGGCGGCGAGTAGATGGGTCTACCGCTGTTCCACGCCTCGGACGATCCGGGGCCTTCGTTCTTCCATTTCGCCCAGTCAACCGGACTGACGCCACCGGTCTCCAACGCGAGCGTCGCTTCGGCCCACGCGACGACCGTGATCGCCGTTCGCTACCAGGGCGGCGTCGTGATGGTGGGGGACCGACAGGCCACCGCTAACTACATCGCCAGCCGTGACATACGAAAGATCGAAGCGGCCGACCGTTTCACCGCCATCGCCATGTCCGGCACGGCGGCGCGCGGCATTGAATTCATCCGCATGGCACAGCTCTCCTTCGAGCACTACGAGAAGATGACGGACACCTCCCTCAGTCTGGAGGGGAAGGCCAACTACCTTTCGCCCATTATCCAACGCAACAATCTCTCGTCACCCCTGCTGGTCCTGCCCCTGCTGGCCGGTTGGGACGTGGACCTCCAGGTCGGGCGCATCTTCGAGTACGACGGCGCCGGCGGTTGCTACGAGCGCTTCGATTTTTCCACGATCGGATCCGGCACCCCCTTCGCCGAGGGGACCCTGCGCCTGGGCTTCAACGCCGACCTGGACCGCGACGGGGCCATCGAACTGGGCGCGCTGGCGATCTACGAAGCGGGCGACAACGATCCCAGCACTGGGGGACCGGACTTCGTGCGCGACCTCTTCCCGATGATCGTCACCATCTCCGATGACGGGTTCCAAGAACTCGAGCACGACGACGTCGCTGAGCGATTCCGGGTCATCAACGAACGACGCACCCAGAGCGGCGGTGTCGCCGGAGGATCGTTGCGATGAGCAACTACTTTTACGTCGCGCCCGAACAGCTCATCCGCGACCGCGCCGAGTTCGCCCAGAAGGGAATCGCCCGGGGCCGCTCCATCCTTGGCGCCATCTTCAATACCGGGGTGGTCGTGGTGGCGGAGAACCCTTCGGCGTCACTCTTCAAGATCTCCGAGATCTACGACCGTATCGCCTTCGCCGGCGTCGGCAAATACAACGAGTTCGACCGTCTTCGAGAGGCCGGCATCCGCTGGGCCGACTCGACGGGCTTCACCTACTCCCGGGGGGACGTCGACGTGCGGGCCCTGGCCAACTACTACGCCCAGCACCTGGGGGACATGTTCACCGAGGGTCAAAAGCCCCTCGAGGTCGAGATCCTGGTCGCCCAACTGGGCAACGCGACGCGTCCGACGAAGCTCTACCGCATCGCCTACGAAGGCACGATCTCCGACGAGCCTCGATTCGCCGTGTTGGGTGGCGACGCCGAGACGATCAAGTCCCGCTTCGCCGCGTCGGAAGACTCCCTGGAACCGCTCACCACCACGCTGAAGAACGCCGTGGACGCGCTGGCCGGACCGGACCGGACTATTGCCGTAAGCGATCTCGAGGTGGGGATCCTCGAGGACCGCGGCGAGCGACGAACATTCACTCGTCTACACGACGACCAAGTCAGCGAGCTCCTTCGCTGAGGAATCGGCAAAGGTCACGCCATGCTGCGACGCATCTACGGCATCGAGACTGAATACGGAATCACCTTCTCGCTGCGCGGCCAGCGCCGACTCAGCCCGGACGAGGTCAGTCGCTTCCTCTTTCGCAAGGTCGTCGCCTGGGGCCGCTCGAGCAACGTCTTCTTGGAGAACGGCTCGCGCCTCTACCTGGACGTCGGCAGCCACCCGGAGTACGCCACGGCCGAGTGCGACACGCTGATCGACGCCGTCGCCCAGGACAAGGCGGGGGAGTCCATTCTGCGCGAGCTCGTCGAATACGCCCAAGGTCAGCTCAGTGACGAAGGGATTCGCGGTGACATCTACCTCTTCAAGAACAACACCGACTCGACCGGCAACTCCTACGGCTGTCACGAGAACTACTGCATCGAGCGCATCGACGACCTGACGCGCCTCGAACAGGTCTTCATCCCGTACCTCATCAGCCGCCAGATCTTCACCGGCGCCGGCAAGGTCGTCACCAACGCCAAGGGCACGGCGTACTCGATGAGCCAGCGGGCCGAGCACATCTGGGAGGCGATCTCCTCGGCCACCACGCGCAGCCGACCGATCATCAACACCCGCGACGAACCGCACGCCGACCCCGAGAAGTATCGCCGCCTGCACGTGATCGTCGGTGACTCCAACATGAGCGAGTTCGCGACCTATCTGAAACTGGGCACCGCCGCGGTGGTGCTGGCCATGATCGAGGACCGCAATACCGTCCTGCGCGATTACAACATGGCCTCACCCATCAACGCCCTGCGCGACATCTCCTACGACCTGTGGAGCAAGGAGCCGGTCAAGTTGACCAACGGGCGCGACCTGACGGCGCTGGAGATCCAAGACGACCTCTGTGAGCGCGCCGAACAGTTCTTGCAGGGTCACCCGCTCCCGGCCGACCAGGTCCACGCCGTGCAACTGTGGCGTGAAGTGATCGAGCAGTATCGCAACGACCCCATGGGACTGGCCGATCGCGTGGACTGGATCGCCAAATTACAGATCATCGAGCGCGAACGCGAACGAAGCGGCGTGGAGTTGAGCGACCCCAAGATCGCCCTCATCGATCTGCTCTATCACGACACCAGCTTCGAACGAGGCCTCTACTATCGCCGCCAAGCGCGAGGGCATCTCCGGCGCATCGTGAGCGACGAGGAGATCGCCACCGCCACGCACACGCCACCGCCCACGACACGCGCGCACATGCGCGGCACGTTCATCAAGGCCGCCAAAGAGTGGCGTCGGGACTACACCGTGGACTGGGTTCACCTGAAGTTGAACGACGAAATGCAGCGCACGGTGTTGCTGAAGGATCCCTTCAAGAGCACCGACGAACGTTTTCAGAAGCTCTTGCTCTCTTTAGAGCGACACGGTTGAGCGGACTAAACTCGATAAGTGTCTGAAGTGACCCCCCACGAAGACTCCGGCGTCTTGACGTCCGAGCCACCCACCCCACCGCCGCCCGCGACTCGAAGAAAACCACGTCGCCGCGCACTGATTGAGTGGACGGCGATCATTGTCGTCGCCGTGCTGGTGTCGTTCCTCATGCGCACCTACGCGTTCCAAACGTTCTTCATCCCGTCGGGTTCCATGGAGCCGACGTTGCAGATCGGTGATCGCATCATCATCAACAAACTGGCCGTCTCGTGGGGCACGATCAACATCGGTGACGTCGTCGTCTTCAAGGCGCCACCGGCCGAGAACTGCGGCGAACCGGTCACCGATCTCGTGAAGCGGGTGATCGGCGTACCCGGTGACACCTTGACGTCCAAAGGCAACACCATCTACGTGAACGGGGTCGCGCTGGTGGAGAAGTGGCCCCACACCGAACCGCTCGGTCAACCGATCGGTCACGTCCATTTGAAGGCCAATCAGTACTTCATGATGGGCGACAATCACTCCAACTCGTGTGACAGTCGCATGTGGGGAGCGGTGCCGCGCTCGGACATCATCGGCAAGGCGTTCTTGAGAATCTGGCCCCTTTCCCGAATCGGATTTCTCTAGACCCCGACCTACAATGGACTGATGTTCTTAAGTCCCGTCAAGATCATGGTGATTGTGGCGGTGGTATTGCTCCTGCTGGGTCCGGACAAACTGCCCGAAGTGGCGCACCGTCTCGGTTCGAGCTGGCGGGCGCTGAAGCGACTGCAAGAACGAGTGGAAACCGAGGTGCGCGACGCCATTCCCGATCTGCCGAGCACCGGGGACATCGCCCGGATCGTGCGCAGCCCCATCAACCTGTTGAATCAACTGTCCGACAACGTCGACGCGAAAGAGGCCGCGGAAGTACAGAAGAACGCACCACCGGTGGCGACCGAAACCGCGGCGCCGCTCATCACCCCTCCCAATCGGCCGGTCGTCGCGCGAACAGAGAATTCCACGCTGCCGCCGGATCCGTCTCTGAACTAGGTCGAACGTGTCGCGATTCAGTAGAGCCCAATCCGGCATGACGCTGGGCGAACACCTCGCTGAAGTTCGCCACCGCTTTCTCATCTCGACCATCACGGTGTCGCTCTTCGGCGTCGTGGCGTTCATTTTCTACCCGCAGATCCTGCACCTCCTGCAAGAGCCGTACTGCGCCGCGCGCGACGCGGCGCACAAGAGCTGCGTCTTCCTGGTGACCAACCCGTTGGACGGACTGACCCTTCGCATCAAGATCGGTTTCTTCGGCGGTATCTTCTTGGCGTCGCCCGTCCTCTTTTGGCAGATGTGGCGATTCATCACGCCCGGTCTCAAGGCCCGTGAACGCCGGTACATCATTCCCTTCGTGTCGGCCTCCCTGGTCTTTTTCATCTCGGGCATGACGGTCGCGTACTTCAGTTTTGGTCACGCCATACAGTTTCTCGAGTCCATCGGTGGTAAATCACTCTTGAACGAGTACAACCCCAACCAGTATCTGACGCTGTTCTTGTTAATGATGTTCATCTTCGGCGTGACCTTTGAGTTCCCGGTAGTGCTCGTGGCCATGGAGATGGCCAACATCGTGACGCCGAATCAGCTGTTGCACTTCTGGCGCTACGCGTTGATCGCCATCACCATCGCCTCGGCGGTCTTCACCCCCAGCGGTGACCCCCTCTCGATGCTGGCCCTGGCGTTGCCGCTCACGGTGTTCTATTTCGTCGCCATTGCCGTCGGCAAAATGTTGAAGAAGTGAGCGACGCCGAGTACCGCGGTCGGTTCATCAACAGCCTCGCCTTCGGACTCGACCGCTTCCAGGTAGACGCGATTGACGCCGTGGACGAGCACGTCAACGTGCTGGTGAGTGCGCCGACCGGCTCCGGGAAGACCCTGATCGCCAACTACGCCATCGGGCGCATCTTCGAACGAGGGGAGCGAGCCTTCTACACGACCCCCCTGAAGGCACTCTCCAATCAAAAGTACGGCGAACTGTGCGCCCTCTACGGCGAACGCCGCGTCGGTCTCCTGACCGGGGACGTGTCGATCAACGGCGGCGCCGACGTCGTGGTCATGACGACCGAAGTACTGCGCAACATGCTGCTTACCGAGTCACACCAGCTCCGGACACTCGGTCTCGTCGTACTCGACGAGGTCCACTACCTCCAGGATCCCTTTCGCGGCGGAGTCTGGGAAGAGGTCATCATCCTCACGCCGCCGGCCGTGCGTTTCGTGGCCCTCTCGGCCACCATTGGCAACGCCAATTTCATCGGGGAGTGGTTCGCCGAGGTTCGCGGACCGACGGCGATCATCGTGGAGAACGAACGCCCGATTCAGTTGCACAACCACTTGGCGGTCGTGCGGCGCGGACAGCCGAACGTGGAGATCGTCGACCTGCTCGACGGCCAGCGCCTTTCGGACGACGCGCGCCGCATCGACCATCTGATGAAGGCGACGAGAAAGTTCCGGCCCGGACCGAAGTGGAAGGGGCCTAAGACCAGTGCTCCGCCACCCCCGTTTCGAGCGCCCCGGCGCAGCGAACTCCTCCAAGCCCTGGAGCGGGAGGACCTGTTGCCGGTCATCGTCTTCATCTTCTCGCGCGCCGCCTGCGATGACGCGGCCCACCAGTGTCGACGCGACGGTCTCATGTTCACCACGCCCGACGAACGGCGCGATATCGAGGCCATCGCCCAGTCGCGTCTACTGGACTTCTCCGACGACGATCTGCGGGCCCTGGAGTACGCCGACTTCATCGACTGTCTGCGTCGAGGACTGGCGATGCACCACGCCGGGATGGTCCCCGCTTTTCGCGAGATCGTGGAGGCCTGTTTCGAGTTGAACCTGCTCGCGGTGGTGTTCGCCACCGAAACCCTGGCGCTCGGTGTGAACATGCCGGCGCGTTCGGTGGCCTTGGAGAAGTTCTCCAAGTACTCCGACGCCGGTCGAAAGTTCCTCACCAGTGGGGAGTTCTCGCAGATGACGGGGCGCGCCGGTCGACGAGGACTCGACGACGAAGGTCACGCCATCGTCTGTTTCGCCAACGAGGTCGCGCTCGGCGACGTCGGTCGCGTCGCCTTGGCTCCGCCGTCCGACCTGCATTCGTCGTTTCGACCGACCTACAACTTCACCGCCAACCTCATCAATCACTTCGAGTACGACACGGCGCTCGAAGTCGTGCAACGCTCGTTCGCCCAATTCGAGACCGACCATCGACCGACCGGCAACAAGCGCCCCCTAGGCGATCAGATGGTCGCGCGCCACCACGTCCTCGAAGAGCTCGGCTACGCCGAGGGTTGGCATCTCACCACTCGAGGTCAACTCCTTCGCTCCATCTACCACGAGTGCGATCTGCTCATCGCCGAGTCGATCACCAGCGGCCTCTTCGAGGGACTCGAAGCGGCGCAACTGGCCGGGCTGTTGTCCTGTTTCGTGTTCGAGTCGAAGCGCGCCGGTCGTCTGGCGAACGCCTCTCGACAGGTGACCACCAAGAAACGGCGCACGCTCAATGACCGCCTCGGCCAGCAACGTCGCGGCGACCTCAACGACCGTCTGGCCGAGATCACCGTCACCGCGGCGGCCATTCAAGAGATCGAGCGGCGCTTCAACGTGCCCGGGGCCAAGGAGCCCGACGGGAAGTTCGCCACCACCATCGCGGCCTGGGCTCGCGGCGCCTCCCTGGGCACCGTGCTGGACCTCGCCGACGTCGAGATCGGCCAGACCTCGCCCGGTGACTTCGTGCGCAACGCCAAGCAGGTGGCCGATCTGTGCGAACAGTTGGCCCGGATGAGCGATCTCACGTCGGTCGCCGACGTCGCGGCCCAGGCCCGCGACGCGGTCCTGCGCAGCGTGGTGGCCGGCTACTCCAGCGTCCACCCCCTGGCCTGATTTCGCCCCTAGCCTCGAGGGTCCATGCACGTCTACGTCGCCGAGGAGTTCACGGACAGCGAAATCGCGATTCTTCGCCGGTACTTCACGAACCTCGAAGGTCCGGTGTTCGCGCTGGTGAACCTGCCCGAAGTGGTCAAAGGGGCGTTGTTCGCGCGCTACTCCCGATCCACCAAGAGCCTGCGCCGACTCTTCCTCGACGAGTTCGTCGGGGACCTCGATCTCTCGGGCGACACCTCGATCGACGCCACCGTCGGCCTCGAGCGCGCCGACGAGCTCTACCAGAGGATCTTCGTCGAGTACGGCGACGACTCGGTGGCCCAGCTGGGCGGCGTGCACCTGGCCTGTGAACAGGCCAGCAACGTGCTCACCAAGGTCCTCGAGTGGGGCCGCCTCATGAGTTACCTCGAGCAGTCCACGCGCTATCTCGGCTACGACCGGCGTTTCCACAACGGCCACTACCGCTTCTATCGGGACCACGACCTGCTCGAATCACGTTTCGGCGCGCGCTACGTGGGGGAGATGGACCGCATGTTCGACACCTACGCCGAACTGTTGCCGATCCTCACCGAGTGGCTCACCAAGAAGTTCCCGAAGACCCCCGAGGACACCGACTTCGTCTACCGTCAAGCCATCCGCGCCAAGGCCCTCGACGCCACGCGCGGCCTGTTGCCCGCGAGCGCGCTGTCCAACCTCGGGATCTACGCCTCGGGCCAGGCCTACGAATCGTTGCTCTTACACATGCGCGCCCATCCCCTCCTCGAAGTCCGTCACTACGGAGAGCTGATGCTCGAGGAACTGGTGAAGGTGATCCCCTCATTCCTGAAACGCGTCGACGTGCCCGAGCGCGGCGTCGCCTGGTCGACCTACATGGCCGAGACCAAGAGCGCGACGCGCGATTTGGTGGAATCGATGTGGGCGACGGTCGTCGAAGACGAACCGGCCGAACAGGTGCGGCTCGTCTCGTTCGACACCGACGGCGAGACACGGGTGCTGGAGGCGATCCTCTTCGGCAACTCCACGGTCTCGCACGAAGAGGCCCAGAAACGGGTGGACGCGATGTCCTCCGACGAGCGCGCCACGATGATGAACACCTACGTCGGGAACCGCCAGAATCGTCGCCACCGTCCGGGGCGGGCCTTTGAACGCACGGACTACCGATTCGAACTGGTGACGGATTACGGCGCCTTCCGTGACCTCCAGCGCCATCGACTTCTCACCATCGAGTGGCAGCCCCTCACGGCCGAACTCGGCTACGACGTTCCCGAGGTCATTCAAGAGGCCGGGCTGGGCGAACGCTTCGAGGAGTCGCTGCGGCGTTCGGCCGATCTCTACTACGACCTGCGTCGCGAGTTCCCGGAACAGGCGCAGTACGCGGTGGCGCTGGCCTTTCGCATTCGCTACGTCATGCAGATGAACGCCCGCGAGGCGATGCACCTCATCGAACTTCGCTCCGGTCCCCAGGGCCACCCGAGCTACCGTCGCGTCGCCCAAGAGATGGCCCGTCTCGTCCGTGAGGTCGCCGGTCACCGGGCGATCGCTGACGCCATGAAATTCGTCGACTTTTCCGACACCGACCTCGAACGTCTCGAAGCGGAGCGCGCCGCCGAGCGAAACCGCCGTAATCGCTAGTTTTTCTCATCCTTAAGCATTGTTTATGCCAATTGGCGTCACTTCGGGTCCAAAAGGCTCTACAATGCCAGCGCTATAGAAGAGGGAACTATGTCCAGTGACGGCAATACCAAAGAAGAATTCGACGAAGACGAGATTGCTGACGGCTTTGACGAAGAGACCATTGGCGAAGAAGACCTTGACGACGTCGAGGATGTTGAGGATATCGAAGACGTCGAAGACGTCGAGGACGTCGAGGACGTCGAGGACGTCGAAGTGGATGACGCGGTCGACGTAATTGACGTCGAAGAGGTGGAAGATGAGGACGTCGTGCCCGAGGTCGTCGCCGTCGAAGACGACGACGTGGTCGATGACGCCGACATCGAGTTGGCGCTCGACGAGGTTCTGGCCGAGACGATCCGGCGCACGTCGACGCCCGAGGACGACGAAGAGGCGCCCGGCGAAGTGGACACGTTGGTCGACCCGGCCGAGACCATATTGCCCAGGCAGGACGACGAATTCCGCTGTTCGTCGTGCCGACTACTGAAGAAGATGAGCCAGCTCTCGGACCGAGAGCAAATACTCTGTCGCGATTGTGTCTAAGACACGACGGTGCTTCTCCGGGCCACTTCCTAGAAGCTGACGTGCGGATCATTCAGACGAGCGACGTATCGGACGAACTTCGTTCGTTGTGGGACCACGCGCACAAGCGACTCCTCAGTCATCGCGGCGGCCCCGAGCTCTACAACACGATTCGACGCGAGGTGGACGACGACCAGTTGCTCGAGCACGTCGTGGCCAGCGGTGCGCTGTGGACGATCGGCGACGACCAGGCGCTTCTAGGATTTGCGCTGGTTCGCGACGAGGTCGTGGAGGGTGTCTTCGTCGACCATCATCGTCGTCGCGAACACGTGGCGACGGCGTTGTTGACCGCGCTGGTAGCGGCGGAGAACCCCCCGAAGGACGGTTTCGCGTTGCCGGGGGATCGCGGAATGAAGTCGCTGTACGAGTCCTTCGGTTGGAAGGCTCGTCTCCTTACGATGCGCGGCGAGTAGGCGGACGACGCGTCGTCGGGCGACGCGCGATTCTGGTGGGGGGCGGCGGTGGCGGCACCCTCATGCCGAGCAGTTTCGCCAACTCCGGTATAGCGCCCGCGTGGTGGATCGCGTCGGCCTTGCACGACTCGTCGTTCGGAATGCCCTGCGGCTTCACGTTGCGACGAATCGAGGTGTCGATCGTCAACGCCACGATCTCTTTCCAGAGCGTCGGGTCGGCGTCGGCGCTGAGGGCTTCGGAGGTGATCGCAACGACCTTCGCCGCCATCTCGGCGCTCACGCGCGTCGACATGTCGGGCGGACGCGCGACCAGCGCCAGGGCCTCTTTCACGTTCTTCGTCTCGATGGCGGTCTCGAGTTTTGAGTTCCACTGCGTTCTCAGGTGCTCGAGGCGCGCGGTCAGCGAGACCTGAAGTTCCTTCAACTGCGTGCGAGCCTCTTCGTCCAAGGAGACGGTCTTGGCCGACGTGACGACCGCTCGAAGGTCGCGCAGGCGAAGTTCCCGACCGGCCCCGATAGCGCCCCCCGCACGGTCCTTCCACAGCGCGAGGTTGGTCTTGCCCAACAGTTCTTCGGCGATGCGCTCGATGGTGGTGGCGTCGATCGTCGGACGTCCCTGGGCGGTGGCGTTCTTGTTCTGTTCCGCGACCGCGGCTCGAACCGAAGGCATGCCGCCGCGCAGGAGCTGTTCGGCCACGGGCAGCTGCTCGGGTGAGAGGGTGGCGAGCAACGAGTTGCGGTGCGTCGTGGTCATCGGGGGCTGGACGGGACCGGCCGGTCGCTCGGGACGGGGCGGACGAGCGCCGCGCGCGGGACGATCGGTACGCGGAGCGCGGGCCGGTCGCTCGCCCGAGGCGGGCGTGGCGGCATCGCGGTCGACGGGATTCCTCGGTGGTCGCTTGGTCCGCTCGGGACGAGCGGGTGCTTCGCGCACCTCCGAACCTTCATCTTTGGGCGGTCCACTCTCGCGTCGACCGGGTCCGCTCTCACGGCGTCCCGGACCGGATTCGCGCCGACCGGGCCCACTCTCACGTCGACTCGGTCCGCCTTCACGGCGGGAATCGGTGCCTTCGCGTCGCGAGCCACCACGACCTTTCGGTGCGTAGGTCACGACGACGTCCGGGCCGGACTTCACGGTGGGAATGAGTTCGAGGCGCTCGTTGCGCGGGTCGACCGGGGAGGCGGTCTTGGGCGCCATGACCGAGAGGATCTCAATACCCTCCATGTACTGCTCGACGTCAGCGCGATAGACGTTGCCCACGACCGGTCCACCGGGCACCAACGACGAATTGAGAACACCCTTGGGCAACTTCGCGCCGGCCGCGCGCCACGTCGCCACGTCGCCGTTCAGACTCGTGATTTCAATCTCAATACGACGCGACATAGGGTCTCCAATCTAGCCGCTCGCCCATAAACAAACATTTCGTGCGCATTTAGGTCAAATTTAGATTGAGTGCCTAGCATGTCCGAATGAACGATCTACCCGATGACGACGCCGAAGCGACGCCAAGCGAGGTCGTTGCGAGCGACACGATCGAGGTGCACACTCCGCCCTCAATCGATGCGACGCTCATGAACGAGCGTCTCGACGCACCACCGTTAGCGTCACCAACTGCCGCGACCATTGACGAAGTGGTGCCGTTGTCCTCCCAGCCGTCGGTGCGTCCGGCCAAGCGTTCTCTCTGGTCAACGCGGGTGTCGTTGCTGTTGGTGGCGGCCCTCGTGGGCGGCCTGGCCGGCCACTACGCGTCGACGTCCAGCTCGGGACCCGGGGGAGTGACCATCGACGCGGTGACCAACAAGCCCGGTGCGGGCTACTTACCCGGTGGCATGAGCATTCCAAAACTAATCAACAAGGCGCTCCCGTCGATCGTGTCGATCGATGTCAAGGGTCAAGGTCAAGAGGATCAGGGTACCGGCATGGTCATCACCCAGAACGGGCTCGTCGTCACGAATAATCACGTGATCGCCGCCGCGGTGAACGGCGGCACGATCACCGTCACGCGCACCGGCTCGACCAAGGCGTTGCCCGCGACCCTGATCGGCACCAACCCGATCGACGACGTGGCCCTCATTCGCATCAACCACATTTCCGGATTGACGCCGGTCACCTTTGGCAACTCCAACGACCTGGTGGTGGGTGACGCGGTGGTGGCGATTGGCAACGCGCTGGGACTGGCCGCGGGCACGCCCACCGTCACGTCGGGCATCGTGTCGGCGCTCGGTCGCACCGTCACCGCCGGATCGAGCAGTTCGAGCGAGACACTCAACAACATGATCCAAACCGACGCCGCCATCAATCCCGGAAACTCCGGTGGCCCGTTGCTCGATTCGAGCGGTGACGTCATCGGCATGAACACCGCCGTGGCTGGATCCCTGCCCGACGGCACGAGCGCTCAGAATATCGGTTTCGCCATTCCCGACGCCACGATTGAGTCGCTCTTAAAGCAGCTGAAGGGCGGGGAGAGCGTCGTCAACCACGGGGCCTTCATCGGCGTGGAGATCACGTCGATGACACCTTCGTTGCAACAGGAGTACGGCTTCACGGTTTCGGCGGGCGCCGTGGTGATGAGTGTCATCTCGGGTACCGGAGCCGCGGCCGCCGGGGTGAAACAGGGTGACATCATCGTGGGCATCAACAAGACGACCATCGGCAGTGCTCAAGACGTGGGCAGCGTCATCTCGGCGCTTCGACCGGGTGACGTCATCGCCCTGCACGTCGTGCGCGGCAAGCGACACCTCACCATCGCCGTGACGCTAGGCGCCGAGCCCAAGACCTAAGCCAGCCTAAGCCAGCGTCGCCAGACCACCGTCGACTGGCAGAACGACGCCCGTGATGTAGCTCGCGG
The DNA here is from genome assembly GCA_963716515.1 of uncultured Acidimicrobiaceae bacterium. Classification (GTDB taxonomy): domain Bacteria; phylum Actinomycetota; class Acidimicrobiia; order Acidimicrobiales; family RAAP-2; genus RAAP-2. The sequence goes on from OY970319.1 coordinate 1,169,925, forward strand.
CCGGAGACGCGAGAAAGATCGCCGCACCCGCCATATCCGATGGTTGCCCGATGCGCTTCATGGGCGCCGCTTTGGCGATCTCGTCGCCATGCGCTTCGAGGGTCGCGCGCATCATTCTCGACGGGAAGGGTCCCGGAGCGATGGCGTTCACCGTGATCTTCGGCGCCATGGTCTTGGCGAGGTGGCGAGTGAGTTGGTGGACCGCGGCCTTGGAAGCGGAGTAGGCGAACGTGTCCATGGTCGGGACGTGGATCCCGTCGATGGAGCCGATGTTGATCACCCGCGACGGGCTCGGGGCCGTGCCATTCGCGTCGAGCAGGGGCCGCAGGAACTTCGTCAGGTGAAAGACACCTTTGACGTTGAGCGACAGCACTCGCTCCCACGCCTTCTCGTCGTAGTCGTCCAGAGGAGCGCCCCAGGTGGCGCCGGCGTTGTTCACCAGGACGTCGAGGTGGTCCTCACGAGCGGCCACCTCGTTGGCAAGGCGCTGACACTCGGCCTCACTCGAAAGGTCCGCCGGCAGGGACGTGCACGAACCGGACGCGGAGAGTTCTTTCGCCAACGCGTCACCGACATCGGCCTTACGTGACGATATGTAGACCTTCGACCCGGCCTCGACGAATCCTCGCGCGATCATCTCACCGATCCCGCGACTACCACCCGTCACCAATACGACCTTGCCACTTACGTCAAAGAGAGAGCTCATCAGCGAAGTGTAAACCACCTCGACCGTGAACTCTCAGGTCGCAACTACGTGAACGACGGCAGCGCGACCCTCGAACGGGGGAGTTCGGGGTGCAGTGCGTGAGCGAGGACGAGCGCCTCCTCGGCGTCGTGGGCCTCAACTATCACTTGAGACATGCCCTTGAACGGGTCACCCCACAAAACTCGAAACTTGACCGGACCCAGGTAGCTCCGTTTAGTTGTCGACGCGAAGGTTCGTCCTCGCGACTTGCACGACATCGGTCTGAGGAGCGACCACGTACTGGGCGTGGATCGCCCAGACGCCATTGTCCGGGAAGTTAAAGGCGCACTCGACCTGACTCTGATTAATCCACTGGAAGTGGCACACCAGGTTGGAATCGTTGGTGCTCGCCGGAGCGACCGCGAACATTCTGATCTGACCGATCGTGTCGCCCGGCAAAACGTCAACTATGACGTTAAAGGAACCATTGGAGACCGACGGAGGCGCGCTGTTATCGCTGTAGTCGAAGGAGAGGAGAATCTTACTATTTCCGCTGTCCGCCACGGCCGGAATCGCGATGATCCCGATGCTGGATGCCACAAGCAAGGCAGCACAAAGTAGCCGACGCATACCGATCAGTATAACAGCGAATTCTCACTATAACGCCGATAATGTACGTTATGTAAAGTTAAAGACTAATTCACACTCGTGGTGATTTCCTCGAGCTTCGAGGCGCTCACCATGAGCAAAGCGTAATCCCCCTCAAAGTAGTTTCGTTGTACCGATGCGCTCTAACATCACCCTCTCCCCAAAGCAACTGGGACTCGCCATGCTCGTCGTCGCGCTCGGCGGCGCCGTCGGAACCCTCATTCGAGATTTGTCTTCGAAAATTAATCTTTACGGAAGCCCTCCAGGACCTGGTTCCTTCTATCTACCTGATTGGACGCATCAGATTCCTTGGGTGCTGCTGGCCATCAACACGGTGGGTGTCTTTGTGGCGACCGATCTGCTTCGACACCGACTGAAACACCATGATCCGAACGATCCGATGCGATTACTTTTGGTGACCGGATTTTTGGGAGGACTGACTTCCTATTCGGGCCTGTTCGTCAATCTGGCGGCGATCTGGCACCTCACCATAGGAGGCTGCCTTTTAGTGACCGCAGGGGCCATCCTGAGCGGCCTATTTGCGGGCATGCTCGGATTGGGTCGACGTAGGCGCAAAACATGACGCTCTTACTGGTCACGATTGCTGGTGCCGTTGGTTGCGTGGTTCGCTATCTCTTCGAATATGGCGTGCGGAGAAATCATCCGACGAGCCGGCCGTGGGCCACCGTCGCGGCGAACGCCTTGGGTACCGGTATCGCCGGCTTCGCGGCATACCGATTCGTTGGTGCCGACCATGATCACCTTCGCACGATTGTGTTGACAGGTTTTTGTGGGGGATTGACTACGTTTTCTTCGGCACTTGCGGTCCCAGTAATTCTCCAACGCGAACATCACTGGGGTTACGCGGCGGTGCTCATCGCCACTACCCCACTGCTTTGTTCCGGAACCTTCGTTATCGGTATGTCACTCGCCCACTGACGCCAATAATCTGCGGGTACTCCCCCACCCTTCCAATTGCATCCTGCGTGCGGGTTCACGTCGGCCCATCGACGATGAGCGTCCTCCATCGTTAGTCACCTAGCCTCCGGACGACGCCGTGTAATCTTTGACAGCGAAAGGAGGCTCGGTGCAGAATCCCGCACTCGAGTGCCTAACACCTCTCATCGGTTCATGGACGATGGATCTCTACGGAGCTTCATTCTTGCCCGAACCCAACACCCACGTCACGGGCACCGTCCAAATCGACTGGATCGAAGGCGGTGCTGCAATCGCGATCCGACAAAGTGACAGCGAACATCCTCCGGCCGCCGTCTGGATTATCGGCAAGGATGATGATCTGGATGCGTTGTCCGTTCTGTACTCTGATGATCGTGGAGTCTCGCGCCTGTATCACATGAGTTTCGCATCGCCAAACTGGCGGATGTGGCGCACCACCCCAGATTTCGCTCAACGCTTCGACGCGGCAATCTCATCCGATGGACGCACCATCAAGGGTTCGTGGAAGAAGTCCTTTGACGACGGCCACACTTGGGAACACGACTTCAACCTCGATTACACCCGTTCTCTGAACTAGAGCCTCCGATCCACATTGTGCCAGGACTGCGCATATGCCAAAATCATGTTTAGGAAAGTATGGTGAGGCGTCGTGATCAAGGAACTCAGTGACATGCCGCCAGGAGTCATCGGATTCGAGGCCGCTGGCAAAATTGAGGCTGCAGATTATCGTGACGTGGTTCTACCCGCAATCAAAACGGCGGCGTCGCGAGGTGAAGTCCGATTCGTCATTGTGATGGACAATTTTGACGGAATGACCGGCGGGGCTCTTTGGCAGGACCTCAAAATCGGCGTTGACCACCTTCGAGCTTGGAAGCGCATTGCTTTGGTGACCGATATCGAGTGGATGCATCATCTGACAGACCTCTTTGGTTGGATGACTCCAGGAGAAACCAGGACCTTCCCAATGGCGGAACGGGACGCGGCCATCGCTTGGGTGGCCGAATAGGGCAGATCATTGGTCCGTATGAGCGTTGCGCCTAACCAATTGCCTAATCATGACCTTCGACGCGGTCAAGACTTTCTGCGGATTCTCGACTAGGAAGGTGTGGCCAAGTCGTAAGACGGTAGTCGGAGATTGTTGCAGTCGGCCCTTAGAGACCACCCATTCGAAGTCGTCTTACTGAGAATGTTCGAGTAACTGGCGAGCCTCCTTAACGGCATAAACAACAATCACATAACCCACTGCCGGATCGGCCCACCACCAGCCAAGCACCGCATTCAGGACAAGACCAAGAAGTACTGCGGTCGCCAAGATTCCGTCGATCAGGGTCACGCGCCCCTCGGCCCGAAGCACCGGATTGTCCAACGCCAACCCAACGTGCCTCTTCCCGGCGGCGAGTCCGAACATGACAAACACGGTCGCGCCGGTCCACACGATCCCTAAGGGACTGTGATGCGGTTTGAATTGAATGCCAATCGCGACGGTGCTTTGAACTGCGAGATAAATCGAGATGGCCACAAACGCCGTCCCAATGAGCCTCAGAGCCCGGGTCTGTCGATCAATATCGACTGACGAGAGTTCCCATAGGACGACAGTGGATGCTCCGATCTCTACACAACTGTCTAAGCCAAATCCGGCTAGGGCGATGGACCGAGCAACAATCGCAGCAAGGGCCAGAACAATTACGCCTGCGACGTTCCAAACGAGCGTCGCATACTCGAGAGCGCGACCCCGGCGCATTAATTCCGCGTTCACAGCACAACCCTAGGTGCCGAGGAATTCGGCCATAGATGCCGATAGATGCGTTCCTGTCAAAATGGACTTGTGATCGACGCCATTGGATATCTCGCAAGTCTGGGTGCTCTGCTCATGTGGCTCCCACAGGGATGGCGGGTTATCACTCACCAACATGAACACGCCATGCTGGAGGGAGTAAGCGTCGTCGCCTACGGTACAGGATTCCTTTTTAACGCTCTCCTGCTCGTGTACGGGATCGGTACCAGCGGCATCCCGGTAGTCGCGGCCGCCAGCGTCAACTTGGTAATGAGTTCGCTCATCGTCATTGTGGTCTCAAGGTCTCGGGCGCGAAAGTGATCCTCTTCATTGGCTATCTCGCAGCCATCGTCGATGTCGGTCAGTTCACTCCACAACTTTGGCGAGCCGTTCGACGCAGAAGTGACTTCAAAGCCATGAGTGGGCTGAGTATTGTCGCTTACTCCATCGCCACCGCGCAAGCGATTCTCTGGGTCGTCTACGGATTCGCAACGGACAGACTACCGATTGGCCTGCCAAACCTCCTTATCGCTCCTGCGTGCGGATACATTCTCGTGTTGGCTTTGCGATCCAGAATTCGCGGACCTCAATCCGGCAATAGTTAGCTGGGCCAATGCTCTAAGCGCCAGTCGGAGATTGTGTAGGTCGGCCCTACGTCGGTTCCTCTGGGCAACTCGTTGATTGCCAAATTGATTGCTTCCGATGCCAAAGGAAATTGCTAAAAGACCATGAGTAACTTGTAGGCGTGAGTAATAGCACTTGGCCGTTTGTCACAAGGTCCTCGATTACTTTTGACCTAGCCCGATTCGTCTGTGGGTGGATCGTTTTGTCGATCTGTATCGCAGCATTCGCGATCGTCGGAACCGCTTCAGCGTCGGAGTCCACACCTCCGACCGTCATTCACGGTCACGTTCTCACCTATGCGCAGACCAATGCCGCTGGGTACGGGGGCGACATTGCGTATGCCACGCCGATGAAGTTTGAGACTATTTCCGTTGGGGTCCCGAATCCCTATCCAGTGTCATGTTTCGGTCAGCGATGCTTCGCACTCGGTTCAACCGGAAACTTTCAGTTTCCGGCGATCTCCTCTAATCATGGACGATCCTGGCGAATTGGAGGACATTGGTTTGCCGGGGCGTGGGCGGATGCGGCTGCGTTTGCAAGTCGTATTACAACGTTGAGTAGGTCCGACGCCGTTGCATGGTTTCCAGGACAAAACTCGGGCTTTTACTCCACATCAACTTCGGGACGCAGGTGGTACGCGGTTGTTTGGCCCGGTAATGTCACACGAGTGACGGGAACAGTTGCTGTGACCACGGTAATTCTTGTGGGTCTCGATTCAGCTACGTCTTCCACCCGCATTGAATACAGTTCGCGCGACGGCGGTCTGGTTTGGATACTCGATCACTGATTTCGTCAGTGGTTATTTTGAGTAGGCGCAAAGGTGCGTCCAATTCCTTCAAAGTCATTGCACCATTCGCCAGTCGGAGATTGTTTACGCAGACCCACGAATAGGAAGCCCACCGTAGGATCCGAGTATGCGTAGTCGCGTAGTCTTCACTGCTCTCAGTCTTCTAATCGTCGGAGCATTGAGTGGGGTTCTCACACTTCAATCCAGTACTCCCCACTACGACTCCGCCGTCACGGGTCAACTCCTCATCTCGGGAGGGCCAGCACCGGGGACACCGCGACCATCTGACGGTGACGTCACGGCAAGGAACGCGAGCGGTCAGTCGTTTTCAATCTCCGTCACTTCGACGGGAAAGTACACTCTGCAACTTCCCACAGGAAAGTACGCTTTGACCGGCTCATCCCCCCAATTCGGGAACGGACAGTACAAATGCTTCGCCCTGCAAACCGTGACGGTGTTCAAAGGTAAGTCGACTCACCAAGATGTCTTCTGCCCCGAAATGTAAACATCGACCACAGTTTGAGCACGCGTTCAAGAGCGTTGGGTCTCTGCAGCTCAATCGCCCAATCGGGCAAGCCGCCAGTCAGAGATTGTGTAGGTCGTCCCATCGACACGAACGGCAAATTCCAATTGACAAATGCTCAGTTGTCTGTGACAAACGACACATTGAGACAGAATCTAGAGAAAGAGAATTCAAATAGGAGGATCAAGTGCCGTCACAGTTAGGCAATATCACTTTCGATTGCAATGACGCGCTTGTCCTAGGGAACTTTTGGTCGCACGTTCTCGGGCTTCCCATGGACCAAGGGGGCAGCACTGGGTATTGCTCCATCGGACGCCGCGACGCAGATCGATCAAAGCCAGCCTGGTTCTTTGAGAAGGTGCCCGAGTCGAAAACGTCAAAGAATCGTGTACACCTTGACCTGATCGATTCTGACCCTGAAGCAGTGCAACGCCTGGTGTTGCTCGGCGCATCGATTGTGGCAGAGCACGCAGTTGAAGGTGGACACCATCACTGGACGGTCATGCACGACCCCGAAGGAAATGAGTTCTGTATCTCTTCCACGAGTTACGTAGGCTGAACCTTCATCGTGCCAATTGATTCGTTTTGCAGGCCGCTGGACGATATGTGCGAAGTGAGTGCATTGTGCGATCCGTAGAGTGCCCGAAGGATCATGTGCCGATTACCGCGCACAGCCGTCGTCCTATCGTGATTACGTGATCCGCATTTCGAGGAACCTAACTTCACGCAGCATTGCAACGCAAGTCAGAGAATCACCACCGCTCCGTCGCAAATGGGGTGCTTATTTGCCAGCCGTCGGCGGTCTCGCGATGGCCGTGATCGCGTCATTCACCGTGATGCCGTTCTACCTCGACGCTTTCGCGAGTTCTTCCCACGCTGCTTCAGACACGGCAGGCGGGCTGAACGTACAGGGCTTAAACGGAGACTTGTATGGGGTGCACACGGCGATCCGCGTACTCACATTCAATGGCTCGCACTATTCGCTCGCAATAGATCTTGCGAACCACGAAATCGACGGAGGTCTGGAGACGCCAAGCTCCATGTGTCGAAGCACGGTCGGATGCGTCGCAGCGGTTAATGGTGACTACTACGACGTGACGCGCAAAGGGCAACCCGATCCCGGAGACGAGGCCGGTGGGATCATTCAAAACTGCGTTCTCTTGCATTCTCCCGAGGTCGCCCATCAACAAGCGGATCTTGTTGGACAACACGTCAATGAAGGTCTCGACTGGAGTGTCCGTGTCGACATCAACGGTGTCGCTGTTCCGATCACCGCCGTCAATCAGGAACTTCCAATGAAATACCCCAACGTCAATCTCCATTTAACGGGGAACTTGCTTTTCACCACGCCTTACGGCCTTCGGACTCCGTCCGCGGCCGGGCGGCTTACCTACGAGTTCATTCAAGTGAACAACCTCACTAGTCCGACGACAAGCACGACCACTAGTCCGACGACAAGCACGACTTCTAGTCCGACGACAAGCACGACCACTTTTCCAGTCATTGGTCCGACCACTAGTCCGACCACTATCAACACGTCAACTGAGCTCGAGTTAGTGGCGCAGACCACCAATGCTGTAAGAGTGAGGGCCGGTCAGGTCGACATTTCCGCCCCTACTGGGTCCTCGTTCTCGTCTCTCAAGGTCGGCGACACCGTGACTATGACCACAACCTCCACCTCTGGGTGCAACAACATCGGGGGACATCCAATCTTGCTCAATGACGGCGCGGTGGTGCCAATAAGTGCGGGCGATACCTATATGGCCCAGAAGTACGCGCGCACGGTGATTGGTTGGACGGCATCGGGCGAGACCGTCATCATGATTGTTGCCGGGATTGACGACAAGTCCGGTGCCACGGGGCACCAGTTGGTCCGTTTGCTTCAATCGCTTCATGTCGTGACGGCACTCGATCTGGACGGTGGTGATTCGACCGAACTCTACGTCAATAGACGCATCTACTATCACGCCGGCCGTGGCGAGAGACCAGTCTCGACTGGACTTCTCGTCGTCCAGAATCCATAGACACCGATGCCTATCTTGTTCGCCTTGCGCTGGCGCACCCGACCAAGGTAGGAGATGACGAATGTTCTCCAGATCCACACCACAGAATCTTCCGCTTATAACCAGGACGTGAGTCGCCAATCGGAGATTGTTGACGTCGGTCCTACGACACCAGGGATCTCCGGTAGGTTCCATCTTGCACGCGTTGAACATTCGCTCCATTGCTCCACAAAGTCTCGAAAGTAGTCTTCGCCAGAGGAGAGGTTGCCATGCGGGTGGTCATAAGTGAGTTCATAAGTCTCGACGGAGTGGTGCAAGCTCCAGGGGGTCCGGATGAGGACACGAGTGGAGGATTCCGTCACGGTGGCTGGTCGATGCCCTTCTTCGATCCCGAGGTCATGGGTCCGGTCATCGGTGGGATTGCCGAACGCGGCGCAACGTTGTTGCAAGGTCGTCGCACGTACCAAGTGTCGGCAGCTGCATGGCCGGAGCGCGGCGGTGATCCGTTCGCTGACTGGATCAATTCGGCCCAGAAGTACGTGGTATCGAACTCACTCTCTGAGAGGGATCTGACTTGGAGTCCGACCACGATTATTCGAGGACGTGACCTCCTCCGGAAGGTGACTGAGATGCGTAACGAGCCTGGGGGCGACATCTACGTCTATGGCAGCCTGACGCTCGTTCGCACGCTACTGGCCGCAGAACTCGTCGACGAGCTCTTGCTGATGATCGAGCCAATCACACTTGGCGGCGGCAAGACGCTATTCCCCAACGATGGCGAAGCCCGACGCTTTGTGCTGGCTTCCGCGGAGACGTCCCGTACTGGCGTCCAGGTCTGCAGGTATCGGCCGACCTAATCGACGAGCGAAGCCACTTCCTACGCGTCGGCGCACTATCGACCCGGTCTTCGGGCCATGTTTCTCAAGACTGAGGAAGTCCCGGACCCGTTTGGCGGACCGTAATTGGCACGTTGAGACGTGTTGGCGGACCCGCGCCGGGTGAATCGATTCCTGCACGAAGCATCGTAATTTTCGCTCCGGTCACAAAGGGTCAGAACACCACCTTCACAGCAACGGCTGTGAGCGCAACCGGACGATTCACTGCCCACATTCCGATAAGAACCTGGAAAGTCACTGCCAGTTCGCCTGAGTTCATTCAGAACGGTCAGCGTGGAACGTGCGGCGCGGTTCGTCCAAATCACTGTCAAGGTCGGCAAGACCATTCATGTCGCGGTCCAATGCGTAATGAAGTAGGCGACTAGCCAGCCATTCGTTTTCGAGATCTTCTCGAAAACGGGTCAACCATCCCAGGGGTGACGACGCCAGTCGGAGATTGTTGACGTCGGCCCGCCGCCGCCAACTATTCAATTTGCGATAAAAGGTCCGCTAGATGTCCCAGTACAGGAATTCAATGAGAGCGTTAAGTGACTGCTTCTGGCCTTTTCGCGGAATTGACTCGCCTAGTCACTCTTCACAATCAGACAGAAGGGGTGACCTACAGGATCCAGGAACACCCGGAAAGTCTTTCCAGGCTGGTAATCGGCCTTGCGAGCACCGATGCTAAGGACGTGACGTTCCCCCTCTTCGAGATCATCAACTTCAAAGTCAAGATGCATCTGTTTCGGCATGTTGCCATCAGGCCAGGTGGGCGCCACATAGTTCTCGACTCTCTGAAAACTCAAAGCCGGAAGGGAAACATGCACCAAGTCGATGTCTGACATATCTTCCGGGGCGTAATCCGGCCGAGTCCCTACCGCAATGCCAGTTAGGGCCGAGTAAAACTTTGCGAGCTCGAAGGGGTCGGGACAGTCAAGCAAGACAAGGCGCAGTTGTGGAAATTTCATCCCGCCACGTTATATGGCACTTCGATTTGCCTACCAACCACCGAGTCTCCACTCGGAGAATGTGCAGGTCGCCCCCAAGTCGTATTCTTCCCGCATGGTCAGTAGTGACGTATGGGATGAAGAGTCAGCCGCGGTCTACGACTATGAGGAGACCGCAATGTTCGCTCCAGACGTTGTCGAGCCTGCGGTCGATTTTCTTTCTCGACTGGCTGGATCCGAACCCGTGCTCGAATTCGCAATCGGCACCGGCCGCATTGGCATTCCGTTGATGCGGCGCGGATTGGCTGTCACGGGGATCGAACTCTCCCCGTCGATGGCTAGGCGTCTCAGGGAAAAGGTCGGCGAGGAGGATCTCCCGGTTTTCATCGGCGACATGGCCACTACGACCGTGCCGGGGGATTTCGGTCTGGTTTACCTGGTGTGGAACAGCATCTCAAACTTGAGGTCACAGAATGAACAGGTGGAGTGCTTCCGCAACGCCGCACGCCACCTCGTCCCCGGGGGAAGGTTCGTCGTTGAGCTGTTTGTGCCGCCGCTTCGGCGTTTCCCCTCAGGAACGGTGGCGGTACCTTTCGAAGTGTCGCAGGCTCACTCTGGTTTCGACACGTTCGATCTCGCGACGCAAGGGTGCGACTCCCACCACTACACGAGACAGAAGGACGGAACGATTCGCTATAGCGTCGGGCACTTCCGTTACATATGGCCCGCAGAGTGCGACTTGATGGCGCAACTAGCCGGGATGGAATTGGAGAGCCGCGCCGAAGACTGGGGCGGCAAGCCGTTCACCTCCGAGAGCGAGAAACACGTTTCGGTGTGGCACAAAATGTAAATGAAGAAGTGTGGAGGCGTTTTCGCACCGCGGTCACTCCCCCGTTTGCAATCGTCCCTCGGAGATTGTTGAAGTCGGCCCAAGAGTGATCGATTTCGTGCGACTTTCCGAAGCGAGAACGGACCCACGGGGCCACTCGGAGAGATCTGACGCATGGCTCGCTCACTAATCCGGATACTCGAGAAGGTCAAGCGAGGTTCTTGCCGAGGTCGTACGATATCAGCCGATAACTAATGCAACGAGGAGGCGGGACATGGCAGGGTTTATTCAGTTCGTCGAGTTTGAGGCGACCGACATTGATGCGCTTGCGACAGAACTGAAACGATTTCAAGTTGAGCATCCGGGAGTATTGACGGCTTCGGCATCCACGATCACGGAAGACCGCGATCGCCCCGGAACATACATATCGATCGTTGAGTTCCCTTCCTACGAAAAAGCAATGGAACAGCAGAGCAATCCCGCGACCTCGGAGTTCTCGGCGAACTTGGCCACAATAATGACCGGGGTGCCTCGCTTCCGCAACCTCGACGTGCATTCGGTACTGACCAACCCCTAGTTGGGCGACACCATCAATGGGTGTCATGCTTTGCGTGGTGGGAGAGCCGTCGGTTCCCACGTCCATCGCTACCTGCTATTAATCATGGAGTGGCGAACCCACTTGTGCAGAGCATTGCCTCTAACTTCGAAGATGCGCTGCGGCTCATGGGTGCTGCGCTGACGGATTGTCCCGACCCCCTGTGGGAGAGGGACCTGTGGCCGGACGAGGCGCCCACGGGTCCGACATCGCACGGAGGATTGCACGGCTCGGCCCCCTGGTTCCTGGCGTACCATTCGTTGCTGACCTTGGACTACGACCTCACCGCCGAGTTCGAGAAGTGGACACCGCCTCGACCCTTCGACGAGAACACTTACGCCTATCCCAATCGCATGTTCACCAAGGTCGAGCTCCTCGGTTACCTCGACTTCTGCCGTGCGAAGGCAAGCCGTACACTTGACGATCTCTTCGAGGAGAAGGCGGCCCGAACTCTTCCCGATGCTCATCGATCCCACGGGATGCTGTACGGAGTGATGGTCGGCAATATCCCGCTGCACGTCGTTGAGCACGCGTCCCAGATCCGCCAGTTCCTTACGACCGCCGGCGTCAAAGTGCAACTAATGCCCGGCGATCGTGGGTACGCGCGATAACTCGCGACAGAGATCCGGACGATTCCCCTTCAAGTTCCCCGATTCTCAGCAGACTGTAAGGAGTTTCCCTCGGTTGACTTTCTCGACCCTTCTAGGCTTTATTCACGTGCATTCTCTCTTGACGAAGTCCTCGTTCGTTGTCGTCATGGCCACGGTCATTCTTTTGGCCACCACGGGCCCCGCCCTGGCCGGAACGTCGCTCGCTCCTACGGCGACGGGATTCGACATCAGTTTTCCCCAGTGCACTGAGCCGTTGCCACCATCGCCAGGCTTTGGCGTCGTGGGCGTGAATGGAGGTAAGACCTTCAGCTCTAATCCATGTCTCGCTCGAGAGCTCTCGTGGGCCAATGGCGCCGCCAACGGATCACCCGCCTTCTACGCCAACACCGAAAACCCCGGTCCGGCGAACGCCTCGAACTGGCCGACGAACCAACAAATCCCTCGTGTATGTTCCGGCGCGAACTCCGTTGCGTGTTCCTACGACTACGGATGGAACGCGGCGCGACTCGCTTTCGCGAACGCCGTCAACGCCGAGCGAGACGTCGGAGCGTCGTCCCCAACCGCCTCGGCCATCGCGGCGAAGTGGTGGCTCGACGTGGAGACCGGAAACAAGTGGGAGACCCTCGAGTACGGACGAAGCTCGGCGACGGGCACCTACGACGAGGCGTCGATCGAAGGCATGATCGCCTCCTTTGAGAACATTGGCGTCACGTCCGTCGGGGTCTACTCAACGTCGCAGCAGTGGAAGGTCATCACCGTTCGTACCGAGTCAACGTTCCCTTCGGTACCTGTGTGGATCCCGGGCTTCGGCTCGCTGGCCGCGGCCGAGGTGGGCTGTGGTTCGGTGTCCTTCATCGGCGGGCGCGTGGCGCTGATCCAATACGGGTCGCTCGGCTACGACGGCGACTACGCCTGCGGCCTGTTGAACACGCCAGTAACGACGTCGGTCTCCGCGGCCAGTTCGGCGACCTTCACCAGCCAGATCGTCTCCACGAACAACGACGGTGCGGTGACCTACGTTCAGACCAGCGGGACTCCCGCACTCATCGTGAGCACGAGCGGTCTGGTCACCACGAGCGGCGCACTGGTGCCCGGAACGTACGTCGCGACGGGCACCTCGAGTGACCCGAACGGCGACACCGGATCGTACGCTTTGACGCTCGAAGTCGGCGACCTGATCCAGAGTGTGCCTACCACCGCCTCGGTCAAGGTGAGCGGCTCGCCGACCTATCACGACCAGTTAAGCGTCACGGGCAGCGATGGCGCGGTGACCTACGTTCAGACGAGCGGGACCCCCGCACTGATCGTGAGCTCGAGCGGTCTGGTCTCGACGAGCGGGTCGCTAACGGCCGGTTCGTACGTCGCGAAAGGCACGACGAGTGATCCCGTGGGTGACAAGGGAACCTTCACTCTCACCGTGAAAGTCGGCGCGCTCGTTCAACGCGATCCCTTGACGGCGACGGCACTCACGACGGCCTCATCCTCGTTCAGTAGCCAACTCGCCGTGGGGGCCAACTTGGGCGCGGTGACCTACGTTCAGACGAGCGGGACTCCCGCACTGATCGTGAGCACGAGCGGTCTGGTCACCACGAGCGGCGCTCTGGCCAAGGGCACGTACCGCGCCGCCGGCACGCTCAGCGACGCGAGCGGTGACGTGGGAACGTTCACCTTGACGCTGAGCGTCACGACGCCGCTGATAGTGCCCACCGCGACGTCGGTCGTCGGCTACGCCGTCGCCGGAAGAACGAGGAGTCTCGCCATTCACGGCACTGGCTTCTACGGAGATCCTCGCATCACGAGTCACCTGGGAACGACCGCCGTCGTGACTCGCGATACCGGCCAAGTGTTGATCGTTCGCGTCGCCGTGCGCGCACACTCTCGAAACGGCGTATTCACGTTCACCATTGTCCTGGCTGACGGTGCATCGTGCCGGATTCCCTACAACCAGCGCTAGGCCGGGGAGTCGATGCGGCTCGCCGCGCATGAGTGTTGAACGGCGGTAAAGGCCGTCACTAATGGACGAATCGCAGGAGTACGCTCGGAAGTCGTCGCCCGGCACAAGGCGCGAGGGAGCAACTTTTGAGTCACCTGCAAAGTGCACGTGCACCATGTGACAGTGACTTGCACGTTAGGACGTTGAGGAAAGGTAACTCCGTGCGTCGTAAACATAGAGGTAGTTTCGTTGCGCGGACCTTTCTATCTGTGTTCGTACTCGTCACGAGTTCACTGTTTTTAGCGGGGTGCGGTCAGCGCGTCGCGAGCCCTACGTGCACGTTGACGGAGTTGTTGACGCTGACCGGGAAGGGCTTCTCCAAACTCCCTCCGTCACGCGACAATGACGTCGGGAGGGGACGCATACCCGACTCGCGTCCCGACGCGGACTTGGACGCCAACCAACGAGCGGCACTTTGCCAGGTCTACAGGAATCAGCCGAACTTGCGCGGTTGACGTCGACGCCGATGGGCAGCATTGTTGCGCCGAGCCTCCGACACCAACCCTGTCTACTTTCACGGCGCACGTACGGTCACGTTGACAAAGAAGAGCCGGCTCGGCATTAGGCACTGGGGGTAACAGGCTGGGTTACCGACGGCGGAGACACGAGTAGTACCGGGCGCGTTGGCAATAAAGACGAACAGTCCGGCGACGGGGTTCATCTCGGGTAGGGAGCTCAAGACCCGCGGATCAGAAGAGACCGCCATAGTCCAGACCAGCGGCGAAGCGACCAGCCGCAGGGTCAACAGATCGCCCACGGCGAGGACGTAGTGGCGACCGGAGTCGGTCAGGGTGACGACGACGCTACGAGGCCGAGTGAGGACGAAAGAGGTGGTCGCACGAAGACTGCGGCCGACAAAATTCACGTTGAAGGTGTAACGGCCGGCCGGCACGCCCAGATCGGGATGACCGGTCCGCTGATCCCAGGTGAGTCGGTCGCGGTACGTGGCCCCTGGGGCGAGGGTGCGGTGGAGGAGGTAGTCAGCGCAGGGGGCGGGACCTCCACCAAACCAGCACGAACCCCAGACGGTGACGCCGGCGGAGTTGGTGAGGACGAAGTTGGGCGAGAAGGGCCCGGTGGCGTACGAGCAGGCGATGGCGGAATGGTTGTGGAGCGCGACCGTGACGTGCACCAAGTTACCCGCCGTATAAAGCGGGTGGTCGGGAGTGGCCGAGAGTGTGACCTGGGTCGGTGAACAGGTGGGCGCGGAAGTGGCCGCGATGGCGGAGGGTGCGCTGACCAAACAGGGCAGAGCGGTGAGCACAAGAGTCGCCACGAGGAGACGGCTACATGGTCGCACGGACACCTCCTAGGAACACTTCCTACTTTCTACTGTCCGGTCAGAGCGAAGTGTTACCCGCGACGCCAGGAATTGTGCGATCCGGCGTGGGCCCGTGAGGTCGTGTCGGTGGAGGAGCAGCGAGTCGGATTCAATCCTTCACCAGGATCGCCACGTACGGTTCACTCGGGTGTGCTCCCAACGTACGTTCCAGACGCCAGCCAGTACCCACCAGAATCGCTCGCATTTCGCTTCGAGACACGTAGAGCCAGCGGAACCAGGGGCCGACTAAGTGTCCATAGTGGTAGCGCAACTTCACCTGCCCAGGGCTGACGCCGCGCGCCTTGTTCCGGTGATAGTACGAACGATCAAAAGCGGGGGCTCCCCCGTTGTACGCGTTGGTACTCTCAGCGAAAATCCGTGCGGCCGGATTAGTTTTCTTAGCCAACTGGACCAGCAATTGCCGAGCGCGTGTCGGAGTCTCAAAGATTCCGAAGTTGTTGCCGAACAACACTAAGGAATCAAAGGTTTCGATGCTCCGATCCAGATCCTCAATTGGCATGGACCACACTTCGTTCACTCCTCGAATCTTGGCCGCCTTGGCCGCGAGGGGCGAGGTATCAAGACCCACGACCTCGATGCCTCGTTGTTGAAGCTCGAGAGCCACCCTGCCAGCTCCACAACCAACGTCCATCACACGCCCACGCAGGTATCGAATGGACCTTCGTTCCGCGGTGGGCCAGCCTCGGAACGCCGAGAGATAGACATCCGGGCCGGCGCCAATTTGAGTGAAGCCATCCTCGCGCTCCAGCACTTCGGGCGAGGTGCCTCCCCTCGCCCAATCCAACAGCGCACGTCCAAACACATCCTTGTCCGGTGTCATGACGATTTACACTAAGCCAATCGTCCCCGCCACGAATTCGAAGCGAAGCAGACTCCTCGTATTGGCGTGCCGAGTCGCACCCGAGAGAGTCCCGGACTTCGCATCCGTTGATTGAGGGTCAGGTGATCCGAGCGGTGTCGGTAAAGAGCACGACTGACGTCGAGCCATTGCGTTTGGATTCGTACATCGCGTGATCCGCCTGGGCCACCAGCGTGTCGGCGTCGATGATCGCCGACGACCAAGCCACGCCAACGCTGGCGCGCAGCTCTATGACGTTCGACGTGCCATGAACGGGCTGGGTCAAGGAGGCCGTAATCCGTTTGGCGATCTCGAGCGACATTGGTGCGGTCTCCACCCGGGGGCAGACGACGAGAAATTCGTCGCCTCCAAAACGTCCGACTTGGTCGTACTGACGAATGGCGGACCGTAGTCGGGTGCCCGCTACCTTGAGAACCTGGTCGCCGGTGGCGTGACCGAACTGGTCATTCACCGTCTTGAACTCGCACAGGTCGATGAAGATCACCGCGGTGCCGCCAGCAGTGTCCCCTTGGCGCTCGAGTTCCTCAGAGAGCACTTCGATGGTCCGGGCGCGACTCAAGCACTGGGTCAATTCGTCGGTGTTGGCTCGTTCCTCTAGCTGATGTCGCAGCAACACCTGTGCCGTTATGTCACTCACGCAGCCAACGGCCCCGGTCACGTCGCCGGTCTCGTCGGTCAAGGGTCGCATACTCAACACGCATACTCGTTCCTCCAGAGGACGCTCCCCCGAGGTTCGCGAGAATCGGAGTTCGACGTCGTCGACTGCTTCGTTGGCCAGGACGGCATTCAACGCCGACTCCAAGTGAATCCGGTCATCTTCGTCAATGTTCGAGAACTGGGCGTCGATCGACGCCGACGCCGAATGGCCCAGGATGGTGTGTAGACGGTCGTTCGTGAACGTCACGTTTTTGTCGGCATCGATCTGAAACATCCCGATGGGCATGGCGTCGGACAGTCGGCTCAATAACTGCTTGCGAGCCCGGAGCTCCTCGGCCACGTTGACTTGGTCGACGGCCACGTGCCGCATCGTCGTCACCACGACCGGGTTGAGGGGATCTTCCAGTCGGCTGACGTTGACGCATTCGACCCACTTCCACGCTCCCTCTGAGGTGCGGTAGCGACCCTGCCAGGTGCGCGTCTCGCCCGGCCGGTCGATCATCTCGAACCACGCGGCCACGGCACTTGGTTGGTCCTCGGGATGCACGAAATCCGTGGAAGGATGACCGACGAATTCGGCGGGCAGCCAACCGAGCACGTCGGTGATCTCATCACCGACGGAGATAATCATGGCCGCGGCATCGCGAACGATGCCGACCGATACTCCGTCTGCTTCGGACGCCGCAACGCTCATCACCCAGTCATTATCGCGCAGTTTGGTCCCGCCACGTCCGGCGCACCGCGCTGGCGTTCAAATCGGCTCGAACCAAGGCCATTGCCTCCGGGATCACGGCGCGAGTTCGAACGTAGAGAGCGGTCTGTCTGGCTGTCCGGGTCAACGCGTCCTCAACGAGAGGGCGCGACCCTCGTCCGGTCTATTCTGTCACTGCGGTCATCGAGCCACTCGCGTAGCTGTTGCGCCACGTCGTCGGGCCCCGGCATCGACGCGATCTCGTCCGCGATTCGTCGAGCGGCGGCCATGAATTGTGGTTCGCGGATGATGGTCGTCACGGCGTGGCGAATAGCTTCGGGACTCACGTTGTCGGGGTGCAGCGTGAGGCCGGCGCCGGCGCCTTCGACCATCGCGGCATTGATGAAGTTGTCCGCTCCTTGGGGTACGACCACTTGCGGCACTCCGTGGACGAGACACCCGAACGTGGTGCCCGCTCCACCATGGTGTACGACCACCGAGCACTGCGGTAACAACGTGGCCTGAGGAATGTAGTGCTCCACCCGTGCGTTGGATGGAAGGGGAGACAGATCCGAGGGCTCTTGGTCGCGTCCCACCGTGACCATGACGTCGAGGGGTTCGTCCGCTAATCCGACCAAGATGTCGCGAAAGATATTCATGGCCCGATTGAACTGCGTACCGAGGGTGGCGTAGACGAGCGGGCGCTCCGACCTCGAAGGAGCCGCCAACGGCGGCGGCGCGGGCCTCAGAAAGAATCGCTCGCCCGACGGCACCTGATTCGTTTCCAGTGACGCCGGACAGATCTGAATCGTGGGATCGCGGTAGACCCCGGCGAAACCCGGCGAACTCCGACCGAACGATCGCCACAGCGGCGAAACCGCGTCATCGACGAGGACGAGGACCTCGGGGTCGATCACCGGACCGTAGTAATGGTGGACGGTCGGGACCCCGAGGAGTTCACCTAGGAGCGGGCCCGCGAACGCGACCGATTCAAAGACGATCAAGTCGGGATCGAATTCCCCTCCGAAGGCGACCAAGTCGTCGATCATGTCGTCGGCGCCGATCTCGCCGAACACGCGGGGAAGGAAGTAGTGATTGATTCGCTCGGGTGCGAGTCCGTCACCCGGAGAACCACGAGTCCGGCCGATCAGCGTGGAGAACCACACCTCCTCACCATGCCCCACGGCCGCGAAACCAGCTCCCGATCCTTCCACGTATTTGGCGGCGTCAGCGGCCGCGGCCACCACCACGCGATCGCCGCCCGCGACGAGGGACGTGACGAGAGGAAGCATGGGCTTGACGTGCCCTTCACCGGGCGTTGAGACGACGAGGACCTTCATGGTCGTTCGACCCAATCAACATCAGTAAGCAAATCTCGGTGCGGGTTCACGGAATGCCGCACTCCCGAGATCAACTTGGTTTGGCGTAGGTGGCCATGCCGGCGAAGTCGATGACCACGCACGGCTCATTTCCCACCGTCCAACCGTCGTGTCCCGCCGGGATTGACACGACGTCGCCGGCATTGATTTCGTATTCGGTGCCGTCGTCCATCTTTACGATTTGTTTCCCGGAGATCACGTAGCCGACGTGTGCCGCCTGGCAACTCTCGGTGCCCACAATTGGACGAACGTGTTCCGACCATTTCCATCCGGGCTCGAAGGTCACGTGTCCGACGACGCCGTCACCGATATTGACTATCTTGACCTCTCCCTTGCCCATAAAGGAACGCGTCTCATCGGGACTCTCAAAACGCTTGCTCTCGAATGACGGCATGTTAACCCCCCAGTTATTGGTAATTGAGTGCGATGCTACAGGTGCGGAGACCTGGAGTCCACCCCAATTGGGGCTGCACGGCGAGACCATCTGTATCCTTGACAGCCCATTTTTTGGACTTCGCCAAATCCGAGAGACGCGTATAATTCGAGCCTTGAGTTGAAGCGTTGATCGCTGGCCAATACCTTGCCAGAGGAGGATTCTTGTGATCAATCGAACAATGCAGATTGTGCTCACCCCCATTTCACTGGTTATCGCGTTGGTTGTTGGGGCGCCCATGGTGTTCACCCCGGCGCAGGCCGGTGCCGCTGGTGCGTTGCGGTGCGTGGCGTACACGACGAAGACCGCTCACTCGGGTTACTCGACTGAGACCGTGCACATACAGACGAGTGCCGGAGCGCGAATCTCTGGAGCGGCGCATTATCAAGGGATGACGAGAGTCGAAACCACGACTGCGAACGCTTCGGGCGCCACTCTAATGACCTTCCGAAACCCTTCGACTCATTCGCGCTTTCACGTTGTCATCGATCTGACTGTCAAGCTCGGGACGGCCAGGAGCTCCTGCGTCACCGCCTTTACACTTGGGTGACGGGTACGACCTCTACCGGTTCGCTCGATTGAAATCGAATGCTCCGTTGTGGACGTACACGAGTTGGCATTCCTCGAGGTATTTGGCGTCGTGGATGCGATTCGCGCGTGTATAGCCGACGTCGCCCTTATTGAGAACGATCATCTCGCCGTCGGCGACCAGCAACGCTCCATCGCGTCGGTATCGCTGGGTTGACATCCTTCCTTCGACGACAATCGTCATATCATCGCCCGGGTGTGAGTGGGGCGGCTCTTCCGTGCCCGCCTCCCAGTGTTCGAGCATCACCTCGACACCATCGGGGTTCTCCGGAAAGGTGGTCCGCAGGCTAAAACCCGGGTTCCCCGCATCGGCTATCAGATCGTTCCACACGTCGCTCGTTGCGGCACTGTTGCCTTGCGTTACGTCGTCCACCGACATTGTCCTCCTCATTCGATTCCGGGTCATACCCGAATTCCCGGCGAACTCCATCGTTCACCGCCTAGCGAACCAATCCTAGAGGTCGAGCCACTAGGTAGTCATCTCGCGTTGTGCCCCCAACCCTCCCTCCGAGCCACCTTTGGGGCGGAGAATGTCCATCTTCTGGTCTCAATTGCCATGATCTAAACGCGCCAATACAAGTCGACGCAGAAGAATTACGATGGGCAGACCTGATCACTCGGGTGAACCAGCAAATCCAAAGCGAGAACGGAGCATGGCGTGGACAACGATCGAGCTCGACTCTTGCTAAGTACGGAACGATCACGGGTTGAGAATTTGCTCGACGCGGTGAAGGGCGATGGCGAGTCCGATCGTTCGGCCGCCAACCAGCACGGTGACATGAGCGACTCCTCAGAGCTTCTCGTGTCCGAAGGAACCGATGACGCGGTGGCCAACGCCCTCACTCGTCGACTGGCGGCCATCGATCGCGCCGAACAACGTCTCGCGGCCGGCACCTACGGGCGATCGATCTCGAGCGGCGAAGCAATTTCGGACGAGCGTCTCGAGGCCGATCCGGCGGCAGAACTTACCTTCGAAGAAGCCCAGAGTCTCTGAGCGATCCCTTCGCGGTCTCAGCGCGTCGCACCACCGATCGCGGTGCGACGGGCGCTCGAATCTCGAATCAGATTGCCGCCACGGGTCGCGTCATTGAATCCAGTAGCGACGCCACGACGGCTCACCCTGATCGATGGCGATCACCTCGTCGAGCACTCCCCCGCAGCGTTCGATGGCGGTGATCGAGCCCCGGTTGGCGTCGGAGCAGTACATCAGTACGGCGTCTACGCCGCCCGCGCGAGCGATCACCAGCGATTGACGCAGTATCTCCGTGGCGTAACCCCGACGTCGGTATTCGGGCAGCACGACGTAGCCGATGTGACCACCCTCGCTGGCGAAGAACTCATTGAGTTCGAAGCGCACGGACGCGCGACCGACGAGCACGCCGTCGACGGTTGCGGCCAACTGCACGGCGCGGACGCGATACTTCGAGGGATAGAGACCAAGCCGCTGCGTTTCTACACTCTCGAGAAACGCCACCCAGGTCATCTCGGGTTCTAACCCGAGCAGGAACATGGAGTCTTCTTCGGCGGCGATCTCATTGGCCCGCCGGGCCGCCGACTCGTCGTCCAGCGTGTAGGGACGAAGTCGGAGATTCATTCTCACGACGTTAACGCCGCTCAACTTGCTCTCGTGGGGCCCCGACCTACTACAAGAGCGTCGCCCACGCTCGAATCACTTTCGCATAGAACCGTGCGGCGCCAATCGTTAACTCTTGCGGGCTAGGTACTCACTGCTTCGTTCCACCAACCAACGGAAGGTGGGATCGGGCTTGTCGAGGAGTTCGGGATGCCATTGCACGGCCAACACGTCATGACCGGGCAGTTCCAACGCCTCGACGACGCCATCGCTGGCCGTGGCCGACACCACCAGGTCATTCCCGAGTACCGCGAGCGTCTGGTGGTGCAGGGAGTTCACGCCGATCGTCTCCGGATAGATCGACGAGAGCAACGAACCCGGTACGACGTTCACCTCGTGCGTGCGCTCGTGACCGTCGGTGTCCCACTGGGGATGACCGGCGCCGTCGTCGAGTTCGACGTGTTGGTTCAGCGTGCCACCGTAGAAGACGTTGGCCAGTTGCGCCCCGCGACAGATCGCCAACACCGGCATCTCGAGGCGACGGGCCTCACGAAAGAGCGCAATCTCCCATTCGTCACGGTCCGGTTCGATGGCGCCGAGGTTCTCGTCGGCGTGGTGTCCGTAGCGATCGGGCTCCACGTCCGCTCCCCCACTCAGGATAAGGCCGTCGAGGCGCGCGAGCACTCCTTCCACGTCGGCGTCGCGCGTCAGTTCTACCGGGAGTCCCCCGGCCGCGGCGACCGACGCCGGGTAGTCCGAGAAGTGCAGGTCGAACTTGAGTTCGTACATCGCCTTGGGCACGTTGTTGGCGAGCGCGGAGGCGGGCCAGCGACGGCCCGACATGCCAATGAGCGGTTTCGTCATCTCTCTATAGTACGAACCAATCCGCCACGGCGTGTAGCAATGTCGTTTGGCCACGAACGAGTACCCTTTGGGAAACCGAGGAGGATTCATGTCGCCCGACGCCACGGCCGTCGATATCACGTCCCACGACACCTACGTCGAGGGGATTCCGCACGAGGTCTTCGCCGAGATGCGCGCCACCGAGCCGGTCGCCTGGACGGAAGAGGCCGACGGCGGGCGAGGATTCTGGAGTCTGACCAAATACGACGACGTCCTCTACGCCAGTCGCCACACCGAACTGTTTTCGAGCCGACTCGGCATCCGCATGGAAGACATGGACGCCGAAGAGACCGAGGCCCGCCGCACCATGATGGAGATGGACTCGCCGGAACACACGCGCCTTCGTCGCATCGTGGCCCGACCCTTCACCCCCCGCGCGGTGGCCGACTACGAGGGCGCGGTGAGGGAACTCGCCCGAGAGGTCCTCACGAACCTCCACGGCAAAGAGGAGTTCGACTTCGTCAAGGACGTCGCTCGGGAGCTTCCGATGAAGATGCTCGGGCGGCTCCTCGGTCTGCCGAACGAGGACCTCGACTGGCTAGTGAGTCGCGGAGACGCCTTGATCGGCAACACCGACCCGGACTTCACGGACTACGTGGTCGACCAGAGCGACACCAGCGCCTACCGGCTCCTGCCCTTCCGCAGCCCCGTGGCGATCGAACTGTTCGAATACGCCCAGCTGGCGCTCGAAGAGCGTCGCGCCGTGCCGACCGACGACGTCTTGACGGCGTTGCTCGCTCCCACCAAGGACGGCGACACGCTCGACGACCCGACGCTGAAGAACTTCTTCACCTTGATGGTGGCGGCCGGCAACGACACGACGCGCTATACGATGACGGCCGGTACCCAGGTCTTCATCGAACGTCCCGAGATATTCGCCGCCCTACCCTCCATGGACGACGCCCAGGTCAAGCTGCTGGTCGATGAAGTGCTGCGCTGGGCGAGCACCACGATGCACTTTCGTCGCACGGTCGTCGAAGACACCGAGTTGCGAGGTCAGAGCCTCAAGAAGGGCGACAAGGTCGTGCTCTGGTACATCTCGGCGAACTTCGACGAAGAGCAGTTCCCCGATCCCGATGACTTCATCGTGGATCGCACGCCGAACGATCACGTCGCCTTCGGACTCCATAGCGCGCACCTCTGTTTGGGTGCCCACCTGGCACGCTTGGAACTGCGGGTCATGTTCGAAGAGATGGCCAAAGCCTGGTCGAGCATCGCCGCGGCCGGCCCGAGCGAGCGATTCCGATCGAACTTCATCAGCGGGACGAAGAAGCTTCCCGTTCGCGTGACCTGGCGTTAGAGGAACGGCAGATACTCTCGCATCTCCCAGTCGGTCGTGGCCCCGGTGTAGCGCTCCCATTCACTGCGCTTGACGGCCAGGTGCTGGGCGACAAGTTCGGCGCCCACCGCGTCGACCAGATCCTGGTCGGCCTCGAGCGCGTCGAGGGCCTCATTGAGTGACGGGGGCACGCCGACCGTGGCGTCGATCGTGTCGAGCCCGTTGCCGCCCTCTTGCGGACCCAGCGGAGTCTCGTTCACGACGCCCAGTCGCGCGGCTTGCAAGACGGCCGCCATGGCCGTGTGCACCACGGCCGCGCCGTCGCTCAGCCGGTGCTCGAGACGCGATCCCTCCCCGCGATCGGGCGGAATGCGCACCGTTGCGCCACGGTGGTCGTAACCCCAGTTGGCCCAGTAACCCGAGAGCGAGGCCGGTCGCAGCCGCTTGTAGGCGTTGACGGTCGGCGCACAGAGTCCGGCCAACGACTGATGATGTTCGAGCATGCCGGCGACGGCGTGCTTGGCGAGGACCGAGACACCGTCGTCCTGGTCGGCGTCAAAGATCGCGTTCTCGTCGCCCTCGTTGCGAAACGAGATATTGAAATGAAGTCCCGAACCTCCGCGATCCGAAAGGGGCTTACCCATAAAGGTCATCAGCAGTCCCTGTCGATGAGCGACCTCGCGGGCCAGGACCTTGAAGAGGAATCCCTCGTCCGCGGCGCGTAGGGCGTCGCTGTAACGAAGGGTGAACTCAAACTGTGGTGTGTCGTATTCGGAGTTGACCGACTCGAGAGGGATCTCCGCTTCTCGACAGGCCGCCCAGATGGCGTCGAGGAGTCCGTGGGGGTCGACCGACGGACCGGTGCCGTAGACGTAGGCGCCCGGCGTGTCGAGGGGTCGCCAGCCGCCGTTGGGGTCGGGTTCGAAGACGTAGGCCTCGAACTCCATCCCCACGAAAGGGCGGTAGCCCAGTTCTCCCCAGTCGGCGATGGCGCGACGTAGGGCGTGGCGCGGCGACGGCCCGAAGGGTTCGCCCAGTCGCATCAGATCGGCCACCACCACTCGGGTTCCCGATTCCCAGCCGGGGCGAATGTCGCTCATCTCATAGCGGGCGTCGAAATCCGGTAGGCCTTCACTCCAATGCGAGCCCGGCGTCTCGGGCGTCATGCCGCGGTCGTAGCCCAGGGCCCAGGTGCCGGTGCAGTGACGCACGCCGTTCTCGGCCAGCTCCGCGGGGACGTACTTCCCCCGCGCGAGTCCGAGGTGATCGGGCCACAACACTCGCAGACGATTGAACTCACTGGACATCTGGCCCCCTTCGGATACGTTGGGAAAAGTAGCACTGTGGCGCGGAGTAACGCATAAGGCAACTTACTAGTCTTGACAACAACGTTTAGATACAAACGACTCCGGGAGCGCAGTGGAATATCGAAGGATTCTCCTCGATGGGTACCCCACCGACGTCGTGCTGGACGGCGACTCGTTGGTGGCCCGCGACGGCCGTCGCGTCGAAGCGCGCGCCGCCACTCACCTGCCCCCGGTCTCGCCCACCAAGATCATCTGCTGTCACCTCAACCACATCTCGCGAGTGCGGGAATTCGGGGTGGAGCTCCCACCGGCGCCGACATATTTTCACAAGCCCATCACGGCGCTCAACGCGCACGGCGGGGCCGTCGTGCGCCCCGTCAACTGTCACTACCTCAACTTCGAAGGCGAGATCGCCATCGTCATCGGGAGAACGGCCCGTAACATCTCCTACGCCGATGCCCAGCACTACATCGCGGGTTACACCATCGCCAACGATTTCGGACTCCACGACTTTCGCGACACCGACGCCGGGTCGATGCTGCGCGTCAAAGGGGCCGACACGCTGTGCCCGATCGGACCGGGAGTGGTGACCGACTGGGACTTCACCAACAAACGAATGCTGACGCTGGTGGGCGACGAAGTCCGCCAGGACGGTTCGACCGAGGAGATGGCCTGGGACATGCACTATCTGGTCGCCGACATCGCCCGGCTGATCACCTTGGTGCCGGGCGACGTCATCCTCTCCGGCACACCGGCCACTTCACGTCCGGTCCAGCCCGGCGACGTCGTCTCGGTCGAGATCGAGGGACTCGGAATGCTTACGAATCACATCGTCGAGGGTCCGACGCCGGTGAGCGACGAGATTGGTGCGCAGCCGACCGCCACCGAAGAGGTCCTCTCGACAGCCCTCGGCGCAGAGTGGGAGTTTCGCGGACAACGCCGCCCAACACCCACCACTCGAGACGAGTTACCGTTTCCTCGCGTCCATCCCAAGTTCCAGTCATGAGTTCGCCGCGCGTCGACGTTGACGGCGTCAGCGTCTCGCCCGACCATTACATCAACGGTGAGCGCATTGCGTCCTCGCGCACCTTTGATGACCGCTCGCCGCTCGATTGGACCTGGAAGCTGGCCGACGTGGCCCGCGCCGGATCCGTGGAAGCGGACCTCGCCGTGACCGCCGCCGAGGCGGCGTTCCCTGCCTGGGCCGCGTTGTCCGTCAACGAACGCGGGGCCTACCTCGATCGACTGGCCGACCTCATCGACCGCGACGTCGACGCCATCGCCCACGTGGAGTGTCTCGACATGGCCATGCTCGAAGAGAGCCTGCGACTGCGAGTCATCGGGCGCGGGGCGCGTAACTTCCGCGCCTACGCCGAACTGGCCCGCGACTACGAACCCCGTCGTTGGTCCTCCAACGGCACGGCCAATACCGTCTTGCGCATGCCGGCCGGACCGACCGTCGTCATCACGCCCTGGAACGCCCCGTTCATGCTGGCGACCTGGAAGTGCGCGCCCGCCCTGGCCGCGGGCAACACGGTGATCCTGAAGCCGGCGGAGTGGTCGCCGCTCAGCGCCTCACTCTTGACGGACCTGGTCGACGAGGCTCGGTTCCCGCCGGGCGTCTTCAACGTCGTCCAGGGTTACGGCAACGAAGTGGGCGCCGCCCTGGTGAGCGATCCGAGGGTGCGTCGGATCTCCTTCACCGGCTCACCCGAAACTGGCCGGTTCATCGGCGAGGCGGCCGCCCAGAACCTGGTGCCCTTCACCGCCGAACTCGGTGGCAAAGGTCCCTTCCTGGTCTTCGCCGACGCCGACCTGAACGCCGCCGCCGAAATGGCCGCGGTCATGTACGACGACGGTGGGCAGGTCTGTCTCGCCGGCACCCGACTGCTCGTTGAGGCGTCGATCCGCGACGCCTTCGTCGAACGCTTCGAAGCGGCCACCCGGCGTCACGTCCTCGGCGACAGTCGCGAGTCGGCCACCACCATCTCACCGTTGATCCATCCCGATCACCTCGCGCGGGTGGACGGCTTCGTGAAGCGCGCCCGCGTGAACGGTGACACGGTCGTCTTCGGCGGCGCGCGACAGACGAAAGACGGGCTCTGGTACGAGCCGACGCTCATCGAACCGAAGTCGAACGACTCCGAGATCGTCCAGCGCGAAGTCTTCGGCCCGGTGCTGACCATCCAGAGCTTCATCAACGAGACCGAGGCCGCCCAACTCGCGAACTCGACGGCCTACGGCCTCTCGGCCATCATCTACACCTCGAGCGAAGAGCGAGCGGAGCGACTGGGTTCGTTGCTGCGCGCCGGGACCATTTGGGTGAACTGTTTCCTGGTGCGCGACTTGACCGCCCCGTTCGGCGGTACCGGCATCAGCGGAATCGGACGGGAAGGCGGCGACTACGCGCTCGATTTCTACTCCGATCTGAAGACGCTCCAGATCAAAGAAGGGACCACCCATGGGTGAAATAGTCGGCGCGGGACTCCTCGCGCACGTACCGACCATCGTGTTGCCCGACGAGTTGCGTCGCGAACTGAACAACGGGAACGAGAGCACCCTCTTCACCGGGCTCCAGCGGCTGCGCCGCGAGGTCTTCGACGTCGTGAAGCCCGATCTGGTGTTGGTCTTCGACAGTCACTGGTTCACCACCGTGGAGTTCGTCGTCACCGCCGCCGAGCGGCGGATGGGATATTTCACCAGCGAGGAGTTGCCTCGCGGCATGTCGAGCGTGCCCTACGACATGCCGGGCCATCCCGACTTCGCCCGACTGGTCGGCAAGATCGCCGACGCAACCGACGAGTGTTGGATCACGCCGATCGACAACGAGCATCTTCCGGTCACCTACGCGACGCTGAACTTTCTCTCCTTTTTGCAAGGTGATGAGGCCTGGGCCTCCATCGGCGTCTGTCAGACCGCGGAGAGCCGTGACTTCGCCACGGTGGGCCGCGTCGTGGCCGAAGCGGTCGCCCAGAGTGACCTTCGCGTGGTCGTCATCGCGTCGGGCGCTTTGAGCCACACGTTCCACAAGCTCCGGGACCTGCGCCAGCACGAGGCCGCGCCGGAAGAGCACATCTACTCCGACGAGGCCCGCCACTGGGACCACCGGGTGATTGACGCGTTGGTACGCGGCGATCACGCCCAGGTGGTGAACGAGATGGACCAGTTCATGAACGTGCGACCGGAGGGTCACTTCGCCCACTACCAGATGATGGTCCACGCGATTGGCGGTGCCGAGTGCACGGCCCCGGGCCGGATGTACTCCGACTACGAGAACTCCATCGGCACCGGCCAGGCCCACGTGTGGTTCGACCGACCGGCCGAAGGATGGACCAAGAGCTCATGACCTTTCAAGGACTGCCCTTCCCCCGAACCGCGGCCGGGGTGGCGTCGATGTTGCCACCGACGCCGTGGCACTACTCCGGTGACTTCCTCACCGTCGAATACCGCACCGATCCGGCCAACGTGCGCGCGGTCCTCCCCCCGGAGGTCGAACTGGCCCGAGACGACGAGGACCCCGGCGCGGTCGCCTTCATCTGGGCCGATTGGCAGAGCTGCGGGGACGACGGCGCCGAACTGCTCGATCCAGTGCGCGCCCAGTACAAGGAGTCCTTCGTCGTGGTGCGCTGTCGCTACCACGGCCAGCTCTATAGCCGGTGCGTCTTCATCTGGGTCGACAAGGATTTCGCCTTGGTGCGCGGCTATCTGCAGGGATATCCCAAGAAACTCGGTTCGATTCACCAGACCCGTTCGGTCACGGTCGGCCGGGCCGGTCCGCGGCTCGAAGCCGGCGGCAAATTCGGCATGACGCTCGCCGCCGCCGATCGCCGATTGGCCGACGCCACCGTGACCTTGGAGGGGCCGGTGCCGACCAACGGCTTCGTCAACGGTCACGCCATGCTGCACCACCGCTGGTTCCCGCGCATCGAACTGGACGGCGTCGACTCCTTGGACGAGGTGGTCACGATGTCGGGCGTCGATGTCGACCTCGGACCGGTGTGGGGTGGCCGGGCCACGCTCGAACTCTTCGAATCACCGAGCGAGGAGTTGGCGCGTCTCGCGCCGAGCGAGATCATTGGCGGCTATTTTCGATCGGTCGGCACCACCTTCGCCGGCGGCACGACGTTGCGACCGAGTCCATGAGTCGTCGCATCGGATCGGCGTCACCGGCGGTCGTACTTCGCGCGGAGAAGGACATCAAGGCCCGGCTGAAGGGTCAGCATTTCGACTTCACGGCCATGAGCGCCATCTCCAACGTGTACCGCGCCGGCACCGCCGTGCGCAATCACATGGAGCGAACCGTCCTCGCGGAGTACGACCTCAGTTGGGTGGCCTTCACGGTCCTGTGGATTCTTTGGATCTGGGACACCCAAGAGACCGGCCACGTCGCCGAAGAGGCCGGCGTGACCAAGGGGACGCTCACCGGCGTCATAAAGACCCTTCAATCGCGCAAGCTCATCCGCCGTCTCCCCCACAGGGACGACCGGCGACGGGTCTCCATCCAACTGACGCCTTCGGGCGAACGCCTCATCGAAGACCT
Source organism: uncultured Acidimicrobiaceae bacterium (assembly GCA_963716515.1). GTDB lineage: Bacteria > Actinomycetota > Acidimicrobiia > Acidimicrobiales > RAAP-2 > RAAP-2. Next base: position 1,199,327 of record OY970319.1, read on the forward strand.
CTTCCCGAAGTTCAATCAGCACGAGCGCGTCGCCGTCAGTGCGCTGACGCCGACTGAACAGCGTGAGCTGGCGCGACTACTTCGAAAGGTCACGCACAAGGTCTCCGACACCACCGAGGTCTGACCGGCTCTCGAGGCGCGTCGTCGGCGTGATTGCCCGTCGCGCCGTCATCGGACGTCGCCACTCGGCTATCGACTCGCGGCGTCCTCGGTCGGTATCAGATGCCGCGCGGCGCGAGCTTCGTCCACTCGTGACACCGGCGTGGTCTGCGGCGCCCGGTGTAAAGCGTCCGGATCGTCGATCGCTCGTTGGGCGATGCGCTCAATTGCTTCGGCCAGCGCTTCCAAGGTCTGGAGGCTCTCCGTCTCGGTGGGCTCGAACATGAGCGCCTCTTCGACGATGAGCGGAAAGTAGACCGTCGGAGAGTGGAAGCCCTCTTCCAGCAAGGCCTTGGCCACGTCGAGCCCCCGCACGCCGTAGGCGTTCTTCAGGGGCGTCGCGGTGAGCACGCATTCGTGCATGCAGACGCGGTCGTAGGCGGCGGGCAAGGTCTCGCGCAACCGGTGGCGCAGCCAGTTGGCGTTCAGGACCGCGTACTTGGCCACCCGGGTCAGTCCGTCGCCCCCGTGGACGTCGATGTAAGCGAGGGCGCGAGCCAACACCATCGCGTTGCCGTGCCAACCGTGCACTCGACCGATCGAGCGCGGTGGCTTCACCCAGGCGAAGGTCCCGTCGTTCCCGCGCGTCGCCTTGGGGCCGGGGAGGAATTCGACCAGTCGCGGGGAGACGGCCACGGGACCGGCGCCCGGTCCCCCTCCACCGTGGGGCGTGGCGAAGGTCTTGTGCAAGTTCATGTGCACGATGTCGAAGCCCATGTCGCCCGGTCGCACCGCGCCGAGGATCGCGTTGAGGTTCGCGCCGTCGTAATAGAGCAGACCACCGACCTCGTGCACCGCCGCGGCGATCTCCGTGATCTCCTCTTCGAACAGTCCGAGCGTGTTCGGATTGGTCAGCATGATGCCGGCCACGTCGGGACCGAGCGACGCCTTCAACTTCTCCAGGTCGACCAGTCCGCGGTCGTTGGACGGCACGGTCGTCACCTCGAAGCCGCCCAAGGTGACCGACGCAGGATTCGTGCCGTGGGCCGAGTCGGGGATCAAGATTCGTCGACGGGGATCCCCGTTGGCGCTGTGATAAGCGCGCATCAGCAAGAGTCCGGTCAGCTCCCCGGCCGCGCCCGCGGCCGGTTGCAGCGTGGCGGCGGCCATGCCGGTGACGGCGCAGAGTTTCTCTTCGAGCGTCGCCAGCAGCTCCAGCCAACCTTGCGTCAGCTCAGCTGGCGAGCCCGGGTGGACGGAGTTCAGACCGGGGTCGTTCGCCACGGCGTCACAGAACTTGGGGTTGTACTTCATCGTGCACGAACCGAGCGGGTACATCCCGAGGTCGACCGAGAACTGTCGATGCGAGAGCCGGGTGAAGTGCGCCACCAAATCCCGTTCCGAGACCTCGGCGATGTCGACCACCTCGGCGCTCAGATGGGTCGCCGGAATCAGCTCGGCCAACGCCGTCGCGGGTACGCCGGTCGTTCGAAGTTGGTAGGCGGCGCGGCCCGGCACGGACATCTCGAAGATGGTGGGCTCGGTCTCGTGTCCCATCAGGGGCGCCGAGGCCGCGCGACCGCCCGAACGTGCCCGACTGGTCATTGGCCGATCGCCTTGCGCAGCACTTCGACGTAGCGATCGATCTCATCCTTCGTGCGACGTTCGGTCACCGTGACCAACAGCACGTCGTCGATCTCACCTTCGATGGACGGGTCCGGTCCCGCGGTCAAGGCGGCGACCGACACCCCGGCGAGTACGCCGTCGTTGGCCATCGTCAACAGCACGGCCGACGCGTCGCGGCCCAGGTGAACGGCGAACTCCCGGAAAAACGGTTGCGTGGCGACGGCCCTGACGCCGTCGATCTTCACCAGCTCGTCGAAGAGGTAGTGCGCGCCTTGCGCGCAGCGGGTCGCAACTTCGCGTAGGCCCTGGGTGCCGAGCCAGCCGAGTTGGATGGCGGCGGTGACGGCCATCAGCGTCTGATTGGTGCAGACGTTCGAGGTGGCCTTCTCTCGGCGGATGTCCTGTTCGCGCGCGCGCAAGGTCGTCACGAACGAGCGACGCCCGTTGGAGTCCACGGTCTCGCCGACGATCCGTCCGGGTAGACGTCTCGTCTGTTCAGTGGTGCAGGCGAAGAGCCCGAGGAACGGTCCGCCGTAGGCGAGCGGCGTGCCGAACGGTTGGCCCTCCCCGACGAAGATGTCGGCGCCCCACTGACCGGCGGTCTTCAAGACCCCGGCCGCGACCGGATCGGCGCCGAGGACGAAGAGCGCGTCGTTGGCCACGGCCAGCGCCTTGGCCTCGCTCATGTCTTCGAGCACGCCCAGGTAGTTCGGATAACTCGCCACGACCGCGGCGGCGTGGGCGGCGTCCACGCTCCCCCAGTCGGTGACGCCGTCCTTCAACGGAACTTCGACGATTACGTGCCCGGTGCCGCGAGCGAAGGTCTTGGCCACTTCGCGCCAGTGGGGATGGACGCCGGCGGAGATCACCATCTTCTGGCGCGTCGTTGCGCCGTGCGCCATGTTGAGGGCTTCGACCAGTCCGGTCGCGGCGTCGTAGAGCGAGGCGTTGGGAATCGGGAGTCCGCTGAGTCGCGCGATCAAGGTCTGGTATTCGAAGATCGCCTGCAAGACACCCTGGGCCACTTCGGGTTGATAGGGCGTGTAGGCCGTCACGAACTCCGAGCGTCCGGCGAGCATCTTGACGACGGCCGGCACTTCGTGGTCGTAGACCCCGGCGCCGGCGAAACACGTCATCTCGCTCGCCTGGGCTCGATTGGCCGACGTGTAGTTCGTGAAGAGCGCGGCCACGTCGGGCTCGCTCATGCCCTCGGGTAGGTCGAGCCCCTGGGTGAGACGAACGGCCGGAGGAATGTGGGCGAAGAGCTGCTCGAGCGAGTCCATCCCCAAGAACGCCAACATCTCGTCGATCTCGGCGGGCGTGTGCGGCAGGTAGTCGGCCACGTCACTTCGCCTTTCGCACGAATGGCAGCGCCGTGACGCACGCGGCGATCTCTCGACCGCGAAGCACCACCGTCACCGGCGCGCCCGGGGGCCGCTCACCGTGTAACAGGCCGAGGCCGATGCCCCGTTCCAGTACCGGCGAAAAGTTACCCGACGTCAGCGTCCCGACGTTGACGCCGTCGACCACGACCTCGCCGCCGTCGCGCAGCGGTTGGCGGCCCTCGACGATCAGTCCGGTCATCAGTTTCTGGGGCCCGCGTGCACGCTCGCGCTCGACCGCCGCGCGACCGCGAAAGGTCTCCTTCTCCCAACCGAGCACCCAGCCCAGGCGGGCTTCGAGGGTCGTCGAGGCGAGCGTGAGTTCGTGCCCGTAGAGCGGCAGGGCCGCTTCCAATCGGAGCGTGTCGCGCGCCCCGAGCCCGGCCGGCGTGATGTCGGCGTCGACCAGTTGCTGAAACAGCCCCTCGGCCGCGGCGTTGGGTACGGCGATCTCCAGTCCCTCTTCGCCGGTGTAGCCGGTGCCGGCGACGCGCACCTCCACGCCGTCGTACACGAAGCGCGTCACGCGAAAACGTCCGACCGCGGCGAAACGAGGATCGACGGCGGCGACCTTGGCCCGCGCCTGCGGACCCTGCACCGCCAGAATGCAGCGTTCGGACGTTACGTCGACGCCGGGCAGGGCGTCGGTCACGCCCGAGGTATTCGAAGCGTTGGGCATCACGTCGAATTCCGTGTCACTCACCCACCACACGATGATGTCGTCCACCACGAATCCGTCGTCGTTCAACAGATGCGTGTACTGGGCCCGTCCGGGAGATACTTTTCGTAGGTCGTTGGTGAGTGTCGACTGCAAGGCGTCGAACATGTCGGGGCCGTCACAGCGAACGGTGCCCAGGTGACTGACGTCGAAGACCACCGCGTCATTTCGACAGGCCAGGTGTTCGGTGACCGTGCCGGTGCCGTACTGCAGCGGCATCTCCCAGCCCCCGAATGGAACGATTTTGGCCCCTAATTTGACGTGCGCGTCGTAGAGAAACGGGCGTCGATCGGTCACGTCAGCCACTCTATGCGGCGAATGTATCCAGAGTTCCGAGGCCGTGTTGCTCGAGGAGCGCCACGAAGTCACGCTGGTAGACGACGAGGAGATCGACCTCCGGATAGAGCGCGCGGAACATTCGGACCTTCTGATTCTTCTTCGTCACCAGTCGTTGTTCGAGCACGGTCAACTCAATGAAGAGGTGTCGCTCGGGGAGGTAGAAGTCCGGTCGAAACGCTCGCACCGGTACGCCGAACTCGTTCCATTCGAGGGGGAACTCCACCGGTTCGTACGACCAGGCGAAGCCGTAGAGATTCAAGAGGCGCGCGAAGGCCCGTTCACTGGGGTGCGCGAACTGGTCCTGCGGCACAGGTTCAAGACTGGGGTGCCGACGACGCGACGCGTCGATCGGCGACGGGTCGGTCACGCCGAACGAGTCTCCCTCTCCGACGTTGCGAGCTGCGATTGACGAATGGTGGTCGTAAGTTCGGCGACCACGCTCGCCAGGGGAACGATGTTGAAGACACCCTGACCACCACGAAGGAGGTCGACCAGGTCGCCGTCGTCACGCGCGAGCACCGATCCGGCGTCGCTCAGCACGAGACTGCTGGAGGCGAGATCGGCCCCCAACGAGTTGCGCAAGCACTCCACGGCCTGACGGGCGCGGTTGAGGGCGACCCCGGAGGTGAGGAGTGATTTGATCACTTTGACTTCGAGCACGTCGGAGTAGGCGTAGGTTCGCTTAGAGCCGCTGCCCTTGGCGGCGGTAATCGACGGCGTCACGAGATCGGTTCGCGCCCAATAGTCCAACTGACGGTAGGTGACGCCCGTGAGGCGACAGACCATTGGGCCACTAAATCCGTAGGTTGAAGATTCTGCCATGTGTCGTTTCCCTCCCGACCGAGGTCGGACCAGATCCCGGCGGACTACACGAGTGTAGTTTGGCCAAGTCTATTCGACAAATAAATCTGGCCGACCCAGTGACGGCGAGGAGGCTTCGGCGTGCACCCGCGGTGGGATGCGACCGGCCCTTCGGGCCAGGAACCCGGCTTTCACCGCCTCGCGGAGCGATTCGGCCATCATCACCGGGTCCAGCGCTCGGTTGATCGCCGACGCCGCGAGCACCCCGTCGCAGCCCAGTTCCATCGCCAGGGCCGCATCCGAGGCCGTGCCGACCCCGGCGTCGAGCAAGACCGGCACGCTGACGCGTTCACAGATCAGTGCGATGGCGTGAGGATTTCGCACCCCGAGTCCCGAGCCGATCGGTGAGCCCAGTGGCATCACCGCGACGCAGCCGACCTGTTCGAGTCGTTGGGCGACGATGAGGTCATCGGAGGTGTAGGCCCAGACCTCGAAGCCACCGCGCACCAACCGCTCGGCCGCGGCCAGGGTCTCAGTGGTGTCAGGCAACAGGGTCACGTCGTCACCGATGACTTCGAGCTTGACGGCGTTGGTGTCAAAGGCCTCTCGAGCCAGTTCGGCGACTTTGACCGCTTCGGCCGCGCTGAAGCACCCGGCCGTGTTGGGCAGCAACGAAAAGTTCAGTCGACCGAGCAGTTCGTAGATCGAACCCTTCACGTTCGGGTCCACTCGACGCAGGGCCACCGTCGCGATGGAGGCCTCTGAGGCGACCAGGGACGCGCCGAGAATCTCCATGGAGCGAAACCCGCCGGTACCCACGATGAGACGCGACGGTGAGCTCAATGAGCCGACTTGAAAGAGATCTCCCACGCCCTCATCGTACTGACCGTGGGCGGCCAATCATTAAGGTTGTCCAAGTGCAACCCCTCACCGTTCTCACGATCGCGGGGTCGGACTCCGGTGGCGGGGCCGGTATTCAGGCCGACCTGCGCACCTTTTGCGCCTTCGAAGTGCACGCCACGACGGCCCTCACCGCCGTCACCGCGCAGAACACGGTGGGCGTGACGGCGGTACAGAACATCGATCCCGACGTGGTGGTCGCTCAGATCCTGAGCGTCGTCGCCGACTTCGAGGTGTGCGCCGTCAAGACGGGCATGCTGGCCCAACCGGCGACCGTGGTGAAGGTGGCCGAGCTCGCCAGCGAAGGACTGCTCCCCCACCTCGTGGTCGATCCCGTACTGGTCTCCTCGACCGGGCACCCGCTCATGGACGACGGTGGGGTCGACGCCTACCGCGACGCCCTGCTAGTCCACGCCGAAGTGGTGACGCCGAATCTCCGCGAGGCCGCGATGCTCTGTGGGGTCAATTTGAACGACGTGAAGAGTCACGACGACATGGTCGCCCTGGGGCGCCAGCTCCTCGGTTTCGGTCCCACCTGGGCGCTCGTCAAGGGCGGCCACTTCGCCGAACACTCGCTCACCGAGAACCGCGCCCCCGACATCTTGGTCGGAGGCGACGACGTCTTCATCTTCGACGCCGCGCGGGTGGCGACCACCAACGACCACGGGACGGGCTGTTCACTCTCGGCCGCCATCTGCGCCGGACTGGCTCTCGGGCGAACGCTCCCCGACGCCGCGCGCGACGCCAAATCTTTCGTCCTGGCCGCCCTCACGAGCGCGGCCGAGTGGAAACTCGGTCGAGGCCGCGGACCGATCGATCACCTCGGTTGGAGCGAATGAGCGACGAACCGCGAGCGCCACTCACGACGACCACGAGTATCTGGCCCGCCGCCGGCGTGCTCATCTTCGCCGTGGTCGTGCTCGCGGTCTTCTTGTTAGTCAATCTCATCTCTGATCAGGGCGTGAAGACCACCCCCACCACGCTGCCCGTGGTCGTCGGCGGTCTGGTCAAGTCGCCCTCGTCGGCCGTCTTGGACTACTGCACCAGCGCCTCGGAGATCCCGGCGAACATCGACGACGTCTTCTTGGTGCCGGAGGGCACGTCGAGCGCATCGTCGGGCAACATCCCCAACGCCGGCGCCGGCGACTTCGACTGCTATCAGCCTCTCATCACGACCGCGAACGGCGCGTCACTGCTGAAGTTCTACAAGACCCAGCTCGAAGTTCGCGGCTGGGCTCTGTTCTCGCAGGGTTCGAGCAAGGGCTCGCCCCAGTCGCTCTTCCAGAAGGCTGGCAACGACGGCTTCTACTGGGTCGTCGGCATCACGGTCACTAAATCATCCGACCATCTGGTGCACTGGACCTTCCGGATCTATCAGAACTCCGAAACGGTGTGAACCAACTCCTTGGCCGGAACGACCGCTTCCTTGCACGCCCAGGACCAGAGCGCGAAGTTCAGTGGGTAGATCAGGTACCCGATGCGCGTGGCCGACGAGACGAACATCATGGTAAGGAAGACCAAGCTCAGGATCGCCAGCAGCTGAGAGAGGTTGATTGGCCAATGGCGTCGCAGGTATTTGGCCACGAAGTAACCCCCGACGAGGAACGTCACCGGTGCCAAGATGTGGCCGGCCGGTGCCCAGAGCGTCGTCAATATGTGCCCGGGCAGCGCGCTCGCCGCCGGTGACGTGACGCCAGTGAGACCGAGGGGGAAGACGAAGACGTTGGACATGAACGCCCACGGGGCGCGAATCGCGAACGGGGTAACCGTCACGACGACGATGGCGAGGACCCAGGCGGCGACGCGCTTCCAGGCCGAACGGTTCTTCGAGTCGCGCGCGACGAGCAACGCCCCAAAGGCCATGGGCCACGCCGTCAGCTTCATGGCGGCCGCCAACCCCAGACTGATCCCCGCGAAGTTGTTCTGGCGCCGTTGCAACGCGACGACCCCGAGCAACGTAAGCGCGAGAATCGGCATGTCGTCGCCACCGGTGGAGAGGAACAGCGCGCCGGTCGGCAGCGCCAACAGGAACTGCGCCACCCGGATCTTCTTTTTGGTCGACGATCGTAAGAGACCGAGCGCCAGGGCGCTGGCCAACAACGTGAGGAGTGACATGGCGATTCGCGGGTCGGTCAGACCCTTGGTCTTGTGCGTCTCGGCCGACGGAAGGCCGAAGATGCCCATGAGCGGAAAGTACGGGAAGAAGGACTCGTAGGCCGGAATGCCCTTGACTCGATTTATGAGTTTGCCGTGCTTGTCGTAGGCCGGGTAGAGGTTACGGTTCTTGCTGAGGTTGGCGCCGGCGCGTTGAATAACGCCGACCTCGGGCTGGGCGACCCTCCAGCGCGCCTCCAGTCCGAGCGGTATGGCGACGGAGCCCAGCAACACCAGCCCGATGAGCGCGATTCGTACCATCAAAGTGCGTTTCAGTCGACGCAGCGCGAAGGCCACGAACGCGCACATCGCGTAAGGACCGAAAGCGAGATATCCCCACTGCCACTGCGCGCCTTCGCGCGAGGTCATGCCGAGACCCAGGGCGAAGACTGCGGCGAGACCGTAGAGAAGGGCGTCGCTACTTAGTCCCGGAAGCGCTCCCCACCACGTCACGCAGCGGGTGCGCGCGAATGAGACCCGCGTCAGCATGGGGCCAATTGTATCCACGGCCGCGAATTCGAACTGTCCTTTCTATTCCTCTAATTCGCTGCTCGGACGGCGCATAGGCGCGAACGTGACCGGGGGCAACTTGGCGCTGAGGAAGTGGTCCATGACGCGCACGCACTCCTTGGTTCGTTCCTTCAAGAGCATGTGCGACGTGCCGGGCACGATCGACAGTTGGCCTTGGGGTATCGATTCGTACATGGAGCAGGTGTGCGAGAGCGTGGCGACGTCGTCGTCGCCGGCCATCACCAACACCGGCACCGAAATCGCGGCGAGGTCCTTCACCGTCATCGTCGGTTGGGAAAAGGTCATGATCCGCGTCTTCTCCTCGACCGCTCGAGCGTGGTCGGGACCGTCGGGAGAGTTCTCACCGAAGCGCTGTGTCCACGCCGCGAATTCCTCTCCCTCGAGGTCGAAGGTCGGCACCGGCAGCAGTCCTTCGTAGTGGTAGTTGGCGCCCACGGCGATCACTCGGCGAAGGAGGTCGGGCCGGCGCATCGCCACCAGCAGCGCGATGTTGCCGCCGTCACTGTGACCGATCACGTGAACGCGTCGCTTCAAGTGCTCGATGAAGGCGATAGTTTCGGCCGCCATCGCGTCGTAGGAGAACGGCGCGTCGGTATCGCCCGTTCGGCCGTGACCCCGCCGGTCGAAGGCGGCCACGCGGTATCGCTTGGCGAGCGGCGGACCGATCGACCGGAGCAGACTGGCGCTGCTACTCATCCCGCCGTGCAAGAGGAGCACCGTCGGACCCTTGCCCTTGGGCAGTCGGGCCCACGTCGGATGGCCGAGCAGGGAGATCGTCGTCACCTCCGTCATGGTAGGCGTCGCCCGAGCGTCCCTTCCTCGGGCCGTAGTGTTGCTTCAATGTCATGCTCTCTGATGTCCGAAGGTTTGGCTCTTAATGTGTCTGCCCTAATTGGTCATCACTTGAATGTCATGCTTTCGGATGTCCGAGGGTTTGGCTCGTAGTGTGTCTGCCGAAAGTGGTCATCACGCTTTCTGCCGACCCTCGGACGTGCGGAACCAGTCGGCGTGGCTTGATAGGAGCGTGACACCGCCCCCATTGAGGCGTGCCCTCCGACTGGTCCCGATCTCATCATCAACCGAGAATGGAGACGACATGATTACTTTAGGCATTGACGCGCACAAGCGCACGCACACCGTCGTCGCGGTCGACGACGCGGGACGTCAGTTGGGTGTTCGCACCACGGTCGCTACGACGACCGAAGACCATCTCGCGCTTATTCGCTGGTCGGAGCAGTTTGGCGCATCGCGGCTCTTCGCGGTCGAGGACTGTCGCCATCTCTCGAGGCGATTAGAGGCCGACTTGCTCGCGGCCGGCGAGAAGATCGTGCGCGTGCCGCCGAAACTGATGGCCCACGCCCGTGATTCCGCTCGCACCTACGGCAAGTCCGACCCGATAGACGCATTGGCGGTGGCCCGGGCGGCGATGCGCCACCCCGACCTGCCCGCGGCCCAACTCGACGGGGCGAGTCGCGAGCTGCGACTCTTGGTCGATCACCGCGAAGACCTGGTCGCCGAACGCACGCGCGTCCTCAACCGACTGCGCTGGCACCTGCACGAACTCGATCCGACCTGGGATCCACCGACCGGTTGGCTCACTCGTCTCACCCGACTCGATCAAGTGGCCGAGCGTCTGAAGACCTTTGAGGGCACCGTCGCGCGCATCGCCCGTGAACTGGTCGAACGGGTGCGAACGATTACGGTCCAAGAGCGTGCCCTCACCCGCGAGATCGCCGTGCAGGTCGCTACCGTCGCCCCCAACTTGCTCGCGATGCCCGGTGTTGGTCCGCTCATCGCCGCCAAGATCGTCGGCGAAGTCGCCGACGTCCGACGCTTCAAATCGAAGGACGCCTTCGCGCGGCACAACGGCACGGCACCGTTGCCCGTGTGGAGTTCCAACACGGAGCGCTTCCGGCTTAGTCGCACCGGCAACCGACAGCTCAACTGCGCCCTTCACCGCATTGCCCTGACCCAGGCCCGCTACCACGAGGAAGCCATAAACTTCCTCGCCCGGCGTCGCGACATGGGCAACACCGGACCCGAGGCCCGTCGCGCACTCAAGCGCAAACTCTCAGACGTAGTCTTTCGAAAGCTCCTCCTCGACGCATCCGAAATCCCTTCGGTGACGTTCGAGCTGGCGGCTTGACATAGGAGCAAAGCGTGCGCGCGTTCGTGGTGTCCGAAGTCGACGACACCCTGTCGATCGGTGTGCGCGACGTTGACGCCGTGGCGTCGGACGCGAACGACCTCCTGGTCTCGGTGGACTACAGCGGCGTGAACTTCAAGGACGCCATGGTCGCCTCGTCCAAGAGTCGAGTCCGACGCGTCAGCTCGCTCGTCGCTGGGGTCGACGCCGGCGGCACCGTGATGCGTTCATCCGACGCCGCGTTCCCCGAGGGCACGCGCGTTGCCGTCCACGGCGGATCCCTGGGCGTCGCGCGCGATGGGGGCTTCGCGCCGTTCGTCTACTCCCCCGCGAACTACGTCACGGCCCTTCCGGACTCGATCTCGACGCGAGTCGCGATGATCATCGGCACGGCGGGATTCACCGCGATGGAGAGCCTGCTGGCCCTCGAGGACCGCGGCCTGGAGGCGGGATCCGAAGTGCTCGTCACGGGCGCGACCGGTGGCGTCGGTTCACACGCCGTCGCTCTGCTCGCCGCGAACGGCTACCGACCCGTGGCCTCGACCGGTTCGGCGTCCTCCTCGGCGTGGCTACTCGAGCGCGGCGCGGTTCGCGTCGTCGGCCGTGACGAAGTGGCCGACAACCCCGGGCGAGTGCTGGCCAGCGAAACGTGGGCGGGCGCCATCGACTGCGTGGGCGGCGACACGCTCGCCCAAATCCTTCGTTCGCTTCGCTACGGCGGCGCGGTCGCCGCGAGCGGCCTCGTGGGCAGCGCCGAGTTGTCAACGACGGTCTATCCCTTCATCACTCGCTCCGTCGCACTGTTGGGCATTGACTCGGTCGAAGCGACCAGGTCGACGCGCGACCGCGTCTGGTCGGCCCTCGGCGCGGTCGCCACGCGGATCGATTACGAAGCCCTGGTCGATCGCGAAGTGGCTCTCGACGAACTGACTGTGGCGCTCGATGACCTTCGCCACGGAAACACCCGCGGCCGGATTCTCGTGAATCCCTCCTCGGGTTGATCCCTGGGGACCGACTACTCGTCGGCGACGATCGATCCGACGCGCTCGCCCAGACCGGGGTCCCGCGCCACCAGCACCGACGCGTAGATGAAGGCCACGATGATGAAGCCGCCGGCCACCCACGGGTACCAGTTGTACGGCGGCACCGGTGGACTCGGACGAGCGAGGTAGTAGAGCGGTACGCCGATCAAGAGGAAACCGATGGCCGGCAACACGGCGTGTCGGAACGTGTTGTACAGCTCCGGGTGGAAGCGCTTGTAGTAGAACGGCAGCGCCAAGTTGCTCAGGGCGTAGACCACCAACACCAGGATCGTGCCGAAGGTGGAGGATTCGAAGAAGAAATTCGTCGGACTCATCGACGCGGAATTCGCCGCCGAGCCGGTGATGTGCAAGAGTCCCCAGATTCCGATGATGGCCAACGAGAGTCCCAGGAACACAAAGAGCGCGTTGATGGGCGTGCGACGAGTGTCGTGAACCTTGCCGATGAACTTGGGCAGCAGGCCCTCGCGTCCGGCGTTGAAGATCAAACGAGCCTGCGAGTTCGTGCCGGCGATCAGTGCTCCCAAGGTGGAGGTCATGCCGGCCAGCAGCGCGAAGAACAGCGCCGCCCCGAGCACGCCTTTCGCCACGGAGATGAAGGGGATCAACGCGCCACTCAAGTTCGTCACGTTGTTCTTGAATCCCACCACCGTCGCGAAGGCGAACAGGACGTAGGCGGCCAACATGATCAAGGTCGAGGTGAAGACGGCCCGGGGGATGTTCTTGCGTGGATTGTCCGTCTCTTCGGCCAACGCCGCGGAGTTCTCCCATCCGATGAAAAGGTAAATGGCGAGCGGGAAACCGGCGGCCAAACCGCTGAAGCCATTGTGAATGTTCTTGGGCTCGAAGGGACGGAAGGTGATCGAACTGTGGAACTTGATCAAGGCAATCACGCTCACCACTACCAGCACGACCATTTCGAAGGCGAAGAATATGCCCGCGATCCGCGTCGAGATGGAAATGCCGCGAATCATCATGAACACCGCGAACGCCAAGAACACCAGCGTCCAAATGATCCAGGGGACGTTCTCGAGGCCCGAGACGTTGTAGTTCTTCAAGATGATTTGGAAGAATCCGCCGACGATCGCCACCACCGAGGCCATGGCCGCGATGTAGCCCGCACCGGTCATCAACGCCGTCGTCACGGCCGTGCGGCCACCGAAGGTCTTGCCGATGAACGAGATGAAGCCGCCGGTCGAGGGCAAAACCTTGCAGAATTCCGAGAGGGTGTTACCGAGGAACAGAATCGCGACGCCGGCCAGGATGATCGTCAGCGGCGACGCCAATCCGGCCGTGTAGGCCAGATAGCCGAAGCCGAAGTAGAAGCTCATCGCCGGGCCGATGTTGGCCATGGTGGCGGCGGCGATATCCAACGGACCTAGTTGACCTTTGCGGAGTCGCTCGTGACCCCCGAGCTCCGGTTGCTTGGCCCCCAGATAGTCGGCACTTATTGCTTCGGTCATACTCTCCCCTTAATTCCTGTGGAGTCGGGCACGAAACCGCTCGACCAACGTCAACGTTGACGCATAGCAACGAATGTAGCGCTCTTATCACTACCGCTCCGTCGGACGTTAGTAGAAGGGGCTGACCCAGATCTTCCCGTTGTCGCACGGTTGAACCGGATACGACGGCGTTACCGGCGAGGACGATCCGCCTTTGGCGAACTGCACGCTGAGGGTGACGGCGGCGTCACAGACCGTATTAGCGGTGGGCACACTGGAATAGGCCAGCGAGAAGTTGGTGACCGATCCGTTCGTGAGCGTCAGCGCGACGGCCGCGTCGTTGGCTTTCGGCGCCGGGAATTGGATGACGTTGTTAGCGCCGGTCTGGTCGACCTGATTCAGGGGCAGCACCGCGCCGGTCTTATCCGAGAGCGTCAGGATCGGCCAGCCCTTGACGGAACAGGCTCCCGGCGTGGCCTTGGTTATCGTGACGCTCGCGTACACCGTGCCGGCCGCACCCTCGCCCTGGTTGAACACCCCGGTAAAGTCACTGCCCTGACAGATCGGCGCCGCGCTCGAGGTGGTGGTGGTGGCCGAACTAACGCTCGTCGTGGTCACGGGAACGCCCGTCGTCGTGGTACTGGACGTGGAATCGATGACGTGTCGACTGAGGGTGATGATTACGACGAAGGCGATGAAAATGGCAATCGAAATGCCACCACGTCTCACTGACCAAAGTCCTCAGGTCGAATCGTGTCGAGGAACTCCCTGAGTTCGGCGACCAGATCTGCTTCGTTCGGAGCGTCGGTGTCATCCTCGTCGTCCTCGTCGTCGTCGAGGTCGAGTTCCATGATGCGGCCTTCGGCCGCCATCAAATCGTCGTTCACGAGAATCGGTGCGCCCACGCGAAGCGCCAGGGCCACCGCGTCACTCGGTCGGGCACTCACGTTGATCTCGTCGCGATCGCGAAGCAGTCGAAGATTCGCGTAGAAGGTGTTGTCGCGAAGTTCGGTGATCTCGGCGGCGAAGAGCTGGGCGCCCAGCGCGACGATCACGTTCCCGAGGAGATCGTGCGACATTGGTCGCGGGGCCTTTACACCTTGGAGCGCGTAAGCGATGGCCGCGGCTTCGGGAGCGCCGATGAAGATCGGCAACACGCGTGAGCCGGTCACCTCTTCTAGCAAGAGCAGAGGGGTCGAGGATCCCACGTCGACGCGCACCGCTCGAAGGACCACTTCAACCATGTACGGAGCCTAGACCGAGAGCGGTCGAAAATTTACGTCTAGCGACCGAGGTAGTCCTGCAGCGAGCGTTCGTAGAGCACCGAACGCAGTTCCGCGACCTCGGCGGCCAGTTCCACCGTGACCGAACGGGCCTGTTCGCCGGAGAGCCCACTGCGCTTGGAGTGCAGGGGTGCCGAGAGGTCGTCAATCAATCCGATCTCGCGCTCGGCGACGCGACGAAGCGAACCGAGGAGCCGGACGTCGACGCCGCGTTCGAGGAGGACCACGGCGACCGCGGCCACTTGCACGTCGAACTCGGTGTAGGCGATCTCGTTGCCGAGCAACACCGGCGCCAAGAGACCGAGCGCGTGGAGCTGCGTCACCATCGACGAGGCCAGTCCCGTGGTTCCTAAGAACTCCGCCGTGCTCAAGTAATGCTGATCACTCGAGACCGCGACGTCCGCACTCTCGGGCACTACCTTGAGCACGGGTCGCGGTGTCGCCGCGGGCGCCGACGTCGGCGCGGGAATCGAAATCACGTTGGAGACCGCTTCGCGAGCGGCGTGACGGGGACTCGACGGCACCGGCACGTCGCGCAGGAGACCTTGCTCTATCAAGCGCAGTCGCACGACGCGCAGCGGCACGAACTCCTCTTGGGCCAGGCGTATCGCTTCGCGCAAGCACTCGATATCGCGCTCGGAGTACAGGCGATATCCCTTGCGACTACGGCTCGGCTGAACCAAACCCTTGTCTTCGTAGTAGCGAATCTTGGAGAGTTCAATATCAGGGAAGTACTTCCGGAGTTGAGCGTGGACCTCTCCGATGCGCATGATTCCCTGGTTGCCGCTCATTGCGTCGCCTCCCAAAAGACCAGCTTGAACTTGCCGATCTGCACTTCATCGGCTGAGTGCAGCGTGGTCTCTTCAACTCTGGTGCCATTTACGTAAGTGCCGTTCAGCGAGTTGAGATCACGAAGGGTGATCCGTCCACTCGCGGTGCGGGTGAAGATCGCGTGATGACGAGAGACCGATACGTCATCCAAGAGCAGGTCGCTGTTCTCGTGTCGTCCGACCGTCGTGATCTCGGCTTTCAATTCGATTCGGTTGCCGGCTTCCAGTCCCGCGGCGATTACTAACTCGTCGCCGTGTTCACCGTTGGGACCGCGATTGGTTCCGGGGTGCAACACCTCGGCCGCCGTGATGACCGGAACGGCAATTGTCTCCGGCGAACTGGCGTCGTGTTGAGGAGCGCCGCACGACCAACAAAAGTTCGCGTTGGCGTTCAGAATTTCTCCACATCGACGGCAGTTCATCGGCTTCACACTAGTTAACTTCGCGAGAGGTCGTCAGGGTCAGTTGTTGGTGAGGGCTTGGTAGCCCGCGGCGTCGAGCAGCGCGTCGTAGTCGTCGCTGCTCGCCGTCGTAATCTCACAGATCCAACCTTCGCCGTAAGGGTCAGCGTTGACCGACTCGGGTGCGCTCGTCAAGGTGTCGTTCACCGCGGTCACCGTGCCGCCTACCGGAGCGTAAATCTCCGACACCGACTTCGTCGACTCGACTTCACCGATCGTCCCGTGCGCGTCGATCGCGGCGCCCACTTTCGGTAGGTCGACGAACACCACGTCGCCGAGGGCGTCCTGGGCGTAATCCGTGATGCCGACGCGAATGACGTCGCCGTTGGCTTTCGCCCATTCGTGATCGTGGGAGTATCGGAGGTCAGCGGGAATCAACATGGGGCAAACCTACAAGATTTCCCGTGCTCGACGTCCCGTGCGAAGCGCGCGAAGCGCCGGTTTCACGTAGCCCGCGAGCACGATCCACGAGAGCGTCAGGCCCATCAGTCCGATCACCCAGCACGCGTCGCGCGCGTCGTGCTGCCACGGTCGAAGCGCCGCGTGATGGGGGTTGGTGGTGAGCAAGAAAAGCGGGAAGGCCGTCATCAGGGCAAACGTCGACACCTTGCCCCACCACAGGACGTCGATGCGCGCGGCGCCGAGGACGGCCAGCACCAGGGTCAGGACCGAGACGATGAGTTCGCGCGCCAGGGTCGTCAGCGCGAACCACCACGGCACGCCCGACGCCGCGGCCACCGCGAGTAGTCCGCTGATAACGAGGACGCGATCGGCCACGGGATCGAGAATCTTGCCGACGTTGGACACCTGGTGCCATCGGCGCGCCACGAAACCGTCGATCCAGTCGGTCGCTCCGAGCGTCGCCAGCAGCCACGCCGCCAGAGCGCGGTGATTGGTGTCGAACAGCAACCAAAAGAAGAGCGGCAGCAGCGCCAGTCGGATCACGGTGATCAGATTCGGCCACGTCAACCACCCCGCGTCCGATGACTCGTCTGCACTCATGACCGAAGCGTATTACTACGCCACCGAGATGGATTCGTCCAAATACACGTCTTGTACGGCGTTGATGAGCGCCGCCCCCTCTTCAATCGGTCGTTGGAAGGCCTTGCGACCAACGATGAGTCCTTGACCACCGGCGCGCTTGTTGATGACCGCAGTGCGAACAGCGCCGGCCAGGTCGTTGTCGCCCGTGGACTCCCCGCCGGAGTTAATCAGACCGATGCGACCGGCGTAGCAGTTCACGACCTGCCAGCGCGTGAGGTCGATCGGGTTGTCAGTGGTCAACTTCGAATAGACCAGTGGACTGGTCTTTCCGAACTTCACCGCGTTGTAGCCGCCGTTGTTGATCGGCTGCTTTTGCTTGATGATGTCGGCTTCGATGGTGACCCCGAGGTGGTTGGCCTGGCCGGTCAGGTCGGCACTGAGGTGGTAATCGACGCCGTCCTTGACGAAAGCGTCATTTCGCAAGTACGTCCAGAGCACGGTGAACATGCCGAGTCGGTGGGCTTCGGCGAAGGCACGGCCGATCTCTTCGATCTGGCGTACCGACCCCTCGGAGCCGAAATAGATCGTCGCGCCAATGCCGACGGCGCCCATGTCCGAGGCCAACTGGGCTGACGCGAAAAGTCGTTGGTCAAAGGAGTTCGGGTAGCGCAGCAGGTCGTTGTGGTTGATCTTCACGATGAAGGGAATCCGGTGCACGTAGCGACGGGCGATCGAACCGAGCGTCCCCAGCGTGGAGGCGATCGCGTTGCACCCCCCCTCAATGGCCAGGTCGCAGAGCCGGGCCGGATCGAAGTACTCGGGGTAGGGCGAGAACGACGCCGCGGCCGAGTGCTCGATGCCCTGGTCCACGGGGAGGATCGAGAGGTACCCGGTGCCGCGCAGTCGCCCGTGATGGTGCAGGGTTCCCAAGTTCCTGAGCACGGTCGACGATCGATCGGAGAGGGCGAACACGTCATCGAGGTAGTTCGGTCCGGGCAGGGTCAGCAGCTCTTTGGGAAAGGCGGTGGCCTGGTGGTCGAGCAGCGACGACGCTTCGTCACCCAGTAGCGAGGCAATGTCCATGACCCAAGGTTACAAGATGACCACGTCGATGCATTCTGCTCAGCGCGCGAGAACGCAATCGGAAGGGCGCGAAGCGGGCCATCTGCGACAGACTGCGATCATGGAGTTCGACTACCGATCATCGCTCTCACGACGGCTCTACGCCGTGCACTCTCTCTACTACGAGGCCTGCGCGACGATGGACCTCGAGCAGGTGAATCGCGTCGTGGTACCGGGGGTCTTACCGATCGCGTTCTCGCTGGTGCACCAAGTACTCATCGAAGACGGCAGCCTCGTCTTCGTCGGCGGTCCGGTGCCCCAGATGAGCGAAGCGTGGGCCACGAGAATGGGACTGGCCATTAACGACCCCGGCAAGGAAAAGAGCGTCACCGAGATGATGAATCAGCGAATCGGCGACTACGAAGCGTTCCTCGAATTCCAACAGTTGGTCTACGACGCCACCGATCACTACGTGGCCCACGTCGAACCGTCCAGCTTCTCCGAGATAATCGTGGCGTCCCCCTACGGCCCCGCGATCGCCCAGACGTTTTCGGCGCGCGTGGGCGGCGAAGTCGGTATCTCTCGCAGCGACGCCCTGGAGTGCTGGATCTACCAGCACGCCCTTCGTCACATGGGTGAGATCGAGCACGCCCGGGCCCTCGTCGGACTCCAGGGAATGACGTCGTGACGGTACTGTCGACACCGTCACGGAACTAGGGGGATCAATGTCACGAGTCCAGGGGACGACGACCGAGAAGTTTGCCGGTCTGGTTGATCTTTTTCAAGCGAGTCTGGATAGTGGCGCGGACCTCGGGGCTTCCATCGCGGTCTACCACCACGAGGAACTCGTCGCCGACCTGTGGGGTGGGTACCGCGATGAGGGGAAGACGACCCCCTGGGACCGCGACACTCTCGTGAACGTGTGGTCGTCTACGAAGACGATGACCTTCCTCGTTGCCCTGATGCTCTTTGACCGGGGTGAACTTGACTTTAACGCCACCGTTGCCACGTACTGGCCCGAATTCGCCGCCAACGGGAAGACCGACGTCGAAGTTCGCCACGTCCTGAACCACTGCTCCGGACTGTCAGGGTGGCAGGCGCCTCTGACCCCGGAGGACTTAGCCGATTGGGAACTCGCCACCTCAGCGCTGGCGGTCCAAGCTCCTTGGTGGGCCGACCGCACGCGTACCGGCTATCACGCGGCGACCCAGGGTTTTCTCATCGGTGAGATCGTCCGGCGAATCACGGGCGCCACCATTGGTCAGTTTTTCCAGAGCGAAGTCGCCGACGTCCTGGGCGCCGATTTCTACATTGGGCTGCCGGAATCGGAGGAGCACCGCGTCAGCATCGTGACTCCCCCGCCGCCCGAGGATTTATCCAACGACGCACCGGATTCGATTCGGTATCGCACGCTGTGGCAGATCGACGAGATTGCCCGGGCGCCGCAACATCGGTGGTGGCGCGCGGCCGAGATTCCGGCGGCGAACGGACACGGCAATGCCCTTTCCGTGGCGACGATCCAGCAGGTGATCGCCAATAACGGCCAGGTGGGTGGGCACCGATTTTTTTCCGAGAAGACGGGTGACCTGGTCTTCGAACGTCAAGTCGGCGGCGTCGACCAAGTACTCGGTGTTGACGTGAGTTTCGGTCTGGGCTACGCGCTGACCAGCGAGTTCTTGCCCGTCGGCCCGCGGACGTGTGCCTGGGGCGGATTCGGTGGTTCGGTGATCGCCATGGACCAAGCACTAGGGCTGACCATTTCGTACATGATGAACAAGATGGCGGTCGGCTTGATCGGCGATACGCGAGGCCGAGAGATCTTGGTGCGGGCCACGGTCGCGGCCATGAGCTAGTCGACTGATTTTTTCTTCGACACCGGCGTCGTGCGTCGCTTGCGGTTCTTTCGGGGGGCCGACGAACCGAGTTCGCCGAGGCGGGCCTGGGCGTCGTAGGCGTCCGGTTCGGCAATGACCACGCGCGCGAACAGTTCGCGCGCCGAGGTGAGATCCCCCGCCCGGTCGTAGACGTCGCCCAGGGCGTACCAAAGACGCACGTGTCGATACGAAGGGTTGCGCAGGTGCTTGGCCGCCCCGGCCTTGGTCAGCAGTTCGATCGCCTCGGCGTACAGGCGCTGGTCGGCCAGTGACGCCGCCATGACGATGCGCCCTTCGGCCAGCACCTCGGCCGTCGGTTCGCCGGCCTCGAGTTCGTCGAAGGTCTTGGCCACCGCGCGGAAACGGAAGTTCGCTCGGTCACAGTCCATCACCAGCGGCAGATGTTCGGCGTCGCCGGTGATGGTGAAATGTGCACGCAGGTGAATCTTCGCCATGTTCCAACGCTCGGCGCGGTAGGCCGCCAGCCCGGTCAACTCACGAACCGGGGCCACGCCGGGGACGGCGTCGGCGACGATGCGCCCGAGGCGAAGCGCCTCTTCGTAGCGCTTGCGGTCGTAGGCTTCGGCCGCCCTGGTCAGCGTCATCACCATCTTCTCGCGCATGTAGGACGTGCCGATGAAGGCCTTGCGAACGTCGGCGGCGATGTCGCCGGGGAGCGCGTACTTGACTTTCGCCTTGGCCTTGGCCACCGGCGCGACGCTCGTGGGACGCTCGTCTTGCACCCAGGACGACATGCGATCGGGCTTGGTGCCCGAACTCGGCGTGACCTCCATCGCCTGACCGGTCGACTTGAGGTTGGCGCCACCTTTTCGCGCGACGCCCCCCCACCCCTGGGCGCGGCCGTAGGAGTCGGCCTTGGCGCGTTCGATCTCTTCGGGACTTAGCCCGCGGGGACGACGTTCCGGGCGCATTCGACTCGGCGGTCGATTGCGCGGCGGCAGACTGGGTCGGCGATCACGAGCGTTCGCGTCGTAACGACTCTCCGCGCGCGGGGAACGCGAGCGATCGGACGGACCGGTGGGACGACCGCTCGGCCGGGGCGTTCGCGTGGAGGCGTCCTTTCGGTACCCGCCGGACGGAGCGTTGCGCGGAGCGCTCGAACGGCTCGGCGGTCGGCCGTCTCTTGACGGAGCTCGTCCCGCCGGTCGTTCGTGTTGACCGGCGCCGCTTGGTCGAGGTCGACGTTCGGCTCCGTCGCGCTCGTCGCGGTCGTAGCGGCGCGGCGGTCGATCACTGGAACTCTTCGAATCTCGGGCGTTGCGACTGTTCGGGCGCCCGGCGCGCGCGGGGCGACCGTCGGACTTGGAGCGCTCAATTCGCCGTTCGGCGCCCTCGCGAGGCTCGAGCCGCTCGGAGCCGCGAGTTTCAGCGTCGCGTGGAGCCCGACGGGGGGCTGGGGAACCGGAACTCGGGCGACCGGCCCTTGGGGCGCCACGATTCGCGCTCGGTGGTCGCCCACCGGAGGCGCGACGAGGCGGGGGATTTCGAGCGGGCACCGGACAATCCTACTAAAGGCGCCTCGCGACCAGATTTGATCAGGGCGACTCAGCATCGGGCACCGGCGGCGTCATCAGGGAGCGACGTCGTCGGCGGCCCGTGCGAGGATTGCTTGCGGTATCACTGGACACTCCCGCGCCCAACACTCGATAGCCGACCGGCAACAGTTCGAAGTGGAACGTGTCGCGGACGAATCCCCAGATGCCCCGGGGCTGCCAGATGGCCACGGCGACCGCCAGCGCGCCGAAAATTATCAAGTACCAGGCGCCGTAGTTCTGAAGACTCTGTTGCAGGACGAAGAAGATGACGCAGCCGAGGATGGGTCCTTCGATCGTGCCCAGGCCCCCGATCATCGAGGCGAAGAGCATTTCGGCGGCCCACTGGAGGTTGAATTCGTTGCCCAGCTGGATGAACGGTTGACTTATCGCCAGCACCGCCCCGGCCGCCCCACAGCCGGCGGCCGCGACGATGAAAATGGTCCGTCGGGTCGAGGTGACCTTGGCGCCGGAACTGCGCGACGCGACCTCGTTGTCGCGCACCGAGGAGAGCACCAGGCCCAGACGACTGCGCAGCAATATATACGTCGCCACGACGACGAAGAGCGCCACGAACCACGCCGCGAGGTAGGTGTCGTGGTTGAGCACCTTGAACGACAGATTGGTCAGGCCCGGCAGGTAGTGACCGGTGCCGCCGCCGAAGAAGGCAATGGAGCCGATGATCAGCATCGCGCTGTCGGCCACCACCCAGGTGGCGACCGCGAAATATCCGCCGCGCAGACGAAAGAGTAGATAGGTGACCGGAAAGGCGATGACGGCGCACACTATGACGGCCAGCGGTATGGCCACGAAGGGGTCCATTCCTTTGATGGCGAAGTACAGCGTGGCGTAGGCGCCGAGGCCGATGAAGCCCTGTTGGCCGATCGAGACCATGCCGGCGAACCCGGCGAGCAGGTTCCACATGGTGGCCATGATCACCAAGATGAAGAAGTTCATCAGGATGGTCACGTCCGACGCCGGGAGAATCCAGGGCGCCCAGGTGAAGAACGCGGCCAGCGCCACCGCCGCGCCGAGGGTGTAGGCGACCGGGATCTGGTTGCGCTTGACCGTGATCGATGGGCCGACCGGCGTGACCTCTTCGACGCTCACGACATCACCACGTGCTTGCCGAAGAGACCCTGCGGGCGGATCGCCAGCACGATCAAGAACAGGATATTGCCGGCCAGGACGGTGTACTGCTCGTTGAAGTGCGCTCCGAACTGCTGGGCGATTCCGAGCAGGATGCCCCCGACCAGCGTTCCCCACAGCGAGCCGATCCCCCCGATGACGACGGTCTCGAAGGCGAAGAGCAGGTTCACGCCCCCCGAGGTCGGCGCCAGGCTGGTGTACATCCCGAAGGCGATCCCCGCCAACGCCACCGTCGCGAAGGCCAGGGACGAAGCGATACCGAAGATGTGGCGATAGTTGGTGCCGCAGAGTTGGGCCGCTTCGCGGTCGTCGGAGACGGCGCGGATCTGACGACCGGTGCTGGTCTTGGACAAGAACAGTTGCAACGAAGCGAGCACCGCCACCGAGACGATCAAGACCGTCAACGACAGATACGAGACGTAGATGGTGTTGTTGACCTGCCACGATTTGGCGATGAGGGAACCGATGTTGATGGACTGCGCGTTGGCGGTGTAGATCTCGAGCAGGAGGTTCTCGATCACGACCGAGAGTCCGAAGGTGACCAGGAGCGTGGTGAAGGGGTCGCGGTCGATGCTCTTTTGGAACAGGGTTCGCTGGACCACGTACCCCAGCAGGGCGAAGAGCGGTACGACGACGACGAACGACCACACCTCCGCGAGATGGAACTTAGGAACCAAGAAGACGGCGGTGTAGCCGGCCACGACCGCCATATCGCCGTGGGCCAGATTGATGATCTTCATCACGCCGAACATCAGCGACAGGCCGCACGCGAACAGGGCGTAAAAACCGCCCAAGAGCACGCCCGAGACGATGACGTTGAGCCAGATCACGGGGACTCCTCGGGCGTCGAGGGCGAACGCGTGGTTCCGAAGTAGGCCGATTCAATGGCGCCGGGACTGAGTTCGCTCGGCGCACCGACCAACGACGTCTTGCCCTCGAGCAGGCAGTGCACCCGCGTGGCGACGGCGAGTGCTTGGGAGACGTCCTGTTCGACCAGCAGCACCCCGATCCCCTGGGCCACGATGGTCGGGAGGAACTCGTAGATTCGCTCGATGACGATCGGCGCCAGGCCGAGCGACACTTCGTCGATCATCAGTACTTTGGGATTGGCGACCAGGGCGCGCGCGATGGCCACCGCCTGTTGTTCGCCGCCGGAGAGTTGACCGACGCGCTGACGGCGGCGTTCGGGCATCCAGGTGAAGAGTTCGTACACGGCGTCGATGGTGAAGGGACCGGGGGCGGCCTTTTGCGCGCCCACCTGAATGTTCTCTTCGAGCGTGAGGGACGGGAACAGGCGCCGTCCTTCGGGAACCAGCGAGATCCCGCGTCGCACGCGGCGGAAGGTCCGGAGCCCGGAGACCTCCTCGCCTTCGAAGGAGATCGACCCGGAGGTCTGGAGGTGCAGTCCCGCGATCGTGCGGAGCAAGGTCGATTTGCCGGCGCCGTTGGCGCCGATGACGGCCAGCACTTCGCTCGTTCCGATGCTGAAACTGACGTCATCGACGGCGCGGAGCTGTCCGTGGTGCACCGTCAGATTGGTCACCACCAAGCGGCGTGGCGCGCTCCCCGCCGGGTCGCTCACGCGACACCGCGCTCGTTGATGATGCGCCCGCCGAGATAGACCCGGCGAACGGCGTCCGAGGCCAGGACCTCGTGGGGATCGCCGTCGGCGACGAGGGCGCCGTTGGCCAAGCAGAGCAGGCGGTCGACCGTCGAAAGCAACGCGCGAACGACGTGTTCGATCCAGAGAATCGCGATGCCGTCGCCCTGGAGCGTGCGGATCACGTCGGACAGGTCGACGACCTCGGCGTCGGTGAGCCCGCCGGCGATCTCGTCCAACAGCAAGATGCGCGGGTCGGTGGCGAGCGCTCGAGCGAGCTCGAGTCGTTTGCGGTGCAGCAAGGCCAGCGATCCGGCCGACCGATTCGCCAGTGCGGCGAGGCCGGCGCGCTCGAGGGCCCGGTAGGCCGCGTCGTAGCTCTCGCGTCCCCGACTGCGCGCGCCCTGTTGGGCGGCGAGCAACGCGTTCTCAAAGACCGTCATGTGCTCGAACGGTTGCGGTATCTGGTAGGTCCGACCGATGCCGAGGCGGCATCGTTGCGGGGTGGAGACTCGGTTGAGGTCCTGGTCGGCGAAGCGAAGCACGCCGGCGTCGGCCTTGATGTCGCCGGAGATGATGGCGAACATCGAGGTCTTACCAGCGCCGTTAGGCCCGACGACCCCGACCGACGCCCCCTCTTCCAACTGGAAGGTGATCCCGTCGGCTACGACGACCTGTCCGAAGCGCTTGGATACACCTTCCAGCTGTAGAAGCGGCATGGAACTATTGATTCCTAAGCGTTGGTGGGCTCGAGGGTCGCCTGCAACGGGATGTGCTTGTTGAGGGTATTGTCCACCACCCACGGCGACCACGAGAACTTCTTGTGACCGACCAACTCCTTCGAACCCGGCTTCCACTGGATACCGACGGGCTTGATGATGCCGACGCCTTTGGCCGGGTTGGACTTCGCCGAGAAGTTCAGTGGACCGCACATGCCGTCGTAGGCCACCTCTTTCAACGCGTTCGCCACGGCCTTTCGGTCGTGCGGGTTCTTCACCTTCTTGAACGCCTCCACGACGATCTCGAAGAGCGAGTAGGTCGAGCCCATCGACTGCACCCACTGCTGTCCGGTCACCTTCTGGTAGTTGGCGGCGAAGGTGTTCGCGCTCATTCCCGTCAGCGACGACTTGTAGGGCGCGTTCGGTGAGAACCAGCAGTCGGTCGCCACGTTGTTGGACAGGGAGCCCAACGCGTAGACGTCGGTCGGGAAGAGCATGACCTTGGCCACGGTCGCCAACTTCGGGTTCCAGTTCTGTTGGGAGGCCTGCTTCCAGAACGTGTTGAAGTCCGGCGGCAGTGGGCAGTTGATGAAGAAGTCGCAGGACTTTCCACCCGAACCGGTCTTGAACAGTCCGATCATGGCCGTGTAGTCGGTGGCTAAGTCGGTGTAGGCACCGCCGTCCACGAACGTCCACGGCGAACCACCTTCGGCGGTGTTGATCGCCCCGAGCGTGGGTGGCCAGGCCGCCCGGAACGCGTTGCCGTCCGAGTCGTTCGGGAACATCCCCGCGTACACCTGGTTGGCGCCGGTCGCCTTTTGCACCTTGTCCCACATCGGTAGGAAGCACTCCACGAACTCCGGCACGCCGAAGAAGAACATCGTGCAGTACTTCGGCGACGCGCCGACGGCATTGCCCGCTGGGCCGATCGAGTTGCCGGTGAAGCCGCCCCACCAGGCCTCCCACGGACAGACGGTAGAAAGACACGGCACGCCGGCGCCCTCGCACACGACGCTGACCGGAATGGTCGTCTCGGGTGCGGAGGAGGTGACGATGATATCGACGCCGGTCTGTTGGATCAGCTCGGTCGTCACGGTGCTCGCGATCGAAGGATCGGATTGTGAGTTCTTCACCGTGACTTCGATCTTGTACTTCTTATGGCCGATCGTGATGCCCTTGGCGAACTGGCTAGCGCTGCGTACGAGACTGAGGACGAACTTGTCCGGTCCCGCAAAGTCGGCCAGCGCTCCGGTCGACGGTGTCACGTAGCCAATCTTGATCGTGCCGGACTTGGTCGCCGCCGCCGCTGCCGACGCTTCAGCCAGCGCGGCCATGCCACCGACCAGCGCCGTTCCCGCCACGGCCTTCAAACCGAGACGACGTCCGAATTCGACGCTCCCCCAACCCGGAATGGTTCTCTCTCCAGAGCCACTACCGATAGATTCTTCGATCCCCATCTGGTCCCCCTCTAAGTAACTGCACTGATGTTTTCATTACATTACGTCCGTCACACTTCAGATTTCGCGCAAGAACTGGAGCGATCGTTTACATTCCAGGCCCTTATGTTCGCTATGCGGTCATTTCATGTTTACTGGTCAACTCGACCTCGCACTTCCTGACGATCGTGTGTTGCGCGACGAGTCCAACACGATCAATCTTCACTCTGACTTCGGTGATCGCACGCGCGAAGTAGACGCGTAATTGGATGACGTAGAGCGAAACATGTTCTCCCAATTCACGGCGCGACGACACGCGAAAGTGTTCCGGGTCGACACGTCTATCAACGTCGCGAAGACTAACTCTGGTGTGATAAGACGTCAAGACAAACCAACCGAATCGAGGCAGGGATGGCACTCCTAGACGACGCCCAGTGGCAGTCCAACATTTTTGTCGGCGAATGGACCAAGGGTGGTGCCGGCGACGGACCGGTGCTCGAACCGGCGACCGGCGAAGAGCTCGGCCGAATTGGCCGAGCCAGCGTCGAGGACGTAGCGCTCGCCTCCAAGCGCGCCCACGAAACGCAGCGGGAGTGGGCGGCACTTCCCCACAGCGCTCGAGCGGCGGTGCTGCGCAAGGCCGGTGACCTCTTCCAACAGCACGAAGAGGAGATCTCGTCGTGGATCATCCGTGAATCCGGCGGTATACCGTTTAAGGCCGGACTCGAAGTCCACACCGCCGCCGAGGAGTCCTACGAAGCGGCGGCGATCGCGTCGCATCCCATGGGTGAGATCCTGCGCAGTGAGATGCCTCGACTCAGCTTCTCTCGCCGGGTGCCGGCCGGCGTCGTGGGCGTCATTGCGCCGTTCAACTTCCCGCTCATTCTCTCGATTCGCTCGGTGGCCCCCGCGTTGGCCCTCGGTAACGCGGTCATCTTGAAGCCCGACCCGCGCACCGCGGTCTGCGGGGGCGTCGTGTTGGCGCGCGTGTTCGAAGAGGCCGGTCTCCCGGCCGGGGTCCTCAGCGTTCTGCCGGGCGGCGCCGACGTCGGCGAGGCGCTGGTCAAGGATCCGCTGGTTCGCATCATCGCCTTCACCGGTTCGACCGCGGCCGGTCGCGCCGTCGGGGCCCTGGCCGCGCAACACCTCAAGCGCGTCCACTTAGAACTCGGCGGGAACTCCGCGATGATCATCATGGACGACGCGGACCTCGAAAAGGCCGTCGCCGTCGGGGCCTTCGGTTCTTTCGCCCACCAGGGACAGATCTGCATGACGACCGGTCGGCATTTGGTCGACGCTCGGGTGGCCGACGAGTACGCCGCGCTGATGGTCGAGCACGCCAATCACCTCCCCGTCGGCGATCCCAAGAGCGGTCAGGTGGCCCTCGGACCACTCATCGACGCCAAGCAGCGTGACCGCGTTCACGCCATGGTGAGCGAGAGCGTCTCGGCCGGCGCCACGTTGGCCGCCGGGGGAACCTACGATGAGCTCTTCTACCGACCCACCGTGTTGACCAACGTCCCGACCAGTTCGCCGGCCTACGCCCAGGAGGTCTTCGGACCGGTCGCGCCGATCGTCAGCTACGGTTCGCTCGACGAAGCGGTGGCCATGGCGTCGTCGTCACCGTACGGACTCTCGCTGAGCATTCTCTCGGGCGACGGGTTGCGCGCGCTCGAGTTGGCCAGCCGGATTCCCAGCGGCGCGATCCACATCAACGACGCGACACCGGCCGACGAAGCGACCATCCCCTTCGGCGGAACTGGCGACAGCGGTAACGGTTCGCGCATGGGTGGACTAGCGAACCTCGACGCCTACACCGAGACTCAGTGGGTCACGGCCCAAGCCGACATCGCCTTGTACCCCTTCTAGTTCGTCACAGACTCGACAGATTGACGTAGTTGCGAGCGAGGGCCCTCGCGGTGTCCTCGGATTCGATGACCTGGCGCAGTCGCGCCGTCTGCACGCCGTTCTCGAAGGCGTCGCTCGGATGCGGATGCAACATCTGGGTCATGTAGGTGGAGAACTCCTCGGCGCGCCACACCCGACGAAGAGACTCCGCGGAGTACGAATCGAGTTGACGGTCGTCACCCGCGCGGAGCGAGGCGACGAGGGCCGGGGCGAGGAGTCGCACGTCGGCGAGCGCCAGATTCATCCCCTTGGCGCCGGTCGGCGGCACGATGTGCGCGGCGTCGCCCGCGAGTACGAAGCGCCCGTAGCGCATCGGCGCCACGACCACGCTGCGCATCGGCGTGATGCCGCGTTCGATGATCGGACCATGCGTGAGCGAGACCGATTGATCACTGGCCAGACGCGTCGAAAGTTCGTCCCAGATCCGCTGTTCGGACCACGCGTCGAGCGTCTCGTCGGGACCCACGCCCAGGTAGAGCCGACTGATCGTCGGTGATCGCATGGAGTAAAGGGCGAATCCCAGCGGGTGTCGACAGTAGATGAGTTCGTCGGCCGCCGGTGGTGCTTCGGCCAGGATGCCCAGCCAAGAAAACGGATAGACGCGCTCGTAGCGCCGAAGGACTCCGGCGGGCACGGACGCCGAAGCGACCCCGTGGCTTCCGTCACAGCCGATGACGTAGTCGCCGCTGATCACCTGGTCGCCGTCGCTCGTTCGAACGGTGACCGACGGCTGATCCGCGGTGTGTCCCTCGACGGTGATGACCGTGGCGTCGAAATGTAGCGGCGCGCCACTGGTGAGACGGGCCGCAATCAGGTCCTTCACTAGTTCTTGCTGGCCGTAGACCGTGATCGCGCGACCGTCGTAGAGATCGCTCAGGGCGATCCGGTGCGAGCCGCCGTCGAGGCGGATCTCGATTCCGTGGTGCACGAGTCCCTCGGCCCGCATTCGCGTTCCGACCCCCGACGCCTCCAAGAAATTGGCGATGCCGAATTCGATGACGCCGGCTCGCACGCGCTGTTGGACGTAACTGAGGCTGCGGGTCTCGACAATGACATTGTCGACGCCCTCGAGTTCCAGCAGGTGCCCCAGCAAGAGTCCGGCGGGACCGGCGCCGATGATCACTACCTGCGTGCGAACTGACTCCACGTTCCTCCAACAATCCTGCACACTTCGTCGACGACTGGGAGGCTACTCGACAGTCCCGAAAACGGCGTTTAGTGTGGTCGCAGATGACGGTCGCCACCAGCGTCGCGGTCAACCATATCGATAGTGTCGACGAAAGAGTCCGAGGAACCCATGGCCGTAGTCGTCAGAAACACGCAACGCACATCACTCGAAGTCGTTGACGCGCTCGCCCTATACGGCGTCGCCACCATTCACGAAGCGCAGGGCCGCGCCGGACTCTTCGCGCCGCGACTGCGACCGATCTATCGGCCGGTGCGCGTCGCCGGCACCGCCTTGACGTGCGAAGTGGCGCCGGGCGACAACTGGGCCATCCACGTGGCCGTCGAAATGGCGCAACCGGGCGACATTCTGGTCGTCGCGCCGACCAGTCCGTGCGACGATGGTTACTTCGGCGAGTTACTCGCGACGAGCCTCCTGGCCCACGGCGTTCGCGGACTCGTCATCGACGCCGGAGTGCGCGACGTCGCCGAACTGACCGCCATGGGTTTTCCGGTCTGGTCGAAGACGATAAGCGCGCAGGGCACCGTGAAGGAGACGCCCGGCAACGTCCAAACGTCGATCGTCTGTGCCGGAGCGAGCGTGCGACCGGGTGACGTCATCGTGGCCGACGACGACGGCGTGGTCGTGGTGGCGCGCGAGAACGCCCAGACGGTACTGGCCGCTTCCTCGGAGCGCGAAGCCAACGAAGCCGAGAAGCGCCGCCGACTGGCCAACGGTGAACTCGGACTCGACCTCTACGCCATGCGTGAGAAGCTGGCCCAGCGTGGTCTCACCTATCGAACGGAAGGTGACCCGTGAGCTCGCAGATGGCGATTCGGTGCTCGGTGATCCGAGGGGGCACGTCCAAGGGCCTCTACTTCCACGCCGGTGACCTGCCCAAGGACACGGCGACACGCGACGCCGTCCTGCTCGCCGCGATGGGTGCGCCCGACCCTCGCGAGATTGACGGGATGGGTGGCGGCCATCCACTCACCTCCAAGGTCGCCGTCGTTCGACCATCACAACGCGACGACGCCGACGTCGACTACCTGTTCTTACAAGTGTGGCCTGATCGCGCCGAGGTGTCGGACAGCCAAAACTGCGGCAACCTCCTCGCGGGAGTCGGACCCTTCGCCATCGAAGAGGGTCTGATGGACGTGAAGGGTGACACCACGAAGGTTCGGATCTGGATGGAGAACACGCAAAGCCTCGCGGTCGCCAGCGTGCAGACGCCCAACGGGCGGGTCCGTTACGACGGCGCCACACATATTGACGGCGTACCCGGCTCCCACGCGCCGGTCCCCATCGAATTCCTCGACGTCGCCGGCTCCACCTGCGGTGCCCTGCTGCCGACCGGTCACGCCGTCGACGTGATCGAAGGGATTCGCGTCACCTGTATCGATAACGGCATGCCGGTGGTGTGCCTGAAGGCCGAAGAGGTCGGTCTCTCGGGCTACGAAGAGCCGAGCGCCATAGAGACCAACCGTGAAGTGTGCGAATTGGTCGAGCGGCTTCGCCTCTCGGCCGGACCGCGGATGAACCTCGGTGACGTGACCTCGGCCACCGTGCCGAAGATGTGCGTACTGGCGCCGGCCCAACACGGAGGGATCATCAGCACGCGGACGTTTATTCCCAAGCGCGTCCACGACGCCATCGGCGTCTTTGGCGCGGTCTCGGTGGCGACCGCGTGCCTGATACCGGGTTCGGTGGCTTTCGAACTCGCCGGAGATCGAACGAACGACGATACCCTCGACATCGAACACCCCTCGGGTTATTTCTCGGTGACCCTCGACGTGCGGGTGACAGGTGACGACGTGGAGGTCACCTACGCGGCGTTGCTGCGCACGGCGCGTCTCTTGATGCGCGGCGACGTCTTCGTTCCCTCGGCGGTGTGGCCCCACGCATGATCATCGACTGTCACGGTCACTACACCACGGCGCCGGAGGCGCACAGCGCGTGGCGAAGGGCGCAGATCGCGGCGTACGACGCCCACGAGGGGCCGCCGCCCTATCCGTTGATTTCGGACGACGAGATCGCCGAGAGCATTGAAACGAATCAACTGCGGATCTTGCGCGAACGCGGCGCCGACATGACGATCTTCTCGCCGCGCGCTTCGGCCATGGAACCTCACCTCGGCGATCAGGCCGTGAGCCTACGATGGTCACGCGCCTGCAACGACCTCATCAAGCGCGTGGTGGATCTCTACCCCGAGGCCTTCATCGGCGTCGCGCAACTCCCTCAGTCCCCCGGCGCCGGACTCGACGACTCGATCGTAGAGCTGGAGCGATGCGTCAGCGAGCTCGGCTTCGTCGGTTGCAATCTCAACCCCGATCCGAGCGGCGGCCGGTGGAGCGGACCGCCCATCACCGATCGTTACTGGTACCCGCTCTACGAGAAGATGGTCGAGCTCGACGTGCCGGCGATGATCCACGTCTCGAGCAGTTGCAATCCGAACTTCCACGCCACCGGCGCGCACTACATCAACGCCGACACGACGGCCTTCATGCAACTCATCCAGGGCGATCTCTTCGCGGACTTTCCCACGCTGCGACTGGTCATCCCCCACGGCGGCGGCGCCGTCCCGTACCACTGGGGGCGCTATCGCGGGCTGGCCGACATGCTGGACCGGCCGGCCTTGAGCGATCACGTCATGAACAACGTCTACTTTGACACCTGCGTCTACCACCAGCCCGGCATCGACCTCCTGTTCCGGGTTATCGAACGAAAGAACATCCTCTTCGGCTCCGAGATGCTCGGCGCGGTGCGCGGTGTCGATTCCGAGACCGGTCATCACTTCGATGACACTAAGCGGTTCGTCGACGCGCTCGCCCTCCCCAAGGAGCAGCTCGCCGAGGTCTACGAAGGAAACGCCCGACGGGTCTACCCTCGACTCGACGCCACCTTGAAGAGTCGGACCAACGCGTGAGTACCTTCACGATGGACGCCGACTGGTTGGTCTTCGACCCCGCACCGACTCGCCCCACGTTCGTCTTGCCCGCCGGATCGGTCGACGCCCACAGTCACGTCTTCGGCCCCGGTGACCAATTCCCGTACGCCGAAGAACGCAAGTACACGCCGTGTGACGCCAGCAAGGATCAGCTCTTCGGCCTGCGCGATTTCTTGGGCGTCGACAAGAACGTGATCGTCCAGGCGACGTGTCACGGTTCGGACAATCGAGCCCTCCTCGACGCGCTGGCGTCGGCGAAGGGACGAGCGCGCGGCGTCGCGACGGTGCGTCCCGACGTGGAGCACGACCAGCTCGCCGCGATGCACGACGCCGGCGTGCGCGCCGTGCGCTTCAACTACGTGCGACGACTGGTCGACCCCGAACCCGACGCGTACTATCACCGGATCGTCGAGCGCATCGCACCCTTCGGCTGGCACGTGGTGATCTACTTCGAGGCCGCGGACCTCGACGAGCGATGGAGGTTCTTCACCTCGCTGGAGACGGACGTCGTGGTCGATCACATGGGACGGCCCGACGTGGCACGGTCCATCGACGGTCCCGAATTCGCTCGGTTCTTGTCGCTCATGGAGGAACATGAGAATTTCTGGTGCAAGGTGACGTGTCCCGAACGCGTGAGCCTCTCGGGACCGCCGAAGTTCGCCGACGTCGTACCGTTCGCTCGACGCGTCGTGGAACGCTTCCCCTCTCGCGTGCTCTGGGGCACCGACTGGCCTCACCCGAACCTGCACCAGTACATGCCCGACGACGGTGACCTGGTCGACTTCATACCAAGCATTGCCCCGACGCCGGAGCTGCAGCGTAAACTCCTGGTCGACAATCCGATGCGACTGTATTGGAGGGACGACGCATGAACGACCACGAGGAACTCGACGACATCCCGGGCACGACGGTGTTCACCACCCAGCGCTCGCGGCAGGGCTTTCAACTCAACCAGTTCTGCATGAGTCTGATGAAGCCGGAGAACCGCGAGCGCTTCAAGGCCGACGAACGGGCCTACCTCGACGAGTGGTCCATGACCGAAGTGCAAAAGCAGGCGGTGCTGGCGCGCGACTACAACGCCGCTATCGCCGAAGGCGGCAACATCTACTTCCTCGCCAAGATCTTCGCGACCGACGGACAGAGTTTCCAGCAGGCCGCCGCGTCCATGACGGGAATGACCAGCGACGAATACGCGCAGATGATGCTCTCGGGTGGCCGATCACCCGAAGGTCAGCGCTCCATCAAAGAGGGGCGCTAGGCGATGGCTCGAATCACCGCCGGGGTCGCCACCAGCCACGTGCCCGCGATCGGCGCCGCGCTGGACCTCGGCAAGTCCGGGTCCGAGTACTGGCAGCCGCTCTTCGACGGTTACGACTGGTCCAAGGCGTGGATCGCCCAAGAGAAACCCGACGTCGTCGTGCTCATCTACAACGACCACGCCTCGGCGTTCTCCTTGGCCGTCCTCCCCACCTTCGCCATCGGCTGCGCTGAGCGCTACGCCATCGCCGACGAGGGATTCGGGCCGCGACCGGTGCCCGAGGTCGTGGGCCACGCCGACCTGGCCTGTCACATCACCGAGCGTCTCATCCTGGACGAGTTCGACATGACGATCATCAACGAGATGACCGTCGACCACGGTCTCACCGTGCCGCTGTCACTGATGTTCGGCCAGCCCGAAGCGTGGCCCGTCAAAGTAGTGCCGATCGCCGTCAACGTCGTCGAGTATCCCCAGCCCACGGGCAATCGTTGCTTCGAACTCGGCAAGGCGCTGCGCGCCGCCATCCGGAGCTACGACGAGGACCTCAACGTGCAGGTCTGGGGTACCGGCGGCATGAGCCACCAGTTGCAGGGTCCGCGCGCCGGCCTGATCAACTCCGAGTTCGACCACGCTTTCTTCGATCAACTGGTGTTGGACCCCGACACGCTGAAGAAGGTGCCCCATATCGAGTACCTGCGCGAAGCCGGCTCCGAAGGGATCGAAATGATCATGTGGCTCATCATGCGCGGCGCCCTCGGCAAGAAGGTGAAGGAGCTTTATCGCTTTTATCACGTACCGGCGTCGAATACTGCGGTCGGTCACCTCATCTTGAAACCGTCCAAGTAACGCTCGTTGCGTCGAAGGGATCACATGCGCGTCGCCCTCGCTGGAGCCGGAGCCTTTGGCATCAAGCACCTCGACGCGCTCTCGCGGATCGGCGGCGTGGAGATCGCCGCCGTCGTGAGTCGCCGCCTCGACCAGGCCCACGAGGTCGCCGATAGGTACGGAGCACC
Organism: uncultured Acidimicrobiaceae bacterium; assembly: GCA_963716515.1. Lineage (GTDB taxonomy): Bacteria > Actinomycetota > Acidimicrobiia > Acidimicrobiales > RAAP-2 > RAAP-2. Next base: position 1,233,747 of record OY970319.1, read on the forward strand.
CCTCGCGAGTACCGAGTTGGATGAGGTCTTGGCGTCGCCCCAGATCGACGCCGTCATCTTGGCCACGCCGACGCCGATGCACGCGCGCCAAGCCATCGCCACCCTGCGCGCGGGTAAACACGTGCAGGTGGAGATTCCGCTCGCGGACAGTTGGTCTGACGCCCAGGCCGTCGCCGCCACGCAGCGCGACACGGGACTGGTGTGCATGGTCGGTCACACCAGGCGATTCAATCCCTCGCACCAGTGGGTCCACCAACGAATCGGCGCCGGAGAACTGACCGTTCTCCAGATGGACGTCCAGACGTACTTCTTTCGGCGTACCAACATGAACGCGCTAGGTCAGCCCAGGAGCTGGACCGACAACCTCCTCTGGCACCACGCCGCGCACACCGTCGACCTCTTCGCCTACCAGTGCGGTCACGACGTCGTCGACGCTCACGTCCTGGCCGGTCCGATCAACCGCGACCTGGGTGTCCCGATGGACATGTCGATTCAGTTGAGGACCTCGGCGGGCCAGATCTGCACGCTCTCTTTGAGCTTCAACAACGAGGGTCCGCTGGGCTCCTTCTTCCGTTACATCTGCGACAACGGCACCTACCTCGCGCGCTACGACGACCTGATCGACGGGCACGAGAACGTCATCGACGTCTCCACGGTGGACGTCTCGATGGACGGCATCGAACTCCAGGACCGCGAGTTCGTGGCGGCGATCGTCGAGGGCCGCGAGCCGAACGCTTCCGTCGAGCAGGTCCTCGCGTGTTACGAAGTGCTCGACCGGCTCGACCGGCAGATCCGGACCTGAGTGTCGTTCGTCGCGTCGCGCACCGCCAAAGTCGCGGCCCCGGCCGCCCAGGGTGAACGCTTCGAGCCGGCCGTCGGATTCGTCGTCACCGGAGTTATGGCCGCGGGCAAGACGACGGTGGCCGAACTGCTCGCCCAACGCTTCGAGCGAAGCGTGCACCTCCGGGGCGACGCGTTTCGAAAGATGATCGTGCGGGGTCGCGACCCGATCGCACCCGAGCTCGGCGACGAAGCCCTGCGACAACTCGACCTTCGACAGCGCATCGCCGCCAACGTGGCCAACGACTACTGGCGCGACGATTTCACCGTGGTGCTGCAGGACCTCTACCTGGGTGCCGCGCTACCCAACGTCGTGGGACGGCTCGAAATCTCGCCGCTCTATCTCGTCGTGCTCCATCCCCGGCCCGAGGTCGTCGCCGAACGGGAACGACAGCGCGAGAAGTCCGGCTACGGCGAGTGGAACGTGGAAGCTCTCTGCGCCTCGTTCGAAGCAGAGACGCCACGAATCGGTCTCTGGCTCGACACGTCAGAGCTCTCCGCCGAGGAGACGGTCGACGAGATACTTCGTCGACGCCTCGACGCTCGGATTCGATAGCGCTACCGCGCTCACGGCTGCGACGTGACGTTGCCGATCGTGAAGTAGGCCAGGAAGACCAGCGGCAGGAGCAGCGCGAAACCGATCGCGATCGTTACGAAGGTCCGACGACTCGACCCCACCCCGATAGCGAGGACCAGCGGAAACGCGTTCATCAGGATTCGCGGCGTCAGCCACAGCGCGGAGTCGAAGAGCACGACGGCCACGATGCTCACGCTGTACAGCCACCACTCGACCGGGGCGCGGGTGCGCACGAAACTGGTCAACGCCCAGGCCAGGAGCGCGAGGCTCGCGACCACGGTGATCCCGATGCCGGGCCAGTAGTTCAGCGATCGGATCGGGGCGATCAGATCCACGCGATGCGCAAAACCCCCGCGTTCCTCAGAGAACCACTCCATGAAATGTCCGGTGTGGATGCCGAGGTAGGCCATGTAGCCAAAGAAACCCAGCGGCGTCATCAACAGGGTCACCCAGGCGCCGCGTTCTCGAGACCGCCACGCGCGCCACGCCATCACCGGCACCAACGCGAGCATGAGCGGCGAGGTCGCCGTGGCGACACCGGCGAAGGCTCCGGCACGGTAGGGATGGTGACGTTCCGACGACCGCATCGCGAGGGCCGCCAACAACAACGCCAAGGCTTCGGCGTAGGGAAGACTGAGAATGAAAGCCCCGGGAAAGACGCAGAGCAAGATGCCCGCGCGTTCGGCGGCCTCGACGCCGTAGAGCTCCGCGACGAGCTGGGTGGCCACGACGACCAATCCGGCACCGGCCGCCAAGGAGACGAACACCCCGACGCCGAGATAGGAAAGATGCGTCAGGTGGGTGAGTACGCGCACGACCAAGGGGTAGATCGGGAAGAACGCGATTCGCGAGTAGTGCGCGACGTCGGGATGGTTGGGATATCCGTATCGGGCCACCGCCAAGTAGTGCTGACCGTCCCAGCCGCCGAAGAGACCGCTCAGTCCTCCGACGCTCTCGACCTTCTCCCCGTAGAACGCCGCGCAGAAAATCGCGATCCGCGTCACGGCGTAGACGCCGAGCACTCGTCCCAGGGCGTCGCGCCTCGTCAAGGTTTTCTCAGATTCGTCCTGGTCGAGGCTGTCGTCTCCGTAATAGAAGTCGAGCCGATGCTCTGGTTGCAACGTCAAACCCTCGCGTCTTTCGTATCGGTGCGCAACCTAAGTTCCTAGCACCGCCCCTTCACGAGGACGTTGATGGTCGAGTGTCGGGCCACTCCGGTACAACAGCGAAAGGCCCCCACCGAAGTGGGGGCCTTTCAAGAAATCCCGGCGGCGACCTACTCTCCCAGGGGGGGACCCCCAAGTACCATCGGCGCTGGTGGGCTTGACTGCTGTGTTCGGAATGGGAACAGGTATATCTCCACCGCCATAACCACCGGAAACTGTGCGCCCGATCTCTCTCGAGATCCGAAACCGGCGAACCGGCTCCTTGAGCGTCCTAGAACGAGCACGAACATCAAACTCCAAGCCCTCGGCCGATTAGTACCGGTCAGCTGAATGCATTGCTGCACTTACACTTCCGGCCTATCAACGTGGTCGTCTGGCCACGGGCCTTACCTGGTTAACCCAGTGAGTGAATTTATCTTGAAACGGGCTTCGCACTTAGATGCTTTCAGCGCTTATCCCACCCGAAGGTCGCAAAACAGCCATGCCCTTGGCAGGACAACTGTCACACGAGAGCTTCGTTCGTCCCGGTCCTCTCGTACTAGGGACAACCTTTCTCAATTCACTTACGGCTGCATCGGATAGGGACCGAACTGTCTCACGACGTTCTGAACCCAGCTCGCGTACCGCTTTAATGGGCGAACAGCCCAACCCTTGGGACCGGCTTCAGCCCCAGGATGCGACGAGCCGACATCGAGGTGCCAAACCTTCCCGTCGATATGGACTCTTGGGGAAGATGAGCCTGTTATCCCCGGCGTACCTTTTATCCGTTGAGCGACGGCGCTTCCACAAGCAACCGCCGGATCACTATGCCCTACTTTCGTACCTGCTCGACCTGTAGGTCTCGCAGTCAAGCTCCCTTGTGTCATTGCACTCAACAGCTGATTGCCAACCAGCTTGAGGGAACCTTTGGGCGCCTCCGTTACATTTTAGGAGGCGACCGCCCCAGTCAAACTACCCGCCTGACGCTGTTCCTGATCCGGATTACGGACCAAGGTTAGGGTTCCGGCGCAGAAAGGCTGGTATTTCAACATTGACTCCACGCTGACTAGCGCCAACGCTTCAAAGTCTCCCAGCTATCCTACACAAACTGAACCAAAACCCAACATCAAGTTGTAGTAAAGGTGCACGGGGTCTTTCCGTCCTGATGCAGCTAACGAGCATCTTTACTCGTACTTCAATTTCGCCGGGTCTCTAGTTGAGACAGTTGGGAAGTCGTTACGCCATTCGTGCAGGTCGGAACTTACCCGACAAGGAATTTCGCTACCTTAGGACCGTTATAGTTACGGCCGCCGTTTACTGGGGCTTAGGTTCTCAGCTTCGCCTTGCGGCTAACCGATCCCCGTAACCTTCCAGCACCGGGCAGGCGTCAGAGCGTATACGGCGTCTTACGACTTAGCACGCTCCTGTGTTTTTGGTAAACAGTCGCTCCCCACAATTCTCTGCGACCTTCTCGCGCTTCGGACGCGAAGTCCTACACGCTAATAAGGCCATCCTTCTCCCGAAGTTACGGATGTATTTTGCCGAGTTCCTTAACTAGAGTTCTCCCGATCGCCTTGGTATTCTCTACCCATCCACCTGTGTCGGTTTGGGGTACGGGCGCCATGTCAACTCGCTAGAAGATTTTCTTGGGAGCATGGAATCAGTGACTTCGCCTATTGGCTCGGCATCGTGTCTCAGGCTTTATGAGGTGCGGATTTGCCTACACCTCGCCCTACACACTTACCCCAGGACAACCAACGCCTGGGCTCACCTATCCTCCTCCGTCCCTCCTTCGCTAACCGCCGCAGGATTTGTCAGTTCGACCCGAAGGTCAGCCCCTTAGTACTCCCGCATTGGTTTGGGCGCGTACATGGCGGTACAGGAATATCAACCTGTTGTGCATCGACTACGCCTCTCGGCCTCGCCTTAGCTCCCGACTTACCCTGGGGGGATTAGCCTTCCCCAGGAACCCTTGGATTTACGGCGGAGGGGTTTCTCACCCCTCTCTCGCTACTCATACCAGCATTCTCACTCGAATACGCTCCACGTAGGTTTACACCTCCGCTTCACAGCAAATTCGACGCTCCCCTACCACTACGCATAAATGCGCAATTCTAAGCTTCGGCTCTGGACTTGAGCCCCGTTACATTGTCCGCGCAAGACCACTCGACCAGTGAGCTATTACGCACTCTTTAAAGGATGGCTGCTTCTAAGCCAACCTTCTGGCTGTCTGAGCGTTCTCACATCGTTTTCCACTTAGTCCAGAATTTGGGGCCTTAGCTGTAGATCTGGGCTGTTTCCCTCTCGACCAACGAAGCTCATCCCCCGTGGTCTCACTGCCAGTCTCTGGAGCATCGGCATTCGGAGTTTGGTTGGGGTCAGTAAGCTTGTAGGCCCCCTAGCCCATCCAGTGCTCTACCTCCGATGCTGAACGACTGACGCTGCACCTAAATGCATTTCGGGGAGAACCAGCTATCACCGAGTTTGATTGGCCTTTCACCCCTTACCACAGGTCATCCCCCCCATTTTCAACTGAGGTGGGTTCGGTCCTCCACGGGGTTTTACCCCCGCTTCAACCTGCCCATGGCAAGCTCACTCGGCTTCGGGTCTGCAGCACGCGACTGAACGCCCTATTCAGACTCGCTTTCGCTTCGGCTACCCCTCCCGGGTTAACCTCGCCACGTACCACAACTCGCTGGCTCATTCTTCAAAAGGCACGCTATCGAGGCCATGTCCGTAGACATGACGACTCTCTAACTGATTGTAAATCAACGGTTTCAGGTTCTATTTCACTCCCCTCCCGGGGTACTTTTCACCTTTCCCTCACGGTACTTGTTCACTATCGGTCGTCTATGAGTACTTAGCCTTATCAGATGGTCCTGACAGATTCACGCCGGCTTTCCCGGATCCGGCGTTACTCGGGTGTTCACTCAGAGATCTCAACGTTTCGCGTACGGGACTGTTACCCCCTTTGGTTTACCTTTCCAGGTAATTCTGCTACGTATCAATTTTGTAACTCTGTGAAGGTTGCTGGTTCCTTCTAGTAAATCCCACAACCCCGAACTGGCAACGCCCAGTGCTTTAACACCAGCTCGGTTTAGGCTCTTCCCGTTTCGCTCGCCGCTACTCAGGGAGTCACTTTTGTTTTCCTCTCCTCGGGTTACTGAGATGTTTCAATTCACCCGGTTCCCTCTACCCGCCCTATATATTCAGGCGGGAGTTACACCCCATAACGGGTGCAAGGTTTTCCTATTCGGACACCCATGGATCAATGCTCGGTAGACAGCTCCCCATGGTTTATCGCAGTCGCCCACGTCCTTCTTCGGCTTTAGACGCCAAGGCATCCACCGTTGACTCTTTGTAGCTTGGAGAAATTGATATTTTTAGATATATAGATGCTCGTGCTCGTTCTAGAATTCTCAAAGATCAGCGCGACGACGCTCAACCGATCGAGCAATCTCCGCTCAACTAGGAACATCGTGGAATGAGAGGCCCGAAGGGCATCATTCAAGGAGCAGTGTCGCTCCTCCAAAACGGAAGACGAGAGTCAAGCCACGTCGCAGTCACCTGACGGGACCAGTGCGAAGTACGAGTACTTGGGACTGGTATCCCCAGTGGTATGACCACGTAGCCAACTAACCAGCATTCAACTCGGTAGCTGTCTGTCCCTTGTGGACAGATGTGCTCCTTAGAAAGGAGGTGATCCAGCCGCACCTTCCGGTACGGCTACCTTGTTACGACTTAACCCCAATCACTGACCCCACCTTCGACGGCTCCTTCCTTGCGGTTAGGCCACCGGCTTCGGGTGTTGCCAACTTTCGTGGTTTGACGGGCGGTGTGTACAAGGCCCGGGAACGTATTCACCCCGGCAGTGCTGATCCGGGATTACTAGCAACTCCAACTTCATGCAGGCGAGTTGCAGCCTGCAATCTGAACTGAGAGCGGTTTTAGGGATTGGCTCCACCTCGCGGTTTAGCAGCCCTCTGTACCGCCCATTGTAGCATGTGTGCAGCCCTAGACGTAAGGGGCATGATGACTTGACGTCGTCCCCACCTTCCTCCGAGTTGACCCCGGCAGTCTTCTACGAGTCCCCACCATTACGTGCTGGCAACATAGAACAAGGGTTGCGCTCGTTGCGGGACTTAACCCAACATCTCACGACACGAGCTGACGACAGCCATGCACCACCTGTGCTGAGCCCCGAAGGACACCACATCTCTGTGGCTTTTCCCAGCATGTCAAATCTAGGTAAGGTTTTTCGCGTTGCATCGAATTAAGCCACATGCTCCGCTGCTTGTGCGGGCCCCCGTCAATTTCTTTGAGTTTTAGTCTTGCGACCGTACTCCCCAGGCGGGGCACTTAATGCGTTAGCTGCGGCGCGGAAACCGTTGAAAAGTCCCCACACCTAGTGCCCACCGTTTACGGCGTGGACTACCAGGGTATCTAATCCTGTTCGCTCCCCACGCTTTCGCTCCTCAGCGTCAGTATTGGCCCAGATCACCGCCTTCGCTACTGGTGTTCCTCCTGATATCTGCGCATTCCACCGCTACACCAGGAATTCCGTGATCCCCTACCAAACTCTAGTCACGACAGTTTCGGGTGGCGGCCCCAGGTTGAGCCTGGGGGTTTAACACCCGACTTGTCGAACCGCCTACGAGCTCTTTACGCCCAATAAATCCGAATAACGCTCGCACCCTATGTATCACCGCGGCTGCTGGCACATAGTTGGCCGGTGCTTCTTCTACAGGTACCGTCACAATCGTTCCTGTCGAAAGAGGTTTACAACTCAGAAAGCCTTCGTCCCTCACGCGGCGTTGCTGCGTCAGACTTTCGTCCATTGCGCAAGATTCCCCACTGCTGCCTCCCGTAGGAGTCTGGACCGTGTCTCAGTTCCAGTGTGGCTGATCGTCCTCTCAGACCAGCTATCCGTCGTAGCCTTGGTGGGCCGTTACCCCGCCAACAAGCTGATGGACCGCGAGCCCCTCCCAAAGCGAAAAAACATTTCTTTCATCGATCATGCGACCGTTGAAAGACATCCGGTATTAGCACCGGTTTCCCGGTGTTATCCCAGTCTTCGGGGCAGGTTGCTCACGTGATACTCACCCGTTCGCCACTAAATATTTCGGAGCAAGCTCCTTGTATTCCGTTCGACTTGCATGTGTTAAGCACGCCGCCAGCGTTCATTCTGAGCCAGAATCAAACTCTCCATCAAGATTTTTCCAAGGACCGAAGTCCTCTTCGAATCAGAGAGCCAGATGAGTGACTCTAATACTCACCTGACGACAACGAGTGTCCACGGGGTGGTCTCGTTGCCTACTGCAATACTTCTCTTGACGAACGACGCGTCCTGTTAGATCAGTCCATCGTCGCCCGTACTGGCTTTTGGCTCTCGTTCTTCCGTTTTCAAGGAGCGACGACGCACGTGACCAAGGTCAGCGGTGCGGCGTACACCATCTCGGGATTTCTCCGTTGATTCCGCGGTCATTAAACCCGACCACGGGGATGCCCACCTTACCAGCGCCGTCTGCCGAGTTGCAAATCACAACGGGCCGCGGTCTCCGCGATGGGATAACCAGAGTAGCAGTATCGCCCACTTCGGTGACGGCAATTCGCCGCCGTCGCGACGCGACGACTACCTACACATTGTCCAGAAGCGATGCGTTGGCGTACTCGACAAAGGCGCTCAACGTCCCGATCAGACGCATCTCTTCGATCGTGCGCGCGCGCGAGTTCAACAGCGACTCGGTGCACACCAGATAGGCCAGGCAGCGCGCCCGAGAGACCGCCACGTTCAGGCGATTGCGCGAAAAGAGGAACTCCGGGCCGCGCGGCATGTCCTCCCCCGACGAGGTGGTCATGGTGAAAAAGACCACGGGCGCCTCTCGCCCCTGGAACTTATCCACAGTTCCCACCTGGACGTGGCGAAGCCCGGGCGTCCGGTCAAACGTTGCACGTAGGAGATCGACCTGGTCGTTGTAGGGCGCCACCACCATGAAGTCTTGGGCCCGAAGGGGGGCGCGCTCACCGTCTTGGTTGACCCAAGGGGTTCCGATCATGGCGCTCACTTGGGCCAGCACGATCGCCGCCTCTTCCGGCGACTCGGTCGAGCGCTCCAGGTGATGGGCCTCGAGCCAGCGAAGCCCGGTACCGAACGCGGTGCTCTGCTGCGCGCACGATTGGTGACTCGAGAGTCGTCCCTCGTAAATCTGGTGTGAGATGAACCGGCACACGTCGGGATGCATGCGGCGGGTCTCGGAGATGAAGACACCGTGATCGTCGGGCAATGTCGCTTGCGTCCCCAAGATATGTTCCAACACGCTCGCGCCCGAACCGTCGGGATGTTCGGCCTGAGCCACCTGACTCAGCTGTAGAGGATCGCCGAGCAAAATAAGATTCTTCGCTCCGTTCGCCGAGGCAATCGCGTCGGCGAGGGCCAGTTGACCGGCTTCGTCAACGACGAGTACGTCCACGGGGAACGGACGAAGTTGCGGTCGGGCCCAGAGCCACGTCGTACCCGCCACCAAGTTGTACTTCGTGCCCTCGGCTTCCTTGGACGACGAGGTGTACCGAACGCCCTCGAGCGGGCCGCTCTTGGGCTTGTCGCCCTTACGCAGCGCGTGCAGTTCACTCAGATCACCTTTGTCGACGAAGACTTGGTGGGTGGCGGCGAGCAGATTGTCGATGGCCGCGTGACTCATCGCGGTGATGCCCACTCGTTGGCCCGCTTTGATCAACGCGTAGATGAGGTGCGAGCCGCTGTAGGTCTTGCCCGACCCCGGTGGGCCCTGGACGGCGACGTAACTCTCGTCGAGTTGGCCGACCCACCGCAGCGCGCTTTCGAGATCGTCACTGAAGAGGCCGTCCGGCGGTCCGAAACCTTCGACGAAGCGCGGACGTTCTCGAGCGAGCAGGGCCAGGGAGACGCGACTCGGCGGATCGTTCACGTCGGGCCGCACGATCTGCTCGGCCAGATGAATCAAGACGCCCGGTTTCACCCCGGGACTGACGTAGTCGTCGATGGTGAACACCGAGGGATGACCACCCTCTTCTTCGTAACGCTCGCGCCAACGCATCTTCACTTCACGTTCTTCCAGATCGATTTCGGGAAGGTAGCCGAAACCCCGTTCCACTCCCACGCCGGTGAAGAGGACATTGCGCTTCTCGTTGAACTCTTCACTGACCGGTTGGTCGGGCCAGGTATAGAGCGCGTTAAGCACCGGCGCACCTCGGCTGATCGCCTCTTCGAAACCTTGGAATCGGAGGTTGGCGATGAAGTCGGGATCACCGTAGAGCGTGGCGAACTCCGACGCCGCTTCGGCGAACAGCGGTTGGATATTCGCACTTCGCTCGCGGCGCCAGTAGTTCAACAGATCGCCCAACAAGTGTTCGGGACCGTGCTCGCCGAAGTTCTTCAGACTCTCCACCAGTTCATCCGTGTCGAGGATCTCGTCGATCACTTCTAACTCGGCGTCGCGCCAGGCCATTTCACTCGGACGGCGTGCGACGATCCAATCACGGAGGGCCATCGTCGCCGCGACGTCGTCCTCGTTGTACTGCGCAATCTCTGCGAGCAGCGCCGGATCCTGGGTCGTCATGTAGCGGTCGTAGACCACGACGGCTCCGGCACCCTGTTCGATACCGCCGTGACGTTCATAACCGGTCAGGTGCTCGAGCGACTTGAGTCCGTAGGACTCCGTGCCGACTTGAAACGCGTTCTTCGCCACCACGTAGAGGTCCACGAAAAGTCCGGTCTCGACCAGCGAAGCGAAGAGGCTCTCCGACTCGGTGCCCCTCGTCAAGCGCTCCAGCGACGAGCGTTCGGTGTGGTTGTAGTGGTAGACGTGCATGTTCGGGAAGGTCTTTCGACGATCGGCGAAAAACTCGACCAACTCCTTGATCATGAGGGCCTGGGCCGCTAGGTCGTGCGCCCAGCGACCGTCGTAACACCACGCGCCGGCACCGTCTCGATACCGAAGTCCGCCGAGAAAGAAGAGGTCGTGCTGGGCGCCCCAGAAGGGATGACCCTCGAAGTCGAAGAAGACGTCCCCGTCATCGGGGGCGGGCAGTAGTTCAAAACCGTGTCCGTAGACGGGGTCCTCAGAAGGCGCCACGAGCTCGTACTGCGGCGACGCCCCCGGATGAGCACGGGTCGCGACCTGCAGCGCGGCCTGACGGACCAGGCGCTCCAGGTTCTCGTCGCGAACGTCCGGCACCGATTGGTCTCGCGTTGACAGTTCGACCAGGGTGCGCACGCCGTCGATCTCGAGCGCGTGACGTTCCGGCGTTCGGATGTTCGCCACGTAGACGAGTGAGTCTTCGCTACGCCACTGCGCGTCACAGAGCGGACTGAATTCGCAGTAGTCGCAGTGCGTACACGGCTCCGGTCTGGTGGCATTGATCTCGTCCTCGTTCAACAAGGTCGCGAGCTGTCGACGCAGACGTCGCCAATACGGACGAAACTCCTCGACTCGCAGCGATTCACTCACCCCGGAACCGAGCCACAGATGCATCGATCGGGGAACCCGACCGGTGAGCGCCTCGAGGGCGTCGGCGTAGAAGCACAGTTGCAGCACGTGGCCCGGTTTGCCTTCGACCCGAGTCAACTTGGCGTCGACCGGTTCGTACGTGCAGTACCCCTCCACCGGGTCATCGACTCGAATTAAGAAGTCGGCGATGCCACGGATCCCGTCGTGCACGAGGGGCATCTGATAGATGACGTCGTGACCCCGGTCCATGGGATTGCCAATCCGCGCTACCCACTGCAAGAATGTCTCGTCGGGATTTCGTCCCGGCACTTGGTACACGCTCCGCCCGTCATTCTCGAGATCTTGTAAACAGTTGCGTTCGTGTTGCGCGCCCTTTTCGATGAGGAGATCGGCCAATGATCCCATCGGTCGCGGCTCGACGATCAAGGTCCCCGCGTCCGCTCGATTCCTTAGCGAGAGAAAGTGTGCGCACTCCAACCACGCCGTGATCTTGGAGGGGGTTATCAATCGTTCGACCATTCATCTCCCTACTAGATTTCAGCGCCCGGTTTGGCGTCTATCTAATTGTGACGTCGAACTGTGACAGCGAAGTACGAGGCGTTACAAGAACGGCCCGACGACATCCTCGGCGGGTCCTTCGGGGCCTTCGGCCAACCGTTCGCCCGCTCGGGCGCGAGTCGAGAACAACCGGTCGTGTTGGGCGGCCGCGCTGGCCGGTCCCGATGATCCGGGAGAACGGCGACGAGTCAAGGCGACGCCCGGTTCGAAGAGGTCGGCGAAACGATTGAAGTCCGGGTTCGCCGCGACGACGTCGCGCAAGGTTCGATCGGAACCCACCGCTTCGCCCACCAATCGGCCCACCTGCTCGTGCGCCTGTCGAAACGGCACGCCCTCGCTCACCAACTCTTCGGCGATGTCCATCGCCACCATGAAAGGGTCGTCGGCCGCTTTCGCCGCGACGTCGGCCTTGATCGTGATCGTGCGATAGGCGCCGCCCAGGGCGGTGAGCACCATCATCACTTGGCGGAACGAATCGAAGAGCGGTTCCTTGTCCTCTTGCAGGTCGCGATTGTAAGAGAGTGGCAGGCCCTTCAACATGACGAGAAGTCCCGTAAGGTTGCCGACCAGACGGCCACTCTTCGCGCGCGCGAGCTCGGCCACGTCACTGTTCTTCTTCTGGGGCAACATCGATGAGCCCGTGGTGTACTCGTCGCTCAAGACCGCGAAGTTGAACTCTGCGGTGGTCCACAGGACCAGCTCCTCGCCCATCCGCGACAGATGCACCCCCAACATGGCGATGTCGAAGAGCGCTTCGGCGACGAAGTCACGGTCGCTCACGGCGTCCAAAGAATTGGCAAAGACGGAGTCGAAGCCGAGTTCCTCGGCCACGAGGGACGGATCGATGGCCAGCGACGTGCCCGCCAGTGCCCCGGCGCCGAGGGGCGAGACGCTCATTCGATCCCGAGCGTCGAGCAGTCGGTCGACGTCACGAAGGAGAGCCCAGGCGTGCGCGTTGAGATGGTGGCTGAGCAGAACCGGCTGCGCCCGCTGCAGGTGGGTGTAGCCCGGAAGATACTCGTCGCCATGGGCGTCTCCGAGAGCCACGAGAACGTCGATCAGGTCCAGAGCGGCGACCGTCACTCGCTGGAGTGCGTCCATGGTGAAGAGACGAAAGGTCGTCGCCACTTGATCGTTGCGACTGCGCGCCGTGTGGAGCTTCGCCCCAACGTCGCCGGCGAGTTCGATGACGCGTCGTTCGATCGCCATGTGGATGTCCTCGTCGCTCGAGGTCCGTACAAATTGATCGTCGGTGAACTCGGTGAGGACTTCATCGAGGGCGGTGATCAGCGTGGCTCCCTCGTCGTGACTGACGAGTCCGGCCCGCACTAAGCCCCGCACGTGCGCCTTCGACCCGAGGATGTCGAAGGGATAGAGCACGTGATCAAAGGAGTAGCTCTCCGAGAGATCCCAGAGACCGCCGCCCATCCCGGTGGAGAACCGTCCGCTCCACAGGGTCATGATGTCGGAGGTGTCGCGTTCTTGGCGCCTTGACGCGCGGCCCAGGTCTTCACACCGAGTCCGTAGATCCGGACGTAGCCCTCGGAGTCGGCGTGACGGAATGTGTCGGCGGCGTCGTAGGTGGCCAGACCGTAGTCGTAGAGCGCCATGGGGCTGCGTCGTCCGACGATGCGCATCAACCCCGGAGCTTCGAATTGCAGTCGTACGTCGCCGCTCACGTGTCGCTGCGTCTCGGCGATGAACGCATCCAACGCCTCTTTCAGCGGGGAGAACCACATGCCGTCGTAGACGAGTTCGGACCAACGACTCTCCAGACGACCCTTTTCGTGGTGGACGTCGCGCTCGAGCACGAGATCTTCCAGGTCGGCGTGGGCCGCGATAAGGGCCAACGCCGCCGGGCACTCGTAGACCTCTCGACTCTTGATGCCGACTCGACGGTTCTCCACCATGTCCAGGCGACCGAAACCGGTCGCTCCGGCCCGAACGTTGAGCCTCTGAATGAGATCGGCGAGTTTCAGGTCGACGCCGTCCATGGCGACCGGCGCGCCGTGGAGAAAGCTCACCGTGAGCTCGACCGGATCATGGTTCGTCACGCGCGTCAGCGTGTAGGGCTCTTCGGGCGGCGCGGCCCACGGGTCTTCGATGGCGCCGCACTCGATGGCCCGACCCCAGAGGTTCTCGTCGATGGAGTAGATCTTCTCCTTGGTGGCCTTGATCGGTATCTCCCACTTCTCCGCGTAGTCGACCGAATCGGCGCGGGTCATCCCCCAGTTGCGCGCCGGCGCGAGGACCTCCAAATCGGGAGCCAGCGCGTGCGTGCCCACTTCGAAACGCACCTGGTCGTTACCCTTTCCGGTACAGCCGTGCGCCACGGCCTGGGCGTGGAAGACCCTGGCCTGTGCGACCAGGTGACGCACAATCACCGGGCGCGAGAGCGCCGAGACCAGCGGATACTTGTTCTCGTAACGGGCGTTGGCGGCGATGGCCTTGGCGCAGAACTCGTCGGCCATTTCGTCGCGCGCGTCCACGGTCACGCAGTCGATCGCTCCGGCGACTAGGGCACGCGCGCGAATGTCATCGAAGCTCTCCGCGCTCTCGACGTCTTGACCGACGTCGACCAGTACACAGACGACTTCGACGCCCCACTCCTCGATCATCCAGCGAATCGCCACCGACGTGTCGAGTCCCCCGCTGTAAGCGAGAACCACCCGCTTCGCCACGACTACTTCTCTTTCTTCAGTTGGACGATGGAATCGTCAAGACCGGCCAAGGATCGAAACTCGGTGGCGAGCGACATGCCACCGCGCTTCTCGTCGGCGATCACCAGGACCGTGTCGTCGCCGGCCACACTACCGAGCACACCGTCGAGAGCGCTGCGGTCCAAGGCCGACGCCACCACGTGAGCGCAGCCGGGGGGCGTTCGCACGACCACCAGGTTCTCGGAACTTTCGACCGACACCACCCACTCGCCCATCATTCGGCGCAGGTGATCCAGCGGCGCGTGGGTGAACGTCGACGCGGTCGCGGTGACGATTCGCCGAATGCCGTTCTCATCGCGAACCTTGATCGTGCCGAGCTCTTGGAGGTCACGAGTGACCGTCGCCTGAGTGGCGGAGATCCCTTCGGACTGCAATCGCGTCACCAACTGGGCGGCCGTTGAAATCCTTTCGCGCTCGATCAATTCGCCAATTCGATGTTGGCGCTGGGTCTTGGTCATATGCTCTCCTCTTTAATCCAACGTAAGACGCCGATCATCGCTGAACGACGGTGAAACACTTGACGCCACACGAGCGATTGGGCGCTATCGAGCACCGCGTTGGTGATCTCGTCGCCGCGGTGTGCGGGAAGGCAGTGCATCAGCACGGTGCGCGTCTTGGCGAGTTTGAGCAGGTTCTCGTCAACTCGAAACGCGGAAAGATCGCGTCGACGACGGTCGGTCTCGCTTTCCATTCCCATCGACACCCAGGCGTCGGTGTAGACGACGTCGGCGACGGCGACGGCCTCGGTCGGTGAGGACGTGAGACGCAGCGCGCCCGGTCCCGCGACGTGAGCGGGGTCCTCGGGTCCCCCGGCGGTCAACTGGTAGTCGGGCGGTGCCGCAATCGTCACGTTGACGCCGAGTCGCAAGAGGGCGACCGCGAGTGAGCGCGCGACGTTAGTAGCGTCACCCATGTAGGTCACCTCGAGTCCGGCCAGTCCGTGTACGTCACCCTTGGCGAATTGGTCGGCGATGGTGAGCACGTCGGCGACGGCCTGGGTCGGGTGCGCGACGCCGCTGAGCAGGTTGATCAGAGACATTCGGTCATTGGTCGCCGCGCGCATGCGCTCAAAGATCGCGTGATTGCGCACGCGCAGTCCGGCGATCGCGTACATCTCGGCCAAGGTCCGCCCGATGTCCTCGGCGCACTCGCGGCTGTCGAGGCCAATCTCGTCGTCACTAAAGAACGTGGTGTAGCCGCCGAGTTCGTGCACGGCCGACGAACTCGAGGCGCGCGTGCGCAGGCTGGGTCGTTCGAACAACAGGGCGACGCCCTGACCTTTCAACGTCTCGTCATCGAACGGCGAGGTGGCCAGCTCGTAGATCGCGTCGAGGTCACCCGCGCTCTGCTGCTCGATGGTCATGAAGTGGCGGGTCACCGCACGACCTCGGTCGTGGGAATGGAACGCGCCAGCGCGTCGCGCACGGCGTGCGCTCGAGTGCCGTTCGCCATGAGAATCCGCTCGGCGCCGCCACTCAGGGCGTCTCGGGCGGCCGTCAGCTTGGGCGTCATGCCGTCACGAGCGGCTCCCGAGCGCTGCATCGCCTCAATCTCCGCGCCGGTGACCGACGACATCGAGGTCGACGGATCGTCGACGTTGGCGCGAAGTTGATCGACGTCACTGAGCAGCACCAGCACGTCCGCGCGCAACTCCGCGGCGAGGGCGCCGGCCACGGCGTCGGCGTTGCAGTTCAGTGGTTCGGCGTTCTTGTCCAGGGCCACGGGGTTGACGACCGGCGTCAGCCCGGCCGACCACAACGCGTCGAGGACCGCTCGGTTGACCACCGGCGCCTCACCGACACGGTCGTGGGGTGGGCCCACCGACTCCGAACGAAGCAGGGTCGCGTCCGAACCGCACAGTCCGACGCTCGCCAAACCGGCGTCGTTCAGCGCGGCAACGATGCGAACGTTCACGTCGCTCAGCGCCATCAGGACGTACTGCATCGTTACGGGATCGGTGACGCGAAGACCGTCTTGGAACGTGCTCGCCAGGCCCACCCGATGAAGCAGGTCGGCGATCTGTGGTCCCCCGCCGTGTACGACGACGACGTTCACGCCGTCGTCGCGTAGTTGGGACACGTCGTGCGCGAGGTCCACCAACACCGTGGAGGTGGGCGACAGCGAGTCCAACGCGTGCCCTCCGAGCTTCACGACGACGCAGTTCACGGGGTCACGCCGGTCATCGGAAGTCCGAGCGTTTCGTCGCGGCCGTTCGCGACGTTCCAGGCTTGAATCGCCTGCCCGGCGGCGCCCTTGATGAGGTTGTCAATCGAACTCATGACAATCAACCACCCGGTCCGCTGGTCGACCCGCGCGCTCACGAAACAGAGATTGCTCCCCACGGGATCTTTCAGGGTCGGCGGTTCGTCGATGACGACCACGAAGGGATCTTCGGCGTAGGTCGACCGAAGGAGAGCGAGGGCGGACTCCGTGGTGAGTGTCGTGTCGCGCACGCGCGCGTAGGCCGTCACCAACATGCCCCGGCTCGTCGCCACCAGGTGCGGCGTGAAGAGCAGTTCGGCGCCGAGCTCTTGTTGGATCTCCGGCGTGTGGCGATGCGACAACAGACCGTACGCTTCGGCGTTGCCGGCCATTCGAGAGAAGTGCAAGCGCTCACTGATCGAGCGCCCGGCGCCCGAGGTGCCGCTGAGCGCGTTCACCACTATGCCGCGACGTTCGATCACCTCGGCGTCGAGGAACGGTCCGAGCGCGAGAACGCTCGCCGTCGGATAACAGCCCGGCACGGCGATCAACGTCGCGCCGAGCAACTCCTTGCGGTGGCGTTCCACCAGTCCGTAGACCGCACTGGTCAACAACTCCGGCGCGCGATGGGCTTCGCCGTACCACGTCCGATAGTCATTCACGTCCTTCAAACGAAAGTCCGCCCCGAGGTCGACGACGCTGACGTTTCGCGCCATCAGTTGCGGGACGAGCTTCTGGCTCTGGCCGTGTGGCAGCGCCACGAAAACGACCTCAACGTCGCTGGTGAAGACGGTGTTCGTGTCGGCGAAGACCGTGGACGGATAGGCCGCCGCCAAAGCCGGCACGTGCTCGCCGATTCGTTTGCCGGCGTTGGTCTCACCCGTGGCGAGCACGATCTCCAAGTCGGGGTGAGACGCGCAGAGACGGAGAACCTCGGACCCGGCGTACCCTGTGGCGCCAATAACTCCAACACGCATAATGCCATTTTATGCACACCGAGTCATAAAAACGCAAGTATTTCCGGTAGATACTAGAATGAACGCCATGTCGCGGCGCGGTTGGACCCTCTTTTTGGCCATGGCCGTGATCTGGGGCATCCCGTATTTGCTGATTCGCGTGGCCGTTCGCCAGCTCGATCCCGGGGTCATGGTGCTGCTGCGCACCGCTCCGGCCTCGTTGCTGTTGGCGCCCATCGTCATCGCGCGACGACAGATTCCCGTACTGCTGAAGAACGCGCGATGGATCATCGTCTTCGCCGTGGTCGAATTCGGGATCCCGTGGTACTGCATGTCCACGGCCGAAAAGCACATCTCGAGTTCGCTCACCAGCCTGCTCATCTGCTGCGTTCCCCTCTTCGCGGTCCTCGCCCAGAGGTTCCGTCGAACCGAAGAGCACATCACGCGTCGTCGCTACCTGGGTCTCGCCATCGGCGCCGTCGGCGTCGCGTTTCTCGTCGGATTGGACCTTCGCGGAGGGTCGATCACCTGGATCGGACTCATGATGATCGTCTGCCTCGGGTACTGCATTGGTCCGATGATCCTGGCGACGAAATTGGCGCACGTGCCGGGCGTCGTCGTCGTGGCCGGCGCCACCGCTTTCGTCGCCCTCTGTTGGATCCCCTGGGCGATCGGCCACTGGCCGACACACGTCTCGGGCGAAACGTGGAGCTGCATGGCGGTGCTCTCGGTCGTGTGCACCGCGACGGCGTTCTTGGTCTTCTTCGAACTGGTGAAGGAAGTGGGCTCGTCCCGATCGGTGGTAGTCACCTATTTCAACACCGCGATCGCGGTGGTACTGGGTGTGGTGGGACTCCACGAAGCCCTCACGGCCGGCATCGTCATCGGCTTCCCGCTCGTGCTGGTCGGTTGCATCTTCGCCACCAGTGGCGCGAAGGAGCCCGCGTCCTCCGAACTACTCGGCGTACTGAGCGGAGACGCGGACCTCGCCGTCGACCAACATCCAGAGTGAACCCGCGACGTGCGCGATGGTGACGTCGTGTCCGCTCTCCACGGCACCGTGATGGATGACACTGACCCACGAGACCGGAGAGGTGACCACTTCGGTCACCGCCTGCCACACGGCGGCGTTATTCACGTGTCCCACGATGTCGAGGTCCGCGCGTCGAAGCGGCCAGTCCACCACCAGCGCACCGTCGGCCACGGCCGGCGCTGGCACGCGGCCCGACACTTTTCGTCCCTGCAGGGCTTCGCCGTACACGTCGTAGAAGGCCGGCTTGATTCGAACGGGGTGGCCGGTCGGATCGACCGGCACCCACAGAGCCACCGCCTCGACCAGTAGATCGCCCCGGGACGAGATATTCGTTCGGCGCTCGGCCCACGCCGCGCCGGCGCCGCCACACCACGTGGTCACCGTGAGCACCTCTTTGTAGCGCGGCCAGCGTCCCCCGTCGGCCACCCGGATCGAGGTTCTGCGCACGACCCAGGTGTCCGTCGATTCGAGGCCCGTCTCCTCCCAGTCGTCGGTCGCCACGTCTTGGAGCACGCGGGCCACTCCGTCGAGTCGAATGACGCCGCTCTCGTCGGCGTCGCCCAAGCGAACGCGGAACTGCCCGCTGAACTGACGACCTCGACCACTCGGCGCGACGAACTCAATCACCAGGGCAACCTAACGGGTGGTTCGCTCGCACGCGATCAACGAAGCGTCGCGCCCAGGGTCTCGGCGCGCGCGATCAACTGGCTCCGAGCCGTCGCCACCTGTACTTCACTCAGCGTGCCCACGTCGGAGCTGAAGCGGACGCGGTAGGCCAAGCTCCGGGTCCCGTCGGGCAGGTGGCTCCCCCGGTAGGCGTCGAAGAGCTCGACCGTTTCGACGAACTCCGACGCGCCGCGCAATTCGAAGGCGAGGTCCTGCGCGTGCAAGGTTGCCGGCGTGACCAGGGACAGGTCAATGACGGCGCTCGGAAAACGACTGGGCACTTTGGCGAACTCGCTGCGCCGCGTCGCGCGACGCGGGTCGCTCAGGGCTTCGAAATCAATGTCGACCAGACCGAGACGACGAGCGGGAGCCGAAGCCACCAGGTCCTCCACCAACACGCTGTCCACCTCCCCCACCGATCCGAGCACGGCGCCGCTCGCGCGGTCGACCAATTGCGCGAAACGCGTCGGGTGAAAGCCCGGCTCCGGTGCGTCACTGGTGCGCACCACGACGTCCGCCAATCCCAGTCGCTCGGCCACCGTGGCCCAGAAGGCCACCGCGACCGTCGCGTCGTCACCGTCGCGACCGAGCACCACGGTGAGCCGTTCGTTCTCTTGGGGCAGCGACAGCGTGACCGAGCCGCCGACGCCACCCTTGGTCGTTCGCGGTGTCGCCGTTGCCTCGGGGTGCGTGAAGACGATGCCCATCTCGGCGAGCACCACGTCGCCCGCACCGCGCTCCAGGTTCTTCCCCCACGCTCGCACGAGTCCGGTGATCATCGTGGCGCGAAGTACGGCTTCGTCGGAGGCCAGGGGATTGGTGATTCGCACGCGGGCCACGCCCGGGCGCAGGAGGTCAAAGTCACCGTCACTGCCGAGGGTGGGGGTCCAGCACTCGGAAGCCCCCAGGTCGACCACCACGTCGCGCAGGTGCCGGCGTAACTTCTGGCGCTCGCTCAGTCCCCCTGGTTCGGGCCAGGTCGGCGTGTGGCGAGGCAACCGGCGATAACCGTGCAGCCGGGCGATCTCCTCGATGACGTCGGCGCTCCCGGCCTCCCCCGCGCGAACGTCCGGACGTGCGCTGGGTGGCACGACGGTAAAGCGCTCCCCGGACACTCGCACCTCGAATCGAAGCCCCGTGAGAATCGACGTCACCTCGTCGGTGGCAATGGCGACGCCGAGTACTCGTTCGATGTCGTGCTCGTTGAATTCGATGGTCGGCGGCGTGGGTATCGAACCCGCGACGTCGAGGGGATCGCGGAGCCACTCCAAGTCGGGACAGCTCTCAGCGAGCACGTGGACGAATCGAGCGGCGGCGCGAAGCGCCAACCGAGGATCGACGCCGCGTTCGAAACGGTTGGAGCCTTCCGTGCGCAGGCCGTGCCGCTTGGAACTTCGCGCAATGCCCATGGGGTCGAAGTACGCCGACTCGAGTAACACGTCGGTGGTGGCGTCATTGATCTCACTCGCCGCACCACCCATGATGCCGGCCAGTCCGAGGACGGTGTCGTCGCCGTCCACGATGACGCAGTCCTCGCCGGTGTCGCCGAGTCCCCGACCGACCGTCGCCAATTGACGCTGGACGCCGTCCAGGGTTTCGAGTGTCTCACCGCGACGGGCGCGCCGCGCTCGGAGGGTTCGCTGGGCCACGTGCGCGGCGTCGTAGGCGTGCGTCGGCTGTCCGAGTTCGAGCATCACCAGGTTCGAGGCGTCCACCACGTTGGAGATCGCGCGCATCCCGGCGCTTTCCACCCGTTCGACGACCCACGACGGTGAAGGGACCACCCGAACGTGGCGAAGGACGGACACGGTCAGTCGCCCGCAGAGGTCCGGGTCCTCGATGCCGGCGCTCGCGTACGACGCGCTGGTCGCCTCGCCGTTCGGTTCGGCCAGCCGAGGGGACGTGAGTGGACGACCGAGTCGCGTCGCGAGGTCGCGCGCGACGCCCTCCACCGACCAGGCGTCCGGTCGATTCCCCTCGACGGTGATGTCGAAGATGACGTCGGGCGAGATCGACAGCGCCTCCATCAGACCCACGCCCACGACCGGATCGATGATCTCGTCGAGCACCATGAGTCCTCGATGGTCGTCTCCCAGACCCAACTCTCGCGCCGAGCACAACATGCCGTTGGACGTGACGCCGCGCATCTGTCGTTGGGCGATCTCGAATCCACCGGGCAAGACGGCCCCGATCGGCGCCAACGGCACGTGATCACCAAGGTCGATGTTCATCGCCCCGCAGACGATCTCGAGTGGTCCGTGTCCGGCGTCCACGACGACCAGTCGGACGCGGTCCGCGCCTTCGATGGCGCGAATCTCATCGATCCGGGCCACCACCACGTCCTCGAGTCCCTCGCCCACGTGCTCGACGCCCTCCACGACCAACCCGAGGTCGTCGAGGATCACGCGCAGCTCGTCACTCGACTCACCGAGTTCAACGAACTCGCGCAGCCAGTTGAGCGAGATCTTCACGAGAACTGTTCCAAGAATCGTGTGTCGTTCTCGATGAGCGCGCGCATGTCGGCGATCTCGTGGCGCATCTGCGAACAGCGGTCGATGCCGAAACCGAACGCGAATCCGCTCCACTCGCGGCCGTCGATGCCGACCGCCGCGAGTACCGCGGGGTCCAAGACCCCGCACCCGCCGAGCTCGATCCAACCGGTCTGGGAGCACGTACGACAACCAGCGCCACGACAGATCGTGCAGGTCACTTCAAACTCCGCCGACGGCTCGGTGAACGGAAAGTAGCCCGGACGGAGTCTCGACTCGATGTCCGGTCCAAAGTACGCGCGGGTGAAGGTCTCGATGACCCCGGCCAAGTCCGCGAAGGAGATGCCGCGATCGACGACCAGCCCTTCGATTTGATGAAACGTCGCGAGGTGTCGCGAGTCGGGAGTGTCGCGTCGATAACAGCGACCGGGCATCACCGAGTGGATCGGCAACGAGTCGTGGGCCACCGCCTCTTCCATCAGGTGGATCTGGGTCGGCGAGGTGTGCGTGCGAAGGACCACGGTCTCGGGCTCACCGAGTTCGACGTAGAAGGTGTCCCACAGTCCCCGGGCCGGGTGCGCCGGCGGGATATTGAGCGCTTCGAAGTTGTACCAGTCGCTCTCCACTTCCGGGCCCTCGGACACCGTGAATCCCATGGCCACGAAGACGTCTTCGAGTTCGCGCTGCGTGATCGCGATCAGACTCGGATGTCCGACTGAGGGGGGCCAGCGCACGTCGCCGACGACCACGTCGCCCAAGTCCAAACCGTCCTCGAGCAAGGTCTGGGCTCGCGCGAGTTGACTCAACTCCCGACGCCGCGACTCCAGCGCGCCCTCCACCACTCGACGAGCCTCTTGGAGTTGCGCCCCGGCCTCTTTGCGGTCCTCCGGGGCCAGCACCCCGAAGGACTTCTGCAACGCCGAAAGAATCGACCGTTTGCCAGTGATCGACGCTTCGGCCTCGCGCAACTGGTCAAGGCTGTCGAGACCGGCGATCACCGCCAGCAGTTCGGCCGTCTGATCGGCGAGATTGGCGAGGGGCGAGGAGGTCATGACGCTTAAAGGCTACGGGGTGGTGGAGTCCCGTCGGCGTCTCTGTTTTGCCACAGGGCCTCGAAGGCGATCAACGACGCGGCGACGCCGGCGTTGAGCGACTCACTTCGTCCGTTCATCGGAATTGAAATCGACTCACCGCAACGGGCGATGGTCGCGGCGTCCAGTCCGTCGGCCTCGTTGCCGATGACCACGACGCTGGCGACGCTGAAGTCCACCTCTCGGTGGTTCTTGCCACCGCGCACGACCGTCGCGAGCAACTGCGTGTCCTCCCCGAAGTGGGCCAGGGTGTCGTCGATGGACGCAACCACGACCGGGAGATGGAAGATCGACCCGGCACTGGCGCGCAGCGTCTTGGGGTTGAAGGGGTCCACCGATTGGCCGGTCAAGACGACGGCCGTGGCGCCGGCGGCGTCGGCCGAGCGGATGATGGTACCGACGTTGCCGGGGTCTCGAAGATCGTGGAGGACCAAGATCAGTCCGGCCCGGGGTATCGAGTCGACGGGGCGCGGCTCGAAGCGCACGGCCGCCAACACCGGCTGCGGTGTCTGGGCGTCGGCCACTCTCTCCACGACGCCCTCCGCCAACGCGAAGACGCGGACCCCGAGGTCGACGGCCCTTTGGATCAGTGGCTGCAGCGACGGCCCCTCCAGCGCGGCGGCGTCGACGTAGACGGCCTCGAACTCGACGCCACTCTCTAAGGCCGCCTCCACCAGGTCGGGTCCCTCGAGGACGCACACGCCCTCGCTCCAGCGCAGTGATCGTTTCTGGACGAGTCGCCGGAGTCGGCGAACTCGCTGGTGGGACGAACTCAACGCCTCGATCAGGGTTACCTACTTGGACAACGCGGCGCCGGCCTGGGCCACGATCGCCGCGAAGGCGGCGTTGTCGTTCACGGCCAAGTCCGCCAGAATTCGACGGTCGACTTCGATGCCCGCGGCGTTCAGCCCGGCGATGAATCGGCTGTAACTCATCCCGTGGGCTCGAGTACCGGCGTTGATCCTCTGGATCCAGAGCCGACGCATGTCGCCCTTGCGCGCGCGACGGTCGCGAAAGGCGTAGACGCCGGAGTGCTGGACGGCCTGGTTGGCCGAACGGAAGGTGCGGCTGCGGTCACCGTAGTAGCCCTTCGCCTCTTCCAGAATCGCCTTGTGATGCTTCTTGGCGTTGACCGCCCTCTTAACACGTGCCATAACAGTTCCTCTTTCGACTCGATCTCTATATGCCCATCAGGCGCTTGGTCTTCTTTTCCATGGCCTTCGAAAGGTCGGTCTCACGACCGAGGCGACGGGCGCGAACCGACGACTTGCCTTCCATGAGGTGACCGCGAAAGGCCTTGCCGCGACGCAACTTGCCGCTGCCGGTGACCTTGATACGTTTCTTCGCTCCACTGTCCGTCTTCATCTTGGGCATTTCAGCTCTCCTCTACCGATACTTCGGCCGAAACACTCGGCGCGACTTTTTGCTGCTCTTCGACTTTCGGGCTCTCGGCCGCCTTCGGCTTCGCCTTCTTCTCCGGTCCGAGGACCATAATCATGTTGCGCCCATCGAGCTTGGCGGCCGACTCGACCTTGGCGACGTCGTCGAGCTTCTCGACGATGCGGTCCAGGATCTTCTTGCCGAGTTCGGGGTGAGCCGACTCGCGTCCGCGAAACATGATGGTGACTTTCACCTTGTGACCTTCGTTGAGAAACTTCTCGACCAGGCGAGTCTTGGTATCGAAGTCACCGGGCCCGATCTTCGGGCGGTACTTCATCTCCTTGACTCCCACGTTGAGGGTCTTTCGACGCGACTCCTTGGCCTTTTGGGCCTCGTCGAACTTGAACTTCCCGTAGTCCATGATCCGACAGACGGGCGGTTGCGCGGTGGGCGCGATCTCTACGAGATCAAGGTCGAGGCTTCGGGCCAACGCCAATGCTTCACGGGTTGTCATCACGCCACGTTGGTTGCCCTCGTTGTCGATCAGACGTACTGTCTCCACGCGAATTCGTTCATTGACGCGGTGGTCTCCAGGCACTGTTGCGATAACTCTCTCCTTGCTCTTCGTGACGCCTCATTGGCGTCACCACGGCAAGCGAGGCACAAAACTCCTAGAAACCCGGCGCACATCGGTGGCCAGGTGGACGTCGGCCTTGCCAACCTCACTTGCTGAACTGCCCAATAACGATAGCAGACCGTTTCCCGGCGTCCCCACGACCGTCGCGGTGCGCTACGTCGAGCGGCGACGCTCGGCGCTACTTTGTTCGAGTGAGTGAACAGAGCCCACCGCCCATTGACGAGTCCGACGAGATCGCCTATCTGCGTTCCACGCCGGTGGAAACGGTGCTCGGTAACCACTTCTTCGTCCTCTTGCAGTTGGCGGCCCTACAACTGTCCACGACTCCCCCGAATCTGCCCGGCGCGCAACTGGTCATCGACACCATCGCCGCGATGCTCCAGGTCGGCGGTGATCGACTCGGCGAACACGTCGCGCTCTATCGCAACGCCCTCGCCGAAGTGCAACAGCTCTACGTTCGGGCCGCCACCCCACCGCCGGCCTGAACGGCCGGCTACGAATCGAGCGCGAAGGAAAAGGTCAGCGCGAGGCCTCCGAGAGAGCTCTTCGAGGTGGACATCGAGCCACCGAGGCCCTCGGCGATGTCGGCCATGATGCTCATGCCGAGTCCCGAACCACCGGTTTCGCGCGAACGCGATTGATCGAAGCGGCGGAAGCGCTGGGGTCGAATACCGTACTCGGGCAAACCTCGACCGCCGTCTTCAATGCACAACACGGCTCGCGAGTCGTCGCGTCGCAACGTGACCCCAACGGCGGCGTCGCTGGCGGTATGGCGGACGATGTTGGAAAACGAGTTGACCAGCAGTCGGTCCAGCAGATCCTCTCGGCCCCTCACCGTGAGTCCGCTCGTGACCTCGCCGTGCACCACTCGTTCGGGGTGGTCATTGCGGAAATCCTCGATACGTGCCGAGACCAGGGAACTGAACTCGACGCGCGAGTTGAGGTGCTGGGGCGCTTCACGCACTTCGGCCGACAGCAATAGGTCCGCCACCAACAGGTCCATCCGGTCGACCTCGCGGCGAACTCGCTCGACGGCCCTCGCGCGCTGCTCCTCGTTGATCGACGGATTGGTCAAGAGTTCGTTGTAGCCCTTGATCACCGTGAGGGGCGTGCGCAGTTCGTGCGAGGCGTCGCCGACGAACTGCTGCATCGCTTCAACGCTCTTCGCCTCGATGGCGATCCGCTCGTGCAACGCCACGACCATCGTGGCGAGCGCCGCTTGGAGTTCTCGAACGTCACGACTACCGGCGCTCGGCGGCACCTGACCTCGGTCGTCGCCGCGGGCCACCGCGCTGGCGAATCCGATGAGGTGCTCCATCGTGCGAAGGTCTTTACGCATCACCAAGCGCGCCAAGACCAGCATGACGAGCGCGACGAAGAAGCCAATCAGGGCCACGTCCAGGGCCAAACGACGTCCCTGTCGGGTGATGGCCATCGTCGATCCGGCGACCACCAAGTAGTCGCCGCCCCCGACGTAGATCGAGCGGACACGAAAGCCGGGCAGATTCGACTGAACGCTCACCTTTGCCAGCGACGCGAGTGCGTCACCTCGGTTCGGATTCTTTCGCAGCGGCACGTCACCGGCGTTGACCTGCACCACGGCGCCCGACGGGTCCACGACGTCGAGCGTCAGGTCGTACTGGTTCTCTTGGACCACGTTGAGGGCGTTGGTGAGCGCGGCGTTAGGATGGCCGACGCCGCTGCGGATCACGGCGTTGATTTTCGAGTCGAGCGTCGAGTACAAGGAACGGGTGCTGGCGTCGACCGCGAACCAACCGACCGTTAGGGCCACCATCGTGGTGAGGACGAAGAGAAGAATGGTCAGTCGAGTGGCAATCTTCACTTTCCCGGGGTCCACGTAACGAGCTTGAACCCAACTCCCCTCACGGTGGTGATGGGAGCGAAGTCGTCGTGGTGGATTTTTCGTCGCAGATACGAGATATAGGTATCCAGCACCGACGTCTCGGAGTCGAAGTCGATGTTCCAGACCTCGCGCAAGAGGAGCTCCCGGGTGACCAGGCGGTCCTTGCGCTCCAACAGCACTTCCAGGAGTCGGAACTCGGTGGCCGAGAGGGTGACCGGCTGGCCGTCGACGGTGATCTCGTGGGTGTCGACGTTCATCTCGATCGGTCCCGACGTCATAACGAGGTCGTCGGTCGACTCGGCGTTGGAGCGCCGGAGAATGGCGCTGATCCGCAGCAGGATCTCTTCCAGGCTGAAGGGTTTGCGGACGTAGTCGTCGGCGCCGTAGCGAAGTCCCTTGGCCACGTCGACCGGCGAATCGCGCGCCGAGAGCATGAGGACCGGCGTCTTGGTGTCGTGTTCGCGCAGTTTGGCCAGGAACTCGAAACCGTCCATGGTGGGCATGTTGATGTCGACGATGCAGAGGTCGCAGTCGTGGCGACGCAGCAAATCCATGGCTTCGGCGCCGTTGGACGCTGATTCGGTCTGGTACCCGGCGACCTCGAGGGCGTCGCGCAGTAGGTCGCGCACTCCCGGCTCGTCGTCGACGATCAAAACCGTCGTCATGGCGTTGCTCGCATCTTGTGAGCGTATCGCCCAGTTCTGGCCTTTGATGAGGAGTTGTTCGCCCGTAGAACTTCACAGCGAATAAACAAGCACTTCACAGGGTTTTCAAAAACTGGAATTTTACTGTTGGTCTCGTTCCTTTGAAAGGGGTCCATATGAAGAAGTTCAGTACACGAGGCGCTCTGGCGGTGGCCATGATCGCAGCCCTGGGCATCAGCGCCCCTGCGGTTGCGACGGCGGACACCACGACGTCGACCTCAACCACCACCATTGCCACTACGACCACGACGGTGCACGTAACGCACAGCGAGTGGAAGAAGTGGCAGAAGCTTGAGGATGCCTACCTCGACCAACTGAAGGTGATTAACAAGACCTTCCGGGCGTCGGTGGACGTAGCTCGTCGAGAGTACTGGGCGGCCATCAAGGCCTCCAAGGGCTCGGCGAATCGCCAGGCGGCCCGTGCCGCGGCCCGGGCTGCGTTGACGCTCTCGATCGCCAACGCGATGCAAGCCCGTTCCACGGCGCTCATCGCGCTCGGTGCTCCTCCGGCGCCTCCGGCCGGAACCCCCCGTTCGGCGTGGATCGTCGCCCTGCAGGCCATCAACCAGACCTACCGCAACTCGGTAGCGGCGGCTGATGCGGCGTTCGCCGCGGCCTTCCCCAGTGCGATCACCGCGCCCGAGCGTGCGGTCGTTCGTGCGACGCTGGAGTTGTCCATCGCCAACGCCGCCGTTGTTCGGGCCGCGGCCCTGGTTGCCCTTGGACCGCCCCCATCGTCGGGCACCACGCCAACCACGACGACCACAGTGCCGGTTACGACCACCACTGCCTAGTCAACCGCTTCGCCCCATCGGCGCGCTGCTCTCGAAAGAGCAGCGCGCCGAATGTTTTTGTGTCCGTGCCAACGCCGCTCCTCGGACGTCTCCGGCAACATCCTTCGGGTTGTGTCGCGATTTCCGACCGGTCGATGATCGCGACGAAAAGTACTCTTCACAACCGATATTGATTCGATTCACAGGATTTTCAAAGGATTGCTCGGTACGATTTAGGTGTTCCTATATGAAAGGTCGGCAATGAAAAGTCTTGCTCAGCGCACCATCGCCTCGGTGGCGATCGTCGTGACGCTGGCTTTGGGCACTCCGGCGTTGGCCTTGGCGGGAACCTCCATCCCGACGACGACCACGACGATCGTCGCCAAGACACCGGTCATCACGAACATGAAGGAGTACCGCGCCGCCGACAAGCTGTACCTGGCCAAACTGAAGGTGGTCAATCTCACCTTTCTGGCCGCCGCCGCCACCGCCAAGTTGAACCTGTCGACCGCGCTCGGCGTCGCTACCAACTCCACCCAGCGAATCACTGCCCGCGCGACCTACCGCTTCGCGATCACCGAAGCCACCATCGCGCGCTCGAACGCGCTCACCCTGCTCGGCAAGCCCCCGGTCAAGCCCGGACACAAGCCCTTGGTCACCACGACGTCGCTGTAGTTACGCGCTCGACGAGTATTCGGTCGCCCCGCTCGCCCTCAGACGTCAATAATTTTCACAATCTCACGAACCTCGTCGTGGCCCAGATGTCCGACGCTGCGCCGCGCCGCCACGAGCGTGCCCGGCGCGATGCTGCGTGATCCGTCGGCGATGTTCACGCAGTGAAAGTAGAGAGCCTCACCCTGGTCGCTGCGCACGTGTCCGTCGCCCCGGTGGTCGTCGAAGGCCTCGACGCGACCCCGGAGCTCCACTACGAACCTAGGGATCCCTGTCGGAGCACCGACACCATTTCGAGAGCGGTCACGGCAGCTTCGCGACCCTTGTTACTTTCGTCGTTCGACGAGCGCTCGAGCGCTTGATCGAGGGTATTGACCGTCAACACCCCGAAGACGACCGGTACGCGGGTACTGAGTTGGACGTCTTGGACCCCCCGGGCACACTCGCCGGACACGATCTCGAAGTGCGTCGTCTCACCGCGGATGACGGCCCCGAGCGTGATCACCGCGTCCACCGGCCGATCACCGTCGGCGAACGCGAGAGCCATCAACGGGATCTCGAAGGCGCCCGGCACCCAACCCACGGCGATGTCGCTGCGATCGACGCCGGCGTCACGCAAGACGTCGAGCGCACCCTCGAGGAGGCGAGTGGTTATTCCGCCGTTGAAGCGACTGCAGACGAGGGCGACGCGAACGCCGCGGCCCACCGTGGCCCCCTCCAAATGTTCGCCGACTCGCTGCCGGAGTGTTTCGACGCGGCGGGGGTCGAGGTCCGTCTCGTCACTCGACGTCATCGAGTCCCCCGAGCATGTGACCGAGTCGTTCGCGCTTGGTCCGCAAGTAGTCGATGTTGAAGGCGGTGGGGCTGCTCTCGAGCGGCACGCGCTCGACGATGTTCAGGCCGAACCCTTCCAGACCGCCGTACTTCGAAGGGTTGTTGGTCATCACCCGCATCGACGTGACACCGAGATCGACCAGAATCTGAGCTCCAATCCCGTACTCTCGCGAATCGACCGGGAGTCCGAGCTCAATGTTGGCGTCGACGGTGTCACGACCGTCTTCTTGCAAGGCGTAGGCCCGGATCTTGTGGCCGAGTCCGATGCCGCGGCCCTCGTGGCCCCGCAGGTACACGACGACGCCGGCCCCTTCGGCCGCCACCTTCGCCAAGGCCGTCTCCAATTGGGGTCCGCAGTCACAGCGCATGGAGCCGAACACGTCACCGGTGAGACACTCCGAGTGGACGCGCACGAGGACGTCGGGCGTCGACGAGATATCGCCGTAAACCAGCGCCATGTGCTGTTCGCCGTCGAGGACGTTCTCGAACACATAGGCCTGGAACTGACCGTGTTCGGTGGGCAGCGACGCTACGGCGATTCGTTTGACGAGTTTTTCGTGATGGCGCCGATACCGGATCAAGTCGGCGATCGAGATGATCGGCAGTTGATGCGCTTGGGCGAAGGCCTCGAGCTCGGGCAGACGAGCCATCCCCGACTTGTCGGCGGTGACGATCTCGCAGAGCACGCCGGAGGGCTGCTTGCCGGCCAGTCGGCAGAGATCGACGGTCGCCTCGGTGTGGCCGGCTCGCTTTAAGACGCCGCCCGCCCGGTAGCGCAGCGGGAAGATGTGACCCGGACGGTTGAGGTCACTCGGTCGGGTGTCGGGATCGATGAGCGCTCGGATCGTCGCCGCGCGGTCACTGGCCGAGATGCCCGTGGACGTGCCGTGGCGATAGTCGACGGTCACGGTGAAGGCGGTGCGCTGAGCTTCGGTGTTCGCGACCACCATCAAGGGGAGGTCGAGCGCGTCGGCGCGCGCCGACTCGAGTGGCACGCAGAAGACGCCCGAGGTGTACTCGAGGAAGAAGGCCATGCTCTCGGCCGTGACGTCCTGAGCCGGCATGATCAGGTCACCCTCGTTCTCACGATCTTCGTCATCGACCACGACGACCATGCCGCCTTGGCGCAACTGATGAATCGCCTCTTCGATGGTTGACAGTCCCATTAGACCTCCACGTCTATCCGAATATCTTCTCCCACGCGCTGCACGTCGACGATCCGTCCTCGTCGCAGCGCCGCGATGGTCGACGTCGAGAGTCCCCGTAGGGCGCCGAGCGTTCCGTCACTGCCGGCGAAGGACGCCGACTGGTACCAGACGATGTGATTTACCAGCCCGGCTTCGAGGAACGAACTGGCCGTGGTGGGACCACCTTCCACCAGGAGTTGCAAGACGTCGTGCTGGCCGATCTCGTCCAATACATGGGCCAGGTCGCCGCTCAGCTCCAGACAGGGCCGCATCTGGGCGTCGGCGGGCGCCGTGCCCAGGACGATTCGCAGGGGCTCGAGCACGAGGTCGCCGAGACGGGCGGTCAGGGCCGGGTCGTCACTGCGCGCCGTGCCGGCGCCCACCAGCACCGCTTGACTTTGTGCCCGCAGGACGTGGGCGTCACGGCGCGCCGCGTCGCCGGTGATCCATTGGCTGGTGCCGTCGGCCATCGCCACGACGCCGTCCAGGGTGCTCGCGACCTTCAACACCACGTACGGGCGCCCCGTCACGCGGTGCCATATATATGGCGCGAGTTGGGCTCGCACGGCCGGCTCCTCGACGCCGACTTCGACGTCCACCCCGGAGGCCTTCAACAGTTCCACGCCCGCGCCGGAGACGCGAGGATCGGGATCGATGGTGCCCACGATCACTCGTGACACGCCCGCCTCCACGATCGCCTCGACGCAGGGACCGGTGCGTCCCTCGTGGGAGCACGGTTCGAGGGTGACCACCATCGTTGATCCCCGGGCGCCGTCCCCGGCCCGACGCAGCGCCTCGATCTCGGCGTGCGACTCACCCGGTACTTGGGTGTGGCCTTCGCTCAAGACGACCCCGCGATCACTGACCACCAGAGCCCCGACCCAGGGATTCGGCGGCGACAGGTAGCGGGCCTTGTCGCCGGCCCCGATCGCCATAGTCATCAATTCGGTGTTGGAGAACCTCACGCTCGGCCCCTCGTGGCGGCGGCGCGAAGCTCGTGCGCCGCGTTCAGCGGGTCGGGACTGTGAAAGATGGCCGAACCGGCGACCAGCACGTTGGCGCCCGCCTCCACCGCGATCGGAGCGGTTCCCAGGTCGATGCCGCCATCGACTTCGATATCGAGGGCCAAGTCGCTGGCGTCGACTTCGCGACGAGCTTCTTTCACCTTGCCCATCACGTCGCCGATGAACGATTGACCGCCGAAGCCGGGAAAGACCGTCATCAACAACAGCAGGTCGATGTCACCGAGAAAGGGCGCCACCTCCGAGAACGGCGTGTCGGGATTGGCGGCCAGGCCCACCCGAAGACCCATCGCGTGGGCCTCGTCAATCAACGTGGCGGTCGAGCCCACCTCGACGTGAACGGTGCAGCCGTCGGCGCCGGCCAGTCGGAAGGCTTCGAGGTAGCGTCCCGGTTCACTCATCATCAAATGGCAGTCGAAGAACCTCGTGCTGTAGGGACGCAGGGACTTCACCACCGGCGGCCCGATCGAGACGTTCGGTACGAAGTGACCGTCCATGACGTCCACGTGGAGCCAATCCGTTTCGGCGTCGATCGCGCGCACCGCATTGGCCAACGAGCCGAAATCCGCGGCCAGAATCGACGGCGCCACGCGGAGTGTACCGGAGGGGCCCGCGTCGATAGAAGTCACAACGGCAGCCTATTCGGGGCCAATTTGATCACGCCCACTGAACGACCGCCGCGTCGAGTCTCGCTCCGGTCCACCACGCCAGTGCAGGCATCGACTTGCCGCTCTCGGGGCGCACGCGTTGCAGGGTGATCGCACCATTTGTCGCCCCCAGAATGACCTCACCGTCGCGCAGCGCGATCGAACCTCGAGGCACGGCGCCGCCCACGTACTCGACCGCGCTCTCCACGAGCAGACGGCGACCGGCGACCAACGTGAACGCCCGTCCCAACTGAATAATGCGCAAGAGCTGCGCGGCCGACGACTCGTTCGTGAGGTGGAAATCATCTTTGGTGAGCTTGGCGGCGTAGGTGACGTCGCCCTCTTGCGCGCGAGGGTGGGCCAACAGTTCGCTCGACGCGAGGACCTCGGTGAGCGCCCGGGCGCCCACGGCCGCGAGCTCGCCGAGCAGTGCGGTCAGTGACTTCGCGTCGATCGTGACGCGACGTTCGAGGTGCACCGGACCGGTGTCGAGTTCGGCCTCGAGGCTCATGATGCTGACCCCGGTCTCCGCGTCGCCGGACAGGATCGCACGCTCGACCGGAGCGGCGCCGCGCCACCGCGGCAACAGCGAGAAGTGGACGTTCAGCATCGGAACGCGCGCTAGCACGTCGGGAGCGATCAGTCGACCGTACGCGACGACGACGCCGCGCTCGACCTCGAGGCCGTCCAGTTCGCTGAGTCGATGGCCGACGGGGAGGCCCAACTCCCGCGCGCGGGCTTTGACGGGACTCGGTGACAGGTGGCCACCGCGACCACGCTTGCGGTCGGGTCGGGTGATGACCAGGGCGACGTCGTGTCCGGCGTCGACGAGTGCGCTGAGCGACGGGACGGCCGCCTCGGGAGTGCCGAGGAAGGCGAGACGCACTTACTCACCCAGCAACAGGTGGAGTCCGTCGGGGTCCGAAGCACTGAGTTCCAGACTGCGGGCTCGAAGGATCTGCTTGGCCTCTCGTCGCTGGTCCACGGTGAGTCGTTCGATGAGCAAGACGCCGTCGAGATGATCCATCTCGTGTTGGAAGATACGGCCCTCGTACTCGTCGGTCTGCACGTCGATCTCGTTCCCGTCGAGGTCGAAGCCCACGAGGTGCACGGCGTTGGCGCGAGTGATCTCCCAACTGAGTCCGGGTACCGAGAGACAGCCCTCTTCGTAGGTCCATTCGCCGTCGGTCTCGAGAATCTTGGGGTTGACGACCACGTGCGGGCCTTCGCCCTGGTCGTAGACGAAGAGTCGCTTTTGCACCCCCACTTGGTTGGCGGCCAGACCGACGCCCGGCGCCTCGTTCATCGTCTCGATCATCGTCTGGGCGAGCGCGGCGATGCGACCATCGATGTTCTCGATCTCGGTCGTCACCTGGGTCAGCACCGGGTCACCGTAGATGCGAATAGGAAGCGTCGTCACTCCCCCACGTTATCGCTGACCTGGCCGGAAACCCTTTCGCGCGACAGCCTCACCACCGCTACTGCACCGCCACGCGCACCTTGGCGAGCGGTCGAGGAACGGCGCGCAGCGCGGAAGTCAGAGTCGTCACGTCGCGCGCGCGCACGGTGAAGCCCGACGTCGAGGGACGGATGGTAACCCGGTACTCTCGCAGTCCATCGACGAACGCCTCGGCGCCCTCGCCCGAGATTTCGGCTTCGGCGCCGTACGGTGCGAGCTCGAGCACGCGCGCCGTCTTCACGTCCTCGTCGATGATCTCATCGAAGTTGGCTCGTACGAGGGCGTCCACCACCGGGTCGTCACTCCGACGTGTTTGCAGGACCACGGCCCCGCGTCCCTCGCGACGCGGTCCCACGAGTCGACCGGCCTTGCCGACGGCGGTGATCGCACTGTGACGCGCCGAGGCGCGCGGCGCCAACAGATACTGATCGAAGTCGACGAAGATCACGACACCGCATCGTCGAACGCGCTGCCATACGGCTTCGGTTCCGACCACGACGCGCTCCACGACCGCGTCGAGGGGCGTGGTCGCCGTCACCTCGCTGACGCGCTGGCCGAGCTGCGCCGCGACGTCGCGCGCCAAGGTCGTCACGCCGATACGGACACGCTTGAGATTCGTCGCTCCGCAGGAGCGACAGAAGTTGGCCCGAAGCTCGTGACGCTCCCGACAGGCGAGCTGACCCTCGATCTCTTCTTCGGCCTGTCCGCACACCCCACATCGAGCGAGCTCACCGCACTTGGCGCACGCGAAGAGACGGCCATCGCCGAGGCGCTGCAAGACCACGACGACGGCCACGGGATCGTCGTCCTCGAGGGCGCGACGCGCGGCCGCCAGCGTCTCGCCGGCGAGGACGCCGTCGTGCGGGTCGCTCAATCGTCGATCGACCACGCTGACCCGCGGCCAGCCACCCGCCAGGTCACCCCACGATCGATAGGCGCCGTCATTCAACAGTGACGGCGACGGCACGCTCGACGTACACCACAGCGGCGCCGCGTCGCGACGACATCGATCACGCAGCATGGTCACGGCATCCCAGGTCGGTGCCCCCGCGTTGCGATAGGCCTCGTCGTCGGCGTCGACAATGACGGCGCCCTTGACCTTGGGTACCGGCGCGAGCGCCGTGCCCCGGGCCCCGACGACCACCGGCCAGCCGGCGCGCATCCGGTCCCACTGGTCCTCCCCGGAGGCGACGTCGCACCCTCGCTGTTCCAAACGACCCCGCAGTCGACCGGCCCACGACTCGGTGGGCACGAGGACCAGGAGCGATCCCTCCTTCTCCCGCGTCGATTCGTAGGCGGCGAGGATCAAACCCAAGGGGTCCGTGGTCGGGGCGACCTCGAGCACCCCCGGCTCTACCTCGGCCACACCGGCCAGCACCGCGCTCGAAAGGGCCCCCGGCTCGGGCGCCGCGGGTAGTTCGGTGACGAGACGTTTCGGTGACGTCGAGACGAGGAAGCGACTCACCGGGCTATACCAACGCTCACTCGCCCAGGCCAGCAACTCGAGCAGGGACGCCGGGGGCCCGTAGCCCAGCCACTTGACTAAGGGCTTGAGTTCGCTGCCGACGACGGCCTCGCCGGTCACCCAACCCCGAACGGAGCGACCATTGAAGTCGACGCGCACCCGATCGCCCACGGCGACCCGGGCCGTCTTTTCGGTGACCAGGTAGTCGAAGGGACGATCGACGGCCGCGACTTCGGTGATGACGCGAACGGCGCGCGCGGCGCTCACTGCTACAGCGACAGTTCTCGGCGTAGATCGTCGACCCGCGAGGTCTGCTCCCAGGTGAAGCCCTGGTCGCTGCGGCCGAAGTGGCCGTAGGCGGCGGTGCGCTGGTACAGCGGACGACGCAGGTCGAGGTCACGGATGATGGCCGCGGGGCGAAGATCGAACAGGGCGTCGACGGCCTTGGCGATCGTGGCGCGATCGACGCGCTCGGTCCCGAAGGTGTCGACCAAGACCGACACCGGTCGGGCGACGCCGATGGCGTAGGCCACCTGGACCTCGCACCGCTCGGCCGCCCCGGCGGCGACCACGTGCTTGGCGACCCAGCGTGCGGCGTAGGCGCCGGAGCGATCGACCTTCGAGGGGTCTTTGCCCGAGAAGGCGCCCCCGCCGTGACGGGCCATGCCGCCGTAGGTGTCCACGATGATCTTTCGACCGGTGAGACCGGTGTCGGCGTGCGGACCGCCGAGTACGAATTTCCCCGAAGGGTTCACGAAGACCTTCATTGACGTGGCGTCGAGGTCGGCGGGCAGCATCGGTACGATGACGTGCTCGAGCACGTCGTTCTTGATCGTGGTGAGCGAATCGATGCCGTCCTCGTGTTGGGTCGAGATCAGCACGGTATCGATCGCCACCGGTTTGCCGTCCTCGTAGACCACGGTCACCTGGGTCTTGCCGTCGGGCCGCAGGTACGGGATGAGTCCGGAGCGACGAACCTGGGCCAGACGCATGGCCAGGCGATGGGCCAGCCAGATCGGCAGGGGCATGAAGTCGTCGTTGTCGCTGCAGGCGTAGCCGAACATCATGCCCTGGTCGCCGGCGCCCTGGGAGTTCAACACGTCCTCGTCCCCGGCGCCGGAGCGTTGTTCGAACGCCACGTCCACACCGTCGGCGATGTCGGGGCTCTGCTTGTCGAGCGTGACCAGGATTCCACAACTCCGACCGTCGAAGCCCATGGCGCCGTCGTCGTAGCCGATGCCGATGATGGTCTCGCGCGCGAGATGGTTGATGTCGACGTAGGCGCTGGTGGAGATCTCCCCGGCCACCACGCACAGCCCGGTGGTGAGCAACGTCTCACAGGCCACTCGTGCCGAGGGGTCCTGGGCCAATATGGCGTCGAGGACGGCGTCCGAAACCTGATCGGCGACCTTGTCGGGGTGTCCTTCGGTCACCGACTCCGACGTGAAGAGGGTGCGGTCGCTCACGGGGCTCCTTGCGATAGCAATGAGGCCACCCTAGCCAAGATCGCCATCGCCACCGCTTCTTTCGATCGCAGTGACACCGGTTGGGCCACCCCGTCGCGGTCGAGCACGACGACTTCGTTGGTCGCGTGCTCGAAGCCGACGCCCGCGGCCGAGACGTCGTTCACCACCAACAGGTCGACGTCTTTACGTTGCAATTTCTCACGAGCGTTCTTGATGACGTCGGTCGTTTCGGCCGCGAAGGCGACCACCACTTGCGACGTCGTGCGTGCGGCCACGAGGTCGTGGACGATGTCGGCCGTGAGTTCGAAACGAAGTGACGGGAGACCGGCGACCTTCTTGATCTTCTCACTCGCCGGCGTCACCGTAAAATCAGTCACCGCGGCCGCCATGATCGCGCAGTCGTTCTTCGCGAATCGTTCCAGCATGACCTCACGCATCTGTGCCGAGCTCTCGACGCGAACGACGTCGATGGCCGCGGCCACGTCGAGGGCCAGCTCACGTTCGACGGTCGTGACCAAGGTCACCGTGGCGCCCAGGCGATGGGCGACTTCAGCCAGGGCGTAACCCTGACGGCCGGAGGAGCGATTGGCGAGGACGCGCACCGGGTCGATGGCTTCACGCGTTCCCCCGGCACTGATCAAGACGCGCTTGCCGCTAAGCGGACCGCGATAGCCCCGCACTATCTTCTCGACCAGTTCGAAAATTGCCGCCGGTTCGGCCATTCGACCGACGCCCACGTCGCCGCCGGCCAGGTGACCGGTCTCGGGCTCGAGCACCATAACGCCGCGACGTCGCAAGGTGGCGAGATTCTCTTGCACCGAAGGTTGCGCCCACATCTCGGAGTGCATCGCCGCGCACAGCAGCACGGGCGCCTTCGTGGCCATCAAGGTGGCGCTCAACAGGTCGTCGGCCAGTCCCGTGGCGTAGCGCGCGATGAGGTGCGCCGTGGCCGGCGCCACGACGATGAGATCGGCGTTCTGTCCGAGGTAGGTGTGGGGAATCGGTGTCGAGGGATCGCCGAACAGGTTCGTACGCGCCGGCTCGCTGGCCAGCGCGCTGAAGGTGACGGCCCCCACGAAGCGCGTGGCGTCAGGGGTGAGAATCGGCGACACGTGGTAGTTCGCGTCGCGCAGGAGACGCAACAGTTCAACTGACTTATAAGCGGCGATGCCGCCGGCGACGCCGAGGACTATTCGAGGGGGGGACGACTCAGGCGTCGCGAAGGGCATCGGTGAAGGCGTCGAGGTCGTTGTTGGCGTCCTGACGGGCCTCTTCCAACGCGACCGCTTGGAGACGCTCATCTTCGAGTTCTTCGGCGGTCGGGCGGTGGAACTCCAGTTTGCCCTGGTAGAGCTCTTCCATCGCCAACGACAGGGACTTGTTGGAGAGCGAGGTCACCTGCGGCGGGATCAGGGCGCCGTGGCCCGATCCGAGGCCGTTGTAGTACTCGTTGATCTCCCGGGCTCGGATCGCCGAGACGGCGACCAACGTGAACTTCGAATCGCCCACCTTGTTCAAGAGGGTCTCGATGGGCGGATCGACGAGGGTGGGGCGTTCGGCCATGGTGTTCAGTCCTTTTTCGAGGGGGATCGCCGGGGTGGGCGGAGTTCTTCCAGTATAGAGAGGATTTCCTTCGTTGCTCGCTCCACGTCGTCATTCACCACGACGCGCGTAGCAATCGACTGGCCTTTCGCGAGTTCGTGCGGGGCGCTCGAAAGACGTTTTTCGACGTGTTCGTCGAGGTCGCCACGGCCGCGCAGACGTTCTTCGAGTTGTTCCATCGACGGTGCGACCACGAGGATGACCACGGCCGAGGCGTCGTGCGCGAGGACCTGCTCGGCGCCTTGGACCTCGATCTCGAGCAACACGTCGTGTTCGCCGGCCGGGGGTCGGGGCGTCCCGTAGAGGTTGCCGTGGAACTCCGCCCACTCCAAGAAGGTGCCGGCCTCGATGGCCCGCTCGAACGTCGGGCGGTCCACGAAGTGGTACTCCGAACCGTCTTCCGTCGCTCGCACCGGACGGGTCGTCCAACTCTTGCTCAGCCATAGTCGCTCGTCGGCCTCGACCAGGCGTCGAGCCAGAGTGCCTTTGCCTACGCCGCCCGGACCGATGAGAACCGCAATGAAGGGCTCAGCGGACAAGGGCTCGAAACAGTTCTGCGCGCTGTTTCGGACCAAGGCCCCGGATCCGCCGGGTCTTGGCTATCGACGCGTTGTTCATGATTCGTTCGGCCTTCACCTCGCCGATGGCGGGCAGCGCACTGATGAGGTCGTAGGCGCGCATCTGGGCCACGCACTCTTCGCGCGCGGCCAGGTCGAAAAGCTCCTCTAGGGAGAGTTCGCCCGACTTCACCTGACGCTTTACTTCGGCGCGTCGACGACGATTCGCTACCGCCAGTCGCGAGGCCTCCACGCGCTGTTCTTGCGAGAGGTTCGGCGGAGTGGGAGTCACGATGTCAGATTACTCCTCTGCGCTGACTTTTGTTCAGGCCAACGCCTGATTGAGATCATCGCGCCATCGCCGTGCGGCGTCACGCAGCGCGGCACGCTCGGGACCGGCCTTCAGGATGGATCGTGCAACGTTCACAAGCACCGTGTCGGCCGGACAGCGAGCGAACAGTCGCGCGACGTTCTCGGCGCTCCCGCCCTGCGCACCGACGCCCGGCACGAGGAACGGACCACCCAGGTGCGCGAGATCGAACTCGGGGACGTCGCGAGTGGCGCCGATCACGGCGCCGAAGGAACCGAGGCCGTCGTCGCGCTGGTTCATCTCCGCGATCGAGCGAAGGACGAGGTCCTCCACCCGCTCGCCGTCGGGGGTACGAGCTCCTTGCAGGGCCCGACCCTCCTTGTTCGAGGTCGCCACGAGGACAAAGACCCCCCGAGTGTTCTCTCGGGCCAGCGTGAACAGCGGCGCCAGCGCATCGACGCCGAGGTAGGGACTGGCCGTGACGGCGTCGACGCGAAGCGGGGATCGTTCGGCCAACCAGGCTTCGGCGTAGCCGTCATTGGTGACGAGGAAGTCGCCGCGCTTGGCGTCGGCCACGACGAGGACGTCGGCGTCGTGCGCGTCGCGAATGAGTTGTTCGAGCACCCGATAGCCGGCCGAACCGAATCGTTCGAAGAAGGCGACCTGCGGTTTGATCGCCGCCGCGACGCCCACCACCGCGTCGAGCGTGGCGCGCGCGAAGAACTCCGCGCCCTCGACCGTGTCGTCGCGGTCCCAGGATTCGAGTAACTCTCGACTCGGGTCGACCCCGACACACAGTGGTCCGAGAGCCCGCACGCGATCGCGCAGTCGCGTGCCGAACGTCTCATCCATGCGCCGCTCCCACGAGGTCCGCCACTCGACTCACCTTATGGTGTTGCATCCAACGCACCAGTCCCCGTTGCACCATCCACGGAGCTCGCGGATTGGCGAAGGTGGCGGTGCCGACTTCCACCGCGTTCGCGCCGGCCATGATCATGGCGACGGCGTCTTCGCCGCTGCTCACGCCTCCGACGCCGATGATGGGCGTGTCGGGAAACGCCGCGCGACATTCGTAGACGCAACGCAAGGCGACCGGCAGTATGCCCGGACCGCTCAACCCGCCCCCGCCGTTGCCGAGGGACGGTCGTCGCGTCTCGATGTCGATGCCCAGTCCGAGCACGGTGTTGGCGAGCACGAGGGCGTCCGCACCGGCGTCGAGCGCGGCGTCGGCGATGGCCACCAGATCGGGCGTATTGGGACTGAGCTTGATCCACAGGGGGAGATGGGCCACCTTGGCCGCGCGAACGATCTCGGCGGTCGCCAACGCCGAGTGCGCGAAGATCGAGGATCGACTTTCGAGATTCGGACAGCTCGCGTTGATCTCCAGCGCGATCACGTCGGCGCCGCGCATCGCCTCGGCCGCGTCGCCGAACTCGGTGACGGTGCGACCCCAGATCGAGGCCACCACGTCGCAGCGTCGCCGGGCCAGGTCCGGCAGATAGTTCGCGCGCCACGCCGCCACGCCCGGACCGGCGAGTCCCACCGAATTGAGCATGTGTTCACCCGAGGCCGCCACGCGCGGCGCGGGGTTGCCGTCCCAGGCAAAGACGGCCAGTGACTTGACGACGACGGCGCCGAGCGAGGCGAGATCGCCGTAGCCGGCCAGTTCGTCGCCGTAACCCGACGTGCCGGCCGCGGTCAGAATCGGCGAGCGCAGCACCACGGCGCCCACGTCGGTCGCGAGCTCGCTCACCGGTGCAGCTCCTGGAGCGAGGCGACCCGCCAGCCCCGGGACCGCGTGTCGGCGATGCCCTTGGCGGCCGCGAACCCGGCACTGATCGTGGTGAGACACGACACGGCGTGCACCACGCAGGCGCCTCGAATGAGCGCGCCGTCGGCGCGCGCGCCGCTGCCCGAGGGCGTGTTGACGACCAGTTGCACCTGGCTGGCCGCGATCATCGACACGGCGTCCACGCCCATCTCGGCGAGACCGACCTTGCCCACGAGCGTGGCGACCTCGACGCCGTGCGCGCGGAGATAGCCGGCCGTGCCGACCGTCGCGGCGAGCGTGAATCCGAGGTCGACCAGGAGTCGCGCGAGCTCGAGTCCTTGAACCTTGTCGCGGTCGGCGAGGCTCATGAAGACCTGGCCGTGGTCGGGCAGGCGCGTACCCGCCGCCAGCTGGGCCTTGGCGAAGGCGATGCCGAAGCTCTCCCCCACCCCCATGACTTCACCGGTCGAGCGCATCTCGGGACCGAGCACGGTGTCCACCCCGGGAAAGCGGTTGAACGGCAGCACCGCTTCTTTCACCGACACGTACGACGGCACCGGGGTGGCGTCGGGAACGTGGCCGAGATCGATGAGCTCACGCAACGTCTGGCCCATCATGACGCGAACCGCCACCTGCGCCAGGGCGACGCCGGTCGCCTTGGCGACGAAGGGCACCGTGCGCGAGGCGCGCGGATTGGCCTCGAGGACGTAGACCTCCTCATCTTTCACGGCGTACTGAACGTTGATCAGACCCACAACGCCGAGGGCCTCGGCGATCTTCTTGGTGTACGCGTGCAACGTCGCGAGTACGGCGTCACTCAGCGTTTGGGGCGGCAGGGCGCACGCCGAATCTCCCGAGTGCACGCCGGCCTCTTCGACGTGCTCCATGACGCCGGCCACGAAGACGTCGCCGGGAATGTCCCGCACCGCGTCGACGTCGACTTCGACGGCGTCTTCGAGGAAGCTGTCGATCAGGATCGGCCGGCTCTGCGAGACGCCGCCCTCGCGGGCCAACGATCCGTGCAGACTGGTCAGATCCTTCATCACCCGCTCGAGTGAGGCGTCGTCGTAGACGATCTCCATGGCCCGTCCACCGAGGACGTAACTCGGCCGTACCAGGACCGGGTAGCCGATTTCTCGCACGATGGTCTTGGCCTCGAAGAGCGTGAGCGCCACGTCGCCGGGCGGCTGTCGCAGTCCGAGGGAACGACAGATCGCCGACCACTGCTCTCGGTCTTCGGCCGAATCGATGGACGCGACCGGCGTGCCCAGAACCAGGGTCGGGTCCAGTGAGTGTGAGAGCTTGAGCGGCGTCTGACCGCCGAGTGACACGATCACCCCGAGCACCCGGGCGCCGTCGACGCACGCGGCGCGTTCGGCGGCGATGACTTCGGCCACGTCTTCGGGGGTCAACGGCTCGAAGTAGAGCCGATCCGACGTCGAATAGTCCGTCGACACGGTTTCGGGATTGCAGTTCACCATGACGCTCTCGTAGCCCAGTTCGCGCAGGGCGAACGACGCGTGCACGCAGCAGTAGTCGAATTCGATTCCCTGACCGATCCGGTTCGGGCCGGAGCCGAGAATGATGACGCGATCACGGGCCGACGGACGGACCTCGCTCGCGTCTTCGTAGGTGCTGTAGTGGTACGGCGTCGACGCGTCGAACTCGGCGGCGCAGGTGTCGACGGTGTTGAACGTGGTGACCACGCCGGCCGCGCGACGCAGCGCCGTCACGTCGGGAACCGCGCGTTCGCACAGATCGGCGATCTGCGGATCGGAGAAACCCCACTGTTTGTAGCGGCGCCACCGTCGCGCGTCGAAGGACTCCAGCGTGACGTCGGGGCCGAGTTCGCGCTCGCGTTCGATGATTTCGCTCAGCTGCTGGATGAACCAGCAGTCGATGCCGGTGCGAGCCACGACGTCGTCGATGGACGCGCCGCGCCAGAGCAGTTCGTGCAGGGCGAAGAGCCGTTCCGGGGTGGCGACGACGCTGCTGTGCCAGAGCCGTTCGAGGTCGAAGTCCACGAACTCCGAGTGGCGGCCCAGCGCGAAACCGGCCCGGCCCTGTTCGAGCGAGCGAACGGCCTTCTGCAGCGACTCGGCGAAGTTGCGACCGATGGCCATCACCTCACCGACCGACTGCATCCGGGTCCCGAGTTCGGCGGTCGCCCCGGGCAACTTCTCGAAGGCCCAACGCGGGATCTTGGTCACCACGTAGTCGATCACCGGTTCGAAACTGGCCGGCGTCACTTGGGTGATGTCATTGCGTATCTCGTCGAGCGTGTAGCCGACGGCCAAGCGCGCGGCGATCTTGGCGATGGGAAAGCCGGTGGCCTTCGAGGCGAGCGCGCTCGAGCGGCTGACCCGGGGATTCATCTCGATGACCAATCGCTCACCCGTCACCGGGTCGACCGCGAACTGCACGTTGGATCCCCCGGTCTCCACGCCGACGCGTCGCAGGACCGCGAAAGCGTCGTCGCGCATCGCCTGGTACTCCACGTCCGAGAGCGTCTGGATAGGGGCGACCGTGATGGAGTCACCGGTGTGCACGCCCATCGGATCGAAGTTCTCGATGCCGCAGACGACCACACAGTTGTCGGCGCCGTCGCGCATCACTTCGAGTTCGAACTCCTTCCAGCCGGCGACCGAGCGCTCGACCAGGATCTCGGAGATCGGTGAGGCCGCGAGGCCCTCGCCGGCCAAGGTGCGCAGTTGCGATTCGTCGTGGGCGAGGCCGGTGCCCGCGCCGCCGAGGATGAAACTCGGTCGAATCATCACCGGCCACCCAATGCCCGCGGCGATGGCGTACGCCTCGTCCACGTCGCGCGCGAATCCGGATTCGGGGACGGCCAGGCCGATGTCGGCCATCGCCGATTTGAAGAGATCGCGGTCCTCGGCGGTGGCGATGGCGTCGGGTCGGGCGCCGATGACTTCGACGCCGAAGCGTTCGGTGACGCCGCGTCGCACCAGCTCCATGGTCAAGTTGAGCGCCGTCTGTCCGCCCAACGTCGGCAACAACGCGTCGGGACGTTCCCGATCGATGATGTCGGTGAGCACGTCGGCGTCTAACGGCTCGACGTAGGTGACGTCGGCCGTCGCGGGGTCGGTCATGATGGTGGCGGGATTGGAGTTCACCAGGATCACCTTGAATCCCTCGGCGCGCAGCACCTGGCAGGCCTGGGTACCCGAGTAGTCGAACTCACAGGCCTGCCCGATGACGATCGGACCGGAGCCGATGACCATGATGGAGTGAAGGTCGTCGCGCTTGGGCATCAAGCGCTCAT
Organism: uncultured Acidimicrobiaceae bacterium; assembly: GCA_963716515.1. Lineage (GTDB taxonomy): Bacteria > Actinomycetota > Acidimicrobiia > Acidimicrobiales > RAAP-2 > RAAP-2. The sequence goes on from OY970319.1 coordinate 1,278,143, forward strand.
CCTGGCGGGGTCGCCAAGGGCGTCCTCGAAGCGATCGAAGAGGTAACGCGCGTCGTGTGGTCCGGGACCGGCCTCGGGGTGATACTGCACGGAAAAGCAGCGCTCGCGGGGAGCCGACACGCCCTCGATCACGCCGTCGTTCAAATTGACGTGGCTGACGACGCCCCGGGCCAAGGAGTCCGGCTCGACGGCGTAGTTGTGGTTCTGCGCCGTGATTTCGATTCGACCGGTCGCCAAATCACAGACCGGGTGGTTGCTCCCGTGATGACCGAAGGGCAGTTTGAAGGTGCGACCGCCGAGCGCTTGGGCCAGCAGTTGATGACCGAGGCAGATGCCGAAGATCGGTACGGTGCCCAAGAGTTCTTCCAGCACGCGAACCTGAACCTCCAGGGCCGCCGGATCACCGGGACCGTTCGATAGGAACACGCCGTCGGGGTGGAGGGAACGAATCTCCTCGGCGCTCGTGGCGGCCGGTACGACGCTGACCCGGAATCGTTCGGCGAGGTGGTGCACCATCATGGTCTTGATGCCGTAGTCGAGGGCGACCACGTGGTGCTCCCCGGCGCCGCGGGAATACGTCGTGCTCGTCGACACCCGGGTCACCAGGTCGGTGCCGTCGGTCCCCCGGGCCGTTCGGGCGGCCGCGGCGACGAGGTCGGGATCGCCGTGGCCGAAGGCGCCGGGCAGCGCGCCGTGGGAGCGTAAGTGTCGCGTCAGTCGACGGGTGTCGACGCCCACGATGGCCGCGACGCGATGCTGGCGCAAGAACCCCTCGAGGGGGCCCACCGAGCGCCAGTTCGAGGGAACCTGCGAGAGTTCGCGCACCACCACGCCCTGACACCACGGTCGCAGTGACTCGTCATCGAGCGGCGTGACGCCGTAGTTGCCGATGTGCGGGTAGGTGAAGCTGATGATTTGACCGGCGTAGCTCGGGTCGGTGATGACCTCCTGGTAGCCCGAGAGGGCGGTGTTGAAGACGAACTCGCCGCTGGTGAAGCCCTCGTCGGGCAGGTGCCCGGCGGCGTAACCCTCGAACGTCGCGCCGTCGTTGAGCACGAGCACGGCGGGCACGCGGATCACGTGAGTCGACCTTGGTCCACGACGAGACGACCTTTGGCGATGGTGGCGCGGACGCGCCCGACCATGTTCCGTCCGTGGTAGGGCGTATTCATCGATCGACTGGCCAGCGCGTGACGATCGACGGTCCAGTTCTCGGCCGGATCGAAGATCGTGACGTTGGCGTCCTCGCCCGCGATCATCGACACGCCGTGCGCGCTGTGCCGCACGCGGTCGTCCTGTCCACGCAACTGCGCGAGGCGCGCCGGTCCTCGACTGAGCACTTGGTAGAACGTCCGGGGATCGGCCGAAGGCCCGAGCGCTTCGAAGGTGAGCGACGCGGCGTGCTCCAGTCCGAGCATCCCGGCCGGCGCCTCGTCGAACGCCAGATCCTTCAGCTCGGGCGCGTGCGGAGCGTGGTCGCTCGCCACGGCGTCGACCACGCCTCGACGGAGGGCCTCGCCCAACGCCTCGACGTCACCGCGAGATCGCAATGGCGGATGGACCTTGAAGACCGGATCGTACGTGGCACAGGCGCTCTCGTCGAGGGTGAAGTGGTGCGGCGCCACCTCGAAGCTGACCGGCAGGCCCTCGTCACGGGCCTGCACCACCAGCTCCAGCGAGCGACGCGTCGAGAGGTGCAAGAAGTGCAACGGCGAACCGGTCAAGCGCACGAGCTCGATGTCGCGCAGCACCATGAGCTCTTCGGCCAGCGCCGGGCGTCCCAGCAGACCGAGTCGACCGCTCAACGCTCCTTCGTTCATGGTGCCGCCGGCAGCCAACTGTTCGTCCTCGCAGTGCTGGGCCAGGCGCACGCCGAGGGGTTTCGCGTAGGTGAGGGCGCGACGCATCACCGAGGGATCTTGGACGCCCACGCCGTCGTCGGTGAAGAGTCGAACCCCCAGGGCGGCCATCTCGGCCATCGGCGCCAGTGACTCCCCGCGCCGTTCCTTGGTGATGGCGCCGGCGACCGCGACGTCGAGGGGCGTGCGACGCCCGCGCTCGAGCACGTAGGCCACGAGCGCCACACCGTCGAGTGCCGGTTCGGTGTTGGGCATCGCGACCAGCGCGCAGTAGCCCCCCAGGGCGCCGGCGCGCGCTCCGCTTTCGATCGTCTCGGCGGCCTCGCGCCCGGGCTCTCGAAGGTGCGCGTGCAGGTCGACGAAACCGGGACCGACCCAGCAGTCGCGCGCGTCGAGCTCGACGGCGTCGCTCGGCGCGTCCACGACCGTTGCGACCTCGACGATCGTCCCGTCGACGATCAAGACGTCGGCGACGGTGCTGGTACCTTCACCGACGACCAGGCCCTGACGAATGATGATGGCGATCACTGTTCTTGCCCCTCTCGCGATCCCGCCACACTCAAGTACAACACCGCCATGCGGATCGGCACGCCGTTGCTGACCTGGCGTTCGACGATCGCCCGGCTCGAATCGACCACGCGAGAATCGATTTCGACGCCGCGGTTCATCGGTCCGGGGTGCATGATCAATGCCTCGGGCTTCAAGAGGCGCGCGCGTTCGACGGTAAGCCCGTGGGTGAAGGTGAATTCGTCCAGACTGGCGACGAAGGCCCCCGAACCCCGTTCACTCTGGAGACGAAGGAGGCCCACCACGTCGGCCCAGGCGAGCGCCTCGTTGACGTCGTGCACCACCGTGACCGGCCAGGTCGCCACCTCGTCGGGCAAGAGCGTGCCCGGTGCGCAGAGTCGTACTTCGGCGCCGAGGGTGGCGTAGGCCGCGACGTCGCTGCGCGCGACCCGACTATGGCGGATATCGCCGACGATCAGAATCTTGAGACCGTGGAACAACTCGCTACCGGACTCGAGTCCGGTGGTGTCACGTTGTTCGCTGAGGACCTGTCGGATGGTGAAGGCGTCCAGGAGTCCCTGGGTGGGGTGTTGGTGTTGCCCGTCACCGCCGTTGATGACCCGCACGTGGGGCACGTATCGACTGACTTGCAACGCCGCTCCACTGGAGCGGTGGCGCAGCACGACGGCGTCAATGCCCAAGGCGTCGATGGTGGCGATCGTGTCGCGCAGTGACTCGCCTTTTTTCACGCTGCTCGACGCCACCGCCAACGAGAGAACGTCGGCGCTGAGGCGTTTGGCCGCCGTCTCGAAACTGAGTCGAGTGCGGGTCGACTCCTCGAAGAACAGCGACGCCACCACCCGGCCCTTCAAGGCGGGAACTTTCTTGATGCTCCGGCGATTCACCTCGACGAAGGTCTCGGCGGTGTCGAGGACTTCGACGATCGCCTCCTTCGACAGGTCATCGAGCGAGAGGAGGCTGCGGCCCCGAATGGAGTCGATCACGACGCCGCCCTGGTGCCGATCCAGACGCCGTCGAGCGTGGCGACGATCGCCTCGTCCTGGGACGTCGGAAGGTTCTTGCCCACGTAGTCGGGCCGGATCGGAAGTTCGCGGTGACCGCGGTCGACGAGCACGGCCAATTGCACGGCGCGAGGCCGGCCCCAATCGGAGAGCGCGTTGAGGGCCGCGCGAATGGTGCGACCGGTGAAGAGGACGTCGTCCACGAGCACGACCGTGCGATCGGTGAGGTCGTGGTCGATGTCGGTGGCCGACGACGCCGGCAGAGGGTTCCGCGACAGGTCATCGCGATAGAACGAGACGTCGAGCACGCCGGCGCTCACGGCTTCCCCGGCGATCTCGGCCAGTATCGACGCGAGCGCGACGGCCGGTTCCTTGCCGCCGGTCTGAAGTCCGATGACGGAAAGTGAACCCACGGCGTGGTTGCGCTCGATGATTTCGTGGGCCATGCGCCTGAGGGCCCGCTTCACGTCATCGGCGGTCATGAGTTGACTCTTCGCAGTGAACGCCAGGCCGCGTGATCGCGCCTGGCGTTCGTCCTCGTTACTCATCGCTCTCCTGTCGTACGAGCCTCACGGGACCCGCTTCACGACAGCCCCTCGACGTGGTCTTGCGAACCACCATCAGGGCCGTGTTGTGTCATTGATTCGTGTCAATCGTAGTCGTTACGACGTCCCCGGCGACTCACGCCACCAAGGCCCTTGGCCTCAGCGAGGCTCGAATCCGGCGTTCCGCGGGATCGTCGGAACCATGGAACCGGACCGACGAGTTTAAAATCGTGGGTATGGCCGCTCAGTCCAAGAGTATGTTCCGAATCAATCTCGGACTCTTCTTGGCCGAATTGATCTGTCTTCCGGCCTTCATTTTTGAATTCCGGCGCGCCCTCGGTGGCAACGCGCTCTCGTGGGCCTACGTGTTCGAATGGCCTCTACTCGGCGGTTACGCCGTGTACATGTGGCATAAGTTGCGCCAAGATGAGCGCGGCGAAGGTCCGGCTCATCCGGTGGTGTTCGACGACGTCGATCCGAAACTCGACGCGTGGAACGAGTATCTCGCCACCGTGCACCGGCGCGACCGCGCGGCCACGCCCGACGAGGGCGACGTCTAAGCCGTCGAATTTCCCCTCAGCTGCGAAGGTGATCCGCGATCGACGACAACACGCCATTGACAAATTTTGGTGACGCGTCGGTGGAGTACACCTTGGCCAGTTCCACCGCCTCGTCCAGGATCACGGCTTTCGGTGGTGGATCGTCCAGCAGCATTTCACCGACCGCCAACGTCATCACCAGTCGGTCGACCAGGGCGATTCGCTCGAGGGGCCAGTCGATCGAGAATTCGCTGATGAGTTCGTGGGCGCGGGGTTCATGGAGCTCACTGGAGGTCAAGAGCGCCATCGCGTAGTCGTCGGGTCGCAAGTTGAGTTCTGCCACCACAACCAGTAGCGGTCGCTCTTTCATCGACGCCTCGTACATGATCTCCAAAGCGCGTTCGCGAGAATGATGTCGCTGAACGCCGAGTTCGCTCACGCTAGGCCCGGGTCATGTATTCACCGGTGCGGGTGTCGACCTTGATGAGTTCACCGGGTCCGACGAAGAGGGGAACCTGCACGACCAGACCGGTCTCCAACGTCGCGGACTTGCGTGCGCCCGACACCCGGTCGCCCTGGATGCCCGGTTCGGTTTGGGTGATCGTCAACTCCACCGACGCCGGGAGTTCCACGCCGATGATCTCGTCGTCGTGCAAGATCAGCATCGCCTTCCCGGTCTCCTTGAGAAAGTTGGCCGCCTCCCCGAGGCTCTTGGACGACACCGGCACCTGGTCGTAGGTCGACTGGTCCATGAAGATGTAGTCGTCGCCGTCGCGGTAGAGGTACTGAGTGTCACGTTTGTCCATCATCGCCTGCTCCAGGCGCTCGTCCGATCGATAGGTGCGTTCGATCACCGCGCCGGAGCGGGCATTGCGCAACTTGGTTCGCACGAACGCACCGCCCTTGCCCGGCTTGACGTGCTGGAACTCAATGACCGTGAAGAGACCGTCGTCGAGCTTTATGGTGATGCCGTTTCTAATGTCCGACGTTGAAATTACCGGCATGTCTGGGACAACCTTTCGCGAATCGTGCGTTGCCTAGTCTAGGCAACGCTTTTCGAGTCTCACTTAGGACGTCGAGGCGGTCAATCGACGAACGGCGTCGAGGGCCAGTTCGTAACTGGTGGTGCCGAATCCGGCGATCGAGCCACTGACCGAACCGGCCAGCGTACTGAGGTGACGGAACGGTGCGCGGGCCGCCGGATTGGAGATGTGCACTTCGACCTTGATCCCGGTGAACGTGTCGAGCGCATCGGCGAGGGCCCACGAGGAGTGCGTGAGCGCCCCGGCGTTGATCACGATCGCCGCCGCGCTACCTCGAGCGGCGTGCACCGCTTCGATGAGGTCGCCCTCGAAGTTCGACTGCACGTGACGGACGCTGAAACCGGCGTCGCCCGCGAGCTGACTGAAGCGCTCGACGTGCTCGGCCAGCGTGGTGGTCCCGTAGATCTCGGGATTGCGCGTCCCCAGGAGGTCGAGATTCGGTCCCGACAACAGCAGGATTTCGTTGCTCATGGTTCTCCTTGGAATCTCTCCAGGACGTCGCTCACGAGTTGTGGGTCGATGTCGGGTACGGTCTCAAAGCCCTCGGCGCCCGCCAGCACGAAGGTCAAGTCGTGATGGGCCTTCTTGTCATGGGCCATCGCCTCCAGCAGCGACGAGGTGGGAAAGTGTTCGGGAATGCGACGTTGGAGTCCAAAGAACGCCAGCACTTCGTCGTGGCGCACCACTTCGCTGTGGTCGACTCGACCGAGCGCCTCGGCCACTCGAACGGCGAAGGCCACGCCGATGGCGACCGCCTCGCCGTGTCGCAACTCGTCCTTGTCGCGGGCCAGCGCCACCTTTTCGAGGGCGTGCGCCAACGTGTGGCCGTAGTTCAACAGGGCGCGACGGCCACCTTCTTGTTCGTCGGCGCTCACGATCGCGGCCTTCAGTTGGACCGACATCACGATTAAGTCGTGCAAGGAGACGTCGGCCAACTCGGCGGCGAAGCCGCCTTCCAGGAGCCAACACTTCGCGACCTCGCCCAATCCGGCGAGGCGCTCACGCTCCGGCAACGTGGCGATGGTCGCCAAGTCGCACAAGACGCCAATCGGTTGGTGAAACGCGCCCACGAGGTTTTTGCCCGATCGCAAGTTGACGCCGGTCTTCCCACCGATGGCGGCGTCCACCTGGCCCACCAGCGACGTCGGAATCTGGACCAGGGACACCCCGCGCAAATACGTGGCGGCGGCGAAACCCACCAGGTCGGTCAACGCACCGCCGCCGATACCCACCAGGACGTCAGAGCGTGATAGTTCGAACTGCGACACCTCTTCTAACAGTTCCTCCAGCACGTCGAGCGACTTCGCCGCTTCTCCGTCGGGCACCGTCAGCACGTGCTGCTCGATTCCGCTGGTGACCTCGAACCACGGCTGGAGCGCGATCAAGGGCGTCGTCACGATCACGGCGACCCGGGCCCGGGGCGCGCGCCGTCGAATCAGCTCGGCGAGCTGGTGGCGCGCGCCGTCGCCGAGGACCACGTCGTAGGAACGCTCACCGAGTTCGACGCTCACGTTCATCGCGTCAACCTACCGACTTCGCGCGCCACCCGCTCGACGACCACCTCGAGCGGCGCCGACGTATCGATTCGGGCCCGCGAAACTTCGCGGTACCACGTTTGTCGTTCGCTCCGAAGTCGCGCCAGACCTTCGGCGGGACCGGCGGCGAGCAGTGGTCGATCGCCGTCGCCCAGACGAGAGAGAATGACGTCGTCCTCGCAGTCGAGCCAGAGCGTCAACGCCTCGGACAGCGCCGCGCGCGCGCTCGGCGAACAGACGATCCCGCCACCGGTCGCGATAACCGCGTCGCTCGCTTCGTCGAGAGCCACCCGCAACACTTGGAGTTCGCGCGTCCGAAAGTTCGACTCCCCCTCGTCGCGCAGGTACTGCGCGGCCGAGGCACCCACGGCCGAGGCCAGAGCCTCGTCGGTGTCCACGGCCTCGGTGTGCCAGCGCTCGGCCAAAGCTCGCGCCAACGTCGTCTTGCCGACACCCGGAAGGCCCACGAGCACGAGGTGACCCACGGTTACTCGGGACGGGCTGCGGAAGAGGTCGATCCGAGATTCGCGAGGTAGCTCGCGTGATTGCGCGTGAACTCCTCCACCGAGTCGCCGCCGAACTTACGCAGGGCCTCGTTGGCCAAAACCAGCGCCATCATCGCTTCGGTGACGACGCCCAGGGCCGGCACCGCGGTGACGTCGGTTCGCTCCTTGAACGAGACCGCGGTTTCGTGGGTCACCACGTCGACCGTCTCCAGGACCGGTCGATTCAGGGTGGAGAGCGGCTTCATCGCGACCCGAGCGATGATCGGCGCGCCCGAAGAGATCCCGCCCTCCGTGCCCCCGGCGTGATCGCTGCGACGGATGAAACCCCCGCCCTGATCAAAGGTGTCGTCGACGGCGATCGCGTCGTGCGCCACGCTGCCGCGCTGAGCGGCCTGGGCGAAGCCGTCGCCGATTTCGACGGCCTTCACCGCGTGGATGCTCATCAGGGCGCCGGCGAGCAAGCCGTCGAGTTTGCGATCCCAGTGCACGTGACTACCCAGCCCGACCGGCACACCGTAGGCGATGACCTCGACGATGCCGCCGAGGGAGTCGCCGACCTTCGCGGCGGCCTTGATCTCGAGGACCATCGCGGCGGCGCTCTCGGGATCGAAACAACGGACCTCGTTGTCGTCGACCCTCTCCAGGTCCCCGGGCAGCGGTCGCCGGTCATTCGGCGTGGCGACCTCGCCGATGCGCGTCACGTGGCTCAGGATCGCGACCCCGATGGTCGAAAGGAGCGCCTTGGCGAGGGCGCCGGCCACGACGCGCGCCGCGGTCTCTCGGGCGCTGGCTCGCTCCAGCACGTCGCGCGCGTCATCGAAGCCGTATTTCTGCATTCCGGCCAAATCGGCGTGACCGGGCCGCGGTTTCGTTTGCTTCTGGGCCGGCGTGCCCGGAGCGGCCGACATCTCTTCTTCCCACTTGGGCCACTCGGAGTTCAAGATCTCTACGGCGACCGGTGAACCGAGCGTGCGCCCGTGGCGCACGCCACCGATGAGCCGAAGATCATCGCGCTCGAAGCGCATGCGGGGTCCCCGACCGTAACCGAGTCGACGTCGGGCCAATTCGTCGGCGATCTCCTCGACCCCGATCGCGAGTCCCGCGGGCAGTCCCTCGACGATGACGCTGAGCGAAGGTCCGTGACTCTCTCCGGCCGTGAGGAAGCGCAACATCAGGTAATTCTAGAACGACCGCAGAGCGTGCTTACTCTTTCGCGTAGAACGGATTCTCGCCCGAGGCGTGGTCGGTGACGTCGATGACGCCGGTCAGTTCCGGAATGGCCTCGATGAGTTGGGTCTCGATGCCCTGGGAGAGCGTCAATCGACTCATCGCGCATCCCTGGCATCCGCCGGAGAGCTTGAGGAAGGCGACCTTCTTCTCCTCGTCGAGGGCGATCAGATCGGCGCGTCCCCCGTGCGAAGCGATCGCGGGATTGACACTGGACTCGAGGACCTCGATCGCCAACAGCGCGAGCGGTCCCGTGATACCCAGCGCCAAGATGTCCGCCGGGACGCCGGGGTTGATCTCTTCGGGCGTGGGTACGTTGGGGTTCACCAGGACCAGACCGCCGCCGCCCTCGTTGGCGAACTCCAGTCGGCTCCCGCGCAGACGTTCCACGCTCTTGGGCGGCACCACGATCGTCACGCCACCGTCGCTGCCGATCGCCGCGCCCTCGGGCGCGTCGGCGCGGTCCGAGAAGTAGAGGTCGTAGGAGTATCCGGCGCCGCGCGTACCGGTCACCTCGACGTAGAGCGCCAACGTCTCGGCGTGATCTTCGGCGTTGAGCGCGTCGGTGACGACGTTGCGAGCCTCGTCGGTCAACGTCAGCACTTCAAAGGTTTCGACACTGGTCATCTCTCAAGTGTATGGGTAAGTACAGTCCTTTACACGTTGTAAGTTGCATGGCGTGAGTTCAATACCCTCTGACGCCCACGAGTGGATCAGCTTCGAAGACACCAAGCGTCAGCGCACCTGGATGTTCGACGTGACCTTCCTAGAGAGCCATTGGAAGTGCATCTTCGGCGCCGGGTGCCAGGGCGTGCTCACCGAGGCCACCCCCGAGCTGGTCCAGGGCTGTTGCAGTTACGGGGCTCACTTTTCGGACGAGAAAGACCAGCGGCGGGTCGAGAAGGCGGCCAAGCGCCTGACCGCCGACCAATGGCAGTTCAAGTCCAAGGGCCGCCAGGGAACGACGCGGGTGAAGAAGAACGGCGAGATCGTCACCCGACTGGTGCAAGACGCCTGCATCTTTCTCAACCGCCCGGACTTTCATCGCGGTCCGGGGTGCGCGTTGCACGTCATGGCCCTCGACAACGAAGAGAGTTACATCCCGCTGAAGCCCGAGGTCTGCTGGCAGCTCCCGCTACGGCGCGACGACGAGGTCGAAGAGAGCGGACACGTCATCACTCGTATTTCACAGTGGAACCGTAGTCACTGGGGCGAGGGGGGCGCCGACTTCCATTGGTGGTGCACTGAGGATCCCGCCGCCTTCATCGGCAAGAACCGCGTCGTCGACTCCATGTCCGAAGAGCTCGTGGCGATGGTCGGCCAGGGGGTCTACGACCAGTTGCTGACGTACATGAATAAGCGCTCTGCGCAGCCCAAGGGCACCCGTCTTCCCCATCCCGTCATGCGAAAGAGGTCCTAGCCCTCGGCGGCGAGGGGGTCCTCTTCGTTGAACGTGGTTCGCGGCAGTGAGCCGAGAATCTCGTCGTAGCGGTCCTCTTCGGCGAGACACCACTCCGCGTGGACGTCCTCGGGCGCGGCGCCACATTCCACACAGGTGGTCGCGCGGGGTCCGGTCGAGCGTTTGAGTTCGCGAGCTTCAACAAACCGACGATGGCGGCCTTTTTTCACGTCCACTCCTCACTGGCCGCGGGCCATAACTGGCGGCGGCCACAACTCAGGAGTACTGAGTTGAATATCCATGTTACCAACTCGTTACTCGCGTGAAGCCCCTATCATCGCAGCGTGAGCCCTGCCTTTGATCCCAATGAGATGGTGCTTCGATTCCGTGAACGGGCCGAAGCCGTCAAACGGCGTGGATTCCCTCCGGTCGAAGGACCGGAGCGCCAACGCGTCATTGACGCCGCCAACTTGGACTTCCAGGACTACGCCATGTTGGGCGACGCGACGGCCACGCTCGAAGACGGCATCTTGCGCCTCGAGATCGACCTTCGTCCGCCGAGTTCTTAGTCGGTTCTTAACTAGCGGCGGCCACGCGCGCCCGCGCCTCGGACAACAGTGCGGCGCCACTGCTCAGGGCCGCCAGGGACTTCGCTCGATCACCCGCCACGGCGAGGGCGCTGTAGCACTCGACCGCGGCCGTCGCGAAGTCCCGGTAGGCCTTGTCGAGCAGGGCCGTGGCTTGGCGGTCGGGGGTGGGCAACGACGACTGCATCGAACCGTCGTCGACGAAGAGCACGTTGCAGAACGTGTGCAGGTCGTTGCTCGTCAACGAGTGGTTGCGCAGGTCCTTGGCGGAAGATCGGACGTCTTGGTAGAGCGAGGCGACGTTTCTGTTAAAGCCGCTCTGCTTCACCCACCCCGACATCGCCCGTCCCGGACTAATCGAACCGCACGCCGCGAGCAGGATCCCCGCCGCGAGCAGCGTCGCGACGCGACGAATCACGCAACGACCACCAAGTGCATTTGACGTCGACCGCGACGAAGAATCACGTAGCGCCCGTGCAACAACTGAGTGGCGTCGACGCGCGCGCCGGCCGCGACGCGAACGTTGTTCACGTAGACGCCGCCTTGTTCCACGTAGCGCCGGGCTTCGCCCAGCGACGTCGCCAGCTCGGTGCGCATCACCAGATCGGCGGCGTCGATGCCACCCTCCAGTTCACTGCGCGCCACGTTCGACGACGGGGCGTCGGCGACCACTTGCAAGAGCGTCGCTTCATCGAGTTCGGCGATGGTCTCGGCGAAAAGCGCTTCGCCGGCGCGCTCGGCCCGTTTCGATGCGTCCTCCCCGTGGACCATGGTGACGATGGCGTTCGCCGCGGCTCGTTGGGCCCGACGTTCTTGCGGTGCGATGCGCGTGGCCTCGTCCAATTCGAGAATCGTCTCGTGATCGAGAAAGGTGAAGTAGCGCAGCATGGCCGGGGTCGCGACGTCGTCGGCGTTCAACAGGAACTGGTGCAACGCGAAGGGCGAGGTCATCGTGGCGTTCAACCACACGTTCTCGTTGCCGCCTTCGGACTTGCCAAACTTTTGACCGTCGGCACGCAACAGTAACGGCGTCGTCACGCCGTCGGCGCGGTGTCCGGTGGCCTTGCGCACCAGCTCGGTGCCGACCGTGATGTTGCCCCACTGGTCCGATCCGCCCAACTGCAACGTGCAGTCGTGATCGAGGTTCAGGCGTAAGAAGTCGTAGGCCTGCAACAGCATGTACGAGAATTCGGTGAAGGAGAGGCCGACGTCGTCGCGGTCGAGACGACTCTTCACGATGTCCTTGGCGATCATCTGGTTGACGGTGAAGTGCTTTCCCACGTCGCGCAAGAAGTCGGTCAGCGACACCGTGGTCAGCCAGTCGGCGTTGTTCAACAAAAGCGCCTGGGTGGGGCCGGCGCTCTCGGTGAAATCGAGGAAGCGACCCAGTTGCTCTCGGATCCCTTCCAGATTGGCCTCGATCTCCTCCAGGGTCAGGAGCGGCCGCTCGACCGCCTTGAAGCTCGGATCGCCGATGAGACCGGTGCCCCCGCCGGCCAGGGAGATCGGCCGGTTGCCGGCGACTTGCAGTCGGCGCAGCGTACAGAGTTGCATGAGGTGTCCCAAATGCAGCGAGGGGGCGGTCGGGTCGAATCCGATATAGGCCGTGACGCCGCCGACGGTGAGGCGATCGAGTATCGCGTCATCGGTGGTCTGATGAATCAGACCGCGAAACTCCCAGTCGTCACGTAGTTTCATCGACTCAGTCTACGAGGCGTCGATGCCTACAGAATTGCTCGCGACGACGGAAAGTGCAACTGCAACCAGAGCACGAACGAATGCCACGCGCCGGTCACTTCGAGAATCCCGATGACCACGAGCAACAGTCCGCCGACGCGACCAATGGTGCGTTGATGGCGACGCAACCACGACGAGGCCGTGGTGACCCACTCGGTCGCCAGGGCCGCGACGACGAAGGGGATGCCCAGTCCGAGGCAGTAGAAGAACGCGAGGATCGACCCGCGTAACGCGGTGGCGTTCGAGTTCGCGGCCGCGAGGCCCAGGATCGCACCGAGCGTGGGACCGAGGCAGGGGGTCCACCCCAACGCGAACAGGAATCCGAGCGCGCCCGCGCCGAGGATTGAGACCCTCGGCAAGTGGTGGATCCGTCGCTCTCGGTTGAGCCACCTCGAGGGCCACCAGCCAGCGAAGAAGAGTCCCAACAGGATGGTTACCGAACCGAACACGATCGACAGCATTCGTTCGTGGTCCTTCAGCAAGGCTCCGAAACCGCCGAACAGGGCGCCCAGGCTCACGAAGACGACGGCGAAGCCGACGATGAACGAGATGGAGCCGAGCACCGCTCGCCCACGACCGGAACGTCCCTCGAGGGAACCGGCGGCGCCGCTCAGGAAGGCCAAGTAACCCGGCAACAGGGGCAACACGCACGGCGAGATGAACGAGACGAATCCGGCCGCGACGGCGATCGGCAACGCCGCCAACAACGAACCCGGAAGCGTGGCGATCATCGAAGGCCTTCGAGAATGCTCTTCACTCTCTCGTTCCACTCGTCGTGCAGTCGTACGTTCTGGTCACGCGATGGCACGTCGGCCACGATCACCGTCAGTCCGCGACGGTCCAGGGCCCCCTCGAGCGTGCTTCGCAGTCGCGAACGGGTCGCCACGCGCAGAGCGTCGTGACCGAAGGCCCGGGCGACCGCGACCAGGTCGTGCGCTCGGGGGGTGGCGAAGAGCTGTTCGAAGCGGTCGTCGTCAACGGCCGCGCGCTGGGCCAGGAAGGAGAATATTCCTCCCCCGTGATTGTCGACCACGACCAACGCGCACGTCCCACCCGCCTCGCCCAATCCCTCCACCAGCGCCGACACGTCGTGCAGCATCGTGATGTCGCCGACCAGTCCGATGGCGCGCGATGAGGCCGCGACCCCGAGCGTCGTGGAGACGACCCCGTCGATGCCGTTCACGCCGCGATTGGCGTAGGTGGGAGCCGTGCGCGCCGGCGTCCACCATTCCACGTCGCGTATCGGCATGGACGATCCGATGACGAGAGGTACGTTCGTTCGGGCGCTCACCTCGACCACGCAGCGAGCGAGCGACAGCTCATGAAGGGCGTCGTCGTGATCGAGCTTGGTCAACCAATCGGATACGTGCGTCGACGCTTCGTTCCAGAGCCGCACGTACTCGCCGTCGGCCTTGGGTTCGTGTTGCGGATCGGGCAGGCCGCGCAGGCTCTCGGTAACGAGACGGTCGGGGTCGGACACGAAGCCGGCTCCGTCGAATCCGATGGTCCGCGCGCGCCACGCGCGAAGTCGTTCTTGCAGCGTTCGCGAGGCGGGCAGGCCGCCCAGACGGACCACCACGTCGGGCGTGACCTCCTCGGCGAATCGCGCGTGTCGTAACAGTGCGTCGAAGTACGCGATGGTGCCCAGCGCCGTCGCGTCGCCGACCACGGCCCAGTTGAGCGACAGACAGTCATCCACCGTCCGACTCGAGACGCCGTGACCGGCGACGCACAGCACGCGTAGATCCTCGAGTCCGGCCCGATGCACCGTTCGCGCGTGCGGGGTCGAGGTCGACGTCGAGGGTTCGGGGAGCGCCATCGCGTCGGCGACCAGCGGTTCGATGAACGCGGCGTTCAAGTGCACCGGACCGGGACTCGGACTCTCCTCGTCACGTTGGGTCGCCGCACTCCACAGCCGTCCGGCCAGCTCGCGCCACGAGGCCGCGTCGTCGAGTCGCGCGGTACCGGGTTCTTCGAAGAGACGCACCATGTCACCGAAGAGTCGGTGTTGGTCGATCGTCTGGGGCGCACCTACGCCGTGAAGTTCGGGCGGACGATCGGCGGTGAGCACGAGCAGCGGCACGAACGCTAGCGAGGCCTCGGCGACGCACGCGTGTAGTTCGGCCGCCGCGGTGCCACTGGTCACCACAATCGCCACCGGCTCGTGCGTGGCCAGTGCGCGGCCGAGGGCGAAGAACCCGGCGCTTCGCTCGTCAATGCGAACGTGCACTCGCAGTTCCTGGCGCGAGGCGCAGGCGAGGGCGAGCGGCGTGGAGCGCGAACCGGGACAGAGCACGACGTCGCGAAGTCCCAACCGGATCCATTCGTCAAAGAGGGTCGCCGCGTACGTGGCCTGCACCTGACTCGGGCTCGGTACGCTCTGTGGCAATGTCACTCCTCGGTGTCCAACGTCACGGCTCGGGCCCACTCCTCGTGTGGCTCCACGGGTTCACGCAGACCAAGGACTCGGCACATCGGTTTCGTTCCATTCTGACAGGAACGAACGAGCTGCTGACTCTCGACCTGCCCGGACACGGCGAGAACGCGACAATTCTGGCGTCGTTGGACGGGACCGCCGTCCTACTCGCCGAAGTACTTCCCGACGAACCCTTCACGCTGGGCGGCTACTCCTTCGGGGCACGTGTGGCCCTACATTTCGCACTCCACTACCCCGCGCGCGTCGACCGATTGGTCCTGTTGGGCGCCTCGCGGGGCATCGAGGACCCGCTCGATCGCGAAGAGCGACGTCGCGGCGACGAGGCACTGGCGGAACGCATCGAATTGGTCGGCGCGGACGCCTTCCTCGATGAGTGGCTCGCCCGAGAGATGTTTGCCTCGCTGCCCGATGACCCGAACGAGCGCGCCGCACGAAGTTCTGACGCCGCCGGCCTCGCCGGTTCGCTCCGACTGGCCGGTACCGGCACGCAACGCTGGCTGAATCCGGAATTGCGGTCCCTCTCGACACCCACGCTGGCGTTGGCCGGCGCGCTCGACCAGAAGTTCCGTCTCGAAGCGACGGCCATCGCCGACCAGGTGCTCGACGGACGCGCCGAGTTCGTCGCGGACGCGCATCACGCCGCGCACCTGGAACAGCCCGAGCGATGCGCCAGCATCGTTCAGCGCTTCACACTCCCACTCTGAAGACCAGCACCACGGCGAGCAGCGCGCCGAGTTGCAGTTGCGCGCGCGCCGAATACTGCAACATCGGCAGCAGCTCACGACCGTTCTTCTTCGAAAACGCCAAACGCAGGGCCGGGACATAGACGAGGACGGCGACGATGCCGATCACGCTGTGTCCGGCGCCGGCCATCCCGACCAGCACGCCGACGACGCACACGGCGAACAGCCACGGCGCTCGACCTCGGGTCAGTCGCGCCGCCAAGGTCTTCTTGCCCGACGACTGGTCGCCCTCCACGTCACGTAGGTTGTTCGCCTCAAGGAGCGCGCAGGCCATGAAGCCCGTCGCCACGCCGAGCCACCACGATCGATCGGGAATGTTCCGGTGTTGCACGTAGGCGGTGCCGACGGTGGCGACCAGGCCGAAATAGATGAAAACGAAGAGCTCCCCGAACCCGTAGTAGCCGTACGGCCGCGGTCCCCCGGTGTAGAACCATCCGGCCGCGATCGCCGTAGCCCCGATCGCCACCAGCCACCACGACGTCCGCGACGCGAGCAGCAGTCCCGCCGCTCCGGCGAGGAAGAACGACGTGAAGGCGGCGTTTCGAACGCTGTGTGCCGGAACCAGTTTCGAGGCGGTCAGGCGAAAGGGGCCGACCCGTACTTCGTCGGTCCCGCGGATGCCGTCGGAGTAGTCGTTGGCGTAGTTCGTGCCGACTTGTAAGGCGAGCGCCACCACCAGGCACAGGGCCGAGTTGCCCCAGTTGATCGTGCGCGGTCGAGTCAGCGACACCCCCACGATGACCGGCACCATGGCGGCGGGCAACGTGCGTCCGCGCGCCGCGAGCACCCATCGCCGGAAAGGCCCGGGAGCCTCGTTCATGGACGCTTAGGAAACTTCGAAAAGTCCGGCTTGCGGTGTTCGACGAAGGCGTTACGACCCTCTTGACCCTCTTCGGACATGTAGAACAGCATGGTGGCGTCCCCGGCCAACTGCTGGATGCCGGCCATGCCGTCCTCGGCCGCGTTGAACCCGGCCTTCAACATCCGCAGGGCGATCGGCGACAGCGTCAGGATCTGGCGGCACCACGCGACGGTCTCGCCTTCGAGTTGATCCAGCGCCACCACGGTGTTGACGAGTCCCCACTCCAGAGCCTGGTGGGCGTCGTACTGGCGGCAGAGGAACCAGATCTCTTTGGCGCGCTTCACGCCGATGGTGCGCGCCAGTAGTGAGGACCCGTACCCTCCGTCGAAGGAGCCCACCTTCGGTCCGGTCTGGCCGAAACGCGCGTTCTCGGCCGCGATCGAGAGGTCACAGACCAAATGCAAGATGTGCCCGCCCCCGATGGCGTACCCGGCAATCTGCGCGATCACCGGCTTCGGCAGTCGACGGATCTGAATCTGCAGGTCGAGGACGTTCAAGCGACCGACGCCTTGGCGAGCGACGGCGTCGTCCCCCATGTAGCCGTCGTCACCGCGAATGCTCTGATCGCCGCCGGAGCAGAACGCGTCGGGACCGGCCCCGGTCAAGATGATCGCACCGACGGTGACGTCGTCGCGGGCCATTTCGAAAGCGCGCGACAGCTCGAAGAGCGTCTGGGGACGAAAGGCGTTGCGCACCTGCGGGCGATTGATGGTAATGCGGGCCATCCCTTCGGCGGCCTCGTAGATGATGTCGTCGAACTCTCCAAAGCGCCGCCACTCGGGCGGCGGCCAGGAACGGAACTCCTCCACGGGGTCGATCGGTGAACCTTGGATAACGGTGTCGGCCATGGCGTCCACGCTACTTAAACGGGGGCCATCAACACGCCGGGCGTCGCGCGTTCACCGGGTCGACCGTCGTGGGCCGCCAGTCGTTCGCCCAACGTCACGCGCAGCGACTTCATCGCCGGATCCTCGAACCGGTTGACGCGCTGCAGCGGGTCGTCGGTGAGGTCGTAGAGTTCGCCCTCGCTTCCGTCGTGCACCGTGCCGGGTTGGTACTCGGTGTAGAGATACTCGTCGGTCACCACGGTGCGCAGGTGCACGTCGACACCAAAGATTGACGAGTCCCATTCGGTCAATGTGGCGTCGAAGGAACGTCGCGCGGCGTCCTGGTCGTCGAGGGGCAAGGTCGCGCCCTCGACCCAGGTCGGCGCGGGCTCGCCAGCGATGTCGAGGAACGTCGCGGCGAGTGAGACCAGACTCACCGGCGCGTGCACGACGCTCGGTGCTGGCGCGGTCGAACGCGCCGGGCGCCAGATCAGTGGCAGTCGCATGAGGCCGTCCACGTGATAGGGACCTTTGAAGAGCAGACCGAAGTCACCCTGGAGTTCGCCGTGGTCACTCGTGAAGATCACGTCGACGTCGTCGCCCCAGCCTCGGCGCTCGATGGTGGCGAGGACGCGCCCGATCGCTTCGTCGATCAACTCCACTTCCACCGCGTTGAGCGCGTTCACCTCGCGCACCTGGTCGGCGGTCATCGTGGCCGGCACCCACTTGGCGGGCGCTTCGTAGTTGCTCACGAGTCGACCGTCGTACCAGGCGCGCCAGTGGCGGGCCTTATGGTCCAGCAACGACTCTCGCTCGCTGGCGCGCTGCGGGTAGTTCACCGGCAGGGGCACGTCGCGCCACGGCACGCGGCCGATTTCGGACTTCGGCGGATCCCACGGGTGATGGGGATCGGGGAAACTCATCCAGCAGAACCAGTCGCGGTCGGACGCTTGCGCTTCGAGCCAGCGAATCGTTCGATCGGCGACCCAGTCCGTGTGGTACCACTCACGAGGCACGGCGTTGTACTTCACCTGCGGCGCGCCGGTGTCGCCGCCGCCGGCGGCGTTCACGTTGAAGTCTCGATCGACCACTTGATAGAAGCCCCGGATCGCGTCGGGATGTTCGTCCCTCATCCACTTGGCGTAGTGCAGGGCGCCTATGACGCCGTGGGTCGCGAATTCCAAGTAATCGAAGCCGCGGTGCACGCCGCGACGGCCGTCGAACCAGTCCTGCTCGATGGTCGGAACGCCGAGATTCGCTAGCGCGTTCTCGGCGTAGAGACCGAACGGGTCCATGAACGGTTCGAAGTGAGCCTTGCCGATGAGCGCCGTCGCGTACCCGGCGTCGTGCAGCGTCTCGGCCACCGACGGCGCGTCGATGGCCAGCGGGACGCCGTTCATCCAGGCGCCGTGCGTCGACGGGAACTGACCGGTGAGCATCGACGAGCGCGACGGCATGCACACCACCGACGTCGGCTGCGCCCGCTCGTAGCGAATGCCTTCGCCGGCGAGCCGATCGAGGACCGGCGTGCGCGACAGGGTGCCGCCGTTGACCCCGATCGTGTCGTAGCGCTGTTGATCGGTCGTGATGAACAGAATCTTGCGACTCACGACGCGACCATCGACGCTTCGGCCAGACGTTGGATCTCCCCGAGGGCGCCGAGCGTCCCCCCGGCGATCAGCAACGCCAGCGTGTCGGGCAACGCCGTCGTGGAATAGACGCACAGTGAATCGTTGGCCGCGATCGCAATGACGTCGATGACGCCCAGGTGAAAGGTGTACTGCGGCGCCGTGATCCGATAGGCGAAGTGGCGCAACTGGTCGTCGTTAGCCACAATCTCCTCGGGGATCTCGAGGCCGGCGGCGGTGGTGATGACGCGCCGGTTGCCCTCCACGGTGCACGAGACGATCCCCGGGAACCACTCGGGGATGCTCTCGGGTCGTCGGACCACTCCCCAAACGGTGTCCGCATCGGCCGCAATCCTTCGTTCGTGACGCAATGAGGCCACGGGTACCACCCCCAGTAGTTACAAACTAGTTCTTGACATCTAATCTGGTTTCGTGACTTCCCTGCTCGCGCTCGATTTCGAGCTGGGCGAAGACCTGGAGCGAGCGATTCGCGAGACGATCGACGCCTCGATCGCCTTTTGCGTGTTGGATCGCCGAACCTCGCCGCGCCGACGGATCGAAGAGCTGCAACGACTCGGCGCCACGGCGGTACGCGACGTCGACGGTCAGACCGAACTAACCAGTGGCAGGGGCGTCGACGACGAGATCGGTCTGGTGGTGTTGACCTCCGGTTCCAGCGGCGATCCCAAAGCGGTGGAACTCAGTTGGACGGCCCTTCGCGCGAGTGCCGCGCTCACGCAGTCAACACTGCGCGGCGACCGACCGCCGGTCTGGTTGCCCTGTCTCCCGGCCTGTCACATCGGGGGCTTGGCGGTCATATTGAGAGCGGTCTTCAGCGACGCCACGTTGCATTGGGACGACGGCGAGGACCTCGAAGCGGCGGCGGCTCACGGGGCGACCCACGTCTCGGTGGTTCGAGCGCTCTTGACCCGTCACGACCTCAGCGGATTTCACGCGGTACTGCTCGGCGGTGCGCGCCCGCCCCAATCCCTGCCCGAGAACGTCATTACGTCCTGGGGCATGACCGAGACCGGTTCCGGCGTCGTCTACGACGGCACTCCCCTTCCGGGCGTGGAGGTGGCGAGCGTGGACGGTCAACTCTGCGTTCGAACGCCCACGCTCTTTCGTTCCTATCGGAGTGGGCCCCGACCGACCGTTCTCGGTCCCGACGGGCGCGACGATTGGTTCCCAACCGGCGACGCCGGCGAGGTCACCAACGGCATCGTGGCCGTGCGCGGACGACTGGGATTCCTCATCAACACCGGTGGCGAGAAGCTGTGGCCGGAAGAGCTCGAGACGGCACTCGCGACCATCGAGGGCGTGCGCGACGTGGCCGTCACCGGTGTCGAAGATCCCGAATGGGGACAGCGAGTCGTGGTCTTGATCGTGAGTGACGGATCGCGGCTAGACGAGTCCGTACGCGCCGTGGCCGAGGAACGGATCGGGCCCTGGGCGAAACCGAAAGAGATCCGCTACGTGGTCGCGATTCCGCGCACGGGCCACGGCAAGATTCGCCGCGGTGATCTACCCAACGTGTTCTGATGGCCGTTCTACCTCGCGTGTCGTCAACGCAGAGTCGACCAACCCCAGTGGTCGGTTGGACGCCCCTATCCGAGGACCGTACTTCCGCGTCGGGCGATCGAGTCGATGGAGACCGCCGCCAGTAACACGAGAGCCGTCGCAATGTACTGCGTCGCCGCACTCATGCCAACGAGGCCCATGCCGTTCGGAATAGTGGCGATAATCACGCCGCCGACGACGGCATTGATCATCTTGCCTCGTCCGCCAAAGAGGCTCGTCCCGCCGATAACGGCCGCCGCGACGGACTCGAGCACGAGGTTGCCGCCGTCAATCCCATCGGTGATGCCCCCGAGTCGAGAGGCGTAGATCAGTCCCCCGATTCCGGCGGTCAAGCCGGCGAGGGAAAAGGCCATGAGACGGTACCGGTTGACGTTGACGCCGGCGCGACGAGCGGCCTCACTATTTCCGCCAATGGCGTAGATGTAGCGACCGGCCTTGGTCTTAATAAGGATGAAACTGCCGGCGGCGAGGACCGCCAGCACGATCGGAATCACGAAGGGCATCCCATCGATGGTGGTGAACCCGGAACGATTCGTGTTAAAGATCCAGATCGATAGGCCACCGGTGATGACGAGTAGGACAATCTTGGCGATCATGACCGTCGAGTTCGTGTCCAGTCCGCTGGTGCGTCGAGCGCGGGCGGCGCGCAACATGGCAAAACTGGAGATCACGACGATCACGATGACGAAGATAATCGTGGCCAACGGAGTGAAGTTCCCGTTCACGATGTAGTGCAGCTCGCTGTTGCTCAGTGGTATGGCCCCGCCCGTGCCCTGTTTGTCGACGAGCCAGATCAGGACGCCTTGCCAGCCCAAGAGTCCGGCCAGCGTCACGATGAACGAGGGGAGACGAAGTCGAATGACGAGTACACCGCTCAAGGTCGTTATCCCGGTCGTAACGGCCAAGGCGGCCAGAATGGCGAGCCACCACGGCCAGTTGTACTTCGTGGCGGTCAGAATGACCGCGGCGGCGGCACCGATGCCCGCGACGAATCCGAGCGAGAGGTCGATCTCACCCAAGAGGAGAAGCCAGATCTCCGCCATACTCAAGAGCACGAAGAAGCAGGCTTGGATCAATAGGTTGGTCAGGTTCTCCGGCGTAAGGAAGACCGAGTTCTGGACCTGAAAGTAGATGACGAGGGCCGCCAGGCCAATGAGGATCGGAATCGATCCGTTGTCACCCTGCCAGACGCGCTTCACCTGTTGGGACAGCGAACGCCGGGTCGAAACGTCGTGCTCGCTGGAGTGACTCGGTGTCACCTGTTCGGGGGCATCGGACAACGGAGAGCCTTTCGGTTAAAGAGACGAGGAGAGGCGCGAAGGAACGCGACTGGACTCTCCGGTGGTGATCAACTCGACGGCACTCGCGGTGTCGTAATTGGCGATCGGACCCTCACTGACGATGGTGCCCAGGTACATGACCGCGATGCGGTCAGCGACGCTGAAGACGTCGAGAAGGTTGTGAGAGATAACGAGAACGGAGATGCCGCTAGAGGCGAGCGTACGAATGAGTTCGAGTACGAGTTTGGTCTGTGTGACGCCCAGGGCCGCCGTCGGTTCGTCCATGACCACGAGCTTCGAGTCGCGCATGACGGCACGCGCTACCGCGACGGCCTGACGTTGTCCGCCGGACAGCGATCCCACGAGTTGGCGCACTGACTTGACGGTCGTGACCGAGAGGTCCTTCAACGTTTGCTTCGTGGCGAGTTCCATCTTGATCTCGGAGAGCATCTGAAACTTCGTCTCTTCGCGACCGAGGAACATGTTCTGGACGATGTCGAGATTGTCGCAGAGTGCGAGGTCCTGGTACACCGTGGCGATCCCCAACTCCGAGGCGTCGCGAGGAGTGTGAATGTTCACTTCCTGGCCGTTCCAGAAGGTCTGGCCCGAGGCCGGTGCGTAGATGCCCGACATACATTTCACGAGGGTCGACTTACCAGCGCCGTTGTCACCAATCAGGGCGGTGACCTGACCGGCCGGCACGTCGAGGTCGCAGTCCTGCAGGGCCTGCACGGGACCGAAGTTTTTCGATATCCCGCGCAGGCTCAACAGCGGTGTTGCAGTTGACGCAGAGACCCCCGAGCCAACCGGTCCGTCTCGTCCGTCACCGGACGTGGAAGGACTAGTTGACTCGGGGGTGTTCTCCATCAGTACTTACTTATTTAATGCCGTACGTCGTGCAGTCAGCCGCGTAGGTGGGCTGGGGTGAGCCAGCGACCGTCGGCGACGTAGCCGTGCACAGATCCGAAGCCTTCAACCAGCCGTCGTGGATAACCGTGGACTCAACGTCCGCAGCCGTAACCCATGAAGCCGTCAAAAGGATCGAAGCAACACCTTTGTTCTCAAGCGTGTCAGGCGTCGAGCCGTTCACGAGACCCTTCGGTGGCTTCACGCCAGCGTTGAGGTACACCGCGAGCGCAACTGCCGACTGAGCTTCCTTGTAAATCGGCTTGTAGACGGTGCCGCACTGGTAGCCAGAGATGACATTCTGGAAACCAACGAGTGACGCGTCCTGGCCGGTGAACGGGAAGGTCTTGGGCTTGAGACCCTTGCCCTGCAGGTAGGTGATGATGCCCGAAGCGTTGTTGTCGTTCGGCGTAACCGCAGAGTTAATGGTCGGGTGTGCCGTGTAGGCAGCCTCAAAGTCCGAAGCGGCCGTTGGGCCGTCCCACGTACCGGCGTTCTCCAACACCGACTGCTTGGCACCGGTGAGGGTGGTGGCGGTCGTGTTGAATCCGGCGCCCGCGAGGACGGCGTTGTAGCCCTTGGCGAACAAGGTGGCGTTGTTGTCAGTCGGCGAACCGTACGAGATGTAGGTCACGGGGTTAGTGACGCCCCAGGCGGTCTGGCAAGCCAGTTCGCCCTTACCAATCAACGTACCGACCGCGACGTTGTCGAAGCTGACATAGTACGTACGCTGTCCACCCAAGGTGAGACGGTCGTAGTCAATGGTCTTCACGCCACGTGCAGCCGCGTAGGCCTCGATGGAAGCACCAGTCGTCGGGTCGATCGGGTCCACAATGAGCACTTTGGTGCCACGGGCAATTGCTGCCTGGGCATCGGTGAACATCGTCGTGTCAGATCCCAACGCGTTTTCGACCTTCCACTTCTTCACGCCCGCGGCCTTGAACGCCTTCGTCAAGTCCGGAGCGTCGAAAGCCGTGTACCGAGCCGAGGTCTTCGTGTCGGGAAGGATGACCGTGATGGCGCCCTTGCCCTTCTTCACGATGGCCTTCAGGTACTTCATCGTCGAATAGCTCGTATTAAACGTGCTAGCCGACACGGTTTTCCCAGCTGCAGAACTCACGCTCGGCATCATTGTGACGACGAAAGCGCCGACCAATGCGACCGACGCAAGAGCCCTTCCAGTTTTAAAATTCATATCCCCAACCCTTCAGTGACACCGTGGTGGTGTCGATAGTTTTTTGCACTGCGTGAACACCAGGTGAAACCTAATGTCCGCTTGGTAAAATAACATGCCGACACGACGCGCGTTGTTCACGATTCGGAAATTCGCTCGAAATGTCGTGTTCACTTAAGACCAACGACTGTCGCGCCAGGCCGAAAGTCATCGTTTTCTGGACTCGAGTGCCACGATGAGAAATCGGTTCAACCACTGCACGACGTCATGAACCCCTTCGCCTCCTGATCACAGGGCCTTTCTGACAGTTCCTTCACTGCAGTGGACCGATCCCTACGAACCCGGAACCTCGTGATTCGTTCATCGACGGCCGTGTGAGTTTCTCGCGCGTGGGGAGCCGGCGGGCGGCTAGGTCAAAGAGAGCACCTGCTCCATCGTTTGCATGATCGAAATGGTCTCGTCCAAGGGCATCATCGGGCTCTCGAGCATTCCCTCCTCGATGCACCGCGCCACCTCCGCCGCCTCGTAGTGCAGGCCGCGCCCAACTGAAGGGAACTCAAAGATTCGCTCGTCGCCAACGCGAGGCACCAGCGTGAACGGGCCAGGGGCGTAGAAACTTCCTCCGATCTCGATACGAGCGTCGGTCCCGGAAATGGACGCTCTCGTCGGCGTCCTCGCGCCCGAGGTGCACGACAGCACGGCCTGCGCGCCGCTCTCGTAGCCGAATACCATCGCGACCGACCCGTCGACGCCGTTGAAGGCCGGTTGCGTGAGCGCCGCCACGCGCGACGGCGAGCCCAGCACCATCGACGCGAACGAGACTGGATAGACGCCGAGATCGAGCATCGCTCCCCCACCCAACGCCGGATTGAAGAGGCGGAACTCTGGATCAGACGCGAACCACTGGCCGTGATCGGCCTCGACGCTGACGATGGGACCAAGTTCACCTCTCGCCACGAGCGCACGTATTTCAATGATGTTGGGCAGACAGCGTGTCCACATCGCCTCCATCAGGAAAAGACGCCTTTCTCGGGCGTTCGCGACCAATCGCCGCGCCTCGTCACTCGTCATGGTGAAGGCCTTTTCGACGAGTACCGGCTTGCCGTGCTCGAGCGCCAGTGTGGCGTTGTCGAAGTGCATCGGATGGGGTGTCGCGACGTAGACGACGTCGACGTCGGCGTCGGTGACCAACTGCTCGTACGAGTCGTAGCTGCGCGGTATCGAGTGTTCGATGGCGAAGGCATCGGCCGACGATTGTGTGCGCGATCCCACGGCGACGACGACCCCGACGCCGGTGAGCGCTAGGTCCCGCGCAAACGTCCGGGCAATGCCGCCCGTGCCAATAATTCCCCACCTGAGTACCCGTGCCACGCTCTCTCCGCTCTCCACGTTTGAATCATCAGAATACCGAGTCGTAGCTCTTCGTCACGTTGACCAGGACGTGGTCGGTACGCTGCGTCGGTGACCAATCGACTCGCCGACGCCTCGAGCGCGTATCTACGCCAGCACGCGGACAATCCGGTCGACTGGTGGACCTGGGACCGCGAGGCGCTCGACGAAGCGGCGCGACTGGATCGTCCGATCTTCCTCTCCGTCGGCTACGCCGCCTGTCACTGGTGTCACGTGATGGCCCACGAGTCCTTCGAAGACGCCGACGTGGCCGCGCTCTTGAACGAACACTTCATCCCTATCAAGGTCGATCGAGAGGAGCGGCCCGACGTCGACGCGCTCTATATGGCGGCGACCCAATTGGTGAGCGGGCACGGCGGCTGGCCGATGTCGGTGTTCCTGTTGCCCGACGGTCGGCCCTTCATGGCGGGGACGTACTATCCCCCGGTCGAAGGCCGCGGCCAAGTGGCTTTCACCACCTTGTTGAACGCGATGCACGACGCCTGGACGAATCGTCGCGACGCCGTCGAAGCGCAAGCGAGTGAACTCTCGCGCGCCCTCGAACGCGAGGTCAGTTTCATCGACCATCTCGCACCGCTCTCCGACGCCCTCGACTTGGGCGCGTCGCGACGGCGACTTCGTGACGATCTCGTGGCGCAGGTCGACGCCGAGGGCGGCTTTGGCGGCCCGCCGAAGTTTCCGCGGGCGAGCTACGTCGCGGCGTTGTTGGAGTTCGATGACGTCGGGGCGCGCGTCGCGGTCGAACGAACCTTGGACGCGATGTCTCGTCGAGGGCTCTACGATCACCTCCGAGGAGGCTTCGCGCGTTACAGCGTGGACGCCGAATGGCACGTACCCCACTTCGAAAAGATGCTGAGCGACCAGGCGCTGCTGGCGCGCGCCTACCTGCGCGCGGCCCGGGCCGAGCCGGAGCGTGCCGAATGGCGAGAGGCCGCCCTCGGCACGATCAACTTCGTGTTGCGGGATCTGGCGGTCGACGGTGGCTTCGCGTCGGCCCTCGACGCCGACGCCGGCGGCGTCGAGGGCTCCCACGTGACGTGGACTCCCCAAGAGGTGGCCGACGCGTTGGACGACGACGGACTCGGCGCCGATCTCGACGCGGCGCTACGTCGCTGGCGCATTGACGAGCCCGGCGAATTCGAAGGCCGTTCAATACCCCGACTGGCCGACGCCGAACCGTTCAGTCCCCCCGTCGCCCTCGCGCCGGTGCGCGACTCGTTGCTTCGTTCGCGCGCGCGTCGAGTCCAACCCGGTCGCGACGAGAAGGTCATTCTCGAATGGAACGCCATGTTCGTCTCGGCGCTCTTCGAGGTTCGTGACGCGCCCTCCGTCGAACTCGCCACGTCGCTCCTGCACTCGCTCCAGCGAACGCACTTTCGCGATGACGTGTGGTGGCGAACCGAGAGTCGGCGAGCCCACGCCAGCGCCAGCGACGTGGCGTGGATCCTCGACGCCACCGTCGACGCCTTCGAAGCCACGGGTGATGATTCCTGGATCGAACGAGCGAGACTTCATCGGGCCTACCTGCTCGATCATTACTGGGACGGTGAGGTACCGACGGCACGTGATCCCCAGGTGGGGAACGGAATCTTCTCGCGCAGCAACCTCGTTACCGATCTCCACGCGCGACCGAAGGAGATCTTCGACGGGGCGACCCCGTCGAGTCACGCCGTCGCGTGTCGCGCGCTCGCGCGATTGGCCCTGGTCGCCGGCGACCACGAAGGCCTCGTCGTCGCCCAGCGCTTGGTCGAACTCGCGGCGTCACTGCTCGCGAACCATCCGGGCGCCGTTCCCGATTTGGTGGAAGCGGCCGGATTCGCGCTCGAGGGCGTCGAGGTCGTGATCCCGGGGCCGCCCAACGAACTCTCGGCGTTCATGAACTCGACTCTCACGAGGCGCTCGGTGCTCGTCACGGGAAGTGGTTCCTCCCCGCTCTTGGAGGGTCGTCAGTCGGAAATGGCCTACGTGTGTCGCGCGGGCGTCTGTCATCTGCCGGTCGACAGTGCGTCGGCGCTCGCGGAACAGTTGCGTAACGTTAGAGCCTGATGCCCATCTTTTCTCGCGACCCGGCCGTTCGGGCCAGTAAGCGCCTCGTCGAGCGTATGCCCCAGCGCGCCACGGTGGAACTGGCCGGCGGCGCCACGGTCTACGGGCTCGTGCTCGGTTCGACGAACGAGACGACCACGGTCGTCGATCTCAAGTCCCAGGCCATCGTGCGCTGGCGCATTCCCTGGCCGTCGGATTACGTGACGGACCTCGCGGTCTTCGACGTGGTCGAGGGTGAACTGGCCGAGGACATCGAACGCAACGACCTCGCGCAGCCCGAGGCGGTCACCCTCGCCGATCTGCCGCGTCGACTCGGGACCTACCACGGACGACGGGTGCGACGGTGGCTCGAGCAGCTGGCCAGCCCGGCCGACGGACCACTGTTCGGTTTTCGCGGTCCCAGCGCGCCGTACTGGGAGTTCCGCGGCGAGCGCCCGAGCGTCGCGCTGATCGCCGCCGATCGCGGGCCCCAACTGCTTCGTCGACACGACGACGGATCCACCTGGGTTCGTTTCGGCTGGTTCGGCGACGACGTGTGGCTGCTCTGCGAGGACGCGCACGCGATTCGAACCATGGAGGCGACGCGACGACCATCGCTGGCCGGCAAGGACCTCGCGTCGGCCCTGGGCTTTCGCCCGATGTACGTCTTGACGACGTTGTCCAAGCCGATCGACGGCCACTGCTACAAGAGCTGCACCGGACTACTGCCGCGCGGGTGAACTATTTGGGCAGTTTGCCCGAGGCCAGGGACTCGGCCATGGCCCAGCCGAAGACCACCAGGCGTTCGCCCTTTTGGGGCTTGAGGCCGACGAAGAAGGTCTCGACGCCCTCGGGAATCGGACCCTTGGACGCGAGGTAGTCAAGCCCGCCGACCGGTCCCGGTGAGACGCTCATGATGAAGGTCTTGTCGTCGATCGACTTCTCCGAGCCGAAACGCTTGGCCAGGCGTCGGCCCCAGGCGCGGTCCTCGCCGGTCGGCTTGTAGCCGAGGCGCGGCACGACGTCTTCGAGTCCGGTGAAGGCGCGAAAGCCGTCGGGTGAGGTGAGACGCGAGCCCAGCAGCACGTCCTCGTCGGGAAAGGCCAGCAGGGCACGGCGGAACTGGTCGTGCAAGATCGCCTTCAGGGTCTGGTCGGACTTGGCGTTGCGGTCCACCAGCAAGAGCCCCACCAGCAGTGACGGCGTGCCGCCAATGCGCTCCAAAGTGCAGAACGAATAGCCGCGTAATTTGTTGCCCTCGCGCACCTGAGTGACCAGCACCCAGTCCTCACGTTGCTTGGAGAGAAAGCCGATGTCAAAGTTCGGCTCGCGATCGACGCAGAGATCGGCCATCTCGGCGAGTTCTGCGTCGCTGAGGGCGGTGGTGTCCTTCGTAGAGACGTTCATTGCCATAGGAATACATTCTACGACTCTTTAGACCACTGTCCGGCCGATTAGGCCTTTATGACGTTTCGACCGAATTCAGTACGCAGATCGGCGACCACGCTCGCGATGTTCACGTTGAACTCCGGGCCGAGTTTGAAGGCTTTGCCGGCGGTTCCGGTCTCCACAATGACCGGGGATCGGCCGGGATATCGAGAAAGTATCTCTCGCAACGTGGCGATGGAGCTCTGCGTGAGGTCTTCGGGGCGCAGCGCCAGACGCAGATCCTCGTTGCCGCGCTCCACGCTCAACATTTCGACGTCCATCGCGCTAAAACGAAGCTCCTCTTCGTAACCGGGACGCACTTTGACCAGCACGATGTTGTCTTTGGCCAGAAATCCGCTGAACTTCTCGAAGTTGTTCGCCGAGAAGTTGATCTCCATCGAGGCCCCCAGGTCTTCGAGCACGACGCGGGCGTACTGCTTGCCCATCTTGGTGGTGCGAATCTGGACCTCGGCCAGGATGCCCCCGACGGTGACGGCTTTGCCGGCGTGCGCCAACTCCTCGCCTCGTTCGCGAACGCTGATGATGGAGCCGTCGGTCTTCATCGCCAGTTGACTCTCGACCTCGTAGAGCGGGTGGTCCGAAATGTAGGTGCCCAACATCTCGCGCTCGAAGTCGAGCTTCACCGATTTGTCGAATTCGATGTCGGCCAGCGCCACGTCGGTCCCCTCCCAGTCGTGTCCGTCACCCTCGCCGAAGGCGGCGAACAGCGTCGTGATACCGAGGGCGTGGTCGCGCCGACGGGCGAGCGTCACGTCACAGATCTCGTCGACCTTCAACAAGAAGCCCAAGCGGGGCACACCCAGGGCGTCGAAGGCGCCGGCCTTGATCAGGGACTCCATCGTGCGGCGGTTGAGCACCATGGGGTCCACGCGGCGCACGAAGTCGTAGATGGAACTGAAGTGGCCGTGGGACTCGCGCTCGTTCACGATCTTCTCCACCAGGGCTTCGCCGACGTTACGCACGGCGGCCAAGCCGAAGAGGATCGTCTGGTCCCGCGAGAGGCTGGGGGCGTACTCGGCGAAGGACTCGTTCACGTTGGGCACGCCGATGGTGATGCCCATCTGTCGGGCCTCGTTGAGATAGACCGAAGTCTTGTCCTTGTCGTCGCGAAACGACGTCAGGAGGGCGGCCATGTACTCGACCGGATAGTTCACCTTGAGCCAGGCGTCTTGGTAGCCCAGCAGGGCGTAACCGTAGGCGTGACTCTTCGGGAAGGCGTAGTCGGCGAACGGCTCGATCTTGTTGAAGATCGTCTCGCCGAGGTCGCGACCGTACCCTTCGCGTTCGGCGCCGTCGACGAACTTCGAACGTTGGGCGCGAATCATCTCGCGAATCTTCTTCGAGCAGGCCTTGCGCAGATCGTCGGCCTCGGTCATCGAGAAGCCGGCGATCAAGGTGGCGACGCGCATGATGTCCTCTTGGTAGATCATCAGCCCCGAGGTCTCGCCGAGGATCGCCGCCAGATCGGGGTGGTCGTAGCTCACGGCCTGGCGGCCGTTCTTTCGATCGGCGTAGTCGTTGTGCACGTTCTCCGACAGCGGTCCCGGCCGGTACAGCGCGTTGAGGGCCGCGATGTCGTCGAAGCCGGTGGGCGCCAGGCGTCGCATGAGTTGGCGCATCTTGTCACCCTCGAGTTGAAAGATGCCGATCGAGTTGCCGAGTCGCAACATCTCGTAGACCTTGGGATCGTCGAGCTCGACGTTGTCGATGTCGACCTCGACGCCGTGGCGCCGGCGGATGTTCTCCAGGGCGCGTTCGATGATCGCCAGGTTGCGCAGCCCCAAGAAGTCCATCTTCAACAGTCCGAGCTTCTCGATGGCCGACGCCTCGTACTGGGTCACGATCGGCGCGTCCTCGCCCGAACCGGACGGACCGGACTTTCGTTGCACCGGCACGTAGTCGAGCATCGGCTCCTTGGTGATCACGACCGCGGCCGCGTGAATGCCGTCCTGGCGGCGCTTGTCGACGAAGCCCATCGCCACGTCGACCGAGTGCTTGACCTCGGCGTCACTGTCGTAGAGATTGCGCAGCTCGGCCGCCTCGACGAATCGTCCCTCGTAGCCGGGCGTCGGCTGGAAGCAGGCCACGAGCGGCAGGTCTTGGCCCATGACCAGGGGCGGCATCGCCTTGGCGATCTTGTCGCCTAGTTGCGGGGGGTAGCCCAGTACGCGCGCGGCGTCACGCACCGCGGCGCGGGCCTTGATGGTCGAGAAGGTCACGATCTGGGCCACGTGGTCCGACCCGTAGCGCTCGGCGGCGTAGCGGATCATGTCGCCGCGGAATCGCTCGTCAAAGTCCATGTCGATGTCGGGCATGGAGCGTCGCCCGGGATTCAAGAATCGTTCGAAGATCAGTCCGTAGTGGATCGGGTCGAGGTCCACGATGCGCAGGCAGTACGCGATGCAACAGCCGGCCGACGATCCCCGACCGGGTCCGACGCGGATGCCCTGTTCGCGCGCGTGGCGAATGAGGTCCCACACCACGAGGAAGTAGTCCGAGAAGCCCATGTCGGCCACGACCCCGAGCTCCTTTTCGAGACGAGCGACCACCTCGTCGCTCAGGTTCTCGCCGTAGCGCTCGTGCGCGCCGCGCAGCACGAGGTCGCGCAGGAGTCGATTCGCTCCTTCTTTATGGGTGTCGGCGCGAAACGACTCGGGGATCGGGAACTCGGGTAGCGCGTCGTTGTCGAACTCGATGGTGACCGACGCGCGCTCGGCGATCAGGAGCGTGTTGTCACAGGCCTCGGGCAGGTCGCGAAAGAGATAGCGCATCTCGGCGGCCGACTTCAGATAGTGCTGATCACTGTGGAATCGGAAGCGGTTGGGATCGGCGACCAGGGAACCGGTCCCGATGCACAACAGGGCGTCGTGCATCTCCGCGTCGTCGTGGTGCACGTAGTGCAGATCGTTCGTCGCCACCACCGGGGCTCGCAGCGCCTTGGCGATCTGGAGGAGCTGGGGATTCGTTCGTTCCTGTTCGGGGAGGCCGTGGTCCTGCAACTCGATGAAGAAACTCTCGGCGCCGAAGATGCTCTGGAGACGACCGGCCAGCTCCAGCGCCTTCGGGTAGTCGTCGTGCATCAAGGCCTGCAGGACCACGCCGCCGAGACAACCCGACGTGGCGATCAGCCCCTCGTTGTAGCGCTCGAGCAGGTCCCAGTCCAACCGGGGTTTGTAGTAGTAGCCCTCGAGGAAGGCGAGCGAGGAGAGTTCGCGCAAGTTCCGATAGCCCTCGTTCGAGGTCGCGAGCAGGGTCAGGTGGTGATAGAGCTTCTGGCCGCCTTCGGTGTCGCCGCCCGTGTCGTCGATCTTGCCGCGGCGCGGCGGTCGGTCGAAACGCGAGTTGGCCGCCATGTAGGCCTCGAGTCCGATGATCGGCGTCACGCCGTGCTGGCGACAGGCCTCGTAGAAATCGATGACCCCGTAGAGGTTGCCGTGGTCGGTGATGGCGATCGCGCGCTGTCCGTCGGCCTTGGCCGCGAGCACCATCTCTTCGACGCGCGCCGCGCCGTCGAGCATCGAGTACTCGGTGTGGTTATGGAGGTGGACGAAGCCCTCAGCCATCAGCTGATGATCCCTTTCGCGAAGTCAGAACGGTCGTTCACGATCGAGAGTAGCGATTGCGTGTCACGGCGCACCTAGAGATACGTGCCCGCGCGCGGCTCGCCGACGCCCGGCGGGAGGGATCGATCGCGCATCTTTTCGAGTTGCGCGGCGGCGGCGGCCTGTTGGGCGAAGAGGGACGCCTGAATTCCGTGAAAGAGTCCCTCGAGCCATCCGACCAGCTGCGCCTGGGCGATGCGCAGCTCGGATTCGGTCGGGACGTCGGCGCTGAAGGGCAGGGCCATCTTCGAGAGTTCGGTGCCGAGGTCCGGCGAGAGCGCTCCGGAGAGTTCGCTGATGGACGTCTCGTAGATTTCGCGCAACCGGGCCCGTCCGGCCTCGTCCAAGGGAGCGCTGCGCGCCTCATCCAGCAGCGATTTCACCATCGAACCGATCCGCATGACCTTCGCCGGTTGGCTGATGTAGTCCGAGTTCTCGTCCTCACTGGGGACCTCGCCTTGGCCCGGCGACAGCACCTCGTCGGGGTTCACGGTCACGTTTTCGTTGGGGGTCTCTTCCACCCTTCCACTGTGCCAGACAAACGAACGCCGTCGTGCACCCCCGACGTTTTGGCGACCTCTCGACGGTAGAATGAAGCGGTGAGAGTTTCGACGCGAGGTGACTACGCCAGCCGGGCGCTGCTGAGCCTCGCCCTGGGCTCCGACCTCTCAACGCCGACCTCGGTTCGCGACCTCGCTCGACGCACCGGCCTGCCCCAGCCGTACCTCGAGCAGATCCTCCTGAGCTTGAAAGGCGTCGGTCTGGTGCGTTCCAAGCGCGGGGTGGGCGGTGGCTACGTGCTGGCGCGACCGGCCGAACGGATCACCCTGGCCGAGATCGTCGCCGCGGTCGACGGTCCGATTGTCGCCGGCGACTTCGGCGAACCCCACAAGGACGGGGCCTGCGATCACGAGGGTCAGTGCGTACTGCTGGGCGTGTGGGCCGACGTCGGCAACCACATGCGCGAGCACCTGTCAAGCTTCACCTTGGCCGACATGGTCCTCCAAGCGCGCGGCGGTCGACCGGTCAAGCGCACGCACAGCGCTTGACGAGGATTCTTACGATTTTCAGAGGATCCGGGCCTTGAAGTACTCCAAATATCGTGGTAAATTAGATATACGTTCGTAGGAGAAATTACCGCCCACGGGCGAGTATCTCTATGAATTCAGGAGGAGATTCAAATGATTACCACCCCCCGCCGATCCGCCGTGAATACCAACGACATGTTGGGCCTTTTGATGCGCGACCTTGACCGTTACCCCATGCCCAACTACGACGAACAGGTCGAACTCGCCAAGCGCGTAACCGCTGGCGACGAAGAGGCCAAGAAGCAAATGGTCGCCGCCAACCTGCGACTGGTCCTGCACTGGGCCCGCCGCTACCAGGACCGCGGCGTCGAGATGATCGACCTGGTCCAAGAGGGAACTTTTGGGCTCCTGCGCGCCGTCGAGAAGTTCGACTGGGAGCGCGGCTTCAAGTTCTCGACCTACGCCACCTGGTGGATTCGCCAGGCGTTGCAGCGCGCCGTCCAACAGCACGGTCGCACCATTCGCATTCCGCTCGAGGTCGGCGAGCAACTCCAGCGACTCGAGGCGACCACGGCCGAACTGACCTCGATCTTCGGGCGCAAGCCGACCGACGATGAGCTCAGCGAAGCGACCGGCATGACCAAGGCCGAGCGCGACAACCTGCACGGTCTCGCGGGCGTCACCGCGAGCCTCGATCAGCCCGCCTCGTCGGATTCCGCGACGACCCTGGGCGACCTCGTGGCCCCCAGTCAGCACGACTGGGTCGGCGACATCGAGCAGACCATGATGGACGACCAGCTCCACGGCGCCCTGGAGAAGCTGAACGACCTGCAACGTGAGGTTCTGAGCCTGCGCTTCGGACTCAACGGGGCCACTCCCCTCTCGCTCCAGGCCACGGCCACCAAGATGGACATCGGCGTGCGCCGCGTCCGTCGCGCCGAAGAAGAGGCGTTGGCCCTGCTTCGCGAGGACTCGGCCGTCGTGGCCGCGCGCGAAGTGGCCTAGAACTCCACCGACTCCGGAACCAACGCCCTCAGATCCGAGGGCAGGGGCACGCTCGTCGTGATCCACTCGTCCGTCCTCGGGTGCGCGAAGGCCAGCGTGGTGGAGTGCAGGAAGAAACGGTCCTCGGCCAGACGCTTGTCGCGCCGGTGACCGTAACGCGGGTCGTTCACGACCGGATGCCCGATGGTCGCGAGGTGCACGCGAATCTGATGCGTCCGTCCGGTATCCAGTTGCAATCGCAGGAGCGTCACGGTGTGAGGCTTCTCGATTCGCGCGAGGACCTCATAGCCCGTGCGCGCCGAACGGCCGTCCGATCGCACCGCCATCACGGTGGGCGTTCGCGTCGAGCGTCCGATCGGTGCGTCGACGACGCCGCGCTCTTCGGCGACGTGGCCCTCCACCATGCCGTAGTAGGTGCGCTCCATGAGACGCTCGGCCAACTGGGTACTCAAATTGGAGAAACCTTCCGGCGTCTTGGCGACGACCAGGACGCCCGAGGTCCCCTTGTCGAGCCGGTGCACGATGCCCGGGCGTTGGGGATCACAGAGCCCCTCCTCGCTGAGACGTCGCATCTCGGGATAGAGCGCGAGCAGACCGGCGACCAACGTGCCGTCGCGGTGACCGGCGCCCGGGTGCACGACCTGGCCGGGCGCTTTGTTGACGACGGCGAAGTCGGCGTCGTCTAACACGACGTCGACCACGACGCTCGCGTCGGCCGCCACGTCCGTGCTCTCCGGGGCCGGTAAGACCGCGACCAGGCGCTGACCCTCCCCGACCGGTGTCGAGGACTTCACGATCACCTTGTCGTTTAGCGTCACGGCGCCGCTGGCGATGATCTCGTTCGCCTCGGAGCGTGAGAGGCCGGTCAAGAGCGCGAGCACTCGATCGATGCGGATCTCGTCCAGCGTGCCCGGTACCCTCAAATCCAACGTCTCGCCGTCGAAGGCGTTGAAGGCATCGTCGTCACTCACGCCAGGAGCTTCTCGCCGGTCAACGCGGCCACCAGCAGGCAGATGAATCCGACGGTGATCGCCACGTCGGCGAGATTGAAGACGGGGAAGGTGCCCAGGGCGATGAAATCGGTCACCTGGTGGGGACTGGCCGCGAGTCGGTCGACCACGTTGGCGACGCCCCCGCCGATCAAGAGACCGAAGCCGACCGTCGCTACGCCCCGACGAGCACGCAGGCCCACCGCCACGACCACCAGAGCCACGACGACCGTGAGGATCGTGGTCAGTACGGTCCTGGTCTGGTTGAAGGAGAACGAGATCCCCGAGTTGTACTGGAGCCGCAGCCAGATCCCGCCGCCGACGTGCACGGCGTGGGTCTTGAGGGCGTGGCGGGCCCAGACTTTGGAGAGTGCGTCCAGGGCCGTGGCGGCGAGGGCGATCACGATGACCGTGTAGTTGATCCGATCAATTAGACGCTGGCGCGACACGAGACACACATAAAGACCGGCAATTGGGCCAGCAGACGGGGCTTCGAGATGGCCTCGAAGCACTCGTCGCAACGCCCGTAGCTACCGTCCGCGATGCGCGACAGCGCGACGTCGATCTCGTCGACCTTCAAGCGAAGCAGGGAGGCCAGGTCCTTCTTCTGGTCGCGCTGAATGTCCGAAGCGACGCTGCTGCCGTCCTCGTCGTCGTATTCGAGACGTTCGCGGTCGACCAACATCTCGTCGGCTTCGGACTCCATCACGACGATGTCGTCGTTGGTGGCGCTTCGGGTCTCGAGCAAGAGCTGTCGCAACTCTTCCAAGAACTCCGGTTCGTCGGCGTAGGGCTTGGAGTGCATCTTGCGTTCGAGCGCCTCGAGACGCTTACGCTCCTCGGCTTCGCGACGTTCCTGACGCTTCAGCTCCTCTTGATTGCGTCGTTCGATCTCTCGGATCTTGCGCTGCTTCTCGGCCTCGATGGCCTTACGTTTGGCGTCGATTTCACGTTGCTTCTTCGCCTCCGCGGCGGCCTTCTCGCGGGCCTTGCGCAGCACTTCGCGCTCCTTGGCGGCCACCTTGGCTTTGGCGTCACGTTCCTTCTTGGCCTTCGCCGCGGCCAGCGCCTTGGCCTTCGCGGCGGCGGCCTTGGCCTTTTCGGCGGCCTTGGCCTTCGCTTCTCGCTCCTTCAAGAGTTTCGCGGCGGCGGCGGCCTTGGCCTTGAGGGCGGCGATCTTCTTGGCGGCGCTGGCGCGTTGGGCCGCGCTCACGGTGGCGACCTTCTTCACGGGCTTGGACGGGCCCTTTTTCGCGAGCACCCTCTTCGGAGCGGTCTTCTTGGCGACCTTTTTCACCGTCCGCTTCGGGCTCTTCGGGGCCCCGGGACGCTTCGGCGCGACTTTTTTGGCCGGAGCCCTCGTTACCACGCTCTTCTTGGCGGCCGACTTCTTGGCCGGGGCCTTTTTCGTGGTTTTTCCTGGGGACGGCATGGTGAACTCCTCGACGATGCACAACAAGTGCGCGCCGACCCTACCAGTTGGCGAAGAACTTACGGTCGATCGTCGTGCGAGGGCGCTTCAAAGTTAAGGACTTGACCGACGCTCTCCGACACCGGGGCCGGGGCCGGGGGTGGCTTGATGGGACGCGGCGCCGGCTCGGGCGCGGCGCTGACCGACGCCCGCGGAGCTCCGCCCACTTGCAAGGAACTCTCGATCCAGCGCGAGAACTCCGCCAGTGCGCCGCCCAGACGCTTGCGCTCCGAATCGAGCTGACGCGTGAGCGTCTCGACGTCTTCACTCAATCGTTGCTTGAGACCGTTGAGGCGATTGACCTCGTCCTCGGCCCGACTGCGCGCCTCGGCCACGATCTCGCGAGCGCGCTCCTGGGCGCCGGCGGTCATCTCGCGAGCCTTGGTTTCGGCCTCTTGCTGGGCCTGCTCGATGAACTGCTGCGCCATGACGATCATCGCGGTCACCTGTTCGGCGCCCGAGACGCTGATGTGTCGCGGCGCGGGCGCGGGCGCCGCGGCGGGCGCGTCGCCACTCGATCGCGTGTCGAGCTGGTTGATGCGCTCCCCGGCCTGGCGCAACTGCTGGCGCTGTTGCGACACGAGTTCCTTGAGCTGGTGGACCTCGCCCGAGAGCTTCTCCAAGAAGTCGTCGACCTCGTCGACGTTGTATCCCCGAACCCCTATTTTGAAGGCCACCGTGTCGATGGCGTCCAGCGCCGAGTAGGCGGAATCGGTGCTATCCATGCAGCCACACTACAGCGCTCATTGTGACGAATCGTTGAATTGACGACTCAGATGTTGGCCTTGATGACGTAGAGGATAAGGATCGCCACGAACGGTGAGAAATCGATGCCGCTGCGCGCGCCCGGGATGATCTGACGCAGTGGTCGAAGGACCGGCTCGGTCAGTCGCGCGAGCACCAGCTTCGCGGTGGCCAGTCCGCCCGAGGAGTTCGTGGTCGGAAACCAACTGAGCAGCGAAGAGACGAAGATGATCAGGATGTAGAGCGTCAACAGGTCTTGAATAATTCTCATGCGCCGCCGAGGTCGCGATAGTTCGCCTCGCGCAGCCGATCCTTCGCTTCCGGTCCGAGGTGCATGCCCTGCGGGCTCATGAGATAGAGGCTGTTGCCGAGGATCTCGATCTTGGCGTTCAAGGCGTAGGCCGTGCCCGAGGCGAAGTCCACCAGTCGTCGACCGAGGTTCGCGTCGACCGAGGCGACGTTGAGCACCACCGCGCGATTGGAACGCAACAGATCGGTGATGCGTCGCGACTCGTCGTAGCTGCGCGGCGCGAAGATGGCCACGTCGCGCTCCGGGGAGAACGAGCCAGCGCGCGGGGCGCTGGCCATGGGGCGAACTCTCGAGGCCTGGCCCGAGGAGTCGAGCACGGAGATCGACGACGGACGGGGATTGGAGAGCGGGCGCAGCGGCGCCGCGCCGGTCGAAGAGGTCGGGAACTGTCGCGCGCTGGGAGCGCTCCACTCCGGTTCCACCTCGGCGGTGGTGGACTCGGTGAAGGGGCGCGCCGGCGCCGCTCCGGTGGAGCCGTACTCGCCGTACTCGTCTTCAATGAGGCCTAGGAATCCTAAGAACCCGCGCAACTTATCTTTCATCGACATCTCCTTGCGGTTCCGGCGCTTTCACCCATGTTAGGTCAGGGGGCGCTCGCGACGACCCGCTCCCCGAAGAGCGCGCGTCCGATTCGAACCTCGCTGGTACCCATTTCACAGGCCGTTTCCAGGTCGTCGCTCATCCCCATCGAACACTCGCGGAGCCCCAGATCGGTGCACAGTGCCGCCAAGGCGCCGAAGGCCGAACGGGCCCGGGCCGGATCGGGCGCCGCCACGGTCATGAGGCCCCGCACGTCGAGTTCGAGGTCGCGGGCCCGTTGCACGAGGGCCGCGACCTCCCTGGCCGCGGCGCCGTTGCGCGTCGCGCCCCCGGTGTAGTCCACCTGCACGTAGAGCACGGGGCGCTGAGCGAAGGAGGCGATCCGCTCCAACTCTTTCACGCGTGAGACCGTGCTCACCACCTGGGCACACGCGAGCACCCGGCCGATCTTGTTCGACTGCAACGCCCCGACGAAGTGCCACCGGAGAGGCAGATCGCGACTCCGCGCCGATTTGGCCTCGAGCTCGTCGACGTAGTTCTCCCCTAGGTTCTCCAGTCCGTTGGCGTGCGCCGCGCGCACGGCGTCGACGCCGAAGGTCTTGGTGACCGCGACGATCCGAATCGTCGCGGGGTCGCGACCGGTGGCCGCGATGCGCGCCCGCAGCGTGGCCAGGTTCTGGGCGACGCGCGCGACGAACTGGGGGTCAGCGGAGGAAGCTGGGGAGGTCGTCATCGCCACCGACGTCGAAGAAGTCGTCATTGGTGGTGCTGGTGAAGATGTCGCTGCGGGGACCCTCGGTCATGGAGGGCTCGGACGTGGTGAGCGGGGAGACCTTGGCCGGCGCGTTGTGGTCGAAGCCCGCGGCGATGACCGTGACGCGCACCGCGTCGCCAATCGATTCGTCGATGACGCTGCCGAAGATGATATTGGCGTCGGGGTGGGCGACCGAGTGGATGATCTCGGCGGCCTCGGTCACTTCCGAGAGCGTGACGTCCGGGCCACCCACGATGTTCATCAAGATGCCGCGGGCGCCGTCGATGGACGCTTCGAGCAGGGGCGAGGTGATGGCCGCGCGCGCGGCGTTCACGGCCCGACCCTCGCCGGTGGAAGATCCCACGCCCATGATGGCGGTGCCGGCGTTGCGCATGATGGCGTTCACGTCGGCGAAGTCGGTGTTGATCAGCCCGGGCACGGTGATTAGGTCGGTCACGCCTCGAACGGCCGACAGCAAGACGTCGTCGGCGATCTTGAAGGCGTCCAACATCGAGGTGTCGGCCGCGGTCACCGAGAGCAGTCGGTCGTTGGGGATGACGATGAGGGTGTCGACCTTCTCGCGAAGGGACTGGATTCCCTTTTCGGCCTGCGTGGCGCGGCGCTTGCCCTCGAAGGAAAAGGGCCGCGTGACCACGCCAATCGTCAGAATGCCGAGCGCCCGAGCAATCTCGGCGACCACCGGAGCCGCGCCGGTACCGGTGCCCCCACCCTCGCCAGCGGTGATGAAGACCATGTCGGTCTCCATCAGGGCCTCTTCGATCTCACCGCGGTGTTCCTCGGCGGCCTGGCGACCGATCTCGGGATCACTGCCGGCTCCGAGACCCTTGGTCAGCTCGCGTCCAATGTCCAGTTTTAGATCGGCCTCGCTCATCAGCAGCGCCTGGGCGTCAGTATTGGCCGCGATGAATTCGATATTGCGAAGTCCCGAGGAGATCATGCGATTGACTGCGTTCACCCCGCCCCCACCAACGCCGATCACTTTGATCACGGCGTGGTAATTGTTCTGATTGAGACTCATGAACTCCCCTTGGGTTGACTCCTCCATTGTGTCGCACCTCTGACGAAGGAGCGAACATTGGCGAACAAACGTCATCGAAGGCTAGTCAGACCTTGGTTTTTGGTCAAATGGCGCCCTACGACGGCGGCGTTCCGGTTACCGCCAACTCGCCCGGCACGGTGGCGTCGACGACGTCGCCGGGGCGCAGCGTGGTGTGCGCGATCACCGACGCGATCGCCACGAATTTGGCGTGCAACTGCGTCGGCGGTCCGAGGATGAACGTCACCGGCGTCGTCATCTTCAACGTCACCACGCCGTGATCGTTCTCGGTGATGATCGAGACCTGGGCGCGAAAGGCCGGGGGAAGTTGCGCCGCGACGAACGCCGCGGAACGCCCGGCGTGGCCGAACGGCCACAACGCGTTGCGCGGCCGCAGGAACTGCAAGGTCGGCAGGTTCGCGTGCAGCGGTGCCGGACCGAGGTCGCGTCCTTGGCGACTCACGAACTGCAACGCGTGTCGAGCGTCGAAGGCGACCGCGACCGCGGTGCTTTCGTGCACGGTGACGACCACGGTATTGGGCCAGTGCTTGGTGAGGTGCACCGAGTCAATCCACGCGAACGGCGCCAGGTTCGCCTTCACCGTCGCGGCGTTGACGTCCATCATCGTCGGGTGAGCCTCGAGTCCCGACGCGGCGATCACCAGCGCCAGCGGTTCGTGACGCACGCCGACGAAGGTGATGTGCTGCACGCGGAAATAAGACTGGCGCAGCACCCACTCCCCGGCGACCGCGAGCGTGGCGAGGACCAACACCGTGACCATGGTGTATCGGATGATTCGCAGTCGTCGCCGGCGAGGTTGAGAGCGTTCGTTGGCCGAGCGGCGTTCTCTCGCGTCGACGCCGCTCTCCGCGCGCGCTCGCGTTCGCACGACGTTCGTCGTGTCGCGCGTGGCGCGCGTGGCGCGACTCACCCCGTCTCGAATCCGAGGAAGCGGTGCTCGCTCACCAGTTCGACGCCGCTGGACTCGCGCACCAACGAACGCACGGAGTTGAGCAGTTCATAGACGTCGTTCCCTCGTCCGTCGGCGTCGGCGATGATGAAATTGGCGTGTTTCTCCGAGATGACCGCGGTCCCGATTCGCAGCCCTTTGCAGCCGGCCGCTTCGATGAGCCGGCCGGCGAAGTCGTTCTCGGGATTGCGAAAGGCACTGCCCGCGTTGGCGCCGCCCGGTTGGTGTTCGCGCCGCCACCGAACGATCTCACGGATCCGTTCCTGAGCCACCTCGCTGTCACCGGCGCGCAGGTGCAGTCGCACCGACGTCACCAAATCGTCACGGCGCAGCGAACTCGCGCGGTAACCGAGGTCCAACAACTCCTTGGACCAGGTGCGCGTCACGCCGTCGTGCCAGACCGTGACCGAGACCAGAGACTCATTCATGTCCGATCCGTGACCTCCGGCGTTCATCACGGCCGCTCCCCCGAAGCTGCCGGGCACGCCGACGGCCCACTCGAAGCCGACCACGCCCGATTTAGCGAGCCGTCGCGCGGCGACCGGGAGGTCCATGCCGGCGCCCGCGTCGACGACGACCACGTCGTCTTCGTCGCGCGTTCGAAGTTCCTCGAACTCGCGAACGAGGTGCACGCCGAGGACCTCGTGTTCGCCGTCGGCCACCAACAGGTTCGAGCCGTTACCGAGCACGAACATCGCCAGTCCGCTGTTCAACATCAACGGACCCAACTCCACGAGATCGGCCATCGACGAGAGCGTCACCAATGCGCGCACCGTGCCGCCCACGCGATAGGTCGTGCGCGCCCCGAACGGCGCGTGCTCTTTCACTCGGGCGCCGCCGACTTCGACCAGCTCGTCGAGCGACATCAGCTCATACCTCGGAGCTGGGCGGCCACCGAGGCCACGTCGCCGGCCCCGAGCAACACCACGAC
This sequence comes from uncultured Acidimicrobiaceae bacterium, assembly GCA_963716515.1. Taxonomy (GTDB): domain Bacteria; phylum Actinomycetota; class Acidimicrobiia; order Acidimicrobiales; family RAAP-2; genus RAAP-2. Next base: position 1,320,372 of record OY970319.1, read on the forward strand.
GTCACTGTCCTCGTGGAGGAGCTCGACCGCGTCCGGAACGTCCTCGATCTTGGCGCAGTACGTCGTCACCACGCCGGCGCCGCGTCGCGCCAGGGCCTCGGCGATCACCTCGCCGGTGACGCCCGTGGGATTCGATTCCCCGGCGGTGTAGATGTCGGTCACGATGACGGCCGAAGCATCGTCGAAGGCCGGCGCGAAGTCATCGACTAAAGAGAGCGTGCGCGTCACTCGATGGGGTTGAAAGACCGCGGTGATTCGTTCGTAGCCGGCGGCGCGCGTCGCCTTGAGGATCGCTCGAATCTCACCGGGCAGGTGCGCGTAGCTCTCGTAGACGTCGACGCCGCGCCAGGAACCCAACAGTTCGAACCGTCGCGGCGCACCGCGAAAGGTGGCCAGTCCCGTGCGGATCGCGTCGCTCGACACTCCCAGTTCTATCGCCAGTACCGCCACCACCGCCGCGTCGGCGACGTTGTGCACACCGGTGAGGTGGAGGGTCACGTCCATGTCGGTCGGACCGCGAAGGGTGAAGCGAGCGTCGTGACGGGTGACCTCGACGTCCCTCACGCGCCACGCCTCGTCGCCGGTGCCGACGCGAACCACCTCGCGCTTCGCGATGGTCGCCACGCGCAGAGCGCCCGGGTCGTCGCTCCAGAGGACGACCGGTCCGTCGGTGCGATCGAGTAGCTCGGCGAAGGCCCGCTCCAGCGCTCCGAGCGTGCCGTAGTGATCGAGGTGGTCGGCCTCGACGTTCAACAAACCGAGGGCGTGTGGGCGCACGAGGGCGAACGTCCCGTAGCTCTCGTCGACTTCGACGACGACCTCGTCGCTCCCCCAGTGACCGTTGGCCCCGACCCCTAGCACCTCGGCGCCGAGGAGTCGTCCGGCGTCACGTCCGGCGGCGGCCAACACGTGCACCATCATCGAGGTGGCGGTCGTCTTACCGTGGGTTCCGGTGAGTCCGATGACCGGGCGCGCTCGGGCCAGTTCGGCCAGGACGTCGGCTCGCGACACCAACCGCGCTTCACCTTCGCGCGCCGCCACCAGTTCCACGTTGTCGGTCGCCACGGCCGGCGACCACACCACGACGTCGGCGTGAGTGACGTTGACCCCCTGGTGTCCGATCGCCACCGTCACGCCTACTGCGCGCAACGCTTCGAGCACGGCCGAGTCGGCGAGGTCGCTGCCGCTCACCACGGCGCCGGCCTCGACGAGGAGCCGAGCCAGACCACTCATCCCCGCGCCACCGACCCCCACGACGTGGACCCGAACGCCGGGCTCGAACATGGTCACGGCCGAGCACCCACTCGGGCGACGACCCGAGCGATCTCGACGGCCCCGTCACCCCGGCCCAGCGTGCTCGCCGCGCGCGCCATCGAATCGAGCACCTCGGGCGCGGTCACGGTGGCCAACACCTCCTCGAGTTTGGCGCCGGTGCACTCCGCATCCAGGACCAGTCGAGCGCCCCCGGCCTCGACGACGACCAGGGCGTTCTTCATCTGGTGATCGCCCGGCGCGTGCGGCAAGGGCACCAGGACGGAGGGAATCGCGAGGGTCGTCAACTCGGCCACCGTCGACGCGCCGGCGCGACAGATCGCCGCGTCGGCCACGCCCCAGAGCTCGGTCATGTCACCGAATTCGAGGATCCGATAGTCGAGACCGTCGGTCGCCGGCGCGTCGGCGCGGACCTTCTCGACGTCACGACGTCCGGCCACGTGAAGGAGCGTTCGATCGTGTCGGGGGGACCAGCGGCGCGCCAGTTCGCTCACGGCCTGATTGACGCGCGTCGATCCGAGGGAGCCGGTCATCACTACGACGACCGTTCGGCCCTCGTCGATCGGCGGAACGATCGTCGCGCGCGCCGTTCGTCGCGCCTCCGCGGAGCGATCGACCGCGACGATGCTCTCGCGTAGCGGCGTGCCCGTTACCACGGCCTTGGGATCGTTGGTCGGAAAGGCGCAACATCGAGCGCGCGCGAATCGCGTGAACAGACGTTGCGCGGCGCCCGGTTCGGCGTCGAGTTCGACCAGCACCAGCGGTCGCCGCCACACGACGGCGGCGAGAGAGGTCGCGAAGGAGGCGTAACCACCGAGGGACACCACGACCGCCGGCCGCCACCGACGAATCTTGGCCAAGGCCATCACCACCGCGCGGGCCAAGGACCCGGTGGCCTCGAGATTCTCTCGAAGCGCGTCCGGCGTGATCGAGCGACGAAAGCCCCGACCGGGTAAGAGCGTGAGCGCCACCTCGTGTCCGGCCAACAACGTCGACTCCTGTCCGCGGCGGCTCCCCACGAATCGGAGGTCGCCGGCGTCGACGCCGAGCGCGCGCAGCTGGTCGGCGATGGCGACCATCGGAAAGATGTGTCCCCCCGTCCCACCCCCGGTGATGACGATGGGACCGGCCACTAGCGGGTCCGGCGCGGATCGTTCATCGAGCGCGAGCGGGCCGCCGGACGGGGCGCGGTTTTTCGTTCGATGGTCTCTCGGAAGTTCGTGATCCGGTGTTCGCGGATCGTCACGTCGCCGCTGTGCGAGCGGTCGTGGGCGATGTTGTAGAGCAGTCCCACCGCGGCCAATTCGGTGATCAAGGCCGTCCCGCCGTAGGAGAAGAAGGGCAGCGGGATGCCGGTGACGGCCCACCAGCCGACGACCGAGGCGATGTTGATCAACGCCTCCACGGCGATCCAGGTGGTGATACCGACCGCGATCAATCGATAGACGGAGTTGGTGCACTGCTGGGCGATGCGCACCGCCGCGAAGAGGAAGGCCACGAACAAGGCGATCACGGCCAGCGTGCCGATCAGTCCGAGCTCCTCACCGATGACGGTGAAGACGAAGTCGGTGTGCGGATTGGGCAGCAGTCCCCACTTCTCTCGACTGTGGCCGAGGCCGAGACCGCCCACGCCGCCGGCGCCCAAACCGATGCGGCTCTGCAACAGCTGGTACCCGCTGCCGAGAAGATGGGTGTTGGGGTGCAGGAAGGACAGCAGTCGTCCGGCCGAGTACGGCTTGTAGGCCACGTAGGCCCCGAAGGCCCCGACGCCGAGCAGGGTGATGCGTCCGAGCATCTTTCGCGAGAGTCCGCCGACCGCGAGCATGGCGAAGGCGATCACCGCTACGACCGAGGAGGTGCCGATGTCGGGCTCGATGACGATAAGCGCGCACCCGAAGGTGACCGGCACGGTCCACACGGCGAGCTGACGCCAGTGGCCCAGTTCGTCGTGGTAGTGCTGGACCAGCCACGCGATGAAGAGCACGGTGCAGAGCTTGAACAGCTCCGACGGCTGCAGGTAGATCGCGTGCAGGTTGAGCCACCGTTTTCCGCCGTTGCTGGTCACGCCGATGGCGCGCACCGCCAGCAGGAGTCCGAGACCGAGAAATATCAAGAGCGGGGCGGCGCGGACCAGTCGATCGAGGCGCACGCGCGACGCCAGGTAGAGCGCCAACAGACCGAAACCGAGGTAGACCAGGTCGTGAATCATGATCGACCAGGTGGTGCCGCCGTTCGCCGCGGCCTGGCCCTCGCTGGCCGAAGCGATCGCGATCGTGCCGAAGGTGACGAGGAGCGTCGTGACCAGTAACAGCACGCGGCCGCTGGCGACGCCGCGGGGCATGGGTTGGAAGAGTCCGCGCTCGGTGGGTCGCGTCGCCGGCGCCGCGCGCCGGGCCCGCGTGTCACGTCGCAGGTCCTTTTGACGGATCGCCACGATCACACCACCTTGGCGATCTTCAAGAAGTCGCCGTAGAAGACGCCGAGACCGAGCATGGCCAGCAGTCCCGCGACGATCCACAGCCGCACGATGATCGTGAACTCCGGCCAATCGTGCATCTCCAAGTGGTGATGGAAGGGCGCGATGCGAAAGATCCGTCGACCGAACAGTCGGAAACTGATCACCTGGAGAATCACCGACGCCGTCTCGGCGACGAAGAGTCCGCCGATCACCGGGAGCAACAGATCCAAGTTCATCAACAGACACAGCGCGCCGAGACCGGTGCCGATCGCCAGCGCCCCGGTGTCGCCCATGATGATGCGCGCCGGCGCCGCGTTCCACCAGAGGAAGCCGAGGCACGCCCCGACCAGACCGACGGCGACGAGACCGAGGTCGAGAGCGGCGTGTAAGTGGTAAATCGAGAAGTGACGGAACTGCCAGTACCCGATGATCGCCAACACGCCGAAGCAGAACGTGCCCGAGCCGGCCGCGAGTCCGTCGAGTCCGTCGGTGAGGTTCACGGCGTTCGAACTGGCGATGATCACCAGCATGGCGAGTAGGAACCACCCGACCGAGGTCAGGTTCCAACCGGGCAACGAGAAGCGGGTGAAGGACAGGTTGGTCGAGGTGTGGACCCAGTCGATCGAGAGCACCGCGAAGATCGCGGCGATCAACAGTTGACCGGCGAATTTGCCGCGTTTGTTGAGGCCCAGGTTGCGCGCGTTGCGAATGCCGATGTAGTCGTCGAGGAATCCGAGGAATCCCGACGCGAGGATGACGGCCACCACCAAGAATCCGCTGCGCGTGAAGACGATCGAGGTACCCAGGTGACCCATCAAGTATCCGATGACCGCCGCCGCGACGATGATGACGCCACCCATGGTGGGCGTGCCGGCCTTGACGAGGTGGGTCGAGGGCAGGTCTTCGTGAATGCGTTGCCCGAGCGATCGACGGGTGAGGAATCGAATCCACAGGGGCGTGGCGAACAGCGAGACGAGAAAGGCCACCCCGCCGGACTCCATCAAGCTCAGCACGGGTACCTCATCGCAGCAGCTCGCGGGCGACGACCCGATCGTCGAACGGCACCACCAGGTCGCCAATGGTCTGGGTCGTCTCGTGTCCCTTGCCGGCGACCACGACCACGTCACCGGGCGCGGCCTCGTCCAGCGCCCGCGAGATGGCGCCGCGCCGGTCGGCGTCGCGCTCGACGTGGGCGCCGCTCGCGACGCCCGACATGATGGCGTCGATGATCGATTCGGGCGACTCGGAACGGGGATTGTCCGACGTGACGATCGTCAAGTCCGAGAACGTCGAGGCGACGAGTCCCATCTCGGGTCGCTTGGCGCGGTCGCGGTCGCCCCCGCAACCGAACACCGTGATGACGCGACCCTCGGGCATCATGGCGCGCACGTCCTCCAACAGCCGGCGCAAGCCTTCCGGCGTGTGCGCGTAGTCCACGATGACCGTGACGTCGGTTCCTCGCACCACGTCGAAGCGACCGGAGATGGAAGAGACCTCCCCCATCGCGACCGCGATCGCGGCGTCGTCGGCCCCCAGCACGCTCATGATGGTCATGGCGATGAGAACGTTGTCGACGTTGTAGTCACCGAGCAACGCCGAGTTCACCAGGTGTCGGCGCCAAAAGAAGGTCGTCCCCTTGAGCGTGGTCTCGACCTCGGTGGCGTCGCGACGCGAGACCCGGGTCACGGGCAGCGCGGTCGAGTCGGCCAGACGTTCGCCGTAGGGGTCGTCACCCCAGATGACGGCGCGACGCGAGTGCTCGGGGGTGAAGAGTCGCGACTTCACCACGAAGTACTCCTCCATCGAACCGTGGTAGTCGAGGTGTTCGTGACTGAGGTTGGTGAAGGCGGCGACGGTGAACTCCAACCCGTCGACGCGGTGCTGACTCATAGCGTGACTGGAGACCTCCATGGCGACGACCGAACTCTGCACCGACGGGTCGAAGTCCTCGACCAGCGAGGCCAGGGTCCGGAACAGTTCGGGCGCGGCCGGGGTGGTGCGTTCATTGGTCAGCGTGCCGATGTTCGCGCCGTTCCAGGACAGGGCCCGCGCGAGTTCGCCGACGATCGTCGTCACGCTGGTTTTGCCGTTGGTACCGGTGACGGCGACCAGACGAGTCTTGGTCTCGGGATGTCCCACCACCGCGGCGCTCGCGTGCGCGCAGAGCGCGGTCAGTTGCGTCGCGGGCACCACCACGACCGGGGCCGCCACGTCGACGCGAGTACTGGCGACGACGCACAGCGCACCGCGACGAACAGCGTCGGCGGCGAAGGCCGCCCCGTTGGTCGACGATCCGGGCATGGCGAAAAAGAGAGAGCCCGGAACGCAGTCGCGCGAATCGATATCGACGTGCGTGATCTCCAGGCCCCCCGTCGCCACGTCGAGACTGAGGTCGTCCAGGATGTCGCCCAACTGCATCAGGTCACGTCCGAAGAGATCGAGGCGCCGACACCTTTGAGCGGCTTCTGATACGTGCCGTTCGAGGGGATGTTGTAGTGGTGCAACGCGTAGGACATGACCTCTTGGAAGATCGGTGCGGCCACCGCGCCACCGAAAATCGTCGTTTCGGGACGCTCCACCACCACGATCATCGACAGTACCGGGTTGTTCGCGGGGGCGAATCCCACGAAGCTGGCGTTGTAGTCCCCGACCAGGAGTTTGTCTTTCCCGGGATAGGGCATGGTGGCGGTGCCGGTCTTGCCGGCCACGCTGTAGCCGGGGATGATGGCGTTGGTGCCGGTACCGGAGAGCACGACCTGCTCGAGCATCTTGATCATCGTGGCCGACACGCTCGGACTGATCGCCACGCGCTTCGCGCTCGGCGGCGTGGCCCGCACGGCGCCGTTGGCGTAGACGTAACCGCGAACCAACTTCGGCTCGACGAAGACGCCGCCGTTGGCGATGGCGTTGTAGGCGTCGAGGACTTGAATCGGCGGCACGGCGTCGACCTGACCGATCGGCAACGCGACCTGGTCGCTGGCGTACCAGTTCGCGGCGTTCACCAAAAGACCGGGTGATTGGCCCGGGAAGTCGGCGCTCGTCGGCTGGCCGAAACCCAATCGCTCGACCTGGGCCAACAGACCGGCTTCGCCGACGCGCGCGCCGATCTCGTAGGTACCGAGGTTGGACGAGAGCGCCAGCACCTGGGTGGCGGTGAGGTGTTCGAGCGGGTGCTGTTCGGCGTCGTGGAAGTAGCGCCCCCCGACCACCACCGACGACGGCACGGTGATCACGCTCGTCGGCGTGATCAGTCCGGCCTGCAGCGCGGCCGAGAAGGTGACGACCTTGAAGACCGAGCCCGGTTCGTAGGTCTGGGTGAAGGCGAGATTATTGATCGTCTGTTCGATCCCGGGCACGCCGACGCTGCTCCCCCACACCGGAGCGGATCCCAGCACGCCGGGATGGGACTTGGTGTTCGCCAACGACGCGTCGGCGAGGATCTCGCCGGTCTTGACGTCCATCACGACCGCGACGCCCGACACGGCGCCGGTGGCGGCCAGTTGTCGCGCCAGGTCTCGTTCGGCCACGAACTGCAACGAGGTGTCGAGGGTCAACTCCAGTCCCACACCGGGCTGGGCCTTTCGAATGACCGTGCTGAACGAACTGGGCAGACTGACGCCCGAAGAGGAGACGAACTCACGCGTGACGCCGGTGCTGCCGGCGAGCAACTTCTGATACTGGTACTCGAGGCCGGCCGATCCGGCGCCGGCGCCGTTGGTGCCGCCGAGAACCGACGTCGCGATGGGCCCGTTCGGATAGGTGCGCACGGACGAGTTCTGCACGACGATCCCGGGAAACTGCAGGGCGGCGAGTCGGCGCCCGGAGTTCAAATCGAGCTTGTTGTTCAAGATTACGTAGCCGTCCTGGGACTTGGAAAGGAGCGCGACCAGCCGATTCACCGGCACCCGCACGAGCGCGGACATCGCCTGCGCCTCGCGCTGGGGATGCGTGATTTGAATGTCGTCGGCAATGACCAACGAGGTCGGTCGTGACACCGCGAGGATCTGTCCGTGTCGGTCGTAGATGCCGGCGCGCAGCGCGGTGGTCGTGAGATTCACTCGGACCTGCGCGACCGAGAGCTTGGCGTAGTGCGCGTGATCGACCACTTGGAGGAAGAAAAGTCGCACTCCGAGCGCGACGAACGCGAGTGCGAGGATCGAGCGCAGCATCACCAGGCGTCGCGGCCCGCTTACTCTTCGGCGCGACGGGTGATGCAGGACTTGGGTGCGCGTGTGAGTCGACGAATAATGCGTGCTCACCGAATCGTCCTTGATGTAGCCGGTGCATAACCCAAGAACTTCGGTAGCCGCAAAGGCTCATCAAGTGACGTGGACGGGACTTGCGTCACCGAGACGGGATAGACCAAGTGCAGAGCCCCGGCCTTGGTGGCGATGAGACTGGGGGCCGAAAGATCCGTATTGGACCCCACCTGCACGGCGTAAGTCGACTGGGCCTGGAGCAGTTGACTTTGGAGCGAGTGCAGTTCGACTTGGCGATTGGCCACGACCATGCTGCCGGCCATGGAGAGCGCCAACGCGAAGATCACGACGACGCACGCTTTGCGAAGTGAGGAGGCGCTTCGCCAGGTTCGGGTGACGGCGCGTCGCCGCGGGGCCACCGCAACGTGAGTCGGACGACGGGCGTCGGGACGAGTACGAGGACGCGCACGCCCGGTATCGACTCGGCGAGGAAAGGTAATGACGCTCACGGGAGTTTCCGAGCGACCCGCAGACGAGCCGAACGGGCCCGTGGATTTCGATCGATTTCATTTGTACTGGCGAGACGAGCGCTGGCCTTGAACACGGTGACGCGGGGAATGGCGCCACAGACGCATCCCAGTTCGGGCGGGCAGTGACAGCCGCCGGTGGCGGCTTCGTGCAAGAGAGACTTCACGACACGGTCTTCGCCCGAGTGATAGGAGATCACGGCCACCAGCCCGCCGGCGGCTACCGCGTCGAGAGCCGCGTCCAGACCGCTGGTCAACTCTTCCTCTTCGGAGTTCACCGCGATGCGAAGGGCTTGGAAGACGCGCGTCGCGACGTGACCGCGCCGACGCGCCGCCATCGGGACCGCTCGCTCGACCGCTTCACTCAACTCGTTCGTCGTCTGGGGCTGGCGCTCGAGAACGGACTTGGCAATCGAACCGGCGAAGCGACTCTCGCCGTTCTCGCGCAGCAGACGCACGAACTGGTGCTGGTCGAGGTGGCTGAGGAACTGGGCCGCGGTTTCACCACGGGTGGGGTCCATCCGCATGTCCAGGGGCGCGTCAGCACGGAAGGAGAAACCGCGGCGGACGTCATCGAGTTGGTGTGACGAGACTCCCAGGTCCATTAAGACGCCCACGATCGGATCGGCCCCGATGAAGTCGGCGTTACGGACCAACGCGTCACGCAATTGGCCGAAGGTCGCGTCCACGATGCGGACGCGACCCTCGAATTGGGCGAGTCGCTCCGCGGAGGCGGCTCGGGCATCGGGGTCTCGATCGATGCCAAGAATGCGTAGTTGTGGAGCCCGCTGGAGCAGGGCGCGGGCGTGGCCGCCACCGCCCAGCGTGGCGTCGACGACGACACCAGTCGGTTGACTGGCGAAGAGCTCGACGATCTCACTTTCGAGCACCGGTACGTGAAATGTGTCCTGGGCCATCTGCAGCCTTTCAATCGTCAAGAAGGGAGAGCAGGCGGAGGAGGATTCTCTACCCTTCTTGACGATTGCCAGGCTGCGCATGGTCCGCGGCCGATACTTCTGTTGCACTCCTTTCATTAGTCACTGCCCTGCTTAAACAACTCTTCGGCCGAATTGACCTTCTCGGCGTAGATCGAGGGATTCCAGAGTTCGATGTGGTCAAGCGTGCCCACGATTAATACGTCTCCCCGGAGTTGCCCGTACTCGCGGATGGCCCCGGGCAACGCGAAGCGGCCCTGCTTGTCGAATTCGACGTCCGAGGAGTTCGCGGCCCAATAGCGAACCTGTTGGCGCTCGATCGATCCTCCGCTGCGACTCTGTTCGAGGCGCTCGTCGCTCTGGCGCGCGAACTCCCCCGGCGTCCACAGCGCGATGCACCCTTCGGTATTGGGGCTGAGGTGGCCGCCCCGTTCGAACTCGGCACGAAACTTCGCGGGCAGGATGAGTCGACCCTTGGCGTCCAGCGAATGCTGGTACTGACCCACAAATCCGAGCATCGACGATCCTCCCACGGGTTCACCACTTTCCCCCATTCGGTGACACATTACACCACCTAACCCCACTCGAATGCAAATCAAAACAATTTGGAGCCAATTTTGACGTCGAAACGACCCGGGACGTGATGTGCCCCGCGGAGGAGTAGTTGGGTGGGCTCGTATTAGCCCAGGAGAGGAATTGCCCGGTACTGCCAGGGGCCACCCGATTGGCGCAGTGACTCGATCAACGCCTCGGCCCCGACGTCGGTGATCGACGCCCGGACCTGGTGTTCGAGAGCCCGAGCGAGTCCTTCCGGTGCCTCTTTGAGATAGCGAAGGACGTCGTGGGAAGCGTGCGCGTGCATGATGGTCGAGACGAAGATTCCCTCGCGCACTCGCCACTGGGTGACGCCCACGGCCTTGATGTCGTCGACGAACACTTCACCCGGTCCCCGTCCCGCAAAACAGACGAGTCGGTAGGCCCGGTCACCCTCGATCGGTCCGTCGTGGACCGTGACGTCGCCTCGCACGACGTTTTTCAATACGCCGGCCCACCACTCACCGACCATCCGTGAACTGGCGTGGACGTCACTGCGCCATCGCGGATCGTCGGCGGGAATCCACCAGTCGATCCAGAGGTCGTCAGGTTGCACGAGGACGAGACCGCCACCGCCGCGACGCCGCCGAAGCGGCGTCGCTCCCACCTGTTGGGCGTCGAGAATGTCGATTGACTGCGCGCTCCCCAGGACGAGCGTGGCGCGCTCGGCTCGGACGACGTACATCGTCGCCTCGCGTTCACTGCGCAGCGTGTCGTAGTCGTAGAGCTCGGTGAGCGCCAAGTTCACGACGCCCGGGGCAGGTACGGCGCCCACAAGGGATCGGGATCGGGCAGGTGACGCCAACGCCACCACGGCCCGTCGGGGACCCGCGGCTCGAAGTGCATCCGCCACCCGATCTCCTCGAGTAACCGGTCGCCCTTTTGCATGTTGTGGCGCCGACAGGCCGCCACCACGTTGGTCCATTCGTGGCGACCGCCGCGGCTGCGCGGCACGACGTGGTCGATCGTGTCGGCGTGTTCGAGGCAGTAGGCGCAGCGATAGCTGTCGCGCAACAAGAGCGAGCGTCGCGTCAGGGGTGGCGTGCGCACTTTGGAGGGCAACTTCACCATGTCGTGGAGTCGCACGATGGCCGGTATCTGCACCACCAGCGACGCCGATCGACAGACGTTCGGATGTTCCGGGGTGACGATGGGCTCGGCCCGTCCGGCGAGCATCAACACGACGGCGCGTCGTTCGCTCACCAGCTGGAGTGGTTCGAACGTGGCGTTCAAGAGCAGGACGCGACTCACGGACGCCGTCCCACCGGTTGCGCGAGAGCCCACGTGGCGGCCTCGACCATGGACGCCGGGCTCAGTATCGCGCCGGAGTTTCCATTGACCGTCGCCATTCGAAAGTCCCAGTAGCGAACATCGGGCAACGGCAGGAACGGCGCGCGACGCGACCAGCCGTCACGACGAAGTCGCCACCCGGCGCGCGCGAGGGTTACCAGGTTGGCGGGATGGCGCAGCAGGTACCGTCCGAGTCCCGGGCTCCACAGTCGCTTCATGATCGGCGCCGCGACGCGACGAGCGCCGCTCCGAGGAGCGGTCCGTCGACACCTAATTCGGATCGGCCAATCTCGAGGTGTTCGGTGTAGGGCAGGCGCGCCATCGCCCGGGCTGATTTGTTGGCGACCTGGAAGAACTCGTCGCCGAAGCCGAGGGCGACCGAACCGGCGATGTAACAGCGATTGAAATCGAGCACCGCCGCGAGGGTGCCGACGGCGCGACCGACGAGGTCGGCCGTTCGCACGCGCGTCGCGGCGTCGGCCTCGGTCGGACTTCGTCCGGTCAGCGCCTCTATCGCCCAACCCGACGCTTCAGCCTCGAGACATCCGAACGCGCCGCACGAACACAGGTTGCCGTTGGGCACGACGTTGAGGTGTCCGATGTGTCCGGCGTTGCTCGACTCCCCGTCGAGCAACTCACCGTCGATGACCAGTCCGCCACCGACGCCGGTCGAGACCACCATCGAAAGGTACGAGCGGTCGTGACGCGCCGCCCCGTAGGCGCCTTCGGCCAACGCGAGGGCTCGCGCGTCGCCGTCGACGAAGACCTCCAGTCCGAGGGCGTCGCGCAACGTCCGTCGCAGAGGGAACGAACGCCACTGCGGGATGTTGAGCGGCGAGACCTCTTCTCCCCCGCGGCTCATCGGACCGGCGCAGCCCACGCCCACCACGTCGACCGGCCCTTCGGCCAGGACGCGGCGAGCCAGCTCGATGACGCCGGTAATTAGGTCATGGTGATGGTCGGCGTCGTTGATTCGCGACCTCGCCCGCAACGTCCCGTCGGCGTCGACGAGCGCCGCTTCGACCTTGGTCGCACCGATATCCAGGGCCAGACACGGGGGCGCGTTGCGCGCTACCCCGACGTCGGTCATTCTCGAGTGCGGCGCTGACGCGACAACCAGTCGCGAAGCGAACTGGTCCGTGGACCGTAGTTCGCGCGGGTGTCGTCACCTTGGCTCGGACGAGTGATGTCCTGCCACGATGCACGTCCCATAAGACGAGCGTTTCGCTCGATTACCACTGCGGAGATAAACATCAAAGCGACTCCGACCAAGCCCACCAGGACCGAGTTGGAGAAGAAGAGGATGAGAATCAAGAGGCCGGCCACGAAGCCGGCGATACCCCAACGAACGCGCCGTCCACCGTGCGAGTAGACGTTCGTCTCGCGAACGTTCTTCGCAAATCGTGGATCCTGTTTTGAGAGCGATTCTTCAAGTTCGGCCAGGATTCGCTGCTCATGCTCTGACAGTGGCATCGCGTCTCCCTCCGTATGATCCTGGACCCCATAGTAGTTACTCGATATCCGTCGTGGAACGTCACTTAATGGTTCCTTAGCATTCTAAAATGAGGTCCGTCCAAGGGAGTTTGGTGGCCGAGACGCGCCTACGAGTAGCCATGATCTGTACCGGCAACATCTGTCGCTCCCCCATGGGCGAAGTGGTCCTGAACCGGTTCGTCGATGCCGACTCGTCGCTCCGCGGTTACGTCGACGTCACGAGCGCCGGCACCGCCAACTGGCACGTCGGAAGTCCGATGGACCAACGTGCGCGCGGCGCCCTCGACCGCGCCGGCTTCAAGGGCGCCGGATCTCTCGCCGCGTTCGCCGACCGCGCCTACCTCGACCGCCAGGACGTGGTGATCGGCATGACTCGTGAGCACGTTCACGAAGTGAAGATGCGACTGTCGAATCGGGCGACCGAAGTGATCCTTTTGCGCAATCTGATCGAACCGGGACGGGACCTCGACCTGTTCGATCCCTACTACGGCGGCGACGCGGACTTCGACGAGTGTCTGGAAACGCTCAGACGAGGGGGTCGGCGTTTGACATCGGAATTTCGTCAGCGACTGGGTGAAGACTCGTCCGAAGCTTGACCTCCGGCAAGGTGAGCGACAAGATGACGGCCAGCACCCCGATCGGCACCGCGTAGCGATAGATCTCAGCAATCGACCCCGAGACGGCGTGGAGGATCACCGAGAGTTCGTTCGGGGGAAGTCGACGAAGGTTCTTCGGCGTCCACAACAACGGGGACGGCAACGAGGTGACCGACGGGTTGGCCCGAAGTCCGGCCGCCAGTTGGTGCGGCAACGCATTCACGTAGAGCGCGCCGAACACCGCGGTCCCGAAGGAGCCCCCGATCGACCGAAAGAAGTTCGCCCCGGCCGTCGCCGCACCCAGGTCTTCGTGTTGCACGGCGTTCTGTACCGCGGTGATGAGAATCTGCATCACCAATCCGAGTCCCGTGCCGAGCACGAGCATGTAAAAGGCCAGGGCGAGTTCGGAGGTGGCGACCCCGATGGTGCCAATGAGCCCGAGACCAATCGTCATGATCGCCGTACCGAAAATAGGGAACGGACGGTAGCGCCAACCCTTGGAGACGAGTTGTCCGGTGACGATCGACGCGATGAGGAGTCCGGCCATCATCGGGAGCAGGCGCAGTCCGGAACTCGTGGGCGTCGCTCCCCGGACGTCTTGGAAGTAGAGCGGAAGGAACGTCAGCGCGCCGAACATGGCGAAGCCGACGACGAAACCAATCGCCGAAGCGGACGAAAAGACGCGGTTCGCGAACAGTCGCGGCGCCAAAACCGGTTCACTCGATCGCCGCTCGATCACGACGAAGATGATGCCGGTGACCACACCGACGATAAGGAGCGTCACCGACTTCCAACCGAACCACGCCAGTGACGTTCCACCCAGGGACGTGAAGAGGATGAGGGCCGAGGCCGAAATGGTCAGCGCGACGATGCCGGCGTAGTCGATGACGTGTTGCACTCGAGCGCCGGCGCTCGGAAGTACCGCGGCGGTGACGACCAAAGCGAGGATGCCGAAGGGAACGTTGACGAAGAAGATCCAACGCCACGAAAAGTATTCCACGATGAATCCCCCAATGAGGGGTCCGATCACGGTGGCGGCTCCGAACGTCGCACCGAAGAATCCGGCGTAACGACCCCGTTCTCGAGGCGGGACGATGTCGGCAATGATCGATTGGGCGCCCACCATGAGGCCACCGCCACCGAGTCCCTGCAGGGCGCGAAAGAGGATCAACTCGACCATGGTGTGAGCGACACCGCACAACATGCTGCCGATCAAGAAGAGAATTATCGCCGCCTGGAAGTAGACCTTCCGACCGTGCAGGTCACCCAACTTGCCCCAGAGCGGCGTACTCACGGTTGAAGAAAGTAGGTAGGCGACGACGACCCAGCTCAAGTGACTGGCCCCGTGGAGGTCACCCACGATCGTCGGCAGCGCGGTGGCCACGATGGTGCTGTCGAGTGCGGCCAACAACATGCCCAACATGAGAGCGCCGAAGACGAAATACAACTCTCTCTTGGGCATTGGGACGGCGAGGTCAGTATCCATGCAACAAATCCACTCCAGAAGAGACGACGGGGGCTAACACCACTCGCGGGTGAATATCACCCTAGTTGGGCACGCTGACATTTGGTCGACGCGCAACGGCGTAACTAGTTTGTAGCAAAAGGAGACCGATGAAAACGAGACTCACCGAGATGTTGAAGATCGAACACCCGGTCATGCTCGCCGGCATGGGCGGCGTCGCCTACAGCGCACTCGCCGCCGCGGTTTCCAACGCCGGTGGTTACGGCTGTCTCGGAGCCTCCACCATGTCCAGCGAACGCCTGGCCCACGAGATCGCGGCCACCAAAGCCCTCACCACCAAGCCCTTCGGCGTCGACCTTTTGACGGCCTTCCCCGAGACACTGCAACATAACGTCGAGCTCTTGATCGAGGGAGGGGCGAGCACGTTCGTGGCCGGGCTGGGCGTGCCGTCGCACGTCATCGACCTCTGTCACGATCACCACGTGCTGGTCGTGTCGATGTGCGGCAAAGTCGAACACGCCAAACGCGCGCTCGACGCCGGGTGCGACCTGGTGGTCGCCCAAGGTACCGAGGCGGGAGGCCACGTCGGTACGGTGGCGACCTTGCCCCTCGTGCCGTTGATCGTCGACGCCATGGACGGCGCGATCCCGGTCGTCGCGGCCGGAGGGATCTTTGACGGACGCGGACTCGCGGCGGCGCTCTCTCTGGGCGCGGCCGGGGTATGGATCGGTACCCGATTCATCGCGACCCCCGAGGCCCGCGCCATACCGGGATACCGCGAATCGATTCTCGAGAGTCGCGAAGACGGCACCGTCGTCTCGCGCGCGTTCAGCGGCAAGACCATGCGCGTTCTTCGTAACGACACGACCGATCGTTACGAAGCCGAACCGACGCTGCTGAAGAAATTTCCCGACCAGTTGGCGGTCGCCTTCCACGACGGAACGTTTCACCTCGGGGGCGACGAGAACACGCTCGGCATCGATCCGCGGCGAGAGGGCTATCCCGCCGGACAGGCCGTGGGGGCCATTGCGTCCGTCGTCCCGGCCGGGGACCTCGTGCGCTCGATCGTCGAAGAGGCCCAACGCGTCATCGACGAACTGCACGCTCTGTAACCGGTCCGGCGGACCTAGTGTTTTTCTATGTCCCGTTCCAGTCCCGAAGTCGACGATATTCTCTCGGCGATTCGTGGCGCCACGAAACGAGTCACCGTCGCTAAGCGCACGGTCGCCGAAGTCTTGGTCGGTGCTCCCGGCCATCTCACCGCCGAAGAGATCACCTACGAGGTTCAAAAACGTCAGCCCGACGTCAGCCCCTCGACCGTCTATCGGATCCTCGAAGAGTTCGAAGCCTTGGAGATTGTCGTGCACGCCCACCTCGACCAACACGCCGCGGTCTTCCATCTCGCCGGCGCCGTGCACGGACACCTCACGTGCGACCAGTGCGGCGCGACGTTTGAGATTCCGGCCGCCCACTTCGACGCGCTGAGCAAAGACCTGCAGAAGACGTTTGGGTTCCGGCTGGACCGACACCACGTCGCGGTCACCGGCCACTGCGAGTACTGCCAGGCGCATCGTCAACCGCAAAAGTGATCGCACTCTTAGCCGCTTCTTAGCGCTGGCTGACGGTGACGTTGTACGTCATCGGTAGTGTTTCGAGAGGCACCCCATGATCAAAATCGACCATCTGACGAAGCGTTACAGCGACACGCTCGCGGTCGATGACCTGGACTTCGAAGTCAAGCCCGGGGTGGTGACCGGTTTCCTGGGACCGAACGGCTCGGGCAAGTCCACCACCATGAGGATCATCCTCGGCCTCGACCACGCGACGAAGGGGCAGGCCACGGTGAACGGCTCGCGTTACGCCCAACTGCGCGACCCCGTGCGACAGGTCGGTGCGCTGCTCGACGCCAAGGCCGTCCACCCGGGACGCACGGCGCGTAATCACCTTCGCGCGTTGGCCGCGTCGAATCAGATAAAGAGGTCCCGCGTGGACGAGGTGCTCGACTTCGTGGGCATCGGCGCGGTCGCCGACAAAAAGGTCGGCACGTACTCGCTGGGTATGAGTCAACGCCTCGGCATCGCCGGGGCGCTCTTGGGTGATCCCGGCGTCTTACTCTTCGACGAGCCGGTGAACGGACTCGACCCCGAAGGCATCAGGTGGATCCGCGAGTTCTTTCGGGCGCTGGCGAACGAGGGCCGCACCGTCTTCGTCAGCTCGCACCTCATGAGCGAGATGGCCGTCTCGGCCGACGAGATCATCGTGATCGGACGTGGTCGCTTCATCACGTCCGGTTCGGTGAACGACCTCACCAAGAACGCCGAGGGCACGGTGCTGGTGCGCGCATCGGACCACGACAAATTGGCGGCGCTGGTGGCGTCGAATCACGGCGTGGTGCACGAGGCCAACGACGACGGCCTGACGATTGGCGGCCTGACGTCGGACCAGATCGGTCAACTGGCCTTTGACGCCGACATCGCCGTCTTCGAACTGACTCCTCAGCGCGCGAGCCTCGAAGAGGTCTTCATGGACCTCACCGCCGGCGCCGTCGAATACGGCGCGCGCATCGCGGGTCCCCCTAATGGCTAGCGAATCAACGTTGATGGCCTCGACGAGGGCCGAGTGGATCAAATTCCGATCCGTGCGATCGTCGATCATGGGTGTGGCCGTGACCGTGCTGCTCACGGTGGGCCTCGGCGTACTCATCACGACGCTCATTCGAACGCACTGGAGTCAGTTCGATGCCCTGCGCATCGCGACCTTCGACCCGGTCTCGAGCAGTCTGCGCGGCAGCCTGTTTGCCCAATTCGCGGTCGGCGTCATCGGGTCGCTCTTCGTCACCAGCGAGTACACGACGGGCTCGATACGAACGACCCTCACGGCGGTTCCCAATCGCTTGCGTCTGATCACCAGCAAATCCATCGTCCTTCTGGTCACGATTCTGATCCTCGGTGAGTTCGTCTGTTTCGCCGCCTTTCTCATCGGACAGCGGATCTACCTCGGCGTCGTGCCCACGGCGTCACTCGCGAACGGCGCGGTCCTTCGATCGGTGATTCTCGCCGGGCTGTACTTGACCTTGTTGGCGCTCTTCGCGTTCGCGCTCGGCCTCATCCTTCGACACAGCGCCGCCACCATCAGCGTCTACGTGTCGGTGCTGCTCATCGTGCCGATCATCGGACTCTTCTTTCCCCAGAGTTGGCAGAACGACTTCACGAGATTCGAACCGTCCAGTCTCGGCATCTCGATGGAGTCACCCTTCGCGCCGTCGAACTCCTTCGGGGCCTGGAGCGCCACGTTCATTCTGCTCGCGTACGTGGCCGCCACGCTGGTCGTCGCGATCGTCTTGTTCCAACGACGAGACGCCGGGACCAATCAGTAACCCGGTTCTAAAGTGACGTCATGGAACTGACCGACGCGATTCGTACGACCGGTTCGGTTCGAGCGTTCCTCGATGAACCCGTCAGCGACAAAGACCTCTACGCGATCCTGGACGACGCCCGCTTCGCCCCGTCCGGTGGCAATCGCCAGGCGTGGCGCGTGATCGTGGTGAAAGACGAGCCCCGCCGCCGGGCACTGCGCGATCTGTACCTCGACGGATGGCACGACTACGTCGCCCACGTGCTGGCCGGGCTCGTGCCGTTCTCGCCGCTCGCGAGCGACCAGGACCGCGCCGCGGCCCTCTCGAAGCGCGAGGCGGCGATCGCGGTCTCCAAGCCCGACGGCTTTCCCGAGACGCTCGATCGGGTGCCGGTCATGCTGGTCATCTGCGCCGATCTGGGCGCGCTGGCGGCGACCGACCGGGACCTCGATCGATACCAGATCGCCGGTGGCGCCTCGATCTTTCCGTTCGTATGGAACATTCTTCTGGCGGCGCGCGCCCGGGGACTGGGTGGCGTCATGACGACGATCGCCACGCGCAACGAATCGGGCGTGCGCGACGTCCTGGACCTCCCGAACGACCACATCGTCGCGTCAATTGTGGCCCTGGGACATCCGGCCAGTCGGGCGACAAAGCTGACGCGACGCGCCGTCGAAGAGTTCACGTCGATCGACACCTTCGACGGTGACCGGTTCACCGCGAAAAATTAAGCGCCGAAGATCTCTTCGGAGTCTTCGCCCATTCGACGCGGCCCCCGGCGAATCGTGGGACGCCGGCCGTCGATGACCAGTGGCGTGCGCATGGTCGACACTGGCCCGCCGGGCGTGCCCATCGGACCCACGAAGTCGCCGTCGCGAATCTGAGCCTGCGCGAAGGCGCCCGCCACGTCCAGTATCGGGGCGTGCGGAATTCCCGAGCGGGCCAGGGCCGCCAACCACTCATCGGTCGGGCGCGTGGCGAAGATCCGGTTGAGCTCGACGCGAAGTTCGTCGCGGTGATCGACGCGCGCCGCGTTGTCGCGCCACGAATCGTGACCGGCCAGCGGTGTGTCATCCAGGACTTCGACCAATCGCGCGTACTGGGCGTCGGTCCCGACGGCGAGAAGGATGAATCCGTCCGCGGTCGTCACCGGCCCGTAAGGCGTGATGCTCGGGTGATCGTTACCGAGGGGCGTCGGGTTCTCGCCGGTGGCCAGGTAGCCCTGCGCCTGATTGACCAGGGCGGTCATGGCCGATTCCAACAGCGGTGCCTCGAAGTGGCGACCGGGGCGGTGCTGCGCGCGCGCGAACAGACCGGCCAACAGGCCGATGGCGCCGTAGAGCCCCGTGACCACGTCGGCGATGGGCGCGCCAACCTTCGTCGGCGGACCGTCGGGCTCGCCCGTCACCCCCATGATCCCGGAACGGGCCTGCGCTAAGAGGTCGAAGGACGGCTGATCGGCGACCGGTCCACCGACCGTGGCCGGCGTGATGCTCACCCAGACGCACTCCGGATTCATCTCGCGCAGACGATCGATGCCAAGCGAGGTGATCTGACTCGGCAGGTAGTTCTCCACCACGGCGTCGGCCAGGCGGACGAGCACGGCGACCTTCTCATAGTCCTTCGGATCGCGGAGATCGGCCACGACGTTGCGGCGATGACGATTGACGGCTAAGTAATAGGTCGCGTCGTCACCGAAACGTGGTGGGGCGAGCGAGCGCACCGGATCGCCGTGCGGGGCCTCGACCTTGATCACGTCCGCGCCGAGGTCGCCGGCGATCATGGCGCACAGCGGTCCCGCGAGAACGCGCGAGAGGTCCAGCACGCGTACGCCTTCGAGCGGCAGTCCGGTGCCGACGTTCGTCGGGTCGAGGGACCAGGTCATCAGAGAACTTTGGAGAGAAAACTCTGAAGGCGTGGGGACGACGGCGACGTGAGCACCACTTTGGGATCCCCGGACTCTTCAATCACTCCCTGGTCCAGGAAGTACACGGTGTCGGCCACTTCTTTGGCGAAACCCATCTCGTGGGTCACCACGATCATGGTCATGCCACTTCGCGCCAGATCCTTCATGACGTCCAGGACTTCTCCCACCAACTCCGGGTCGAGGGCCGACGTCGGTTCGTCGAACAGCATCAACTTCGGTTCCATGGCCAACGCGCGAGCGATTGCGACGCGTTGCTGCTGTCCGCCGGAGAGCTGCGTGGGGTAGTTCTTCTCCTTACCTTCGAGTCCCACGCGAACCAGAAGATCACGGGCGGCCTTTTTGGCCTGCTCGTCGTTGACGTCCTTCACCTTGATTGGTCCCACCGTGATGTTCTCGAGCACGTTCAGATTCTGGAAGAGGTTGAAGCGCTGGAAGACCATCCCGATCTGGGAGCGTTCTTGGCAGATTCGCCGATCGTTCAGTTCGTACAGTTTGTCGCCTTTCGCCTCGTAGCCCACCAGTTCGCCGTCGACCCGGAGTTCCCCGGCGTCGTGCTTTTCCAGGTGATTGATGCAACGCAACAGCGTGCTCTTGCCCGAGCCCGACGGGCCGATCAAACAGGTGACCTCGCCTCGGGCCACCGTCAGATTCACTCCCCGCAGAACCTCCACGCCGGCGTAGGACTTGTGGACGCCGATCGCCTCCACCATCGGTTCGGTCACGAGGGCGCCCCCACCCGAACCCCGCGCCTCGTGCGGTACTTCGAGGCGATGCCGCGAAGATCTCGTCGAACTCTTTGGATCGGAGTGAGCGGCGGCGTCCGCAGCGCACCGCGCGCGAAGTACCGCTCCAGATAGAACTGACCCACGGACAAGATGGTCGAGACGATTAAGTACCAGAGACTCGCCATTATCAACATCGGCATGATCTGGTACGTCTGATTGTAAATATTCGTCACGGCGCCGAGGAGGTCGATGACGGCAATCGCCGACACCAGCGACGTCGTCTTCAACATCGAGATCACTTCATTGCCCGTCGGGGGAATGATGACGCGCATGGCCTGGGGCAACACGATCAAACGCAGGGTTTGGCCCCGGGTCATACCGAGGGACATGGCGGCCTCGGTCTGGCCCTCGTCGACCGCGATCAACCCGGACCGGACGATCTCTGAGAAGTAGGCCCCCTCATTGAGTCCGAGAGCGGTCACCGCCGCGTTGAACAGTGAAAATACCGAATTCGCCCCGAAGTGAACGAGATAGATGTGCGTGAACGGTATTCCGATCGCGAGCTGCGGGTAAAGAAACGCGATGGCGCCCCACATCAAGATCTGGACGTACACCGGTGTCCCGCGAAAGACCCAGGTGTAGGTCCACGCGGCACCCGAGAGCAATCGATTGTGCGATAGACGCATGATGGCGACGAACACTCCCAACACGATGCCGATAAACATGGCGATGGCAGTGAGCTCCAGTGTGACGAGGAGGCCCCTGAGAACGAGGTGATTCGTGAAGTAGTGGAAAATGTCGTTCCATCCGAATCGCCAC
Organism: uncultured Acidimicrobiaceae bacterium; assembly: GCA_963716515.1. GTDB lineage: Bacteria > Actinomycetota > Acidimicrobiia > Acidimicrobiales > RAAP-2 > RAAP-2. The sequence continues at coordinate 1,342,028 of OY970319.1, forward strand.
TTCAAGACGGGGCGACAGACGTATCGCGCGGCGACTAAATGGCACTTTCGGCTACCCGAGGGAATCTTGGAAAATATGGTGTGGATCAGCATGGCGACGAACAGCGCCAAGAACGCCAAACCGAACCACTGACCAACGTGGCGAACGGGGACGACCTTTACGGCTGCGTCCCCGTTCGTCCCCATGAAGTTAGTTTTTACTACGACTTACGAGATTGCCCCGTTGAGGACGATCTGCGATGACGTCAGTCCACCGCCGGTGACGCCGTACTGCTTCAATATGGCGCCGTACGTACCGTTGGCGATCATGGTCTTAATCGCCGCCTGAATCGCCTTGGCGAATTGCTTGCCGGAAGCCGACTTCGACGTGGCAATGCCGTACGGGGCAACTTCGATGGCCTTTCCGACCAATTTGAAGACGCCCTTCGATTGCGAGACCACGTAACCCGCGACCTGACTGTCCAAGAAACCGAACGTCGCGCGGCCCGAAGAGACCGCCAAATCCGCCTCGGTCTGGGTGAGGTACGACAGATACGTCAGTTTCTTGTTGGAAGGACAGGTCTTCGCCGTCTTTTTGGCGTCGCTGAATTCCGTCGTACCACTTTCTACGGCCACCGTGAATCCGCAGAGGCTCTTCAGGCCGGTGAACTTTGCGGTGGTGGAACTCTTGGCGTAGATGCCTTCGCCGGCTTGGAAGTAGTCCACGAAGTTGACCTGCTTCTCGCGGCTCTTCTCGTCAGTGAAGGACGAGTTGCCAATCGCGTAGCGGCCGTCACCAATCCCTAACAGGATGGTGGCGAAGACGACGGCGTTCTCCTTGACCGTGATACCCAGGGTCTTGGCGATCGCGTACATGAGTTGGACATCGAATCCGGTCATGACGCCGCTGTTCATATATTCATCCGGGGCGTAGGTCGCGTCGGTGGCCACCTGCAGGGTCTTTCCCTTGTAGGCCGACGGGACGAGCTTGGCGTCCGCGGCGTTGTACTTGCCCGAGGTTGAACTAGCCCCCGCACTCACGCTGGTGGCGAGCATCAGCGAGGCGACTCCCGTCATGACGAGAACCTGACGAAATCGTGTTAAGCGCTGCATGAAATCTCCCTAAATTGTCCCCTCGCCGAGGTCGGCGTCTGGGTTCCATTGATACCAGAAAATCCGACACCATTACCCGCAGCGCCCTCGGGGCACCTCAGTGCTCGAAAACGAATTCCGATTTGGGAGACGATTCGCCGGCCGGGAGGTAATAGAACACGATGAGAGCGACGACGACCGCGATAACGGCGGCCACGAGGCATCCCCGATGAAATCCGCTCATGAAAGCGACCGTGAGCCGCGGCGCCAACGACGCCTGGGCCGAGAGGGGGAGGTGCGCGGCGGTCATCTTGGCCGCCTCCATCGAACTCTGCGCCACGTTGAGTTGATGAAGAGAGAGCCCGGAACCTCGAAACGGCTCGAACGCCCGCCGAATGGCCGGTCCGAACAGGGAGGCGAAGACCGAACCGATGATCGCCACGCCCATGGTGCCACCGAGCTCTCTCGTGGTCTCGTTTCCGGCGGCCCCCGCGCCGAGCTGATCCGGTTCCAGGGTCTCCATCGTGGCGGCGACCGACGGCGCGTTGACCAGCGAAAATCCCACGGCCAACGTCACCATCGACTCGACGATCGGTCCCAGGTAGGCCGCCTGCGCCGCCATTGTTGACAACCACAGCAGCGCCGCGGCGGTCACCACCAGTCCCAATGAGACCACCACCCGGTTCCCCAGTCGAAGCGCGGCGAGCGCCCCGAGTGGTGTCGTCACCATGACCGCGAAGGCGAAGGGCAGGGTGTGGACGCCGGCCGACAGCGCCGAATAGCCCCGCACGAGTTGGAAATACTGCGTCACCAAGAAGATGAAACCGAAGAGGCAGAAGAAGTTCGTGGCCATGGCCCCGGCGCTCGCCGCGTAGGTCCGGTTGTTGAAGATGCGCACGTTCAGGAGTGGCCCGTCGCGGCCCAACTCGTAGTTCGCGAATCCACTCAGCAACAGGATCGCGGCCCCGAAGAGCACCAACGTCGGTGAGGATCGCCAGCCCCACGACGGGCCCTGGATGATCGCGAGGATCAGCGCGGTCACGCCGCTCGTGCCGAGCGCCAGCCCGACGAGGTCGAGTTGGTGACCTCCGGGGTTCGTCGACTCGGGCACGACGGACGCGATCGCCGCGACGCCCACCAGCGCGATCGGGACGTTCACCAAGTAGATCGACCCGAAGAAGAAGTGCGAGATGAGGGTGCCCCCGGCGATCGGTCCGAGGGCGATCGCGATGCCGGTCGTGGCGCCCCAGAATCCGAAGGCCTTGGCCCGTTCACGACTGTCCTCGAAGACCACCGTCAAGGTCGACAGGGTGGCCGGAAAGATGAACGCCGCGCTGGCACCCATCAGGGCGCGGGCCGTCAAGAGTGTCGACACGTTGTGGGAGAAGGCCGCCAGTACCGAGAATACCGCGAAGGCGAACAGCGCCAACTGCATGACGCGCTTGCGACCCCAACGATCCGAGAGTCCCCCACCGGCGAGCAACAGTCCCGCGAACGGCAAGGAGTACCCGTCCACGATCCACTGCAGGGACGAGTTCGACGCGTGGAGGTCTCGAGAGATGGTCGGCAGGGCGACGTTGACGATGGTGTTGTCGACGACGACCAGGAATACCGCAATGCAAAGAACGAACAGCACCAGCCATCGCCGTTCACTGGCAAACGTCGGCACGAACCCCCCAAGGATTACTTCGTTCTTTATTGCGTAGCAAACCCGCATTCGGCCTAACCGAACACTTTCGACCTTACCTAACCCGTCTCCTACGACGTGGCATTACCTATCAAAGGTTGGGCTGGAACGTCCAACGAAGGTGATACGGCGAGCTCTAGTTCGACGCGAACGCGACGTCCTTGAATCCCGTGGGCCAGCGACCCGGTCGATTGGGACGCAACAGCATGTCGGTCAAATCACGTCTCAGGTGTTCTTGGCGCCACACCAATTGTTCCTGGGCGCCGCGCATGATTCGTTCGGTGTCGCGACACTCCGTGCGCCACGTCGGGTCGGCGAGCAGGTCGAAACATTTGAACGTTCCGTCGGCGAACTGGACGTAGCCGAGATCATCACTGACCGACGCGGCGAGATTCGAGAGCGACAGGCTTCGGTCCTTGGGCCAATCACTGGTGGCGCGTCGGATGAAGTAGCTGCGGTAATCCCATTCGTAGTGGGCGGCGCTGCGCCACGCCACGTCCTCGCTGGCCAGCAGTGGGGCGAGCGATCGGCCGTCGCACTGGGCCGGCTCGTCGAGTGACATGACGTCCGCGAGCGTGGGCAACAGGTCCACGTTCTCGCTGAAACGGGTGATCACTCGACCGGCGTGGCCGGAGTGCGGATCACGCCACAGTCCAATCACGTGATAGCTCTGCGGAAAGAACCCCAGCTTCTCTTTGAGCCCGTGGTCGCCCAGTTGTTCGCCGTGATCGGCCGTAATGACGACCAGCGTGTCGTCCCATTCGCCTCGTTCTTCCAGGGCGCGCACCACTCGCCCGAGCTGACTGTCGACCTCGCTGATCATCCCGTAGTACTGGGCCCTGAGGGCGCGCATCTGATCGGGATCGCGGGGCGCGGCGCTCGCTTCGATGCCCAGGGCCGCCTCGTGAATGGCGTGTCGCTGCTCGAGGGGCGCCGGTGCGATCGGCATCTCGACGTCCGCGGGGTCGTACATGCGCGAGAACTCCCCCGCCGCGGCGTACGGCGGATGGGGACGTAAGTAACTCAGGTGAGCGAACCATCCACTCGCCTGGGTGCCGAGCCAATCCAAAAAACGAGTGGTGAGGAAGCCACTGAGCGACAGCTCGGCCGGCCGATCGGGCTCACCGCGCGCGGCCACCTCCCAGCCGTAGGGGACGTCGTAGCCCTTCGCGCGCAGGTGCTGGATCCAGCCGGCCTGGCTCTCGGGCAGGTACAGGCCCACCGACATTCCCGGCAGCACGCCGTCGTAACTGTCGAGTCGAGGGTCGTCGACGCCCTCGGCGTCGGCCGGATCGACGCCCTGGTCGGTGTAGCCGAAGAGCGTCGGGTCGTATCCGGCCCGACGCGCGACGTGGGCGATATTGTCAAGCCCTTTCGGCAACGGTGTCCCGTTGGCCACCACCCGATTGTTCATCTGGTACGTGCCGGTATAGATCGCGGCGCGGCCCGGCGAGCACGGCGCGGCCTGGGAGTAGTGGCGGCTCAGGCGAACGCCTTCGCGCGCGATGCGGTCGAGCGTGGGTGTTCGGACCAGCGGATGACCGGCCGCGGCGTAGGAGTCCCCGCGGAACTGGTCCAACGTGATGAAGAGGACGTTCACTTCGCGGCCTCGACGTAACGGTGCATGTGCGCGGCCAGGTCGTCGATGATCTCGGTCGCCTCGGGGACCATGGTCGGCAGTCGCAAGAAGCCGTGGATCATCCCCTCGGCTTCGAGTAACTCCACGCGAACGCCGAAGTGTTCGAGCAGTCCGGCGTACGCGACCGCTTCATCGCGCAGGGGATCGCACTCGGCCACCACCACGATCGCCGGCGGCGCGCCGGTGAGGTCTGGGAACATGATCGGGGTGACGCGCGGGTCGCTGTGATCGGTCCACCCCTCGAGGTACAGCCCGTAGTCGTAACGCAAATGATCGATGTCCAGGGCGTGGCCGACACCATATTTATGCACCGAATCGGTGAACAGTTCCGGACCCAGCGTCGGATAGATCACGACCTGCGCGGCGATGCCCAGGTCCTCGCCTCGGGTCAAGGCGCAGGCCACGGTCATCAAGGTCGCGCCGGCCGAGTCGCCCATCACGATGAGTTCGGCTCTCTCGTCCTCGAACTCCTCCAGGTGCGCGGACACGTAGCGGAGGGTGTCGACGGCGTCGTTGATGCCGGCCGGGAAGGGGTGCTCCGGAGCCAAGCGGTAGTCCACCGAGAGGAATCGCATTCGGGTGTCCGAAGAGAGTCGACGACAGAGTGCGTCGTGCGTGTCGAGGTCCCCGACCACGAACCCGCCGCCATGAAAATAGATAACCAGCGCCTTGCTCTCGTCCTCCAGCGGGACGTACAGTCGCGCTTTGAGCGTGCGCCCCTCCAGGGCCAGTTCAACGTCACGAACCGCGGCCACGGATTGGAGCTCCCCGCGATTGGCGAGCGCCAGGTCCCGGTAGAGCGCGCGACGTTCGTCGGCGCTCAAGAGGGAGGGATGCGTCGCCGGTTCGGCCCGAACGGCATTGACGTAAGGCTCGAGCGACGGGTGGACCATGACAACCTCCTTCGCTAGAGATTACGCATCGAAGGGCGCTGGGCCCACGACCGACTCAGCTCCGCAGATCGTCCCACCTGGTCTCGACGTTCTCGATCGACTCGCGCCATCCCCGCTTGGCCTCTCGACGGGCTTCGGTGTGAAAGGCCCGTATCTCGCGCAGAGGGACCTTCCAGTCCGGCTCCGCCACGATCAGCGATTTCAACCACGAACTCGCGACCGATTCGTCGTGCACCACGCCGAGTTTCGTCTGCGTGGTTTCGGCCGCCCGGGCCACCTTCACGGCCGGTTTGCCGGCAACCAAACCGAGTACCTCGCAGGCGCACTGCAGTCGCTTCAAGGTGATGCGTACCTCGTGCAGGTTCTCGTTCGACGAATCCGCTCGGGCCTCTCGTGCCGCTTTTCGCACGTCACGCCAGGCCCGCTTCAGTTGCGAACTGAGGACCTCGGACGCCGGACCCTTGGCCTTCGAGTCGAAGGCGACCGAGGAACTAATCGTCGAAATCTCATCGACGAGGAGCGCGTAGCGCTTGGTCGAGCGCTCGAGGGCCCCTCGATCCTGGGCGCTGACAATTCGTCGATCGAGTCGCTCCATGACTCGGGCCTGCAGTGGTTCGTCCCCGACCAACCACAGCGACTTCTCGATGCCCGAGCGCAGGACGTCGAGATCGCGAATCTCGCCGAGCACGCCGGCGTACCACGAGAGCTCCACCAACATCGGCACCGACCAGTCGGCGTCGAAGAGTCCGGAAAAGGTTCGCAGCACCGATCGAAGACGTCGCACGCTCACCCGGGCCTGATGCACCTGACCGATGACGGTCTCTCGTCGACGAGCTTCGCGGCGGGGCAGCTGAAAGACGGTCTCAGCGCGCGAGGCTTCGAGCAACTTCCCCGACTGCTCGCTCGTGAGGTCATTGAGGAGAAAGTTGCGGGCAAATTGATTGAGTACGTCGGCGATCACCAGGTCGGCCGACGCGATGGACTCCTCTACCATGCCGCTCCGTCCGTAGTCACGGTGGCGCCTTTCGCACGTAAATGTCTGGTCACTCGGTCCGTCGGAGGCCTTTCACGACACGCATCATCTCGATGGCAGGGAATGCAAGTCTAGGACGCTTCACGACGTGGACGCCGGGCGCACTATTTCCGGCGCGTGGAGCGCGGATCACTGAACTCTTTGGAGCGGACGACCGGGCTCGAACCGGCGACCTCGACCTTGGCAAGGTCGCGCTCTACCAACTGAGCTACGTCCGCGTGGTCACCCATAGTAGCCCAGGCGCCGATCGGAATCGACACCGGTTCACTCGTTGACCGTGCCGATCAGTCGGGTGGCCTCTTCGAACAGGTAGTCACGGAGCGACGCCAGATCGGGCATGGACTGCGCGCACCCCAGCATGCCGAACTCCAGATTCTGTTCGAATCCCAGCACGGTGACGTTTAGCGAGAACGGCCCGAGGAGCGGTCCGACCGGCGCGGCCGACACGACGCGGTGACCGCTGAGCCACAGCGGAATGGGCGGTCCCGGGACGGACGACAACATCAGATTGGCCATCGGCGGCAACACGTCGAACAGACCGAAGGCGTCGACAAGTTTTCCTCCGAGCGACAGCACGGTCGGGCCGAGCACGCGCGGCATCTCCTGGAGAATCTTCGCGCCGCTACGACGCTGCACGCCGACGGTCCGGGCCGAATCCCGGGCGATCGCCCTCAGTCGCTCCACCGGATCATCGAGTTCGGTGTGCAGCGCCAACAGTATTCCCGAAATCTGATTGCCCATGGCCGCCGCGTCACCGTCGCCGCGAACGTTGATGGGGACGAAGGCGATGAGGTCGCGCTTGAGCTCCTCGCCGCGATCGGCCAGGAGACGGCGCAGCGCGCCGCTCGTGGTGGCCATGACGAAGTCGGTGACCGAAGCGCCGTGATACTTGGCCGCGCGCTTTGCGTCGGCGAGGGGGACGCGCGTGCGGTGATAGATCTTCTCCACCCCGGCTCGTCCGTTGAGCGACGTGCGTCGAGCTTCAAAGATCGACGGCTGATCGGGCGTCGATCGTTTTCGGCCTCGCGTCAGCCCCACTTGAACGACGGTGCGCACGACGTCGAACAACCGCTTCAGCCACGAGATGACCACGCCGACGGCGAGCGCGGGGTTGGCGCGGACCCGACGCACTCCGTCAAGGAGGAGCGACATCGAAGTGCTCGAGATTGTTTCGGCGTCGACGTCGCTGGTTTGGGGAGCCGGTTCGCGAACCTCCGGTGAGATGTCGAAGAGGCTGGCGAAGGTCTCGGCGCCCGAGACGCCGTCGGCCAGCGCGTGATGCACCTTCAAGGCCGCCGCGACCCGACCGTCTTCGAGCCCTTCGACAATCATGAGCTGCCACAGCGGTCGAGTGCGCACCAGTGGTCGCGACAAGAACTCGGAGATCACCTGATCGAACTGATCCGAGTTCCCCGGCGACGGCAGGGCGACGCGCGAAATATGTCGGTCGAGGTCGAGGTGCGCGACCGGTACCAGTGCCGGCCACGTGAGGTCGAAGGGTGCTCGAATGACCCGCTGGGTTAACACCGGAATCTCGTGCAGTCGATCGGCGACGTTCTTGCGGATGAGTTCGTAGCGCTCGGTCGGATCGGCCACGTCGCCAAAATCGAGTTCGATCACGGCGCCGATGTTCATGGCCGATCCCGGAACCTCCAGCAAGATGAAGGCGCTATCCAGCGGACCGAGGAAGCGCGTCAACGCCCACTACTTCCGAAGCCGCCGGCGCCGCGATCGGCCGTCGGGAGTTCTTCGACGGCGTGGAACGAGGTCCGCGGCACCGGCAGCACGACCAACTGGGCGATCCGGTCGCCCTTCTTCACTTCGTAATCGTGCGTGGGATCGAGGTTTACGAGGGCCACCATTACTTCGCCGCGGTACCCGGCGTCGATCAGACCGGGCGCGTTGATGCAGGTGACGCCGTGTTTCGCCGCCAAGCCGCTTCGCGGCAAGACGAAACCCCCGTGACCCTCGGGAATGGCGACGGCCATTCCGGTCGACACCATGACGCGCCCGCCGCCGGCCGCGATCGTGCACGATTCGACGGCGACCAAATCGCACCCCGCGTCACCGTCATTGGCGTAAATGGGCAGTGTGGCGTCGGGTCGCAGGAACCGAACGGGGATTTCCATAGGCCGAGGCTATCGCCGGGTGTGACCAACATTGATTGAAGGTTCAGTAGTCTCGCACTGTGCTGGTGTGGATGGATCTGGAGATGACGGGACTCGAACCGCAGCGCCACGTCATCATCGAAATCGCCACCCTCATTACCGACGACAACCTCAACGTGATCGCCGAAGGGCCGGACCTGGTCATTCACGCGTCGCCCGAACAGATGGCCGAGATGGGTGAATTCGTCACCGAGATGCACACCAAGTCCGGGCTGATCGAGGCCGTCAATCAGTCGACGGTCACGAACGACGAGGCCGAGGCCCAGACCCTGGCGTTCCTCAAAGAACACATCGCCGAAGCGCGATCGATTCCGCTGTGTGGCAACTCCATCGGGACCGATCGTCGGTTCCTGCAGGAGTACATGCCGACCTTGGAGGAGTTCTTCCACTATCGCAACGTCGACGTTTCGACCTTGAAGGAGTTGACCCGTCGCTGGCACCCCGAAGTCCTGGAGGCGCTGCCCGAAAAGGCGACCGCGCACCGCGCCCTCGACGACATCCGCGAATCGATCGACGAACTGCAGCACTATCGCGACACGCTGTTCCCCAAGGCACCGGTGACCCCGCCCACGCTCGATGAGTGACGAGGTCCTGTCGCTAGCGCAGGCCACGGCGCAGATGACCGCCCCCGGTTCGATGTTCGAAACCGAGCGCGCGTCGGTCAACGGCATCGAGATGACGGTCTGGAAACACGCCCCGGCGACGCTGCGCCAGATCCTGGACCTGTCCCTGACGCACGCGTCGCGCGACTTCCTCGTCTACGAAGGACAGCGCTTCAGCTTCGATGAGCACTACCGGGTCGTGTCGACGCTGGCCCGTCGCCTGATCGCCGACGGCGTCACCAAGGGCGACCGCGTGGCCATCGCGTCACGCAACCTGCCCCAGTGGGTCATGGCCTTTTGGGGAACGGTACTAACCGGCGCGGTGGTGGTACCGATCAACGCGTGGTGGACGCCCGAAGAACTGCAGTACGGACTGAATGACTCGGGCACCTCGGTGCTCTTCGTCGACGAGGAGCGCCTGGAGCGGCTCCGCGGCCAGTTCGATGACCTGCCGGATCTGTCGACGATCGTGGTCATCAGCGAAGATCCCACTCGGCCGGCCCGACTGGGCGCGGCCCACCCTCGCGTTCGTACGGTCGACTTCAATGAGTACGTCGGGGAGGTCAGCGCCACGGCGAGTCCGCCCGACGTGGACGTCGCCACCGACGACGACGCCACGATGTTCTACACCTCCGGCACGACCGGCCATCCCAAGGGCGCCGTCGGGACGCATCGCAACGCCATCACCAACTTGATGAACCTCTTCTTCGTAGGGTCGCGCGCCACGCTGCGCTGGGGCGGCGGCAACCTCGACGAGTCGGGTGAGAGCATCCCCAACGCCGGTCTCTTGAGTGTGCCCCTCTTTCACGCCACCGGCTGTCTCGCGACGATGATCACGAATACGGCCTCGGGCGGCAAGCTGGTCATGATGCACCACTTCGACGCCGGCCAGGCGCTGTCGTTGATCGAGTCCGAACGGCTCACCATGTTCGGCGGCGTGCCGACCATCGCGATGCAGATCCTGGACCATCCCGATTTCGCCAAGTTCGACACCTCCAGTGTGAAGTCCGTCTCCTACGGCGGCGCGCCCGCGCCCCCCGAACTGGTGCGACGAATTCAGCTGGCCTTTCCCGGGGGCATGCCGGGCAACGGCTACGGACTGACCGAGACCTCGGCCGCGGTCTGTTTGAACGGCGGCGCCGACTACGTGGCGAAACCGGAGAGCTGCGGACCGGCCGTGCCGGTGACGGAGATCGCGATCGTGCCCGAGGACTTCGACGGCGATGAGCCGACGCCCGATCTACCCCGCGGACCCGGGGTGGTCGGTGAACTGTGGATCAAAGGCCCCAACGTCGTGCGCGGCTACTGGAAGAAACCGGAAGCCACGGCCAAATCTTTCTCCAAGGGCTGGCTGCGAAGCGGCGACATTGCGCGAATAGACGAAGAGGGTTTCGTGTTCATCGTCGACCGGGCCAAGGACATGATCATCCGGGGTGGCGAGAACGTCTACTCGGTTATCGTGGAGGCCGCCATCTTCGATCACCCCGACGTCGCCGACTGTGCCGTCGTCGGTCTGCCCCACGCCACCATGGGAGAGGAGGTCGCCGCCGTCGTGGTGTTGCGGCCCGGCCGGGTGATCGAAGCCGAAGAGATCACCCGTCACGTGGCCCGACACCTCGCGCGCTTTGAAGTGCCGACCAAGATCTTCTTTCGTTCCGAACCGCTCCCGCGCAACCCGCAAGGCAAGGTGTTGAAACGCGAACTTCGGACTTCGCTGGTCGAGCAGGTCGAGCGTTCGGCCTAATCGCGCAGCGCGTCGAGCGCGTCGAACGTCGCGTCGTCCAGCTGGATGGAGGCCGCCGCGCAGTTCTCTTCCACGTGGGTGACTTTGGACGTGCCGGGAATCGGGAGCATCACGGGAGAGCGACGCAGCAGCCACGCGAGGGAGAGTTGTCCGACGCTGATCCCGTGGCGGTGGGCCAGCGCGTCGAGCGGTCCCCCGCTTCGCGCGAGGCTTCCCGCCGCGACCGGGTACCAGGGAATGAAGCCGATGCCCTCGCGTTCGCAGTACTCCAGCACCGCTTCGCTTTGTCGGTTCGACACGTTATAGAGGTTCTGCACCGTCGAGATCGTCACCACTTTTCTCGCGGCGATGATTTGCTCGACGCTCACCTCGGAGAGCCCGACGGCTTGGACTTTGCCCTCGTCGAGCAGGTCTCGCAGAAGTGCGAACTGTTCGTCGGGCTCGACCGTGGGGTCGATGCGGTGCAACTGGAAGAGGTCGATCGACTCCTGGCCCAGTCGACGAAGCGACATCTCGCACTCCTGGCGCAGGTAGTCCGGTCGGCCGCACTCACGCCAGGCGTTCGGTCCGATTCGCAAGAATCCGGCCTTGGTGGCGACCCGGACGTCGCCGTAGGGGTGCAGCGCCTCGCGAATCAGCTCCTCGGAGACGTAGGGCCCGTAGGAGTCGGCGGTGTCGATGAGATTGACGCCGAGCTCGACGGCCCGACGCAGCACCGCGCGGCACTCGTCGGGGTCCTTGGGCGGTCCCCAGATCCCCTCGCCGGTGATGCGCATCGCGCCGAAACCGAGACGATTGACCGTCTGATTCGCGTAAGTGAACGTGGTCGGGTCGGTCATGAGACTCCTTGTCGAACAGTCACTTTACGGTGCTGGCGTCGTAAAGCGGCCACCCGAGGGTGGCCGCTTTACGAAGATGCCTCGACTATTTGTTGGGCTGCGGGGTGTAGCGCAGGTAGTCCTTCACCTTGCGAAAGCCCTTCGGGAACTTCTCCTTGGCGTCGTCGTCGCTGACGGCCGGCGCGATGATGACGTCCTCGCCGTCCTTCCAGTCGACCGGCGTCGAGACCGGGAACTTGGCCGAGAGCTGCAAGGAGTCGAGCACGCGCACGATCTCGTCGACGTTGCGCCCGGTGGAGGCCGGGTAGGTCAGCGTGAGCTTCACCTTCTTATTGGGGTCCACGATGAAGACGCTGCGCACGGTCAAGGTGTCGTTCGCGTTCGGATGGATCATGTCGTAGAGGTCCGCCACCTTGCGATCGGCGTCGCCGATGATCGGGAAGTTGAGTTCCGCGCCCTGGGTCTCATTGATGTCGCTCTTCCAGCGCAGGTGGGAGTCGACGTCGTCCACCGACACCGCGATCAACTTGGTGTTGCGCTTGTCGAACTCGCCTCGGCGCGCGGAAAAGGCGCCCAGTTCGGTGGTGCACACCGGGGTGAAGTCCTTGGGGTGCGAGAAGAGAATGCCCCAGCCGTCGCCCAGGTAGTCGTAGAAGTTGACGGTGCCTTCGGTGGTCTCCGCCGTGAAGTCCGGGGCCTCGTCGCCGAGTCGAATCGCCATGTGGTGCTCCTTGTGCGTGATGTCAGTCCCTTGACTGAACGAGCCAACCCTAGCGGCAAGATTCGAATTGTTGCCAATATCTATCGGATTTGTAGGTAGGTGGAAACCCGTTGATCACAAAGGCTGTGAAACTAGTCCGGTGGACCATGATCACCGGCCGGTCGTCGCGGCGTTCGACCTCGACGGCACGCTCACTCGAGGCGGAAGCGTCTTTCCCTGGCTCCAATCCGTCGCCGGTCGAGGACGCACCTGGCGCGCCGCCCTGTCCCTCGCGCTGCCCTTGACGATCGGCGCCCTGCGAAGTAGCCGGTGGGCCGACAACGCGAAGGAACGGCTCTTCGTGAAACTCTTGGCCGGGATCGACCAGCAGGTCGTCGTGGCGCAGTCGGAAACGTTCGCCCGCGATCACCTCGATCACGAGGGCCGAGCCCTGTTGCTCGCTCGCTTGGAGTGGCACCGCCAACAGGGACACGACATCGTGATCGTCTCGGCGTCGCCGCAGCTCTACGTGGACGTGATGACCGAAGACCTAGGGGCCAACGGCGGGCTCGGGACCCGTCTCGCGCTCGATCCGCGAGGTCGCCTGACGGGCGGGTACCTCGGCAAGAACTGCCGGGGAACCGAGAAACTGCGGCGACTCGACGAATGGATCACGCAACGTCGCTACCCGACTCCCCCGATCGTCTTCGCCTACGGCAACTCTCGCGGCGACCGGCGAATGTTGAGCGGCGCCACTCATCCCTTCAACGTCGGCAAGCTCGGGCTGTTCGGCTCACTTCGCCGATTCCCACGGCTCAAGACCGCGGACCAGTGAGCTACTGCTGACGGATCGCCGCGCCGAGCTCGACCAGGCCGCCTTCGCGCCCGTCGTAGGTCACCTGGATTGACGCGGCCTGCTCGCGCCAGGCGATGACGGTGTTGCCCCGGGGATCGACCACGCCCACGTTGACGTCGTAGATACCGTCGAGCAGGGGAATCTGGGCCAGGTCGATGCCGACGCTGTTCTGTCCCGGGGTCAGGTTGACCGGAGATCCCTTGGCGTCGCTACGACTGACCAGCAGACCGTTGCGCGTGAAGATCTCCATGACGAAGTTGCCGCTGTAGGCGCCGTGCGAGGTGATGTTCACGTCGAAGTGCATGCCGGCGCCACTGCGCACGTCGAACGATCCCGACGGCGTGGTGATTGAGTCAATATTGATCGACGCCAACAGACCGCTGCGGTCGTGAACCACCGCACTGTCCATGAGGTGCTCGCGAAAGATGCGCAGTGACTCGTGGGTCGGGCCGTCGGCGATCATGTGCCCGCCGTCGAGGACGATCGCGCGGTCGCAGATGGCGCGAACCTGGTCGGCGTTGTGCGTGACGAAGAGGATCGACCGACCCTCGTCTTGAAACGAGCGGATCCGATCGATGCACTTCGCTTGAAAGCGTTCGTCGCCGACGGCGAGGACCTCGTCGACCACCAGGATGTCGGGGTCCACGTTGACGGCCACCGCGAAGGCCAGCCGGACGTACATGCCGCTCGAATAGAACTTCACCTGGGTATCGATGAAGTTCTCGATCTCGCTGAAGCCGACCACGTCGTCGAAGATGCCCTCGACCATCTTCTTGGAGAATCCCAACATCGAGCCGTAGAGAAAGACGTTGTCGCGACCGGAGAGCTCCGGCTGGAAGCCGGCCCCGAGCTCCAACAGCGCGGCCAGGCTGCCGCGAATGTGGATCTGACCCGACGTCGGCTGCAAGACCCCACAGATGCATTTGAGCAAGGTCGACTTGCCCGATCCGTTGTGGCCCACCAGTCCCACCGTCTCATTGGTGTCGACCGAGAAACTGATGTCCTTGAGCGCGCCGAACATCTCGGTCGATCCGGTGCGCGGATGTAGCAGCCGCTCCTTGAGCGACTGGTGTCGTTCGTGGTGAATCTTGAAGGTCTTGGAGATCCCCTCGACCTTGATGACCGTCGTCACTACAACTCCGACTCAAAGTTGCCCTGGAGGTGCCCGAAGAGAACTTCGGCCAACAAGAAGACGACGATCATGATGCCGAGGAGGGCGAGGTCCAAATAGCAGTAGGTCGACATGGGCCACGACGGCAGGATCTTCAGGATCACCGGCACGACGTGATGATTCACGATCTGCGTCTGCGTGGTGGAGGCGGCGTAGGTCGCCACGTAGAACGCCCGCTGGAACGTCAACATGATCAGCGTGATCGGGTTGAGGAAGTACAACCACGCCAGTCCGTGGGCGTGCAGCTGCGGGGCAATGGAGTGCTCGTAGGAGTAGACGATCGGCGAGAGGAAGAACCACAACTGCAAGATGATGAGGATGAAGTGCTCCATGTCGCGCATGTAGACGGTGATGGCGGACATGAGGATCGCCAACGCCGCGGTGAAGAAATACAGCGCCAGGAAGGCGATCGGCAAGAGCCAGAAGTAGGCGTAGTCCGGTGAGTGTTGTACGACCAGCAGATACAGACCGAACACGCACAGTTGGATGAAGAAGTAAAACGTCGCGGCTCCGACGTTGGCGAGCGCCAGGATCTCGCGGGGAAAGGAGACCTTCTTCACCAGTCCGGCGCGAACCACGATGACGCCGGTGGCCGTGCTGAGTGACGTGTTGAACATGTTCCACACCACCATGCCCGCGAACAGGTAGACCACGAAGTTCGGTATCCCGTTTTTGAGGAACTTCGCGAAGACCAACCAGTAGATGGCCAGAAACAGCGACGGCGTCAACATCGACCAGACGATGCCCAACGCCGAGTTCTTGTACTTGATGCGAATGTCCGACCTGATGAGGCTGAACAGCAACTCGCGGCGATTCCAAAGATTGCGCAGTCGCGTACTCAAACTGTCGCGGGCACTGACCACGCGAAAGGCGTCGTCCTCTAAGGAGCGTCGATCGACTCGCGCCGACGAGCCGTCGCTCACTAGGCGCCTAGGCGAACGGCCGAATGTTCAATCACTGCATCGATGAAGCCGTACTCCAACGCCTCTTGCGCGGTGAACCAGCGGTTGCGATCGGAGTCCGTCTCGATTTGCGCCAGCGACTTGCCCGTGTGAAAGGCGATTCGCTCAGCCAGCTGCTTCTTCATGAAGCCGATCTGCTCGGCTTGGATGGCGATGTCCGAGGCCTGACCTTGCATCCCGCCCATCAAGGGCTGGTGCATCAGGATTCGACTGCTCGGCAAGGAGAATCGCTTGCCCGGTGCCCCGGCGCATAGCAAGAACTGGCCCATGGAGGCCGCCATGCCGATGCAGATGGTGCGCACGTCGGCGTTCACGTACTGCATGGTGTCATAAATCGCCAGACCATCAGTGATTACGCCACCCGGGGAGTTGATGTACAGGCTGATATCGCGCTCGCTGTCCTCGGCGTCGAGGAGGAGCAGTTCGGCGCAGATTCGGTTCGCCGAGTCGTCGTTCACTTCAGAACCTAAGAAGACAATGCGCTCGCGCAGTAGTCGCTGATTGAGGTCAATGGCGCCGAATCCGTCGGCTCTGTTGGAGATACTCATGCACTCAATCTAACGCGCGAGTCTCCGAACTCCCCGTTGCGAGACTTAGACTGGTGACTCTTGCGGGCGTGGCGGAATTGGCAGACGCGCTGGTTTTAGGTACCAGTTCTTCGGAGTGTGGGTTCGAGTCCCTCCGCCCGCACTCACCGCGGAAGTTCCCGCGCGCGGTGTGACGCCGCTCTCTGCTAAGGTGGAATGACTGTTTCGCCGCACATCGCGGTGGAGACCGATTCGACTGTAAAACCTCGAGTTGGGCTCATCTCAACTTGTAGGAGTTATATGTCGTTGTCCTTCGCCGCGCTCGGCGTGCCGTCCAATCTGGTCGAGCACTTGAAACAGCGCGGCATTACCGAAGCCTTCCCCATTCAAGAGGCCGCGATTCCCGACGCCCTGGCCGGGCGCGACGTGGTCGGCAAGGCCATCACCGGCTCCGGCAAGACGCTGGCCTTCGGCCTTCCCTTGATGGCGCGCCTCACCAAGGCCCGCCCCCGCAAGCCGGTGGCCCTGATCCTCGTGCCCACGCGCGAACTGGCCGCCCAGGTTCAAAAGGAACTGGCGCAGCTCACCGACGACCGCGGCCGTCGCGTCATCTCTATCTACGGTGGCACCTCCTACAACGTCGCGCGCAAGGCCCTCAACTTCGGCGTCGACGTGGTGGTGGCCTGCCCCGGCCGCCTCGAGGACATGCTCGAACAGGGCGCCCTCGATCTCTCGTCGGTCACGACCGTGGTCGTCGACGAAGCCGACCGCATGGCCGACATGGGCTTCTTGCCCTGCGTGCGACGCATCGTCGGGGCGACGCCTCGCGATCGTCAAGTGATGTTGTTCTCCGCCACCATGGGGCCCGACGTCAAATCTCTGGTCCGGGAGTTCACCGACGACGCCGCGGTCCACGACGTCGTCGGCGATGAGGCCCCGAACGACGTGGACCACTACTTCTGGCGCGTGGCGCGCGAACAGCGTCCCCAGATCACGGCCGAGATCGTCGAAGAGTACGATCGCGCGCTGGTCTTCACCCGCACCAAGCACGGCGCGGACCGTTTGTCGCGTCAACTCGAAGAGCGGGGCATCTCGGCCGTGCCGCTGCACGGTGACCGCACCCAGGCCCAGCGCGACCGAGCGCTCCGAAGCGTGAAGAATGGCCAAATTCGAGTCCTGGTGGCGACCGACGTCGCCGCTCGGGGCATCCACATTGAAGATCTACCGGTGGTCATCCACTACGACCCGCCGGCGCAGGCCACTGACTACTTGCATCGCTCCGGTCGCACCGGCCGAGCCGGTGCGACCGGAGCCGTCATCTCCCTCGTCGGTGAGGACGTCATCGGTCAAGTGAAGCGACTGCAGCGAGCCCTCGGACTCGAGTCGTCGATCGAGCTTCGCGAAGACGCCGAAGCGATTCGGCTCGGCGCCGTCGACGACGCCGTGGCCGCGGTGCGTTTAGACGACCGTGGGGGCAAAGGACGTTCGGAGCGTTCCGCGCCTCGTGAGCGAGAGCACGGCCCGCGAGGATTCGAGCGCGCGCGAAGCGATCGCAGCTTTTCCGACCGTCCGCGCCCCGAGCGAAAGACTGAGCACGCCCGTCCCGCCAGAGGCTTCACCGATCGGCCGGAACGCGCGCCTCGCGCGGAGCGAGTCTTTGCCGACCGCGCACCCCGGACCGATCGCACGAACACGCGCAGTGCTCCGTACGTGAAGGGCGCCAACTCCGGCCGCGGAAGCGAAGCGATCGTGAGTTTCTTCAACGACGCGAAGGGATTCGGATTCGCCAGTGACGACAAGGGCGACGATCTCTTCATTCACTTCTCGAACATCGTGGGTGACGGTTTCAAGTCACTCGCCCAAGGTCAGAAGATCACCTTCGAAGAGGCGAACGGTCCCAAGGGCCGTGAGGCTCGCAACGTTCGCGCCGTCAGTGGCGGACGCGAGCGCCGTCGATAGTATTTCGATTCATGTCTGAAAAGCCCATGGTCGATCCGCACTTCGGTCCGGCCCCCGAGGACCTCGTGATTGAAGAGATCATCGTCGGTACGGGCGACGAAGCGACGGCCGGCCGCAACGCGGTCGTTCACTACGTCGGCGTCGGCGTCACGAGCGGCGAAGAGTTCGACTCGTCGTGGAACCGTAACGAGCCCTTCGTCTTCCCACTCGGCGCCGGTCACGTCATCAAGGGATGGGACCGGGGCGTCGTCGGCATGAAGGTCGGCGGACGTCGACGACTGGTGATCCCGGCCCAACTGGGCTACGGCGACCAAGGCGCTGGCGGCGTCATCGCGCCGGGCGAGACGTTGATCTTCGTGGTCGACCTGTTGGAGTTGCGTTAATCGAACGGGCTGGCGGAGGCGTCGATCGCCACCATCCGCTGATAGTCGCCGTATCGCTCACAGCAGACTTCGGCGACCAGTCGTAGTCGGTCGTTCGGGTCACTCAGGCTGAGGACCTTGAACTGATCCAGTGTCGACATTGGTGTCATCGAGCACAGCTGCCAGCTGCGAACCCACGGATCGGCGTCCATCTCGCAGTTCGATTGCAGGCATTCGTCGGCGAACAGTTCGCTCTGGAGCGCGCGAATCGCTCGAACGGCCGACTCCGTCGACTTCAACAACGCCGCCATCACGTGGTCCTCGTCACAGCAACGGTCCTTCACCAACGCTCGCGGATAGGGATCGTCCTCGAGCCAGGTCGCCACTTCAAAACATTCGACACCTTCGGCCATGACCAAGGTCTGTCCGTTGGGAAGCGACTGCGCACCGAGTATCTGCATCAGCGTGCCGACCGACGTGCGCTCGTCGACACCACCGACCTCCGAACCGCGCGCGATCAAGCACGTACCGAATCGTTGGTTGACCTCAATATCGCTCAGCATTCGGTGATAGCGAGCTTCGAACACGCACAGTCCGACCACTTGATGGGGAAAGATAACCATACCCAGGGGAAACATGGGCAGTTCCTGGTCGATCACGATTCCACCCTAAGGTGAAATCCTCGTGAACTGCCTCACGGCGGCGCGAGTCTTTCGGAGAGCGCGCGCAGTGCGCGACCCCGGTGCGACAGTTCGTTCTTCTCTTGCGGTGTGAGTTGGGCCAGCGTTCGTCCGTCGCCGAGGTCGGGCGCGAAGACCGGATCGTATCCAAATCCCTGATCACCAGCGCGAGCCCGCGTGATAGCGCCGTGGAGTTCTCCCCCGACGTAGAACGCCGTGCCGTCGGGAAAGGCCACGGCAATCACGGTGACGAAGCGCGCCGTTCGCGGCACGGCCACATCTTCCATTTCGTCCAACAACTTGGTCACGTTGTCGTCGTAGCTCGCCGCGTGGCCGGCGTAGCGCGCACTGCGAACGCCCGGCCGTCCGTCGAGGGCGTCGACGAAGAGTCCCGTGTCGTCGGCGATGGCGGGCCGGCCCGTCGCTTCGACCAGCGCGCGGGCCTTCAACAACGCGTTCTCCTCCAGCGTCGCGCCCGTCTCGTCCACGTCCGCGACGTCTTGCGGTCGGTCCAACAGTTCGACGCCGAGCGGTGTAAGGACGGCGCGCAACTCTTCGGCCTTATGGGGATTGGCCGTGGCGAGAACGAACGACGTCACGAACGAGGCGGTGGCGGACTGGCCAGGACCAATCGCTGGGCCTCGTGAATTGACGCGATGCCCGTGGCGGCGAGGTCCAACAGTTGGTCCAACTCGGGGCGCGTGAAGGCCTCCTGCTCGGCCGTCCCCTGGACCTCGACGAAGCGGCCGGCCCCGGTCATCACCACGTTCATATCCGTGTCGGCCCGAGAGTCCTCTTCGTACGGCAGATCCAGCATCGGTACGCCGTCGACGATACCGACCGAGATCGCGGCCACTAAATCGCTCAGGGCGTGCTCAGGCAGCGTTCCTTTTCGGACGAGACGCGTGATGGCGTCGTGCAGGGCCACGTAGCCCCCACAGATGGACGCGGTGCGCGTACCGCCGTCGGCTTGGAGGACGTCGCAGTCGACGGTGATCTGGACGTCGGCCAGCAGTTCCAGTCGGGTCACCGTGCGCAGCGAGCGACCGATCAGTCGCTGGATCTCCTGGGTCCTGCCCGACTGCCTACCCCTGGCGGCCTCACGACTGGCGCGTTCGGGCGTCGAGCCGGGCAGCATCGAATACTCGGCGGTGACCCACCCCTTGCCGGTCCCGCGCAACCAACGAGGCACGTCCTCTTCGACCGACGCCGTGCACAAGACGACGGTTCGACCGAAGCTCACGAGCACCGACCCGGCCGCCATTGCGGTGAAGTCACGCTCGAAGCCCAGGGGCCGAGCCTGCTCGGGACTGCGACCGTCGGCGCGCGTGGGTGACATGGGACTCCTCAAGATGAATGGTGCTTCAACGGTAGTTGAGCTGGAGAGGGAGCCTTTTAGAAGTAGATGATGGACTTGGCGCGTTCGACGACGTCGTCGATGTTGTCGCTCCAGGCACCGGTGGAAAGATACTTCCAGCCGTCGTCGGCCACGATCGTGACGATGGTGGCCGAGTCCTCGTCGGCGATGGTGTTGGCGCATTTGACCGCCCCCGCCATGATGGCGCCCGATGAGAGTCCGACGAAGAGTCCTACTTCAGTGAAGCGTCGTGTCCATTCGATCGACTCTCGGGGACGGACGACGACCCTCCGGTCGAGCACCTCCGCGCCGTGATTGTCCGTGAAGATCGGTGGGATGTACCCGTCGTCGAGGTTGCGCAGTCCGTCGACGATCTCTCCGGAAGGCGGCTCGACGGCCCAGATCTGAACGTCGGGACGGTGTTCGCGCAAGTACCGTCCCACACCCATGAGCGTGCCGGAGGTCCCCAGTCCGGCCACGAAGTGCGTGATCTCCGGCACGTCGGCGAGGATCTCGGGGCCGGTGTGCCGATAGTGCGCTTCGGGATTCGCGGGGTTGGCGTACTGGTAGAGGAACGTCCAGTCGGGGTTGTCCTCACTGAGTGACTGGGCCAGTCGCACCGCGCCGTTGGATCCTTCGGCGCCCGGTGAGTCGATGATCTCGGCGCCCCAGGCGAGCAGGAGTTGGCGACGCTCGGGCGACACGTTCGACGGCAGGACGACCTTGAGGTGGTATCCCCGTAGTCGACAGACCATGGCCAGCGCGATGCCGGTGTTACCCGATGACGGCTCAATCAGGACTTGGTCCGGTTTGCCCGCGATCAATACTCCGTCGCGTTCGGCGGCGTCAACCAGGGAAAGAGCGATGCGATCTTTCACCGAGCCGGCCGGATTGCGACCTTCGAGTTTGGCCAGAATCGTGACGTTCGTTTTCGGGGAAAGCGCGCTGACGTCGATAACCGGTGTCTGGCCGATGAGATCGAGCACCGACGCGTAGCGAGTCACTACAACGTGCCTCCGGCGACGGCGGGCAGCAAGGTAATTTCGTCACCGTTCGTGACCGGTGCGTCGACGCCGCCCAGATAGCGCACGTCATCGTCGTTCACGTAGACGTTCAAGAATCGGTGCAGCGAGCCATCGCTGTTGAGCAGCTGACCCTTGACGGCGGGGTGATTCGTCGTCAAGTGGTCAAGGATCTCGCCCACCGTCGAACCTTCGACCGCCACCGAGGTGTCGCCGCCCATTGCCAGTCGCAGAACGGTGGGGATTCGAACTAATGCCGTCATTTCGTCTCTTCCGGTTTGGTTGATTCCTGACTAACCAAGTCGACATTACTAGCCGGGTGCCACCGCGTGACGTGCAGTGTCTGTTTTGTGACTCGATTGGCCGACCAGACACGGCTAAAGCGAGATCTCCTCCTCGTTGATTTCGCCGTCAATGATGTGAAAACTGCGAATTTGCGTCGGGACGTCGCGCAGTGAGACCAGTGCGTAATGCCACTCGGGATCGGGTGCCTGAGCGACGTCGGTCGCGCTCGGATAGGCCTCGGAATGCGTATGCGAATGAAAGACACCGATGACCGAGAGACCTTCTTCTTCGCCTCGCCGATAGGCCCGCAGCAATACGCCACTGTCAATCTCATAGAGCTTGGCCGAATCGGCGACGTTAGGACTGGGCACAATCTCGGTAACGGTTCCGTCGAGGGTGCCGAGCATGAGGCCACATCCTTCGTTGGGCAACGCGCGAATGCAGGTGGCCACCATGGCGTCTCGATGGACAGAGCTGAGCGACAACACGCGTGTACCTTACTCAGGCCACTCCGGTCATCAGAATGCCTATCACTACGCTTGATAGATGGCCCGAGCCAAGCACGTACAAGAGAAGCGCGCCCAGAAGCGGGTCGACGCCAGTGGCGGCGACCGAGTGGTCGCCACGAATCGCCGCGCCCGCTACGAATACGAGATCATCGAGACCCTCGAATGCGGCATCATGCTCAGCGGTTCCGAGGTCAAGTCAATGCGCGAGGGCAAGGCCCAGATCGCCGAGAGCTACGCCCGATTCGATGACACCGAGTTGTGGCTCTATCAGATGCACGTGCCACCGTGGGTCTACGCGACCGGCTTCGGCAGCCACGATCCAGATCGCCGACGCAAGCTCTTGGCCCACCGACACGAGCTAGACCGGTGGCAACACGAGACCCGCACCGAACCCCTGACCATGGTCCCACTCAAGGTGTACTTCAAAGACGGCAAAGCCAAAGTCGAGTTGGCGCTCGCCAAGGGCAAGAAGTCACAGGACCGTCGACAGGCCATCGCCAAACGCGACGCCGCTCGCGACATCGCACGAGCCATTCGTCACACCGAGAAGTTGGGCTAATACGCAAAATGGCCATTCACCGGTAGACTGATCCTTCAACCAAATCGGTTGAGAAGTCACGAGGGGGTGAATGGTCTCGACAATGGTCGTCGAGGTGAAAGAAGCGAGCCGTGGTCTCCGGAACCACGTTAAAGAGCCGGAAACAATAAATAAACGCCAAGCCTTCGCTTGCGCTTGCTGCTTAGGTAGCAACATCCGCCTAGACCCAGCCCTGCGGTCTAGATATCGGGTGTCATGAAGTAGGGCTTACCGTCAGAACTCGTTAGTGGTTCCGTCGGGACAATTCAGCTAACTACGGAGAGTCATCGGTGCTGGCAGCAGTGACGCTCCCTACAATCCCCTGTTAGCTGCGCTCGGAGAATGTTCACCAAGAAGCTGTTGGACCGGGGTTCGAATCCCCGCACCTCCACCAACTAGTTCGGCTTTAAGGCACGACAGTGGTGCGCAACCCCACTCGTTTGTGGTGCGTATCCGACCTTGAAGTCGAACACGCGTATTGGAAGGCGGTGTCCGAGATGCTTTTGGACGAAGCGTTTCCATAAACGACGCCTTTGGTCCGTGTTACAACGTAACTTCTGATTCGATCAAAGAGTCACTCGCATCAGCAGGTTCATCGTGTGGGCACCATTAGGTGAAGGCAACGAATTAATGACCCACACGTCGGACCCCAGGACAGCCAACCCCCCCAGGGAAGTGAAAAGTTTGGAGGTTATGACGCGCACGGAGTTCGTGGCGACGTTGATTTGCGTGAGCGTCCCGCCCGGTCCGGCAGGGTTGCCACCGTCACTCAACACGTAGACGTCGCGTGGCGTCGACTCGATCCAGAGTGAAGTGCTGAACGACTTGGACGACACCTTGATGGTCTTGCCGGTGGCGATGTCTACCTTCACCACGACGTGGTTGCTCGCCGGCATCCAGACGGAGGTGCCATTTGAGGTGACCGAAATGGGATCGTTGAAGTAAGGGGAGTTCACACCGGTAACGGCCCCGGTAGTGAGCGAGACGCGCGAAAGAGAACCTCGCCCCAAGGGACCTCCGTCGTCGCGGGCCACCCAGAGGTAGTGCCTGTCGGCGGTAATTCCGCCGACGCCGAGAAAGAGATCGGAGGTGACCTTCGTGGTCGACAAGGTGGTCCGATTGATCCGCAGTAATGCGGGGTAGCTGACGCCGGATACCCAGAGGTACTGTCCCGCGATCGCGAGCGAGGGAAGACCCGGTGAGGACAGTTTCCGTACCAAGGTGACCTTGTTGGTGGCGATGTCGATGCGAGAGATGAATGCGTGAGATGGGCTGAAGTGAGTCCCGTTCACGACCCAGACGTGGACGCCGTCGGAGATGAGTGCCGAAGGGCGGTTCACGAGGGGGCCCTTGATTGATTGGTGCGCGCCGGTGCTGGCGGTGACACGCACCACCTGGCCGCTGTTGCCGCCTTCACCCAGATCGGCGATCCAAACGTATTTTCCTTCCGCGGCAACGGCTACGGGATCAACGAGACCAAGATGGTTGAACGCCGCGACTGATTCTGCGGACGCTTCCGCGAACGATGTGGAGATCGGGACGGCTGTCAGCCACGCCAGCAAGACGGTCAATACGCTTAGTCGACGGACTGTCGTCACGGTTCCTCCGAGTTTAGAAGCACCGTGCCCAATCACAATGATGATCGTGTCGTCAGACCGGGTTCCCGTCAAATGAGCACGAGTTGGGTTCATGCGAGCAGCCAACTCGTGGCTTCGTCGTAGTTGCGGTGTAAGCGTGGGAGGATGGGCCGCCATGAGCACGCCGACCGTTTCGGAAGTGGTACACACTTCAAAGGAAAAGCGTTTAGCAGTCGATTCATCCGACCTTGAGGCCGAACACGGATGACCGGATGCATGGAGCGGCACAGCGACGAGTTGCGCCGTCCAGAGCTTTGTCTCGACACCGCTTTTTCGGGCGGCGCATTTCGGGACCAGTTGACGATCCCTATCGGTAGGAGAATCCTTCCACGGCGCGTCCTGTAACGGCGTTGATCACCTCGATGTGTTCGTGGTTCGGGCGTCCACCGACGGGCCCGGAGTTGGGCACGATGACCCCATCGGAGATCACGAGATAGGCCGGAACTTTCCTCACTGCAGGCTCAACCTGGGCGTCGGTGAATGAACCGATGTGCACGGAGATTCGCGGGTGCTTTCCCGAGAATGCCTCCCAATGCTTTGCGACGGCGAGCGCCTGAGTTTCTGAGATGCGAACGCGATCGAGCTGTGTCAGCGTCAGTCGAGTGAATGTGACGCCGATCGAGGTAGTCGCTGCCCGGGGTAACGGGGCGTAAGTCGCGATGCTTGTGGTGTCGGGCTCGGAAGTCGCGCGAGCCACAGTTACGGCGAGTGCGGTGCCTAGCGCGATAACGCTGACACTCAAGATGACCCTGATTCGCATCACCACTACCTCATACCAGATTCTGCCCTTCATCGTGCATTCGGGGCGGCTACTGACCCGGCGATTTGCTTTGTCAGTTTAGGTTGACAAATCAAGTATGTCAGTCTATACTGACGGGCATGGACATCGAAAAACTCAGCGCGAATCTTGCGTCGGATGACCCGGCAATTGGGCTTCGCGCCTCGTTGGCGCTGCATCGCCTGGCTGAGAGGGTTGAAGCGAAGCACGTCGCGGCGGCCCGGGGAATGGGCTGGTCGTGGCAGCAGATCGGAGACGCCTTGGGCGTCACTCGCCAATCCGTGCACACCA
This sequence comes from uncultured Acidimicrobiaceae bacterium, assembly GCA_963716515.1. Classification (GTDB taxonomy): domain Bacteria; phylum Actinomycetota; class Acidimicrobiia; order Acidimicrobiales; family RAAP-2; genus RAAP-2. The sequence goes on from OY970319.1 coordinate 1,367,376, forward strand.
AATACAACAAGGAGTCAGCATGACCACCGAATCCGTAGTGCCGGACGTCCTTCACCCCTGGACCATCTTCATGCGGGCCAGTGAAGAGGCTCGTCGCCGAGGCGATCGCCGAATTGGCACCGATCACGTCTTGCTCGGCCTGTTGGACGATCCCTCCATCGAAATCGTGTTGGGCGTGAGCCTGCAGCAAGCCCGCCAGGCCCTTGAGTCGCTCGATCACGAAGCCCTTGCCGCCCTGGGCTTGGGGTCGGCCACCGACGCTCCCCCATTGCCGATGCGCGCCGTGCCGAAAAAGCCGACGATCAGAGCCGTCATGACGAAGGATCGCTTCCGCATGACGCCCGCGGCAAAGAAAGTGCTGGAGCAAGCAGTCAAGCCCCTGCGCAGGAAGAACCAGGTCACGGCCCAGCAAGTGCTGGCCCAGATCCTCACTCTCCAATCACCAGATCCTTCGGCGGTGCTGCTGGGCGCCCTCGACGTGAACACGATAGAGGTTCGGCGCCGATTGGATGCGGTCACGACCGACAGCTGAGTCGCTGGCGACCTTCACGACTTTGAGCGAGAGTGCCCTACTCATTCGCCCTTGAAGAGCTCTTCGAATTTGGTCGCGGTTGCTAAGTGTGACGTTCGGAGAGTTGGGTCCGGCTGCGTCACGATGTTCTCGAGGTTGTCCAGGCTGGTAGCCATGGCCGGCCGCCAAAATTCTCCATCCTCGATGAACTCTCGCAAGCTCTCGGGCAAACGACTGCCCTCAAAAAACGCGGTGACCCGAGTGCTTTCGTCGCTTAACGGTTCCAGCTGCCATCCCCAATGGCGAAGACCCGGTTGACCGACGGCTTGCTCATATTCGGGGTTCTCATAGGAAAACACCACCGGTTCCCAGGCGATAAGTCGATCTCGTTCGAAGGCCACCACGTGGTTGGCCATCACGTAAGCGCCAAGGTGCCAGTGGACCATATGTATGTAGAACACGTCACCGACTTTGGACAGCGTCTGATTATCGTCGGCCGAGCGCAGCATTCCCGTCCCATCGACTTGCGGGTGCATCGCGGGATCGGACACCACGGCAAAGATTCGAGCGGCGGTGGCGTCGAGGTCTCGAGATTCACTAACTGACGGTGAGATCACGGATTCAACTCCTTACGAGTGAGAGATTCGGTGCGAATGTATCACTCGATCCCATCACAATCATCCAGGGACGGCGCGACTAAATGCGCTGGTACTCGCGAATTAGGCTTCCCCGGTGTACGAACTACAGGTTCTTCGCGGGAGCCACGAGGCGGCGGTCCTCGAGTTCGAATTGGCGAATCGCGCGTACTTTGCGCAATCGATTAACGACCGCGGCGACGAATACTTTGCGGAGTTCGCGCGGCGCCACGCCGAACTTTTGGCGGAACAAGAGAGTGGCTTGGTCGCCTGCTACGTCATGGTCGATGATGACGAGAAGGTCGTAGGTCGATTCAACCTCTACGAAATCGCCCACGGCGCCGCGGACGTCGGCTATCGCGTCGCGCAGCGAGTCGCGGGTAAAGGCGTCGCCACCGCCGCCCTGTGGAACCTGTGCCGGATCGCTCACGAGGATCTCGGACTGTCGAGGCTCAAAGCGGCCACGAGCCACGGGAACATCGCCTCGCAACGTGTGTTGGAGAAGGTGGGGTTCGTAACGGTCGGGCCGACCGAAGTTGCCGGTCGACCAGGTGTCTCTTACGAACTCACTCTGACGAAGCCCTGATTCCGGTCCTCACGCGTTGGCCGGCAGCTGCTTAACGCCGATCACGTTGCCCTCGGTGTCGCGAACTCTCGCGACGAGCAGTCCGGCTCCTACGTCGGTCGGCTCTTGCTCCACGACCCCGCCGGCGTCTTGTAAGGCCGTGAGCGTGGCGGCGATGTCGTCGACGTCGTAAAACGGTTCGGGGCCGGTCATTCCTTGATCGTGGCCGCTGGGGACGAGACCGATCTCGTGACCGTCCACGGAGTAGCCGACGTAATACGGCGAATCGACGTGAGGGCCGATTCCGAACAGGGCGGTGAAGGTGGCCTTGGCGTTGTCGACATCTCGCACGGGGTAGAGCACGGTATTGAACTGGGTGGGCACGGGGTCTCCTCTTGTCACATTTCGCCACGTTCGTGGGTCAATATGAATGACACCGTAGCCTTGGAGGTTGTGACTCGTGGACGACGAAAGTTTCCTGACCCAACAGTTTGAATCGAATCGACCGCATTTACGCGCCGTGGCCTATCGGATCCTCGGCAACACCGAAGACGTGGACGACGCCCTGCAAGAGGCCTGGCTCCGACTCTCGTCCGCGAAGACCGCCGAGATCGAAAACTTCGCCGGATGGTTGACGACGGTCGTCTCTCGAATCTGCCTCAACATCCTGCGCTCGCGACAACGGCGCCCCGCACAATCCATCGAGGACGCTCCGGCGAAGGGAGAAGGCCTCGTCGAGCGCACGGCCCCGACCCCGGAGGAGCGGGCCGTCATCGCTGACTCGATGGGATTGGCGCTGCTCCTCGTGCTCGAATTGCTCTCACCGGCGGAACGAATCGCCTTCGTCCTGCACGACCTGTTCTCCGTCTCCTTCGACGAGATATCCGAGATACTGGGCAAGTCCCCCGAAGCCTGTCGGCAGCTCGCGAGTCGAGCCCGGCGCCGCGTTCGTACCGCGGAGGATCCGACCTCGGACCCGCAACGCCAGCGTGAAGTGGTCGACGCCTTTTTGAGGGCGTCGAAGAGTGGGGACTTCCAAACGCTGCTTTCGTTGCTCAGCCCCGACGTCGAATTGATCGCCGACCCGACCGCCATCGACATCGGAGCTCCGATGCAACTGGTAGGCCCCCACGACGTGGCGACCAGGTTCTCGGGCGGTGCAAAAGCCGCGCGAGCCGCGCTCCTCAACGGTCGGGCGGGTTTGGTGTGGGCCCAGGGCGGAAAACCAAAGGTGGCCTTCGACTTCACCGTCGTCGCGGGCCAGATCACCAATATCGACATGATCAGTGACGAGGACGTCCTGGGCGAGATGCGAATCGAATACGTGGCCCGCGAGCGAGGCCGCTAAGCATCGCCGCTCTTGACGAGGTACTCTCAACTCTGCGGCCCGCACTCATCATGTGGGCCGCTTACAACGTCCGCTCGACCTCTCCGCTGCTACTAGCGCCAGACTTTCTGACGTCACAGAGATGTGGCTCGAGGGCATCACGGTGGCGACGTTTGACCCACCTGAAGCAGCGAGGCAGCCGATACAGTTTCCGGAATGACCATGCGAACCAGCCCACCGTTCCGCGCCGATCACGTCGGCAGCCTCTTGCGGCCGGCGGCGCTGTTGGTGGCGAGAAAGTCATTCGCCGACGGCGACATCGACGCCGACGCGCTGCGCGCGGCGGAAGACCGCGCCATTCGTGAAGCCGTCGCCCTGCAAGAGGATCTCGGATTTCAAAGCGCCACCGACGGTGAATTCCGTCGAACGTCGTGGCACATGGATTTCATCTACCAACTGGGCGGCATCTCGAAGTCCAACGAGCAGTTACAAGTGGCGTTCAAGAACGCCGAGGGATCGACCTCGTTCACCTCGGCCGCGCTCCGCGTGGACGGTCCCGTTCGCCTCGAACACACGATATTCGCCGACGCCTTCCAGTACTTGAAGTCGGTCACCACCACCGCGGTTCCCAAACTCACGATCCCCTCACCGAGCATGGTGCACTACCGGGGCGGCGCCGCCGCCATTGACCCCAGCGTGTACGACAGCGTGGACGAGTTTTGGAGCGACCTCAGCGCCGCCTACGCCGACGAGGTCCGCCGCCTCGCCGAACTCGGCTGCACCTATCTCCAACTCGACGACACGTCACTCGCCTATCTCAATGACCCGGCGCAACGCCAAATGATTTCGGAGCGCGGTGATGACGCGGAACACCAGCACCTGCGTTACATCAAGCAGATAAATGCGGCCATCGCCGGGCGGCCCGAAGGCATGTCGATCACCACCCACTCCTGCCGAGGAAACTTCCAGTCCTACTGGGCGGCCGAAGGGGGTTACGACTTCGTGGCCGAGGCGCTCTTCAGTGAACTCGACGTCGACGGATACTTCCTCGAGTACGACGACGATCGCTCGGGCAGCTTCGAGCCGCTGCGGTTCGTGCCCAAGGGAAAGATGATCGTCCTCGGATTGATCACCACCAAGAACGGACGACTTGAGAGCACGGACGACCTCAAGCGTCGAATCGATGAGGCCAGCCAGTTCGTGCCGCTCGACCAACTCTGTCTCTCCACGCAGTGCGGTTTCTCCTCGACCGTCGAGGGCAACAGCCTCACCTTCGATGAAGAGGTCGCCAAGCTACGACTGGTGCGACAGGTCGCCGACGAAGTCTGGGGCTGATCGATCCTTCGAACTCGAACCGATTCCTCGGCGACCCTCGTCGTGGTGTTCCGGCCCAACCCCGAGCCATCGATAGTCCGGTCGCGGTCCATCAGGCGTCGAACGGAGCGACCACTCGACGAAGGAGATCGGCGAGGACGTGACGGTCTTCGAGACTGAGCGCTGCCAAGATCGCCTGCTCGCGCTCGACGAGATCGGTCAGGGCACTGTCCACGCACTTTCTTCCGGCCGCCGTGATCTGCACGCGAAAGGAACGGGCGTCAACGGGATCCTGATGGCGTCGCACGAGTCCGCGCTCTTCGAGTCGATCAAGGCGATTCGTCATCGTCCCGGACGTCACGAGCGTCTGAGCGAGCAACTGACCCGGCGACAGGTTCGTCGGGGCGACGGCGCGACGCAGTGCCGACAGCACGTCAAAGCTCCATATCTCCAAATCGTGACGGGCGAATATGACGCTCCGTTGACGATCCAGGTAGCGCGACATTCGTGAGACTCGCGAAAGAACCTCCATGGGACTGACGTCGACCCCGGGCAGGACCCTTCGCCATCCGTGCAGTAGGCGATCAACTTCGTCTTCCATCGTTCTCCCCTCAGTCGACCGATCAATTATATCTTGACATCAAGAGACTATGGCAATAGACTTATCTTGATGTCAAGATAATAGTGGAGGACAGCTCTGTGGACGACCATGAGACCGCAATTCTGGAAACGAGTGACACCGCGATCAACCGACGAGGTGGCACGTCAGCCAACGCTTCGGCGCTCGACCTTTACACGACGCTCCCCGATCGGGTCGCCGAAGGACGTACCCTCTTCAAGCGCCCTCTTACCTTGGCCGAGAAGGTCATGGTGAGTCACCTTCGACACCATGACATTGAAGCGCCGATTCGGGGCCGTTCGTACGTCGACCTCGACCCCGATCGAGTCGCCTTACAGGACGCGCTCGCCCAGATCGTGGCGCTGCAGTTCATCACCGCCGGCCTTGACGAAGTCGTCGTACCCACGACGGTGCACTGCGACCACCTCATCACGGCCCGAACCAACGCGACGATCGATCTTCGCTCCGCCAAAGACACGAACGCCGAGGTCTACGACTTCTTGCGCTCGGTGTGCGCCCGATACGGCATCGGGTTTTGGGAACCGGGCGCGGGCATCATTCATCAGGTCGTGCTGGAGAACTACGCCGTCCCCGGCGGCCTGATGATTGGCACCGACAGCCATACGCCCAACGCCGGCGGCCTGGGCATGGTGGCCGCCGGCGTCGGGGGCGGTGACGCGATCGACGTGATGACCGGACTCCCCTTCAACTTGTGCTGGCCGCGGCTCATCGGAGTACGTCTCACCGGCGCGCTCTCCGGCTGGTCGTCCCCGAAAGACGTGATCCTCGAAGTCGCGAACCGGTTGACCGTGAGCGGCGGCACCGGCGCCATCATCGAGTACTTCGGCCCCGGCGCGGACACCATCAGCGCCACCGGGAAGGCCACCATCTGCAACATGGGCGCCGAAATCGGAGCCACGACGTCCATCTTCCCCTACGACGCCAACACCGCGTCGTATCTACGCGCTACCTTCCGGGCCGACGTGGCCGGGGCCGCCGACGTCGTCGCCGGCGACCTACGCGCCGACGACGACGTGGAGTCCGATCCGAGCACGTTCTTCGACCGCGTCATCGAGATCGATCTCTCCGACTTGCGACCGAGGATCAACGGTCCCGACACACCGGATCTCAGCTACTCCCTCGGTGAAGTCGGATTGTGGGCCCGCGAACACGAGGTACCGACGTCGATCTCCGTGTCGCTGGTGGGATCGTGCACCAACTCTTCTTACGAGGACATCTCGAAGGCGGCCTCGGTCGCTCGGCGGGCCAACGCATTGGGGCTCCGAGCCAAGACCCCGCTCCTCGTCACTCCCGGGTCCGAGCAGATACGCGCGACCGTGGAACGTGACGGATTCCTCGACGACCTAATCGCCGTCGGCGCTACGGTGCTCGCGAACGCCTGTGGTCCCTGCATCGGTCAATGGGATCGTCAGCTGGTCGATCCGACGGTCGTGAACACCATCGTCACCAGCTTCAACCGCAACTTCGCCCGACGTAACGACGGCCACAGCGCCACCAAGGCCTTCCTCGCCTCGCCCGAAGTCGTGGTGGCCCTGGCGCTGGCCGGGACCCTCGACTTCGATCCCGTCAGCGATTCGATTGTGAATGACTCGGGACAGAACGTTCGATTGGAGGTCCCGGCGGGCCGGGTCTTACCCCCGACGGGATTCATCCGTTCGGCCCCACCCACCACCGCGTTTCCCGATCCCGAGGTCGTGATCCAAGTGGCACCGACGTCGAGGCGACTGCAACTCTTGACACCGTTTGCGGCCTGGGACGGCCAGGACTACACGGAGCTCCCGGTGCTCGTGAAGGCCCGGGGCAAATGCACGACCGATCAAATATCGGCCGCCGGAGCGTGGCTGAACTATCGCGGTCACCTCGAACTCATCTCCGACAACCTCTTCTTGGGCGTGGTGAATGCGTTCAACGGCGTGACCGGTCAAGGCAAGGATCCCCTCGACGGATCGATTCGATCGCTGCCGCAGGTCGCCAAGCACCTCAGTGACGAAGGCGTGGGATGGTGCGTGGTGGGCGACGCGAACTACGGCGAAGGTTCCTCCCGGGAACACGCGGCGATGGAGCCGCGCTTCCGAGGCGGTCTCGTCATCATTGCTCGATCGTTCGCCCGCATTCACGAAAGCAATCTGAAGAAACAGGGACTTCTCCCGCTCACCTTCCTCGATGCGTCAACCTACGACCAGGTCGAAGAGGACGACCGGATCAGCGTGCTCGGTCTCGCCGCTGTCACGCCGGGCGAGGACGTTCGTTGCCTCATCACCAAACCCGACGGTCGTCGCGTCGAATTCCTGTGCCGTCATACGTTCAGTGGCGATCAGCTGAGCTGGTTCCAAGCGGGCAGCGCGCTTAACGTCATTCGAAATGAGCGACGCTCGCGAGCCGACGCTACGACGCAGAGCTGACCGTCACGTCGCCGGACACCGTCCGAGCACTTATCGAGACGGCGTCCTTGGGCGAGTCGTTCGTCGTGCCGTCGAGTGGCATGGTGGACGTGAGTCGTCCGGAGATCGACGACGCGTCGACGTCGACTTCGAGGCCACGAGCTACCGTGACCGCCACGTCGCCCGAGACGGTATGGACCGAGATATCCGACGGGACGTCCACGGCCAGCCGGATGCTCCCCGAGGCGGTGCGAATCTTGGTCGAGGTGCCGGCCCCATCGCAGCGCACGTTGCCCGACGCGCTGTGACAGGTCAGACTTTCTCGGACGTTGGCCGACGACACGTCGCCCGAGGCGGTCTTCATCTCGAGCACGCCGACCTCGTCGGCGATCGACACGCTTCCCGACGCGCTGGTCACGCTGGCTTTGGCCAGGACACCGATGATCTCGGTATCCCCCGACGCCGTCGTCACCTCGACCGTCGAACCCTCCGGGAGGGCGACGTGGACATCGGGGTCGGATCCTCCGAACTCGAACCAGGAGTTGCGACGAATCGCGGCCTTGAATCCCCGCACAGCGTTGAAGCTCTCGTGGGTTCGAGTCCGAACGACGAGCGAGTTCTTGTGGGCGTCGAATTCGATGACCGCATCGTCGAGCATCTTTCGATAGGTGTCGTCCTTGACGCTCAAGGTGACCTCAATGACGTTGCTCTCCGACGCGCCAATGGTCACGTCGCCGCTGCTCGTTGTAACGCGCGCGATTCCTGCACCGGCGGCCTCAAAGACCTCACGTCGTTCTAGATTGGATGTCACGGCTTCTCCCCCTTGGTACTCCGACGACCTGTCGGACGTTTCGTTGTTCAACACGTGTATCTCCTTCACCATCTCTTAGGCGCGGCCCTTGCCGCGAAGTTGACGCGGGCGATTCGACACCGAGTCGGTCGGGTCGCTGCGCACGGAGCGCTCGAGCGTGCGCACGATCCACGAGTTCACGGACGAACCGACGTCGGTCGCGAGGTGCTCGATGTCCCCTTTGAGACCATCACTCAGTCGCAGCGCGATGCGTGCGGAGTAGTCACTCGGCGTCGGGGCGGCCACATTGCCGTCGACGCCGACGACCCGACTCATTCGAATCTGATCGCCTTCGAGGTTCAACGTCAACGCGACACTGTCTTGGAGATTGAACTCCTGAATAACGTGGTTCAGAGCCTCCAGGAAGTGCGTGCGGAGCGATGGTTCGATGGCCGCGCTCAGGCGTTCGGCGATCGACGCGGTCTCGGGTCCGCCAAGTTGACCCAACGCATTGAAGTCTTCACGGACGCCTTCGAGTAGTTCTGATATCAACATGATGTCAGTATAATATTACTTTGATATCAAAGTCAAGTATTGGCGATGTGTGCGCTGACAAAAGGGCTTTTCATGCGTCGAAACTGCCTTTGAGAACAATTTCTAAGCCAACTCTGGCGACACATCACGTTCTCGTGGAGGCCCAATACTGAGCGCCTGGCTGACCTCGCAACGCCAGTAGCCGGACGACTCCACACAAGGTTCGCTAACTACTTCGGCCTCGGCGCGGTCCAATTCTTCGTCAACGTCAGACTCAACGAGCGCTGGTGCGACCTTTTCGAGGTCGTTGCCAAGAAGTGTGAATTGCCCGTGCAAATCGGGTTCGAATTTGCGTTCCATGACATCATTCCACGGCCAAGCGTTCGCAAATTTGGCGGTGTATCGTCCGTCCTACGACTTGACCGATGGGGTGAATATGGCACTTGAAGCGGTGTACGGCGAAATGTGGAAGAACGTAATGTCCGATGAATGGATTGCGAAAGCGAACAACCTTGACCACTTGGCGCTCATTGATATCGCGACTGCAGCCCGAACATCGATTGTCACCCTCGCTGCGGAGGTAGATCGACTCCGCAACGAATTGGTCACTAAAGGAATGCTGGAAGGCCACACCCCGGTCGTATAGCGCCTGGTCCCCTGAGTCTTCAAACCGGATCATTGGTCCGGTGCCCTGTTGCCGCGCACACCACGCCCAAGTATCTTCCAAACGCCTTGAATTTATGCCTTGTTGCGCTTGGTCACCCAGCCCTCCGAGGCCCGCTGCGGCGGTGACACCATCTGGAACTCACCGTTGACCGGTACCGATCGCCAGCCCTGCCACTCGAAGTTCGAGAGTCCCTCCAGGCCCTCGTGAAGCAGCGTGCGTGCCAGGACACCTTTCACGGCCTTGGCGTCGTGACCGCCGCCTACGCCCTCGATGAACTGCACTCGAACCACACGGCGCGTGCGCGTCAGCTCGTCCATGTCGATGGCGCTCTCGTGCTCCAACGGCAAGAGATTGACGATCGTCGAACGCCTGGCGTGGGCGGCCAACGCCGGGGTGACCCTCGGTCGCCAGTACGTCGCCATCGTGCCCAACGTCGCGACGCCGACGTTCATCTTGAGTCGGAAATCGGCGATACGGTCCTCGGCCGTCGTGATCCCGTAGAGACTCGACGGGATGAGTACTCGTCGACGCAGCGACGGCGCGAGGGACGCGGGAGCGAGGTGCGACCACACCACCCCGCTGTAGCGCTGCCACGCCGCCAAACGGGGAACCCGATCGTCGGCCAAGTGTCTGGTGGCCGCCATCGCCCGTTCCAGCAAAGCACCGCGGGCGTTCAGCAGTATCTCGTGGCGACGAGTCGTCGATTCGTTCAGCGTCTGGATCAAGGCGTCAATGACCCGACGGCGATCGTCGCCGAGTGCTTCGTCGAACGCACCGACGCCCGCTCTCATCGTGCCGCCGGGCGTCTTGGCCTCCGAGGGCGGAAGCAGAACGAGGAGCGGCGCGGGCACCACCCAACGGTACTGGCCGTCTGAAGTTAGGCCGCTTGTAAGAGGTCCTTCGTCACGCCGAGCGAGCGCAGGAAGTGGCGAACCTTCACCACCTGGTCTTCGGTGAGGTCTCGCGAGCGCGTCGAGCCGAACGACGTGGTCTCGCCATCAATGGTCACCGCCCAGTTTCCGCGATGCGTCTCATACACCTCGCCAAAACGTCCCAACAGCGAACAGACGTCGTGCCATTGAATGTTGTGGCACAGCGGGTGCGTGAAGAGCTTTTGGGCGGTAACGCGGTGGTGATGATCCAATTTGAATGGCATGCTCAACCCTCTCGCGAGGGTCGAGGTCGTCTCGCCCTCAACTGAAACTCTCCACCCATTAGCGGGCCAAGTCAAGGCTTGCCACAAGTTCCACATGCTCGGTCATGGGAAACAGGTCAAACGCTCGCATTTGGCTTAAGGCGAAGCCACCGGCCAGCAAGATCTTCAGATCACGAGCGAAGGTCGCCGCGTCGCACGAGACGTAAGCGACTCGTCGAGGCCGTCGTCGCACCAAGGCCTCGGCCACGCCCTTGGCCAGTCCACTGCGCGGAGGGTCGAGCACGACCACGTCACCCTCGCCTACCGAGTCGTTGACCGATCGTGAGGTGACCGACCACTCGCGAACCTTCAGGTTGCGAAGCCCTTCGGCGTTCTGTCGGGCGTCGCGCACGGCGTAAGGCGAGGACTCGACCGCCGTCACGCGACCTCCCGGTCCCACGACCTTGGCGAGCGGAACCGCGAAGAGGCCGACGCCACTGAAGAGGTCGGTGACGTGGTCGTCGACCCGAGCCCCGGCCAGTTCGAGGACCGTGTCGAGCAACAACGTCGGTGCGTCGCGATGCGACTGCCAGAAGGAACGTGGTCCCACGGAAAAGACGTGCCCGCGAACGTTGACGCGCGACTCGGTCGAAGGTTCCAGCGGTTCGCCACGTAATGAGCACAGTTCGTGCAGGGGGCCTCGCGGCGTCAGTCGCCGCACGAGCGCGAAGGGAGCACCCTCGCCAATGGCGCGTAGCTCAACCTCTTGGGCGCCATGCCAGAAAGTGGCGAACGCCGGCGTGAACGACGGATCGGCAATCCAACATCGGTCGAGGACGACCAAATCATGCGATCGTGCGGCGCGCAGCGCGAGTCGACCGTCGTCGTCAACGGCACACCGAAGTCGGGTCCGCGATCCTTGCGGATCACTCGAAGGTTCTACCACGGTGATCTGGGTCTCGACGCCGGCGATTCGGCGCAGATGTTCGGCCACCAGCGACGACTTCCACGAGACCTGCCCGGTCGTCGACGCGTGTTGGAGATCGCAGCCACCGCAGCCGCCCGGGTGAGCGTAACGACAGGGTGGCGCGACTCGATCGGGGCTGGCTTCGAGGATCTCGACCGCGTCACCGCGCGAGAATTTGGACGTCACTTCGGTGACCTCGACGCGAACCAATTCACCGGGCAGACCATGGCGTACGAAGACCACACGACCATCATCGAGTCGTCCGACCGCTCCTCCCGTCGCCGGGCGTTCCAAGCGCACCGGAACGGAAGGTTGGTCGATAATCGCGCTACTCACCACTGCAGACTAATGGGGCCGAATTGTCGAATCTATAAGCGCCGCGACGCTGCGACGAGCGCTTAGTACTCGATGTGCGCCAAGAAGAGATCGACGAGGTCGATCGCGCGTTTGCGCGCCGCGGGCGTCTCGAGCTTCGTCTGCTCGAGAAGGGCGTCGACGTCGACCCCGAACTCTCGCGCCTCTTCCACGCCGTTGGCAAACCAATCTTGGAGTTGGACGTGATCAATCTCGGGGTGGAACTGCACGCCGACGTTTCGTCCGACGCAAAAGGCCTGCACCGCGCGCGGCGACGTCGCCCATAGTTCGGCACTCGCGGGCAGTCGGCAGAGATCGAAGTGGAATTCGAACCACGGACCGGGGGCGATGCCCGAGTCGTTGTGCGATTCCACCTCGTACCAACCGATCTCCGGTTCATCGGAGCGCTCGACGACGCCGCCGTGATAGAGACAGAGCGCCTGGGCCCCGAAACAGATGCCGAAGACCGGGATGTCACGCCGTTCCGCTTCGGCGATGAGTTCAACCTCTCGGCCGAACCACGCCTGTTCGACCTCTTGGTCGTAGACCGCGCTCTTGGATCCGAGGATCACGAAGACGTCGTAGCCGTCGAGTGACGGCGTGGCACTGTCCTCGTTCATCATGCGGAGGTCGATCTCGTAGCCGCGCGATTCGAAGGCCTCCCCGATGAGTCCCGAGTGGTCCTCGAAGTGATGTCGAAGTACGAGGGCGCGCGTCATGGATGATGAGCCTACGGGCCGGCCCGACGCTCGTCGCTCAGTTCGCGGGCAGTGACCATCCCAGGGACTCGGCGATCTCCTTGCAGGTGGGACAGAGGGGGTACTTCTGGGGATCACGCCCCGGCACCCAGACCTTGCCGCACAGCGCCATCACCGGCGTGGCGTTGATCATGGCACCGACGACCGAATTGTCCAGAGCGACGAACTCACCGTCCTTGGGGGTGTAACCCTCGAGGACGATGTGCGTGAATCGTTCGTGATCCTCATCGTCAAGCTGCGTCGACGACGTCACCACCGGCTCGGTCTCAATTCGTGAAGTCACGCTTGAAACCTTAGTGAGATGACTAATCTCAGGGACCATGAAGCGACGACGAGCGGCCAAAGCAGTGACGAAACCACTCGGTCGCGTCGCGTCGCACTTCAACCGTGACGGACTGCCGAAGAACTCATACCGCACTCAGAGCGAGGCGCAGAGCGCGGCGCAGTTGGCGTGGACCCTTAGCCGCGTCGACCTCGACAGCTACCGCTGCGACTACTGCTTCCAGTGGCACATCGGTAAGCGGTTCCGGGACGACGCCTAATGATTCGTCCCGCGCCAACGGACAAGGCGTCACCTTGAAATGTCACTGCCCATCGCTAACTTTACGGAATGGTACAAACGGAGCTGCGCTATCGCACTTACAAATTTCTGCTGCACCCGACCAAACTTCAAATTCAGTCACTGAATCGCCAATTGAATCTTCAATGCGAGTTGTATAACGCGGCTCTCGAGGAGAGAATTGGCGTTTGGAAGGTGGAACACCGTTCCATAGGTCTATATGAGCAATGTCAAGAAGTAAAGGGACTGAAAGAAGTGCGGCCGGACGTCGTCGCTTCGGGCGTCGATCTTTGTCGCGTACGCTCCAACGTCTCGATCGAGCATATGGTGCGTTTTATCGCAGGCTGAAACTAGGCGAGGCTCCCGGCTTTCCTCGATTTAAGTCGGCCAAACGATTTGATTCACTTGAGTGGGGAGATTCGAGTGGATGGAAACTAATAGTTCGGCATAGACGTCTGTATTTGAAAGGTATCGGTGAAATTAAAGCAAATTATTACCGGCCTATCTCTGGCGACCCACAGGTCATCACGGTGAAGCGTGAAGGCGTGAAGTGGTGGTTATACGTGCGCTGCGCGAATATACCTGCAATGCCGTTAGTTCGAACGTGTTCCGAGATAGGCATTGATCTCGGAGTGGTGAATCAAATTGCCACCAGCGATGGTGAACTCAAGCAGGGCCAGCACTTCGGCGCCAAAGCACAGAGGAATCTTGCTCGGGCCCAGCGCCAACTCGCGAATAAACGGCGAGGTTCGAATCGTCGCCGAACTCAAGTTGAAGAAGTCATGCGTCTGCAACGCAAGGTCAAAAATCAGCGGAGCGATGCGGCCCACAAACTAAGTCGACAACTTGTGAACGACGTCGACTTCATCGCGCTCGAGGACTTAAAGATCACCAACATGGTGCGTGCACCGAAAGGAAAGCCCGACCCCGAGCAACCGGGAGCGTATCTGCCTAATGGGGCTCGAGCGAAAGCTGGCCTTAATCGTTCAATTCATGACGCGGGGTGGGGACAACTCGTATCACTACTTTCCTACAAGGCTGAGAGCGCCGGTAGGACAGTAGTGAGCGTTAATCCCTGCTACACCAGTCAGACGTGTGCCGAGTGCCAATACGTCGACGCCGGAAACCGGGTCAGCCAAGAGGAGTTTCGATGTCGTAGGTGCGGTCACAGTGACTTCGCCGACATCAACGCAGCACGGAACATTCTTCGGGCCGGTAGAGCCCTGCAGGTTTCGACCTGCGTTGGTTGACGTTAGGCCACTACCCGACGATTAGCGCGAGTCGTTACGAATCGGGCAATATGGAGGGACTTGAAACGAAAGGTCCTCCATGGGAGTTCAGGCGTACATCTTGATCCAGTCCGAAATCGGCTCGAGCGAGGCCGTCGTGCTCGCGACCCGCGCCGTGCCCGGCGTGCTGGAGTCCTATGAAGTGACCGGTCCCTACGACGTGATCGTGCGCTGCACCGCGGAGAGTGTCGACGACCTCGGCAAGTTCATCGTCGGCGCCATCCAAAAGGTGCCCGGCATCACCCGCACCCTCACCTGCCCCGTCGTCAATATCTAACCGAAGGCCCCCGCGGCGCGCAGGCTCTCCTGGCGCTGACGATCGATCCCCCAACTGAGTAGTCCCTCGCGCGTCCCCGAGCCGGCCTTGCCCGGGGATCGACCGATCGCCCCGGGCGTCTTGGAGAACCGAGGCGCCGGCTGGGGTTGGATGTCGCCGTCGAGTGAAAAGACCTCGCGCGCGGTGTTGTACGGGTGACCGGCGGCCTCGCGCGGCGTTAGCACCGGCGTCACGCACGCGTCGACGTCGGCGAAGATCTCCGTCCACTCGTCGCGGGTCCTCTCTCGGAACTTCGCCGCGAAAACTTGCTTGGTCGCCGGCCACGAATCGCGATCGAACTGCGCGGGTAGGTCGCTGGCGTCGAAGCCCAGGCCGAGCAGAAGTTCCTCGTAGAACTTGGCTTCGATCGCGCCCACCGCGACGAACTGCTGGTCCTTCGTCTCGTAGACCTCATAGAACGGTGCGCCCGTGTCGAGCAGATTGGACCCGCGCTCCTCGTGCCAGAATCCAGCGTTCAAGAGCGAATGACTCAGGGCCATCATGGAGGCCGTGCCGTCCACCATGGCCGCGTCGACGACCTGACCTTCCCCGGTCGAGCGCGCCGAGAGCACCGCGGCCACGACGCCGAAGACCAGGAAGAGCGATCCGCCGCCGAAGTCACCGACCAGATTGAGCGGCGGCACCGGTGCCTCGCCCTTTCGCCCCATCGGCCACAGCGCCCCCGATACCGCGATGTAGTTGATGTCGTGACCGGCGCGCTGCGCGTTGGGACCGTCCTGCCCGTAACCGGTCATTCGCCCGTACACCAGCCGGGGATTGCGTCTCGCGACGTCCTCGGGACCCAATCCGAGTCGTTCGGTGACGCCCGGTCGGAAACCCTCAATAAGAACGTCGGCCCGTTCGCACAGTTCGAGCACCAGGTCGCGGCCGGCGGGGTTCTTCAAGTCCACCGCGACCGACGGACGCGATCGGTTGAGGATCTCCCAGGTGGATTCGTGGTCGGCGTCGACGTCGCCTCGTTCAATACGCAAAATGTCCGCCCCAAGGTCGGCCAACAACATGCAGGCGTAGGGACTCGGACCAATCCCCGCCAACTCGACAACCTTCAATCCGTCAAGTGGACCGCGCACCTTGTCAGTGTAGGTTCGGGCTTTCCAGGTCCTGGTTAGTCCCACCAGAGATCGTGGCCGAGGACGCCCTTGGCGATGAGGCCCAGCTGGATCTGACTGGTCCCTTCGACGATGGTGAGTTGGCGCGCGTCGCGATAGAACATCTCGACCGGGTGCTCTTCCATGTACCCGGCCGCGCCGAGGAGTTGGACCGCCAGCCCGGACGCCTTCACCGCCACTTCGGAGGCGTAGTACTTGCACATCGAAAGCATGGGTACGTACTCCTTGGTGAAGCAGCCCTGGTCGGCCAGCCACGCCCCGCGGTAGGTCAGGAGTCGCGCCGCCTCGATCTCGGTCGCGCACTTGGCGATCTCCCACTGGATGCCTTGGAACTCGGCGATCGTCTTGCCGAAGGCCGCGCGATTCTTCACGTACTCGGTGGCGTACATCAGAGCGCCTTCGGCCAGGCCGAGCCCGCGCGCCGCGACGATGGGGCGCATGGCGTTGAGCGATTGCATGACGAGGGCGAAGCCTCCACCAATCACTTGGCCGGCCGGGACCTTCACGTCGGTGAAGAGGATCTCGGTGGTGTCGATGCCCTTGACACCCATCTTCTTGTCGACCCGGGGACGAGTCACGCCGGGACTGTCGGCCTCGACGATGAACGCGCCGATGCTCCTGTGGTCCCGCGACGCCGGATCACCGGTCTTGGCGAAGACGACGAACCAATCGGCCTGCATCCCGCCGGAGATCCAACACTTGGTGCCGTTCAACACGTAGCCACCCGTACCATCCTCGCGCGCCACCGTCTGCATTCCCGCGACGTCCGAACCGGCGCCCGGTTCCGAGAGACAGAACGCCGCGCGCTGCGTTCCCTGGGCGATACCCGGCAGGTAGCGCTGCTTTTGTTCTTCGGTGCCCGCGATCATGATCGGGCCCGTCGGCAGTCGCGTGAGGAGCAGCATCAGGCCCAGCACGTTGGAGTACTTGGTGACCTCTTCGATGGTGATCGCCAGACCCATGATGCCGGCCCCCGAACCGCCGTACTCCGATGGAATGCACAGACCCAATAGATCGGCCTTGCGGAACTCGTCGAAGAGGTCCTGGGGGTACTCGCCGGTCGTGTCGATCTCTCGAGCGCGGGGTTTGATCTTGTCCTGAGCGAGCCGTCGCACAGTTTGTTGCAACGCCAAGAGCTCATCCGAAAGTTGGAAGTCCATGCCCTTCAAGGTACTCGCGCGGCTATGCAAGCATTAATCCGTGGCCCCCTTCCAACGCGAACATTCACTCGAAGCGATGGCCCATACGACCTACGACCTCGTGGTGGTCGGCGCCGGCATGACCGGGGCGGGCGTGGCGCTCGACGCCGCGTCGCGGGGACTGCGCGTCGCACTCATCGACGGCGGTGACGTGGCCTCGGGAACGAGTTCGAAGTCCTCCAAGATGGTCCACGGCGGACTCCGGTATCTGCAACAACGAGAGTTCCGTCTGGTCTATGAGAATCTTCGCGAGCGACGTCGGCTCTTGGAGAACGCTCCGTTCCTCGTGCGTCCACTCCCCTTCCTGGTTCCCCTCTTCGGTCGCAACGGCGTGGCGTCCAAGGCGTTGGTCAAGGGCTACTCGACGGCGCTGCGAATCTACGACCTGAGCGGGGGCTGGCGCATCGGTCAACGCCACCGCAAGATCACTCGTGACGAGGCGCTGGCGCACCTTCCCACCCTTAACACCGATCGCCTCGTCGCCGGTTTCCTCTACTACGACGCCCGGGGCGACGACGCGCGCGTGGCCTTGGCCCTGGCGAAGACCGCCGCGCTGGATTACGGCGCCGACGTCGCCACGTACGTGCGCTGCGTCGAAATCCTCCACGACGCGACCGGTCGCGTGAACGCGGTGGTCGCGCACGATCTCCTCGCGGACGAGACGTTCACGCTCTCCACCAAGGCGGTGGTCAACGCGACCGGCGTGTGGGCCGATGACGTGTTCACCATGGCCGAGCACACCCCGTCGCACCGCATCACCCCGGCCAAGGGCGTCCACTTGAGCGTCCCGCGAGATCGACTGCCGGCCGACGTGGCCGCGGTCCTCAGCGTTCCCGGTGATCGGCGAAGCATCTTCGTCGTGCCCTTCGAGGACGCGCCCTTCACCTACGTCGGCACGACCGACACGGCCTACGACGGCGAGCTCGACGAACCTCACTGCACGTCCGAGGACGTCGCGTACCTGTTGGCGGCCGTGAACGCCTCGACCTCGTCGAACCTCACGACGAGCGACGTCACGGGTCTGTGGGCCGGGCTGCGACCGTTGCTGGCGCCGGTTGACGGCAAGGCGGTGAAGGAGCGCACGGCCGACCTCTCGCGACGCCACCAGGTGACCGACTCGCGCGACGGCGTCGTGCACATCACCGGCGGCAAGTGGACGACCTATCGACAGATGGCCGAAGACACGGTGGACGCCCTCGGTCCCTACGTGAAGGACCTGAAGGGCGTGCGCACGAAGAGGCTTCGACTCCACGGCGTGGGACCGTGGCGTCCGACGACCGAACCAGAGCTTCACCTCTATGAGCGTTTCGGCGAGGACGCGAAGGTGATCCTCGAAATGATTGATCTCAACGCGGAACTCGGTACGCGTCCGATCGAGGGCCAGCCCTATCTCGGCGCCGAGTTCGTCTTTTCCGTGCGATTCGAGATGGCCACGTCGTTGATCGACCTCTTGACCCGACGCACGCGCGCCCACCTGCACGACGCGCGCGCCACCCTGGCGGGCGCGGCGCGCGTGGGCGCACTCGTAGCCCCCGAGCTGGGCTGGAGCGACGAGGAACTGCAGCGCCAACTGAACGGATACGAATCGCTGGCGCGCCGCGAGTTCAACGCCGCCGGTCTGACTTTGTAGAGTGCAACGGTGAGCCGACCGACGATGCCGAACGCGTACCCGGTGGGATCCTTCGAAGGCGCCGAGTCGTCGATCGGCGCCAGCGCGCTGCTCGGCGATCTGACCGCCGCGGGCGTCCCCTTCGACACCGGCCCCGTCGCGCGCGCCGATCACGGTCGTGATTGGTGGCCGCTCACGATTCCCGACGTCGCCCGCGGTCACGTTGCCCAATGGCCGGGCGTGGTCGTGTTACCGACCTCGAGTGACGAGGTGAGCCGCGTGCTCTCCATTGCCTCGAGACATCGCGTGGCGGTCACGGCCCAGGGCGGCCGCTCCAGTGTCGTCGGGGGCGCCTTCGCGCCGGCGGGCGCCATCGCGCTCGACCTGACGGGACTCGATCGAATCCTCGACATCGACACGGTCTCAGGCACCGTGAGCGTGGAGGCCGGCGTCTTCGGACCGGATCTGGAGCGAGCGGTTCGAGCTGCGGGCTGGACCGTGGGACACTTCCCCCAATCGTTCGAGCTGTCGACCGTCGGCGGGTGGATCGCCTGTCGTGGGGCCGGCCAGTACTCCAATCGCTACGGCAAGATCGAAGACATCGTGCGAGGACTTAGCGTCGTCCTCGCCAGCGGCGAGGTCCTCGAACTCGGAGGACGGGCTCCGCGCCAAGCGGTCGGTCCGGACCTCGTGCAACTCTTCGTGGGATCCGAGGGCACGCTCGGCGTGATCACGCGCGCCACCCTCGTCCTGCACCCGACGCCGGCCAGTGAAGAGCGCGCGGCCTACGGCTTCGCGAATTTCGACGACGGACTCGACGCCTGTCGTCGCATCATGCAGCGCGACGCGCGGCCGGCCGTCCTGCGCCTCTACGACGAGGTGGAGTCAAAACGGTCCTTCGACGTGGAGACCTGCGCGTTGATCGTGCTCGATGAGGGCGACCGCTACTTGGTGGAGGCGACCATGCGGATCGTCGACGAGGAGTGCGCCTCGGCCACGGCGCTCGAGTCGACGCTCGTGGCGACGTGGCTCGAACGTCGTAACGACGTGGGGGCGTTGGCCCCGCTGTGGGAGCGCGGCTACGTCGTCGACACCATCGAGGTCGCGGGCTCCTGGGCGACGTTGGCGAAGATGCGTCACGGCGTCATCGACGCGCTCCATCAGTTGTCGGGTATCACCGTGGCGTCGGTGCACCAGTCGCACGCGTATCTCGACGGCGCGTGTCTCTACTTCACCTTCGCCGCCCGACCCGAGGACGACGTAGAAGGTTTCTATCGTCGAGCGTGGGAGTGCGTGACCAACGAAGTGTTGCGTCACGGCGGTGCGCTCAGCCACCACCACGGCGTCGGTCGCAATCGAGCTCGGTTCGTCCCCGACGCGCTCGGCAGTGCCTTCCCAGTCCTCCAGGCCATGAAACACCAATTCGACCCCGACAACATCATGAATCCCGGCGTACTGGGACTCGGCGGCGAACCGTGGTGAGAGCGCTCGCGATTGACGTCGGCACCACCTCGATTCGCACGGCGATCGTCGACGAGTACGGGACGGTCACCCATACTCATCAGCAACGACTCAGCATCGCGACGCCGAATCCCGGCGAAGTCGAACTCGACGCCGACGAAATCGCTCGGCTCGCCCTCGAATTGGGATCGCGAACCCTGAACGACGCCGGGGGCGCCGACGTGGTGGGTATCACCAATCAGCGCGCGACCACCATCGTCTTCGATCCGATCACCGGCGCACCGGTCGGTCCGGCCCTCGGCTGGCAGGACCTGCGCACGGTCATCGACTGCCTCATCTTGCAGGGCGACGGACTGCGATTGGCGCCCAACCAGTCAGCGACCAAGGCCCGTTGGCTGGTGAATCAGTCCGGTCGAAGTTCGAGCGAACTTAAGTTCGCCACGATTGAGACGTGGTTGGCTTGGAAATTGAGCGACGGTGCGCTGCACGTCACCGATCGTTCCAACGCCGGCGTCAACGGCCTCGTCGCACTCGGCGTCGAGGCGTGGGACCAACGGGCCCTCTCGCTGCTCGGACTCGAAGAAGCGATGATGCCGACCATCGTCGACACCATGGGGGCCGTCGGTCGCGCCACGGCGCTACCGGGCGCACCTCCGATCACCGCGCTGGTGGGCGATCAATCGGCGTCGCTCTTTGGCCAGTCGTGCGTCACCCGAGGTGCCAAGATCACCTTCGGCACCGGGGCGATGCTCGACATGGTGCGCGGGACACAGGGACCGGACCGGATGACCCGCTTTCCCTCCGGCTGCTTTCCCGTCGTCGCTCGCAGCCGAGACCACGAAATCATTTGGGGCCTCGAGGGCATCGTGCTCTCGGCCGGCGCGTGCATCGAATGGCTGCGCGACGACCTCGGTCTGATCAGCGATCCCGGCGAAACCGAAGCCCTCGCCGAGTCGGTGACTTCGAGCGACGGGGTGTCGTTCGTGCCGGCGCTGTCCGGACTCGGCACCCCGCAATGGGACTTCGGCGCGCGCGGCGGATTCTTCGGGATTACGCGCGGTTCAACGAAAGCCCACCTAGTGCGCGCCGTGCTCGAAGGCATCGCTCAACGCGGCGCGGATCTCGTGGACGCCGCGCACCAGGAGACCGGCGAAACGCTCGAAGAGATCCGCGTCGACGGCGGCATGAGCGCGAACCGATTCCTTCTCCAGTCGCTCGCCGATTTCACCGGTCTACGCGTCGCGGCGTCGTCGGAGCGAGAGGCCACCACCAGGGGCGCGGGACTGATGGCGCTGGTGGCCCACGGCGCGATAACCCTCGGGGACGTAGAGCGACTTTGGTCGCCCTCGGAGATCCTCTCGCCCGTAATCTCGAAGGAGTCTCGTCAGCGATGTCGAGAGGCCTGGGCCGCTGACGTCACCCGCGTCGAACGGACCATCCCCGAACTGAGTGCGGTCGAGTTCTAGCGCGTCCAGGGCGCGTCGCTGAGTGCCCCGTCCAGCGTCGAGGGCGACTCCAACAGGTGCTTGGACAACATGAGCGCGCGGGGCTGGGAGAGCGTGACGACGCCGGTTACCACGCCACCGCGCGAAAAGAGCGCCAACCACTTCCCCTCCTCGGGGCTGCCGCTCACACGAACGACATCGTCGTCGGGACGAGCGTGACCCAACATCTGGATCTTCTTGCCGTACTGATCGGACCAGAAGTAGGGCACCATCAAGGCCGTCGCGCCTTCGCCGGTCATCCAGTAATGGGCCAGGGCGTTGGCGTGGACGTTGGCCACCTCCCAGTGTTCGATGCGCACCAGTTCCTCGCCCATGACGTTGGGCCAGCTGAAACGCGCGACGTCGCCGATGGCGGCGATGTGCGCGCGCGCCAACAGGTTCTCGTCGACGACCACGCCGTTGTCCAGCGTGAGTCCCGATCCCTTTAGCCATTCGAAATTCGGCAACGCCCCGGCGCCCACCACGACCAGCGCGGCGCGAAGGTCATCGCCGTCGTCGAAGCGGATGACGAAACCGTCGGCGTCGCGCTCGACGTCGCGAATACGTTGGTCGTTGCGAAGTTCTATCTGCGCGT
The DNA here is from genome assembly GCA_963716515.1 of uncultured Acidimicrobiaceae bacterium. Classification (GTDB taxonomy): domain Bacteria; phylum Actinomycetota; class Acidimicrobiia; order Acidimicrobiales; family RAAP-2; genus RAAP-2. The sequence goes on from OY970319.1 coordinate 1,389,596, forward strand.
CGGCCGCCAGACGCTCGAGCCACGACGAGACCTCCGCTCCGACGACGCCGATCAGCGGCCGGGCCGCGGCCTCGAGGACGACGGGAACGAAGCCACGACTCTTCAGTTGCGTCGCGACTTCGGCGCCTATGAATCCGCCCCCGATCACCGCCACCACGCTGCCCTCGTCCAATTTCTGCAGTTCGTGGCGCATCCGCAGTTCGTCGTCTCGATTGCGCAGGGTCAAAACGTGGTCGTCGGCGCTGAACGGGAGCCGGCGAGCCCGAGTACCGGTGGCGATCACGACGTGCGTGCCCTCGAGGCGCGAGCCGTCCTCCAGCTCCACCGTGACGGCTTCGACGTCGAGGCCGATCGCGCGCACGCCCAGGCGAAGCGTGACGTCGCTCGCGGCGAGGCGTTCGGGCGTGGCCAGCGTCGCGCGCTCGACGTCCCACTTGCCGGCCAGCACGTGCTTGGAAAGGGGCGGGCGATCGTAGGGCGCGTAGGTCTCTTCGCCGACCAGCGTGATCGCGCCGTCGTACCCGTCTCGTCGCAGCGCCTCCACCAGCCGCCACCCTCCGAAACCGGCCCCGACGACGACGACGTGGTCCGAGGGTTGGAGCACGTTCAGGGCGCGAACATCGCGAGCCACTGCTCGGCACTCGCCGGCACCAACGCCCGGTTGTGCCGGCGCACGTCACCCATGGGCGCGCTCGGATCGGCGGAGTAGAGGTGACCCGGAAAGAGCAGGGTGTCGTCCGAGACGTCGGCGAGTCGCTGGGTGAGCGTGCGGTACATCTCCTGGGGGTCCGAGCCCGGTAGGTCGGTGCGGCCGCAGCCGTCCAGGAACAACGTGTCGCCACTGATGAGGCGGCCGTTCACCAACAGACACTGACTGCCCGGCGTGTGCCCCGGCGTATGGATCAACGAGACCGCAAAGTCGCCGACCGCGACGACGTCGCCGGCGTCGTGCGCGACGAGGGAGTCCTCGCCGACACCGGTGCGCTTGGTGACCCACTCCACCTCATCGGCCTGCAGGTGGATCGGGACGTCGACTCGGTCGAGCAACTCGACGATGCCGGCGATCTCGGTTCGGCCGCCGAGACTCCCGCCCACGTGATCGGCGTGATAGTGCGTCGCGAAGACCGCGCTCACGCGCATGCCGTCCGCCTCCACCAGGTCGATCAGTTCGGCCGGTCGATAGGCCGGGTCGACCAGCACGGCGTCGCCGCTCTCGCGGTCGCCGAAGGCGTAGACGAAGTTGACCATCTGCTCGGCGACGGGATCGTCCATGGCGAAGTCCAGCCCGCTGAGCAGTTGGCGAAAGTAGAAACGCTCCGTCATTCGCTCTCGAGCACCCGGGAAAGCCGCGGCGCCAACTCATCGACCCTCGCCTTCGTGGCGTCCAGTCGGGCCTCCAGCGCTTCGATGATCGCCGTCGCGCGCTCGAGTTTCACGAACAGCTCGTCGACGGAGACCTCTCCCTCATCGAAGGACGCGACGATAGCGTCCAACTCTTTGGCCGCGTCGTTCCAGTCACCGACAGTGCTCATGGTGCTACTCCCGTCTTTTCATTCACAGTAGATTCAAACGACCCGTCGCTCACCAGAACCGAGATGGTGTCACCCGCGACCACGTCGCCGAGCGACTTCACGACCTCGCCCTCTCGATTGGTCACGATCGACCAACCCTGCGCGAGGCGCCGCTTGGGGTCGTAGGCACTCAGGAGGGCCCGGTGGCTGGCCAGCACCTGCGCGCTCGAGGTGAGGAGGTGACGGCTGTGCACCAGGAGTCCCGATCGAGTGCTGGCCAGGTGACGCTGTTCGGCGCGGAGCCGGTCGCGCACGGCGAAGATCATGGTGCGACGGCGCTCGGCTAGGTACTCGGTCGCCTCGTCCAAGATCTCCGCGGTCGCGTCGAGCACGCGCTGCGCCGGAAGGCGCACGTGGCGAGCGTGCCAACCTTCGACGATCGCGGCGATCTCCTCGCCGAGCTTGGTGGGCGTAATGGCCCGCGTGTGCGCCACCAGGTCGGCGATCGACTCGTCGCCGGTATGACCGATTCCGGTGAAGACGGCCGTCGAGGAGGCCGCGATCGCGCGCGCCACCCGTTCGTCGTCGAAGCACGCCAGGTCGCCCTTGGAGCCACCGCCGCGCACCACGCAGATGATGTCGACGTCGCGGCGGTCGAGGGTTTCGATGGCCGCGACGATTTGCGCGGGCGCCGCGTCACCCTGCACCGCGCTCTTCACGAGGATGATCTCGAAGCCGTAACCGGAGTGCAGCAACTGACCGGTGAAGTCGCTGTAGCCCTCGGTGCCGGGACTAGCCACCAGTCCGACGCGCAGGGGCACCGGCGAGACCGTGACCCGCTTGTTGGCCTCCAGCAGTCCTTCGGCCGTCAGGCGTGCGACGAGTTCGGCGCGGCGGCGTGCGACGTCGCCGAGCAGACCCTGCACGTCGATCTGAGTGACGGTGAAACCGATCCGGCCCTGGGGCGCGTAGAGGTCGACGTACCCGTAAAAGTTGACGATGAGTCCGGCCGACAACGTCACGCCGTCGGCGGCCAACTTCTTCTTCAGCGGCGCCCACTGGGTCGCCCAGCAGTGCGCGTTGAGGACCGGTCGTTTGGTGTCCGAGGACGCGGAGCCCGCGTCCACCAAGTCGACGTAGACGTGGCCCTTTTCGTAGACCTTGGCGATCTCGCCGCGGACCCAGTGCGGGTGACGACGACCGAAGGCCGATTCGAGTTGCGCCGTGAGCAGTTGGTAGAAGGCGCCGACCTCCAGGACCTCGTCCGGTTCGATTACTTCGTCATCCACGTGGCGAGGATACCGTCCCGTTACAACATGATTACGCCCCTTGTTGGCTTGACGAGCGTGTGACAGAATTGTGGTGGATGGTGAGTCGGCTGGGTGGCCGCACCGCTTGGCAACAGGCGGTGAGGAAAGTCGGGGCTCCACAGGGCAAGGTGCTCACGAAATGTGAGTCGCGGTGACGTGCAGGACAGTGCCACAGAGAACAGACCGCCGATGACTCGGGTAACCGAGTACAGGTAAGGGTGAAACGGTGCGGTAAGAGCGCACCAGCATCGTGAGTGATCACGGTGGCTTGGTAAACCCCACCCGGAGCAAGATCAAACGTGGGAGCGCGTGGCCCGCATGCTTTGGAAACAAGGCACTCCCGAGGTAGATCGCTGAGATGGATGGCCGCCCATCCTTCCGCAAGGAAGGTGGACAGAACCCCGCTTATAGGTCGACTCATCATCCAACCACTCCTTCGAAAGTCGAACCGTGTTACACCTGCCCTACCGCGAACTGCCGAGCGCGGAACCGGGCACGCCCGACACGCGTTCGCCGCTGCGCTATTTGATCTGGATCGCCGCGCAACAGAAGGTCCTCTTGACCTTCAACGCCATCTTCGGCATCGGCTGGATGGTGAGCCAGGCGTTGATTTGGGCGGCCGTGGGCGCGGCCATCGATCACGGCGTCATCCACAAGAACACCGGCGAACTGTTTCTCTGGGTGGGCGTGGTCATGGCCCTCGGACTCTTTCAAGCGATATGCGGCGCGCTGCGCCATCAACTGGCGGTGACCAATTGGATGAACGCCTCCTACATGACCGTCCAGGTGATCGGCCACCACGTCGCGCAGACCGGCACCGCGGTCACCGACGAAATCCCCTCCGGTGACGTCGTCAACACCGTGGCCTCGGACGCCATGCGGATCGGCGGCGCCTACGACGTCTTGGCGCGTTTCATGGGCGCCATCGCGGCCTGGATCGTGGTCTCGTTCATCCTGATCTCTTCGTCGGTCGAACTGGGCCTCATCGTCCTCATCGGCGTGCCGGTCCTCGCCTCCCTCACCACTCCGTTGATGAGACCGTTGCACGCGTCCCAAGCGGCGCAACGCGAAGCGGCCGGTCGCCTCGCGGCCCTGGGTTCGGACACCGTCGCCGGTCTTCGCATTCTTCGTGGCGTCGGCGGCGAAGAGGTCTTCCTCAACAACTACAAACGACAGAGCAACACGGTGCGCCTGGCCGGCAACCGGATCGCCTCGCCCCAGGCCGGACTGGAGTCGGGCCAGGTGTTGCTGCCGGCCATCCTCACCGGCATCGTGACCTACCTCGGGGCCCAAGACGTCATGCACGGGACGCTGGCCCCGGGTCAACTCGTCGCGTTCTTCGGCTACGCCACCTTCCTCACCACGCCGCTTCGCACGGCGATCGAATACGTCATCGCCACCACGCGCGCCTACGTGGGCGCCGGCCGGGTGCTCCGTATCTTGAACATCGAACCGTTGGTCGGTGAACCGGCGTCACCACTCCTCTGGCCCAGCACCATCGACCGGATCGACGACAAGGTCAGCGGCATCTCGATCCGACGGGGCCAGCTGGTCGCCTACGTCACCGAAACACCGGCCGAGGCGTCGATGATCGCCGATCGACTGGGACGATTCGTGTCCGACGTCGACGGCGTGACGATCAACGCCACACCGATGGGACGGTTCTCGGTGAGCGACACCCGACGCAACATCGTGGTGAGTGAGATCGAACCGCGTCTCTTCTCGGGAGAGCTCCGATACGAACTCGTCCCCCACGGCGACATCTCGGACGGCAACATCATGCCGGCGTTGGAGGCCACGAGTTCCCTCGACATCCTCGAGGCCCTGGAAGACGGTCTCGACACGCTCGTCGAAGAACGGGGTCGAAGCTTCTCGGGCGGACAGCGTCAGCGACTCAGTCTGGCGCGCGCGATCCTCACCAACGCCGAGGTGCTGATCCTCGTCGAACCGACCTCGGCGGTCGACACCCACACCGAGGGACGGATCGCGACTCGACTGCGCGACGTGCGCGGCACTCATACGACGTTGGTGGCCACCACCAGTCCGCTGATGTTGGAGAAGATGGACCTGATCTACGTCGTGGTGAACGGGCGCGCCGTCGAACAGGGCACGCACGAGGAACTCGTCGCCACGTCGTCCACCTATCGCCAGATCGTGTTGCGCGAGGACGCCTGATGAGTCAACTCCCCGTCGCCGACACCGCCACCGTGCGCGCCTACGCCCAACGACTCATCCGCCAACATCGATCCCGGTTAGTGCGGATGCTCTCGCTCTACGCGTTGGCCGCCTTCATGGCGCTCATCCCGGCCTACGTCATCGGCGAGATCACCAACTACGCCGCCGACCACCAGCTGACTTCACATCGCATCACGATCGACGTCGCGATTCTCTTCGTCTCGTCGATCCTCTACGCCGGACTCTCCTTCCTGGCGCGACGTCGGAGCTATCTCTTGGGCGAGACGGTCTTCGCCCAGCTACGTGAGGAGTTCCTCGAAAGCGTGCTGGCCCTGCCGTTGGTCGAGGTGGAGCGCGCCGGCACTGGCGACCTCCTCAGTCGAACGACGAACGACATCGAAGCGTTGTCGCGCACGGTGCGCTTCGCCATGCCCGAATGGCTGGTGGCCATTGTCCAGGCCCTGCTGACACTCATCGCCATGACCATCGTCAGTCCCCTGGCCACCGTGGCCAGTCTGGTGTCGCTGCCGATTCTCTTTTTCTCGACGCGCTACTACCTGCACTACGCCACGCCCGGCTACCGGCGCGAGCGAATGAGCTACGCCACCATGTCGGGCTCGGTCTCCGAGACGGCCGAGGGCGCGCGCACCGTCGACGCGCATCGTCTCGGGACCCGCCAGGGTAAGCGCATTGAAAGCAACATCCGTGAGTCCTTCTACTCCGAGATGTACACGCTCTTGATGCGCATGGTCTGGTTCCCCACCATCGAGAGCGCCTTCGCCTTGGCCGTCGCCACCACCCTCGCCTGGAGCGGCTGGTTGGCGCTGCACCACGACATCACCATCGGCGCCGCCACCACGGTCACGCTCTACGTGGTCCAGATCAACGACCCGATCGACCGCATCGTGTCGTGGCTCGACGAACTGCAAGTGGGCCAGACGTCGTTGGCCCGCCTGGTCGGGGTGTCGGTGGTGCGCGACGATCGTCCCACCGAAGGCGTGGAACCGAGCAACGAGACGATCACCATGAACGACGTCCGCTACGCCTATCGACCGGGCTTCGACGTCTTGAACGGACTGTCGCTCACGATCCGACCGGGGGAACGACTGGCCATCGTCGGTCCCTCGGGCGCCGGCAAGTCGACCATCGGGCGACTGCTCGCCGGCATCGACGCGCCGAGGAGCGGCTCGGTGATGGTGGGCGACGTCGCGCTGGCCAGCATGCCGCTGCCGATGTTGCGACGACACGTGGCCCTGGTGACCCAAGAGCACCACATCTTTATCGGCACGGTACGCGAGAACCTGGCGCTGGCCAAGCCCGAGGCCGGAGAGGACGAGATCATGCGCGCCCTGGACGCCGTCGACGCACTCGAGTGGGTCGAGGCGTTGCCCGACGGGATCCTCACCGAACTCGGCACGACCGGCTATCAGGTCTCACCGGCCCAGGCGCAACAGTTGGCGCTCGCTCGGCTGGTCCTGAGCGACCCCCATACGTTGGTGCTCGACGAGGCGACGGCCATGCTCGATCCGCGAGCGGCGCGCCATCTCGAACGTTCCCTGGTGGCCGTGCTGCGCGGACGGACGGTGGTGGCGATCGCCCACCGACTGCACACGGCCCACGACGCCGACCGGGTCTGCGTGGTGATCGACGGCCGGATCGCCGAACTGGGTACCCACGACGAGCTGGTAGCGCTCAACGGTGAGTACGCCTCTTTGTGGAGTAGCTGGCGGAACGAGAAGCCCGGCGCATCGTAGGATTTCTGGGGCATGGTGACTCCCCTACTTCGCGGCGCCGAGATTGACGCTTGCGTCCACCGAATCACTCTGGCCCGCGCCGAGCCCGCCATGGCGCACCGCACACCCGCCTCTCCCGAAATAGAGCGGCGACGCCACGAAGCCGATCATCATCGCCGCAGCGTGATCGAGCGATTGATCGAGTTGCATCCGGGCGCCGTCGCGGCGACCGGGCCCGAGCACACCGGCGAACTGATGGACCACGGTGTCGAACTCATCCTCCACGCTCGCCTCGCCGACGTCGAGGCGCGGCGCACGATCACCTCGCAGGCGTTCGTGCGCGTCGGTCGCGTCGACGACCGGTTCACCTACGCCCCGCTGGTGATCAAGAACCACGAGGTGACCGAAGCCGCTTCCTCCCGACAGCTCTCGGAGGGATCGCTCGTGCGACTCGTCCCGAGCGACGTCGTGATCCACCACGGTCTCGGACTGCGCTCCACCGCCACCGTTCGCCGTGACGTCCTCTTGCTCGACGGGGCCACGAGAATCCTCCAGGCCTTCGGCGCCGCCGATCCCTCGACTCGGGGCGCGTTGGTCGATCGCAACACTCGACTGTGGTGGCTGGACCTCGCGAGCCCCGTGCTGTTGCGCAGCAACCTCCACGCCTACGACAACTTCTACCGCGAGCGCGTCGACGCCCTGGCCGCGCTGGACGAATGGTTTGAGGTGGGCGGTCCGTTTCCCACCTCGCCCTATTGGCATCGCGAGTGTTTGACGTGTGAGTTCTCCGAACATTGCCAGTTCGAGCTCGAAGCGATCGACGACGTCTCCTTGACGCGCTTCACCTCGATCGATCAACAGTTCGCGCTGCGCGCCAGCGGCGTTCGCACCCGAAGCCAACTGGCCCGGCTCGATCCGATCCGAGCCCAATCGGCCCGGTCGCGGCCCGTCACGGTGGACTCGACGGTCGAAGACCGACTCGGTCGAAAGTTCGATCGACTCGATGAACTGATTTATCGAGCGCGGTCGCACGTTCGCGACAGCGCGCTTCGAACCCTCGATCCTTCGCTGATGGGTTGTCCGACCGCCGACGTCGAAGTGGACGTCGACATGGAGAGCTACGACGACGCCACGTACCTGTGGGGAGCGAACGTCACGTTGAACGCGCCGGTCGATGGCGCCCGAGAGGGCTACGTGACGTTCGTGGAATGGGGCGAGCTTTCGCGCGAGGCCGAGGCGCGCAACTTCGCCCGATTCTGGACGTGGCTGAGCGACCTTCGACGGCTCTGCCAGAACCAGGATCGAACCTTCACGGCGTACTGTTTCTGGGCCCAAGCCGAGGACGGCGCCATGAATCGCGCGGTCGCCACGCCGGTCGACGACGGGCCCACGATGCACGACCTCGCCGACTTTCGCCGGCAGTCCCCGTCGGCGTGGATCGACCTCCACGATCTCGCCAAGGAACAGATTCAAACCGAGGGACCGTTAGGGCTCAAGCAGCTCGCGGCGTCAGCCGGCTTTCAATGGCGTGACGAGAACCCCAGCGGCGAGGCGTCGATGTTGTGGTACGAGGTCGCCACTCGTGGCCAGAGTGACGAGGCGGCGCTGTCGCGTCAACGCATCCTCGACTACAACGAGGACGACTGTCGGGCCACGAAGTCACTTCGCGACTGGCTGAATGGTCCGGCGAAGGCGTTGGCGCACCGCGACGACCTCTTGTAGCGCGGTCCGTCGTCGTTAGCATTGGTCAGTGACCTCGGCAACGTCAGTACCCGCGCGCGAGGTCACCTTTAAACCCTCGGCGCGACTGTTGGGGGTGGCGAACGCGGCCCTCTCGGTGGCCTGTGCGGTGTGGTTGGCCGTGGCGCTCAGCTTTCTCGCGCAACGACGCGTCACGTCGGGCGTGTGGCTGTTGCTGGGCGTCCTCGGTGTCCGATGGGTCCTCTCGATAGTGACGGTGCGGTGGAGCGAACACGCCAGTGCCGCACTGCGCGATCACTGGCGCGCGACTCTGGTGCGACATTTCACCCGACCACAGCCCGAACGCGAACGCGGCCGAGGCGACCTGGCGCTCGCCATAGAACAGGCGTCGGACGCTCCGGCGCTTGATCTGCTCGAGACCAGCGCCCTGGTCGCGCTTGTCGGACTGGCCGTCGTGTTCTGGGCCGGCGGCTGGTTGACGTTGCTCATCACCGTGGCGCTACTGGCCGGCGCCGTGCCGCTGTACCAGCGAGCGGGACGGCGAAGCGAAGCGACCGCCCTGGAATACCAGCAACGACGGGCCGTCTTGGAGAGTCGACAGCTTGAGCTGTTGCATCACACCACCGAGCTGCGCGCCCTCGGTGCGGTCGCCTACGGCGCCGACGAGATCGCGGCGATCTCGGACTCCGAGCACGCGATAGCGATGCGCGCGATTCGAACGGCGCTGGGGTCCTCTTTGGTCACCGAGTTCTTGAGCGGGGTCAGCATTGGACTGGTCGCCATGGTGGTCGGATTCGCGCTCTTGGGCGGACGAATCACGCTGCAGCACGCCCTCATCGCCGTGCTGGTCACCAGCGAGGTGTTCACGCACGTGCGGCGTTACGGGGTCGAGTTTCATCGACGCGAGGACTCCGAGCGGTCGCTGAGAGTTCTGGATGGCCCGAACGCAGCGTTGAACGTGACGACCACGACGGAGCTGATCGTGGCCACCGCCCTGGTGACGGAGGCCGGGCCCCGACCGGTCAGTTTTACCCTGGCGCCGGGCCAACGGCTGTTGGTGACCGGACCCTCGGGCTCGGGCAAGACCACGCTCTTGCAGACGCTGCTCGGTTGGCGCGACGCGACGGCCGGGACGTTCGCGCGCGGCGCCCGGCGCAGCGCCCACGTGAGCGTGGAGAGTCCGTTACTGTCGGGCACTCTGCGCGACAACCTCACCCTGGGAGAGCCGGTGCCGGACGTCGAAGTGCGCGAATGCCTTTCGAGCTTGGGACTGAGCGGGCCACGATTCGACAATCTCGATACCGCCCTGCTCCCCGACGGCAAGGGGATCAGCACCGGCGAGAAAGTCCGGCTGGTGTTGGCTCGCGCGCTCCTGGCGCGCCCCGACCTGCTGGTCGTCGACGACGTGGCCGGCGTACTCGATGACCAGGGACGGCGACTGGTGCGACGTGTGCTCGACGCGCACCGCACGCTCGGCGTCGTGGAGGCCACCGTCGACACGCCGCTGTTGATTGACGTCACGCTGAGAATCGAGCTGGCCCCGTGAGATCCGACATCGCTCGACTGCGTCGTTGGCTCCGGCGAGCACACCCACCCCGTGGGACGCTCCTGCGCGCCCTGGTGGCCGGTCTGGTGGCGTCGATCGTCAACATTGCACTTTTGGTCGGCGCGGTGGGGCTTTTGGTGGAGAGTGCCACGCGACCGGGACTGCGCACCGTCCTCGGCGCTCTCATCGTCATCGAACTCTTCGCGTTCCTGCGCTCCCCGCTTCGCTTCTTCGAACGACTCAGCGCCCACCGCTTGGGTTTCAGCTCGGTCACGAAATGGCGCCGTTGGCTCGTACTCACGGTCGGTGGTTTTAGTTTCACGCGGTGGCGCTCGTTTGCGGCGGGCGATCTCTTGGAACGTTCACTTCGCGACACCGAAGAACTCCAGGACCTCTGGCTGCGGGGGGTGATACCGCTCGTCACCTCGGCCCTCGTGATGCTGCTCAGCGATCTGGCCATCGGCCTGATGGCGCCGCACGGTCGGTGGTGGTCGTACGCCGCCGATCTCCTCGCCGTACAACTCCTCGGCGTCACGGCGCTGGTGGCCAACGTCGGGCCGCTCCTTCGGCGCGATCGGGTCCTTCGCCGGGCGCGCGCTAAGTTCCGCGCGCAGCTGGTCGAGTTGGGCGCCGCCACCCCGGAACTCGTGTTGCTTGGACGAGGGGAGTTCGCCGAGCGGCGCGCCGCGTCGTCGGTCGAACGGGTGCGACACGCCGAGGCCGCGCTCGCGAGACAACGAGATCTCTCCAGCGCGGTCGCACCCGCCATGACGGTCCTGGCCCTCGGGGCCCTGGTGGTTCGACCGAACAGTGCGCCCCTATGGGTCGTGGTGGCCGCGTTGCTCGCCCTCGCAACGTTCGAGTCGCTCAGTGTCGTGCGCGACGCGTTCGATACCGGCGTGAGCGTGAGCGCGGGGGCCGAACGTCTCGAAGAACTCGAGGTCGTAGCCACCCCCGGCCACGCCGCGTGGCCGGGGGACTCCACCGTACGTCTCGAGCACGTGACGATCGCCGAAGAGGGCGAGACGCTCGTGAGCGACGCGACGTGGAACGTCGCGCCCGGACGCCGAGTCGCGCTCATCGGTCCCTCGGGAATCGGCAAGTCAACGTTGCTGCGCGCGCTCGCCGCGCTCGACACCGTCGCGAGCGGAACCGTGACGGTCGGCCAGGTGGCGCTCGCCGATATGGACGAAGTCGAGCTCCGCCGGTTCCTCGGCTACGTCGCGAGCGAGCCGGGACTGACGCGGGGCTTCGCCGTCGACGTCGTCAGCCTTGGACGCACGCCGTCCCGCAGTGCGATCGACGACTTGGCGGCGATGGGTCTGTTCACGGAACCGACCACGCGCTGGGAGGAACTCTCGCGAGGAGAACGAGCCCGCGTCGCCATCGCGCGAGCGATGGTGACGAGTCCGCTGATCTACTTGCTCGATGAACCGACGAGCGGACTCGGGACCGAAGAGACCGCCGCGGTGCTGTCGCTGCTGGCCACGACCGGCGCCACCGTCATCGTCGCCACGCACGATCCCCAGGTGATGACGTGGTGCGACGAGGTCTGGGAACTGTCCGACGGCGCCCTGCACCCGTTCAAGCGTTGAGGTTCTTCATCCCCGCGGCGACGTAGCGATCGCCGGCCACGGCGTCGCGCGGTATCGCGGCTTCGAGGGCCGCGACGTCCTGCTCGCTCAAGACGAGATCATCGGCGGCGATGTTCTCGTGCAGCCATTTTCGGCGCTTGGTGCCCGGAATCGGCACCACGTCGGGACCCCGCGAGAGGACCCACGCCAAGGCGAGCTGGGCCACGGTCGCCCCTTTGGACTGGGCCACGGCTTCGAGGTTCGCCAGCAACGTGAGGTTCTGTTCGTACGCCGCACCGGAGAAACGAGGCTGGTGCTTGCGAAAATCGCCCTCGCCGGTACCTTCGCGGTTACTCACTTCGTTGGTTAAAAATCCCCGACCGAGGGGGCTGTAGGCAACGAACCCGACGCCCAAACGGCGACAGGTCTCGAGGACCCCGTCCTCGGGGTCCCGGCTCCACAACGAGTACTCGCTCTGAAGGGCGCTTACCGGATGGACCCCGTGGGCGCGCTCGAGGGTGGCCGACGAGGCTTCGGAGATCCCGAGGTGACGAACCTTGCCGGACTCGACCAGGCCCTTCATGGCCCCCCAGGTCTCTTCGATGGCGACGGTTCGATCAACGCGGTGCTGATAATAAAGGTCGATCACTTCGACGCCGAGGCGACGCAACGAGGCCTCGCACGCGGCCACGACGTACTCCGGGGTCCCGTTGATACGAAGGAACGATCCGTCCTCGGCGCGCTGATTGCCAAACTTCGTCGCGAGCACCACCTCGTCGCGACGATCCTTGATGGCGCGTCCCACGAGCTCTTCGTTCGTGAACGGTCCGTACATGTCGGCGGTGTCGAGAAAATCAACGCCCGCCTCCAAGGCGGCGTGAATCGTAGCCATCGATTCGGTGTCGTCGCCTACGCCGTAGAACTCACTCATGCCCATGCACCCGAGTCCCTGGGCCGATACGGTCAGTCCCTGACCCAACGTTCGACGTTTCATTGCTTCTCCCCACGTGAAATTGCTCACAAACCTTTGTTTGCAGGCATCTCGTGACAGAGTAGCGGCTGGTCTGCGATTATATTTTTGTGTCATTGGCTGGGGGGGCCAAACATCGAGGGCCCGCTTGTTCTGGATACGCGGAACAGGCGGGCTTCGTTGTTTACTCGCACGAAACTGACGAACGTTGCAACACCTCTAGGGTTGTGTGGTGAGTGAATCGGCAATTACTTCCGATGCCGCAACGCCACCGGCGCGACCACTACTGCGCGGTTGGCTCCATCTGGTCGCCTTTTTCGTACTCTTCGCCTGCTCGCCCATCCTCTTCGCGCGGTGTCGAACTTGGTCCCAGGTCGGTTGGGTCCTGTGCTACCTCGTCGGCGTCGGGGCCATGCTCTTGACCAGTGCGCTGCTCCACCGCGTGAATTGGACGCCGAGGCAGCGCCAAGCCTGGCGTCGGGCCGACCATTCGACGATCTTCCTGGCGATCACCGGCACCTATTTCGCCATCTCGGGGTTGACCATGCACGGCACGATCCGCCTGGTCACGTTGATCATCATCGGCGCCAGCACCTTCGTGGGCATCGCTATCCGCCAGCTGTCGATGAACGCTCCGAAATGGGCCAACACGATTCCGTTTCTGGTGATGAGTTGGTTCGCGGCCCTGGTCATGCCCCAGATCTACCGCGGCGGCGGGCCGCTGTGTTTCTCACTGATCATCGCCGGTGGTGTCGCCTACACCGTCGGCGCCGTGTTCTACGGCACGAAACGACCCAAGCTCTCCCCGCGCGTCTTCGGCTACCACGAACTGTTCCACGCCTTCACCCTGATCGGCGCGGGCATGCACTTCGCCGCCATCAGCGTGGCCCTGCGCTAACTACGCCAACGGCGGCACGACGTTGTAATTCATGAGTGACGGCGTCCACAGTCTCGAACCGATGGTGGTCATCGATCCGTTGCTCAGATTCATCCGCCACGCCACCGATCCCGAGACGCCGAGCGCCCAGGTCATGGCCGACTTGATCGGCGACATGTGAGAGACGATTGCCAAATGAGCGGTCGCGTCGTGCAGCAGACTGGTCTGATCGGCCAGCAGCGCGTCCAGTTCGGCGTGGACGCGCTGGTCGACCGAGGCGAGCGATTCACCGTCACCGAAGGCGGTGTTGTGGTCGTGTTCGAAGGCCCGCCACTGCTCCTCGGTGACGACGCTGAGTGGCTGGCCGTCGAGCGAGCCGTAGTCGACCTCGATGAAGGACTCCTTAACCGTGGCGCCGAGGTCCGGCAACGCCAGGGCCGCGGTTCGACGAGCCCGGCGTAGCGGCGAGGTCCACACTTCGCGGACCCCGAGAAGGAACGGCCGCAAGGCGATCGCTTGACGCTCGCCGAGTTCGGTGAGCGTCGGGTCGCTCTGGCCGACCAGGAGTCGCGCGGCGTTCGACGTGGTCTGTCCGTGGCGGATGAGGATGATCACGGCAAGAGCAGTCGACCGCACTCGGGACAGGTCATGAAAGTTCCTTCCGGCTGCCCCTTCCATCGATCGACGTCGAGCGGTGAGAGCGCGATGCGGCACCCGTCGCAGCGCCCGGCCACCACCTGGGACGCCCCCGAGGTGCCCACGCGCGCGAGGGCCGCCTCGTAACGGGTGAGCAGCGCCGGCGTCACGGCCGCGGCCCGCTCGCCTCGCTGTTGGCGAAGGGCGACCAGCTCGTCGTCGAGACTGGACTGGAGTTCGGTGATCGCCCCTTGCAGTTCGCTTCGCCGGGCGACGGCCGGTTGCGCCGTCGCTTTCACCGCGTTCACGGCGTCGTCCAACGGCTCGACGGCCATCAAGTACTCCAATTCCCGGTCGTCGCTTCGTTCGAGGAGCTCGCGCACGTGTTGGAGTTCGGTCTGCAGCGCCGTCAACTCACGAACGTTCGCGGTCGACGTGCTCAAGGTCCTATCGAGGTTCTCGGCGCGCGTGCGGAGTCGTTCGCCCTCTCGTTGGGCCTCTTCGTAGGCTGTTCGCACCGGCGCCAGCGTGGCCTGGGCCTCGTTCAACGACGTCAAGAGACCGCGCAGCTCGCCTTCGAGCGCGCTCAATTCGACCATCTCCGGTAGGTGCGATTTCTGAGCGGTGACCCGGTCAATCCAGCGATCGGCCTCCATGAGTGCGCGAAGGTCGTCGGTCTCACTCACGATTTCAGTCTCGCACGTTCCACGTCTCGTAGGACCGGGCCAGCTTCAACAGCACCGGCGTCAGCGACGGCTCCGCTCGCCGCGGCGCGGCCTCGAAGTCGAACCAGTCGACCTCGGGACTCTCGTTCTCCGGCGGCGACGGATCGACCGGTGGCGCGACGACCACGTAGCGCAGGTCGTAGTGCGTGTGGCCCTTGGGACCGGGATGCAGGTCCACCTGGAACAGTTCGACCGGATCGAGGTGTCGCGCGATCAGTCCGGTCTCTTCGAGCGTTTCACGAAGCGCCGCCGACTCGGGACTCTCCTTCGCGTCGACGTGGCCGCCCGGTTGAATCCAGATACCGAGGAGCCGGTGGCGATGCAAGATAACCCCGCGCGACGACACCACGAAGGCGGACGCGGTGAGGTGGTGAGGGTGCTCGTCTTCGGCGAAAGGATCACCCGGCCAGTCGAGTCGCTCGAGGGTGGCGGCGATGGAGCGCGACTCTCGTTCGTCAATCGGATCGATCCGCTCGATCTGATCGCGCAAGTTGGGCAGCGATCTCACTGACGACCCAAGAGCCGCTCCACCGACGCCGGCACTTCGATCGTCCCCGCGGCCATCGCGCCATTGGTATCGGGAATCGGTTCGTAAAATTGGATCCGGGCCGGCACGGTGCCGGACCACACCGGTAGTTCGAGGTCCTCCTCGTCGTCGTCGGTCGGTCCGGAGGAAAGTTTCGCCGACGCCTCGTCGATGCTCACCGCGACGACCATGGTGAGTCGTCGTTCGGTGTCGCTCATCGCGCGCACCTCGCTGGCGCGTCCCGGCAGCACCGCGTCCACGAACAGGTTGAGGATCCTGGCCTTTTCTACGTCCTCGCTCACCAGCGACGCGGCGCCGAAGAGCACCACCGAGCGATAGGCGATGGAGGATTCGAATCCGCTGCGCGCGAGCCGCAACCCGTCGTAGAGCGTCACCGAAATACAGGCCTCACCGCGTTCCACGATCGCCTTCATCACCGCGTTCGAGGGACTGCCGTGCAAGTAAATAGTGTTACCCTCGCGCGCGTGCAACGTGGGAATCACCACGGCGCTGCCGTTGACGATCGACGCGACGTGACAGAGCGGGGCCTCGTCGAGGACGGCGAAGATGACGTCGCGGTCGTAGTTGGCTTTGGTCGCCAGTCGACGAACCCGTGATCGCGGCCCCGGCCCGAGGACGTCGCTCATGCGCGAAGGTCGCCGCCGAAGAAGGTGCGCGCCGCGCCGGCCACTTCGACGCTTTCTTCGAACAGTCGCGCGAACATCACGCCGCCGCGGGCGGACGCTTGATGCACCGATACCGTCGGTTCGCCCATGCGCTGCACCCACCACGGCGCGACCGCGCACATCGCACTTCCGGTAACGCTGTCCTCGGCCAGGCCGAGGCGCGGCGCGAAGACGCGGATCGACACGTCGACGTTCGGTCCCCCGACGCAGGCGGCGATCACCATCGAGCTCGGTACCAAGAAGAGGTTCATCGAGTCCACGGCCAGTCCGCACAGGGTGTCGAAGTCCTCCACGACGGCGAGCACGCCCTGTTCCCCGGCGCGGTAGACCTCGTTGACCGGACCGAGCGTGTCATTGAGCATCGAAGGGTCGACCTCTTCGAGCGTCCATCGGGGGAGATCGATGCCGAGGAGTCCGTCGCCCATGCGACGGCCCGACAGGACGCCGGCGCGCGTTTGGAAGTAGATCTCCGCCCCCGGCACGCCCAGTTCATTCAACAACACGTGCAAACTGGCGAGCGTCGCGTGACCGCACAGTTCGACTTCCACGGTGGGCGTGAACCAACGCAGGGACCAGTGGTCGCCCACGCGACGCACGAAGGCCGTCTCGGACACGCCCAACTCGAAGGCGATCTGTTGGAGTTCGTCGTCGGGCATCGATCGCTCGAGCAACACCACGACCGCGGGATTGCCTCGCTCGGCTTCACCGGTGAAGGCGTCGACCCACCAGAGCCGGTGACCGAAGGCCACGTTGACAGATTCCACCAATAGAGACTGCCACAACGTCACCCGGACCCCCTAGGGTTTTGGAGTGCGTGTCGCGACGTTTAACCTTCACGCCGGGGTCGACGGATGGGGACGACCGACCAACGTTCTCGAACACGTCGTGAGTCTGAACGCCGACATCCTTATACTGCCCGAGCTGTGGCGCGGCGACGCCGGCCAGGACTTCGGGGCCGAGCTGAAGACGCGATTGGGGATGGACGGGCTCTTCGTGCCACTCGCGTCAGGACAACGCGTCACGTCGGGAACGGGCGGACGAAACTGGCAGCCGCTGCTCGCCCACCTGAGCGGCGAACGCGGACTGTTCTTCGACGAACATCGGACGTTAAGCAAGGTCCAGCGAATCCGGCGCGCCACGGCCGACGGCGTGGAACACGGTGAGTGGGGACTCGGTCTGTTGACGCGGCTGCCCATCCGTGAGATCCACTCGGAGTCCCTCGGGCGTCTGCCTCGGGAGAAGGTCAAACGCACCCTCATCGTGGCCACGCTGGAACACGAGGATCGCGCCTTTTACGTTCTGGCGATACACGGCGCGCATTTGAGTCACGGTTCCTACCTGCAGTACCGACGGGTGAGCGACATCGTGGCCACGCTCGACCCCGCGTTGCCGGTCCTGTTAGGAGGCGACTTCAACTCCTGGCGGCCGCTGTTGCGGGTCTTACTGCCGGGATGGCGATCGTTGGTCAACGCCCGCACCTGGCCCGCGCGTACGCCGCACTCGCAGATCGACCACCTCTTGGTTCGTGGTCCGTGGAAGAGCCTCGGCGGATACGCCAGCGACGGGGGCAGCGACCATCGAGCCCTGGTCGCCGACGTGCAACTGAACTGACCGGCTCCTCACTCGACGGCCTCAGCTCAGCTGCACACTCTCGTCAACCACCACCAGCGTCTTGCCGTGATTGCCCCCCGTGAACAAGAGGTTCAACGCGTCGGGCGCGTGCTCGAGACCGGCCACCAAGTGTTCCTGGTGTTGGAGTCGTCCGTCGAGCACCATGGCCGCCAGCTCGAGGTGCGCCTCGGAGTAACGATGAGCGAAGTCGAAGACGATGAACCCCTTCATCTGACCCCGGCGCACGATCAACATCGAGGTGTTGGCGACCCCGGGCCCGCTCTCGGTGGCGTTGTACTGCGAGATCGCGCCGCACATGACGATGCGCGCGTGCATCGCGATGTTGGCCAGCGCCGCGTCGAGAATCGCGCCGCCGACGTTATCGAAGTAGAGGTCCACGCCCTGGGGGCAGGACCCACGGATGCGCTGGGTGAGCCGAGGTTCGCGGTAGTCGAGGCACTCGTCGAAGCCGTACATCTCGACGACCTCGTTGCACTTCTCGGCCCCGCCGGCGATGCCGACCACCTTTTCGGCGCCGCGGGCCTTAGCGATCTGACCGACGACCGAACCGGTGGCCCCGGCCGCGCCCGAGACCACCACCACGTCGCCCTCCTTGAAAGCCCCGACGTCCAACAGTCCGAAGTACGCCGTCAACCCCGTCGTGCCGAGGACGTTCATCACGGTCGCCAGGTCCAGTCCGAGTCCCTGAGGCAACACCACGAACTTGTTCGACTCGCTGGCTATCGCCCACTCCTGCCAGCCGGTCACGCCGAGCACCACGTCGCCAACGTGGTAACGCTCGGAGTGCGACTCCACCACGACCCCGCTGCCGCCGGCCCGGATCACGTCGCCGATGCCGATGGGCGGGAGATAGCCGGCCGCGTCGTTCATCCAGGTTCGGATCGTCGGATCGATTGAGAGCAATGCGACTTTGATCAACGCTTCGTGCGGACCACACTGCGGAATTGGAGCGTCGATCAGTGTCGTCGTTGATTCGTCGATCATGCCGATGGGCCGCTGCGCCAAGGTGATTTGTCGATTGCTCACGTGAACTCCTTCGTCGGTCGTCAGATTAGGTCTCGCGGCGCCAATCGACTCGACCCGGGGCGCTCGCGGACCACTCCAATCAGGGGTTACCGGGATTATGTTGCCAATACATGACTAAGTAGGTAAAGTTTGTCATCATTACGGCCAAGGCGAGGAGCGACTGCGGTGACCACCGAGACTAAGCAGGAGACTGCGGTCGAGGACATCAAGAGATCAAGTAACTACTTGCGCGGTGAGATCGGCCGTGAACTCGACAACGACGTCGCCAGTGTGTCCAACGAATCCGAGCAGATCCTCAAGTTCCACGGCATCTACGCCCAAGACAATCGTGACGTGCGACGAGAGCGCGCCGTAAATGGCGAAGAGCTCGACTACATCTTCATGATCCGCATCGCCATCCCCGGCGGGCGGCTTTCTACCGACCAATGGTTGGCGCTCGACGGCGCCGCCACGGACGTCGCCGACGGCACCATTCGGCTCACCACTCGTCAGGCGGTCCAGTTCCACGGCGTGCTGAAAGACGGACTGCGACCCCTGGCGCGGGCGGTGGACGCGCACCTCATGACCTCGTTCGGGGCCTGCGGCGACGTCGTGCGCAACGTGGTCTCCTGTCCCGAACTTCAGGGCAACGACGCCGACGAACGGCTACGCGAGATCTCGAGGCACCTGACTCGCAGTTTTCGCGCGACCACCGAAGCGCACTGGGAGATCTTCGTCAACGGCGACAAGGCCGTCTCGCGCGAAGAGGTCACCGAACGCCCGTTCTACGGCGAGACGTATCTCCCGCGCAAGTTCAAGATTGCCGTCGCCCACCCCAATGAGAACTGCGTGGACGTTCTCGCCCAGGACGTCGGGCTCATCCCCGGCGTGCACCCCGAAGTCGGCGAAGGTTTCAATCTCGTCGTGGGGGGCGGTCTCGGTCGGGCCTACGCCAACCCCGACACGTTCGCCCGGCTGGCCGATCCCATGACCTTCGTCACCTACGACGAGGTCGAAGAGGTCATCGCCGCGGTGCTGGTGACCTACCGAGAGCTCGGCGACCGCACCGACCGCAAGCGCGCGCGCATGAAGTACGTGGTGGCCGACATGGGCTACGAGCAGTTCCGCAAGGAGATCGAAGTGCGACTCGGTCGAGAGCTTCGCGAACCGTTGGCGCTCCCGACCCACTTCGACGCCGATGATCACCTGGGCTGGCGCACTCGCCCGGACGGCACGCACCAGATCGGTGTTCGCGTCTCGGCCGGTCGAGTGCGCGACGACGACGCCACGCAACTGCGCTCGGCGCTGCGCCTTATCGCGCAGCGTCACCCGGTGACGTTCTTCCTCACCCCGCAACAGGACATCGTGATCAGCGCCATTCCCGACGCGGCGCGAGAGAGCGTCGAAGAGATCCTGCGCGGTCACGGCGTGCGACCCGACGCCGAACTCGGCAACGTGGAGCGCACCGCCCTCGCCTGTCCCGCGCTCCCCACGTGCGGCCAGGCGCTCGCCGAAGCCGAACGACGACTGCCCGAACTGGTGGGCAACGTCGAAGGTGCGCTCGCTCGCCGCCAGCTCGGTCGCCGGGCCCTGCAACTACGCATGACCGGCTGTCCGAACGGCTGCGCCCGACCGGCCGTCGCCGAGGTGGGCATCGTCGGTCGCACCAAATCGACCTACGACGTCTACGTGGGCGGCGGTCCTCGCGGTGATCGGCTGGCGACGCTCTATCGAGAGAAGGTCCCCTTCGACGAGATCGCCGTCGTCCTCGGTCCCCTCTTCGATCGTTGGGAAGCCGAAGGCGACGACGAGGAGTCCTTCGGCGACTTCGTGACCCGGGCGGGCGTCGAATGACCGTCTTTCTGGTGGGCGCCGGTCCCGGTGACGCCGACCTCCTGACCGTGCGCGGCGCCCGACTACTTAGCGCCGCCGACGTCATCGTGCACGATCGATTGATCGAGCGCTCCGTGCTCGAACTCGCTCGACGCGACGCCGAACTGATTGACGTGGGCAAAGAACCGGGACGCTTCACCTCGCAGTCGATGATCAACGATCTCCTCGTGTCACTCGGACGGCGCTACGAAACGGTGGTGCGTCTCAAGGGCGGCGATCCGTTCGTCTTCGGACGAGGAGGCGAGGAGATGATCGCGCTACGCGACGCCGGCGTCGCGAGCGAAGTGGTGCCGGGCGTGACGTCGGCGTTCGCCGGTCCGCTGGCGGCGGGCATTCCGGTGACCCATCGGGGCCTCTCACGAGGGGTTACGGTCGTGACCGGCCACCTGGAACACCACGACCTCGGTTACTTCCGGCGACTCGCCAACCCCGACCTCACGCTCGTCGTCTTGATGGGCGTGAGTGCTCGTTCGTCGATCGTCGCACAACTCATGGACGGCGGCCTCTCGAGCGAGACGCCCGTGGCCGTCATCGAGAGTGCCTGGACGACGCGCGAGTCGGTGACGCGCGCCGTGCTTGGCGACTTGGGAGCACTGAACGTGGCCTCCCCCGCCATCATCGTCATCGGACCGTGCGCCGCGCTCTCGGTTCGCGAACTGATGGCCGAGACCTCCGTACTGGTCTGACCTTGCTGCCCCTCGCGTTGAAGCTCACCGACCGAGACGTCCTCGTCATCGGGGCCGGACGGATCGGCAGCGGCAAGGCCGGGCTGTTGGTCGAGGCCGGAGCCCGAGTAACGATGATCGCGCTCGACGCGGGGGCCGAACTCCCGGGCGGTCTCGCGTCTTTTTTTCAACGCGAGTACCGCGACGGCGACCTGCGGGGTTACGCGCTCGTGGTGTCGGCGACCGGCGACCCGAGTGTCAATGACCGCATCGTCGAAGAGGCGCGTCGCGAGAACGTCTGGCTGAACGTGGTGGACGATCCCCAACGCTCGGACTTCTTTTTCACCGCCGTGCACCGTGACGGCGACGTGGTGGTGTCGGTCTCGACCGAGGGAGCCTCGCCGGCCCTGGCCCAGGAGCTTCGTTCGATGATCGCCGATCGACTGCCGGACAATCTCGCCGACGTGGCCTCGCAACTGCGCCGCGAGCGCGA
Source organism: uncultured Acidimicrobiaceae bacterium (assembly GCA_963716515.1). Lineage (GTDB taxonomy): Bacteria > Actinomycetota > Acidimicrobiia > Acidimicrobiales > RAAP-2 > RAAP-2. Next base: position 1,411,254 of record OY970319.1, read on the forward strand.
TGAGTTCCACGCCAGCGGAGCGAGCACCGAAGGGGTCGACTGGCGACCTCGCATTCACGAACTGCTCGGCGGCGCCGAACTCTCACGAGGAGAACCTTCTCGCTAGTGTCCCAGAGACGGGCGCGTCAACGCCCGGAGGAGACGGCATGACCGATCGAGTTCTGGTGACGGGCGCCACGGGCTTCATCGCGCAACACTGCCTGCTGCAACTCCTGGAGGCCGGCTACGAAGTTCGCGGTACCGCTCGAACGAGCGACCGCAGGGCCGAAATGGTCGCCATTCTCTCGCCGCACCTCAGTGAGGCCGCGCGAAGCCGACTGGACAGGCTCGACGTGGTCGCGGCCGATCTCACCGGCGACGACGGTTGGACGAGGGCCGTCGAGGGCTGTCGTTTCGTCTTGCACGTCGCGAGTCCCCTCCCTCGAGGCGTGGTGAAGGACGAGAACGAGTTGATCGTGCCCGCGCGCGACGGGGCGCTTCGAGTACTGCGGGCCGCGCACGACGCCGGCGTCGAGCGCGTCGTGCTGACTTCGTCGCTCAGTGCCATCGTGTACGGCAACGACCGATCCCGACTCTTCACCGAAGACGACTGGTCCAATCTCGACGGCGAGCGCATCGGTGCCTACGACAAGTCCAAGACCATCGCCGAGCGGGCCGCCTGGCGGTACATGATGAGCGTGGAGGACACCTCCCCGATGGAACTCGTGGTGATCAATCCCGGACTCGTGCTCGGACCCCTGCTCTCGTCGGATTGGGGGACGTCCGGTGAGATGGTGAAGAGGATACTGAGCCACCAGGTGCCGGCCATTCCGAACATCAGCTTCGCCACGGTCGACGTTCGCGACGTCGCGCGCGCGCACCTCTCGGCGATGGTGAGTCCCGAAGCGGCGGGCCAGCGGTTCATCTGCGCCGAGGCGAACCACTCCATGATGGAGATCGCCCAGATTCTGAAAGCCCGCTACGGGCCCCAGGGATTCAAGATTCCGACGAGTCGTCTTCCCTCGGTCGTCATTCGGGTGATGGCGGTATTTGATAAGACCGTCCGACTGGCCCTCAACGATCTCGATTCGACACAGAACGTCGACAGTACGAAGATCCGAACCGTCCTCCAGTGGCACCCCCGGAATCTCTTCGAGATGACGACGGCCATGGCCGATTCGATGATCGAATACGGCGTCGTTCGGGCCAAGAGGAAATAACCAACGTCGAACACGTGACGTGGAACTAGAGAGATGCAATCACTACGAATTGCATTCGCAGGACCTTCACCGAGGCCCTCGTCATAAAACATCGCCGACGCGCCAACAGGTAACTTTGGGTCATCATGGCGCCCGGCACTGAGACACCCCTGCTCGAACTCGAGCACGTTTCCGTCCACTTCGAAGGACTCCGGGCCCTCAACGACGTCTCGTTCCACGTCGCCTCGGGTGAGATCGTAGGACTGATCGGCCCCAACGGCGCCGGCAAGACGACCGCCTTCAACGTCGCCTGCGGTTTCGTGAAACCGTCGCACGGACACGTTCACTATCCCAGCGCCGGCAAGTCGAATCTGCGACCAAATCAATTGGTCGGGGCCGGCGTCGCGCGAACCCTCCAGGGGGTCGGACTGTTTCCCCATTGCAGCGTCCTCGAGAACGTGATGGCCGGCGGACACCATCGACCGAACGGCGGCTTCGTCGCCAGCTTCTTATCGCTGCCCAGTGAAGTGCGTTCCGAGCGTGCGCTCCGTCGCGACGCCCTCGCCATGTTGGAGCGCCTGAGGATCGCCGACATGGCCGCGCGACTGCCGTCGGCGATTCCCTACGGCATCGCGAAGAAGGTCTCAGTGGCCCGGGCCCTGATGAGCGCCCCGACCTTGCTGCTGTTGGACGAACCGGCCTCCGGCCTCGACGAAGCGGAACTCGAAGACTTCGCGCGACTGATCGTCGAACTTCGTTCCACGATGGGCGTACTACTGGTCGAACACGACATGGAGTTCGTGATGCCGTTGGTCGATCGACTGGTCGTGCTCAACTTCGGCCAGGTGATCGCGCACGGCACGCCGGCCGACATGCGCAAAGATGACGCCGTGATTGCCGCCTACCTCGGAGTCGACGAATGATCGCGATCGAAAATCTCACGGTCTCCTTCGGCGCCGTACAGGCCCTGCGCAACGTGTCGCTGGTCGCCGAGACCGGGAAGATCACCGCCGTGCTCGGGGCGAACGGAGCGGGCAAGACGACGCTGTTGCGCACGATCAGCGCTCTGAAAGAGCCCAAGACCGGGACCATCCGTTTGGACGACCAGTCCCTGGTGCACATGCGCACCGAGGACATCGCTCGTCTCGGCATCGGCCACGTCCCGGAAGGTCGCGGCGTCATCGGGGAATTCACGGTGGAGGAGAATCTCCGACTCGGAGCGATGATGGCCAAGGTCGGCCTGTCCCGGGGCCTGGACGAGCAGTACGAACTGTTCCCGGTGCTCGGCGAGCGTCGTCGCCAGCACGCCGCGAAGCTCTCCGGGGGCGAACGCCAGATGCTGGCGATGGCCCGGGCGCTCATCGCCAAACCGTCAGTCCTGTTGTTGGACGAGCCCTCGCTCGGTCTCGCTCCCCTGGTGACCGCGCAACTGATGCACACCATTCAATCGCTCTGTGAATCCAGTGACTTGACCGTGATACTGGTCGAACAGAACGCCACGTCGGCCCTGCGCATTGCGCACCACGCCGTCGTGCTGCACGTCGGCAAGGTCGTGGCGAATGACACGGCGTCACTGGTGGCGGCCGATGAGAACCTGCGTCAGTACTACCTCGGACTGGTGGAGTGATGGATCCGTTCCTCACGTCGCGCATCGTCACCGACGTTCTAGGCGGACTGACGAACGGCGTGACGTACGGATTGGTGGCGCTCAGCCTGGTCCTGATTTGGCGTTCCACCGGCATCCTCAACTTCGCCCAGGGCGCGATGCCGATGTTCGCCACCTACGTGGGCTTCGCTCTGTTGTCGTACCACTTCGGCTACTGGCCCTGCGTGGTGGCGTGCGTCATCGCGGCTCTGCTCATCGGCGGACTGACCGAACGGTTACTGGTTCGGCGTCTCTACGGCAAACCCGAGATAAATCCGATCGTGGTCATGGTCGGTTTCCTCATCGTCCTCGAAGCGGTCGCGGCCGCCATCTGGTCCTCGACACCACGCAGTCTGCCCAGTCCGTTCTCGTCGATCCATTGGCAACTGGCCGGCAAACCCTTCGCCCTGTCGCCCTTCATCGTCTACGAGTTCGCCACGGCGTTAGTGGTGATGGCGGCCGTCGCGGTGTTGTTCCGATTCACGAATCTGGGGCTGCAGCTTCGTGCCTCGGCGTTGGCCCCTGAGGTCTCGCGCCTACTGGGCGTGCGGGTCGGTCGTCTGCTCACGCTGGGTTGGATGCTCTCGACGGTGGTGGGCGTGATCACCACCATTCTGGTCTCGGCGAACTTCTTCTCGGGGCTCACACCGACGGTGATGGACGGCATCTTCGCCTACGGATTCATCGCGGCGGCCATCGGCGGTCTCGAGAGTCCCGTCGGCGCGATCATGTCGGGCGTCGTGCTCGGCGTCGTCAATCAGTTCGTCACCGACTACGTGAGCCAAAACGCCGTCATCATCATCGCGCTCGCCATCCTCATCGTCTCGCTGATGATTCGTCCGAGCGGCGTCTTCACCAAGAGCACGCAGAGGCGCGTCTGATGCCGCTCGCCCGGATCCGTCGTCGAGTGCCGATCGCCCTGGGCGTCGCCGTCGTGGCGACCGTCGTCATTCTGAGCGCCGACGCGACGCGCCGAGGCGTGGCGCTCTGTCTGGCCTTCGATCTGGCCGTGGCCTGCGGGACCGTTCTCAGTCTGCCGGGATTCAAGATGAGCCACCCCGTGGTCTGGCGCGCGGCGCTGACGTTGCTAGGGCTCGACGTGGCCGTCTTCATTACGTTCTTCCTCAACTCCAGTACCAACTTCAACTTGGCGACCGGCGCGGCCATGTCCATCGTGCTGCTCGGCCTCTCGTTCTTGACGGGCGCGTCGGGACAGATCTCCTTGGGCAACGGCGCCTTCATGGGCGTCGGCGCCTTCGCCATGGCGATCTGGGCCAACCATCACGCGACCACGCCGATCGTGCTCACGCTCTTGATCGCCGTCGCCTGTGGCGCGCTGGTGGGACTGCTCCTCGGGCTCCCGGCGACTCGGCTGCGCGGTCCGTATCTCGCGGGTATGACGCTGGCCTTCGCCGTCGCCTTCACGTTCATCCTGAGTACCTTCAGCTCCTGGACCGGCGGCGACTCCGGCCTGCAGCTACCCACCGCGGCAACGGCCCCGCGCTGGCTCGACGGGTTCTTCCACGCGGGCACGTCGTCCCTCACCACCACCACGCTGTATCTCACTGACCTCTCGATAGTCGTCGCCGGTGTCGCCTTCTTCTTCATGGCCAATCTCTTTGCCAGTCGCACGGGTCGTTCCATGCGGCTGATTCGCGACAACGACGTGGCGGCCGAACTGGTCGGCGTTTCCCTACCGCGCACCCGCGTGGTCGCCTTCATCGTGTCCTCGGCCTACGCCGCGCTGGGCGGGGCGCTGCTGACGATCATCGACAACTCCGTGTCGCCGCAGACGTACTCCTTCGCCCTCTCGGTGACGATCTTGTCGCTCATCGTGATCGGCGGCATCGGCACGATCTCGGGCGCCGTGATCGGCGGCATCATCTACGCCTTCTCGACGAACGTCATCACGTGGATCACGACCCAGACCGGCCTCAACCCCCAAGGAAACCTCGCCAGCCAACTCAACGGCATCATCTTCGGCGGTCTATTGATCCTGACCATGTTGTTCGCTCCGTTCGGAATTGCCGGCGCGGCGCGCCTTCTCTGGCACCGGTTCCGCTCTCGAACCTCGGGGTGACTTGAAACGACCTTTCGTGACGCCTACGCTCACGCCATAAGAGTTCAACATCAGGGGAGATAAAGAAGATGGTTAAAACCAAGACACGTCGCGTGACGATTACCGGCACGGCGATGTTGTTGTGCTTGGGCCTCGTCACCGCCGGCAGCTCCATTGTCAGTGCCGGTGCGGCGACCAAGAAAGTGCCGGGTGTCACCGCGCACCAAGTCACGATCGGCGCGACCGAGCCGGTGACGGGCATCGCGTCCGCGGGCTACAACCAGGTGGCCAAGGCGGCCAACGCCGTCTTCAAGTACGTGAACGGCCGCGGCGGCGTCTTCGGACGCAAGATCAGGTACGTCATCAAGGACGACTGCTACGGCACGCCGGGCTTCGGTTGCACCGGAGTCCCGAATACCGCCACCCAGACCCACGCGTTGCTCGGGATTCCCGTCTTCGCGACGGTCGGTTCGCTCGGCACACCGACCCAGGACTCGGTTCGTTCACTGTTGCGTGGCGACCAGGTACCCCAGCTGTTCGTGTCCTCCGGTTCCCGGGACTGGAACAGCCCCCACGTGTACCCCGGTCTGTTCGGTTGGCAGCCCAGTTACAACGAGGAGAGCAAGATCTTCGCGAAGTACATCAAGGCCACCTTCCCGGGCGCCAGCGTGTGCTTCTTGGGACAGAGTGACGACTTCGGCCAAGACGGACTGGCCGGTCTGATTGCGGGCGGCGTGAAGCCACTCTCCGCGGACCTCTATTCGGTTCCGGATTTGGTCGCTACGACCGGCGCTTCAATCGCGCCGTACATCGCGGACTTCCAGAGCAAGAAGTGCACGGTCGTGGTCATGGACACCATCCCCGGGGCCACTGACGCCGCGCTCGGTGCCGCGCTGCAACTGGGCTACGCCCCGCAGTGGGTCATCTCGAGCGTCGGCTCGGACCCCCAGACGGTCGACGCTCCGTTCGTCGGCAAGGTGCCGACCGACCCCGAGATCGGCGCCATCACGTTCAGCTACTTGCCGACCACCACCACGAACAGCCCGTGGATCCCCTGGATCTACAAGGTGATCGAGGCTGACCCCGCCGACTTCCCGGGTTTCACCTCCACCAGCGTCCTTAATGGCAACATCGCCTACGGCGCGGCCATGGGCGTGTCGTTCGTGGAAGCGTTGAGGGCCACGGGCCAGAACCTCACTCGAGCCACCTTCTTGAAGACGCTCCAGAGTGTCACCTTCACCCAGACGCCCTCACTGGTGCCGTTGCGCTACACGCCGTCCGACCACCAGGGTTTGAACAGCGGTTATCTCACGACGGTGATCAGCGCCTCGGCGACGAAGCCTCTCACCGGAACCGTGTACACCGCCGACAGCGGAACGGACGGCCGGGTTACGGTCGCCAAGACCTCGAGTCACGGCATCCCGAGCTGGCTGAAGTAAGCGTCTCGTCTTTCAAAGTGCCCCGGCCTCGCGCCGGGGCACTTTGCTGTGAGCGGTGACGAGGCGTCGTGTCGCCCTCGACGGGTCTTCGGCCAAGGCCTGATCAGTCCTTGGTGATTTCGAAGGCCCGGAGCCCTCGAATTCGCTCTTGACGGCGGCCCCGCAACTTGCGTTCCGAGAGTTGCGCCAATTCGATGTAGGAGCTCATGATCGAGGCGTTCAGCCGTTCGACGGTCACGAAGGGGTTGGGGTCTTCGGGAATCACCCCGTCGATGAGGCCGAGGTCCAGCTGGTCCTTGGCGGTCGAGCGCATGGTGGCCAGCGTTATACGCACCTCGTCGTGCGAGGGATTCGGTGTCTTGTAGAGGATCGAGGCGGCCGAGCGCGGCTCGGCGACGTAGGCCATCGCCTTTTCCAGCATGATCACGTGGTCGGCCATCGGCGTGGTGGCCAGTCCCCCGCCGCTGCCGAGCGCTCCGGCGACGACCGAGATCACCGGCTCGGCGTAGTCGATACCTTTCAGGATCGATCGGGCGATCGCGCGCGAGAGTCCTCGGCGCTCACTCTCCAAGGTCGGTTTGGCCCCCAGCGTGTCGGTGACGAAGAGTGCCGGCAAGTGCAAACGCTCGCCCATCTCGAGCATCCGCTCCAAGAAGGCGAAGTCTTCCGGCGCGGGATTCGACGGTCGCTTGATGACGGTGTCGCCGAAACGCTGATAGGACGGCTGAGTCCCCACGATCACGAACGGCTGGGCGCCGATCTTGGCGAAGGCGCCCACGATGGCCGGGTAGCGCTTGAACTCGGCCTCCTGCACGTAGTTGTAGACGGCGGTTGCTTCGGTGAAGCAGTAGCGCACGATGAACTCCAGGTCGACGCGATTCGCGTCGGTCATCAGGTCCTGGTACTGCTCGACCAGCGCGTCGGAGTCCGAGCTGACGTGCGCTTGACGCGGCGCCGCCGCGGGGACCGGTTCGGCGCCTTTCATGTCGTCGAAGCGCGGACCATAAATTCCCACCGGGCCGAAGTCAAAGGATCGTCGCTGGTCCGACGCCGTCACGTTGCGGATCAGGGGCGGCGTTTCGGCGTTGAGCTGGTGGCTCTTGTCCGGCCGCTCGGTCGAGGTCAGTACGGCGCCGAGATACCACACCACCTCGCCGACGTCGGAGAGCACGACGTCGATGTTGCGGTCCAGCAAGTTGGCCTCGGCGCTCTGGGAGTCGGTCGGCACCGAGAGACCCTCGAAGGCTTCGATCACGTTCGGACCGGCGAAGCCGAAGTTGGTCCCCGACGTCGCCACGATCATGTCGGCGTTCGGCACGGCACTGGCCGACACGCCGCCCCAGACATTGCCGAGCAGCACGGCCACGTGCGGCCGGTCCACGCGGTCCTTGTAGTGGCGAATGGCCTCGACCATCCTGGTCATCTGCGTGAGGCCGGCGAAGTTCTCGTGTTGGCGCACGCCGCTGGAGGCGTAGACACTGACGAAGGGCAACTTCCTCTGAATCGCCAGGTCGGCCGCCGCCTGAAACTTCTCACCCGACACGACGCCGAGGGATCCGGCGAAGAAGTCCCAGTTCATGGCGTAGAGGACGACCGGGTGACCGCCGAAGTCGGCCAGACCGTAGGTCGAGGACTCGGACTTGCCTTTGCCGCGTTCGCGTTGCAGCTTGTCGCCGTAGGACTCGTCGGCCTCGCTGCCGTGCCCTCGACGTACGAGGCCGACGAGATCCTTGGCGATGCGCCAGCGTCCGTGACTCGCCTTGAAGTGGACGAGCTCTTGCAGAGTGAGCAACTGGGAGGGACTATTTACCTTCTTACGGTTGCGAAGGTGCGCACCGATGGGTGCCTTGAAGATCGGCAGGCCGCTGGGGTGCCCTTCGCCAAAGAGACTCGAGTCGAGGTCGTCTTCGGGGATCGATGCGTCAAAGTCCGCGAGATCAGCCATGTAGGCCCATTATTGCACGAGGCGCCCATTTCGGATGAAGTGAGAACTCGCTGACTCGACGAAGCTCGCCACGAAACCAGCACCCCGAACGTCGAACGCGAAGCGCCTCTACCAACGGGTAACGCCGGAGATTCACGACTTCAACTCGGTAGTCTCGTGCGATATGGACCTGATTGAATCGCGACGTTGGAGCATTCCACGATGCACGACATGAGCGACGGGCGCCGCGACGTACGGGCCTACGACGAAGTGCTGGATCACCTCGGCGACGCCAACTCTCGAGCGCTCATCGCGACCCCGGCCTTGGTGTGCGATCTGGGACTGTTGCGCGCGAATATCGAACGAATGGCCGGTCTCGCGGGCGACGCCGGCGTCACCTTGCGACCGCACGTGAAGTCACACAAGTCGACCTTCATTGCGGAGCAACAGCTCCGAGCCGGCGCGGTGGGACTCTCCTTCGCCAAGTTGGGTGAAGCTGAAGTGATCGTCAAGCGACTGCGGGTCGAAGGCCTTATGGACGCGGTTTCGGTGCTCCTCACTTCACCGCTCGTCGGACGACACTCGGCCGAACGCGCAGCGGCCTTGACCGCTCAGTGTGAACTCATCGTCGTGGTCGATCACGTGGACGGCGTGGACGAATTGGAAGGCGCCGCGATGGCTCGCGACGCGACGATCTCGGTGCTCTGCGACGTGGACGTCGGGCTCGGTCGAACGGGCGTCGTCGGAGCGGCCGAGGCGCTGGCGGTCGTCGAGCGAATACACGCCGCCACCCGGTTGCGATTCAAAGGCGTCCAAGGTTACGGCGGACACCTGCAACACATCACCGGTCGTGAACGTCGCCGCCAGGCGACGATCGACTCGACCCAGCGGCTCAGCGCGGTGATCGACGCGCTCGACTCGGCCGGCGTCACCGTGGCGATTCGAAGCGGGGGCGGCACCGGGACCATGGGCCTCGACCTCGAGATCGGCGTGCTCAACGAACTACAGCCGGGGAGCTACGTCTTCATGGACCGCGAGTACCGCGACGCGTTGGGCGAAGACCCCGAAGGTCGATTCGCTCAGAGCCTCACGCTTCTCACGTCCGTCATCTCGGTGAATCACGAGGACTACGTGACCGTGGACGCCGGACTCAAGTCCATGGCCACCGACGCGGGCGTCCCCACGGTCCTCGGACGTGAGCAGAACGCGACGTATCAGTTCTTTGGCGACGAGCAAGGAAGGGTGATCCATCCGGGACATTCGTACCGTCGGGGCGAACGCCTCGAACTCGTACCCCCGCACTGTGACCCGACGGTCGATCGTTACGACGTCATCTGGCTGGTGCACGACGACGTCGTCGTCGACGTCATCGACGTCACCGCCCGCGGTCGATCGCAGTAGATCGATTCGCCGCACCTCCCTTTTGTCGCCGCACATCCCTTTTGTTACAGCGTTGTCACGGGTATGGGCGTAAATCGGTGCCCGAGGTCACTACGCTTAGAAGTGATAATTCGGGATCGAAACGCCTGCGAGGGTCGTTTGGTCCACGACGAGCCCGTCGTCGCTCAGGCAACATCGAGCGAAGCGGGAATGAGTGGGACACGACAATGGCACCAACTCGACACTCCAGTTCATCCAGTGGCCACGACGGCATTCATTCACTCGCCCCGCCCGACATGCTCGGATTTCGATCGCTCAAGGATCAGGGTTCCGAACCCTTGTCGACGCCCGAGGCGCTCGAGGCGATCTTTCCTCCGATTGGTGACTACGCCTTCCTCTCGGACTGTGAGAACACGCTGCTCGTCGCGCCGACCGGTTCCATCGAGTGGATGTGCTTGCCCAAACCACACGACCCGAGCCTTTTCGGCACGATCCTTGACCGATCGGCCGGATCGTTCCGCCTCGCGCCGGTGGAGAGTTCCGTGCCGGCCCACCGTCAGTACCTGCCCGGCACGATGGTGCTCGCCACCACGTGGCAGACGCGCAGTGGCTGGCTGGAGGTCAACGACTTCCTCGCCATCGGTCCGTGGTACCGAACGGGTGAGCGTTCGACGATGCAACGCCGCACGCCCGGCGACTCCGACGCGCGTCACGTGCTGGTTCGAACGGCGAAGTGTCTGCACGGCAGTGTCGACGTCATGCTCAACTGCGAGCCGTCGTTCAACTACGGTCGCGTGGACGCCGAGTGGGAGTACTCGGGATCCTCCTACGACCACGTCTCGACGACCAATCAGGACTACAACCGAATCACCGTGACCGGCGACATGCGTTTCGGGATTGAGGGACGCGCTGTCCGCGCGCGTCACCGATTGGTCGAAGGTGAGTCGTGCTTCGTGGTCATGAGCTGGACCGACGCGCCGCTACCCACTACCCAAGAAGAGGTGAATCTCTTCAAGAGCGAGACCGCGCGCTTCTGGCGCGGTTGGATCGACGGCGGTCAGTTCCCGGATCACCCGTGGCGAGAGTTGTTGCAGCGCAGTGCCTTGACCTTGAAGGGGCTCTCCTACGCCCCGACCGGCGCGTTACTCGCGGCACCGACGACCTCACTGCCGGAGAATCTCGGCGGGTCGCGCAACTGGGACTATCGCTACACCTGGATCCGCGACACCGCCTTCGCCCTTCGAGCACTGCACGGGCTCGGCTTCCATACCGAGGCCGACGACTTCCTCGCCTTCCTCGGTGACGTGCTCGAGCCGCTGCGGAACGACACCGCCGCGCCCGGCACCCGGGCCCGTCGAAATCTCCAGGTGCTCTATCCCGTCGACGGTGGCGAGTCCCCGGTCGAAGTGGAACTCGATCACCTGACCGGCTACGTCTGGAGTCGACCGGCGCGTGTCGGCAACGGCGCCTACAACCAGACGCAGTTCGACATCCTGGGCGGCGTCGTGGACTGCATCTACGAACACACGCGATCGCGTGACGCCCTGAGCGAGCGTTCGTGGCGCATCGTCGTCCAGGCCGTGGAGACGGCGATGCAGTGCTGGCGCGAACCGGACCGCGGTATTTGGGAGGTGCGCGGCGATCCCCAGCACTTCACCTATTCGAAAGTGATGTGCTGGGTGGCCGTCGAACGCGGGGCGCGACTGGCGTCACTGCGCGGTGAGAAGTTCCGGGCCGAACAGTGGTTGAAAGAGGCGCAGACAATTCACGACGACATCTGCGCCAACGCCGTGGGGCAACGCGGATGCTTCACGCAGTACTACGGCAGCGACGAACTCGACGCCTCGCTCCTGGTCTTGCCGATGCTCGGCTTCTTGCCGGCGAACGACGAACGGATTCGCGCGACGGTCTTCGCCATCGCCGACGACCTCACCGACGGCCCCTTCGTCTTTCGCTATCGACCGGAGAAGACCGACGACGGCTTCGACGGCGAGGGCGAGGGTAGTTTCACCGTCTGTTCCTTCTGGCTCGTCTCGGCCCTAGTCGCCATCGGCGAACTCGACAGCGCCCGCGCGCATTGCGAGAAGCTGATTGGCGCCGCCAGCGCGCTCGGTCTCTACGCCGAAGAGCTTGATCCCACCACCGAACGCCACCTCGGCAACTTCCCCCAGGCGTTGACGCACTTAGCGCTCATCAACGCCATCATGAGCGTCATCAGCGTCGAAACGCGCGAGGGAGAGGCTTCGAGAGGTAACGCTCATTTGCTCAGTTGGTGGAACGCCGGCAAGATCAATAACGCCAACACCATCGCCGCGAGCGAGATTTGGGCCGAGCCTACGGGTTCGGTCGAAGTGATCAAGAAGGATAATCCGGCTCCTTAAGCCGAATTTTCTCCCTTCTCGAGATTTTCTTCGTTTCGTCACCGAAACATTCCATACACTGAGCGCAGTTGGTAGAACCAAAGAGAATCGTCACCAGTGCAGCGCTACACGGAAAGGGCACGTGTAACGCCAGAGGTCCCGGCCCGTGCGAGAAAGTGAGGTTCAACCTAGGCTCCGACCAGGTACCACCCATGACCGAACACTCCTTCACCCAAATCGGATCGGCAGAACCGAACATCCCCGACGACCCCTTCGACGATCCGTCGTACGAACCGGCCGACTTCGTGGTCGTGGCCAATCGATTGCCCTTGAGTCACGTCGGCACGCCGGGTGACGACGGATGGCTCCCCAGTCCGGGCGGACTGGTCTCGGCCCTCACGTCGGTCTTGCAGAACCGCCAGGGACTCTGGATTGGCTGGCCCGGCACGTCACTCGATGAGGCGCCGCCGTCCACCTACGAGGGCATCCGACTGAAGACGGTGACAATATCCGCCGAGGAGTACGAGGAGTTCTATCTCGGCTTTTCCAACGCTACGATCTGGCCGCTCTATCACGACGCCATTCGCTCGCCGTCGTTCCATCGCAAGTGGTGGCACACGTACCGCGAAGTGAACCTGCGCTTCGCCACGACGGTCGCCGAGAACGTCGCCCCTGGCGGCACCGTGTGGGTGCACGACTATCAACTGCAACTCGTGCCCCAGATGTTGCGCGAACTTCGACCGGACGTCCACATCGGATTCTTCTTGCACATTCCCTTTCCTCCGAGCGAACTGTTCATGCAGTTGCCATGGCGACGAGAGATTCTGGCCGGACTCCTCGGGGCCGACCTCTTGGGATTCCAACTGCACTCCTCGGCCTCCAACTTCTCCCGTCTGGCCCGTCGCTTGACCGCGGCGACCGGCACGGACTCCGGCCTGGACTTCGAAGGTCGCGCCATCCGCGTCGGCTCCTTTCCCATCTCGGTCGACTGCGACCAGATCGTGGAACTGGCGGCCGATCCCAAGGTTCGCGCCCGGGCGCGCGAGATTCGCCAGGGCCTGGGCGATCCCGAGTTTCTGTTGCTGGGCGTCGACCGACTCGACTACACCAAGGGAATACAGCAACGCATCAAGGCGGTGGCCGAGATGCTCGACGACCACCTCTTGAGTGCCGAGCGACAGGTGATGATCCAGATCGCGGTGCCCAGTCGCGAGTCGGACGCGCACTACGAACAAGAGCGCCACGACTTGGAGCGCGCCGTGAGCGAGGTCAACGGCGAACACGGCCTGGTCGGTCACCCGGCGATCCACTACCTTCACAAGAACCTGCCCTTCGACGAGCTCATCGCGCTCTACCTCGCCGCGGACATCATGATGGTCACGCCGTTCAAGGACGGCATGAACCTGGTCGCCAAGGAGTACGTGATGTGCCGGGGCGACCTGACGGGCAAACTGATCCTGAGCGAGTTCGCCGGGGCGGCGACCGAACTGCGCGGCGCCTACATGGTGAACCCGCACGACACCGACGGCATCAAGGAGGCCATTCTTCTGGCCATGAACGCCGGTCCGAAGGAGACGCGCGACCGCATGTCGCGGATGCGCCGGATGATCTTTCGCCGCAACGTCTACGACTGGGCCAAGGCCTTTCTCGCCGCGTTGGCACTCAGCGCGCAGTAACACCGATTTGGCGTTCGTCGCGAAACGGCTACGTGGGCTATGTCTCACCGTCACAGTTTCGTGAAGCGGCCACTCTCCCCCGGCACCTTCGTGAGAAACTGACCTATGACCACTGCCACCATTGCTGTGAAGGGAAGCGCGAGCGACGACTTCCCCGCTGACTACGCGACTGTCTTTTTCGGTCACGAGTTCAACGCCCCGGCCCGCTCCGAAGCCCTCGCCGGAGGAAACGCGGTCATTGCCCAAGTGCGCGACGCGGCTGCGCGCTTGGGAACCGGCGTGCGCGAGGTGAAAGTCCAATCGCTTCGAGTGCAGGAAACGTTCAACCACGTCGGCCCCGATCACATCCGAGAGCACGCCGGTTGGACAGCGCAATTGAGCGGTGAGATACGGATTGAACCCGGCACCGTACCGACGGCGAGTGCGGAGCTCATAAAAATGGGTGTGAGAATCGACTACCTCACCTGGCACCTCGATACCGACACCGCGCTCCGCGCCCATCGCGCAGTGCGACGCCTCGCCGTCGCTGACGCCAAGGAGGCCGCCAATGATTTTGCCCTGGCTCTCGACGCGAACCTGGGGAACCTCATCACTCTGGCCGATCCAGGCCTTCTCGGCGCCACCGATTTCGTGGTCCGCGGACCAACGACCAGGCGCTTGGCGTCGGCAACGGCCGGGGCGTCCACCACCTCGTGGGATGAGTACGTCGACATCGATCCGGAAGTGATCACGATCTGGGCGAACGTCGAGGCGAGTTACGAAGTCACGCTCAAGTAAGAGCCAACGTTCAATGAGTTCCGTGCGGGTTCGGTAGCCGCAATTGGGGCCACCTAGTGTGCGGCCCGACCCACATCGTTTCTAGAGTTCGTCGATCAAGTCGGCGACCGAGTCCACGATTCGCGACGGCTGGAAGGGATAGCGATGCACCTCGTCGGCGCGCGCGACCCCCGAGAGGACCAGGATCGTACCGAGTCCCGCCTCGGCCCCGGCCTGGATGTCGGTGTCCATGCGGTCGCCGATCATGATGGTCGACTTCGAGTGGGCGTCGAGAATGTTGAGGCCCTCGCGGATCATGACCGGATTCGGCTTGCCCACGAAATACGGCGCCACGCCGGTCGCGCTTTCGATCATCGCCGCGAGCGCCCCGCAACCGGGCAACGAGCCGTGGGGCGACTGACCGGTCGGTTCGGGATTGGTCGCCACGAAGTGAGCGCCCCGTTCGATGAGCCGCACCGCCGTCGTCATCTCGTCGAAGGAGTAGTCCTGGGTCTCACCGAGCACGACGTAGTCCGGCGCGCGGTCGTCCGGCCGGTACCCGACGTCGTGGATCGCCTCGTGCAGACTGGCCTGACCGATGACGTAGGCCGTCCCGAACGGCCGCTGGGTGTGCACGAACTTGGCCGTCGCCAAGGACGAGGTCCACAGGTGGCTCTCTTCGACGTTGAGTCCCATCTCGGCGAGCTCCAGGCGTATCTCGCGCGGCGTGAAGAGCGAGTTGTTGGTGAGGATCAGGTACGGCCGACCGGTGGAGCGAAGACGATCCAGAAACTTGTCGGCCCCGGGAATCATGGCGCCGTCTCGGATCAGCACGCCGTCCATGTCGCAGAGCCAACTCTCGGCTCGAGAGATTAAGTCCATCCATCCAGTATGGACGATTCGCATGTAAACCTTGGACGCGCGCCAGCCCAAATTGCCCCCAATTCATGAACTTCGCCCGTGAAGGTCACCAGAGCGACCTCGATTCCGTCAAGGGGCTCGTGGTGTCTCCGTTCAAGTGCATCCTTCATCACGAAATCGGCCGCCTCGCGGGGTGCTTGAATACTCGTCGACGACCTGCGTAGGATGCGACCAGCAGTGTGGCGGACACATCGACGAGTAGTCGTTGCAAACTGAGGTGTGGCCATTCAATAAGGGAGAGATTGATGCACGCACGTACCACTATTCGGGGACTGCAACGAGCGACGTCGTGGCGAACGAGGTGCGCTGCCGGCGCGTCACTCGCCGTCGTGCTCTCGCTGGCCACCCTCGCGTCGAGCACGACGCCGTCCTTCGCCAGTACCCACCTGAAGTCGGCCAACGGTTCGGCGTACTGCAAGCTGCTGACCTCCTACAACAAGAAGCAGACCGCCACGACGAAGGCCCTCGAGACGCCGGGCGCCGCGGTGGCCGCGATGGAGTTGGCGTACAAGAACCTGTTTAAGGAAGAGAGCGTCGTCTTGGGCATCGCCCCGTCGTCACTGCAGAGCAGTTACAAGACGGTATTCAAGGACATCAACGTCCTGTACTCGGACCTGTCGAAGGTGCACTTCAACTACTTGAAGTTAACCAAGGCCGAGATTGCCGGCTTCCAGGTCCTGTCGAAGTCCATGAGCGGCGCGTCGGCCAAGATCACGGCCTACGACAAGAACGTCTGCGGCGCCAAGGCTTAAGTAGATCCCTCCGATGTTGACGTGACGACGTCGAGTCGCGAGCGTCAACATCACCACGGCCAGCACCGTTAGCTTCGAAGGCACGCCGGCAAGAGGGCGATCGCCTCGTCGAGGCTGAGAGAGGCCGCCTCACGCATCGTCGCCTCGGGAACCCAAAGCGGAAACTCGACCTCGAAGGAGCGATGGGCGCCGCTCGTCGTGTGCTCGCTGTGAATGGCTGAGAGCCGATCAACGCCGAGAAAGTCGCGCGCGCGAACAACGCCCGGCCAGACACGACGGTGTAGCAGGGTCACCTTGAGATTGATGAGCCGCGTCGACACGAGATCGGGCGAGTCGTCGAGGATGTTCAGGATCGCGTAGATCTCTTTCCCGGCCGGGTGGCCCCACCAGCTGCCGCGTATCGGTTCGCCGGCGATGAACTGGGCCACGTTGGGCACCGGTCCGCGGGCCGATTGCAGCACCACGCCGTATTCGCGAATCCAGGCCAGCGTCGAATCCGCCCGATCGCGCCACTGGTCGTTCACCTCGGTCACTCAGTCGACCGGTCGCCATCCCGGGTGACCGAGCACGTAGCGCAGACGGTCGCGCGTCGTCCGCGCGGAACGCACGTCCCGGACGATGTCGCCGAACTCGTGGTAGCCGATGCTGACGGGGTTATAGGTGTTGATGTTCTTCGTGAGGCCGTAGCGGACCCGGCGAACCTCTTTTTCGAAGGTGCCGAAGAGTCGGTCCCAGACGATCAGGATGCCGCCGTAGTTCCGGTCGAGGTACTGACGGTTCGTACCGTGGTGGACCCGATGGTGCGACGGGGTGTTGAAGACCAACTCAATGGGCTCGGGTAGTCGGTCGATCGCTTCGGTGTGGATCCAAAACTGGTACAGCAAGTTGAGCTGCCCGGCGCGGTGCACCTTCTCCGGCGCGAAGCCCAGCAGCGGCAGGGGCGCGAACACCCAGAAGGTGAGAAACGGCGACCACGGCTGACGCAGCGCCGTCGTCAGGTTGTAGCGCTCACTGGAATGGTGCGAGACGTGATTGGCCCAGAGCAGCCGCACCTCGTGCATCCAGCGATGATCCCAGTAGTAGCAGAAGTCCCAGAGCACCATGGCCGACGTCATCGAGCCGCGACGTGATCCCAGATTGGACACGCGGTGTCGATAGAGGAACTCGTCCACTTTAATCAGCGCCGGGGCCACGGCGAGCTGAACCGCGACGTTGCCCGCCAACATCGAGAGGCTGGCCCTCGAGTCCTGAGTCTCGAAGCCCAGGGGAATCAGGGGGTCCACCGGTAAGTGCGTGCCCGAAAGCGTCTGATCGTCGGCGTCCACCAGATCGCCCAACGTCCTCTTGTCGCGATTCTTGAGCGCGAGGTACTCGGCCGCGATGGCGAGGGCGAAGAAGGGGAACGAAAGTTTGTCGATCAAATCGACCGTTCTTCGTTTCGGCGCCATTGGTTTCAAGTTAGTCGTGGCCCTCTCGCGACCGAGAGCCCCTCGTCACGCACGCCGAGCAGAGGATTCGCGCTACCCGGTCGTAAATTCTGTTCTCATCACGGGGCGTCGGTCACTTCATCAGCGACGCTGCACCGCGGCACTCGAGCGCCGTCCACCTTCGTTTTCGTGCTTCACCACTTCAATGGGAGCCGCCCATCGCAGAATATATACATTTAGAATACATTCTCTGTAGCAATTGGGACCCTGTTGAGACAACGTGGGCCCTGATTTGGCGTTACTCATTTATTTTTATTCGAACGGTTCTTCCAAGTGATCAAAGCAAGGGGGTTGGACCATGGCCATAGCGATAGGAGACGACCTCCAACGCAACCTCGCCACGGTGCCCCGCACGGCCACGGCGACACTCTCGTCGAACACCGTGATGGACACCGAATCGCCGGACGAAGCGAGCGTCAAAGCTTTGCGAACTGAGGCGACCGCCAAGTGGATGTGGGTCGGATACGCCGCCCTGGGTGCGATCATCGTGGCCTACTTCATTTCGCTCCTCGTGCGATCGCCCGCCCAGCAGTGGACGTGGCTCGATGGTTGGACGGTCTGCGCCATTGAGGTCATCGCCTCGCTGATGTGCATCACTCGTGGTCTCAACAGGCATCCCGGACGGGCCGCGCCGCTCGCCCTGGGATTCGCCTTGCTCTCGTGGAGCATCGGCGACCTTCTCTTGACGTTCGAGTCGTTGGGCGGAAGGAATCCGGCCACGCCGTCCTTGGCCGACCTCTTCTACCTGGGTTTCTACCCCCTCGCCTATATCGCGGCGGTGCAACTGTTGCGCAAGGCGATGGGACGTCTCTCTCGCCCGAACTGGCTGGACGGGCTGGTGGCCGGGCTGGGCGCGTCGGCGGTATGCGCAGCGTTCGCCTTTCACTCCATCGTGCACGCCGCCGGCGGCAGCGCGCTGTCGGCCGCGACGAACCTCGCCTACCCGGTCGGCGACCTCTTGTTGCTCTCGTTGGTGATCGGCGGGACGGTGCTTCTCTCGGGACGGGGCACGACACCTTGGTTCTTGTTGGCCGCGGGTATCTCGCTCAACGTCTTCGGCGATACCTTCAATCTCTTTCAGAGCGGCATCCTCGACTCACGAGTGGGTTCCGACGTCAACGCGATCGCCTGGCCCATATCAATTGTGCTGATGTCCATGTCGGTGTGGCTGAAGCCCCGCTCACTGGACCCGATGCGCGTGCAGCGAACGGCCGGGTTCATGCTGCCCAGCGTGGCCGCCGTGGCCGGACTGGCGATCTTGGTGGCCGGCACCGTGCACACCGTCACTCGCGTGGCCCTCGGCCTGGCGACGGCCACGCTGGTGGTCGTCGGCGCTCGCCTCTCGCTCTCGGCGCGCGATCTTCGACTGGTGACCGAAGAGCGCCACCGTCAGGCGCAAACGGACGAGCTCACCGGACTCGGCAATCGTCGTCACCTGTTGCACGTGATCGACACGTATTTCGCGGACTTCAACGACCCCTGGACGGCCGAGCGCACGTTGGCGTTCCTCTACATCGACCTCAACCACTTCAAGGAGATCAACGACTCCTTCGGCCATCCGGCGGGCGACGAACTGCTTCGTCAACTCGGACCCCGGCTGATGCGAGCCGTGCCCACGACCGGATCGGTCTTTCGACTGGGCGGTGACGAACTGGCGGTTCTCCTCATCGACGCCGACGCCGAGGAGGCGACCAACGTGGCGCAGCGGATCATCGCCGAGGTCGTCGAGCCCTTCTTCTTGCACAAGATGAGTGCCAGTGTGGGCGCGAGTATTGGCATCGCCCTCGCCCCTCACGACGCCACCGAAGGTACCGGATTGATGTGGTGCGCCGACACCGCCATGTACCGGGCCAAGTTGGGGAACATCCCCCACGTCTTTTACGATCAAGACATCGACGGCGGCGAACAACAGTTGAACCTCGTCGAAGAGCTCCGCGAAGCCGTCGAAGAGGGCAAGTTCGTCCTTCACTATCAGCCCCAGTTGGACCTGCGCACCGGTGAGATCCTCGCCGTGGAGGCGTTGATCCGCTGGCCCCACCCGCGCCTCGGTTTGGTCCCCCCACTCAAGTTCATCCCCCTGGCCGAGGACGCGGGTCTCATGCAGGCGCTCACCACCTGGGTTCTGGGTGAAGCGATGGCGCAGTGCGCCGCCTGGCGGGCCAGCGGCCGCATGCTCGCCGTGTCGGTCAACGTCACGACGACGAACCTGTTGCAAGAGGGGTTCACCGACCTGGTGGTCGACCTGCTCGAGAAGAACGGACTGCCCGGCGAGGCGTTGGTCATCGAGATCACCGAGACCAGTATCATCACCGACTTCGCGCGCTCCAAGGCCGTCATCGAGGATCTGCGCGACCTCGACATCATCGTCTCGATCGACGACTTCGGTGCCGGCTTCACGTCACTCGCCTACCTCAGCAGCCTGGCGGTCGGTGAACTCAAGCTCGATCGCACCTTCATCACCGGTTTGGGCGGCGACGGCAAGGAGCGCGACCTCGAACTGGTTCGGGCCACGATTCAACTGGGCCACGACATGCGCCTTCGCGTCGTGGCCGAGGGCATCGAAGACGTGGCCACCTTGGACCTCCTGAGTGAGTTGGGTTGTGACCTGGCGCAGGGCTACTACATCAGTCGTCCCATGCCCGCGAACAAATTGGCCTTCATGGCCAAGGAATCGCCACTGCAGCCCATCGGGGCGCCGTCGTAACGCACGAAGCGTCATCTCGCCGCCAAGAGCTCGTTACTTGCTCGCTCGAACTCGGTCGTTACGCAATCGTGTGACGTCAGCGATCCCTTTTACGAATCCATGACGCAAACGCTCGTACCAGGCGTCGAGCCATTCGAAGTTCGTTGACGCGCGCGCATCGGTCGCCTACGGTGGTCCCATGACAATGTGCACGATGGTCCGCCGTGCCCGAGCCACGGACCCATTGGGGATGGCATCGACTCGATAGTCGATGGGCTGAACGGCTCGTCGATGACGCCGGCGTGCGTCGCGGCGACCTCGTGCTCGATATCGGAGCCGGTTCCGGGGCCATCACCGCGCCACTCCTTCGACGGGGCGCCCGCGTCATCGCCTTCGAACTACACCCCGCTCGGGCACAAGAACTTCGACGCGCGTTCGCCCACGACAACGTCGTCGTCGTGCGCGCCGACGGCGGCGACATCCGACTGCCTCGTCGTCCCTTTCGGGTCGTAGCGAATCCGCCGTTCGCGATTTCGGTGGCTCTGCTCCGGCGACTGACGTCCCCGGGGAGTCGACTCCAGCGCGCCGACCTCGTCGTGCCGTGGCACCTGGCCGAGCGCTGGGTCTCGGGAAAGGCTCCGGGAGCCGGTCGCTGGGACCGGGAGTATTTCTGTTCGATCGGACGTCCCATCCCTCGCTCCGCTTTCACGCCGCCGCCGCCCAATGGCGTGGCTATTTTGATCATTCAACGACGCGCGACGCCGTATCGACGCTCGAAAGGATGAGGGAAAGGGCCCGGCGGGTCCGATTCTTGACCGCAGCACCTTCCCTCCGATCCCGCCGTCCTCCCGGTGAGATGTCACCTTCTGGCGGGCAGTAGAATCGAGATCGTGCGAGGCCTTCCGAGGAAGCGAGGGACTGTCAGGTCGTTTGGCGTGTTGCTCGCGGCCGTCACCTGCGCGGCCATGCTTCCGGTGTCGGTGGCCGGCGGCGTCGGCGCCACGGGCGCCCTTGAATTTGACTCTCCTTCCGGATTGGCATTCGGCGGTGGTCACCTGTGGGTCACCAACGAAATGGGTAACTCGGTTACCGAAATAGATCCGTCCTCTGGTGCGTGGATCGCCACCTTCAACGCCAAGATCTACGGATTCCGGCGACCGACCTCGATCACCCGCTTCGGTCCGTATCTCTTCGTCGCCAACTCCGTCGGAACGGTCAGCGAGTTGCGGGCAAGCAACGGTGCCTTCATCCGGACGATCTCCGGTGCGCGCTATCACTTCGTCAACCCGGTCGCGATCGAGGCGGCCGGGAGTTTGATCCTCGTGCTCAATGCCGGAGGAAGGACCGCGGGATCCATCACTGAGATTCGTGCTCGCTCCGGCTCCCTGGTGCGCACCGTGTCCGGCTCGCGCTTCGCTTTCTCGGATCCGGTGGCGTTCGCCGTATCCGGCGCGAACGTCTTCGTCACCGACAAAGGCAACAACTCGGTGACCGCCGTGCGCATCACCACGGGTGGTTTGGTCTGGGTGGTCGCGCAACAGGGACTGAGTGCGCCCGACGGCATCGCGGTCGTCGGCGGCAACGCTTGGGTGGCCGATAGTGCCAGTAGTTCGGCCACCGAAATCGCTACCACCACGGGCACCGTCATTACCACCAAGACCGACGCCGACGGCGCGTACGGTTTCGGAACTCCCTCGATGGTGATCGCCACGGGCGGCAACGTGTACGTGGCCAGTCCCTTGGGGAGCAGTCCCATGGTGACCAAAATGTCGGCCACCAGTGGTCAGCCGAGTTGGTTCATGTGCAATACCAACGGCCCGTATTACTTCAGTCTGCTCTCCGCCTTCGCGGTCTCTGGTACTGACCTCTGGGTGTCCAGCCGTTCGGGCGCCAACAGCGCGACACCGGGTGCTCGAACGGGATCGCTCACCGAACTGTCAACCGGTGATGGCTCGCTGATCGCCACCGTGCCGAAACCGGGAACCACTCCGACGACGTCGACGACGACGACCGTCGCGCCTACGACGACGCTGCCGTAGTTGACGAGAATTGATCGCGGCCATCTGAGCCGTGGTTTCTACGACACCCCACGGTCCAGTGCAGCGCTAGTCATCTCTCACTACAATTGGCCGGTTCAGAGGGGTTCTGACCCGTGGTCAAGGAGGAAGTTATGTCCGTCTTAGTGATTGTGAAAATTGCGGCTGATAAGGCGGCATTTGAGAAGTTGGTCGCCGACCGTGGTGACGAGATGAAGGCCATTTCCGCCAGGGGTAAGGCCGCCGGTGCGCTGCACCATCGATTCGGACTCGGAGCCGACGGTACCGTCGTCGTCCTCGATGAGTGGAACAGCGCCGAAGCCTTTATGAAGTTCTTCGATGATCCCGAAATCGCGGCGGTCATGCAAGACTCCGGCGCCCAAGGGCCGCCGGAAGTCACCATTGTCGAGGCGATTGAGACATCAGACCAGTTCTAAATGTTCCGACTCGCGGAGCTCGGAATCTGAGCGTCCATGACGAAGGGATAGCGGTCGTCCGAACTCCGCACGACCACGTCGGCCGCACTTTCGAGGCCGGCTGTCAGCAATAGCCGCGCCATCGAAGCGAGTAGTCAACCGGTCGCAGTAGGCGCATTGCCGATTCTCGCTTGGCGGGCCACGATGTCGCCGCGTCAACCTCGGGGTGGAGACGGGATCAACCTCGGAATCCACCCGTGGACTGATGACAGTCGGGCCGGAAATTGCGATTCTGGTCTCATGACAACCATTGATTACCTCATGAACATCGGACTCATCTCCCTGGTGATTCTCCAGATCCGGGGTCACTACGTGACACGAGCCCGGTTGTTGCTTCCGCTGGCCGCCACGTTCGTGGTAGCCGGCCAGTTCCTCCACGCCGTGCCCACCGCGGGCAACGACCTCATTCTGATCGTCGTCCTGTGCGCCATCGGCGCGGCCCTCGGAGTGGGCGCGGCCCTCGTGACCACCGTCAAGCTGGACGGTTCGAAGGCCTTCGCCAAGGCCGGACTTCTGGCCTCGGTCCTGTGGGTGGTGGGCATCGGTGCGCGAATGGGTTTCGTTCTGTGGGTGAGTCACGGCGGACAGCCGTCGGTCGCTCGCTTCAGCTTGGAGCACCACATCACTTCCGGGGCCGCGTGGGGTGCCGCATTCGTCCTCATGGCCATGGCCGAGGTGGCCGCCCGCACCGGTGTGGTGTTCGTCAGGGCCCGCCGCACCGGAGCGGTGATCGAGCGCGGTGGGCTTCTGCGCTCTCGCGCGGCGGCCTAAGCATCCGGCGCACCGATCTCGCATTGGTGGGAACATCATGATTATGCAGCGCGACCACCAACTCTCCACTCAGTGGGAAACGAGAAGTGAGCGGTTAATGAGCATCGCTCGACTTGTCGCATTGGTCGCCATTCTGTGGCTGTGCGCGCACCAGCTGCCGCCTACGGGAGTGTCGGCCGATCACTTGGCGAAGTGGATACTCATGTCGACCGCGGCGGTGGGCTGGATGGGCTGGATGACCAGCCGGCGGCTGGGCGCTCCGGCACGGACCACGGGGCTGTTCTTATTGCTGCTGGCCTTGTCGGGCGGAAGCCTGGCCGCGATTGCACCGGTGGCCATTAGCTTCATGGCCATAGCGGGGTTGGGTGCAGCGATCGCCTTCGCCGGTCTCACGGCCGTCGGCGTTGGTGTCGTCGGCGTCGCGGCGCAAGGCGTGGCCAGCTTGGTGGTTGGTGGCGCCGGGATACTGGTCGCCGAGGGAGCCCTCTTCGTGGTCATCGCCATGTTGGCGGGCGCCAGTCGGCACCAATACATCGAACGAACGATGCAGGCCGAGCAGCTGCTCGCCGAGCGGGTGCGAGCCGACTCCGAACGAGACCGCGCGGCTGCGCTGACGGAGCGTAATCGCATCGGACGAGAAGTCCATGACGTTCTCGCCCACTCCCTGGGTGCGCTCTCGGTCCAACTTGATGCGGCGGATGCTCTCCTGGAGAGCGGTGACCAGACGGACAGAGCCCGTGATCTGGTCCAACAGGCTCGACGACTCGCTGTCCAGGGCCTCGAGGAGACTCGCCAGGCGGTGCACGCCCTGCGTGACGAGCCGGTCGCTCTGGCGGAGCAACTCGCCTCTTTAGCCGCTCGCGACAAGGCTGAGCTCACGGTCGCCGGCTCGCCCAGGCCTCTGGCGGCCCACGCGGGACTGGCGCTCTATCGCGTCGCCCAGGAGGCGGTCACCAACGCACGCAAGCACTCGCCCGGTGCGCCCGTGTCGATCACGCTGGAGTTCGACGCGCGGTCCACGAAAATCACGGTCACCAATGGACGCTGTCCTACTTCGGGCTCACCGGGCGAGCTGAGTGCGACGGGAGGTGGATTCGGACTGCAGGGAATGCGCGAGCGGATCGAGCTGCTGGGCGGTCACGTCGTAGCTGAACCCACCTCCGAGGGCTTCATCGTCGAAGCGGCGGTGCCGACATGAGGGTAGTCATCGCCGACGACCAGACCGTCGTGCGAGAGGGTCTCGTCACTTTGCTTGAGACGATGCCCGAAGTGGAGGTGGTGGGCTCGGCCGCCGACGGTGAGCAAGTGGTCGCCCTGGTCGCCGAACTGGCCCCGCACGTCGTGCTGATGGACCTGCGCATGCCGCGCATGGACGGAGTCGAGGCGACGAGGCGAATTCGTGTGGAGCACCCTCAAACCCAGGTGGTCGTTCTCACCACCTTCGCAGATGACGAGTCCATCGTCGGTGCCCTTAGGGCTGGAGCAATCGGGTACCTGACGAAGGACGCGGGTCGTGATCACATCCTCCGTGCGCTGGAGGCAGCAATCTCCGGTCAGGCCGTCCTCGATCCAACTGTTCAAGCCCGTCTTGTGGAAGTAGCGACGCTCCCAAGTGCAATTGGAAGCGGCCCACCGCCCGACGGCTTGACCGAGCGCGAAGCCGAAGTCCTTCGACTGATCGCGGCGGGACACTCCAACTCCGAGATCGGCGTACAACTCTTCGTGAGTCAGGCCACGGTGAAGTCGCACGTGAATCGTATTTTCGCCAAGACGGGCAGTCGAGATCGTTCCCAGGCCGTCGCCTACGCCCATCGTCACGGATTGGTTCCATGAAGATCTGAAGACCTGCCTCACCAGGCACGCCCACCCAGCACGGTGGATTCGGGCGAACGGAAACGCATCACGTCAGTCGATCAACATTGCCGTGCGACTTTGAAAAATCCAGTGGGCGCTGAGGGACTCGAACCCCCGACCTGCTGAGTGTAAATCAGCTGCTCTAACCAACTGAGCTAAGCGCCCGAGAGCACAATTCTAGATGGTCCCCACTTCCAGCATGAACGCGAGCAGTTCTCGGGATCCGGCGAACACGGGATGTCGCAACACGTCGTCGGTGGTCACGAGTTCCTCGCCGAGGTAGTCGGCGTCGAACGCTCCGGCCTCTCGAACGATGAGCAGTCCGGCGAGATAGTCCCACACGTTCAGTCCCGAGTGTTGGGCCACGCCGTACACGTCGAGGGATCCATCGGCCACGAGACATATCTCTAAACTCGCCGCGCCGAGCGAACGATTTTGCCACCAACCAACATTGTGGGAGGGATAGCCCGAGGATCCCACGATGGCGTGCTCGATCTCCACTTGGCCACTCGGAGCTATTGCTCGGCCGTCTCGACTCGCACCACTCCCCTTCTCCGCTTCGAAGATGGTGCCCGTCGCTTGATTCATCACCAGTGCCGCGACGAGTTCGCCGTTTCGCACCACGGCCAGGCTGGTCGAATAGAAAGGGATGCCCCGATCGCAGTTCGTCGATCCGTCAATGGGATCGATAACCACGGTGAACTCTCCGTCGCCCGTGACGCCGGACTCCTCACTCATCACGCGAAAGCCGGCGCCACCGAGCACACGCAGGGCGACGTCGTCGGCGGCGACGTCGAGGTGATACTGCGTCGCGCGGTCCCCGGAAAGTCCGCGTCCGCGGTGCGCCAAAACGGCCTCACCAATCTCTTGCGCACACGCGCGCAACGGTGTCAACAGCGAGTCATTCACGCTGCCACGGTAGTTGGCGAGGGGGCTACGATGATGGTCAATGGCCGCAATTGACGTCGCTGGTTTCGTCGCAGACCTTAAGGACCATGCGGTGACGCACGGTTTCCACGTCCATGACGAGCGTCACTTTGTCGAGACGTATTCGCTGCGCCAAGCGTGGGAGGTCGACCTCCATCCCGAAGACGGCTGCGGCGGTCCGGTGGACTTGCACATCGAACTCGACGTCGATCCTCGAACACTCCTCGCCTTTGAAGACGCGGTGCTGGGCCTGCCGGATGAGGTCGATCCACCCGACGAGTTTCACTTCCCCCTGGTGCTGACTTGGAGTCTGCCGCCCATGCCGAACGGTCCCGACCTCTTGCGTCTGGCCATCGACCTCGCGCCCATCGGCGGGATGGAGATGCCCCTCGAAGTCACCGCGACCGACGCCTTCGCGTCGCCGACTGAGAGCAGTGAACGTCGAATCTCCATCGTGGCCCGCCGCGCCATCTCACTCAGTCAAGTCGCCAAGGGCGAGGATCCCCTCTGCGACATCTTCGAACGCGGGCGCAGTGTCAGCGACTTTCTGTTGCAAGCTGCCGACTCGTGGCTCGGGTAGCTCGAGTCCTGGGCTCTATCACTGCACTCGTCCTCGCGAGTGTCGTGCTCAATTCGTGCGGCACGAGTGGGGCGGTCACCGACGCGCGCGCGTCGTGCGTGTTGGTGAAACGGGCGCTGGTGATCCAAACGCAGAGTGAAGCGCCGAATCTCACGGCGGCCCGGCGCGCGGCGTTAGAGGGACGGGCCATGAGCGAACTGCTCAAGGCGACCCCCAAAGCGGCGGACGCGACGTCCATCGACGGGAGTTGGAACGCCCTCATGACCACCATCAATGAATCCGAGCGGGTACCGCTGAAGAACCTGGTGCCCTCGTTGACCCGCCTGTGCAAGGTGGCCGACTCTTCGTCGCCGTATCTCTAGGGAGTGGTCGGGAATCGTTGGTGCAGCCATACGAGCGAATTCGGCTCGAGCATGGCGTCTTCCCAGCCGAGGAGCGTGTCCTCGAGGGCAGTCAGGGACGGCGATTTACCGATGATCACGACCGTCAGGTCGGTGACCAGCTCCCCGTGGGTGAAAAAGTCGCCGAAGGCGTCCTCGGTCACGATGGCGTCGGGCTCGACCATCAGATAGAGCTCGCCGGTCGCCTCCACCCACGACAGTTCGTATTCGTTGTCCACGGCGTCGGTCCACTCGCCGCCAAACTCGAATTCGGCGCTTTCGCGGCGCGCCTCGTTTTGCTCGTAAAAGGATTCGATGTCCATTCGTCCAGCCTACGTCTCGGCTATGTGCGCCGCCATGTGCGTGGCGCGGCGCATGATGACCGGCGTGAGAAATGTACTGCGTCGTGGTGCGCGTCGAGGGGTTCTCGGATGCGTGGCGACACCTGTACTGAACGCCATGACACTCAAGCACGACCTCTTAGGACAGATGCGTTACGAATGGCTCCACGTGGGACGCACGCCGCGGGCTCGAGTCGCGATGACGTCGCTCGCCGAACGACACCAGGACCTGGACCTCGGTGCGTTGAACGACCTCTGCGACGTGGTGTCCTTGCTCGAGGCCCGCGGAGGACGCAACGTCCTCGAGCGCGCCGAGATCGTGCGCGCGCTACTCGAAGAGGCCGGCAATCCGGAAATTCATCGGGCACTCCTGCAGACGCTCATCCCGGGCATCGTGAGCGTCTGTCGCCAACTGCGCTTCGGCGACGGCATCGTCGAGGACGCGAGTGAGACCGTGGGCGTGGCCCTCGGCCTGGCGAGTGAGCTCTTGACGGACTGGGCCGGACAGAGCCGCCAGTACGCGGCGCCTGACATCCTCTCGGCCCTTCGCGGTCGACTGCGGCGCTGGCTGCTCAAGGAAAAGGCGGCTAGGCGCGCGATCTCAAACTTCGATCACCACGACGAACCGGCCGGCGAGGCCTCGCCCCTGCTGGCCCGACTCCACAGCTTCCGCGGAAGTAAGTACGACCGGATCGCGCGCCTCACCTACGAACGCGTGTACGAGGGCCGATCGCTTCGCGAGGTCGCCGCCCAGGACAATTCGGCGCCGGCCTCGTTGCAGAAAGAGCTGCAGCACTTCGCTGTGCGCTTCCTTATTTGAATGAAACAAAGGTCCGGAAATGTCGAATCGCTATTTGAACTCGTCACCACTACCCTTCGAAAACCATGCCGCGCTCACCCTTTTCGCTGAAGAGCGCCCATCTCTTGATGTGGTCGAGTCCCCTCTTGCTCCTGGTACTCGTCTTCACCCTGACCGCCACGTCAACCCCGCGCGCCCACGTGGCTTCGTCGCCCCCACCCTCTTCGACGTCACCGGTCACGACCCTGCTCAGGACGAAGGTCCCGGTCACGACGACGTCGATCGCCACGACCACGCGGCCAACGCCGGTGATAGTGACGGCGAATACCCCACCGACTACGTGGTCAGTCGCCAAGAGCTACTCCGGCGTGACCACGACGAGCGTCAAGCCTGTCGCGCCGATATCGAACGCGAGCGCGATGAGCGGCGAGCTGTCCGGAACGCTCGGCCCGGGTTTCGAAACCGTCGACCTGCCTTTACAAGGTCCGGGAGACTGGACCCTGACGGTCAGCGCGCCGACCGACCAAACTCTCAACTGCGGGGCCGCCGCCAGCCCGGTCGCGAGCCAAGTCGTGGTGGGCTCGAACCAGAGCTGTCAACTGGAGATCGCTGCTACCTCGGCCGGGACGTCGCTCACGTGGCAACTCACACCGACTACCTAAAGCGCGTCGTCGCCCCACTTCAGGGCTCCGCGCTGGCGCTCTACTTCGTGCTCTTGCCCTACGTGGTCGTCACCAAGTGGCATCGCACGCAGCGACAAAACGATGGTGCGCTGGTCCGAGTGCTGCTCGTGGCACTGGCCCTCTTCTGGCTGGTCTTCCTCTATCAAGTCGGGCGCGACGTGTGGCGACTTCGCCGCGGTTCAAATGCCGGCACCGGCGGCAGTGCCTGGCTCGCGGCGGGACTCGTCGCACTCTTGTCGCTGTTCATTCCGTCCTCGGCGGGCGCCGCGACATCGACCGCGCCCCATCCGCTGGTGGCCAGCCCACGACAGATTTCGTCGCCACTCCTCACTCCGGGAAAGACGCCCATTCGGAAACCGGAGCCGTGGCCGTCGAGCCTGGGCGTGCTGCCCCTGGCTCTCATGGCGAAGCGGCGCAGCGATTTGATCCGACAGCACCAGTTCGTGGACATCAACGACGACGTGGAGACGTCCATAGAACTCTTGCGAGCGCTCAATCCTCCACTGTTACGCCGCGTGCGTCAGATGATCGGTGAACGACGTGACGGGGTCATCGACGTGCCGAACACGATCGCGGTGACGGATACCTCGGTCGAATTTGTCGACCCGTACGTCGTGTGCGCCTTGCAACCATCGCCGTTGGGAACGTTGGTCAGCTTCGCTCGCGAGGGTGGCGTCCTGGCCATCCTTCCCACCTGGAACAGCCGCGACGTCCTGGAGGCCGTGGTGGCGCTCCACAGCGGCAAGCTGGTGTTCGCCGACAATGAGAAGGAACTGCTGCGAGCGCTCGCGACGCGCCGCGTCGGCACCACGCTCGTCTTGTATCTCGGGGACCGCGCCGAACTCGACGACGAGTTGGCGGCCTGTTCGATCACCGTGACGCCGTTCAGCGATCGACCTCGCTCGACGGGGGCTTCGACGTGGTCGACGGTCGCCCCACTTTCGCGTCACGGCGACGTTCGCGTCGAGCTGTTGCGCGCCGAAGCGCACGTGGTGGGACTCAGCGAACCGCTCACGCCCACGCTGCGTCGTCGCGGCGTCGAGATGCTCGCCTATTTGGCGATGCACCGCCACGAGCCGATCACCGGCGAACGCCTGCGCACCCGCGTGTTGACCCACGCCGACGTCGACGCGTCGCTGCGCACGTTGGCCAATACCGCCAGCGTCGTTCGCCGAAGTGCCGGATCGGACGGCGAGGGACCGCGCTTGCACGCCGTCACTTCATCCGGTCTCTACGTGACCCACGGCATTACCTGCGACGTCGAGGAGTTCACGACGCTGATTTCGCGGGCCCGACAGCTCTCCAACGCCGAGGCCGCTCCCCTCGCCCACCAAGCCCTGGCGATGGTGAAAGGCGAGCCCCTGGCGAGCGCGCTTCGGGGGTTCGAGTGGTTCCTCGCCGAGGGTTTCGGCGCGCGTCTCTCGCGCGACGGCGAATGGGCCGCCCTCGCGCTCCACCACGACGCCCTCGCGAACGGCCTCTACGAAATGGCGTTCTGGGCTCTGCGGCAGGGTCTGCTCATCGATCCCTACAGCGACGTGCTGATCGAGGCCAGCGCCCGGGTTCCGCGTCTTCGCGAGTTCGGCCCCGATCGAAGTGGCCCGGGGCCGGACGAAACCGTCGGCCCCGGCCGCGCGGTGACGATGAGTTGGTCGTTGAACGGATTCACCAATCAGGTCACCGGTTGATTGGGCGAACGCGATGGGTGTTCACGACGAACTTTCGGGTCAAGCCGTCAGGGATGGCGTCGATCTCGCGAGCGACCTCCGCGGCACGACCCGCACCTTCGTGCGCTACCTTCTAGGTGATTGACTCGTCGATTGACGACCGGTTCGGTGGAAGCCAGGAGAAGACATGAAATTCAGCGGAGTAATGATTGGATCCGAAGACCCGCACGCCCTCGGCGCTTTTTACACGAGCGTGCTGGGCGAACCCGGTTTCCACGATGGTTCGTGGTACGGCTGGGGTAAGGAGTCGACGTTGATGCTCGGTGCGCACAGCGAAGTGCACGGCAAGAACGCCACACCGCAGCGGATCATGCTCTCGATCGAAGTGCCGGACGTGAACGAGGCGTTCGCGACGCTGGTCGGCCTGGGAGCGAAAGTGATCGCCGAGCCCTACAAGCCCGAGGCCGAACAGGATTTCCTGCTGGCGACGGTGGAAGATCCCGACGGCAACTTCGTGCAGCTCGCCGCGCCCTGGGACTCAGCCTGAGTCGTCAACTACCCGAGCGGTCTTCGTCGGGTCGGCCCTCGATCGCCGTGGCGACGTCGCGATCGATGCCCGTGAGCAAGTTCGACTAGGCGAGTTTGGCCGCGATCGACGTGGCCCCGCGCAACACCTGTCCGTCGGCCCCGGCCGCGCTGTAACGATGCGCCGGTCGTTGCACGGCCTCTTCAATTAGGTCATTCAGCAGTTGTCCGAAGGCGAGCGGCGGGTCGACGAAGAGGTGCTTGGAGAGTGAACCGGGAATCGTGTTGATCTCGTTCACGAACAGTTCGTCGTCGCTCGCGAGGAAGTCGACGCGCGCCACGCCGCGAACGGACGCCACGTCGGCGATGCTCGTCGTGTAGCGCCGAACGGCGTCGGCCTGACCTTCGCTCATCACGGCCGGCAGTTCGCGCGGCGCCGACACCATGCCTTCGCCGCCCACGTACTTATCGCGGTAGTTCAGGATCTCGGTCTGGTCGGTGCGTCGTAGCGGACGTTCGATCGCCGAGAGGGTGAGCGTCGGAAAGGTGCGCAGGGCGATCTGAATGTCCGAGAGGTCGCCGCGGTACGGCTCGACGACGCAGCCCAGGGCGAAATGCGGATTCGACGTCAGTCGCGCCGACGCCGTCGCCAGGTCGGCTACGACGTCGATGCCGATCGAGGAGCCCCCGAATCGCGGCTTCAAAATGTACGGGCCGTCGAACGGCAGTGACGTCGTGGTGGCCTCGAGCAACACGCGGGGCAGAGTCGGCAGGCCGTTCGCGGCCATCACGGCCGCGAAGGACCACTTGTCCATGCCGAGCGCCGCGCCGGCCGCGGTCGGTCCGCTGTAGCGGACACCGGCGAGATCGAGTGCGGCCTGCAACGAACCATCCTCACCGGGCCCGCCGTGAGTGGCGAGCACGACGGCTTCGAAGTCGATCGAACGATCCTTTCCCACGCGGGCGCTTTCGAAGAAGCCCCCGCGGTCGCCCAGGCGCAGGCTGAGTTCACTCGATCCCTTGGGCACGCCGTCGAGAAACCGTTCGGCCTCGACGCCGCTCGGCACCCGGAAGAACGCGCCCGTTTTCGTCCAGTAAATACCGATGACCTCGCGGTTCGAGCGCTCGAGTTCGTGCAGGGCCAACAGCCCGGTCAGAATCGAAATGTCGTGTTCCGGGGTTGGTCCACCGAACAGCACGCCGACCGTCATCGGATTACTCGCAGCCTCGTCATGTGAGCCTCAAGGGTAGTGGTCGGGCAGGTCGTTGAGATACAGGACGCCGTCGCCCGGCACCAGCGCCGATCGGACCCAGGTGACGGCCTGATCGCGGGTGTTGAAACGGCGCACCGGTCCGTCGAATCCGAGGGCGAGAGGCACGGCGTTGGTGCGATTGACGATGACGAGTTCGGCCCCGTAGAACGCGATCTTTCGCGCCAGGGCCAGATTCTCGCCGTACTGTTCACGTCCGAGTTCCACCAGCCCCGGCGTGACGACCACGCGTCGACCGGTCAGCGGCATGCTCTGGAGGAGCTTGAGGGCCGAGACCGCGCTGGCGGGATTGGCGTTGAAGGTGTCGTCGATGACTTCGACGCCCGAAGCCGCGGTGACCACGTGGGAGCGATTCTCTATGGCGCTGACGTGCCGTAGACGATCGAGCAGTTCATCGGTTCCGACGCCCAGCTCGAGGGCGGCGGCCACGGCGCAGGCCAGATTCGTCGGTTGCACCCCGACGATGGCCGGTCCAGTGCCGATAACGGTACCGTCGACGCTCACCGTCCAGTTCGCTCCGTCGACCGCGACGCGCACCGAGGCCGCCTCGCTGGTCGATCCCGCGCTGCGCACCCGCTTGCCGGCCTCGGCGAGGCGTGGGGGCCAACGCGACAGCACCAGGTCATCGATGTTGACGATCACCACGCTGGCAAGCTCGGTGATCTCGTACTTCGCGGCCTCGATGACCTCGATCCGTTTCATGCGTTCCAGGTGGACCGGTCCGATAGCCGTCACCACGGCGATCTCGGGCACACACCACGAACAGAGGGAACGAATCTCGCCGGGACCGTAGGTCCCCATCTCGGCCACGAACACGCGCGTGCCCTCGGCCAAGTTCTCGTTGATGGCCCGCGAGAGACCGGCGCGGTTGTTGAAGCTGCGCGGTGTCACGACGATCCCGTCGTCGCCCATGAGTTGAGCCAGGTGATTCTTGGTCGAGGTCTTGCCGTAGGAACCGGTGATGGCCACCACCCGGGGATGAACCCGGGCGAGTCGCGCCACCGCTTGATCGACGAACTTCTTGGACCGCAGCTCTTCGTAGGGCTTGAGGACCCGGGTCGTGACGTCAAGAATTACCGGGACGGCCCACACCACCACCGCGGCCGGGTACCACGGTCTCGGGACGACCAGTCCGATGAGGGCGATGGCGAGCGCGATGACGGTGGCGAGAATCGCCGTCGTGGTGGCTCGTCGCGTCCATACCAAGGGGCCGGTGCGACCCTTGATGGAGAGTCCCCAGGGAGTGACCAGTCCGTAGACCACGGCCACGGCGACGATCACCGCTTCGTTCTTGATCAGGAGCGCCGCGACGAAGGCGAAGATCAACACGTGCGACACGGTGATCGGTCGGCGCGTTCCCCGCTCCGGCCTCGGCCGGAAACGGTCCTGTTCGAAGCGGGGGGCGCCTTGAAAATCGTCTCGCGGCGCGATGCGCACGGCGCCGTCGGCCTGCTCCAGACGCACCTTCATTTTCGGAATCAACGTCACCTGCGGCGAGGACCAGCGACCGACGAAGCGGGCCAGGGCGGCCGCCTCGTAGTGCTCGCGCTGCAAGACGCGCAGCCAACGAAGCATCTGTGCGCCGTACGCGGCGCTCAGTCCGATGGCGAAGAGAATATCGAGTGCGACGCGCACTAGGTCAGCGCCCCCACGACGTTCGCCAACTCTTCGGGCGCGTCGCTCGGTAGGAGATGGCCCACGCCCTGCAGGGACTGCAAGGTGTGCGTGGTGGTAAGGAGGGCACTGGCCCGCGTGGCGACGTCCAGGGGAACTTCGCGGTCCTGGTCGCCCCAGAGCAACGTCACGGGCACGTCGAGGCGAGCGAGTTCATCTTCGTAGCTCTCGTTGACACTGATCACCAGCACGTCGCGCATGACACCGGTCGCCTGGCGATAGTCAGTGGAACCGTATTTTTGACGGGCCGTTTCCATCCGGACGTCACTTACGACCCCGCGCGCGTGCAGCCAGCGAAGGGCGCGATAGAGGGCGGGCGACGACGACGACGGGTTCCGAAGGAGCGGCGCACCGGTCAACACCAGCGATCGCACGAGTTCGGGATGATCGGCCGCCACGACGCAGGCCACCGTTCCCCCGAAGGAGTGCCCGACCAGCACGAATGGTCCGTCCCCGATCTCTCGTACGACGGGTACGACCAGTTCGGCGTAGCGACGCGCCCCCCCGGCCGCCGAGGGCGCCGGGGACGCGCCAAAACCCGGGAGATCCAGGGCCACCGAGGCGACGCCTCGACGGGCGAGTTCGTTCGCGGCCGCGGCGAAGTCCTGACCGCGACGGGCCCACCCGTGGAGCCAGATGACCCGTACCGGACCGTCGCCGTACGGCTCACCGAAAAGCTTTCCGTCGCCGTAGGCTCGCAGCACGTACCTCAGGTTACAGACATGATGCGCGGCCTTCGATCACGTCACGCCGTCCCATTATCGTCAAAGGGACCATGGATGAGACCACCTTCACGCGCGAACTGCTCGTCGGTCTGACACCCGAACAGCGCGAGGCGGTCATGTCGCCCTCGCGCCGACTGCTGGTACGCGCGACGGCCGGTTCGGGTAAGACGCACGTCCTCGGACTGCGGATTCAGCGTCGCATCGCCGATGAAGAGGTCAGCGCGGACCAAGTACTGGCCATGACCTTCACGCGAAAGGCCGGCGACGAACTTCGCAAACGACTCTTTCGCGCGGGGATACGCGACGTGCGCGCCGGCACGTTCCACAAGATGGCGCTCACCATCGTGACGCAGTATCGCGAGGATCAACATCTCAAGGCGCTCACGTTGGAACCGAGCCGGCGGCGTTTGGTCGCGGCGCTGGCCGTTCAGTTGCGCGACAGCGGTGACTTGAAACTCGAGGAGTGGCAACTGCCGCGCGTGGAACAAGAGATCGGCTGGGCGCTCTCGCAGGGCTTCAACGGCGCGCTCTACGTGAAGAGCGTTCGCAAACTCCGACGGGACGCCCCGTTGCCACCGTCGCAGTTCGCCGAGGTGCTCGATCGCTACGTCGGACTCTGTCGCGCACGGGGCGTACTCGACTTCGACCTCTTGCTCTCGGAAGCGATTGCGTTGCTCACGGACGAGCCCAACGTGTTGGCGTCCTTTCGACACCACACGAAGTCCCTCTACGTCGACGAGGCCCAGGACATGAACCCGCTCCAGTTCAGCCTCCTGCGTCAAATGGCCGGTGACGATCCCGATCTGTTTTGCGTCGGTGACCCCAATCAATCCATCTACGGCTTCAACGGCGCCAATCCTCAGTTCCTTCAAGAGATCGTTCGCACGTGGCCGGACACCGTGGTTCTCGACCTCACGCGCAACCATCGTTCGACGGCGCACATCATCGAGGTGGCGAGCACCCTGCTCGAAGACGGTGCGGCCGGCATCGTGCCCGCGAAAGACGACGGCGACGTGCCGATGGTCCGCGCCTACGACACCGACGCCGAAGAGGCCGAGCACGTGGCCACCTGGCTGGCCGCCAATCACCAGCCCGGCACGACGTGGCGATCGATGGCCGTCCTCGCTCGCACCAACGCGCAACTCGAGGTCGTCTCGGGGTACCTCGAGGCCGCCGGCATTCCCAATGAGCGTCGCGGACCGGAACACTCACCGGCGTCGGACCTCTTCACCTCGGCCGACACGTCGGCGCGTCGACCCGATGACGAACCAAATGACGCCGTCGCCCTTTCGACGATCCACCGGGCCAAGGGCTTGGAGTTCAAACACGTGGCGACGATAGGTTGGGCCGAAGGGCAACTGCCCAACTACAACGCCACGACGGCGCTGGAACTGGCCGAGGAGCAACGCCTGGCCTACGTGGCCCTCAGCCGCGCCGAGGACTCGGTACTCATCACGTGGAGTCGCGGCCGTAACGATCCTCGCTACCCCGATCGTGCGCCGTCGAGGTTCCTGGCGCCCATCGAAAAGGCCATCACCGCGATAGAACAACGCAACGCGCCGCTCACCGGCGACGCACGACGGGCCCGATTGGCCGCGATTCGCGCCGAGTTGGAAGCGTCCGACGCGCTCGCGCCCAACGACCAGCCCCGGACCTTGCGCTAAACACCCGGCGGTATGATTCGCTCGAGGAACTAATCGGAGGTGACGCATGACTGACGTAGTGAATCGATTCACCGAGAGCCAGTCGCAACTGGTCTTCAACGTTCCGCCCACCTTCGACACGATCGAAGCCGAACGACGTCATCGCAAGGAACGTCTCGCCGGGGCCCTTCGCGTCTTCGGCAAGCTCGGCTTCTCCGAGGGCGTCGCTGGGCACATCACGGCGCGTGACCCCGAACTGCTCGATCACTTCTGGGTCAACCCCTTCGGCATGAACTTCCGCCACATCCGGGTCTCGGATCTAATCCTGGTGAATCACGAGGGTCAAGTGGTCGAAGGCAAGCGTCCGGTCAATCGAGCGGCCTTCGTGATCCACGCGGCCGTTCACGCCGCGCGTCCCGACGTGATCGCCGCGGCGCACGCCCACTCGATCTACGGCAAGGCGTTCTCGTCGCTCGGCCGAGAGCTCGACCCCCTCACCCAAGACGCCTGTATCTTCTTCGAAGACCACGCCCTCGTCACGGAAGGCGGCGGGCGCATCGTGCTCGACGAAGAGAGCGGCCGCATTCTCGCCAAGGGACTGGGCGACAACAAGGCCGCCATCCACCAGAACCACGGTCTGTTCACCGTGGGCCAGTCCGTCGACGAAGCGGCGTGGTGGTTCATCACGATGGAGCGCACGTGTCAGGCGCAGTTGCTGGCCCAAGCGGCCGGCACGCCGCTTCTGGTGAACGCCGACGACGCGCGTTACACCCGCGACCAAACCGGTTACCCGTTGGCCGGCTGGTTCTCGTTTCAGCCCCTGTGGGACGACATCGTAAAGACCGACCCCGAACTCTTTGACTGAGTCATCGGCGCGCGGGCGCGTCGTGATGACGCAACGACCACGTCCGTGAACGGCGCGCACGCGTTACTCGCCACGCTGAGGGCCAACGGGGTCACCACCTGTTTCGCCAATCCCGGTACATCGGAGATGCACCTCGTTGCCGGCCTGGACGATTTCCCCGAGGTCCGGGGCGTCCTGTGCCTCTTCGAGGGCGTCGCCACCGGTGCGGCCGACGGTTACGCGCGCGTCACCCACCAGCTGGCCGCCACGTTGCTGCACCTGGGACCGGGACTGGCGAACGGCTGGGCCAATCTCCACAACGCCCGCCGAGCGCAGGTACCGATCCTCAATATCGTCGGCGACCACGCGACGTTCCACGCGACCTACGACGCGCCGCTCCAGAGCGACATCGGCGCGATCGCCTCGGCCTTGAACGGCTGGCAGCGTACGACGATGACCAGCGACGCCGTCGCGTCCGATACCGTCGCGGCGCTCTCCGCCGCGTACGGACCGCCCGGTCGGGTGGCGACCTTGATACTTCCGGCCGACGTTTCGTGGAACGAGCTGTCCACCGAGCCCGTGACCTGGCCCGTCGCGTCGCGTCATCCCTCGGCCGCGCCCGATGAGCACGAACTCCGGCGAGCCATCGACGCTTTTCGAACCAAGCGAACGGCGATACTGCTCGGCGGCGCGGCCCTCGACGCCGAGCAGTTGAACCTCGCCGAGCGCCTCGCCGTCGCCACGTCGTCCAAGGTCTTCTTCGAAACCTTCCCAACGATCATGGAGCGGGGTGCGGGCGTCGCCAGTCCGGAACGCCTCATCTACGTCGCCGAGTTCGCCATCGCCCAGCTACAGGACTTCGAGGCTCTGGTGCTCATCGGTGCTCGCGATCCGGTGTCGTTCTTCGCCTATCCCAACGTGCCCAGCACGTTCCGGGCGACGGCCTGCGAACTCATTGACGTCGGCGCGCCGGGCACGGACACCCGGACCGCACTGACCTTCCTGGTTGACGAGCTCGGCGCCGCCACGGTTCCCGCGCCGGTCGGTGTCGCAACCACGGCTCCCTCCGGCGAACTGACCACGCAGTCGTTGGCGGCCGCGATCGCGGCCACGCTGCCCGAGGACCTCATTGTCAGTGACGAATCCAATACCGGTGGGATCCACTTCTACGGTGCGTCACGATTCTCGGCCCGCCACTCCTGGATGACCCTGACCGGGGGCTCCATCGGCATGGGGCTACCGCTGGCGCTCGGCGCGGCCGTCGGCTCGAGTCGGCGAGTACTGGCCCTCGAAGCCGACGGCTCGATGATGTACACGCTGCAGGCGCTCTGGACCATGGCGCGAGAGAGTCTCGACGTGACGGTGGTCGCGCTTTCGAATCGAAGCTACGCCGTGCTCAATTTCGAGCTCCAACGAGTGGGAGCCGTCAGTGAGGGATCGGCCAGCCAACGGATGCTCGAGATCGACGGCCCGACGCTCGATCTCTGTGCGCTGGCCAGCGGTCAAGGCGTGCCCAGCGTGCGCGTCACCACCGCCGACGAATTAGTGGCGGCGCTGCGTCGTTCCTACGCCACGCCCGGTCCGATGTTCATCGAAGCGTTCTTGCCCAAGGGGTTGAGCTAGAGCGTGAACTCACCGATCACCGGAGCGTGATCGGACGGCTTCTCGCCCTTGCGTTCATCGCGATCCACGTAACTGGCCGCGGCCTTGGCCAGCAACGCCGCGTCGACGAAGAGCAGGTCGATGCGCAGTCCCCAGCCGCGGTGAAAGGAGCCGTTGCGGTAGTCCCACCACGAGTAACTCGGTTCGTCGGGGTGCAGCGCTCGCGTCAAATCGGTCAGCCCGGTCGCTTCTAAGGCGCGCAGGGCTTCGCGCTCGGGCTCACTCACGTGAGTGGCGCCCACGAAGAGCGACGGGTCGTAACAGTCCAAGTCGGTGGGCGCGACGTTGAAGTCGCCCCCGACGACGATGGATTGACCGGGGTCGCGCGTCGCCACCACTTGGCGAAGTTTCTCGAGCCACTGGAGCTTGTAGGCGTAGTGGGCATTGTCCAGCGCCCGGCCGTTGGGCACGTAGCACGAGATGACGCGCAGACCTCCGCAGGTGGCGGCGATGACGCGCGCTTCGGGATCGTCGTCACCGAAGCCGCGAACGACGCCCTCGATTCCCACCCTGGAAAGAATCGCCACGCCGTTCCACTGACCTTGTCCGTAATGCGCGCTCTCGTAGCCGAGATCGGCCAACTCCCGGGCCGGGAACTTCACGTCGTTCTGTTTGGTCTCTTGGATGAGAACGACGTCGGGACTACGGGTGCCGAGCCAGGCCTCGACCCGGGCCAGGCGCGCGGTCAAGGAGTTGACGTTCCACGTCGCCACCCTCACGACGCGTCCGCCAGTACGAAGAGCAGATTGGCCTCCACCGCGGTCTTACCCTCGACGCTGGCGCGACCGTGCCCTTTGCCACCGCGCGCCGAGAGATGGGTCATCTCGCACTCGATCAGGACCACGTCACCGGGCAGGACCTGACGACGGAATCGCGCGTGTTCCACCCCACCGAAGAGGGGCAGACGCCCGGCGTACTTCGGTTCGGCGAGCACCACCACGGCGCCGCACTGCGCTATCGATTCGAGCAACAACACGCCCGGCGTCGTCGGTCGACCGGGAAAGTGACCGGGAAAGAACCACTCGTCACCCTTGAGCGTCCACAGGCCACTGGCGCGCTCCCCCGGTTCGATGGTGAGCATGACGTCCAGCAGTAGGAAGGGCGGGCGGTGCGGGAGCCAATCACTGGGGTCCATTGAGAGGTCGCTCACAGCAACGCCAATTCCGCGATGCGACGTTCGGGGTCGACGGCGACCAGTCGAAAGTTCCGTCGATCGCCCCGCTTCAACACGTCGCGCGCGCGAGCCGGCGCCGGATCACCGAGCGACGTCGTCGGGGCGTAACACTCGATCAGGTGGCCGTTCTTCAGCGCGACCTTGATGACCGCGCCGTGCGAGGTGAACGCCGTCACCTCGCCCTCTAAGCGCGATCCGATCCGGTGAGCGCCGCGAAAGAGGGCGAAGTCCGCCTCGGGGTTGACGGGGTGACGGCCCCGTCGAAGCGCGACGGCCGGTGGCGGCGTCACCGGCGCCTCGGCCGACTTCGCGACCCTTTTCGGCTTCGGAGGGGCCTTGGCCACTTTCACTAGCGACTTCTTAGTCGCCTTGACCGTCTTCTTGTCGGCTACGTCGACCTTGAGCGACTTCTTGGCCTTCCGCGGCACCTTGGCGACCTTGGTCGCCACCTTCTTCGCCTTCGCCGCCTTCACCGGCGTCAACGTCGTGCCGATGGACGGCTTGGCCCCGTCGGACAACGTCACCGAGAGCTTCTTCACCGGCCTCGACGTCTTGATACTTCTCACCGGCAGTCGTGGCGTAAAGACCCAGCCCACGCCCTTCACGGGCTTGCCGCCGATGAGTCGTCCTTCGTCGAAGAGCCACGGGTACTCGTCGTGGAACTCCTGGAACGAGTCGTTACTCAGCACGACCCCTTTGATGCGGTCGGCGATCTTCAAGATGAAGGCGTCACCGCGACCGATCGCTCCGGCCGGGGGCGTCACAATCTCCCCGGCCAGTTCGGCCCCTTTGAAGTGCGCACGCTCGTTGGGCGCCACGCGATGTTCGAAGCTGGCGTCGGCGACCACGATCATCTCTGCGTTCGGGTGCTCGTCGACGAAGGCGCGGACCGCTTCGTCCAACTGCGCCAGACTCGGCGTGACCCGACCTTCGGTCGCAAAGTTCGATCCGTCGACGACGACACGAAGGCGTGACGAACGAATGGGACTCACGCGAACGCTCGCGTCAAGAGGTCGGCCTGTTCGGCGTTGTGGATGAGACTGCTGCCGGTCGCCGGACTGGCCGACTCCGCGCGCGTCACGTGGCTCACGTTCATGCCGCGGAACTGCGAATGCATCTGGTGATGCACGAAAGGCCACGCCCCCATGTTCTCGGGCTCCTCCTGAAGCCAGACGATCTCTTGGAGATTCGGGTACCGCGAGAGCGCCTCGTCGATCGCGACCCGCGGCCAAGGGTAGAGCTGCTCCACGCGAATGATCGCCACCGTCTTCGACGCCGACTCGTCTCGACGCCCGAACGCTTCGTGCGCGATCTTGCCGGACGCGAGCAGCGCTCGAGTGACCGTCGTCGCGTCGGCCGTCGGGTCATCGAGGACGCTGCGGAACGTTCCGCGTTCGAACTCACTCAGGGCCGAGCGAGTTTGCACCGCGCGCAACATGGACTTCGGCGTGAAGACGATGAGCGGCGTCGGGTGGGATCGAAGCACCTGCGAGCGCAGGAGGTGAAAGTACTGCGCCGCGGTGGTGGGTTGGGCGACGCGAATGTTGTTTCGTGCGCACAACGTCAGGAATCGTTCCAGCCGACCGCTCGAGTGCTCGGGGCCCTGTCCCTCGTAGCCGTGGGGCAAGAGCATCACCAAGCTGGCCAACTGACCCCACTTGTCCTCGGCCGCGACGAGGAAGTTGTCGATGATGATCTCGGCGCCGTTCATGAAGTCGCCGAACTGGGCCTCCCAGGCCACCAGGGTGTTCTGCGCTTCGACCGAGTAGCCGTACTCGAAACCGAGCGCCGCGTACTCGCTCAAGAACGAGTCGCGCACGGTGAAGAAACCCTTGGCGTCCAGGTTGGCCAGCGGCACGTACTGCGCGCCGTTGTCGTAGTCGATCAGGGCGGCGTGACGTTGCGAGAACGTGCCGCGTCTCGAATCCTGGCCGATCAGGCGCACGTTGGCGCCGGACTCCAGGAGGGTTCCGATCGCCAGAGCTTCGCCCAAGGACCAGTCGACGTCACCGCCGTCGAGCAGAGCTTGGCGCTGGGCGAACTGACGCTCGAGCTTGGGGTGGATCGTGAAGCCCTTGGGCGCCGTCATCGTCGCTCGGGCGATCTCGAGCAGCGTCGCTCGTGCCACGCCGGTCTCCGGAGCGGGTGCGTCGAGCGGCACGTCGGCGACGGGCACGCCACGCAACTGCGGCACCGGGACCGTCCGCACTTCGTCGAGCACGCTCTGGAGACGCTCGTTGAAGTCATTGAGGGCCGCCTCGGCCTCGTCGATCGAGATATCACCACGTCGAACGAGCGTCTCGGTATAGATCTTTCGCACCGAGCGCATCTGGTCGATGATCTTGTACATCTGGGGCTGGGTGTAGCTCGGGTCGTCACCTTCGTTGTGGCCGAATCGGCGGTAACAGACGATGTCGAGCACGACGTCGCGATGGAACGTCTCGCGGTAGTCGTAGGCCAGTCGCGCCGCGCGCATGCACGCTTCAGGGTCGTCGCCGTTCACGTGGAAGATCGGCGCTTGGATCATCTTGGCCACGTCGGTCGGATAGAAGCTCGAGCGGGCCGACTCCGGTGCGGTCGTGAAGCCGACCTGGTTGTTGATCACGATGTGAATCGCCCCGCCGACGTGATAGCCCGAGAGCTGACTCATGTTCAGGGTCTCGGCGACCACGCCTTGACCGGCGAAGGCGGCGTCCCCGTGGATCAGGATCGCGAGGTACGGGTAGTGCTCGATCTGGGAGTCGACGTTGGTCCCGTCACTCGGTCGAATGACCACGTCTTGTTTGGCGCGCACGATTCCCTCGACCACCGGCGAGACCGCCTCGAGGTGCGAAGGGTTCGAGGCCATGGAGACGTCGATGGTGGCGCCGCGCGGGTTCTTGAACTCGCCGCGCGCTCCCTTGTGGTACTTCACGTCC
Organism: uncultured Acidimicrobiaceae bacterium; assembly: GCA_963716515.1. Lineage (GTDB taxonomy): Bacteria > Actinomycetota > Acidimicrobiia > Acidimicrobiales > RAAP-2 > RAAP-2. The sequence continues at coordinate 1,454,464 of OY970319.1, forward strand.
CCACTGCCCTGCACGCTCTCCGGATCCAAGTTTCCTTCGAACTCCGAGAAGATGTCGTTGTAGGACTTGCCGACCACGTTGGCGAGCACGTTCAGGCGCCCGCGGTGCGCCATGCCGATGACCGCCTCTTTGGTCCCGTCGTCGGCCGCCACGTCGAGGATCGTTTGCAGGGCGACGATCGTGGACTCCGCGCCTTCGAGACCGAAGCGCTTCTGGCCGACGTAACGGGTGTGCAAGAAGCGCTCGAAGACTTCGGCTTCATTCAGCGCCGCCAAGACTCGATGCTGTTCGTCGACGCTGAGTGACGCGCTGACGCCTTCGACGCGCTGTTGGATCCACTTCTTCTGTTCGGGATCCATGATGTGGCCGTACTCGATGCCCGTCGTGCGACAGTAGGCCTCGCGCAGGATCGACAAGATCTCTTCCAAGGTTGTCTCACTGCGTCCCGCCAGTCCGTCGACCACGAAGGAACGCTGCAGGTCCCACATCGTCAACCCGTAGTTCGCCAGGTCGAGCTCGGCGTGCAGGGCCGGCGGATCGCTGTGGAGAGGATCGAGGTGCGCGTTCAGATGCCCCCGTACCCGGTACATGTTGATGAGCTCTTGCACGCGAATCTGCTTCAAGATTCTCTCGGCGTCGCCGTCACTCAGCGACGGGTTCCGGTCCGGCGCCCAGCGCGCCGGTTCGTACGGGATACCCAAGGACCCGAAGACGTCGTCGTAGAAATCGTGTTGACCATTGAGACACTCGGCGACGAACTTCAAGAACAGCCCCGATTCGGCCCCTTGGATGATTCGATGATCGTAGGTCGAAGTGAGAGTGAGTACCTTGCCCACGCCCAGTTCGGCGAGGGCGCGCGGGTCGGCCGCCTCGAAGCCGGCCGGCCAACCCAGCGCGCCAACGCCAAAGATCGCCCCTTGACCGGCCATCAGTCGTGGCACCGATTGCACCGTGCCGAGCGTGCCGGGATTGGTGAGTGACACCGTCGCCCCCACGAAGTCGTCGGCGCCGAAGTTCCCGGCGTGGACCTTTCGAATGAGGTCTTCGTAGGCCAAGAGGAAGGCGCGAAAGTCCATCGTGTCGACGTCACGGATGACCGGCACCAGAAGGTTGCGCGAGCCGTCCGGTCGCTCCACGTCGACGGCCAATCCGAGCCCCACGTGTTCGTGACGACGGATACCGGGCGTACCCTTTTTGTCAACCGCTTCGACGAACGAGGCGTTCATGGCCGGTATCTGCGCCAAGCTCTTGACGATGGCGAACGCGATGAAGTGCGTGAACGAGACCTTGGCCCCACTGGACCGGGAAAGTGACTCGTTGAGCGCGGCTCGGTTGATCTCCAAGAGCCTCGCCGACACCGTGCGCACGCTGGTCGCGGTCGGCACGGCCAGGCTTGCCTCCATGTTGGCCACGATGCGCGCCGCGGCACCGCGAAGGGGCGTCGCCTCGGTGTCAAAGTCGGGTGTGGCAACGGCGACGACCGGGATTGACGACGTCGCCACGCTGGGAACGGTGGATCGTTGGTAGTCGGCGAAGAACTCGCGCCAGCTTTCGGCGACCGAGCTGGGGTCGGCCAAAAAGCGGTCGTACATGTCGTCGACGAGCCACGCATTCGGTCCGAATGAGCCCTTGTGAGCGCTCGATGACGATGATTCTGGAGGCGTAGTCACAACTCTCAGCCTAGGGGTCGAGCACCATTATTCCGGAGGTTCAACCTCTCGCGGACCGTAAGGTGCGCTAGGTGACTTCCGCCCCCATCCCCCACGGACTGCACTTCGTCACCGAAACGCCGGTCCCCGGACTCGCGGTCGCCGAACGTCGCGTCGAGCGGCCCGCGGCGACCATCATCTGCGTCCACGGCGGGCTGGACCGCGGCGGCTCGTTCGCCCGGCTCGCGCGACGAACCAATCGATTCGACCTCGTCACCTACGACCGACGCGGGTATCAAGGGTCGCGCGCGCTCGCCCCGCTCGGACTTGCGAACCACGTCGGCGACCTCCTCGCCCTCGCCCGCCACGAAAAAGAGCGACGGCCCATCATCTTCTTCGGTCACAGTTACGGCGGCGTGGTGGCCTACGGCGCCGCCATCGCCGAACCCTCGGTGGCGCGTCTGGTGGTCACCTACGAAGCCCCGATGCCGTGGATCCTTCGCCGAAGCGGCACCGGCGCTGCGCTGGGCGACGATCCGAAACTCGAGGCGGAGAAGTTCTTCCGACGCATCGTCTCGGACGGTGCGTGGGAACGCCTGAGTGAACGCGAGAGAGATTCGCGGCGGCGAGACGGTCCGGCGCTGGTGGACGATCTCACCAGCTTGCGAACCTCGCCACCGCCCTTCGACATTGCGACCCTGAAGGTGCCGGCCGTCTACGTCTACGGCGACATCCTCGCGCCGGACTTCTATCGATCCCTCAGCACCGAGTTGACGGCTCGCAATCCGCTCATCCGAAGTCGAGAAGTGACCAACGCCGCTCACGGGGCGCACCTCTCGATTCCCGACCAACTGGCCGCGCTATTCGGTGAACTGTGGGACGACACGTGCGCGTCGGCGTAACCGGTTCGTCGGGCTTCATCGGTTCGGCGTTGGTGACGGCGCTCGGCGAACGCGGCGACGACGTCGTGCGTTTCGTTCGTCCCGACTCCGCGCACCGCAGCGGTGAGGAAGTTCGTTGGGACCCGACGCGCGGTCTCGTGGACGAGGAGGATCTGCGTCGCGTGGGCCGCTTCGACGCCGTGGTCAATCTCGCGGGCGCCGGCATCGCCGATCGACGATGGTCGAACTCGCGCAAGGCGGAGATACTCACCTCGCGATCGAACGCCACGAAATTGTTGGTGCAGGTCCTCGGTGCAGCATCCGGTACGGCGTTTCTCGCCAGCGCTTCGGCCGTCGGCGTGTACGGCTCCCGGGGTGACCAGTCGCTCGACGAATCCGCGACGACCGGTGACGACTTCCTCGCGCACGTCTGCACCGAGTGGGAATCGGCGACGTCACCGCTCGAACGATCCGGTACGACCGTCGCGCACCTGCGCACGGGCCTCGTCATGTCGTCGCGGGGCGGGATGCTGAAGAAGCAGTTGCCACTCTTTCGACTCGGACTCGGAGGTGCCTTGGGCACCGGACGCCAGTGGATCAGTCCCATCTCACTGCGTGACGAGGTGCGGGCCATCGTGTGGCTGCTCGAGAGGCGCCCGAGCGGACCGTTCAATCTCGTCGCGCCAGCGGCCCTGACGAATCGTGCCTTCACCAGCGTGCTGGCCGCGCAACTACACCGCCCCGCTCGACTGCGAATTCCTTCGAGCATCCTGCGGGTCGCGCTCGGCGGCGAACTGGTGACCGGAGCGGTCCTCGCGAGTCAGCGCGTAGTACCGTCGGCGTTGCTCGAAGCGGGCTTCGCCTTCGAGCATCCCGACATCGAATCGATCCTTTCGTCGGCCTTGGCCTGACCACCGGGGCGCAAAGACCAGCCAGTATCGTAGAAATGGTCCGTTCCTTGCGGGCGCCGTACCGTTGGCCATCTCGATGGCACAGGCTGAGAGCTCTATGCACGTCGGACACTCCCTACGCCTCGCCTTCGCCACTCTGGTGGTGCTGAGCGTGGCCGTGATTGGACCTTCGGCTTCCGCGACCATCACCGCCGCACCGTCGGGAACCATTGCCTTCGCCGAGGCCCCGGGGGCCAATCCCAACTTCATCTTTCCCTTCATGGGCTGCGCCTACGCCTCGGTCAATAACATCAATCAGTTCCAAATGCTCATGTTTCGTCCGCTCTACTGGTTTGGCTTGGGCGGTTCGGCCGCCTATGAGCCTTCGCTCTCCCCTGCCAACCGACCCGTCTTCTCCCACGGCAACCGCACCGTGACCATCACCCTGAAGGGTTGGCGCTTCGCCGACGGGCAGGTCGTCAACGCCCAGTCAGTGATGTTCTTCCTCAACATGTACAAGGCCGAACCGACGGCCTACTGCGGCTACAACGCTGGATACGGGATTCCGGATCAGGTGAAGAACGCCGCCGGACACGACAACACGGTTCGCATCAACTTCACGACGCCCGTCAATCCGAACTGGATCCTCGACAACTATCTCTCGGAAATCACCCCGATGCCCGATCGCTGGGACCGGGTATCGAGCTCGCACGTCTCGACGTGCGCGAGCGGCACCTACGGGGCCGCGAGCACGGACGCGGCCTGCAACGCGGTCATGACCTACCTCGCGAAAGACGGGTCGGCCACCAGCACGTTCACCGGCGACTTTTGGCAAGGTGGCGACGACGGCCCGTGGCGACTCACCGGTTTCGACGCCTCGGGAGACGCCACGTTCCAACCCAACCCTAAGTACGACGGTCCCCAAAAGGCACGAGTCCGATTCGTCAAGGAAATCGCCTTCACGACCCTTCAGGCCGAAGAGAGCGATCTGCTCGTCAACAATCTCTCCATCGGCTACATTGACCCCAGTGTGCTGACCGGTGCGGCGCCGGCGCCCGGTCGCGTCGGACCCAACTGGGTTCCCCTGGCGTCGCACTATTCGCTCGTCACCGGCTCGGCGTGGAGTTTTAACTACGCCGCCTATAACTTCACCTCGTCGGACCCCAACGGCGCGGCGGTCGATCAGCTCTACATTCGTCAGGCGCTCCAGTACGCCGTCGACCAGCGCAGCCTCATCGAGAGTGCCGACAAGGGCTACGGCTCGGTTATCTACAGTCCGCTGCCTCCGAGCACGCCACGTACGCTCAGCAAGCCGATCGCCAATCCCTATCCTTTCAACTTTGCCGCCGCGCGCACCTTGTTGGCGGCGCACGGTTGGTCCCTCGTGAATAGCGTGCAGACCTGCACCGACCCCGGGAATGGATCCGGTCAGTGCGGCGCCAACATCGCCCAGGGCTACCAACTCAGCTTCAACGTCGTGTGGCCCACCGGCTCCAGCCCGCTGGACCTGACCCTCTTGTCCGAGATCGCCAACTGGGAATCATTGGGAATTCTGATCACGCACAGTACCGACACGTTCAATAACGTCATCAGTGACTGCACCGGGGCCAAGCCCTTCGAGATCTGCGCCTGGGGATACGGGTGGTCCTACGTGCCCAGTGACTATCCCTCCGGCGAGTCGCTGTTCTTGCCCGGTGGGGACTTCAACGTGGGCACCTACACCAGCCCGCAGATGTCGACGCTCATCAAGAGTTCCACCAACGGTGTGGCCAATCTCAGCGCCTACGCAACCTTCGCCGCCCAACAACTGCCCGTGCTGTACCAGCCCCAGGCCAACTCGATCGTCGAAGTGGTCCGAACGCTCAAGAGTTCAATCGGGTTCACACCGAATCCTTTGGGTGACTTCACGCCGGAATACCTCCACTATTAGCGACCCTTTCGAAGGTACCGAGGTCGAGCTCACCGGGCGACCGCCGAGCAACGATGTTGGTACGGTGTCGCCGTCCATTTCGTGACCGAATGCCGGGACTCCGCCATCTTCGTACGGGCCCAAACGACCGACAATCAGGACTTTCGATGACGAAAACCGATTTCACGCCATTTCCCCTTCGTTACCAGCAAAAAAACTCCCGAGAAAATACGATTTTTCGCCCAGGGTGCACATTCTCGGCCTCTTTATTGCGGGTACAGTTGCCACTAATCCATCTGTGATGGAATGACAAATTAAATGTGACCACTTGGGTGGTACTGGGAGGATATTAGATATGCATTTTGGACGCAAACTTCGATTAGCCGTAACGGTGGGCCTTTCGGCCTGTGCGTTATCGCTAGGTCTTATTGCTCCGACAGTGAGTGGTGCGAGCGCTCCTGCAGCTGGAACACTTACCTTCGCAGAGGGAGCCACCGCTAATCCGAACTGGATCTTCCCCTATGAATCGTGCCAGTACTGCTCGGTAGACAACATCAACCAATTCCAGGACGAGATGTTCCGACCTCTCTACTGGTTCGGCCTCGGCGACAGTGTGACCCTGGTGCCTTCGCTGTCGCTGGCGAAGAGCCCTGTTTACTCACACGGCAACAAGACGGTCACGATCAGCATGAAGGGTTGGAAGTTCGCCTCCGGCCAGGTGGCCAACGCCCAATCGGTCATGTTCTTCTTGAACATGTACAAGGCCTTGCCCGCTGACTTCTGGGGCTACAACCCTGGTTACGGTATTCCCGACCAGGTCTCTAGCATCTCCCACACGAAGATGACGGTCACCATCAACTTTAAGACGAGCGTCAACCCGCTCTGGATCACGAACAACTACCTCGACCAGATCACACCGTTCCCGGACACTTGGGACCGCACGTCTGGCGGCGCGAAGTCATCGTGTGCCACCGGCGCGTACGGTTCTGCCTCCAACAAGGTGGCGTGCACGAACGTCTACAACTACCTGAACAACCTCTCGAGCCAGACCACCAGCTACACCGGCAAGCTCTGGCAGAGCGGTGACACCGGTCCGTGGCGTTTGACGTCATTCGACAACTTGGGCAACTTGACGTTCCAGCCGAACCCGCACTACTCGGGTCCGGTAAAGCCAACGATCAAGTACGTGAAGGAAATCGCTTACACGACCACCCAGGCCGAAGAGAACGACCTCCAGGCCGGAAAGATTGACCTCGGATTCGTTGACCCGGGTGTCCTCACCTCACCGGCCCCCGCGCCGGGCAAGGTCGGACCCAACTGGGGCAACCTGGCCGCGCGCTACAACTTGGCGACCGGAATCATCTGGGGATTCAACTACTCGCCGTTCAACTTCACCTCGAAAGACCCGAAGGTCGACGCCGTGAACCAGTTGTACATCCGCCAGGCGATGCAAGACGCTACCGACCAACTCGGCATCGTCAAGAACGTCTTCAAGGGCTACGGCTTCCCGTCCTACGCGCCACTGCCGGCGATCGTCCCCGCGGCGCTCGGTAAGGCACCCGCGAACCCCTATCCGTTCAACCTGACCGCCGCTGAGGCGCTGTTGACTTCACACGGTTGGACCATGTCGGGCGGCGTCATGACCTGTACGAGTCCGGGCACCGGCGCCAACCAGTGTGGTGCGAACATCACCTCGGGTTACACGCTGGACTTCAGCTTGGTCTACGCGAGCGGTTCGCCGGCTCTGACCCAAGAGGTCACCGCCGAAGTCGCGGACTGGAATCAGATCGGCATCCATGTCGCCACCACGACCGAAGGTTTCAACGCCGTGATTGGTGACTGCGCCGGAGTGTACGAGCTGTGCTTCTGGGGCGGTGGCTGGACCTTCGTCCCGAACTACGACCCAACCGGTGAGACGCTCTTCGCCGTCGGTGGTGGATTCAACGTCGGTCAATACAACAGCGCGACGATGACCTCCGACATCAAGGCGACGGACTTCGGTCACTCGAACTTGACGACCTACGCGGCCTACGCCGCGCAGAACTTGCCGGTCCTGTACCAGCCGGAAGGCACGCCGACGGGTGAAATCATCAAGACGCTGCACAGCAAGATCGGTTTCGCTGGTAGCCCAATCTTGAACTTCATGCCGGAGTACTACTACTGGTAGAGATTCAAACGGACGACTCAGTCCAATGAAAAAGGGCCCCTTTTTTAGGGGCCCTTTTTCATTGGCCCCGGGGAAGTTGAGCGGCACAACTTGTCGGCGATGGTGCCAATATTTCAGCCTCAAGGCGCTGGTAGACTTCCCACGTGTTCGCCTACGTCATTCGACGAATCGTTCAGTCGTTCTTCGTGCTGATGATCGTGATGCTGTTCACGTTCAGCCTTCCCTATTTTCAAACTCACGGCATCCTCGCTCCCGCCTACACCGTGCTCGGCACGAAAGCCTCGCCGTACAACGTGGCGGTGTGGGGCAAGCAACACGGTATGGACGCGACCTACTTCCACCGGTTCTGGACCTACGCCACGCAGGTCCTCTTCCACTTCAACCTTGGTCGTTCCTATAAAGAGAACTCATCGGTGTGGGGCATCATCAGTCTCTACGTGCCGCGCACGATCTGGCTCGCCGCGGTAAGTTTGATCCTGACGACCGTGATCGCGATTCCACTCGGGATCTACCAGGCCTCGCGTCGCAACACCATCGGTGACTACACCGCCACGGGCGTGGCCTTCGTGCTGTATGCCATGCCGAATTTCCTTTTGGCGATGCTGTTGTTGGACGCCTTCAGCTTCCACTTCCCGCACCTACCCAACTCACCCCCACAAGGTGTCCAGGCGTGGGCGATTTTCACCGACCCCGTGGGCTTCATTCTTCCCGTGGCCGCCTTGACGATGCTCTCGGTGGCTGGTCTGAGTCGATATATGCGAGGCACCGTTCTCGAGGTGTTGGTCCAGGACTACGTGCGTACCGCCAAAGCGAAAGGCTGCAGCGGTCGTCGAACGCTCTTCAAGCACGCGTTCCGCAACGCCCTGGGACCGATCATCGTCCTCTTGGGTCTGTCCATCCCCGCGCTACTCGGCGGCGCACTGATTATTGAGAGCGTCTTCAACTACGCGGGCCTGGGAATTCAAACCGTGTTCGCGGCCACGAATCTCGACCTGCCCACCGTGCTCGGCATCACCTTGCTGGTCGCCATTTTGACCCTTCTGGGTAACCTCTTGGCTGACGTCGCCTTGGGCCTCGTCAATCCACGAATTCGCATAGAGGGGAACTCTCGGTGACCGACCTCACCGAACGCGAGCGCGAGCGCGTCGCTCTGTTGGAGCCTGCGGACTCTCCGATCAACTTGAATACTGATGACCAGATTGTCCCGATGTGGAAGCAGCGCCTGCGCATCTTCGTGCACAACAAACTGGCCATCGCGTCGGTCCTTTTTTTGTTCATCACCATTGGAGCCTGTTTCCTCGTGCCGCTCATCCACCCGACGAACCAAACGAATCAGGCGCTTACCTTCGGTCTGCAGTGGAACTCCCCACCGTCGTGGCACCACTGGCTCGGCACCGACAGTTCCGGTTTCGATGAGTTAGGGCGTATCTTCTTCGGCGGTGAATACTCGTTGACGCTGGGCTTCTTCGCGGGCTTCATCACTATCGTGGTGGGCACCACTTACGGCATGATTTCCGGCTTCGCTGGCGGCGTGACCGACACCATCATGATGCGCATCATTGACGCCTTCTTGTCGATCCCCTACATCTTCCTCTTGATCACCCTGATCGCCATCTTCAACCGTTCGACGGTCTTTTTGATCTGCATCATCGGCTTCACGCTGTGGTGGGGCAACGCCCGCATCATTCGGGGCGACGCGCTGCTCATACGCAACCTCGAATACTCGCAGGCCGCCACGGCCATGGGCGCCCGGAAGTGGCACATCATCCGCCGTCACGTCTTCCCGAACTCGATCAGCAACATCGTGACCGTGGCGACCTTCTCGATCGCCGACGCCATCTTGTTCCTCTCGGCTTTGGGATTCCTAGGACTGGGCATCCAGGCACCGCCGACCGACTGGGGAACCATGCTCCAGGCCGGAACCTCCCAGATTCAAAACGGCTTCTGGTGGGAGATCTACCCCCTGGCGCTGATCTTCATCCTGGTGGTGGTGGCGATCAACTACATCGGTGACGCGCTGCGCGACTGCTTCGAAGTGCGACTCCTCGAGCGCTAGTCGTTTCCGGCGCAGCCCACCCAGGAGAACGGCGAGGTCGTACCTAGACGCGAACCCCGATGGAGACCGGCGTCTGCAACGGGAAGTGACAGGCGGCCTGCTGGTTCGCCCCGAAGTCACGGAACAGCGGCTCTTCGTTCGCACAGATGTCCTGGGCGTACTCGCAGCGCGTTCGAAAGCGACACCCGGACGGCGGGTTCACCGCGGAGGGAAGTTCACCCGTGACCTGCTTGCCGTGGCGAGCCCTCGCCTCCACTGGGTCGGGCACCGGAACCGCGTTCAAGAGGCCCTGCGTGTACGGGTGGGCCGGGTGGCGGAAGACCGATTCGGCGTCGCCGATCTCGACAATCTTGCCGAGGTACATGACGCCGATGGTGTCGGCCATGTAATAGACCACGGCGAGGTCGTGACTGACCATGATGTAGGAAAGGTTGTGCTCGCGCTGCAGCTCTTTCATCAGGTTCAGGATCTGCGCCTGGATCGAGACGTCCAGGGCCGAGACGGGCTCGTCGGCCACGATCAATCGGGGGTTGAGCGCCAGGGCTCGGGCGAAGCCGATGCGCTGGCGTTGGCCACCCGAGAACTCATGCGGGTAGCGGTCGGCGGCGAGCGGTTCGAGCCCGACCGCCAGGAGCAGGTCCCGGACGCGGGCCCGGCGCTCGGTCTTCGTACCGTCGCCTTGCACCAGGAGCGGTTCGCCCAAGATTTCGGAGACCTTCATGCGGGGGTTGAGCGACGAGTACGGGTCCTGGAACATCATCTGACGTTCGCGTCGTTCGGCGCGCGTCGGCTTGTGCTTGTGCGACGACACGACCTGACCGTCGAACAACACGGCGCCCGCCGTCGGTAGTTCCAGCCCCACGACCATGCGTCCGATCGTCGTCTTGCCACAACCGGACTCTCCGACCAGTCCGAACGTTTCGCCCTCGTTGATGGCGAAGGTGACGTTCGAGACGGCGTGGATCGCGCCGACCTTGTGGCGAATCAGTCCCGCCTTCACCGCGAACTCCTTGGTGAGACCTTCCACGCGAAGCAACTCTTTGGCGTTCACCTTCGCCACCACCTCGGCGCGCGTCTCGGTTCGCACGACGACGGCCTGCGGGCCGTCGACCGGATGGAAGCACGCGAACACGTGCTCTGGGGGGCCGGTCAGTTGGGGCTCGACGTCGCGGCATTGGTCGGTGGCGTAGCGGCAGCGCGGCGCGAAACGACACCCGACGATCTCCTTGGAGAGGTCCGGTGGCAGTCCGGCGATTGACGCCAGTTCGTGCTTGGTGGCGTTCTCGAGGTTAGGCATCGACGCCAACAGGGCCTGGGAGTAGGGGTGGCGCATCGAACGGAACAGATCGAAGGTCGAGGCCTCTTCGGCCTTCTTTCCTCCGTACATGACGACCACGCGGTCGGCTCGACCGGCAATGACGCCCATGTCGTGCGTGATCAAGAGGACACCCATCTTGAGTTGCTTGCGTAAAGAGTCGATGATGTCGAGAATCTGCGCCTGGATGGTGACGTCCAGAGCCGTGGTCGGCTCGTCGGCGATCAACAGATTGGGCTCACAGACCAGTCCCATGGCGATGATGACGCGCTGGCGCAGACCCCCGGAGAGCTCGAAGGGATACTGATCGAGCCGCTCGGCCGGTCGGGGCATCTCGACCATGTCGAGGACCTCCAAGGCCCGCTTGCGGGCCTCTTCGTCGGAGGCGTCGTTGTGGATACGCAGTCCTTCGCCGATCTGGCGACCGATTTTCATGGTCGGGTTCAGCGAGCTCATGGGGTCCTGTGGGATCAGCGCGACCGTTTGACCTCGCTGGCGCTGCATCTCCTTCTCGGAAAGCGTCGAAAGGTCGACCCCTTCGAGTTCCACCGTGCCCGAGGCGATGTGGCCGTTGCCGGGCAGCAGGCGCATAATGGCTAAGCCGGTCGTCGTCTTTCCGCAGCCTGACTCACCCACCAGACCGACGCATTCGCCGGCGTCAATAGTGATGGAGAAACTGTCGACTGCGGTAACAAATGACTTTCGAGTGGAAAATTTTACTTGAAGATCTTTTACGGAGAGCAGCGACGGCATGGTCTGTCAATCATACCCGTACGGCCAATATTCAGAAGTGCGCGCTAGCGCACTCCGGGACCTCAATTCGGCGGTTATGGGACGCTTCGCTCGGGTAGCTGCCACGAATGTCGATGGTGGACGGTCTGGCCCAATCGCCGAATCGCCTCCATGTGCACTTTGGCCCCGTAACCCTTGTTACTCGACCAGCCGTAGTCGTTGAAATCGCGGTCCAATTCGACCATGACGCGGTCTCGATGAACCTTGGCGAGCACCGAGGCGGCGGCAATAGAGGCACAACGTTGGTCACCCTTGACGAACATTGTGGCGGCCATGGCGCCGTAGGAGAGGACCGGCGCGCGCGGTACGCCAAAGCGGATGTCCTGCGGGGCGCGCAGCAGATTGAACGAACCGTCGATCAGCGCCACGCTGGGACGCACTCGAAGGGCGTCGAGCGCTCGCGTCGCGGCGACCGCCAAGGCGAGCCGCAGTCCCCAGGCGTCGATCTCCGCCGAACTCACTGATCCGAGGGACCAGTCGGCGGACCACTCCTGAAGGGGGTCCACGAGGGCTTGGCGCTGACTGGGCGTCAACAGTTTGGAGTCGTTGAGTGTCTCCGGGGGCGGTGACCACTCGGTGAGAACCACCGCACCGATGACCATCGGGCCGGCCAAGGCGCCGCGTCCGACCTCGTCGATGCCGACGACCACCTCGCCTCGTTCGAGGAACGATTGTTCGTGGACCATGAGGTCCGACTGCAAGGTCGTCACATTTCAACAGTACTTAGGGGACCTTCACATATCATGCACTGTCGTGATCCCCGACGCCTTCATCATTCCGCTGAAGCGCTTCGACCTGGCCAAGGAACGACTTCGCGCCAACAAGACCGCGTTCGTCACCGAACTGGCCCAACAGCTCGCGACGCACGTGATTGCCAGTTGCGCGCCGCGACCCACGATCGTGCTAAGTGAAAGCGACGCGATCTCTCAATTCGCCTCCGCACTGGGATGTGAAGTTCTGCGCTCTGACGCCGCCGACCTCAACGACGCCGTGCAGCGGGCCTACGGAGCCCTCCAGAGCCGATTTGAACGACTGATCATCGTCCACGGCGACCTTCGTCATCCCGAGGGACTCGGATCCTTCGAGCCGGGCGAGGGGATAACGATCGTCGCCGATCACCACGGACTAGGCACGAACGTGATGGCGCTGCCGACCGGACTGGACTTCCATTTCTCCTACGGAGCGAACTCGGCCTCGCTGCACCGTCGAGAAGGTGAGCGGCTGGGCACGCCGGTCACGTTGGTGAGCGACAGCCCCTGGCGCTTCGACGTGGACGAACCGGACGATTTGGACCGGTAACGGCATTCGAGGGGGGCCAACGGCCCCCCTCGAATGAAAATCCCTAATGGGACTTGACTACTTCTTAGCGGCAGCCCTCTTGGCGGGACGCTTCGCAGCCTTCTTCGCAGCAGGTCGCTTGGCGGCCTTCTTCGCTGCGGGACGCTTCTTAGCGGCAGCCTTCTTTGCAGGGGCCCTCTTCTTCGCAGCAGGTCGCTTGGCGGCCTTCTTCGCTGCTGGGCGCTTCTTAGCGGCAGCCTTCTTTGCAGGGGCCTTCTTCTTTGCAGCAGGTCGCTTGGCGGCCTTCCTCGCTGGAGCCTTTTTGGCTACAGCCTTCTTCTTCGCGGCTGGTGCCACTTTCCCTCCTTGGGACTCAACGTTGAATCAATTTGGGACCTCGAGTGCACCACCGTGGTGATCTCGAAATCGGTACCGCATTGATAAACGTGTACTCGCTCATGTACCACCCAGCTTCGCAGCTGTACGGCGACTGATCGCAGTGCACGGTCCAACGCGGAAAAGCGCTTCGCAAAAACGTCGCACAGACGTTTCACTCAACGATGACCTCCTCCGCAGAAGGACATTTAAAAGTTCACTCGCTTTACACACCAATGTCAAGCATTTCGAAGTTTTTCTGCGACCGATGTTTTTTATGCACAGCGACGTCGGCATCTATTTAGGACGTGGTGATCGCGGTGACGCAACGAGTGGTGACGAACGTTCAACACTCGTGCTCGGTCCGAGTCGCAGTGGAAAGACATCATCAATAGTTGTTCCGAATCTCCTGATCACCAATCGTTCTTGCGTAGTGACGTCCACGAAGAATGATGTCGTGTCGTTGATGTCGCGTAGTCGTCGTGACGGTTCAACGTTGCTCTTCGATCCATCGGGAACAGTGCGTACTCCACAAGATGTCCACCGAATTGGTTACTCACCTGTGCGACAAAGTTTTTCGTGGGACGGTGCAATTCTCGCCTCGCGGAGCCTTATTGACATCGCACGACGCGGTCGCGGCGATCGCAGCGACGATCACTGGACCGAACGCGCGGGCGCACTCGTCGCACCTTTGTTGCACGCGACGGCACTGCGCAATGAGTCATTGGGTCAACTCGCGTCGCGCGTCGACGAACGACGATGCGACGACATCGTGCACGAACTCGACGAACGATACGGCGAACATCACCCATCGGTCTCACTTCTTCGAGGTGTGCTCGCCACCGAAGAACGCGAGCGCTCGAGCATTTGGTCCACCACCTCGGGACTGTTCGCGGGCGTGCGCACCGAGGCCGCGCGAGCGTCATCTCGGGAGGCGCCCCTCGACCTCGACGCCTTTTTGAGTGGTCCCCACCAACTCCATATCGTGGCGCCCAGCCGCCACCAGGCGGTCACGATTCCGTTGGTCGTGGGACTGATCGAAGAGCTGGTCCACGCCACCTATGACCGCCACGAGGAGGGGGCCCGGCTTCTGCTGGCCCTGGACGAATTGGCCAATGTGGCCCCGCTGCCCCGACTGGCGAGCATCGTCTCGGAGGGTGGCGGCCAGGGGGTCCTCACCCTCGCCTGCCTCCAGGACCTCAGTCAGGCCCGGAGTCGCTGGGGCACCTCGGCCGAGGGCTTCCTGTCGCTCTTCCCGACGACCGTGGTGCTCCCCGGCATCGCCGACCGACCAACGCTCGAGATGCTGCGCAGCCTGGCCGGACGATCGCTCTATCCCACCCCGACGCTGCAGTTCGGTCCGAAGGGCCGGCGCGCCGGCGGCTCAACCAGCTGGGTCGAACGCGATCGCGCGTCGATGAGCGAGCTCGCCCACGGACGACCGGGCTACGCGATGGGTCTGGACGCGAGCAAGCAGATGAAATGGGTCGAAATGACCCCGGCCTACTCGCACCCGCGCTTTCGCCGCTACCTGGAACGCTCGGAGCGCGACCGCGGCTCGTCGCGCGAGCGCTGACGCCACCGTTCGAGGTCCGGCGTCTCGAGCGGCCGCGCACCACGTTCGCGGACCTGGGCCGTCATCCTCGCCTCTCGAACACCGATCGAAGGTTCTCGCACTCCCCTCGCACCGGCCAAGGACGGGTAGAGGGAGTCGACCGCTCGCGTCACCCCCGCAGAGTTCTGACCGAATCGCGCCGCGTTGCTCCAGGCCGTGATCACGTGGCGCCGCGCGACGTCATGGCGCCCTTCGAGGGCTCCGGCGAAGGCGTGCTCATCGAGGGTTGCGCGGCCACGAGTCGGCGGATCGATCACCCCGAGCGATTCGAATCGAGCCCGGTCGTCGCTCCATCGATTGATCGCGTCACCGCGACCCCACTGCAACTTCTCGCCGCGATCGGCGTGATGCCCGCCCCACAGCGCGCGATAGCCCTCGTCGAGGCCGACCACGTGCTCGACGCCCTCGAACGAACGCCAGGCCGACCACGGCGTTCGCTCGCTCAGTTCGTGGCGAAGCGACGCGCGATAGAGGGCGTCGGCGGCCACCAGGTGCGCGAAGAGACCGCGACTGTCCAACACCGTTCGTGAACCCTCCGGGAGCGCTCCGACCAGCACGTGGTCGTGCAGATGGGGCTCACCGTGTCGATTGACGCCGTGGGTGAAGCCGACGATCCCGGTCCATCGTCCGGCCCGGTCGCGATCCTCGCCGCCCCGGCGATCGCGTACAACGAGCGCGTGCTCTTCGAGGTAGTCGATCGCGGCCCTCACCGACGCGCGATGCGCGGCCACCACGCCCGCTCCGTGTTCGGCGTCGACGGCGAGAAGGATCGAGGTGGGCCGTGGCGCAGCGACCACGATGTCGTAACCGAGGACGGAGGATCGTTCGGTGGTTCGCAGCACGTTGCCCACGGAGCGAGGGTCACTGGCGTCACCGGTCCCGCGCAGCCACCAGCCCGGTTCGCCGTCACGCAGGCCGTCAATCTCCAGGGCCCGGTCCTCGGTGAAGTAGCTGACGTCGTTCGATCGACGCGACAGGACACGAATCATTGGACACCCCGGTGCCCAACGGTCGCTACAGGGAGGCAGCAATCCTTTTGGCCAGTTCGTGTCCGGCCTTGGCGAACTTGGGCGTCGCTACCACCGCGCCGTCCCCGGCGCGCAACATAAGTTGATCGAGGAACAGCTCATTGCTGACGCGGAACTTGACGGCGTGTCGGCCGTCCTCGAGCGTCAACCACTGCGCGTTGGGCAACGGTTCGAAGAGCCAGCGCAGCCACGAGCCGATGACCACTACCACTTCGTCACCTTCATCGCCGACCTGGGTGAGCCAGTTGACGACCGTATCGGGCGCTCGCTCCTCGTCGGCGTCCGAGGTGGCCACCACCGCGTTGATCCGGTCGACGCGGAACGTGCGCCACGACTCACGGGTCGTGCAGTAGGCCCGCACGTACGTGTGGCCGTTCAGGACCTTGATCTCGCGGGGCTCGATAGATCGGTTCCGGGCCTCTTCGGCGGTAGCGGCGGTGTAGAGGATCTTGATCCGCTGGTGATCTTCCACGGCGGCCGAAACGGCTTCCAGCATGGTCTCGTTGGTCGCCATCTCGACCTGGACGTAGGAACTGGTGGCGCCTTCGATCTTTTCGACCGCCGACAGGATCGCCGGGTCGTGATAGACGCGCGACGCCTCCCGAAGCGCAATATTGAGTTCGAACAGGTCGCGCCACATGTAGGGCGAAGGATCCTCGGCGCCCTCGGGGAGGTCGCTGAAGTCAGCCCGGTACGTGGAATCGTCGTGAGCCTCATCGTCCCAGTCGTCACACTCTTTGAGCACGTGCGCCGGGAAGGCACCGGTTCCGTCGGTCGATCCGGCCATGGGTTCGAGGGCCACCAGCCGGTCCATGATCAAGCGCACGTGATCCGCGTCGAGCGAGAACCGTGTGGCCAGTTCGCTGATGCGAAGCCCGTCCTCAGCGACGTAGACGGCGTGAAGCAGCTGGAGCGTTTGGCCGAGTACGTCGTTAGTGGGCGGCCCGGTGAACGTCATCTCCTCGGGCGAGGGCGCGGTGCCGCGATTGACATCCTTCAACCAGTCCGCCAGATCGGCCTTCAACGATTTGGGCGATTGAAGCCGAATTCGATCGGCCCCGTCGACCACGAAACGAAGAGCGGCCCGCGGACTGTCGAAACTCAGTCCGACCTCTACCTTGCCGTCCTTCTTGTTGGCGGCCAGCGATCCGGGGTACTGACGCACCAAGAGGTCGGCGTAGTTCTCGTTGGTCGTCACCACCACGTCCAGGGGCGTGGGCGACCTCGAGAACTCCGGTCGCCAGGCCCGCGCGACGTCAACGGCGGCTTCGTCGTGGATGAACGTATCGGGCAAGACCACCGGCATCGAGGTCAGGCGGCTGAATCGATAGCCCTTGATCTCTTCGGTGCCTTTGACGCGGGCAATGAGATAGGTCGCGCCGTTGAAGACATCGATGAACAGCGGCTCGACCAGACGAGGCTTGTTCGCTCCGGACTGGTAATCGAAGGCGAGGGCGCGGTGCAGTTTGAGCGCGCGCATCACCGGCGTGTAGTACATCGATGACTCGAGTCCCCCGTCGCTCGCCGGCACCTCGTTGAACACGCTGAAGGCTCCCGAAGCGCCGAAACCGCAGAATCGAAGCGCCAAACGCACGACGCGCTCCTCGTCCGGGGTGAAGTAGATCAGTGGCGCGTAGCCACTCGAAGGGTCGATGCGGTAACCCACGGCGCCGTCGCCTTGGTTGTCGGTTTCGATCTCGAAACCCAACTCTCGAATTCGGGCCTTGTCACGCTCAAATTTCTGTCGCACGGCACCCTCATTGCCCTCGTAGGCGGGAATCTTCCTCGGCCCCTTGGCCGACACCGGGAACTCGTCGATCTTCAGTTCGCGAACGATCTCTTCCTGGGTGAGCGAGCCGTACTGCCACGCGCGCTGCAACAACAAGACGAGCGCAATCAAGCGCTCGCGAGACTGCTCCACTCCTGCGCGAATACTGCTCATCGATCTCCCGTCACAACCGCATCTCAGAGGGTACTGGCAATGACGCCGTCCGCGGCCTCCGACTGGGATTCACGATCGCCCGGCAACGGTCACCACCGTTGCCCCAAAGTCACTCCGGTGAGTGACAGACGGCCTCGACGTTGTTGCCATCGGGATCGCGAACGAAGACGCCGTAGTAGTTCGGGTGATACTCGTTCCACACGCGTGGTTCGTTCAAGACCTCGGCGCCCGCGGCGGTGGCCGCCGCGAAGAAGGCGTCAACCGCCGCGCGAGTGGGCGCCGAAAAAGCTACGTGCGACTCGCGAAATCCCTCTCCGGTGGTCCGTGACCCGATCCAAAAGTCAGGCATGGGCGGAGTGCCGAAACCAATGACGTCGCCAAAATCCATGACGCGAACTCCTCCGAGCGGTGCCAACACCGCGTCATAGAACGCCGCACTCTTCGCCACGTCGGAACACTGAATTGATAGGTGGTCAATCATGTCCCCATACTGCCATAACGATGCGTCCATCGCGACGGGGTCAGGACCGCAGCGCCCGGTCAATGGATCTCAAATCGATCGACGTACGCCTGCAGCGAGCCAGAAGCACAGCGGCGAATAGATCTTCTTATCCAGACGCACGAACGTTGACGAATTGCTGCCGGGCGATAGTACCGACGTCTGTCCCAGGGCCCCGGCCACACCTCGGGTCAGTAGGACGGAAGCCACGATGCGCAGTGCGAGCGTCCGAACCCGTTGGGGTAGAGGCGCGACGCCGGTAACGAGCACGGCCGCCAGTGCCAGCGCGGAGGCGACGGCGAAGCACGCCTCCATAGGTGGGACTTCACTCGTTCCGATGACTGAGTCGGCGAGTTGTTCGCGGTCTCGAAAAGGAAACGAGGAGCCGATTCCCCACAACACGTGAAGACCAGCGATCGCGAACAACACTGTCGCGGTAACGCGCTTCCTTGAACTATGGACGGACGCTCTAATGGGCATCGACGGCTCCCGGTTGGTCCAAGGACTTGGCGCCTCGACACCGGTGGTCACCTGGAGCATGAGCGCAATCTATCGGGACCTCAGTCTTGAATTCCCGTATGACCAATCGAATCGGTGCAGCAAGGTTCGGCCGAGGCGCGTGATTACGCTTCCACGTAGATGGTCATGGGCATCAGGACTCCGTGTGACTCCATGGCCGCCATCGTCTCCGGTGTGGGCGAGGCCAGCCCCGCCAACATCGCGTCAATGTCGTCGACGTCGGCACTAATCGCCACGGCGTTGCTGCCGTCTTTGGCGACCAAATCGACCACGTTCCTTCCACCTACCGAACCAACGGCGTCCGCTCGTTCTTCTTTGCCCGCAATCCACCGCTTCACGTCGACCACATTATGAAGGACAACCATTTTTGGCACGGGTAACTCCTCTCGCGGCGCTTTCGATTAAGCACCAAACAGCAATTCATAGCACGGCCGTTGTCCCGGCGTCGGTGAATGGTCGCGGCCGGTAACAGACTGATTTCAAGCCCGGAGGTCGCCCGGTCCTAACGGAACGTCAACCGCGTGTTCTTGAAGAGCCTCGAGCGGCACGATCTCCAGAGCGCGCTCGTTGGTCGACGCGAGCACCACGTAGGCCGCCGCTCCGTCGCGATGAGCCCGGAGCCAGTTGACGGCGGTGACGCACCAACGGTCGCCCGCCACCAAACCGGGGAAATCGTATTGGGGCATGGGAGTGATGAGGTCGTTACCGATCGACTTTTGGTGCTGCAGGAACTCGGAGGTGACCACGGCGCAAATCGTGTGGCTCCCGAGGTCCTCGCGTCCGGACGTACAGCACCCGTCACGATAGAAACCGGTGACGGGATCGGTGCCGCACGATTCCAGGGGGCCACCCAGCACGTTTCGATCAGCCATGGGCCCAGTATGACCGATGGGCGAGTATTGGTTCGACGGCATCAATCAATACGAGTGATCGTTCGGCGACGAAGTGTTCGACCACCGCGTCGCTTGGTTCGTCGGTTTACGACACCGTTCGATGAGATTTCTTAGGTGACCGCCATGAGCCACGAGATGAAGGCGGCGTAGCCCAGAACGATCAACCAACCGGCGCGCCTCGACAGCCCGCGCCGCGCAAAGGCGAGGATCAGTACCAGCGTGGTGAGAATCAGATAGGACAGCGAAGTCAGATTGCCGGCAAACGATGGCGCGGCCAGACCGACGAAAACGCCAGGAATCAACAGGCCCGCCACGACGTTGAGGTTGTTGCTGTTGAGCGCCGTGCTCAGGGCCGCCGCGCTTCGTCCCTTGGTGGCGAGATAGACCGCCGCCACCGCGTTGGGCAGGCTCGTCACCGCCGCCAAGACGACTCCGCCAATCACGGCGTCGGCAACGTGAAAGTGGTGACCGAGGTCGGAGGCGCCACGCTCCATCGCCACGCTCGAGACGACCACTACGATGAGCGCACCGAGCGCTTCAAAGGCGTCACGCGGCCGTCCTCGCGGGGGCCGAATCGTTGTGAGGAGCTCCATTTCTTCTTCGTCCACGGCCGACGAAATCCACGAAAGAAACGCTCGAGGCAACGCCAAGCGCTGGAGGGCTTCACGCCGCACGCCCAGCAGCACCAAGTAGAGGACCAGCACCGTGCCCGCGAGGCTCAGTCCCAACGCCGCGCCAATAGAGCCAGCGGTCGTCAAGACGCACGTGACGCCCACCCAAAGGGCCACGAATCCACCGAGAACCACGACTCGTCGATGCAGAGCGATGAATCCTGAAACGATCGCACCGAGTCCAAGCAAGGCCGCCAGATTGAACACGTTCGACCCAATGACCACCCCGGCGCCGATGGTTCGCTGGTGTTGGGAGATCGCCGCAATCGACGAGGTGATCTCGGGAGCATCGGCCGCGAGCGCGGCCACCACGCCCAAAAGCGCTTCAGACAGTCCGTATCGCTCGCCCACGCGTTCGAGACGAGTCACGAGGACCCAGCTGGTGGCGAGGCTCACCATGGCCCCAACGACGAATGCGATGAAAGCGAGAGTCAACGGCGTGTGCTCCTTGAACGAACATCGTGCCGACCAGGCTTCCCGGCTCTCCACGACGAACGATAATCGATTCGGATCACGGCTATTGAAATCTCTAGCAGACAGAGCGAGACAGCGACGATGAGGGACGACGAGCGACGACGGGGAGACGTCAGTCCTTGGAGTGCTGAATAATTCTCAGCCGAGCAGCGACGTGCGACCAAAGTCGAGGGCTAAATCAGAGTCGTCATCCAATATCTGCGATTGACGTGAACAGTCGACGACACTTCATGCCTGACTGAATGCCCTTGCGTCAGTCTTCGGAGTCCGTTGGTGGGGCCAATCCCAGCACTTCCTCACGTCGCCACGTCCCCGATCGTCCCCCGGACTTCTCCCAAATCGCGACGTCTTCGATCGTCATCGTCCGGTCGGCCGACTTGCACATGTCGTAGATGGTGAGCGCGGCAACGGTCACCGCCATGAGTGCTTCCATTTCGACGCCCGTACGATCGACGGTGTCGACGCTGGCTTCCACGTCAATGTGCGTATCGGCGATCGTGAAGTTGACGTGGACGTTGCCTACGAGGACCGGGTGCGACATCGGGAGCATGTTCGCCGCGTGCTTGGCCGCTTGGATGCCCGCCACCCGGGCCGTGGCGAGGACGTCGCCCTTGTTCATCGCATTCGCCGCAACGGCGGCGGTCGTGACCGCGTCCATGTTGATTCGGCATTTCGCTAGCGCGCGACGGGCCGATACTTCCGAGGCGCCAATATCGCGAGGGAAGGCTCCCCCGCTCGACGGCCGACGTAGTTGATGGAAGTCGTCCACGGTCGCCATGATACTGACGCTCCGGATGGCCTCAGAACTCTCGCGAGTAAACTGCCTAGGTTCACACGCCGTACGGGAGATGCAATGCCGACTTACGAATACGAGTGCCAGTCCTGCCACCAGCGCGTGGAGGTGGTTCAGCGATTCACGGACCCGGCTATGACGGTCTGCGCGCACTGCGGCGGCGAGCTCCGAAAGGTCTTCTCGGCCGTGGGCGTCGTTTTCAAGGGCAGCGGCTTCTACAAGAACGACAGTCGTAGTCCCGACAAGACCACCACCCCGACCCCCACCGCGACCACGCCGGCCTCGTCTCCCTCAACCGAATCGAGCACGACGCCGGCGGCCACGACGGCCTCGGCCACCACGACCACGTCGTCGGCCACGACCTCTTCGGACTAAACGCCCGAAACCGCGATGTTGTCGATCGCCACGGTCTGACCGGCGGCACTTCCCGGAAGCCATTCCTGATCGCTACCGACGTGGACGACGTCGAGGAGCATGCGCTGCAACGTCGAGGCCACCGTGATCTCACGCACCGGTTCGGCCAGTTGTCCGTCACGAATCATCAGTCCGGTGACCCCCACCGAGAAATCGCCCGAGACGGGATTGACGCCCGAGTGCACGCCAATCAGTGATTCGACGAAGACGCCGTTGCCCACCCGACGAAAGATCTCCGCTTGATCGACGACGCCGGGCATCAGTTGCAACGCGCGGCAACCGGCCGACGGCGATCCGGCGATCCCCCCGCGCACCGCACTGCCGGTGGAGGCGGTGCCGGCCCGTCGCGCCGAGACCGTGTCGTACACGAAGGCCTTCAACTCTCCTTGCTCGATGAGGACGTTGCGCCGACAGGCCAGACCTTCGGCGTCGTAGACGCTGGCGGCGAAGTGACGGGGATCGGTGGGATCGTCGAGCAACGTGAAGCCGGGTGCGGCGACCATCTCTCCCACGCGGTTCGCGAAGAACGATCGACCGCGAACCACGGCTTCGCCACTCAGCGCGCCGCCGATGATCGAGAACAGCGCCGCCGCGGTGCGGGGATCGAAGACGGCGGTGCACTTGAACGACTTCGGCTTCACGGCGCCCAGCATCCTCGTGGCGCGTCGGATGGCGTCGGTCGCGGCCTGTTCGATGTCGAGGTTGCACGGCGATCGCCCGGCCGAGAGTCCCCATCCCGTCTGGTCGTCACCACCGTCGTTGGCGATGGCTTCGACGGACACGTAGGCGCCGGTCCGGGCGTAGGACGCGCGAATGCCGGTCGTGGAGGCGATGGCCGCTTCGGCGACGTAGTCCGAGTAGTTGGCTGAATCGACCTGTCGAATGCGAGGGTCACCATCGCGAACCAGACGTTCGAGCTCGATCGCCATGGCGATCTTCTCCTCCAAGGGTGTACTGGCGACGGCGTCGTCGGTCAGCGTCAAAGAGACCGCGGCGACGCCGTCGGGACGCGCGAAGGCGACGAACTCGTCTTCGGTGGCGAAGGTCGCGTTATCGCGCGCTTCGCGCAGCGCCGTCACGATGGCCTCGTCATCGAGCGAACCGGCCCACGCCGTTCCGACGCGAGCGCCGCCGGCGCCGTCGTTCAGGATCCGAATGCCGAATCCATTGGACGTCGCGGTGGTGAGTTCTTCCACTTCGCCCTGGTAGGACTGGACCTCGGTATCGACGCCGCTGGCGACGTAGACCTCAATCTCCTCGCCACCTTGGACCGATTCCAAGATGCGCTCCGCCCGATCTAGTAGTTGACTCACGCCGCCGCTCCACCAATGGTGACGCCGCTAAGGCGCATCGTGGCCTGACCCGTTCCGACCGGAACGCTCTGACCGTTCTTGCCGCAGGTGCCCGGCGTCATCGAGAAGTCCGACGCCACGGCGTCGACGCGTTGGAGCACGTCGGGGCCGTTGCCGATGAGGTTGCAGTCGCGCAGCGGCGCCGTGATCTTCCCGTCCTCGATCATGAAGGCCGCGGTCATGCCGAAGACGAAGTCGCCGGTCGCCGTATTAACTTGGCCGCCACCGAGTTGGGCGACGTAGACGCCGTACGGCGTCTGGGCGACGATCTCGTCGGCGTCGGAGTCGCCCGCCAAGAGGTAGGTGTTCGTCATGCGCACCATGGGCAGGTGTTGGTAGCTCTGTCGACGACCGTTACCCGAGGAAACCCGACCCTCTTTGCGAGAACGCAGATAGTCCCACATGTAGTCGGTCAACACACCGTTCTCGATCAGGACGTTGCGGGCGCCGGGACGACCCTCGTCATCGATCGCCAGGTATCCCCACTCGCCTTCCACGGTGCCGTCGTCCACCAGCGTCACCAAGGGACTCGCCACCAACTGTCCGACTTTGCCGGCGTACACCGAGGCCCGCTTCAGGATCGCGTCGGCCTCGAGACCGTGACCACAGGCTTCGTGGAACAAGATGCCGCCCGAGCCGCCGGCGAGCACGACCGGAAGGTCGCCCGACGGCGCGGGACGCGCGTCCAACTTCGTGATCGCTTGGCGCGCGGCGCCGCGCGCCGCGTCCGCCACGGCCTCGGCGCTGAGCAGTTCGAAACCGCGGGTTCCGGCGATCGGTCGATATCCGGTCTGCATACCGGTGTCACCGGTCGCGATGCACGAGACATTGAATCGAGTTCGCACCTGGTGGTCACCGGCGAAGAGGCCGTCGGAGTTCGCCACCACGAAGTGACGCGTGGAGTCACCGAGGGCGACCTGCACCTGGGTGATCGAGGAGCCTTCCGAGCGCGCCGCGTCGTCGGCGTGATTCATGAGTTCGATCTTTCGCGCCTTGTCGACGTCGCCGGGCAGTACCGTCGCGCGGCTCGGATGGTCCTGCAACGGTCCCAGCGCGATTTCGCGCACGCCCCCTCCCCCGTCACGAGCCACCGCCGCCGCCGCTCGCGCCGCCGCGACCAGTCCACTGGGCGTCAGATCGGCGGTGTGCGCGAACCCGGTGGTGTCGCCCACGACGACGCGGATTCCGGCGCCGCGATCGTGACCGGAACTCAGTTGCTCGACGCGGCGCTGGTCCAACATCGCCGACGAGGTCGTGCGGTCCTCGACAAACACCTCCGCGAATTCGCCGCCGCGGGCCATCGCTTCGTCCAACGTGCGCGCCAGGACGTCTTGTTCAACCAGGGTAGAAACCATTCTGGTGAGCGTACCGGAGCCGGTGGCGACCGCTACGGCTCTCGTAAGCGCAAAAAGTAGGATGGTGAAGTGATTCTGCCCTCGATTGAAACGCCCGCCGACCTCTTGAATCTGTCCTACGCCGAGCTCGACGAGTTGAGCGAGGAGATTCGACAGTTCATCATCGAGGCGGTGACGACCAATCCCACCGGGGGCCATCTGGGCTCGAACCTCGGCGTGGTCGAGCTGACGCTGGCGCTGCACCGCGTCTTCGAATCGCCCAAGGACATCCTGCTGTGGGACACCGGGCATCAGGCGTACGTGCACAAACTCTTGACCGGCCGGCGTTACGGCTTCAAGAACCTTCGTCAGCGTGGCGGACTTTCGGGCTATCCCAACCGCTCCGAGAGTGAGCATGACTGGATCGAGTCCAGCCACGCCTCGACGGCGCTCTCCTACGCGCACGGACTTTCGGTCGCCCTCCAACAGCGAAAAGAGCTCATCGGTCACGGCGGTCAACGCCACGTCGTGGCCATCGTGGGCGACGGCTCGCTGACCGGCGGGATGGCCTACGAGGCCCTCAACAACCTGGGTCATTCGAATCAACGGGTCGTCATCGTCTTGAACGACAACGGACGCAGCTACGCGCCCACCATCTCCAAACTCTCCGAGTCCTTGACCGCGCTTCGTCTCAATAAGACCTACCTCACCATGCGAGATCGCCTGCGCCGCACGGTCCCGCACCTTCCGAAGGTCGGGAAGGCGGCCTACCTCGGTATCGACGGCCTGACGTCGGTGGTGCGAGAGATGGTGACCCCGCACACCTTCTTCGAGAACCTCGGCGTGCGCTACATCGGCCCCATCGACGGCCACGACGTCGAGTCGATGGAAAATACGTTGAAGAGCGCCTCGGAGTGGGACGGACCGATTCTCGTTCACGTGCTCACGACGAAAGGCCTGGGCTACGAGCCGGCGATTGACGACCACCTGAAGATGCACGACTACAAGCTGCCGCCACGACACGACGACGAAGAGGTGGCCCCGGAGTCGTTCTCCCACGCCTTCTCTGACGCACTGGTGGCGCTGGCCAGCGCCGACGAACGAGTCATCGCGATCACCGCGGCGATGGCCGGGCCGACCGGTCTGCTCAACTTCCAAGAACAGTTCCCCGACCGCTTCTTGGACGTCGGCATCGCCGAGCAACACGCCGTGACGACGGCGGCCGGTATGGCCATGGGCGGGATGAAGCCCGTCGTGGCGATCTATTCGACGTTCTTCTCTCGGGCGTTCGACCAGGCGCACCTCGACGTCGGTCTTTTGAACCTGCCCGTCGTCTTCGTCTTCGATCGCGCCGGCGTCACCGGGGACGACGGTCCGAGTCACCACGGACTGCTGGATATCGCGCTCTGTCTGGCCATCCCCAATATGACGGTCTTCGCACCGTCCACCGCCGAAGAGGTGCCGGGCATGCTCGCGACGGCCCTGTCGATGTCGACGCCGACCGCGCTGCGCTTCCCCAAGACGTTGCCCAAGCCCTTCGACGGCAAGGTGGGCGACGGACTCGAGGCTCGCCAAGTTCGTCGGGGCGACGGCTCGCTGTGCGTACTGGCCGTGGGCAAGATGGCGCCGTCGGCCTACAAGGCGCTGGAGCTCATGGGCGAAGAGGCCAGCAAAGTCACGCTCTACGACGTGCGCGTCTTACCCCCGGACGCGATGATGATCGACGACGCGCTCTCGCACGAACGCGTCGTGAGTGTCGAGGACGGTACGCGACACGGCGGGGCCGGCACCCTCATGGTCTCGGCCCTACGAAGCCGAGCCCAGGATCTCGGGCGACCGTTCCCCACGACACGTATCTTCGGCACCCCGCGCGCCTACCTTGAACAGCATCGACCGGACCAGCTCTTGGCCGAGTTGGGCCTCGACCCCGAAGGCTTGGCGGCCGCGTTCACCCGACTGCTGGCCGACCAACCGGAGTTCGCGCCAGCCCTCCCCGAGTCACCTCGCCCCGACTACCGGTAGGCGGCCAATTCGCGGCGCGGTTCCGATACATTGAGCCGATGACCTACGACGTGGAGAAGTCCGACGATCAGTGGCGCGCCGAACTGTCGCCCGATCGATACGCCGTACTTCGTCGTGCGTCCACCGAAATACCGTGGACCGGTTCGCTGTTGCACGTCGACACGGAGGGCGGCTTCTCCTGTGGCGGATGCGGCCAACACCTCTTCACCAGTGCGCAAAAGTTCGACTCCGGGTGCGGGTGGCCGAGTTTCGACGCCTGCGAACCGGGCACGATCATCGAACGGCCCGACGACGCCTTGGAGCGCAAGCGGACCGAGATCCTGTGCGCGAAGTGCGGGGGTCACCTCGGTCACGTGTTCAACGACGGACCGACGCCGACGGGTCTGCGCTACTGCGTGAACTCCCTCGCTGTCGACTTCAAAGCGGCGAAGGGCTAGACGTCGAGGAACCGTCGAATCGCGATGGCCGAACCGACCGAACCAATGCCCACGCCCACCACTAACACGACCACGTTCGTACCGATGAGGGCACTGGTGCTCAGCTGGAACTCGTTGTGGAGTGGATACCAGATGTGCAGCGCGGTGACGGCACCGATGGCCACGGCCGAACCGAGCAGGCCCTGAATGAAGCCTTCGGTGATGTAGGGAATACGAATAAACCAGTTCGTCGCGCCCACGAGTTTCATAACCGAGACCTCTCGCCGACGTGAGAAGATCGCCATGCGAATCGAATTGAGGATCAGGACGGTCGCCGAGAGCAACAGTACGAGCGCCAGCGCGAGGAACACGATCTGGAGAATTCGAATCGCGCGGTTCATCTCACGAATCTGCTGCTCGGGCGCGGTGACCGTGAGCACGCCCGTCTGATGGATGAACGTCGATAAGACGGTGAACGCATCGGAGGGCACCGTCGGGATGCAACTGAACTTCGTCGGAATATCTTTGATTTGGAGGACGTTCGCTTCCGAGGGCGGCAGCTGATTCTTCATCTCCTGGTAGTCCTGCGCCTGGGTTCGAAACTGACAACTCTTCACGATCGGCAGACTATTTAATTGCGTCTGTATCGCGCTGATTTCACCCGCCGAGGCCGTGGGTTGCATCCAGACCGTAACGCGCGTGCCCTGTTGCCACTGCCGCGACGCCTGCGCGGCGCTCTGCTTGAGGAGCAGCGCCGAACCGACCAAGGACAGCGAGACCGCCACGGTGAGGACCGCGGCGATGGTCATCATTCGGTTACGCCAGAGATTCGAGAACGTCTCTTTTACGGCGTAGCGGAAGTAGACGCGCATTAGATAGCCACGCTCTCGTCGATGCCGTAGACGCCACGGACCTGGTCGCGGATCATCTCGCCCTTGTCCAGTTCAATCACGCGTCGACGCATTCGGTCGACCAGCGCCTTGTCGTGCGTGGCCATGACGACCGTCGTGCCGGTGCGATTGATGCGCTCGAGCAGCGCCATGATCGACTCGGAGTTCGCCGGGTCGAGGTTACCCGTCGGTTCGTCGGCCAGCAAGATCAACGGCCGATTGACGAAGGCGCGCGCCACGGCCACGCGCTGTTGTTCGCCGCCGGAGAGTTCGCCGGGCAGGCTCTTGGACTTGTCCGCCAATCCGACCAGGTCCAGGATCAGCGGCACCTGCGATTCGACGGTCGAGCGGGGCCGGCCGATCACCTCGAGCGCGAAGGCCACGTTCTCAAAGACCGTCTTGTTGGGCAGAAGGCGAAAGTCCTGGAACACGCAACCGATATTGCGGCGCAAGAACGGGACGCGGAACTTCGGTAACTCGGTCAGTTCGCGACCGGCTTCGAGAATGCGACCCTTGTCGGGCAACTCCTCGCGCAAAAGGAGGCGGAGGAAGGTCGTCTTGCCGGAACCCGAGGCGCCGACCAAGAAGACGAACTCCCCTTTTTCGATGTCGAGGGTGATGTCCTTGAGAGCCGGCGAGCCGTTCTTGTACGTCTTCGAGACATTCTCAAAGCGGATCACGCGAACACTCCCTCGGGTACGTAGTTGGGGCGGTGCGTCGGCACCCGGATGTACCTGTCCATTGTAGTTTGACTATTTTGCGTATTCGTGCCACGAAAGCCCCACGATAAAGGGCTCTGACATTTCTTAGGAATGAAAACGCTGTCGTCGCAGTTCAGCTTCCATAAAACCGTCGAGATCGCCGTCGAGAACCGCCTCGACGTTGCCGGTTTCGTGATCTGTCCGGTGGTCTTTCACAAGTTGGTATGGCGCCTGTACGTAACTTCGAATCTGTGAACCCCACGCGTTGTCACCACGATCACCGCTCAGCGCGTTCATCTCGGCTTGCCGTTCGGCGCGGGCGCGCTCGGCCAACTTCGCTTCGAGGATCTGCATGGCGCGGGCGCGGTTCTGGTGCTGACTTCGTTCGTTTTGACAACTGACCACAATGTTGGTGGGTAGGTGCGTGATGCGAATCGCCGAGTCGGTCTTGTTCACGTGTTGTCCCCCGGCGCCCGACGATCGGTAGGTGTCCACGCGCAGATCCTTCTCGTCGATCTCCACCTCGGCGGCGTTGTCGTCCAAGAGCGGCGTCACGTCGAGACTCGCAAAACTAGTTTGGCGACGGGCCTGGGAGTCGAAGGGACTTATACGCACCAGTCGATGCACCCCGCGCTCGGCCGAGAGCCAGCCGTAGGCGAAGCGACCCTTCACGATGAACGTCGAGGACAACAGACCGGCCTCTTGTCCTTCGGTCGCCTCGTCGATCTCGACGCCGAAGCCGCGACGCTCGGCCCAGCGCGAGTACATGCGCAACAACATCTCGGTCCAGTCTTGGGCGTCGGTGCCGCCGGCGCCGGCGTGCAACTCGACGATCGCGTCGTTCGCGTCGTACGGACCGCTTAAGAGGCTCTGGGTCTCGAGCGCGGCGATGGTGGATTCAAGATCGTTGATCGTCGACGAGAGCTCGTTGAGCAGCGACCAATCGGTCTCACCGGCGGCCAGTGACTCGCGCGAGAACTCGGCCAAAACCAGTGAATCGTCGAGGGACCCGCGCAGGCGATCGAACTGCTCGAGGTCGTTCGAGAGACGCCCTAGATCGGTCGTCATTTCGCGGGCGCGGTCTTGGTCGTCCCAGAGGTTCGGGTCGGCGACCAGTTCACTCAAGACGACGTGACGTGCCCGGCTCGCGTCGATCTTCAGGTACTCGCGCGCCGCGCTCCATCTCGATTCCAGGTCCTCCAACGTGCTGAGGGCCTCGCGGAGGGCGTTCTCGGCCTTAGGGTCGGCCATGGCACTGCTTGAACTTCCGGCCCGAGCCACACCAGCACGGCTCATTACGCCCGATCTTGTCGCCCTGTTTGGGCAGCGGTTTCTGGGCCCGCCCGTGGGTCGGCAGTTCCGTTGCCCCCGGGGCCACGACGTTGGCGTTCGTGACGGCGCCTTCGAGCCCCTCGTCCTCTTCGGCTTCCTCGAGGGCCCCGATCGCGGAGGCCTCGACGTGGGTGATGTAGCGCACGAAGTCGGCGTCGACGTTGCCGAGGAGCGCTTCGAACATCAGGTAGCCCTCCTTCTGCCACGCCGACAGGGGGTCCGTTTGAGCGATCTGACGCAGGTGGATGCCGTCGCGCAGGTAGTCCATGTCCGAGAGATGCTCACGCCAGCGCTGGTCGAGGATCTGGAGCATGACGTCGCGCTCGATCTCCTTGGCGGTGTCCATGCCACCGGGGTACTCCTCGCACTTCTTCTCGTACTGACCGACGGCCTCATCGATGACCAGGCCCAAGATGTCGTCGCGGTCCTGGTACTCCGCGAGCGCGTCAGCGTTCAGCGTCGTCGGGTAGTAGTTGGTGAGTTCGACAATCAACTGATGAAGGTCCCAACCTTCGGCAAACTCCCCTTCGAGGCGCTCGTCCACGACATTGGTGAGGACCTCTTCGATGAGGACGACCGTCTCGTCGTGGATGTCCTGGCCGTCGATGACCTGTTGGCGGCGGCCGTAGATGACCTTGCGCTGCTCGTTCATCACTTCGTCGTACTTGAGCGTGTCCTTGCGGATCTCGGCGTTCTTGCCCTCGACGGTGTTCTGCGCGCGTTCGATGGCCTTGGAGACCATCTTGGCTTCGATCGGCAGGTCGTCGGGCATGGTGCGGTCCATCACCCACGAGACGGCGCCCGTCGCGAACAGTCGCAGCAGGTCGTCTTGGAGTGACAGGTAGAAACGACTCTCGCCGGGGTCACCTTGTCGCCCGGAACGACCGCGCAACTGATTGTCAATACGTCGCGAGTCGTGTCGTTCGGAACCGAGCACGTAGAGACCGCCGAGGGCTCGAACCTCGTCGCCTTCGGCTTCACAGACACTTCGGAAGCTCGCCAGCGCGCTCTGGTAGGCGGCCTCGAACTCCTCGGAGTCGGGGGCGAAGCCCCGGCCCTGGGCCTCTCGCGTGGCGAGCCCTTCGAAGTTACCCCCCAGCACGACGTCCACGCCACGTCCGGCCATGTTGGTGGCGACGGTGACGGCGTGCTTTCGACCGGCCTGGGCCACAATCTCGGCCTCGCGGAAGTGCTGCTTGGCGTTCAGTACCTCGTGGGTGATGCCGGCCTTGGAGAGTTCTCGCGAGAGTAACTCGGACTTCTCGACCGACGCCGTGCCGAGCAGGATCGGCTGGCCGAGGTCGCTGCGCTCGCGCACGTCGTCCACGATCGCGGCGAACTTGGCCTCTTCGGTCTTGTAAATTAGGTCGGCCTGGTCGAGGCGGATGAGGGGCTGGTTCGACGGGATCGGCACGACCGAGAGCTTGTACGTATTCCCGAACTCGGCGGCCTCGGTTTCGGCGGTGCCGGTCATCCCGGCGAGTTTCTCGTACATGCGGAAGTAGTTCTGCAACGTCACCGTCGCCCAAGTGTGGTTCTCTTCTTGGATGCGCACGCGTTCTTTGGCCTCGACGGCCTGGTGTAGTCCGTCGGACCAACGTCGACCTTCGAGGGTGCGACCGGTGAACTCATCGACGATCTTCACCTCGCCGGCGTCGACCAGGTAGTCCTTGTCCCGGAAGTACAGCTCCTTGGCGCGCAGCGCCTGGCCCAACTGGTGCACGTAGTTCGTCGCCACGGCGTCGTAAAGGTTGGTGACGCCCAGTTGCTTCTCGACCTTCTCGATGCCCGACTCCATCGGCATCACGGTCTTCTTCTCCTCGTCGACTTCGTAGTCGACGTCACGAATCAGCGCCCGCGCGATCGAGGCGAATTGGTAGTAGAGCTTGGTGACGTCCGAGGCCGGGCCGGAGATGATGAGCGGCGTCCGGGCCTCGTCAATCAGGATCGAGTCGACCTCGTCGACGATGGCGTAGTGGTGGCCGCGCTGCACCATGTGTTCGGCGCGCCGGGCCATGTTGTCGCGCAGGTAGTCGAAGCCGAACTCGGTGTTGGTGCCGTAGGTGACGTCACAGGCGTAGGCCGCTCGCTTGTCTTCGAACTCCGACAGGTCCGGCCCGACTCGCCCGACGGTCAGACCCAGAAACTTGTGCAACGAGCCCATCCAGTTCGCGTCGCGCGTCGCCAGGTAGTCGTTCACGGTGACCACGTGCACGCCGTTGCCGGCCAGCGCGTTCAGGTAGACCGGCAACGTCGACACCAGGGTCTTGCCTTCACCGGTCTTCATTTCGGCGATCCATCCGAAGTGCAGGGCCATGCCCCCCATCAGCTGGACGTCGTAGTGACGCTGACCGAGGACGCGGGTCGCGGCCTCGCGCACCACGGCGAAGGCCTCGAGCAACATGTCGTCCAGGTCCTCGCCCTCGGCGAGGCGAGCCCGGAACTCCTCGGTCTTGGCGCGCAGTTCGGCGTCCGAGAGGGCGGCCATCTCGTCGGCCATTTCGTTGATGGGCGGCACGAGTTCGGCCAATTGGCGAATGCGCTTGCCCTCTCCGGCCTTAAGAACCTTGCTAAAAACACTCATGTCGTGAATTACCCTACCGGTCGTTTCGTCTACTTCAATTGGGCTGCGAGTGCTGACCTGGTCTTTTACCCCACACTTGCCTGCGGCGGTGTCCGTGGGTCACGCCGGCAGCACGGGGCTCTCCGGCGAGGCAACCACACACTTCACCGGCTCTCCCGATGACCGCTCTGGCCACCGGGAGGCAGGACTTACTTCTAAACCGCGCCATGCTCAGCGTCAACAAGACGCCTTACGTGGGTCGTTTCGCCCGCGACTGGCATCGACTTTCAACCACAGAACCACTCGCAGCCCAGTGACCATCTTAGGCGGTGGTCTCCTCAGGACGTGGGGCGGATAATCAATACGACACAGAGCCGAAGTCCGAGCACCAAGGTCGCGATCGGCGCCAAGATCCGGCGCCACCCGCTCGCGGTCTGCCACTCGAAGCGCATGGCGCTGCGGTGATGGGCGATCAACATAGCTCGAGATTCTCTCGCGCGCGACACGCCCTCAATATGCGTGACCAAGGCGTCGGGGCTCGCCGCGATGTCGTGTCCACGCGCGCGCATCTGCCAACAAAGCGCCATGTCTTCGGCGAACATGAAGTAGCGCTCGTCGAAACCACCGACCTCTTCGAAGCGGTCCCGTCGCGCCAGAAAGAAGGCGCCCGAGACCCAGTCCACCGAACCGTCCTTGCGGGGCGATCGGTAGCGACGCGTGAAGGGGTTCCCGGGCCACAGTGGCGCGAGCAACGCGTGCAGACCGGCGAGCCAGAAGTTGGGGAAGACGCGCTGCGAGGGATAGACGCTCCCGTCGGGCCGCACGATCTGGGGTCCGACGATGGCAACGTTGGGATGGAGGTCGAGGAAGTCGATCAGGGCGGCCACGGCTCCCTCGTGCACCACGACGTCGGGATTGGAGACCAGGAGATAGCGACGGGGGGGCGCCGCGGCCACGCCGCGATTCACCCCGCGCCCGTACCCGAGGTTCAGCTTGGGCACGACCAGCACGACGTGCTGGCCCGAGAGCGCCGGCAGCGTCGAACCTTCTTCGCCGTTTTCGACGACGACGATGTCGGTGACGCCGTTGGCGTGCAGCGAGTCGACGCAGTCGTCCAGCGCCTGGCCGGCGTGGAAGTCGACGATGACCGCTGCGACGTCCGTCGCGACCTCACTCATCGATCGGCGACCCGCGGGTCGCGGTCCCGAATCAGTCGGGTGAGCCCGTCACGCCACTCCGGCAGCGCCGACCACGCCGAGGCGAACTTACCGGTCGACAGATCACTGCGAATCGGTCGAGTGGCGAGCGGCGCCGGGTCCAGGTCGGCGGTAGCGATCGCCGTGACGAAATCGTCGTCGCGACCGAGTACCTCGCCGACGTAGCGGGCCACGTCGAACCAGGTCGTCGTGCCGGAATTCGCCACGTGCCACACGCCGCCGGGTCGCTCGCGCACCAGCGTCGCCAACACTCGCGCCAGGTCGCTTGCGACGGTGACGGTGCCGGTCTGGTCGTTGACGAATCGAACCGATTGGCCCGAGGCAGCACGTTCGGCGATGACGTGCGCGACGTTCTTGCCGCGCACCCCCATTACCCACGACGTGCGCACGACGGTGTCCTCACTGGAACAGAGCAATTCGCCGGCCCGCTTCGAAGCGCCGTAGACGTTGAGGGGATTGGTGGCGTCGTCTTCCACATAGGCCCCGCCCTTGTTGCCGTCAAAGACGTAGTCCGTGGAGATGGCAATCAGATGGGCGCCGTTCTCGTGGGCGGCGAGCGACATCGATTCCGTGCCCGCACCGTTCACGGCGAAGCACGTGGTCTCCTCGATTTCGGCCCGGTCGACCGCCGTGTAGGCGGCCAGGTGCACGATGACGTCCGGTCGCGCCGCTTGGACCGCTCGATGCACCGCGTCGCGATCGGCCACGTCCAGGTCGTGGCGCGCCAACGCCAAGACGTCGAACTCTCCCTCCGGCACCGATCGTCCGTCCGGTTGGAACGACCGATCGCCCCCGGGGGGCACCGCGCCTCCCAGCACGTCGAGGAGATCGAGGCCGACCTGACCGGCCGCACCGGTGACCAAGACCCTGGTGGCGCGACTCACGACAACTCTCCTTCGTGGGCTCGCAGGTGCACGACGTCACCCACCGTCACCGAGACTTCTTCATCATCGACCAGGATGAGGAGCTGTCCGAAATCGTCGACCGACGTCGCGAGGCCGACGATCACGTCGTTGGTGCGTTCCACGCGAACCATCTGACCCAACGTCACCAGCGCGCGGCGATACTCGTCGCGCAGGTTCGCTTGACCGTCGGCGCTGTCCAACGACGCACGCCGGGCTTCGAGTTCGTCCAGCAGAATGTCGAGCAGCGCCAGCGGGGTGATCGTGACGCCCGACTCGGCGCGCACACTGGTTGAGGAGACGTTCTCCGGCCCCTCGTGCGTGAGATTGACGCCGATCCCCACCACGACGGCCAACCGCTCGTCCACGGATACGATCTCGGCCAGGAGTCCCGCGATCTTGGCGTCGAGGACGATCAAGTCATTGGGCCATTTGAGCCCCGGTCGCACGCCGCAGAGCCGGACCAGGGCCGCGCGCGCCGCCAAGGCGACGCAGGCCACGACGAGTTGGAGCTGGTCCGGGGCGAGGTCCGGTCGCAGCAGGATCGAGCAGAGCAACGACGCGCCGGGAGGCGACTCCCATTGCCGGTCCAGTCGACCGCGCCCGGCACTTTGAAAGTCGGCCAGCGCGACCAGGCCCTCCGGGGCACCCTCGAGTGCCCGTTCAGACAGCCAAGAGTTGGTGGAGTCGATCACGTCGAAGTGTTCGATACGCCAGACGATTGAACTCACAAGGAAACTCTAGAGTTTCAAGAGCGAGTGGTAGAAAATGACAGGTTCGCTACGGAGGTTTGCGTGTTACAGAAAGTCCTGATCGCCAATCGCGGCGAGATCGCGGTGCGCGTCATGCGCACCTGTCGAGAGATGGGCATCGCCACCGTCGCCGTGTACTCCGAACTCGATCGCGACGCGCTCCACGTGCGACGGGCCGACGAGGCCTACGCCTTGGGGGGCCAGAGCGCCGCCGAGAGCTACCTGAACACCGAAGCGATCCTCGACGTCATTCATCGATCAGGCGCCGACGCCGTGCACCCCGGGTACGGCTTCTTTTCTGAAAATACGGAGTTCGCGCGAGCCATCACCTCGCGCGGCGTCACGTTCATTGGTCCTCCGCCCGAGGCGATCGAGGTCATGGGTGACAAGATCTCGAGTCGACTCGCGGCGGCCAAGGTCGGCGTCGAGGGCGTGCCGGGCCGGAGCGAAGCGCTCAAAAACCCGAAAGAGGTCGTAAAGTTCGGCAACGAGTTCGGCTGGCCCGTCGCCATCAAGGCCGCCTACGGCGGCGGCGGCCGCGGCATGAAGGTCGTGAACGACGCCGACGAGGCGCCGGCGGCGCTAGAGAGTGCGCAACGCGAAGCCCAGAGTTATTTCGGTCGGCCCGAGTGTTACGTGGAGCGCTATCTCACCCGACCCCGTCACGTCGAGATGCAGGTGCTGGCCGACGCCCACGGCACCACGCTCTGGCTCGGCGAGCGCGACTGCTCGGCCCAACGACGCCACCAGAAACTCATCGAAGAGTCGCCGGCGGCGAACTTTCCCGACGACGTGCGTCACGCCATGGGCGAGGCGGCGGTCAAGGTCTCGAAGGCCTGCGGCTACGTGAACGCGGGGACCGTCGAGTTCCTCTACCAAGACGGAGCGTTCTTCTTCTTGGAGATGAACACGCGCCTCCAGGTCGAGCATCCGGTGACCGAGTTGGTGACCGGCCTGGACCTCGTCGAATGGCAGTTGCGAATCGCGGCCGGCGAGGCCTTGAACTTCACGCAAGACGATGTTCGTCGCGAGGGTCACGCCATCGAGGTGCGCATCAACGCCGAAGATCCCGTCGACGGCAAATTCATCCCCACCCCGGGCACGATTACCCGATTCGATCAGCCGTCCGGTCCGGGGGTGCGACTGGACGCCGGGTACGGCGCGGGTGACACAATCTCGCAGTACTACGACAACTTGATCGCGAAACTGATCGTCTGGGGACCGGACCGCGAACGCGCTCGCCGTCGGATGCTGCGCGCGATCGAAGAGACCACCATCGAAGGGGTCGCCACCACCTTGGCCGCCGACGTGGTGATACTGAGCGATGAACAGTTCGTCCAGGGCACGCACTCCACTAACTGGGTCGAGAGTGAGCTCGACTTCACGACGTTGCCCGAGGTCGTCACCGCCGCCGTCTCGGTCGGTGAGGGTCAGGTTCGCAAAGACGTCACCGCCGAGGTGAACGGACGAAGGGTCACCGTAGCGTTATGGGTGCCGGAGTTCGACGACGGGTTGCCCCGAGCCCAAAGCACCGCCGCCAAACCTCGTCGACAACACCACGCCGGAGTACTGGGCAGCGGCTCGGCCAATGTCATCGTCCCCATGCAGGGGACGATCGTGAAGGTGAACGTCGAGGTCGGTCAAGAGGTCGAAGCCGGCGACACGGTCGTCATCCTCGAAGCGATGAAGATGGAGAACTCGGTGAACGCCGAAAAGTCCGGCGTCGTCACGTCGATCAACGTGGCGGCCGGCGACTCCGTCGGCGCCGGCGACGTCGTGGTGGTGGTCGAATGAGCGCTCGCGAAGTCGCCGCCAACGCCATCCAGCGCCAGGGCGACGCCTTGGTGGCGCTGAGTCACTTCGTCCACGCGCACCCGGAACTCGGTTACGCGGAGTTTGAAAGTTCCGAGGCTGTCGCGATGCTGGCGGAGGAAGTCGGATTTCGTGTGGAGCGTGGCATCGCCGACCTCCCGACCGCCTTTCGCGCGACCGTGGGTAGCGGCGATCTGAACATCGTGTACTGCGCCGAGTTTGATGCGCTGCCCGACGTCGGCCACGCCTGTGGTCACAACATCATCGCCGCGTCGTCCCTCGGGGCGGCCATCGGACTCGGTGCCGTGGCTGACGACTTGAACGTCACCGTCACGTTGCTGGGAACCCCGTCGGAAGAGGGCGGCGGCGGCAAGATTGACCTTATTAACGCCGGCTACTTCGATGAAGTCCACGCCGCGATGATGGTTCACCCCTTCCCCACCGAACGACTCGACGCGCTCTGTCTCGCCGTCGATCACTTCGACGTCACGTACCTGGGGAAGGAGGCGCACGCCGCGGCGGCACCCTGGGTCGGCGTGAACGCCCTCGACGCTCTGACGATCGCTCAAGTGGCGATCGGACTCTTGCGTCAGCAACTTCGTCCGGGCGATCTGGTCCACGGCATTGTCCTGGAGGGCGGCTCGGCGGCCAATATCATTCCGAGTCGCGCGACCGGTCGTTTCATGGCGCGTTCGCTCTCCAGTGAGCGCCTGGCGGAGTTGCGAGTTCGGATCAACGCGTGCTTCGAAGCTGGGGCTCTGGCGACCGGTGCCTCGCTCCGCATTGAAGAGATCGGTAACGCGTTCTCGCACATGGAGTCCGACCCGGACATCTTGTCGCACTACCGCGTCGCCGCCGAAGGACTCGGTCGAAGCTTCGCCCTCGACGACGAGGGTTTCGACCGACCGGCCATCTCCACCGACATGGCCAACGTCTCATTGGTGGTGCCCTCGATCCACCCGCTGTTAATGATTCCCACTAACGGGGCGGTGAACCATCAGCCCGAATTTACGGCGGCGTGCATTACACCCGACGCCGACCGAGCGATTCTCGCCGGAGCGATCGCCCTCGCGCACACCGCGATCGGGGTGGCGAGCGACGAAAAGCTGCGCGCCAAATTGATGGCCCGCGCATGATGCTCGAACACGTTGTCGTGGCGGTCACGCCCGGTCGCGAAGAGGAGTTCGAAGCGTCGGCGTGTGAGGCCCTGCCGATCCTTGATTCGGCCGAAGGATGCTTTGGTGGAGAGTTCCGACGTCAGGAAGAAGACCGTTCGTTGTATTTGCTCCTAATTCGCTGGGCGTCCATCGAAGCGCACATGGCGTGGCGCGAGACCGAGGACTTCCAAAGGTGGCGTGAACTCACTCATCCCTATTACCTGGAACGGCCCGTGGTCACACACTTCCATGATCCTCTTGTCCCTTAGCTACGTAGCGGATTGCGTATCGGGACCGAGTCACCCGAATGAGGTCGCTGCGGCCTGCCACAGGTCGTCGCCGTAGGCGAGCACGAGCCCGGTCGCCACGTCGACGACGAGCTCGAATTCGTACTCTCCCGCTTCTTACTTCCATCGGTTGCTCGACACGCGGGTGTAACTCTGCTCGTTACGAACCACGTCCAGTTCAGGAAAACGGATCCAGGCAGCACAGATGCGGGCCGATTCGCCGACGTCAAGTTCTAGCCGACGGATCGGAATCGTATTGGTAGCGGGCGACCAACCAAGATCGACGTCGTCACAACCATCTAGGTATGGCGCCGACACGCCATCCAGATCCCACCCATCGTTACTCCGCGATTGAATTTCGATCTTTCGAGTTCCCGCCGGCGTGACGATCGTGGAGGTGACGTGGCGTGCCCGCCACTGCCGGTCGACGAGGACCGAGTATTCGATACGACAAGGAAGGTCTGCGAGCGGTGCCACGACGACTCCGAAGAATCGGTAGCCCTCATGATTCTCGGAAAGCGTGCAATATTCACTTCTCGCAAGTGGTGAGCAGTGCCAGACGATGTGTCGGACGGAGCCATCGGGGTTCACCTGGACGTCCGATCTGACGTGAGTTGAAAGCAGCCTATTGCGTTGCCGGGCATCGATCGTTCGCCACTACGTGGGGGTGTAGGTTCCAAACTCGGTTCGCAACACATCAGCGACTTCACCGAGCGTTGCCATATTCGCCAGCGCCGTCTTCATGGGATAGAGCACATTGTGAGTTCCGCGAGCGGCACGGCCGAGGTCGTCCAGTGCCGCCTGGACCGCGCCGTTATTGCGAGAGGTCTTGAGCGCCCTCACCCGGGCAATCTGTGCTTGCTGTTGTGCTTCGTCAATCGGGAAGACGTCGGCCTTGGTCGGGCCGTTCTCTTCGAATCGGTTCACGCCGACGACGACCTTCTCGCCCCGGTCGACACGACGGGCGAACTCGTAGGCCGCCGACTCGATCTCGTCTTGCATGTAGTGCGACTCGATGGCCGCCACGGCCCCACCGCGAGCGTCGATCGTCTCGATGTACGTTCGCGCCAATCGCTCCACTTCGTTGGTCAACGATTCGACGAAATAGGAGCCGGCCAAGGGGTCGACCGTGTCGGCGATACCCGATTCGTAGCCGAGGACCTGCTGGGTCCGGAGCGCCAGCTTGGCCGCGCGCTCGGTCGGCAACCCCAGCGCCTCGTCGAAACCATTGGTGTGCAGTGACTGCGTACCGCCGAGCGCGGCGGCGAGCGCCTGAATGGTCGTGCGCACGATGTTGTTCTCGGGCTGCTGGGCCGTCAACGTCGAACCGCCGGTCTGCGTGTGAAAGCGAAGCGTCATGGACTTCGCGTCGGTGGCCCCGAAGCGATCTCGCATGATCGACGCCCACAACCGTCGCGCGGCGCGGTACTTGGCCACTTCCTCGAAGAGGTTGTTGTGGGCGTTGAAGAAGAAGCTCAGGCGCGGCGCGAACTCATCCAACACCAGGCCGGCCGCCAACGCGGCCTCCACGTAGGCAATGCCGTTGGCCAGGGTGAAGGCGATCTCTTGCACGGCGGTCGATCCCGCTTCGCGGATGTGATAGCCCGAGATCGAAATGGTGTTCCACTGCGTCAACTCCTTGGCGCAGTAAGCGAAGGTGTCCACGACGAGGCGCATCGATTGACGCGGCGGGTAGATGTAGGTGCCCCGAGCCACGTACTCCTTCAAGATGTCGTTCTGGATCGTGCCGCGCAACTGGTCGCCCCGCACGCCCTGTTCTTCACCCACCAACTGATAGAGCAACAGCAAAGTCGAGGCCGTCGCATTGATCGTCATCGACGTCGTCACCTGATCCAAGGGCAATTCGGCCAACAAGTCGCGCATGTCTTCTAACGACGAGATGGCGACGCCGACTTTGCCGACTTCGCCCTCGGCGCGCTCGTGGTCGGCGTCGTAGCCCATCTGGGTTGGCAGGTCGAAGGCGCAGGAGAGGCCGGTCTGACCGGCCTCCAAGAGAAACTTGAACCGCTGGTTGGTCGCGGAGGCCGTACCGAAACCGGCGTACTGGCGCATCGTCCAGAGTCGTCCTCGGTACATCGTGGGCTGCACGCCTCGGGTGTAGGGGTACTGCCCCGGGCTGCCCAACTCCGTCGCCGCGTCGAAACCTTCGAGGTCAGCCTCGTCGTAGACGGGCTGGATGACAATCCCCGAATCCGTACGGCGCTCGTCTGACGTCACCTTGATAACGATAGGCGCTGATCTTCGAGAGCCTCGAGGGTGCCGGTCAATGGATCGCCTCGGCGATTCGACGCAAAGCAATCGCGCCGCACGAACGAAAACGTTGGTGCGGACCTACACCTTGACGGGATGGGGCATGCACAGGTCGTCGTACTCAGCGATCACGATCGGACCGGCGTTCTCGCCGCAGGCCGGACAGGCCGGATCACGACGCACCTTGAAGGTGCGAAAACTCTCGTCCATCGAGTCGTAGGTGAGGAGTCGACCGACCAGGGGATCGCCCAGTTCGAGCAGTAACTTGATCGTCTCGATCGCCTGGATCGAACCGACGATGCCCGGCAACACGCCCAGCACGCCGGCCTCGGCGCAGCTCGGCGCGAGTTCGGGCGGCGGTGGCTCGGGGATCATGCAGCGGTAGCACGGTCCCACGAACGGACTGAACACGGTGACCTGACCTTCGAAGCGGAAGATCGAACCGTGCACGACGGGAATGTTCTTCACCAGCGCCGCGTCGTTCACCAGGTAACGCGTGGGGAAGTTGTCGGTGCCGTCGACAATGATGTCGTAGCCGTCGATGATGTCCAGGATGTTGTCGGCGCCCAATCGGGTGTCGTAGGTGCGCACGTTGACGTCGGGGTTCATCGCGGTGAGGGTCATCTTCGCGCTGTCCACCTTGCGCATGCCGATACGGTCGACGTTATGCAGGATCTGGCGCTGGAGGTTCGAGGAGTCGACGACGTCCATGTCGATGATGCCGATCGTCCCGACGCCGGCCGCGGCGAGATAGAGCGCCGCCGGCGAACCGAGTCCTCCGGCGCCCAGCAATAAGACCTTCGAATCCAGAAGGCGCATCTGACCCTTCTCGCCCACTTCGGGCAACAAGAGATGGCGTTGGTAGCGGTTGCGTTGGTCGGCCGACAGGACCCGCGGCGTCGTCCAGGTGAGCCCTTCGTCCTTCCACTTGTTGAAGCCGCCGATGATCGACACCACGTCGGTGTAGCCCAGGTCTTGCAGCGTTTTGGTGGCGAAGGCCGAGCGCACGCCGCCCGCGCAGTACACGGCGATCGGTGCGTTCTTGTCCGGCAGCCGGCCCTCAACGGAGAACTCCAGGTTGCCCCGGGGCAAGTGGACCGCGCCGGGCACCGCCCCCTGTTCGTACTCTTCGGGCTCGCGAACGTCGAGCAGCGTGAAGTGATCGAGTCGCGCGGCGACGTCGTTCGGGTCGATCTCTCTAATCTCGGCCTTGGCGGCGTTCAGTAGATCTCGAGGCGTGGACAACGTTCGCTCCTTCTCAGTTCCTAAATCTTACCTGCCGGGTCATCAATCGTGTTCGGCCTTCCTGCTAAAACCGACGCGTGGAACTTAGCGAACTGCTCTCGCAACGAAGGATGGTGCGTTCCTTCGACGGCACCCCGGTCGATTCGACGTGGTTGGCCGAACTCTGCGCCCAGGCCCTCTGGGCGCCGACGGCCGGCAACAGCGCCGGTATTCGGTTCCACATCGTAGGACCGGAATTGGTCGGTGAGTACTTCGAAGTGGCGACCGACGAAAAGTGGCGCGCCCGGTCGCGACGGGCCGAGGGACTGCGACGCGCCGGGGCCGTCGTGCTGGTGACCTCGCGAAGGGGTGAGTACGTGGCGCGCTACGCCGAAGCGGACAAGCGATCATCGGGACTGGACGACGAATCGAATTGGCCGGTCCCCTACTGGCACACCGACGCCGCCATGGCGGCGATGGCGTTGTTGCTCTTGATCGAAGAGAGCGGTTGGCAGGCGACACTCTGGGGCAACTTCCGCCACGAAGACGAGATTCTTCGTTGGGCCGGCATCGACGACGAAGACCTGTTCGCGACGGTGTTGATGGGCAAGGCCGACGGCCACGACGTTTCGTCGGACTCGCTCACCCGAGCGGTCCCGAGTCGCGCGTCACGCGTGCGCGCGGTCGAGCGTTAGTCGAGCGCCTCTTCGGCGACGGCCTCTAAGAACTCGACGATGGTGCGCGCGCCAAAGGCCGTCGCGCCCTTGGTGGTGTAACCGCGGTTCGCGTCCGATCGTCCGGGGCCGGCGATGTCGAGGTGCGCCCACGGGCGGCCGTCCGTGAATCGCCGCAGGATGAGGGCCGCCGTGATCATCCCGCCGCTACCGATCTTTCCAATGTTCTTCATGTCGGCCACGTCGGACTCGATGTCCGTTTCGTAGCCCTCGACGAGGGGCATGCGCCAGATCAGCTCGCCGCTCCGAGCGCTCGCGATCGCGAACAGGTCGGCCATCTCGTCGGTGGAGGCGAAGATGGCTCCGACTTCGTCACCGAGCGCGACGCGCTGAGCGCCGGTGAGTGTGGCCACGTCGATGATGGCGTCGGGATTGGCTTCGACGGCGAGGCTCAGGCCGTCGGCGAGGATAAGGCGACCCTCGGCGTCGGTGTTGAGGACCTCGATGGTCAGTCCGTTGCGGATCGTCAGGACGTCACCGGGTTTGGTCGCGCGATCGCTGGGCAGGTTCTCGGTCATCGGCGCGATCGCCGTGATCTTCACCTGCAACGCCAAACGACTGGCGATGGAGACCGCGGCCATCACGATCGCCGAACCGGTCATGTCCGTCTTCATAGTCATCATCCCCACGCCGGTCTTCAAGGACAGACCGCCCGAGTCGAACGTGACGCCCTTGCCGACGAGCGCGATGTGGGGAAGTTCGACGTCGGGACTCGGGTCGTAGGTGGCGTAGACCAGTCGACAGGGCTGCGCCGATCCCTCCCCCACACCCAACAGTCCCCCCAGTCGCTCCTCGCGAATCCGGGGTTCGCTCCAGACTTCTACGGTGACGTGCTCGTCGTCGTCGAGTCGCGTTTGCACGTGACGCGCCAACTCCTTGGGCGGCATGTAGCCGGCCGGGGAGTCGACGAGGAACTTCGCCCAGTTGATGCCGCTGGCGATGGCCTCGCCGCGCCGGGCGCCCTCGGTGACGTCGTCGTGGGTCTCGACCGACGGCAGCGGTGAACCGAGCGGCACGACGTCGAAGGTCGTCATCGCGTCACCTTGTTTATACGAGTAGGACGCCAGGAGGGCCCCGGTCACGAGGGCCTGCGCCGCGTCGCGCGGGTCGTCCAATCCGTCGGTCGGCAAGAAGAAGGCCACCGAGGCATCGTTGGCGCAGCGCGTCGCGGCGGCGCCCGCGAGCCGATAGCTCTCGAGTGAGTTGTACGTGGAGCCGATGCTCACGAAGGCGACGTTGGTGTCCTTCATCGATCGAAGGACGGTTACGCTCCCGGCGTCGGGTTTGAGACCCTGTTTGGTGCACCACTCCTTGGAGAGCGTTCGCGGGATGCTCTGACCGCCGAGGCTCGCGGGCACCGAGTCAGCGATGAACGCGGCGCCGTCGTCAAAGACGACGGGCACCACCACCGTCGGCTGCGTCGCGGCCTCGACCGGCGTAGAGATTCGTGCTGTGCGGGCCATGCGTGTCCTCTTTTAGTGGTGAACTCTGGCGGTGCGGTGCTGGGTACCCTCGGCGAAGCGGGCCATCGTCCAGGCGAGGTCGCTGAGCCGGTTGAGGTACGCGACGACGAAGGAGTCCTCGAG
Organism: uncultured Acidimicrobiaceae bacterium; assembly: GCA_963716515.1. Taxonomy (GTDB): domain Bacteria; phylum Actinomycetota; class Acidimicrobiia; order Acidimicrobiales; family RAAP-2; genus RAAP-2. Next base: position 1,499,176 of record OY970319.1, read on the forward strand.
CGGATAGCCCACGGCGACGCGTTCCGCGCGCCGAATAACGGTGCGAGCGACGTCGAGGGCCGCCGAGAGTTGATTCTCTCCCGGGACGACGAACTCCTTGGGCATCTCGATCTCGGCGGACAACGCGTCGATCTCGGTTTCGAGTCGGGCGATCATCTCGGTCGTGACGAGGGTCTTATCGGGCGCGAGTTTGTGGCGATTGTCCGGTGCGGTGGCGACTTCGGCCATGAGGACCCAGAGGTCGCGTTCGACACTGATCAGCAACTCGTTCAATCGAGAACCCGGCTCGCAGAGAGAGCGGGCCCAACCGAGGGTCGACTGTGCTTCGTCGACTTCGCCGTTCACCTCGATCTGGTCCGAGCTCTTGCTCGCTCGCCCTCCGAAGTAGAGACCGGTCGTGCCGTCGTCACCGTCACGGGTGTAGATCTTCACGTCGCAAGCGTAGTGATTAACGGATGTACGGGTATTCTGACTAACCAATGGAGTCCCCCGCGCATCCCCCCTTCGCTCGACCGAGCGCGAACGACCCCTACCTCAGCGCACTAGGCGAACGGGTCCTCATCTACGACGGCGCGACCGGCACCAACTTCCAGCTCCAGGACTTGCACGCGGACGACTTCGGCGGCGCGGCGCTCGAAGGATGCAACGAGATCCTGGTCGTCACGAAGCCGGACGCCGTGGAACAGCTGCACCGCTCGTTCCTAGACGTCGGCGCGGACGTCATCGAGACCGACTCCTTCGGCGCCTTCTCGGTGGTGCTCGCCGAATACGGGATCGCCGAGCGATCCTTTGAACTCGCACGGGTCTCGGCCCAGATCGCGCGACGCGTTGCCGACGCCTACGCCAGTCCCGGTTCACCGCGTTTCGTCGCCGGCTCGATGGGGCCGGGGACCAAGTTCCCGTCGCTCGGCCAGATCACCTACGACGACCTCACAGCCAGTTACGAGGAGATGGCGTTCGGCCTGCTCGAAGGCGGTGTCGACCTGCTCATCGTCGAGACGGTCTACGACCTGCTCTCCGGCAAGGCCGCGATTGCGGCCTGCCACCGCGCGATGGTCCGGCACGGTCGCGTGGTGCCGATTCAGGCCCAGGTCACGATAGAGCTCACGGGCCGGATGCTGCCCGGCACCGAGATTGGAGCCGCGCTCACCGCGTTGAGTCCGCTCGGCGTGGACGTGCTGGGACTCAACTGCGCCACCGGACCGGTCGAGATGTACGAACCGCTTCGTCACCTCTGCGAATCCTCGCCCCTGCCGCTCTCGTGCCTGCCCAACGCCGGACTCCCCAGCGTCGTCGAAGGCCGGATGCACTACGACCTCACGCCCGACGCGCTGGCCGAACACCTTTCGAAGTTCGTCACCGAATACGGCGTGCAGGTCGTCGGGGGCTGTTGCGGCACGACGCCGGAACACGTCGCGCGCGTCGTCGAGGTCGTGCGCCCGCTGACGGCCGCTCCGCGTTCGGCCACGCTCGAGCCGGCCGTGGCGTCGATCTACTCGGCCACCAACTACCAGCAGGACCGGTCGGTGTTGTTGGTCGGTGAACGAACCAACGCGAACGGCTCCAAGAAGTTCCGGGACGCCATGCTCGAGGGCGACTGGGATACGTGCGTCGGCATCGGCCGGGACCAGATCAAAGAGGGCGCGCACATCCTCGACGTCTGCGTCGACTACACCGGGGCCGACGGCGTCGCCGACATGAACGAGCTCATGAGCCGCTTGGCCACCCAGTCCTCGGTGCCGATCATGGTTGACACGACCGAGACCAAGGTCGCGCGTCAGGCGCTGACCTGGCTCGGGGGCAAGGCCCTCCTCAACTCGGTCAACCTCGAAGAGGGCGACGGTCCGGGGACCCGTTTGGACGGCTTCTTGTCACTCGCCGCCGAGTTCGGAGCGGCCATCGTCGCGACCTGCATCGACGAAGAAGGTCAGGCCAGAACGGCCGAGTGGAAGGTCCGCGCCGCGCGGGCCATCACCGACCTCGCCGTCTCGCGTTACGGACTGGACCCCCAGGACATCTTCATCGACACGTTGGCGTTGCCCCTGTCGACCGGAATGGTCGAGTCGCGGCGCGACGGCATCGAGACCATCGAGGCGATTCGACGGATCAAGGCCGAGCTGCCGGGGGTGCGCACGATCCTCGGACTCTCCAACATCTCCTTCGGCCTCAACCCGGGTGCGCGCCAGGTGTTGAATAGCGTCTTCTTGCACGAGTGCGCGGACGCCGGTCTCGACGCCGCCATCGTCCACGCCTCGAAACTCTTGCCGCTCAACCGCATCGACGAAGAGGCCCGTCGGGTCTGCCTGGACCTCATCTACGACCGACGCAGCGACGACTACGACCCGCTCACGGTCCTGCTCGGCCTCTACGAAGGCGTCTCGACGTCGCACGCGTCGACCAGTTCGCTCGACGACCTCGAACTCAACGAACGGCTTCGCCGGCGGATCATCGACGGCGCACGCGTCGGACTCGAGGGTGACCTCGACGCCGCGATGGCCGAAGGCATGGCGCCGCTCGACATCGTCAACCAACTCCTCCTCGACGGGATGCGCGAGGTCGGCGACCTTTTCGCCTCCGGTGAGATGCAACTCCCCTTCGTCTTACAGAGCGCCGAGACGATGAAGTCGGCCGTCGCGCACTTAGAGCCCCACATGGAAAAGAGCGACCAGGGCGGTCGCGGTCGCGTCGTGCTGGCCACGGTCAAGGGCGACGTGCACGACATCGGCAAGAACCTGGTCGACATCATCCTCACCAACAACGGCTACGAGGTCTTCAACCTCGGCATCAAGGTCGGGGTCAACGAGATGTTGAGCGCCCTCGAGGAGCACCAGGCGGACGCCCTGGGGATGAGCGGCCTCTTGGTGAAGAGCACCTTGATCATGCGCGAGAACCTCGAGTTGATGAACGAGCGGGGCATGAGTCACGTCCCGGTCCTGCTCGGCGGCGCGGCGCTCACGCGCACCTACGTCGAGCGCGACCTCCGCCAGGTCTACGGCGGACGCGTGTTCTACGGCAAGGACGCCTTCGAAGGACTGCGGGTGTTGGACCGGTTGGGCGAACTGCGCCGGAGCGACGAAGAGGACCTCACCTTCGGTCGCGAGATCTCCGAACGCAAGGTCTTTCGCCGCATGCGGGGCGAGGCCGGCGAGGTACCCGAAGGGCTGCCGAGTCGGAGCCCCGACGTGGAAGAGGACAATCCGATCTTCACGCCGCCCTTCCTGGGCAGTCGCGTCGCCAAGGGCATGTCGGTCGACGAGATCAGCGAGTACCTCAACTTGACCGCGCTCTTTCGCAACCAGTGGGGCTTCCGGCCCGAGAACGGCGAAGACGATCCGGCCTTCAAAGAGCGCGTCAGCGCGACCTTGCGTGAGCAGTTGGCGATCGCCAAGGAGGAGTCCCTTCTGGTGCCCCAGGTGGTGTGGGGTCACTACGCCGTGGCTTCGGAAGGCAACGACCTTATTCTCTACGGCGACGATACGCGCACCAACGAGGTCGCGCGCTTCACCTTCCCGCGCCAGATTGTCTCGCCCTTCCTCTGCATCGCGGACTTCTTTCGATCGGTCGACAGCAGCGACCTGGACTACGCCAGTTTCATGCTGGTCACCATGGGCTCGCGGGTCTCGGAGCGTTGCCAGGAACTCTTCGCCGAGAACCACTACACCGACTACCTCATGTTGCACGGCCTCGGCGTCGAGATGGCCGAGGCCCTGGCCGAAATGTGGCACAAGCGCATACGAGGTGAACTCGGCTTCGTCGAAGAAGACGGCCCGACCTTGACCGGACTCTTTCGTCAGCAGTACCGAGGGGGACGTTACTCCTGGGGCTATCCGGCCTGCCCCGATCTCACCGACAACGCCAAGGTCGCGCAACTGCTCGAGAGTGAGCGCATCGGCGTCACGGTGTCCGAGGGCTTCCAACTACATCCCGAACAGACCACCGACGCCATCATCTGTCATCACCCGATGGCCAAGTACTTCGTGGCGTAACCGACGTCCACTCGGTCGCGATATCGAACGACGACCTTTGGGTAGCTCGAAGTTCCTACAAGCTCCGGCAAGGTGAGTTACTGGATCGCACCCGACACGTAGTCCGAAACAAGGGACTAGGTCGAGCTGTTCAAGCCGCGAAGCAGCCGGTCTTGGGAGAACGGGAGCCGTCCGATCCGTGCGAGGACGCACCCCTCACGGGGATGACGCTCAACTGCGCTCCGTTCCAGGTGATGGAGTAGTAGAGCGCACTCTCGGGCCAGGCCTGCAGGTATGGCCCGCCGTTGCCCGCCGCCGTCGCCCACGCGGCTCCGGCCGCTGGCAACGTCCCGTTGAGCGAGCGGTAGTCGGCGATTGCCGTCTCGATTGACTGGTAGTTCGCTCGGCAAGCCGCGACGGCCGCCACCTGCGCGGCGCTCCCAGGCGTTGCGGGCACCGTCGTCGTGGCCGCACCGGGAAGCGTGGTCTCGCCGGGAATCGTCGTGCCCGTACCGGATGGCGAGCCGCCCAGGGTGTTGAACATGATCACGACCATCACGCCCAAGATGATCAGGGTGACCAGCGTTGCGAGCAACGCAATCCCCTGCTCGGGGCCCGAACCGTGCCCTCGGCGGCGACTGCGTCTGAAGGCGTCCATGAGGGCCAATAGTATCGGTGGAATCCGCGGCCGGACGGACTCGAAAGTCGTAACCCGGAGCCAGGAGAGCAAGACACAACGCTCTCACAATCGTCGGCGTGGCCCTGGTCCAAGTACCGGAATCGGGAGTACTTCTCTGCGCGAGGGCCCAACCACGGCGGCCAGCGCGCGCCGCGTCCGTTTCGACAGACTCAATTCGGCCGTGTGGTCACGCCAAAGATTTGGCGCACGACACGACCGCTTTGGCGAGCGCTTTGGCACCGGCAGCCCACTTGGCTGAGTACTTGAGGACGCCGGCGTCGAGCTTGGAGAGGTTCTTACTGCTCACGTAGTACTTCAAGACGACGACCACTTCGTTCAGCACGGATTTCGTCGCGGCGTTCGGGGCTTCGGAGGCCAACGTCTTGTAGAAGGGCTCGAGGGTCTTGGCCCACGCCCGGTACGACTTCAGGTTTGTGGGACTCGGCGCGATGGCGGGGTGATAGGTGAAGATCGTCGTGCAGAACGCGCTCGAGCTCGCTGAGCGGTAGTTCGACGCATCCGCGCCCTGGGTGCCGACGCCCATTGAGACCAAGAGGACCGCTGAGGCGAGGACGCCACCGACCGCGCCTCGAGCCCGCCCGGCCAAAAAGTTCGTTCGTATCCTCAACGTCACTCCCTCTTTCGGGGGCCCGAGCCCCGCTCCCATGGACATTCAATGCGTCGGGACGATTCTCCCTAGTAACGGACCGTTTCTACCACTCGCCATGGCTGAAAAAGCGTCCACGCCGCATCAAATTCTTGCGTGGTCCGCATTGCCAATGGGATTACCGCAACGCGCAATCAGAGTTACTCGTGACTACCGGCACCCATGATCGTGATGGCGGTATTCATAACGGGCTCGACGAACACCGAGATCGCGCTGCCCGGCACGGGCATCTCTTCGAGCACGATGGTGCCGCCGAGCTCGCGAATCTTGTTTCGCGCGGCCTCCAATGTGTCGACCACGTAGATCGAGTTCCATTGCGCGGTCGTTCGCTGGTCCACCTGGTTCTCCGAGACGCTCGCGAACCACTGCTCGCCGGCGCTGAGCACCCGCATGCCCGGTTCCGGCTCGATCACACTGTGGCCCGTCAAACCTTGGTAGTAGGCCGCGGCGGCGGCCGGATCACTGGAGGCGTGATCGAACCACCCGGGAGCGTTAGCCTCGTAGGCCACGCCGAAGCCCTTGAAGTTGCCCTCTTGCCATAGACCGTGGACGGCCCCGGTCGGGTCCGAGACCAAGGCCATCGTTCCGGCCTCGGGTACTTCCATCGGTCCCATGAAGACGGTGCCGCCGAGCTCGGCCGCTTTGGCGGCGGCGGCGCTGATGTCGTCGGTCGCGAAGTACGGAATCATCGCCCCGGCTCCGCCGGGTCCCTGGCCAAGGCCCATCACTGGGGCGCCGTCGAGGTTGGCGATCGAGTAGTAACCCATTTGTTCGTCACCGACGTCCCACGTCCATCCGTAGAGCGAGGTGAAGAACTTCATGAGCGCTTCTCGTTGTTCGGTGGTCTCGACCATCACGTCAGTCCAGACCGGAATTCCATTTGGGTGGGTGTCAAGTTTTGGCATAGCGGCAGTATTCCACATCACTCTGACACCCCGCACGGTCGACGTCGAAATCCCGGTGACCTCTCGGTACCAACTCGGTTAACGAAACAACGCCGGTCTAGCGACGACGCGGCGCCGCGATCGGCGTGGCGTCGCTCAGGGCTTCGCGGGCGTGATAGCTCGATCGGGTGAGGGGCGAAGACTGCACGTGCTTGAGACCCAGGCGCCGTCCCCGTTCGGCGAGATCGACGAACTCCCACGGCTCCCACCACCGCGCCACCGGCAGGTGTTCGGCGGTTGGACGCAGGTACTGCCCGATCGTGGCGATCGACACCCCGACGGCCGCCATATCGGCCAGTGTCTCTTCGACCTCGTCGGCGCTCTCGCCGAGCCCGACCATCAAACCGGATTTCGTGGTGAGACCGGCTCGCACGCCGCGCGCTAGGACGGTGAGCGATCGTAGGTACCCGGCGCTCGGGCGAACGGCGCGTTGCAACCGCGCGACGGTTTCGACGTTGTGGTTCAGAACGTCGGGCTGTGCGTCGATGATCAGTTGCAACGACGTCGCGTCGCCCTTGAGGTCGCTGGTGAGGACTTCGACGTCGGTGTCGGGTGAGCGCTCGCGAATGGCACGAACGGTGGCCGCGATCGCGCCGGCGCCACCGTCGGCCAGGTCGTCGCGGGCCACGCAGGTAATAACGGCGTGCGCCAGTTTCAATCGCACCACGGCCTCGGCCACTCGCTCGGGCTCGGTCGGGTCCAGGGCGAAGGGCTTGCGGGTATCGATCAGACAAAAGCCGCACGCCCTCGTGCACCGTTCACCGTTCACCATGAACGTGGCGGTCCCGGCCGACCAACACTCGAAGATGTTCGGGCAGCCCGCTTCCTCGCAGACCGTCACGAGTCGAAGGTCTTCGGTGAGCGTGCGCAACGACTGGTACTCCTCGCCCATGCGCGCTTCAATGCGCAACCATTCGGGCTTGCGGCTGCGAATCGGCACGCCCGCCTCGGGATCGACGCCGGCGCGGCGCAGTCGTCGCAACATCGGTCGCTCGGCGCTGATCGACGCCGCACTACGTTCGACGCGCGCGACGCGAGCCGGTCCCCCGAGACGTTCTTCGAGTTCGACGCCGAGGCGTTCGTCGACCTCGAGCGCGCTGACCTGGAGACCGAGTGACGTCATGGAAGCGACGGGCTTGTCCGCGATGCCGCAAGGGACGATGGCCTTGAATCCCTCCATGTCGATGTCGACGTTCAACGCGACACCGTGGAGCGTTCGACGAAGCCCGAGTTCATTTCGCTCGGTTCGCACGCCGACCGCGGCGATTTTGGACGCCAGACCGTCGACGTCGGCCCAGACGCCGGGATAGCCCTCCAACCGATCGACTCGGCCCAGTCGGCCCTGCGGGTCGAAGTGACGCACCGTCGCGATGACGGCGTCTTCCAATCGGGTGACGTGAAGCTTGCCGGCCGACGGATCATCATCGACCGTGACGATGGCCCAGGCCACGACTTGGCCGGGCGCGTGATACGTGACGTCGCCGCCACGGTCGGCGTCGATGACGACCGCATTGAGCGACTCCGGCGGGACCAAGAAGTGCTCTTCCTGGGTTCGGATGCCTCGCGTGTAGGTGGGTGGATGTTCGAAGACCAAGATGTAGTCGTCACTCGACTGGAGCAACGCCCGTTGGAAGTCGTTGGCTTCAGCGAAGGAGATTCGCCCGAGGTGGCGTCGGCGCAACACCTAGCGCTCGCCCTCGACGTCGAGTCCCGCCAGCAACTGACCGACTCGTTCCAGGTAATTCGCCGCGATGACCGGTTCACAGATCCGGTGGTCGAAGGAGAGGCCCAGGACGATCCGGCGTCCAATCTCCACCGTGGCGACGCCGTCATTGGAGACGACGACCGGTACCTCGCGCACCGCGCTCACGGAGAGCACGGCGACCTCGGGCTGAATGATGATCGGTTCCGACCACAAGGTGTGGGCGCTCGGCGCGCCCTGCAGCGTGAAGGTCCCGCCCATGAGATCATCGGCCGTGAGATGACGAGAGGCGACGCGTTCGTCGAGTTCGCTCACGCGACGCGCGAGTGCGCGGAGCGTCAAACCGGCCGCCGCGTGAACGACCGGCACCAGCATGCCGTCCTCGGCCACCGATCGAACGAGACCGAGATTGACCGTGCGGTGCACGACCAACTCCTCACCGGTAAACGTCGCGTTCAGAAGTTCGAACTCCGCCAGGGCCCTCACCGCAGCCAGGCTCACCAACATTTCGTCAGTGATCGCGACACCGTCGCGCGTCGAGCGACCGAGTGCCTCGAGTTTGGCGAAGACGGCTCCGTCGGATTCGATCGCCACGAATCCGTGGGGGGTGACCTGGGCCGAGACCGCCATGTGCTGTCCCATGCGGCGTCGTCCGTTCGAAAGGGCTACGACCAACTCTTCGGTGGGACCGTCCAGGACCGCTTTCTCGGCGTCACGGCGGGTGATCGAACCTCCCGGTCCAGTTCCCTGAAGCGTCGAAGGCTCGACCCCGCCGTCGGCGAGGATCCGACGAACCACCGGCGACACCACCACCCCATTGGCCGTGTCCGCGCTTGTGCTGGCGACTGACGGTGGACTTAGCGTCGCCACCGCCGCGACCGGAGCCGGGGGCGGTTCGTCGGTGCTCGGGGTGCTCGGGGTGCTCGGGGTGCTCGGGGTGCTCGGGGTCGCCGTACCGGACTCATCGATAACCGCCACGCGCGACCCAGTTTCCACGGTGTCGCCCTCTTCGGCGAGTATCTGGGTTAAGACCCCCGCCGCCGGAGACGGCATCTCGGAGTCAACCTTGTCGGTGGAAACTTCGAAGAGCGGCTCGTCCCGCGCGACCGTGTCGCCCACCTTCTTGAACCATTGGGTGATGATTCCTTCGGTGACCGACTCGCCGAGAGACGGGAGCGTGACGTCTGTCATGGCATCAACTCTACCGGCGCGAATTTGTGGCATTTCTGCCGAGGACCGTGATCACGATCGATTGCTGACGTTGCACATGGGCCCGCCAGTTAGTCGAGCACCATCCGTTGGGTCCCGTCGATGTTCTCGCGCACGATGTCCAGATGTCCTGCGTGGCACGCCGTCTCAGTGATGACGTGCAACACCATCTCGAAGAGGTTCGAGAGCCGCCAGGAACCGAAAGAGTCGGGCCACGCCAACGGCTCGTCGCTCGGTGCGTGAGCCGCGATGACCTGGTCAGAAAGCGCCCACTCCTCCCGGTACCGATCGACGGCCGCGAGGCCGCCACCCGGTGCGACGTCCCAGGCTCGCGCTGGATCACTGGCGCGCTCGACGGCCAGGCCAGCGAAAACGACCTGAAACCAGAAGCGTTCGACGTCGAGAGCCAGGTGCTGGATCAGTCCGGCGGGGGTCCACAGACTCGGCACCAACGAGGTGGTGAGCTGCGTTTCGTCGAGGCCCTCGACGGCGGCGAGGATGTGTTTGCGCTGATTCTCAAGAGCGCCCTTTAGGAGTTCAAATTCGTTCACGCGACATCGTGGCACACGACGTCGCGTGCGCGCTCAGGCGGCCGTGACTTCGACGGTAGTTGAACGACGAGATTGGCAACGACCCGCAAAGTTGGTCGCAATTCTGCGTCAGCTGACGTGAAGTCCCCGACCGGCGAGCGCGATCAACGTCTCGCCGAAGGTCTCCGACAGTGACGGGTGCGGTTGGATGAGGGCCGCGGCTTCCTCGGCGGTAGCCTCCCAGTTCACCGCGAAGTAGCCGGCACCCAGTTGCTCGGTCACCCATGGTCCGGCCATGTGGACGCCGAGGATCTGACCGGCCGATCCGTCGGCTCGCTTCTCCGCGATGATCTTTACCACTCCTTCGGTGTCCCCGATGATCTGTGCGCGGCTGTTGCCGCCGTAGGGATCCTTCTTGACGACGACGTCGTAGCCCTTCTCCTTGGCGCTGGCTTCGGTGAGACCGCAGAACGCCACTTCGGGGTTGGAATAGATGGCCCACGGTACGCGGTCGTAGTCGACCGGTACGCTCGGCTCACCCAGGATGGTCTTGATGGCGACAATGGCTTCGGCGAAACCGACGTGCGCGAGTTGAGGCGTGTTGGCCACCACGTCGCCCACGGCGTAGACGTGGGGATTGGCCGTTCGCTGATGTCCGTCGGCCACCACGAAGCCGCGGTCATTGATCTCGACGCCCGTCCCGTCGGCCAGCAGATCTTCGGTGCGCGGGCGACGACCGACCGACATGACAACCATGTCGACGGTGACGGCTTCGCCGCCTTCGATCGCGATCGTGGTGGAGCCTTTTTTCGGAGTGTGACCGGTGATGGTGACGCCGGTACGGATCTCGATACCGCGCTTCTTGAACGATCGACCGACGACGTTGGCCACCTCGGTGTCACAGCCGGCGAGAATCGCCGGCAGCGCTTCGAGGATCGTGACGGTGGTACCCATGTCGGCCAGCAGGGACGCGAACTCACAGCCAATGGCGCCGCCGCCGATGACCGCCGCCGTCGACGGCAACGATGAGAGATCGAGGAACTCGTCGGAGGTGACGACTATTTTGCCGTCGACGTCGAATCCGGGGAGCGTGCGTGGTACCGAACCGGCCGCCAGGATCACGTTGGCGCCTTGGGCGATCACCCCGGCGTCCGCGCCGTCGACCACGGTGACCGTACCGTCGGCTTCGAGGCGCCCGGTGCCGCTGAGAATGGTGACTTTGCGGCCCTTCAGGAGGCCCGAGAGACCCTTGAAGAGGCGCTCCACGATCTCGTTCTTGCGATTCTGGCTCACCGCGAAGTCGACGCTGGTGCCCTTGGTCGTGATGCCGAACTCGCTGGCGTGCTCGACCGTTCGACGAACGTGCGCCGTTTCGAGGAACTCCTTGGCGGGAACGCAGCCGCGGTGCAGGCACGTTCCCCCGACCTTGTCGCGCTCGATGAGGGCGATGTTGAGCCCCGCCGACGCACCGTAGAGGGCGGCGGCGTAGCCGCCGGGGCCACCTCCGATGACGACCACATCGAACTGCTGGGCCTCGTTAGTCACGGCTTTTCCAATCTCGTAGTGAATGACCCCCGGGGGAATCCTAATGTTTTCGGTCCTTCGCCAAGTCGTGCCGCGTGCCCGGTTACGAGTGACGACCCCCTTGGGTGTCGGCCGCTTCGGTCGCCAGGACGTCCACGAACTCGTTCATCGCGTCGCCCGAATGGCCCTTGACCCACGAGAAGCGCACGTCGCGTTTTCCGTCGAGGACGATCGCGAAGAGCTCCTCCCACAGGTCGCGGTTGGCGACCGGCTTACCCTGGGAGTTCTTCCAGCCCCGCCGCAGCCACCCGACGTACCACTTGTCGTTGAAGCACTTCACCACGTACGAGGAGTCGCTGACGATCTCTATTGGACTCTCCACGTTCTCGCGCAACGCCTCGATGACCGCCATGACCTCCATGCGCTGATTGGTCGTGTGCGTCGCGGCGCCGCTGGCGAAGGAGTCGCGACCCTCGGCCCAGGCCCAGCCACCCGGTCCGGGATTGCCGCGGCAGGCGCCGTCGGTATGAATCTGCCTCATATGGTCCGGGTGACCCACGAATCTGATTCGGTCGTGAAGCGCGTCACGGCGTCGGGCAGTTCGCCGCGCAGGACCTGTTCGAGCGTCACGTGTTCGAGCACCTCTCGCAAGGCCCCGCGCACCGCGATCCACACTTCGCGCAAGTGCGTGGCTTCGCCCTCGTAGACCAGCGTCTCCGGTCGCATGCCGCGCACACCGGCCATCGGTCCGCTCACCACGCGAACGACGTCGGCGATGGAGATCTGATCGGCGCCGCGGGCCAGCTTGAAGCCACCCTCCGGTCCGCGCTGACTCGTCACCAGGCCGCCGCGACGGAGGTCCGAAAGGATCGCGCCGAGAAACTTGGCCGGGAGGTCCTGTTCCTGGGCCAGGTGTTCCGCGCTCACCGACACGTCACTCGCCGCCAGAGTGAGCAGCGCTCGGATGGCGTACTCGGTCTTGGCGGGTATCTGCATACCCCCATTCTGTCGTATCGCGCCCGCAGTCGAGCGGCTCCTAGGGTGGACGTCGTGTCCCGCCTCGATCGTCGCCATCTCTATCTCTGCGTGGCCCACCGCGAGGACCTCGCGACGTTCTTGCCGGCGGTCCTGCGTGGCGGCGTCGACGTAGTCCAACTCCGAGAAAAGGACCTGGACGACGAGATACGAATCGCCGACGCCGCGCTCATGATGCCCATCTGTCGGGATTTTGGCGTGCCCTTCATCATGAACGACTCACCGGAGTTGGCGCTGACCGTCGGCGCCGACGGCGTCCACGTGGGCCAAGAAGACGTCAGCGTGTCGCACTGTCGCGACGTACTCGGCCACGACTCGATCGTGGGTCTGTCCACGCACTCGGCCGTCGAATTCGACGAAGCGCTCAATCAGTCGGCGACCTATTTCAGTGCGGGTCCGATCGTGGCCACGCCCACGAAACCGGGCCGCCCGGGTACCGGCGTCAACTACGCCGTGGCCAGTCAAGCCCGGAGTGACCGTCCCGTCTTCGTCACGGGGGGCGTGAACGCGCAGAACATCGCCGAGCTGGTCGTCGCGGGGCTTCGTCACTTCGTAGTGGTCCGCGCCCTCACCGAATCGAACGATCCCGAAAAAGCCGCGCGACGCATCCGCGACGAGCTGGACGCCGCGCTCTCAACGGTGCCGGTCGAGCCAACCTAACAACGTCGCCACCATTCGCGGGTCGGCGCGCAGTTGATGACCGGCACCTTGGATTAATCGAAGCTCGGCGCGACCCTCGGCCGCGGCGACCAGGTCACGGGCGTCGGAGTGCGGGATCTCGATGTCCTCGGTCCCGTGGCCGACCATCAGGCGACGCGGAGGAATCTTGGCGATCGACACCAACGGATCGATGGCGAAGACGTCGTTACGCAGTTGCTCGGCCGGCAACAGGTCGCGTTCGTCACCGACGACCCCGGCGATCTGCACCGCGCGACGAAAATGCTCGGCGCTGCCGCACCACGGCTCCAGGTGCGCGGGCGTCGCGAAGGTCGCCACGCCGCGAATGCGCTCGTCGTCGGCGGCGGTCGCTAGGGCGAGCGCGCCCCCGAATCCGAAGCCGGCCATCGAGATCCGACGCTCCCCCTCGTCGACGCGTTCGAGAATCGTCTGGAGGTCGGCTCGCCACTGCGTGGCCGAAAAGGTCCCGGTGCTGCCGCCCACGCCCGAGAGCGTGCCGGTCGCCACGATCCAACCCGACTCGTTCGCCAAGTGCTCGGCCAGTTCCGGCAAGAGTCCGGCCGCCTGGCGACCCATACCCATCGCCCGGGGCAGCCCGTGCACGACGATCAGCGCGTGACTGGCCAACGGCCTGGCGCTCGAGGTGGCGATTCGAAGTTCCAGCAGCGACGTACCGCTCTGGAGTTGCTCGTGGGCGAGCACCGAGCTAGATACCCAGGCGCTGAGCCAGAAGTTCGCGGTGGTAGGCGGGGTCGCCCAAGAACAGTTCCGAACTCTTGGCGCGCTTGAAGTACAGGTGCGCGTGATGCTCCCAAGTGAAACCGATACCGCCGTGAATCTGGATGTTCTCCGCCGCGCAGTGGAAGTAGGCCTCGGAGCAGAACGACTTTGCGAGACTGGCGGCGATCGCCAATTCGTCGTTGCGCTCCTGGGCGGCCCACGCCGCGTAGTACGCGGCCGACTTCGCCGACTCGACGTCCAAGAGCATGTCGGCGCACTTGTGCTTGATGGCCTGGAACGATCCGATGGGACGTCCGAACTGCACGCGGGTCTTGGCGTACTCCACGGCGTTGTTGAGCACCCGCTGCGCGCCACCCACCTGTTCGGCCGCTAACGCCGCGGCGGCCACCTGCAACGTAGTCTCGAGTCCGGCCAGCGCCTCGCCTTCGACGCCCACGAGCTTGGCCGGGGCGTCGGTCAGGACCAGGCGGCTCTGCTTGCGGGTCTGGTCCATGGTCGCTAACGATTCGCGGACCACGCCCTTCGCGTCGCCTTGAACGGCGAAGAGGGAGAGGCCTTTGGCGGTCATGGCTGGCACGAAGATGATCGACGAGGTGTTGCCGTCGGTGACGTAGCTGCGCACGCCGTTCACCACGAAGCCGTCGCCCGACGCGCTCGCGGTGGTCGAGGTGGTGCTCAGGTCCCACTGGCCGGCGTCGTCGGTCAGCGCGACCGTGGCGATGGTCTCGCCCGAGGCGATGCCGGGCAGGTAGGCCGCCTTGTCCGCGTCGGTCCCGACGAAGAGCACGGCGTTGGCCGCCAGGGCGACGGTCGAGAAATAGGGCGAGCAGAAGAGCGCGGCGCCCATCTCTTCGAAGACCACGTAGAGCTCGACCGGGCCGTAGCCCTGGCCGCCGAACTCCTCGGGAATGCCGAGTCCCTGCAGCGCCAACTCCTTGGCCATCTGGTCCCAGACGGCCGAGTCGTACCCCTCGGTGGTGGCCATCAAACGGCGTACTTCGGATTCCGGTGACTTCTCTTCCAGGAAACGCTTCACCATCTTGCGGAGCTCTTCTTGCTCCTCGCTGAATCCAAAGTTCATCGCAGTCCTCTTCCTTGCGTACCGGACGGTAATCCCAGGCACTTCGACATTACTCAAGGTTGACACGGGCCGACCAAGTGGCATTGTGGAGCATGGACAATGTCGAACTGGTCTGGTCCGACGCCCGCGCCGAGGTGCACCGCTTCGTGGTGGGACCGATCGAAAACAACGTGTACGTGGTGCGCTGCAAACGCACCGGCGAGGCGACGCTCCTCGACGCCGCGAACGAACACGACCGACTGCTGCGCGTGGCGAGCCGTCTCGGCGTCACGTCGGTTCTCGAGACCCACGGCCACTGGGACCATATCGGCGCCGTCGCCGCGGTCCGCGAGGCCGGCATCGACGTCTGGGTGCGCGGCGAAGACGCCGGCATGCTGCCGAGCTACGACCACCTGCTCGACGACGACGTCGTCCACCAGGTCGGCGACCTGCGACTGCGCACCTTGCACACCCCGGGCCACACGCCGGGCAGCATCTGCTTCGCGCTCGAAGAGACCTCCATGCTCTTCACCGGCGACACCCTCTTCCCCGGCGGCCCCGGTAGCACCAATCACGACGCGCGCGACTTTGCGACGATCATCACCTCGATCGACGAGCGCATCTTCGGCGTCTTCGCCGACGACGTGACCATCTGGCCCGGTCACGGTAGCGAGTCGACGATCGGGAACGAGCGACCCCACCTCGACGAATGGGTCGAACGAGGCTGGTAGGGACTGGTCATCCGTCGGAGACGGGCCGTTAGGCTCGTCACCGTGTCGACGCCCCTTCTAGAACTTCGCAACCTCCACGCCGAGGCCGAAGGCGCCTCGATTCTGCGCGGTGTCGACCTCACTGTTCGAGAGGGCGAAGTCCACGCCTTGATGGGCCCGAACGGCGCCGGCAAGTCGACCTTGGCCAATATCGTGATGGGTCACCCGGGCTACACGGTCACCAGCGGCGAGATCCTGTTGAACGGCGAGAACATCGCCAAGTGGTCGCCCGACCAACGCGCACGCGCCGGGATCTTTCTGGCCTTTCAGTATCCCGAGGCCATCGGCGGTGTCTCGGTCGTGCAGTTCTTGCGCCAGGCGATCGCCGCTCGAAAGAACCTCGAGGAGCTCAGCATCCTGGAAGTCCGTCTCGACCTCGCCGAATGGATGGACCGGCTCGGCATGGATCCGGCCTTCGCCGAGCGCCACCTCAACGACGGCTTTTCCGGCGGCGAACGCAAGCGCAACGAAGTGCTCCAGATGGCCCTGCTAGAACCGGTTATCGCCTTCCTCGACGAGACCGACTCGGGCCTCGACATCGACGCCCTGCGCGTGGTCGCCAAGGGCGTGCGCACCGTTCGCGGCGAACACCCCCGCATGGGCATCGTCGTCGTCACCCACTACGTCAAACTGCTCGAAGAGATCGAGCCCGACCAGGTGCACATCTTGGTGGACGGGCAGATCGTCCACACCGGCGACGCGCAGCTCGCCCAACTCATCGAACTCGAGGGCTACGACGCCTGGCGACCGGTGACCACGTGACGAGCTTCAACGCCAAACGGGTTCGCGCCGACATTCCGCAGTTGAATCGCGTGATCTTCGATCGCCCCATCACCTACTTGGACACCGCGTCGACCTCGCTGCAACCTAACGCCGTCATCGACGCCATGAGCCGCTACTACCAGCTGCGACACGCCAACGTGCACCGCGCCGTCTACCAGACGGCCAGTGAGGCGACCGCCGCCTACGAGGGTTCGCGAGAGTCGGTGGCACGATTCATCAACGCGCCGGGGGGCGCCGGCGAGATCGTCTTCACCAAGAACGCGACGGAGTCCTTCAATCTCCTCGCCAAGTCCTGGGGCGCCGCGAACCTGAGCGCCGGCGACGTGGTGTTGGTGGGCGAGATGGAGCACCACGCCAACATCGTGCCCTGGTTCCAGCTGGCCGAAGCGACCGGCATCGAGGTCCGATTCATCCCGACCACCGACGACTACCGTCTGGACCTCACGCAACTCGACGAGTTAATGAAGGGCGTGAAACTGCTCTCGATCACCGGCATGTCCAACGTGCTCGGAACGATCAATCCGATCAACGAACTGGCCGCCGTGGCGCATCGCCACGGGGCGTTGATCGCCGTCGACGGCGCGCAGTCGGTCGCCCACGCGCCGACCGACGTCGTCGCCCTGGACATCGATTTTCTGATCTTCACCGGTCACAAGATGCTCGGGCCCACCGGCATCGGAGTCTTCTGGACTCGCGAGGACATCCTGGACGCCATGCCCCCGTTCCTCGGCGGCGGCGGGATGATCGCGGACGTCAGCACCGACGGCTACACGCCGGCCAACGGTCCGACGAGATTCGAGGCCGGCACGCCCCCCATCGCCGAAGCGGTCGGACTGAACGCCGCGGTGCTCTACCTCGAAGGTCTCGGCCTGACCAACATCGTGCGACACGAGCACGCGTTGGCCGGCGACGCCCTCACCAGACTGGCGCTGGAATTTCAAGGTCGCGTCCGGGTCATCGGCCCGAGCGACATGACCGACCGCGGTGGCGTCATCAGCCTCGACGTCGAGGGCGTGCATCCGCACGACGTCGCCCAGGTGCTCGACCAGTTCGGTGTGTGCGTACGACCGGGTCACCACTGCGCCAAGCCCCTCATGCGCCGATTCGGACTGGCGGCCACGGTGCGCGCGTCCTACGGGCCGTACTCCAACACCAAGGACACCGACGTGCTGATCGAAGCGCTGGGTCACGCGGTGAAGATGTTTGGGTAGCGCGGTGTCGAACCTCGGCTCGAACCTCGACGATCTCTATCGCGAAATCATCCTCGACCACTACCGCTCACCGCGCAACCGCGGTGAGCTCGAATCCCCTCCGGCGATACGCGTGGAAGGATTCAACCCCCTCTGCGGTGACGAGATCGTCGAGTTCCTGGACGTCGAAGACGGCGTCTTGAAGAACATCAAGATGGTGGGCAGCGGCTGTTCCATCTCGCAGTCGTCGGCGTCGTTGATGAGCGCCGCGGTGAAGGGCAAGACGATCGAGCAGGTCCGGGCGACGATCGCGATGTTCAAGCAACTGATGACGGTCCAAGAGTCCACGCTGGCCCACGGCGGGGAGCCTCCCAAGGTGGACCTTCGCGCACTGGGTGAACTGGCCGCCCTGCAGGGGGTCATCAAATTCCCGGTCCGCATCAAGTGCGCCACGCTGGCCTGGAACACCCTGATCCAGGGGCTCGACGAACTGAACTGAGCCCTTACGGCGTGCAGGGCACGGGGTCGAAGGACGGGACCGACAGGGTCGGGTTCGTGGTGGTCGTCGTCGGCGCGTGGTGGTGCTTCGACGTGGTGGACGTCCGGTGCAGCGTCGTGGTGGTCACCGGGATCACCGGTGGCATCGGGGTCTGACCCGCGGCGTTCGGTGGCGGGTTCGTCGGCCGGAGCAGAGCGCTACCGAAGATGCTGACCATCAACTGCTCGGCTTGGGGTTCTTGGACGACTTCGACGTCGGCTCCGTTGACCACCGCGGGGTTCTCCGGCAACGTGAAGGTCTGCATGGCGGCCGTGTTGTAACCGTGGAACTTAAGGGCGAGGCCGATGAGCTCGTTGAGGGAGAAGGTGTTGTCAATAGTGATGCCCTGAGGAAGGCTGGAGAGGAACCGGTTCATGGCGAACACGTCGCCGAGCTTGCTCTTCACTCGAGAGAACATGGCGCGTAGGAAGGACGTCTGGCGATCGATGCGCCCAAAGTCGCTCGTGCCGTCATAGGTGAAGCCGTCGTTGAGGAGCTCGTCATTGATGGCGAGGTCGCTCATGTGGGCGAAGTCCTTGCGGTTCGGCCAGGTGGGATGACCATTGAGCGCGTAGTAGTAGTGGCGGCTCCGGGCGACCGCGAGCGCCTGGAATCCGTTGATGAGTTGACAGCCGGGATGGATGATCTCGAGACCGGAGTTGGGATCGATGGCCGGGTATCGGAAGTCCAGATAGACACCGCCGATCGCGACCGCCGAGTTGATGAGGCCGAGGAAGTTCACTTGGACCACGTGGTTGATGGTGATGCCGAAGTTGGCCTTGATCGTTCTCACCAATAGATTCGGCCCGTTGGCGTAGTTGACGTTGATGCGATTGAACGCACCGTAGAGCGCTTGGTTGGCCAGCAGCGCCACTTCCGTGTCGCGCGGTATCGACAAGATGGTGATCGTGCCCGCCTGTGGGTCGACGCGAATGATCTTGATCACGTCGCTTCGTTGCCCACCCACCGAACCGCTGCTCGCGCCGGTTTGCCTCGCCACCGCGCCGGTCAGTCCCGCGCGCGAGTCCGAGCCGACGGCGAGGATGTTGAACGGCTGTCCGGGAACCGGGTAGGTGAGGGACGGCACTTTGATTTTGTGGAAGGCGTCAAAACGCCAGTTGGCGTAGAGGTAACCGCCCCCCAAGACGCCCACGATGAGCACGATGACGGCGACGCCCGCGATGAGCCACGTTCGTCCTCGACGGCGCCTCTTGCGTCGCTTGGGCGTCTTGCCCGACTGACGATCGACCGCGTCGCCCAACGCCACGAGACGACTTTCGTTGGCGAGGGCCCGGCGTTTCGCTCCGGAAGATCTCTCTGCAGGGCCCCGAGGAGCGTCGTTGCTTCCGTCAGCCATCCGTCGAGTTTAACCTTTGGTCGATCGACGTCGCGGTCAAGCGCTGGTGACGCGAAACGGTTCGTAGCCGTCGCGTTCGAGAATCTCCGAGAGTTCCGGCCCGCCGGTCGCGACCACACGGCCCTCGCTGAGCACGTGGATCCTGGTCGGCGTGAGCTCTTGCAACAGTCGCTTGAAGTGCGTGATCGCCAAGAGGCCGCACTCCCACTCACCGCTCGCCAGTGAGAGGCGTCGCGCCACGGCACCGAGCGCGTCGACGTCGAGTCCGGAGTCGATCTCGTCGAGCACCGCGAACTTCGGACGCAGCAATCCGAACTGCACGATCTCGGCGCGCTTGCGTTCGCCGCCCGAAAGATCGACGTTGACGAACCGATCGAGTACCTCGGGACGGAGTTCCACGCGATCGGCTTCGTCGCGCATGCGTTGGCGCAGATTCGTGGGATCGACGCCCGCGGCCACCAAAAGGTCGAACGGTCGAACGCCGGGAACCTCCAGCGGCTGTTGCATGGCCAGCAACAGACCGTGACGGGCGCGCTCCGTCGGCGACAGGCTCAGGAGCTCCACGCCGTCGATACGCACCGAACCGGCAAGGACGGTGTAGCCCGGGTGACCGGTGAGCGCGTGGGCCAGCGTGGACTTTCCCGAACCGTTCGGTCCCATGATGACGTGGACCTCGCCGGTCTTCATGAAGAGGTCGAAGCCCTTCAGGACCTCCTTGCCGGCCACTTCCACGCGCAGACCTTCGATGGTCAAGGTGGAGGTCACGGGAGGACAACTTCCAAGCGACCGTCAAAGGTACGCACGTCGTAGTGCGCCACCGGTCGCGTCGCCGGCAAGGACGTGGGTTCGCCGTCTTTCAGACGGAACATCGATCCGTGTCGAGCGCACTCAATCTCGCCCGCTTCGCAGTCCACTTCGCCTTCCGCGAGACTGAAGTCCTCGTGACTGCACCGGTCGTCCAAGACGTAGACGTCGTCCTCGATGCGCACCACCACCAGGGTGCGGTTTTCGACCTGTATCTGGCGCGGCACCCCGCTCTGGTAGTCGCCGAGCTGTCCGATGTCGACGGCGTTCACGGCGTCACCACGTTGACGGTCGCCAATACCGACGTCACGTCGCGCTCGACGAGCTCGGCCAGCTCGGGCGGCAAGTTGGCGAGCATCTCGTAGAAGAAGCCCTGGATCATCAGTCGCTCGGCGTCTTCGCGGTCGACGCCGCGCGACTCCAAGTACCAGCGCTGTAGTTCGTCCAACGGCCCCACGCTCGAGGCGTGGGCGCACATGACGTCGTTCTCTCGAATGTCCAGGTTGGGCACGCTGTCGGCGTGGGCCTGGGGTGAGAGCAACAGGTTGTGGTTGGTCTGGCGCGCGTCGGTGCGCTTGGCGCCCTTCTCGATCTCGATCAGTCCGGTGTAGACCGAACGGGATCGGTCGGCGACCGCGCCCTTGGAGAGGAGCGTCGAACGTGATCGGGCCCCGGTGTGCATCTGGTGGGTACGGAAATCGTGCACCTGGTCGCCGGAACCGAGGAAGGTCGTGCGCAGTTCGTTCTCGGACCCGGCGCCGCGCATCTCGGCGTCATTGCGCGAGCGGTTGTAGTGCGCGCCGATACCGACCACGGCCTGACGCAGACGCGCGTCGCGGCTCACGAAGCCCGTCGTTCGAGCGACGTGCCACGCGCTCTGGTCCAGGCGCTGGTAGGTGATGAGCTGCAGCGAGGCGTTGTCGCCGAGGGAGTACTCACTGAGCGGTACCACCAGGGCGTCGGCGCCTCCTTCAAAATATTCCACGATGGTGGCGCTGGCGCCGCGACCGAGTTCGATCTGGGTGCGCGAGAACGACGCCGTCGAGTTCGAGACGTTCAAGACCACGATCGGTTCAGCGACGTTCACGCCGGCGCCGACTCGAATGACCGTCGTCGCCGGGGCCAGGGCGGCGTTGAGGACCGCGAAGGTGTCACTCTCGTAGCGTTCGGTGAACGACGTCCCGGCCAGCGACCGCGCGGATTCGACCACCGCCACGTCGACACCTTCGAGGGCGGCGCCGGTACTGACGCAAAAGCCGTCGACCACGCGCACCACGAGGCCCGCTCGCTCGCACAGTTGGGCGGCGAAGGCCGAATCGGAGCGCGTGGCGGGCTCGCTGACGACGTCAAATCGGTCGAGGACGAAGTCCTTCAGGGGGGCGTAACGCCAGACTTCGTCATTGGTGGTCGGAAGCCCGGCCACCTCGAAGGCCGCCCACGCCCGTTGGCGAGTGGCCGCGTCGGGTCGCTCGGCGATGAAGGCGGTGGCTGAATCAGCGAAGATTTTCATAGATATCGGGACCCAGGCAGTGTACTGGGCGCACCTCTTTCTCCATCGAGGCCGGTCCTAGGCTGAAGTCGATTCGAACGAGGAGCGCGCGTGGAGTTTTCATCGGAAGTCTTAACCCTCGAAGTCGACGAACACGTCGCCACCCTGTGGCTCGATCGCGCCGAGGCGCGCAACGCCATGGGCAGTGCCCTGTGGCACGATCTGCCACTCGCCGCCGCGGCCGTCACGAGTGACCGGAACATTCGTGTGCTCATCATCGCGGCGAAGGGACCGCATTTCAGTGTCGGGCTCGACTTAAAGGAGTTCGGAGGGGGCCTCGCGGCCCCTGGGTCGTCGAAGTCCCGGGCGGCGTCGAACGCCCAGTCCTACGCGCAAGTGCGGGCCCTGCAGGCGTCGGTCACGTCGATCGCCGAACTCGCGGTGCCGGTCATCGCGGCGATCCACGGGTACTGCATCGGCGGCGGCGTCGACCTGGTGAGCGCGTGTGACGTGCGCTACTGCGCGAACGACACGAAGTTCTCGGTGCGCGAGACGAAGATCGCCATCGTCGCGGACCTCGGTTCGCTGCAACGTCTTCCCAAGATTCTCAACGCGGGCCATCTGGCCGAGTTGGCCTACACCGGCAAGGACATTGACGCGACGCGCGCGCTCGAGATCGGTCTGGTGAACGCCGTCTTCGGGAACAGCGACGAGGTCCTCGCCGGCGCGCGCTACCTCGCGAAGGAGATCGCGCAGAATTCGCCGCTGGCCGTCCAAGGCACGAAGGCCGTGCTGGCGGCCAACGACGGACGCACCGTTGACCAGGGTCTGGAGTTCGTCGCGCGCTGGAACACGATGTACCTTCAGAGTAACGACCTACGCGAGGCGATGACGGCCTTCACGGAGAAGCGGCCACCGGTCTTCCACGGCGATTAGCGCTTCCAGAACTTCCAGCCGCGCTGCTTGCGCTCCATCTCGTCGAGCTCTTTGCGGCGCTCTTCGTACATCTCGGGCGCCACGTTGTTGACGATCTCACTGGCCATGTTGAGCAGTTCGCGCCGCTCGTCCAAACTGGCGCTGGTCTCGGGCTCCTTCTCGACCGGACGGTCGACCAAGGAGCCGTGGGACCAGCCGACGTCGGCCAGGCGGCGCTCGTAGGTGACGCAGTTCTCGGGACAGGACCAGGGTTGGTCCGGGGCGTTACCGAGCACGCAGAACCGCGCGACCTCCCCGGACTTGTAGGTCCGACTCTGAAAGTGCTTGCACTCTTCGCGCATTCCCATACCGCCATTCTTCCACGTCGCGACGGCAAATTTGCTAGAAATTGCGGATGCCCGGACACCGAATCGACGAAAGAGCGCTGATCGGCGCGGAATTAACGGCCGTTATCGCGTTGTCCAGTCGGGCCTTTTTCGATGATCCGTTTTTCACCTACCTGCTGCCGGACGACGACCTACGGCGTTCACGCCTCCCAATTTTCTTTCGTTCCGTCTACACCCACATGGGCGTGCACGGTCGAATCGTGACCGTGCGAAATGACGACGACGAAGCCGTAGGCGTAGCCGCGTGGTTAACCACCGGCGGGTACCCGCTGCCCATCACACTGCAGCTGAGTCAGATACCGTCCTCGTTGCGCGCCTTCTATCGACGACCGCGCGCCATCACCACCGGCAATCGTTACGTGGCGGCGCTGGCGCGCGCGCACCGCAAGGACCCGCACTGGTACCTGATGGTGCTCTGCGCCGATCCGCCGGCGCAGCGAAGCGGGGTCGGGACGTTGCTGCTGGAGCACGCGTTCGAACAGGTCGACCGCGAGAGCGTCGGCAGCCACTTGGAGACGCCGCGGCACGAGAACGTCGCGTACTACCAGCGATTCGGCTACGAACTGATTGAGACCTTGACCCCGGTCGAGGGCGGCCCGCCGTACTACACCATGTGGCGAGCGCCCGTTTAGCCGATCGAGCCTTCCATCTGCAGTTCGATCAAGCGCGACCACTCGACGGCGTACTCCATCGGCAGGGTGCGCGTCACGGGTTCGATGAAGCCGTTCACGATCATGCCCATGGCTTGCGCCTCGGTGAGGCCGCGACTCATGAGGTAGAACAACTGGTCGTCACCGATCTTCGACACGGTCGCCTCGTGTCCGATGGACGCGTCTTGCTCGCCGACCTCCATGTAGGGCTTGGTCTCGGAGATGGACTGCTCGTCCAAGATCAACGCGTCACAGCGAACGAAGCTCTTGGCGCCGGTGGCGCCCTCTTCCACCTTCACCAGGCCGCGGTAAGTCGTCTGACCGCCGTCCTTCGAAATGGACTTCGAGATGATGGTCGAAGTGGTCTCCGGGGCGCAGTGGATCATCTTGGCGCCGGCGTCTTGCACCTGACCCGGTCCGGCGTAGGCGACCGAGAGGACTTCACCCGAGGCCTTGGGGCCCATCAGGTAGACCGACGGGTACTTCATGGTGAGACGCGAACCGATATTGCCGTCAATCCACTCGACGTGCGCTTCGGCTTCGGCGCGGGCGCGCTTGGTCACCAGGTTGTAGACGTTGTTGGACCAGTTCTGGATCGTGGTGTAGGTGATGCGCGCCCCAGGCAGCGCGACGAGTTCGACGACCGCCGAGTGCAGCGAGTCGGTGGAATAGACCGGGGCCGAACAGCCCTCGACGTAGTGGACCTGCGATCCCTCGTCGGCGATGATGAGCGTGCGTTCGAACTGACCCATGTTCTCGGTGTTGATGCGGAAATAGGCCTGCAGCGGCTGGTCGACGTTGACGCCGGGCGGCACGTAGATGAACGACCCCCCGCTCCACACGGCGGAGTTCAAGGCGGCGAACTTGTTGTCGTTGGGAGGAATGATCGTGCCGAAGTACTTGCGAACCAGTTCGGGGTACTCGCGCACCGCGGTGTCCATGTCGCAGAACAGCACGCCGAGGCGCTCGAGGTCCTCGCGGTTGCGGTGAAAGACCACTTCGGACTCGTACTGGGCGGTGACGCCGGCCAGGTACTTGCGCTCGGCCTCGGGGATGCCCAGGCGCTCGTAGGTGTTCTTGATGTCGTCGGGGAGGTCCTCCCACCGGTCGACCTGATTCTCGGTCGGCTTGATGTAGTAGTAGATGTCGTTGAAATCGAGGTCCGGCATTCGGTCGGCGAACCACGGCACCATCGGCTTCTTCTCGAACTTCTTCAAGGCGCTGAGGCGGAAGTCGAGCATCCACTTCTCTTCGTTCTTGATGCCCGACATCTCGCGGACGATCGCTTCGTTGATTCCCTTCTTCGGTTTGAAGACGGGAATCTGGTCGTCGGACCAGCCCAGTTGGTACCGACTGAAATCCAGATTGTCGACTGACATGGTGCTCCCTTGGGATAATCCCTACGTCCATAGTACTAACTCGAGATCGGGATATGTCAACAATTGAGGCAAAGTAGAGCAGTGCCTACACCTCCGATCGTCCCGAAACGTCCATTTCAAATAGCCCGTCACGGTGACGTCCGAGAGGACCCCTACTACTGGCTGATGGACCGCGAAGACGAAATGGTCCTCGCCCACTTGCGCGCCGAGAACGAATTTCTCAACCAGAGCATTCGCGACCTGAAGCCCCTCGAAGACGAGCTGTTCGAAGAGATCAAGGCTCGGATCGAGGAGACCGATATCTCCGTGCCGGTTCGAAAAGGGCCGTGGTGGTACTTCGAACGAACTCGCGAAGGGCTCAACTACCCGCTCAGCTGTCGAGTGCCGGCGCTCGGTGACGATCTCACGCCGCCGGAGATCGATCCCTTGAACACGCTCGAAGGCGAGCAGGTGATCCTCGATGAGAACGTCGAGGCCGGTGGCAGTGACTACTTCGCGGTCGGCGTCCTCGCGGTGAGTCCGAATGACGATTGGGTCGCGGTCGGCACCGATTTCGACGGTGACGAACAGTTTCACGTGACCGTTCGACCGCTGGCCGGGCAGGCCGGCGTCGACGAGGTACTCGACGACGTCTACTACGGCTTCGCGTGGGCCACCGACAGTCGCCACTTTTTCTACACGCGCACCGACGAGGCCAAACGGCCGTTCCAGCTCTGGCGCCACGAACTGGGCACCGACCCCAACACCGACGCGCTGATATTTCAAGAGGACGACGCGCAGTTCACTCTGTCGGTCGGTCGTAGTCGCGACGACGCGGTCATCGTCGTCCAACTGGGATCGTCCATGACGACCGAGATGCACTACCTCGCCGCGAACGATCCGACGAGCGCGTTGACCTTGCTCGAGGCCCGCCGTCCGGGCATCGAATACGGCGTCGAACACTTCGTCGACGACGGCGGCGTCGCGTGGTGGTTGAAGGTGACCAACGAGGGCGCAACCGACTTTCGACTGTTGGCCCGCGAGGTCGACGGTGGCGAGTGGCGCGAAGTGATCCCCGAGCGTCGCGGGTCGCGCCTCGACGGCGTCGACGCCTTCCAGTCGTTCTTCGCGATCAGCGAACGACACGACGGGGGGGCGGCCGTTCGCCTCGTGACGACATTGCCCGGCTCCGATCCCTTCGGCGACGATCTCCTCGAACGCTCGTGGTTGGTCGAAGGACCGGCGAGCCCGAGTACCGTCTCGCTCTCGGCGAATCCGAACTTCGACACTTCCCAACTGCGAGTGTCGATCACGTCACTGGTCACGCCACGACTGGTCGCCGACGTCGTCATCGCCACCGGAGAGACCATCGTGCGCAAGCAGCAGATCGTCCTCGGCGGTTTCGACGCGACCCAGTACGTGACCGGACGCCTGTGGGTCACGGCCAGTGACGGCGTGCGCATCCCGGTCTCGGTGGTGGGGCGCCACGATCTCATCGACGTCGGCGCCGACGGCGAACTCCGGGCCCGCGCGGCTTCGCCGTTCCTGCTCCACGGCTACGGCAGCTACGAGATCTCGATCGATCCCTCGTTCTCGTCGCTTCGACTGTCGCTGCTCGAACGCGGTGTCATCTTCGCGATCGCCCACATCCGAGGCGGGGGCGAGATGGGCCGCTCCTGGTACGAGACGGGCAAACTGGCCCAAAAGCCGACCACCTTCAGTGACTTCGTCGCGGTCGCGCGAGAGCTCGTTCGTGGTGACTGGACGACCAGCGAGCTGCTCGCGATTCGCGGCGCTTCGGCCGGTGGCCTGTTGATGGGGGCCGTCATGAATCTGGCGCCGGAATTATTCCGTTGCGTCGTCGCCGACGTGCCCTTCGTCGACGCGCTGACGACGATGCTCGACGCGACCCTCCCGCTCACCGTCGGTGAGTGGGAGGAGTGGGGCAATCCCGACGCCAGCGCCACGGCCTATCGCACGATGAAGAGTTACTCCCCCTACGACAACGTCGTGGCGACGAACCCGAACGGCACCGCGCGCGTCTACCCGCACCTCTTCGCCTCGGGGGGACTCAACGACCCGCGCGTCGGTTTCTGGGAACCGACCAAGTGGGTACTGAAACTTCGCGACGCCAACGCCGAGAACGTCGCCTTCTTGAAGACCGAAATGGGCGCGGGCCACGGCGGTCCCTCCGGGCGCTACGACGCGTGGCGCGACGAGGCGCAGGTCCTGGCCTGGACCTTGAACGAGATAGCCGCCCTATGACGAGACGAAAGACAACACCAACGTCGTCGGCAGCGGCGAGGGAAAGACCACCGGCTTTCCCTCGACCGTGACACTCGCGCTCTTGGGCGCACCGATCGTGATCTGTGAATCGCCGACCATTCGGAGTGACTCGTGGTCGCCCGACGCGACGGTGCCCTGCCACTCGAGCGTGCTGTGGGGTCCCATCTGGTAGACGGCCCACGTCGGACCGAGCGCGCCCTTCACGATGACGTCGTAACTTTTGAGCGGCACCCGATAGGTCGCGGTCCGACCACTGGTGGACGTCGCGACGAACGAGGCCGGTAGCGCCAAGGTAGTGGTCGTCGACGTTGGCCTCGTCGTGGTCGTGGTCGTCGTGGCGCTGGTCTTCAAAGGACCGTGCTGTAGATAGAGACCGATGGCCCCCACGATCACGATGATGATCAAGGCAATGATGCCGACGCGCAGGCCCGAATAGGAAGTCGAATGTCGCGCCGATTTCGAGAGAGCCCACTTTTCGTTGTGGCGTAGTTGCGTCGGCACCACCTCTCCGTCGCCCGGCATTTGGGACTCGCTGAAGACGTAGTCGCGATCCGATTCGAGCCGCGGTCGAAGGGGCTCGGGTCGGCGCGTCGCATCCAGCGGACCGTCGAGCAAGCGAAATCCCTTCGACGGCGCGTAGGGCGACGGTGGTGGGGACATCAGTCGTCGCTCGACCGGCCGCGAGAGTTCACGGATCTCGTCGCGTCGCAGTTTTCGAATCCGCAGGGCGGCGATCGTGACCACCAGGACCACGACGAACACGATGACGATCTTGACGGCGAGCGCCATCAGTTCCTCATTCGAACACCCACGGGACTGACGAGAGTCATCACGCTTGGAAGCGTAGTTATTTCTCGATTCCGTCGAATCCGGCGAATCGACCGCGATAGAAAACCAGCGGCGCGCCATGATGACTCACCCCGTACTCCACGGTCACCACGACGATGTCGTGGTCACCCTGGGACGTGACCAGCTCGATTCGACCTTCCAGGTGCGCCAGCGCCCCCTCGATCAGGGGCGAGCCCTTCGGACCGGGCGTCCAGTCGATCCCGGCGAACTTGTCGGGGCCGGATCGCCCGAAGACCCGGGCCATCGACTCCTGATCGGACGAGAGAATGTTGACGCCCACCACACCGACGTCACGCGCCCGCGGCCACGAGTGGCTCGCCGAGAGAGCCGAGAACGAGACCAGCGTGGGCTCGAGGGAGAGGGCGCCAAAGGTCTGGCAGGTGAAGCCGACCGGCCCTTCGGGTGAGGCGGCCGTGACGACGGCCACGCCCGTGACGAAGTGTCCGAGGATCTCCTTGAACCGAGCGACGTCGATGGAACTCACGAGGTTGAGGTTACCGAAGGAGCCACGGGCACCGAGCGACGAACCTCGCCTCAGCTCCCGCTCAGGTGCACGAGACGTCCTCGGCGTTCGACCAGACCATCGGCCACCAGTCCGTCGATGAGCGCCGCGCCACGATCCCTGTCCATCCCCACGCACGACGACAGGTGTTGCAAGGAGCGAGGACGTTCGCGCAGGGCGGCGATGACGCGCCCGCGCGCCTCCCGATTCGATCCGTGAAACTTCGGCTGCGCTCGAGACACGCCGGCGCTGCGAGGTGCGGGGTCGGGTCCCCCTTCGCGGTTCCATTTACAGGCGCGAGACACGGGACAGAGTGAACAGCGTGGCGCCGAGGTGCAGTACTGGGCCCCCAGGTCCAACATGGACTGATTAAAGGACGCCGCGTTCGTTCGAGGCAGCAGTTCGTTCGCTTCGACGCGAGCCTCACGCACGCTCAACGTTCGATTGGCGAGGGCGCGCGCGAGCACGCGACCGACGTTGGTGTCCACGACGGCGACCGCGTGACCGAAGGCGAAGGAGCCGACGGCGTTGGCGCTGTACTCACCAATGCCGGGCAGACGCCGCAGATCGAGCACCTCACTCGGCACCGCACCCTCAAAGTCGTCGCGAATCATTTTGGCCGCGTCGTGGAGGGCCTTGGCGCGGCGGTGATAGCCGAGGCCGCTCCACAGTCGCAGTACGTCGGACAACGGGGCGTCGGCGCAGGCGCTGGGCGTCGGGAACGCGGCAAGGAACCTCGTCCAGGGGTCGATGACCCGCGAGGTCTGGGTCTGTTGCAGCATGACCTCGCTCACTAAGACGGCCCACGGACCAGCGTCTATCCACGGCAGTGGACGAGCCAGTGTCGCCGCGTGTCGACGCAGCGCTCGTCGCAACGCCGCGTGGTCGCTACGACCAGACGTCGCCACTGTACGGACGTTCTCGCGCCGGGGCGAACTCTCGCTTCCAGACCATCACCTTGCGTCGGAAGTAGCAGACCTCGAGGCCGTCTTGATTGAAGCCCTTGGTCTCGACGGTGACGATGCCCCGGTCGGTCTTGGACGTCGACGGCGTCTTGTCGAGGACCTTCGTCTCGGCGTAGATGGTGTCGCCGTGAAACGTCGGGTGGCGATGGACCAGGGACTCGACCTCGAGATTGGCGATGGCCGAACCGGAGACGTCGGGCACGCTCATGCCCAGGACCAGTGAGTAGACCAGGTTGCCCACGACCACGTTCTTGTGATGCACGGTCTCGTGTTCGGCGAACCAGGCGTCGGTGTGCAGCGGATGGTGGTTCATGGTGATCATGCAAAAGAGATGGTCGTCGGCCTCGGTGATCGTCTTGCCGGGCCAGTGCCGGTACACGTCACCGACCTCGAACTCCTCGAAAGAGCGCCCGAAGGGACGTTCGAATGAACTCATGGGTCCATTCTTTCGTACACCGCGCTCACGTCGAGCTATTCGTCGACGCTGACCGGCAACGCCGGCCGCGTCGTGAAGGCGACCGTGCCGCCCGGCAACGAGTCGCCGTCGATCACCAATCGCCAGGTGAAACGAGCGCCGTCTTGCAGGGGAATCGGTCCGAAGTTGACGGCGATCGGCACGTCGACCGGCGTGCCCACCGGTACGCCGTCCGGCGCCACCGCCGAGAAGTCGCCCCGCACCTCAATGGGTTGAGGTCCGTCGGGCGTATCGAATCGCACCGGCTGTCCGTCGGCGTCCTCGAGGAACAACTCCCAGTGATGGCTGGAGTTGAATTCGTGCCAATCGACCATGACCTTGATGGCGACGGCCGACGGCGTGGGATCCGGCCCGGTCACCGACCACCCGCCGCCCAGGATGTAGAGCTTGCCGTCGGCCACTTGGGCCGAATCGGCGAGGAGCATTGTCACATTCACGTCCCGAGCCTAGGTCGCACCGTCGCGTTCCTCTCACCCGATACATTGCACCTATGCCCGCTCCCCCACTCGATCTCGCGACGGCGACGGAACTGATCGAGCGCGCGCAGTCGGTGATCGACGGGGCGTTGGTGAACCTCAAAGGCGGTGGCGGCGTCGAGGCTCACCAGAGCCTGGCCTACGACGTGGCGCACGGCGCGAGCGCCGTGGCGACGGCGCGCGCCTCCCTCGCCTACGCCGCTCACGGCGAGGTCGAATCCCAACTGGTCGCGGCCTTCCTGGCGATCGCCCTGAGCGACCTCGCGACGCGCATCCTCGGACGCGAAACGCTCTGGGCCGTGGACGACGACTGGTACCGACCGTTCGCCTCGTTCGTCACGACCTACCGTGATCCTCAGTTCGTCGCGAGCCTCGCCGACCGCCCCGGACCGCGTCACCTCGGCGACGACTTCGAGATGGTCGCCGACACCTTCCACCGTTTCGCCCTCGAGCAGGTTCGCCCGCACGCCGAACACGTGCACCGCACCAACGCCGACATCCCCGAGTCCGTGATTTCGGGACTGGCCGAACTCGGCGGCTTCGGTCTCTCGGTGCCCGAGGAGTTCGGCGGCTTCGCGGCCGGGGGCGAATCGGAGTACCTCGGCATGGTCGTGGCGACCGAGGAGCTGTCCTGGGGCGCGCTGGGCGTCGGCGGTTCGCTGATCACCCGTCCGGAGATCTTGACGCGGGCCCTGGTCAAAGGCGGCACGCTCGACCAGAAGCAACGGTGGCTGCCCCTACTGGCGTCGGGCGAGGTCCTGGCCGCGGTCGCCGTGACCGAACCGGACTTCGGCAGCGACGTCGCCGGCGTCACCACCAGCGCCACGAAGACGCCGGGTGGCTGGCTCATCAACGGCACCAAGACGTGGTGCACGTTCGCCGCGCGCGCCGACGTCTTGATGCTGCTCGCGCGCACCGACCCCGACCGCGACGCCGCACACCGAGGCCTGTCCTTATTCCTGGTCGAAAAGCACCAGGGCGAAAGCCACGGCTTCATTTTGACCCAGGGCGCCCACGAGGGCCCGGGACACGGGAGCGGGCGACTCGAGGGACGACCGATCGACACCATCGGTTACCGCGGCATGCACTCCTACGAACTGGCCTTCGATCGCTGGTTCGTACCCGACGCCGACCTCGTCGGGGGCGACGAAGGACTGGGCCGGGGGTTCTATCTCCAGATGGCCGGATTCGAGAACGGGCGACTGCAGACGGCCGCGCGCGCCGTCGGCCTCATGCAGGCGGCCTACGAAGCGGCGCTGGACTACGCGCAAAGTCGCGTCGTCTTCGGCGAGGCCATCGTCGACTTCGAACTGACGCGCGTGAAACTCGGCACGATGGCCGCCATCATCCAGTGCGCTCGCCAGTTCTCACTGGAGGTGGCGCGCGAGATGGGTCGCGGCGGGGGCGCTCTCGAGGCCTCGATGGCCAAGGCCTACGTCTGTCGCGCCGCCGAGTGGGTCACCCGCGAGGCCATGCAGATTCACGGCGGGATGGGCTACGCCGAGGAGTACCCGGTGAGCCGCTACTTCGTGGACGCGCGCGTGCTGTCGATCTTCGAAGGCGCCGACGAGACGCTCTGTCTCAAGGTCATCGCCCGCCGACTGCTGGAAGGCGTGGGCGAATAGGACCTAGTCGGCTGCGAACCCGTAGGCCGGGCCGTCGTAGTCACCTCGGGGATCCTCGTCACCCGGGGACCGTTCGGCGAGGTCCAAGACGGCGACTTCGGTCGGTCGAATCTTCGAGCCCCACTTCTCTTCGATGTTTCCGTAACGCCAGATGAGGACGGCGCCCACGAACGTCACCACGAACATCCCGGCGATGATCATGCCGGCCTTGTTGATGTCAAAGCCGGACATCGCTCGCCAGAAGGCACCTTTCCAGTGCAGCTCATGGGGCAGGAGGCCCAAGACCTCGATGGCGCCGATGAAGAAGCAGATCGCCACCGACAATCCGGTGATGGCGAGGTTGTAAAAGACCTTGCGCACCGGATTGAAGAAGGCCCAGCCGTAGGCGACGTTCATGAACATGCAGTCGATGGTGTCCATGAGGACCATGCCCGCGGTGAAGAGGATCGGCAGGCACATGATCGAATACCACGGCACGTGCGTGGCCGCGAGGACCGCGGTGGAGGCCAACAGCGCCACTTCGGTCGCCGTGTCAAAGCCCATGCCGAAGACCACGCCCACCGGGTAGAGCTTCCACTCCTTGTCGAGGGAGCGCATCCATTTGCCGAAGAATCGGTACATCAGGCCACGACTTTGCAACTGCGCCTCGAGTTCGGCCTCGTCGTAGGTGCCGTCGCGCATCGAGCGAAAGACGCGCATGATGCTGGCCAGGATCACCAGGTTCATCAGCGCGATCAAGAAGAGGAAGGACGCGGAGACCAAAGTCCCGAAGATGCCACCGAACTGTTCGAGACCGGAGTTGGAGTGCGACACGGCGTGAAAGACGGCGCGCTCCGAAAAGACCAAACCGATGCCGATCACCACCACGATCGTCGAGTGACCCAAGGAGAACCAGTAGCCCAGGGTGAGCGGTCGATTCGTGCCCTCTTTGCCGTGGCGTTCGTTGAGAAGTTTGCGAGTGGTGTTGTCGATCGCCGAGATGTGGTCGGCGTCGAAGGCGTGGCGAAGGCCCAGGGTGTAGGCGAGGATTCCGAGGCCGATGCCGAAGCTCTTGTAGTGCCCCGGTAAGACGAAGGCGAAGAGGATACCGAAGCCGATCACGTGTAGGGCGACGATGCTCGCCATCATCCAGCTGATGGTGCGCCATTCGTGCGCGGTGAAGGCCCGCTTCAGCCTTTCGTAGCGACTTCGCGGAGCCGTCAGTTGAATGATTGCCATGCGCTCGGAATTCCTTTTCACTTGCCCGGTGTTCGAAATATCCTTGTTGCGAATCTCTCCTAATAAGAAATCTAGCGCCGAGCGGGCCTAATAGATAGAGCGGGTTGGTTGAATTCTTGGTGAACGTCGCGGTACGACCGTTACTTCGGCGTGGGCTTCATCCCCGAACGCTCCCCCCGGGCCACGAAGGAGTTGGCGATTTTGGCTGAGGCTTCGTCGATCATCTCGTCGCCGAACATCACCGCGCCGGTGTGCCTCGTCTCCGTCGCGAAACGGTAGGCGTCGAGGATGTCGACGGATTTGTCGAACAGTTCCTGACTCGGCGAGTAGACCTCGTTGAGCACCAGGGCCTGGTCCGGGGTGAGCGCCCACTTGCCGTCAAAGCCGTAGGAGGCCGAGATCTGGGCCGCGAAGCGCAACGCCTCGAGGTCGCGAACCTTGAGGAACGGTCCGTCTATGACGTGGAGACCGTTGGCCCGCCCGGCCATCAAGATCTTGGCGAAGACGTAGCTGAAGGGATTGGAGGGGGCGTGATGAATCGTCTCGTCGATGGTGGTGACCGGCATGCCGATCGAGGCCGCGAAGTCGGCCGGCCCGAAGACGATGGACTCTAGGCGCGGCGACGCCGAACAGATCTCTTCCACGTTGATCAGCCCCCGCGCCGTTTCGATCTGCGCCTCGATGCCGATGTGACCCGGCTCCAGCCCGGCGTTCTGTTCGACCTGCGAGAGCAGGAGATCGAGGGCCACCACGTCCGAGGCCCGCTGCACCTTGGGCAACATGACCTCGTCGAGGCGAGGACCGGCGTCGGTGACGACGTCGATCACGTCGCCGTAGGTCCAAGGAGTATCCCAAGCGTTCACCCGCACGCACAACACGCGGTCGTCCCAATCGAGCGTGCGGATCGCCTGGGCGACTTTGGCGCGCGCGGCCACCTTCTCATTCGGCGCCACCGAGTCTTCGAGATCGAGGAAGGAGAAGTCGGTGGTGGCGGTCGGCGCCTTAGCGAGGAATCGTTCGGAGGAGCCCGGCGTCGAAAGACAGGAGCGACGCGGTAACGCGCGAGATCGATTCGACATGCGCCGAGCCTATTCTCGGCCGCGAAACTGTCCGAACGCGAGGCAAAATTACCGCTCGTGGGGCGCCCGTTCACCATCGTTGATCAGGGAGAAGTGAACTTCGCGGGAACTCGAGTCTGCACGGCTTCGACGCCAACCGGTAGCCTTGACCCGTGACTGACGTCGTGCGCATGGCGCCTCCGACGCTACGGCCAGCAAGGGAACTCAGGCGCTTCCGGTGGATCTTTTCCATCTTGGCTGTGGTCGCAGTGTGTCTTGGCACTGTGACCTTCTCCTCGCACCTCGCGTCGGCCGGGACGTTGAGCACCGATCGCGCGCGGGCGAACCAACTCCTCAAGCAGATCAATCGAATCAGCGCTCACGTCGACTACCTCGGCCAAAAGTACGACCTCGCCAAAATCAAGCTGGACAAGATCGCCAGTGAGATCCGCAACACCAAAGCCGACGTCGCCATGATCAAGAAGAACGTCACCAAGGGCGACTCGCAGTTGCGCGCCGAGGCCGTCTTCGCCTACGTGACCAACGGGGCGGCCGCGAGCAACAACCCCCTCTTCTCCAACAGCGCTTCGAAAATCGGGTCGACCAACGTGTACAACGAGTTGGCCCAGGGCAACGTGGCCCAAACCCTGTCGGACCTAAAGAACTACAAGATCGAACTGACCCAGGAGCGCAGCATCCTGGCGTCGGAGGTGGGCCGAGCGGCCTATCTGACCCGGGCGGCCGCTCGATCCTTCCACTCGGCCAACGTCTTTCAGTCGACGCTGAATCACGCCCTTAGTCAGGTGAAAGGCAACATCGCGACCTTCATCGCCCAGGCCCAAGCGGCCGCGTCGGCGAAGGTAGTGTCCTCGTTCAACAACCAGAGCCTGGCCGACGGCCTGGTCAACCCGCCACCGGACTCCAAGGCCAACATCGCGATCCGTACCGCCATGTCGTATATCGGCACCTGGTACCAGTGGGGCGGCGCCAGCAAATCGGGCGTCGACTGTTCCGGCTTGATCATGCTGGCCTACGACGCGGCGGGCATCTACTTCCCGCACTACTCCGGCGGGCAGTACCTCGACACCGAGCGCGTACCGCTGGTCGACATCGAGCCGGGCGACCTGCTCTTCTACGGCTACGACGGGGACCAGCACGTGGCGATGTACGTCGGAGACGGCAAGATGATTGAGGCCGAGATGACGGGCACGCAAGTGCACGTCGTCCCGGTTCGACTCGGCTACGGATTCTTTGGTCTCGGTCGCCCGCGGGGCTAGCCGTGTCGGGTGTCCCCACTTCGTTTCACCTCGGTCCCCTCGTCTTTCACACCTACGGATTCGGCCTCGCCATTGCGGCCTACGTCTGCTTCCTTTACGCGCGACGGCGCTTGGCGAAAGCTGAATTCAACGTTCAACCATTCGGCAAGTTGGCGTTCGGCCTGATTGTGGCCGGTCTGCTCGGCGCGCGTCTGGCCAACGTCGCGACCAACTGGGGCTACTACTCGGATCACCCGGCGCGCTGGATCGCCGTCTGGCAGGGCGGTCTCGCGAGCTTCGGGGGCATCGCGCTGGCGCTGCCCGTGGGTCTCTACCTGCAACGTCGTTGGTGGCCGGGAAGTTCCTTGGCCCGCTTTAGCGACGCGCTGGTGCCGGCGCTCATCGCCGGGTGGGCGCTCGGGCGCGTCCTCGGTCCCCAATTCATGGTCAACGGCGGCGGGCACCTCACGCATCAGTGGTTCGGTATTCACTACGCCGGACAAGTGGGCCGACGCGTTCCCGTACCCCTGATCCAGGGTGCCGAGGACGCGCTCTTGTGGCTGGCCCTGCTCGCCCTCGAGCACCGACGTCCCGGCCGCCGGGTCGGCGTCGTGACCGGCGTCGCCATGATCGTTTGGGGCCTCGTGCGTTCACTCGACGAACGCCTGCTCCTGGGACAGATGTCTCACAGCGGCTCGATCGGCGTCCAGGTCGCCGGTCTCGTCCTGGCGCTGGGCGGTGCGGCGCTGATCGTGCACCAGATCAGAGCTGTGCGTTCCACTCCTGATCGCTTAGTCGACCCACACGCTCCAGTGACTCCGTAGCGACACTCAGCGCGACGCGGACGTCGTCGACGTAACAGACGTGATCAAGACCCAACCGGCGCCAGGCCCGCAGGACCTTTCGGGTCGGCCCCGCGCTCGAATAGATCGGTCGAACTAACAAGGCGTCCGCGCCCGCGGCGACCACGAGCGCCGGTCGTTCCTTGGATTTCACTTCGGGGGTGGCCGGGTCCGTGGCGTCAAAGGGCACGTCGACGATGACCACGACACCGGCCAAGGCGTGCTCCGGATCAAAGCGCTCGAGTTCGGCCGGCGTGAAGGTCATCGGCCGACGTCGCTCCGTCGATTCGTCGTTGATTTTGGTTATCACCGGCGGTGTCGCGCGAGATTTCGGTACCGACTTGGCCTTGGTCGGACGCGGCGGGCGTGGCGAGGTCGGTCCTCGTTTGCGCTTCTTCTCTTCCTCGCGGCGCCGACGGCGCTGTTCCTTGATCTCCGGATCGGTCTCTTTGGGTGCCGGTGCGGTGGGTGCGACCACGACCTCGGGCTGGGCCGGCAGCGCCAGATCATCTCGCTCGTCGAACAGTCGACGACAGTGCGGCGCCGCCGGGAACTCTTCGGCGACGGCGTAGGCCAGGACCGCCACGACGTCGTCGACCGACGACCCGTTACGACGAATGTCGTCCACGGCCGCGCTGAGTTGCTCGAAGTTCGGCGTGTCGGCGTGCTCGCCCAGCGCGACGATGACCTTCTCCAACGGCGCCATGGCCAGGAGCTCGAGCAAGGCGGTGACCGCCGCGATCGGCGCCGTCGTGGCGAACGTGGCGACGTCGTGGCGTTGTTGGAGATTTCGCAGGGGTATTCCCACTACGGCACTGATCTTCGCGTGCCCGCGAAGATCGAGTCCGTCGACGGTCGTGAGAATCGTCGACTCGCTGATCTTCAACAGGGCCCGCCGCGAGATCTCGGCGGCGTTACCCGTGGCGGGGGCCATTGTTACCCAGTTGGGGAGATTGCCGGCCGAGGCTCGCCGCTCGGTTACGACGGCACTCTTCGTCCGCAGAACAGCGCTGGAACGATGTGGAGTGCACTCGCGGCGCAGAGACAGCGATCCAGGTGCGAAGACAAAAGCTCATAGTCCACGCTATCGCGCGCGGGTGCGAATCGATTTTGCGAAGCTCTGAGTCGAACGACGCCGTTCGACGATCGACGTCGCCTTGATCGACGGCACCGTGAGCCAGCGTGTTGCGATGACCACACACTGAACCTCATTCGTCAATTTGCGTGCTCATTCCTTGCACACTGACACAACGTGTTGCGGAGAGCGCGGACTCTCCTTCAGCGAGCGTTCACGTATCCCACCAGATTGTGCTCAAAGCTCTCACCGACGACGACGGCCGCGAGATCAAATATTCGCGGACCTCATCTTCGCGCGATTGAGGTAGACAGAGTTGGATGCGCATCAAGTGCGCGGCATCTTCCAGATTCTTCGCCGTCCGCATTGTTCCGCTCCACTGCTCTTGGTGCGCCTCAATGCCGCTCTCCGTGAGAACGTCAACGAGATCCGACGAAGTCGGAGCCAGCGGGCGTTCGAGACGCCAGAAGTGTCGCCACGCTGCCGACATTGGCGCTAGTGGATGGTGATCGGGCATCTCCAGAACCACGCGAACCCGCGCGTGATCGTTAAGAGCTCGAATAAATGGAACGATGTCGCCGACGTTGTAGACCACGTGGTGCGCGGTCACAATGTCGCTACTCGGAGTCTCGTCCGCCACCTCAGGCCAGGAGCCCTCGATCGTCGCACACGCGACTCCTCGCTGTTCAGCACACACGTGGAACTCCGCCAACATCTCGGCCTGACGATCCACTCCGATCACGTGAGCCGCGGGAGGCGCGAGCGCGAAAGCGGCGATTCCTGCTCCGCAGCCCACGTCGAGCACGCTGCCTCCGGACGGAAGCGCTTCGCGCGCGCGATCGTGCGACGGAGACGATTCAATGACGTCCGGAACCTGGAAGAACTCGAGAGGATGAATCCACGGACTCTCCTCGGCAGCTGCCAATATCTCCTCGGGAATCGCCCAGGCGTCCAGCGAATAGCGCCAGTGACGAGCGGCGAAGGTCACGGATTCACTGCCCCAGTAGGCGAGCCAACAAAGCTCGGCCCGAACGAGAGCTCGACGGAGCCGTGTCCTCGCGGCAAGAGCATCGCTGACTCTTGGGTACGCCCGCGAGTGCTTGCTCGACGTGTTTCCCGCATCCTCGCCACGTGGGCTTGAAACAAGTGTTGCATTTCGCGCGATGACACATCACCGTGACCCTTCTCTCTTGAGTGCCAACATTTCGCGGCTCAACCGACTAACTGAGGGGAGACGTTCGCCGGTGAGCAACTCCACGTCTTGAAACCGCCATCGAGGTTTAGTGCTCGAACGCCGAGTTCGTTGAGCAGAAGCGTCGTGGCGTGCCCTCGTTGCCCGACCTCGCAGTTGACGACCGTCTCAACGTTGTCGAGTTCTCCGAATCTTTCGCGCAGTTCATCGATCGGGATGTTGACCGCCCCGGGAAGCGAACCGCGGGCGAATTCTTCGGAGGTGCGAACGTCGAGGAATTGGGCGCCTCGAACCCGGTAGTCGTCGACCTCGCTCCATTGCACGGTTTCGATAAGCCCCGAGAGGAGATTCTCAGCTATGTAGCCCAGGATGTTGACGGGGTCTTTTGCCGAACCGTAGGGCGGAGCGTACGCGAGCTCGAGGTCGGCCAGCTCGGGAGCCGTGAGCCCGGCCCGCATTGCCGTCGCGAGCACGTCAATGCGCTTGTCCACACCTTCGACGCCGACACCCTGAGCACCGAGAATCTCTCCCGATTCCGGATCGACGAGCAATTTAAGCGCCATCGTCGTGGCTCCGGGGTAGTAGCGCGCGTGCGATGCCGGGTGCGTGTGGATGGCGAGAAAGTCGCGGTGCTGGGACGCGAGTCGCTTCTCGTTCCAACCAGTCATCGCGACCGTCAGCTCGAAGACCTTCACGATGGCCGTACCGATCGTCGCGCGTGGTCGCACGACCCGTCCGGCGATGTGATCCGCCGTGACTCGTCCTTGGCGATTGGCGAGATTGGCCAGGGGAATCAACGCGCCCGCGCCATCGAGGGCGTCCATCTTCTCGACGGCGTCGCCGATGGCGTAGACGTTCTTCACGCTGCTGCGGTTGAATTCGTCTACCACAATGCCGCCTCGCTCACCAATCGTAAGTCCCGCAGCACGGGCCAAGCCGATGTCGGGGCGAACGCCGATGGCGACGATTAGAAGTTGCGCCGCAACAATCTCCCCGGAGGAAAGTTGCACCTCCTTTGGGGTGATGGACTCTACGGCTTCGCCGAGATGTAACAACACGCCGTGACCCCGCAGTTCGTCGGCGACCAGGGCGGCCATTTCAGGGTCCAGCGGGGCCAGAACCTGTGCCGCAGCCTCAATAATCGTGGTGGCGATGCCGCGACGGACGAGATTTTCGGCGATTTCGATGCCGATGAAACCTCCTCCGATCACGACCGCGCTTTCGGGCGGTGTTTGCACTGCGTTCGCCATTCGCTCCATGTCTTCCACGGTGCGAAGGGGAAGGGCGCGTTCAATGCCGGGAATCGGCGGGATGATGGGCAATGCCCCGGGGCTCAATATCAAGACGTCGTACGAGAGCGAGTCGGTGTCACCGCTCTCGAGGTTCTTCACGGCCACGGTCTGGGCCAGAGGGTCAATGGCCGTGGCTTCATTATTGACTCGCACGTCGAGGCGAAACCGTGCGTGCAGGGACTGCTGCGTCTCGAGGAGCAGC
Source organism: uncultured Acidimicrobiaceae bacterium (assembly GCA_963716515.1). Taxonomy (GTDB): domain Bacteria; phylum Actinomycetota; class Acidimicrobiia; order Acidimicrobiales; family RAAP-2; genus RAAP-2. Next base: position 1,539,484 of record OY970319.1, read on the forward strand.
GCACTCTCATGCTCGATCACGCCACCCACGTAGTAGGGCAAGCCGCAGTTGGCGTACGAAACGTAGTGGCTCCGCTCCAGCACGATGATCTCAGCGTCGTTGTCCAGTCGTCGAAGGCGCGTGGCGGCGGACATCCCGCCTGCGACTCCTCCAATGATGACGACCTTCACCGCGTCTCCTAGGCCAAACTCAAAAAGAGTTTTTGTAGTTTCTCGGTCACGACCTCGCGGTCGACGGACCCGTCCTCGATGCACTCTTTGAGGCTCGCGGCGATCAGTTTGAAGGCCGCAGTATTGACGGCCTTGCCCACCGCCGCCATCTGCGTAACGATCTCTTCACAGGACCGGCCATCATCGAGCATCCGAATCACCGCACCCAATTGGCCGTGCGCGCGCTTCATGCGCTTGGCAATTGCACTGAGCTGCTCTTGATCTTGCAAAATATGGGTCGTAGTGGTGATTGTCATCGCAGCCTCATTTCCTCGACACAGGTAAGTGTAGTATACCCTAGGGGGTATTAGATCCTCGAGCGGGAACGGTGGCCATTTCGCGTCAAGTGAAGATAATTTCCCCGCCGGCGGCCAAGGCGTAGAACTCGCCCACGGTGATGATGTCTTGAACTTGGCTGATGAAGTCGTCCTTGGAGAATCCGAAGAGGTCCACGGACGCCCTGCACGCGTACATTCCGCACCCGGTGTCCGCGATCATCTCCATGAATTCGGGAATGCCCGGAATATCAAAATTCTCCATCTTTCTCTCCATCACGTGAGTTGCGATCGCCGACATACCGGGCAAGACTCCGAGGAGGCTCGCCATGTGCATGCCCGGATTGCCGACGGCCGCCACCTTGATGTGGCTGAGTCGCTTGGCGTGAATGGCGTCGAGACCAAAGAAGGTGAAGAATAGATTTGCTTCAATACCTTCAGCGCGGGCGCCGTTCGCCATAATCAGCCCGGGATAGATGCCCTCCAGCGACCCCTTAGAAATGATGATCGATACCTTCTCAATTGTATCGCGCACGTTGGTCCTCTTCTTCTCCCCGTGATCAGATACAGCCTCGGGGCTTGGGAATGCCCGCGATCTTCGCCGCCAATTTCGCCGGTCCCTTGGGAAAAAGTTGATACAACTCCTTGATGGACACGCCGGAAGTCTTGCCGAGTAATCGCACACTGGGGCCCGAACCCTTGGTCTCGTATTCCGAACGCATGAAGCGGATGACTTCCCAGTGCCGTTCGCTCAAGGAATCGATTCCTTCGCGACGTGCCAGTTCGATGGCCACACCTTCGTTCCACCGGCTCGGATCGACCAAAAAACCTTCGTCGTTGAGCTCGAGGGAGACTCCGCCAATTCTTTCGACACTCACGATGTCACTTCCTTCCTTGACTCCTCGTCAGGCGAGACTTTTCCTTTCGTCGGCATGGAGCTGCTCACGCCAGGGATTTCGCGTCCGGGAAGTAAGACGTGCCAGTAGAACCACTGGAACATCAATTTGCCCAGATGATTGAGATGAGATTCCTTAAGCAGTGACAAGCCAACGTGGCCCGGGTAGTGTCCGGATTCGGGCTCAACGTCGTAGTTGAAGTCGATGAGCATGGCTTTGGAAAAGCCGGTTTCGATAAAGCAATTCACGTGACCGTCGTAGGAAGCGTCCAGCGTCTGGCCATTCAAGAAACGCTTGATGTTCTCCACGAGTATTTCGCCCTCGAAGTGAGTGACCGAACCAGCCTTAGAGATAGGGATGGATGTGGCGTCTCCGATTGCGAAGACGTTGGGTGAAGCGAGGCTCTGTAAAGTGTGTTTGTTGGTCGCCACGAAACCTAAAGCGTCACCTAAACCGGGCGACTTTGTCACGTAAGACGCACCATTGTGTACCGGAATTACTACGGCGAGGTCGAAGGGGACCTCGCGTTCGTCATAGGAGATGAGTCGCCCAGCTACTCCGTCAACTTCACCGGTGTTGAACTCAGTGACGAGTTCGATGTCCCGTTCACTGAGCATGCCCCCCAAACGTTTTGCGGCAATTGGTGTGGTGAATGCGGCGTCCAACGGTGTGACGAAGGTCATTGTCACGTCTTCACGGATGCCGCGTTCTCGAAAGTACCAGTCCGCCAGGAAGCAAAACTCCAGGGGCGCCACGGGACACTTGACCGGCATTTCTACGACGTTCACGACCAGACGACCGCCTTCGAACGTCGCTAACGCCGACTGGAGCGCGGCCGCGCCTTCTGGCGTGTAAAAAGTGAAGACCTTCTCCATCCACCCGGGCCCAGTCAAGGCCGGCGTTTCCTCAGGGGCGAGTACCGCACCGCTCGCAACCACCAGAACGTCGTAAGGGACGTCGTCACCGTTTTTCAGATGCACTATTTGCGATTGAAGGTTGACCTCTTCTACGACGTCGGTTTTGAGTTCGACTCCCCGATGGATCTGGCGAGATCGGGGTCGAACAATGTCTTCGGACTGGGTTAGACCGAACGGGACGAAAAGGAGTCCGGGCTGATACACGTGTCGGTCATCCTGGTCGATACAGATAATCGACGTTGTCTCAGCGCTGAGCGCCTTTCGCAGCCGGTTGGCAGTAAGTGTTCCGCCCGTACCGGCACCAAGTATGACGATTCGATGCATGTGCAGCCTCGTTTGCTCTACTTTCGAGGATACGAAGACGTAATCATCGCTACTAGAGACCAAGGTCATTTGAGGCAACCAGTCTCGACGCGCGAAGGATCCTACCTCTCAAGCGCCAGTTCGACGTTCACGAGTGGTGGCCCGATCGTCCAACTGTTGTGCTGCAGGGACGACGTTGGGAAGAATGGAAATACAGGCCCGCGGGTGAAGGAATCAATTCCAAGTATTACTACTTGAGCAGGTGCTTGGCGATGACGACGCGCTGAATCTGGTTGGTGCCTTCGTAGATTTGCGTGTTCTGGCGGAACCGTCCGCCTCGTCCACTACGCCAGCAAATGTCTGGAGATTCGTCCATTGCGTCCACTTGATCAAGGGAGATTCTTCTGGGTTGTAGGGATAGAGTAGGGATAGCAACGTGTTTCAAACGCTCAGACTGTTGATCCGCACGTATGATCATATTCTGGCAAGCCCATATTTCTAAACTTCAGTTTGCGGCGAGAGTTGAATACGAGCGCTGCACGTTCAGTTGATATCTTGTCAGCCGAAACGACTGTATCTCTGCATTCCGAGCTGTCTGTTCGTCGGAATCTAGCCGTCCAAATTTGGAGTGTTCAAGCAACTGAGGCCGCCACATTGTGGATTCTAATCACTTGGCCAAGCTGGAAGCCACACTCTGTCGCAACGCCTGACAGAGATTTTCCTGATCAGTTGAAAGGACCCTATTGAACCTAAATACACACAAAAGTCCGCCCTTGAAGATACTCGAGGAATACCGCACTCCGTTAGCGCTATAGGTCAATTTGATTCCTGCAAATGCATATGCAGATTTTGTGATGCTTCCACTTACTCCGAATACGATGATTTGCGATGCGTTGCCTTTGTGCACGTTCGGATTGATTATTGCACCGGTGAACTTTAGAATCTTTACTGCGGATTCTCCGTTTACTGCCACCGGAGGCCAATTCGTGGCGCTAGGAATATATCCTGAACCTCGGGCGAAGTGAGCAACGTGTGTGAGTTGTGGCGTCATGAATCCGTTCACTGGGATCAGACTCAATTCGTCAAGCACAATTCTGCGATCGGTGTCGGCGAGGATGGCGATCGAAAAATTGGCGGTCTGGCCAGGTTGAGCGGGCACCTCATATAGCACGCCCTTCAACTGTTTGAAGGACAACTCTCCAGAGGCGTGCCGATTGAGAGCGATGACAGAGCCAAGTGCAACCACGGCAACCAGCGAAACAAGAAGGCCGTTCCTCAGAAACTTGCTTCGCATCACTATGTCCTTTCACACTTCTAGACCGACATTTGGATATCTCCTACGTGAGACTGTCGTAAACAATTGCCTGCCCGTTTGGATTTGTTTCGCCCGGGCCACAAAGGTACGTGGTCGCACCGCCTGACAGAGCTGTCCAAACCATTGTCGTGCTTGTCGTATATGACGTCGATCCGCCAAAGGAGTACCCGAATACGTTGGCTACTGAATTGAATATATCGGTGCTACCAAAGTTTGTGGTCGTCGTTCCCACACCAGGATTTACGGTCACTGCCCCAACGCCATTCGGACATTTCCCAGCGGGGTTCGTTGGCGCTCCTGACTTCAATGTTGGTGTGTTCTGGTAGGCGTAAGGCTGCACTACATATGGTTCGTATATGCCCAATAGGCAAAACTTTCCAAGAAGTTCGTAAGTGTCATAGTCAAATGGAAACTGCACCCACGACGAAGTTGCCCCAGGAATATTGATTCCCGTACTTACGCTAGAAAACATTGAGAAAGTCCCGTCGGTTGAGAATGAACCAATCGCGCCAGAAGCGCTCGCTCCAACTGAGAATGTGTTCTCTTCTCCGGTTTGATAAGTGAATACGCCGGTCGTTTTAGTTGAGAGGGAAGCAGTATGTGCCTGTCCAACTGTGGTGAGTTGATTGTTTTGCGTACTGTACACAACTGCGCTACAGCCCTGAATCGTCAAATGCGGCTTGATCGCATGCGCTCCAGCGCCACCCCTGAGTAACGATTTTGACACGCTAGTGAGAATGTGTCTCGGACTCGGAAAGTTCGGAACGACGAGCGTAGGGATGTCAGAACTTACCCGAGACTTCAGTATGTTCACATTGGGACTCACTGAAACACTCGTCTGATTGAGCGAAATGGGCAGAGCCTGTTCCGTCTGAGATATGCCATTCGTTATCGCGATAATTGTATTGACAACGGCTCCCGGATTCGAGGCCGCAATTGACGTGAGTGTTGAACTATTCGAAATGGGCAACGCGAAAGTTTGACCGGAGACTGTTGCCGTGGCGGCCAATGTCAGTTGGAACGACTGGCCGATTACTCCGGATGACATATTCGGTTCGGCGTAGACAGCAATAGTCCCAGAGGCCGCGGCGAAACTCGGCACCGCACCAGTGAGAATTATCTGTGTCGGAAACGATGTTGACGAAGCTGGAGAACCAGTTGAATCGGATGCCAATGCCGTTCCACTGGTCAGCATCGCTCCGAACACGACGAAACAAGTGGCGAGCGCAGTACGACTTCTAAGTACCTTCGCATTCATTTGGTAGTCCTTTCGAACTGCGCTGCAAGGTTGCCGCAGAAAGGAAATAAAGCCCTTTCAGCAGCCCAGCCTCTAAATTCTTGTGTGAAGATCACACTTGGGTTATCAATAAGATATTTGCGTCATTGGAATACGGGCCTAGGTATAACACGCCGAAACCAACTTTCTTGTTGAAAGCGACATACTTTCTCAAGAAGTGACATAAGTCACATTCTGAATTCTTGAAGGACGTAAAGGCAAGTTACGCATAACCACGTCGTACGAGTTTTGATCCGGCCAAGACCTCGCCACAGCTGGGCCGCTGGCGCGCAGCGCCAAGCGGTCCAGCCTGAAGATCGTCAACAATCAATCAATTCGACGTCTCGTCGGTAGAGAGACATTCGTTGAGAGCATTTGTACCGAACAGCCCACTCGGTGATCGTTGTCAATTTGACCGAAAACGGTCTCGATCGCTCTCGTAAGCGACGAGATCAAATGCGTCCAACGGTGCCATATTGCGAACGTTGTGGGAATGCACGATCGACGAAAGAGTTACGCGCTGAAGGGAACGGGACTCACTTCGGTACCTCGCAAACGTGTCCACGGTTGTCCACTGGTGACCACGGCGTACCCAATTCGAATGCGCAACAAAGTTTGTGTTCCTTTTTGCCTTTGAGGAGTGGCTTTCTAAGTAGAGGAGCAATTTATTTTCCTCTCCGAGAGGAGCCACCATGACGCAGCGAAAGTCGACCCATGAACTAGTGAAGGACATACAACAAGCCGGAGGATGTTCGCACCCCATCCGACTGCGCGGTGAGTTCGTCAACGTCGCCACCGGCGAGATCAACGAGCGTCCCCTGCTGGTCGCCTGCAAGGACCGCCGCGCCCTGCTCTGTCCCTCGTGCTCCTACCTCTACAAAGCCGACGCCTGGATCGTGGTCTCGACCGGTCTGATCGGAGGCAAAGGGGTGCCGGCCTCGATCAGCGATCACCCGCGACTGTTCCTGACCCTCACGGCCCCTTCGTTCGGTACGGTGCACTCCCGGAAAAGTGACGGCTCGTGTCAGCCTGGTCCACTTCGTTTCTGCACGCACCGCCGCTCACTGGCGTGTTCGCGCCGCCACGACGACTCCGACCCCGAGATCGGTAGTCCCCTCTGTGACTTCTGTTACCACTTCGCCGACGCGGTTCTCTGGAACGCGGAGTCCTCACGTCTGTGGAATCGAACCTTTCAGCAGATCCGACGTCGCCTCGCGATCGCACTGGGTGTCTCCTTCGAAGATCTCTCACGACACGTCCGACTCAACTACCTCAAGGCCGCCGAATTCCAACGTCGGGGCCTCGCTCACTTTCACGTCGTCCTGCGCGCGGACGGCCCCGGCGAACCCTTCAGCCGTCCACCGCCAAATGTGACCGCCGAAATGCTGGCCAGCATTATCCAAAGTGTGGTGAAGGATTTTGCGGTCTCCTCTCCCCGTGCGAACGTGTCGTGGGGTAGGCAGCTCCACGTCGCCGACGCGTCGACGCTTGATCGTGAAGATCTGCGCATTGCGGCCTACGTGGCCAAGTACGCCACGAAGTCGGCGGATGGTTCGCTGGACTTCGCCCGGCGGTTCAACTCTCGCAACGAGATCCTGAAACTCAACGCCCCTTCGCATCTTCAACAGCTTGCCTTGACCGCCTGGGACCTGGCCCAAGATCCGTTGCTGACCTATTTGAACACCCGCGGGCACGCGCACTCCTTCGGTTTCCGCGGGCAACTAATTACAAAATCTCGTCACTACTCCACGCGTTTCCAGGATCTGCGCGACGCCCGCGCGCAACATATGAAGTCGCCCCAATCCGACGACCCCGTCGAAGGTTCGTTCAGTTACGACGGTCGCGGTTACGACGATCCGCGCGCCACGGCGATCGCCGAGTTCCTGCATCAACTCTCACTTGAAGCTCGCAAGGACACAAAAGGCAACGCTGAAAGTGACGGAGTAAGCCTGTGAACCAAAATGGACAGCTCCCGAGGGCGTTGATAAGTGTGAACGAAGCCGCGCGCGTCATTGGTGTCTCTCGTTCCTACGCGTACGAACTTGTCGCGTCCGGACTCCTCACCTCCGTTCGACTAGGTCGGCGCGTCCTGGTCCCCATTTCGGCCATCGAGGACCTCATCGTTCAGTGTCGCGCTGACATCTAAATCCACCGAATCGGTGAAATCGAGGACGCGACTCAGCGTTAGGGCAATCGGTGCGTCCGCCGCTTCGACGGCGTGAGCGTACGTGCGCAGGGTCATCGAAGGATTGGCGTGGCCCAGGCGATTGGCGACAGTCCGAATGTCGTGACCTCCGACAATTGACGTCGTCGCGGACCAGTGCCGCAAGTCATGCAAGCGCCATTTCGCGTCGAGGCCTGCACCATCGCGAGCTCGACGCCACCAAGCGGTGACGCGCTCCGGGTTGACCGGTTCGTTTCTCGAAGAAAGTATCCACGGATATCCGAATCCATGTTCGGCGTTCAGTAATTCCAAAAGTTCAATAGAGACGGCATCAAGTGTTATCACTCGTCGGTTCGCCGTCTTCGTCGGGTCATCGCGCAATATCGGTTTTCGCGATCCATCACCGCTTCGAAGAATGGCGATGCTCGAGTCGATGACCAGGTGTCCCGCGTCTAGGTCCTCCCAGCGAAGAGCAGCCAATTCGGACCGACGAGCGCCGGTCACAGCGGCTAGTCGCATCGCAAGTGCGGCTTCGGGCTCGATGCGACCCGCCGCGACAAGTGACGCCGCGCTGGAAAGCACCGCACGCACCTCCGTGTCGGTGAGCGTCCCCCGGGGTTGGGACTTACGCCTCGCGAGTCGGGCCACGGCCACTACGTTCGTCGGGACCCACCCCCAGCGGACCGCGAGTGTCAGCGCGGCGCGCAGCACCAGATGTCGATTACGGATAGCAGACTCGCCCACTCCTCGCCGCTCCAGACGCGCGTGCCACTGGTCGACCTCGACGGCGGTCAGTCTCGAAATCGAGAGATTCGAAATGCGATCGGACTTGACCAGCCGTATTCGACTGAGCTGGTTGCTTTCGGTAGAGGGCGACCAGGATGCCCTTGTATTCTCTGCCCACAGATCGAGCATCTCGGAGACTGAGACCCGAGCGCCAGACGCCGTTGGCGCCCTGACGGTCATCTCCGCGGCAAGACGCTGCGCGTCCCTCTTCGTCCCGCGCACGGTCCGGCTGAACTGGATTGGTCGGCCCCTTTGGTCTCGACCCGCGAAGAAGCGGACCTCCCAGACGCCCGGTTGTCGTTCACGAATTGTCGCCACGTCGCCCAACGGTCGCGAAGTAGGGATGAAGAAGGGATGGAATTAGAATTCTGGCCCGCGAAGGACGGGGATATTCTCTGGAACTACTGCTTGAGCAGGTGTTTTGCGATGACCACGCGCTGGATTTGATTGGTTCCTTCGTAGATTTGCGTGATCTTGGCGTCGCGCATGAACCGCTCGACCGGGAACTCCTTGGTGAAGCCGTAGCCGCCGAGGAGTTGGACGGCGTCGGTGGTGACACTCATGGCCGTGTCCGAGGCGAAGGACTTCGCGGCCGCTCCGACGTACGACAGATTCCCATCGGGGTCGCCGGCGTCAATCGTCGCGCAGGCCTGGTAGACCAAGGCGCGCGCGGCCTCCGTGCGAATCGCCATGTCGGCCAACATGAAACGCAGCCCCTGCAGATCGGCGATCGGCCGGCCGAAGGCCTTGCGACCCTTCATGTAATTGCCCGCGAAGTCAATGGCCGCCTGGGCGATGCCGACCGCCTGGGCGCCAATGGTCGGGCGCGAGCGATCCAGCGTGTGCATCGCCATGAGGAATCCTTCACCCTCGTTGCCGATGCGCTGGGACGCGGGGACCCGCACGTCGTTGAAGACCACTTCGCCCGTCGGCGAGGCCCGCAACCCCATTTTGTCCTCGTGCTTGGGGAACTCGACGCCCGGACCCTTCTCGACGAGGAAGCACGTGATGCCGTGCGTGCGGGCCGTCGGATCGGTGGTGGCGAACACGGTGTAGGTGTCCGAAACCCCGGCGTTGGTGATCCAGTACTTCGAGCCGTTCAAGAGGTAGTCGTCGCCGTCGCGCACCGCTCGACAGCGCATCGCCGCCACGTCGGACCCGGCGTCGGCCTCCGAGAGGCAGTAACTGCCCTGGATCTCCCCCGACGCGATGCGCGGCAGATAGGCCTGCTTGATCTCCTCGGAGGCGAAGTTCATGATCGGCAGCATCGCCAGTTTGGAGATCAGAATCGTCACCGACGTCGAGGCGCAGCCTCGCGCCAGCTGCTCGACCATGATGGCCTGGGTCACCATGTCCGCCCCGGCGCCGCCGTAGGCCACGGGGACCTGCAGGGCCGGCAACTCCATCTTCACGCAGGCGTCAAAACTCTCCTGTGGATAGGTCTGATCACGGTCGTGTTCGGCGGCGTAGGGCGCGACCTGTTCGTCGACGAAGCTGCGCATCACGTCGCGAAAGGCTCGTTGTTCTTCGGTGAGGATGAAACTCATGGCGCTCCTTTGCGTACAGAGAGTTAAAGACTTGTCACGGCGTCGGACTCCACGAGTTCGTCGCCGTCCACCGCGTCCACGAAGCGACGCTGAAGGACGTAGCTGTGGGCCAGACCGCGAAAGGGCTGGCTCAGTCGGTCATCGATGAGCGACGCGCTGAGCAGTCCGAACAGGTTCATGGCGACCTTGACGTCGCCGAGTTGGGGGCCCCGACCGATGAGACTGGCCCGCTTGGCGGCGACGAGTCCCACGCCCAGGGCCACGTCGTGACGGTCGTGTTCGTGTTCGAACGCCTTCTTCGCGCACTCGCGCGCCGCGATCGTCAGGGCAAAGCCCTCGCCCGGCGCCTGCGTGCCGCGTCCGGCCTGGCCGGCGGCGGGCACGGCCCGAAGGAGCCCGGCCTTCGGGGTTCGCGAGAACTCGGCGGTGCCGGTTTCCATCGTCGGGCGGACCTGTCCGGTGGCCGACACGGGCGAGAACGTTGGCTGGGTCACCTAACGAGACTACCGCGAGCGAATTTAGACCTTGGTCAGCCAACTCTCGTAGGCCGGTCGCGCCCCGCGCACCGCTTGGAAGTACGTCGACTGGATATCCATGGTGATCGGTCCGGGCTTGCCGGCCCCGACCACCCGGTCATCCACCGAGTCGATCGGCACGACCTCGGCGGCGGTGCCGGTGAGAAAGGCCTCGTCGGCGAGGTAGAGGTCGTCGCGACGCATCGCTTCGAAACTGACGGGGTGACCGAGGTCGTTGGCGATCTTCACGATGCTCGACTGCGTGATGCCGCGCAGCGCGCCGGCCTCGGAGGGGGGCGGGCTGATGATCAAGCCGTCGCGCACGATGAAGAGGTTCTCGCCGGTGCACTCGCTGATCAGACCGTCGGTGCCGAGCATGATCGCCTCGTCGTAGCCGGCCTTCACCGCCTCGATCTTGGCCAGACACGAGTTGACGTAGCCACCCACCGTTTTGGACGCCGTCGGCATCGAGTTGGGGTGATGACGGGCCCAGGACGAGATCTTCATCCGCACGCCCTTTTCCAGACTGTCGGCGCCTAAGTAGGCGCCCCACGGCCACACCCCGATGACGACGTTGGTCGGGGCGCCCAACGGATTCACGCCCATCTCGCCGTAGCCCAGGTAGATCAGCGGTCGGATGTAGCAGCCGTCGTTCATCTCGTTGACTCGCACGGTGTCGACCACGGCGTCACAGAGTTCGTCGAGCGTGTAAGGAACTTCGATCATCAAGATCTTGCAGCTGCGGAACAGTCGCTCCATGTGCTCGCGCAACCGGAAGACCGCCACCCCCTGGGGCGTCTTGTAGGCGCGAATGCCCTCGAAGGCGCCCATGCCGTAGTGCAAGGTGTGACTCAGTACGTGGGTCGTCGCGTTCTCCCAGTCGACCAGGGCACCGTCCATCCAGATCTTCTTCGTGGGCGTAATAGGCATTTACAACCTTCCAATTAGTTTTTTCGTGACGCCGTCCGTGCCGAGCGCGGCGACGTCACCCTCAAAGTCTGCCACCGCGCCAGCGATGCGCTGCGCGGCGTCGACCTCTTCGAGGTGTTCGAGCATGAGCACCGCCGACGAGACCGCGGCTAAGGGATTGGCCTTCCCGGAGCCGGCGATGTCGTGGGCCGCGCCGTGGACCGGTTCGAAGAGCGAGGCGCCCGTGCGCGCCGGGTTCAAGTTGGCGCTGGCGGCGAAGCCGATGCCGCCGGTGACGGCGCCGGCCAGATCCGAGAGAATGTCGCCGAAGAGATTGTCGGTCACGATGACGCCGTAACGCTGGGGCTGCTCGACCAGGTAGATGCACGCGGCGTCCACGTGGTTGTAGTCGACCGCGACCCCGGGGAAATCGACGGCGACCTCGTGGACGACGCGCGACCAGAGGTCGCCGGCGAAGGTGAGCACGTTGGTCTTGTGTACCAGCGTCAACTTCGGGGTTTCGAGTGACGCGGCTCGTTCGAAGGCGTAGCGCACGCAGCGCTCGACGCCGTAACGCGTGTTGACCGATCCCTGGGTCGCGACTTCGTGAGGCGTACCGCGACGCAGGATGCCGCCTTCGCCGGCGTAGGGACCCTCGGTGTTCTCACGCACGATGGCGAATTCGCATCCTTCGGCGAGGGAACCGGCGACGCCGCGAAACGGGCGGTAGTTGATGTAGAGGTCGAGCCCGAAGCGCAGTCGCAGCAGTAGTCCGCGCTCCAGCACGCCCCCGGGGATCCGCGCGTCGCCGATGGCCGGGCCGACGGCGCCCAGCATGATGGCGTCGAAGCCCCGCAGCTCTTCCAGGGTGGCGTCATCGAGGACGAAGCCGTCCTTCAAATACCGGGCGGCGCCCAGTTCGAAGGACGTCGTCGAGAGGCTGACGCCAGCCGCGCGAACGACCTCCAGCGCGGCCGCCGTGACCTCGGGCCCGATGCCGTCGCCCCCGATCACCGCCACGCGGTGGGTGCGTTCCTTGCTCACGGGCCCTCTCCTTCTTTGGTCTATTTTGCTCGCCCGCGGCACGATGTCGCAAACTCGGGCGGGAGCCGCTCCAAGCCACGTCTGTAGAATTGACACCTCTCCACTAGAAGAGAAGGCTATGGCCGGCGAAATCCACCGCATTACCCAAGAGACGCTCGACAAACTGCAGGTCGAGTACGACGAACTCACGACCGTGGGTCGCACCGAGATCGCCCGGGTCATCGAGTCGGCGCGACTGCTCGGGGACCTCTCGGAAAACGGGGACTACCACGCCGCTAAGGACAGCCAAGGCAAGATGGAGTCGCGCATCCGCCAGATTGACAACGTGATCCGAAATCACGAGATCGTCGAACGCGACGAGAACTCCCACACCGTCGAACACGCCACCATCGTCCAGATCGTCTACGAGGGCGACGACGATGACTGCCAGGAGTTCTTCATCGGTTCCATCGAGGAGAAGCCCGACGGCGTCCTCGTCGCCTCCCCGACCTCTCCGCTGGGCAGTGCGTTGCTCGGTCACGCCGTGGGCGACGACGTGGAGTATCAAGCGCCGTCCGGGGTTCTGCGACTCACGATCGTGGGGATTCGCTAGGTGCCGGCCAGCCGGACCCTCTTCGAGAAGATCTGGGACGAGCACGCCATCGAGGCGCCCGGCGAACAGACGCTCCTCTACATCGACCTGCACCTCGTCCACGAGGTCACCAGTCCCCAGGCCTTCGAGAGCCTGCGACTGAACGGTCGTGGCGTCCGTCGACCCGAACGGACCTTGGCCACCGCCGATCACAACGTGCCGACCGATCCGATCTCGACGCCGGTGGGCGATCCGGTGTCGCGACGCCAACTCGAAGCCCTCGAGGAGAACTGCCAGGAGTTCGGCATCACGGTATTTCCGCGGGGACACGAGAATCAGGGGATCGTTCACGTCATCGGACCCGAACTGGGCGTGACCCAGCCGGGCATGACCATCGTCTGCGGTGACTCGCACACCTCGACCCACGGCGCCTTCGGCGCCCTGGCCTTCGGCATCGGCACCAGCGAGGTCGAACACGTCCTCGCCACGCAGACCCTCCCCCAGCAAAAGGCCAAATCGATGGCCGTCACGCTCGACGGCCAAGTGCGCCCCGGTGTCTCGGCCAAGGACATCGCGCTCGCTATCGTCTCGAACCTGGGCACCGGGGGCGGCGCCGGCCACGTGATCGAGTACCGAGGTGACGCGATCCGTGATCTCTCCATGGAAGGCCGGATGACGGTCTGCAACATGAGTATCGAGGCCGGGGCGCGCGCCGGGCTGGTCGCCGTCGACGACACGACGATCGAGTACCTGCGCACGCGCCCGAGTGTCCCGAAAGGCGACGAATTCGAGTCCGCGGCGAAGCGCTGGCGGACCTTCGTCAGTGACGACGACGCCGCGTTCGACGCGGAGATCGTTCTGCGCGCCGAGGACATCGTCCCTTCCATCACTTGGGGCACGAATCCGGCACAGGTGGTCTCTCTGGACGGGGTCATTCCCTCACCCGACGAGTTCGCCGATCCCGACGAGCGATCGACGACCGAGCGCTCCCTCGCCTACATGGGACTCACCCCGGGCACGCCGGTGCGATCCATTCCCCTCGACGTGGTCTTCATCGGCTCGTGTACCAACTCGCGCATCGAGGACCTGCGGGTGGCGGCGTCCCTCGCGAGGAGCCGTCACGTGGCCGACGGCGTGCGCGCGCTCGTCGTACCAGGCTCGCACCGGGTCAAACGCCAGGCCGAGGCCGAAGGGCTGGATCAAATCTTCCTCGACGCCGGATTCGAATGGCGCGAACCGGGCTGCTCGATGTGTTTGGGCATGAACCCCGATCAACTCGGTGCTGAGATGCGATGCGCGTCCACGTCCAATCGAAACTTTGAGGGTCGCCAGGGCCGGGGCGGTCGAACGCACCTGGTGTCGCCGGCGGTCGCCGCGGCCAGCGCGATCATGGGTCGCTTCGCGTCGCCGGAGGAGTTGGCGTGAAACCGGTTCGCGTGGTCGAAGGTCGCGCCGTCCCGCTCGAACGCTCGGACGTTGACACCGACCAGATCATTCCCTCGGATTGGCTGAAGCGGGTCGAGCGCACGGGCTTCGGCCGCGGTCTGTTCAGCGAATGGCGTGACGATCCCGATTTCGTTCTCAACCGACCGGACTACGTCGGCGCCAGTGTTCTGATCGCGGGACCGCGCTTCGGCATCGGATCCTCACGCGAACACGCGGTCTGGGCACTGATGGACTACGGGTTCGAGGCCGTCATCGCCCCGTCCTTCGGCGACATCTTCGTCAACAACTCCTCGAAACAGGGATTGGTGATCGTCGTGCTGGCGGTGGCCGACGTCGACGAGTTGACCGCCCTCATCAAGGGCGACCCGTCTCGGCTCGTCGTGGTGGACGTCGACCGGCAGCGCGTCGAGGTCCCCGAGGCTGGGTTCCAACGGCACTTCGAGATTGATCCGATGACGCGCGAGCGCCTGCTGAACGGGTGGGACGACATCGGTCTCACGCTGCTGCGCGAAACGTCGATCGCGGCGTTCGAAGCGACCGATGAGGCTCCCGACCTCGAGGGAATCTTCGACGACGCCGGCAACGTGCGCTAGTCGCATTCCGTTACCCTTTTTTGAAGCCACCGACAGGAGACGCCGTGAGCCGATTCCCCTACCTCAACGAGTACGAAGTTCATCGCACGATGCCCGATGAGGGAACCCCGCGCGAGGAGATTCTCGCCATGATGTCCGACATGGCGGCGCGCGAGAACGTCGTGTGGGAAGACGGACAGTGCTCGGGCACGATGTACTGCGGCGATCACGAGCACTACGACTTCTTGAACCTGGCGTTCTCGAACTTCTCCTACGTGAACACCCTGCAACGCGACATGTGTCCGAGCGCCACCAAGTTCGAGGCCGAGATCATCGCCATGACCCTCGACATGCTGGGCGCCGGGGCGTTGCAAGGCGCGAAGCCCGGCGGTCTGGTCACCTCGGGGGGCTCGAGCTCCATTGCCCACGCCGTGCTGGCCTATCGCGAAGGCAATCCGAGCGTGAACCGGGCCAACATGATCAAGCCCGAGACGGCGCACCCGGCCTTCGCGAAGGCCGGGCACCTCTTCGGTGTGGACATGAAGATCGCGCCCGTCGACCCGGTGACGCTCGAGGTCGACCTGGAGTGGGTGGGCGCGAACATCGACGCCAATACGGTGGCGCTCATCGGGTCGGCGCCGAACTACGGCTACGGCACGGTCGATCCAATCGCCGAGCTCGGCCGGATCGCGTTGGATCGTGGGATCGGTCTCCACGTCGACGGCTGCCTCGGCGGTTTCCTCCTGCCGTTCGGCCGCCAGCTGGGCTACGACATTCCGGCCTTCGATTTCACGGTGCCCGGGGTCACCACCATCTCCGCCGACACCCACAAATACGGCTACGCCCTGAAGGGCACCAGCGTGCTGGCCTTCGCCGACCAGTCCCTGCGCAACTCGCAGTACTTCTACCTGACCGACTGGTCCGGCGGGAAGTATTGCTCCCCGGGCATGGACGGTTCACGGTCCGGCGGTCTGTTGGCCGCCACCTGGGCCGCCATGGTCAGCCTGGGTCGAACCGGTTACCTCCGATACGCGAGGGCCATCTTCGAAACCTCGGCCGCCATGCAAGACGCGGTACGCAGCCACCCGTCACTGCGCCTCATAGGTACGCCGAGCTTCTTGTTCTCCTTCACCTCCGACCAGTACGACGTCTACCTGGTGAACGACTTCTTGCGCACGAAGGGCTGGCGGATGAACGGCCAGCAGTACCCCAACGCCATTCACATGGCCGTCACCCGTCCTCAGACCCAACCGGGCGTGGTGGAGCGCTGGACCAGCGACCTCGCCGAGGCCGTCGCGTACGCGACCGCCCGCCAAGACGAACCGGCCAAGTCCGGCGCCATCTACGGCGGCGTCGCCGGTGGCATGAGCGCCGAGGCCGACGAATTCATCCGCGCCGTGATGGCCGACATGATGGATCAACAGGCCTCCGTACCTCTTGCATGAGCGACGAACTCTGCCTCAGCATTGACCTAGGAACGGGTGGCCCGAAGATCGGGCTAGTGAGCCTCGATGGCGAGGTGCTCGACTACGAACTCTACGCGGTGACGACGACCTACACCGGTGACGGAGGTGCCACGCAGGATCCGGCGCAGTGGTGGAACCTGATCAGCGAAGCGACGCGTCGACTCATGGACCGGGCGGACGTCACCAAGGACCGCGTCAAAGCCGTCGCCGTCACGGGTCAGTACGCCTCGACCGTACCGGTCGACGCCGACGGACTGCCGACCGGACCGTGTCTGATGTGGCTCGATACGCGCGGACGCGAATTCGCGCGTCGGGCCATCGGCGGACCGATCGAGGGCTACAGCCCGCGAAAGATACTGCCCTTCGTACGAAAGTCCGGGGGCGGACCTTCGCCCTCCGGCGCCGACCCCACGGGACAGATCCTCTATCTGATGAACCGCGAGCCCGCGATCATGAGCGCGACGCGCTGGATGATGGAGCCGGTGGACTACCTCACCATGCGTTTCACCGGCGTGGCGTCGGCCACCCACGCGTCACGTTTGGCGAGCTGGCTGACCGACAATCGCGCGCTCACCCGCTACCAGTACGACGAGCAACTCCTCAAGATCGTCGGAATCGACCAGCGAATCCTTCCGCCGTTGCAACCGATCGGCAGTGTGGTGGGCACCGTCACGCGTGACGTGGCCGAAAGCCTGGGACTCTCACCGGACACCATCGTGATTACGGGCGTTCCGGACCTCCACGCGGCGGCGATCGGTTCCGGTGGCACCGCCCTGTACGAGACGCACGTGGCCCTTTCCACCACCTCGTGGATCAGCTGTCCGGTGCCCAAGAAAAAGACCGACACCGTGCACTCGATCGCGTCGATACCGGGTCTCACCAACGATTCCTATCTGATCATCGACAATCAAGAGACGGGGGCCAAGTCCCTCGAGTGGATGCGCACTCTTCTGGCCGGTACCGGCGCGGCGATGCGCTACGAGGAGATGACCGCGCTCGCCGCGACGTCCCCACCGGGCGCCAACGACGTCCTCTTCACCCCGTGGCTCGCCGGCGAACGATCCCCCATCGGCAACAAACACCTGCGCGGCGGCTTCACCAACCTTTCGCTCACCACGACGACGGCCGATCTCATTCGCGCAGTGCTCGAGGGCGTGGCGGCGAACAGCGCGTGGCTCCTGGGCTACGTCGAAAAGTTCGCCGGGCGCACGTTAACGCCCCTGCGCTTGCTGGGTGGCGGCGCCCAGTCGAGCGAGTGGTGTCAGATCTACGCCGACGCGCTCGGGCGCGAGGTCGAACAGGTCCCCGAACCGATGGTCGCGCAACTCCGAGGGGCCGCCCTCTTGGCCGCCGTCAACCTGGGGCGGCACCGCCTCGACGACGTCGCGGGACTTCGCTCGCGCGGTCGCACCTTCACACCCGAGGGCGGCGTGGCCGAGTTGTACCGCGTCCGACGAGAACAGTTCCCGAGTCTCTACACCCGCGACAAGAAGTGGTCGCGCCAGGTCAGCTGACGCGCGCAGTGCGACGGCGAAGGTCAAGAATCCGTGGCCACTTGGTACGGTTCTCCCATGCGATGTTCGTGGGCCGAAGGTGAGGAGATGCGCCTCTACCACGACGAGGAGTGGGGCGTGCCGCTGCACGACGACGCCCGACTCTTCGAACTGCTCACGCTCGAAGGAGCCCAGGCCGGACTCAGTTGGTTGACCATACTCAAACGCCGACCCGGTTACGTGAAGGCCTTCAAGAAGTTCAATCCGAAATCCGTGGCCGCCTTCACCCCGGCCGACGTGGAGCGCCTGATGGAGAACGTCGAGATCATTCGCAATCGCGGCAAGATCGAATCCACCATCAACAACGCCGGGGCGGTTCTCAATCTTCAACAGAGTGGATCCAGCCTGGACGAACTTCTGTGGACCTTCGTGAATAACGAGCCCCGGCAGCGAGATTGGGCCCGAGACCCGAATCTGCCCGCCTCGACGCCGGAGGCCGCGCTGATGAGCAAGGAACTGAAGAAGCGCGGCTTTCGTTTTGTCGGCCCCACGACCTGTTACTCACTGATGCAGGCCGCCGGACTCGTCAACGACCACACTCCGAACTGTTTTCGCTACGCGCAAGTTCGCAAACTGCGTTAACCCCGGACGTTCGAGTTCAATCTGTTCCCGTGTCAATGGAAGTCCTCGCGGGCAACTTCGACACCGCACCGTGACCCACGAGGAAGTATCTCGACGGACGGTCTCTTTCGTGGGTGATGCCAATTCGTTTCGACTGGCCCGTCGCAGCGTCGTGAGGTCCCCGGCGAGGACGGTGAATCGTGAGGTGTCGACCCTCACGCTGACAGCAGTCCAGCCCGTTGTCGGCTCCGGTGATGCCAAGTCCTCGCGTGAGATTGCCGGGGCCGCGTAGCGCCACCGCTTCGTCGCCGTCACCGTCGGGCGCCGGCCCGTAGAGTTCGGCGGCGCGCAACAGGACCGCGCTCGCGGTGCCGCTCGGCTCGGTCACGATATTCATGCACCAGTGCATCCCGTAGATCAGATAGACGTAGAGAAACCCGGCCGGTCCGAACATGATCTCGCTGCGCTTGGTGGGTCCCCGAAAAGCGTGCGACGCCGGATCGTTACTCCCGCCGTACGCCTCGGTTTCGACGATGAAGGCGCGCGTGGCTCGGGCCTCGTCGTGCACCACGAGCCACGATCCGACCAGGTCGAACGCGACGGCGTCGGGGGGCCGTTCGAAGAATCGCCGATCGACTGGCGCCGAGAGCTTCGCGCTCAACACGGTCAACGGCCGATCATCAAGAGTCCGTACGCCACGGGACCAACGTAACGAATTTCTCCGTCACCGTGAGACGATTGATCCCGGGGCGTCAGGTACGCACGCCCGCGGGCGCCGGCAGACTTTCTTGGTGGAAGGACAGTTTGTTGGCCGGCATCGGTCGACTGATGAAGTAACCCTGGGCGAGGTCGCAGCCGAGTTCACTCAGCAGTTCCAAGGTCCCCACGTCCTCGATCCCTTCGGCCACCACTCGTAGCGCCATATCGTGACCCAACTGGATGGTGGCGCGAACCAGTTCCAGGTCACGTTCCTTTCCGACCCCGCTAAGTCCGGTGATGAATTCGCGATCGAGCTTGAGTTCCCCCACCGCCAGCGAACTGAGGTAGGCCAGCGACGTGAAGCCCGCGCCAAAGTCGTCGATCGACACCACGATCCCCATGGTCTTCAACAGTTCGATGACCGCTTTGGACCGAGCGAAATCGGTGATGATGCTGGTCTCGGTGATCTCGATGACCAGTGCGCTACCGGGCAAAGCGTGCTGACGAAGCAGCTTTGCGACGAGATCGGTGAACCCCTCTTCGAGAAGGTTCGTCGTCGTGATGTTGACCGACATGATCAGATCGCGACCGGAAGCTCGCCAGGCCGCGCATTGGGCCAAGGATTCGCCGAGCACCCACGCCGTCAGTTCTTGCATCAAGCCGGCGTCCTCGGCGAGGGGCAGGAACTTCAGTGGGGGCACCAGGCCGAGCGTGGCGTGGGGCCAGCGAATGAGCGCCTCCACCGCGAGGATCTCTCCCGTTCGAAGGTCAAGTTGGGGCTGGTAGTGAAGGACGAAATTGCCTTCGTCGACGGCGATACGCAGCTCCTCGACCAGATTGAGTTTCTGCTCGCCCCCGTCGACCTCTTGGTCGTAGAAGACGTAGGGGATGTGGCCCAACTTCGCGCGGTACATCGCCGTGTCGGCGCACCACGTGAGTCCGATGGCTTCGGTGGCGTCGGACGGTGCGAGGGCGATGCCGATGCTGGCGCCGACGCTGGCCTTCATCTTCTGCAAAATGAAGGGCTCGCAGATCTCCTTCAAGATGTCGGTGGCGATGGCTTCGGCCACGGCGGAATCGGCGTCGACCAAGACCACCGCGAGTTCGTCGCCGCCCAGACGGAAGACCGATCCGGTCGCCGGCACGGCCCGGCTGATCCTCGGGCCGAGTTGGCGTAGCAACTCATCGCCCGCGGGGTGACCGAAGGAGTCGTTGATCTCCTTGAAACGATTGAGGTCGATGAAGAGGAAGGCCAGATTGCGAGACGTGGTCCACGGATTGGCGTAGTCCGAGAAGAAGGTCTCGAGCACGTGGAAGAGATAGCGGCGATTGCCGAGACCGGTCAGTTCGTCGGTCTGAGCCTGTCGATGGCGCTCTTCGGTCAAAATCCGCAAGTCCCGGGCCGAGAGCGTGAGTCGCAGACCGGCGACCACCACCGTCGCCGCCGCCAACCAGAGAGCGACCCAGGGGATCGTGCGGACGTAGCCCAGTAAGAGGATGCCCAGCGCGGCGATGGCGGCCACGCTCGGCAGCGTGACGCCGGCGATGCGCTGCGCTCGCAGGGGATCGAGTGTTCGAGGCTTCAGCCACACGGACATCGACATGCACAAGATCGACGCGGGCCAGGCGACGGCGTTGAAATCGGTACCGATTCTCGAAGCGAATACCGTCGAGGAAGAAAACAGATTCGCCGTGTCGCCCATGACGTTCAAGGTGATGCCCGCCGCCAACAAGAACCACGGCAGGGTCGTACGACCGGAGAGCAACACCGTGCCACCGATGACCAAGGACAACAAGAGCAGGTCGCCGATCGGATAGGCCAGGTTGGTGGCGGCGGTGGCGACGCTGCCACCCGCGGCGTGCACGATGCTGTGGAAGGCGAACGCCGCGCAGATCGCGGCCGCGCCGAATCCCGCGACGACGCCGTCGAGCCAGTTGGGACGAGAGAGCCGACCGAGCGCCGTTCGAAGTAGCTGCACCGTAGCGACGTAGGCCAACGGGTAGAAGCCGATGTAGAAGATGTCGGCCATCGAGGGCACCGAAGGCGACTTCCCGCCGAGTGATTCAATGGTCAAGAACACGTCACCCAGGGACCACGACAAGAGACCCACCCCCAGGGCCAGTGGGGCGACGCGGCCCGGGTTCTTGTCGAGGCCGCGAATGATGCAAACGATCGACGCCGTCAGTTCAATCGCGCAGACGACCCAGCCGTCGAGCCAGGTCCAATGCTGGGACGGAGTACGCACCAGCACCGAAATCATGTAGCCGAGCACCGCGAAACCGAGCACCGAAAAGGCGATCCACGCGAACGGCGAAAGCTCTTGGACTCTCGAGGAGTATTCCGGCGCCACCACGGGGCGGGGTTGGGCCGGTACGACGGCCTTTTTGGACTTTCCCGATTCGTCTCTTCGCGCGTAGCGGAAATGGCTCGGGCGGATTTCGTCTTCGGTGTCGTCTAGCAATTATCCGACCTCCTAACAGTCTTCGTTCGGAAGAACCGTGGCACAACTCAGCGATTGGTCGCAAGGCTCGACCAACGTAAATTCAACGGTAGTCCCCTTTATACGAAAAGTTGAACATCCTCATTACGTGAGGCGTCGGTCTACACGTATATATACGGGACGCCGGAAAGCGATTTAAAGGCGGTAGGCGCAGCCGTCCCAGTACGCGACGAGATGGGGCCGTACCTTGCCACGGACTTCCACGCTCACCTTGTCAGGCAGTACCGAGCCCCGGTGAAAGAGCCGCACCTCGGGATTCACCACGTTCAACGTCTCATATTGGTCGGCCGCTCGATCGGCGCTCGTAGAAGCGTCAAGAAACGTGAGTCCCCCCGAGCAGCAACGGTTGTGGCGAACACGGAGAAACAAAGTGCCGCCGCGCGTCGCCACGAACTCGCGCGCCTGGTCGCTCACTTCGATTTCCGTAACCGCAATTCTATGGAGATAGCGGAGGTACTTAACGCTGGTACGACCATGAAATCATCGAAGCTCGTGCGGTATCTTCAAAAAGGCGGTTAGACACAGGAGGCGCTATGTCGTTGGAATCGTTTGCCCGTTACCCACTGATGTTCGGCCCGTCGCCAATCCATCGACTCGATCGTCTCACCGAGTACCTCGAAGGCGCCACCATCTGGGCCAAACGTGACGACGTGAACTCCGGCCTGGCCTTTGGCGGCAACAAGATTCGAAAACTCGAGTACCTGGTGGCCGACGCCCTGGCCAGCGGCTGCGACACGCTGGTGTCGATTGGCGGCGTGCAGTCCAATCACACTCGGCAGGTGGCCGCGGCCGCGGCCAAGACCGGTCTCAAGTGCGTCCTCATCCAAGAGAGTTGGGTCGATTGGCCCGACGTGACCTACGACCGGGTGGGCAATATCTTGCTCAGTCGCCTGATGGGTGCTGACGTTCGACTCGTGCGCGCCAGATTCGACATCGGATTCAAAGAGAGTTGGGAGAAGGCGATCCTCGAGATTGAAGAGCGCGGCGGGAAGCCCTACGCCATTCCGGCGGGCGCGTCAGACCATCCGCTGGGTGGTCTCGGTTTCGCTGGTTGGGCCGAGGAGGTCAAGCGCCAAGAGGTCGAACTGGGTGTCGTCTTCGACTACATCTTCGTGTGCTCGGTCACGGGTGGAACGCAGGCCGGCATGATCGCTGGATTCGCCCAGGACGTCGACGCCCACGCCGTCATCGGCATCGACGGATCGGCCAAGCCCGAGGAGACGTGGACGCAGATCGCTCGCATCGCGCGCGCGACCGCGAAACTGATTGGCGTCGAACGAGAGATCCCCGACGAAGAGATCATCTTGGACGACCGCTTTCACGCGGGCACCTACGGCATCCCCGATCAGCGCACGCTCGACGCGATGCGCCTCGGCGCGTCCCTCGAAGCGATGATTACCGACCCGGTGTACGAGGGCAAGTCGCTCGCGGGATTGATTCATATGGTGCAAGATCGCGAGATTCCACCGGACGCCAACGTCCTCTTCGCTCACCTCGGGGGCCAACCGGCCCTCAACGCTTACGCCAGCCTGTTCCACTGAGCTTCGTGCGTACCTCGCTCGTCATCAGTGTCCCCGACGCCTTGGTGCGCGGCGCCCTGGGCGAAATTCCCCGTGGCGTGGAGGTCGTGGAGTGGGACCTGTCCGGACCGGCGCCACTACCGCACATCGACATTGTGGTGCCGTCGTACTTGAAGTCGTTGGAAGGTCTCGCGAATCTCCAGGGACTCGACGTGGGACTGGTGCAATCTCTCACCCTCGGCTACGACGGCGTCGCCGACTTCCTCCCGAAGAACATCGTGTTCGCCAATGCCGCCTCGGTGCACGAGACGTCGACGGCGGAGATGACGATGGCGCTGATTCTGGCGTCGCAGCGATACATCCCGGACTTCGTGCGCGCGGCTGACGCCGGCGAGTGGGTGCCCTCGTGGCACCCGAGCCTCGCCGATCGCACGGTCCTCCTCGTCGGTTACGGCGGCGTCGGTCGCGCCATCGAGTCGAGGCTCTTGCCGTTCGAAACGACGGTCCGGCGTCTGGCTCGTCGCGAACGCTCGGACGAACGCGGCCGCGTCTACGGTCTGGACTCGTTGCCCGAGCTCTTGCCGACGTCCGACATTGTGGTCATCGCGGTGCCCCTCGATGAGAGCACGCATCGCCTCGTGGACACGGAGTTTCTCTCCCTCATGCCCGACGACAGCTTGCTCGTGAACGTCGCGCGCGGCGCCGTCGCCGACACCGACGCCTTGCTCGCGGAAGCTCGGAGCGGACGAATCCGACTCGCCCTCGACGTGACCGACCCGGAGCCACTGCCCGAGGGACACCCGCTATTTGGTCTGTCGAACGTTCTTATCTCACCGCACGTCGCCGGCATGAGTTCCGCCGCCCTGCCGCGAATCACGCGACTCCTTCACCAACAGATCGAGCGGATGCTCCGCGGCGAGGAGCCTCTCAACGTGGTGCTGCGAACCTGATTCACGCGTCGGCCACGACGAGGTAGACGTCACACAGGTTCCAACCGGTTCGGCCACCCACAATCAGTTGGTCCAGTTCGTGCAGGGCGGTGTAACTGTCACTGCTCTCGACGACGTTCGCCCAGTTGATGCCCCGCTCTCGAGCGCGACGGAGCGACGTCGTGTCGACCCAACCACCAGCAATGCCCTTTACGAAGTCTCGACCATCCGTGGCCCGGGCCGCAGCGACGGCGTCGAGTTCGGAACCACCGAACACGTCGGCCATTCGCCACGCGAACTCTTGACAACGTCCACCCACGCCGGTCCCCCGGATCCGAAGCGTCACCTCGCCGACCCCGACGATGCACAGCGGTCCGGGTCGCGACAGCGACAGATATCCGGCCATCCGGTTGACCAGTTCCTGGACGTCACCGTGCAGCGAACTCCCCAATTCGATGACCTGATAGCCGCGTCGCGTCGCCTCGCTGGTCACGGCGGACAGCACGGCGGACGGATCGGCAATCACTCGATTCACGTGAACGGTCGCCACCTTCTCGTCCATGACCTCGCTGCGGTTCTCCCGGGAACGCAGCAAGGTCTTCGCCAGGTGCCCGCTGCCACGTCTGATCCCCTCGAGCAGGGCTTGGACCTCCTCGCGAGACGGCTGGTAGTCGAAGGTGAGACCCGACGCCACCCAGCGCGCCCCCGAAACGACGTTGTCGACCATTATGAGAGCCAACGACTTCGGTGTTCGAACGCGGCGAAGAATCGCGCCGCCGGCGATGCCCGAACTCGCGGCGCGGAGTTGATTGAGCGTCGTGATGTTGGCCCCGGATTCGAGGACGGCGGCGAACAGTTCGTGAAGGTCGTCGAGCTCCATGGGCGACTGCGGGAGGATACAGAGGCTCGACGCTCCCCCCGAGATCAAGAAGATCGTGCCTTCGGCGACGCTCGACGCGAGGAACTCCACTAATCGCTCCCCGGCCAAAAGACTGCCCAGACCGGGAAGTGGGTGCTCACCGATGACGAATTCGACGTCGGAGTCAAAGGAGAATGCCGGACCTTCATCGACGATGATGAGCTGACGTTGCACTCGCTCGCCCAGAATGTCGTGAAGGGCCGACGCCATTTCGCGCGCGGCCTTGCCGATGGCGATGACGTCGAGGCGTGGACCCGTCGCCCCCCACTCACGGATCTGGTCCTTGATCAGGCCATGAAGGTCGAGTTCGTTCGTCCACGCGTCAGTGAGTGCCAGGGCGTCGTCCAGAAGCTTTGTCGTCACGCGAACCTGCCATCTCGGCCCGGAGTTGCTCGGGCTTGAGCGAATCCTACGAAACAGTGCAGCGAGTGATCATTACGACGAGGTGGCGAAGACCTCAAGCGCGATCACGCGTTGGCGCGCTTGGCTGTGTCGCCACGTGGCGAGTAACGCGATGGCCAAGTTGGCCAGTCCGGCGAAGGCCGTCGCCGTGAGCGCCGCCCAAAGATGCACGCCGGTGTAATAGAGAATCCAGAGCGTGCAACCGAAGGCCCCGACGAACCACGAGGTCGCCGAGACGCCGGAGGCGTCGCGACGACGAACCAATTCAATGAGTTGCGGAGCGCGATTGATGGTCATGGCCACGCCGGTGCCGTAGACGCCCCCGGCCCAGCCCCACACCATGGTGGGCAGGACACAGCACACGATGAAGTAGCCGAGCGCCCGAGCCGGGACAGCCCATCGCCGCCAGGGAGCCAGTCGCACGAGGATTGAAAGTTGGATCGGCAGGATCAGTGAGCTGCCCAGCACCACCTCGGCCGAGCGGGCCGCGAATCCGTAGGTGATCCAGAAACAGCCCATATAAACGAAGAGAACCCAGGTCGCGAGCGAGACCCCTTCCACGCCCAACGTGCGCACTCGTCGCAGTTGGTAGGAGGTCCCCACGACGCCGCTAGCGACGGCCAGCCACCCAAAAGAGATCGTCAAAGAGTGCCAGGTCATTGGACAAGTTTACTGGCCGGCTTTTCTATCGACGTCGATTTGCGGCAGAAATGACGGCTTCGAGTGATGCGTCGAGAATCGACGAACTCATTCCCACGCCCCACCACGTCGTGCCGTCGTCACCTTCGGCTTCGACGTAGGCGACCGCCGACGCGGCCGACCCCGAGGTCAACGCGTGCTCGGAGTAGTCACGGACGCTGAACTTGACGTCCATCTCGGTACGCAGGCCGTCCATGAGCGCGTCGATCGGACCGTTGCCCTCGCCCTTCACGGTGACGTGACGGCCGTTCACGACCAGTTGGGCGAAGATGCGCGTGCTGGCCTGGTCGGCCGAGACCTCGCTCGAGAGCAGTTGGATGGTGGGATTCTCGGGCTGGTAGGTCGTCGTGAACACGTCCCAGATCTCGGCCGGGGAGATCTCGGTGCCGGTCGCTTCGGTGAGTTCTTGCACCTGTTTGGAGAACTCGACCTGCATCGCGCGCGGCAGGTCTAGTCCGTGCTCGGCGTTCAACAGGTAGGCGACGCCACCCTTGCCCGACTGGGAGTTCACCCGAATGATCGCTTCGTAGGTGCGGCCCGTGTGCTTCGGGTCAATCGGCAAGTACGGGACTTCCCAAACGTCGTAGGTCTCGCCGATGGCCAGCATCCCCTTCTTAATGGCGTCCTGGTGCGAACCGGAGAAGGCGGTGTACACCAGCTCGCCCACGTAGGGGTGGCGCATGTGCACCGGAAGACGGTTGGCGTATTCCGCGACGTGGCGGGCCCTGTCGATGTCGCGAATGTCCAGTTCGGGGTCGACGCCCTGGGAGAAGAGGTTGAGCGCGAGATTCACCACGTCCACGTTGCCCGTGCGCTCGCCGTTGCCGAACAGCGTGCCCTCCACCCGGTCGGCGCCCGCGAGGACGCCGAGTTCGGCCGCGGCCACACCGGTGCCTCGGTCGTTGTGCGGATGCAATGAGAGCACGACGCTGTCGCGGCGATTCACGTGACGAAGGAACCATTCGATGGCGTCGGCGTAGAGATTCGGCGTGTACATCTCGACGGTCGCCGGGAGGTTGAGGATCAAGGGTCGATCGGGCGACGGATCGATCACCTCAATCACCGCGTTGCAGACCTCGAGGGCGTAGTCCAGTTCGGTGCCGGTGAAGCTCTCGGGCGAGTACTCGTAGTAGAACTCGGTCGTCGGCGACGTCGCCTCGAGCGTGCGACAGAACGCGGCCGCGTCGGTGGCGATCTTTTGGATACCGGATTTGTCGAGGCCGAACACGACGCGCCGTTGCAGGGTCGAAACCGAGTTGTAGAAGTGGATGATGGCGCGACGAGCCCCGTGCACCGATTCGTAGGTGCGACGGATGAGGTCCTCGCGGCACTGCGTCAAGACCTGGATCGTGACGTCCTCGGGGATCAGATCGCCTTCGATGATGTGACGCACGAAGTCGAAGTCGGGCTGGGAGGCCGAGGGGAATCCCACCTCGATCTCCTTGAATCCCATCTCGAGCAGCTGGGCGAACATGGCGTCCTTGCGCTCGAGGTCCATCGGGTCGATCAGCGCCTGATTGCCGTCGCGCAGGTCGACGCTGCACCAACGTGGCGCTTTGGTCAGTCGGCGGTTGGGCCAGGTGCGGTCCGGCAGGTCCACCGGAACGGTCGGAAGATATTTGGCGTAGGCCATGGGGCTGGGTTGCTGGTTGTCCTTCACCTGACTGATCCTCTCCATCGCGGTCGAACGAGAAACAAAAAAACCCCCGCCAAAGCGGGGGTCGGGGCGAGCACGTGCTCACCCCTATCGAAGCAGCAGGTCGTTCTGTCCGGTTCTCACAGACTCATTGTACCCCGACGAGCGTCAATGTCCAGAGAAAGTCGCCGCTAACCTCATTGGTCATGAGCGTACTCAAAGCAGTTCTCAAACTCTTGTTCGTCGTAGTCGTCGCGGCGAGTATCGCGGGCATCGTCATGTTGGTGAAGCGGCCCAAAGACGACGAGACCGTCTCGGTTGACGAGTGGCCCGACGTACCCCGCAATCCCGCTTCGGAATAGTTCGTCCACAGCACCCAAGGAGAAATCATGACTGACATGCAATATCGCCGACTCGGTCGTTCGGGTCTCAAAGTAAGCCTGCTGTCCTTCGGCAGTTGGGTCACCTTCGCCAACGCCGACCAGATCGAAACCGGCAAGCAGGCCGCCGAGTGTCTGGACGCCGCCAAGGAGGCGGGCGTCAACTTCTTCGACAACGCCGAGGCCTACGCCGGCGGCGAATCCGAGCGCGTCATGGGCGAAGCCTTTCGGGAGTTGGGTTGGAAGCGACACGAGTACGTGGTCTCCACCAAGCTCTTCTGGGGACTGCACAGCGTTCCCAACATGCGCAACACCTTGAATCGTAAGTACCTCACCCAGGCGATCGATGGTTCGTTGGAGCGTCTCGGCCTCGACTTCGTCGATCTGGTGTTCTGTCACCGCGCCGACGCCAAGACCCCGATCGAAGAGACGGTCTGGGCCATGAGCGACATGATCACTCAGGGCAAGGCCCTCTATTGGGGTACCTCGGAGTGGAACGCCGATGAGATCCGCGCCGCCTATGACATCGCCGATCGCCACCACCTCCATAAGCCCCTCATGGAACAGCCGGAGTACAACATCTTGCGCCGGGACAAGGTGGACAAGGAGTTCTTGCGACTGTACGAGGACATCGGTCTCGGCACCACCACTTGGTCGCCACTCGCGTCGGGACTATTGACCGGCAAGTACTTGAACGGCGTGCCCGAGGGCTCGCGCGCGACGCTCCCCGGCTACGAATGGCTGAAGGGCCTGCTCACCGACGAAGGGCGCAACAAGAAGGTGGCCGATCTGAAGGTGATCGCCGACGAACTCGGCGTGACCCTCACTCAGTTCTCTCTCGCGTGGTGCGCGATGAACCCGCACGTGTCAACCGTCATCACCGGCGCCTCGAGCGCCGCGCAGGTTCGAGAGAATATGACCGCCCTCGACGTCATGCCGCTGCTCACCCCCGAAATCATGGAGCGCGTCGACCTCATCAGCTACTTCTAAACAGCTTCCATGACTGACACGCGAATTGGCATTATCGGTGGACTCTCGTGGGAGTCGACGGCCTCGTACTATCGCTACTTCAACGAGCTCTTCGTCGGAGCGAACGAGTGGTCACAACCGCAGGTGATCATCGACTCGGTCGACTTCGGGACCATCGTGCCGCTCCAGCGCGTGGGCGACTGGGAGGCCACCGGCGAAATCTTGGCGGCGTCGGCCCAACGCCTCGAACGCGCCGGCGCGACGGTGCTCGGCATCGGCGCCAACACCATGCACCTGAACCTCAATCAGGTACAGAGCGCGGTCGCGATCCCCGTGGTGGACGTGCGCGACGCCGTCGCCAAGGAGTCACTCGGCCACGGTCACCACACGATGGCGTTGCTCGGGACAAAGTACCTGATCGACGGGGAGTTCTACTCGGATCGATTGCACGAACTCGGCGTGACGTGCATCAAGCCCACCGAAGAGCAGACGGAGCGACTGCAGTTCATCATCTTCTCGGAGTTGACCCGGGGCTTGGTCACGAAAGGTTCACGCGCCTATCTGCGAGAGGTCGCCTCGACGTGTCTCGAACGAGGCGCGAGCATCGTCGGACTTTGTTGCACCGAGTTCGGGATGCTGATGAACGAGGACGAGTCGTTCCCGGTGATCGACTCAACCAGGGCGCACGTCCGAGCGCTGCTCTCCGCCTAGGCGAGAACCTCCGGCTCACGCCTAGGACGGCGGGACCTCGAAGAGCTCGACCGTGTGATCGTCGATCTCGTCGACGTACGCGTTCAGTTGCGCGAGATACGGGGCGCCCGATTCGTGAAAGAGATGCGGTTCGATGCCCGCGAGTTTGATGGCGCTGCGCGCGCGAGTCACGGCTCGCAAGGCGTTGCGCCGAAGTGAGTGGCGCGTCACCGGATCGCTGGCGGACGTCGTTCGTTGGTAGCTCACCACGGCCTCTCTCACCTGATCCAGCTGTTGGCGCGGCCGCAGTGACGGCGCGTTGAGCCACAGAACGTAGTCGATGGCCAGGACGATCGACGCGCCGATGGCGGTGTCCACGATTCTCGCCCCGAACAGGCTTTGGTCGGGGCCGAGCACGCCCACGAAGACGAAGACGATCGGGGTGAAGACCATGACGGTGAGCGCGTGACTGCGCTGCGCCGCCCACGGCACCGCCGCCGCCATCACACAACTCAGGAGTATCAGCGAGATCTGCTGGTTGCCCACCGCGGCCACGCCGGCGGCGATGCCGACGCCGGCCAGTGTCCCGATGACCCTGGAGATCGCTCGACGCATCACCGGTCCGAGGTCGGGGCGGAAGACGAACGCCACGGTCATCGGCAGCCAGTAGCCCCGGGGGCCGTCCAACGCGTGCGCGATGATCGTCGCGACCACCACGGCGCCGGCGAACAACAAGGCGAACCGAAACCGGTCGACCATGGGCAGTCGATGAATCGTCGAACGAAAGGGCAGTTCGCTCACCAGCGTCGATCGAGGGGGACAACGAAACGCGTCCGCGACAAGCCGACGCGAAGGTGAGTCGAGTGACGTCGCGAACGCCGACGCGAAGTGGTCCAACTGCTCGACCGCCTCGAGACACGTTCGCTGTCGAATCGTCACCTCGACCTCGCGCAGCGCGGCGGTCACCGCGACGTCGACGTTTTCGACCTTGCTCGCCAGGTACGAGGCGAGCTCTCCGAGCTGCAGAACCACGATGAACACTTGATGGATCGCGACCCCCTCGTCGTCCTCGGGTAGCTTTTTCGCGCCGACCACGTCCTGGGCGGCGTCCAGCACGACGACGGCACGGCTGCGCGCGTGATTGAGTCCTTCGGTGCCGACGGCGTCCAAGAGCTGCGCTAGTGCCTGCATCGCGTTCGCCAGACAGAGTCGCTGATCGGCTCGTCGGCTGCGACGATCGGTGAGACTGGCCACCAGGTAGACGAACAGGCCGCCCACCATGAGACAGAGCGCCGACTGCCAGATTCGTCCGGTGAACGCCAATCCCCCGCCGAGGATGGCGCCCAGTAACAGGTACATCCCTTGGGTCGCCCAGAGAGATGCCTCAATCAGACCGGCGACCACCGCGACGACACCGAAGAGCACCACCAGTGACCACGGGGCGTGGACGTGATTCACGAACCACGCCCCGAGAGCGAGTCCCGGACCTCCGGCGAAGGCGACGCCGAGCATCCTGGCGGAGCGGTTGCGCCAACGGTCGAGTCCGTCTTGGCTCACGGCCCACAGGGCCCCCAAGGCGACGAGTGTGCCGTACGCCCGCTGACCGGTGATGAGTCCCACGATCAAGGGGGTCGCGAGACAGAGCGCCGCTCGCGTGGACAGTCGCGCCTGCGACGAGAGTTGCCAACGACGCACTGGCGTGGTGACGGCGTTCACGCTGATGAGATTAACGCCGACGAAAAGCGCCGACGGATCGATTCGTGGCGACGTAACACTTACGTGAGACGGGTTACTTCGACGGCCCCGTCACCGGAAGTTCCACGGCCACCGTTAGACCGCCGCCCGGGGTGTCCTCGAAGAGCAGGCGCCCGCCCAACAGTTGCGTGAAACCCGACGCCACCGTGAGATTGAGTCCCGCGTTGAGTTGGTCCCCGCTCAGTCGATCAAAAGGGGCGAGGACCGCCTCACGAAGCGCCGTGGGCATCCCCGGACCGCGATCGACCACGAGCAACTCGACGAAGTCACCCACCACGCCCGCTTTGATGGTGACCGGCTTGTCGACCGGTCCGAATCGACAGGCGTTACTGACGATGTTGGCGATGACCCGTTGCACCAAGACTGGATCGGTGGTGACGTTTGGGAGGTCGCTCGCTACGTCGCAGTCCACGGTTCTCCCCCGCGTGTCCACCTGGGCGATCGCACTCGTCATCACTACATCGATTCGCACCGACTCGGGGTGGACCGACACTTCGCCCGCTTCGAGGCGCCCGGCGTCGATGAGGTTGACGACGAGTCGCTTCAGTTGACGTACTTGGGCGTCGACGCCACTGAGCACCGCGTTCCTCTCGTCGAGCGGACGGTGCTCGTGGCTCCCGGTGAGCAGCGCGAGGTTGGCCTGCACTTTCTCCAGCGGTCCGAGCAACTCCTTCGACGCCGTGCGGAACAACGCCAGGCGTAGCGACTCCGCTTCGGCGATCTCTTGGAGCTGGGTCGCGTCACGAGCGATGATCTGACTACGCAACCCGGCGGCGATTCGGCGGGCGAAGGCACTGACCAACTGACTGTCTTGATCATTCAGCGTCGCCCCCCTGACGTGCAGACGATGCACGTCGTCAATCTCGAAGTTCGCACCGGCGTCGGGGTCGTCAATCGCCAGGCCGCTCACCAGATCACTCACCCAGACGCCGTCGCGTTGCACCATGAGGCCTACGCTCGTAGCCGCGAAGACGGCCCGCAACGACTCCAGCATGGGCTGCAAGTCTTCGTGCGACGTGGCCACCCTCGCGGCCGCCCCGGCGAGAATCTGTGCCTCCGCGCGGGCGCGGTCGGCTTCGTGGGAACGCTGGGCGAACCGGTTGACGATCACGCTCGCGGCCACGGCGAAGACGAGGAAGGCCACGAGCGCCACCACGTCGTCGGGCCGAGCGACTTCCAACGTATGGAGCGGCTTCACGAAGTAGTAGTTCTCCAGGCCCGACGCCACGACGGCCCCGAGCACTCCCACGAAGGCGCCGGCCCACGTGGTGAGGGCGAGGATGGCCACGAGATAGACCAGAAACACGGTCGACGGCGAGAGGCTGGTGCGTATCTGGCTCATGACGACCGTGAGCAACGGCATCAGGAGCAGCGTGATGATCGTCGCCGCGATTTTGCGCCTCAGCGTCACGCGTTCGATTTGTCGTCGCTGGTGGACGTGCGGCGGTCGCTCTCCTCCCACCGAGATGATGTGGACGTCGAGGTCTCGTGCGTGTCGAAGCACCTTTTCCACGACGCCGTTCGCCGGACGCCAGAAGGGACGCGGCCGACTCGCGCCGAGGACGATCTGGGTCCCGCGTTCACTTCGAGCGAACGCGACGAGGGCCGTGGCGGTGTCGTCGTCGACCACTTCTTGGAACTTCCCTTCGAACTCCTCGACGAGTTCGCGCGCAATTGACGTGTCGACGGGCTCGTGTCGGATCTCATCGGCCTTCACCACGTGCACGGCGAAGAGCTCGGCGCCGGTCCTCGACGCGATGCGCGCGGCCCGGCGCAGAAGATCCGCGTCGGTGGCGGAGCCGGTGATCCCGACGATGAGCCGCTCCCGGGTCTCCCACGTCTGATCGATCGCGTGATCGTCGAGGTAGCGCTGTAGCGAGTCTTCGACCCGGTCGGCCAACCACAACAGCGCCAGCTCGCGCAGGGCACTGAGGTTGCCGACGCGAAAGTAGTTCGACAAAGAGGCGTCAATTTTGTCGGCGGCGTAGATATTGCCGTGGGCCATTCGACGTCGAAGGGCTTCGGGCGTGACGTCGACGATCTCGATCTGCTCGGCTCGTCGCACGATGGCGTCGGGAATGGTCTCTTGCTGATGAATGCCGGTGATCTTCTCGACCACGTCGTTCACCGATTCCAGATGCTGGATGTTAACGGTGGTGATCACGTCGATGCCGGCGTCGAGCATCGCGTCGACGTCCTGCCACCGCTTCTCGTGAGGGCTGCCCACCACGTTGGTGTGAGCCAACTCATCGACCAGGGCTACCGCCGGGTGTCGCGCTAACACCGCCTCGAGGTCCATCTCCTCCATCATCGCGCCGCGGTACTCAATGGTCTTACGCGGAACTACTTCGAGATCTCGCAGTTGGGCGTCGGTGAGAACTCGACCGTGCGTCTCCACGTACGCAACGACCACGTCGGTGCCGCGTTCGCGACGGCGCCAGCCCTCGTCGAGCATCCGGTAGGTCTTGCCCACGCCCGGTGCCGAACCCAGGTAAACCCGCAGTACCCCTCGATGCATGGAACCAGTATCCCTTAACGACATTCGCAGCCCACGCATGGATCGCCGCACGAGGGCCGTACGACCGCTCCGCGGTCTCCCGTTGATGAGATTTCCTCCGAGACCGAGACGGACACGGTTCTACATCGCATGCAGCTCACCGACGAGGTACGCGGCGAACACGTCCACCACCGCGACGGCGACGATTCGTTGCTCCAACGAGACCGTCGCGCCGGGCGTCGGGGTCACGACGAAACGCCCGACCACCCGCCCGCGCCACTTGGCCAGGATCTCGGCCTCGGGACCGGGTAGTCCCATCTCTTTCGCCGGCCACCGCAATCCGACGTGCGCGACGTCACCGTTGGACTGAATCTGCGCCAACGGCGGATCGGACAGCGCCCGGTCGAAGCGACAGGCTCGCAACGAGAGCAGTTGCGTGAGCGATTCGTTGGTCTGGTCAATCATCGCCGCCAACGGCGCGGAGTCGGCCGCGAGAACCGCGACACCGTGAATCATGGTGACGTAGGCGGTCGAACTGTTGGCCGACTGCCAGTGTTGACGGCTGCGAGCTGCCAGTTCGGTCACGACGACGCCGACCACGAAGATGGCGATGGTGGTCTCGAGGTCCGGTCGATGACTGATGGCGAAGCGGTCGTAGGGGCGAGTCAGAAAGAAATCGAACCAGAGCGCCGCGGAGGCACTGGCGACCACGCCGGCGAGGCGGTTGCCGCTCACGGCCACGGCGACGATGACGATCACCATGACCAGGGCCGCCGCGGTGCCGGCAAAGGTTCCGCGAAAGGGAACCAGGACGGCGGCCACGGCCAACGGTATGACGGCGCTGGCGCCGATCGCCCAACGAGTTCGATTCTGAAGCATGCGTCTCATCGTTTCCCCCTTCGTTCAGCCTCGGGCTCGTGCATCCGGACGTTCGAACCGGGGTCCGGCGTCAACGAATCACAAGTGCGGACGATCGAGTCGATTACTTCTCCAGTTTCGCGAGGCCCTCGTTCAGCTGAAGGACGTCAATGTAGCTCGAGCCCATGAATCCGAACTGCGCCGGATGCGTCTGCTGGGCGATCAGAGTTCGCAGGCGCGCCGGAGTGATCCCGGTCGCCTTGGCGACCATCGGGATCTGCACCGTGGCGTCCAGCGCCGAGATGTCCGGGTCGTAGCCGCTGCCCGAGGTGGTGACTAGGTCGATCGTCGGATTCACCCCGAGGCGGTGCCAGTACTTCACCAGCGCCTTGGTGTTGTCTTCGAGCTTCATCGAACGTGGTCCCAAGTTGGTCGCGGCGGACTCACCGTTGACACCGTTGGCGACCAAGGGATTGTCGCCGCCCGAGACATTGTTCTTCGCGTTGGCGGCGTAGGGACCGGTGTCATCGGGGCGACCGTGGAACCACTTGGGACTGGACCAGTTCTGGCCGATGAGCAGTGAACCGTTCTTGGTGATCGAGCCGTTGGCGTGGAAAGGGAAGAACACCTGGGCCACCCCGGTGGCCGCGAAGGCGTAGACGAAACCGAAGAAGACCATGCAGAAGACTGCCATGACCAGTGAACGGCGGAGGTGAACAAGCATGAGCGAATTCCTTTAATAGGCGTGTAGAGCGACGAGAAGCAGGTCGATGAGTTTGATGAAGATGAACGGCACGATGACGCCGCCGACGCCGTAGATCCACACGTTGCGGCGAAGGATCGACGCGGAGCCGGTGGGGCGGAACTTGACCCCACGTAGGGCCAGGGGAATCAGCGCAATGATCACTAACGCGTTGAAGATCACGGCCGAGAGCACCGCGCTTTGGGCGCTGTGCAGATGCATGATATTGAGCGTTTCAAGGGGCCGGTTGTGCCGAAAGACGTAGGTCCCGGCGAAGAGCGCCGGAATGATGGCGAAATACTTGGCCACGTCATTGGCGATCGAGAACGTCGTCAGCGATCCGCGCGTGATTAGCAGCTGCTTGCCGATCTCAACGACGTCGATCAACTTGGTCGGATTCGAGTCCAGGTCCACCATGTTGCCGGCCTCTTTGGCCGCCGTGGTCCCGGTATTCATGGCCACGCCGACGTCGGCTTGGGCCAGCGCGGGCGCGTCGTTGGTACCGTCACCGGTCATGGCGACGAGCCGGCCGCCCTCCTGCTCCTTTTTGATCAGCGCCATCTTGGCCTCGGGTGTGGCTTCGGCGAGGAAGTCGTCGACGCCGGCCTCTTGCGCGATGGCCGCGGCGGTCAACGGGTTGTCGCCGGTGATCATGACGGTGCGAATGCCCATCTGTCGCATCTCGGCGAACTTCTCGCGGATCCCTTCTTTCACGACGTCTTTTAGTTCAATGACGCCGAGGATGTCCGTGCCGTCGGCGACCACCAACGGCGTCGAGCCGGCCCGCGACGTGCGTTCGACGATGGCGTCGAGGTCGTCCGGCGAAGTGCCGCCCGATTCGACGACCCATCGCTTGACGGAATCGGCGGCGCCCTTTCGAATCTGGCGTTGGCCCATATCGAGCCCGGACATCCTCGTCGTGGCGGTGAAGGGCACGAAGACGTGCTCGGTGCCGAGTTGACGTTCGCGAATCCCAAACTTCTCTTTGGCGAGCACGACGACCGAACGGCCCTCTGGGGTCTCGTCGGCGAGCGAGGCCAGTTGAGCCACGTCGGCCAGTTCCGCCTCGCTGTGGCCGCCGACCGGGAAGAAGTTCGCGGCCATGCGGTTGCCCAGGGTGATCGTCCCGGTCTTGTCGAGCAGCAGGACCTGGACGTCACCGGCGGCCTCGACGGCTCGCCCGCTCATCGCCAGGACGTTCTTCTGAACCAGTCGGTCCATGCCGGCGATGCCAATGGCCGAGAGCAGGGCACCAATGGTCGTCGGGATGAGACAGACCAGCAAGGACACGAGGATGACTACCGACACCGCGGCACCGGCGTAATTGCCAAAGGGCACCAGGGTGACGACGACGGGAATGAAGACGATGGTCAGGACCGCCAACAGAATCGTCAAGGCAATCTCGTTCGGCGTCTTCTGTCGGTTCGCTCCTTCGACCAGGGTGATCATCCGGTCGATGAAGGTCTGACCCCGTTCGGCGGTGATGCGCACCACGATCCGATCGGAGAGTACCTTGGTGCCGCCGGTGACGGCCGAACGATCACCGCCGGACTCTCGAATCACGGGCGCCGACTCGCCAGTAATCGCCGACTCGTCGACCGAGGCGATGCCTTCGATGATCTCTCCGTCAGAAGGAATCACGTCATTGGCTTCGCAGACCACCAGGTCGCCCTTAGCCAGCAACGCCGCCGCGACCAGTTCTTCGGAACCGTCCGGGAGCAGTCGACGGGCTTCGGTCTCCGAGCGCATTTTACGCAGCGTGTCGGCTTGGGCCTTACCCCGCCCTTCGGCCATGGCCTCGGCGAAGTTGGCGAAGAGCACGGTCAAGACCAGCCAGACCGTGATGGACCACGTGAATACGCCGGGGTGGGCGATCGCCTCGATGAAGGTGATGATCGAGCCGACGAGCACGATGAACATGACGGGGTTCTTGATCTGAATACGTGGATCCATTTTGCGGAACGAGTCGCGGAACGCTTGGGCCAGTATCTCGCGGTCGAAGAGACCACGCGACTTGGCGACGCCGCCGCGGGGGGCCTCGTGGGTCGGCTCGGTGATAACAGCGCTCATTAGAAGAACCTCAGGTGACTTAGTTGCTCGACGATGGGACCGAGCGAGATGGCGGGGAAGAAGGTCAGACCACCGATGATCAAGATGACGCCGACGACCAGTCCGACGAACATGCCGTTATCGGTTCGGAAGGTTCCGAGCGACTCCGGTACGACGTTCTTTGCGGCCAACGCTCCGCCGATGGCGAGGCAGGGAATAATGATCGCGAAGCGGCCGAGCAGCATGTCGATGGCCCCGATGACGTTGTAGAACGGGCTATTGCCGGACAGCCCGCCGAAGGCCGAGCCGTTGTTGTTGCCCTGGGAGGTCAGTCCGTAGAGGATCTCGGTGAACCCGTGGGGACCGGCGTTCCCGGGTCCGAGGCGACCGGCGGCGAGTGAGACGGCGAGCGCGGTAACGATGAGCACCGTAATCGGCATCACCAGGGCCGCCAGCCCCGCGAGTTTTATCTCTCTCGCTTGGATTTTCTTTCCCAGATATTCCGGCGTTCGTCCGATCATCAGTCCGCCGATGAAGACCGCGATGATGGCGTAGACGAGCATGGTGTACAGACCACTGCCGGTGCCACCGGGCGTGACCTCGCCCAGCATCATGCCGCTCAAGAGTCCCAGTCCGCCAACCGGCGTGAAAGAGTCGTAGGCGCCGTCGGCCGATCCGGTCGAGGTCATGGTGGACGAGACGCCGAAGAGCGCGGTCGTGGTGTCGCCGAAGCGCACTTCCTTGCCCTCCATGTTGCCGACGGTCGAGTGCACGCCGGCCGCCGCGACGGCCGGGTTGTTCTGGTGCTCGGCGTTCGCGGTGAAGCCCACCCACACACCGAAGAGCAGCACCATCGCGGCCAAGAGTGCCGCGCCGTGACGGACGCTACCGACCATTTTGCCGAAGGTGTAGGTGAGGGCGAAGGGAATCGACAGCAGCAAGAAGATCGAGAGCCAGTTGGTGAGGCCCGTGGGGTTCTCAAACGTGGTGCTCGAGTTCTGGTCGAGGAAGCCGCCGCCGTTGGTGCCGAGCTGCTTGATGGCTTCCATGAAGCCGATCGGACCTCGCGGGATGGTCTGAATGACGCCGTTGAGCGCGTCGTGGAAGGTGACAGTGCCGGCGAGGGTCTCGACCGCGCCTTCACCGACGAAGATGAGGCCCGCGATGAATGCGATGGGCAGGAGGATGTAGAACATGCACCGGGTGATGTCGACCCAGAAGTTGCCGATGGTCGCCGAGTTACGTCGAGCGAATCCCCGTACCATGGCGATCGCCACGGCGATGCCGACGGCCGGGCTGACGAACTGCTGAACCGTCAGGGCCCCGATCTGGGAGAAGTACGACATCGTGGTTTCGCCGCCGTAGTTCTGCCAGTTGGTATTCGAAGCGAACGACACCGAAGTGTTGAAACTCAGGGCCGAGCCGACCCCACCGAGGTGCTGGGGATTCAAGGGCAACGAGCCCTGCAAGCGAAGAATCACGTAGGTCAAGGCGATCGAGACGGCCGAGAAGATGACCATGGCGCCGGCGTAACGCTTCCAGGTCTGTTCCTGTTCCGGGCTCGTGCCCAGCATCCGATAGATCGGACGTTCGACGAAGCCGAGGAAGTGGACGCGACCATCGAAGACCGCGGCCATGTACGCGCCGAGGTAGCGCCAGGCGAGGCCGAGCGCCACCACGAGGGTGGCGACGGTGAGGAAGAAGCCCATTTAGAACTTCTCCGGCTTAAACATGGCGAAGCCGATGTAACCGAACATCGCCACGGCCACGCAGAAGAGAATGATTTGGGAAAAACTCATACTCGATCCAACGCCCAAATGAGTCCGAGCATCGTTGCCGCGAAGGCGATGATGCCAAGTGCTGTGAATAGATCTGCCATGACTCCAGTGTCACGGGCAAGTCCTTAACAGGCTCTTCAAAACTTCTTAGGCGTCTTAATAATCTCTGCATTTCGTCGACGAGGACGAGATTTTGGACTCTCGACAATACTGAGGTGCGTGCGTAGACATCTCGTCGGATCGATCGTCGGAGTGGCCAGTGTGCTGATCCTGGGCTCCGCGATGCTCCCCCTTCGTTCGCACATCAGCGTGTCGACCGCGGCGTTGGTGTTCGTTATCCCGGTCGTCGTCGGCTCCGCGATTGGGGGCATCAAGGCCGGTGTCTCCAGCGTCGTCGCCGGCTTCCTCGTCTACGACTACGGCTACATACCGCCGTATAAGACCCTGGACGTCGGCACACCGCAGAACTGGACCGCACTGGGGGTCTACGTGATCGTAATGTTGCTCGTGGCGAGCGTCGTGGCGAGCCTGGACTCTTCGAGGATCGAAGCGCAACGCGGGGGCGAAGCGGCGCAACACCTGTCGGAGCTGTCCGAGCACCTGGTCGGCGACCGTCCGGTGGACGAACTCCTCGAAACCATCGTCTCCGCCGTTCACGCGGTCTTCGCGATTCCCGGCGTCTCGTTGCTCGTCCTCGACGAGGGCGTCTTGAAAGTGGTCGCGTCAGCGGGGGATCACCTCTCCGAAGACGAACTGGCCCGGCTCGGTCCCCACTCCGGTCAACCGATCAGTGTCGGCACGGAGGCCGATTCATCCGGAGAACTCCGGACCATTGCGTTATCGGCCTCGGGTCGGGCCGTCGGCATCTTGGCGTTGCGCGGTCTGCCGACGTCCAAGAACGACCGCGCCGTACTCAATACCTTCGCCAATGACGCGGCCTTGGCGTTGGAGCGCGCGCAACTGCGCGAACAGGCCCTGCGCTCGAAACTCCTCGAAGAGGTCGACCGCTTTCGCCAGAGTCTGATGGGCGCCGTCTCTCACGACCTGCGAACACCCCTGGCCACGATCAAAGTCGCCTCCTCCACACTGTCCAATCGATTCGCCTCGCTCTCGAACGAACAGGTGGCCGAGCTGTACAACCTCATCGAGGTCGAGTCGGATCGTCTCACGCGTCTGGTTTCGAATCTGTTGGATATCACTCGAATCGAAGCCGGGGTCTTCACCGTGCACGCGACGCCCACGTCGGTCCAAGAGTTGGTTCGCGAGGCGATGAACACCATGGAGCCGACGCTGGGTACGCACCGAGTCGACTCGATCATGCCCACAACGTTGCCGGCCGTGAACGTCGATCCGCTCTTGATCGGACAGGTGTTGATCAACCTGCTCGACAACGCCAATCGCCACTCGCCGGCCGACGGCGTCATCACCGTCGAGGCGCGGCGGGAAGAGAACCAGGTGGTGCTCTCGGTCACCGATCAGGGACCGGGCATCGCGACCAGTCAACGAAAGGCGGTGTTCGAGCGTTTCGCCCAACTCGACAAGGGTGGCCGGGCCGGACTCGGACTCACCATCGCCCGGACGTTCGTCGAAGCCCACGGCGAAGAGATCTGGTACGAGGACGCCCTCAATCACGGCGCCCGGTTCGTCTTCTCGCTCCCGTTGGCCGGCGACACCGTGCCGCTACGGTAACCACCGTGGCGAAAATCCTGGTGATCGATGACGACCCGTCACTCAATCGAGCACTACGCCTCGGACTCCAGGCTGGAGGTCACGACGTCACGACCGCCGCGACCGGCGAGCAGGGCATCTCCCAAACCGCTCTCATCTCACCCGACGTAGTGGTGCTCGATATGGGACTGCCGGACATGGACGGCATTGCGGTCTGTCGGACCATCCGGGGCTGGAGCGACGTACCCATTATCATCCTCTCGGCGACCGGCGCCGAGAATCGAAAAGTGGCCGCGCTCGACGCCGGGGCGAACGACTACGTCACGAAGCCCTTCAGCATGCCCGAACTGGAAGCGAGGATCAGAGCCGTGACCCGGGGCCGGGGCCTCGAACGTGACGATGTCGCTGAGGTGACTTTGACCTGCGGCGAACTGCACATCGACCTGGTGCACCACGACGTCTCCCTCGGCGAGGTCAACGTGGCCCTCACCACCAAGGAGTTCGAAGTCCTCGCTTTCCTGGCTCGACACGCCGGCAAGACCTGCACGCACCAGATGATTCTCGGCGCCGTCTGGGGCACAGGCTACGGCGCCGAGGCGCAGTACGTGCACGCCTACGTCCACCGGCTCCGTCAAAAGTTAAACGACGAGTCGGCCGAGCTGATCACCACCGTGCCCGGCGTCGGCTACTCACTTCACTGCGTCGATTGAACGGCGACCACTCGGGTCAGCGAAGGGTGATCAAGTGAATGTCTTGGATGCCGTCGGTGTCGCGAAGTCGCTCGATGACTTCGGTCGGTGTTGGAATCTCGGTCGAGAGGACCATCAAGGCGGTCTTGGTGCGTTGGTCCGGTCCCACGGCCATCGAACTAATCGAGACGCCGGCCTCGCCGAGCGCCACGCCCACCATGCCGATCATGCCCGGGCGGTCATCGTTGTGCACGACCAGCATCGAGGCGGCCGGAGGAATCTCCACGCTGTGGCCATCCACGCCCACGATCCGCGTCTCGAGGCGTGTGCCGATGGTGACCAGCGTGCCCGATACGGCGTGGTCACCGGAGCGAACCGAGATCTGATTGACGTACTCCGGCGAGTCGACGGTTGAAATCTCGCTGTAGGTGAGGTTGTGGTCTTCGGCCAGTTGCGGCGCGTTCACGAAGGAGACCCCGTCGTGACCGGTCGCCGTGAGCAGGCCCTTCAGGGCACAGAGGGTAAGGATCTTGGTCCCCGATCCGGCCAGCTCGCCCAAGTAGTTCACCTCGAGATCGGCCGGCTTGCCGTCCAGCAGTCCGCCGATGAATCGACCGAGGACCTCGGCCAACCCCATGAAAGGTCGCACGGCGTTGGAGACTTCACCGGCCGCGACGTTGACGGCGTAGGGGACGAAATCGCCGGCGAGCGCCAACTGCACCTGCTCGGCGATCGTGATTCCGGCCTTGTCTTGGGCTTCGAAGGTCGAGGCACCGAGATGGGGAACGACCACGACCGAGGGAAGTTCGAAGAGCGGCGACTCCGTGGTCGGCTCCTTTTCGAACACGTCCAACGCCGCCCCCTGCACGTGACCGTCACGGATGGCGTCGGCCAGGTCGGCCTCGTTGACGATGCCGCCTCGAGCGACGTTGATGATGCGCACGCCAACCTTGGTCTTGGCAAGCGCCGCGGCGTCGAGCAGGTTGGTCGTCTCCTTCGTCTTCGGCAGGTGAATCGTGAGGAAGTCGCTCTGCGCGAGCAAGGTGTCGAGGTCCACGAGTTCCACGCCCATGTGGCGCGCCCGTTCTTCTGAGATGAAGGGGTCGAAGGCAATTAAGCGCATGCCGAAGGCGGACGCGCGCTGGGCGACCAGCGCGCCAATTTTACCGAGTCCCACGACGCCCAAGGTCTTGCCGTGGAGTTCGACGCCCTCCCACTTGCTGCGCTCCCACTTGCCGGCCTTCAGTGCCGAATGCGCCTGAGGAATGTTGCGAGCCTGCGCCAACAAGAGCGCCATGGTCTGTTCGGCCGCGGAGAGGATGTTGCTGACTGGCGCGTTGACGACCATCACGCCGAGTTCGGTCGCTTTGGCGACGTCGACGTTGTCCAGTCCGATTCCGGCGCGGCCGACGACCACGAGATCGGTCGCCGCTTCGAGCGTCGGGCCGTCGACTTTGGTGGCCGAGCGAATAATCAGGGCGTGGGCGCCGGCCAGCGCTTCGATCAACTCCGACGGTGAGAGACCCAGTCGGATGTCCACCTCGTGCCCAGCGTCGCGCAGCTCTTGAAGACCGGAGTCGGCAATCTCTTCGGTTACCAATACACGAGCCACGAGGTCACCTTTCGTTGAGTCCTCTCAGACTACGGGAAAATGAGCGAATCTCAGCCTGCGGCAACGAAGTTCGCCAAACGATCGAGTCCTTCGGCGAGGTCGGCGTCACCCAGCGCGGAGCTGAGGCGGAAGTAACCCGGCGTGCCGAAGGCTTCGCCCGGGACGACCGCGATCTTGATGGATTCGAGCAAGATCTCGGCCAGTTCGGCCGACGATTGGGCCACTCGCCCACCGAAGGAGCGTCCCAGGAGTCCCTTCACGTTCGGATAACAGTAGAAGGCGCCCTCGGGCTCGACGCAGGTGACGCCGTCGATGGCGTTGAGCATCGACGTCATGACTTTGCGACGGCGATCGAACGCTTCGCGCATCTCGTAGACCGCGCTCAGGTCACCGTTGAGGGCGGCGACCGCGGCGCGTTGGGAGATGTTCGAGATGTTCGACGTCGTCTGGCTCTGGTAGTTGACCGCGGTGTCCATGACGTCGGGCGCACTGATCATCCATCCGACGCGCCATCCCGTCATGGCGTAGGTCTTGGCGACGCCGTTCACCACGATCCAGCGATCACCCAACTCCGGCGCCACCACCGGCATCGACGCGAATTCGGCGTCGCC
Source organism: uncultured Acidimicrobiaceae bacterium (assembly GCA_963716515.1). Lineage (GTDB taxonomy): Bacteria > Actinomycetota > Acidimicrobiia > Acidimicrobiales > RAAP-2 > RAAP-2. The sequence goes on from OY970319.1 coordinate 1,583,412, forward strand.
GTAGACCAGGTGTTCGTAGATCTCGTCACAGAGCACCCAGATGTCATGCTCGGCCGCCCATCGGCCGATCGCCGCGACGTCCCCGGGTCGCACCACGGCGCCCGAGGGGTTCGACGGCGAGGTGAAGATCAGCATCGACGTCTTGGGCGTCCTCGATCGTTCGAGTTCATCGACCGTGACGCGAAAGCCGTTGGCGTCAGAGGTCATGACCGGCACCGCGGTGCCGCCGGCGAGGTAGACGGCCTCGGGGTACGTCGTCCAGTACGGCGCAGGAATTAATACTTCGTCACCGGGGTTCAACTTGGTCATCAGGGCCGTAATGATCGCGTGTTTGCCCCCGTTGGTAACCAGCACCTGGTCGGGCGTCGCGCGAAGTCCCGAATCGCGCATGGACTTGGCCACGATGGCTTCGCGCAGTTCCGGCAGACCGGCCGTCGGCGTGTACTTGTAGTTGACCGGGTCGTAACAGGCCTTGGCCGCCGCTTCCACGATATGAACGGGAGTGGCGAAGTCCGGTTCGCCCGCGCCGTAACCGATCACCGGTTCGCCGGCGGCTTTTAGAGCCTTGGCTTTGGCGTCCACGGCCAACGTTGCGCTGGGGGCTAAGCCGCCTAGAAGGTGACTCACTCTCGAACTCATCGGACGCTCCGTTCAATATCCGTAAGAATAAGTCTATGAGTTCTTCCGAGACGATCAAGATTCCCGCCGAGCTGCTCCCCCGTGATGGACGATTCGGATCCGGTCCTTCGAAGGTTCGCACCGAACAGTTGAACGCGCTCGTGGTCGACGGGTCCACCTACATGGGCACGTCGCACCGCCAATCGACGGTGCGCAACAAAGTCGCCGAAGTCCGCGAAGGACTTCACGCCCTCTTCTCGTTGCCCGACGGTTACGAAGTTCTGCTCGGCAACGGCGGTACCACGGGATTTTGGGACGCCGCCACGTTCCACCTCATCGCTGACCAGTCGCAGCACTTGAGCTTTGGCGAGTTCTCCTCGAAATTCGCGACCTGCGTCACCGAAGCACCACATCTCAAGGATCCGCAGATCATCAAGAGTGACGTGGGCTCGCACCCGAGCGCCGTCGCCGACGACAGCGTCGACACCTACGCTCTGACCCATAACGAGACGTCGACCGGCGTCATGATGACAGTCGAGCGCCCCGCTGGCGCCAAAGGCCTCGTCATCGTCGACGCGACCTCGGGCGCGGGCGGCTTGATGGTCGACGCATCGCAGTTCGATTGTTACTACTTTGCTCCTCAAAAATCCTTCTCCTCCGACGGCGGACTTTGGTTAGCCGTATGTTCCCCGGCCGCGATGGAACGCATCGAATCACTGGCTGCATCGGGACGCTGGACCCCTGCGTCGCTCGATCTCAAAATCGCGCTCGACAACTCACGACTCAATCAGACCTATAACACCCCCGCCCTCGCCACGATCCACCTGCTCGCCTCACAGATCAAATGGATGAATGACAACGGAGGACTTAGTTTCTCCGCGGGTCGCTCCACCACGTCAGCGGAGATTCTTTACACCTGGGCCGAAGCCGCGCCGTTCGCTCGACCTTTCGTCGAGAATCCGGCTTATCGCAGCAACGTTGTAGGAACGATCGACTTTAGTGACAGCATCGACGCCGTGAACATCGCCAAGATTCTTCGGGCCAATGGGATCGTCGATACTGATCCATATCGGAAGCTTGGTCGAAACCAATTACGAATCGCCATGTTTCCCAGTATTGACTCGGAGGACATCGCGTCACTCTGCGCGTGCATCAACTACATCGTCGGAAACCTGTAACTTCACAGATTGCAGTTTCGGTGACATTGAGTGCGGGTTCACTTCGGGGAGATACTCAGAACTCGGCACGAAAAGACCGATCCACGTCACTGGTAATAGCCAACTCCGGTTCCTAAACCGGAGACGTTTGACCACGCTGCGCTCCGGATTGTGGCCACCACCGTTTCGAGAAACGGTTCTCCAGGTTCTAGAGCTCGGTCGAGACCTGACACTCGGCCCCCAGGGTTCAAGCATCATGTTTTGACCAGTGGTGGTGTCTCTAGGTGCGATATAGGCAACGTCAAGAAGGTGGTACTTCTCAACCAATCCAGAGAACTTCTCCCTACTGACGCCTGAACCCCAGGAAACGGAAGGTAAGTATTTTGCACACAGCTCGGGTACATGGAGGTCGAACTCTTCAGGACTGCAAACAACCTGAACGCCCTCAAGCAGTGGAATGGGGAACACCCGAACGCATCGCAACACTCGCATCACAGGTGATGTCAATTCCTCAGGATTGAACTGTCGTGCCTGATATGCACCGATGATCTCCTCAAGTGTCAACTGTTCACCTATATACGGAGCATGTCCCCACCTGGAAGGGTCCGCGGATCATCGATCGACAACTTCGCGTCCGCCCATTGAAGTTCCAAGAGATCCATTTGCAGAAACTACCCGAGACAATCAAACATGACTAACTGGCCTCAGCAACAGGGTCCAGCCGTTGTAATGGCGTCCACATCTGAGAAGGATTGAACGAAATCCTCGGCGTCTCCATTGAGTGATTCGCCACTCGGAGATTGTTCACGTCGGCCCTTCGAGACCAGAAACGCCTATACCGAATCACGAATCCGACCTTTGCCCCTTCTTTGTCTTCTCACCCCAAATCTCGTACGGAAATCGATAGTTGGATGAACTCGGATCCATGACATACAGTTCGACCCAGATTGTGTCGCGTCGACATCGGCGCATAGTGGAAGTTCCGTGAGGCACGTACGGCGCACCGGCATAGACGACTTCAATAATTAAGTGTCCATCCGAAATATTCGGACGCTCCACGTTCACCCAGTCTGCGTAACCCAGGTGAAGGATTTCTTCCCAGCGCTTCTCAAAGGTGTCAGCTGGCACTGCACTTTGACCCTCATCAGGGAACGGACGGTCGACCACCAGGACCTCATGCCAGTTCGGTGATTTTCCGTTGAGCGTTCCGTTGAGAACGACGCTGAGCACATGGTCCCACTTCTGTGCGACGAGGTCTTGCTCGCCGAATCGCCCTTCAAGCCACTCGATGTTCCCGTCCATTTTGGGAATCCTATGACTGTCATCCGATACGCCGAGTACTTGCGTCAAATCATGAATTGACAGAATCATCGCTTGACCCAATCCCGACGTCTCCAGTCGGAGACTGTCGATGTCGGGCCGCCGACCAGAACCCGCACAGGTGAGTGGGGGTATATCCATGACGGCTTTACAGAGGCGTGACCGTCATTCCGCGATAAAGCGGTTCGAGATCGTCCCAGCGCGTCGGTAAGTTCATACTCTCCTGTCCCGATAGGTGAAGTCCAAGGTCCTCCAGATGCACGTGCCATCCGGCGCCGTATGCCCAAACCAGGTCCAAGGGTAGTCCCCGGACTTCAAGCTCAATGATTGTCATGTGCCCGTCAGCGAATAGCTCAGCAGTGACGGAGTGCTCCTTGCCCTCTTCTTCCCACATTGTGACTTCCAGCCTCTGCTGAGGAACACACGCGTGAATTCTGCCTCGGCCGTCCCATTCACTTGCGAAGACGAAGGCCGTGAACTCGCCTCCAACGATGAGATCGCCGTTGACCGTCCCATACCAGTGGGCCAATCGTTGGGGGTCGGTGAGCGCCGACCATGTGTCATTGCAATCACTCCGGTACCGGCCTTTCATTCGCACAACTCCCTCGCCACCCACTGAGTGCAACGTTCCTCCGATCGAGTTCCCTAGATCCTCGGTCATCGTTTACCCCTTCGTTCAGATCGTCGTCTGGAATTCTCGAAGTGCCGATGTTACCGCCGGGTTGGTTGCAAGGGAAGCGTTGTCTTCAGTGCAAGGCGGCAGAGCCTTTGCGTCGGGCCACAGACGACGGGCCACGAGGGTACGGCGGTAGAGTCTGGCACTAGAGCCAAGTCAAGTACTCAACGGCAGTATCTTCCTGAAGAAAGTTGAGATCAAAGATGTCCGCGACTTTGAAACTGACGCATAAAGCAATCGGGGTCGAGGTCCGACGCGGGGCGTATGACATCGTGGTTGATGGTCAGCGTGCAGGGTCGCTCGAAATGAACGACTCGGTAGAGATACCAATTGAGCCTGGACGCCACACCCTGCAAGTTCGAAGTGGCCGATACGCCAGCCGAACTGAGACCTTCGACGCCGCCGATCGCCAAACGGTCGCCTTCCGTTGCACCGGGAAGAGTATTCTGCCGATTTTCCTCGCGTCCTTCGTCGTCCCCAGCCTGGCGCTCCGGCTCCGCCGCACGGCCGACGATCAGTCTCAGTGACCTATTCGAACTTCCGCTGACAGCCTCTGCGATGGGAACGAGTTTGTCCCGACGGTGAAGACGGCGAAGTCGTCTCGACTGTGACAAAATCCACCAATGAACTCTCGACTGAATGGTATGTGGTGGGGAACTGCCATTGAAGCCCCGAATCCGAGCACACTTGCAAGTTTCTATTCACAGTTGCTCGGTTGGCCCGTCGTTCTTGAAGAACCGGGCACGGCAATCATCTCGCCTCCCGACGGACCGATATACGTCGTATTCCAAGAAGCCCTGGACTTTCAACCACCGGTCTGGCCACCTCGATCTGGAGATCAGCGCCCGACGATGCATTTCGACTTTCAGGTAGGCGACCTTGACGCGGCTGTCGCTGAGGCGGTCTCGCTCGGAGCGTCGGTCTCTTCTCACCAACCCCAGCCGAACGTCCGAGTACTCTTTGACCCCGCGGGTCACCCGTTCTGCCTCTGTCGAGAAGAGGACTGAGGCTTAACGCGGTAGCCCATGCGTTCGACCAAACCGATTGCTGCGTTTTCCTTGAACCGAAGAGTTACGCGGAGCGACGGTTTAGAAGGTCCCGGAGATTCACGCGGCCGCCCGTCCGAAGTACGGCTCGTCGGTAAATCCGGCTCGCGAGGATCGCCATACCGGCGGTGGCAACGACACTGATGAACGCCGAGGTGAGAAACTCCCACCACGTGGCCCTGCCCAAACCGACGAGGACTGACATGCAAAATGGAGCTGTCGGAGGGAAGTACGCGAGAACATCGAAGAAGGCATTCGGTGTGCCCGAGCTCGCAACTGTGATCGAGTAGATGTAGCCGAAGAGGATGGGAACGCTGAGTGGCAGGGCGAGCGTTTGAATCTGATCCTGGCGTTCCGCCATTGAGCCGGCGGCGGCGTAGACCCAGCAGTAGAAGGCGTAGCCGAGCACGAACCACGCCAACTCAGCCAGTAGGCCCAATGGGGCAGCGCCGTGCAGCACGTTGGAACCAACGGCGGCCCCGAGCCCGAGCGCGACCCCAACGAGGAGTAAGGCCTGGCCCAGCGCAACTAGTCCAATCCCCAATACTTTGCCGCCCAGAAGCTGGATTGGGCGCACCGTGGCGAGGAGGACCTCGACGACGCGGCTCGACTTCTCTTGCATGACGCCGATCATGATCCAGGTGCAGTACTGCGTGAGCAAAAGAAAGAGGAGCACAATCCCAATGATCGAAGGCGTCGCCGCGGTGCCCTTGGAGCTGGAGACGAGGGTGCGAACCGGGACGGCTCTCGAGTTCGTGACCGTGGCGGCTTGTGACGGCGACAGACGCGCATCGTGGTAGGCGATCACGACGCCGAGGTATTCGGCAACCGCATTGACGAGCCCCGGGTCCGCCGGCGAGCTGCTCGCCGTCGCTGGCTGATAAAGGAGGACCTCGCTTGAGTCGATGATCGAGAAGTAGCTTGCGCCGGATTTGAGCTGGCTCTTGGCGAGGACCACCGATGCCTCGGGAATGAATCGAATCTTGTCCGAGTTCGCCTGTGCCGCAGCCAAAATGAGTTCCCGGGTGACGGGTGAGAGCGTCCCGACTACGCCAACCTTCTGGATTGATGTTCCGCTGGTGCTGTTCTTGTGAAGTGTGGGGATCACGATGGCGGCGCTGACAGCGAGCAGCATGATTATGGTGCCCACCCGGAAGATGCGACCGCGTAGGCGCTCGCGAATCTCCCTACCGGCGACCAATCCGACGTCGCCAAATGCGGCCTCGACGGCGACCCAGCGCGTTGATTGCTCCCGAGCAGCGAGCACCGAGGTGTCCGGCGCCGCGACGGCCGCCGCGTCGGTCTTCCGAGCGGACCGCCGCCGACGCTTAGTGCTCACAACGGCCAAGCGCAGGACCACGAGGACAGCAATTACGACGATGATAAGAGGGGTCTTCATGCCAGGGCCTCTCGGAATACCTCTGAGAGCCGCCGACGGGTGAAGGTGAATTCCGTGACACGGCCGGCCCTCATGGCGGCCCGCAGGACAACGTCGCTGTCCACGTCGTCCTCGAGGAGCATGCGTAGGGCGCCGCCCACGATCTCCAAAACCGTTACTCCGGCCAGTCCACCAGCCCATTCCCCGCTCTGGTCTCCTTCGACTCGTGCCTGCAATCGCCGGGCTCCACTGGTGGCGAGCTCATCGACGGTGCCCGAGACGACGAGGCGTCCGTGATCGATGATTGTCACCCTGTCACAGAGTTCTTCCACCATGTCCAGCTGGTGGCTACTGAGAAGGACGCAGCAACCGTTTTTCGCCTGATCCACGAGGACTTGGCCGATGGCGTCGATGCCGGTCGGATCGAGCCCGGACAACGGCTCGTCGAGTACGAGGAGTTCGGGATTGTGGCCGAGGGCGGCGGCCAGTTGTACGCGCTGCTGGTTACCGTGGGAGAGCACCTCGACCTTCGAATCCCGGCGATCGGCGATTTCGAGCCGTTCCAGCCACGTCGACGTCGCCTTGGCGGCGTCCCCGGCGCTCAGACCGTGAAGTCGCCCCAGGTACTCGAGCTGCTGGCCGACGAGCATTCCCGGGTACAGCCCACGCTCCTCGGGCATGTACCCGAAACGACGTCGGTCCTCGTGTCCCACCGGCCTCCCGTTCCACAGAACGCTGCCGGCGTCGAGGTCGGTGAGACCGAAAATTGCACGCATCGTGGTGGTCTTGCCGGCGCCGTTGGGACCAAGAAATCCGACCACCTGGCCGGCGGCAACCTCGAAGGAAAGGTCGTTCAGGGCGACGACGTCGCCGTACGAGCGGCGCAAGCCTCTGAGGTCGAGCAGACCACTCATCCCTTCACCTTATGTTCGTCCGAGTCAATTAACGGAGCCGGCGGTAGTGCAGAACGACGACGCCGTTAGTGCAGGGATGGCAGGACACGAGCTCCAGCGCTTTGGACTCCCCGACGTCGTCGGGTTCGAACATCCGCCTTCCCTGGCCCGACAGCAACGGGAACACCGTGATGCGGAACTCGTCAACAAGGTCGTGATGCAGCAATGCCCGAGTGATGCCGCTGCGACCGGTCACGATCATGTAGCCCTCCCCCTCGCTCTTCATCTTCTCGACCTCGGCGACGAGGTCGCCTCGGTTGATCGTCGTGCGCTCCCAATCCGCTGACGCGAGGGTGCGCGAGAAGACCACCTTGTTCGTGGCGGCGTAGATGGGGGCGAAGGGGTGGTCGTCCGCGGTCTTGCCCTGGAAGTGCTCGGCAAACGACTCGTAGAGGACCCGACCCATGACGTATACCTCGGCTCCCGCCAGGAACGAGAGTATGCGCTCCTCCTCGGCGGGGTCATCAGGGAGGCCGCTGATGAAGCGAAACTCGTCAGTGTCATCCTCCGTCTCGGTGGCGTTGACCGAGTAAACGTAGGTCATCGAGATCAGTGTGCGCACGTGCTCGCTCCCAGTGTCTTTGACTGCCGGGCCTTGTAGGCGAGGCGGAATTAGTCAACTTACAGCAGCGTCGGTCAGTTCGCCCAGCGACGCCTGGCGAGTGGCTCAGTTCCAATTGCTTTGGGTCGCCAATGCAAGATGGGATTTCAATCGCGTCGGGCCTCCGAAACTAGTCAATCAGCTCCGTTCAGACGCGCCGAGGTAGTAACTTTGATCGCCTGCAGCGTGTAGGTGACCGGTAGCCTCTCCGGTGCATCGCGCAGACGGAATTCACCACCGCCCACCTCTTCCATGGCTTCACCGAGTGGATTCCACGGAACAGTCTCATGCTCCTCAAGAGATGACAATTGCATGCCGGCGTCGAATAGGGCGGTGACTATCTGTCCCAGACCGTGATTGAAGTGGACCAGATCGGGCGACGTCAGAGGTTCAACGTGATCGACGTAACTGAACGGCTCGGAAAAGTGCACCCCCTCGGTTTCAAAATACGGGTATTGCACAACCAAGAGACCGTCGGGCCGGGGATCCGCCAGCGCCCACAGTACGGGATGACCTTCTCGAACGAAGAGGCGACCACCTGGGCGGAGTAAGTCCGTCACTGTCTGAGCCCACCGGCCGATGTCGGGTAACCAGCACAAGGCCCCGACTCCGGTGTAGACGAGGTCAAACCTGTCCGCCCCGACGGCTTCGACTGCCGAGTAGACCTCACTCTCCACGTAGGAGATATCCGCGCGGCATTCGGTCGCCAACGAGGTCGCGGCCTCGAGTGCCGGCCCTGAGAAGTCGATCCCGGTGACGCTGCGCGGTCCGAGCCGAGCCAACGACAGGGTGTCGGTACCTATGTGGCATTGCAGGTGCAGGACGTCCAACCCTTCGATGCTCCCCAGCCGCGGCAAGTCAAAGCGAACGACATTGGATAGGTGACTCGGATCGGCGTGGTACTTTTCAAGTCCGTAGCCACGCACATGGTGGATAACGGTGCTATTCCAATGAGCCCGGTTTACCTCGACGTAATCATCCACAATCGATCTTCTCATTCGGTCAAGGCACCTCGCGGAGTAGTTCCTTTGAGTTCTTCACACCGATTCTTCGGATCGTGATGACGGCCTCAACTTCTCCAGCCGTGAATCCCGCAGTCGGAGAGTGTGCGGGTCGGCCCAACCACTAGGCGGCATCGAGGAGAAACCACCTCCAACCAGAAAGAACTGCCCAAGCATTCACCAAGCGAGTGGACCCAGGCCGTGGTGTCGGGAGCCTTTCATTTCTCTTTCCATCGCGACCTCGCACTTGTTGATGGCCTCTTGTGCTCGCTTGCGAATCAGTTGGTCACTGGAACTGTCTCTCACCCCGTAGAGCTCTCTCATGGCTTCACCATTGCCGACGGTTCGGCGAAGGGCACTCATGGCGTGACGACATACCTCACGATCTTCAATCAGTCTGAGGAGTGCGTCCTCGACTCGAGAGTCCTTCTTGAATCGCCACAGCGAATTCACGATCATCTGACGCGAGGTCCCAAATCGTTCATCGAGAGCAAGGGCGAGGAGTGTTGGGAGCTGCTTGATCGTTGCCGTGATTGCCAGTGAGTCTCCAATCGTCCATCCCAACGAATCATGCTGCGGGGACCAACGAACGAATGTTTGGTGGAGGGACTCAAACGCCGCGGGTCGCGCGAAAGGTCGTCCGAGATGACGAACAGTGGCTTCTATGGCGCGCACGTCGTCGAGCGTCGGAAGAATCGCAATGAAGACGGGAAGTGCCCCTCGTTCGTCGAATGTCGATGGTTCCAAATGCCGAGGGTCGTTTACGAAGTGTCCGAAGTCATGCGACCCGGCGACCCCTGCCTCTTCTAAAGCAGCTCGAATTCGTTCCACGTCGGTCGTCATCATGGCAATTATGGCTCCTTCGGGGCGTTAATTCTGTTGACCGGGAAACGACCGAGCGAGGTTGCGCGGGGACGTCGGACTTCCGAAACCCGGGTCTGTAGCCCCTGACCGGCCAAGTCACTTTTCATTGCTAGAACGGTTCAATGTGGTTGCGCGTGACCAGTCTCGAGCCAGGGACTCTCCCGGCATGATCCGATTTGCCGTACGGGTTCATCCGGGGTCGCCCACGAGCAGCGTTGGTGGCACCTACGACGGCGCTCTCCAGGTGCGCGTGCGGGCACGGGCTGTCGACAACGCTGCCACGAACGAAGTGTGCGCCGTACTCGCCGACGCTTTCGGAATTCGACCAGGTGCCGTCCAGTGCGTACGAGGTGCACGTTCTCGAACGAAACTGATTGCCATTGAGGGCGACGACGACGCCCTGGCGGTCCAGCTCAACGCTCTCCTGTCGTCGACCTAGGTCGGCCCACCGAAGCTCGCTATTGCAACGGCTCCCGATCAACAACTCCGCGCTTCCGCCAGTTGCAACCGTCGCGCGTACCTGTGAGACTTCCGATGATCGTTCACTATTAGGAGTTCTATGCCAACCAACAAAGAAATTGTCGACGCGGCCTACGCAAGTTTCGCGGTCGGTGACGTGCCAGCCGTGCTGGCCATAATGGATCCCAAGATCGAGTGGACGGAGGCAGAGGGGTGGCCGCTTTACGACGGCACGTTCGTGGGTCCCCAGGCGATCGTCGATAACGTGTTCATGAAGCTCGGAGAGATTGGCGACAACTTCTCCCTCCAGGTCACTCAGTTGGTCGCCGACGGCGACACCGTGGTGGCCCTCGGCACCTACACCTGGAATCGCACTGGTTCCGGCGAGCCCGCCGAAGTAAAGATGGCTCATGTGTGGACACTCGACGATGGGAAGCTCATCCGGTTCCAACAGCATGTTGACACTGCTAAGGAGCGCTATCTCCTCACCTGATTGATCGGTGCGCAATTACTGGATCGATTCGGCGCGACACGGCAATAGTTGCGTTCTCTCGGCGACTACTGCGCCGCTGCTCTACCACCGTAAGAAAGTGCGAGGGCGCGACCGACAACCAGTGCGTCGGCATCTCTGATGTCGCTGGGCGTGGGAGGAAGTAGGTCATCCCAGATGGCGAAACAAGTACCACGAAGTTGACCGAACCCTTCCGGGCGAGCAAAGAAGAATACGTGGAGGTGCGCTCCACCGTCACCCCATCTCGACACGTGCGCACGGGCTACGTGCGGCAGCGTTTCCATGGCCCGTGCCGTATGTACGATGAGACGTCCCAATTCGCCTGCGAGATCGTCAGGCAACTCATTTAGGTCGAAGTGATCTTTGGGCAATAACATCACGACGAGTGGCGCACCTGACGGCTCCGAAAACGTGACGAGCCGCCACCGATCGTCCTGCCAAATCTCTCCTCGGCCATCTGTCGCACACGAGTCACACAAAAGACCGCCTTCGCCTCGGCGGGGCGGCTCAGGTACTTGCGGCATCTTGAGCGGAACGACTCGCAGGCCATCGGACTCAAAGGGGAAGATCTCCCACGCGGTGAGTCGCGACAGCGGCATTCGCCCTTCGTCGTCCGCCGCCGTCAGAGCGTTAGCGTAAAATTCGTCAGGAGTGAGCGGCATTGACGGATCGTACATCGGTCGCCAATACTTCTCGTTCTCGCGTGAACATTGGTGTCGGCCCAACGAATTATCATTCGAGGAGACGCGGGTGTTCACATGCCGGTCCCGTGTCTTCGGGCTACGGAGTTGAACCTCCATGATCTAACACAGGCGAGAGGAACGTGATGGCCGGAACGAAGCAGAGGATCTCATATTTTCCGTTGTCACAGATGGATGACCGGATGTTGGCGGTGATGAAATGCAGCGCCGCAGAAGGTACGCCCCGGCCGGAGAGTTCGGCTGTCCGCGCCCATTCGCCCGCGGCCTTCTGGGCTTTTGACGAAGCTTGGGAGAGATTGTTTCGCAACGGTGTGGTGGATCACGCAATCAAGGAGCTGTGTCGCGTTTACGTGTCGCGTTCGGTCAAATGCGAGTATTGCGGCAATCAACGAAGCGAAGCGGCTAGGTCGACGGGCTTGTCCGAAGGCAAGCTGGATGAACTTATGAATTTTGAGACGTCGATCCGTTACTCTGAACGCGAGCGTGCCGCACTCTCTTACGCCGAGGCAATCACGTGGCGACTCGAACCTGACGACCATTTTTGGGACCGACTGCATTCGCACTTCACTGAGGAAGAAATGGTTGAATTGGCGTGTTTCATAGCGTTGACCATGGGTCAACAGAGCTGGATTCGGTTGCTGAACATCGATCATTACCAGGTGATGGCCGAAACGGAGGCGTCACTCGTCCGCGGTTTTCAGGTCGATGCGGCCGCCGCGAATACGGCGCGGAAACCCGAGCTCCGGACGGCGGAAACCATCTGAATGACTAGCGCCGGAGTAGCGGTGCCGCCACCATCCGATTCGAGCTTCGACTTGAGTGGGATGGATGAGTTAATAGGGCTATTCGGGATCCTCTGAATCTTGGTGCACAGATACGATGACAAAAAGCCCTAACAAGCGAAGGACTGCGCAATGGGTGCATCGCGTAAGAGGTTTCCATTGACGGGTGGAGGGCTGGCCGCGACATTAGTGATATTGAGCGTTCTCGGGTGCTCAGTGACGTCAAACTCGGCGATCGCCTCCGCGTCAAGCGCAATGAAGATCTGCGCCGCGAGCCAGCTGGCCGTGGCCGTCGAGTCCGCCAATGGCGGTTATGCCGCAGCGGGCAATGAGGGCGTCCCTTTTGTCATAGTCAATATCAGCCGATCCACCTGCGCCCTCGATGGCTACCCAAGGCTCACGACGTCTCCGACTGCCTTTAAGAAAAACAAAGTGAAAGTGGTCGACGGAGGCGGCATGATATTCGTAGCGGTGCGACCTCGGGTCGTCATAATCAGGCCGGGCGCCACCGCCTCGTTCGGACTCGATTACGTCGACGCCGCCGACCAGCAAGATCCCAATGGTGGTCCCTGCCTGACCAAGCATATGACGGTCTTCTTGCCGACTCGATCACATCCCTTCACGCAGCCCTTCACAACAATCGTCAATATCAACTTTTGTTATTCGGGTTTTAGATTCGACATCACTTCTATTCAAAGTGGACCAATCGCGAAAGTGGCCTAGGTCTCTCTTAGTTGCCCTTAGAGCGTGTGTTCTATTTGGCGAGTGCGTCAGGAGCCACGACAGGCACTATCAAGTCGTGGCCTATTCAAGTGACCTATCCGACGCCCAGTGGAGCCTCCTCGAACCCCTACTTGCGCATTGCACTAAACGGGGCCCGAAACACGGAGCCGACCTGCGCCACGTCGTGGACGCGATGCTCTACATCTCGCACACCGGGTGCCAATGGCGCTTCCTGCCTGAGGAGTTCGGACCGTGGACCAGAATCTGGTCCCAGTTTCGTCGGTGGTCGAGGAACGGAACGTGGACCCGTGTTCTTGTCGCGCTACACGCCTCGTCGCGCATCGCCCACGGGCGAAGTGAAGCGCGGCCCTCGATGGTGGTCATCGACACCCACCTTGCACGAGGGGCCTCGAACGGTGGCGCCACCTTCCACAACCAGGGCGGCCCCTACGGTCGAACCAATGGTGCCAAGCGCATTGTCTGCGTGGATGTCACGGGTCTACCGCTGTGCGTGCGCGTGGTGCCCGCTTCGACCTCCGAGGCGAGCGCCGTCGAGCAGATACTCGACGACCTCACCCGAGCCGGTGCCGACGAACGGCTGGAACTGGTGCTCGTGGACCGCGGCACGGCGCGGTCCGCCGCCACGCGTTTGTCGGTGAAGTTCAATTGCGAGGTGCGACGGGTTGGGTGGGACGAGCCGCCGCGCAACGAGCACGGCGCCAAGGTCTTTCGCCCCATCCGCCACGCCTGGCGGGTCGAGGTGGCCCACGGCCACCTCGTGCGACGGCGACGTCTGGCGCGCTGCTTCGAGAACACCGTGGCCTCGGCCACCGGATGGCTGCACGTCGCTTCCATCAGCGAGGTCCTGCGGGCGCTGTGCTGAACTCGTGGGTCTTGCGGCGCCGCAATGGACAACTCCGTTTAGCTGACGCGGAGGACCTTCAGCCCGGGTGGCCAGCTACTTCGTCGCCGACCTCGATCGCGAAGCGTCGCCACCCTGCGCGAACTCCGAGGTGGTCTCGTAGTGTCCCTTCGAAGTGCAGCCCCGCCTTCTCCAAGACTCGCGCTGACGCGGAGTTGTCGGGATGACAGGTCGCCGTTATCCGGCGAAGTCCCAGTTCGTTGAATCCGAAGACGATGAGTCGTCGCGCCACTTCGGTGGCGTAGCCATGTCCCCACTGGTCCCTCGCCAGAACGTAGCCAAGTTCGGCTGTCGACTGCGTGTCGGTAATCGTGAGGTTGGCGACGCCGATCAGTTCACCCTCGAGAGTCGCGACGGCGAGGGTGAATGAAGTTCGAGGCTCTCGGGCCGCCTCGCGAACGACCTTCGTGAGATACGCCGCGGTGTCAGCCGGCGAGTTTGGTCCCCACGTGAGGTAGCGGGTGACCTCTTCGTCTGAGCCATAACGGTGAACTGCGACTTCGTCGTCGAGCCGGAACTCTCGAAGCACGAGATGTTCGGTCCGAAGTTCCATACCCCTCATTGTGCCCCGAACTCATCCTCGTGCCCGTTGCAGATCACTGATCGTTTCCCGCGACCCGTGTCACACCTCGTCCCGATACTGGGCGCAGTGGCCCCACGACCGACGATCCCGATCTTCTCGCACACCGGCGAAGTTCTCTCGCGAGCCGTCACGTTCCAGTTCGCCCTCGATGTGAACGCGCAGCAGAGAATCCTTTTTGCCAAGTGTGCGGGCGCTCGCCGCTTCACGTTCAACCACCACCTGGCACGGGTCAAGGTCAATCTGGACGCCCGATCGGCCGAGCGAGAAGTTCTCTCGGAAAGTGGTGATACGTGTGAACCATCGACACTTTCCTTGTCCTGGTCAGGGTTCTCGTTCATCAACGAGTTCAATGCCTGGAAAAATGGGCAGTCCGTTGACTCACCCGTCAACGAAGATGGCAGTCGTGGCCTGGCGTGGCGCTACGAGTTGCCAAATGACATTTTCGAGTGCGCGAGCGTGGACGCGGCCCGGGCGCTCGAGAACTTCTCTGCGTCGAGACGGGGCGAGCGCAGTGGTGCTGCTGTCGGGTTCCCCCGCTTCCAGGCCAAAGGGAAAGTGACGCCGAGCTTCCGGCTGCGCAACCGCGCGACGCCAGGTCGTGCGCCCGCGGGCCAGCCGATTCGCTTCACCGATCCCTCACACTTGCGACTACCCAAGTTCGGGCCGGTCAAGGTCTTCGGCCCCACCCGCAAGGTCCGCCGGATGATCGACGGTGGTCGGTTCCACGTCTACTCGGCCACGCTGACCCAGCGTGCCGGTCGGTGGGCCGTGTCACTCACCGGCGCCGCCGCTGAACTGCACCAGGCCGAGCGCAGCCGCACCAATCGTCACGCCGATCCCGTCGGAGTCGACCGGGGGATCATCTCCCTCTGTGTCGCCGCCGACGCCAACGGTGTTCCCTTCGAGCGCTTCGAGGGGGTGACAACACTGAAGCGAGCACTAGGCAAGCTCAAGGCGGCCAACCAGGCCCTGGCCAGAACCACACCGGGGTCCAAGGGTCGCCAACGAGCACGGGCTCGGCTCGCGAAAACCCACCGCGAGGTCGTCAACACCAGGCGACACCTGGTCCACCAAGCCTCCGGGGCCTCGGTCGACCGATGCCAGATCCTCGTGATCGAGGACCTGAACGTGGCGGGCATGGTGAGGAACCGACGCCTGGCGAGGTCCATCTCGGACGCCGCCATGGGAGAACTTTTCCGTCAGATCCTCTACAAAGCCCGATGGCACGGAGTCGAGGTCCGAGTAGTTGACAGATTCTTCCCGAGTTCCAAGACGTGCTCGGGCTGTGGTGAGATCAGAAACGAACTCGACCTTTCGACGCGAACCTACGTGTGTGGGACCTGCGGCTTGGCGATTGACCGCGATCTCAACGCGGCCATCAACCTCGCCCGCTGGCAACCCAAGGAGCCCTCAGCAGTGACGCTGCTGGCTCGAATGCCCGCTCTGCTTCTGTCCACAGCCTGATCCCATTGGGATCTGTACCGCGAAGCACGCGGGAAGAGCCGATCGTCACCCGCACAACCGTCACGGCAACGTGATGAGGGCCTTGGGTCGGAACCGAGTACTCAGACGAATGATTGTCTGGGAAGTCGGACGGTGAGCAAGCACCGCTGAGTCACTTCGCTCAGTTGGTCAAGGCGAACCGGTGGGTCCAAATAGGACACACGCTGTAAGGCTGCACCACGGCGTGAACGTCGAAGTACTCTGCGGACATGACCTCCGGATCCGGCAGGTTGGGCACCACGAACTCGTTGTACCAGGTCTCTTGTTGGGCTGTGTTCTCCCAAATTTCGCCGACGGCGAATCCGCCGGGAATCGGATACATGGCTTGATGGCCATTCCGCACGGACAGCGAGTTGAAAATTCGATGGTACTGTTGATAGTCCGCTCCAGTGCGCGAAGAGGAAATCCGTAGTCATGTCGTTTCGCTTCCTCTTGCAGACCGTGCTTCATCCCACGAAGGTCGTCAAGGACCTGGGCGACGCGCCAACCACGCAACACTCTTCTGCGACTCTTCACGGATCGCTGCAGTTCCGTCACGTCGACGCCGGCTCGTGCAATGGCTGTGAGCTTGAAATTGCGTCCGCCTTCGCACCTGTTTATGACGTGGAGAGATATGGCGTGAGACTCGTCGCGTCGCCTCGTCACGCCGACGCTCTCTTAGTGACGGGTCCGGTGACCAAGAACATGGCCGATCCGCTGCGTTCGACGCTCGACGCGATGCCCGAGCCGCGGCTCGTTATCTCCCTCGGTGACTGCGCGCACGATTGTGGGGTCTTCCGGGGCGCCCACGGCGTCGAAGGAGCGGTCGGCGACGTTGTCAAGGTCGACGTTCATATCGCGGGTTGTCCGCCTCGTCCCGAGGTGATCGTCGAAGCGTTGAGGGGTTTGACTGGGCAGTGAATGAGGTCTATGTCGTAACCGTGGGACTCGCCGGAGTGGTGGCGACGATTTTCGGCGGCGCACTACCGGCGAAGTACCGGGTGGGCGCCGCGGTGGCGTTGACGTGGGTCTCGTGCAGCGCGGCCCTGGCGGCCGCGGTGTCGGTGCTCTCCAGCGGGCACGTCATCGCCCTGTCCACCAGTGCGATCCTGCCCCTCACCGGTGTGACGGTGGTGCTCAATCCGTTGGGCGCCCTCTTCGTCATTGCGATTTCAGTGGTGGCGTTAGCGTCGACGCTCTACTGGCTGGGCTACGCCCACCACGGTTTCGCCACCCGAAGCGCTTCGAGCGCGCTACCGCTGTTCGTCACCAGCATGCTCCTCGTACCCTTCGCCGCGAGCGTGGCGACGTTTCTCGTGCTCTGGGAGTTGATGGCCCTCACTTCACTGGTTCTAGTACTGACCGACCAGTCAAAACGCCAGGCCGCACGAAGCGCCGCTCAGTGGTACGCGGTCATGACGCACCTCGGCGCGGCCGCGATTCTCCTGGCGCTCGTGCTGCTCTCGGCCCACGCCGGTGGGCAGACCTTCGCCGACATCGAGGCCCACGCCCGGCATCTTTCGGGCGCCGTACGCGGCACGATCTTCGTGATCGCCCTGCTCGGCTTCGGATCGAAAGCCGGAGCGGTGCCCCTCCACGTCTGGCTGCCCAAGGCTCACGCCGAAGCACCGGGACCGGCGTCGGCGCTGATGTCCGGGGCCATGGTCAACCTCGGGATCTACGGGATTCTGCTCGTGGGCAATGAACTCCTCGGGGGCGGTCCTATCTGGTGGTGGTTACTCGTCAGCGCCCTGGGCGTGCTATCGGCCCTCTACGGCGCTCTCTACGCGGCGACGAGTTCGGACCTCAAGAGGCTCCTCGCCTATTCAACGGCCGACAACATGGGATTGGTGATGATCGCGATCGGCGTGTCGGGCCTGTTTAGCGCGTCGGGCCATCCGGCGACCGCTGCCGTGGCGATGGTGGCCGCCCTCTTGCTGATGCTTAATCACTCCGTCTTCAAGGGTGCCCTCTTCCTCGCGGCCGGCGCGGTGCAGGTCGCCACGGGAACAAGGGACTTGGATCGACTCGGCGGGTTGATGCGACGAATGCCGATAACCGGTGTCGTCTTCCTCGTCGGCGCGCTTTCGGTGGCGGCGCTCCCCCCCTTCAACGGTTTCGTCGGTGAGTGGCTGCTCTTCCAGGGTCTGTTGCACGGTCTGCCCACGTCCAATACGTCGGTCGTGATTAGCGTTTCGGTGGCGGTGGCCGCCCTGGCGCTGACCGGCGGTCTGACGGTCGCGGCGTTCGTCAAGGCGACGGGGATCGGGTTTCTCGGACGACCGCGTTCCGACGAGGCGACCGAAGCTCACGATGTCGCGATCACGATGCGTCTGGGCGCCGGGGCGCTCGCCGTGCTGTGCCTGGTGCTCGGACTCGTACCGATGTTGGTCCTGCCGGCGATCGAGCGGGCGGCGTCGAGCGCCGGTCGCCTCAACGCTACGTCCGCCACTCGCGGATGGATCTCGCTACACCTGCTGGGACTGCGCGGGGTTCTCGCGCCGTCTCTGCTCGCCGGGGGTATCGCATTGGCCGCGGCGGTGGTGATCGTGATCCGACGGCTCGCGCACCGTCGAAAGAATGCGTGGCCCGCGGTCAATCCGGTGGAGCCGTGGGGGTCGGGTCGCAAGGTGCAGACGGCGCGCATGCAGTACACGGCGACCTCATTCGCCGAGCCGCTGCAACGGGTATTCGATGACGTCATCCGTCCTTCGCGCGACCTCGACGTCAGCCACCTCGTCGAGTCGCGTTACTACATCGAGCGGATCGCCTATCGCACGTCGAACGACGACGTCATCGAACGTCAGTTCTATCGCCCACTCATCGCCGCCGTGCGATGGTGGGGACAACGAGCTCGCTGGTTCCAGAACGGCAGCGTGCACCGATACCTCGCCTACGGTTTCGTGGCGCTGGTCATCGTCTTGGTGGTGGTGGCGTGAGCCGGTTCGACCACGCCGCGGCGCAGATTCTGGTCGCGCTGGTACAGGTGGCCGCCGTGGCTATTGGTGGGCCGCTCCTGTTGGGTCTCATGCGCAAAGTTCGCAGTCGACTGGAAGGCCGCGCCGGCGCGCCCATCTATCAGCCTCTGCTCGACCTACGAAAACTCTTCACGAAGCAACGTATGCGACCGCGTGATTCGAGTTGGGTCTTCGGCGCCGGTCCGATCGTCCTCGTCGCGACCGCCGTCGCCGTGGCGGCGGTGTCGCCCCTGGCGACCACCCGTCCGCCACTCGGGCAGAGTACCGATTTTTTCGCGGTGGTCTTCGTACTGCTACTCGGTTCAGTCTCGCTTGCGCTCAGTGCCCTCGATACCGGCACGGCCTTCGGCGGCATGGGATCGAGCCGGTCGATGACCATCGGGGCGCTGTGCGAACCGGCGCTGTTGGTGGCGATCCTGGCCATGGCGATCGCCGCTCGAAGCTCAAACCTTCCCGCGCTGGTGCGCGACGGTCTCGCCCATCCGTCGGTCATTGCCAGTCCGGCACGAATCCTGGCGCTGGCGTCGTTCCTCGTGGTGATCCTCGCCGAGAGCGGTCGGTTGCCGGTCGACAATCCCAACACGCATCTCGAACTCACGATGATCCACGAGGCCATGGTCCTCGAGTACTCCGGTCCCGATCTTGGTCTGATCATCGTGGGCGAGTCGATGCGCCTGGTGTTCTTGCTCGGACTGCTCGTCAACTTGCTCGTCCCCTGGGGGGTGGCGGACCGTCCAGGAGCGTGGATGTTCGCCGCGGGGCTACTCGCGCTCGCGGCCAAGGTCTCCGTGGTTGGCGTGACCATCGCCGTCTTTGAAGTCTTCACGGCCAAGATGCGCCTCTTTCGCCTGCCCGAACTGTTGGCGGGCGGATTCGTGCTGGCCCTGCTCGGCGCCGTGACCGCGGTGGTGGCGCGATGAACAGCGCCACGTACTCGAGCATCCTCGAGATCGCGGCGGGTTTGGTGATCCTCTGCGCCTTCGTCACCCTGTGGCGACGATCACTCCTGGCGATCGTGCGCGCGTTGGCGGTCCAGGGGATGGCCCTCGGCGTGGTCGCCCTCGTGCTCGGAGTTCACCGCCACGACGACGTGCTCGTCGTCGTCGGATGCCTGGTCGTGCTGGCCAAGGGCCTCGTCATTCCAACACTGGTGAAGCGCGTGCTGGCGAATGAACCGCTGAGCCGCGAAACCTCGCCGCTCGTGAACGTCCCGGCGTCACTGGTCGGCGCCGGAGCGCTGACCTTCCTCGCCTACGGCGCGACCCGCCCGGTCGTCGCGCTCGTTTCCACGAGTGCCGGTCGCCTCGTTCCCCTCGGTCTCGCGACGCTGCTCATCGGTTTCTTCTCGATGGTGGTTCGCCGCAAGGCCGCGTCACAGATCGTGGGCCTCTTGCTCGTCGACAACGGCATCGCCCTCGTCGCCTTCCTCGCCACCGCCGGTGTGCCGTTGCTGGTCGAGTTAGGCGCGTCGCTCGACGTGTTGTTGGTGGTCGTGGTGCTGCGCGTGCTGGCGGTGCAGCTGTGGTCCAAGTTCGCGGTGCTCGACCTCGACCAGCTCCAGGGACTCCACGACTGATGCTCGCGCTCGCCCTCTTGCTCGTCCCGGCCTTGACGGGCTGCGTGGCGGCCGCGGTGCAGTGGCGGCGTTGGGTCGGTTGGCTGTGCACGGCCTCGTTGGGTTTCGTGCTGGTCACGGGCGTCGTGCTCGCCGTACGGGTGGTACACCGTCCGGCGCTGTCCGCGTTTTCCGGAGTCCTGCGCGTCGACGCCCTGAGCGCCTTCATGGTGATCGTCATCGGGGCGATCGGCCTCTTGGCCGTGTGTCAGAGCGTGCGTTACCTCGACCACGAGATATCCTCCGGTCACTCGAACCCGCGTCGCGCGACGCTCTACGCGGTGCTCGTCCAGGGCTTCATCACGGCCATGCTCCTGGCGGTCGTCGCCGGCAACGTGGGTGTGATGTGGGTGGCCGTCGAGGCGACCACGATCATCACCACGTTCCTCGTGGGGTACCGACGCACCCGGGGAGCCCTCGAGGCGTCGTGGAAGTACGTCATCATCTGCTCGGTGGGCATCGCGCTCGCGTTCCTCGGCACCGTACTCGTCTACCTCGCCGCGTTGCACGCTGGTCACGGGGCGCACGCGTCGCTGCAGTGGACGTCGCTCATGAGCGTGGCCCACCACCTCGACCCGGGGGTGACGCGTTTAGCGCTGGCGTTGCTGGTGCTCGGCTACGGCACCAAGGTCGGACTGGCGCCCATGCACAGCTGGCTCCCCGACGCGCACAGTCAGGCGCCGGCCCCGGTGTCAGCCCTGATGTCCGGGGTGCTCTTGACGGTGGCCTTCTACGTGCTGTTGCGTTTCAAGGCCATCGCCGACGCTGCGCTGGGCGTGGGATTCTCCCGGACCTTGTTCGTCACGGCCGGCCTGCTGTCGCTGGTGGTCGCCGCGTCGCTGCTGCTCAGCCAACGCGACTACAAGCGCATGCTGGCGTACCACAGCGTCGAGCACATGGGACTCATCGCGCTGGGCGCGGCCGCCGGCACGCCGCTCGCCATCGCCGCGGTGTTGCTCCACGTGCTCGGCCACGGTCTGGCCAAAGCCGTGCTGTTCCTGGCCTCGGGGGAGATACTTCTCGTCGAGGGCACGACCGAGATCGACCAGGTGAAGGCGCTGTTAGCCCGTCGTCCGGCCCTGGGCGGCATCTTCGCCTTCGGGCTGGTCGCCCTGCTCGGCCTACCGCCCTTCAGCCTGTTCATCAGTGAACTCAACATGTTGCGCGCGGAGGTGCACGTGGGCCTGGGCTGGGTGGCCGCCATTTCGCTCGTGTTGATGGCGGTGATCTTCGGGTCGGTGATGTCGCACGGTCGCCACATGCTCTTTGGCGCACGCAACGCCGAAGAACCGGTGCGCCCCAGCCCGTCGATCGTCACCGTCCCCCTGATCGGCGCACTGGTGGGGTGCGGTGCGCTCGGGGTGCTCGCGTGGCCGCTCAACAGCCTGCTGCACGCCGCGGCGATGGTGGTCGTGCAATGACCGTCGACACGCTCACCATGACGCGGCTCCTCCGCGAGCGGCCGCCTCGCGCGGTGCTCGACTGCGCGAGCGACGAACTCACGGCCGCCGCCGCGGTGTTGCTCGAGGGCGGTTACCGGCTGGCGCTGGTGCGCGCGCGCCACGACGGCGCGGTCATCGAGGTCGTCTATCTGTTCGTCGACGGTCCACCCGACCAACGAATCGAACTTCGGGTTCGCCTCGATGTCCGCCGTCCTCTACTTCCTTCGATCGCGCACCTGAGTTACCCCGCCGGTCGGTTCGAACGCGAGATGCACGATCTCTTCGGCGTGCAACCGATTGGCCATCCGCAGCTTCGCCGACTGGTGCTGCATCAGCACTGGCCCTCGGGCTGGCACCCCATGCGCCACGACGCGGGACCCCCGCCCCAGATGAACCCGGACGCCGACCCCTTCCCCTTCGCCCAGGTCGAAGGCGACGGGGTGTACGAGATACCGGTCGGCCCGGTGCACGCCGGCGTCATCGAACCCGGTCACTTCCGTTTCTGGGTTCTGGGCGAGACCATCGTACGAATGAAGGCCCGGCTCTGGTTCGTGCACAAGGGCATCGAACGACTCTTCGAAGGCGCGGACCTGATATTCGCCCTGAACCTCGCGGAGAAGGTCTCGGGCGACAGTGCCGTCGGCCACGGCCTCGCCTTCGCCCAGGCCGTCGAAGAGGCCCTCGGCATCGAGGTGGGACAGCGCGCCCGCGAACTGCGCGCGATCCTGCTCGAGCTGGAACGTCTGTACAACCACGTCGCCGACGTCGGCGCGCTATGCAACGACGTCGGCTTCGGCTTCGCCCAGGCGCGCGCCCTGACGCTGCGCGAGCGCCTCTTGACGATCAACGACTCGGTGACGGGACATCGCCTCTTGCGCGGTGGGGTGCGTTACGGCGGCGCCGCGTTGCGGGCGATGCCCACCACCGCAGAGCTCGAAGCTATCGGGACGCAGTTCCACGAGTTGGTCGCTCTGGCGCGATCGAACAGCATCGTCATGGACCGCTTCACCGGTACCGGGGTGCTCTCGAACGACCAAGCGCGCGACCTGGGCGTGCTCGGGGTCGTCGCCCGGGCCTCCGGCCTCGACGAAGACGCCCGGGAGGCGCACCCCTTCGTGGGGATGCCCTCTAGCTTTCGCACCTCGTCACGAGAAGGCGGGGACGTGCTCGCCCGGTTCGAGGTGCGCGTTGACGAGGTTGACATGTCACTTCGCCTGCTGGCCGACCTGGTAGCGCGCGAAGGTCCGCTCGACGTCCACGGAGTTGACGTCGAGCCGCGCGAAGGTCACGGCACGGGCATCACCGAAGGATGGCGAGGAGCGATAGTGCACCGCGTCGACTTCGGCCCCGACGGGGTGTTGGGCCGGGTCAAGATCGTCGATCCTTCGTTCTTCTCGTGGCCCGCCTTGCCCCTCGCGTTGGCCGACACGATCGTGCCGGACTTTCCGCTCGTCAACAAGAGCTTCAACCTCTCTTACGCGGGCAACGACCTGTAGAACGTCATCTTTCACGCGATGCACTCAACGCGTCCAAGTTCTCCTCACCTCGAACCGTAGAATGGCGCGATGCAGACCTCCGAGGAGCGTGCATGGCACTCGATCGCACCTCTCGGACTCGCCATAAATATTGTCGAAGTCGGCGGCGCTCGCGTTTTCACCGTGTCCGCCGGAAACGGGGCGACGCCGGTGGTCCTCCTCAGCGGACTCGGCGACGCGACGCTCACTTGGGCCCCGGTCCTCCCTGACCTCGCCCAGTCCTGCCACGTGATCGCCTACGACCGCCCAGGCATGGGAGCCAGTCCGCCCGTTGAAGGACTGCGTTCGTTGGAGTGTTACTCGAGAACTTACTGAGCGATTCATCGCGAAGGTCCTCGTCGGCCGAGCTCGCGGACCTGGTAAGGGGTTCGAGAAACGTGAACGAAGTTGTCAGTACCGCCTCGATCGAAGTTCCGTTCGTCTCCTTGAGCGCGACCAAGGGAGGAGCCAGAAGATGCGGGCCACGTGGACCGCGCACCACCACTCTCTTGCCGCCAACTCATCGCACGGCCGGCACCTCGAAATCGAAGGCGGACATTACCTACAACGAGAGCAACCCGGTGCCGTCATTCATGAAGTCATTGCGCTCCTCCAGGACGTTCAAAAGCAATAGTCGCGATACTGAAGTCGTGATCCCACGACGAATGAGGTTGAAATTCAATCGTCGCGACTGAGGAGTCGCGGAAGCGATGCGAATTAAATGCCCTGAATCGAAAAATGGTTTCTCCATCCGAGTTGACTCTCGGACAGTCCACACGTCGTGTCAATCGTCACACCGAGTACCTTCACGATGCCTTCATCCTTCGGGAGATGTATCAGCAGTCCTGAGTAGGAATGTCCCGGAGGAATCACCCCGTAGTAGGGGCCGCACAGATCCTCGGTACCGATGATCAGGGCTCCGCTCATCCGAGGAGTGAGGGTCGTGGGGCGAAGATTGCCGCCATCCGTTCCGTGACCCGTGAGGTGCAAACTGAACTGATTTGTATGGCGAAGTCCGACGAGACTCGGATAACCACCCAGCTCGCACGTCGTTGTTCCGACGTTGGTTAGGGCGACGGTGGTCATGACGTGTCCCGTCGCCACCTGATTGCTGACGAACGCTCCAACCAAGTTGATCCCCTTGCACGGAGGAACGACGGCACTCGAGGCGCTCGCGATTGGTGAGCTGCCGATATTGACCAGAACGGTCGAAGCGACGACCACAAACGTCGCCGCCATCGTTTGTATCGCTCGATGAACAGTTGGAATGATGAACATTCAATAGTTATACAACTGCGAAGTGGTTCCGACCCAGACAGAGATTCCGCTTGGCAAGGTACTCTGACTGAATACTGGTGCCGCACCAGAAGTTGAACAGTAAACGCGAGGCCCCTTCCACTTGTCCGAGAGCGCTCCATCATTCCCTTCCGAGGAGTACATCGCCGGTCGCGAACGCGGGAGAGCGGCCGGACTCCAGGGGACCCTGAAGGTCCGATTGAGAAGGATTGTGGCGGGCGCCGTCCTGGGTGGTGCATTCGGCGCCGTCATGCTGGCCAGCCCGGCGACGACGGGACGCCGTTCGTTCTCCGTATTCGTCGCTCTGGCGATCGTTTCCGTCTTCATCGTATTGGGTGGCCTCGGATGCTGGAAGGCAGTGCACTCGTATCGTCGAAGCGTGCGTCATCTTCGAGACGACATCGTGCGTTCGGTCATGCAGCCCGATGACGCGACGCCAGAGCCAGGACGACTCCGTAAATGGTGGCTCCGAGGCGATTCGTCGGGCGTGAATCCGTGGGAGGAGTCCGCCAAGGACGGCGCCAACGATGGGCGTCGCAAGTATTGATCGTGGGTGCTGTTCCTAAACGAACGTCCACATTCCCGAAGTCGACGCAGCGCTCGTAGCAGTCCCAACAAGTTGGTAGATCCTCGCTACTACCGCGATATCTCGAGCACCATTTTCGTCACACAATCGTCATGCTCAGTTCCGTCGAAAAACTCGTTTGGTAGCGAACGATAATTCGATGAAGTGACTTTTGGCCCCGGAATTGCACGGTTCTTCCGAATAACCAATTTTTAAGATTGGTGTTACACGATTGGTAAATCGGAAGGAAATTTATGAGGATTCGACAGAGTTCACACAGCACAGGTTCTGTAGTTTCGACCGGCCGAAAGGTAATCGCGATGGGGGCCATCGGGCTCGTGACGACCCTCGGAATCGCGCTCCCCGCGGGCGCGGTCAAGGCGAATTCGCTGACGCCCGCAGTGCACGTCACCCTCGCGAGCCACGCCACGGCGACGAAGAAGGTCATCAAGATCAAGCACGTCGCTTTCAAGGGGACCTACACCGGCACGATTGCGCTGCTCTGGAGCAGCACCGGCGTGACGGCGACGTCCGTCGCGGGCCACGGTACCGGAACCTACGGCGCCAGCACCCTGAAGGGTTCGGGTGGCGGTTCGGCCGCGAGCACCTGTGACCCCTTCGCCGGATCGGGCAATCTCGTCGGTGCGAGCGGCTTGAAACTGAGCGTCTCGTCGTCGACCAAGTCCCAAGCCTGCGCCGTTAACAGCGCGGCACCCTCACCCGTCACCGTGAATGGCGTGGCGAAGATCGTCAGCGGCACCGGCAAGTTCAAGGGTGCCACGGGCAACTTGAGTTTCAAGGGTTCCTTCTCGGTCCAGTCATCCACCGCCGGTTCGACCGAGAACGATTCGTTCAGCGCCACGCTCAGTGGGACGGTCACGATCAAGACGGTCGTGACCGTCCCCGTCAAGAAGTAGTCGTTACCTAAGCAAGAGAGAAGGAACCATGAAGAGAATCATGTCCATACTTGCCATAGGGTCTCTGGCCCTAGGCAGTGTCATAACGTTCGGAGTGAGCTCAGCTTCGGCGGCCACCACGACACCCACCGTGGTGTTGAGCGGCGCCAAGGGAATGTTCCCCGGGTCGACCACCGCATCACCGGCGACCATCGTGGCCACGACCAGCGTGGCCGGAGCGGTGACGTTCACCCTGGGCGGAACCACCATTGTTGGTTGCTCGTCAGTTGCGACGGTCACCGTCGCCCCCTTCATCGCGACCTGCGCGTGGGTTCCTACCGCCGCTGGTCCAGTCGTGTTGGGCGCTTCATTCGTACCGACTGACACCACGAACAACGCCAACGCCACGGCCCTGCCGTACGACGTGACCATCGCCGCACCGATTCAAGGCAACACCGCCGGCCCGATCTCGTTCATCGTGGACACCGTCGGTAGCTCGAACAACTGCGGGATCCAGTCATCGTTTGTCGTCGGCGACGGAATCGTCTTCCGCGTGGCCGCCAACGATGCCGCTTTCGGTGGGGCCGCGCTGACGTCAGCGAACGTCAGCAGTGCGTCCATCACGGTCACCGGCTACGCGACCGTTATTCCCTTGACCTACGGCAACCACGGAGGTCTCGGTATGTGGACCGGAGTACTGCAAACGGGCACCGCGGCTGGCAACTACAGCCCCACCGGCGCCATCCCCTACACCATCACCATGAAGACCATCGCCGTCCCGGCGGTGACCAAGAAGATGAGTGTCGTCAGCCACAAGCGAGTGAAGGTCAGGGGTAAGTTCGTGATCCGCTCGTTCCGCACGATGAAGACCGTAGTCATGGCCAAGGCCGTGGCCGGTGCCACCGGGACGTTCCACCCGAACGCCACGATGTCGGTGCTGACGTTGCTTGCCGCCCCCGTCACGTTGAAGTAGTCCACCACCCGATGTAGAGCATCGCCCAGTGTCCCGTAGTCCCGAGTGAACGATCCAGCCATCAAAGTTCACTCGGGACTCGTGGCATAACCGTACGACCCAGAGTCCAAAGACACTCGCCAAAGTCCCGAGCAGCAAGAGAGAAGGAACCATGAAAGCGTCCCTGCAGAAGAGGTCCCGCGGATCGATCACCGCACGCCTCGTGGCGGCCATCGCCATGCCATTCGCCTTAC
This sequence comes from uncultured Acidimicrobiaceae bacterium, assembly GCA_963716515.1. Taxonomy (GTDB): domain Bacteria; phylum Actinomycetota; class Acidimicrobiia; order Acidimicrobiales; family RAAP-2; genus RAAP-2. Next base: position 1,610,701 of record OY970319.1, read on the forward strand.
TGGCCACGACCAGTGGCGCCGCCACGGCCCCACCGGCCAATCCGATGCAACTGACCGTCCCCAGTGGACTGACCGGTACGGCGCTCCCCTTCAGCGGGACCACCGCCACGACCTTCACGGCGTCGGCCAACTTTCAGAAGCTCACCACCAGTCCGAACGCCGGCGTCACCGGCACTCCGATCACCGTGAGCGGAACGGGGCTCACTCCCAACACGGCGTTGCAACTCACCTGGGGCACCAATACGGCCACCTGGAGCGTGGACCCCGAGCCCTACACCGTGGACTACCTGGGGTCGGTCTACTCCCCGACCACCGCCAGCTCACTGCTCAACAACAGCAACTCGATGTACGTGAACCTGGCGACGGTGACCACCGACGCCAGCGGTAACTTCAAGTTCCAGACGAAGGCCCCGACCGACTTCGGGGGCAATCACGACATCTGGGCGGTCGCCGGGGGCGTCGGCGTCGCCAACGGTTCGTTCGACCTGCTGCGCCTCGTGACCATCTCTCCGAAGAGCGGGCCGGTCGGCACGCCGATCACCGTCACCTACACGTCGATGGACGCGAATCCCTACGGCGGCGGCGGATCGATCCTCTGGGACAATCACTACGCCGGGGAGATCATGGGCAACTGGACCCGCGGCACCGCGAGTGTGACCCTTCGAGCCTCCGGTTCCGTCGGCACCCACTTCATCCAGGTCAACGACGCCATCAGCTTCCAGTACATGAACCCCATCCAGTCGCCGATCACCGACGACAACGGCGGGGTGCGCGCCTTCAAGGTCACCCGGGGCAACGCCCTACCGAAGCCTTCGATAACCTGGCCCACCAGTGTCACGCCGAACGTGAACGCCAGCCAGCTGACGACCATGTACAACGCCACGCTCGGTGCCAAGGTCTTACAGCCCACCGCGCTCGATCCCGCGAGTGCGGCGCTCGCCACCCTGTCACCCACTAGCGGTCCCGTAGCGACGAAGACCACACTGCACGTCACCGGTCTGCCCGCCACCACGACCGGCACGGTCGAAGTGGATCTGGTCTCGGTCACCGGCAGCCGCGTCAACTGCACCGGCACCTGCTGGGGCTATACCTACACGTCCCTGGGCAACGCTTCGGTAGTCAACGGCACGTTGGACCAGAGCGTCACCATTCCCAATAAGCCCGGGGTCAGCACCCTCGGTGGCTGGCACGCCATCGTGGTCATCGACGGCGCCATGGCCACTGACGGCGCGGGCAACCGCGTGCCCGGCGTGGGCGCCTTGGTCGAGGTTCAAGTCCCCTTCTACGTGAAGGAGAGCATCATGCCCTTCTACAACAAGTCCGGCAAGTTGCTCACGATGGGCGTCGCGACCGCGAACGACACGGTGGCGCTGGCCAACGGCGTCGGTGGTCAGGTCGGCAAGGGCACGTACACCTTCAAGGAAGGCCAGGAGTTCACCATCAGCATCCTGGGTGTCGGCTGGACGCAGCTCGACAACACCTTGGCGGTCGACTACGACAACAGCTACGTCGGTTACGGCTGCGGATTCCACTCCAACGGCTACATGGCCGTCCACCTCACGGCCACCGGCGGACCCGGCATCCACATCATCGATCTTTACCCGCTGCTGTACTCGTTGTCGCCGAACATGAGCACCTACTACGGCATGGTGCCCCTGCTCTCGGGCAATCACGACGACCCGGGTCTAGCCCTCGGATACCACGTGCCGGCGATCCACTTCGCTATTCGTATCGTTAAGTAGCAACTGAACCGGTGCTACTGCCCCGTCCCTCGAACATTGCGGGGCGGGGCAGTCAGCCGTAGGGCCTTCGCCGCCCAGGCGGGCAACCACCAACTGCGTTCCCCGAGCAGTGTCATGACGCTGGGTAGCAGGAACCCACGCACGATCGTCGCGTCGACGAGGACACCGAGCGCCAGTCCGGCGCCCAGTTCTTGAAGTCCGGCGATGTGGCCGAAGACCAGTCCGCTGAGGGCGGCCACCATGATCAGCGCGGCGCTGGTGACCACGGCGCCGGTGTTGGACAGCCCTTCGACGATGGCGTCGGAACTGTTCGAGCCGTGGAGCCAGGATTCACGAATGCGCGCCACGATGAAGACCTCGTAGTCCATCGACAGCCCGAACAACATGGCGAAGAGGAAGACCGGAACCCATCCCTCGATCTGGCTCACGTGATAGGTGCCCAGGAGTTGGGAACCCACGCCGAAACGAAAGACGACGACCAGGAGGCCGTAGGCGACACCGACCGAGACGAGGCCCAGCACGGTGGCGATAAAAGGCAGCACCAGGGACTGAAAGGCGCGCGCGAGGACGAGGTAGGCGAGGATCAACGCCAACACAAGAATCCAGGGGAAGGTGCCGTACACGACGTTGAGGAAGTCGACCCCCTGGGCCGGCGCGCCGCCCACCCATACCGTCGTGCCCGCGGGAAAGGTGATCGCCGGAATCGTCGTGTCACGAAGGACGGCGACCAGGTGTTGCGATCCGGCGCTCCCGAAGTACTCGCGGGAGACCACGAGGATCTGTTCGAAGCGACGCGTCCGGTCGACGAAGGGCACCGTGTGTCCAATGGCCACGATCTCGACCTCCGGGTTCTTCAAAATCAGTTTCGCCAGTGCCAATCGGGTGCGAGACGCCGTGCCGGTCGCGGCGCCGTGGCGGCGACCGGTGTCGATGATGATCTGGATAGGAGTGATGCCCCCGGGCCCGAGCCGGCTGCTCGCTAGGGTGAGCGCTCGCGCGGCCTCGATGTTCTGCGGGATGGCGGAAGTCGAAGCGGGCGTCAATTGAAGCCAGAAGATGGACGAGGCGGCCGCTCCCAGAATCACGAGCGTCGTAGCGAGCACCAACACCGGCCGCCGAATCACTCGTCGGGTCATGCGCGCCCAGAGACTGGACGTCACATCGCGGCGGGCCATGAGACCCCGGATGCCCACGGGTCGAACACCTCGTCGCCCGAGCAAGGACAGCAGCGCCGGTTGCAGGGTGAGCGCGGACGCGAGCGAGAAGACGGGAACCACCAGGCCGGCCGCGCCCAGGGATCGCACGAAGGGCACCGGCACGAGGAGCAAGGTAGCCAAGCCGATCGCAACGGCGAAGCCGGACAGCGTGACGGTTCTTCCGGCGCTGCTCATCGTCGCCACGATGGCGTCGTCCACGCTCACGTTCTCGCGGTTGATCTCCGTTCGAAATCGGTGCACCATGAGCAACGAATAGTCAATGGCCAGCGCGAGTCCGATCAGTCCGACGACGTTGGGGACGTAGAGGACCATGAGAAAATGGTGGGCCAGCAGATACACCACGCCGAGCGTGCCCGCGGTGGTCGCTCCGGCGACCAAAAATGGGATGGCGACCGCCCAGCAGATCCCTAAGACGGCGATGAGGAGCAGGAACGCCAGCACGAAGGCGAGCACCTCTCCGCGATGGAGATCACTGGTCAACACGGGCGTGATGTCGTGTTGGAGCGCCGGTGGACCCGTCACTAAGGCGTCCGAGAGCCCGACGTCGTGCAGCGCGTGGCGCAAGGTGCCCGTGACGTTCGCCGCCTGGTCCAAGTTCATCGAGGTGTTGACGTTGACGTAGAGCAGCCCACCGATGGCGCGTTCTTCGCTTATCGTCCCGGTCGGTACCTTCGTGGCGGCCACCTTGATCTTCGCTTCCAGGGCTGCGATTTCGGAGGTGGTGGCGTTCTTGAATGGCACGACGACCGTGAAGGTCCCCTCGATGTTTTCGTGAAAATCGCGGATTAGCGTTGCGTTGGCCTGGGTCGAGCTGGTGCCGGGTACCGCGAGCGACGTGGTGAGCAGACCGGAGAGTTGTGACGCCGAGAGTGCTCCGACGACAATGATGGCGACCCAGATCGAAATGACCACCACCCGTCGCTTGATGACCAGGCGACTCCACCGCTCTAACACCCTTGAAGCGTACCGTTGGCGATTGATGCCTCCCGGCGAAGGGTACGACGAAACGACGACCGTACCGGTACATTGAATGCATGCGGAGGGGCAACCGGAGGAACGCACCGGCATTTCTGAGTCTCAGGAGTCGTGGGCTCCCATTCTTGACCGCGGCCTTGATGATCTCGACCGTGATGACGTGGCCTCTTTCGATCAACGCGTCCGCGTCCGTCACGATCGCCACCTGTTCGTCGAATCAGCTCACCGTGGCCGTGGCGAGCGATTCCGGCGCCTACGCGGCCGCGGGCAATCACGGCTTCCCCTTCATCATCGTGAATACGTCCAAAGCGGTGTGCGCCTTGAAGGGTTTTCCCCGGATCAGGTTCTCGCCCCCCCAGTACAAGGGGCGTTCTGTGAAATCGATCGATGGCGGCGGGATGATCTTCGTCTCGGTCACGCCGCACGTGGTCGTTCTACGACCGGGTTTCACGGCGTCCTTCGGCGTCGACTACGGCGACGCGTACGACCAACAGGACCCCAATGGCGGGCCGTGCATGACGCAAAGTGCCACCGTCTCACTTCCGGTCCGTTCGCACCCGTACTCTCAACCCTTCAACGTGTCGCTGGCCTTCAACTTCTGCTTCGCGGGATTCAAAGTCGAGGTGACCTCCATTCAAAGTGGACCAATACCCCGCCAAGCGTGACGAACTCGCAAGAACGAGAATTAGTGAGATGAAGCGCGAGTCTCTTCGAGTTCTCCTTACTCTGTCCCTCGCGATTGTCGGTGCCGTAGCGACCTCCGTATCGCCTTCAGGATCGGCGGTGGCGACCACCTCCACGAGTTCGACGACACTGCCCAAGCCGTCCGAGTCGGTCGGTGGATCGATTCAGACATCATCATGCGTAAAGGGACCCGTCTGTGTCTCGCTGGGCTGGAACCATCACGGCAACCACGGATACCTATGGGCCGCTCGCTGGCAGGATCGCCAATGGACGAGGCTCGCGGTGCCCCGTGACGCCACGGGAGGCGATGATCTGACGATCTCGTGTACGTCATCACACTGGTGCATGGCGACGGGATCGAGTCGCCTCACTCCGGTCAATAGTCCCATCGCGGATGAACTCATCGGCACCCAGTGGACGTCACTACCGGTACCCACCGTCAAGGATTCGACCAATTTTTCGTTGTACAAATTGGACTGCCGGTCACCCACGTGGTGTATCAGTGTTGGAAGTTACGTCGCCAACAAGCCGCACTATCTGGACGCGACGTATCTCGTCTCCGAGGTCTGGAACGGGTCCAAATGGCGAATCGTACCGATACACAGTCCACGCACGGACGCGCATCCGATCGATCCAGGATTTACCGCCGGTGGACTGCACCCTACGGCAGCACCCCAACAGATCTCCTGTGTCTCGAGGAGCTTCTGTTTTGTGGTTGGGTTCTTTACTGGCGTCTTCGTGGAGAAGTGGAACGGGCGCCGATGGTCGAACGTCGCGGCTCCCAATGAGCCAATCGGCCCCGGCTACGACCCCGAGTTCTCCGGCGGAACCTGCATCTCAACGACGTTCTGCGTGGCGGCGGGCGGGTATCCCGTTTCTAACGCGGCGTGGAGACCTCTTATCGAACAGTGGAACGGACAGAGGTGGCGAATCGTCACTCTCCCACGACTTCCGCAACGATACAACGGCAAACCCGGTTACCGATTGTCAAACGTGTACTGCGCCTCCTCGATTCTTTGCGTGGCGTACGGCGATACGGCACTCACTAGCGCGGGATTGAAGAACCTCACTTGGAACGGGCAGAGGTGGCGATACGCAACGGCGGAGAGCCGAAAGGGTCTTTCGATTATCTGTCAGACCACGAATAATTGCGGCCTGGTCGACTGATTGCTCATTCGTTTTTCAGTCGGTGTCCCCGCCGGAGACTTCCGAGACCTTCTGCTTGCCCGCCGACACGAAGGGCATCATCGCGCGGAGCTTCTTGCCGATGTCCTCGATCGGGTGCCTCTTGCCGGCGTCACGGAGTTCGCGGTAGCGCGGTCGTCCGATCTCGTTCTCCAAGATCCACTCGGCGGCGAAGGTTCCATCTTGGATCTCGGTGAGGATCTGCTTCATCTCTTTCTTCACCGATTCGTTGATCACCCGAGGTCCCCGGGTCAGGTCGCCGTATTCGGCGGTGTCCGAGACACTGAAGCGCATGCCGGTAATCCCTTCTTCGTACATCAGGTCGACGATCAGCTTCAATTCGTGCAGGCACTCGAAGTACGCGCTCTCGGGCTGATAACCCGCCTCGACGAGCGTCTCGTACCCGGCGCGCACCAGCGCCGACACCCCGCCGCACAGCACGGCCTGCTCACCGAAGAGGTCGGTCTCGGTCTCTTCGGTGAACGTGGTCTCCAGCACGCCGGCGCGGGTGGCGCCGATACCGTGCGCGTAGGCCAGCGCGATGTCGTGAGCGTGTCCGGTGGCGTCTTGTTGAACGGCCACCAACGAGGGCACGCCTCCGCCTTCTAGGTACGTGCGGCGAACGAGGTGACCGGGACCTTTCGGCGCGACCATGGCGACGTCGACGTCGGCCGGCGGCTTGATCAGGTCGAAGCGAATATTGAAGCCGTGCGCGAAGAGCAGGCACTTGCCGGTCGTCAGATGCGGCGCGATCTCGGCGTCGTAGGTGCGCTTTTGTTCGGTGTCGGGCACCAGCACCATGATGACGTCGGCCTCGGCGCAGGCGTCGGCGATCGAGAGGACCCGAAGTCCGGAGTCCTCGGCCTTGGCGATCGACGAAGAGTCGTGGCGCAGTCCGACGCGCACGTCGTAGCCGCTGTCGTGCAAGTTGAGGGCGTGCGCGTGGCCCTGGGAGCCGTAACCGAGAATGGCGATCTTCTTGGCCTTCAAGAGCTCGGGTTTGGCGTCGGCTTCGTAGTACATCGTGGTCATGGGGAGTCCTTCATTCGCTTAATTGTGAGACTTGGGTCAACTGAGTCTAGGGACTGCCACGCGTCCGGTTCGGTGGAGTTCGATCTCGGTGAAGACCTCGAGCGCCCGTTCCAGTTCGTCGCACGCCGCGGGCGTTCCGGCCAGCATCACCGTTACCGACGTCGGCCCGACGTCGATGATCGACGCGCCGGCGCTAGTGATGGTGTCGAGCATGGCCGGACGATGCTTGTAGTCGAGCGGCAGCGTCGCCAAGAGGAGTTCGCGCTCAATAGCGTCGCGCGGCGCGAGATCGCTGATCGCCACGACGTTCACCAATTTGTCCAGTTGTTGGACGATCTGCTCCAACGGCGCCGATTCGGCGTCGACCACGATGGTGACGCGCGAGAATCGGGCGTGGCTCTCGGCCGGGGCGACCGCCAGTGAGTAGATGTTGAAACCGCGGCGCGCGAACAGTCCGGCGATGCGCGCCAGGACACCCGCTTTGTTCTCGACCAACACCGACAAGATGTGGTGACGCACCGGCGTACGCGACACCTCACCCAGATACGGTTCGGGAGGGCTCATCGACGCTCCCTCCGCTGCAACGGGTGCACCAGGATGTCGTCGTTACTGGCGCCCGAGGCGACCATCGGGAAGACCTTCTCTTCGGCGTTGGTGCGAAAGTCGATGACCACCGGCACGTCGTTGATCGTGTTGGCCTCGTCGATCACCTCGTGCATCTCTTTGAGCGTGCGCGCGCGAAGTCCGACGCAGCCCATCGCTTCGGCCCACTTCACGTAGTCCGGAAGATCGGCGCTGAGGTAGACCTCGGAGTAACGCTCCTCGTAGAACATCTCTTGCCATTGGCGCACCATCCCTAGGTAGGCGTTGTTGAGGATGGCCACCTTGATCGGGATGCCTTCGGAACGGGCGGTCGTCAACTCCTGCGCCGTCATTTGGAAACAGCCGTCGCCGTCAATGCACCACACGGTGCGGTCCGGTCGGCCGACCTTCGCGCCGATGGCGGCCGGGACCCCGAAGCCCATGGTCCCTGCTCCCCCGGAGTTGATCCAGGTGCCGGGCTCTTCGAACTTCCAGTGCTGGGAGGCCCACATCTGGTGCTGACCGACCCCGGCCGCAACGATCGTGCCCGGAGCGGCCTTGGCGGCGATCGCTTCGATGACGTGCTGAGGACGAAGCGGACCCTCGGCGGTCGGTTCGTCGTAGACCAGCGGGTACTGATCGCGCCAGTCGTTGATGGTCTTCCACCACACGTCGAGGTTGCGCGGCATCGCCGAGGCGGCGTCGAAGGCCGTGAGCACGGCAGCCACGTTGCTCTGGATCGCCACGTCGGCGCGACGCACCTTGTTGAACTCGGCTCGATCGATGTCCACGTGGATGACCTTGGCGCCGGCGGCGAAGGTGGGGATCTTCCCGGTCACGCGGTCATCGAAGCGAGCGCCGAGCGAGATCAGGAGGTCACTCTTTTGAATGGCGGTGACCGCGGTGTACATGCCGTGCATGCCGGGCATGCCGAGGTGCTGTTCGTGCGAGTCGGGGAAGGCCCCTCGGGCCATCAACGTCGTTACGACCGGCATGCCGGTGCGCTCGGCGAAGACCAGCAGCTCCTTCGCGGCGCGCGACTTCAAAGTGCCCCCACCGACGTACAGAACCGGTCGCTCCGACTCCGCGATCAGCGCCACCGCGCGCGCCACCGCTCCTTCGTCGAGTTCGACCTCGGGACGATAGCCCGGTAGGTCGTACTCCACGACGCTCGCCGGGTACCACCAGTCCATCATCGACTGGGTCACGTCCTTGGGCACGTCGATCAAGACCGGGCCCGGTCGACCGGTCGTCGCCAAGTGGAACGCCGCCGCGACCGCGCGCGGGATCTCCTGGGCCGATTGAACGAGGAAGTTGTGTTTGGTGATGCCCATGGTGATGCCGGTGATGTCGCACTCCTGGAAGGCGTCGCTGCCGATGGCGGCGGTGGCGACCTGGCCGGTGATCACGACGAGCGGCGTGGAGTCCATGTGGGCGTTGCCGATCGGCGTGACGATGTTCGTCGCCCCGGGACCGCTCGTGACCATGGCGACGCCGGGACGCCCGGTCGCCAGGGCGTAGCCCTCGGCCATGTGACCGGCGCCCTGTTCGTGGCGCACGAGGATGTGGCGGATCGACGAGTCCAGGAGCGGGTCGTAGACCGGGAGGATGGCGCCGCCGGGCAGCCCGAAAATCGTGTCGACGCCCTCTTGTTCGAGGCTCCTGATCAGTGCCTGGGCTCCTGTGAGTTGCACAATGTTCCTTTGTTCTTAGATAAGCAAAAAGGCCTCCCTTAATTGGGAGGGCCTCCGGAGTACGTGTGAGCGTGACTACCGGCGCCGCGCGCCTACTACCACCACGAGAATGTCGTTACGGGTCGTCACCCTCTTATCTTGGCACACGGGGCACCGGCGCACAAGGCGGCTACCTGGTAGTAACCGCTCCCTTCTCCGCGCCCTGGGCCATGCGAGCGAACTTTTCGAGCACGCCGGTGGTGTAGCGAGGGACGAACGGCGCGACGTGCTTCACGCGTTCGGCCAGTTCGGCCGCATCGACGACGAGTTCGATGGACAACGTCTCGACGTCAATCGTGATGTGGTCGCCGTCGCGAACCAGCGCGATCGGACCGCCGTCGAGCGCCTCCGGCGCCACGTGCCCGACGCAGAAGCCGTGCGTCCCGCCACTGAATCGGCCGTCGGTGATGAGGGCGCAGTCGCCGCCGCGACCGACGCCCTTCATGGCGCCGGTGACCATGAGCATCTCGCGCATGCCCGGACCGGACTTGGGACCTTCGTAGCGAATGACCAGCACGGTCTCCGGCTCGATCTCGTCCGCCAGGATGGCCGCGAGCGCGAACTCCTCGCCGTCGAAGACGCGCGCACGACCACTGAACTGCAGTTGGTCGATTCCGGCGACCTTCACGACCGCCCCCTGGGGCGCCAGCGATCCCCGCAACACCGCGATGCCCCCACGGTCGTGGAGGGGGCGCGCGATATCGTGCACCACCTCGCCGTCGGGCGTCGCCGCCCTGTAGTCCGCCAGGCTCTCGGCCATGGTCTTGCCGGTCACGGTCATGACGTCACCGTGCAAGAGCCCGTGATCGAGCAGGTGCTGAAGGACGACCGGCACGCCACCGACCCGGTCGAGGTCGCTCATGTGGAAGCGGCCGTGCGGCTTCATGTCGGCGATGTGAGGAACCCGGGCCGCCACTTTGTTGAAATCATCGAGTTCGAGATCGACACGAGCCTCGTGGGCGATGGCCAGCAGGTGCAAGACGGCGTTGGTCGACCCACCGAGGGCCATCACCACGGCGATGGCGTTTTCGAAGGCCGGCTTGGTCATCACCCGTCGCGCGTTGATGCCGCGGTCGAGGAGGTTCAACACCGCCAGTCCCGAGTCGTAGGCGTACTGGTCCCGACGTGGGTCGATCGACGGGACCGAGGCGCTGCCGAGCAGCGACATCCCGAGCGCCTCGCCCACACTGGCCATGGTGTTGGCGGTGAACATCCCGGCGCAACTGCCCTCGCCGGGACAGGCCGCACACTCGATCGCCGTCAGCTCTTCGTCGCTGATCGCGCCGACGGCGTTGGCACCGACGGCCTCGAAGACCGACGTGATGTCGAGCGCGCGACCGTCGAGTTCACCGGGCATGATCGTGCCGCCGTAGAGGAAGACGCTCGGCACGTCTAATCGAGCGGCGGCCATCAACATGCCGGGCAGCGACTTGTCACATCCGGCCAGGGTCACCATGGCGTCGAAACTCTCGGCGTGCATGACGCACTCGACCGAGTCGGCGATGACCTCACGCGAGACCAGTGAGGCGCGCATGCCCTCGTGTCCCATCGAGATGCCGTCGGAGACGGCAATCGTCACGAATTCGAACGGCACGCCACCGGCGTCGCGCACGGCGACCTTGGTGCGCTTGGCCAAGCGGTCGAGCGGCAAGTTGCAAGGCGTGACCTCGTTCCAACTGGACGCGACGCCAATCTGGGGCTTGGTCATGTCCTCGTCGGTCAGTCCCATGGCGCGCAACATCGAGCGCGCCGGGGCGCGGCTCTTGCCGAGCGTGACGTCGGTACTGCGTGGCGTGGGGTGGTTCGTCATGGAGGAAGTCTAGGGAACGGGGTAGCGCGTCGGCGACGAAAGGTTACGGACGCGCGGAGACGCTGACCGTCTCACCGGTGGCGAGCAACTCGACCCACGTCTGGCCCGGACGCAGAGCGATCACCTTGCCCGACGCCGATCGGTAGGCCGTCTTCAGGTGGATGTTGCGGCGGAACCACGTACCTTTTTGCAGTCGACCGTCGGAGAAGACCTCGACCGCACCGGAGCCCACCATCTGGGCGTAGGAACCCTCGACCCCAACCCCGCCGAAGTAGTTCACGCTCATCACGATCACGTTGGTGGGCGCGACCCGTACGCCGGTCGCCGTCACGTCCGGCGCCCCGAAGATCGATCGCAACCAGTTGTGCGTCTTGGCGTCCCACTGATAGGTCGTCGCGAAACCCGAGAGAAAGTTGACGGTGAAAGAGCCGACCGGCGCGCCTATGGCCGGGACCTTCCTCGACGCGTAGGTGAAGAGCGGCGGCGGCGAGTGGACCTTGCCGCCCTCTTTCATCAACAGTGCCGCGTCGGCGAACAGGTTGTGGGGCGGGGGTCGAGTGGAGTCGCGAAACATCGCCGCCCCGGCGTTCGATTGATCGATGAGCGTGACCGGCGCTGTCTCGATACTCGATATGGCGTACTGCGCACCGCCGGAGAAGGCGAAGATGCCACCAATCGGAAAGACGATCTCACGATCCGTGCGCCGCACTGAGCGCACCGGTCCAACCTTCGTCGGCAGATTTGAATTGAAAATGGCGGCCAGCCGAGTGATGCCGCCTTCGACGATCTCTTCGTACACCACGTCGGCTTGGTTGACGCCGTACTGCGGATGCGCCTGCGGCGTGTTGTCCATCTTGATGGTGAGCGCCGAACGGCGCTTGGTGACGGCGGTCGGATCGGGCAGGCCGGTCAACGCGGCGACGCGCCGATGCGGCACCGTCGTGGTGGTCGTCGTTGACGTGGTGGTCGTGGTGGTGGTGTCGGCCGCGCTGGCGCTCGCGGCGGCTCCGCTCAAGAGCACGATCACCATCACGACGAGGGGAGGGCGGCGCATAGGAGAAAACTACTGCGTCACGCCGCGCGGTTGACGACGGCGTCGGACATCTTTTAGCGACGCGCCTGGAGTTCGGCGATGACCTCTTTACCGTTCGCCTGACCGTTGGTCAGCTTCATCACCTGACCGATGAAGAACTGCGCCAGCTTGTCGTCACCCGATCGGTAACGCGACCACTCGTCGGGATGCTCGTCAATCAAGTGGGCCACCACCTCGCCCACCGCGCCCGACGCGAGTCGCTCGAAACCCTTGCTCGCGGCCACCGACGTGGGATCTCCCCCGTGGGCGAGGATCTCGGCGAGCACCGTCTTGGACTGGGTCGCGGAGAGTTCGCCGCGCTGTTCCATCGACAACGTTGCCACGTACGATTCGACGCTCAGTTTGTCCACGCCCTCGAGGCCGCTGGCGATTTCGTTGGCGGCGCGAGCGACGGCGAGCTCCGGAGCGACGGCGGCGTCGAGCGCCGCCATCACGTACGAGTCGAGTCCGAGATCGATCACGACCTCCAGGGCGTCGAGTAACGCGGGCGCCGGATCCCCCAGACGCAAGGCGAGCGCCGCCCGCCGCTGGGCGGGCATGGGCTGCAGGCCCTCGCGGACGCGGTCCTGCCACGCCTGATCCGGGACGAGGTCGACGAGATCGGGCTCGCGGAAGTAGCGGTAGTCGTCGGCCTCTTCCTTCACCCGCATCGTCGAGGTCGAGCCGAGGTTCTCGTCCCAGTGACGCGTCTCCTGGCGAACTGTGGCGCCACCTTCGATCAGCTCGACCTGACGCGCGGCCTCGAAGTCGATGGCGCGCCCGAGACTGCGAAGCGAGTTCAGGTTCTTGATCTCGCATCGGGTGCCGAACGGCTCGCCCGTTCGCCGTACCGAGACGTTGGCGTCGATCCGCATCGAACCCTCCTCCATGCGTCCGTCGGAGGCGCCGGTGGCGATCAAGATGCCGCGCAGCTCGGTGGCGTAGATGCGGGCCTGGGCCGAACTGCGGATGTCGGGCCCCGAGACGATCTCGACCAACGGCACGCCGGAGCGGTTGTAGTCGACCAGGGACCGATCGGCGCCGTGGATCCGACCGCTGCCGCCCAAGTGGGTCGACTTGCCGGTGTCCTCTTCGAGGTGGGCTCGCTCGATCGAGACCCGTGAACCATCCGGCAGGTCGAGATAGCCGCCGGCGTTGATCGGCAGATCGTACTGACTGATCTGAAAGTCCTTCGGCATGTCGGGATAGAAGTAGTTCTTGCGGTGAAACGTCGACGGCGAGATCGTGCTGTGCAGCGCGGTGCCGATCGCCATCGCCAACTCAACGGCGCGCACGTTGAGCACCGGAAGCGAACCGGGCAGTCCCAGGCAGACGGGACAGACGTTGGTGTTCGGCGCGGCGCCGAAGGCGTTCGCGCAGCCGCAGAACATCTTGGTGTGGGTCTTGAGCTCGGTGTGGACCTCGAGTCCGACCACCATCTCCCAACCGTCGGGCAGGCTCACGGCCGTCCGTCCGCAATCTCCAAGACCCGGGCGCCGGCGAAGAGCTGCGCCTCACTGCGTCCCGGACCGAGTAGTTGCACGCCGATCGGTAGACCGGCTTCGCCGGTGCCGAAGGGCACCGAGATCGCCGGCTCACCGGAGAGGTTGCTAGGGATGGTGAAGACGTCCGAGAGGTACATCGCCATCGGGTCGGCCGTCTTCGAACCGAACTCGAACGCCACCGACGGCGTGGTGGCACCCAACAGAAGGTCGGCCTCTCGGTACGCGCGGCGAAAGGCGTCGATGGTCAGCGTGCGGACCTTCAGGGCCTGTCCGTAGTACGCGTCGTAGTAGCCGGCCGACAGCGCGTAGGTCCCGAGCATGATGCGGCGCTTTACCTCTTCGCCGAAGCCGGCCGTGCGCGTCGCTTCCATCATCGCGGTCACGTCGTCGGCCTTCACGCGAAGCCCGTAGCGCACGCCATCGAATCGGGCCAGGTTGCTCGACGCCTCGGCCGGCGCTATCAAGTAATAGGCGCTGAGTCCCAGCCGGAACTCGGGCACCGAGAGCTCGACGATCGTGGCGCCGGCCTCTTTGAGGACTTCGACCGCGCGTTCGACCGAGGCCACCACGTCGGCGTCGGCGCCGTCGATGAGTTCACGCACCACCCCGACGCGCTTGCCGGCGACGCCGTCTTCGACGTGCGCGACCAGCGACGGCGTCGGTTCCGGCAGCGATGTCGAATCCAAGGGGTCGTGTCCGGCGATCGCTTCGAGGGCGACGGCGGCGTCGGTCACCGTCTTGGTGAGAGGTCCGATCTGATCCAGCGAACTGGCGAAGGCGATGAGACCGTAGCGCGAGACGAGACCGTAGGAGGGCTTCACGCCGATGAGCCCGCAGAGCGCGGCCGGCTGTCGGATCGAGCCGCCGGTGTCACTGCCGAGCGCGAGCGGCGTCATGTCGGCCGCGACGGCCGCGGCCGAACCGCCCGACGAACCGCCGGGCACCCGCGACGGGTTGAGTGGGTTTCGCGTGGGACCGAAGGCCGAGTTCTCGGTCGACGATCCCATGGCGAACTCATCGAGGTTGGTCTTGCCGACCGGAACGGCTCCGGCGGCCAGGAGCCGATCGACCACCGTGGCGTTATACGGCGGACACCACCCTTCGAGGATCTTGGACGAACAGGTCGTTGGAATATTCGTCTGACACAGGTTGTCCTTCAGCGCGACCGGCACACCCGCGAGCGACCCGACGTTCTCACGACGCGCTATTCGCTCGTCAATGTCCCGCGCCGCCTTTCGGGCGCCCTCCTCGTCGACGTAAAGGAAGACGTTGAGCTCTTCGTTTCGTGAACGAATCGCCGAGAGCGATTCCTCCAACACCGACACCGCACTGGTGTGGCCATTTTGGACGTCGAGCGCCGTTTGACGAGCACTCTTCACGGCGCCTCACCCAAGATGCGCGGCACGGCGAAGCGACCGTCTTCGGCGTCGGGCGCCATGGACATGACGACGTCGTGATCGAGACAGGTTCGTGGCACGTCTTCGCGCACGACGTTCACCAGGCCGAAGGGGTGCGCCGTCGCGACGATGCCGTCGAGGTCGAGCGCGTTCATGTCACTCGCGTGTTCGAGGACCTGTCCGAGCTGCTCGGTGAACATGTCGAGCTCTGCGTCACTCATAATCAGTCGCGCCAACTTGGCGACGTGCGCGACGTCCTCGCGACGTAGCTCCGGCATTACCCCAATACCTTGGCGAGGAACTCGATCGTCGCGCTTTCTACGAGCTCTTGGTCGTTGTCCAGGGTGGCGACGTGATACGACTCTTCCAGCCAGATCCGCTCGACCGGGCCCGAGGACTTCTCCACGATCTCGTCGCCGTTGGCGGGCGCGACCGTGTGGTCCTCGCGGCTCGAGAGCAAGAGACCCGGCGCGGTGATCGCGGCCAGGTTGGCGTCCACTTTCTCGACTCCCTCAATGACGCTTTGCAACGCCAGCAGGGGCCAACCCTCGTACTTCGCCTCCGTGGCGCCCTCTTTCTTGATGTCGGAACCACCGCCGGTCTCGAGGACTTCGAGACCGGAGGCGATGAGGTCCCGAAGACCTTGCTCCATCTCGGCACCGGGTCCCTTCAACATCGGATTGATGAAGACGCACCCGGCGATCGAAGGGCGTTCCTCGGCGATCAGGGCCGTGAGTCCCCCGCCGACCGAGAGGCCGACGACGGCGACCTTGTCACATCGTTGCGCCAGTTCGTCGTAGGCGCCCAGCGCGACCCCTACGAAGTCGCTCCAGCGACGCGGCACGAGGTCTTCGAGCGACGTACCGTGCCCGGGCAGTCGCGGGAGCTCGACGCTGTAGCCGGCCTCCGCGCAGCGCTCGGCCAGGGGACGCATGGAGTACGGATTACCGGTGAACCCGTGCAATACCAGCACGCCCATCGAACTTCCGGAGGAAGAAAACGGCTCACAGCCGGGCATAATGTCGTCGGTCATAGGTTCAGAGCCTATAGGTGACCTCGCGCAGTCTTCTTCGGACGGGTTCTCGGAACCGACCGAATGAAGAGCGACGACAGCAGTCCGAGCGCCCCGACACACGCGCCGATGACGAAGGGCAAGTGGAACGTGGCGAGCAACGCCGGACCGGGCCGGGCGTGGATCAGTCCGCGACGTCGAGCCAGCGCCTGTTGCACGGTCTCGAGCACCTGAATGCCGGCCACCTCGCCGACTTGCATGGCGAGCATCTGCGCGGCCGACATCACCCCGAATTCGTTGGTCTTCACCTCGTTGGCCATGACCGAACTCGACGAGGGCATCGCCACGCCCATGCCGAGTCCCGAGAGCGCGAGCGCCACCGCGACCATCCACGCGCCCGAACTCGGTTGCAACAGCGCGAACAGCGCGAGCGACGCCGTGAGGAACGTGGCGCCGGCGATGGCGCTCACGCGCTCGCCGATGCGCACGGCCACGTACCCGGCGATCGGCGAACAGAAAGCGAACGTGATGGGACGCGCGATCGCCAGCGCCCCGACGTGGCGGATCGAGTAGCCGTACCCCTGTTCCATGAGCAGCGGAAAGAGGAAGAACGCGCCGAAGTAGGCGAAGTTCGCCGCGGCGCGCAGCACCATCGGCATGACGAAGTTTCTGCGATGGAAGTACTGGGGCGGAATCAACGGATGCGCGGCGGTGCGAATGCGGTGGACGAACGCCGCGGTCATCACGATGGAGAGCGCGAAGGTGCCTAGACACCAGACGCTGGTCCACCCCACGCTCGGCCCAATCGACAGGCCGAGCATGAGAGTGGTCACGGCGATCGAGAGCGACCAACTGCCGATCCAGTCCATCTCCTTGAACTCGCGTCGAGCGCGCGCCTTCTTCTCGGCCTCTTCGTGGTCGAGGCCCCGACGCTTGGGCAGGACGACCGACACGACCCCGAAGGCCACGACGATGAGGACCAGTTGAAACCAGAACAGCGCTCGCCACCCGAAGGCGGCGATGACCGGCGCTCCGAGCGACACCCCGATGACCGGTCCCCCGGCGCCGACCAGGCTCCACCAGCCCATGGCCTTCACGCGCTCTTCGCGACCGAACACCGAGTTGATCAGTGCGCCCGACGCCGTGCCGGTCGCCGCGCCCTGCACGCCATCGAGGGCCCTTGCGAACAACAGCATGTCGACGTTGTGCGCGAGCGCGGTCAGCAGCGCCGAGACCATCGCGCCGAGGAGTCCGAAGAGGTAGAGACGCCGGTGCCCGTAGATGTCACCGGTCTTACCGAGGATCGGCGCGGCCAGTCCGTAGGCCAGGAGCGGTCCGACCATCGTCCACGTCAGCACGGTGACGCTGGTGTGGAACTGCGCGGCCACCGAGGGCAACGCGACGATGAACACGGTGAAGGTGAAGTTCAGCGCGAAGAGTCCGGCCAACAGCGACCACAGCACCCACCACTGGTAGCGCGAGGACCCTTCGGCGCGCGCCTGGACGCGGTAGCGAAGGAGCGAGAACCAGTTGAGGTCACTCCCGGCCTCGGTGCCCAGCGTGCCGAAGGCGCCGGAACCGGGATCGGTGCGCGCGTTGAGCAGACCGTCGGCGTCCTCGCGATCGACGTGCGCCCCCCGGCGCTCCTCACTCACTGCAACAGCGTGGGCAGTTGTTCGTGCAACTCCATGACCGACCAACGATCGTTCTTCTCGAGCGTCGCGGTCATCGTCCAGTTCTGGAACTTGCGCACGGTGCCGCCTTGCACGAAGAAGACCTGTCCGGTTATGTCGCAGTCCTCCATCGCCAGACACGCCACCAACGGTGAGATGTTCGCGGGGTCCCAGGTGTCAAATTCTGACGCGTCCGAAGGCGCCACCACGTGATCGGACAGACCGGGTGTCGATTCGGTCATCCGCGTTCGCGCCGCGGGCGCGATCGCGTTCGCGCGCACGCCGTAGCGGCCGAGCTCTTCGGCGATGATGACGGTGAACGCGGCGATGCCGGCCTTGGCGGCGCCGTAGTTCGACTGTCCGATATTGCCGAGCAACCCCGACGTCGAGGAGGTGTTGATGATGGAGGCCTTCACCGGATTGCCGGCCTTGGCCTCCTCACGCCAGTAGTTGGCGGCGTGACGCGACGGCACGAAATGTCCCTTCAAGTGGACGTTGATCACCGAGTCCCAGTCCTCTTCACTCAGGTTGACCAGCACCCGGTCACGCAGGATCCCGGCGTTGTTCACCAACACGTGCAGCGTGCCGTAGGTCTCCAACGCGCACTGCACGAGTCGCTGACCGCCCTCCCATTCGGCGACGTTGTCGTGATTGGCCACGGCCTCGCCGCCCATGGCCTTGATCTCGGCGACGACCTCTTCGGCCGGCGACGCGGCGTGACTCGAACCGTCCAAGGCGCCCCCCAAGTCGTTCACCACGACCTTGGCACCTTCGTGGGCGAAGAGCAGCGCGTGCTCTCGCCCGATGCCGCGACCGGCTCCGGTGATGATTGCTACGCGACCGTCCAGCGCACCCATGGTGACCCCTTCAAAAAATGAACTGGACCGATTGTACCGACGATGACGAGCGCTACTGAGTCCGGCCCCGGCGCCAGAAGTAGGGCGGTCGGGCGTGCGCGTGGTAGTGGTCGGGGATGTTGCGCATGTGGTCGTCGTAGGACCAGTTGCCGTCGCCGAACTCGGCGTCGGCCACGGTCCTCAGCGCTGCACGGAGTCGCTCCAGTACGTCCTCGGGCGGCGCGACGTCGTGCTGGTTCCACACGACCATGGGCACTAGGCAGATCTCACAGTCGGCGATCCAACAGTCGTCGTCTTGGAAGTACCGCGTAGTGATGACGGCCGCCTCACAGAGGTCGCAGCCGCGACTCATTTAGTAACGGTCAACGTCACCAAGGAAAGCTTCTTCACCATCGTGCCGGCGACGGGACTCTCCGACACGACCTTTGTCCACGTGGGGGCCGTGGCCGAGGCGCCCGGACCAGTCGTCTTGTAGTAGAGGCCGGCCACGTGCATCGCCGCTTTCGTCTGCGTCTGGTTCATGCCCACGACGTTCGGCACGGCGACCAGGGCCTGACTCGCGATCGTCGTGGTGGTGACCGTTGAAGGGATCGTGGTGGTCGTGGGCACCGTGGCCGGACCGGAGCTTCGCTCTAAGACGACGGTCGAATGAACGGGCGCCGTCGAGATTGCCTTGCCGGCGGTGTTGACGACGCGAGCGATGCGACCGGGCGGCGTCGTGGCGCTCGAGATCAACTTCGAGGCCGGACAACTCGCGACCAGGTGCAGACGGGTCAGTTGCGGTTCGGCCTGTCGGCAGGTCTCGCCGATGAGATGAGCGGGCAGTCGCACGGTCTGGACGCCATCGGAGACGGTTACCGTGATCACCTGACCGCTCTTGGCTCCGACGTTGAACGCCGGCGTCTGGGCGATGATGGTGCCGCTCTTCGCGCTGGACGAGAACGCGTGCTTGATCGCCACGACGAAACCGTCGGCTTTGACGGTCGTGCGGAGACTGTTGATGGGCGCACTACTGGTGAAGCTGGTGTTCTGGTAATCGCTCAAGTTGACGCCGACGAAGTTCGGCACCGAATTGTCTTGCGTGAACAGTCCGATCTTCCAGGCGACGCCCCCGCCGATCGCCACCACCAGCAGTACCGCCGCCGCGATGAGAAACATCAGACGACGCGTCTGTGGGAGCCGCGCGTAGTCCAGGTCGTCGATATCGCTGCGCGCACTGCGGCTTCGACCCAGCGGCGAGTTCGTGGTGACCCACTCGTCGGCCGGACGGGCGTGACGCGGCGCGCCCGATCGTCCGATTGATGAGACGACCGCGGTCGCGCCGGTGATCTGATCGGGCGACGGCGGTCGAAAGCCCACCGAGTTTCTGGGTTCCGACGGTCGGTACTGGCTGAGCAGCGGGACCTCTCCCCCGATGGGCGCAATCACCAAAGGGGCGAAGTCGCTGACGACCACACCGAGACGACTGGCGAACTGTTCGGCGTCGAGTCGTTGACGCGGGTCCGAGACGGCCGCCTGGGCGAGCACCATGTCGAGGGTGCCCAGCTCCGGGCGCATGGGCAGCGTCGCGTTGATGCGAGCGCGCAGCACCGCCTCGGGCGTCACGCCGTCGAAGGGCGTAATGCCGGTGACCGCTTCGTAAAGAATGAGGGCCAGAGCGTAGACGTCACTTCGAGGATTGGCCGGATCGCCAATCGCTTGTTCGGGACTGAGGAAGCGAACGTCGTCGAGCGTGACTCGTTCGCGATACTCCTTGCCGATGCCCGCCAACGCGATATCGCTCACGCGAACGCGACCTTCTTCGTCGAGCAACAGCTTCGATGGGGAGAGCGCGCCGTGCACCATGTCGTTCTCGTGGACGTAGGCCAACGCGGTGCCGACGTCGCGTCCGAGTCGGGCGCCGTCGTCCACGCTCAAGGTGCGTCCGCTGGCGAGCACGTCTTCGAGCGATCCCCCGCTGAGGTACTCACAGATCATGAAGATCGACCCGGACTCTTGACCACCGTCAAAGACGCGCGCGAGGTGCGCGTGGCTGAGCGTGGCGGCCTTGATGATTCGTTCTCGAAAGGCCCGTCGCACGTCCTCGTGGCCGGCCAGTCGGGGCAACAACACCTTCACCACGACCGGACGCTGGAGCGACTGGTCGTCGGCTAGGTAGACCTCGGCCGTGTCACCGATCCCCAGGAGCTCCTGGATCCGGTAACGGTTGACCAGTAGGTGTCCGTTGGCGAAGGTGGGCGCTGGCATAGTCCCTTGTAACCATACCGATTTGTGCTCAGGTGAGTCGGGTGCGCCAGGTCCCGGTCGCGAGCAGTATCTCGAACTCGCTGGCCGGGACCATGGGAATACCGAGGTCGTTCGCCTTCGAAACTTTCGACGCCCCGGGCGCCTCGCCGACCACGACGCAGTAGGTCTTCTTCGAGACCGATCCGGGCGAAGTGCCGCCGCGCGCCACGATCGCCTCTTCGGCGCCGTCACGCGTGTAGCCCTCGACCGATCCCGTGACCACGACGGCGCGGTCCGTCAAAGTTTGCTCGAGCGTCGAAGTGGCTCGGGGCTCGATCATCGATAGCCCGTCCGCTTCGAAGCGACGCGCCCGAACGTGATTCTCTTCTTCCGAGAGATACGCCACGACCGAGGCCGCGATGACCGGACCGACGCCCGCGACGCCGGCGAGCGCCTCGAGGGACGCCTCCTCCAACGCCTGGTAACTATGAAAGGCTCCCGCCAACTCGCGCGCGGCCACGGGACCGACGTGGCGGATACCCAACGCCACCAGCAGCCGACTAAGCGGCATCGTCTTGGCTCCCTGGATGGCCTTGACCAGCGACGTGGCCGAGAGGTCTCCCAGCCCTTCGAGCACGGCCAGGTCGGGGACGCGTAGCGAAAAGAGATCGGCCACGTCGCTGATCATTCCGACGCTGAGCAGTTGGGCCACGCGCTGTTCGCCCAGACCCTCGATGTCGAGGGCTCCCCGGGAGGCGAAGTGCACGATCTGTTGGAGTTGTTGGGCGGGACAGGCCGGGTTGACGCAGTAGGTGTCACTCTGGTCGCCCATCCGTTCCAGCACGCTGCCGCAGTCGGGACAGGTGGTAGGAAACTTCCACGGCGGCTTTCGGCGACGACCCGGTTCGCTGACCGCGCTCACGACCTCGGGAATGACGTCGCCGGCCTTTCGAACGATCACCAGGTCGCCGGGACGTACGTCCTTCACCTTCACCTGATCCTGGTTGTGCAGCGTGGCCATCGCGACGGTCGAACCGGCGACCACGACCGGTTCCAACACGGCGAAGGGCGTGACCCGGCCGGTGCGACCGACGGACACCTCGATGGTGAGCAACCTCGTCGTTCTCTCTTCGGGCGGCAGCTTGCGGGCGATGGCCCAGCGCGGCGCCCGACTGGTGAAGCCCAACCGAGATCGTTGGGCGAGGTCATCGACCTTCACCACGATCCCGTCGATCTGGTAGCGCAGTTCGTGACGGTGTTCTTCGAACCAATCGCTGCGAGCGATCATCGCGCTGCCGCCCACTTCGGTCGTGGTTTCGGGCGCGGTGAGGAACCCCCACGCCGCCAATTGGGCGATCGTCTCGACGTAGCGGGTGAACGGCGACGGACCACCCAGCTCGACCAATTGATAGGAGAGAAACGACAGGGGGCGACTGGCGGTCACCGAGGGGTCCTTTTGACGCAGGCTGCCCGCGGCGGCGTTGCGGGGATTGGCGAACTCCTTCTGGCCGGCCTCGCGTTGACGATGATTCATCTCGACGAAGTCGGACTTGGCGAGAAAGACCTCGCCGCGTACCTCGACGCGCCCGCGCACGTTCCCGGACAGCCTCTGAGGCACGTTGGCGATCCGCCGCACGTTCTCCGTCACGTCCTCGCCCACGCGACCGTCGCCGCGGGTCGCCGCGCGCGCCAGCTCACCGTCGACGTATTCGATCGACAGCGCCAGACCGTCGATCTTCGGCTCCACCACGAAGACCAGCTCTTCGGACGCCACGTCGAGCGTCTTCGCGGCGCGCTCGCTCCAGGCCCGCAGTTCGCTCACGTCAAAGACGTTGTCCAGACTCAACATCGGCTCGGCGTGGGTGACGGGAGTGAAGAGCGTCGACGGCGGAGCGCCGACCTTGTGCGAGACGGAGTCTTCGACGTTCAACTCGGGATGTTCGGCCTCAATCGCGCGCAGCTCGCGGACCAGCGCGTCGTAGTCGGCGTCGGGAATGGTGGGCGCGTCGAGCACGTGGTAGGCCTCGTTGTGTCCGGCGATCTCGGCGCGCAGTCGCGCGGCGCGCTCGGCCGGCTTCACGACACGGCGACGATCGCGGCACCTTCGACGATCGTGGGCTCACTGACGCGGTAGAAGACGACCGACTGCCCCGCGGCCACCGGTCGCGCCGGCTGGTCCAGTTCGAGTCGCCAGCGCGCACCGTGGCGCAAGATGGCCCGGCGCGCGTCGCCGTGCGCACTCCACTGGGCCAGGACCGCCGTGCCGTCCACCAACTCGTCGTGCGAAAAGGTCAATGAGGTCTCGTCGAGAGCGATCTCGTCGACGAGGATGTCCTCGAGTCGACCGACCTCGACGCGACCGGCCTCCAGGTCGACCTTGGAGACGAAGCGGCGTTCGCCGTCGCGCGCGGGCAACACGCCGCGACGCTGACCGACGGTCATCAACTCCGCGCTGGTCGTCGCGCCGATCTCCTCGCCACTGACGCGGTCGACGATCGTGGCCGCCGTCAGGTCGATGCGCTGGCGCAGGAAGATCTCGCGCCCCTTGGAGGCCTCGATGAAGCAGACGTCCTGGCTGTCGGGCTTGTCCCAGGTTCGAAGACCTAACCGCTCGGCGTGCGCGCGTACGTCGCGCTTGTTCATGTCGCCGATCGGCAACAACAGCGTGGCCAGTTGATCTTCGGTGAGGTAGCCGAGCACGTAGCTCTGGTCCTTGTGGTCGTCGGCGCCCCGAACCAGGAAGTGCGCCCCGTCGCGCGCCACCACCCGGGCGTGGTGGCCGGTCGCGACGGCCCCGAAGCCCAGTCGACGCGCGCGCTCGAAGAGCAGGTCGAACTTGATGCGGCGGTTGCACTCGACGCAGGGATTCGGTGACTGGCCCGCGGCGTAGGCCGCCACGAAGGGCGCCACGACGTGACGTTCGAACTCCTCGGTGTAATTGAAGACGTGATGGTCGATGCCGAGCATCTGCGCGACGCGACGCGCGTCGTCGACGTCGGCCACCGAGCAACAGCCCGAGTCCGACACGCCGCCCCAGAGTTTCAACGTGGCGCCTACGACGTCGTGGCCCTGCTCGATCAAGAGGCCGGCGGCGACCGACGAATCGACGCCGCCACTCATGGCGACTAGGACTTTCACCGTCCTAGTCTGCCAGCCGCGGCGACTCCTATGCCCCGCTGCGCAGCTTGTGGACGACCTCGGAAAGGATCGCGATGACCGCGTCGACCTCTTGGTCGGTCGTCTCGGCCCCCATGGAAAGTCGCAGCGACCCACGGGCGCGCTCGCGCGAGACGCCCATCGCGGCCAGTACGTGACTGGGGCTCGCCGCGCCGCTCGAACAGCTGGCGGCCGCCGACGCGCAGACGCCCTCTTGGTCCAACAAGAACAGCAGCTCGTCGCTCGCCAGGTCTTCGAACGTGACGTGCACCGTCCCCGGCACGCGCAGGGCTCCCAGGCCCGTCACCTCGCATCCGGGGATCAGACGCACGGCCGCGACCAGCTTCTCTTGGAGGTCGAGGACGCGCTCGATGACCTCGGCGAGTTCGAGCTTGGTCACGCGCACCGCGGCGGCCAGTCCCACGGCGGCCGCGACGTCGACCGTACCGCCGCGACGTCCCCGCTCCTGTCCCCCGCCGGGTATGACGGCTTCGAGCGGGAGGTCGCTGCGCAAGATCAGGGCGCCGGAGTTCACCGGTCCTCCGATCTTGTGCGCGCAGATCGAGATCATGTCGATCGTGGCGGTCATGATCGCCAGCGGCACCGACGAAGCCGCGGCCACGGCGTCGGTGTGCGTCACGACCCCCCCGGGAATGACGGACTTCGACAGCGCGCTCACGCCGTCGAGCGGCTGTCGCACGCCGGTCTCGTTATTGGCCGCCATCACGCTCACCAGCGCGGTGTCGTCACTGAGTTCGCTCAGGAGCGAGTCGAGGTCGACGACGCCGTCGCGGTCGACGTCGATGTAGCGCACGAACACGTCGTCGTAGTCGCGCGCCATCTTCTCGGCGGCGTCGCTGACCGCGTGGTGCTCGATGCGACTGATCAGAATCTCGGAGCGCTCGTGCGATCGGCGATGGTGACTCGTGACGCCGGCGATGGCGAGGTCGCAGGACTCGGTACCGCCGCCGGTGAAGATGACGCCGCCCGGCTTGGCCCCCACGAAGGCCGCGACCTCGTCACGGGCCTCTTCCACGGCGCGGCGGGCGTCGCGCGCGGCTTTGTGACTGCCCGAAGGGTTGCCGACCACGCCACGTTGCCACGGGGCCATCGCGTCAGCGACCTCGTCGCGTCGAGGGGCCGACGCCGCGTGGTCGAAGTAGTACTGACTCACGCCACGTAGAACGTTTTGACGTTCGTGAACTCGCGCACGCCAAACTGACCCAGTTCCCGACCGAAGCCGGAATCCTTCGTCCCGCCGAAGGGCAGTTCGGGCATCGAGGCGACGATGGAGTTGGCGAAGACCATCCCGACGTCGAGACCGGCGATGGCCGCGTCGATCTCCTTCGGGTCCGTGGCGTGGATCGCGCCCCCGAGGCCCCACGGCGTGTCATTGGCGAAGGCGATCGCGGCGTCGAGGTCCTCGACGACTTCGACCACCGCCACCGGGCCGAAGAGCTCTTCGCCGCCGGCGCGTGAGCCGGCCGGGACGTTGGTCAACACCGTCGCCGGAAAGTAGTACCCGCGCCGCTCGAGCGGAGCGCCACCGGTGAGCGCGACGGCGCCTTGGGCGACGGAGTCCGCTACTTGGGCCGTCAACTCGTCGAGCTGCGAGCGACTCACCACCGGTCCGAGGACCGTCGCGGGATCCATGGGATCGCCGGTCGGGACCGCGGCCATGGCCGCGACGAATCGTTCGATGAACTCGTCGGCGCGCTCGCGCACGACGATGAAGCGCTTGGAGGCAATGCAGGACTGTCCGTTGTTCTGCAATCGCGCGGTGACCGCCATGGGCACCGTCGCGTCCATGTCGGCCGAGCTGGCCACGATGAAGGGGTCCGAGCCGCCCAGTTCGAGGACCGACTTCTTCAAGTGCTGACCGGCGGCCTCGGCGACCGAACGACCGGCGCGGTCCGAACCGGTGAGCGTCACCGCGGCGATGCGCGGGTCCGCGATGATGCGCGGGACCTGGTCGTGACGGACGAAGAGCGTCGTCACCACGCCCTTGGGAAACCCCGAGCGCGTGAAGAGGTCCTCGATGAACTTGGCGCACCCGGGCACGTTGGAGGCGTGCTTGAGGACCATCACGTTGCCGGCCATGACGGTCGGGGCGGCGACGCGGATGAACTGCCAGAGCGGATAGTTCCACGGCATCACCGCGAGCACGGCCCCGATGGGGTCGTAACGGATACCGCTACGCGATCCATTGGTGGCCACGTTCTCGTCTTTGAGCATCGCCTCGGCGTGCTCGGCGTAGTAGCGCATCGTGAAGGCGCACTTGGCGACCTCGCCCTTGGCGGCCGTGAAGGTCTTGCCCATTTCGCTGGTCAAGAGCTCGGCCACGACGGGGATCTCACTCTCGAGCATCTCGGCGGCGCGAATCATCAGATGCGCGCGCTCCGGCACCGACGTCGCGCGCCACGCCTCGAAGGCGCTGGCCGCGTGGGCCAGCGCGCGGTCCACGTCCTCGTCGCTGTGGGCGTCAAATTCAGCGACGAACTCTTCGGTGGCGGGATTAATTGCGGTAAATGACATGCGCCTAGTCTGCCAGCAAAACAGCGGGCTCATTCGGGGTCACGGCGATCTCACGCCAGAAATCCGGTCGCCAGAGCGTGACGATTCCCAGCACCAGCGCCAACACGACGGCGTCGCTCACGGTGACCGGGCGCACGCCCCAGGTCCGAGCGAAGGCCGCCTGCGCCAGGGCACCCAGTGGATAGAACAGCGACAGCGAGAGGTTGTAAAGCGAGAGAATTCGTGAACGCTCGCTGGTGGGCGAGTGCAACTGCACCGAGGTGTTGAGACCGGTCAACGTACCCACGTACGCGCCGCCGAGAACGGCCAGGGCGGCGACGGCCTCGGCCAAGTTCTGCGCGAACCCGTAGAGCGCGAGGGCCAACGCCACCGTGGCGAGGGAACCCCGCAGGACGGCCAGTCGCGACGTTCGTCGAGCGATCCCGGGCAAGGTCACCGCCCCGACGACCGCGCCCACGCCCTGGGCGGCCACGAGCCAGGCGACGCCGACGCGCCCGGTGTGCAACGTTTGGATGGCCATGGCCGGCACCAGCGCAATGAAGGGACTGGCGATCAAGGCGACCGTCCCGATGCCGATGATCGGGTATCGACAGCCCTTGACGGACCAGGCGCGGATCGCGCCGTACTTCGTCTCCGACCAAAGGCGTAGGGACGAGGTCGGCTTGGGCCGGACGGCCGTTCGCACGAAGGAGAACATCACCACGACGAACACGAAGGACGCCGCGTTGATCGCGAAACAGACGCCGGGCGAGGCGAACGCCAACGTCACCCCGGCCAGCAAGGGCCCGATGATGCGTCCGAGGTTGAACTGCGCCGACGAGAGCGAGACCGCGGCGAAGACCTCGTCACGATCGACGAGGTCCGGCAACAACGACTGCCAGGCCGCCCACGAAGCCGAACCGGCCAGCCCCTCGACGATGGCCAGGTAGCACGCCAACTGGGGCGTGAGGTGGTGCGTCAAGGCGGCGGTCGCCAGCGCGCTGGCGGTGAGGGCCATCACCAAATTGTTTCCTTGAATCCAACGTTGTCGTACCACGCGGTCGGCGATCACGCCGCCGAGCGGCGCGCCAATCAAGGCCGGGGTCCACGCGCACACCGTCAAGAGTCCGAGCCACAGGGCGTCGTGCGTCGTCTCGGTCAAATAGACGCCGAGGGCCACCGTCTGCATCCAGGTGCCCGTGGAAGAGACGAAGGAGGACGTGAGAGAGAGGGCGAAGCTTCGGTGACGAAGCGGCGCGAACGACGCAGAAGCCATTACTAAACGCTAATGTCCGGCGGCGACGTCCCTCGGTCGCGCCGAAGGGCTATTGGTCGCGCTGCTTGCGGCGCGGGCGAAGGGCGAACCACCAGACCGAGATGATGGAGGCCAAGACGCCCAAGACACCGATAGTGGACTTCGCGCCTTTGCCCTTCTGGTTTTCCGCCATGACCCATCGTAACGAGCAAAACGCCGGGGACGTAGTCCCCGGCGTTTCGAATCGTTGACCGATTAGATCGACTGGTGCGCCTCGACGGCCAGCTCGATGACGATCGTGTTGCCCACGACCAGACTGCCGTTCTCCAAAGCGCTGCCGAAAGTGATCCCGAAGTCACGACGGTCGAACTCGGCGCTGGCTTCAAAGCCGGTAACCGAGACGCCCGGGGTCATGGAAGGACCGGTACCGAGGTACTCGAGGTCGAACGTGACGGACTTGGTGATGCCCTTGATGGTGAGGTCGGCTACCACCTGGTAGTCGCTGCCCTTGGCGCTGACTTTGGTTGACGTGAGCGTCAAGGTCGGGTAGGTCTCGAACTCGAGGAAGTCCGGGCTCTTGAGGTGCGCGTCACGCATCTCGTTGTCCGTCGTGATGCTGGCGGCTTGCACGGTCGCTTGCACGCTCGAGGTCTCGGGCGTGTCGCCAATGGTGATCACACCGGAAAAGTCGGTGAATCGGCCGCGGACCTTGGAAGCCACGAGGTGACGGGCGACAAAGCCAATGGTCGAGTGGACGGCGTCCACGTTGTAGGTGCCGGCAACGGGCAGGTTGCTGGTGGCAACTTCGGTAGTGATGGAATTGGTCATTTCGAATCTCCTGTTTTCGAGGCACTTACTGTGCTGCAATCAGTATACTTGCATATGCAATTACTTGTCAAGCAGTAATTGTTAATAAAACGATAAGGTGGTACAATCAACCCATGAGTCTCCAAGCCAATTCCTGCCCTTCGGGGGACGAAAAGGTCCAATTGTTCGGTCTTTTGCTGGAAACCAACGCTCGACTCTCCCGGAGTCTGGGCCTGGAGCTAGAAGCCGAGTGCGAACTCCCCCTCGCCTGGTTCGACGTCTTATTGCAATTGCGTCGCTCGCCGAACGGGCGACTCAAGATGAATGAGATCGCCGACGCCATCGTCCACTCGAGTGGCGGCACGACCCGACTGGTCGATCGAATTGAAGAGGCCGGCCTGGTGGAGCGCCAGAACTGTCCCAGCGATCGCCGAGCCATTCACGTCGCCATCACCGAGGCCGGCAACGCCAAGTTGGACCAAGCCCTGAACGTCCACCTCGAGTACCTAGACGAGAGCCTCGCCAAACAACTCAACGAGAGCGAACGCGCGACCCTGACCTCACTGCTGACGAAGCTCAACGCCTCTCGTTAATCCTTCGCGACCCAGGCCCTAGCCTCGCGGTCGTCGTCGAGTTCCAGCACGGTCCCCTCGCCCCAGCCCGGTCCGGTCACCACTTCCACGGCCAGCACCTCGCTCGCCAAGGTCGCGAAGCCGTCGGCCAGATCGTCGATCCCCGAGACGTGGAGCACGATGCGATCGGCCACGTCCAAACCGGAGTTCTTGCGCAGGTCCTGCACCTGACGAATGACGTCGCGCAGAAAGCCCCGACGTCGCAGCTCGTCGTCGAGCGTCAAATCGAGGGCGATGACCTCGCCGCCGTCACGCGACACGGCGTAGCCCTCCTGACCCTTCACCCGCAGCTCGATGTCCTCGGCGTTCAATTCGTACGTGCCCGACGAGAGCGCGACGATCAGCGATCCGCCCGATTCGAGCGTCTCGGCCGCTTCGACGGAGTCGAAGGCGGCGAGCGCCGGTTTCAACTCCTTCACCGCCTCGCCCAGACGCGGACCCACGGTGCGAAAATTGGGCACGAGTTCGAAGGTCAACACGTTGGCCAGGTCGGTCGCGTATTCCAAGTGATCGACGTTCAGTTCGTCTTCGACCACCCCCGCCGGCGGCGTCGCCGAGAGGGCCGGCAAGAAGACGAGGGCTCGCGCCAGGGGCTGACGCACCTTCACCCCGGCCTCGGCGCGCGCCGCCCGGCCGAGCGACGTGAGTCGACGGGCGACGGCCATCGACTCCTCGAGGCCGACGTTTCGACGTTCCGGTTCGCCGAGGGGCCAATCGGTGAGATGGACCGAGTCCGTCGCTTCCACGTCGAACAGTTCGGCGTAGAGCCGCTCGGCGATGAAGGGACAGAACGGCGCGAGGAGCAGCGTCACTCGCTGCAAGACGTCGAGGAGCGTGGCCTGGGCGGCCAAGGAATCGGAGCGCGGTGCGTTCGGGTCGGTGCGCCAGAAGCGTCGACGGGTTCGTCGCACGTACCAATTCGACACGTCGTCGATCAGTTCACTCAACGCGTTCGTGCCGCCGAGGGGCTCGTAGCCGTCGAGGGCACTCGTGACCGCCACCGTCACGCTTTCGAGTCGCGAGAGGATCCACTGGTCGATCGCGGCGCG
The DNA here is from genome assembly GCA_963716515.1 of uncultured Acidimicrobiaceae bacterium. Taxonomy (GTDB): domain Bacteria; phylum Actinomycetota; class Acidimicrobiia; order Acidimicrobiales; family RAAP-2; genus RAAP-2. Next base: position 1,640,816 of record OY970319.1, read on the forward strand.
ATCACGGTGGGCGGGAATCTCCGGATCGGTCGGGTCGAAGTTGTTGATCGAGGCGTAGAGCGTGAAGAAGCTGAACGTGTTCCAGAGCGTGGCCAGCGTCTCGCGCAGCGAGGCGTCGATGGCCCTGAGACTCGTGCGCGTAGAGGTCCACGGCGAACCCTGGGAGAACATCCACCAGCGCAGCGGGTCGGCGCCGCGAGTGTTCAACACTTCCCACGGGTCGATCACGTTGCCCACGGACTTGCTCATCTTCTTGCCGTCCTCGTCCACGATGTGGCCGAGGCACAACACGTGTTCATACGGCGTGGCGCCGAAGACCAAGGTGTTCACCGCGAGCAAGGTGTAGAACCACCCGCGCGTCTGATCGATGGCCTCCACGATGAGCTGCGCCGGGAACTGCATCGCCTCGGCACTCCCCTCGACGTGGGGATAACCGACCTGCGCCGCGGGCATGGACCCGGCGTCGAACCACGCGTCGATGACGGGCTCCACTCGACGGGCCTCTTTCGCGCACGTTCGACACGGCACGAGGACGTCGTCGATCCCCGGACGATGCGGATCGAGGTCGCCGAGGTCGCGCCCGGCGAGCGCCGAGAGCTCGGCCAGCGAGCCGACGCAGGTGAAGTGGTCGTCGGGGCAGCGCCAGATGGGCAGCGGCGTCCCCCAGAAGCGGTCGCGCGACAGCGCCCAGTCGACATTGTTGTCCAGCCAGTTGCCAAAGCGACCGTCGCGTATGTGCTCCGGGTGCCAGTCGATGGTCGCGTTCTCGGCGAGCATCTTCTCGCGGAATTGGCTCGTCGCCACGTACCAGCTCGGTTTGCCCCAGTAGATGAGGACCGTGCCGCAGCGCCAGCAGTGGGGCAGGGAGTGGTTGTAGCTGAGTCGGCGGATCAAGACACCGCGTCGCTCGAGTTCGTCGTTGATGGCCCGGTTCGCTTCGCGCACGTCTCGACCTTCGAGCCACGCGATCTCCGCGGTGAACTTGCCGTCCGGTCCGACGGGGTTGACGGTGGGCAGACCGTGGTCACGCGCCACCTGACGGTCGATCTCGCCGAAGGCCGGCGCCTGGTGAACGAGTCCAGTGCCCTCTTCGATCGTGACGTAGTCCGCCAGCACGACGTAACAGGCGTCCACGTCCTCGGGCAGTGCGGCGTCGGTGAAGGGCCGTTCGTAGTGCACGCCGGCCAAGGCGCTCCCAGGAAGCGTGGCGCTCGGTTCGACGCCGGCCCCGAAGACCGACTCGACCAGTTCGGCCGCCACGATCACCTCGTCGACGACGGCGTAGGTGATCTCGGGATTGACGGCCACCGCGACGTTCGACAGCAACGTCCACGGTGTCGTCGTCCACACGGCGAGGTGCGTCGCGCCGGCGAGTTCGTGCGCGTCGGCGTCGGTGAGGCGAAGGCGAACGTAGGCGCTCTCGTCGACTTCGTCGGTGTAGACCTCCGGCTGACCGAGCTCGTGGCTGGAGAGCGACGTGCCGCAGCGCGGACAGTAGGGAATGACCTTGAGGTCTTCGTACAACAGGCCGTGCTCGAACAGTTGCTGGAGATGCCACCAGACCGATTCGACGTACTCGCGATGGAACGTGTAGTACGCGTGCTCCATGTCGGTCCAGTAGCCAATTCGTTCGGTCAGCCGCTCGAATTCGCCGACGAAGGTCAGGACCGATTCGCGGCAGAGTCGCGTGAACTCCTCGACGCCGACCTCTTCGACGATGGCCTTCTTCCCCGAGATGCCCAGTTGCTTTTCGACCTGGACCTCTACCGGAAGTCCGTGAGTGTCCCAGCCCGCTCGTCGGGCGACGAAACGACCCTGCATCGTCTGGTAACGACAGAACAGGTCCTTGTAGACGCGCGCCCACACGTGATGGAGACCGGGCTTGCCGTTCGCCGTCGGCGGACCCTCGTAGAAGACCCACGGCTCGGCCCCTTCGCGGTGTTTCATGGACCGCGCGAAGACGTCGTTGGTACGCCAGCGCTCCAGTTCGGCTTCTTCGAGAGCCACAAAATCCAGTTCGGCGCTGACGGGGCGGAACACCATTCTCCTTCCAAGAGTCATCTCATCGTAGTGAACCAGGAATCCGCGACGAACCGACCCCTACGATGTCCACGTGCTCCCCATCACCATCGTCCCCGAGTCAATCGACACCAGTGGCGCGCTCGCCCTCGTGCACGCGGCCAGTGATGAGCTTCAACAGCGCTACGGCGGCGAGGGTGACAACAAGCACCTCATCGTCGACGAGTTGCGCCCACCGCTCGGACTGTTCCTCGTCGCGCGCCACGAGCGGGCCATCGTGGGCGGGGTCGGTCTTCGATCGATGAGTGAGCCCGGTTTGCACTTCGCCGAGGTGAAGCGCCTGTGGGTGCGACCGGATCTTCGCCGTGTGGGCATCGGCCTCGTCTTGATGAACGAAATCGAACGGCACGCCAAAGAGTTGGGGTACGTGACCCTCTTCCTCGAGACCGGACCGGCCCAGCCCGAGGCCCTGTCACTCTACGAATCGACCGGCTGGACAAGGATTGAAACGTACCCCGACGGCGTCTTCTGCCATCCGCAGTCCCATCGTTTCTCGAAGGATCTCTAGGCGAACAACCCGTCCAGCCAGTCCGGTGACAGTTCCTCGAGCGTGTCCAGCACCAGGTCGGCCAGGAGAAACTCGACCTCGTCGCGGTCCTCGGGCGTCGGCACCGCGACCAGACGCATGCTCGCGGCTCGCGCCGCGATGACTCCGGCGGTCGAGTCTTCGAAGACCAGACAGCGCTTAGGTTCGATGCCGAGAGAACTGGCGGCGGTGAGAAAGACGCCGGGGTGGGGTTTGCCGTAGGGCTCGAACTCCGCGGAGTGAATCGACGCGAATCGAGTCGTCAAGTCGAAATGTTCGAGACTTCGATGGATCAACGCCAACGGTGTAGAACTAGCCAGCGCGACCGGTCCGCGCGCACTCGCGAGATCGATCGCGCGGACCGCGCCGGGTAGAAGCCGACCTTCGGACTCGACGAGCGACCCCACCCGTTCGAGCAACATCTCGACGACCTCGTCGGCACTCGGACCACGCCAGGGATAGCGCGCGAACCAGTTGTCGACGACCACATCGACGAAGACGCCTTTGGTCGAACGGCTCGAACTCAGCTCGATCGGCACGCCGAGGGTGCCGAGGATTTCGACTTCGGCCTTGTGCCACAAGACCTCGGAATCGATCAAGAGGCCGTCCATGTCGAACAGCGATGCCGCAATACTCACCCGGCAACTCTGGCACACGAGCCACGTAGGGTTGATTCGTGACGACGATTCGACCATTGGAAACGAATGACGTTGAACCGGTCGTCGCTCGCATTCGTGATCGATTGGCGCAAGACGCCCGTATCCAACCTTTGGTGAATCCGTCGATTGCCACGGAGTTGCTCTCCGATTCGCTACGCGAGGCGACCGATCAGACCTGGGTCGCCGAATACAACGGCGTGGTGGTTGGTCACCTCTACGGTGCGATGTTGGAGAGTGAGACCTACGGCAACGGCGTCTGGATTGGACCGGACGGCGCCTCGTTCGACACCACCGACATCCTGAGCGACCTCTACAGCGCGGCCGGAGCGCGATGGATCGAACACGGAGCCCTCGAGCACTACGTCTGGTGCATCGACGACGTCGCCTCCACGCAGCCCTGGTACGAGATGGGTTTCGCGCGGATGCACATGCGCGGCGTCCTGCGACTCCAGGGACCGCTCGATCACGCCCTACCCGAGGGCTACGCGCTTCGCCGTGGTGGCGTCGACGACCTCGAGATCGCGGTAGCCCTGGACGACGAGCTCGACGCGGTCCAGCGCGTCGGACCGAGCTTCTCCATTGGCCTCGACCACTCCTCCAAACGCGACGAACTCTCGGAGACCCTCGAAGACCCCGAAGTGCACCACTACATCGTGCAGTTCGGAGAGGACCCCGTGGCCCAGTGCATCACCTTTCCGCTCCCGCATCGCCGCGGATCTTTCGAACGGACGCTCCACTTGAGCGCCGTGACCGTGGGCGCCGAACATCGTCACCTGGGCGTCGGAACGGCGATGGTCGACGCCGCGCTCCGCGACGCGAGGATCGCTGGGTTCGAGTTCGTGGAGACCAATTGGCGCGTGACGAACCGACGGGCGAGGAACTTCTGGTTGGACTACGGCTTCGCGCCCACGTACGTGCGGCTGCACCGCACGATCGGACTGGGCTAGCTCAGCGACGCTTCGATCGCACTCACCAGTATCGGGTCTTCCGGCGTCACCAACGGCGCGAATCGTTGCACGGAGGCGTCGGGGCCAATTAGGAACTTCTCGAAGTTCCAGCGAATGTCACCGGAGTAGCCCTCGGCGTCGGCCGTTTGGTTCAACGTGGCGTAGACCGGACTCTGGTGCTCGCCGTTGACGTCGATCTTCTCGAAGAGCGGAAAAGTGACGCCGTAGGTGGTCGAGCAGAAAGTCTGGATATCCTCGGCGGTGCCGGGCTCTTGTCCCGCGAACTGGTTGCAAGGAAAGCCGACGACGCTGAAGTCGCGGTCCGCGTAGGTCTTCTGCAACCGTTCCAGTCCTTCGTACTGCGGCGTCAGTCCGCACTTCGAGGCGACATTGACGATGAGGACGGTCTTGCCCACGTAAGGCGCCAACGAACTCGGCTCTCCGTCGATGGTGTGGAGGGGAATGTCGTAGATGGTCATGGCGCGACCCTAACGTGCCGTCGCCGATGTCGGCGCGTCGTAGGCTGCACCCGTGCGCTGCGTCGTCATCCACGAGGGCCACCTCGAAGTGCAGGAGCGAGAGACCCCGAATCCCGGTCCCTACGACGTCATCGTCGCGGTGCGCGGGGCCGGCATCAACGCGGCCGACCTGATGCAGCGCGACGGCCACTATCCCGCACCCGAGGGCTGGCCCGTCGACGTTCCCGGAATGGAACTGGCCGGGGTCGTGAGCGCCGTCGGCGAGCGCGTGCACGAGCCGCTCTTGGGACGACGGGTCTGCGCGATCGTGGGCGGCGGCGCGCAGGCGACGCACTGTCTCGTACCGAGCGAACACCTCCTCTTCGTGCCCGATCACGTCAGTTGGGATCAGGCCGGGGGCTTCCCCGAGGCGTTCACCACCGCCCACGACGCGCTGGTGACCCAAGGACACCTCAGCACCGGCGAACGCGTGCTGATCTCCGGATCGACCGGTGGCGTGGGCATCGCCGCGGTGCAGATCGCGCACGCGCTCGGAGCCCAAGTGATCGCCGTCACGAGGACGAGCGAACACCACGAGGCGCTTCGCGAGTTCGGCGCCGATGAGACCGTCACGCTCGATCAAGTCGGCGAGGTCGGTCGCGTGGACGTGGTGCTCGAACTGGTGGGCGCGGCCCATCTGAGCGTCGCCCAAGGCCTACTCAATCCGTTCGCGCGCGTCGTGGTCATCGGCATCTCCGGCGGCGGCAGCCGCGTGGAGGTCGACCTTCGACAGTTCATGGGCTCGCGTTCGACGCTGACCGGATCGACCCTTCGTTCGAGGACTCGCCAAGAGAAGGGCGAGGTCGCCGATCGAGTCAGTCAAACGCTCATCCCTCGTTGGCGCACCGGTGAAGTGCGCGTACCGGTGGCCCGCAGTTTCGCTCTGGGAGAGGTCGACGAGGCCTACGAGTACTTCGCCCGGCCGGGCAAGTTCGGCAAGGTCGTCTTGCGGATCGAAGAGTGAGCCCCGGCGGTGTTACTCAATGAGTACGCCGGTCCCTCGACCGCACCCCAGTCGATGCGATCCGACGCGGGCGGACTACGACGCCATCATCGCGGCCCACGTCGCGGCCACCGTCGCCGGTGAGCCGACGTACCGCGATCCGACGTCGGGTCTCATGGTTCTCACGGCGGCCACGCACCTGGCGCGCGGGACCTGCTGTGAGAGTGGCTGTCGCCACTGCCCTTACGTCGAAGCCGGGTAGGCCTCGGTCGCGGGCTCGTCGTGTTGACCGAGGTGGTCCCGGTCGATATTCACCAGCGCGAAGAACAGAATCGCGGCGATGAAGAGCATCAAGGATCCGAAGCGGAACGACTCGTCGTAGCCGTGGACGTGGGACGTGGCGATCAACAGCAACTTGGCCTTGGCCGTCATCGCCGGGTGCGAATGCTTCAAGGCCGCCACCAGAAACGCGGTGCCACTGGAGACGACGATGGTGTTGGCGATCGCCGTCCCGAAGGAACCGCCGATCTGTTGGGACGTCGTCAGCACCGCCGACGCGGCGCCGGTGTCATCGGGTCGCACGTTGAACAGCGCCGTCGAGGCGATCGACACGAAGGCCATGCCGAGTCCGAAGCTGGTGACGATCATGGCCGGCATGACGCTCGTGACGTACGAACTGTCGACCTTGATGAAGGAGAGATAGAGCAACCCGAAGGCCGCCATCAGGTTGCCGATGGTCGCCAGTGGCCGCGGCCCGAACTTCGGGAGCCACTGACTGGTCATTCCGGCCGCGAGGATGACGCCGAATGAAAACGGCATGAACAGCAGTCCGGTCTTCACGGCCGAGTACTGCTCGACGTACTGGAAATAGAACGTCATGAAGAGAAACATCCCGAAGAGTCCGAGTCCGACGAAGAGCTGGGCCAGAAAGGCGCCGGCCCGTACGCGGTCGGTGATGAGTCGAAGTGGCAGCAAGGGCTCCTTGATGCGACTTTCGATCACGAAAAAGACCAGGAGCAAGAAGGCGCCGAGCACCAGGTACGGCCAGGCGTTCGTCGAGCCCCAGCCGTCGGTCGAAGCCTGGGAGACGCCGAAGACGACGCTCAACATGCCCGCCGTGGCGGTGAGCGCGCCCGGGATGTCGTAGTGCGGATGGCCCTTCACCTTGGATTCGCGAACGTTCGGCACCGCGAGGGTGAAGGCGATGATGGCCATAGGGGTGTTAACGAAGAGGCACCAGCGCCAGGAGAAGTACTGCGTCAACAGACCTCCGGCGATCAGTCCGATGGCGCCGCCCACTCCGGCGAGGGCGCCGTAGACGGCGAAGGCCTTGGCCCGCTCTTTGGAGTCGGTGAAGGTCACCGAGATGAGCGACAGGGCCGCAGGTGCGAGCAGGGCCCCGAAGAGTCCCTGCAGGGCCCGCGCGCCGAAGAGCCACTGTTGGTTCTGGGCGAAGCCACCGAGGAGCGACGCGCCGGCGAAGCCGAGGAGCCCGATGAGGAACGACCGCTTGCGGCCCATGTAGTCACCGATTCGACCGCCCAGCAGCAAGAAACCTCCGAAGGTGAGGGTGTAGGCGGTGATGGCCCACTGGTAGTTCTTCTGGGCGATGGCCAGTCCGCCGAGCGCCTTGGGCAGCGAGGCGTGCGGCAGGGCGATGTTCACGATCGAGGCGTCGAGGATCACCATCAACTGGGCGATGCCGATGACGACCAGCGCGAACCAACGTCGCGGATCGGGCGTATCGGTGTGAACGACGTGGTTGACTGAAGCGTCCGACATTAATTCCCCCGAGCAGTGTTAGAAGTGCGAGAACTGAAGACGGCCACAACGCCCATCGGGCCGTCGCCGATTACAGGAGCGAGCGTAGTGGACTGAAGGCCACGCCGAGGGACTCGGCCACCGGCCCGTAGGTGACGGCGCCCTCGACCACGTTGACGCCTTCAGCCAGCGCGTCGTCGGCCACGACGGCCTCGCGCCAGCCGTGGCGCGCGAGCTCCATGGCGTAGGGCAAGGTGGCGTTGGCGAGCGCGTAGGTCGAGGTGTAGGGAAACGCGCCGGGCATGTTGGCCACGCAGTAGAAAATCGATCCGTTCACCTCGAAGACCGGGTCCGAGTGCGTGGTCGGGTGCGTTGCTTCGAAGCAGCCACCTTGGTCCACCGAAATGTCCACCAGCACCGAGCCGGGGCGCATACGCGCGACCAGGTCATTACTGACCAGCTTGGGTGCCTTGGCACCGACGACCAAAACGGCACCGATGACGATGTCGGCGTCGAGGCAGGCGTCTTCCAGCGCGAGCGTCGAGGACGCGATGGTCTGGACCCGTCCGTCGAAGTGAATGTCGACCTGGCGCAGGCGTTCGAGGTTGCGGTCGAGGATCTTCACGTTGGCGTGCAGTCCGGCGGCCATGGTCGCGGCGGCCAGACCCGAGACGCCCGCGCCGATGACCACGACGTTGGCCGGCGCGACGCCCGGGACGCCGCTGATGAGTGTCCCGTGTCCCCCGCCCGGACGCATGAGGTGATGGGCGGCCATCAATGGCGCCATCCGTCCGGCCACTTCACTCATGGGCGTGAGCAGGGGTAGCGAATTGTCGCGCAGACGTACGGTCTCGTAGGCGATGGCGACGTTGTTGGCACTGATGAGCGCGTCGGTGCATTCGCGAGAGGCCGCGAGATGGAGGTAGGTGAAGAGCACCTGGTCCTTGTGGGCGCTCAGGCGATGATACTCCGGGGCGATCGGCTCTTTCACCTTCATCAACAGTTCGCTCTCGGACCAGACGTCATCGGCCGCATCGACGATGGTCGCCCCGTTGGCCACGTAGTCGACGTCGGCGATCGACGACCCGACGCCAGCGCCTCGTTCGATCAGGACTCGGTGTCCGGCCCCGGTCAGTTCTCGCGCGCCGGCGGGCGTCAACGCCACGCGGTACTCGTCGGTCTTTATTTCCTTCGGTACGCCGATGATCATCGTTGATCATCCTTTCTGGTTTTGGTCGCCCCGTCCACGGTAGTCACTCACCGTGAGCGCGTGCTGCAGCGAGAGTTCGCACGGCGCTAGGCGGCGACGAACGGTGACCTCATCAATGTCGACGGTTGCGTGGTCTCGTGAATCGACGTCGTTGCTTCCGCGTACGCCGAGGTCTCAACGAATCCTCACGATTCGATGTTGTGCATGACGTGCTTCACGCGCGTGTAGTCCTCGAAACCGTACATCGAGAGGTCCTTGCCGTAGCCGGACCTCTTGAAACCGCCGTGGGGCATCTCGGCCACCAGAGGAATGTGCGTGTTGACCCAGACGCACCCGAAGTCGAGGTCCCTGGTGAAGCGCATGGCGCGGCCGTGGTCGCTCGTCCACACCGACGACGCCAATCCGTAGTCGACCCCGTTAGCCCAGGCGAGCGCCTCGGCCTCGTCACTGAACTTCTGCACCGTGATCACCGGACCGAAGATCTCGCTTTGGATCATCTCGTCGTCCTGGTGGAGGTCGGCGACGACCGTTGGCTCGATGAAGTAACCGGCGGTGCCCACCTGGTGGCCGCCGGCCGCGAGCGAGGCGTGTCCCGGTGAGCGCGCGAGAAAACCGGTGACGCGCTGGAACTGGTTGATGTTGTTGACCGGACCGAAGAGCGCGTCGTCATTGTCGGGCGGACCGATGACGGTGTTGCGCGCCTGTTCGGCCAACGCGTCCACGAAGTCGCCGTACACCTTGGGTCCCGCGAGCACCCGGGTGGCCGCGGTGCAGTCCTGGCCGGCGTTGAAGTAGCCAGCGACCGCGATGTTCTCAGCGGCTGACGCGACGTCGACGTCGTCAAAGACAATGACCGGCGCCTTGCCCCCCAGTTCAAGGTGGACCCGCTTCAAGGTTTGGGACGCGCTGGACGCAACCTCCATGCCGGCGCGCACCGATCCGGTGACCGAAACCATGGCCGGTATCGAATGTTCCACCAGGGCGCGACCGGTGTCGCGATCACCGCACACGACGTTGAAAACTCCGGGGGGCAACACTTCAGCCATCAGTTGCGCCATCAACACCGTGGAGGCCGGTGTCGAATCGCCGGGCTTCAAGACCATGGTGTTGCCGGCGGCGATGGCGGGCGCCCACTTCCACACCGCCATCATCATCGGGTAGTTCCACGGCGTGACCGCGCCGCACACGCCGATGGGCTCGCGACGAACGTAACTCGTCATGCCCTCCATGTACTCCGCCGCACCACGACCCTCCAGGAGGCGTGCCGCGCCGGCGAAGAAGCGAATCTGATCGATCATCGGTGGGATCTCTTCGCTCATCGTGAGCGCAATGATTTTCCCGCAGTTCTCGGCCTCGACGTTGACGAGCTCTTCGGCGTGCGCTTCGAGGACGTCGGCGATCTGTTGGAGAGCTCGGCTGCGCTGGGACGGCGTCGTTCGCTTCCAACTTTGGAAGGCCGCGTTGGCGACTTGCAGCGCGTTATCGACGTCGGCGGCGTTGGACACGGGCATCTCGGCGAAGGGCTCTCCGGTCGCCGGGTTGATAAGTTCGACGTACTTTTTGCTCTTCGGAGCGACGGACTCGCCCCCGACAAAATTGTCCAAACGACGCATTATTCCCTCCCAGTCACGTGCACCGTCTCGGTGCAGCCCTGAGCCACTCTGCCAGAGATTGCCTAGGCGCTGCAACCTAAACTGAAGATATAAGTCCCTTCAAGCAAAAAATACGACGCTTTCCGTCGCTGCAGCCCCCTATACTGTCTCTATCCGCAGCGGGGGCTCTTGGAGTACCTCGCCAGGAGTGACCAATGCCAGCGACCAAACCACATCGTCAGACCAAGAAGAGCGCGGAGCGCTCCCCTTCGGAACTGATCTCGTCCGCTCCCAACGCTCTTGACTCCATCGATCGACAGATCATCAGCCACCTGCAGCGCGACGGTCGCCGCGCCTACGGGGCCATCGCCGCCGAAGTCGGACTCTCCGAAGCGGGCGTGCGACGTCGCGTGCAACGCCTGAAAGAATCCGGCGTCATGCAGATCGTCGCCATCACCGATCCCTTGCAACTGGGTTACGGCCGCGAGGCGCTCATCGGCATACGCGTGCACGGAGACGTACGCCTGGTCGCCGACAAGATCGCTTCGATCGACGAAGCGAACTACGTGGTCATGACCGCCGGCAGCTTCGACATCATCGCCGAGGTCATCGCCGTCGACGACGACGCACTGGTACACCTCTTGAATGACTCAATTCGGAGCATTCCCGGAGTGACCGAAGTCGAAACATTTCTGTATTTGAAGCTTTCAAAGCAGACATACGTATGGGGGACCAAGTGACGCTGAACACAATTAGCGACGGCATCAATTTCACGGACGAGAAACACGCAAGTCACGACTACTCCGAGCGCGCTCGGCGTCACCTCTGGCTCCAGATGTCGCGCATGGGTGCCTACGACGAGCAGTCCGAGGTCCCAATCATGGTTCGCGGCGAGGGGACTCGGGTCTACGACGCCAACGGCACCGAGTACTTCGACGGACTCTCGGGGCTCTTTACCAACATGCTCGGGCACGGTCGCGCTGACATCGCGGCGGCGGCGGCCGAGCAGATGACCACCATGGCCTTCTTCCCCCTTTGGACCTACGCCCATCCCAAGGCCATCGAACTGGCCGAAAAGATCGCGAGCCTCGCCCCCGGGGACCTCAACCGCGTGTTCTTCACGTCCGGTGGCGCCGAGGCGAACGAAAGCGCTTGGAAGCTGGCGCGGCAGTACCACAAGATGCGCGGCGACACCGACCGCTACAAGGTCATCAGTCGCGACGTCGCCTATCACGGCACCACGTTGGGTGCCCTGACGATCACGTCCCTGGAGGGATACCGCCAACCGTTCGAGCCGCTGGTCCCCGGCGCCGTCAAGGTCCCCGCGGTCAACTTCTTTCGCGCCGAGCAGTACGGCGACGACTTCGAGGCCTTCGGTCTCTGGCAGGCCCACCAAATCGAAGAGGCCATTTTGCGCGAAGGTCCCGAGACCGTCGCGGCGGTCTTCTTGGAACCGGTCCAGAACGCCGGCGGATGCTTCACTCCCCCGCCGACCTACTGGAAGGCGGTGCGCGAAATCTGTGACCGCTACGGCGTGATTCTGGTTTCGGACGACGTCATCTGCGCCTTCGGTCGACTCGGCACCTGGTTCGGTGGTCAGAAGTTCGACTACGTACCCGACATCATCACCTGCGCCAAGGGCATCACGGCCGGCTACGCCCCGCTCGGCGCCATGATCGTGTCGGACCGACTGGCCGAGCCCTTCCAGCACGGCGACGCCTCGTTCGTCCACGGCTTCACCTGGTCGGGACACCCGGTCTCGTGCGCCGTGGCGCTCAAGAGCATCGAGATCATGGAGAACGAAAAGGTGCTGGAGAACGTACTGGCCAACCAGGACTACTTCCGTCAGAGCCTGTTGAACCTGCGCGACATCCCGATCGTCGGTGACGTGCGCGGTACTGGTTACTTCTGGGGCGTGGAACTGGTGAAGAACCAGGCGACGAAAGAGACCTGGGCCGGCGAAGACGCCGAGCGACTGCTGCGCGGATACGTGTCGCCCGAGATGTTCCGCCGTGGTCTGATCTGTCGCTCGGACGACCGGGGTGACCCCGTCGTCCAGCTCGCTCCACCACTGATCTCGACCAGGGCCGACATCGACTTCATGGTCGGCATCATGCGCGAGGTCTTCACCGGAGCCGTCAAGTTCATCTGATCGTGTCGCCATCGCAGTCACTGTGGTGGTCGTCGCTGGATCATCCGGTCACGCCCCGGCCGACCCTGCAACGTCACCTGGACGTCGACGTCGCCATCGTCGGCGGCGGCTTTACCGGTCTCTGGACCGCGCGAGAACTTCTGCGCCGAGACCCCGCCTTGCGCGTCGCGGTACTCGAGAAAGAGGTGTGTGGCTTCGGCGCCTCGGGACGTAACGGTGGGTGGGCTTCGGGACTCTTTCCGATGAGTAACGCCAGTGTCATCCGGCGATACGGCCAAGAGTCCTTCGACCACCAGCGTCAGGTACTCCAAGGGGCCGTCGTCGAACTGGGTTCGTCGGCGCGCGAGGACGGCATCGACGCGCGCTACGAGCACGGTGGCACGATGAAATTCGCGCGCAGCGACATCCAGGTCGCGCGACTGGCTGAGGAGATCGCGTCATCGCGCGAGATGGGGATCGGCCCGGAAGATCTCTCCTGGATCGAAGGAACGGACCTCGCCGGCCGCGGTCACGTCGCCGGCGCACTCGGCGCGATGTACTCACCGCACTGCGCGCGGATCGACCCCGCGCGACTGGTTCGGGGACTGAGCGACGTGGTGGAGCACCTCGGCACCATGATCTTCGAGAACACCGCGGTCACGCGAATCATCCCGGGTCGCTTCGGCCGTCAGGCCGAGGTCGTGACGATCGGGGCGAACGTGCACGCCGACGTCGTCGTGCGCGCCACCGAAGGATTCACGCCGAATCTGCCGCACGAGCGTCGCTCCGTCGTGCCCTTGTACTCCTTGATGATCGCGACTGAACCGCTCTCGAAGGACTTCTGGGACGAAGTCGGTTTCGCGCACTACGAAACCTTCTCTGATGATCGCCACCTCATCATTTACGGCCAGCGCACGAGTGACGACCGAATCGCTTTCGGGGGCCGAGGGGCGCCCTATCACTTCGGGTCCTCGGTCGAGCCGAGTTTCGACGGCGATCAAAAGGTCTTCGACAAACTCGAAGCCACGTTACGCGAGCTCTTTCCGACGTCGGACGCCCCGATCACCCACGCCTGGGGCGGTCCCTTGGCGATGCCCCGGGACCACGCGCCATTCGTGCGCGTCGACTTCGAGACGGGCCTTGCGTCGGCCGGCGGTTACACCGGCGACGGCGTCGTGCTCAGCCACGTGGCCGCGACCGCGCTCGCCGATCTCATCACGCGCCCGGATACCGAGAGCGCCTTCACTCGACTGCCCTTCGTGCAACAGGCGGGTCGTCGCTGGGAGTTCGAGCCCCTTCGCTGGATCGGCATCAACGCAGGGCTTTTCCTCGCCGGCCGGGCCGACCACGTCGAAGCGACGCACGCCCGGGTGAGCCGCGCGAGTCGCTGGCTCGAACGCCTCATCGACTGACTCAGCGAAGGATGTTGACGGCGCGCGCGGCGACGACGGCGATCGTGACGAACGACACGATCGATTCGCCGGCGAACAGAGCCTTCATGCGCAGCGACAGGGGCATGGCGTCGGCCGGCGCAAAACTCGTGCCGTTCGCTAGCGAGGTGTAAAGGTAGTCGCCGAAACTGGGGCGCCAGTGCTCGGGCGCCTGGTCGGGATTCTGCATTTGGGGAAACTGCAGATCGGGCGTCAACTTCTCACCCGAGGCGCGACGATGCGGTCCCCCGCGATCGACCTCCCAGAACCAGAGTCCGTAGACAATGACGTTCGTAATCCACACCGCGACCGCCGAAAAGATCAGCGCTCGTCCCTGAGAAACGTGTCCCGCCAACAGGTGATGCACGAGCAGCACCAACGAAATCACGTTGGCGAGGGTCACCAGAGCGATGAGACCAATGGTGGCGTGACGAATCCACACGCTCTCGTCCGGATGACGATGTTTTCGTGCCGACAGAGGAGCCAGCGGCAGGGCCACCAGCACCGGCACGAGCCAGTGCGGTCCGACGACCAGACGACTGGGTAGCGCGAGGTAGAGCGCGACGCACGCGACCAGGGCGAGCGACGCTGGCCAGCGAGGCTCTGGTCGGACGCGGTTCACGGCGCTCAACTTACCTGCGCGGTCCCTTGGCCCAACGACGCCAAGTTGTCGGGCAGTAGCAACGTGGCGATGGACGTCGAGGAGAACAGCTGGCGAATCGAGGAGATCTGGAGAGGATTGACGTCACCCGGCGAGGGAGCGACAATCTTCGCCGGCCCGTTGTACGAGAGGACCTGGAACGAGATCTTGCTCATGTCGTGTCTCGAACGCGAGGTCATCGTCGCGGCGGTCACTTCGCCGCCACTGCCGGTGGTGATCGTGATATCGAGCGAACCGAGGACCGTCTTCTTCGGGGTTCCCAACACGTTGCTCAAGGCGACGTCCTGGCTCGAGAAGTCATACGTTGTGAAGTACCCGCTCTTGGAGACCGTGTGGTGATCGAAGCTCTTGATCAAATTGAGGTCCGGCGCCGGTTGCGTCAATTCGAGCGCGATACCGAAGAACGACGGCGCGTGTTCGTTGATTTCGAGCCACTTGCCCGACGAGATGTCGGCCGCCTCGGCGTAGAGGTGACTACCGACCAGTCGAAGATCGACCGAGGTTTGGGAAAACAGCAACGGGAACTGCACGATGGCCTCGGCGCGGGATGTGTCGAAGTTGACGTTGATCGTCGCTGACACGGTGTACGACTGTCCGTTGGACACGGTCATGAGCAGACTGGCCGAACGAGGCGGCACGCCGTTCAAGACCAGCGCGTCCTTAGGAATTCCCGAGGGATTCGAGTCGGTGGCGGCGAGCACGACACCCGTGCACGTGAGAGCGAAGGCAAAAAAGGCCAGCGCGATTCCCAACGATTTCTTGAACGCGGCCATAGGAACACCTTAACGGTTTGGAATTTTGCGCTTCTGAGCCGTTCAGGCCAGTGGCTCTTGCAGTATCTCCAGCAAGAGTTCCAACGAGATGTTGCGACCGCTGGCGATGAAGCCGATGCGCGACGTCGTGTCGTCGACGAGATCGTTCGTGATCGCCGCGTACGAGGCCGACGCCGAACCTTCGATCACGATGCCGTTGTTCTCCGCCGCTTCGCGCACGGCGCGACGAATGTCGATCTCGGGCACCAACACGAGGGGGATGTCGTGCGAGGCGATCAGATCGTTGGTCACCGATCCGTCGTCGCCGCCGCCCGCGAGTCCGTCGGCGATCGTGGGGCGGTGCACCACCTCAGCCATGGTCGCACCGCGCAACACGTGATAGAGCGCGGCGCTCTCATTCGGTTGGACGCCGGTAACGCGAATGTCCGAACGCCCGTGCGCGTCGCGAGAGATGAGCGCACCGGAGAGGAGTCCGCCGCCGCCCACCGAGATGACGAGGTGTTCGAGCTCGGGCGCCTGGAGGAGAATCTCGTCGAAGACGGTTGACTGTCCGGCGATGACGTCCGAGTTATTGAAGGGCGAGATGAAGCGAATCGATCGCTCGTCGGCCAACGCCAGGCCGTACGCTTGCGCCTCGTCGAACGACGATCCGAATTGGATCAGCTCGATCATGAAATTGCCGAGTTTCTTTACCTTCGCGGCCGAGGCGTTCTTGGGAACCACCACGGTGGCGGGAACCCCGAGCACGCTGGAGGCGTAGGCGATACCGAGACCGTGATTGCCCGCCGATGCGGTGATCACGGCGCCGTTGGGATCGTCGCGCCGCGAGGCGTCCACGGCGGCCAACGCGCCGCGGACCTTAAACGATCCAGTCGGCTGGAGACTCTCCATCTTCACCAGCACCGGTCGACCGCGCAGGGAGAGAGTGATCGTGGGCGTTGCCAGGAGGTGATCAGCGATGACGCGACGAGCCGCTTCAATTTGTTCGACGCTCGGGGGCAAGACCTGACGAATCATCGATGACAGCCTACTGTGCTCGATTTCTCGCTTTTCTACCGTCAGGTAAGGTCGTCGCGTGCACACGATTCTCAGTGTTGTGGTCGTGGCCATCCTCGCATTTGTCGGCACGATGTTCGACAATTTCTTCGCCTTCGCGGCGCAGTTGATCGTCACCGAGAAAAAGCGCTTCCGTCGGGTGAGCTACGCCCAGGCGCTGGGTGTCGCCACGCTGCTCGTGCTCGCCGGGGGCATCGGATCCTTGCTCACCCCGATTCCCCTTCCGTGGATCGGTCTGCTCTGTCTCGCGCCATGGGCGCTGGCGTGGTACGCGTGGCGGCACCGCGATAGAGCGCCGCACGAGGTCTTTCGCCGAGGTGCGCTCACCACGTTCGTGGTGACGCTGGCGCTGGGCGGCGACAACCTCGCCGTCTGGATCCCTCTACTTCGCGCCGACGGGATCGCCCACGCCTTCGTGACCGTCGTGATCTTCGCGGCCATGGAACTGTTGTTCATCGTCAGCGCTCAGTGGATCAGCTCCCGACCCGGCCTCGTCGCGTGGGGCACGAAACACGCCCCGTTATTTCTACCGTGGCTGTACTTCGGTCTCGGCGTCTTGATCTTGTTCGAATGCGGTTCGCTGTAGCGAGGACGCGGGACCGATTGCCTATCACCCAACCTTTCAAAAGATGAACGGCACGAGCATCTTGGTGGAGCGCCGGTACGTCGGGTAGGTGTCGGGGAACTGCTCGGTCAGATAGCGCTCTTCGACGGTTGCGCTGTAAATGAAGTACACCCCGGCCAGAACCACGGCGATCAGCCACGACCAGCTCAGCGCTACGGCGGTGCCGATACCGGCCACCAATATTCCGGTGTAAATGGGATGTCGGACCAGACGATAGGGTCCGCTGGTCACCAACTCCGGGTCATCCTTGCGCGACATCGGAGTTCCCCAGTTGCGACCGATGTGCCCGCGGGCCCAGATGGCGAACCCGAGTCCCACCCCGAAGAGGACGAGCCCGAGAGCAGCACGCCACGGATCCGAATTGAGACCGCGGTTTCGGAAGGCTCCCACTCGAATCAAGAGGAGCGCGAGGACAAAGATCAGCACCCTGATTCGAAGTTCGCGCCCCAACGATAAGCGCCCTTTCTTCATGGAGAAGGCCGCCACGAGCCAGTAGATCCAAAACGCCACCCATCCGATTGCGAAAACGAGCTCGATCACGTGCACGCGACTCATATTTCCACACGCACTTCGCGCGACGCCATTGGTCGAATATCCGTGCGGCTCGCGCTGCGCTGCCGAATCTCGTCGCCGCGAACTCAACGTGACTAGCGTTAAACGGTGGCCCAGAGCACTCCCCAACAGACCCTGCGTCGACTCACCGTCATCGTGGCGATCCAGTGGATGGGCGCCACGCTGGGTCTTCCGCTGCTGCCCCTGTTCCTCGAACATCGCGGTGGCGTACCCACAATCATCGGGTTCATCATGGCGTCATTCTTCGTCGCCGGCGTGGTCACGCAGTTCTTTCTGGGCCGCTTGGCCGACCGCTTCGGCCGACGACCGGTACTCATCTACAGTCTCGTCGCCTACGGCATCGCCAGCACGGCGTACCTGCTCCCGGTGTCGGCTCCATGGTTCGCCCTGGCGCGAGCGGTGCAGGGCGCGTCGGCCGGGGCGATCGAGGTGGCGTCGATGTCGGCCGTCGCGGCCCTCTTCTCTGAGAGCGAACGCGGTCGTGCCGTGTCGCGCATCATCGCCGCGCAATTGCTCGGCCTCGCGCTCGGACCGATCGCCGGCGTGGTGGTCTCGGTGAAGAGCCTCGGTTGGGCGTTCTTCGCGGCCGGCATGATCAGCTTCATCGCGGCGATCGTGGCGTACCGCACGAACTTGGGCGACCGTGCCTACGATCCGACTCCCCTGCCCCGTTTGCAGTGGAGCCCGCAACTCACGGGTGCCCTGGTCGCGGCCAGCGCCGGTGGTCTCGTCATCGGGGTGTACGAAGCCTGTTGGAGCCTGCTCATGCACGCCCACCACGCCTCGACGTTGCAGATCCGACTCAGCTGGACGATCTTTTGCCTCCCGTTCGTCGCCCTCAGCGGCATCGGTGGATGGCTGGCCGATCACGCCAATCGCCGTTACGTCGCCCTGGTCGGACTGCTCAACGGCGCGCTGTTCCTTTCGATCTATCCCCATATTCACAACAACGACCTCATCTTGTTCATGGGGTCGCTCGAATCGATTGGCGCGGCCATGTCGGCGCCGTCAATCTCCTCGCTGATGAGCCAAGGGGCGGTCCATCGCGAACTCAGTCGGCGCCAGGGTCTCTACGCCACCTCGAATACCGCGGCGCTCGCCGTCGCGGCCGGGACCTCGGGATTTCTGTTCACGATCAATTCGGCGCTGCCCTTCACGCTGCTCGCGGTCGTCTCGGCCGTACTGGGACTGACGACGTTGTGGTGGTGGCGCGACGTGACGGGCAATATCACCGAGGTCGCGTAATCGCACGTGACGAAGGGGCGGCTTCCGCCGCCCCTTCGTCCCTGCGTTCGTGGCTAGCTAGGTCAACTAGCTCTTCCAGATTTGGTCCCAGCGCGCGGAACCCGCGTCCGGGCTGAGGCAGCGCGTCGTTCCGTCGCCGGCCGTACCCGAGACCCAGTTCTGCACGTTGGATCGCGCGGCCCACGCGTTGACCGTCGTGTCGAGCATGACGTAGGGGACCTCGATCGCGAATCGACGATTGACCGTCTGCCACGCCGCCTTCTGCGCGGCCGACCCGACTCGCGACGCGAGGGCGGCCAACAACGCCGTCTCGACCACGGGGTCGGCCTGGTGGGCAAAGTTGACGGCCCCGGCGATCTGGGTTCCCGCCGGAAGTCCGGACATACCGAGTCCACCTACGGCGGGCGAGGTCACCGCGTTCTGCGAGTCGAACCACACGTAGTTGAGCGACTGGTCCACTCCACCGAACTGGTTCCAGGTCGCGCAGTCGAACTCGCCGTAGATCACGTTGTTGATGAGCGCGCTCTGGACCGATTGGCGAGGCGTGATCGTGACGCCGATCTTGGCAAACTCCTGCTGGAAGAAATCGAAGCGCTTGGTCTCAGTCGCACTGCCGGACACGATGTCCATGACGAAGGCCACCTGGGAAACGTTGTTCTTCGCCTTGTAGGCGTCGATGAGGGCCTTGGCCTTCGTCGGGTTGTAGGCCGGATAGCCGGGGTTCTTGTAGAACGGCGAGGTCTTGCGGAAGATGCCGTCGGCCAGTAGACCGACGCCGTCGTCGATTACCCGGAAGTACGTACTGCGGTTGACCGCCATCGCCAACGCCTGTCGCACGCTCTGGTCGTTCAGGACCGGCTTCATGGTCGTGTCCCACTGCCCCGACGTCGGGTTGACCGCGCCCATGGTGCCGACCCAGTCGGCCTCTTGAACCGCCAGGGGCGGTGTCTGACCCTTCAAGATGTACGGCAATGACCCGGGCACGCCCAAGGTCGCAAACTCACCGGCCCACGCGAAATACTGGTTCAACGTACCCGTCGTGTTGATGATCAAGAAGTTGAGTCCCGGGTCGCGCGGCGAGTGGATGTCCGTGACGTAACTCACGCCCTTGATGTGCTTGAAGGCGTTGATCTGCGGACCGGCCTGTTGCAGGATCATGTCCACGTTGCCGGTCTGCAGCGCCTGGTTTCGCGCCGCGTCGTCGACGATCGTCTTGAAGTGAATGTTGCTTAAGTACGGCAGCTGCCGTCCGTGCGCGTCCGACTTCCAATAGTTGGCGTTCCTGGTCAACTGGGACTCCACGCCGACTTGCCAGGACTTCACGCGGAACGGTCCGGTGCCGATCGGGTTGCCGGTGTAGGTGGGTACGAAGGACGTCGGGTGCGCCATGAAGGCAATCTGCTGCTCGGACAGGGTAATCGGGAACGCCGAGACCGGAATGACCAAGTTGTACTTTACGGTGTAGGCGTCCACTTTCGTCACCGACTGGATGATTGGCTTAATCGCCAATCCGACCGTGGGGTCGGCGTTGGCGGCCACCCAGTTGGCCACGCAAATATCGGCGTTGAAGGCGTCACCGTTGGTAAAGGAGACGCCCTGACGAAGGGCGATGGTCCACACCGTGTAATTGGCGTTCGGGGTGGCCGAGAGCGCCAGCATGGGCAGAGCGACCTTGCCATTCGCCGACATCACGAACAGGGGGTCGTAGAGCGCGTTGGCGACGCAGAAACCTGAAGCGTCCAATTTTCCTTGTGAGCCGTTAAAAATGTGGTAGTTCGGAACGTCAGAGAGAGTCCCGACGGTCAGCGTCCCCCCACGCCTCGGCTTGCCATTATTCACACCTACTACCGCAGCGCTGGCCGACGTGGCCAGAAGATCGTCAACGATCGATCCGGCCAACGCGATTCCACCAACTGTGGCAGCTGAATGAGTAAGGAACGATCGACGATCGAACGTGGATGACATCTTTGTCCTGCTTTCCCCCTGGAGCTCCGGCCTTGTGCTGGCGCTCCTCTGGTCGCAACTTAGCAAGAACCCATCGTGAAAAAAGGCCACAGGGGAAATCTCCTTTGGCTAAATTCCCAGGGCCCGAGGGGCAGGGCGGACGCCGATCGGACCCTGGGAAACTCAATGTTGGCCGTCTAGGTGATGGCCAGTAAGGGTGTGCCACGCTAACTGACATTGAAGGCGACTGTGAAAGTGGCCGTGATATTCACAGTGCGGGACCCAGCGAGTGCGGAGGCCCGCGCCGAGCGTTTCACCGGGAAACTTTGTTGAATCAACGAGGTGCGGTCGCCCGGTTTGGATGTTCGATCCCGGTGACGGTGCAATCAACGACACGTTCGTGCCATATATGCGTGGGGAAAGTGCGGAACCGACGAACGGGGTTTCGACAGGGGCGGACCTGGCGTGCGGTCCGGAGCGCGTCGATGATTGGCAGCGCTCCGCGACAGGTCGACCCGCGATCAAATCGTCATTGGCAATTGAGTCGAATCCGGTCTGATCAATTGTTCGTGCGGTGCGGAACATCGTAAATCCTGCCCTCCGTCTCGAGTCGCCTTGCATCGAGACGTCACCATCTTCGAAGGTCGGTCTGTGAGAATCCTGTGAAACTCCTTCGAGACAATTTAAATGGCGATAAAAGGCCACATCGCTCCGAATTGGAGTGCGCTCGCCCTGTAATCAGAAGTTAAATCCGAATTTTTGGCGAGATGGACCTAAAACGTGATTGCTTCGACGCCAATCGACAAAGTCCATTTCGACCCTTACTGGGTGCAGGGCTCAATAGGAAGGGCCAGCTCGGCCCCGACGGATTGGTGCATCAGGGCCCGGATGGTAGGGAGGGACCACCCGGGCCCTGAGAATGCGTCGACACCTATTACTTAGGTGTTCGAATTTGTGGCGGCTCCTCGCGCCTTGAGACCGATGCCGCACTCGAACTCCTCACGCGATCCCGGAAGATGGTCCAACTGTCGCGGGCCTCTCTTCCGGGATCGCTGGTACATGGGAGTTTCGCTTCCTGTCTCGAGTGGGGGATATCGAGACAGGGACATCTTCTCCAATAAGTGTGTGGATGAGATTGGGAGGGCGTAAGAAGGAAATAAATCTCGAAGTTCGTCACGAAGTTGTCACGAAGGCCTCATTCGGCAATTGAATTCGGCCATACTGGGCGCGTACGACTAGCACCTCGGAGTCGTATCGGGTGCACACCATCTATTAGGGAGGACCACACGAGTGGCGACAGGCATTGATATTCACGACGGATCATCGGGCGACGAGGCCTTCAAGGTCGAACGACGAGGCATTGATTTCGTCCCGGAGAACGAACGCTGGGCTACCCCGCGCAACATCGCGGCCCTCTGGGCCGGTACCTCGATCAACGTCGAGTACTTCATCTACGGCGCCCTCTTGATGGGCTTCGGCTTCAGTTTCTACACGGCGCTCGCGGTCATCATCATCGGCAACGTCTCGTACTTCTTGTTGGGACTGGCCTCACTGCAGGGTCCCGAGACCGGTACGACGGCCTTCATGATCTCGCGAGCCCCCTTCGGCACTCGCGGTTCGCGTCTACTCAGCTTCTTCAACTGGATCACGCAACTGGGTTTCGAGACCGAAGGGCTGATCCTCATCGTCGGTGCGGCGCTGGTGCTCTCCCAGATGGCCGGCATCCACACCTCGAGTGGCCTCAAGGTCGTCTACATCATCCTCGCCGCGGCGATTCAGGCGGTCATGCCGTACCTCGGTCACGCGACGATGGTGAAGGTCCTTCGCGCCCTGATCATTCCCTTCGGCGCGATCTTCGTACTGCTGGCCTTTTACGACTTCAAGCACGGGTCCGCCAGTTTCAAGGGATTCGGCGGCGGTTGGGAGCTCTTCACCGCGGGACTGGCCTTCACCTTCGCCCTCTCCGGCCTGGGCTGGACCGAGTGTGGCAATGACTACACCCGCTACGTGGCGCGCGACGCCAGCAAGGGTTCGATCGTGGGTTGGATGTTCCTCGGCACGGCGATTCCCGAGATCTTCATGATGGTGCTCGGCGCGGCCACGTTCACCTTCATCTCCTCAAGCGCCCAGTCGGCCGACTGGAACGGATCGAACCCCTTCGAGGCCCTGCACATCCAGCACACCATCCCCAGTTGGGTCGTGGCGCTCTTCTTGATTTTCGCCATCGTGCAACTCTTCGGCATCAACTCACTCGACCTCTACTCCTCGGGGGTATCGCTCCAGGCGATGGGCCTCAAACTTCGGCGCTATCAGGCCGTCGTGCTGGACAGCTTTCTCGCCTGCGGTCTCACGATCTGGGCCGAGTTCCAGTCGACGTTCTCGCTCTACATGAAGGAGTTCGTCGGTGTCATCATCGTGTGGATCGCCCCCTGGCTCGGCATCTATTTGATGGACTGGATCATGCGCAAGTATCGCTACAGCGCCTCCGAACTACAACGCGACGACAAGGGCGGGATTTACTTCATCGGCTCGAGCGGCGTGAACTGGAACTCCATCGTCGCCTTCGTGGTCGGCATGGTCTGTGCCACGGTCGCCTTTTCCAAGGCACCGCCGCCGGTCAACTTCCCGTTCCATTGGATGACCCCGATCTCGAATCACTACGGCGGGGCCTGCGCCGGCAATCTCGTCCACAACGTCTGCACCGCCGGTTGGTACGGCGGCGCCGACTTTTCGGTGCCGGCCGGCATCATTGTGGCCGCCCTCGTGTACTTCGGGCTCGAAAAGATCATCCCCAATGTGTCGCGACAGGTCGCTAAGCAACAAGCACTCGAACCGACGTCGTAGATCGCCGTACCGCCCCCGTGCCTCGGCTCGGGGGCGGTATCGTTTTCGAAGTTATCCCGCCCAGTCTTCGACGAGGCCACCCGAGCCATCGGGGCGAAAGACCGGAATCGAGCCGAGCGCTCGAACCATTTGCGCGTCGTCACCGAGCGAGGTTCGCCATATCGACGCCTCGGTCACCAGCGTGCCGATCACCACGATTTCGGCGCCGACCCCGCGCAACAGTCGAAGAGCCGTGCCGGTGGAAGCGCCCGTCGAAATCACGTCGTCCACGATGGCCACGCGACGTCCGGCCACGTCCTTGATCCGAGCGCGATCGAAGAGCAGGCGCTGCTCGGCGTCGGTCGTGATCGAACGAACGCTTTCGCTGACCGCGTCGGCTAAGTGGATCTTGGGCGTCTTGTGCAAGATGACGTACTGATCGAGCCCCAGGTGACGGGTCACTTCGACGGCCACCGGGATGCCCATCGTCGCCACCGTGGCGACGATGTCGACGTCGTAGGGGCGAATTATCGCGGCCAGTTCGGCGCCGGCGCGCGACATGAACTCAACGCCCATGTCGACCGTGATGAGGAGCGCCAAGGCCAACTGCTCGTTCAGCGAAACGAGCGGAAGGTCGACGCGCTGTGTGCCGATATCAACTGGATACGTGCGCTCGCCCACGAGGAGGGAGCATACTTATCCGATGAGTTCATCCTCCTCACCACTCGATCGCGACCTCGCCCAACGAATGTTGGTGACGGCGTACGACGAGGCCGTCCTCGGACTGAGCGAGGGCGGCATTCCCATCGGCGCGGCGCTCTACTTGCGCGACGGCACCTTGATCAGCTCCGGTCACAACCGACGGGTCCAGGAGCGCGACGCGTCGGTGCACGCCGAGACCGACGCCTTTCGCAAAGGCGGCCGCCGACGTGATTACCCGGACACCGTCATGGTTACGACGCTCTCACCGTGCTGGTACTGCTCGGGGCTGGTTCGACAGTTCAACATCGGCGCCGTCGTGATCGGGGAGGCGACGACCTTTCACGGCGGTCACGACTGGCTCGGCGAACTCGGCGTCGAAATCCTCGTCCTCGACGACCCGGCCTGCACCGAGTTGCTCGGCGCGTTCATCCTCGAGCACCCCGACCTCTGGAACGAGGACATCGGGTTGTAGTTACCTCGCTGGCGGTCCAAAGAGCCGATCCCCGGCGTCGCCGAGTCCGGGCGTGATGTAGCCGACGTCGTTCAGTTCGGCGTCGAGCGCGGCGGCCACGATGGCGATGTCCGGGTGCTTGGAGAAGACGAAGTCGACGCCGGGCTGCGCCGCGATGAGACACAGCACGGTCACGTCGCCGGCGCCGCGTTCGCGCAGCATGTCCAAGACACAGACCAACGATCCCCCGGTGGCCAGCATCGGGTCACACAGCACCACGTGCACGCCGGTCAGCGACTCGGGCAGTCCGTCGAGGTACACGTCGGGCAGCAACGTCACTTCGTTGCGGCGAAGTCCCACCAGACAGACCCGGTGATGGGGCAACACCTCTTGGACCGCCGGGCTCATACCGAGCCCGGCGCGAAGGATGGGGACGATCAGGTACTCGGTGTCGATGCGCACCGCCGGAGCGCCCCTCATCACCGGCGTGTCCACGGTCGTCGCGGTGACCGGCGTCTCGCGAAAGGCCTCGTAGGCGACGAAGCGAGAGATCTCTCCCGCCAGGCGCAAGAAGTCCGCGTTGGAGGTCGCGACGTCACGAAGGCTGCGAACCTTGTCGGCCACGACGGGATGATTGATGACGTGTAGTGATGGCACGAGGTCACACTATGTCGGACGCTCCCCGCGCTGTCGGGTCGGAGCTTTGGGCGAATTCGTTGTAACGGGTGACCGGTATTATTGATCGATGGCTTCTTTCCTCTCTTCGCGTACCGAACGCGTCCGAGAGCAGAAAGTGGAGCAGCAATCGGCCAATCCCTTGGGGGGAGTGACCTCGAACTACCCCGGTCCCCGGGTTCGAATCTCGAAGGACCGAACCCTTCCCTGGTGGCGTCGAATCCTGCCCGTCATCGCCTCGCACCGAGCCACCTTCATCACCGCCATCGGTCTTTCGTTCCTCAGCTTGATCTTCCAAACGCTGGTACCGAACATGCTCAACGGCGCCATCGACCACGCGCTCGTCAAGCACTCGACGGCCCTGCACACCGACGTCATTCACATCGTGATCGTCGGACTCTTGGCCGGGATCACCGGACTTATCTCTCGGCGCTTCGTGTTCAACACCGCCTACAACGTCGAGGCGGACTTGCGCTCGTTGATCTATCAACACCTCACCTGGCTCTCCTTCAGCTTCTACGACCGGGTGCAGTCCGGACAGCTCATCAGTCGAGCCAACAGTGACATTCGAAGCGTTCAGATGTACTCGACGTTCGCGCCGCTCATCTTGGTGCAGTGTTGCATCGGCGTGCTGGCCTTCGGCTTCATGTTGAGCATCGATCCGCTGCTCGCCTGCATCGCCATGACGGTCATGCCGATCCTCTACTTCGTCGGCATCAAGATGCGCCGGGTGATGTTCCCCATCTCGTGGATTACCCAGGCTCGGCTCGCCGACGTCGCCACCATCGTCGACGAGAACGTCAACGGCGTGCGCGTCGTCAAGTCCTTCGCTCAAGAAGAGGCCGAGATCAATCGACTGGCCGACGCCGCCGAGCGAGTGGCCTGGGCCTACATCAAGGACGCGCAGATCCGCGGCCAGTGGTCGCCGTGGGTGCAGAACCTTCCCCAGCTGGGCCTGGCGCTGGTCCTGTTCTTCGGTGGTTGGATGGTCATCGACGGCCACCTCGGCATCGGCGCGATCTTGGCCTTCAACGCCTACCTCCTCATGCTCCAGGCCCCGTTCATGATGCTCGGCCAACTGGTCATGATGGGACAGCGCGCCAAGGCGAGCGCCGAGCGGATCTTCGAGATTCTCGACGAGAACCCGGACATCGTGGAGCGTCCCGGCGCCTTCGACCTCGTGGACGTGCGCGGAACCATCGACTTCAATCACGTCGATTTCGCCTACGCCAACGGCGCCGAGATCCTGAACGATTTCGACGCCCACATCGCCGCCGGCGAAACGGTCGCCATCGTGGGTCGAACCGGTTCGGGCAAGTCGACCGTGGCGCGATTGGTCACCCGGTTCTACGACGTCACCGGTGGATCGATCACGATCGACGATTCGGATCTGCGCGACGTCACCCTGCCGTCGCTACGCGAGAACGTCGGGGTCGTGCTCGACGAACCATTCCTCTTCTCGGTCTCCATCCGTGACAACATCGCCTACGGCAAGCCCGACGCGACGATCGAGGAGATCGAGGCGGCGGCGCGCGCCGCCAACGCCCACGAGTTCATCGAACGCCTTCCCGAGGGCTACGACACCGTGGTGGGCGAACGGGGCTACACCCTCTCCGGTGGCCAACGCCAGCGAATCGCCATCGCGCGCACCCTGGTACTCAATCCCCCGATCTTGATTCTCGACGACGCCACGAGCGCGATTGACGTGCACGTCGAGGCCGGTATCTACGAGGCCCTGTCGCGTCTGCTGCGCCAGCGCACCACCATCGTCATCGCGCACCGGATCTCGACCATCGCGCTCGCCAGTCGCGTGATCTTGCTCGACGAGGGTCGCGTCGTCGCCACCGGGACGCACGAGCAACTCCTGCGGACCACGCCGCTCTACTCCCAGATCCTCGCCCAGACGACCAAGGAGAGTCCGTAATGGCGTGGGGCGGCGGCTGGAGCGGTGGCGGCCAGATGTTTGGGGGCACCAGCACGTCCAACGGACTGCCGTTCGGAGGTATTCCCTCGGAGTTGATGACCGAGGCGACCAAGCTGCTGGCCAGCGAACCGGCACACGCCAAGTCGGATCTCAAGTTCTCGCAGCGACCGAGCGCCAAGGAGCGGCAGCGACTGACCCTCCCCCAACTCCTGCGCTCCTACCCCGGCTGGGTGGTCAGCGGTTCGCTGCTCGTCATCGTCATCAGTTTGATCCTGCAGGGCGGTCCCCTCCTCACCGAGGTGGCGATCAACAAGGGCATGGTGAAGCACCACCATTCGTTGCCGGTCATCGCGATCTGTGCCGCGCTCTACCTGGTGCTCGCGCTCTCCAGTGCCCTGTTGCAACGCGTGCAGGTCTCGGTCACCGGGAAGTTGGCCGCGCGCGTGATGCACGACCTTCGCATTCGCGTCTTCACGCACTTCCAACGACTCAGCCTGGACTTCTTCACCGAGGAGAAGGCCGGCGTCTTGATGAGTCGCATGACCAGCGACGTCGAGAACCTGCAGCAACTGGTGCAAGACGGCATCAGTCAGTTCGCGATTCAGGGCCTCACCATGGTGGTCATCACCGTCGTGCTCTTCACCATCAACGTCACCCTCGCCGCCTGGACGGTGCTGCTGGTGGTGCCGCTGCTGTTCGCCCTCACCGTGTGGTTCCATCACGCCTCGGAGAAGGGGTACCTCCTCAGTCGCGATCGCATCGCCAACGTGCTGGCCGACCTCTCCGAGTCGCTCTACGGGATCCGCGTGGTGACGGCCAACAATCGCCAGCGTCGCAACATCCGCAACCATCGCCACGTGGTCGGGGCCTACCGTGACGCCAACCTCTACACCGGCCGCGTCAACGCCATTTACGGTCCGGCCACCATCACCATCGGCATCCTCGGCCAGGGACTGCTGCTCGGCATCGGTGGTCACATGGTGCTCGCGGGACAGCTCAACCTGGGTCAGTTGGTGGCCTTCTTCTTGTACCTGAACCGATTCTTCGGTCCGATACAACTCTTAGTCCAGCAGTACAACGCGCTCCAGCAGGGTCGCTCGTCCATCATCCGCCTGCGCGAGCTCCTCGAGATCCCTCCGGCCGTCGACGAGGTCGTCGACGCGGTGGATCTTCCGACGATCGAGGGTCGCATCACATTCGAGAACGTGAGTTTCGGGTACGACCCCAACCACCTCGTGCTGCACGACGTCAATCTGGAGATCGCCCCGGGCGAGTCGGTGGCCTTCGTCGGACCGACCGGTGCCGGCAAGTCGACGATGGCCAAGCTGGCCAATCGCTTCTACGATCCGACGTCGGGTCGCGTACTGCTCGACGGCGTCGACATTCGAACGGTGACGCTGCGCTCGTTGCGCTCCCAGCTCGGCGTCGTACCCCAAGAGCCATTCCTCTTCGCCGGCTCGATCCGCACGAACCTGAGCTTCGGTCGCACGACCATCACCAACGACGAGATCGAAGAGGCCATCGACGTGGTCGGACTGCGCGAACTGGCCGACCGACTGCCGGACGGCGTTGACACCATTGTCCACGAACGCGGTCAGACCCTGTCGGCCGGCGAACGCCAACTCCTCGCGCTGGCGCGCGCGTTTCTGGCGCGACCGCGCGTGCTGATTCTCGACGAGGCCACGTCGTCGTTGGACCTGCGCAGTGAAACGGTCATCGAAAAAGCCCTCGATCGACTGCTGGAAGGTCGCTCGGCCATCCTCATCGCGCACCGGCTCACCACGGCCCAACGAGCCGACCGCATCGTGGTCATCGACCGCGGCGGCGTGGTCGAGGTCGGTACGCCCAAGGAGCTGCTGCGCGCCGGAGGATCGTACGCCGCGATGTATCACGCGTGGCTGGCCTCGGGTGGCCGCGACTCGACGCGCGGCGCGGTCGCGAGAGAGAGTTAAGACATCCCTTTGACGGCGTCGATCAGCGACGCCGCACTCTGGTCGCCCAGCGGAATCGGGTGGACCTGCAGGTGGGTGACGCCGGCCTCTTGGAAGGCGGCGACGCGCTCGGCCACGTAACTGGCCGGCCCACACAACGTCGTGAGCTCCAAGAACTCATCGGGTATCGCCGCCTCGGCCTCCCTCTTCTTGCCGTCGAGATAGAGGTCTTGAATGATCGCGGCCTCCTTCTCGAAGCCGTAGCGCACCATGAGTTCGTTGTAGAAGTTCTTGCCTTTGGCGCCCATACCGCCGACGTAGAGCGCGGTCCCCGGGCGCGAGAACTCACGCAGCGCGGTCACGTCCTCGCCTTCCCCGATCGCCAGCAGACCGCCGGCCGAGATCATCAATTCGCCCAACGACGGGTCGCGCTTCGCTCTCCCGGCCGCGAGCGATGAACCCCAGACCTCGTCGGCGCGCTCGGGAATGAAGAAGACCGGCAGCCATCCGTCGGCGATCGCGGCGGTCATCTCCACGTTCTTCTCACCCAACGACGCGATCCAGATGGGGATCTCACTGCGCACCGGGTGCGTCAATATCTTCAGCGCCTTGCCCAGGCCGGTGCCTTCGTCGCTCGGCAACGGCAACGTGAAGTTCTTGCCGTGGTGCACGAGCGGCGCCTCTCGTCGCCAGACGTTGCGACAGATGTCCACGATCTCGCGGGTGCGCCCGAGCGGGTTGGCGTAGGGCACACCGTAGAAACCCTCGATGACCTGAGGCCCCGAGGCTCCCAGGCCCAAGTGGAACCGTCCGTCGGAGAGGGCGTCGATGCCCGCCGCGGTCATGGCGATCAGCGACGGGGTGCGCGAGTAGATGTTCATGATCCCCGAACCGATCTGGACGCGCTCAGTCAACGCCGCGAGGTACCCCATCAGGGAAGGGCTGTCGAAACCGTAGACCTCGGCCACCCAGACGAGGTCAAGGCCGGCGCGCTCCATCTCGGCGACAGTTCGCGCCGCCTCTTTGAAGCCGCCGGAGTACGCCAGAATCGTCGAAATTTGGAGCGGCGGACGAGTAGTCGGGTTCATGGCGTCAGAGTAGCAAGACCCCAACGGCTGGCCCGAATGCTGTACGTACGTGACCTACGCTGGAGCAGTAAGCAATCTCGCTTTCACAAATTTCAAAGGCTGGTGACAACGTGGTCACGCGTCCGACTGAGGTGACCCCTCACGAATTCAACCCGTGGCTTCATGTCACGTCACTCATCGAGACGGCCGGGCACCTGCTCGGTCTGAACGACGGATTGATCAAGCGAATCGTGACCCCGGAGCGGATCCTGGAAGTCGCGCTTCCGATTCGCATGGACTCGGGCGAGATCGAGATGTTCCACGGGTGGCGGATTCAGCACAGTACGGCGCGCGGCCCCGGCAAAGGTGGCATTCGCTTTCATCCCAGCGTGAACGTCGATGAGATCGCGGCGCTCAGCGCCGACATGTCGATCAAGTGCGCGGTCGTCAATATCCCTTACGGCGGCGCCAAGGGCGGTATCCGCGTCGACCCGTCGGCCCTGAGTCGCGGCGAACTGGAGCGACTGACCCGCCGCTACGCCTTCTCCATCGCGCCCATGATTGGACCGGACCGTGACATTCCCGCGCCGGACATCAACACCGACACGCAGGTCATGAGTTGGATCATGGACACCGTGTCGATGCTGGCCGGTCATAACATCCCCGGCGTCGTCACCGGCAAACCGCTCGCCATCGGGGGCACGCTCGGACACGCCGGCGCGACGTCGCTCGGCGTGACGATCTGCACCAGCGCGATCCTCCAGCGCCTCGGCCGGTTGGCCAGCGAACAGCGCGTGGTCATCCAGGGCTACGGCAAGGTCGGCGCACCGCTGGTGAAGCTCTTGAGCGACCGCGGCATGAAAGTCGTCGGCGTGGCCGATATCCGCGGGGCGATCCACGTTCCCACCGGCATCGATCCCACGCTCATGGCCAGTCACTTCAAGGAGGCCGGCACCATCGTCGGCTACCCCAACGCCGAAGCGGTCACCGCCGACCTGCTCTTCACCTTGCCCAGTGATATCGCGATCCCCGCCGCCTTGGGTGGCGTGATCGACCAGGACATCGCCAAGACGATGTCGGCGTCGATCGTGGTCGAAGCCGCGAACGGTCCTACCACCGGTGAGGGCGCCGAGGTTATGGCGAGCCGAGGCATCGCCGTCGTGCCGGACGTGCTCGCGAACGCCGGCGGCGTCGTCGCGTCGTACTTCGAGTGGGCCCAGGACCTGCAGGGTTACCTCTGGGAGCCGGAACTGTTCCACGACCGCCTGGAAAAGACCTTGCGCGAAGCGTTCAACTACATCTGGACGCGTCACCTCCAACTGGGGGTCACGCTGCGCGAGACGGCCATCGCCGTGGGCGTCGAACGCATCGCCGAAGCCACCGAACTGCGCGGGCTCTTTCCCTAAGCCACGACTCGAAGTTCCATCGCGTCACGCGTTGGTCACGATGAGGACGGCCCTGGCAATAATCGTTTGCCGGTGACCCGCAACCTATGCGAGTGTTACGAGATGACGCCGACGGAACCGACACGCGACGAACTCGAAGAGATCATCGCGTCGTTGCGCGACGAGATCGATCGACTGAAAGAAGAGATCCGTCGGATTCGTCGCGAGACGAACGAGGCGCCGCCGCACTATCTCTAGATGCTTATGTCGTCGTGGTCGTCGCCGAGCAGGTGAGTTGGTTGCGCGCCGCCAGATCCAGCGCGGCTGCCTGGATTAACAGCGGCCGAGCGAGGACGCCGTCGGCGACCGCGCTCACGATCGTGCGAGAGATGAGGGCGGCCTGCGCCAGCGACGCCGACACCGACGTCGGCGAACCGAACAGGATCAAATCATCGCCCGCCGCCAGCGCCTGGACCGACGCGGCCGCCACGCTGAGGTGCAAGGCACTGATCGCGCCCGCCGACAACGAATCGGTGACGATGACTCCGTGGAAGCCGAGCGAGCGAAGGGCTTGCACCGCGACCAAGGAGATTCCCGCCGGCAGCGACGTCAGACCGGGAACGCGTGCGTTGGACATCATCACCGCCGTGGCACCGCCGGCAATCGCTTGGCGAAAGGGCACGAGTCCGGTCGATTGCAGCTGGGCCCACGACAGTGTCGCCGCCGGTCCGTAGTCGGTGTTGCGCGTCGAGTAACCCAGTCCCGGGAAGTGCTTCACCACCGACAACACGCCGGACTCTTGCAGGCCCTTCATGAACGCGGTGCCGTCACTCGCCGCGATCGACGCCACACCGCTGAAGGATCGGTAGCCGTCGGGATTGGCCGCACCGGGATACTGCGCCCGAGCGTCCACGTCCAGCACCGGCGCAAGGTCGGTATTGACGCCCGCGCCCGAGAGGGCGGTACCCACTCGGCGAGCAATCGCGGTGATCTGCGTCGCGCTGAGATTCTTCCCCATCGTCTGCGCCCACGGAAACGAACCGACCACATTCGTCAGCCGCTCGACGCCGCCGCCCTCTTCGTCGGTCATCACCATCCAGGCGTAATGGCCGGGACGCTCACGCTGCAACGTGGCGAGAACCTGGGGCATCGACGCCGGCGCGGTCGAACCGAACAGGAGTATTCCGCCGTAGCCGGCGCGCGCGGCCGGGGCCAACGCGCCGATATTCGTCGCCTCGACCGGAATCACGATGGTCTCGTTCGCCAACTGTGCGGCCGTCCAGGTGGAGACGATTTGCGTGGCGCACTCGAGGTTCGTGAGGGTCGTTCGTGGCTCGCTCGCGCCGGCACTCACCACGAGCACACTCGAGAGCACCACCACACCGAGAAGGATTCGCAACCGTTGCACGCCCTGAAGGCTACGACGATGAATTGCGAAAAGCCGACCGCTACGCTGACGAGCGTCGAAACGAGTCCGATGCCCAAGTTGATGCCCGCGGCCTTCATTGGTCACGGTAACCCCATGAACGCGATCGAACGGAATCGCTACACCGAGAGCTGGACGAGCTTCGGTGCCTCAATCGAAAAGCCCCGCGCCATCTTGGTGATCTCGGCGCACTGGTACGTCAACATCACCGCGGTCACCGCCATGACGCTGCCGCGAACGATCCACGACTTCTACGGCTTTCCGCAAGAACTGTTCGCCGTCGAGTATCCGGCGCCGGGCGATCCCTCCATCGCCGAACGAATCGTCGACGTCGTGCAGCCGACGTACGTCGGACTCGATGAGGACAGTTGGGGCATCGACCACGGCACGTGGTCGGTCCTGATCCACATGTTCCCCGCGGCCGACGTGCCCGTCCTGCAGCTCTCGATCAACGCCGAGTTGCCCTTCGACTACCACTTCGATTTGGGCGCCAAGTTGCACGCGCTTCGCGGCGAGGGCGTGCTCATCGTGGGCAGCGGCAACGTCGTGCATAACCTGCGACTGGTCGACTTCAACGCCCCCGGCGTGGGCACCGACTGGGCCCATCGATTCGACGACGACATGCGCGCGATCATGACGAGCGACGCCACCGAACTCGGGCGGGCCAGCGCCCACGATGACTATCGTCTCGCCGTCCCGACGCCCGATCACTTCTTGCCACTGGCCTACGTGGCGGGACTGTCGGCCGCGGCGAACACGCCGACGCGCACGTTGATCGACGGCTACGAGTTCGGTTCGTTGTCGATGACCGCGTACGAGTTACCGGCCGCCTAGGTCACTTTCGACGCGAGAGTCGGACGGCTCGCACCAGCGACGCCGCCAGTGCCAGAGTCGCGAAGACGGGTAACACGATGATCGCGGCGGTGTTGAAGTGGCCACGCTCACTCAAAAGAGCGATGACCCCGATGATCACCAATGCGGCGACGAAGAGTTCGGGTGTGTCGCCCACCAAGAAGTCCCACCAGAAGCGACCGAAGCCCCGAATGAGCCGCACCGCGAGTGGCGCCCGATCGTTCACGCGCTCGCCCTTTGCGTTTGGACCCTGGTCTCACGTCGCAGGGACTGGACGAACAGCCACGTGACGACGGCGTAAATCGCGGCGAGTCCGAGGAGCATGGAGTCACCGCCCGGCCAACGGACCTTCAAGCCTTCGCCGGTCCAGAACGTCCCGTAGGTCACCAGCAGCACGCCGACCGACATCTTCAACAGGTTCTCCGGCACGCTCGAGAGCTGTTTGGCGACGACGACGCCGCACAAGGCGATCAGCACGACGGCCACGGCGGCCACGACGGACGCGAGACCCAGTTGGTGCGCCGACGTGCCTAGCGTGATGACCAGGATGACCACCTCGAGACCTTCGAGGAAGACTCCCTTGAAGGCCATGACGAAGGCGATCCGGTCGCGGCCGGGCGTGGAACCGGCGGCTCGCAGCGTGGCGACCGATTCTTCATAAATGGCGTCCTCGTCGTGCTTGGCTTTCAAGCCGGAGGCGCGGAGAATGGACTTCCGCAGCCACTGCATTCCGAAGATGAGTAGCACTCCGCCGACGACCAGTCGCAAGACATTGAGGGGAACGTGCACGAGGGCCGGTCCGAAGGCCGCGACCAGAGCCGTCAACACCAACAGCGCCGCGCCGGTTCCTTCGAACGCGGAGCGCCATCCGCGCGTATGACCGACCGCCAGCACGATGGTGAGGGCTTCGACCATCTCCACGCACGACGCCAAGAACACGGCACCGATGAGCACGACCGTGCCCGATGAAACTGAGGTTGCTACGAACACAACTCTTCCCTCTCGCTGGCTTCAAGTAGCCGTGCAGCAGTGAGCGACCATGGCGCAACGGACTACGTCGCACCACCCTTCCCGCGCGTAATTTCGTAGGAATCGCACGCCTACTTCAGGTCCAAGGTTACTATTCGCCACGCAGGTGATCGGCCGCGCTCGTGCGAGGTGGCTACTCGCGGCGGCGAAGTTCGTCCTCGACCGCCGCCGGGTCGAGTCCTCGTGAACGGAGCATGACCAGGGTGTGAAACCAAAGGTCGGCCGCTTCTTCGATCACTCGTTGGTCACTTTCGGTGAGGGCCGCGACCACTAATTCGATCGCCTCTTCGCCGACCTTTCGCGCTACCCGACCCGTGCCGTCGCGGAGCAAATCCACCACGTAGGAGCCGTCGGGCGCGTCGTGATCGCGTCGGAGGATCTTTCGCCACAGCCACGGCGTGAAGCACGAGGTGGCCCCGTCGTGGCAGGCCGGTCCGTCAGCGGAGACGCGCACCAGCACGGCGTCGTCGTCACAGTCGTGCGCGATCTCGACGACGTGCATCGTGTGGCCCGACGTCTCGCCCTTTCGCCATAGCTTCTGACGAGACCGCGAGAAAAAGTGCACGACTCCGCTCGATCGCGTCAGCGCTAGCGCCTCCTCGTCCATCCAACCCAACATCAAGACGCGCCCGGTGGCGTCGTCTTGCACGATGGCGGCGCGAAGTTCATCACTCATATCAATTCCCTCATTGGTCGAAGTTGGATACCGAGGTCCTGGATCTCGCGACGAAGACCGGGCAGCCCGGCCGGGTTCTCGTGCACGATCGACGCGATCAGCGCCGCGTCCGTAATTCGCAAGGCGGCGGCCACGTGCGCGGCCGAACCGGCCCCACCGGAGGCGATGACCGGCACCGACACGGCGTCGCGAACGGCGGCGGTCAACCGGAGGTCGAATCCTTCACGTCGTCCGTCGTGCGAAATTGACGTCAACAGAATCTCACCGGCGCCCCGCGACGCCGCTTCCACGGCCCAGGGAATCGTCGGGGTGGTGGTCACCACGCGACCACCGTGCGTGTGCACGACACCGTCGCCGGCGTCGATGGCGACCACCACCGCTTGACTGCCGTAGCGCCGGGCAATGGCGCTGATCAAACTGGGATCGGCGAGAGCGGCCGAGTTCAAGGACACGCGGTCCGCGCCCGATTCAATGATTCGAATGGCGTCCTCCACGGAGCGCACGCCGCCGCCGACGGTGAAGGGGATCTCCAGCACATCAGCCACGTCGGCGACCACCGTCGTCATCGTGGCGCTCTCCTCGGGGGTCGCCGTGATATCCAAGAAGACCAGTTCGTCGGCGCCGCCGTCGCTGTAGAACTTGGCCAATTCGACCGGATCACCGACGTCGCGGAGTCCCACGAAGTTGACGCCCTTGACCACGCGACCGTGCGCCACGTCGAGACAGGGGATCAGACGGGCGAGAGGCATCGCTCGAGAAACGCCAGGCCGGCGATCCCGCTCTTTTCCGGGTGGAATTGGACGCCGAGGAACGAGCCGCTCTCGATAGCGACGGTCACCCCTTCGGACGTGGCGACGCCGTCGGGGCAGTGCGCGGCGTACGAGTGGGCGAAGTAGTACGCGTCACCCCACGGCTCCACCGTCGCCCAGCCCAAGCGAGGGACCCGGCCTTCGGTCATGAGCCGAACCGAACCGCTCAACAGTCCGATGCCCTCGACGCCGCCGTCCTCGTCACTGTGCTCCAGGGCCAACTGCATGCCGAGACAGATGCCCAGGATCGATGCGCCCGACTCGAAGCGATCGCGCAGCGCCCGAGCCGCGCCGGTCGAATCGAGGTGGTCCATGGCGCTGCGCGCCGATCCGACGCCCGGGAGGATCACCAGGTCGCCGTCGGCGATTACCTCGGGATCGCTACTGACCACGCTGGTCGCACCTAGATGCGCGAGCGCCGCTCGCACCGATCGCGTGTTGCCCGCGCCGTAGTCGACCACGACCACGTCGTTCACAGCGTCCCCTTGGTCGAGCGCACGAGCGTGCCGTCGCGGGTGAGGGCTTGGGCGAGAGCTCGGCCGACGGCCTTGAACGCGGCTTCGGCGACGTGGTGGTCGTTCTCGCCGGTCGCCGTGACGTGCAGCGTGATCCGGGCGTTCTGAGCGAGGGACTGAAACGCGTGAGCGGCCATACCCGGGTCGGGTGCGATCGCGATCGTGGCGGTCGCCCGACCGGATAGGTCGACGACGGCGTGGGCCAGGGCCTCGTCCATCGGCACCCTCGCCTCGCCGTAGCGGGTGAGGCCCCGGCGATCGCCGAGCGCCTCGTCGAGCGCTTCGCCGAAGGTGATCATCATGTCTTCGACCATGTGGTGTTCGCCGGTCTCGAGATCGCCCACCCCTTCCAGGCGCAGGTCCATGCCGCCGTGAAACGCCAGCTGTTGGAGCATGTGGTCGTAGAAGCCGAGCCCGGTGTTCACGTAGACCCGACCTTCGCCGGGGAGGCGCAACCGGATATTCAAGAGCGTCTCGGCCGTGGCCCGACGACGACGAACCGAAGCGCTCGGCATCGCCGCGCCGTCGAGAACGCTGCGCAGCGCGTCGAGCAAGACGTTGTCGTCGAGCTCGTCCTTCACGCTGATGCGAAGTCCCCCCTCGTACGCGCGCACGACCACGCCGAGGGCCATCAACTGATCGACCAGTTCTTGGGGCTTCTCCATCGGAATGAAGAGAAAGTTCGTGTAGGACTTCACCGGCACCAGTCCGAGCGAGGTCAACTCCCGCGCGAGTCGCTCGCGCTCGGTGACCTGCGTCGAGACGTCGAGGGGCGTGGCGATGGCCGCGAGGGCCAGCGACGCCGACAGCGACGAGACCGAGAGCGGAGCCTGTCGTGACGTGATGAGGTCGATCAATTCCGGACTGGCGATGGCGTACCCGACGCGGGCGCCGGCCAGACCGTAGGCCTTGGAGAACGTTCGCAACACGATGGCGCCGGAGGCCACGCGGTCCAACGCGTCGACGCCGGCGTAGTCGGCGTAGGCCTCGTCGATGACCAACTGGCCGTCCACGTCGGGGATCTCCGGCAACTCCCCCGTGGGGTTGTTCGGTCGACAGACGAAGACCAGGTCCGCCTTCTGCGGATCGTCCACCACCGTGGCGCCGGCCATGGCGGCCGCGAAGGGATACATGGAATAGGAGAACGCGGGCACGGTGGCGACGGTGCCGCCTTCCGCGAAAAGTCGCGCCAGCACGACGATGAACTCGTCACTGCCGGCGCCGAGCGCGACCTGGTCGAGACCGACGCCGTGTCGCTCGGCGATGGCCGTGCGCAACGTGACGTATCGACCGCGGTCGTATTCGTTCACGTCCGCGAGAGCCCGCGCGAGGGCCGCGGGGCGAGCGCTGGGCGGCGGCGTCGCGGCAACGTTTCCGTCGAAACGGATGATGTCGCGCGGGTCCAATCCGACGCGGTCCGCGATCACCTCGTTCGACGGGGGCCACTGGTAACTCGCGAGGGCGACGGGTCGCTTCATCGACGCGCCGTGATCTTGTGGGCGGGCATGTCCTCGAGATCGGCCAGCGCCTCGATCGTGGGCGCCAGGCGGTCCAACCCCTCCTTGGTGACGCGTTGGACGGTGACCGTCTTCATGAAGGCCTCGAGACCGAGGCCGCCCGTCGACTTGGCCCACCCGCCGGTCGGCAGCACGTGATTGCCGCCGGTGGCGTAGTCGCCCGCCGGCACCGGTGAGTAGGGACCGACGAAGACCGCGCCAGCGTTGCGAATGCGATCGGCCAGGGACTCGGCGCGCTCGCCCAACAGCGCGACGTGTTCGGCGGCGTAGGCCTCGACTTCAGCGAGGGCGGCGTCGAGGTCATCGCCGACCCACACCACGTGAGCACGCGAGTCCGGTCCGTGCTCCATTTGGGCGTCGAGTTCTTGTTGGACGATGCTCGCGTCGAAGCCGACGTCCGCAACCACGACGACTTCACTCGGTCCGGCCGGAAGATCGATCGCCACGTCGCGGCTGACGAGGAGTTTGGCGGTATTGACCGCGCCACCACCGGGACCGAAGATCTTGTCGACCGGCGCGATGGATTCGGTGCCGTAGGCCAGGGCCGCGATAGCTTGCGCACCACCGATCGCCCACACCTCGTCGATGCCGAGTAGCGCGGCGGCGGCCGCGACCGTGGCCGATCCCTTCGGTGGGGTACAGACCACGATGCGTTCCACCCCGGCGACCTGGGCGGGCACGCCGGCCATGATGAGCGACGACACCAGGCCGGTCGGCACGTAGATGCCAATGGAGCGAATGGGCGTCCATCGACGTTCGAGCGTGACCCCGGGCGATACCTCCAACGTCAGGTCGCTCGGTCGTTGGGCGGCGTGCCACCTGCGGACGTTTTCGGCCGCGGCGAGCACCGCCGAGGTGGGGATGTCGCCGTAGGCGACGGCGCGTTGCGGACTCGCGGCCGTGGTGCCGTCGAATTTCTTCGACCATTCGACGAGCGCCACGTCGCCCCGGGCGCGGACGTCGTTCACGATCCCTTCAATGGTGA
Source organism: uncultured Acidimicrobiaceae bacterium (assembly GCA_963716515.1). GTDB lineage: Bacteria > Actinomycetota > Acidimicrobiia > Acidimicrobiales > RAAP-2 > RAAP-2. Next base: position 1,680,256 of record OY970319.1, read on the forward strand.
CCGGCGTGTCGGTGGCCACTGGTTTGCTCACGGCACCATCCGTTCGACCGGCAACGTGAGGATCGAGCTCGCGCCGCAGGCTTCCAATCGCGGCAGCAGCGACCATATCTCGGCCGCCGGAACCAGTGCGTGCACCGCCACGACGCCGGGCGTCGCCAGGTCCATGATCGTCGGCGACCCCGACGTGGGTAACAACGCCGTCACTTCGGCCAGCCGATTCTTCGCGACGTTGCACAGCAGATAGCGGTTGGCTCGAGCGTTGATGACCGAGCCGAGCACCATCGTCAGCGTGCGACGAGCCTCGTGATCGGTGGAACCGACTCGCCCGACCAGTACCGCTTCCGATTCGAACAGGGTGCCGATCGAGCGAAGTCCGTTGGTGCGCAGCGTGCTCCCCGTCGACACCAAGTCGATGATCGCGTCGGCCAGACCGAGTCGCGGTGATATCTCGACCGATCCGGTGACCTGCACCAGTTCGGCGCTGACGCCGCGTTCGGCCAAGGCGCGTGCGGCGATGCGCGGGTGCGACGTGGCGATTCGTCGACCGGCGAGGTCTTCGAGGCGCTGGGCGTCATCTTCCATCGAGACGGCCGCCTGCAGCGAGCAGGCGCCGTAGCCCAGGCGCAGGAGAACCTCGATGTCGCATTCGCGTTCCGATATCAGATCGAGACCGGTAATCCCGCAGTCCACCACGCCGTCTTGGACGTACTCGGGCACGTCCTCGGCGCGCACGAAGAGTAGATCGATGTCGGCATTGCGGCAGTGCGATTGCAATACGCGCTCGCCCGGCTCCTGCGGCGAGACGCCGCTCGCTTCCAACAGCGACCACGAAGGTTCGCGCAGTCGACCTTTGGACGGCAACGCCAACGACAGACGGCGGTTCATCGTCGGCTCCGTTTCAGAACCGCGCCGTAGCCGCCCTCGCCGTAGTGGAGCCATTGGGCGACGCGCGTGACCGTGGCGGTCGACGCCCCGGTACGCCGCGAGATCTCTTGGTAAGAGACGCCGTCATTCACCAGACGCGCGACCTGGAGTCGTTGGCCCAGGGCGTCGATCTCGGTGGTCGTGCAGAGGTCGCGTAAGAACGCCGCGGTGACCGTCTTGTCGCGAAGCGCCACGAACGCTTCCACCAGTTCGTCGAAGCGCGCCACGGTTTCGGGATTCGTTTCGGCCGAAGTTACTTTCCCACTCGTCATTTCACTATGCTAACATGCTAACACGCTGCTATGCAAGTCCTCCCCGCCCTCGACCTCCTCGGCGACGACGCCGTCCGTTTGGAGCAGGGCGACTTCGAACGGGTCATCTTCCGCCAGCCGATCGAGGAGTTCATGGCGCGAATCGTGGCCACCGAGCCGCCACTCATCCACATCGTCGACCTTCAGGGCGCGCGCGACGGGGCTTTGCGCCTTGACGTGGTCCAGCGATGCGTCGCCGTGTCCGGCGCCATTCCGTTACAGGTCTCGGGCGGCATCCGCTCACTCGACGCCGTCCGGGCCGCGCTCGACGCGGGCGCTTCGAGGGTCATCGTGGGCACGGCGGTGTGGGAGAGTTACGACGCTCTCGCGCTCTTCGCGCGAACGTTCGGGTCGCAACTGCTCGTGGCCCTCGACGTTCGCGACGGTCGAATCGCCACCCGGGGCTGGACCGAATCGAGCGGTCTTGACGTGGACGACGCGCTGACCCAGTGTCGCCGGGCCGGCGTCGTGCGCCTGCACGTCACGGCGATCGAGCGAGACGGCACCATGCGTGGTCCCGACCTCGAGCTGTATCGCCAAGTCTGCGCCAGCGGCATCGCGGTCGTGGCGGCCGGTGGCGTCCGAGACGACCAGGACCTCGACGCGCTCGCCGCGATCGGCTGCGAAGCGGCGGTGTTGGGGCTCGGCTATCTACCTCGACTCGGGGTGCCACTCGACTCGTAGTTCGGCCTAGCGGCGCTAGGTCAGGGAGATGACGACCTTGCCGCGGGGCTGGTCGTCGACCACGCCACCTCGAAGTGCGCCGATGGCGTCGGTCGCACTTGCGATCCCGAAGCGGTGAGTAATCAGGAAGGAGGGCTTGAGATATCCCGCGTTTACCTGCTCGACGACCTCGGTGAATGCCTGGCTGGTGTAGGCGAAACTGCCCTGGATCACCAGGTCGTTGTTCACCACGTCGTCGGGCGCGACTTCGATGCGCGTGCCGTGGGGCGGCAATCCGAGGAGTATCACCATGGCTCCGCGAGCTGCCAGTGCCAGGGCCGTTGACGCCGACGCACCGGTGCCGGCCGCCTCGATGACGAGGTCGAACGGTCCTTCGGGCACGTCGGTGACGAACTGGTCGGCACCGGCCGCTCTCGCCAGTGGCTCCTGGGCTATTCGACGCCCCGCCACCACGACCCGTGCGGGACGAAAGCGCCGGACCAAGTGCGCGGCCAACAGGGCAATGGTCCCGTCACCGATCACCACCACGTTCAGTCCCTCGCGCAGCGCGAAACGGGTGAGGGCTCGCCACACGACCGCCATCGGTTCGATGAGTACGGCGTCGTCGAGATTGACCGACGCCTCGAGCGAGTGGACGAGTCCCCGCGGCACGGCGATGCGCTCGGCGAGGGCGCCGGGACGCGTAAATCCAATTTCGTCGTACGTGGTGCAACGATTGGTCGCGCCGATGAGACATTCGTGGCAGTGACCGCAGGGAATGACCCCTTCCACCACGACCCGGTCACCAGTCTTCGCGACGTCGGGTACGTCCTCCAACAGTTCGCCCACCCACTCGTGACCGAGAATGAGCGGATAGCGCACGTACGCCGGATCGATGCTGCCGTCGATCAACTCCAGATCGGTGCCGCACATGCCGGCGAGCAGCGGGGCGACCATTGCCTCGTCCTTGCCGACGGCAGGTTCGGCGACGGTTTCGAGATCGACGTCGTGGGGTGCGCGAACGACCAGCGCTCGCATCAACTTCGACCTTGGCGAACGCCACCGAGTAGGAACGTCATGCGATCGGCGTGCTCTTTCACCAAGGCGCCGAGGCGTTGCACTTCGCGAAGCGAGACATCGACTTTCAGTCCGGTGATGCTGAGGGCGCCGGCGCAACGACCTTGATGATCGAAGAAGGCCGCGCCGACACAGAACACTCCTTCAGCTTCCTCTTCGTCGTCGGTGGCGTAGCCCTCCATTCGCACCCGCTCAAGATCTTCGAGCAGCGCCGATACTTCGGTCAGGGTCTTTGAGGTGTGCGCGGCCATGCCCGCGTCGGCAATGAGATCGCGAACCTGTTGCTCGGTCATCTCGGCGAGGATCGCTTTGCCGGCCGCGGTGGCGTGGGGCTCTTCGCGTTGACCCAAGGGGGCGTGAAACCGAATGGAACCTTCGCCGTCGATTCGCTCGAGGAAGACCGGATAGCCGTTCTCGTTCATGGCGAGTCGAGCGGTCAAGCCCGTGACGCTCGAGAGTTCGCGCAAGGTGGGTAGACCGAGTTCGGTGATCGAGGTCTGTTGACCGACCAGGTCACCGAGTCGAAGCAGGTTGAGACCGAGCACGTAGCGCGGACCGGGATCGACCGCGCGCAATAGGCCGGCCGCGCTCAGCGTCCTCGCCAAGGAGAGGGCCGTACTCTTGGCAACCTTTAGGTGTCCCGCTATTTCGGTGACCCCCAGACCTCCACCTCCGGCGCTCCCGACCAGATCGAGCAGCGTGGCGGCACGAGCCACTGATTGCACTTCATAACGTTTGTCTTGATCATTTATGTTTGGCACAGAGGAACACTATACGGCCTAGCCGACATGTTTCGCAAGTACCCACTTGACGGACTGCGAAATACATGCTTGTATGGCCTCATCAATACCGACACGCGTTTTGTTGTGCCGAACAGGATAATTCGTATCGGCGAGCGCAGTATCGCTGCACGCGCGCGGGTCACCGCGCTGCGAACGCACTTCGACGAACGGCCCCTCGTGCTCACCACTCCCGGATCGGTCAATTGGATCACCGGCGGGCTTTCGGACCCCGTCGACCTCACGGCCACCAACGATCCCGTGTGGGTCGTCGAATCGAAGAACGGACGAGCGCTCATTACGAGTGAAATCGAAGCCCCCCGACTCCAGAACGACTTCGACGTCGCCTCGCTCGGTTGGGACGTCATCACCGTGCCGTGGTTCGAGGCGGACGCCCCGCTTCGAGCGGCCTCGGCGTTCTCGGGTGTAACGCCCGAGGAACTGCTCAGTGACTCCGACGTCTTCGGCACGAGTATCACGTCGGTCATCGTTCGAGCGCGCATGGTCCTCAGCGAACCCGAACGCGAGGACCTGCGACTCTTAGGCGCCGTGGCCGCGCACGCGCTCGAGGTCGGAATCGACTCCTGGCGACCGGGAGCAACGACGGACTTCGAAGTCGCGTCGGTCGTCAGTCGCGAACTGGAACGATACGGGGCGAAGGCCGTGTGTCTCATCGTGGGCGGCGACGACCGTCTTCGAACGCTGCGTCATCCGCTATCGATCGGCGCCGTCGTCGACGAGGCGCTCTTGGCGGTCGTGGTCGCGCGACGCGGCGGGCTTCACGTGGCCGCCACGCGCAGCGCGGTAACCCACGATGACGACCCGATCCTCCGACTCACCGAGCAACTGGAGCCGGTCCATCACGCGGTCCTGAAATCGTCGCTCCCGGGACACAGTTGGGGCGACGCCGTCGAAGCGCTCGCCAAGGGCTACGAGAACATCGGTTGGCCCGGCGCGTGGCGCGAACATTTCCAAGGCGGCCCGATCGCCTTCGGACAGCGCGAGTTCGAACTGGCACCGGGACAGAGCGATTCGCCCTTCTGGGACCTCGAGTGTGCCGTCGACACCGCGGTCGCGTGGAATCCCAGTCTGCGCGGTGGCGCGAAGATCGAAGAGACCTACCTTGTGGGGAACGATGGTTTTGAATTGATCACCGACTCCGGCGAGTGGGCGACGTCAACTGATGGTGGCGTGCGACACAGTCAGGTGAAGGTTGTCCAATGAAGGGGAGAACAGCATGATTAGGGGTACCGGAAGTCCTCGTGGCACCGCGGCGCTGCAACGCCACTTCGCCACCCCCGTCGACACCGTGCGAGCGAGTGACGAACGCTTCCCCGACGGGGCGCACTTTCGCATCGAGATACCGAGCGTGGAGAACCCCGCGGCCCTTCGCGCCGTCGTCGCAGAGGCCCGCACCCACAAGACGCCCGTTCACCGCGTCTCCCAGGGCAGCGGCGCGATGTTGCTGACTCGATCCGAGCTCTCGGAGATGGCGGTGATCGGCGCCGACGAAGGACTGGAGGTGAACCTCTTCGTCGGACCGCGAGAGGAGTACGGCGTGGGCGGATCGGTGCGCAGTCCCGAAGGCATGGTGCTCGCCGGTCGGCTTCGAGGGCTCGACCAACTTCGCTACGCCCTCGAAGACATCCTACGCGCCGTCGACGCCGGCATTCGGGGTTTCCTGATCGCCGACAGTGGTCTCTTGCAATTGGTGAACGCCATGGTGCACGACGGCGAACTGCCCACATCCATCGTGTGGAAGATCTCCGCGGTCTTGGCGCCGTCCAATCCCGTCTCCTTCAAACAACTCATCGACATGGGGGGCACGACCGTCAACGTGCCCAGCGACATGAGCCTCATCGAACTGGCCGAGATCCGCGCCGCGAGTGCCGCGCCGATCGATCTCTATCTGGAAGCCCCCGACGCCCTGGGCGGGATGGTGCGGGGTAACGAGCTCGCCGAGATCGCGACCGTCGCGGCGCCGCTCTACGCGAAGTTCGGATTGAGGAACGCGCGAATGGTGTACCCCGCCGGCGAACAGAACATGAGTGACGTGGTCGCCAACGTCCGCGAGAAAGTACGTCGGGCCGCGTTGGCGCTGGAGTTCCTCGAGGCGTCCAACGTGGAACTGATTCTCTCCAAGCCCGGCGCCGAAGGGATCGGGGTTCCCGAACCATGACCCTGCGAAGCGATCGATGGGTGCGAGGCGACGACGAAGTCGCCCTCGACAGTCGCGTCGCTTTGAAGATGGGCGGCGCGGCGGTGGAGTCGGCCGGGGGTCGACCGATCATCGGTCTCGCCAACTCCTCGAGCGATCTCAACCCCTGCAACCAGCCGCTCGTTGATCTCATCGCACCGCTGCGCGAGGGTATCGAAGGGGCCGGCGGCATCGCCGTGGAGTTTCCCGTCCTCTCTCTCGGCGAGGACCTCATGAAGCCCTCCTCGATGCTGTATCGGAATCTCTTGGCCATGGACGTCGAAGAGTCGGTGCGCAGCCAGCCACTCGACGGTGTCGTGATTCTGGCCGCTTGTGACAAGTCGATACCCGGCGCGTTGATGGGAGCCTTCAGCACGAACGTGCCGTGCCTGGTGATGGTCTCGGGTCCTCGTCCCGTCGCCACCTTCCAGGGTCGACGAATCGGTACCGGCACCGATCTGTGGCGGATGTGGGACGAGCGTCGTCGCGGAGAGCTCAGCGATGAGGAATGGTCCGAGTTGGAACGGGCCCTGACGCTCGGCAAAGGTACCTGCAACACCATGGGCACCGCGTCGTCCATGGGTGGCATCTGTGAAGCGCTCGGCCTGGCGTGGCCCGGATCGACCTCGATGCCGGCCGGCGATCCCCGGCACCTGGACTTCGCGCGCCAGGTGGGACAGCGCATCGTCGCGCTCGTACAGTCTGGCGCCTCCATTTCGAGCCAAGTAACCCAACAGTCCGTCGACAACTCGTTGACGGTCCTCGGCGCGCTCGGCGGATCGACCAACGCCGTCATTCATCTCACGGCGATGGCTCGACGACTCGGGCTCACCCTCGATCTCGACGCGGTCGATCGCGTCGGTCGCTCCGTCCCCGTCATCGTCGACGTCGAGCCCTCCGGTTCCGCGTTGATGGAGGACCTGGACGACGTCGGTGGGATGCCCACGGTATTCGGGGCCCTCGGCGACCTTCTCCATCGCGACCCGATCCTCGCCGATGGACGCTCCATGGCCGAGGCGCAGGCGCGGGCCCTGGCTCCCAAGGGCGTGGTGCGCGAACGAAGTAATCCGGTCGACGCAGCCGGTGCATTTCGGGTCGTGCGTGGAAATCTCGCCCCCGACGGGGCGCTCATCAAGCGCTCGGCGGCAACCGCGTCGCTACTGCGACACACCGGCCCGGCGTTGGTGATGCGAAGTCCCGACGAGGTGACGGCGCGCACCGGCGCGGACTCTCCGGCGAGCCCGGACGCGGTACTGGTCTTGAGCGGAGCCGGTCCGATCGGTGGCCCGGGCATGCCGGAGTGGGGCATGATTCCAATTCCGGCTCCCCTGCTCGATCAGGGCGTGACCGATATGGTTCGCGTCACCGACGCGCGGATGAGCGGCACGAGTTTCGGTACGGTGTTCTTGCACGTCGCCCCGGAAGGTGCCGCCGACGGGGCGATTGGGCTTCTTCGCGATGGCGACGTCATCACCGTCGACGCCGACGCCGGCCTCATTGAGGTCGCCGTCTCGGGCGACGAACTGGTCGCACGTCGCCGTGGCCGTGACCTGACTCGACCAGCGAAGCGGGGTTATGTTGAACTTTATCGGCGACACGTCACCCAGGCTCCGGCCGGTTGTGACTTCGATTTCTTGGCGCTCGAGCCGGGGCAACGGCCCTTCCTCGATGAGCCGGTAGTGGGCAGATCTTGAGGAGGAACATCCAAAAGAACCGGAGTTCAAAGAGGGCTTCGTTGAAGAAGGGGGAAGTGCGACTTTGAAAAAGATACGAATGAGGAGTTTCGGCGCGGTCGCCGCAACGCTTGTTCTCGCCGGTACGTTCTACGCGTCGGGACCAGCGTCGGCAAGTGCCAAGACGACTTTGACCCTATGGCAAAACTACGGAACCGAGCAGAACGCCGTAGCGACGACCAACTTGATAAAGGCCTTCGAAAAGCTGAATCCGAACATCACGATCAAGGACGTAGCGCAGCCGGGAACGAGCTACTTCCAGCTACTGCAGTCGGCCGCGATCTCGGGTAACGGTCCCGACTTGGCGGTCATGTGGACGGGCGTGTACGACCTTAAGTACTCGACGTACCTCGTGAACCTGAAGGGCAACGTGCCGTCGGCGGACCTGGCGAAGATGGAGGGCATGCAGTGGGAGGCGCCGAACTTCGACGTCTCCAAGGGTGCCTACGTCATGCCGTTGGAGACGCAGTTCTATATCGGCTTCTACAACAAGCACCTGTTCAAGTTGGCCGGGATCACCTCGGTGCCCACCGACTGGACTCAGTTGTTGGCCGACTGCGCGAAACTGAAGGCCAAGGGTATTCAGCCCATCGTCTACGGCAACGGCGGCCAGGCCATCAGTACCGAGTTCTACCCCTGGTACGACATGAGCTATCTGATGATCGGGGCGCACTCGCTGGCTAGTTGGAAGGGTCTCTACGACGGAGCGATCCCGTGGACGTCCTCGACCAACGTCGCTCAGTTGAAGAACTGGGCCACTTTGCAAAAGGACGGTTACACCAACTCCGACGTCTTGACCAACACCGCGAACATCACGCAGTTCGAGCACGGTAAGGCGGCCATGATGGTCGACGGTACGTGGGACACCGCGCAGTACACCAAGACGATGGGTACCAACGTCGCGGCCTTCGTGCCGCCGTACTCGGTGACGCCGATCAAGGGTGTTGTGGAGTACCCCGGTGACGGATTCTCGGTGACCAAGTACTCGAAGAACAAGAAGGACGACTTCAAGTTCCTCGACTTCTTGACCACCACGCAGGCTGGCAACATCATCAACGCGGCCGGTCTGATTCCCGACATCACGGGCCTCAAGACCACCAACCCGGTGAACCAGGAAATGTTGAACTTCGTCACGGTGAACCACATGACGCCGTACCCGATGATGGACAACTACGTGCAGGTGAATGTCGGCAACGCCGCGGACAGCGAACTGCCTTCGGTGCTCGCGAATCAGACGCAGCCATTGGCGGCACTCAAGAACATGGCGCAGGCCTGGAGGCTTCTCCCCGCCGCGCTTCGAAGCTCCAAGGGCTTCGCCGGTTAACCAGTAGTCCCGGTCGCGTCCCCGTCCCCACCCATTGCGGTGCGGACGGGGACGCGACACTGATTTGAAAGGAATTCGAAGTAACCACCCAATGACGACCGTTACCACCCCCGCGGCACCGGCGTACGCGCCCAAGGTGCGACGGATGACGCTCAAGCGTCGTCGTCAATTCGCCGGGGTCGTGTTCGCCCTACCGGCCATCGCCCTCGTGGTCGGCTTCATCGGCATTCCGATCGGCCAAGCGGTGTACTACTCCTTCACCCAGTGGAACGGTGCCACCTCGACCTGGATCGGTCCCTCGACCTGGACCCAGGCCTTCCACAACACCAATCTCTGGACCGCGCTGCGCAACAACGGCCTGTTGTTGCTCTCGGTGCCCTTCGCCCTGGCGCTCCCGTTGGGCATCGCGGTCCTGTTGCACCAGCGAGTTGCCGGGTGGCGGATCTTTCGTAGCATCTACTTCCTCCCGACCGCCATCTCCTGGGTCGTCCTCGGACTGGTCGCGGAACGCTTCTTCGCCTACCAGGGAACGCTGAACTCCATCATTCACGCCTTGGGCTTCTCGCACGTCAACACCAACATGCTGGGCTATCAGTCCGAAGCCCTCATCGCGCTCGGCATCACCTTCATCTTCACGATGATCGGCACGAACACCATGCTCTTTCTGACGGGTCTCGCCACCCTGGATCCCAGTCTCGAAGAGGCCGCGCGAATCGACGGCGCCGGCCGATGGCGGATCTTTCGCAGCATCACGCTTCCCCACCTCAGTCGTTTTGTCCAGCTGGCGTTCGTGATGACGGTGATCGCCCTGTTCTCGGCGCTCTTCAGCCTCATCTTCGTGATGACCGGCGGGGGTCCGGGCTACGCCACCACCACCGTGGAGTTCCTCATCTACGAGACCGGCTTCAATCAGGGTGACTTCGGCACGGCCGCGCTCTACGGGTTGATCCTCTTCGTGATCACCGGCATCGTCGGCGTGGTGCAACTTCGACTCATCGGTTCCAACGAATGACGACCTTACTGACGCCACCCACGGAGTCCGAGGACCGTAACGAACTACCGCCGCTCAAGCGACCGCCCCGCAAGATCGGCCGATGGGTCCTCTTCGGCGCGATGGTGGTGGTGGCGGTCATCATGCTGTACCCCTTCTTCGTCATGGGCGTCACCAGCCTGAAATCGGAGTCGCAGTTCCTCTCGGGTGGTGGTTTCTCGTGGCTCAGCTGGTCGAGCCTGACGAGCGTCATCCCGGTGGGACAAGAGGTACTCAGTTCGACGATTGTCTGTTCTGCGTCCATCTTCATCATTTTGTGCGTGGGCCTGCCGGCCGGTTTCGCGTTCTCCAAGCTGCGCTTTCGCCTGTCGACCGGGGTCTTCCTGGTCATCGTGAGCGCGATGATGGTGCCACTGCAGGCGATCCTCATGCCCGAGTTCGTCAACGTCACCAAGCTCGGCCTGACCGGCGGTTACACCGGGGCGATCCTCGTCTACGCCGCGCTCGGCACGCCGTTCTCGGTGTTCCTCTTCACCACGTACTTTCGAGGCGTGCCCGACGAACTCATCGAAGCGGGCATCGTTGACGGGCTCGGTTACTTCGGCGCGATGTGGCGTCTCGTCTTGCCCATCGCCGTTCCGGCCATCGCCACGGTCACGGTGCTGCAGTTCATCCAAATCTGGGACGACCTGCTCGTCGGACTGCTCTTCATCCAGAACACGTCGGACCGGCCGATTACCGTCGGGCTCGCGGTGCTCGCGGCCGGACGCACCACCTCCATTCCCGAACTGATGGCCGGGTCGATCATTAGCGCCCTGCCGGCGATGTTGGTCTATCTCGGCTTCCAGCGCTACCTCGTCAAGGGCCTCACCATGGGCATCGACCGATGAACGCGCCCGCGACCTACCAACCAAGGAGCAGTCACTGATGGCCGAGATCACCTTCGACGGCGTCACCAAGATCTTCGGTGAAGATATTCGGGCGGTCGACGATCTGACCCTGCACGTGGCCGACGGCGAGTTCATGGTCCTGGTGGGGCCTTCGGGCTGCGGCAAGACCACGGCGCTCCGCATGCTGGCGGGTCTGGAGGACATCACGTCGGGCTCGCTCTCGATCGGCGGCACCGTCGTCAACAACGTCTTGCCCAAGGACCGCGACGTGGCGATGGTCTTCCAGAACTACGCCCTCTACCCGCATATGACGGTCGCCCAGAACATGGGTTTCGCGCTCAAGATCCGGGGCCAGTCCAAGGGCGAGATCGCGAAGAAGGTCGGCGAGGCGGCGGCGATCCTTCGACTCACGGAATACCTCGAGCGCCGTCCCAAGGCGCTCTCGGGCGGTCAGCGTCAACGCGTCGCCATGGGACGCGCGATCGTCCGTAGTCCGCAGGCCTTCTTGATGGACGAACCGCTCTCCAACCTCGACGCCCAGTTGCGCGTCGAAATGCGACTCGAGATCGCGCGCATCCAGCGACTGCTGGGGGTGGCCACCGTCTACGTGACCCACGACCAGATCGAGGCCATGACCATGGGCGATCGGGTGGCCGTCATGCGCGGCGGGAAACTCCAACAGTGCGACACACCTCAGGATCTCTACGACCATCCCCAGAACGACTTCGTCGCCGGCTTCATGGGTTCGCCCCCGATGAACCTGTTACGGGTCGGGCTCGAATCGACCGACGCCGGCCTCGCTCTCGTGCTCGGGGCGCAGCGCCTCGCCGTCCCGTCGAGTTACGCCACGTCGCACGACCTGCCCCGGGTCGACGGACCGGGCGTGGTCTTCGGGGTGCGACCCGAAGACGTAGAAGTACGAGACGGCGCGAGTGCCGATTCGCTCACCACCCGGGTCGAACGACGCGAGGCCCTGGGCGCGGAGATCCTCGTGCACCTTTCACTGGTCGACGCCGAAGGCGACAACGCCTACGTCGTCAACGACAGTGGCGCGGTCGTCGCGCGACCCACGACGATGGTCGCCAAGATGGGCCCGCGTTCGGGCGTCGGCGTCGGCGATCATCTCCAGGTTCGACTCAATCCCGATCACTTCCACTTCTTCGACGCGGACTCCGGACTCAGTCTTCGGAAGGCGCCCCGATGACCATCACCATCGCGGAGGCCCTCGACTACCGAGTCCTAGCTTCGGGCTTCGACCACGTGGAAGGCGTCTGCTGGGACTCGGCGCGACAGTGTCTGTGGGCCGGCGGGGAAGCGGGACAGGTCTACCGCGTCGGTCTCGATGGCTCGGTCGCGGTCGTCACGGTGATCGACGGCGGTGTGCTGTTGGGTCTCGCGCTCGACGCGAGTGGAACGCTCTATATCTGCGACCCGGGCAGTCACCGAGTCTGGACGATGGACGCGCACTATCGGGTCGAGGCCTTCGGCGACGCGATCGACTACCCCAACTACCCGGCCTTCGCACCCGACGGACGCCTGTTCGTGTCCGACTCCGGAGAGTTCGCGAGGGCCACCGGAGGCCTCGTGGTGATCGACCTCGACGGAACCACGTCGCGCGTGCCGACGCGCCCATTGGCGTTCGCCAACGGCATCGCCGTCGACGACACGACGCTCTGGATCATCGAGTCGGCCGCGCCCGCGGTGAGCGCGATGCCCCTGGACGGCGGTGCACTGGAACGGATGATTGAAATGGAGCGATGCGTCCCGGACGGTTTGGCCTTTGACGCCGCGGGCGGCCTTCTGATCTCGTGCTACCAACCGAATCAGCTGTGGCGCTGGACCGAGGCGACGGGTCTGACGTTGATCGTCGACGAGTGGACCGGTGAACTGATTCTCTCGCCCACGAACGTCGCGTTTTACGGCGAGGGACTCGACCGGCTGGCGCTCGCGTCGCTCTGCGGACACAACATCGTGACGATCGCGCCCGAGTACCCCGGGGCACCGATTCGACTTCCCCGATCGGAGCGACGTGGTTGACGTCATCAGTAGCAATCCCGCCACCGGTGAACAGCGGTCGTTGGGCTTCGAGGAAGACGGCGACGCGGAGGTCCTGGCGGCGACGGAGTTGGCCCGGAGCGCCCTAGATGACTACGCCCATCGTCCGCTCAGTTGGCGCGCCGATCTGCTTCGCGCCATGGCCGAAGAGCTGGAAGGCGACGGCTCGAACCTGGTCTCGCTGGCGAACGCCGAGACCGCGTTGCCGACGCCGCGCCTCGAAGGCGAGCTGCGTCGGACCGCGTTCCAACTTCGATTCTTCGCCGACGTCGTGGCCGACGGTTCTTTCCTCGACGCGACGCTTGACCACGCCACCGACTCACCCATGGGTCCGCTGCCCGACCTTCGCCGAGTGCGAATACCCATCGGTGTCGTTGGCGTCTTCGGCAGCTCGAACTTCCCCTTCGCCTTTTCCGTTCCCGGCGGCGATACCGCGTCGGCGCTCGCGGCCGGCTGTCCCGTCGTCATAAAGGCGCACCCCGCGCACCCGGCCACCAGCCGCGCGGCCTTCGAGGCACTCGAGCGCGCCGCGCAACGCTGCGACGCGCCCCGAGGAACGCTACGTCTCATCTTTGGACTCAGCGCCGGCACCGCGCTGGTCGACGCCCCGGCTATCAGCGCGGTGGGCTTTACCGGTTCGGTCGGCGCCGGACTGGCGCTCTGGGAACGAGCCAACGCCCGGGCCGTGCCCATCCCCTTCTTCGGTGAGCTGGGCTCCGCGAATCCACTCGTCGTGACGGCGAGTGCGGCCGTCGAGCGTGGTGCGGAGATCGGGGCCGGCTTCGCCGGATCGATGACGCTCGGCGTGGGACAGTTCTGCACGAAGCCGGGGTTGGTGTTCGTGCCGAGTGGCGAACCAGGAGACGCGCTGGTCGCCGCGACGGTCGAGACGCTGTCCTCGCTCGGCACCTTCACCATGCTCAGTTCGTCCATCGCCGATCACTTTCGTCGAGGCGCTGAGGCGATCGCCGCCATCAGCGACGTGCGGCCACTCGTACAGCAAGACGCCGGCAGTGAGTCGCACGCGGCCGCGCAGTTGTACGAAGTGGACGCGGCGCGATTCGTCGGTCGCGACGCCTACGCCTTGCGCGAGGAGTGCTTCGGACCCATCGCGCTCATCGTGCGTTACCACACCGTGGACGACCTACGCGACGCGCTGCTCGCCTGCGAGCCGGCGCTCACGTTCAGTCTCTTCTGCGTCGACGATGACCGCGACGGGGCGTGGCTCTTGGAGCTCGGCGCGCATCGAAGCGGTCGGGTCATCGTCAACGGCTATCCCACCGGCGTCGGCGTGAGCTGGTCGATGCAACACGGTGGACCGTGGCCCTCCACGACCTCGAGCACCGGTACCTCGGTCGGTGCGGCGGCGATCGAACGGTGGCTGCGACCGGTGACCTACCAGTCAACGCCCGACGAACTGCTGCCGCCGGCACTGCGGGAGTCAAATCCCCTGGCGATCCCGCGTCGCGTCGATGGCGTGCTGAATCAAGGTCGTTGAGCCGACGTGCCCCGGCCGCGAAGTTCGCGCATCAGGTCCCCCTCGCCTTCCACGAAGTAACGTTTTTGCCATCGGGGAGCGAACTCGTTCGCGAAGGGGTATCGATGGGCGCGAGCACGAAGACGAGGAGCCGGACCATTAGTCCAAATCGGCCGGTAGTCACGTTGGTGGGCATGGTTCTAACCTCGGTCGTTTTCGCCACCTCCGCCGCCGGTGCTTCGAGTCGACCCGCGTTCGTCGCCACGACCACCTCCACCAAGAGTGGCGTCGTGTTGCTGATACTCGGCGGAGCGGTCTTGGTCCTCGGCGGCGCCGGCTTCCTCCTCTTCACGTGGTCCCGTCGCAAGCGTCGCCCGAGCGAGTGCACCGAACAGCGAGAGGCGCTCGAGTTGGCCGAGCGGGCCGTGCGGTACTGGGAGGGCGCCCGCGCTCACCTGGAGGCCGTGGAGCGAGAGCGAACCCTCACCGACGTCGCCGTCGAGGAGCCGTCGCACGCGTCGTTGGTGGCCAAAGCCATCGATGGGTTGAACAGCGCCATGCGTCAACGAGATCAGTGCCAGATGGAACTAATCCGTTGCATGGCCTCGGGCGTCCCGATGGTGGCGGTCAACACCCCGGCCCCCCTGGAACCGCAGGCCTTCCCCGCGCCGCGATCCGACGGGACTCCGCCGAGTTCGCCCTACCCCACTGATCGCTAGGTCGTCAACAGTCCCATCGTCACCAGCGTGCGAAAGACCTCATCGGCGGCGTCCTCGGCCGATCCAAAGGATGAGTCAATGCGCACTTCGGGCTGCACCGGGGCCTCGTAGGGCGAGTCGATGCCGGTGAAATTGAGTAACTGACCCGCCCGCGCTTGCTTGTAGAGACCTTTCACGTCACGTTGTTCGGCGACTTCGAGCGGCGTGTCCACGTGCACCTCGACGAAGCGTCCCGGCTCGATGAGCGCTCGCGCGGCGTCACGTCCTTCGCGAAAGGGCGAAATGGCGGCCACGAGCACGATCATGCCCGCGTTGTTGAAGAGCCGCGCCAACTCACCGACGCGACGGATGTTCTCCGCTCGATCGGCGTCGCTAAAGCCCAGATCTCGATTCAGGCCGTGGCGAACGGCGTCGCCGTCAATGTTGTGGACGGGAAGTCCCTTCTCGCGGAGCCGTTGTTCCACGGACGAGGCGATGGTGGACTTGCCGGCCCCCGAGATACCGGTGAACCACACGACGAAGGTCGCGGCGGGTGCCTCAACCATCGATCGGCGCGCCCGAGATCGGAGGCCACGTTCGCGCCACTAGCGCTGGAGTTTTCCAATTCACTCGTTGCACGCTTCTCGTGGTTCGCCGCATCGATGGAGTCGGTCGACCGGGCCCTAGGAAACTACTTGACGTCATTGCCGACTCGGGTGGCCGAATTACCGGCGTGCGAGTTTGGTGACGAATTGATAGAGCGGCTCCGGAACCAGTCGCCGCACGCGGTCGATTCGATCACGCAACCGGTCCGCCTCACGGTTCGCCGAGTCGCTCTTTTCCCAGAGAATCGCGTTCTCGGTCAGAAGATTCGAATTGAGGGTCGACAGCTCGGTGATCGCTCTCCGGGCCCACTGCAGAAGAACGCGTCGCTCTTCGAGCAAGGGACCTTCCCACCACCCCGGCTCCAGGACGGTCCCCATATCGAACGCGTCGTGGGGGCCACGTTGGTCCATCGCCAACTTCATCAATTCCGTGATTTCGACCGGTGATGCTTCGATCTCCAGATCCGAAATGAGAATCGTGTTGCGTCGAAGTTCGGGGTGGATCGTGGAAACCGCTCCCGAGAGATCCGTGTCGTTCGAAAGTTCGCCCCAATCGCGAAGACTCTTCGCGAGGTCCGTGAGCACTTCGACGGGCCTTTCAATCAGGTCGGCGTAGGTGCAGACGTACGCGCGCGCGCCGCGGAGGTCGCGGAACATGGCTCGGTTGTACGCCGCCCACAACGCGAGTCCGGTAAGGGTGGGCAGCCCGTTGCGCCGGGTCAGCGACGCGGCCACTTCCATCGGATCGCGAACGATGACGACCGCGCAACCTTGGTCCTTGGTGATCTGTCGCCACACCGGCAGGAGTATCGAGATCCGCGGGTCCTTCAACACGTAGTGATTGCTCGTGAAGAGTTCGCCGATGGCCGATCGGGTCGCGCCCACGAATTCAGTCGCCGCGACATCGTTCGCCCAGTCCGGTTCGAACTCCGGCGGGCTGTCCCAGCGTGCCCCGAAGTGCGTGAGCAAATCATCGTTGGCTCGCACGATGCTCGAGAGCTCGAAGTAGCCCTCGGGGTTGCCCTCGTCGGCGGGCATTACGTCGTCCTCGGGGCCGACTTCGAATCCCATCGACTCCAAGGCGCCCGCCAACGCGGACGTGCCCGAGCGATGCATACCCAGTACCAAGACTCCCATCCCAGAAAACTACCTCCAGACCGCTACCGGTTTCCAATGGGACCGCCCCGGACGATTCGACCGCGCCGACATTGCGCTCTACGCCCGGCAATTGAAACGTCGTACGGAGCACCGTCACGTCGTCCCAGTCCTCGAAGGAAGCGAAGCGAACCAAGCCTCCAAGCTCACACGGCCGCTCGTCGGCGCGATAAGACACGTTCGTGATCGAGGTCGTACTACGGTTTATTTCGCGCCAACGATTCTTTTCGCACGACGGTTGCCTCGAGATAGAGCATTGTGACGATCACCACCTCCCTTGTGATACCGGCCTACAACGAGTCACGTCGACTCGCGGCCGGCTTCGAACGACTGCGTCCGGTCCTCGACGATATGGGTCCCGAGCAGATCGAAGTCGTGGTGGTGGACGACGGTTCAAGCGACGACACGTTGCAGGTAGCTCACGCGGTGTACGGGCATCTGCCCCACGTTCGCTTCGTCCAGCAGCCGCAAAATCGAGGCAAGGGCGCGGCCGTGCGCCTCGGCATCTCGGTCGCCAGCGCTCCGTTCGTCATCTCGACCGACGCCGACCTGTCGATTCGTCCCGTGCACCTGCCCGAATTCGTCGTCGCCTTGCGCGACAGCCCGATCGTTCCGGGATCTCGAGATCAAGACACGGTCGACGGCTACGACACGTTGCTACGCACCTTCGCCAGTCGAACCTTCAATCGCCTGGTGCGCCACTTCACCGGCACGACATTGCGCGACACGCAGTGCGGGTGCAAGGGATTTCGCCTCGGTCCAGCGCGAATCCTGGGACTCCTGGGCTTTTACGACCGTTTCGTCTACGACGCTGAGATGCTCTACCTCGCCGACCAGTTAGGCATCGCGATCCGACCGATCCCCGTCACCTGGGACGACATCGCCGGATCGACCGTCCACGTGGGACGCGACTCGATTCAGATGATTCGCGACCTGCGCACCCTGCGCCGAAGGAGATACGAGAATCCCGTCGTCGAGCTCGCCGTCGACGTGGAGGTGCGCGCCCTGGACGAGGCGGCCCGGCGTCGCGCGTACGAGGCGTGGTCGTGGCGCGCGGGGAGCACAACGCGCTCTTGGTACTGCCGCGCGATGGGGCCGTCGCCGGCGTCGGCATCGCCAGCGCGTTGGACGGATCGTTGCGCACCGCGGGTCTGGCCGAATTGCGCGGTCGCACGTTTGACGCGGTCACCTCGACGCCGTGAGGTTTCGCGGCTTCGGCTTTGACCGAGACGAGGGTTAGACGCGACCTTCGAGGGTCGAGAGGAAACGATTCAGTGAATCGAGCGTCGCCTTCACCGCTGAGACCAGATCGTCCTCGGAACGCGCAATGCCGAAGCGATCGGCGTCGTTCGCCAGTGATCGCAGGGTGACGATGACGGGCCAGTCTCGTCCGTTGGTCACGTTGGTCACCGTCATGAGCGAATACGGTACGTCGTAACCGAGGTCGCGCAACGCCGCGAGCGTGGCTTCCGCGCCACCGATCAGCGGACCACTGCCGGCGCGACCGATGCCGGTGCGTCCGTCGACCGACAGTTGCACTTCACAGAATCCGTCGGTGGTGTCGTAGTCGGCACGAATCAAGGCGACCCGGGGACCCTCGCCGCGCTGGCTGTCAATCAGGGCGCGGTTGGCGTCTTCGACGACGACGGCGGCCTCGGGATAGTAGAGGCTGGCGATCTGGTTGGCCGCGCTGCGCGTGGCGAGGGGATCCTTGGAGTTGGCCACCAGCGTGACCACGTTGACGTCACCGTTGGCGTGCCTGGTGATCCCGACGTTGAGAACTCCGGGCAGCGAACGCAACTCCAGTTCGAAGTCTTCTTCCGTTCGTGACATCATGAGATGCGAATGCCCTTCTTCTCGTAGAGGCGTCCGTCGGCCATCCGTAACAGCTCGCCCGGGTCGGTCGAGTCCCGCGGCGACGACGCGGTGCCGATCGTGAACTCGACGGGATTGCCCAGAGCGACGAGGTGGCCCTTCAGGCGCTCGGTGAAGCCCGTCGACTCGTGTCCCTCGGCGTTGCTCAAGATCACCGCGAACTCGTCGCCGCCGATGCGCGCCGCGGTGTCGCCTTGGCGCACGGCCTGGCGCAGCGCGAAGCCGAACTGTCGCAACAGGTGATTGCCGAACTCGTGACCGGACTTGTCGTTCACGGCCTTGAAGTTGTTGAGGTCGACCAGTACCAGCGTGAAGGCCCAGCCGTAACGAGCGCTCCGGGCCGCGGCCACTTCCAGGGCTTCGTCAAAACTACGTCGATTGGCGATGTTGGTCAGGGGGTCGTGCGCGGCGCTGAAGCGCGCGAGGTGCAACGACATGGCCAATTGACAGGCCGTGCGCACGGCGTCGCATTCGGCCGACGGCACGGTTTCCGGATCGCAGTACACGCCCGGTGAAGCGTTGAGATGGGCCGCCATGTCCGCGGTGACCGCTTCGCCACCGAGTCGGAACATCTGCGTGCCGAACGTCTCGTTGACGAGGACGACGGCCACGTCGTTCAGTCCGTGTCGGGTGGCGAACAGTTCGAGTATCGAATAGATGAAGCCGACGCCCAGCTCACGCTCCGAGAGTTCGTTCAACATCGTTTGGAAGAGCCAGGGCTCGTAGCCCTCGCCCGAGAAGTCCGGCCCCAGGTCGCGCGCGTGAATCGACGTTAAGGTCGCCGTACCTTCGACATCATCGTCGCTCTCTTTGTGCATGGACTCGGCCGTCGATCCGTTCTTTGAGGTCACAGCTGCAAGTCTGCCAGTTCGACCGGCGTCGTCTCAACGGACCGCAGAATCGATGCGGCCACGGCGCCTTCGCGGAGCATTTCGGAGAGTTCTGCAGCCGGTACGGGACGCGAGATCAGGTAGCCCTGACCCCGGTAGCAGCCCAATTCGAGCAGTTTTTGGATAATCGTGTCGGACTCGATGCCTTCGGCGATGACGCCCAGATTGAGCGCCGCGCCCAGTCGGATGATCGTTTCCACGATGGCCCGGTCGTAGTTGTCCGTGGTGATGCCCCGCACGAAACTCATGTCCAGTTTCAGAAGGTCCACCGGCAGGTTCTTCAGTCCGGTCATCGAGGCGAATCCCGTCCCGAAGTCGTCCAGGGCGATCTCGACCCCGAGCGCCTGGAAACTCTTCAAGATCTTGGCGATGCGATCCGGCTCGTCCAACACCGTCCACTCGGTGATCTCAATGCAGAGACGGTCACCGGGGACGTTGTTCTCGCGAAGACAGCGCTCGACGAATTCGAGGAGATCGCCCATCTTGAAGTCGGCCGGCGACATATTGACGCGCACGATGAAGGGAAGTTCCGGGTAGTCCGCCTGCCAGATCGCCAACTGTCGGCAGGCCTCGGCGAAGACCCAGCGTCCCAGTTCGGTGACCAAGCCGGTCTCCTCGGCGACCGTGATGAACTCCAAGGCCGGCAACAGCCCCCGGGTCGGATGTTCCCAG
Source organism: uncultured Acidimicrobiaceae bacterium (assembly GCA_963716515.1). Taxonomy (GTDB): domain Bacteria; phylum Actinomycetota; class Acidimicrobiia; order Acidimicrobiales; family RAAP-2; genus RAAP-2. The sequence goes on from OY970319.1 coordinate 1,700,572, forward strand.
CGAACGAGCGCCTCGACGGCGAGGACCTTGCCGGTGCGAAGGTCGACCTCGGGCTGAAAGTGCAGTCGCAGCCCTCCCATGTCGATCGCTTCGCGCAACATCAACTCGGTACGCGAGCGGTCGTTGACCTCTTCGCGAAGTTCCCGGTCGAAGACCACGGCCTGATTGCGACCGCGGGCCTTGGCGGCGTACATCGCGACGTCGGCCCACCCGAGCAAATCCAGCCCGCTCTGCTCGCCGGGCTCGGCCATGGCGATGCCGATGCTCGCGGTGTGGGTTACCTCTTGGCCGGCGATCGCGACCGGTTGGGCGATCACGTCGAGCATGCGATAGGCGGTGGCCAGGATCTCCATCTCGCTCTTGGCCTTGTCGACGATGAAGACGAACTCGTCGCCCCCGAGGCGCGCGGCGAAGTCGTTCGATCGAATACTGGTGCGGATCCGATCGGCGATGGTCACGAGGAGCCGGTCGCCGCTGCCGTGACCCAAATAGTCGTTCATGATCTTGAATCGGTCGAGGTCGATGACCATGACGGCGGTCTGGCGCTTCGCGTCCAGGCGCGTCTTCAACTCTTGAATCAGCGCTCGGCGGTTGGGCAGTCCCGTAAGTTCGTCGTGATTCGCGTTGAAACGCGTGCGCTCTTCGGCTTCAATGCGTCCCTGGAGCTGGACCAGCATCGAGGCGACCGCCTGGAGGGCGTTGATCTCGGGCGGGATCCAGTTGTGGAGGTTGAAGTGCAAAAAGCCCAGGGTGCCCCAGGTCGAGTCACCGAGCAACAGCGGAACGCACGCCCCGGCCGCCGGGCTAACACCAGCGCCTTCCATCGTTCGATCGCGGTAGTCGTCGGTGATGTCCTCGGTGCCCGTCAGATACGGGGCGCGCAGATCGCGCAGCGCCATGAAGATGGGGTCGGCCTCGAAGGCAATTTCGCCGAGAGGGTCGGGGTCGGGAATCTCGTCGCGCGGTGGCCACTCCGACTCGAGAATCGTGATTCCCCGGGTGAGGTCGTTGCGACGAATGAAGGCGACGTCCGCATTGAGGAATTCGGCAAGAACCTGACAGACCCAGTCCAGGACATCTTGACGATTCGTGGCCGACGCCGGCATGAGTTTTTCGGCCACTTGGGCGACCAATTCGTCGAGTCGGCGCTGGTGCAGCAGATGACCCTCGCGCGTGGCCAACGTCGCGACGTGGCTCAGCAGACTGCTGAAGGCCTTGGTGAGTGAGCGTTCGCGGCCGGACCACGTACGACCGTGGCGAGCCACGACCAAGGCACCCACGACGTCGCCGTCTTGCACGGCGATCGAATCGACGAGCACACCCCATTCCACGCCGAGCACGACACAGGAGAACGATCCGAACGGGATCTCGCCGGTCAGTTGCTGACGGACTCGTTCACTAATGCTGTCGAAGGCGCGCTCGGCGTCGGTGCCGACCAGCGGTTCGAGTTCGAAGCCCGGGATGGGCTTAGTGAGATTCGTCACCACTGCGACGATTTGTGTACCGGGAACGACCTGGAGAAGGGTTTCGACGACCAGACGCGTCTCTTCGCCGGCGCGGTCGAGATACGAGTGGTTAAGACTTCTCATGGGGGATCTACCTTCGCCGACATATAAAGGCTTGGATCAGGGGTTGAACCTCGCGGTCCGACCCCCGCATTGCGGTTTTACTACCAGTCAAAGATTATTACACAGGCCATCTAAGAAGTAAACCCCAATATTCTCACCACTTTTCATCTTTTTTCAACCGAATAGGGCTCGATCGGCGAAATTGACTCCGTCTCACGGCTCAGTACGTGGTTCAACGGAAGTCGCACGCTGTGGACCGAGGGCGGCGGCGCTTGGAATATACGGAACACCATGACGGCCGTCTCGCCGTCGCTCAGTCCCCAGAACTGGTGGAACTGCTCCGAGAGCGCGAACATCGCGTCCAAGTAGCGCTCGCCCGCCAGCGCCAACATGTCAGTTTCGTCAACGGCGTAAAGAAAAACTGGCGACGCCGGCTGCACGGCCAGGCCGTGCATCTCCGCGCTCAGCCAGAACCTCTCCATGGCCGCTCCCCCGCGCAGGTACCACATCGGATCGGCGCGGGGGACCGAAATCATGGCGAGCGCCGAACTCGTCATCACCGACGCTTGCATGCGCATGCCCAGCGCCGATCCGGCGCGCCAGTCGGCGAGGTGGCCCATGACGTCGGGTCGCTTCAGGATGTCCAACGCGGCGTAACCGCCCGGATCCAATTCCAGCGTGCGCACGTCGAGTCCTTCGTCCAACGGGTCCCGGCCGGGCCAGCGAATCTCCGACAGCATCTCTTCGTGCACCGTGGGTAACAAAAACCGAAGACGATCCGAGGCGGCGAGCAAGTCGGCGCCGGCGCTGAGGCGATCCCTTTCGGTGGCGATGTGCAACTGCGCTCCTTCGCGCTCGACACCACGCATCAAGGTCGAGAGCGTTGCGGAATCGATGGGCGCCGGCTGCCCGATCCGGCGGTTCGACGAGCGGCTGTGCAGGTAGTCGTGAAGCGGGGTGATCGCCACGTCGTCCGAGGTGCCGAGTCGCATGGAGGCGACGTGGTGAGACGGGCGCCCCTCGGGAAAGAGTTTTACCGGACCGAGCTTCTTGAGAGAAGAGGCCTGCACGCGAGCATTGAATACGGCCGCGCCGATGCCCACGTAGGTCGCACGATGGGCCACGTCCATCGAGGACGTTCGCTCGGGGATCATGAAGAATCGGATCTCTTCTTCGTCGGCCTCGAAGCGCCACGGTTGCACGTTGCCACCGGAGGGTGCACGACGGGCGGCGTCCACGATCATCTCGATGGGGTCGTCGCTGACCAGCGGCGGATCCTCCGGCGGGGGCGCGAAGAGATCGGCCTCGGCTTCGAGGTTGACCTCCACCGGTCCGAGGCCCTCAAGAATCTCTTCGACGTCGAAGCGCACCCGTCCCGACGGCAACTCTCCGGCCAGTCCGATTCGTCGCACGGCCGCCGCGACCGTGGCCGCGCCGAGAGTGATCTCGCTGCCGAGTTGGGGCCAGCCAGTAATCGTCTGTCCCACCTCTAAGAGCGAGGCCGCGCCACGTGACGACGCCTCGCGAGCCCCGATCAGACGAATGACGTAGGGGCCTTTTTGTGCGGTGGTCAGATTGGCCAACTTGGAGGAGTCCATGTCGCCGAGCAGACCGTGGAAGATGGGGCGATCGGGTTCGAGGTCGAATCGTTCGACGTCGAGCACCCCGCGGTCACTCGTTTCCATGATCACCGGAATCCGTCGCTCGCGGGCCGCTTCGCGCACGAGGAACTTCATGTCGAGTGAATCGCACTCTTCGATGACGAGGTCGAGTCCGTCGAGGAACTCGCCGAGATTCTCCGGTCGAACGCCGGTCGGTTCGACGATCACTCGAAGATAGGGATCGATTTCGGCGATTCTTCGAGCGGCGACGATCGCCTTGTTGACTCCGAGATCGAGCACGCTCGCGGGAATGCGATTGAGGTTCGACAGTTCCAGGGTGTCGAAGTCGGCGAGGCGAATCTCGCCGGCCAACCCTTCCATGGCGATCACGTGGGCGATCGTGTGTCCCGCACTCAGTCCGACGACGCCGATGCGCAGTGTGCGCTGGCGGGCCTGTTCGGCGCGCGTCAATTTGTTGCGATTGCGATCGAGTCGAAGCAGCGAGAACGATTTCGGCGCCAGCAATCGCACCACGGCGCGGCGCCACGGGTAGTAGACCCAGCGCGATCCTTCGCTGAGCAGTGTCTTGGAGATCGGGGGAATGATCTCACTGAGCTGTTCTCGTTGTTCGGCGAATCGGTCAATTATTTGGAGCGCCGAGTCCTCCCGCAGTATCCGCAGGACCTCTCGTTGGGCTCGTTCTCCGACGTCCAATATGAGTGGGCGGCTGGAGCGGTTGCGCGTGGTGGCCGGCTCCACTGGTCCCTCCCCGGCTCGTGAGGGACCCCGGAATAGTTGTTCGGACTCACGTCGATAGGCCTGCTGATTTACCGACGTCGCGAGTTCGTAGGTCCGTCCGCGGTGCCACGAGACCGCCACGGTACGGTAGCGCTCGTCCGGGAACGGAACCCATTCGGTGCCGACCTGCAAGGCACCCGTCACGTCACCGACCGGCATCAACGTGTCCGCCACCGCCGCGATCGCGAACTCCGCCCCGAGCCAGTTCATACCGTGCGTGACCGAACGCGAAATGGCACTGAGCAGATGCGCGCCGACTACCGCGGCGCCCTTGGACCACGCGCCCTTCACTTCCAGAGCACCGAGGCGAATCTCTCGCTCGATCAAATCGTGAATTATGCCGATCTCCGATGAGGTCGCCATCTCTTCGATAATTGCGGCCTGGAAACTGCCTTCCAGCGGTCCGTGAAACCGCACCCCGGCGACGGGGGCGCCCTCGGCGTCGAAACCGAGAATGAACAGCGGCACACCGTTGCCCTCTTCGAGCTCCTGGCGTCGCAACGTTCCCTCAAATCCCCGACTGCGGAAGATGCCTTCGGCCTCATTGAGGTAGACCTGCCAGAGATCGGGCCGCTCTAGAGGGTGGTGACCTTCGAAACGGACTCCCGATTCTTGGTCGACGAAACTCGAGCCGTACCGATATCGACGACCGATTGAGTTACCCACTGGCCACCTTGTCCATTCCGCGTTCGATGGCCGACTGCCGGTAAATTGCCGCCATTTCCCTTGAAACTATAGTGAATCGGCCCCTGCTGTTGGTGGACCACGAACTGTCTACTTTCCTCAGTCGAAGGTCCGAAAGCGCGGTTCCTCCGGTCGCCACGCCCGCCCCACGCACCTCGAGTTCGCCAGAGAATTCCTTGGGGTCAACTGGAAATAACACGCTGCGTCCATAGAATGGTCAACGTGTCGACCACTCGTCGTCTCGACGTGTGCATTGACCGACGCGGTACCGAAGCACGAAGTACTCATTGTCATGGTTTTGTCACAAATTTGGCCGCTATCACGGATGGAGAGAATTGACCAAGATCCTGGTCGTTGATGACGACTCCGAAATGACCAAGCTCCTCGACACCTTTCTCACGGGCGAGGGTCACGAAGTCCTGGTCGCCGTCGATGGTGGTGCCGCCGTTCGAGCCACCTCTTCGATGGAGCCGGACTTGGTCTTATTGGACATCGTCCTCGGCACTGAGGACGGTCGTGACGTCCTCCGCGAACTTCGACTGATCAGTGATGTGCCGGTGATCTTCCTGACCGGGCGGGGTCTCGAATCGGAACGTATCGCCGGATTGAAACTCGGTGCCGACGACTACATCGTCAAGCCCTTCTCCTTGGGCGAGGTATCGGCGCGAATCGAATCCGTGCTGCGACGTTCCGGAGCCAACATGGCGCAGTTGCACATTGACGCGCCGACCTTGCACTTCGGAGACCTCCTTATCAATGAGAACACCCACGAAGTGCATCTTCGAGGGACGCTTCTGGAGCTCACGTCGAAGGAGTTCGCGCTACTCGCCTTCCTCGCGCGGTCCCCGCGCCAGGTCTTCTCGCGTGAGCAGTTGCTCGAACACGTTTGGGAGTCCTCGAGTGAGTGGCAGAACGAGGCCACGGTCACTGAACATATTCGCCGACTCCGCGCGAAACTCGAGGCCGACCCGGATCATCCTCGCTGGATTACCACCGTGCGTGGCGTCGGTTACCGATTCGAACCAGAATCGATCACCACGTAGCGTTTGTCATCAGAGACGTCGGTTGAGAAGATCGTGAACTCGATCGACCAGATCGCTCGGTTTGAACGGCTTGGCCAGAAAATCGGTTGACCCCTCATTGAGTTCGGCCACGATACTGCGTTTGGCCGTTCCCGACACGAGGAGCACGGCCAGTCCGGGTTCTCGGGATTGCAACGACTTCGCCAGGTCCCGACCGGACATCTCACCCATCACCACATCACTCACGAGGAGATCGAACGCGCCATCGAACTCTTCGACCACGCGCAGCGCGTGTTCGGCGGAAGCGGCCTCGGCGATCCGGTAGCCGTTCCTTTCCAGGATTCGACTCATGAAACGTCGTAGCTCTTCGTCGTCGTCCACGATCAAGATCGTGGCCGAACCGCGCGGCCGCTCCGGCACTACGAGTAGCGAACGGTCGTCGACCTTCTCGGCGACCGTGGGAAAGGTGATCTCGAACGTGGTTCCCTCACCGAGCTGCGAGCGGCACACGATGGTGCCGTGACTCTCCTCGGCGAGCCTTCTCGCCGCGGCCAGCCCCATTCCGGTGCCCTTGAACGGACCTTTGGTGGTGAAGAGTGGTTCGAAGCAGCGCTCTCGTGTCTCTTCGTCCATGCCGACGCCGTTGTCGGTGTAGGTCACCTTGACGTACTCGCCCTCGGCGAGCCCCTGGGAGTCGGCCGCCGAGCGATTCACAGTTACTGGGTCGACGGCGATGGTTAGTGCTCCCCCGAGCGCCATGGCGTCACGCGCGTTGATCGCGAGGTTGAGGATCATCTGCTCGAATTGATCGGCGTCCACCTTCACGTTGCCGGCCTGTCCGTCGAGGGCGAATCGCACGTCGATGTTGCTGCCGAGGATTCGTTCGAGCACTTCCGCGTTGGACTGGATGACCGAGACGGGACTCAAGACCATGAGCTCGGGATCTCTCGTGCGTCCGATGGCTTGCAGTTGCGTGGTCAACATGGAGGCGCGCGAAGCCGTCGATTGGATCTCCTTCACCATGGCCAGGGCGCGCTCGTTCTCGCCCAGGTCGCTCGTGAGGATCTCCGCGTAGCCCGAGATGAGCGTGATCAGATTATTGAAGTCGTGCGCGATTCGACTGGCGACCTGACCGCGAATCTCCATGGTGTAGGCGTGTCGCAACTCAGCCTTCAACTCGCGGTGGTTCGTCACGTCGTCGATCAAGGTGAGAATTCCCGGCGCCTCGTTGCCGGTCGAAGGGAGAACCGCCGCCGACGCGCTCAACACGCGGAGCTTGCCGGCGATTTCGACGTCAACGAAGTCCCGGCCGTCAACCGGGCCGCCGCGCAGAACCTCGGACCAGAGATCGCGTAATTCCGGCAACGTCGCTTCGGGAAAATTTGTCTCGAGGTCGACGGACCCGTCGCTGAACTCGGGCCAGGCGAACACGTCACTGGCCGCCCGATTCCACCATCGAACTCGCCCTTCGACATCGGCTTCAACAATGCCAACCGGGGCGGTCTCGATCAAGACGCGTAGGCGCGCTTCGCTCGACTCCACGCTCCGACCGAGTTCGACGGCGCCGAGCGCGCTGGAGGCCATTTGGGCGAGCAGTACGAGCACTTCCCTGTCCTCGTCATCAAAGGCCGTGGCTCGACGAACGGCAATGACCCCGCGGGCGCGGTCGCGTCGCTCCAGGATTGGCGCCACGAGCCAACTGTTTTCGAGCCACGTTTCGCTCCCCACTTCCCACGTGGTCGGATACTCCGAGGACTCCTCGTCCGAGGGAACGTCGCAGGTCGTCTTCTTACCGCGACGCGCGACACTTCGCAGTGGTGCCGTCGGACCGGTATCGAGCGACACGACGGACTCGTCCGCGTCGAACACCTTTCGCAAGCTCCCGGCGAGACTCTTCAAGATGTCCTGCTCGCTCCGCAAGGTGGTGACCGTGATTGACGCGGCGATCAATTGGTGGAGCTGGATCGCGATGCGCTGCGATTGGCGAACCGCGTCGCGACTCGTCACCGTCTCACTCTCGAGATCGTGACTACTTGACGCCGGTTCGGATTTCGACAGAGCCTTGCGAGCGCTCATCGTCGTTACTCGACTCTGATCGGTTGAGGTGAGGCGACGATTGAATCGGCCCCAATCGCACAGGTGCGGATTTGACGACCGCGACATTGCGCTGGAGCGCGGCGAGGGTTACGTCGGATCAAAGAGGCTTCCCCGAGAAGATTGAGAAGTCTTCCAAGTATCGATCGATCTCCGTGGCCTCGTGGGGTCGGGAGAACAGGAAGCCCTGACCGACCCCGATCTCTTCCAACTGAAGTTGTTGGCGCTGTTCGGCGTCTTCGATTCCGGACGCCACGATTTGCAATTTGCTCTTCTTCGCCAAGTCGACCAGGGTGTGCACGAGTTCAACCGCCGCCGGGGAGTCGGACAGTGTCGCGACGAATTGGCGGTCGAGCTTCACGACGGTGATGGGTAAGTCTTCGATGTCGCTTAGTAGCGATTGGCCCGGTTCAAAATCGTCGACCGACAACCGCACGCCCAATGCGGAGAGTTCGCTCAGCCGTTCGGTCAGATCTCCCGCCAAGGTGCCCAGGGCGAACTCCAGGACCAAAAGTCCGCCGGGGAAGCGACTCGCCGTCAGTACCTCTTCCACCTCATCGACGAAGCCGCTCCACGCGAACTGAAGGGCCGAGATGTTGACCGACACCGTGAATCGATATCCCTTGTCGTGCCACTCAGCCCCTTGAGCGCACGCGGTGGCCAGGGCCCAACGACCGACCCGCAATATCAATCCACTGGATTCGAGTTCGGGGACGAAGGCGTCGGGACTGAGCACCCCACGCTTCGGATGGCGCCATCGAATGAGGGCCTCCACGCCCACGAAGGCGTTGGAGTGCAGGTCGATCTCCGGTTGGTAGACCAAAAAGAACTGTTCATTCTCGAGCGCCTGCGTGAGTTCGACGGCGAAATCGGCGTTTTTCGCGGACTCACCAGAGGATTCAGATTGATTGGCCATTACTCGTCGCTTTTTTCGGGCCCCGGAACAGTAGGCGTCGGCACATGTTCTTCGGTGCTGACGTTACTCGCTGCGTCAAAAAACCGTGAAGATGTATACGAAACAACGACGAGATAGTGGGCCTTCAACACGAGTCCGTTGAGGGAATCTCTAGCTTGCCCGCCGGAAATAGTTGCGCGATTACTTCGAGTACTTCGCAACGTGCGATCCAATTCGATGAGGAAATGTGCCTTCCGCCCACCGTCCATCGATCTGACCCGAAATTGAGCCGCTTGGTATTTCTCGCATCAATTGTCCCGAAAAGACAACTCCTTCAAAACGCGGTCCAGACCGATATTTTCGGAGTTTGAGGTCTAGAAAAACCCTTTAAATATAAGGAATTTTGTCGTTTTGAACGTCTGTCCGTGTTCGGATCTACGCAACTCCAAAACAATGAAAAAACTACCGCTTGACAAAACCGTTGGGTTTTGACATACTTTTCCTCGCAGGGGCTAGAGGAGAAAAAGTAATGAATCGGTTCCCATCTGGTTCTGCGAAATTCGGATTCGGACGTATTCGGGCGAAGCGCGCGCAGAAATCAATATCAATAGGCGGCGTACTTCGACGAGTAATGGTCGCCCTCGGCTCGGTTGCCCTAGTGGGCTCGTTCTTCAGCATCTTCGCCGGAAGCTCGAGTGCGGTTGTGCCGCCGTCCATCACGGCACCTTTCAATGAGTGTCCGGGAGTTGGGCATTCACCGACCTGCCAATTCCTGATCATTTTGAATCCGGGCGGTACAGCGACGGTCCTTCAAGATCACAGTGTTGGCACCTTTGACGGCTCCGACGACACGTTGGTTGGTGTACTCAACAACAGTGGCGCCCCAGTCTCAACGATGGGACTGCAATCATCTGCCAGCATCTTTGGTTTCGACGGTGATGGTATTTGTGGGCTGTCCAACGGCCACCACTACGTTTGGACCGGAAACGGCTACAACGGTGGCGGTTTCTCGGGTTGCCAATACGGAACAACCACTTACGAGGGCCCTGGAGTCTCGTTCAGTAATTACACCGCTCCCTTTAAGACAGGCAACGTGAACTTCTCCGGTGGCTTAGGAAATGGTTTAACGACCTTCTTTAGCCTCGAAGGCGATCTGTCGTCGGCCACGTTCACCGTGCCAACGACCACGTCAACGACGTCGACCACGTCAACGACGTCAACGACGTCGACCACGTCTACGACGTCGACTACGTCAACGACCGTGCCCGCCTCGACCAGTTCGACCTCGTCCACGACCTCGACTACGTCAACGACCGTGCCCGCCACGACCAGTTCGACGTCATCCACGACCACGACGACGCAGCCCGTGACGACGCTCCCGCCGCCGCCGCCGCCGTCGCAGTCGACTAGTAGTTCGACGTCAACGTCCACGACTACGTCCACGATCCCGGCGACGACAGTGCCGCCAACTACGCCCACGACCTTCAAACAGTCGCCACCGACATCACCGGGTACAACGCCAAACCTTCCACCGGCCACTGTTCCGTCCGGTGCTCCCGGAACCGGTGTTGGCGGTGCGGCGTCGGCATCCGATAACGGCGTTCTATTGACGGCGAGCGGATTGGTGCTCTTCGCCGGACTCGCCGGATTGGTCCTCGTTGCTCGACGTCGACGTGACGCGTAACCTGAAAGGGTTTCTGAGTTAGGTCAAACTAGATTGGGCGATGTGAAGTCGCGTAAAGAGAAACGGCCCCCACAGAAGAAGTGGTGGGCCGTTTCTCTTGTTCTAGTGGCCCTTGGTATTGCGGGAATCATATATGTTCCCCACAACCAACCTAAGGGCCCGACGCTCATCTCGTCGTTAGGCGTCGTCTCCTTGCCCCCGTCGGGAGTTGTGATTCCTTCCCCAACGACTTCGACCACGACCACCACGATCGAGGTCACTCCCGCGGTGTCAGCTGCGACCACGACCACGACCACGACCACGACGACGACCACGAAGCCAGCGTCGAGCTTGGCACCCGCATCGCGGCCGATTCACACGACAGCATTCTCCTCTCGTCTGGCGCATAAGAAATCTCCGCCGCCCACGTACGTCGCACACCCGATCCGGCGGTCGCGCCCGTTGCATCTTTCGATTCCGATTATCGGTGTCTCGGTGCCCTTGTCGGTACTGACGCTGAACAAAAACGGCACCGTCAACGTGCCAACGAACTTCTCCGTTCCGGGTTGGTACAACGGTGACCGATCGCCGGGCCAAAAGGGTTCAGCGGTCATCCTGGGACACGTTGATAACCACCACGGACCCGCGGTCTTTTATCACTTGGACAAATTGAGATTGGGCAATCGGGTGGACGTTACGTTGGCCGACGGGCGCAAGTTGGTGTTCGCGGTGATTGGTGTTCGCATGTACAAGAAGAAGAACTTCCCGGACAAGCTGGTCTACGGATCACGCACGTACCCCGCGCTCCAACTCGTGACGTGTGGGGGAATCTTCGATCCGAGCACGGGCCACTACCTCTCCAACATTGTCGTGTTCACCGCGCTCATAAAGTCGTAGTTCGTCGGCCGAATGGTCTCGTCGGCGCAGTCGTCAAAAGCAGCGAGACTCGCACCTCGATACCGACGATGCGGGACGATCGACGAAGACCGATCAGCACCGCGAAGACCAAATGACCGGCAAACGACGCGGTGCAACAACGTGCGGACAAACTCCGCGCAACTTCCAATCAAGTCGGAAGAAAACGCGTATTCGGATGGCACACTCATGTTGCCTCGCATCACGCGAGGGCACTTCTCAGAATTCTCTGAGGTGGACCACCAGCATGCCCTTGCGTGATGGTCCACGTCCCGAGTGCATTTCGAGGCACCGTCTGCAGACGTGTTCCAACGCACATACGTCCTGATGACGAACTAGTAATAGCGTTCTCTGAAGAATTTGTCGATTTTCGCTTCGTGTGCACGTCACGTTGACGACGCGCACTGCACGCGTCAACGACGCTGATCAGTTCCGAGGGCGCTTTCGATACTCTTCAGTCACGCTCCTCACTCGCGACTCAGTTCATAGTTCACCGAAGTCGACGCGGCGGCACCTCTGAATCGATAGCGGTGATTCGTCAGCGCGTGATTCGAAGATTCGATCCGCTCTTGAAATACAGGACGTTCGGCGCACTCGACCCGTCAACGGTTACCGAGACTCAGCTGATTTGAGCAGATATTGAGAAACAGTAGGGAGCACCTTGGATTTGATTTTCGACAATTGATCCATGACCAATATCACGCAGGGGCAAAATCTCTCGCGAGACCCCAGAGGGCGCTCTTCGACATCGCGTCGAGGGCCGCGCCGCTCTGTTCTGATCGGCTCGATCGGTTCGCTCGTCGTAGGAATCGTCTTGAGCGTCACTGCGCTGCCCGCCATGGCCAACATTGTGAGCCCGAGCGCCCGATTCGGCGCGGGAACGACCACTACGTTGGCCACGACGACCACTGAGGCGTCGACGACCACGACGTCGACCACGACGTCGACCACGACGACGACCGCGCCGCGTGCCAAGCGCTCCGTCTCTACGCGCGCAGTTCGCCACTCTCGCGTCGTGGCCACCTCCCCCACTCAAAAGTCGCGCTCCACGTCGAACGGTTCGGCCAGCCCGACGACCACGGTGCCAACTCCGACGACCGTCGTAACCCCGACGACGGTCGCCCCCACGACCACCACGACGGTGAAGAGTCCTCCGGTCACTAAGTCACCGGCTCTCTCCATTTCGAACCCGTCGGCCAACATCGCTCCGAGTCCCAACTTCCTGCTCACTGGAAAGTGCACTTTCGTGTCCGGAGCTTGGAGCTGCGCTAATCCATGCGTCGTCGGATCGGCGACCGCGCTTGCGTGGCCCGGCTACACCAACGGCGTGGCCTGCACCAACTATCTCTTGGCGGCCATCAATAACGCTCGAGCGATCGAGGGGGTGCGACCAATGGTCCTCCCCAGTAACTGGTTCAGTCTCACGACGCCGGAGCAGCTCTTCGTCGTGGCGGATCTCGAACGCACCGCTCGTGGTCTTCCTCCGTATCTCGGGATCAACTCGGCCCTAACCGCGAATGCCCAACACGCCGCCGGAGCCAACACCGACCCGTCGGTTGCCGCCGGATTTCCCATGGCCAACGACGCCCAGGGTTCTGCCGGCTTCGGGGGCGCGTGGTCGGGGGGCTACAACGTCCTCGCGGCTGACTACGTCTGGATGTACGACGACACGTGGGGGGGCAGCGCCGCCAAGACCTCGAACATCGCCTGCACCTCGGCCGGCGCCGCCGGCTGCTGGGCCCACCGCGACGAACTGCTCGGCTCGGATCCCGGTTTCAACCAAGGCGTCGGCCTCGGTTGCACGAACTGCGAGATGGGTACGGGCTTCGCCATGGTGAACGGCCACGCGTCGTTCGTTGATCTCATCGAGATCCCCAAGGGATCGTTGCCGCCCATGACCTTCACCTGGGCCGATAACGTCTTGCCCGACATGCCGTAGGGCGTCGACCTCGCTGCGCGACGAGTTTCGTCAGTCGGCTGAGGCTCCTGGAGCCGTGGCCGTTGGTGGTTCCGACGGAGCGGGCCGCAGATGGAAGTAGGCCATGAAGGCCAGCGAGCCGAACGCGAAAAGGGCGAACGCCACGAACAGTGGGACGAGGGCCACGTGACGCAACTCGCTTGGACTGCCACTGCCCGGAGTGAGGAGCACGGCCACGAAGCCAATCAGCCCGATGGTCGTGATCACCATCCAGGCGATCGGATTCCATTGGCGAACGTGTCGACCGGGCAGGAACGGAAGGGGCAGCATCCCAAAAGCGAGACTGGCGAAGCCGCCGAGGAAGGTGACGTTCAGCGCCGGATCAAGGATCAGCCAAATCGGTGACGGCGAGCTCGACGTCGCGGCGTGAAAGACCGGCACGGTGAGCAAGAACGCCGCCGTGCTCACGACGAGGACGCACACCGACGCGATGGCGTGAAGTCGGCCCCAGTCCTTCTCGTCGGTGTGTGGTCGCAGGACGAACACCGCAATCAATCCGTAGCAGTACCCCGGAGAAAGTCCGATGGCGCGTGAGGCGCTCACGCAGATGATGGCAATGATCATGCCGCCCACCAGCACGTGCATGTGGACCCGGCGGTGTTCACGGAGTCCCCCGATGAGAATCGGCAGTTGCGAGGTCAAGGTGACCACGCCGACCCCAATGCACTCGCCCAGGTACAACCAGAGCGTGGTGCGATTCAAACCGAAGCCCTTGTCGAGGAACGAGTTGATCAGACCGGCGAAGCCGATGAAACCGATGAAGAGCGCCGTGCCAATGACCATTCGACGAGTGGTCGACTTCTCCTTCTCGCGATCGATGAAGAGTCGCGGAAAGCGTCGACGGGCTCGCGCCTGGATTCGCTCTCGATTCTCGGCGTAGGTCGAGTCCAGCCACTCGCTCGGGAACCCGGCGGCGATGAGTCGACTCACGAGCAAGAAGCCAATGCTGATACCGCCCGACGCGACGAGGTGCTTCCCGACCTGCGTCGGGTTCGGCATGGCGACACTGAACTCCGAGAGATGATTCCTCGTCGCCGTCACCTCAAAGGGCGTGGACAACAGCCAAGGGTGTGAGTTGGTGCACGACAGCTCCAATCGGTGCGCGCCGAGTTTGACGTCGCCCGGAATCACCAAGTGGGGCACGGAAAACCCGGCGAGCGACCTCGTCACCGAGTCGATCAGTTGATCGTCAAAGAAGACGTTGACCGATGGGCAGCGAGACGAGAAGGTCGGATCCCGAAGGGCGATCGCGATTCCCGGGGGACCCGACGACGGCGACGAACGCAGTGCTGAGACCACGCTCACCGAAAGTCGCGACTGGGCCGTAGGGCTGCCGTTATTACTCACGGTTTGGCCGGTGAACGTCTTCGACGTCGACGTTCCGTCTGCGCCGACCGCGGTGACTGACGCGGCGTACGAACCCGGCCTGGCGTAGACGTGTGACGTCGTCGCGGAGGTCGTCGAAGCCGAGATGCCATCACCAAAGTTCCAGTCGTAGTGCGATATCGGTCCGGCCGTCGACGACGAACCAGCGGCGTCAAATTGCGAAGGTTGGCCGGCCGGCGCGGAAGTGACCGAGAGATGCACCGAGGGAGCCTGACCCGGAGCAATCGCGATGCCGAAGCTGGCCGAGCCCACTTGGACCGGTGCCTCGGATCGAGGTGATTTTGCGGCGATATCGATGGGGGTCACGGTGTTGCTCGCGTTGGCGACGAACGCCGTCTCGCCGTCTGGCGCAATCGCAATGCCGTCGGGTTGCGTGATGCTGCCGACCGAAAACGCCGCCCCCGGCGTCGCCGGAGTGGTCGCGAGATCGATGGGCGTCACCGTGTCATCGTTGTTCGCCGTGTAGGCCATCGTTCCGTTCGGTGTGATTGCGATTCCGAGAGGTCCGTTGGACACGGCAATCGCACGCTCGAGAACTGGCGTGGTCGAGCTCAGGTCAATCGGCGTCACCTGATGTCCGTTGGCCACGTAGGCGGCCGCGCCGTTGGGGGTCATCGCAATCGCTTGAGGAGCACTCGTGAGCTGCAGGGAAGTTGCCTGCCGTGTGATCGTATTGATCACACTGACTGATTGTCCTTCGGAGTTCGAGACGCAGACCCATTTTCCGTTAGGACTCACCGCGATGCTCCATGGTCCGCTGCCGACCGCAATCGGTCGCTCGGCCGTCGCCGGACTGGTGGTGAGGTCGATGGGGGTCACGGTGTTGGAGTTGAAGTTGCTCACGTACGCCGTCGCACCGCTCGGCGAGATGGCAATGGCCGCCGGACCGCTCCCCACTCGGATGGGCGTCTCGAGCGTGAACGGCGAGGTTTTGATGTCGATTGGTGTCACCGTATGGCCGTTCGAATTCGTGACGTAGGCGGTGTCCCCGTTCGGCGCGATGGCGATGCCGAGCGGACCGTTCATCGCGGGCGGCGAACCGTGGACCACGGTGGTGTGCTCGTTCGCCGTGTCGATGGCGGTGACCGAATCGAGGTTCAGGTTCGTGACGTACACCGTGCCGACATCTGCCGTGGCCGGCGACGCGCTCGCCGAGGACGTCGAGAGAATCGCGGGCAGGGAACCCAAGAGAAGGACCAGGACGGGAGCCCACAACGCACGTCGCATCATGCGTCGACCAACCGTGGCGACGGGGATCCTCATTACGAACCGATCAGGTCGCTTTGAGAGTCGCTACGACTCGCCGATTCTGAGCTCGTCCCTTTGCGGTGGCGTTGGTGGCGACGAGGACCACGCTGTAGCCGGGAACTATGGATACGACGACGGCGGAGTCTTTCAACGACTGAAGATCGAGCGATAGGCGAGCGGAGACCGCCTGTGCTCGATTTTGATTCAACGTTACGTTGAACGCCGCCGTGAAGACATTGTCGGTATAACCGGTCAGAGTGACCGTCTTGTAGTGGTTCTTCTGAATCGTCAGCGCCATCCGTTGAATCTCGGCGTTTAACTTCGTGGACAGGCCGTACGAACCTTCAGCGAAGGGCTCGATGGTGAACGTGCGAGGTTGAGGAGGAGCTGGCGGAGGGTTCGACACTATGTGAATCGGTGCGAGGGTCGTGGTCGGCGGCGGAAGGGTCGTGGTCGTCGTGGTCGTCGTAGTCGTCGTGGTGGTGGTCGAAGTCGTGGAAGGTGGAGGGGGCGGAGGCGGTGCAGTCGTCGTGGTGGGAGGAACTGTCGTGGTCGTGGTCGTCGTGGTCGAACAGACGTCGTCCGGGTCAGACGTCGTCGAGTCTCCGTCGTGGTGAGCAGTGAAGTACGAGTCGCCATCGGGGTCGCAGTCATCCAACGCCCTAGCGGATCCGAGGTGAACCCCGGTTCGTACGGTGGCGTTCGACGCGAGCGCCGGCATCGCCAAGACGATCAAGGCGCTTACCGTGAGCGCGCATAACACCGTACGCGCGCTCGAGACAGATCGACGGAGTGTTCCCGAAGATATCTCGACCTCGTTCGGTGATTGCCCTTGCATTTAGCCCATTCCGACGGGCGCGCTGTCTGGACCCGTCCCCCGCTCCGGCGGAATCCACAAATCTAACAAGATGGATGGGATCGTGCTTTGGGCGGATCTATCGGTCCAACCGGGAAGAGGTTAGGTCCCGGCCTCGGCTCGCATCGTCACGGCGGAGGCACCCGTAATGAGCCTTTCACGGTCGAACATCTTCGACACGATGCGCCACGCTGCCACGTCGATCACGGTCAACGCTACGGCGATCACCACCGCGACCGTCGCGGTCGGCTTGAAGACCTGGAGTGACATGAGCAGAGGCAACACGAGTGCCGGAAGACTCGCGAGGGTTCCAAGCTGCTGGGCCACCCGCACGTCCGAGGACCGGGCCGAGATCGCCGTGCCGACCCACACCGACCACGCCGCTAAGAGAGGTGCGAAGAGCAACTCCGCCAAGAACCACGAGGGTTGCCACACCGCGTGCGCGACGACGCTCGATGCTCCCAACCGAATCGCCACCACCAACACGATGAAAAACGCGTACGCGACGCCCACCGTAGGAATGGTGGCCGCCAGCGACTTGCCGAGGAGGAACTCTTCGCGACTGATGGGCGTCGTGAGAAGCGGCTCCAGGGTGCCCTGATCGCGCTCGCCGATTACGGAGTACGCGGCGATCGTGGCCGGTATCACGACCGGTATCACGAGCAACAAGAGCAGCGTGATCCCTACTTGGGTTCGTACGACCGAAGGTGGTGTCGAACTGGAAATACTAAAGAGTGATATCACCGGCAGCGCCGTGAGGATCAGTGGCAGCGTACCCATCGTGTAGATAATGAACCGATTGCGCCGGTACTCCCGGAACTCCTTGCTCATCACTGCCCGAATTCGGATCCAGCTCTCGTTCATCGCTCACCACCTTGGCCGGCGGCCCCGACCAGTTCCAGATAGACCTCTTCCAGCGAATGATGACCCTCAGCAAGAGAGAGGACGTCGGCTCCCCCGGCGACGAGCGCCCTCGTGATCGCGGGGGCTGCGACGCGAACGTCGCCCACCACGAGGATGTAGCCGCCATTGTCGTCCTTGGTCCAACTGACAACTTGATCGATGGCGGAGAACATTCGATCGGGGTCAAGCAATGGATCCACGGTCGTGACCAGGATCGACTTGTGGAACATCCTTTGACGAAGGTCGTCGATGCAACCGACCGTGCGCAGGGTGGTGTTCAAGATGGCCACCCGATCGCATAGTTTCTCTGCTTCGTCCAGCCGATGGGTCGTGAGAAACACGGTGACGCCCTTGGCTCGAAGGTCGTTAATCAGATTGTGCACTTCGAGCGAGGCCACGGGATCAAGTCCGGCAGTCGGCTCATCCAAGAAGACGATCTCCGGATCACTCAGCAGCGCCCGAGCCAGTCCCACGCGTTGACGTAGCCCCTTGGACAAGCTGCCACAGAGGTCACTCGCGCGTGAGGAGAGATTGACGGCCTCCAGCGCCCGATCGATTCGCGGCTGGGCGTCGCGGTAGCCGTAGAGTCCGGCGAAGAAAACCAGATTCTCCGTGACGCTCAGGCGCAGATACAATCCTGGAACTTCGGTCATCACCGCGATGCGCTGACGAATCTCAATGTCATGAACGCCGTCGAGCGGAATACCGGCGACCTCGGCGGATCCGGAGGTCGGTGTCACCAGGGTGCTCAGCGTTCGAACGGTGGTCGTTTTTCCGGCACCGTTGGGACCAAGGAACCCGAATACCTCACCTCGTCGGACGCTGAAGGAGACGTCGTCAAAGGCAACGCGCGGCCCGAATTGCTTGGTGAGGTGATTGACCACGATGACCGAATCGCTCGACACCCCATTCTCCATGGGCTCGGCAAATTCTCCGGTGTGCGACACGATTGCTTCGGCGATTTCGCGCGGCGTCTTGGAACCGTAGACCTCGGGCGGCACGGTGACCTTCGCGACCTCCCTCTCGTTCACGTGGTCGTTGACATCACTTTCTCGGACGTTGGTGTCAATGGGCTTATTCATACCGCCCAGGCTGTAGGCAATTGAGAGGTAGAGACCGATCACTCCTACGAAGAGAATCTCCCCGGCGGTCTTCTTGACACCGACAAGACCGCCGATCGCGGCGCCGATGGCGATCGCCGTGAGAAGCCAGCCCTGCCAGGTCACGGGACGAACACCGAAGCCGACGCGGCGTCGCGCAAACCACTGGCGTCTAGCCACGGCGATTTCGTGACGCAAGGGTTCCGACGGTCTGCGCCATGGCTCAATCATAAGAGCCCGCCGAAAGCGTCAACGAACGAGTACGGTCCTCATTGGTCGGATCACGAGGCGTGACGGCGTGCCTTACGGCGTGCGCGCACGATCATTCGCAACGTCAAGAAGACCAGGACAATCACCAGGTTGGCGTTCACCGCGGGCACCCAACGGACTTGCTCGTCTTTCACCACGTAAACGCCGGCCGGCATGACCACGCCCCCAAAACCACCCCCCGAACCCGACGATTCACTTTCAGTGGAAGTGTCGTCAGCCTCGGATTCCACATCGTCCGAGGCGTCGCTCGAGGGTGAACCCGACGTGCCCTCGCCTCCACCGCCGCCGCCGGCGACGATCGCCACGGGGATCACCAGGGATCCGTTCTTTTCGTAGGCCGTACCGAAGGCGCGACTCACCGACAGACTCTGTCCCACCTTGCCTAGTAGTTCTTGAACGTCCACGTCACACCAGTCCTTTTCCGCATCGGTCAACTCATCGAATGTAGGCGCCATTCGGCGCCGCGAGCCAACCGCGCGAGAGCGACGAGTCGCTTCGTCGGTTACTTGTCCAGTTCGGCCAGTACCTCGCCAATGATCTTGGTCATTTTGTGCGCCGGTAGCGGCTCTCCCCCTTCGGCTGCCGCCACCTCTTCGGAGAAGGCCTCCACCGAATGCGTCCCACCGATCAGCACGTGTCGGAGAGCCTCGCCGCTCGCTTCGGAGTCACTCACGTCTTTGAGCGCGCCCGCGACGTCATGGTCGGGCGACTCGGCCACGGCGTGCACGACGTTCATCGCCTCTTCTCGTCCACTCGCGGTCGACACCGCGGGAGCGCGGTCGGGGTTCTGTTGGAGATCCCATTCGGCGAGGGCCTCGTTGTAGCCACCTTCGCCGGGATGCAACAGCCGGGTCGTCGGAGCTTCGGTTCCCTCAGCGCCGTCGCCGGCAGTGGCGTCCGTCGCGTCATCACTGTCGTGATGCCGGCCTTCAGGAATGGGGACCAGCAGACTCCCGTCGTCATTACGAATAATCTCCATCGCGTCGCTCCTCTCGGACACCGCGTCGTGTCCTACACGCCCAACCTAAAGGGCGCCCCCCTGTTGACAATCAGCGACGACGAACGCCCTCGATCTTCCCCCCATGGTTCGAAGTGATCCGTGGAAGAATTCACGAGGGATTCCTACTGCGAAGGACACGACATTGAAACTCACGGTGGCGATCGACCGCAGTATCGGACGAACGATCTACCGATGGCACGTGCATCTCTATCGACTCACTCGAGGATTTGTCGGACACAAAAGCCCCGTGGGCCCGATGTTGATCTTGGAGACGCGCGGTCGAACGAGCGGGCTTCCGCGTGCGGTAACGCTCCTCTACTACGAGAAGGATCACGTTTTCTTCGTGGTGGCGTCCAACGGGGGCCGACCGGAGCACCCCGAGTGGCTCCTCAACGTTCGCCACAATCCAGACGTGACCGTGCAGGTCGGCGCACATAGGTTTCGAGCCACCGCCCGAGCAATTCTCTCTACCGACGATCCGACTCGGTGGAACGAACTCGTTCGACACTACGGCGGTTGGGGCGACTATCAACTCCTGACCGATCGCACGATTTCATTCGTCGAACTGGTGCCGAGTCCGCACGGGACTTAAATCAGGACCGAATACCGGCAATCACGAGGTCGAACATCGGATTCACGCGCGATTGATCGGGCGCCTGTTCGTTAGCAATGACGATGCCGTGCATCAATCGCAGTAGATCGATGATCTCAACGTCCGCACGGACTTCGCCAGCGTCTTGAGCCCGACGAAGGAGTACGGCGCCGGCCTTTCGCATGTCGACACACGCAATTTGAATCTCGGTGCCCTCGGTGTGCTTCGCGTTCATGACGGCGGCCCCCATACTGCGCCCGTGTGCTCCGAAGTCCATTTGCAAGCGCAGCCAATCGATCAACGCCTCCAGCGGCGCCGGCGCGGCCTTCAATTCTTCGGCGCGCAGACGAAGTTCTAGCGCTTCGTCCAAGAACGCCGCTTCGAGCAGTGCTTGGCGTGTGGGGAAATGACGATAGAGCGTCCCAATGCCGACCCCGGCATGGCGGGCAATGTCTTCGAGCACGATGTCGCCGCCTCGTTCCGCGACCGCGGCGCGCGCGGCCGCCAAGATCACGTCGTAGTTGTGTTGAGCGTCAGCCCGGCGAGGACCTTTCCTCACCACCGTTTCGCTCATCGCCACTCCTCTGTAGAGACCGCCCCAAAAGTTCTCCAAGAAATACTTGCAACCGGAGGCAACCTCCGTATAGTATGTGGAGGCACCCTCATGTTAGGTCCTCCGGAGACCGAAAGCAACGCCTTCGGGTAGCGAGGTTGCGGGATAACCAAATTTCCGGAGTTGTACGCCGCTATTTCAATAAAAGGAACCACTGTGCCTCTGACCTCTCACACCCAAAAACGAGCCTCCACTATCGCTTTGGCCATCATCGTCACCTGTCAGTTGATGGTCGTCCTCGACGCCACCGTCGTCAATATCGCCCTCGTACCGATCAGGCACTCCCTGCACTTCAGTTCAGCCGGACTCTCGTGGGTCATCGACGCCTACAGCTTGGCCTTCGGAGGGCTTTTGCTCCTCGGCGGTCGGGCGGGCGACGTCTTCGGCCGGCGTCGGATGCTCGTGATCGGCCTCACCATATTTACCGGCGCATCACTGCTGGGTGGCATGGCGACCACGTCGACGATGTTGCTCCTCACCCGGGCCGTCCAAGGAGTCGGCGCCGCGCTCGCGGCTCCCAGCACGCTGAGTTTGATCAGTGCCACCTTCGAAGAAGGCCCGGCTCGAAACAAGGCGCTGGGAATCTTCACCGCCGTCTCGGCCGGTGGTGGATCGCTCGGTCTGATTCTGGGTGGTGCCTTGACGTCGTGGGTGTCGTGGCGCTGGGTCATGTTCATCAACGTGCCCATCGGCATCGCCATCATTCTCTTGGCCCCGCGTTTCGTCCCGGAACCGCCGCGTAACGGCGGACGCCTCGACGTCGCCGGTGCGGCCCTGGTGACCGGTGGTCTCGGGAGCTTGATCTACGGCTTCATCCGGCTCGCCGAGCACGGTAGCCGGTCGGTCACCTTCGGGTCCTTCGTGATCAGCGCGGTACTGCTGACGGCGTTCGTGCGAGTGGAGAAGCGACGGAGTCAGCCGCTCTTGCCGATGAGGTTGTTGACCGATCGCCTGCGCGGTCCGGCCTACTTCACGATGATGTTGGTGCCGTCAGTGATGTACGGCGTGTTCTTCTTCATCAGTCAGTACCTCGAGGGCGACCTACATTTCAGTGCCGTTGACGCGGGATTGGCCTTTCTGCCGATGACGGGACTGATCTTCATGAGTTCCCGCATCACGCCGCGACTCATCGGGCGCATCGGCGCTCGGCCGATTCTCTTGTTCGGTCTCGTCACGCTCGGCGTCGCGACCCTCTGGATCTCCAAGGCCACGCCGTCGGAAAGTTACTTCGAAAGTCTGTTCGGACCGCTCGTGCTCTTTGGCATCGGGGCCGGATCGTGCTTCTTGCCGCTCAGCGTTACGATTCTCGCCGGAGTCCCCCGGGCCGACGCCGGCGCGGCCTCGGGAATGCTCCAGACCATGCAACAGACCGGCGGCGCCGTCGGGGTCGCCGCCC
Organism: uncultured Acidimicrobiaceae bacterium; assembly: GCA_963716515.1. Lineage (GTDB taxonomy): Bacteria > Actinomycetota > Acidimicrobiia > Acidimicrobiales > RAAP-2 > RAAP-2. The sequence continues at coordinate 1,723,154 of OY970319.1, forward strand.
TCACCAGCATCGCCGCGGCCCACGGGCGCTCGGACGCGCTGTTGACGGGCGCCGGGATCATCACCGTCGCGTTCCTGGTCGCCTATTTCGCCATTCGACCAACGCACACCATCGCCTCCAACGCCGAAGAGACGGCTGGCGAGATGGTGTCCTTAGCGATGGTCGAATAACCGGTGTCCGCTAAGCCACCTGGATTCGACACGGTCGCCCGGTGACGGCGAGGGAACGAATCGGCGAATTGGTTCTTCGGGAGCGGATTTTGTAACGAAATGCGCACTCCCCGATACCGTAAGGGAGGCAGTACCCGAAGCGTCGGAATGCCCTCGAACGAAGGAGTGGAAATGAGCGAAAAGTACGTGAAGGACCCCGAGGCGATCTCTCGTTTGACGCCCCACCAGTATTCGGTCACGCAAGAGAGCGCCACCGAACCGGCGTTCCGCAACGAGTTCTGGGACCACCACGAAGCGGGACTGTACGTCGACATCGTCTCTGGCGAGCCGCTCTTCACCTCCACCAAGAAGTTTGACAGCGGGTGCGGGTGGCCCAGCTTCACGGCGCCCGTCGAAAGCGCGAACGTGGTCGAGCACAAGGACCGCACCTTTGGCATGACGCGCACGGAAGTACGCTCCACGAACGGTGACAGTCACTTGGGTCACGTCTTCGACGACGGCCCCAAGGACCAGGGTGGCCTTCGCTACTGCATTAACTCCGCGGCGTTACGATTCGTTCCGTACGACGAACTCGAAGCGTCGGGCTACGGCGAGTACAAGCATCTCTTCGAAAATGCTGCATCGAAAGAGGAGGCGTCACAATGACCAACGACACGGAGACCGCGGTCCTCGCCGGAGGGTGCTTCTGGGGAATGCAGGACCTCATCCGGAAACGTCCCGGCGTCATCACGACCCGCGTGGGCTACACCGGCGGCGAAGTGGTGAACGCGACCTATCGTCATCACGAAGGACACGCCGAAGCAATCGAGATCGTCTTCGATCCTTCCGTTGTCTCGTATCGAGACATCCTCGCCTTTTTCTTCCAGATTCACGACCCGACCACGATGGATCGACAGGGCAACGACGTAGGCACCAGCTATCGTTCGGCGATCTTCTACGTCGACGACTTTCAGCGTCGAGTCGCGGACGACGTGATCGCCGACGTCAACGAGTCGGGGCTTTGGCCGGGCAAAGTCGTGACCGAAGTCAGCGCGGCGGGACCGTTCTGGCAGGCTGAACCGGAACATCAGGACTACCTCGAGCATTACCCCAACGGCTACACCTGTCATTTCCCGCGACCGAACTGGGTGCTGCCGCACCGCAGCGACAAGGTGAACTCCTAAGCCACCCTCGGGGAGCGATGGAGAATCCGTATTGCGTCGCTGATGCGTGGCGTGCCGTGATCGACGCCGTTTATCTCCGAGACGTCAGAGCGCGACGTCCAAATGCACGCTCACCGAATCGCCGGTGTTGATGCCTTCGGCCTTGCGCACGACGCTTTTGAGCGGCACCACGTAGAGCCCGTCTTTGGGGAACAACGAGGTCGTCCATCGAGTCGATCCAATCGCCGCCGCGACCGGAATCATCCCCCAGCCGTAGGTGACGAGGGACGACATCGATTCGAGTTCCGCACTCTCCTCGTCGGGGACCGTCACGAAGTAAAACGGTGAAGGCCCCCTCCACTCCCACACTTGGCCGCTGAACTCCAATTCCATCCGGTCACCATATCGGTCTGGTGATCGTTCGGTGAGTGACGCGGTGGACGAACGGTGTTGAGAGTCGCTCGCTCGCGCCGCGTGACGTCGCCGCTGATATTTAGCCCCTCGACGCGAGAGTCATGGTCACGTCATCTCGGTGGCAAACAATTGGTTGACAATTGGTTGTGACTCACGAAGCCACGTCGTGACACATGCCAAGTACGCGAAAATTCACGGGCCGCTGCACCGGCGTGGCGAGGGCTCGGTTCGTTGAAAACTTTTCAACGAACCCAAAATTCTGGAAGTTCGTACTGTGTTACTCTCACCTCAATTCTGTGTGAAGTATTCCTCCTACGTTCTTGAGGCGGATGCTTCGATGCGTTTCGGGGGATATGAGCATTTTCTGGATCAGCCTGGGGATGGGCTTGGCGGTCGCCGCAATTCTCGCGCTCTCTGCCGTAGCCTTTACTCTCGAGTACGCCGTCAGCAATGTGGTGAATCTGGCCCACGGCGAGGTCCTCACCATCGGGGCGTACGCCGCATACGTGGCCGATACCAATTTTCATCAGAATCTTTACGTGTGCGCCGTCATCGCAACGGTCTTCGGCGCGCTCGCCGGCATGGCGCTGAACTTCGGGCTCATCGAACGATTCCGGAACCAAAAGCCGTTGTCCACACTTATCGCGACGCTGGGCGCATCGCTCATATTGCAGAATCTGTTGCTCATTGGATTTGGGGGCGCGAGCGTTTCGTACGGATTCGCGCAGGGAAGTCTCCTGCACGTAGGACCGTTCCTCTGGACGACCCTCACGATCAGGGTGATGCTCTCGGCGGTGATAGTCGCGGGACTGATCTACATCCTTTTGCAAAGGACGCGTCTGGGCAAGGCCCTTCGAGCGGTATCGCAAAATCGCGGACTAGCGCAGGTAAGCGGTATTCCGGCACGGAGCGTGGTCATGAAGACCTGGGCCGTGGCCGGAGCAATTTCGGGATTCGCTGGCTTTCTCTATGGTGAAACGATTGGCACGATTACGCCCACCATCGGCAACGGTTTCCTACTGCTCTCCATCACCGCGGCGGTGGGTGGAGGACTCGGACGACCCTACGCCACACTCGGAGGCGCGATCGTGTTGGGCCTGGTCATGTCGATCGCTGGGACCTACACGTCGTCGGCGTACCAGCTGGTGTTTGCGTTCGGGTTCCTCGTGGTGATGCTGCTCATTAAGCCCAACGGGTTGTTCGTTCGGGGACGAGCCCTTACGGTGCGGGCCTGATGCTCCAGTACTGGACCGCGATCCTTACCGAGGCGGCGATCTTCGGGGTACTGGCGCTCGGGATCGACATGATCTGGGGATGGGCCGGCGACTTTGACCTCTCGGCGTACGCCTACTTCGCCCTAGGCGTCTACATGACCATCATCCTGACGGTCGGGAAGGCCAAGGCGCCCGTGGAGTACGTGCTCGGCTGGCGCTTGCCGTATCTCCTGGCCGTCGTGATCGCGGTGATCGTGGTGGTGGCTTTCGCCTCGATCATCGGCGCCATCGCCCTGCGAAACCTGCGCGACGTGTACTTCTCCATCACCACTTTCGGGGCCGTCTGGGCGATCTACTACCTGGTGGAGAACTTCACGCCGTTGTTCAACGGTTACAACGGCGTCTTTGGACTCTTCGATCCCATGGGGTCGCACCTTTCGTACAACGCCTACCACTATCTCTTCTTCGGCTTCTGCCTCCTCGTGCTGTTCGCGGTCTACCTTTTGGTCCAGCGTCTCTCCACCAGTCCCTTCGGTCGGATGGTGCGCGCCGTTCGAGACGACGAGCGCGCGGCCTCGGTGTACGGACGCAACGTTTTTTGGGCGAAGTACCGGACGTACCTCTTCGGCGCCGGCCTCGCCGGGCTGTCCGGGGGACTCTTCGCGGCCTACATCGGTGCCTTCAACCCCTTGGACTGGAAGCCCACGGAGATTTTCGTGCTGTACGCGGCAATCTTGGTCGGGGGCCGTGGCAACCCCCGGGGAGTGGTATTGGGTTCGTTCATCGTGTACGTGGGTTTCGTGGAGATGACGCGCTATATCCCCTCGCCGGCCGCCCGTCCCGAACTGGGACCGGCCCTCCGCCAGATACTTATCGGCCTTTTGATAATTCTGATGCTCAAATTTCGACCGAGCGGACTCCTGCCGGAACGTTTAGGCACCGACGACGCGATGGTTCGACGATCGTGGCGAAGCCGGTTCAAGCGCCCGACACTCTCGCCCGATCTCGTGCCCGACAGCGTCGCGGCCGGCCCCGTACTGGAAGTCGATTCGTGAGCGCCACCGCGCTGCTAGAGATCGAGAACCTTTCGAAGTCCTTCGGTGGCGTGGTCGCCGTCGATGACTGTTCCCTGACGATCCGTGAAGGAACAGTGGTGGGACTGATCGGTCCCAACGGGGCCGGCAAGAGCAGCGTGATCGATTTGGTCTCGGGCTTCGAGCAGCCCTCGTCGGGCCGGGTGCGATTCGCCGGTGTGGACGTCGTGGGTAAGCGACCGGATCAGATCTCCCGGATGGGTATGATCCGTACCTTCCAGACGCCGCGTGAATGGCGTGACCTGTCGGTCATTGACAACGTCCGAGTCGGCCGATCAGAACTCGAGCGCGAATCACTCTGGCGTTCCCTCACCTCGGCTCGACGGCTACGTCGTCAAGACGCTGGCGACACTCAAGAGATTCGCGACCTTATGGCGCACTATCTTCTCGACGAGCGTCGAAACGACCGGGCGGTCAGTCTGAGTGGCGGTCAGAAACGACTGTTGGAGTTCGCGCGCATCGCGTCCGCCAAACCGCGACTGACCATCTTGGACGAACCCATGGGCGGCGTGAACCCGGTTTTGGGCGAACGAATTGGCGAGGCCATCCTGGAGTTGAAGCGGGCGGGCAGCACCGTGGTCATCGTGGAGCACAACCTGCACTTCGTCGAGAAGAACTGCGATGAAGTGATCGTCATGGACCTCGGTGCGGTCATCGCGCAGGGTCGCTTCGACAAACTTCGTGACAACAAGCGCGTGGTGGACGCCTACCTTGGAAATGATGACCAATGAGTGACGCCTACCTAGATGCTCCCGTCGTCTTACGAGTCGAGAACGTAACCGCCGGCTACGGGGGTTCGCCGATCGTCGAGAACGTGTCGCTCGACGTTCGCAAGGGCCACATCACGGCCATCGTCGGCCCCAACGGCGCGGGCAAGTCGACGCTGCTCAAGGCGATTAGCGGCGTCATCAAGACCACCAGTGGCCACGTTTTCGTTTTGGGTCAAGAGACCACCAACCTGCCGCCGGAGAAAATGGTGCGCCGAAAGTTGGCCTACGTGCCCCAGGTGGCGAACATATTCCCGGATCTCACCGTTCGAGAGAACCTGGAGATGGGTGGTTACACGCGCAAGCACGGCGTCGCGCAAAGAATTGACGAACTCGGTGAACTCTTTCCCGATCTGAGAAAGTCGCATCGACGTAAGGCGGGGGCCCTGAGCGGTGGGCAGCGCAGCATGCTCGCGATGGCTCGCGGTCTCATGCTCGACCCCGAAGTCATGCTGCTCGACGAACCGAGCGCGGGACTGTCGCCCATCTTGCAAAGCGCGCTGTGGGAACAGATTGAAAAAGTGATGACGACGGGCGTGGGTATCTGTGTGGTCGAACAAAATACCCGACGATCGCTGCGCCACGCGCAATGGGGCTACGTCATGGTCCTGGGCAAGAACCGACTCGACGGTCCGGCCGAACAACTGTTACACGACGACGAGGTCATCGACCTCTACGTCGGGAGGATGTCGTAGTTCGAAATCAGAGTTCTCGTAGGAGAGAAGAACACAATTAGGGGGTCAAAATGAGAAGTATCAGGAAGTTGCTAACGATTCGGACAATGACGAGCGCCGTGGCTCTGGCGACCGTGCTGGGAAGTGGAGTGGCCATCGGTGCGGACGCGACGGCGGGAGCCTCTTCGGGCACCATTTCGTTCGGCGTACTGTCGTGCTTCACGGGTCCTTTGGCGAGTTTGGGCGAGGGTATCTATCAAGGTGCTCAGATCGCTCAGGCCCAGGTGAATGCCGACAACGGAGTGTTGGGCAAGAAGCTCCTCATTCCCCAGGGCGACACCGGCTGTGACCCCGTGGAAGGCAAGACGGCGCTGTTGAAGTTGCTCTCGGGCGGTGGCATCGCCGGCATCATCGGTCCGACCACACAAGAGATCAACGCGGTGGAGCCGGTGTTGAAGGCCAACAAGATCATTGACGAGTTCCAAGGTGGTGACACGACCCGCGACACGCAGACCGATCCGTATCTCTTCCGCGATAGCCCGTCGGACAGCCAGCTCGGCGTGGCCATGGCCACCTACGCCCACATCAAGGGCTACAAGACGGCCGACCTGCTCTTTTACTCGGACGCCGCGGCCCAGACAATCGTGGCGCCGGTGAAGAGGACGTGGATCAAGCTGGGCGGAACGGTCATCAACGTGTACAACGTCCAGGCCGATCAGTCGTCCTACACCAACACCGTCGCGCAAGTCATCGCCGACAAGCCGAACGTCATCTTTTCTCAGACCGACGCGCCCACGGTGGCGGTACTTGAGACGGAGTTCACGCAACTCGGCTCGACCATTCCTTGGATTGGCACCGACGTGACGACGAGCAGTGACTACATCAAAGCCTTCGGAACAGCGAACGCTCACGCTCACCTGACTTCGGTGATGGGCACGTCCCTGACGGGCCAGGCCGATAACTTCTTCCTGGCGGGATTCAAGAAGTTGTTCCCGAGCCAGGCGGCGGCCGGTCCCCTGTCGGGCTCGAACTACGCCTACGACGCGGTGATCACCTTGGCGCTGGCGGACACCTACGCCAAGACCACCAAGGGTTCGACGGTGTCAAAGGATATGACGATGGTGACGAATCCGCCGGGCACGAAGTGTTACTCGTACAAGTCGTGCGTGACGCTCATCAAGGCCAAGAAGAAGATCAACTACGAAGGCGCGAGTGGCAGTATTGACTTCAACAAGTACCACAACACGTTCGGACCGTACGCGCCCTTTATTGCCAACGCGTCGACCGGTAACGAGGTTCAAGGCACGCCGCTCACGGCCAAGATATTGGGCGACGTGACGAACTGCACGTCGAAATCCGCATGCCTCGCGGTGCTGAAGGCGGACGGAGTTAAGTAAGGAGTCGCGACGCCGGGCGTCTCAAGGTGGTGCGATCCGCCATCTTGAGACGCTCGATCGTCGTTCTCGAACAACGTCATCGAGAGGTGATGATCGCATCTAAAGGGATTGATCCAATTGAGTAGCGACCCGGACATCAGAAGTGCCGATATTCAGCGCGGGCCACTCGCTGGCACTCACGTGCTCGATTTCTCGAGAGTTCTGGCCGGACCCTACGCCACGATGGTCCTCGGTGACCTGGGCGCCGACGTGATCAAGTTAGAGCAGCCCGGCGCCGGTGACGACACTCGGATGTGGGGACCACCGTTCGTGGCCAGCGGTGCGCGGCGCGAGAGCACGTATTTCCTATCGGTCAATCGCAACAAGCGCAGCGTGACCATCGATCTGAAGGACCCGGGTGAACGTCCCTTCGTTGAGCGACTGGTGCGTTGGGCCGACGTGGTCGTGGAGAACTTTCGCCCCGGGGTCATGGAGCGCCTCGGCCTCGGTGATGAACAGCTGGAGGCGTTGAATCCCGGTCTCCTGCGTCTTTCCATCAGTGGATTTGGCGACGACGGTCCCGACGCTCAACGAGTCGGCTACGACCACATCGCCCAGGCCGAAGGAGGCTTGATGTCGCTGACCGGGCCTCCCGAAGGACCCATGGTCAAGGTGGGCGTCCCCATCGCCGACATTTCGGCGGGACTCTTCGGCGTCATTGGCGTGTTGGCCGCCCTGGTCGAACGAGCGTCCAGCGGCCGTGGCCAGCGGGTGTCCACGTCGCTGTTGGCCGGTCAAATCGGCCTTCACGCCTTTCAAGGCACTCGGTACTTGGTGGCCGGTGAAGTGCCGCCGCCGTCGGGAAACCAACATCCCACGGTCTGCCCGTACGGCGTCTTCGACGCCAGCGACGGTCCCATCGTGATCGCCGTGGGGAACGACGCTATTTGGGGAAGGTTCGCGCCCCTGGTGGGCCTCGACTCACACGATGTCCGTTTCGCCACCAACGACCGGCGCATCTCGAACAGGCGAGAACTCATCGAGATGATCGGGCCGGCCCTCGCCGCAGTCCGGGTCGAAGAGTGGCTCGCTCGCTTTGACGCGGCCGGCGTTCCCGCCGGTGAGGTGAAGACCCTTGACGCGGTGTATTCCAGTGCGCAGGTTCGCCAGCAGAATCTGGTCTGGACGGCGGAGCACGCCACACTGGGAGCGATCGAGCTGTCCGGTAGCCCTCTGCGCTTTAGCCGTAACGCGGTATCCCTCCGATTGCCGCCGCCGACGCTTGGTGAGCACTCCGTCGAGGTTCGTCAGGAGTTGGGTGAGTAAGTGAAATGAAGACATCGTCGCCCAAGGTCAAAAATAGAGAGCCGGAAATAATGTATACAAGGAGACCGCTGTGACCTCGATGTCTCGGCTGAGTCGTTCGATGTCCCGGATGCAGTCGCAGACGAGTTATCGCTGGCGACGCTCGACGAAGTGGATCCACGACCGACGGCGACAGCGCTTAGCCGTCCCTCCCGCTACGCGGGTCGAGGCCGAGTCGATGAAGCACGGCGTCTTCGAACTTCGTCTGGTCGGCGGCGACAGGCGAAATGTTCTCGGTCGCTCGACCATCGACCGCCTCGAAGAGCTGGTGGCCACGCCGCCCGTGGGCACCAGAGTCATCGTCATCACGGCGGCTCCCCCCGATTTCTGTGCCGGCTACGACCTCATCGAGGCCTCTCTCGGGGGCGCCGAGGCTCTAATCGCGCACGAGACGAACTTTGAAAGCCTCCGCCGATCAAAAGTGCCGATTGTGGTGGCCCTTCAAGGCAACGTCATCGGTGGGGGTCTGGAGCTGGCCCTATCGGCGGACGTGCGTTTGGCGTCGCCCGAAACGAAATTCTCAATCCCCGCGTTGAAGCTCGGTCTGGTGTATTCAGAAGCCGGCATCCGGCTGGTGGTCGATGTGATGGGTGAGAGCGTCACCCGGGCCCTCTTCCTGAGCGGTCGCGACATCACCGCGGACGCGGCACTCGGAATGGGGCTCATCACTGACATTGTCGGTCGAGAGCAGTTACGCGCCAGCGCTCTCGAACTTGCCACGTTGATCGCGTCGTGGTCGGAGGTGGCGTCGACGGGCAATCGACAGATATTCGACGTGGTCGCCGGGCGGATCACCGCTGACACCGATGAACTGCGACTTAGAAGTTTTGCGCCCGCCAGCGATCTCCATGAAAACATCGCCGAATTCGTCGCGCGTCGACTTCGAACTCGGCCCATTTCGGAACCTCACTGACGCTCGCTTTCGGGTTTGATGGCGATCGTTTCTATCCCAGTTTCGTCAGCACGTTGCGGGTGATCCGTTCAATCTGGGGATCGCGCTCGCTCAGACCGTGCGCCCAATCGGTGGACCCCGAGGTGACGACCGTCGCTCCCGCATCGTTCGTGTAAGCACCCAGCACCGCGTGGCCGTGTCGAATCCGCTCCATCGCCGCCGGATCCCGTGTCCCAAATACACGAGAGGCGATGTACTCCAACTCGCTCGGCTCACCCGGTTTCGGTGGGCGTGGAGCGGTCTCACGGGTGAAGTGCTGCGTCGGGCACGTGCCCAAAATCTCGAACGTCGCGGGAGTTCCGTCTTCTCCCGTAGAGTACGGAAGCCCGTCACGATACGTAAAGGCGCAGCCATCACATTCGTATCCAACGACGGTCGCGTTCGAACCGAGCACCTCCCCGTAGCGCAGTCCAGTGCCGTCAAAAATCCAATGATCCGCGCGATGCACCGTATAGCCTCCCAAGCCGGCCGTCACGTTTCGACCTATACGGTGATAGCCACCCCGAGTGAAGGTGACCCCCGTCAACATGTTTTCGGGTCGACCAACAATGACGTCGGACCACAAGGTCGTCACTTCCGACTGGCGCGAGGTCCCCATGAGCGGGTCGTCCTTAAAGGAACCCTTGTAGCCCACCATCACGTCGCGATCGCTGCCCTCAATTCGGACCTGCCACATCAACGTATTTCCCGAAAAGAAGGCCGCATTGCCGCCTCGCGCGATGAAGCGTTCGACGGTGTCGCGCATCCCCTTCGACCAATACTCGTCGTGACCGACGGACAAGTACAGACTCGCGTCATCCAAAATTTCGGGATGGTCTTCCAGGTCCGCGTTCGTACAGACGCCAATCTCAAATCCTTCACGCTCGGCCCAGGCAATGAAAGGGTGCTCCCAGTCGGGCCACCCCGCCGATCCCGCCCAGCCCGACAAGTGATTCAACTGGATATACCCCACGTGAGCGGCGTTCTGGGGATCGGGGGCGCCGGTGCCCGTGACGCGACGGCCCTTGCCGAACGGTTTGTGGAGATAGCCCGCCGCCATCGGACGTTGCATGGAGACGTGGGTTCCACCGTTGTAGAGGTTCGTCCCGCCGAAGTCGTTGTAGGCGTGCCAGGTGTTGGTAGCCAACGCGAGGATGATCCGCTCTTTGGATTCCGGTCGCACCACAAAAAAGGCGTAGCCACGACGCACCTTGTCGCCAACCTCGATCTCCATGACTACTTCGTAATAGCCCGATCGCCACGAATGATCGACGTCAACCGTGAGTGCTGCCGGCCATCGGCAACCTGTCGACGAAGCGGTCTTCGGAGTCTCGTGATCTCCTGTCGCCACCGACGCCGCGGTGAACACAACCTCTCGTTGACCCCCCACGCGTGCGATCTCGACCCACACCGGCCGAGCACCCGACGACGCCATGTGAAGACCGAATTGTTCTCCGCGGCCAACGGACTGCGGCCAGCAATAACCAGTGACTATTTCTCGCTCCATATTGCGACTGTAACTGGGTCTCACATCGTTCGGTGGGCCTGGAATTGGTTGTTAGTCGGCGATGCGCAATGAGTTGAAAGAAGAATGCACGTAACGGGTACTAGTAACGGAGACCTCGACAGAAATCACGCCAGCTCGGTCATTTCTGAGCGAGCTGGCGTGCGTATCTTTTGGTGGCGGGGGCAAGATTTGAACTTGCGACCTTCGGGTTATGAGCCCGACGAGCTACCAGACTGCTCCACCCCGCGATGCAGAGTCCACTTTATCGCAAAACCGCTACGTCACATTTGCCGTCATCTCCACGTCCAGCAACCACGCTTGGCCTTGAGCTTCTCCGTGAGACAGTTTTAACCAACTAATCCGTTGATTGAGCGCCGCAGTATGAATTAATACGACGTCGCCGAGAGTTCGTTGGAGGCTGCACCAACCCCGTTCTTGTTCACCGCACGTACGATGAAGTAGTACGTGGTGCCGCGTGACGTACCGGTCACGGTCACTCGAGTGCCATTGAACGGCGTCGAATTGATGGGCGTCGCTGACACACCTCCGGCCGACGTGCCGACGTAGATGTAGTACCCAGTGATCGCGCTTCCCCCGTTGCTCGTCGGCGCCGTGTAGTAGAGCGTTATCTGACGCCGTCCCGACTGCGCGAAGTTCAAGGTCGGAGCACCCGGTACCGAACTCGCCATCGGGGTCGCCGAGAGTTGGTTCGACGTCGGAGAGTTCCCGACACCGTTGACGGCCTCGACTTGGAAGTAGTACGGCGTGCCGTTGGTGAGTCCGCTCACCGTGGCGCTGGTCCCGGTGACCAACGTCGGCACGCTGGAAAGTACCGACGACGCGTTCGTGCTGTCGTAGACGTCGTAGCCGGTGATCGAGCTGCCGCCGTTGCTCACCGGCGCGCTCCACTGCAACGCCACCGCACCGTTGCCCGCGGTCGCGGAATTCAGCGTGGGCGCACTCGGGGCCGAATTGGCGACCGGCTCCGCCGACAACTGGTTCGACGCGGTGGAGTTGCCCACCACGTTGACGGCCTCGATTTGGAAGTAGTACGGCGTGCCGTTGGTGAGTCCGCCGACCGTGGTGCTGGTCCCCGTGACCAACGTCGGCCCGCCGGAAAGTACCGACGACGCGTTCGTGCTGTCGTAGACGTCGTAGCCGGTGATCGAGCTGCCGCCGTTGCTCGAGGGCGCCGTCCACTGAAGTGAGACCGAGCCGCTACTCGGGGTCGCCGACGTCAGATTCGGCGCTCCGGGCACCGTCGGTGGCGTACTCACCGTGGAGAAGGCCGCGATGCTGCTCGGTGATCCACCGGGCGTTCCGAGGCCACTCGGTCCGTTGTAGCCGTTCACGCTGTCGGTGGCGTTGCAGAAGTACAGCGTGGCCGACGGACAGTTCCCGTCGCTACCGGACGTGACCCGATAGAGCGAACTTTGGTTGGCGTAGAGACTCGACGCGGGCACGCCCGTGGCGCCGGGGCTGTTACCGGCCAGCGCGTACATCGAACTGATGATCGGGGTCGCCACGCTCGTGCCACCGAAGGCGCCCCAGGTGAATCCCGTGCCGTAGGTGTCGTAGACCCAAACGCCCGTGCTCGGGTCGGCGATCGCCGAGACGTCGGTCACCATGCGCCGGGGGCACCCGGGGTCGCTCTGCCAGGTGGGCTTGGGCTCGTAGGCACTGCAACCGGCGCCGGTGCCGCTCCACACGGTTTCGCTGCCGTTGCGCGTTCCGGCGTCGCTGCTCTGGAAGAGGCTCGTGCCGCCCACGGCGGTCACGGCGGGTGACGCGGCCGGGAACTCCGTGCCGAATCCGCCGTCGCCCGAGGCGGCGACGATGGCCACGCCGGGGTGATTGAAGTAACTCTGAGAGTCGTTCACTTCACTGGAGTACTCGGATCCGCCGTAACTGTTGGAGACGACGTTGGCGCCCATGGCGACCGCGGTGTTGACGCTGGTGCCTAGATTCGCCATGGTCGGGGACGACGCTTCGACCAGCAGGATCTGACAGTTCGGACAGATCGCGCTCACCATCTCGACGTCGAGGGAGATCTCCTCACCCCAGGAGCTATTGGCCCAGGGCAGCGACGAGGTGGACCCATTTTGATTGACCACTTCGAAGTTGCACGTGCTCGACGAGTGCGACACCGCCGCGCTCGGACAGGCGCTCAGACCAAAGAACGAACGGTAGGACGCGAGGTTGCTGGTCACGTTGGGATCGCTGTAGGCGTCGACGATCGCTACGATCTGGCCCGCGCCGCCGCCGTGCGAGGCCGCCGCCGCGGCCACGTTATAGGCCGAGTCGAGGTAGCAGGGGTCGTAGGCGCCGGTCCCGGACGCGCTGACCGACGAAGGCACGTTCGAGTCGCTGGCGTTGCACGACGAACCGGAACCAGTGGGTTGCACCGGCGCCGCGGCCAGAGCGTCCGGACTGAGATGGGTGACGACTTGGGCGTTGCAGTGGACGCTGCCCGGCGCCACGGCGTAGGAACAGACGTTCACGTCGTGCTCGCCGTTGGCGCCTTGGTGGTGCCAGAAGCCGTTGACCCACGTGGGTGTCGTGTGCGCGCCATTGCTCGTTCCGTCAGCGAGGGCCGGCGTCGCCGCGACGAAGGACGCAAGTACGACGGCGAAGGCAGCGAAGGTCCGTCGCGAACGCCGCGCCAAATTTGAGTGGTGGTCGTAGGAACTGCGCTGCATGGAATCCCCCCGCGAGACGGCCGTAGTCCACCGATGGTATTACGTGGCGCGAGAAGAAATTGTCGTGATCGACACAATTATGGAGCGATTTTCGGTCTATTGCTGGGCGGCAATGACGGTGCCAGCAGTTACTTCTTGCTCAGCGCACTCTGGGCCAACTGCAACTGATTCTCCATCGCGTTCACTTCAGACTGGTAGGCGCCGAGGTTGCCATTTTTGAGATCGGTCTCGGCCGCGGCGTAATCGGTCGCCGCCTGCTTGAGGTAGACGGCCGCCTTTTGACCGGTCTTGGAGGACCCCCCGGTCTTGCCCGTCGAGCCCGGACCGGTGAAGCTCGCGCCCAAGACGGCGGAAAGCGCCTGCGAAAGGGTCGGTTGAATCGCGACGTCCTGGTTGAAGACGGCGATGACGTAGCGCAACTGCGGCAACGGGTTCGACGTACTGGAAACGTAGAGGGGGCGGACGTACAGCACGCTCTGATCCAGCGGCACCATGACGTTGTTGCCGAGCAAGACGGTGGATCCCTGGCCGCGCGCGTTCAGGAGCGAGATGTCCTTGGACGCCACGGCGTTCTGTTGGATCTCAGAGTCGGCCTGGACCGGACCGGTCACCGACGTGCCGCGCGGGGTGATGTAGACGTGGAGCTGCCCGTAGTCCGAGGGATCGCTCGTCGCGACCATGAAGGCCGTGAGCCCTTGCACGGTTGCGGAGTTACCGGCGGGCACGTAGGCGATGTTCTCGAGGAGCTGCTGGTGGTTCGCCTCGGGCAGCGATCCCACCTGGTAGATCGGACTCATGGGCGCGAGCGACGACGAGACCACGTTGCCGGCATTGTTAGTGGTCTGGGTCAAGGCGAGCGACTGGCTCGGCGTGCCGGCGCCGGTGGTCGGTGAGACCTCCCAACGGTCCGACGCCGAGAAGAAGGCATTCGCCGTCGAGATGTGGTACTTCCCCAGCGTCGCGGCCTGGACCGCGAAGATGTTCGAGGGGTAGCGCAGGTGCGAGCGAATCGCCTCCGGCATCTGGCTCATCGGGTGGAACATCGACGGGAAGGCCGCGCGGTAGGCCCGCAGGATCGGATCGTTCGGATCGTTGGCGTAGAAGGTCATGGCGCCGGTGTAGGCGTTGACGACGACCTTGACGGCGTTGCGCACGTAGTTGAAGCTGGTGGGCAGACCGCCCTGGTTGACATTGAGGTTCGAGGCGTTCTCGCTGTAGGGGTACTGATCGGTCGTGGTGTAGCCGTCGAGCACGTACTGCACCCCGCCGTTGGCGATGACGGCGTACGGGTTCGAGTCGAACGTGAGGAACGGCGCGGCCTTCTGGGCCATCTGTTGGACGTCACGAACGAAGAGGACGCGACTCTTCGACGAGATCTGGTTCGAGATGAGGAAGTTGAAGTCGCCGAGGCGCAGCGCCAGGGCCATGCGACTGAAGATGCTGCCGACCGGCACGCCTCCGGTGCTGTTGTAGTGGGTCTCCACCGGCTGGCCGGCGTTGACACCGGAGTTCACTTGGTAGTCGAGTTCGAGTTGCTTGGTGTCGGCGACGATCCAACCGGGATCGTGGATGCCGAAGTAGATGTCCGGCTGTGTGAGCACCGGCATCCCGTTGGTCGACTGTGGCGGCACGTTCGACACGACGAAGTTGGGGTTGCCGGTGGTGTAGTCGACGGCGTTGGCCGCGAGCACCGCGGCCCCGATCCCGTGCGTGTACTGCAGGTGCTGGTTCACCCACGACTGTGAAGGCAGATTCGCCGTGTTGAGTTGACGCGCGCCGATCAAGACCGGCGTAAGTTTTCCGTTGACGAAATAACGGTCCACGCCGAGCGTGGAGAACGTGTAGTAGGCGTGAATTGACTGGCGCCGAGTCACGGTCGCCAGCGCGATGTTCTGAGCCGGGTCCCAGAGACGGATGTTGTCCAAGGTGGCGGTATCGGTCTTGACCGTGGCGGCCGAAATGGTGGGTGAGGCGGCGAAGTTCGAGTACTGCACCTTGTCGAGGCCGAAGGCGGCGCGCGTCGCTTCGATGTTGCGCTGGATGTAGGGCGCCTCGAGCGAGTCCTGGTTGGGGCTCACTTTCAGCGCCTGGAGGATCGTCGGATATAGCACCCCGATGACCAGCGCCACGAAGAGCCATAGGCCCACCGCTACCGCCGGCAGCGACCACCCGCGCATGCGCACGTTGGCGAGCAGAATCAACGCCGCGGCCATGGAGAGGAAGAACAAGATCGTTAGCGCCGGCATCCGCGCGTGCACGTCGGTGTAGCCCGCCCCCTGCACGAATCCGTTGGTGGAGTTGACCAGCTCCCATTTGGCGATCACGTAGCCGGCCGCCTTCATGAGCGCGATGCCGGCACCGATGACCGACAGGTGCGCCTTCACCCGCGGTGAGACGCGCGGCGTCACCCGGGTGGCGCGGATACCGCCGTTGAGGTAGTGGAATCCGGTGGTGACGATCAACGCGACGATCAGCGCCACCAACAGCCACGTCACCACGAACGATACGAAGGGCAACGTGAAGACGTAGAAACTCAGGTCCTTGTGGAAGAGGGCGTCTTTGGCGTGGAAGGACTGGCTGTTGGCGAAGAGGAGGTACTTGTTCCACTGGCCGGTGGCGTCCAGTCCGGCGATCAAGCCCATCACCAGAGCGATCGCCGCGTAGATGCGCTTGGCGTAGGGGCGAACGACGTTTTGGAATCGGCGAACGATCTCGTCTTCGGGGTCAAAGGAGAGGTCGCGGGCTCCGAAACGGTCGGTCAAGAGCAGATTGCCCCACATGATGAAGAAGAAGATCGCACCGAAGGTCAGGCCGAGCCCCAGCTTCACCATCAGCAGCGTCGAGAAGACCTTGGAGAGACCGACCGAGGAGAACCACATCTGGTCGGTCCACAGCACCGCGAGATTGCGCAACGACAGGAACCCGATGAGGATGACGACGAAGGCCAGTCCGAACCAGAATCTTCGAGAGAACCGACCGAGCCGGCGCGCACGTGGCGGGATATCAGTCGGACTACGCACGCAACGAGCCTAGGTCGTTTTTCAGACAGGAATTACGGCGCAGGCGCACCCGGCGTGCAGTGGCGGGAAGGGCGAACCACTCGGGAAGTTCTCACCGGCCGGCCGTTCTCCCGACGCCGCGTCCATCGCGCACGCGTCGCACGGCGCGTCGTTCGGCGCGACGAAGAAACGAACGTGGCGGCCTCGCGAGGCGGCCACCACGCCGATCTCGAAGGCCCGTCGCGCGGCGTCGGTGCAGAGCCGTTCAACGCGCGCACCGCGCCACTCCTTATAGGCCGCGTTGGCGCGGTCCGGGCCGTCGCCACTGCCGTCGGTGAGAATTCTCTTTCGCAACGCCAACACGATCGTCACCGCCAAGTCGGCCGCGCAGTCCTTCAGCGCCGCGCCCTCCACGGCTCCCCCGCTGACGCCGGCTTCGTCCTTGGCGAACTGGACGCCAGCGGTGGCCGCGGCCGAGAGGGCGTCGATCGCCGCGTCGGCGTAGCGCGCGCGTTGTTCGTGCTCGTCTTCGAGCTCGGTGGTGATCATCGCCTTCACGTCGCGCAGTCGCTCGAGCATGATGTTCTGGTCGTCTTGTAGAGCGCGCTTCACTTTGCGAGTCAGCGCCGCCAGGGGTCCCGCGAGGGCCTCGTCGCGGCGTTCGAACAGTTCACCGGTCGCGGTGGGCGCTTTGGCCGGTGCCGGAGCGGCCCGTTTCGGCACGGGGGCGGCACCACGCTCCTCCAACGTCGCTTTGCGAAGCCGCGCGAAGATTTCGTTCACCACGTCGGTTCCCGAGCCGTCGTCGTCGATCATCGAGACCTCGGTGATGTCGCTCACGCTGGTCACGTCGTCCTTCGGTCGCCGCCCCCGTGGTCGTGCTTCGGCTGCCGGATCGGTCACCTCGTGCAGCCGCGGCTCGGCGACTTGGCGAAGGGGCGTGCCGGCGAGCACCTCTTCCTCGGTCGGCTCGGGGACGTTCGGTCGCAGTCGCAGCGCCTCGAGGGCCGCGTTGCGCGCCACCTCGTCCGAGTTGTTGATGCCCGAGAGCACCCCTTCGACCTGGTCTTGGACGGAAGTGACGAACGTGGCCAGGACGTCGCGCGCCGCTCGCAACTGCTCGATCTGGATCTGCAACGCCTTGCGCTTCACCGAGAGGTCGTTGAGGACCGCCTTGCGAGCGTCGTAGGACTGCTCGACGATCGCGCGACCCTGCTCGCGGGCCCCTTCGACCAACGCTTCTCCGTTCACTTTCGCCGACTCGACCAGTCGTTCGGCGGCCAATCGGGCGTCGTGGTCGATTTGACCGCCCGTGCTCTCGGCCTCGGAGATGAGCGCCGCGGCCCGCTCCTGGGCCTCGATCAAGTGCGCGGAACTTCGTTGTTGGCTCTCGGTGAAGACCTGGGCGCTGCGTTCCTGGGCTTCGGCGGTCACCCGCGCGGCCTCTTCGTGGGCCATGCGCAAGATGGCGGCACTCTGGGTGCCCAACGCCCCGGCCAGCGTGGCCTCGTCGAAGGTCGGATTGGCCGCGCGGCGCTGGGCTTCGCTGAGCTGATCCTGGAGCTCTCGAATCCGGGCCTCGAGGTGACCCATCTCTCGCGCCACCGACTCCAGTTGAATGCGGACTTCGTTGGGGTCGTAGCCCCCTTTTCGCACGGTGGTGAAGTTCATTCGGGCAATCTCGGCTGACGATTGGCGCGTGGTTGAGAGAATTCGGCGGTCGTCCATTCCCTCCAGACTACGGCGTCGGCCTTAGGGAAAATGGCTTAACGGGGCGGCGTAAGGGGTTTGGGAGCGGCGCCACCGAGGGCTCGTAGGTCGCGCAGCGTCTGGGCGAGGGTGGTCACGCCGATGATCTTGAGACCCGGTTGGGCGGCCGCTTTGGCCGTGGCGACCTCGACTTGGGGCACGAAGAAATACTTCGCACCGGCGCGTTGCACCGCGACGGTTTTCTCGGCGACGCCACCCACGTCGCCGACGTTCCCGTGGATGTCAATGGTGCCGGTCGCGGCGATGGGCTGATTACCCGAGATGGATCGACGACTCAGTTTGTCGATCAAGGTGAGCGTCATGGCGAGCCCGGCCGACGGTCCACCGATGTTCGCCGTGTTGATGCTGACGCGCGCGGGCAGGCGATAGGTCGCCCCGTCTTCGATCGAGACTCCGAGATAGGACGTACTGGCACCCGTCACTCCCGCACAGCCCGAGGAGCCAAGGCCCGACGGCGACTTCTCGGTTTTCAACGACACCGAGGACGGCGAACGATAGGTGATGACGCCGGTCTTGGAGATCCGCGCCCGTTTGACCGAGAGGTGAACGGTCGTGCCGGCGGGAATCGGATGCATCGCCGCGACGAGCGAACAGGCCGAATCCACCCTCGTGCCGTTCACGCCAATGATTTCGTCGGCCAACTGGATACCGGCGCTGCGCGCCGGTGAGGGCGACACGACCGAGTTGACGACCGCGCCCGTCGGCGTCGACGGCGTCGTCCAGCCCAGCGCGTCAAAGGCGGTGACCTCGGCCGCCTGCTTGGAATCACTCATCTCCAAGTAGCCCTGGGCCTGGAGTTCGTCCGTGGGCACGCCCGGTTGGACGAGCTCGTTCGCACCAACGAACTGCACGTGACTTTCGAAGTGCATTATGGCCCACTGCCATCCGTTTAACGACGTCAGGTAGACGTCGGTGAGCATGATCTTGCCGTGGTGCGTTTCACTGGCGACACCCTTGATCTTCACGAGCGGTGCCACCGGCGTCGCGTCGCCCGGGGTCAGGGCGTACTCGTGAATGGGCCACTTGTAGAGCCCCACCACGCCCACCAGGATCAGCACCAGAACTGTGAAGAGCACTCGTGAGCCCCGACGATGCTTGCTAGGTGGTGAGATGGGTGCGTGCAAAGTGATGAATCAACGCTAGCGGAGAGCATTGACGAGGCACTTTTGCGCGCCGGTTTTGGGTTGGGTGACGACTACGTCGGGTTCTTGCGTACGCATCTGCGTGGCCCCGTCGCTCGTCACCGGATACTCGCCCTGCGCGGCGTCGTGCGACAACAGCTCGTCACCCCCGAGGATTGGCGCAGCGCCCTCGGAGACCCCGACGTCGCAGTACGACGCGAGGCGTTGAATCAGATCGCCCACGTGGAGATCGCGGACGACGACGTCTACGCCGCGCTCATGCTCGGTCTCGACGACGAGGACGCGCTCGTGGTCGACGGCGCGATCTTCGCGCTCGGCGAACACCTCTACGTGGCGGCGGTGGAAACCCTGTGCGTCATCGCGACGAGTCACGACGACGCCCGCTGTCGCGAGTCCGCCATCGCCGCGCTCGGGGCGATCGGCGACGACCGCGCGCGTCCGGCGATCCTGGGCGCGCTGGATGACAAACCGCCGGTGCGCCGGCGAGCCATCGTCGCCCTGGCGAACTTCGAAGGGCCTGACATCGACGAGGCTCTTCAACGCGCGAGCGAAGATCGGGACTGGCAGGTTCGAGCGGCCGTCAACCAACTCGGCCGCGACGACGACTAACGATCGGCCTCTCGATAGAGCGAGTGGAGGGCCGACATCTCTTCGAGACAGAGCCGGAGCCCACGAATCACCACCGTGTCGGGCTCTTCGGCGACGGCGACCTCGACGCCGGTGTTCGTCGCGATGAGTTCGCCAAAGTCGCGCAACAGGGCGTGACCACCGGTGAGGATCAGCCCTCGCGCGCTGACGTCCTGGGAGAGATCCGGCGGCGCGTCCCCGAGACACTCCTGGATCATTCGCACTGCGGTCGTCACGACGTCCAGGACCGCGGCGTTCACCAGTTGGGCGTCGACGTCGATCTCGACGAGGTCGCCCCGGTCCACCGTGCGGGCCAGCACCACCTCCGAGCGGCCCTCGGTGCGACCGAGCGCGGAGGCCAGGGAGAACTTCAGGCTCTCGAGCACCGCGGGCGCGACGACCACACCGAGTTGGATGCGCAACGATGAGGCGATCGCGGCGTCGAGGTCGTTGCCGCCGAGGCGACGGGCACTGCCGGTGACGATGCCGCCCAGTGAGATGATCGCCGCCTCCGAGGCTCCGGCTCCTAAGACCGTCACGGCCGATCCGACGGGGTCCTGCACCGGGAGGCCCAAGCCGATCGCCGCCGCGATCGGTGCTTCGATCAGCGTCGCCTCGCGAGCGCCGGCTTGAATGGCCGCTTGACGTAGCGCACGTCGTTCGATCGAGGTCGCCAGCGACGGCACGCTCATCACCACCCGGGCCCGACTCATCTTGGACACGCCGGCACGTTCAAACAGACCGGCGATGAGTCGCGAGGTGACGTCGAAGTCGACGGTCGCCCCCTGGGCCAGTGGCCGAAAGACCACGACGTGACGAGGCGTGCGCGCGACCATGTCGAGGGCCCCGTGACCCACCTCGACGACCCGACCGCTGTTGGTGTCGATCGCGACCATGGTCGGTTCGTTGAAGACGACGCCTCGTTCGGTGGTGGCGAGACGCGTGTTCGAGGTTCCGATGTCGAGCGCGACGTCCAATGCCATGGTTTTCGATGATAGGGCGACCCAACTAGCCAACCGGTGGTAACTAGCCTTCACTGGGTGGAGAGTCGGGGACCTGGGGAATGGTGGCGTCGTCGACGTGCGCACGCCAAGCCCCCGCCGAGGGACGAGCGCGAGTGGGTCCACCCGAGTGAATTGCCGAGTTTTGAGAAGCTCCGGACCCATCAAATTTGGCCCATAAAGTCGCCCGCGGCCCGCGCCGTGGCCGCCTTGATGGCGGTCGCGCTGGTCGTCGGATCGGCCGGGCTGTACCTCACCCAGTCGAGTGATCCGCCGGCGACACCACACCTGGCGCAGTCCCTCAGCCAACTCCCCTCGAACTCCCGCACCGCCGCGGCCGACACCGTCGACCTCTCCATCGCCACGGCGGGCCACGTGGACGTCGTCGCCGCGATGGTCCTGCCCCACAACCTCGCCGTCACCACCACCCAGATTCCGGCCGACGCGCTCATCACCGGATCGATACCGGGCGACGTCAACTTTCCCGTCCATTGGGTCGGACGCGACAAAGTGATGGGTTTCTCGATCGTGCGTCTCGGACGACACGTCCCGGCGCTGCGCTTCGCGCCGTTGCCCGCCAGCAAGTGGGTGGTCGCGGTGTCGCCGATTCTCAAGAGCTCGACGACGGCGCTGCAGTACGCCTGGGCCAACACGATCCTCGGCGATCCCAAGAGTGACGCCACGGGGGTCATCAGCTATCTCTCGACCAAGTCCGACGCGAACCTCAACAGTTTCGTCGACGCCATCGCCGTCGATTCGAGTGGCCAAGTCGTCGCCGTCTTATCCACCAACCACCTCTGGTACTCCGCCCAGTTCGTCGCGCGCATTGCCTACATCGTCGCCACCGGGCGCGGTTGTCACGCGAGCCTCGGCATCGTCGGCTTGACCGCCCAGGGCGGCGGCGTGACGGTCTCTCGGGTGATCCCCAAGAGTCCGGCGCAGTATCAGCTGAAGAAGGGTGACGTCATCACGGCGTTGAACGGCAAGCAGACCGAGACCTTCAACGCCCTCGACACGGCCCTGTACCTGACGCCAGCCTTCAGCGTGGCCCACGTCACGTTCATCCGTGCCGCCACCGTCCACCACGCCGACATGACCCTCGCCTGCGCGCTTTAAATTGTCTCCATGAGTGACAACCCCTTCGGCGGCATGTTTGGCGACATCTTCTCCATGCTGGGGCAACAGGGTCCCGACGCCTGGTTTACGACGGCCACCCAACTGGCGCTCAATATCGCCCGCGGTGAGGACGGCGACCCGAACGCCCAACCAATCGAACGCCAACGACTCGAAGAACTGGCGCCGCTCGTCGCGCGTCACGTCGATTCGTTACTCGGTGTCTCGATAGACGCCACGGTCGTCGCCGTCAATCGCTCGGCGCTCACCATCGCGGCCCTCACGCAGTGGCGCCCGCTCATGGAGCCGATGGTTTCGTCGAGCGCCAACATCGGCGAGAGTCTGGACCTGGGCGACAACCAGATGATGGCCCAGATGGCCGCCGCGCTCGGACCCCTCTTCTCGGGCTTCCAGATGGGCTCGGTCGCCGGTCACTTCTCGGAGCGGGCGTGGTCGCTGGCTGCGCTGCCCCTGCCTCGCGTCGACTCGGAGCGACAGATCGTCGTGAACAACCTCGCGAGCTTCGCCGAAGCCTGGTCGCTGGAACGCGATGAGGTGTACGTCTTCGCCTTGGCCCAAGAGTTCCTCGCGTCACTGGTGTTGACCCAGCCCGGTACCGGCGACGCACTGCGCGCCCTCTTAATCGACACCGTGCGCGAGTCGATTAAAGCGCAGGGCGATCTGATGACGCGCTTGCAATCGATGATCAACCCCGAGGACATCGCGGGATTCATGGAGAACCCCGAATCCCTGCTCGACGGCATCGAGATGCCCGAAGAGTCCGACGCCACGCGCGCCATCAACGCCGCCGCCAGCGTGCTCCTGGCCTTCTTCGACTCGGCCGCGCATCAGATCACCGAAGCGATACTCGGACCACGTCCGGCGCTGGTCGAGGCCTACCGACGTCACCGCCGAAGTGACGCGCGAGGGGAGGACGCCGCCGCCGCGCTCTTTGGCATATCGACCCAAGGTGACCACCACGATCAAGCGGCGGTGTTCGTCGACACGCTCTCTAAGGATCACACGCTGCGCGTGTTCGACGCCCTGCTCCGCGTCGACGGGCTACCGAGTGCGGAGGAACTGCTGGACCCGAACGCGTGGTTCGAGCGAGTGACTAATTCCCCGCTGGCCTAAGACACAAGTCTGATCAGCACGCGATCCACTGACCAATCCCGGGCGGCGTTGCCACCACCCTTTCCACTACCTACGCCAACGGTGACGACTTTCGAGTTAGCTGCGTGGTTCTGCTCTGGTAACGGTCCCCGCATCCCCGCCTCAGCGGTTTAGTCTCACGGTCCCTCGAGACAGCGTTTAACGTCTCGGGTTGGTGCCCCGCGACGGCTGATGCTTCCACCGTGAGAAGGCGGATGCCCTCGTCACGGATGTTGCGCGCGGCGTTCACGTCCCGGTCGAGACTGACGTCACAGTTACTGCACTCGAAGACGCGTTCATAGAGAGCGAGCTTGGCTTTCGTCTCGCCACAATGTGAGCACTTCTTCGAAGAGGGGTAGAACCGATCGACCACGATTACGCGATGTGCGCGGTCATCGGCCTTGTATTTCAGTTGGCGTCGTAACTCGTAGAAACCGGTATCTAGGATTGAACGTGACAACGTCTTCGCGGTATTCTGCTTCCGCCGCTTTACCATGCCGGCTACATTCAGGTCCTCGATCACCACCGTCTCAAAACTTCCGGCCAACGTCGATGAAAGTCGGTGTAAGAACAGGATCCTGGTACGCGTGATCCGCCCGTTGAGTCGCTGGCGGCGCATGAGTAATACCGCACGGTTCTTCGACCCTTGCACGCACCGTGACAGTTGACGATCGAGTTTCGCGAGGCGAACGAGTTCAGCGTCTAAGTGTTGGGGATTCACGACATGGCCGTTGGCGTCGCTGACACTGGCAAGTGGTCTCGTCAAAGTCGCCAAGTGCTTCACTCCGAGATCGACTCCCACGATGGGACCTTGTAGCCGTATGGGGCTCGGTGAAGGGACCACAAGCTGGCGCACCGAGATTGAGGCCTGCCAACGACCACCAGTGAACGAGATCGTCACAGCTTGTATTGTCCAATCGCCTGATGTGACCTTATTCTTGAGGCGACGAAGAGACTCGGTCGTATGCAGCCACCGGAGTTGTTCGCGCCGCCGCGTGATTCGAGGATCAGTAGCGAAGCGGGGCAGAATGAGCCGAACGTGTCGCGAGTCCTCAGAGAACCAACACCAGGTCCGCGAGAAAACGATCAGGGCGAATGATTTATTCGAGTGGCGGTTCTTGAACCTTGGGAATCCAACGGGTTGCCCCTTGCGCACCCCATTCTTTGAGTCGTTGAAGTTCTTGAGCGCCTTACATGCATTGGTCACGCCACTCTCAAAAGCGTGCTTCGTGACGTCTCGATGCCACGGGGCGACTTCTTCCTTCACTGAATTCCAGAGTGGATACATCGAGAAGGTCGACCAAGATAGAGACTTTGTGAGGTCATCCTCTTCGATACCTGCCCGGCGCTCTTCGGCTCGCGTTTCTAGGTTCTGCTTGGCGGTCGCGATGGTCCAGTTGTAGGCGAAGCGCGACGCCCCGCAGTAACTTCGCAGCAGTTGAGTCTGGGCCGGCGTTGGATCGAGCGGGACCAGCACGGCGCGAGTGCGGTAGAGCTGGTCCATACAACGGACGGTACTTACAAGGTGTTACGTGTCAGCGATTCGTCACCAGACACCTTGGCTACTCTTCGTCGTACCCGAGGTTCCATTCGACCAGCAGGTTCTCGCGTTCGGCGTCGCGGTTCACGCGCTCACGGTTGCGTCGGAACTGAGGATCGTGCGGCGGCAAGAACCGCAACCGGGCGTCGACGCGGTCCACGAAGGCCTGGATCTGCTCTTCGTCGCCGAAGACCATTCGGCACTCCCAGTGGGGCGCCACGGGTCCGAGGTAGATGACCTGGACGTGCCCGACCGGGTCGACGACTTCGGTGGTCTCCGGGGTTGGGACCTGGCTCACGGTGCTCCTTTGGCGATGCGAAAAATACAAAACACCATTCTACCGGCTGGGCCTGGAGCGCCCTTCGAACCCTGGTCTTTGAAAGGGCTTACAGCCGTCTGTGAGAAGTATGGTAACTATCGACTTGTGAACAAATGAGCCTTTCGCAATCAGTTCGTCACACAAAGTGTCGCTACTGTGGCTTATAGAAGCGCACTTGGGGGTGAGCATGAGTACCGAATGGATGGCAGACGGGAAGTGCCGCGAGTACCCGGCGGGGACGTTCTTCCCGCGAGATGGCGTAGGGGTGATCATTGCGCAACGAATCTGCGCCACCTGTCCGGTGTCTAGTCAGTGTCTCGAGTACGCGCTCGAGAACCACGTGGACCACGGCATCTGGGGCGGCTGCTCCGAGCGTGAGCGCCGTCGCATACTTCGCGAACGCCGCCGTCGCCGCGTCTTTAACACCGACACTCCGTAGTGCGCCACGGGCGTGCTCGAGTGTGTCATCAATCTCTCTGAGGGCCGCGACCTCGAACTCTTAGACCAACTGGACGATTCGGCCGGTCCCTCATTGCGCGATCTGCACGCCGACACTTTTCACCATCGCTCGGTCTTCACGCTGATCAACGATTCCGAACCATTGATCCGTGACGTTCGCGCCCTCATCACCGCGTCCTTCCGACTCCTGGATCTACGCCTCCACGATGGCATCCACCCGCGTTTTGGCGTCGTGGACGTCGTGCCCTTCGTGGCCCTGGACCCCGAAACGCCTTCTCGCGCGGTCGAACTACGCGACCACACGGCCCGGTGGATCGGCGACACCTTCGACGTTCCGGCCTTCCTCTACGGACCGGTCGACGAGGCGATTCGAACGCTGCCGGCCGTTCGCGCGCACGCTTTTCGAGAGCTTTCGCCCGACTTCGGACCGACCGCGCCGTCGCCCAGGCTCGGGGCCGTCGCCGTCGGCGCGCGGCCGATTCTGGTCGCCTGGAATATCTGGCTCTCGGACGTCTCGCGCGACGAGGCGCGCGTCATCGCCAAGACGATTCGACAAAGCGCCGTACGCTCACTCGCCCTTCGCGCGGGCGAGCACATGCAGGTCAGTTGTAACCTCATCGACCCGGTGGCCGTCGGCCCGTCGGTGGTCTACGACGAAGTCGCCGCGTTGCTGCCTGAGGGTGGCGAGATCGCGCGTTGTGAACTGGTGGGACTGATACCGAGAGCGGTCCTGGAAGCCGAAGAGCCGAGTCGGTGGGCGCAACTCGGGCTGAGTGAGAGCCAGACGATTGAGAGCCGGCTCTAGGTCAACTGGCCTGGGCGCGGCGTTCGATAGCGCGCGCCCGGCGAAGGCGCCGGCGCTCGCGTTCACTCATGCCGCCCCAGATGCCGAACTTCTCGCCGTTGTCGAGGGCGTACTCCAGACAGTCCTCGCGCGCCACGCAGCCGCGACAGACCTCTTTGGCTTCGCGCGTCGAGGCGCCGCGCTCGGGGAAGAAGAGATCGGGGTCGACCCCCATGCAGTTCGCCCGCGCCTGCCAACCACGATCTTCCATGCCGCTCATCAATTCCACGATTTCCACGTTTAATTCCTTCCCCATATGGTTTTCGCCACTGATGTAATTACAACAATGTCATTGTGACTAGAAATGTGACAAAAAGCAAATGGGAATGTGTTAATCCCTGATCAGACCGGGAAAGGTTTTGCGCTAGCCGGCGCGACGGTGCTTCACGAAATCATCGAGGGCGTAGGAGCCGAGATCGTCCACGTCGGTGTAGAAAAGCCGTCCCCCGTTGACTTTGGCGATCTGTTCCACGAAGGGGAACTGGCTCCGTTCGATATCGAGGGCGAAGGTGTTGATGGTGATGTCGGCTTTGGTGCAGCGAAGGACCTCGGCCATGGTCTTTTCCAGGGTCTCGCGCACCGGCGGCCAGGCGAAGAAGGGCTCGCCGTTGGCTAGCAAGTGGGCCGTCGGTTCCCCGTCGGTCACCACCACGATCTGGCGCTCGCCGCGTTCGTTGCGCATCAGGTGGCGACTGAGCGCCAGGGCGTGTTGGAGGTTAGTGCCGTAGGCGTAGTCGATGGTGAGCGCGGGGACGTCTTCGATCTTGAGTTGCTGGGCCGTCTCGCCGAAGCCCACCACCGCGACGAAGTCGCGCGGGAATTTAGAGCGAATCAGTGAGGTGAGCGCCAGCACCATCTTCTTGGCCGGCACCAGGTTGCTCCGCATAGCCATCGAGAGTGAGAGGTCGATCGCGAACACGGTCGCCGAATGACGCGTCGACTCGAACTCTTCGACCTCGAAATCGTCGGCGTGCAGCTTGACCGGCGTGCCCGGGCCTTGACGAAGGACGGCGTTGCGCAAGGTCTTGGGCAGGTTCAACGCGAACGGCTCGCCGGGCTCCCAGGGCTTCGAGGTCTCCTCGCGGTCTCCCCCGCGCGAGACGCTCGCCACGCGGTGCAGGCCCAGCGTCGGCGAATCACGCAACTGGGCGAAGAGGTCGCGCAGGGCCTGTTGTCCGATCTGGCGAACACCCTTCGGGGTGAGGTGCAGCTGGCGACCCTGTCGATCGACGAAGCCCTGATCCTTCAGTCCCTGCAGCGCCTTTTGCAATCGCACGACGTGGCGCGCGGCGTCGTCGCCGAGGTTTCGGCGAACGGCCTCGACGTCCACCTCCGGCAGACCCTGGGCGGCGTTGGCCTGGCCCAAGAACTCCTCCAGGCCCTTCAACTGACCCAGCTGTTCGGCCACGGAAGCGGCGTCGGCGAAGGGTGAACCGTCGTCACCGCGCATCCGGTGGGCCCGGCTCCAGTCGATGTCGGGCGTCGCCATGCGCAGGTTCGACACCAGTCGATTGAGCGAGAAGTTGAGCTCCATGTTCTCCATCATCCCGGCGAACATCGAACGAAGCTCGCTCTGTTGATCGGGTGAGAGCGAGTTGAACATCGCCTCGGCGGCGGCGGCGCGTTCGGCCATCATGCGCACGACGTCCTCCAGGCTCTCCGCCCCGGGAAAGAAGTCGCCGAACTTCTCCATGAAGTCATCGAAGGTCGGATCGAGGTCCTCGCCGCGACGATCCTGTTCGATCATCGTCGACAGCGCGTCCATCATGTCGCGCATGCGCGCCAACTCCTCGGAGTCAGGACGCCCCATCATCTCCTTGCTCTTCTCGAAGTAGGTGTTGAGGACGTCGCGTTCCAACTCGGCCAGCAGCTCTTCGAACTGTTCACGGGCTTCACTCGAGACGAATTCGTAGTTCTGATACTCCCCCAGGCGTTCGCCGATCCGGTCGCTCATCAGGTCGCGCTGCATCTTCTTCTGGTCGACGAGGTCGCGCGTGACCTCCTTTCGCCGTTCGTCGTCGGAGGCCTCGGCCTCGGCCCGCAGGGCGTCCAGCTCGGTGTCCTCGGTCGCTTCAATGTCGTCCAGCCAGTCGCGGTAACGCTGCATCTCGCCGTCGGGGTCGGCCTGCTGTTCGAGTTCGCGACGTTTCGCCCGCGCCTGCTCGAGGAGATCGCGCAGCCCCTCGATCCGCTCACCGTCCACCGTCGTGTAGCCCTCGCGCAGCAGTCGGTCCATGGCCTCTTCGAGGTCGCCGTTCTCCATGAAGTCATCGGCGAGCATCCGCAGCATCTCTTCGACGTCGAGATCGTTGAAGTCGTCGTCCTCGCCGAAGCGACGGTAGCCGTAGCGAACGGGCACTAACGATTCCTCGAGCGATAGAGCGCCCTCGCGCCCGAGGCGTCCTTGGCCAGTCGCTTGGTGAGATAGAGACCCTCGAGGATGAACTCGACGGCCGAAGCCAATTCGCCGTCGTTCGCCCGTGGTCCGGCGATCCGTCGCGCCGGCTCGTCGAGCGATGGCATGGCGGCCATGACCGCGAGGTAGTCGCGGTCGGGGAGGTCGTCCCCGGTGTGCACCAGCGCCTCGGTATTGAACGCTTCGACGATCGCCGGCCCCTCTTCCAACACCACGTGCTCGGCGAAGCACTGGCGCACCGCCAGTGAGACCAACGCCGCGATGACCTGGTCCGAGTCGCTGTCGTCCATGGTGTCGAACTCGATCTTGCCTTGCGTCGACTGCACCATCGCGCTGAGGTCACTCACCCGAGGCACGACCGCGCCGTCGTGGGTGCGCAACGTCCGGCGAAGCGCGTTCGCCACGACGATCTCGTAGTTGGCGATCGAGAGCCGTACCGATACGCCGGAGCTCTGACTTATCACGTGACTCTTGCGCGCGACGTGACTGACGCGTGCGACGATGTCGTTGATGAACCAGGGCACCGTGATGGGCACCGGTGAGGCCGGAAGGGTCGCCTCTTGGTGCATGATGGCGATCTCGGTCGTCAGCTCGTACGGGTAGTGGGTGCGGATCTGGGAGCCGAAGCGGTCCTTCAGCGGCGTGATCAGACGACCGCGGTTGGTGTAGTCCTCGGGGTTCGCGGTCGCCACCACCATGACGTCGAGATCCAGGCGCACCAGGTGGCCCCGGATCTGCACGTCGCGCTCCTCCAACACGTTGAGCAGCCCGACCTGGATTCGTTCGGCGAGGTCGGGCAGCTCGTTGATCGCGAAGATGCCGCGATTGGACTTGGGCACCAGTCCGTACGACAGCGCTTTGGGGTCATCGAGATAGAGGCCCCCGGCGACCTTGATGGGGTCCACCTCGCCGA
This sequence comes from uncultured Acidimicrobiaceae bacterium, assembly GCA_963716515.1. Lineage (GTDB taxonomy): Bacteria > Actinomycetota > Acidimicrobiia > Acidimicrobiales > RAAP-2 > RAAP-2. The sequence goes on from OY970319.1 coordinate 1,752,802, forward strand.
TCAAGTCGGCCATCGAGGTGTCGGGCGAGGCCAGCTTCTCGGCGAAGCGACGCGAACGGTGGATCCACGACAACGGCGTGTCGTCGCCTCTCTCCTGGACCAGCTCGATGGCGTAGGCCGAAATCGGAGCGAAGGGATCGTCGCGGATCTCTGACCCCTCGACGATCGGCAGCCATTCGTCCAAGAGATCGACCAGCGAGCGAATCATGCGGGTCTTCGCCTGACCGCGCTCACCGAGCAAGATGATGTCGTGCCCGGCCAACAGCGCCGTCTCGAGCTGGGGCAACACGGTGTCCTCGTAGCCGAGGACGTTCGAGGTCAACGGCAGTCCGTCGGCGAGTCGCAGCTCGAGGTTGGCGCGAATCTCTTCGCGAACCGACTTGGGCTGGTAGTTCGACGCGCGAAGCGCTCCCAGTGTCGTGGGCAGGTCGGTGGGGGCCAGGGGGGTGCTCATGCATCCACTTTACGGGCTCGAGAATCCGCGCCACGCTCGCGGTCGCTCTCGAACGCTCACCCCCACTCAAAGTTGAAGGTACATGATGTCGAGTCCCACGCGACCGAGCGTGGCGTGTTCGAACGCCTCGGGCACCGTGCCGATCGTGACGAAACCCAGGGTTCGATAGAGCTCGATGGCCTGAAGGTTCGTCGAGACCACGGCGTTGAACTGCATCGCGGCGTAGCCCTTTTCTCTCGCCCAGGCAATGGCGTACTCGCACATCGCTCGACCGAGACCCGTCCCGCGGGCCTGGGCCACGACCATGAAGCTGGCCGTGGCGACGTGCGATCCTCGAGCCGGTCGATTAGGACCGAACTTCGCGGTACCGAGGATCACGTCGTCTCGCAGAGCGACGACGCTCTCGCCGGGAGGTCCCTCGATCCACAGGGCCCGCGCCGCTTCGGACGTGAGATCCTCGGGGTAGGCGTACGTCTCGCCCTCGGCGACCACTGCGCGAAAGATCTCGAAGACACGGTCCCAATCACGCTCGGCGATCGGTCGAACGATGAGTGCCGACTCAGACATGACCAGTACGGCCATGAGCGCGAGTAAACCAACCCGTCGACGACCGGTTGTCGACTGCGGAAATAACCACTCGAACGATCGACGCACCCGGTCGGTAGGCCAAATGCGCGGCGCGCGGCGCATCGAGGATCACGAGGTCGGCCTTGGCCCCGACGCCGAGATGTCCCACGTCGTCGCGGCGAAGCGCCGTCGCTCCCCCGCGCGTCGCGGACCACAATGCGTCGTCAAAGCTCATGCGCATGTCGCGCACGGCGATCGCCAACACGAAGCCCATGCTCGTCACGTACGACGTGCCGGGGTTGCAGTCCGTCGCGAGCGCGACGACCGCACCGCGATTCAGAAGCCGTTGCGCCGAGGAGTAGTCGGCGCGCGTCGAGAAGTCGGCTCCGGGCAACAGCGTCGCGACGGTCGTGGACGCCGAGAGTTGATCGATGTCGTCGTCACTGAGGAACGTGCAATGATCCACGCTGGCGGCCTCCAGTTCGACCGCCAGGGCGACCCCACCGGTCGCTCCGAGTTGATTGCCGTGCACCCGCAGCTGCAGTCCGGCCAACTTCGCGGCCGTCAAGATGGCGCGCGACTCATCGACGTCGAAGGCCCCCCGGTCGCAGAACACGTCGGCCCACTTCGACCGCGGGGCACAGGCGTCGAGCATCGGCCCTCGCACGAGGTCCACGTAACCTTGGCGGTCATCGACGTACTCCTCGGGCACGACGTGGGCGCCGAGAAACGTCACTTCATCGCTGAACTCGTTCGCGATGTCAATGAGTCGTGATTCACCGTCCACCGTGAGCGCGTAGCCGGACTTGATCTCCACCGTTGTCACGCCACCGGCCCGAAGGGCCCGAAGACGCCGCTCAGTCCCGTGACGAAGTTCATCGCTCGATTCCGCGCGCGTGGCGGCCACGGTCGTCGAGATGCCGCCCCCGTCGTACGGCGTGCCGTTCATGCGAGCCTCGAACTCCTCGGAGCGCTCGCCGGCGAAGACCAGATGCGTGTGCGAATCGACGAAGCCGGGGATGACCGCCGACTCGTGAGCGTCGATCGTCTCGTCGGCCGAGGGCGCCTGGGCGTTCGGACCCACCCAGAGAACCCGTTCGTCGTCGATCACCATCGCGGCGTCGCGAAGCCGACCCGTGACCCCGTTACCGAGAGAAGGATCGTTCGTCGTCAACTCACTGATGTTCTGTATGACCCGCGTGGTCATTACTGCTCGCGCATCGGAATGCGGACGCCTCGCTCTTCGGCGGTCTGTTCGGCGAGCTCGTAACCGGCGTCGGCGTGGCGGATGACGCCCATGCCGGGATCGTTCGTCAGGACCTTGGCCAGTTTCTGCGCCGAGAGCCCCGTGCCGTCGGCGACGCAGACCTGACCGGCGTGTATCGAGCGACCGATGCCGACGCCGCCGCCGTGATGAATCGAGACCCAGGTGGCCCCCGACGCCGTGTTGACCAGCGCGTTCAGCAGCGGCCAGTCGGCGATGGCGTCGGAACCATCGAGCATCGACTCGGTCTCGCGATACGGCGACGCGACCGAACCGCTGTCGAGATGGTCACGACCAATCACGATCGGTGCCGCCACCTCGCCCGAGGCCACCAAGTCGTTGAAGGCCAGCCCCGCCCTGTCTCGTTCGCCGTAGCCCAGCCAACAGATGCGCGCCGGCAGCCCCTGGAAGGCCACGCGCTCTTGGGCCTTGGTGATCCAACGATGGAGTGCGTCGTTGTCGGGGAAGAGGTCGAGCACCGCTCGATCGGTTCGCGCGATGTCCTTGGGGTCGCCCGACAACGCCGCCCATCGAAACGGTCCCTTGCCCTCGCAAAAGAGCGGTCGCAGATACTCCGGTACGAATCCGGGAAACGAAAACGCGCGCTCGTAGCCGCCGAGCTGGGCTTCGCCCCGAATCGAGTTGCCGTAGTCGAAGACCTCGGCGCCGCGGTCCTGGAAACCGACCATCGCTTCGACCTGCTTGGCCATCGATTGGCGGGCGCGGTCGGTGAACTCCTCGGGCTTCTTCTCGGCGTAGTCGTGCCAGTCGGCCAGGTCGATGCCTTCCGGCAAATAGCTGAGGGGATCGTGCGCCGAGGTCTGGTCGGTCACGATGTCGACGTCGACGCCGCGGCTAAGGAGCTCGGCGAAGACGGTGGCCGCGTTGCCCACCAGCCCGACACTGAGGGCGCGCTCGTCTCGCTTGGCCGCTTCCACGCGCGCGATGGCGTCGTCGAGGTCGGCCGTCCACTCATCGAGGTAGCGCTGGTCGACTCGTCGTTGCAGGCGCGAGGGGTCGACGTCGACGCAGAGACAGACCCCGTCGTTCATGGTGACGGCGAGCGGTTGCGCCCCGCCCATACCGCCGCAGCCACCGGTCAAGGTCAAGGTGCCCTTGAGCGAACCACCGAAGTGTCGATCGGCGACCGCCGAAAAGGTCTCGTAAGTGCCTTGCAGGATCCCCTGGGTGCCGATGTAGATCCACGATCCGGCCGTCATCTGTCCGTACATCGTGAGACCGAGGGCTTCGAGTCGACGGAACTCCGGCCAGGTGGCCCAGTCGCCGACCAGATTCGAGTTCGCGATCAAGACGCGCGGCGCCCACTCGTGCGTCGAGAAGACACCGACCGGTCGACCGGACTGCACCAACATCGTCTCGTCACCCTTGAGCGTGCGCAGCGTCCTCACCAACGCGTCGAAGCTGCGCCAGTCGCGCGCCGCTCGACCGGTCCCGCCGTAGACGACGAGGTCGTCCGGTCGTTCGGCCACCTCGGGATCGAGGTTGTTCTGGAGCATGCGCAGCGCGCCCTCTTGGGGCCAACCCAACGTCGACAGCGTCGTGCCGCGGTCCGCTCGAACCGGTCGCGCGCCTTCCATGTCAGTCGACCTTCACGTCTAGAACAGTGCCACGTGACGCACCGCGATGTCGAGCAGTTCTCCACTGCGCACGAGTTCCGCGACCGCGGCGATCTCGGGTGAGAGCCAGCGATCGTGTCCGGGGCCTCCGGAGACGGCGTTGACGCGCTGCGCTACCGCGGCGGTGGCCGGCGACGGCGTGAGTGGTTCGCGTAGGGCGAGGGCGCGCGCGGCGGTGAGCAGTTCGATGGCGATCACGTCGGCGAAGGCCTCCAGCGATTTGCGGAGCTTGCGGGCGGCGTGCCAGCCCATCGACACGTGGTCCTCTTGCATGCCCGAGGACGGGATCGAGTCGACGCTGGCCGGCGTGGCCAGACGCTTCATCTCCGTCACCAGCGCGGCCTGCGCGTACTGGGCGATCATCAGTCCCGAATCGACCCCGGCCTGTCCGGCGAGGAAGGGCGGGAGGCCGAAACTGCGCGAGACGTCCAACATCCGATCGGTTCGACGCTCGGACATGGACGCGACGTCGGCCACCGCGATGGCGAGGAAGTCGAGGGCGTAGCCGACCGGCGCGCCGTGAAAGTTCCCGTTGGAAGCCAGTGATCCGTCGGCCAGCACCGAGGGATTGTCGATGCCCGCGGCCAATTCGACGTCGGCGATATGGGTGGCGAATCCGAAGGTGTCACGCGCGGCGCCGTGCACCTGCGGCGCGCAGCGCAACGAGTAGGCGTCCTGCACTTGGGTGGGGTCATCCAAGTGCGAACTGACGATGACCGAGTCGGCCAAGAGAGCCAAGAGATTGGCGGCGCTCACCATCTGGCCGGCGTGGGGGCGAAGGGCGTGGATCTCGGCCAGGAAGACTTGGTCGGTTCCGCGCAACGCCTGAATCGACATGGCCGCCGCGACGTCCACCAGCTGCATCAGGGCCATGCCGTCGTCCAGGGCGAGGATCAACTGGCCGAGCATCCCGTCGGTGCCGTTGATGAGGGCCAGTCCTTCCTTTTCGGCCAGGACCACTGGGGCCAGGCCGCTCGCGCGAAGGGCCTCGGCCGCGCCGACGCGTTGTCCGGCGAGGTCGCGCACGTCACCCTCGCCCATCAAGGCGAGCGCCACGTGCGCCAACGGGGCGAGGTCGCCCGAACATCCGAGCGACCCGAACTCGTGCACGATCGGCGTGATGCCGGCGTTCAACAGCGCGGCGTAGGCCTCGGCGGTGGAGGGACGAACTCCCGAGACACCGCTGCAGAGATTGGTGAGTCGCGACACCATCATCGCGCGCGTGACCTCGGTCTCCACCTCCGGCCCCACGCCCGCGGCGTGCGAGCGAATGAGGGAGCGTTGCAGATCTCGTCGTTCTTCGGGCGAGATGAACGTGGTCGCCAGGGAACCGAAACCGGTCGATAGTCCGTAGACCGGCGTACCGCTCTCGACCAAGGTGTCGATCGCCGAGCGTTGGCGCGCGAGACGCGACAACACCTCGTCGCTCAGCGTGACGGTCTCGAATCCTCGAGCCACCGCCACCACCTGCGCGCGCGTGAGGGGTTCGACACCGACCTCTACGGCCATTGGATTCGCCTCCGCACGCCGGCCAGGGTTTCCAGCACCAGCAGTGCCGCCAGACGAACGGTTCGCTGATCGGGGCTGTCTCGTTCGACGTCGATCTCGGTGATGTCGATGGCCACGACGCCGTGCTGCACCGAGACCGCGCGGACGAATCGACGCATCTCGTCGGCGCTCAGACCGCCGGGGACCGCCGCCGGACAGGCCGGCACGGCCATGCGGTCGGCGGCGTCCATGTCGACGTCCACGTAGACGTGTCGTCCCCCGGCCCCGGCGATGGCGACGGCGCGACGGGCCGCCTCTTCGACCGGTTCGTGATGTAAGACGTCGCGCGAGATCACCGTGACGCCCGCGTCGTGGGCCCGACGCGCGTAGGCCGGGGAGTTGGAGAAATCGGCCAGTCCGACCTGCACCACGTGGTGTCCGTCGAGTCCCTCTTCGAGTAGTTGACGCACCGGTGAACCGTTGGACACGCCGTCGCGCATATCCAGATGGGCGTCGAGGGTCACCAGGCCGAAGTTCGAATAGTCGCCGCCGCTGAGGGCGCGTAGCGCCAGCCACGTCGCCGCGTTGTCACCGCCCAATATCAGGCGCAGGGCGATCTCGGGGTCCCAGCGCGCCAACGCGTTGGCCACGCGCTGGGCGCCCCCCTCGGCGTCGGGAACATCGACGTCGCCGAAATCAACCAGCGCCACGGACTCCGCGATGTCGATGGCTTCGCTGAAGGACCAGGTGGAGTAGCGCTCGAGCGCGGCGCGAATCGCCGCCGGCGTGCTCGTCGCCGAGCGTTCGGTCAGCGAGGTCGCGTAGGTCGAGATGCCGAGAAGACCGACGTTGCGTCGGTCCTCGACGAGTCGGTCGCTCAGCAACGTGGCGGCTGACGGCCAATTGGGATCTCGCGGATTCGCCACGTTCCCATGTTAGGCAGAGCCCGCCCGACGAGGACTTATGTGGAACGAATGGGCCCTCACGGTTGTCAGAAATGTGAGGGTGACGTTGGCCGACGTTGTCGCTCGAGCGGCGTCGGTGGATAGAGCTCGCGGAACCGATCAGGGTTCGATCAGCGATCGACCACGCGCACGCCACTGTCGCCGGACTCTTCGGACTCTTCGTGGATGTACGTCGGCACCGGCGTTGCTTCGAGATGGCTGGGCACGTCGTCCACGTAGCGCGGCGACGGCGTCGCCGAGTACTCGCCCTCGGCCGAGCGCGCGACGACGTTCGGTGTCTTTCGCCGACCGCCGCCGTGGAGCGACTGGATCTCGTGACAGATGCGGTAGGTGATCGGGTACGCCAGGACCGGCACGATCACGGTCAGGTAGCGCATGGCGACCAGCACGGTGTTCAGTGACAGATTGAAGAACTTCGCCAGGACGTCGGTCGAACTGGCGATGAAGAGCATGCCCAAGAAACTGAGCGTGGTGACGCCGACCGCGGTGCGCATGGGACGGTTGCTCGGCCGATCGAGCAGGTGGTGAATCTCGTTGTCCTTGGAGAACTTGCGTTCGATCATCGGCCAGACGAAGACAAAGTTGAAGATCAATCCCGGCAACACCACGGCCGGTATGAGGACCTCGAAGGGGATCGTATGGCCCCAACCATGGAACGACCACGACGGCCAAATTCGAAGTGCGCCGTCGAGGAATCCCATGTACCAGTCGGGCTGCACGGCGTAGGAGATCCGCGCCGCGTCGTACGGTCCGAACTGCCAGATCGGGTTGACCTGGGCGAAGGCGCCCAGCAGCGCGGTGATGCCGCCGACGATGAACAAGAAACCCGTCGTCTTGGCCATGAAGACCGGGAACATCGGCGAGCCCACCACGTTCTTCTCGGTGCGGCCGTTGCCGGGGAACTGGGTGTGCTTCTGACGCACCAGCAAGAAGAGGTGCACGCTCACCAGTCCGATGATGACCAGCGGGACGATCAGACAGTGCAAGATCATGAAGCGCGGGATGATCGTGGTGCCCGGGAAGTTCCCGCCGAAGATCCAAAAGGCCAGGTAGGTGCCGACCAACGGCACCGAGAGGATGATCGAGTAGGCGATGCGGATGCCGGTCCCCGAGACCAGGTCGTCCGGGAGCGAGTAGCCGAGGAAGCCGTTCACGATCGCCAGGATCAACAAGGTCGAGCCGACGATCCAGTTCAGTTCCCGGGGCTTGCGGAAGGCGCCGGTGAAAAAGACGCGGGCCATGTGGATGACGATCGCGCCGACGAAGATGTCGCAGGCCCAGTGGTGCATCTGTCGCATCAACAGACCACCGCGCACGGCGAAGGAGAGGTTCACCGTCGAGGCGAAGGCCTCGGTCATCTTCTGACCGTCGAGCGGTCCGTAACCACCGTGATAGGTCACGATGGCCGAGCTCGGGATGAAGTACAACGTCAAGAAGACGCCGGTCACCAACAAGATGACGAAGGAATACAGCGCGATCTCGCCGAGCATGAACGACCAATGGTCGGGGAAGATCTTGTCCATGAACGTGCGTCCGCCGCGCGCCAGGCCCAAGCGGTCGTCGAGTTCGTCCAGGGATTTGCCGAGGCGACCGTAGGGTCCCAGGGCCTGCTTCTTCGAGCGCTTGGTGTTGATGACGTCGCTCACGAACGCTCCCAGAATCCGGGACCGACCGCTTCGTGGTAGTCACTCTGGCTACGCAAGAACCCCGACGAGTCGACGTAGAGCGGCAACTGGGGCAGCGGTCGAGGCGCCGGACCGAACTGCGGCACCGCTCCGTTGGTGACGTTGAACATCGATTGGTGACACGGGCAGACCAGCAGCTGCAGTTCCTGTTCGTAGAGCCCGACCGGACAGCCCAGGTGCGTGCAGACCTTGGAGTACGCGACGTAACCGTGCGGTGCCCAGGTCTCGCGACCCTTCATGGTCGTGAAGGCTTCGTTGGAGACGCGAATCAACACCGTCTGATCGACCGATTGACCGCGATCGGAGTTCTCGGTGCCCTCGGGAAAGACCGTCTCGATCGATCCCACGGCGAGGTCGCCCACCTCCACCCGTCGTCCGGACTGATCGACCACGTAGGAACCGGAACGCCAGTCGGTGGTCTGGAGGGTCTTCTTGGGCAACGGCCCGAGGCTGCGCAGCAACGGGAACATCGCCACTACGCCAAAGATGCCCATCCCACCGCCGAGGAGCCCGCCGAGGATCTTGCGTCGCTGGACGACGCTGCCGCCACGTTCGACGATTGACGCCGCGAAGGCCTCGCGGTCGGCGTCGGAGTTCGCGAGCGCGTGTCGCTCTTCCACGAACGGCCCGCGCGGCATGAGGTACTTGCCCCAAGCGACCATGCCGATGCCGAAGAACAAGAGTCCGCCGCCGAGCGTGGCGCCCAACTTCCAGGCCTGCGCGTCGATCCAGTAGCTGGCCCCGAAACCGGCGAAACACAGCGTGCCGACGATGAAACAGACACTGATGACCTTTTCGACCAGCTCGGGATTTCGCGCGGCCGGCTGCAGGTGCGGATCGTTCGCCGAGAGCCCGGACAACGAGACCGGCGTGCGGTGTTCGTCACTCATCGCGCTCACCCACCCAGAAGCCGGCCAGGGCCAAGACGCCCACTCCGAAGGCCAAGCCGACGAACCCTTCGGCCACCGGACCGAGACCGCCGAGACCGAAGCCACCCGGGTTGTTGGGGTGTTGGATTTCGGTGGTCACGTACTTAACGATGTCGTTCACTTGGGCGTCACTGAGGTTGCCGGTGAAGCGCGGCATGTTGGCCGGACCGGTGCGAATCGCCTCGGCCACCTCGATCGAGGGAATCTTGCGCAGGGACGGCGAGAACGTGCTCATGGCGAGCGCGTCGCCGTCGCCCTCGATGGTGTGACACGACGCGCAGTTGAGTGCGAAGAGCGCCGCGCCGTCGGCCACGTTGGCGTTCTTCAGGTGAGGATAGGGAATGTCCGGATAGCTCGGCGAGAGCGAATTCACCCAGGCCGACACCGCAAGGGCCTGGTGGTGCGTGAGACGCGCAACGCGGCGGTTGGCCTCAATCGAGCGAGGATTCGCGGCCGGCATGCGTCCCGAATCGACCCAGAAGTTGATCGTCGCCGGTCCGAGTCCCACCAGATTCGGGAAGGCGCCCGCGGTACCGTTGGGCGGCACGCCGTTGGCCTGCGTACCGTGGCACGAGGCGCAGTTCTGTTGAAAGAGCGCGTCACCCAACGTGACCAACGCCGCCGACGGCGCGCGGTAGGTGATCGAGGAGTTGCCGTAGGCGATGACCACGCCCGCGCTGTTCTTCTTCACCATCGTCGAATTCGGCGTGCCGGCGTTCTTGCGCGAGGTCTGATACGGCGTCGTCCGGTACCCCGCCTGGGCGCCGCCGACGAAGAGGACGACCGGACCGAGGCCTACCAGACCGATGATGGAAACGGCCAGACAGCGTTTGAGGAAAGGTGACGTCACGCCATCGCCTACTTCAACAAGAACAGGGCCGAGTACAGCCCGATCCATACGACGTCGACGAAGTGCCAGTAGTAACTCACGCCCTGGAACGTGGACAGCTCGCCGGGGTCGCCCTCGGTGCCGCGCATGCGAAACAGCAGGAACGCCATGGCCACCAGGCCCAGGATCACGTGCAGACCGTGAAGACCGGTGGTGATGAAAAAGACCGAGCCGTAGGAGTTGGTGTACCACCGCGTGGTGAGGTGAATCCACTCGTAGGCCTGGTTGGACACGAACAGCGTGCCCATGATCATCGTCAGGATGATCCAACGTCGGGCCTCCGCGCGGCGCCGATGTTCGATCAGCCACACCGCCCACTGCATCGTGAAGGACGAGGCGATCAGGATGAGGGTGAAGACCCCGGACTGCAGGACGTCGAGGTGCGTGCCGACGGGAGGCCAGGACGCCAGGTGGGCGCGAATGGTAAATAAAGCGGCGAAGAGTCCCGAGAAGAACATCAGCTCGCTGCCGAGCCAAATCATCACTCCAATGGCCAACATCGGCGGACGATCGTGGACGATCTTCTCTTGCTTCGCCAGGCTATTGGGGGAAACCGCCTGACTCACGGCTACATTTCTAGCGGAAATCGAGACCCCGATGCGTCAGGTTGGCCGATTTGGCTCAACGCAATGTCTCGGGCAGCGCCTCGACCGCCACGATGGCGAGCCGTCGCGTCGGGCGCGTCATCGCGACGTACAAGGTACGCAGTCCTCGGGCCGTCTTCGACGCCGTACCCCGAGCGCCGCGGCTGGCGATCTGACTCGGTTCGACGACGACGACGCCGTCAAATTCCAGACCGTTCGCCCCTTCGGCCGAAAGCACGATCAAGTCGGCCCCCAGTCCCTTGGACTCCGGGTCGCGCGGATCAATGGCGTCGAGTGCCCTCGAGCGCAGTATCGACACGATCTCTTCGACGCGTTCGCCCGACACGATGACCGCGACGCGACCGGGCGCGACGGCGTCGACCTCTCGGCGGGTGACCTCGGCGAGGGTCGCCGCGAACGCTTCGCGGCTGACTTGGTGCACGCTGGGCGAGTGTCCGGCTCGACGTACGGGACGCGGCGGCGTGAGATCCGGCGCGGCCGCCCTTAACGTGGGCGCCGCGAAATCGAGGACCTCTTCGGGCGTCCGGTAGCTCACCGTGAGGTCCACGCGGGTCGGCGCCCGACGGGGCTCCAGCACCTCCAAGACGGCGTTCCACGACGCCGAGGACGACGCGGTCGTCGCCTGGCCCATGTCGCCGACGATGGTCATCGATCCGGTCAGGTCGCGGCGCTTTAAGACGCGAAGTTCCATCGGCGAGAGGTCCTGGGCTTCATCTATGACGATGTGTCCGTAGGTCACAAACTCCGCCTCGTCGAGTTCGTTACTCAGGACCGGAGCGTTGCGTTGGGCCTCACGTAAGGCCGCGGCGCGCACGTCGCCCGCGTAAGCATCGAGGTCAATGCCCTCGAGGATGCCGTTGTCGACCGGTTTCACGACTGGACGCGGGCGACGAAGGGGCCCGAGAAGAACCCGGGCCTCGTCGATCAACGCCGCGTCCGCCTTCGTCCATTTGACCTCGTCCAGCGTCGCCGAGCGCGCCCGATTCAACAACGCCAACTCTTCGTCGCTCACGAATCCCTGTCCGGCCGCGCGCAACAGGGCCGGGGCGCCGAAGAGGTCGTGAAGTAGTTCTTGGCCCGAGAGTCGCGGCCAAATGCGCTCAAGCGCCCATTTGAACTGGGGCGTGGCCCGAATCAGATCGGCCAATTCGCCCACGGCGTTGACTTCGTCGACGCCCTCTCGCACGAAGCGTTCGTAGTACTCGTTCGCCAACCGATTGGCGAGCTCGCGACCCACGGCCGATCGTCGCTGATTGTGGTTGCCCGGACGACGTCGCGCGCGCTCCACCGTCTCGTGGGTGTAACGAGCCTTCAAGACGACGATGGCGCGACCGATGGGGATCTCCACGTCGTCCTTCAGCGGTCGCTGACGGGTTCGCAGGGCGCGCGCGAGCAGGCGCGCCATTCGAAGGTCGCCCTTCAACTCGTCCGCCGGTTCGGCGTCGCGACCGCGTATCTCGACGTTGGTCACCAGACCGGAGATCGTCGACAGCGTCACCCCGGACTCGCCCAACGACGGCAGAACGTTCTCGATGTAGTTCAAGAAGAGCGGGTTCGGTCCGACGACGAGCACGCCCTGTCGCTCGAGCGTCGCGCGGTGGGTGAAGAGAAGGTAGGCCGCCCGGTGTAGCGCCACGGCCGTCTTGCCGGTGCCCGGTCCGCCCTGCACCAACAAGACGCCGGCCAAGGGATTGCGAATGATGCGGTCCTGTTCGCCCTGGATCGTGGCGACGATGTCGCCCATGCGTCCGGTGCGAGCGCGTCCGAGGGCGGCGAGGAGCGCCCCGGGGCCGCCGAGCGCGAGACCGCCATCGACCAGTCCCTCTTCGGTCGCCGCGCGCACGTCGTCCTCGGGCAACGCCAGTTCACCGTTCGCGTCGGCGAAGTATTCGTCCTCGACGCCGGTCACGTCGTGTCCGTGAATGGCGACGTGGCGCCGACGCGCAAGACCGAGCGGCTCGACGCCGGTCGCGCGGTAGAACGCCTCGGCCACCGGCGCGCGCCAATCGATCACGAGGGGATTCAACTCTTCGTCCGAGACGGCGAGTCGACCGACGTGATACTCGTCGACGCGACCCCAATCGTCGGGCGCGTAATCGATGCGACCGAAGAAGAGCGGCTGGTCGCCGATGGCCAATTGGTCGAGGCGATGAAGCGCCGTGCCCATGACCACGTCGCGTTCGACCAGGTCGCCGGCGCCACGCATATTGGCGACCGCGGCGCTGTCACGAAGGGACCGAGCTTCGTCGCGCATGTGATCAAGGGCCGTGAGAGCGAGATCGAGGAAGACCTGTTCCTCTTTGATCTCACGCTCGTGGGCCACCTCGTCCTCTTTTCGTTTCTCAAAATTGAAGAATTTCAAGTCTAGGGCAACTCGGCATACCCAGTTCAAACTGGCTCCCGAGCGCTCTCACGTAGATTGAGATGGATAAGAAGGAGTGACGTGAGCGAGCCAGTTTTCCTTCGGGCCTGTCGCGGTGAGAGTGTGGCGCACGTACCGGTGTGGTTCATGCGCCAGGCCGGACGATCGCTTCCCGAGTACCGAGAACTGCGCGGCACCGGTTCGATCTTGGAGGCCATCGCCGATCCGGCCCTCGCCTGTGAGGTCACGATGCAGCCCGTTCGGCGCTACGGCGTCGACGCGGCAATCCTCTTCAGTGACATCATCGTGCCCTTTCACGCCATCGGCTTCGGCGTCGACGTAGTGCCGGGACGCGGTCCGGTGATCGCTGATCCCTTCACCGGCGCCGCTGACCTGGAGCGTCTTCGCGACCTGACCGACGTCGACATCGCACACGTGACCGAGACCGTCGACCGAGTGGTGAAAGAGCTCGAAGCGACCGACACCCCGCTTATCGGCTTCGCCGGTGCTCCGTTCACGGTGGCCAGTTACCTCGTCGAAGGCGGACCGACTCGGGACTTCGCGCTGATCAAATCGTTGATGCACACCGAGCCGCTGCTCTTCGACCTCCTCCTCGAGCGGCTCTCCGACATCACCGTCTCGTTCCTTCGGGCCCAAGTGGCTCACGGCGCACGCGCCGTGCAGCTCTTCGACTCGTGGGCCGGGGCGCTCACGCGCGACGAGTACCGCCGATTCGCCCTCCCCGCCACCGAGCGGGTGATCGCCAGCGTCGCCGACCTCGGGGTGCCGACGATACTCTTCGGCGTGGGCACGGGCGAACTGCTCGACCTCATGAGTTCGGCCGAGAGCACGGTGATGGGTATCGACTGGCACGTGGAGCTCGACGAAGGACGCCGCCGCGTCGGCGGTCGTCCTGTCCAGGGCAACCTCGATCCGGCGCGCTGTTTGGGTGGAATTGACGACGCGGTCGAAGGAGCCCGCGAGGTGCTCGCGCGAGCGGGCGGCGCGGCGGGACACATCTTCAACCTCGGGCACGGCGTGTTGCCCTCGACCGATCCCTCGGCGCTCGAGGCGGTGGTGCGAGTCGTGCACGAAGAGGGAATGGCGGGCGTGGCATGACGATCGGCGTGCTCGTCATGGCGTACGGGACACCGACGACGCCCAACGACGTCGAGGCCTACTACACCCGAATTCGACACGGCCGACCACCGACACCCGAACAACTGGCCGACCTGCAACGCCGCTACAACGCGATTGGCGGGACGTCGCCGCTGGCGCAACGCAGCGCCGATCAAGTGGCCGGTATCGCCGCGGCGCTCGATCGACACCAACCGGAAGGGTTCGACGTCCGCTTCGGTTCGAAGTACGAGCCACCTCTACTGGAAACGACGGCCGAATCGTTTCGCGACGAGGGCTTCGACGTCGTGGTCGGTCTGGTCCTCGCTCCACACTCGTCGTCGATGTCCACGGACCAGTACATGTCGCGGGCCCGAGCGGCGCTGGGCGACGACGTCCGCTTCCTCGACATCGGCGCGTGGTGGGCGTTCCCGGGATTCCTCGAGATCATCGCCGCACGAGTGAACGACGCCCTGTCCCGCATCCCCGATCAACGTCGTGACACCACCGAGGTGATCTTCTCGGCCCACTCGTTGCCCGAAAAGATCCTGGCGAGCGGCGATACCTACCCCGAACAGCTGCGCGAGAGCGCCGAACGATCGGCCGACCTGGCCGGTATCGAGCGATGGGACATCGCGTGGCAGTCGGCCGGGCGCACTCCCGACCCGTGGATCGGTCCCGACATCTTGCAGGTACTTCGCGAGAAACGCGCGCTCGGCGTCACCGACGTGGTGTCCTGTCCGATTGGTTTCGTGAGCGATCACCTCGAGGTGCTCTTCGACATCGACGTCGAGGCCCAGGGCGTCGCGCGAGAGGTGGGACTCAACTTGGTTCGCACCACGTCGCTCAATGACGACGCCGCGTTCATGACGTTGTTAGCGAACGTGGTCCTGAATCGAGTCTCGTGAGTCGCGAGTCGGTCGTCGTCGTGGGGGGCGGCATCAGCGGACTCAGTGCCGCCTGGGAACTCTCCGGTGGGGCGCGTGGACTGAGTGACGCCACGCCGCGAATCGAACTGATCGAAGAAGGGGCCGTGGTAGGCGGATCACTGGCCACGACAGAGTTCGGCGATCGAACGATCGACCTCGGCGCCGACGGCTTCCTCGCCCGTCGGCCCGAAGCGGTCGATCTCATTCGCGAACTGAAATGCGACGATCAACTCGAGGCGATTGACGCAAGTGGCGCGTCGATCTGGTTGCGCGGTGGGCTCAACGAACTGCCGACCGGCCTCGCGCTGGGAATACCCACTTCATCAGGTCAGTTAAAGTCCGTTCGAGGACTCTCGTGGCGGGCGCGCCTGGACGCACAGCGCGACGAACACGCGCCCGTACGCATGAAGGTCGGCGACGACGCCACCATTGGCGACATCGTGCGTACCAAGCTCGGACGCGAGCTCTGTTACCAGTTCGTCGAACCGTTGGTGGGCGGCATTCAAGCCGGGCGCGTCGATGACCTCTCGGCCAAGTCCGTCTTCCCCGCGTTACTCGAGGCGGCCCGCAAAGGGGGTTCGCTCATGCGCGCGATGCGCGCCCATGGTCCGGTCACGCCGGGGCCTACGGCGCCGTCCCCCGACACAGGTCCGACGTTCTACTCGCTGCTCGCGGGCGTCGGTTCGCTGCCGTTGGAAATCGCTCGTCAGCTGAGCGAGCGCGGCGTCGTGATACGTACCGGTGCCGCGGTCACGGCGCTACGTCGCACCCCCTCGGGCAACTACCCCTGGGAGATCGATACGTACGCCACGACCACCCCGGCCGACGCCGTGATAGTGGCGACGCCGGCG
Organism: uncultured Acidimicrobiaceae bacterium; assembly: GCA_963716515.1. Taxonomy (GTDB): domain Bacteria; phylum Actinomycetota; class Acidimicrobiia; order Acidimicrobiales; family RAAP-2; genus RAAP-2. The sequence continues at coordinate 1,768,543 of OY970319.1, forward strand.
GAGGTCACCGCGCGACTCCTAGGCCCGCACGACTCGGCGCTGGCCCAACTCGCGCGGGTGCGAAGCGCCGGCGCGGCGATGACCACTTTCAGCGTGGCGCGCCACGCGATCACCCTCCCCGCGAGCGGTACCGGCATCCTGGTGCCGCTCGCGACGCCGTGGTCGGGCGAGGGATCGATGATGACGACGGCCGTCACCTTCCTCGATCGAAAGTGGCCGCACCTGCGCCGCGACGACGACGTATTGCTGCGGGTGCACGTAGGACGCATCGATGACCTGCGTTGGAGCGAGATGAGTGACGAACAACTCATCGCTCGCGCCAGCGCCGAACTAAAGTTCCTTCTCGCCGACTTCGGGTCGCCGAATGACGCCCTGGTGCAGCGCTGGCCGAACGGACTGCCGCAGTACTACCTGGGGCACGACGTTCTGGTGAGCGACGCCCGGACCGCCGCCTCGACGATCGCGGTGACGTTGTGCGGAAACGCCTACGACGGCGTCGGCATCCCCGCGAGTGTGGGTTCGGGTCGGCGGGCCGGCCGCGAAGCACTCGAGATGTTGCAGTTGAGCTACCGCTGAACGACCTATAAGTAGTAGCCGGAGTGGATGTAGATGCACGGGACACCCTCGCTGACGTACATCGCGTGGTTCTTCGGGTCGTCGTCGAGCGCCAGGCGAATGTCGAACCCTTCCTTGACGAGGTCGCGCAGCGCGCCGCGTTTGAACTCGTCGACGCCCGAATAGTCCCCGTATTCACGCATGATGAGGAGGTCCCAGCGCAGCCCGTAGCGCTCCAGCCAACCGACCGTGTGCGGTTGGACCCGCCGAGGACGTCCGGTCAATAACACGACCTTCAACGACGAATCCAATAGTTCGAGCAGCCGTTCGATCTCTTCGATGATCGGGTCATCGCCGCACTTGTCGAAGAAACTCTTCCAGTCCCCCCAATCGAGGTAGTGCTGGCGACCGGCCGCATCAGCGAGAACCCCGTCGATATCGAAGATGACGGCCGGCCCGGCCCCGGACGGGCCGTCTCGCCAGTGCCAGTTCTCGCGCGCGTAGTCCGAACTCATCTCCCGTCACGCTAACGGCGACACCGGCATCGATGTCTGCGAGACTGGTTACCGTGGGTTGTACCGAGCGGCAAACGCTGCCAATACCTTTTGGCCATCACGTCTACGTGGTGAGCGACCTCTCACTCTCGCCCACCACCGATCCGAACAGCCGTCCGGTGCAAGAGCTCGTCGGTCTTTTGGGCGACATCGACGACGCCGCGGTGGTCGTGGTCGCGGGCAATCTGTTTCATCCGGAGCCCACTTCGGACCTCGTCAAATTCATCGACGCCACCTTGGCCGCGCTGCCGACCCTGCGTGACGAAATCGTCGCTTTCACGACCAGTGAACGGCACCGTTTCATCGTGCTGCCGGGCGTCGACGACGTTGAACTCCAACACAACCAACCGGCCCGCGAACGATTGGAAACGCTCGGCGTCACCATGTCGAGCGACCTCATCTTGCAGGTCGCCACCGCTACCGGTGTTCGCGACCTCGCGGTGGCCGCCGGTCATTGCACCATCGACACCAATCGGGCCGACGTGAATGACCGCTCCGACGCCGATCGCCTCGAAGACCCGCACGCGCTGCCCCGATTCGTCGCGTCACGCGTGTTGTACCGGCGACTCGGCGGCTGGGTCTGGTTCCCGGTGATCACGCTGCTGGTGTTCGACCTCTTGACGTCAATCAACGCGATCATCTATCACTTCACTCGTCACCACGTTCACGTGCGCACGCCCCACACCGGCAGCTTCTGGGGCAACCTCGTGCTCAACCTGCTCATCTTGGCGGTCGTAGAAGCGATCGTGGTCAGTTGCGCCGGACTCATCGTTCGTCGGCGTTTCGACCGTGACGCCCGTCGATCGGCGCCGACCGAACTCAGCGAACCACTATCCCTCACGCTCGTGGACGACGTCGACGCACTGGAGTTCGCCCGACGAAACGCCGAGCGCGGCGGGGCCGGTGCCGTGGTGGGCGGTGCGCCGCGACCGGCGTTAGCCTTCCTCGACCGGGGCGTGTGCGCGGCGCCCGGCCCTTCCAGGACGGTGATCGTCGAACGACGAGGCCGTTTCGGTCTCCCACCGGTCTTCACCTCGGTCGACCGTCTCGGGGTGGTGGAGATCGAGGCGGCGAGTGCGGTGCAGGTACGACTGTACGCCGGCGAGACCCGTCACACCCGCGAACGACTCCTCGAACGGATCGTCGCCACCACGTACGTACAGCCGGCGCCGTCCGACGCGACGACGACCGTGGGTTCGTGGCCGACGGGCAACCCCTTCCCGGTCACCGTGGAGCGTCTCAAGGAACAGCGTCGACAACGAACGGTGCGGCGCTGGGCCAGCGGACTGCTCTTCCTCGACGGACTGGTCAACGTCATCGTCACCGCGACGCCGCCCCTGCGCAGTCGACTCCACGAAGTGCAGACGTTCTTCCCGCTCGGCGTGGCCCAGTCGGCGGCCGCGTTCACCGCCGTGGCCGGCATCGCCATGATCATGATGGCCCGCGGCATTCGACGCGGCCAGCGCCGGGCCTGGTTCGTCGCGTGCGCGGTGCTCGCGGTCACCGTCTTCGCCCACGTGTTGCGCGGTGGCACGTTCGTCGCCTCCCTGATCGCCGCGACGATCTTGACCCTGCTGATCGTCGAGCGCCGCTACTTTCAGGCAACGACCGATCGATCGAGTGCGCGCGCGGCGATGCCCCGACTGGGACTCATTGCGTTGGTCTCGGTGATCGCCGCGACCTTCAGCATTGAAGTCTCCTCCGGCCGCCACCATCTACCCGCCTTCGGCGTCGTCTTCATGGCGTGCATCGAGCGTTTCGTCGGACAGAACAACATCGCCTTGCCCGACACGGCGGGCGATTTCGTCGATCCGTCTCTCTTCGCCGTCGGGGTCTCTCTGTTCGTGTCGTCGCTCTACCTCTTGACGCGACCGGTGGTGGACCGACGACTTTCCATGACCGGCCGCGGCACGGAGCGACGACTGGCCGAGTTGCGCGCGCGAGAGATCGTGCGTCGACACGGCCGAGGGTCCCTGGACTACTTCGCCTTGCGCGACGACAAACAGTTCTTCTTCTTCCGCGACTCCCTCGTCGCCTACGCCGTCTACGGCGGCGTGGCGTTGGTGTCGCCCGATCCCATCGGCCCCGAAGCGGAGCGTTCCGAGGCGTTCAGCACCTTCCGGGCCTACGCCGAGGGCCGCGGCTGGACGATCGGCGTCCTGGGCGCCAGCGAGGAGTGGCTCCCCCTCTACGGCACGGCCGGACTCCATCACCTCTACATGGGCGACGAGGCCATCGTGAACTGTCCCACGTTCAGCTTGGCCGGCGGCAAGATGAAGGGCCTTCGCCAAGCGGTCACCCGACTGGTGCGCCACGGCTACACCGTGGAGTTCCTCGATCCGGCGAACATCGATCCCAGTCGCGTTACCGACATCCTCGAATTGATCTCGATGCTGCGACGCGGCGAGGCCGAACGCGGATTCTCCATGATGCTCGGACGCCTCTTCAATCCCAAGGACAAGGGTTTGCTGTTGACCATTGTGCACGGGCCGGACGGGAAGCCGGCGGCGGTCTGTCAGTTCGTGCCGTCGCCCGCCATCAACGGCTACTCGCTCGACCTCATGCGGCGCGATCCCGGCGATCATCCGAACGGACTGATCGACTTCGCGCTCTGCTCCACCATCGAACATCTGCGTGACGCCGGAGCCCGGGGACTCAGCCTGAACTTCGCGGCCTTCCGGTCCGTCCTGGACGGTGAGCGAGGAGAGGGCACGTTCACCCGCGTCGAGCGCTGGGCCCTCAAGCGGCTCTCCGGGATCTTCCCCCTCGAGTCGCTCTGGACCTTCAACGCGAAGTACGACCCCACGTGGCTACCGCGCTACCTCATCTATCCCGCGGCGGAGAGCTTCGTCCCGGTGGCCGCGGCCGTGCTGCGCGCCGAATCACTCACCGAACTGCCGGTCCTCGGTCGATTCCTCGTCAGCGACCCGTCGAACCGACCGGGCACCGTGGTGCCGGCTGAGGTGCTGGCGGCAGCGAAGCAAGTTGACGACCGCGTCCTTCATTAAAAGAATCGACTTTGGATGACCTCACCGCGGACCAGCACCTCCATGAGGCGATGGATAAAGTGTGGCTGCTTGCCTCTATCGAAGGGATGCCCATGCCAGAATTTCCGACCATCACGCACGTCGCGTTGACGGTGAGTGATTTGAACCGCAGTGTGCCGTGGTACCAGCAACTCTTTGACGCCGCGCCGGTGTTAGATGAGGACACCGGACCATTTCGGCACGTCGTGTGGTTAGTCGGTGGTCAGACGTTGGTCGGACTGCACCAGTTCCCAGACCTCGCTGACGGCTCGGCCTTCAACGAGCGACGAGTGGGTCTCGATCATCTCGCCTTTCAGTGCGCCAGTCGAGACGAGCTGTCGAAGTGGCAGGACCGACTCAACGAACTCGGCATCGCCCACGGCGGCATCGTGGACGCCGGCTACGGCTCCGGCCTCTCCTTCCGTGACCCGGACAACATCGCGCTGGAGTTCTTCGCGCCACCGTCGTAGTCCTCGACGACACACCGTGCGTTGACGTGGGTCACACGGCCCACGTAAGGTCAGCCCGTGGCCGACTTCATCGACGCCGATCTTCGTGGTGCACGATTCGAACACGTCGAATTGAACGGCGCCCGACTGCAAAGCGTTGACCTTTCCGACGCCGAGTTTCGAAGCGTCGACCTGAGTCGGGTGGTGATGCGGGGCGTCGATCTCGTCGACGTCGAGATTCACGGCGAGATTGAGAATCTCTTCATCAACGACGTCGACGTCGTACCGCTGATCGAGGCGGAACTCAACCGTCGCCATCCGCTTCGGGTGAAAATGCGGCCCTCCGATCCCGATGGATTCCGGGAGGCGTGGGAGATCTTGGAGCGCCTCTGGGCGGGGACGATCGATCGGGCCCGTCGTTTCGCTCCGGAGCAACTCCACGAGTCGGTCAACGGTGAATGGTCCTTCATCGAGACACTTCGCCATCTGTCCTACGCCACCGATAGCTGGTTCCGACGCAACATTTTGGGAGTACCCTCTCCCTGGGACGCGCTCGACTGGCCACCCGATGAGTTTCCCGACGCGCCGGAGTTTGCTCGAGCACTCCACGCCCGACCTTCTCTCGACACGGTGCTCGCGCTGCGTCGTGATCGGACGGTCGCGGTTCGCGCCTATCTTCAAGAGCTCAGCGACGAAACGCTGAACGCATGGACCGAGCCCGTCGATGGTCCGGGCTGGCCGCCGTCAGATAGCTACGCCGTTCGGCAATGCCTCCACGTGATACTCAACGAGGAGTGGCAACACCGGCTCTACGCCGAACGCGATTTCGACGTCTTGGACGAACGCTGATCCATCAATACTGGAGCGGTAGGCGTCGAGCTACTGATCGTGCACGCCCGGCGGATCCTCACCAACGACGCCGTCAATGGACTCACGAATGAGGTCGGCGTGGCCCACGTGTCGCGCGTACTCCTCAATCAGGTCCACGAAGGTCCGTCGCAAACTCGGGGCTCGGCCGTCGGGCCACACCTGGGCCATCCGTTGATCCAATCCGCCGTGGGCCAGGGCCTCGGCCACCGAACGCCTCGATCGCTCAACGTTGGTCCGCCAGAGTTCGTACAGGGCGTCCGGAGTGTCGTCGGGCGCCCAGGACCAGTCCCACGCGGTGTCGGTCTCCCAATCGATCGCGTTGAACGGTGCCGACGGTTCTCGAGCGAAGAGACGCACCGAGAAGTAGTAGTCCTCGACGAGGGCGAGATGCTTCAAAAGACCCCCCAACGTGACCGCGGAGGCGCCGACGGAGACTTGGAGGTCCTCTGCCTTCAGCCCACCCGCTTTCCACGCAAACGTCGCTCGCTGTCGCTCGAGCGATCCGATCAACGTCTCGGCTTCGTCGCCGTCGATGGGCGGTTCGGGCCATTCCTCGAGTCCGGCGTACATGAAGGAGTTAACTTTCGTTTTCGGCAGCGAGCCGGTCGTGTCGAATCATGATTCTTCGGCGTTGGCCCGGAAATCGACCTCCGCGGTCGGCACGGCGCCGCCCCGGCGACCGGGCGCACTCTGCCAGTCCCAATAGAGATTGGTGTGGGCGATGACCTTATCCGGCGACGGCGCCCCGTATTCGCTCAAGTCCTCGGTGGTGTGCGCGTCGGAGACCAACGTCACGTCGTAGCCGCGCGTGAAGCCTCCGTGCATCGTCGAACGGATGCAGGCGTCGGTCTGAGCGCCGGTGACGACGAGACGCCCGACACCGCGCTCCGCGAGTATCGCTTCGAGGTTCGTGTCTTCGAACGAGTCGCCGTAGAGCTTGTGGACCAGCGGCTCAGACTCGCGGCGTTCCAGCTCGGCGACGTAACGCCAGTTCTCGCTGTCCACCGGCAGCTCTTCACTGGAGTGCTGCACCCAGATGACGGGCACGTCTTCGGTGCGGGCTTTGTCAACCAAGGTATTGATATTGGCGATCACGCCGTCACGGTCGTGCGCGTTGGCCACCACGCCGTTTTGGACGTCAATGATCAGCAACGCGGTACTCGGACGATCGATAAGTGTGGTCATGAGGATCTCCCTTCGAGTGAGAACAGAATTTCGGAACCCAGAGTAGATGACCCCCTGTGACACCACAAGAGGTTGTCGGGCCGCAGGCGTCCGCGTGACGACGCGGCGCCGGTCGAAACGTCGGAACGGTCGTCGTTCGCTTAAAGTCTCCGAATGGACAGCGCCTTCGCACATCAATTCGCGTCCGATTGGCGCGACGCCTGGAACGCCCACGACCTCGAGGCCATCCTGCGTCACTTCGCCGACCACATTGTCTTCACGTCGCCGGTGGCGCAACGTCTGATCGACGGCTCAGACGGTGTCATCCGCGGCATGGACGATCTCCGGGCGTACTGGAGCGAAGGCCTTCGTCGGAACCCCGATCTCCACTTCGACATTGAAGACCTCTACCTCGGCGTCGACACCTTGGTCATCAACTACCGCAACCACTCCGGTGGATTGGTCAACGAGGTGCTCACGTTCGAAGGATCGCTCGTCGTCCAGGGACACGCCACCTACTTGGGTGCCTAACCGGTCGGTGCGCCACACTTCGCTTGGTAGGCCGGGCTGCCGGGCTGGAGCGACTGTCCCGAGTTGGGAGTGATCATCAGGCACGATTCGTCCACCGCCGCGAACTGATTAGCCGGAATGGCCTTGAGCTGATCGACCTCGGTGTAGGTCCAGCGAGTGTCGGCCGTTCCTTGGAAGTACCAGTTGCTCCCGTTGTCGGCGAGGATCAGTCCGTAGGTCTTCATGGTCGCGAGCACCGTCTGGCAGAAGGCCGAGCACTGCGACGCCGGCAAGGTGAAGGAGGCGTTCAATCGGAACCGCGCCCCCATCGGGGGACACGACGAAGTGCTCTGGCCGGCCTCGTGGCGCGCCGGCCAGAGAAAGGACTGCTGCGTGCAGTCCGCGGTGAAACGTATCGCGTGATTCATGGCGTGCGAGGCCACCTCGTTGAAGTTGACGAGACCGGGCAGTATGGGCAGACCGGCGGCGTCGGCGGAGGTGAAAGTGGCCGGGCGCAGCGTGTTCGAGCGCAGGTTCCACGTCGCCCCCGACCCGGCCGTCGATCGACCGGCGGCGTGGAAGACGGTGTCGTAGGTCTCAAAGAGCGTGCACGGCGCGGAGGAGGCCGATCGGTACGGGTCGACCATCAACGCGTGGCGGTCCGATCCCCCTTCAATCCGGGTCGACGCCGTCAACGGATACGGTCGCCGATTGCTCTCCGAGGCGTACTGGAACGTCACGTGCGTGAACACGGTGTTCTTTCGAACGACGGTCCACGGTATGCCGTAGGGCGACCGCGGATTCCCCGAGGGTCCGTAGTCCGGGTGCAGGTTCGTGGTCGACGAGGACATCGACGCGAGCCAGGTGGCGCTGTTCGCGTCGACCGGCAACGTCGTGATCGGGGTGTTCCACACGTTGTCGGCCGGGAAGGCCGGGCAGTTGGTTCCCGGAAACGTCGGTCCGGCCACACGTGCGGACGCGCTGGTCGGAAGCGGGCCGGAGCGGGTCGTGGCGTACGAGGTCACTGGCATAGCGACGGATACCAGTCCCGTGACCATCAACGAGGTACTGACGAATCCCGTCAAGTGCCATCGTGCGCGGGGTCGACGACTAGCCATTCAACCGGTCTACTTCGAGTTCACGACGAGTCGGGCGTGATTGTCCAAGAGTTGTTCGACACGCCACGAGTAACTCGTTGTCCTTCAGGCCAACGCCGGAAACCGCTTTCGTAGAATGCCTGGATGTCGCGCTTCGACCTGGTGATCTTTGACTGCGACGGAGTCCTGATTGACAGCGAGCGCCTCGCCGTTCGCACCGAATCTCAGATACTCACCGAACTGGGTTGGCCCCTTTCTGAGTCCGAGGTGATTGAACGATTCGTGGGGCGATCGTCGGTCTACATGCAAACGGTCATCGAGGAGAAGATCGGCCGACCGGTGGACTGGCGCAATGAGTTCGAGCGCCGCGTCCGGGAGGCCTGCGAACGCGAACTCGAACCGGTCGACGGGGTGATCGCGGCGCTCGACGAGATCGCGGTGCCCACCTGTGTGGCCTCGAGTAGTAGTCATCGAATGCTGGAGTTCAAACTCGCTCTCACGGGGCTCGCCGATCGATTTGCCGGACGCGCCTTCAGTGCCGACGACGTCGCGCACGGCAAACCTGATCCGGCGGTGTTCTTCTTGGCGGCCGCGTCGATGGGGGTGGAACCGGAGCGCTGCGCGGTGATCGAGGACAGCGTCTCGGGCGTCGAGGCCGGTCTGGCGGCCGGCATGAGCGTCTTCGCCTTCAGCGGCGGCGTGACCAGTGCCGACCGACTCCGGCGCGACGGCGTCGTACTCTTCGACGCCATGCACCAGTTGCCGGCGCTGTTGACGCTCTCGTAAATCGCTCAGCGAAGTCGCGCGCGAATGGCTGCGGCCAGTCGTCGCGGAGCCCGGACGTCGTAGGCGAGGAACAGCGATGGTTCCACCAGTTCCAGTTCCATGACCGCCCAACCTTCCGGCATCCTCACCAGGTCCACGCGGGCGTAGAGGAGGCTTCGAAACGGTTCTTCGTGCAACACGGCCTCGGCGAAGACCACGGCGTCGGCCTCGGCGGTCGCGATCGACATCTGTTCTCGACGAAAGAGCGCGTCGCGATCGTCCGCGGCGGTGTTGAGCATCGCGCCTTTCGTCATGGCGTGGGAGAAATGACCGTCGATGAACACCAGAGCGCGCTCCCCGTCGTCGTCGATGGATTCGACGTAGGGCTGGATCATCGCGTCACGTCCGCTGGTGTGTAGTTCGTGCACGTGGGCGATTGCGCGCTCGGTCTCGCCGAGGCGATATTTGTCCGCGTCGATCGAACCGGCCCCGACCGTGGGCTTGACGACGAACGCCGCGTCGGGGAACACGGGTTCCTCGCCCACGTCGCAGAAGGTGCTCGGCACGATTCGGTGGAAACGCCGCTCTAGATCGCCGAGATAGTGCTTATCCGTGGAGTACTCGATGATGGGATAGGGGTTGAGCAGTCGTTCGATCCCGCGAGCCCACGCCAGGTACCCCGCGAGGTCACGGGTGTAGTCCCAGGTCGAACGGATGACGGTGAGTTCGAATGCCGCCCAGTCGATGGACCGGTCGTTCCAGACGCACATCGAAGCCTCAACGCCGACCTCGGTCAACGCGTCGAGCAACAACTCGGCGTCGGGGTCGAGGTTGACGTCATCACTGACGCTGGTGGCGATGGCGATACGCCTCACGGCGTGAAGAGGACCGTCGCGTGCTGGGCCAGGGCCACGAGCGGTCCGGGCCAGACACCGAAGACCAAGGTGACCAGCACCCCGAAGGCGATCACGGTGCCGGTCAGGCGCGGCACCGCCACTCGGGTACCGTCGAGGCCGTCGTCGGAGTACAGGGCCATCGCCCAGCGCAGGTAGAAGAAGGCGGCGATCGCCGCACTGATCAAGGCGATCAAGGCCAACGCTCCCCCGCCCACGTCCACCACCGACGCCAGCACCGCGAACTTCGCGTAAAAGCCGGTGGTGAGCGGCGCGCCGAGTTGGCTGAGCAGCAGCACGGCCAGGGCGGCGCCGAGCCACGGTTGGCGCTTCGCCAATCCCTGGTAGCGCTCGATCGAGTGATGTTCGTCGCCGACGCCGCCGATCAAGGTCACGATGGCGAAGCTCGCCACGACGATCGGCGCGTAGGTGATCACGTAGAAGAGCGTGGCCGCGGTGCCGCGGATGGTGCCGGCCCAGACGCCGAGCAAGATGAAGCCGGCGTGGTTGATCGAGGAGTAGGCCAGCATTCGCTTCACGTTGCGTTGCACCACCGCCAACGACGCCCCCACCACCGTGGTGAGCACGATGAGGGTCCAGAGGATCGGCCGCCAGGTGTCGAGCTGGGTGCCGAGCGCCGAGATGAGGACGCGGATCAGCGCGGCGAAGGCGCCGACCTTGACGATCGAGGCCATGAGTCCGGTGACCGGCGTAGGCGCCCCCTCGTAGACGTCGGGCGACCAGAGGTGGAAGGGCACGGCGGCGATCTTGAAGGCGAACCCGACCAGCAACAGGGCGCCGCCGGCGAAGAGGAGGCCCGGACGGAGCAGCACGTTGGTGCCCAAGAAGTACGAGATCGTCGAAAGGTTGGTCGAGCCGGTTGCGCCGTAGACCAGCGCCGCGCCGTAGATGAAGATCGCCGAGGCGAATCCGCCCAGCAAGAAGTACTTGAGCGCCGCCTCCGAGGACGTGGCGCGGTGTCGGTCGAAGGCGACCAACACGTACAGGCCGATCGAGAGGATCTCGAGTCCCAAGAAGATGACGATGAGGTCGTTCGCCTGGGTCATCAACAGCGCCCCGGCGCTGGAGGCCAGCGCGAGGATGTGAAACTCGACGCCGGAGACCCGTTCGCGGATCGCCCAGTCGTGGGCGACCAGGGCGGTCATGATCACGCTCACGGCGATCACGCCCGAGGCGACCACCGAGAAGTCGTCGAGCACGATGGCGTGGGCGATGGTCACCGAGGCCCCGGTCTCGGCCACGCAGCGCCACTGGAAGAAGTTGGCCACCAGGCTCGCCACGGCGGCCGTGCACACGGTCGAGGTGGCCACGACCAGGGGCACCTTGCCGCGCGCCAGCGCCGAGGCGAGGACCAGTACCAGGGCCGCGCCGAAGAAGATCAGGACCGGCAGGATCGCCAGGTAGTGAATCGAGGGGATCACCAGCTTCACTTGTTCACCCCGCTGGGCGCCACGTGGTGGATCAGTTGCTGCACCGAGGGCGTGATGCGATCGAGCACCGGCTTCGGGAAGACGCCCAGCACCACGATCAGCACCACCACGGGCACCAGCACCCACTGCTCGTGCGTCGTGGCGTCGGCGATCTCGGCGTTGGCGCCTTGGGCCCGGCCGTGGAAGACGCGCTGGTAGGCCCACAGGAGGTAAAGAGCCGCGGCGACCACGCCGAAGGTCGCCACCACCGCCCACCACGAGTGCGTGGCGAAGGTGCCGATCAGGATCAGGTACTCACTCACGAATCCCGAGAGGCCGGGTAGGCCGATCGAGGCCAGCATCACCACCGTGAAGAGCGCGGCCATGACGGGCGCCGGTCCCTGCAGCCCCTGGAAATCTTTGATCAGGATCGAACCGCGGCGCTGCTCGATGAAACCGATGATCAAGAAGAAGCCGATGGTGATGACGCCGTGGTTGAACATCAACAACACGGCTCCGACGGTGGCGATGGTCGATCCCGACATCACGCCCAAGGTGATGAAGCCCATCTGGGCCAGCGAGGAGTACGCCACGAATCGCTTCAGGTCCGGGGTGGTGCAGGCCAACATCGAACCGTAGAGGATGCCGATCACCGCGAGGGTCAAGACGACCGGACGCATCGTCACCAAGGCCAACGGGAAGAGACCGACCGCGAATCGCAGCAGCCCGTAGGTGCCGAGCTTGGCCAAGAGCGCCGACATCTCGATCGATCCGGCCGTCGGTGCTTCGGCGTAGGTGATGGGCGACCAGGTGTGCAGCGGCCAGATCGGCGCCTTGACGGCGAAGGCGAGAGCGAAGGCGATGAAGAGCCACACCGCGGTGCCGTGGGACAGGGCCGTGGACGACAGGGCGCCGTAGGCGAAGGTGAGCGCCGAGCCGGGGACCTGGTGCTGGTGGGCGAAGCCGAGGTACAAGATGCCGATCAACAGGAACGCCGAACCGGTGAAGGTGTAGATGAAGAACTTCAGCGCCGCCTTGGAGCGTTCGCGACCACCCCACTGGCTGATGATGAAGTAGCACGGGAGGAGCGTCAGTTCGAAGAAGATGAAGAACTCGAGCAGGTCGTGGGCGAGGAAACTGCCCATGGTGAAGCAGGTGAGCAGCAACATCCACGCGACGAAGGCCGGCTCCTGACGTCGGTCCCGTGCGCCGAGTAGCGCCAACAGGACGGTGAGCGCCGTTAAGACGATCATCAACAACGAGATGCCGTCGATCGCCACGTCGTAGGCGAGACCGAAGGGCGCGGCCAGGACGTGACGGGTGGCGAAGTCGAAGGTCTGGGCCTGGGCGACGTGATCGTTGTAGAGAAAGGCCACCACCACCGAGAGCCCGAGTTCGACGAACGAGGCCGCGATGGCGACGACGTAGGCCCGGCCCTCGACCTTGCGCGTCAACGCCGCGCCGATCGCCCCGGCGAGCGGGACGACGAGCAAGAAGGTCAGCCACAGCGACGAGTGCATGCCTAGCCGACCCTCGCCACGAGGAAGACGATGATGACCGCGACCCCGAGGACGGTCGCCAGGGCGTAGTGCCGCACGAAGCCGGACTGCACCTTGCGCAGTCCCTCGCCGCTTCGACGCACGCTGAGCGCGAGTCCGGTGACGGCGCCGTCGATGACCTTGGGTTCGATGACGTCGTCACTGAACTGGGCCGCGTCGGTCAGGGGTCGACCGATGGTGGCGTCGTAGAAGTCATCCCAGTGCCAGACGTGCTCGAGGAACGACGACTCGTAACGAGGTGACTCCGAGATGTTGCGCCAAATGGAGAAGGCCGCGAGCAGTCCCAAGGCCGCCGCGGCCACGTCGACGAGGGCCAGCCCGTATTGGGCGAGAGTATTGGCGTGGCCTCCGGCCGCCACGTAGCCGAAGGTCGGTGTGAGGAAGCCGGCGAGTGAGTCGTGGTGGATCCACGGGAGGTCGAGGAGACCGCCGACGACCGAGAGCGCGGCGAGCACGATGAGCGGGGTCGTCATCACCCACGGCGATTCGTGCGGGTCGTGGCCGTGCGTTTCCTCGCGGAAGCGCTCGGTGCCGCGGAACGTGAGGACGAAGAGTCGGCTCATGTAGTACGCGGTCAGAACGGCGGTCAAGACGCCGAGGACCCACAGCGCCTTGTTGTGCTCGAAGACGTTGGTGAGGACGTCGCCCTTCGACCAGAATCCGGCGAACGGCGGGACCCCGGAGATCGTCAGCCAGCCGATCAGGAACGTCGGGAACGTGAGCGGCAGGTATCGCTGCAGACCACCCATCTTGCGCATGTCCTGTTCGCCGTTGAGTGCGTGGATGACCGAACCGGAGCCGAGGAACAGCAGCGCCTTGAAGAAGGCGTGACTGATCATCAAGAAGATCGCGGCCGAGTACGCGCCCACGCCGACGGCCAGCACCATGTAGCCGATCTGGGAGATCGTGGAGAAGGCCAGGACCTTTTTGATGTCCTTCTGCGAGGTGGCGATCGTGGCGGCCACGAACGCCGTCACCCCCCCGATGACGGCGATGGTCATGCGGCCCGAATGCGACAGGGCCAGCACCGGCGACATGCGCACCAGCAGATAGACGCCGGCCGTCACCATGGTCGCGGCGTGGATCAACGCCGAGACGGGCGTGGGGCCTTCCATGGCGTCGGGTAGCCAGTTGAACAGCGGGATCTGTGCGCTCTTGCCGGTCGCGGCGAGCAGCAACGTCAGCACCACCAACGTCGCCACGGTCGGCGTCAGGGTGCCGGCCCTTTCGAAGATGGTCACGTAGGTGAGCGTGTGCAGGCGCGAGAAGAGCAGGAACATCGCGACCAACATCCCCACGTCGCCCACGCGGTTGTAGATGAAGGCCTTCTTCCCGGCCGAGGCCGCCGAGTCGCGGTCGAAGTAGTAGCTCACCAACCAGTAGGAGCAGAGTCCGACGCCCTCCCAGCCGACGAAGGTCAGCACCAGATTGTTCGCCAGGACCAGCAAGAGCATCGAGAAGACGAAGAGGTTCATGTAGAGGAAGAACTTGCGATAGTCCTTCTCTCCGTGCATGTAACCGGTCGAGTAGAGGTGGATCAACGCCGAAATGCCCGTAACGAACAGACACATGGTGATCGAGAGCGGGTCGACGAGCAGCGCGGCCGGCACGTGCAGCGTCCCCACCGTGATCCACGAGAAGAGGTTGACCGTCACCTCGCGCGACGAATGGCTGAGTAAGAGCACCAAGCTGATCACGGACAGTACGAAGCTCGCCGTGACGACTCCGGTGCCGACGGCGCCGACCTGCTTTTCGCTCAGGTGACGACCATTGAGCAGCACGAAGAGGAAACCACCCAACGGCATCAGCAGAATCAGCGTGGCGACGTGCGCCATCTCAGCCCTTTAACTCCGAGAGCTCGTCGACCGAGGTCGACGAGCGTCGGCGAAAGACCGAGACCACGATGCCGAGACCGACCGTGACCTCCGCGGCCGCGACGACCATCACGAAGAAGACGATGGCTTGACCACTGATGTCATTCAACGTCCTCGAGAAGGTGACGAAGGTGAGGTTGACGGCGTTCAGCATCAATTCAATGCACATGAACATGATGAGCGCCGAACGCCGGGTCAGCAGTCCGAAGGCGCCAATGCCGAAGAGCCCGGCGGCCAAAATGAGATACCAAGCGGCGGGAACGTTCACGCTTCCCCCTCACTCTGGGTCGGGCGCTCGCGGCGCGCGAGCAAGACGGCCCCGACGACGGCGATGATGAGCAGGGCCGCGGTTGCTTCGAAGGCGAAGAGGTAGGTCGTGAACACGGCCGTCCCCAGCTCCCTCACGTTGCCCCCGCCGACCTTGGAGAGCTTCGTCGAGACCGACGTCGCACCGGTCACCCAATGCGACCGCGCCATTAGAGCGATGAGACCGCCGATGGTGATGACGACCCCGACCCCGGCGAAGGCCCGTTGCCCCACCAGCGGTTCGAAGTGGATGTGCTCTCGTCGATCGACGCCGAGGAACATGATTACGAACAAGAACAGGACGACGATGGCGCCGGCGTAGACGATGATCTGCACCGCGGCCAGGAAGTCGGCCGACTGGGCCACGAACGCTACGGCCACGCCGATCAACGTCATGATCAAGGACAGCGCCGCGTGCACCGGGTTCTTCACCGCGATCACGCCGATGGCCCCGACCAGGATCAGCAACGCCGAGGTGGCGAACACCAGCACGTTCGCATCCGAATAGGCGAAGACGCTGGCGTTCACGGCGTGGGCTTTCGTCGACGCTTGGGCATCTTCGAGCGGGCCTCGTTCAGCTTCCCCTGCAGTCCCCGGAACTGCAGGGGAACGTCTTCGGGCTCGAAGTGCTTGGGGAAGATATTGCGCAACTGCTTGGAGCCGGTCGCCTCGTCGTCGCGCACGCCGGACTGACCGGCCTCGGCGGCGCGAACGCCCGCGCCGAGATCGGCGGTCCACTGCACCACGCCCTCGTAGGCGGCGTCACCGTTGGGCGACGTGGCGCGCATCCAACCGCCGGTCATCGCCGCCTCGCCGTCGCGCCAGTCCTCCCACGGCAGGCGCTGCGGGAAGCCCTGGTCGTCGACCAGCAGTTCGGCCTTGGTGTAGATCGCGTCGGAGCGGTTGGTGAAGGAGAACTCGAACATCTTCGATTCGGTGATCGCTTGGGTGGGACAGGCTTCGACGCACAGGTCGCAGTGAATGCAGCGCAGGTAGTTGATCTCGTAGATGTAGCCGTAGCGTTCGCCCGGGCTGACCGGGTGGTCCGGCGGATTGTCGAGGCCGCGCACGTAGATGCAGTTGACCGGGCAGACCCCGGCGCACAGTTCACAGCCGATGCATTTCTCCAGGCCGTCTTCGTATCGGTTCAACACGTGACGTCCGTGTTGACGGGGCTGCTTGGGACGCTTGGCCTTGGGGTAACTGGTCGTCACCGTCGGTCGCGTGAGGTGCTGGAAGGTCAGCTTGAACCCGCCGAAGAAGTCCAGGGCCCGCGCCATCAGTCGCTCTCCTCGTCGGTACTCGAGCGAAGGACCTCACCGGGCAACGGCCGCCCACCGACGATCGGCAGTACCGAGCCGGCGCCGACTTCGCGGGTCTGACCGAGGGCGAACGCGCGCGCCAGTATCGAGTACGAGAGCAGAACGACCGCACCCATCATGAAGCCCCAGCCCGGGGCGACCAGGAAGCCGGCCACGATCAGCATCCAGCCGAGGCTGAGCGGGATCAAACGCTTCCAGCCCAGGTCCATGAGTTGGTCGTAGCGAAAGCGCGGCAGTGACGCCCGGAACCAGATGTAACAGAAGGCGAAACCGACCGTCTTGAGCAAGAACCAGGCGATCGGGAAGAGCCATTTCAAATGCGCCACGTTCGGCGCCCAACCGGCCGGTCCCCCGAGGAAGAGCGTCACGATGATGGCCGACATGGTGATCGTGTTCATGTACTCGGCGAGGAAGAAGATGGCGAATCGGAACGAGGAGTACTCGGTGTGGAACCCGCCCACCAATTCGCTCTCGGCTTCGACGACGTCGAAGGGCGGACGATTCAACTCCGCGGTGATGGCGATGACGAAGACGATGAAGGGCACCACGCCCAGGCGGATCAGGTTCCAGTGCCAGACGCCGTGGGCCTGCGAGGTCACGATGTTGTGCACCGACAGCGACCCGGTCACCAGGACGACGGTCACGATGGTCATGCCGAGGGCCGCCTCGTAACTGATCATCTGCGCGCTGGCGCGAACCGACGAGAGCAGGGGGTACTTCGAACCCGACGACCACCCGGCGAGCATGACGCCGTAGACCGAGATGCCCGACATGGCGAGCAGCAGCAAGATCCCCATCGGCGGATTGGCGACTTGGAGCAGCACCGTGTGGCCGGCGATCCTTAACGTTCCACCGATGGGCACCAGACCGAAGGTAATGATGGCCGGCACCAGCACGAGGAACGGCGCCAATTTGAAGACCGTGCGATCGGCTTCGGAGGGAATGAGGTCTTCCTTCAGGATCAGCTTCAGACCGTCGGCCAGGGTCTGGAGAAGACCAAACGGTCCCCAGCGCTGGGGACCGATTCGACTCTGCATGTCCGAGATGGCCTTGCGCTCGAACCAGATCATCAGAATCACCGAGGTCATGAGGAGTCCGAGACCCAACAGCATCTTCACCACGACGATGATCACGATGGCCAGGCCCACGTGCCCGCCGTTGGTGAACAGCGGATCGGTCACGGCGAGCCAGTTCACTCGGTCTCCAATCGAACCTGGGAGATGATGACGCCGCCGTCAAGGATCGGCCGTAGGACGTCGTGACCTTCTTCGTTCAGTGAGCCGAACGCGATCTCGGTCACCCCGCGCGGCACCGCGTCATCCAGAGCGACCGGTAGGCGAATCGAACCACGGGGACCACTCACGCCGACCAGGTCACCGGTGACGACACCCAATCGGTCGAGGTCGAAGTGATTGAGGTGCAGCACGCTCACGGCCTTCAGGCCGGCCAAGGACGGCGAACCCTGCACGGCGATGCCGTTGTCGTACAGGCGGTGACTGAGATTCACCCGCAAGGAGTAGGCGTCGGCGAGAGGGACCTCCAGCTTGGCGCTGTCGTCGAAGTCAGCGAGCGTCGCGGACGAGGTCGACGAGGTCGACGCCACGTCGGCCAGGAAGGTGGTCCCCGCGTTGGCCCCGAGACCGACGGCTTCGGTCGATCGGATGCCGGGGAAGGCCATGGGGTCCAGGGGTCGGCGCGCGGAGCGCTCAGCGAGGGCGCCGACCACCACACCGTCGCTCGTCGAATCGTTCAGGACCGACAGGGCCGGGTAGCCCGTGGTCTCTTCGATGGTCTTGGCGGCCTGCTCAACGGACGAGAGCCCGATGCTCTGACCGATCTCCTCGGCCAGTTCCGAGGCGATGGCGACGTCGGGCCACGCCGAACCGGGGGCGACGATCTTTGGCGCCACCGCGGTGACGCGACCTTCGATATTGGTGACCGTGCCGAGTCGTTCGTGTTGCACCGCGGCCGGCAGTACGACGTCGGCGTAGGCGAGCGACGCGCCACCGTGACCGGTGACGACGACGACGTCGGACCGGTCCAGGGCCTCGCGCGCGGCGACCACGTCGAGCACGTTGCCCAACAGGCAACCGCCCAACATCAACAGCGCCGTCTGCTCACCGGCGCGAAGGGCCTCGAGTTGGGCGACGGTGTCGCGTCCGACGCTGTGCGCGTCGAATCCCCGCCCCGGTCGCAGCTTCGGACCCAGTCCCATGTCGAGCGCGCCCATGACGTTGGAGCGGCGAAGGGCCGGGAGGAACGGGGCGCGAGGGAACCGCGTCGCCAGCCCGCGAATCGCGCGTTCGACGACCGTGGCGGACTCCGCGACGTTCGGTCGACCGACGACGAAGACCACTCCTTCGCCGTCCTCACCGATCAGGTGTCGCGCCCGGTCGAGCTCGCCCTGCGTAAACACGACGCCCAGTGGCAGGGCGCCGTCACCGAGCGCCTGGGCGACCAGGTGGGCCTCGCCCGGTCGAGCGGGCAGCGAGACGTCGGCGACGGAACGCAGCGCGCTGGCCCCGAAGGCCAGTTCCACCAGGGAGCGTTGGTAGCGCACGGCGCTCTCGCGAAGTCGAAGGAAGAGAATGGGGAGTTCTTCTCGAAGGTCACCGGTCAACGTCACGACGACGCGGGCGTGGGCGGCTTCGTCGATCGTCGCGCGCGGCAGCGCCTGGAGGAGCGCGGCGTCCAGACCGTCGCCGTACTGCGCGTCGATGTGTTCGGTGCCCAAGACCCCTCGGAGCACCCGTTCCCAGGCGAAGGCGCCCTCGTTGGTGAGGGCCGCGCCGCCGATGGCACCGAGTCCGCCGGGGGTCGCGGCGGCTCGACGCAACAGTTCGGCCGCCTCTTCCAACGCTTCGCCCCAACTCACCGCGACGAGTTGGCCGTTTCGACGCACGAGCGGTTCGGTGATCCGGGTCGCCGCGTTCAAGGGATCGATCGACGCCTCGTTGGCGTCGATCAACTCGAGCGTGAAGCGACCCTTGTCGCAGAGCCATCCGTGATTGACCGGCTCACTGTCGACACCCAGTACGCGTGTCAGGCGGTTGCCCGAGGACTGCACCGCGACGCGACAACCGACGGCGCACGTCGTGCAGGTGCTTTCAATCTGCTCGAGGTCCCACGGTCGGGCGTTGAAGCGGTAGGGCTTGGCGGTCAGCGCGCCCACGGGACAGATCTGCACCGTGTTTCCCGAGAAGACCGAGTCGAAGGGCTGGGTCGGCGACGTGGCCACCTCGATGAGGTCCCCGCGCCCGGCGAAGGCGATCTGCGCGTCGCCGGCGACGTCGGCCGCGAAGCGGGTGCAGCGCGCGCACTGGATGCAGCGTTCACGGTCCAAGAGGACCAGCGCACCAATCTCGACCGGTTTGACGAAGTGACGCTTCTCTTCGATGAAGCGCGTCTCACCGGAGCCGTGCGCCAGGGTCTGGTCCTGCAAGGGACACTCGCCGCCCTTGTCGCAGACCGGGCAGTCGAGCGGGTGGTTGGCGAGGAGGAACTCCAGAACACCGTCCTGGGCCTTCTTCACTTTCTCGGAGTCGGTGACGACGTTCATGCCGTCGTTCACCTTCAAGTAACACGCCGGCTGCAAGGTCGCCCCCCGCGGGGAGTCGACTTCGACCAGACACATGCGACAGATGCCCACCGGCTCCATACGAGGGTGATAACAAAAGCGCGGGACGTAGGTCCCGGCGCGCTCGGCCGCTTCGATGAGCAGTTCTCCCGGGGTGGCCTCGATCGATCGGCCGTTCACCGTGATGGTCACGGTCGAGCGAATCACGTCAGTCATGGGGGCACCCACCGTTCGTCACGTGCTCGACGAAGTCGTCGCGGAACATTTGGATCGCCGAGTGCACCGAGGACGGAATCGATGGTCCCAATACGCAGATCGTCGTCTGCTGCGGAGGCCAGGTGAGACCGGGGGCAATGTTGTCGCAGAGGTCGAGCAACAACTCGATGTCCTCCATGCGACCGCCCCCGTGCTCCAGGCGGTACATCGCGCGCTCAATCCAACCGGAGCCCTCGCGACAGGGCGTGCACTGGCCGCAGGACTCGCGAGCGAAGAACTTCGTGATGCGCCACGCCGCGCGCACCACGCAGGTCGTCTCGTCCAAGACGACGATCGAACCCGAGCCGAGCATCGATCCCTTTTCGGCGACCTCGTCTTGGCCGAGGGGCAGGTCCAGCAGTTCGGGCCCGAACCAGGGGGCCGAGACGCCGCCGGGAATGATGGCCTTGATCTTCTTGTCGTCGATCACACCGCCGCCCAGTTGGGGGTCGTAGATCAAGTCCCGGAACGTGTTCTTCACCATCTCGATCTCGAAGACGCCCGGGTTGTTCACCCGTCCGGCGAGCGCGAAGAGTCGCGTGCCCGTCGATCGACCGCCGCCGAGCGCGGCGAAGGCCGCCCCGCCGTGGTTGATGATCCACGGCAGGTTCGACATGGTCTCGACGTTGTTGACCACCGTCGGCTCGCCGTAGAGGCCGGCCACGGCCGGAAAGAACGGTGGTTTGATCCGGGGAAAGCCCCGCTTGCCTTCTAGCGCCTCGATCAACGCGGTCTCTTCCCCGCAGATGTACGCGCCGGCCCCGGGGTGGACGACCACGTCGACGGAGAACTTCGAACCGAAGATATTGCTGCCCAGCGCCCCGTGCTCGTAGGCGTCGTTGACGGCCTGTTGCACGCGCTCGAGACCGAGGGCGAACTCACCGCGCACGAATATATACACCGCCGAAACCTGCAGGGCGTAGGCCGCGATGATCACGCCCTCGACCAACTGGTGGGGATCGCGTTCGACCAACAGGTGGTCCTTGAACGTGGCCGGTTCGGACTCATCTCCGTTCACCACCAGATAGGAGATCGGCGCCTTGCGCAGCATCGACCACTTGCGACCGGCCGGGAAGCCGGCGCCGCCGCGACCGAGTAGCGAGGCCTGATCGACTTCGCTGGCCACGGCCTCGGGAAACATCGTGAGCGCCTTGCGCAGACCGACGTAGCCGCCGGTGGCCAAGAAGCGCGTCAGGGTGTGCGAGTCGGCGTACTCCGCGCGCGACAGGACGATCCGGGGAGCGGTCAGCGTCGCCACTACTTCGTCTCCTTGGCCGCGCGCGCTTCGCGCGCGGCCGAGGCCGCCGCGCGTTCGGCCGCCACCTCGGTGCGCGGCGCGCGCAGTCCGCCGGCGCGCCGTACGCGAATCAAGGTGCCGTGGTGCGGGACGTCGTGGTTCAACTTCCCGGCCCGCAACTCCGCCACCACCGCGTCGAAGGCGTCGGGCGTCGTGGTTCGCACGTAGCGATGGTTCACCTGCACGCACGGCGCGAAGTCGCAGTCGGCCAAGCACTCGGTCTCTTCCAGGGTGAACATCCCGTCGCTGGAGGTCGCGCCCACCGGACAGCCCAGCGAGGCGCTGGCGTGCGCCAGCAGTTCGTCGCCGCCGGCGAGCAAACACGCGATGTTGGTGCACACGCCCACCACGTAGCGACCGACCGGTTCGAGATGAAACATGTCGTAGAAGGTCGCGGTGCCGCGCACGTCGGCCGGGGTGGTCGACGTCAGCTCGGCCACCTCGGCGATCCCCTGGTCACTGACGTAGCCGTCCTGTTCTTGGGCCAGGTGCAGCAACGGCAGCATGGCCGAGCGCGGCCTCGGGTAGAGCGCCAGTACCTCTTCGGCCCGCTGGCGTATGTCGATGCGAAAGTGACTCACCGATCGACCTCACCCATGACCGGGTCGATGGTGGAGATCACCGTGATGGTGTCGGACATCGATCCCCCGCGCATCAGCAGCGAGACGGCCTGAAGATTGACGAAACTCGGCGCGCGCACGTGCAGGCGATAGGGCTTGGCCGTGCCGTCGGACACGATGTAACAGCCGAGTTCGCCGCGCGGGGATTCGACGGCCAAGTAGACCTCGCCGGGCGGCACCTGGAAGCCCTCGGTGAAGAGTTTGAAGTGGTGGATCAACGCCTCCATGGACTCGCCGATGCGCGCCCTCGGCGGCGGCGTGACCTTGGGGTCCTGGCTGCGGTAGTCGCCGCTCGGCATCTTCTCGATGCACTGGCGCACGATGCGAATCGACTCGCGGATCTCGTTCAGTCGGATGGCGTAGCGGTCGAAGTTGTCGCCGAAGGTGCCCACGATGACGTCGAACTCGACCTGGTCGTAGGCCAGGTACGGCATCGCGCGGCGCAGGTCCCACGCGACGCCGGTCGAACGAAGCAGCGGTCCGGTGACGCCGAGGGCCAGCGCCTCTTCGGCGGTGAGCGGCGCCACGCCGATCATGCGATTGCGGAAGATCGGCTGTCCGGTCAACAGCTCGTCGTACTCGAAGGTGCGCGCGAAGATGGTGTCGCAGATCACCAGCACGTCGTCCAGCCAGCCGTCGGGCAAATCGGCGGCCACCCCTCCCGGTCGCACGTAGTTCAAGTTGAGACGCAGCCCCGCCGTCTTCTCGAAGAAGGCCAGGATCAACTCGCGCTCGCGCAGTCCGTAGATCATCATCGATGAGGCCCCGAGGTCCATGCCGTTGGTCGCCATCCAAACGAGGTGCGACGAAATTCGGTTGAGTTCGCTCATCAGCATGCGAATCCACACCGCGCGCTCGGGAACCTCGATGTCCAGCAGTTTCTCGACGGCCATCGAGTAGCAGAGTTCGTTGATGACCGGGCTGAGGTAGTCCATGCGCGTCACGTTGGTCGCGCCCTGGATATAACTCAACTCCTCGCCGGTCTTTTCCATGCCGGTGTGCAGGTAGCCGATGACCGGTTTGGTGCGCAGCACGAACTCCCCGTCAAGTTCGAGCATCAGTCGCAACACCCCGTGGGTCGAGGGGTGCGACGGACCCATGTTGATGATCATGGTCTCGTCGTCGCGACGGTCCATGTCGATCGACGTCGGATCAAGGGTCAGTCCGTCGAGACGAAGGACCGCCCCGACCTCGCGGCTCAGTTCGTCGACGTTGGTGGCGGTACGTCGCTGCAATTCCTGCGCGCCCTCGGACGTTTCGGCGCTGAGGATGTCGAGCCGTTCGGCGGCGCGCACGACGGGCTCACTCATCGCGGTCCCGGTGACTCTTTGAACTGCACGGGGACCCGTCCGGCGCCGTAGTCCTTGCGCAGCGGGTGACCCTCCCACTCCTCGGGCATCAAGATGCGCGTCAAGTCCGGGTGGTCGGTGAAGAGAATGCCGAAGAGGTCGAAGGCCTCGCGCTCCATGGCTTCGGTCCCCGGGTAGAGAGCGAACAGCGAGGGAACTTCGGCCTCGTCGTCGCCGGCCTGGACCCGCACGCGCACGCGTTCCTTCTTCGAGAGGCTGAGCAGATTGACCACGACCTCGAATCGCGTGGCGGTGACCTCCTCGGGCAGCCAGCGATCGAAGTGCTCGAGGTAGTCCACGCCGCAGAGATCGACGCACATCTCGAATCCATCGTCGCGAAACGACGCGATCAAGTCGACGTACTGGTCCGGCGTGGGAAAACAGCACAGGTCCGCGGCGAGTCCCTCGCTGGTTACTACGCCCGGGGGGGCCGTGGACGACAGGGAGGTCACTTCGGTGTGCCTACCCTCACAGCGACGGGGACCTCGGGGGTCCACAGTTCCGGCGAGCCGTCGAGGTGCACGGGGCGGCCCTCGTGGCGGCGCTTCATGATCTCGCCGGTGCGAATCTGCTCGTGCAGCGTGAGAATCGCGTGCATCAAGGTCTCGGGGCTCGGCGGGCAGCCGGGCGCGTAGACGTCAACCGGCACGATCTGGTCGACGCCTTGGACGATGGCGTAGTTGTTGAACAGCCCCCCGGTCGAGGCGCACACGCCCATGGAGATGACCCACTTGGGCTCCATCATCTGGTCGTAGACCTGGCGAAGGACCGGCGCCATCTTTTGGCTCACGCGACCGGCCACGATCATGAGGTCGGCCTGACGCGGGGAGTTGCGAAAGACCTCCATGCCGTAGCGCGCGAGGTCGAAGTCGGCGCCGCCGGTCGCCATCATCTCGATGGCGCAACAGGCCAGACCGAACGAAGCCGGCCACACCGAGGCACGACGGGCCCAACGCACGATGTCCTCCAGCGGTCCCGTCAGGAAGTTGTGTTGCAGATCCTCTAAGGCCACCGCTAGGCCGCCTGGTCGGTGTCGGAGTTGATGCGCCGAATCGTCGAGGAACTGGTACGCGAAGGCATCCCGGCGACCAGGTGCTTGACCGGCCCCCACGAGAGCGCGCCCTCCGCGACCAAGAAGAGAAGCGCCCCGAAGACGGTGAGAGAAAAGACCAGCACTTCTATCAGTCCGAATAGTCCGAGTTGACGAAAGACGACGGCGAAGGGGTACATGAAGACGACTTCGATGTCGAAGATCACGAAGATCATCGCGACCAAATAGAAGCGAACCGGAAATCGCTGTGGCGGCTCGATTTCGGGGACAATCCCA
Organism: uncultured Acidimicrobiaceae bacterium; assembly: GCA_963716515.1. Taxonomy (GTDB): domain Bacteria; phylum Actinomycetota; class Acidimicrobiia; order Acidimicrobiales; family RAAP-2; genus RAAP-2. The sequence goes on from OY970319.1 coordinate 1,793,342, forward strand.
CACTCGTAGGGTGCCAACTTCGCGTCAGAGGGTCGCTTCCGAGGCGCCAGCATGGCTGACATCACAAGCGAACCCGCACCGAAGAGCACTCCGAGAATCAGGAGCCCCAGTATTGGTAAGTACTGGTCCACGGACATCATTTCTACCAGACTGCATCGACCTCTTCGGCCGATGGGCGTCGACGTGAACCTCGTAGGCTATTCCGGTGACGAGCCTGCGTGAAGCCGTATCAACGCCGAGCGTCTACGACGTCGTGATCGTTGGTGCCGGACCGAGCGGCTCGGCCTGCGCGTACTGGTTGGCCGATGCCGGCTGGTCGGTCTGTCTCATCGAGAAGAAACATTTCCCACGCGAGAAGACCTGCGGCGACGGGTTGACGCCGCGCTCGGTCTACCAACTCCAAGAGATGGGTCTCGAGGATCCCGTCGCGGCCCACGGGCACAAATTCTATGGTCTGCGGGCCTTCGGCTTCGGGGCCTCGCTCGAGATGAACTGGCCCGATCACCCTATTTTTCCGGGCTACGGCTACACCATCACCCGCTTCAACCTCGACGGTCTGGTCGCCGAGCGCGCCGAAAGCCTGGGCGCCACGCTGCTCAACGGGGTCGAGGCCGTCGCGCTCCTAGAGCCGACCGAGTCCGCGGAGGGCAATCTAAAAGGCGCCGCCGGTGTGCTGGTAAAGGGCGACGGCGAGGTGGCCGAGATTCGTGCGCGGTACCTGGTGGTCGGTGACGGTCAGAACTCGCGTCTGGGACGCGAGCTCGGCACGGTGCGCAACAAGTCCTGGCCCATGGGCATGGCCCTTCGCGGGTACTACACCAGCGATCGACACGACGAACCGTGGATCGACTCACACCTGGACATTCGCGACCCTAACGGCGACGTCGTTCCGGGCTACGGGTGGATCTTCCCGCTCGGGGACGGACGTCTCAACGTCGGCGTCGGACTGCTTTCCACGGGTGGCGCGTGGAAGGGCGTCAACACCACCAAGTTGCAGGAGTATTTCGTGTCGCAAACGGCCGAGGCGTGGGGACTCAACGACGAGAGTTGCTGCGGACCGGCGACCGGCGGCCGCCTCCCGATGGGTCTGGCTCTCGGGCCGCGAAGGGGGCCCAACACGCTCACCATCGGTGACGCCGCCGGTACGGTGAACCCCTTCAACGGTGAAGGGATCGCCTACGCCTACGAGACGGGAAGGATCGCCGCCGCGGTGGTCGCCGAGGCCCTGCTCGCTGGCGACTCCTCGCTGCTCGGTCTGTACGAAGAGCGACTCGAATCGTCGTACGGTGACTACTTCAAAGTGGCGCGGGCCTTCGTGCGAATCATCTCCGAGCCCAAGATCCTCTCGGCCTGCGTGGGCGTCGGGCTACGCGTCGAGCCGTTGATGAACGAACTGCTCGCCATCATGGCGAATCTGATGCGCAACGACCAAAAGGGCCCGGCCGAGATTGGCTATCGCGCGCTGCTGCGACTGGCCGACGTCATCCCCGAGCGCGCGTACACCATGTTGCTGGGCGGTCAGAGTGTCAAGAGTGCCGCTCTGCCGATGTGATGACGGCGCATCGCACGAGCGTGCACTGGTCGGCGCGAAACGATGTCCCCGGAACTACACCGGCTTCGACGTCGGCGACACGATTCGCGACAGCAAGGTACTGGTCAGACCGGTGACGAAGGTCTCGGACTGGGGCCACTGATTGACGAGGACGCCGAGGGTCACTTCAAAGTTGCCGCGAGTGATCTCGACCATGACGAGATGAGGAGTACCGGGAACGTTCGGCAGGGACATCGTTGATTCACCCCCGCGCGACCAACCCCGCAAGAACGTGACCGGTCGATAGTTCGATCCGACATCGCTGGTAGGCACCTTCACCCCGAGGACGGCGCCGACGAGATCGACGTTGGTCGTCACGAAACAGGTTCCGAAACTCTTGCGCGACATCTCGAGCGTGTCACGATGCACCATCGTGGTGGTGCGGTAGTACTGCGCCGTCGAGACCACTTCGATGCCGCCGAAGGAGGGTGACTCGAAGATCTTCGAAGAGATCTGATAGTCCGGCTGTTGGCCCGCCGCGCCGTACACGCGGTCTCGCTGGGACGAGACGCCGAGGCACTTGGCGAAGTCCGCCGCGATCTTGGTGAACACCGGGTTCGGCTTCTTCGGCTTTTTGACGGGCGTGGTCGAAGGCGTCTCGACCTTGCCGGGAGCGGAGAAGAGATACGACAGCGCCGAGGCATCGGGCGCCACGGCCGGATACCACCCGGTCGGAAGGTCCTTCAAGGTGAGGTTCACGCTGCGCGCGTCGGCGAGTTCGTGGGAGCCCGAGGAGTTGCGATAGAGCCACGAGCCAATACCGCCGGCGAGCGCCGCCAGCAACACGATGACCGCGACGCTGTAGACGCCGACGCGGCGGCGATGGCGCGCCACCACGCCACCGTGCTCGAGGACGATCGTGCGTAGGGCATCGAAGTCGGCCCGGCTGGGGTTTCGCCAGCAGTAACGGACACCGGCGGCCGTCGCGAAAAGCGCCATCGAGCTCGCGAAGCGCACGATCTGAATGTTGGACAGTTCCGTCCACGGTGTCTGCCAGGCCACGGCCGGTTCGCCGGCCAACTGCGTGAGGGCGTTCTCGTCCAAGAGAAGCGTGACCGGGGTCACGGCGCCCTTGGGCACGAAGCTCGGCTGGACCGACCAACCCTCACTGCGCAGTGGCGTACTCATGACCGCGCCGCCACTTCCGCCGCCTCGGCCGCTTTGTGCACAGTCGCGGCGAGATCGTCGGCACTGTGGGCGAGTGAGACGAACAGTATTTCGTAGGCACCGGGCGCGAGGGCGACGCCGCGCTCGAGCATGGCGTGAAAGAACGCTCGATACAGTCCGTTGTCACAGAGCGCCTTCGCTTCGACGAAGTCCTTTGGTGCTGCGAACGGATCGCGAGAGAGGTAAAGACCCATCAGCGGACCCTGCGTGGGACAACGTCCCGTCAGCCCGCTCGACGCGATGGCCGCTTCGAGGTTCGAGGCGAACGTGGCCACCCGTTGCGTGAGGTCCTGGTAGTCGCGCGCCGTCACCAGATTCAAGACCGTCGTGCCCGCGGCCGTGGCGAGCGGGTTTCCCGACAGGGTGCCGGCTTGATAGACCGGACCGAGTGGAGCGAGCGAGGCCATCAGTTCGCTCGTTCCTCCGAAGGCGCCGACCGGCAGTCCCCCGCCGATAACCTTGCCGAAGCACCACAGGTCGGGCGTCACGCCGAAGTACTCCTCGGCCCCCGCGAAGGCGAGGCGAAACCCGGTGATGACCTCGTCAAATATCAGCAGCGCGCCCACGCGCGAGCACTCGGTGCGTAACCCCCGCAAGAATCCGGCGCGGGGCGCGACGAGATTCATATTGGCCGCCACCGGTTCGACGAGTACCGCGGCGACCGTTTCGTCGAGCGTCGGGACCTCGTTGTACGGGGCGACGATGGTGTCGCTCACGGCGCCGGCGGTGACGCCGGCCGAGCCCGGTAGCCCCAGCTGTGCGACCCCGCTGCCACCGGCCACCAACAACGCGTCAGAGTGGCCGTGGTAGCAGCCGTCAAACTTCACGATCTTGTCACGACCCGTGACGCCGCGGGCCAGGCGAACCGCGCTCATCAGTGCTTCGGTACCCGACGACACGAGACGCACCTGCTCCAATCCGCGCACGCGCGTCGTCATGACCTCGGCCAGCACGACCTCCCCGGGGGTCGGCGCGCCGAAGGTGGTTCCCTCGCCCACCGCCTCGCGCAGGGCGCTCACCACCGCGGGGTGTGCGTGGCCGAGCAGGGACGCGCCGTACGACTGGACGAAGTCGAGATAGCGGGTACCGTCCACGTCTTCGACGTAGGCGCCCGATCCTCGAACGACGGTGTACGGAGTGCCGCCGACCGAGCGAAACGATCGCACCGGGGAGTCGACACCGCCCGGGAGGACCTTTTGCGCCCGGTCGAACCACGCCTCATTCAATGAGGTCAACGCGCGAGCTCCGTGGCGACCTCGCGAGCGAAGTAGGTCAGGACGAAGTCCGCGCCGGCGCGCCGCACGGCGGTCAGCTGCTCGAGGGCGACCGCCGGGCCGTCGATCCATCCGTTGGCCGCGGCGGCCTTCACCATGGCGTACTCGCCACTGACGTGATAGGCGCACAGCGGCACGTCGAGTTCGCGACGAAGGTCGCTCACGACGTCGAGATAGGACATGGCCGGCTTCACCATGACGATGTCCGCGCCCTGCTCGACGTCGGCGCGAGCCTCACGAAGCGCCTCGCGTCGATTGCGGTAGTCCTGCTGGTAGCCCTTGCGATCGCCACCCTCGATGATCTCGACACCGACCGCGTCGCGGAAGGGTCCGTAGAGGCCGCTGGCGAACTTCGCCGCGTAGGCCATGATGATCGTTTCGTCGTAGCCGGCTTCGTCGAGGGCGCCGCGAATGGCGCCGACCTGACCGTCCATCATCCCGCTCGGCGCGACGACCGACGCGCCGGCTTCCGCCTGAGCCACCGCGACGCGTCCGTAGAGTTCGAGCGTCGCGTCGTTATCGACCGTGCCGTCGGGACGCAGAACGCCGCAGTGACCGTGTTGCGTGTATTCGTCGAGGCAAAGGTCGGCCATCAAGACGAGTTCATCGCCGAACTCGTCGCGCAGCGCTCGCAGTGCCACCTGCGCGATGCCCTGCGGGTCCCAGGCGCCACTGCCGAGTTCGTCCTTCGTCGAGGGAACACCGAAGAGGATGACGCCGCCGACGCCGACGCGCACCAACTCCTTGACCTCTTGACGCAGCGAATCGATCGTGTGCTGGAACTGGCCGGGCAACGACGTGATCTCGCGCGCCTCGCTGCGTCCTTCGGCGACGAACAACGGTGCGACGAAGTCATCCGGTGCGAGGTTGGTCTCGGCGACGAGGCGACGAAGGGCCGGGGTGCGTCGAAGACGGCGAGGTCGTTCGGTAGGAAACACGGACCCAGCCTATGACTAAGCGAAAGTGGCGCTTCGGGCTAGGGCGCGAGTTCAGCGAGCCGGTTCCGTAGGTGCGGCCCCCAACCTTCGATTACTCGCGGATGATCGACACCCACCACGGCGCCGGTCGAGGCGCCGGGAACGACGACCCAGGTATCGGGCGCCACGTGCTCGCCCGCGACCGCCCAGGCCGACGGCGCACCGATAAAAAGAACGTCGGCGTCCCGCACCGTCTGTTGGTCGCCCTCTTCCAAGAACACGCCCACGGTCTCGTAGCACGCGATCGCTACGACCTCAAGGCTCTTGGCGCGCAGGGCTTTCCCGAGCTCGTCGCGCATCGACGTCGCGCCGAGCATCAACACCGGACCTCGCACGATACGCGGCGCGAGTAAATCGGCCGTGCCTTCACCCTGTTGGTGAACGATCACGTCACGACTCCCCAGGGCGCTCGCGGTCGTCGGCCCGACGCTGAAGACTTCCACGTCGGGCGCCGAAGCGCGAAGAGCCATTTCGACGTAGTCGGCGCTGCGCTCGCTCGTGACGACCAACGATCGATATTTCCCGTGCCCCGGCGACCTAGCGAGCGCTGCCCGCACGTCGTCGAGATCAAAGTACGTCGTCGTCGTAAGCGGAATCACGGCCACCGTCGCTCCCGGCGGGAGCCACGCCAGCAGTGGGTCGTTCTTGCCCGCCTCTCGGGTCACGACGACGTTCACGACGATCGCAGCCAGCCGGCCAGTGCGCCGCCACTCTTCTCGTCACGGAGTTCGATGGCCAGGGCTAGGCCGAGAGCGTAAGGGTCGTCGCCGTGACGGACGGAGCGCACGCTGGCCGCACCATCGACGCTCAACATCACGCCGCGCAGCGTCGTGGTGTCGCCCGACACCGTCGCGTAGGCGCCGCAGGGCACCGCGCAGCCGGCTCCGAGCTCTCTGAGGAAGGCCCGCTCCGCCACGAGCGCGGTCAAGGCGTCTCGTTGGTTGAGCGCCGCTAGTGCGTGTGCGGTCGCGTCGTCACCGTCGCGCACCTCGAGCGCCAGCGCTCCTTGGCCGACCTGGGGCACGAACCACTCGGTGTCGAGGCGCTCGGCGATCAACTCGTTCTGCTCCAGTCGTTCGATCGCGGCCGCGGCCACCACCACCGCGTCGATGTCCTGGCGACCGGCGGCGGCAAAGCGCGTCGCCATGTTGCCGCGAAGTCCGACCACCCGAAGGTCGGGCCGTCGTTCGAGGAGGAGCGCGCGACGTCGAGGCGAACCGGTGGCGACCGTGGCCCCCGGTCCTAGGCCCGCCAGGGATCGTCCAATCAGAACGTCGGCGGCGTCGAGTCGTTGCGGCACGCACGACAATGACAGGCCGACGGGAGTCGTACTGGGTAAATCCTTGGCGCTGTGGATCGCCACGTCGGCGTCGCCGTTCAAGACGGCTCGTTGCACCTCAACGGCGAAGATACCCTGCGCGCCGAGTTCATCGAGGGACAGGTCGACTCGTTGATCGCCCTGGGTCTCAAGCGGCACCAACACCGACTCCACGCCGAGTTCCCGTAAGCGGTGTTGCACGAAGTTTGCCTGCACGAGGGCCAAGGGCGATCGACGGGTCGCGAGTCGCAGTGCGCTCATAGATCGAAGAGCGTGCGCGTGGCCTCGCTCAGTCGCGTCCCTTGATCGGTACCGGCCGCTTCTTTTAAGACCACCGTCGGGCGATGCGCAATCTTCGCCACGACCGAACGCAAAATGGATGCCACCTTTTCGCGCTGCTCCGGGGTCAAGCCCTCCAGGTCACTTTCGCGCCGGGCCATTTCACCGGCCACCACTTCATCGAACAGTTCGCGCAGGTCACTCACGATCGCCGCGGCACCGCGAGCGCGTTGGTCGCTCAGGTACTTCTCGACGTCCTCCGCGACGATTCGTTGCGCGTCCTCGACGGCGTCTCGACGATCGCCCAACGCTTGGCCCACTCGCTCGCGAAGGTCGCCGATGTCAATGCGTCGCACGTTGGCCAGTCCGGCCACGTCGCTCGCGATCGCGCGCGGGAGTCCGAGGTCGACGAAGAGCACGTCCTGTCGACAGCGCTCGAGGTCGACTCGGGTGATCACCGGCGCGGCGACCTCGACCGCCGCCACCACCAGGCGCGCCGTCGTAATGAGCGTCGCGACCTCCCCGAGCGATCCCACGATGACCCGCGGATCCGCCAGATCATCGCGGAGTCGCTCTGCCCTCGCGATCGTTCGATTGCAAATTGCCATTCGACGAAGTAGCGCCGGCCGCTCGAGCAGGGTGCGCGCGATGCCGCCGGCCAACTGACCCGCTCCAATGATGATGACGTCCGAGCCTTCGAGGTCGACGCCGAGGTCGTCGGTCGCCATCACGACCGACGCTTGCGCGAAGCTCGTACTGCCCCGCGCGATCGGTGTCTCATTGCGCACCCGTCGGCCTGAGGCGATCGCGCGCTGGAACAGTTCGGTGATCTCTGGTCCGGCGGTCTGCTCTTCGACCGCCAATTCGAGCGCGCGTCGCAGTTGGCCGAGCACTTCGAACTCGCCGGGCACCACCGACTTGAGCCCGGAGGCGACGCTGAAGAGATGAGTGGCGACGTCCCGGTCGAAGTTCACGGTGAGGTGATCGGCGAAAGTCTCCGGCGTCAGGCCAGTCGCTTCGGCGAGCGTGTGGGTGATCTCTTCGATGGCGCCGTGGAAGCGGTCGATGACCGCCACGACCTCGGTGCGCAGACAGGTGGACACGAAGACCGCCTCGTGAATGTTGCGCTGGATCATCAGGGTGCGAAGAACCTTGCTCCAACCGTGTTCCGGGACGCTCGCGCGTTCGAGGAGGTCGAGCGAGGCGTGCTCGTGGTCGATGCCGACCGAGATCAGTGCCACGAGACGACCTTGTCGCTCACAGCGCGCCGCGCATCGGCGTGGGCGTCGAGATGCCGAGCGAGTGCAGCAGTCCACCGCCCAACGGTCCCGTGCCGTTGTTGAGGTGGTACATGAGAATCTGCAGTTCGATCGAGAAGTCGACGTAGTGCACGGCGGTGCCGATCGGCACGTTGAGGACCTGCGGCGCGAAATTGAGTAACGCGTGAATGCCCGCGCTCACCAAACGATCGGCCACCGCTTGGGCCGCCTCGGGCGGCACGCAGATGACGGCGACGGTGGCCGGCACGATTGGGTCCTCGAGCGATTTCACCACGTGGCCGGCGATCGTGGTGCCCACGACGTCGGGGTCGTTGTCGTAGAGCGCGGCGAGCTGCGCCCCGCGAATCAAGAAGTTCGTCGAGTTGACCAGCGCGCGACCGAGGTTGCCGATGCCGACCACCACCACGTCGTACTGGCGGTCGTGGCCGAGCGCCTCGGCGATGCGTTCGTTCAGCACCTGGACGTCGTACCCGGCGCCGCGAGTGCCGAAGGAGCCGAGTCCGGCCAGGTCGCGTCGCACGGTCGTCGCGGTGACGCCGGCCAGTTCACCGATCTGTTGGGAGTCAATTCGATTGAGTCCGCGAACGGTCCAACTCTCGGCGATGCGCTGGTAGACCGGCAGACGCGCGATGGTCGGTTCGGAGAGTTTCCTCGTTCGAAGACGCGGGGTCGCCATGTGGTTACGATACCGGGACCGTCAGCGACCCATTTGGCGACTGCGCTCCGCCGCCGCGGCCACGGCGTCGATGAACGCGGAACGAACAGCGCGACTCTCCAGCGTGCGCAACCCGGCCGCGGTCGTGCCGCCCGGTGACGTGACTTGATGGCGCAGTTCTTCTGGTGACTCACCGGTCGATACGAGCAGGGCGGCCGAACCTTCGAAGGTGCCCACCACGAGTTGGTGGGCCACGTCGCGCGAGAGACCCTGGTGAACACCGGCCTCGATCAGCGCCTCGACGACCAAGTAGAGGTAGGCCGGCATCGGACCGGACAGACCGGTCACGGCGTCGATGTTGCGTTCGGTGACGCGTACCACCGTGCCGACCGCGCCCAGGATCGACTCGGCCCAGTCCAGGTCTTCTTTGGTGACGTGGGCCCCTCCGGCGATCGCGCTGACGCCCTTACGCACCAGGACCGGAGTGTTGGGCATCGAGCGAATCACCGCGATCGGAAGCGTGAGCGTCGCCTCGATGCGCGCGGTGGACAGTCCGGCGACGACCGACAGCAGTCGGGTGGCCCCCATCGCCCCCGCCATCCGGGCGACCGCCTCGGCGTGTTCGGGCTTCACACAGATCACGACACCGCTGGCGTCGTCCACGTGTTCGATCTCCAGTGCCGCCAGGACGGCGACCCCGGGGAGTCGCTGGTTCAGCGTCGCTCGTTGTTCCGCCGACGTCTCTACGACCGCTAAGTCCCCCGTCGCACACCAGCGGGCGTCCACCAGTCCCTCGGCGAGCGCCGAGCCCATTCGTCCACCGCCAATGATGATGAGTTTGTACGCCACGAAGAGAACGCTACAACGTGGTTACGAAGGCTTCCTGCGTCGGCGATAGAGCGACGAGAGGCCCATGGTCATGGCGGTCGGATAGATCTCTTCGACGTAGGTCAGCGTCGCGCCGACCACCTCGTCGAGTCGCTCGATGGTCACCTCACCGATCGGAATCTGCGCCATCAGGTAGAGGCCGTCTTCCGGCCCGATGGCCAGGTGCAATTCGCGCAGCTCGGCGTTCTTCACCAACAAATAGCGATACAGCGCCTCGCGGTTCTCCTCGGGCGCTGGCGTCACCTCCGTTTCTACGTGGACCGTTCGCTGTCGCAACGAGAGCCACAAGGTGATGACGTCCTTCTCCTCGCCGCGTAAACGGATGAGCCAATGGAAGTGTCCCCGGTCGTCGGGTAACGGCTGGTGCTCAATTCCTAGCAGCGCGCTGGCGTGCCACTGCTGTCCCCACGACGACACGGTCTCGTCGAGGTGTTGGGCCGAGTCCGCGTCACCGAGGGGAGCGCGCGTCACGTCAGCAACGAACGAGACCCGACAGCGCCAACTCCTGGGTCAAATCGGCCAGGGACCGCGCGGCCGAACGCCAGGTGTAGCGCCGAGCGAGCAAGACGGCCGCGTTGGACATCGTGGTCGCGTTCTGAGGATCGAGGGCGACTTCGACGGCGTCGGCCCAGACTTGCGGATCGCGTTCGCCGAGGAGAAAACCCGTCACCTCGGGCTCGATCAACGTCATCAGCCCGCCGACGTCACTGGCCACGACCGGCGTGCCGCAGGCCGACGACTCCAGCGCCACCAGTCCGAAGCTCTCGGTGCGCGACGGCACGAGCATGACGTCCGACGCGCGCATCCACGTCGAGAGCAGTTGGTGGGACTGGGGGGCGACGAAGCTCACGTGTTCGATCACGCCCGCCTCTTCGACGCGACGGTGCAGTTGGGCCAAGGTGTCGCGTCCGTCGGGGCCGGACGGTCCTCCGACGATCGCCAGCATCGCCTTGCGGCCCCGCGCACGAAGTTCGATCAAGGTCTCTAGGGCCAGATCGACGCCCTTGAGGGCTTGGAGGCGACCGACGAAGAGCAACATGGCGTCTTCGCCCGTGATGCCGAGTGCCCGCCGGGCTTGGGGCCGGTAACCCGGGGCGAAGAAGGCGTGCTCCACGCCGAGGGGCACGATGTGCACGCGCGCGGGGTCGGCGTTGTAGAAGCGCACGAACTGCTCGGCCTCCACTTCGCAACTGGCCAGCACGGCGTCGGCGCACGCGAAGATCGCCGCCTCCTGGAAGGCGCGGTCCTCGGACTCGGACTCGTAGAGTTCGGCCTTCACCCGTTCGAGCGTGTGGAAGGTCATGATCAGAGGGATGCTCAGCTCGTGCTTGAGTCGGTGACCGGCCAGTCCACTCAGCCAGTAGTTGGCGTGGATGGCGTCGGGCGTCCCGTGACAGCGAAAGAGCGTCGCGACCGAGTCGGTGAACTCCGCGACGTGATTCGTGAGTCCCTCACGATCGAGCGGCGCGGCCGGACCGGCCGTCACGTAGTGGACGCGAAAACCGGGCTCCACCTCGACCGTGTCGCGCACCTGCGTGTTGTCGCGACGGGTGTAGACGTCGACGTCGTGTCCCAGGCGCGCCAGGGCGCTCGAGAGCTCGCGCACGTAGACGTTCATTCCCCCGCCGTCGCCCGTACCGGGCTGGGCGAGGGGCGACGTGTGATACGAGAGGACCGCGAGTCGAGCCACGGGCGCATCCTACCGGCGTTAACCCCGATTCAACAGGGGAATTGCCTAGGACGAGGACGGGGAGAGCACGATATAGGCCACCTCCCGGGCGTCGACGAGACCGAAATCCCTGGAATCGGTCGAGGCCGCGACGTTGTCGCCGCGAAGGTCCAGGCGTCGACCGACCCGCCCTACGCATCGCTTCAACAACCATCGATCGGCGTCGCGTGGGTCGCGCACCACCACCACGTCACCGGTTCGAACGGGTCGCCAGCGCCGCAACGCGGTGAGTCGTTCGCCCGGGAGATACGTCGGCACCATCGACGAACCCTCGACGGTCACGCGTCGAAGGAAGAACTCAACCAACCGGTCCATTTCAGTGAACGATAGACGAGGGCCGTGACTAACCTACGAATTGAAAAAGGCACGGTGCCGACACCGCAACGAACGACAACCGAAAGGCGAAGCCATGACGCTTCTGACACGTATTAATGCATTACTGGACGCCACCACCACCCCGCTCGTCGCGTCCGCGCACTGCGACCTGCCCTGTGGTGTCTACGACCCGGCGCAAGCCAAGATCGAAGCGCAATCGGTGAAGGCCTGCATGGAGAAGTACAACGCCTCGAGTGACGAGGACTTCAAGGTTCGCGCCACGTTCATCAAAGAGGAGCGCGCCGACCTGGTGAAGCACCACCTCTGGGTGCTCTGGACCGACTACTTTAAGGTCGACCACCTCAAGGCCTACCCGAACCTGCACGACCTCTTCTGGATGGCTACCAAGAGCGCGGGCGAAGCGAAGAAGACCAATGACGTCAACGTCGCCGATCGACTCCTCAGCGAGATCGACGCCATCGCCGAACTGTTCTGGGCGACGAAGAAGTAACCCGGCGATTAATTTTTCGGTGGCCCAGCCACCGCGATGTCGACAGAAACTCGTCAGGCCAGTTCTGGATGGGTGGGACAGTTAGCCAGCAACGGATTCGCGATGAGGACGCTCTCATCGATAGGCGCGTGACAGACCTGACAGGTTCGATAGGTGCCACTTCGAAGTCGTTCGAGCGCGCGATCGACGTCGTTCAACGTCGATTCGATCGCGCTGACACTCTCGTTGGCGAAGTCCGGCATGGCACCAAACTATCGGGGCGCCGGTCACCGTCGGCCTCACTCCTCTCTTAGGACCAGTGCCGTCGACGTGCCGGCAGCCATCCTTCCGGGGATCGCCGCGACCACGTTGGCGAGAGCCAGGGCGCCCACGACGATGAGAACGATGACCAGGCCGGGCACACTTGGCACCGGCACCGCGTCAATTTCGTGAGCGAAAAGGTTCCATAGTACGCGGCCGAGCACGATGCCAATCGGGACTCCGATCACCACCCCGATGGCGACGGCGATGCTCGACTGCCACGCCACCGCCGAGGCGAGCTGTCGACGAACGAATCCCAAGGTCTTCAGCAGGGCCAGTTCGCGTCGCCGGCGTCGAACGGAGGCGACCAGGGTGAGCGCCAGCGCCACCACGGCTCCCAGGGCGAGACCGCCGCCGAGAATGGCCGGGGTCGTCCCCATCGTGCGGTAGTTGACGATCTCAGCCGGCCGCAAGTGCGCGACCAATCCGCCCGCGTTGCCACCGTCGTTCGGCAATCGGTTCAACTTGTAAATGATCTCGCGGATGCTGCGAAGCGCCGACTTCGCATTGGCTCCGCTTCGCAGGCGAATGAGTACGGCCTGCGGGCCCGGAATCGGACTTCGTTGTTCGTTGAGCAATGCGGCCGGAATATCGCTCGTCGCCACCAGGGCGCCGGAGCCCATCTCGAGGCCTTTGGTGATCGGGGTCAACGTCGCAGTTCCGACAATCGTCAGCGTGGTGGCTTTGGATTTGCCGTTGAAGAAAGTGACCGTATCGCCGATTCGCTTGTGAAGAGCGGCCAAAGTCGTATTGCCCACAACGACCTCGTTGGCCGCTTGAAGGCCGTGTCCGGACAGAATCGGCGGACCTACTCGGGATCGAGGTGCTTCGGTCATCATCTGCACCGCGTGACCATCCAACGAAGCGACGGCGAAGTTTGCGCCGGACCATGACGCGACGAAGCGGTCGTGGTTGAACATGGCGGCTACCTGGGGCCCCGCCAAATCCTCTTGGCCCGCGAAACCCGACAAGAGCGCGTAGTTCCAGTTCCATCCGTACAGCGAAGGGTGCGAGACGAGGTTATTCAGGCTGGCCCCAAACGTCACCGTCGTCACGAGCACCGTGACGGCCAAGACGGCGCCGAGGATCGCCGATCGCACGGGGGCGGCGTTTGATCCGCGACCGGACTTCAACGCGAATCTCACGCCGGTGGTGATCGAGATCGGTAGACCTGCGTTCATTGCCGCGCGCGTCACCCACGAGTCCGCCTCGCGTCGGTCGAAGCCACGACCCAGCCGTAGTCGACGTAGTTCGCGGCGTGCGAGCACTACGGCGATCGCCGACAACGCCACGACCAGAGCGACGACACCCAAGCCGAGGACCGTCCAGTCAAACGAGACACCTTTATCGGGATACACGTAGCGCACCGGTCCGAGTGGCGCAAACGGTGACAGCGCGACCGCGAGCGCCACGGCGAGCAGCGCGCCCACGACCACGGCGAGCATCACGCCGGTCAACTCGGCGGAGAGCGCCATCCACCGGTTGGCCCCGAGCGCCTGGAGCGTACGCGTCTCCGACGCCCCGGTTCGCAACATACGACCGATCGTCAAACCGGCGATCAAGAGGACCGCCATGCCGGCGATGAGGCCGAACACCCCGAGGGCGATCGCTTCCGGTTTTATCTCTTGCTGCGCTTTGGCGATGACCTGCGCGACACTGTTACCTCCACCGACGCCGAACTTGGAGACCGGATCGATTTTGGCCACCTCCGCTCGCACTCGAGCCGCGTTGGCCGATCCACCCCGTATCTTGACCGCCAAGCCCGAGAAGTACGCGCAGCACGTGGCCAGTTGGCGGGTCAGCTGGGGCGACAGTATTACCGCGTTCGATCCGAGCGCCGCGATCTCGTCTTGCACCACGGTGTTGTTGATGACTATCTCACCCACGATCTTGATCTTGGGGAAGAGGTACGGCGGTCCGTTGTACGACGAGCTCGTCGCTTCCTTGTCGGTATAGAAAGGAACGCGAATTACTGATCCGATGTGAACACCCATTTCTCGCTCGGCCTGGGCGTTCACCAACGCTTCGTCGGGGTGACGCGGGTTGAACATACGCCCCGCCACGAGCGTCAACTTGTCAAGGGTGAAATATTGGGACCCGCCAATGACCGTCGGCGGTGTTTCCCCGGCGGTCACGTGCGGGTGAACTCCCGTGACTCCAGCCAGATTGATGTTGCCGTCGAATCCGACGGACACCGCGGTCTGCTGGACGTAAGGGAGGTGCGCGATCTCGGCATCCAGTTTCGGGTTGTATCCACTGTTGAGGCCCAACGCAGGATCATCGAACGCGGTGGCCACCTCGGTCGAAGAGGGATTGGTACTCGCCAAATAGATGGAAAACGAGGAGTCGGTTCGGCGAGCTCCGGCGAGCGAGGCCATGGAGAGTCCGCCCACGAGAGCGACTAAGAGCATGAGGCTTAAATAGCCACCCCACCGTCGACGGATCGTTGTTCGGAAGTGATACGAGGCAACGCGAGAAGTGTGACTCATGTCCCCCGTCTCCCCCGATCAGCCGTGCAGCGAATACTGGCACGACAATGAATCGCCACCCAGGTTGCTGGCAACACTCCGAATTCTCGTACTAACACCTCGACTCTCAGAATGAGTAGGCTCCCTTGAGCCGCAAATCAATAGCGCGACGAATCGTTCGGGAGAAAAAGTGGAATCATCGCAGTTCCATGAGCGATTGCGAATCGCAAATTTTCGGGCCGCTAGCTCATCGGGAAGAGCAGGGGACTTTTAATCCCAAGGTGCCGGGATCGAGACCCGGGCGGCCCACTAAAGCCCTGTTCTGTCACGGTTGAGCCGTGACAAATCGATAACAGATGATCTGTTACTCAGTAACGCCAGATGCGTGACAAAGTAACGGCTGACCCTTGACACTTCGCCACCTCATGACGTCGACTTTGGACGTCGAGGAGGTGGCCCGTGCTAAAGGACATCAGCAAAATGGAACAGCGTTATGACGCCGTGACGATGGTGATGAGGGACGGTTTCTCCATCACCGAGATCGCGGCCAAGTTCAATGTGTCGCGCCAGACGATCTATCGCTGGCTGGCCAAATATGAAGAGGGCGGCCTGGAGGCGCTGGGCGAAGAGTCGCATCGGCCCCACCACGTGCCTCACCAGATGGACGGCGTGCTCGAGGTGCGCGTGCTCGACATGCGCAAGCGCCATCCGCTCTGGGGACCCAAGCGCATCCAGTGGGAGCTCAAGAAGGCCGGCGTCGACCCTCCACCGAGTCATAGGGCGATCTATCGCGCCCTGTTGCGGACCGGTCTGATCGTGAAGGGCGGTCGCAAGAAGGTGCTGCGCACCTTTCGAAGGTGGGAACGGGGTCGACCCATGGAGCTATGGCAGATGGACGTAGTCGGTTCGATCTTCACCGTCGACGGCACCGAAGCCAAGATCCTGACCGGCATTGACGACCACAGCCGCTTCATCGTCTGCACCGGGGTGATGGCGCGAGCGACGGCCCGGCCGGTCTGTGAGCACTTCGTGGCCGCGCTGACGCGTTGGGGCGTGCCCGAAGAGATCCTCACCGACAACGGCAAGGTGTTCACCGGACGCTTCGGTCGCAACGACTCCGAGGTCCTCTTCGACAAGATCTGTCGGGAGAACGGGATCAACCACATCCTCACCAAACCGGCCAGCCCAACCACGACGGGCAAGATCGAGCGCTGGCACTGGACCTTGCGCCGTGAGTTCGTCAGTGGCCGAGAGTTCAGTTCGCTCCAGGACCTCCAACGCCAACTCGACGCATGGGTCGTGGAATACAACACCGAACGGCCGCACCAAGAGTTGAAAATGGACACGCCGCAGGAGCGATTCAGCCGAAGAGCGCTCACGACCAACTTGCCGCTGGACGCCAACGTGACACTGCAACACGTCGGCGACGAGTGGGTCACGCGCACGGTGGCCTCGACCGGCGTCATTGCCGTCAGCGGCCAAGTCTTCAGCGCCGGCAAGCACCGAGCCGGTCACGTGGTGGACGTTAAGGTCACCGATTCGACCCTGGAGGTGTGGGATGGGAACGAATTTTTAAAGGCCGTGCTTCGAACAACGAAAGGAGAAGTGAGGAAAAAGCGGGCTCAACGCCCAGCGCAAAAGGAACAATAAACTAACGTGTCACAGATCAGCCGTTACAGCTTTGTCACCCATCACGCGTTACTGAACAGGCCCACTAAAGCCCTCGTCAGGGTCTTCAAATTATTGCGCCCAAGCCGGACGGAACGATATACGTTCGCGAGACGCCGAATGAATGAAAACGGAACGCGTTCGACGGCTTCGCCGGAGCGGGTCTTCGCGACGAACTTTCCGGGCTTCCGACCAATAAATCACGACCGACGCACGCCCTGTCAAAGTGTGGGTACTTTTATGTTCAGTGGTCGATCCACCAAGGAATTGAAAGGAAGTTTTCAATATGAAGACCATGACGTGTCAACAGCTGGGGGGCTCGTGCGATTTGGCCCATCACGGCATGACTGCGGATGAGGTGATCAAGGCACAAGATCGACACCTCAAGGAGATGGTTGCGAAAGGTGATTCGGCGCACGAACGTGCCGCGAAAGAAATGAAGGGACGTTGGAAGAATCCCATCAAAGGCATGAGTTGGTATAAGAAGGCCAAAAGTGACTTTGTTGGTTTGCCCGAAGATTAAACAACTTCGGTTTGCTCGTGGTCTCACACGTTTGTCCTAGGCCAATGATCAGTTGCAACCTCGTTTTCTGGCGTGATTGTGTCTTGACGTCATCAACCCAATCGTGCTGTCAAACGGAGTCGAGTGTCGACCCTCTCCACCTCCATCGCAAAATCGAATCTGTCAACATCGACTGAATATGCGATGTCGTCTTGATGTACGTCATTGACGTCCATTTTGCTCATTTTTTGCGCCCACAGTGAACTGGCGACTGCGTCTCTCGTGGCTGCGGTCTCAATAGGATCTCCCAGTCGAGCCCGCTCAATCAACTGTGCAGTGACGAGGTCGTCCTCTCCGCCATCGGGCGAATTTGGAAAACAGCCAGTAATGACGTAGGTGGGCACTCCAAGACCAGTGTCTCTAACTGCCGCAGCGGTCGCCGAGGCGCATACGAGACTCGAGGCAAACAACCTTTCAGCATTCTTCGCTGCGATTGCGCCTTGGGTACCAGCTGAAGTGCGTTGCACCAGCACCCGCCCCTCGAGATCGGCGCTGGCAACGCTGACGGGTGAATTCGAAAAGTCAAATTCGTCAGGTCGACGACCGTGCTCCTCGCCCATGGTGAGGGCGCCCGGAATCTCGCGTGACAGATCAAGGGCTTCCGCCGCAGTTCCAACGAGCCAAATCGCTGAAGCTCCCGATGCGAAGGCGTACGCGGCAGTCGTGAAGGCTCTAAGTACGTCAACTACAACGACGACTCCTCGCACATCTTCTATTTCCCATCTCGCGAGGTACCTGGCTGGAGTCATCGAAGCGCCGCGTTTCGTTCCCGTCTTGAATACGAATGAATTCAAAGAGTATCCAAGCACGGCTAACTAGGGAAGCGTTCACGGGTGAAGAAGTCGCGGCGCATCGCTTACGTCCCTACGCGACGGATTCGAGTCGATAAGACGCCGCTCGGATTGGCGAACTCGGCTGTCCGACGCCACTTGTCTTCAACGCGGTTGATCAACGTGATCGGAGCGGAAACTGATGGCGTCGCCCTTGGCATTGTCGAAGAGATCGAGGAGACCTTCAAACGTCACGTTCTCGGCCTCCTCTTTCCAGAGCTCCACGACCATCTCACCGTGGTACAACATGGGCCAACGGACGTATCGTCGGGGATCGTTTGGATCATTAATCGCTGAGGATCGCTCGACCGTACTTCGCGCGACTTCGCACATCAAGTCGGTCCCGCAGCCAAAGCCGTAGGGATAGTTCTTCCGATCAGGTTCAACGGTCTCCACTACTGCCTCGTCCGCGGACACCACGCCAATGTGCGCGTGAATCCCCGATCTGATGATCGGCACCTCGATTTGGCCCTCGGGGTCGAGTCGCCAACCGTTCGCACCATCGGGGGATAACCGAACGCGTGGGGCGGCCTCGAGAAGTGACAACACTTCAAGCGCCTCCACGGAAGGTCCCTTGGGTCGAACGCCAAAGGGAGCTTGTACTTGCACTCGCCCATCGACGATTCCCGAAAGCGCGGTGACTTCGTCGCGATGTAACGCCCTTTTGTCGACGTCCCAACTACCCGAGGCCGTCACCATCGTGGTCCCCGTAAGGGGATCCACGGCGAACAGCATGCCCTCACTAAATCCTTTGAGACCCAAGTACCGTTCGTACACTCGAGCCATTCGTGCAGACACGTAATCCGAAATCTTTTGCGGCTCGGGCAACAGTCCCAACTGATGCATACGATGCCCCGCACGCACAATCTCATCGGGAATCTCGGTTTCGTTCCACGCCGCCTGCGTGATGGTGTCTCTGTTGACATCGAAGCGTCCGCCAACTTCTCGTGCACTTGCGCTGGCCACTAGTCGATCACGTAACCCGTCGACCTTCGCGTGCGTTTCCGTGGGATGACCACCCTCGAGGGTGCAGTACGTGACCTCATCCGCCTCTGAGCCGGACACGAAGACAACCTTAAAAGTACCGATCCTGCCCATGGCGACGCGTGCCGTTGAGACCACGTCAACATGAGACCAGGAACCCACCGACTCGTCCACACCGACGAGAACGACCAAATTGTGCGGCCGACGATTGAGTTGATAGTCCTTCGCGATGCTCAACATGAGTGGCTGAGACCGCTCCGGAATGCGTCGCACCAGTGGTTCAGGCCCGTCAGGAATCATGACGTTATCTATCAACAGATCTATATCTGCTTCGCTGGTGGTCACAATGGTGTGACCCTGGTCACGAAATGAATCCAGCAGTTGAGATTGAAACTCAGCCATGGACCCGGATCCGCGGTTCTCGTTTACGAAGGCGACCTTCAGCGGACGCCACCAAGGGCACGCCCGTACGTCGACAACCTGTACGTCCAAACGACACCATCCCGTTTAATTTCAATACTAGGTCAATCAGATTCGAGAGGGTCACCACGAAACACGCTCAGTACCCCTGACCTATTGCCTACGCGTGTTACTCGCCAGTACTTGATACCAGCGAGGCGAAGACATCTCGATGAGGTCGTCGGTCTCTATGATGCAGGGGTGATTGAGCACCGCGGAGTCGATGCATTCAACAAAGATTGGCAAGATTTCACGGAGTCCACGACATCAAGTTCGATTCAGTCGCGGACTCGCCTCACTCTGATTGCTCGCGGGGCGAGCGGGCGGATCCACTTTGCAGGGACGCCCAACTGTTGCCCGAGAAAAGTGCGCACGATATTCACCTCGATGACTTACTCTCCGTGAATAATCGCGTCGACTGTGAGCACTGGCTCGAGAACAACCCCGCCCGTTTCTTGCTGCACCGAGGGAGATAGCTGTGGCAAACACCTTCGAACAGACCCAGACCGTTGTCGTGCTGGGCGGCAGCTCGGACATCGCCCGGGCGGTGATTCGCAAACTCGGCGCGAGCGCCGACACCGTGGTGCTCGTCGGGCGCAACCAGAATCTCCTCGACGTCACCGCGCAAGAGGCTCGCTCGTATGGAGTCAACACCACCGACACCGTGCTTTTCGACGCGACGGACGTCGCCAACGCTAGGGCCACGGTCTCTGAGGCCTTTGAAAAGGTGGGCGGCCGCGTCGACCTGGTGATCGTGGCGGTCGGTATTCTCGGCGACCAGTTCCTCATGGACGACGACGCCGAGGCCGCGGGTCTGATGGCCACGGTCAACTTCGCCTGGCCCGTCGCGGCCCTCGCCGAGGTGCGCCGGCGCCTCGTGACTCAGGGCAGCGGCCGCATCCTCGTGATGTCCTCGGTCGCTGCCGTGCGCGTGCGCCGGGTCGCCTACCTCTACGACGGGTCCAAGGCCGGCCTCGACCGACTCTGCGCCGGTCTTGCCCACTCGCTTGAGGGGACCGGGGTCACCCTGCAATTGCTGCGCCCGGGCTTCGTGCGCTCAAGGATGACGAAGGGCACCCCCGAGCGGCCCTTTACGACCGGGGTCGACGAGGTCGCCGAGAACGTGATGAAGGGGTTGGCGAGCGGCGAGCGCGTCATCTGGAGCCCGCCAATCTTGCGTTACGTCTTCTTTGTATTGCGCCACCTGCCGGCACCGCTGTGGCGAAAGGTCATGGACAAGTAGCTCGCGCCTCGCTAGACCAATCCGAACCAAGTGGCGGCGTCGGGAAGTTCGTCCTCGTGGATGAGCGTCGCCAGTGAGTACTGCTCCTTCGGCTTCGGTCCCCACCGAGTCATCTTGAAGCGGAGCCATGATTCGATGTCACTCGCACGTTGTTTCGGAGAAGGCGGGACTGTCATCTCTACTCCCACGAAAACACCTTCTCTTGCAAATTGATCACGCTGAGGGAGTGGTCCAATGTTGGTAGTCATCGCCGCGTGGAATTGCTGCTAAGTCACTCACAACTGTCCGCACATTAAAATGTGAACGTGCCGGAACTCCCCGAAATGCAGGCGCTCTCCGAGCGACTCACGGAGTCGCTCGTTGGCCGCAGGCTGCGAGAGGCCCGACTGCTCGGTTTCTCTTCGCTCAAAACCGTGTCGCCCGAACCCGCCGAGCTCGTCGGTCACGCGCTCATCACCGTGGCGCGCCGAGCCAAGTACCTCGTATTCACGTTCGACCATGGTCCACGCATCGTTCTCCACCTCTCACGGGCCGGGAGGGTCGATATCGAGGAGCCACCCAAGGTGACGAGGCCCCGAGGGGCCGCCGCTCGATTCACCTTCGACGGTGATCCGCGCGATCGTGCAATCCTCATACGTGAGTTCGGTACCCACCGCAAAGCGGCTTGGTGGATCCTGGGCGCCGATGACGAGGGGCCGCTCGAGGGATTAGGGCCGGAGCCCTTCACCGCCGAATTCTCCCAGCTCATCCGCACCAGTACGAGCAACCGACGCCTGCACTCAGACCTGCGCGATCAGCGCGTCATGTCCGGAATCGGTCGCGGCTGGGGCGACGATATCTTGCATCAAGCTCGACTCTCCCCCTTCGGCGCTCTGGGATCGCTGAGCGCCATCGAGCGGGAGCGTCTGATCGAGGCGGTAGACAAAGTCCTCAGCCAGGCGCTCGCAGCGGAACGAACTCGCCGTGGCGGGCTCTCAGAGTCCAGTCTCAGCGGTCGATTCGCGGTGCACGGCCGCTTCGGTGAACCCTGTCCCCTTCCCTGCGGCGACACGCTGGCGCGAGTCTCCTTCGAGTCCTATGAAATGACCTACTGCCCGAACTGCCAGACGAAAGGCAAGGTCCTCGCCGACCGCCGCCTGTCTCGCCTCCTTAGGTAGTTGACGGCTCTCGGCTCAGTGCTTTTCGAGGTGGCGGGAGCGCCAACCAGTCGCATACCGACAGCGAGGTCGTGGGCCCCAAGATGTACCGTCGGTCTATCTTCCGAACTGACGGACGATGGCAATGGGGAGAGTCATGTTCGAACGATTTACCGATAGGGCTCGGCGAGTTCTTGTTTACGCGCAAGAGGAAGTTCGCGAGTTCAATCACGCCTTCATCGGCACTGAACATATTTTGCTAGGTCTCATTCGCGAAGGCGATGGAGTAGCCGCAACGGCGTTGGATGAATTGGAAGTTACTTACCAGGCCGTTCGTGAAGGGGCCCAGGAACTGACGGAGCACGTCACTGATGGGCCTTCCGTTTCGCCACCCTTCACACCACGGGCGAAGAAGGTAATGGAGATGTCACTGCGCGAAGCCATGCGGCTGGGCCACACCTACATCGGCACCGAGCACTTGCTCCTCGGACTCGTACGACAAGGCGAAGGCAGGGCGGTCCGAATCCTCAATGACCTCGGTATTGAAATGTCCCAAATCCAATCGCAGGTAGTCCATTTACTGTCGAGCCCGAGCAGCCCAGAGGTCGGCGAGTCTCCAGTACATGCGCACTACGACGACGCAATCTTTCGCGGCGTCGTGCGCGCGGTCGGGCAACAACTGCGACCCGACCTCGTCGACGCGGATCTCGACGATTTGGCAGCCAAGATCGCTGACGAGCTCTTCAGTCGACTCCGAAAGAGTTGGGAACGTGGAGCATCGTCTTCGTGAAATCAAAACGGTCGCGACTTCTTCGATCACGAGTTACATTGAACGCTCGCTCAATTGGCGAACAGAAACGACAACTCATCCAAAGTCACTCCCGCGTCCACGGGAATGGCAACTTCGAGCCAAACGGCTTCAGCGAGAATTGCGATTCGAAAATCGAGGAAGGCGCAACAAGCCTTTTCCCGTTGCGCGAGGTCGGTTGCTGCAAGGACAGAATCACCTTCGTCCCTTAGTCGCATTCGTACCAGCCGCGAGGTCCGATCAGTTTCAGCCACGCTCCTCTCGAGAAACGACTTCCACTCATCGACCCGAAGCACCGCGTCGCCAGGCGAGAGCGTGCAAGCAATCGGAGTCTGGTTCATGTCCTTAAATTAATGTACGTTCGGTGGTTCCTGGTCGGGGCAGTTTCACCGTCATCGCGCAGTGATGTGCAAAGCACGACGAACTCGTCGCCGCCCAAGCGAGCGACAGTGTCGGCGCGCCGTGAGAGGTGCGCGAGCACGTCGACGAAAGCGAGCCAGCCAGTGACCCCTTCGGCGAGCGTGCCGTAGCCGACCTCCGTGGGTCGATATCTTGCTCGGTGAGGTTCGACGGAGCTGTATGGTGTAATTAAGTAATCAAATTTGGAGGCATACATGGAGTCACGCAAATCATCCAGTCGAACGACCGGTGCTCGAGGAGAACGACACTCTCGATCATCAAGCGAGGCGACGACAACGTCCTCCCAGGAGATTTCGGGATGGATTATCGGTCGACTGCCCGAAGGTTGGTTCGAACAGGCACCGGCGGTTTCCGTCGATCACGACGAAATCCTGATCATTGGTCGGCTCCCCGCGCTCGATTTGGGAAATGAAGTCGACCCCGTCGCCGCAGCGGCCGCCAAGACCGGCCGAATCTCAAGGTTCCGTGAGGAGACGCGCGAGGAGCGGATGAAAATAGCCCGGGAAGGACAACACCGCTTCGGTAGGACCGTTAGCTGGGGAGTTGAGATCGGTGGCACCACACAGGTCTTCACCAACCTGTCGATACCGATGATGACGCGACTCCGCCAGCCCGAGCGAACAGTTCTCGACACGTTGGTTGACAGCGGCGTGGCTCGCAGTCGTTCCGACGCGTTGGCGTGGTGCGTCAAATTGGTCGCCGCCAACGCCGACGAGTGGCTACTTAAACTCCGCACCGCCATGGAGTCGGTGGAGACGATTCGACAGCAGGGTCCACTGGCTTGAAGTAGTCGCGTTGCGACTCAATTGGTTGAAGCCATTGAGGAGGCGCGTTTAGAGGGCGGAGGGCCGGCCCCGCTTGGGAATCGGTCCGGTCTTCTTCGGCATGCGACCGGCATCGAGCAGAGATGCCCGCATCAGGATCTCAATCTGGGCGTTGAGACTGCGCAGTTCGTCGGCCGCCCACTTCGCCAGTGCGTCGTGGACGGCGGGATCGATCCGCAGCAGTATCGGCTTGCGCTCGCTCACGGATCAGTACAGCGACCCGGTGTTGACGATCGGCGAGGCCGGCTGGTCACTGCACAGCACGACCATGAGGTTGCTCACCATGGCGGCCTTGCGCTCCTCGTCGAGGTCGACGATTCCCCGTTCGGTGAGACGGCCGAGCGCGAGCTCCACCATTCCCACCGCGCCGTCGACGATGAGCGATCGAGCGGCGACCACGGCACTCGCCTGCTGGCGGCGCAACATGGCCTGGGCGATCTCCGGGGCGTACGCGAGGTGACTGATGCGCACCTCGACGATTTCCAACCCAGCGATGGCCACGCGTTGGGCAACCTCCTCGGCGAGTTCACCGGCGACCACGTCGGTCGAGCCGCGAAGCGACACGCCGTCCTCGGTGGGGTTGTCGTACGGGTGCGTGGTCGCCACGTGGCGCAGCGCCGACTCGGCCTGGACGCGCACGAAGTTGTGATAGTCGTCGACGGCAAAGAGCGCGCGCGAGGTGTCGGTCACTTGCCAGACCACGATGGCCGCGATCTCCACGGGATTGCCGTCGGCGTCGTTCACCTTCAAGTGACTCGTTTCGAAGTTCCGGACTCGAACGCTGACGTCGCGGTGCTTGGTGAGGGGCCGGATCCAGGACAGGCCGGTCTTGTGCACCGTGCCGACGTAGCTGCCGAAGAACTGCACCACCCTGGTCTGACCCGGCTGGACGATGACCAGTGAGCCCATCACGACGACACCGATCACGATGGGGATGGCGATGAACCCCTTGGCCGATCCGTGAGCGAGCAATATCACGGCCCCGATGCAGATGGCGATCACCAAGACACCGAACCAACCGTTGATGGTCCAGGCTTCTTGCTCGTGAATCTGTACGCGCGTCCCGGACGGTCCGACCGGAGCGGCTGGAAGTGGTTGATTCGGCTGGTCTGTTTGGCTCATCATCCCTCCTTGAGAGTGGATTCATTAAATCGATATCTCAGTGATATCACATTAAGGTCCACGGTGCAAGATGTTTCGCTGAATTTTTCCGGCTGCACTGATTCACCTGGTTCACGCGCAAGCCTCAAGGTTTTGCCAGAGTAGGCAATTCGAGACCTTGACGAACTTCAGGCTTTCACGGCCCGCCCTTCATACGTGAAGCCGAAGGGCTTGGGCTCGCCCTCGATGTAGTAGGTGTCGAGATGCTCGATCTGAAATCCGGCCGTTTCGACGTACTCCGAGATCCGCCGGGTCAGGTGACAGCCGCCGGCGAGTTTCTTATTCAGCGGCTCGATTCGTCGCTGCCAACGTGCGGTCTTCACGTCGGGGGCGTGACCGTGCTCCACGAAGTGGAACGTGCCTCCCGGTTTCAGAACGCGACGTATCTCCCCGAGGGCCTGTTCGATGCCTGGGATCGTGCACAACGTCCACGTCGAAAGCACGGAGTCAAACGATTCGGAGGGCAAGTCCATCCGCTCACCGGTTAACCCCGCGAGTTCTACCGGTACCTCCGAGTGCGCGATCCGCTCTTCGGCCAGACGCATGCAGACCCGCGACGGCTCCACGGCAAAAACCTTGCTCACTGCGGTTGGGTAGTACGGCACGTTCAGTCCCGTGCCGAAACCGACTTCGACGACGTTGCCCACCAGTCCCGCGCAGACTCGTTCTCGAACCACATTGGTTTCCTTGCGCTTCATGAACTTGTCTTGAAGACGCGGCAGGATCTGTTGTGCGTAGATGCCCATGAATCCCTCCCGTCCTGCGATATCTTGGCGCCGAGATCAACTTACGGCGTCTCGGGTTCGAACGCCGAGTCACCATTGATTGAGGCCGTTCGGAGGACGCCTTCCGCTTGGGAAAACCATGCGGCATCAGTCCATGTCTGCGCATTGATGCGAACGACGTCGACGCCAGCACAGGAAGACATTCGTCCCCCCGGGCTGGCGACAACTTAGTGAATGAGGACCTTCAGCGCGTCGTGCTGGGCCGCGTTCCCGAAGACGTCGTACGCCTGGAGGATCTGGTCGAAGGAGAACTCGTGCGTGACGAAACTCTCCACCGGCAACTGCTTATGCGTGACGAGCTTCAACAACATGGCGAGCGTGTTCGTGTTCACGAGGCCCATCGAAATGTCGATGTTCTTGATCCAGAGTTCGTTCAAGGCCAGTTCCACCGGCTTGCCGTGCACGCCGATGTTGGCGACGCTGCCGCCGGGGCGAACGATCTCGGTGGCCATGGTGAACGTCTGCGGGATACCGACCGCCTCGATGGCGACGTCGACGCCCTGTCCGTCGGTGAGGGCGAGGACCTGAGCCTTCCAATCCACATCGCCGGAGTTCACCGTGTCGGTGGCGCCGAAGTCAGCGGCCCGCTTTAGACGACCGTCGTCGAGGTCAATCGCGATGATCTTCGACGGGCCGTACAGACGAGCGGTCATCACTGACGCGAGACCGACGGGACCCGAGCCAATGACCGCGACCACGTCGCCGGGGTTGACGTCGCCGTACTGCACACCGATCTCAAACCCGGTCGGGAGTATGTCGGACAGCAAGATGCCTTCGGACTCCGTCAGACTCTCCGGCATTTTGTAGACCGAATTCTCCGCGAACGGGACGCGAACCAACTCGGCCTGCGTGCCGTCGATCATGTAGCCGAAGATCCAGCCGATGCCGGCGATGCCTTCGGGGTCGAGACAGTGGCCGAAGAGGCCCTCTCGACAGTTGGAACAGCGCCCGCAGGAACTCACGCACGACAGGATCACCTTGTCACCTACGGCCAGCTGCGACACGCCCGCGCCAACCTCGGTGATCACGCCGATGCCTTCGTGTCCGAGAATTCGTCCGACTTCGACTTCGGGCACGTCACCCTTGAGAATGTGTAAGTCGGTGCCGCATATGGTGGTGGCGATCATTTTGACGATGACGTCCGTGGGCTTCTGGATTACCGGATCGGGTACCTCTTCCCAACTCTTCTTGCCGGGGCCTTTGTAGACAAGTGCTTTCATGATTCAATCTCCTTGTGGTTATTTGGTACTGGATGGCGACGTAGTGCGGGAGCCAAGAATCGACTTTGCGGCCTCAATGTCTGATTGGATCGATCG
The DNA here is from genome assembly GCA_963716515.1 of uncultured Acidimicrobiaceae bacterium. Lineage (GTDB taxonomy): Bacteria > Actinomycetota > Acidimicrobiia > Acidimicrobiales > RAAP-2 > RAAP-2. The sequence continues at coordinate 1,820,290 of OY970319.1, forward strand.
ATCAAACGATTGACAGGTAGGGCATCGATTGAGCGCCAAGAATTGCCAACGACGATTCGTAACGTCATGCGTCACCGTACGGTTGGTATGAAAAGCGAAGGACACGTCTCAAACGTAGAGGCCACTTTTCCTCGTACGTCAGAGTAAAAGGTCCCGATTCAGCGCTCCCACGGCCCCCCATGTCAACGGCGATTCCCACCAAAAAGTGACCTTTTTCCCTGAGCGGCCCGACTCATCCGGCGAAGAGAATGGAAACATGGCAAGCACGCAATCGGACCGACCACGATGCCCGTCGGAAGTCCACCCGGAGTTGGTATCGTGACCTTGCTCGAGCACATGCAAAGCGAACAGTTCGTCCCATGGCGTTATCCCGATGAGTTGATCGCCCAAGTCCGGGTAACGGCGGGCGCCACGTTTCGACTGCGGCCCATCCGCAGCGAGGACGCGGAGAAGCTGGTGGTCTTTCACGCTCATCTCTCATTCGACTCCATCTATCGTCGTTACTTCTCGTTGCATCCCGCACTCTCCGCCGACGAAGTGCGGCACTTTACGCAGGTTGATTTCGTCGATCGATTGGCCCTGGTGATTGAAGACGGTGATGATCTCGTCGCCGTCGGCCGCTACGACCGAATTCCCCACTCCACCACGGCCGAGGTGGCCTTCGTGGTGCGCGACGACTACCAGCACCTGGGTCTCGGACACCGGCTGCTCCACGCCCTCGCCGAGGCTGCTCGGGCGAGAGGGATCACCACACTCAGCGCCGAGACGATGCTGGTGAATCACGACATGTTGGCGGTATTTCGTCACTCCGGATTCCCGATCACGACCTCCTCGGAATACGGTGAGATCAGTGTGCGCCTCTCAATTGAACCGGCGTAACGGTTCAACTCCTTTGCCAGGACGAAATCATCGTTGTTTTGATGTCGCCCGTCGTGATTTCACCCACCCCGCGTTACGCTGCCCTTAGGACGTCAAGACCTCGCTTCCTTCTCACCTGACATTTAGTTAGGGATGCAGCAGAAGGAGTGACATGGGACTTCCAGGAATGGTGCTCAGCGCAATCGCCGCCGCGGCGGGCGCAATTATGTATTGGGCCGTCACCTATCAGGGAACGGGCTTTCGACTCTCGACCGCGGGACTGATCCTCATGATCGCCGGGGCCTTTGGTTTTGTCGTCTCCGCGATCATCTTTGCGGTATCGAGAGGACCGGAGCAAACTCCCCGGCACACGCTGGACCGCCAAGTCGTCGACACCGCCGGGAACACGAGTTCGGTCCACGAAGACTCAAAATAGCGGGCTCGACCAACTCTCATGGTCGACGACCAGGGACCGTTGAGAACCCAGGACTCCCTTCGTAGGCCTTCGAATGGAGATAGTCCCGATTTGCGCAGAGAGGAGTACTCAATATGTATATAGGAGGCGGAACAGTCGTCCTAATCCTCATCATCGTCCTCATCGTTTTTATGGTGCGGCGTTGAAGCGGTGGCGACAAGCGGAGTGGATCCGCGTACGACCGATACGGTCCTACGCAATCGGTTCCGTGACCAGAGAAGCAATCCCTCTCAACGAGGAATGGAGTGACGATGGGCAAAAAGAAGAAGGCCAAGAACTTGGCTGAAATTGCCAAAGGCAAGCTCAAAGAGACCGCCGGAAGAACTACTGGCGACACTCAACTTGAAGCCGAAGGAAACGTCGATCAGATGAAGGGAAATGTCAAGCAGGCCGGCGAGAAAGTCAAGGACGCTCTCAAGAATTAAATTCGAAGGGCACTCGGCGTGCGCTGCATAGTTCTCGTCGACAAGGATCAAGCCCCCCTTGATCCTTGTCGACGATGTTAGGTAAACCAATCAAGGGAAGAGCGGCGGTGAACGAGCCGACAATGCGCCTGATTCAATCAGCCCAATGGCCTCCGGGCGTTGCGAGCAATGTCACCCCGATACTCACCGCTGAGTTCCAGTGACCGCTCATCGTCTCCTCGATATCTTCGCCCTCATGGAGCGGTTTGAACGAGAGGGCTCCAACGGCAGCGCACTCTGTGCGGTGGCGGCAGAGTTCATGGCGCTTGACGGAGCCGGCATCGCCATGATCAGCGACAGCGAAGATCTGACGTCCTTATGTACCAGCAATCACGCCGCGGGGGCGCTCATGGATCTCGAAATCACCCTGGGCGAAGGTCCGGCGGTGGACGCGAGCCGTGGTGGCGCCAACCAAGACACGAACCTTCTCGGGGCGACCGCCTCCAATTGGGAAACGTACCGGCCCGAAGCGGCAGCTTTGGGCGCGAGAGCGGTCTTTGGCTTTCCGGTTCGATTGGGTGCGATCCGTTTCGGAGCCCTCAGCCTCTTTCGCACCACTCCGGGACCGCTGAACGCGGAACAGGATTCCGACGCGTATCTCATGGCGTCGGTGATTGGTCGAGCGATTCTGTCAACGCAGGCCGGCGGCGCCCAAGAGAACCTGGTCGGGGAGTTAAACGGGGCGTCCATGCTGGACTTTCGAGTCCATCAAGCAGCGGGAATGCTGGCGGTCCAAGGTTCCCTGTCGGTCAAGGACGCGCTCGTACTATTGCGGGCTCACGCGTTTGGAGTGGGGTGCCAACTTTCCGAGCTGGCCGACCGAGTGGTCTCGGGTTCGACCCTCCTCGATCTGGAGACGGGAACCTGGGTAGACGACCTGGAAATTGGCGACGGTGGGTAGTAAAATTCGGCCGCCACACGCCATGACTTCTTGGTGTCCACACTTCATGGCGTTCGGTTAAAGTCAGGAGGGCCGATGGAACGAGAATCGCTCTTAATCGCCACGCTGGTCGAGTTGGCGGACAACCTGGTCGACGATTTCGACGTCATTGACGTGCTCACAGTATTGAGCCTTCGATGTGTGGAGGCGGTCGACGTCGACGCCGCCGGCGTCATGCTGGCTTCACCCGACGGTGAACTCCAATTCGTGGCTTCGTCAAGTGAATCGATGACGGTACTCGAGTTGTTTCAAATTCAGACGAATGAGGGTCCGTGCGTGGACTGTTTTCGAGACGGCCTCGCCATCACCAATCATGCACTGAGCGAATCGGATGGCCGATGGCCTCTCTTTACGCCTCGGGCCCTCGCGCAAGGCTTCCGGGCGGTGCACAGTCTGCCGATGCGCCTCCGGGGTCGCACGATCGGCGCGCTCAATCTCTTTCGGACGCATCAGGGCACACTCACCGATGACGACGTGATAGTGGCGCAAGGGCTCGCCGACGTTGCGACCATTGCCATACTTCAACACCGTTCGACAATCGACGCCGTCACCTTAAACGCTCAGTTGAGCAATGCTCTGAATAGCCGGGTCATCATCGAACAGGCCAAGGGGATGATTCGCCAATCGACGGGCTGCGACATGAACGAAGCCTTCAATCGATTGCGAGCCCACGCGAGAAACCACAACGAGGGTCTCACCGACCTCGCGACACGCCTCGTGAACAAGTCAATCGACGCGAACGATCTTGACGAGTGGGCCAAGCCCAAGGGTTCCTAAGGAAACGCCCGTAACAGCACCGAAAGCGAACGGCGCCGCCACGTTGAAGTACCTCGTCAGCGGCTGTATTTGACACACGGAACACCAGCACCGCAATGGGCTGGAACAGAAATTCGGCCTGTCGGAACCGGGCGCGACTCTGGTACCGTGGTGCTAGGACGTCTAGATCCCGCATCCTTGGGGCCTGACATTATGTCAGGCCCTTTTGAGAAGGAACGCGTTGTGAGTTTTTCTAGATCGCTTCTTAAAATTGCGGAGATCATGGTGCCGTCGCATCACCGCGACGATCCAACGAAGCGGACGTCCAAGTCCGCTGGTCGTGCATTCGCGATGAGATCACGGGGTGGTCGCCGATGGAACACACGACGCAGTTCAATCGCACTGCCCATTTTCGCCACGACACGCGCGTGCACGCACGGTCGACAACTCTCGCAACGCGATCATCACACACTGGATCTCGCGATGAGCAATTTTGCTCATGTGGTCACGGGCGTTGCGGTGCGTATACACCGCAAGTGACCACATGTTCTATCGAAGGAGAAGTAACGAGAAGCGCATCGGCGAGACGAGAGTCTTCCGGGAGAGATTGAGGCAGATCATGAAGCTACTGAACCGGGCCAAGAATATGTTGCAAATGTCGAATGGCAAGACGAAAGAAGTCACCGGGAGAGTCGTGGGGAACCGGGATCTCGAAAGTGACGGCGCAAACGATCAACACAAGGAACACCTCAAGCGGGTGGGAGAAAAGGTGAAGGATGCTATCGAGGAGCTCTGAATCGCTGAACGACGAAGGTACCGACGAAAGTACCGGTTATTTGCACAAGGTGCCTGAGCCTCTCTCGACGGAGAGCGGGAGCATGCAAGATGACATCGAGCGGCTGATCGAGATCGCCGCCCAACTCTTCTCGGCGATCGAGCGTCAAATCCATCTAATGGAAGAGGAGTTGGTGATCGCCAGCAGCCAACAAGCCCGAACGAACGCCCAGACCGTCTTCAAGGAGCGGCTGATCAGTTGCGCCGAGAGTCTCGACGTTTCACTCCAACAGATTGCCCAGAATCTCGAGCGCCGCGCGAGGGAACAGTCTTCCCTCGCGCGATAAGACCACTCACCGATTCAGTCGCTGCCCCTTCGCGACGGTGTCGCGAGACGCGTCACCCCACACGAGCGTTGGAGCGTTGTTCGGCCCGAGCCAGGGACCGCACCGTTTCGGAACGCCGTTCGTCCAGGTGAGTCACCAGCGCGATAAACACCTGGGCCGTCGTCAGGGCGTCGCCAAGCGCGTGATGGGGCCGATGAACCGGCAGCGAGAGACTCTGTGCGAGTTCGCCCAGCTCCCTCGGTGCGGGAGGTTGCTGGCGCGCGAGCGCCCATAGTCGGCCAAGTTCGTACGTATCGATGATCGGTTCGCGAAGGCGAATCCCCTGGCGTTCAAACGCTCGGGTGAGGAACGACCGCTCAACCCAGGCCACGTGCGCCACGAGCACCCTTCCCGCCATGGCCAACAGCAGCGGCTGAACCGCTTCGTCGAACGGTGGTGCCTCATCGAGATCGACCGTGCGTAGCCCGTGGATGAGTACGGACTCTTCCGGCAACGGTCGGGTCGGTCGACACAGTCCGTACAACGCGCCGCCGACAATGACGCGGCCGAGATCGATGGGCACGGCGGCGAAGGAGATGATCTCGTCGTGGAGGGGATCGAGACCGCTCAGTTCAAGATCCACCACGCAGTAACGAGCGTCGCGCCACGGTGTCTTGCCTTTGTCCGTCGGCGCGTGAGCGTAATACTCGGCCGCTGGTGACGCACCCTTTCGCAAGAAAGACGGACGTCTCACGTCAGAGATTCCATGCGATGTCGTTCGCGACGCGACGCTGCACCGAGACGACGGCGCGAAACGCCTCTTTCAGATACGTCCGGTTGAGAGGGCTCAACTCGTCGAGGGTGATGACGTCGCCCGGCTCGAGTCCCTGTTCGATCTGGGCGACTTGGTGGTCGAGCCGCAACTGAGAGGTCAGTTCGAACGCGTCGCGCAAAGTCAGGGCATCGGACGCCAAGAGCGTGCCGCCGTCGTGCGCCGCACTCAGACGCGCGGTGGTCGACGCACACGCCACCCCGGCCGCCATGCCCGCCCAACGGGCTAAGTCCGTGATTGGCACCACGGCCCCCTTTTTCAGATCCAGCCGACTGCGGCCCTCACCCGAGACATCGATGGCGAGACCCCGAATGAAACCGACCGGCGGTTTGTGCGAGAGCGCGAATTGGGCCAGGAGGCGGAGTAAGCGCGGATACGCCCGAGCGGACCGAAACGTGTCGGCGATGAGAGGCTCGGATTCGACTCCCCACACCGGACGGCTGTCGACGAGCACCGACACCAACACCAGCGCCTTCTTCTGCGTCGGATCATCAAGGAACGAATGGGCCTCGCGCTGCCACGACGACAGCGGCCGGACGAACAGCGGATCGGAGGCGTTGACTCGGTGTTCATCTGGACGAAATCCGCACCGCAGGAGCGTGTCAGTGGCGATGGTCGCGACCGCTTTGAAATACTCACGAATCGATGGCTCATCGTCTTGATCGTGGCCGAACCAGGCAATCGCACTATCGAGATCGGAACTCGGCATCGCCTCTCGCCGAGCCTGGCTCCCGAGTGCGAGCCAGACGAAGCGGGTCGGCGGCGCTCCAATCTGCGCCATTGCCATGTCGAGCGACTGCCGCGTCAGCGCGTCCGCCACAATCGAGAACACCGACATGACATCGAGTGCGGTCATACCACCTCGGTGGAGGCTGATCACCGTGGGACGCAATTTTGACGACGTCGCGACAAGTTCGTCAACGGTTTTCGTCAGGGAAATCGCGTGGCGTAGATGAAACGACGTGGTGCTCTCGACGGCGATGAGGTCGTGGTCTTCGACGATTCCGATTATGCGTCCCGAGGCGGCCATGACCGGAAAGTGTGAGACGCCCTGGTCGAGCATGTCCAACAGGACTTCACTGCCCGGCCGGTCATCGGCGACGGTGAGGGCCGGCGCCGACATGACCGCCGATACCGGTGCGTCGCCGGACATCCCACCGGCGAGCGCCCTCGAACGCAGGTCGCCATCGGTCACGATGCCGACGGAGTTCCCGAGATCGACAATGAGGGCGCTGGCACCGATCAATGTCATCTGGCTCGCCGCCTCGCGAATTGTGGTACCGGGCGAGCAGATGATGGGTGCGTTCTGAATAACGTCACGCACCGGCTTTCGGAGCTGATCGCGAATCGACTCGCGTGATGGTCCCGACCGAATGTGGTGGCGATCCTCCAGAATCAATCGCGTGACGTAGCGCAAGGTCTCCGGTCCAGCCAGTACCTGAGAAGCTATGGCCGCCGGGATTCGGTACGTCAACGTGTCTTCGGCGGCCCGCGCCTCGAATCCGGTAGGGAGTCCCGACAGCATCGACGCGTGGCCGAACATCTCACCCTCTTCCATGAGGTCGAGAACCTGGCCGTCGTTGATGACTTCGACAGAACCGGAGCGGATCACTCGTAGTGCTTCGACCGGCCCCATACCTTTCGAGAAGATGATATGACCGGCGGCGTGAAACTCGACCTCTACGCTGCTGCCGAGCGCGTCGAGGGTCTCCGAATCGAGTCCGGCGAACGGCGGAAATCTCCGGAGAAACTCGACGATGTCAGGTGCGGCCGCCAACTTTTAGGCGTTCCCGCGAGACACCGTCACCCGGCACGCGGCGTTCGCGACACATCGGGCGTTCCCTCGTGCTGCTGAACGGAACTCACGTGTCTCCTCCGCAACCTCACTGAACTTCTTGTGCCAACTACACATGAAACGATAGTGCTGGCCGGCCGGCACGCGCTCCGCCAACATCGCGTCGCTACGACAACTCCGGACAAAAACTCGTCACGATCGTCGCGACTCGGATGATTAAACTTGATTAAATCCATCGACTTTGTTATAAATGCATCGTCACATCTCGTTCGTGACATGCCACCAACGACAAATACAAAGGAGAGCATCGTGCCGGAATGGGGATTCGAAACTCGACAGATTCACGCAGGTACTTCCCCCGACCCGACCACCAATGCGAGGGCCGTCCCGATCTATCAAACGACCAGCTACGTCTTTCGCGACACGGCGCACGCCGCCGCACTCTTCGGCCTCCAAGAGCTGGGAAACATTTACACCCGCATCATGAACCCCACGCAAGCGGCGTTCGAAGATCGCGTCGCGTCGCTCGAAGGTGGCGTGGCGGCACTCGCCGTGGCCAGTGGACAAGCGGCCGAAACGATCACGCTCTTGAACCTGGCGGAGAACGGTGGCCACATCGTTTCGTCGGCGTCACTGTACGGCGGCACCTACAATCTCTTCCACTACACGTTGCCCAAGCTCGGCATCGAAACCTCGTTCGTGAACGATCCCGACGATCTCGAGGCGTGGCGGAGCGCCATCCGGCCGAATACGAAGGCTTTCTACGCCGAGACCCTCGGTAACCCCAAAGGCGACGTCCTTGACTTCGAGGGTGTCGCCAAGGTGGCGCACGACCACGGCATCCCTCTGGTGGTCGACAACACCCTGGCCACGCCCTTCCTGGCCCAACCGCTCCAGCACGGCGCCGACATCGCGGTGCATTCAGCGACGAAGTTCATCGGCGGGCACGGAACGTCCATCGGCGGCGTCATCGTCGACGGCGGCACGTTCAACTACGAGGCCAGCGGTCGCTTTCCGGCGTTCACCGAACCAGACCCCAGTTATCACGGTTTGGTGTTCGCCGAACTTCCGGCGCCACTCTTTCCCGCACGCTTTGTGCTCAAGGCTCGACTGCAGTACCTACGCGACGTGGGCGCCGCGATCGCTCCCTTGAACTCGTTTCTATTCCTTCAGGGCCTCGAGACGTTGAGCTACCGCATGGAGCGGCACGTGCAAAACGCGGTGGTGGTAGCCAACTGGCTGGAAGCGCGTGACGAGGTCTCGTGGGTGGCCTACCCCGGTCTGGAGTCGAGTCCGTGGCACCAACGTCAACTCCGTTACCTTCCCCGAGGCGGGGGCTCGATCATCGCCTTCGGCATCAAAGGCGGCCTGGAGGCCGGTCAGAAGTTCATCGAGGGCCTCGAGCTGTTCAGTCACTTAGCGAACGTGGGCGACGTACGGAGCCTCGCGATCCATCCGGCCTCCACGACGCACTCGCAACTCACCGAAGACGAGCAGACCACGGCCGGCGTCAGCCCGGATCTCGTGCGCCTTTCGGTCGGACTCGAGTCGATTGAAGACATCCTCGCGGACCTCGAGTTGGGATTTCACGCCGCGAAGGACGCGTGAGCCCAACTCCGATTCCCGGAACGTGGCAGGTCGGTGACGACCCCGGTCGGCGACAGTTCGTCGAACTGAAGGGAAACGGTAATCAGGGTTTCGTCTTCGAGAGCGGTGCGTCGTTGCCGCGTGTCACGGTGGCCTATGAATCGTGGGGCCAACTGAACCAAGATCGCTCGAACGCGGTCCTCGTGTTGCACGCCTTGTCCGGTGATTCGCACGCCGTAGGACCAAGGGGACCGGGCCACCCGTCGTCCGGTTGGTGGGACGGGCTCATTGGCCCCGATGGGCCCATTGACACGGACCGGTATTTCGTGATCTGTCCCAACGTCCTCGGGGGCTGTCAGGGAACCACCGGCCCGTCCTCGCCCGATGAGGAGGACCTACCCTACGGATCAAAGTTCCCCACCATCACGATTCGTGACCAAGTTGACGTCGAAGCCGCCCTCGCCGACGAGCTGGGAATCGACGCGTGGGCGTCGGTGATCGGTGGATCGATGGGCGCGATGCGCGCTCTCGAGTGGTGCGTGAGCTACGCCGAACGAGTGGAACGGGCCGTTATCGTCGCCGTGTCGGCGGCCGCGACGGCCGAACAGATCGCGCTGTGTTCACTCCAGATCCGCGCCATCAAATCCGATCCCGCCTTCGCGGGCGGCGACTATTACTCCGGCGCTCACCCGTGGGCCGGACTCTCGCTCGCGCGAGGGCTCGGCCAAATCAGTTACCGGACCGAACGCGAATTCGACGTCCGGTTCGCGCGCGCGGCTCAGGAAAACGAGGCGCCGCTGCACGGCGGTCGCTACGCCATCGAGTCGTACCTCGAGTATCAAGGGGCCAAACTCGTACGAAGGTTCGACGCGAACACCTACGTCGTACTCAGCGACGCCATGAACCATCACGACGTCGGTCGAGGACGAGGTGGCGTTCGCCGAAGCGCTCGGCACTGTTCGCGCTCGCGTCACCGTCGCCGGCATCGCCAGCGACCGACTCTACCCATTGGAGCAACAGTTGGAGATCGCTCGCTGCTTGCCGGGTGACAACGAAGTGCACGTCATCCAGTCGGAGTACGGACATGACGGATTCCTGCTCGAAATCGAGGCGGTGGGCGAGGCGATTCGAGCATCCCTTCAACGTTGATCGGAGTGTTCGGCCGCGAGCCAGCCCCGATTCAAGTTCGGGAATTCGAGGTGGCGACCTCGGTGATCGCCGTGCTCGGGCGATCTACGCGATCTCGGTGATATAGCTGCCAACGAGGGTCGCGGTCTGTTGGTTCACTGCGCCCTCCCGGCGACTCTCGTGATCGTCTTGGAAGTGAGCGAACGCCGCGGTTGACGAAATGGGATTCGTCTCATCGTCACGGTGGTTGTGAAACGACAGGTGAAGGAATGAGTCGTCGGCGAGGCGTAGAACGAGGTAGCTCACGTCGATCGGCTTCCTTTGGGCCAATTCCACAAAGACGCCCTCAATGCGCTTGTGATTCTCGTCAGCCGCGGCGCGCGACCTCGTCGCGTATCGGGTCACCAAACGCTTTTCCACGTAGTTTCCTTTCACCGAATTGCCTGTCAAGTTCTCGACCAAGGCCGCCGAACTCTCAGCATGAATCCACGATTGACGTTACTGGGCCGTCAATTCATTAATAATAGACAACTCTCGATAGTTATCTCTCGATAGAGTACGCTCGAACCATGGCACCCAAGAATCCTGATTCCCCAGCTCCAACGTCCCAACCTGACGCCTCGTCACAGCTTCGCGACGTCAGCGACCCGAAGACGCTCCGCGCGCTCACCCATCCGGTGCGACTCGCGCTGCTCGAAGCGCTGGCGCTCGAGGGACCGCTCACCGCGACCGCGGCGGGCGAGCTCATTGGCGAGTCACCGACCACCTGTTCATTTCACTTTCGTCAATTGGCTAAGTACGGATTCGTCGAAGAGGCCGACGCCGGTCCGGGACGAAATCGCCCGTGGAAGATCATCAACGTCGGCATGCGATTCAGCGACGTCGCGGAGGATCCCGAAACGAGTGTGGCCGCGAAGAGCCTTGAGCGAATGGTCTTCGATCGCGCGATGAGTCGACTCTCGAGTTTCATGAGCACCAAGGCCAGTTTCCCCAAGGTCTGGCAAGAGGCGTCGCAGAACATCGAAACGATCCTCTGGGTGACACCCGTTGAACTCGAAGAGATCACCCACGAGATCCTCGGAATCTTCAATCGTTTCCTCGAGCGGATCTCCGATCCGTCGGCGCGCGCTGAAGGGGCGCTGCCCGTCGAAGCCCTCATGTTCACCTACCCCGTGCGACTGCCGGGAGGACCGCAATGACGATGCGTGACCTCGCCAAGTCCCGAGACGCTCGGGTCTATCTCGTGGGCCAAAGCTTCTCGCTCTTCGGTGACACCGCCATGTTCCTGGCCCTGGGGATCTGGGTGAAGGAGCTGACGCACTCGAACGCCGACGCCGGTCTGACGTTTCTCTTCTTTCCCTTGGCGGCGCTGTTCTCCCCGTACGCCGGCATGGTGGTAGACCGTGTGCGCCGTCGCCCCACGCTCATCTGCGTGAACTTCGTCAGCGCCGCACTCGTGATGTTGCTGCTCTTCGTACACAACGCGTCAGATATTTGGATCATCTATCTGACCATGTTCCTCTACAGTTTCGCCGGCAACTTCATCGGTTCGGCGCAGTCCGCCTTCCTGACGACGTTGTTGCCCCCGGAGCAACTCGGCGACGCCAACGGCTTCTTGCGAACGGTGCGTGAGGGCCTCCGACTCGTGGCGCCCCTGGTCGGTGCCGGACTCTTCGTGGTGGTCGGCGGTCACTGGATTGCCGCCTTGGACTCGGCCACCTTCGTCATCGCGGGACTGTCAGTCCTCGCCTTGCACGTTCGCGAAGAGAGGCCGGTTCGTTCACCCCAGCATTTTCTGGCCGAGATCTCGGCCGGGTTCCACCACGTGGCGCGAACGCCCATCCTTCGGCGCATGGCGATCTCCTTGGCGGTCGCGCTCAGTGTCGTCGGCTTCCTCGAGACGGCGATCTTCGCGATAACGAGCAACGAACTTCACCGCAGTCCGAGCTTCATCGGGGTGCTCATGGCCGTCCAAGGGGTCGGGGCGCTCATCGGCGGACCGCTGTCGGCGCCGGCGATGCGACGAGTCGGCGAACGGTGGCTGTGCGGAATCGGTCTAATCGGCATCGTTATCGGGTCACTGCTCCTCGAAGGTGGCTCGCTGGTCTTCGTGTTGATGGGCGGCGTGGTCTTCGGAGTGGCCCTACCACCGCTTCTGGTGGGCGCCTACACGCTCTTGCAGCTACGAACGCCGAACGAACTTCAGGGACGGGCCTTCTCGGCCTTCGACCTCATCGCGTCATTGCCGCAGACCATGTCCATCGCGCTGGGCGCGATCCTCGTGACCGTCCTCGGATATCGAGGGGAGCTGACGATCATCGCCGTCGTCGTTTCGATCAGCGCGCTGATCATGCTGCTGCCCATCGCCGGAGAGCCGAACTTCGGCCCGCTCGTGGCGATCGAAGAACGTGACGCCGCGACGGTCGATTAGTCGCGTCTGAAGACATCGGCGAGTCAGCCGTCCGACGAATCGACGCACACCTTGCTGTCTGACTTCGTACCATTAGCGGTACCGGACGCGAAGAAGGAATCGACGACGTGCCAGAACGAACATGATCGATCGTAGAGAATCGGACTCGCTTTCGCTGAAGTGATCGTGAGGGCGCCGGGACATTCGTCGGCCGTGGCCGCCCACACCACTTGGCCGTCCTTCGCCACGCTGATCTTCAACATCACTGAATCTTCCGTGCACATGCCACCGCCAAAGTCCTTCAATTCAGCGACCACGGTTCGCAAGGTGAGCGCTTGGTGGTGCGTCAGGACGACCGAAGTCGGATTGCTCGACCCGTCCATCAACGAGGTCCGTCCGTAACCGGTGACCGTGACGACGCCGCTCGTGGGCATTTGGGCGTGGACAACGGGGAGGTAAATCACCTGCACGTCGACGCGCAACTCTTGCTCACCATTCTTCGCCTGGGTGGTCTGGTAGTAGACGCCGCAGAAGGTGATGTGCGGACTCACGCAGGTGAGCGAGAGGCCCAGATTGTAAACGGGGTACGTGTTAGGCGCGTTACCTGATCCGGTCTCCGTAACTTTTTCTCCGAGCGGCAAATGTGCGCGTACGTACTGATCGACGGAAACCGATAGGGGCAATAGATACAAATGGTGCGCTTGTCGAACGTCCGCGGAGGCACCCACGTCGCCGTTCGGCCCGAGTGGTGTGGGGAGGGAGGTGACTGCACGAGCCTCTGGAGGTATCGGCTGCGCGTCCAAAAGGTGCAGGGCGTAAGCGTTGCCCGCGGCCACGATCATCGCGGGCAGCGTCGTGGTCGTGGCGGGCACCGCGAGAGCACTCACGGAAGGAAGTCCGAGGCACGCGACGCCGAGAGCGGCAGCCATCAGCACAACCCGGCCCAGTGACAGTCTCGAGAATCGCCTCATACCCAATACTGTCCAAAGATTCCAGAAACTTTCCTTCGGCCAATTCGACAGGGGCGATGGCGGACCCTCGCGGACGGGCCGCGCCGTCCGCGAGGTCCACGCCTCAGGCATTTGCCGCTCGTTTAGGGTGGGGCAAGGTCGATGAAGCGTCATCGGCGCCGATAGCCCGACGAGGGGCCCTACCTGGAGGAACACCATCAAGAAGCTCTTCGTATTCGACCTCGACGGCACGCTCGCGCCGAGTAAGTCGCCTCTCGGGGCCGACGTCGCCGCCCTTCTGCACGATCTGTTGGGCGTCATGAAAGTGGCCGTCATCTCCGGTGGCGACTGGTCTCAGTTCCAAAAACAACTCCTCGCCAATCTCCCGGACGACGAACGGTTGAAGGATCTCTATCTCCTGCCGACTTGCGGCACGCAGTTCTACGAGTACGTCGGTCATTGGTCGAAGGTCTACTCCGAGGACCTCAGCGCCGACGAGCGGGCGCGGATCATCAAGGCGCTCCAAGACGCCTACCAACGATCGGGCACCAAGGTCGACAAGATCTGGGGTCAGGCGATCGAAGACCGGGGCAGTCAGATCACGCTTTCGGTGCTGGGACAAGAGGCACCACTCGAAGAGAAGGCGAAATGGGACCCCGACTTCGCCAAGCGCACGAAGATCATCGCGATCCTCCAGCCGATGTTGCCGGAGTTCGCCATTCACATGGGCGGGACGACGTCGATCGACGTGACGAAACCGGGCATCGACAAGGCCTACGGCATCGCCAAACTCCGCGATCAACTCGGGATCCCCATTACGGAGATGCTCTTCGCCGGTGACGCCATCTTTCCCGGCGGTAACGACTACCCGGCGCAGGAAGCGGGCGTTGACAGCATCATCGTGCGCGACCCCTGGGAGACGGCGCGCGTGATCCAAACGGTCATCGCCTGCCTCGGCCAGGACGACGTGCAGATCACGTCGCCCGGAAAGCCTTCGTGAGCGGCTTCGCCATGCGCCCGCTGGACCTGGTGATTGAGCCGGAGCCGGGTAACGCCCTGGAGGCCGGCGGCATCTTGAATCCCGCGGGCGCCCGAGGACCGGACGGCGAGCTCTACCTCTTTCCGCGACTGGTCGCGAAGGGCAACTACTCGCGAATCGGCATCGCCCGAGTGCAGTTCGACTCGAACGGTGATCCATCCGGCATCGAACGCCTCGGCATCGCACTCGAACCCGTGATGCCCTACGAACTGCGACCGGACGGGGGCGGTTGCGAAGACCCCCGCGTCACCTACGTCGAACCCTTGGAGCGCTACGTCATGACCTACACGGCCTTCTCGCCCTTCGGTCCGCGAATCGCGCTCGCGTTCTCGTACGACTTGCTGCACTGGGAGCGGCTCGGTCTCGCGACCTTCGAGCCTTACGAAGGAATCCACTTCGACGGCGTGGACAACAAAGATGCCGCCATGTTCCCGCTCGCCGTGCCCAACCCCTCGGACCAAATGGAACTGGCCATTCTCCACCGACCTCTCTTCCCGGGCACGCTGCCCGAAGACACGATGCTGATGGAAGAGGACCGCGACGTCGACTTGCATCGCGAGAGCATCTGGATCTCCTACACCCCGGGTGTCCTGAGAGACGTACCGTTTCCACTCGCCCATTTCACGTCCCATCACCGTTTGGCGGCGCCGGTCTCGGACTGGGAGTCGCTCAAGATCGGCAGTGGCGCTCCGCCGGTGATGACCAAACACGGCTGGCTGTTCATCTATCACGGGGTGAGCGACGTCGCCTCGGCGGGAAGTGACACGCACCAGATCACGTACTCGGCCGGCGTGATGGTCCTCTCGAAAGACCATCCCCAGGAACTCCTCTATCGCACCACCCACCCGGTTCTTTCACCCCAGCCCTCCATGGGTCCCCGGGGCACGCCCTCCAACGTCGTCTTCCCGACGGCGATCGACCGCCGCGACGACCTGGGCGAACCCGACCGACTCGACGTCTACTACGGGATCAACGACTTTCGCATTGGCGTGGCCCGTCTCGACGTACCTCCGACCCTTCCGCTCACCGGCGAGGCCGACCCACCTACGAGCGCGTCGCGTTGAACGTCGTTCACGTGTTCGACCCTTCGTGCGCGCGTCGTCGTCGAGATTCGTTTGTGTTGCAAGGTTGTCAGACTGAAATGATGGAGAAGTCACGACTTCTCCCATGATCTAACGCCGAGGACCATTCCATGACCACACTCCCCCTTCGCCAACGAAGCGCCTGGCTGGCGCTGGAGGCTCATTTCGACACGCTGCGCGCGACGAACCTCCGGACCCTGTTCGCCGAGGACCCGAAGCGTGGTGAGCGCCTGCGCGCCGAGGCCGAGGGCCTCCACCTCGACTACTCGAAACAGCGAGTCACCGACGAAACGCTGCGACTGCTCGTCGAACTGGCGAACGAATCCGGTCTCGGCGAGCGACGCGATCAGATGTTTCGCGGTGAGCACATCAATGTCTCGGAGGATCGCGCGGTGCTCCACGTCGCCTTGCGGATGCCCAAGAGCGCTTCGCTGGTCGTCGACGGCGTCGACGTCGTCGGCGAGGTGCACGCCGTGCTGGACCAGATGAGTTCCTTCGCCACGCGCGTTCGAAAGGGTGAGTGGAGGGGCCATACCGGTAAGGCGATCCGCAACGTCGTCAACGTCGGCATCGGCGGCTCGGACCTTGGCCCGGTAATGGCCTACGAGGCGTTGCGCTTTTACTCGCGGCGCGATCTTAACTTTCGCTTCGTATCCAACGTCGATTCCACCGACTTGGTCGAGGCGCTGCGCGATCTGGCGGCCGACGAGACGCTCTTCATCATCTCCTCCAAGACCTTCGGCACCCTCGAGACGCTGACCAACGCCACCTCGGCGCGCCGGTGGCTGATCGATCAGCTCGGGGACGAATCGGCCGTCGCGAAGCACTTCGTCGCGGTCTCCACGAACGCCGAAAAGGTGGCGGCCTTCGGCATCGACCCCGAGAACATGTTCGTGTTCTGGGATTGGGTCGGTGGTCGCTACTCGATGGAATCGGCCATCGGCCTTTCGACGATGCTGGCCATCGGACCGGAGCACTACTTCGAGTTGCTCGACGGTTTCCACGCCATGGACGAACACTTTCGAACGGCTTCGTGGGAAGAGAACCTGCCGGCGCTGATGGGACTGCTCGCGCTGTGGAATCGAGACTTCCTCGGATCGGCCAGCGTCGGCGTCATGCCCTACGAGCAGTACCTGAAACGGTTGCCGGCCTACCTGCAACAGCTCACCATGGAGTCCAACGGCAAGCACGTGACGTTGGACGGCGCCCCGGTCGACTACGACACCGGCGCGCTCTACTGGGGCGAACCGGGCACCAACGGTCAGCACAGCTTCTACCAACTGATCCATCAGGGCACCACGGTCGTTCCGGTGGACCTCATCGGATTCGCGAAGAGCCTCAATCCGTTGGGCGAACATCACGACATCCTCTCGTCCAACGTCTTCGCCCAGGCGCAGGCGCTCGCCTTCGGCAAGACCGCCGAGGAAGTCCGCGCCGAGGGAACGCCCGAGCAGGTCGTGCCCCATCGCGTGATGGAAGGCAACCGTCCGACCAACGTCTTGTTGGCCGAGGTCCTCACGCCGCGACTCCTCGGCTCACTGATCGCCCTGTACGAGCACTCGGTCTTCACCCAGGGGGCCATCTGGGGTATCGACTCCTTCGACCAGTGGGGCGTGGAACTGGGCAAGGTGCTGGCCGTGGCCATCATCCCCGAACTGGAGTCGGAGTCCGAACCCGCTCTCGCCCACGACTCCTCGACGAACGAACTGATCACGCTGTATCGACGACTGAAGAGGAATGAGGACAGCCATGGCAACTGACCGACCGATGCAACTGGGGATGGTGGGGCTCGGACGAATGGGGGCGAACCTCGTGCAACGACTGGTACGCGACGGTCACCGCTGTGTCGTCTACGACGTCAATCCGGCCGCCGTCGAAAAGCTCGTCGGCGACCGAGTTGTCGGCGCGACCTCACTCGAAGACCTGGTGAGCAAGCTCGACGGACCACGCGCGGTGTGGCTCATGCTGCCCGCGGCGATCACGCAGGACACGCTCAATGAACTGGTGCAGTACTTGGACCGCGACGACGTCGTCATCGACGGCGGCAACTCCTACTACCGCGACGATATGGCGCGCGCTAACCAGCTCAGCGAGAACGGCGTGCACTACGTCGACTGCGGCACCAGCGGCGGCGTCTGGGGACTGGAGCGCGGCTACAGCCTGATGATCGGCGGCGAGGACGAGACCCTCGCGCGACTCGACCCGATCTTTCGAACCATCGCGCCGGGCGAGGACGGCACGGCCAAGACGCCCGGCCGTACGCGAACCGACGGGACCGCCGCCATGGGCTATTTGCACTGCGGACCGATCGGCGCCGGGCACTTCGTCAAGATGGTGCACAACGGCATCGAGTACGGGATGATGGCCGCGATCGCCGAAGGTCTGAGCATCTTGAAGCACGCCAACGTCGGCACCGCGACCGTCGAAGCCGACGCCGAGACGACACCGCTGCGCGACCCCGAGTACTACTCCTTTGACTTCGATCTCGCCGAAGTGGCCGAAGTATGGCGGCACGGCTCAGTCGTCGGATCGTGGCTAATCGATCTCACCGCCGACGCCCTGGCGCGTTCGCCCGAACTCTCCGAATTCAGTGGACGCGTATCGGACTCCGGTGAAGGTCGTTGGACCGTCGAGGCGGCCATCGACGAGTCCGTGCCCACGCCGGTGATCAGCGCCGCCCTGTGGCAGCGTTTCGAGTCGCGGGGTCAAGGCGAGTTCACCGCCAAGGTGCTTTCGGCCATGCGCGCCGAATTCGGTGGACACGTTGAGAAGAGCTCCTAGCGTGCATCACGAGCTGCGCGACTATCCCGACGCGAACGCCGTGGCGACGGCCGGCGCCGACTACGTGGCGCAGTGCTCGCGACGCTCGATCGAGTCGAAGGGACGCTTCAGTTTCGCCGTGAGCGGCGGACGCACCCCGTGGTCGATGTTCGAGAAATTGGCGCGCTTGGATATCGCGTGGTCCGACGTGGTGATCTATCAGGTCGACGAGAGGATCGCACCGGCGGGCGACGCGACGCGCAATCTCACGAATCTCGAGGCCAGCCTCGGGGCGCGTCGACCAACGATCGTGGCGATGCCGGTGAATGACGACGAACTCGACGCGGCCGCCGCGTCCTACGCCCACCAACTGCCGGAGCGATTCGATCTCGTGCATCTCGGTCTCGGTCCCGACGGGCACACGGCCTCGCTCATTCCCGGCGACCCGGTGCTTGCGGTCAGCGATCGCCTCGTGGCGGTCACCGGCGTCTATCAGGGCGAGCAACGCATGACCTTGACCTACGACGCGCTCTCGCGCGCCGACCAATTACTTTGGCTCGTGACCGGCCGCGACAAACGCTCGGCGCTCGCGTCTCTGTTGCGCGGCGACGCTTCGATTCCGGCCGCCCGGGTGGAGGCCGCCTCGTCGCTCGTGCTGGCCGACGAAGCGGCGCTCGCGCCATGAGCATCGAAGCGGAGAAGCGCCTGGCGGCCGAGACGGCCGCCGAGCGCATCGAAGCCGACAGCCGGGTCGGTCTGGGAACGGGCACGACGGTCGCCTACTTGCTCGACGCGATCGCGCGTCGGGACGTGCGCGCACGATACGTGGCCACGTCGCCCGCAACCGAAGACGCCGCGCGTTCGCTCGGCCTCAGCGTGGAGCCCTTCGACGCCCTCCACGAACTGGACCTGGCGATTGACGGCGCCGATCAGATCGCCCCGGACGGGTGGCTGGTCAAAGGTCGCGGCGGCGCACACCTGCGAGAGAAGATCGTCGCCGCGGCGGCCAGGCGCTTCATCGTCATCGCCGATTCCTCCAAGCCGGTGACCTCGTTGCACGCGCCGGTGCCGCTCGAACTGCGCCCCTTCGGTCTTCAGGCCACGCTTCACGAACTCGGCGCCGTGACGCTGCGCGACGTCGGGCCCAGTCCGGACGGCGGCGTGCTCGCCGATTACTACGGTGAGGTGGCCGGTCCTCGAGAACTCGCCGAGCGCCTCGCGTCTACGCCGGGCGTCAGTGCCCACGGACTCTTCGCGCCAAACTTAGTGAGTGAGATCATCGTGGCCACCGGTAAGACGGTGACCATCACAACCCTCGGAGGTCATCCATGACGAGCACCCACCACACCATGCGCAGCGAAGCCCCACCGGACCACATTTTCGTGATGTTCGGCGCCACCGGCGATCTCGCCAAGCGCAAGATCCTGCCCGGACTCTTTCACCTCGCGGTCGCCGGGTTACTCCCCAAGAACTACCGGATCATCGGCTGCTCGCGCCAGGCGTCGGCGATGTCGGACGACGATTTCCGCAAGCGCGCCTACGACGCGGTGTGCCAGTTCGGATCGAACAAACCCGAGGGAACCCAGTGGGAGGAGTTCGAGAAGAACCTCTCGTTCGCCTACGCCGAGGAGGACGGCACGGGCGAGCTCGTCGACGCCGTCGCGCGCGCCGAGAAAGAGATGGGCGGTGAGGTACTGCGACTCTTCCACCTCGCCGTGCCGCCGGGCGTGTTGCTCGGCATCATCGAGATGCTGGGGGCCACCGGACTCAATACGAACACGAAGATCATCTGCGAGAAGCCCTTCGGCGTCGATCTGACGTCGGCGCGTGAGCTCAACGCCACCATCGCCGAATGTTTCGACGAGACCCACGTCTTTCGCATCGACCACTTCCTCGGCAAGGAGTCCATCGACAACATCCTGGCCCTGCGATTCGCCAACGGTCTCTTCGAGCCGATCTGGAATCGCAACCACGTCAGCTACGTCCAAATTGACGTGCCCGAGACGCTCTCGATCGAAGGTCGCGGCGCGTTCTTCGAAGAGACCGGGACCTTTCGCGACATGGTCGTCACGCACCTCCTCCAGGTACTGGCCTTCGTCGCGATGGAACAGCCGATCTCATTGGACGCCAAGCCCCTACGCGACGAGATCAGCAAGGTCTTCGATTCGATCACCCCGATCAACCCCGAACACGTCATTCGCGGTCAGTACGACGGGTACCTCCAGGAGAAGGGCGTGGCGCCGGACTCCGAGACCGAAACGTTCGTGGCGCTGCGCGCCGACATCGAGAACACCCGTTGGAAAGGCGTGCCCTTCTACCTTCGAACCGGCAAGTGCATGGCCCAGAGTCGACAGGTGGTCACTATCGGCTTCAAGGAGCCGGTCATGCGGATGTTTCCGGTGGATCACATGGAGGGCCAGCGTCACGGCAACGAGTTGGTCGCCGACTTCGCGGACCCCGGCTCGATCCAGACGCATTTCCTGGCCAAGCAGCCCGGTCCGGAGATGCGTCTCGCGCCGGCGGTCATGACCTTTCGCTACGCCGACTCGTTCCAAACGGCCAACAATCTCGAGGCCTACGAACACCTGATCCTCGAGGCCATGCTGGGGAACCAGGCCTTCTTCACCCGCTCCGACGGCATCGAGCGACAGTGGGAGATCGCCGCGCCGGTACTGGAGAGCCCGCCGGAGGTCGAGCTCTACGAGCCGGGTTCGTGGGGCCCCGTCTCCATCGATCGCATCGTCGCACCGGACCGGTGGTCGCTGCCTCGATGAGTTCGAAGATCCGGCTACTGCTCTCGGACGTCGACGGCACGCTGGTGCCGCACGACAAGATCCTGACCGAACGATCACTGCGCGCGACACGCGAGTTGAACGCCGCGGGCATCATCTTTGCGCTCACCAGCAGTCGCCCGGCGAGAGGTCTGACGATGTTCATCCGGCCGCTCGAACTGACCACGCCCATCGCGGCCTTCAACGGGGGCATGATCGTCGATCCCCAAATGAAGGTGCTCGAGGAGCGAACCATCGACGACGACATCGTCACGGCCATCATCGGCGTCCTCGAAGAGAACGGCGTGTTGCCGTGGGTCTATCGCGGCCAGGAATGGTACGTCCGCGACGTGAACGGACCCCACGTCCGTCACGAAGCCGACGTCTGCCAATTCGAGCCCTTGGCGGTCGACGACTTCCGGGCCGTCAGTGACGGTGTCGCCAAGATCGTCGGCGCAAGTGATGACGCCGACGCCCTCTCGAAGGCTCGAGTGACCATGCAGACCAGATTTGGCGAACGCGTGTCGGCGACGAACTCTCAGACGTACTACTTAGACATAACCAATCCCCGAGCCACCAAAGGCGCCGTGGTCGACTTCCTCTCCACCAAGTTCGATGTGCCGATCGACGAGATCGCCACGATCGGCGACGCGCACAACGACGTCTCCATGTTCGAGCACTCGGGGTTCTCCATCGCCATGGGCAATGCCGAGGACGACGTGAAAGCGGCGGCTCGCGAAGTCACCGCGTCCAACGAGGACGAAGGCTTCGCCCTCGCCGTCGAGCGGTTCATCTTGTCGCAATGACGTTCACGTAGCTTTTTTCAATTCACAACAGTATTGAACGCATCGTCGATTCACCGCGCCAATGCGCGATATGGGCGGCGCAACTCAAATGAGTCCATTCACCATCGAAACGATCGGGGTCACTATCCACCTGTTGGAGGTCGATGCGCGGGACAATTGAGACGTCGAAATTGTCATCGTGTCGGACTTCTTCGAAGGAGGATGAAAATGAGACGCATCAGAAGATTGTTTGGTCTCTCGACGTCGAGAGCCCAGAACACGAGCTTGATGGAGCCAACGTCGCTGGCCGCGTATGGTCAAATGAGCGAGGCCCAGCAGGCGATGCTCGCTGAAGCACTGGTCGCCGCGGCCAATGAGCGCCGGAAGTTGGACAAGGCTTCGTAGCGTCGCCTCTCGGCGTTCAACTCACTCTGACGCGTCGGAATCCGGTTTCGGCACTCGACGTCGATTGGGCGGAACGGTCGTCGGCGGAGAGCGCCGAGGTGGTAACGCGCCCACGAGCCGCTCGGTCGCCGCAGCGATCTCATTGACGGCCTCGGTGAACGCGCTCGTGGTCAACAGGGGTCCCGACGAGACCGCCGCCACCTTCCGGGCGTACTGCAGTGCAGCAGCGTGAATCTCCTCGGGGGTAGCGGGTGGCTCGAGTCCTCGCAACATGGTGATGTTTCGACACATCGCCCCACCGTAGGTCGCGCTCCCTCCCAATTCCAAACCGAAAATTTCATTTGGGCCGATTCCCGGGGCACGAAGGAAACGCTTTAGGACCACCTCACCCGCAATCCAACCGTCCCATCAGTTCCAAATCGCCAGCTCAGTTTCCTCGTCGAAGAATTCAAGTTTCTGAGGATCGACGCGAAACGTGAATGCGTCGCCCGCTCGCACGGCGTATCCAGGCTCGATCCTGGCCACGGCCACTTGGCCGGCGTCAATCTCTTCCTCACCGGACTCGTTGGCGTGTCGCGACATTTCTGACTGGACCAGTTGCGCGTCCATCGAGAAGTGAACGAGGAGTTCGGCGCCGAGTGCCTCGACGAGTTCCACCGTGCCTTTGACGTCGACTCCTGGACGGTTGGCGTCCGGAGCGTGAAGGTCTTCCGGCCGGATTCCGGCGATCACTGATCGACCCGCAAAACTGCGCAAGCGCGGACGGCGGGCGAATAAGTCTGAAGGGAGAGGAACATTCTGCGAACCCATCGAAAGTGATGTCAGATCCTCCGCAAGCTGTGCCTCGACGAGATTCATCGAAGGAGAACCGATGAATCCGGCGACGAACAGATTCTTCGGACGGTCGTACAAAGTTTGTGGCACGTCGCACTGTTGCAGCTCACCGGCTCGCATTACCGCGACTCGGTGCCCCAGCGTCATTGCCTCCGTCTGGTCGTGGGTCACGTAAAGGGTGGCCACGCCAATACGTTTTTGGACTCGAGCGACCTCCGCTCGCATCTGGACGCGGAGTTTCGCGTCGAGATTCGACAGGGGCTCATCCATCAAGAACACACTGGGTTCGCGCACGATCGCGCGACCCATGGCGACCCGTTGGCGCTGTCCACCCGAGAGCTGCGCCGGCTTGCGACTCAGCCAGTCGGAGATACCGAGCACGTTCGCTGCGTCTCGCACGCGGCGGTCGATCTCGGCTTTGGGCAGCTTCTTCATGCGAAGGGCGAAACCGATGTTCTGTGCCACCGACATGTGCGGGTATAGGGCGTAGCTCTGGAAGACCATCGCGATATCGCGGTCGCGCGGTGCAACGTCATTCACGACGTGATCGTCGATCTTCACCGTTCCCGATGACAGGTCCTCCAGACCGGCGATCATCCGCAGAACGGTCGTCTTGCCGCACCCCGACGGACCCACCATCACCATGAATTCGCCGTCGGCGATCTCTAGGTCGAGGCCGTGAATCGCTTCATAACCGTTGGGGTAGACCTTGGTCACTCGGTCAAGACTGATGGATGCCACGATGCTCTTCCTTTGTTCGTTTCGTAGATGTCGCCGCGCTCCCGCGCGAGGCGGTATTGCCGCGCGTAATTCGAAAACTGCGTGCATGAATCGCCGCTGGGTCCACCCGTTGAGTTAGACCCTCGGCACCTGGTCCATCAATTCTCATCGCCGGCACCTTTTCTCGTCACCCGCAGGACGGACCATCCACCGGGGACGGGCAGATCTACTTGAAGCGCCCGGCCCTGACGGTGGGCCACCACCCGCGACTGGATCTCCATGAATCGACCCTCCATGTGACCGAGGATCGCGGCATCGGCTTGCCATCTGTCGGGACGATCCACCAAAACCGTGACGGTGGCGCTTTGCACGCGACCCGGTGCGGTTCGCTCCGCCCAACTCCCGTGCTCGCTTCCAGTGAGGTCCACCACACCGATCACGACGCTGGACTCGGTGTGCACGACCCGGGCGAAGAGGGCGCCACCCACCGGCTCGGGCCGCACCGGTGCGTCGGCCTCGACGCTCACCGACCCGTTTTCGTCGCCTATCTCGTACCAACTGGTGTCCTCACCCTCAATGAACAGGTCGCGACAGCGCAGGGCGAAGTGCCGCCAGTCGAGAACGGACATCGCTTCTAGCGAGTCCAACCGTGCGTGCTTGGGATAGTAGGGGTCGCAGAGCGCGGCGTGGCGGTCTCCGAAGATGAGGGCGCTGGCGCCCAGTTGAGTGACGATCGCTTCGGTGCACAGAGCGGTGCGCAGTGCGTCGGGGCGCGACGAGACGGAAGTCGGTCCGGTCGGGCTGTCGATTCCCCACACGGGCGGATAGCACGCGATCGAGCCCCGGACCAGGTTTTGAGATCGCGCGCCCACGCCCAGTCTTCCGGCCAGCCCGGCGCTGCGATCCAACAATCCTTCGAAGTGCCGCCATTGGTCATTCGGCGGCCACACCTCGCAGTAGCGAAAAGCAGGCGCGGCGGCCACGGCGGCCGCAGAGGGCACGCCGTTGACCTGATTGAAACTCACCAGATCTCCCGGACGACCGGTTCGCAGCGCGACCAGGAAGTCCGCGTAGGCGACGCGCATATCGACTCTCGCGCCGCTGGCGTCAAAGGCCATCCGCGGATACCCGTAGGTGTCGACGTGAAATCCCTTGAAACCAATCGCGTCGGCGGCGGCACCGTAGGCGTAGATGAAGTGCTGCTGCCACTGTGGGTTCGCGGGGTTGGCGAGCACGATCTGGTCGAGGAAGCGGATCGCTGTTCCGTCGCCCTGATAGAGGAGCATCTCGGGGTGGGCATCGGCGAACGAGTTACCTACGGCGTAGATCGGCGAATAGGCGTGCGGAACGGCGCCTTCGGAGGCGAGGGCGCTCGAGAGCGAGCGCAGGGCGGACAGTGAGACCGGTCGGTGCGAGGGATCCTCCCAGCCACCGGCGGGACCCAGGGGCTCGGTGTAGGTGTCCATCCAGTCATAGACCTGGACGACCGTTGAGCGGAGCGCCCGGTTCCACGTCAAGACTTCGGCGACGTCGTCGTCGGAGAACGACGTGGCGAAGCCGTGCACCGGACGCTCGCCCGGATGCGTCCCCACGGTCGTGAACTCCTCAGCGAGCAAGTGACCCGCCGCGTCGAAGGCTTGAACGGCGTAGGTACCAGGCTCGAGACCGTCAAAACGCGCGTCATCGTCGGTCCGGGCCGCCACTGACCGAACCGACGCCAACTCAGCGACGACTCTGGTGGTCCCAGTGGGCAGTTCGGTAACCACGACGTCGTCGCCGCTGGTGTAAAAGGCTCGAAGACCCGTGAGCCGGTGCCCAACATCACCCGGAGTGACTCGAACGCGACTCAAATCAGCCATTCATTTCCCGGGCTGGTGAGAAAAGATTTGTGCGCCTCATCGGATGGCCCCCAACGAGACGCCGGAGCGGAACCACTTGAGCGACACTAAAAAGACCACGACGACCGGGATGGTGGCGATCACCGATGCGGCGAAGAACGGCCCCCATTCCACGGTGTGGACGCCGATGAAGTCGGCGAGGGCGACGGGCAACGTGTAGTGCTGGGACGAAGAGATCATGGTCAGGGCGACCGGGAACTCGTCCCAGGCGGCACTGAAGATGAACATGGACACCACGGCGAGCGCCGGCAGCGAGAGCGGGGCGATCAGTGTCGTGAGGACCCTCAGCGTCCCGGCGCCGTCTAGGCGGAACGACTCTTCGTACTCGTGAGGGATTGCCTCAAAGAAACCCCGGAGGAGAAAGATCGTGAAGGGCAAGTTGGAGGCGACGTAGAGAAGGATCAGTCCCGTGAGTGAGTCCAGGA
This sequence comes from uncultured Acidimicrobiaceae bacterium, assembly GCA_963716515.1. Taxonomy (GTDB): domain Bacteria; phylum Actinomycetota; class Acidimicrobiia; order Acidimicrobiales; family RAAP-2; genus RAAP-2. The sequence goes on from OY970319.1 coordinate 1,846,304, forward strand.
GGTGGAGCCGATCCATCAAAAGGAACTGAGGTATCAGCAAGAGGAGATTGGGTACCGCCAGACTGGCCAAGAAGATGTAAAAGATCAGTTCCTTGAACGCAAACTTGTAGCGCGCGAACGCGAAGGCCGCCAGTGAGGCGATGACGACCGTTACGCCCACCGTCGCGATGGACACGATCAAGCTGTTGACGAAGTAGCGGGCGAAACTGTTCTGGGTCCACGCCTGCACGTAGTTCTGGACCGTGGGGTGTGTGGGGATCAGGACGGTGGCGCCCAGGAGACCGCCATTGGGTTGAAAGGACAGGGACACCATGTAGAGCAGGGGGCCGAGTGACGCGAGCGCCAGGAGGATCGCGATAACCATTCGCAACCGATTGCGCTTGCGGATCCCGAAGAGGCCGGGGCCCGACCCGCCTAGGGCCGATGGCGTCTTCACACTTTTGTTCTCCACAGCGATCGTCACAACGCTCCTATAGGTCCTGGTGTCGCATGATGCGTATCTCCGCCGCGCTCAGCCCGAACAGCACCACGGCGAGCAACGAGGCGAGGGCCGCGGCGTAGCCAAAGGCGAAGTTCGAGAAGGCCTGTTGGTACATGTAGGTCATCATCGATTGCGTCGAGTTGTAGGGTCCGCCCTTGGTGATCTCGAATATCTGAGTGAAGACTTGAGCCGCGCCGATGACGAGGAGAACGGTCACGAACGTGACCGCTCCACGAATGGAGGGAAGCACCACGTTGCGCCACACTCGATATTCGCTCGCGCCGTCGATGCGCGCCGATTCCAAGAGTTGACGGGGGATGCCGTCGAGGGCGGCCAGAAAAATGATGAAGGACCACCCGACGCCCTTCCAGATGCTGAGCGACCAGATCACCATATTGGCGGTCCAAGTGTGCGCCGTCCACGCGATGGACACGGTATGGCCGGCGAAGAAGCCGGCCACGGCATTCATCACGCCGCCCTGGGACGCGAATAGATACGAGAACACCCAGCTCACGACCACCCACGAAGTGACGACCGGGATGTACACCGCAGCTCGCCAGAACATCGATCCCGGGAGTCGGTCGGTGAGGACCGCGGCCGCGAAGAGTCCGATCGCCATCTGGATCGGAACGGTGATGACGATGAAGAGGAATGAGTTGAAGGCCGCGGTGCGAATGACCGGGTCATGGAAGATGGCGGTGTAGTTCGACCACCCCATGAAGGGGTTGGATGCCCCGGGAAAGATGTGCCAATTGTAGAAACTGATGTCGAACTGGCGATAGATCGGGAAGACGGTGAAGACCGCGTAAATCGTGATCGCCGGCAAGAGCAGTAAGTACGGCGTTGCGAACCGGCGCATCCGAGGCGACCGCTGAGAGCGCACAACGGCACCCGACGACGAATCCGCCGGGTGCCGTTGTGCGCTATCTACGTCCGTCACCCTACTATTTCAGAGCGGTGTCAGCAGCTTGAGCGGCGGTCTGGAGCCCCACCGCAACGGTGACCTTGCCGGCCAACATCATCTGGAGCTCATTGGAGAATGCAGTGTCCAACGCGGCGTAACCCTGAGTCACCGGACGAGCCCTCGCCGTCTTCAACTGCTGGGCAAAGACGGCGAGCGCGGGGTTCACCTTGATCTCGTTCGCGGCGTAGGTCTTGTAGGCCGTCATCTGACCAGCGGCCACCATCGCGAGCTGCGAGAACGGAGACTGCAAGAACTTGACGAACTTGATCGTCGCGGCCATGTTCGGAGCATTCTTGGAGATGACGAGGTCCTCGCCACCCACGACGGAGCCCGAACCACCAGGACCCGGCGGGTCAATCACGGTGCCGTAGCCCGTGAAGCTGGCCTGCTTGTAGGTATTGGTTGCCCACGGACCATCGAGGTACATCGCGTATTGACCCAAGGGGAAGCCGGTCTCTCCGCTGATAGCACCCGAGCCGCCGGCCATGTCGCTACCGATCACGCCACTCGCCTGGAAAGTCACGAGCTGTTGTACCGCGGCAATCATCTTCGGAGAGTCCATGAAGCCGGACGCCGTCGTCCACGCATTGTTCGTGAAATTAGCGCCAGTCGGCCAGACGAGCGGACCTACGTTCCAGATGTCGGTGCTGTCAACGCCCAGACCGTGTTGACCCTTTGACGGGATCGTGAGGGTCTGTGCGTCGGCCACCAACTGGGCGTAGGTCGTCGGTGGCTGGAGGTTTGCTGCGGCAAAGTCCGCCTTGTTCCAGAACAACACCTGCGTATTGGTGTCCAGCGGGATTCCGTAGTAGCCGTGCTTGTAAAGGTTGGTGGACAACGGCCCCGGGAAGGCCGCCTTCTTCATTGCTGCGAACCACGGTTGCTTGGACGTTTCGAGAAGCACGCCTTCGGAAGCCAACTGCGGGACCCAGGCAATGTCGGAGCGCATCAGGCTCGGTGGATGGCCCGCAGCCGATGAGGCGATGAACTTATTGAGCATCCCGTTGTACGGCAACGTGTCGTCAATTACCTTGATCCCTGGATTCTGAGCCTCAAAGGCCGGGATTACGATCCCATTCATGACTGGGGTCTCGGTCACGCTGTTGTAGGCGTTCCAGAAAGTGACCGTTTGAATCCTGTGCTTGGTTGCGGCCGTCGCCGTTCCTGAAGCGGCGACGGCGACTATGCCTCCACCTCCTAGAAGCGCAGCTAGAGCAAGCGAAACTCGTGCGAGTCCCGTCCGCCCTCTGATGTGATGATTGAGTTTCATTTCGTTAATTCCCCCTGCTTTTCTTTTGTTGTGTGTCCCGCGGCGCTTCCGTGAGACCGACTACTTCAAACTGATGGACCTGACGGCCTGGCCCAAAATCCCTCCTTCAATACCGTTAAACCTGTCCTTCTCCCGACCAGTAGTCGGAATCCGGCTTTACGAACCGATTGTCGAATTGTCGTCACTGCACCACCTCCGACGCTGTGTCGCTCGTGCCGCTTCGAGTTGCGGCAAGGCGTGACTTCGGACCGGCAGTACCGCGCGCAATGGCGTCCGCCAAGATCACATACATGGCGTGAGACCAGGTGAGATCGGCCGCTGGCGGACCCCAGCGCTCTAGCCACTCGTTGTAGTGACGAGGATCACGGCTCTCGCCGCCAAACTGTTCGCCAAGATTGCCATTTGCATCGAATCGTTCGGCCAACCAGTCAAGGCATCGTTGCGCCTCGACAAGGTTTCCGGCTCCCACGTGATGCCATCCCAGTGAAGCCGTCAAGACGGGCCAGGCACCGCTCCCGAAGTAGGAGTCCGTCGGATAACGTCGTAATCCCCCGTCAAGAGTTAGCCGATCTTCGATCGTAACGACGGTCTCGACAAAAGTCTGGTCACTGACGTCAACCGCTCGGAACGGTGTGAGCAGCCACAGTTCGCTCGCGTCGACGTCGGTGTTCTCGCTGGATTTCACGTACACGCCGTTGCTAATCGCCTCGCGAAGTCGATTCTTGACGATTAACGCAGACTCAAGAAGACCGGGGTCGTCGAGCAGCGTTGCCGCGGAGGTAAGACCGCCGTACACGCAGGCCAGAGTCGACGTGTGTACCGCACTCCCGCTCTCTTCCCACACGTCGTAACACGGCGTCAACGCGAATGTTGCGAGATAGCGAGCGGACCGGGCGACTGAACTGCGCAACTCCTTTGGCAGCGTCGCCTGATTGGATTCGACGAGATGTTGGCCCAGTGACCACAACCACGTTCCGTACCCATCGATTTGAAAGTTGGGCCAATCATCGATGACCGAAGTACCGTCGAGCGCGAATCTCGCCGGAGGCATTATCGAGGGATCGAGTGGTTCTCCGCACAACATCTTCTCAATAACGTCGTCAATGATCCCGCTGATTCCGCCGATCGCATCGTTCACCCACGCGTGATACCGCGCCGATGCCTCGTGTTCGCCAGCCCGGTCGAGTGCGAAGGCGCTGAACGATCCGTCGCGAAGCCAGCAGAAGTGATACTGAGCGAAGTCGGGTGACGCTACGATCGCTCCGCTGGCCGACTGATTGCGCAGAATCGCGTCAATGCTCTCTTGGAGTGACGAGTCGAAACGCGCCCTATCGAGCCGTTTTGCGGCGCTGTCGGATGTCGTGAGGTCGGTTCCTTTCGAACTCATGCGTTAATCCGGTGCCAAATCGCGTGACTCTTATCCTCAGAGTTGGGCAAACTGAACGACTCTCGAAGAACCTGCGTCGCCGCGCCGACGGCCCAGGCCTCGTCGCCCCAAAGTTGCACCTTGACTTCAACCGTGCGCCCCAGATCTCCGAAGGTCTGCTCGCGAACAGCCGCGACAATCGGGTCCAGGAACGTTGATCCCAACTCAGTTCCTTCACCACAGATGATGAGGAGTTCAGGGTTCAATAGCGTCATCATGTTCGCGACCGCTTGGCCGAGGCGGCGACCGGCATTCTCGACCACCGCGCGCGCGATGGGATCACCGTCGCGCACGAGAGTGATTAGTTCGCCACGCGTGATGTCGCGACCAAGTTGCTCGCCGATGCCTCGCCGCAGCGCGCCTTCGCCGACGATCGACTCCAGGCAACCGAATCGCCCACACTCACACTTGGCGCCACCAGGCTCGACGATGACGTGACCGAACTCGCCGGCCGCACCATTGGCGCCTCGGTACAGCGAACGGTCGATGACGATGCCGAGTCCGACACCCCGACCTACGCTCAACGTAACGAAGTCGCGGGCGTCGGGAGCGTCCCCGGCCCATTTCTCGGCCACGGCCAGGGTATTTACGTCGTTGTCAACCCAGACGGGAAGGCCGAGGCGCTTACGCAATGGCCCGGCCAGATCCACGTCCCGCCACCACAACAAATGTGAGAAGGTGCAGATGCCGCGGTCAGTATCAATGATCCCCGGGAGTCCGATACCGACACCGAGAACCTTGGACTGCGGAACGACTGCGTCTCGCAGGACGCGCAAAACTGCTTGTTCGATCGACAGGATCGCCGCAGTCGGGTTACCCACCAACGACATTTCAGTTTCGCGACTCGCCACTATCTGCGCGTCGAGGTCGCAGACAACCGTCGTGAGACCGTCGGCGCGCAACTTAATGCCAATCACGTAGCCGGCCTTGGGATCGATGCTCAGCAGCACCGGTGGACGACCACCGCTCGAGGGAGCCAGCGAAACTTCGTTGAAGATGCCGCGCTTGATGAGCTTGTCGACGATGTTGGACACCGTGGGAGCACTGAGCCGAGATTGTCGAGCAAGGTCGGCGCGCGACACAGTGCCGGCGCGCCGAACCAGTTCGATCAAGAGACTGACATTGAGGTCGCGCAGTAGTGATCGGGAGCCTCGCCGCGTCGAATATCCCGCGGCGGGCTCCCTCTGATCATTCGCAATCGGAGCCTCGGGAGAGGAACGCTCGGGTTGGGGTTCGGCGTCGAGCTGTTTGCGAGTCATGCTCCTCCATCAATCGGTACTTCGCGGTTCCACACTTACTTACTTCATTGAAGATACTAAGTATTAGTGCGACGTGCGTCAAGTGCAGGTAACTGAATCTTTGAATTTCTAGGAACTTTCCCTCGTCAGACGCCTAATTCGGTGCCAAAAGTTGGGGCCTGGCAACCCGAACTTCGCCCGGCCGACTCACTGGTATTTAATATCCGACGAAACAGAGGATGCAGAGATCGATGACGCAGGGATAATTCAGTTGGTCTTGAATTGACCTCCAAAAGCAAGCATCAACCTGAGACCTGGTGCCAGTGGCCCCCGGCGTCGCTCGACTGAAATAGTGATGAGTCGACCAGATTTGTCCTTCGCTGCACAATTGCGAAGCCCGTTGAACGACTAGTGAACACAACTTGAGAAACGGCGCGCTTAAGGACGACTTGCCAAGTCTTCCCCCAATTGGTACTGCGAACCAATTGAAGGCCGGCATTCACGGATTGTTGGAGGAGGATTGTCCCAGGTACGGGCGTAGCCGGGAGTCCGGGCACGTCCGCGTAATGGCTTTGGTAGGAACTTGAAAGTTCTCGAAACGGTTTGAACGTCGCCCCCGCGTCGTAGGAGATGAAGAGCCACGACGCACTGTTGTTCCAATGAGGCGGCACCGAAGAGGCCGGCGGAGTTACGAAGCCAGCGCTTTCGCTTTCAGCGAGTAGAACTTTGCTCGTCACCACAGAAATCGGATTAAAGCTCGCTCCGTAATCTGCGAACGAAGGACCATTCCACGCGCTCAAGGAGCCGTCTTTCGCAAGTCGTGCACTCGCGCTGAATCCGCGATCGTTCCCGGCCACAAACCACCCACTGGATCCTACGAAATTGAACGCGCCCTCCAATTCGGTCCCTCCGGCGGGCATCACCATTTGTTCATTCGATTTGCTCGTCCATTGATCCACGCTTGAATGTGTAGCGAGTATGTGGGCCTGACCGTTTTCGTATGATCCACCGAAGAGGTAAGTCCATGCTCCGTGAGACGCCATTTGGATAACGCCATAGGTGATGGAAAGCGGTCCGAGGCGAATCTTTCGCCACGTCTTGCCACCGTCATGGGTTGACCACAGACGACTGACCCAGTTCGGATTCGTGGTGTTCTGCGTCACGGGTGCTGGAACTGTGCCATAGATCCAGCCGTTTTGCGCGTCAGCGAAGTGGACGTTGATTGTCGCGTACGAGCTGCCGTAGTTGCCCCACAAGAGGAGATAGAGATCTTCGTTCAATTGACTCGGCGTACGAACAACGATCCAAGACGAACCTGCGTTATGCGTGGTTCGCAGAGCAGCACATGTTCTCACAGCACAGTCATAGAGCGAGAGTACGTAGCCAAGGTGGGACGAGGGGAACGATAGGGACACGGGGTCCAGTTGAAGAGAAGAGGCCTCCGCCAAAGTTGGAGTGAGGTTCAACGTAAACACGAGGACAATGCCGACGAAGAGCCGCCGCATTCTCGAACGCTGAATCATGCAAACTCCCTCAACTTGCTTGGTTTACCACGAAGCAGAATCAAATGACCATCGTGCGTCCAAAGATTGACCCTCCCGCTAGTCAGATGGTTGTCGACAACTCGACGGCGGTGATCACACGAGTGGTTGCGGCCTCGGACCTTCCGGCGTGATCACGTTGCCGGCGCGAGGCCCAACATTCATCACCGGACCAACGAAGCCGTGGGTCGTTGAGGACTGGCATAATTCGGACCTTCGTCGACGTTCGTGGCCGGCGAACAGGCTGATCCGACCACTCGGTCCAGGACCGCCGCCTCTACCCGGTATTCGAACTTGTGCGTGAATTCTTTGCCGCCACCACGCCACATTGTGACGTGCCCGCACTTTGGCACTGTGGCCACGATGACCGATCCGGTAGTGGCGTGCGTTTCCAAATGCCAGGCAATGGATTCATTGATCATCTCTTGGGATGAGATTGGCAGCGTGGTTTTACCGATGATTCGTACTCAGGTCGGAGCGTCCTAGCCTCGCTTGAACTCCACCTGGGAAAGTTCGGGATGGTCGAAATCGAGTCGAACGGCGAACGGCTCGTCGTCGGCGGACTCCCCACTGCCGTCGACCACGATGACGATTTCGTCGTCCTGGCGGCCGTAGATGGCCTGCGCCATCCCGAGCATCGCCAGCCCGATGACCTGGCCCGGAGTTGATTGGACTATTCGCGTCACGGCCTCCGAGATTGACTCCTCAAGTTCGTCGAAGGGAACATCGTCCGTCGCCCTTAGCCACTCGAGCCACTTCTCATCGGTCCACTCATTGGGATCCGAAGGCGGTTCGACGCTGTCCATTTCAATCACAGTAGTGGTGCGATTTGACTCGCCAATCCGTCGATTAACAACGAAAGGGCGCCGGCACAACGCGAACCCGCACGCGAAGAATATCGATTGTCAAAACGCGTCGCAACGCGCCCAACGGCGTCGCAGTCGCCGCGGCGATCTCATCGACGGCTTCGGTGAACGCGCTGGTCGTCAACAACGGTCCCGAGGAGACCGCGGCGATTTTCCTGGCGTACTGCAGTGCGGCGGCGAGAATCTCTTCAGCCCCACCGTAGGCCGCGCACCCGTGCCACTCCAACTTCGCTACCCGTCGCGCTGGATGAGGAGCATTTTGTTGCCGTCGGGGTCATAGAAGTAGGCCATCGACGGAGCGGGCGGGGGCAGGCGAATGGGATCGTCGAACTCGACACCGTGCTCGGACAGCGTGACCATGGCTGCGTCCAGGTCGTCGGTCTGGAACGAAAACGGGGCCCGGTCGCCCGCCTTGACCCCTGGGCTCCAGTCGCTTGGACCGTTCAGGGCGATGACCGTCGTTGATCCGGGCGGCACCACCTCGATCCAGTGCATACCTTCGCCGTAGTCCCTGTCGGAGTGCACCTCGAAGCCGAGTTGGTCGCGGAAAAACGCCAGGGAGCGGTCCTGGTCGGTGACCGGCAGAGACACGGTCGCCACGCACGTGATTGGCTGGTCGGTCATGGATTCGCCTCTCGTTCGGCGCGGATGTGTCGAGTTTACCGACAGTCCCTCACGAGGCCCGGGCCTATGCGAACCCGATCGCCACCAACGTCCACCGTCGACGTGCCGACTCCGATACTTACTGGCAACACCTTCTTTCAACGACGGTCGTTACGAATCCCCGCCCGAAGTCGAGTAGACGAGCCCGTTGTTGCGAACGGTGTTGGCGTACCACGAGAAACTCGCCTTCGGCAAACGGGTGCCGGTCGGAAAGTCCACCCACACGATCCCGAAGCGTCGCGAGTAGCCGTAGGCCCATTCGAAGTTGTCGAGCAGGCTCCACACGAAGTAGCCCTGCACGTTCACCCCCGCCTCGATGGCGTCGTGCACCGCCGAGATGTGTTCTTCGAGGTACGACACGCGGTCGTGGTCCCGGACGTGACCGTTGGGATCGACGTAGTCGTCGAAGGCCGCGCCGTTCTCCGTGATGTAGATCGGCAGCTCGGTGTAGTCGCCCTTCACTCGCACGAGCAGTTCGGTAAGGCCCGACGCGTCCACTTCCCAACCCATTGACGTGGTGTCGGTGCCGGGCGTCTCCAACGAGAGCACCCGAAGGTCGGGGAACTGCTCGCCCAGTGGCACGCCGTAGCCCGCGGCGCGGGCCTCTTTCGCTCGCGAAGAGTCCATGATGGTGCCCGGGAAGTAGTAGTTGACTCCCAAGAAGTCGAGCGGTTGCGAGATGACCTCCATGTCACCGTCGTGCACGACCGTAAATCCAGGCCGGTTGTCCCAGTAGTGCTCGAGCATGTCCTCGGGATAGTGGCCCCGAAACACGGGGTCCAGGAATAACCGATTGAGATTGCCGTCCGCCCGGTACGCGGCGGCGAGGTCGAGTTCGTGGGTCGTACCGGGACGCGAGACGCCGAGGTTCAGCGTGAGGCCGACCTTGGCGCCCGGTATCGCCGAGCGCACAATCGGCACCGCGTTACCGTGGGCCAGCAACAGGTGGTGCGTGGCCGCGATCGCCTTGCCGATGTCCTTGACCCCAGGCGCGTGACGGCCCGCGCCGTAGCCGAGCCACGCCGAACACCAAGGCTCATTGAGCGTGATCCAGCGTTCGACGGAGTTGCCGAGGGCGCGAGCGACGATGTCCACGTACTCGCCGAATCGATCGGTGGTCTCGCGCGAGCACCAACCGCCCTCGTCTTCAATCGGTTGCGGGAGGTCCCAGTGATAGAGCGTCAACGTGGGCTCGATGTTGCGCGCCAATAGACCGTCGACCAGTCGACGATAGAAGTCCAGACCGGCCTGATTGGCCGGTCCCTTGCCGTCCGGCTGCACTCGGGGCCACGCGACGGAGAACCGGTAGGAGCCGACGCCGAGACGCTTCATTAGGTCGAGGTCTTCGTCCATCCGGTGATAGTGGTCACAGGCGACGTCGCCGGTGTCGCCGTTCCACACCTCTCCGGGGCGGTGGCTGAAGGTGTCCCAGATAGAAGGTCCGCGCCCGTCAACGTCGACGGCGCCTTCGATTTGGTATGAGGCGGTGGCGGTTCCCCAAAGGAAACCGGAGGGGAACGAGCGTGGGGGACTCTCGTTGTGTGGACTGGTCGGGCTCATGGTGTGGGTGTCTCCTGGTAGTAATTGGGCGAGTTTCAGCGAAGGGCGACTTCGCGCGACCGCGCTGACGGAAATATCTGCGCGGTCGCGCGTAATCTGGTACTTCCCTCCGCGAGCGGGCTAGCAGGGTTGGAGAACTCCTAGCCCGCGCGCGGAGGTGATTATTAGCCGGCCTTGAGTTGCATCAAGATGTACGGCAATTCCGGGTCGCTCGGTGACGGGTCCATGTACGGATTGGCCGCGGTCACGAAACCGGTGAAGTTCGCCGTGCTGTACTCGTCCCAGTCGGCGCCGTACAACAGTGGCACGACGGGCAACGTGGTCGCCACGATCTTCTCGAGTGGCAACGTAGCCGCCTTCACGGCCGCGGTGTTCGACGGGTCGGTCGCCGACAACTTCGTCAGCAAGGACTGCACCGAAGAGTTGTGGTAGCGGCCGTAGTCAGCGGTCGCCGACTTGCCAATCGCAGCCGAGTTCTTGAAGTCGAGCCAGTTGTCGAATTGGGTGTACGGGTCGGTACCACCATTGCCCCAGTGGACGATCGAGTCAAAGGTTCCGGCGGCGGAGTCGCTGTACCACTGCGACGCCTGGACGCCATCGACCGTTGCGTCGATGCCCTCGGACTTCAGTTCCGACGACATGAGCTGGATGTCCGCGTAGTAGTCGGAGTAGGCGATCGGGTCCTCGATCGAGAACTTGACTACCTTGCCCTTCAACGCGTAGTAACCCTGCTTGTTCTTCTTGAACCCGGCCTTGGTCAAGATGCTCTTTACCGTCTTGGGCTGGTTGGTCGACTTGACGTCGTTCTTGTACTGCGATCCAAGGTAACCCGCCTGGCTGGGCAGAATGAGCGCGCTCAGTGACGTCGCCGGAGCTTCGTAACCGGTCTCACCCTTGACACTCAACGCACTTCGGTTCACGCCGGCACTAATGGCTTGGCGAACCGCGATGTTGTTGAGTGGCCACTTGGTGACGTTGAACTCCAACGTCACGGTCGAGCCCGGAGCAAAGAAGATGTGGTTCGTCGCCTTGTTGACGTTCACGAAGATCTTGTTGACGTTCGCGATGTCGTTACCGGCCCAATCCAGCTGTCCCGCGGCCAAAGCGGTCGCGGCGTCAGTGTTGGACGCGTAGGACGGAACGTTGATCTGCGCCGCTGCGGGCGTGCCACCCCAGTAGTTCGCGTTGGCCTTGTAGCTCACCAACGTGGAACTGTAATTGGACAGCGTGTACGGACCCGTGCCGATGGGAGCAGTCACCGTTGCCGTCGCGGCGGGCGTATTGACCGTCCCGAAATTGGCTGGCAACATCAACTGCGTGCCGGCAATGCCCACGATGTTCGAGTACTGCGCTGTCGCGTAGTTCAAGACCACCGTGTTACCGGAGACCGTGGCTGGCGTTGACAAGGCGGGAAGTCCCCACACGTTCGCCGCGGGAGTCGAGCTCACGAGGTTGAACGTGGCGGCCACGTCGGCCGGGGTGAACGCCGAGCCGTCGCTCCACTTCACACCGGTGCGAATCGTGAAGGTCAGGGTCTTGCCACCATTGGACCATGCGTACTTCGTCGCGAGCCACGGATACGAGACGCCCGCTTTAAGCGCGTCGAACTCGAACAGTGGTTCATAGATGAGCGAGCGCACGCTCATCTGCGTCGCGAACGAGCTCGAGTCCAATGGATTGAAGTTATCGGTGAAGGTCACACCGGTGTTGTTCTCCAATGTCAAAGTAGAACTCGCCCCCGAAGCGGCAGTGAGGCCCGCGCTCATGACAATGCCTAGTGTCAAACACGACATCGCCGTGAAGACAACAGCAGCTCTTTTAAACATATTTTTCCTTTATATTGATAGTGTCCAGCCGGCTTGCGCCGACGTTTTGTTTGAACCGTGTGGGTCCTTACTTAACAAACGCGAGGCCGGTTGGACCTTCGCGATATTGCCGACCGCAAGAACGCGCTAATGAACGCACTTACGGCTTTCTAAATCGAAGTGGGTCATGTCGTCGCGGTCTCCCCCTCCTTCCGGCGCGTCGGTAGCGCCACTTCGACTGCGGTCTCGTGGTCGGCGTACAGCCAACATTTCGAGGTGTGGTCCTCGCCCACGATGAAGGCCGGGGGCTCCTCTTGGCGACAGCGATCCATCACGTGCGGGCAGCGAGGGCTGAATCGGCAGCCCTTCTCCGCGATGGCGATCTGGGCGTGCTCGCCGGTCGGCGGCGTGTCCCTGGTCGGGTCCGACGGATCGGGCACCGATGCGATGAGCAGTTGGGTGTACGGATGGGTTGGTTCGTCGACGAGCGTCGTGCCCCGGGACTGCTCGACGACCTGTCCGGCGTACATCACGATGATCGAGTCTGAGATATAACGCGCCGAGGCAATGTCGTGCGTGATGTAAAGAATCGCCAGTCGATCGTTGTCGCACAGCCCTCGCAACAGGTTGAGCACGCCGAGTCGAACCGAAACGTCCAGCATCGAGATCGGCTCGTCGGCCAGCAGCACCTTCGGTTGCACACACAACGCACGCGCGATGGAGACGCGCTGCAACTGTCCGCCCGAAAGTTCGTGGGGGTAGCTCTCGAGAAATCGGCTCGGTGGTTCGAGTGAGACGCGTTGGAGGGCCGCCACGGCCATCGCCGGCGCGTCGTGCTTCGACGCCCCGTGAATCAGAAGTGGTCGAAGAAGATTGTGGCTCATGCGATGAACCGGGTTCATGGAGGCGAAGGGGTCTTGCAACACCAGTTGGACCTGCGAGGCGTAGTCGAGCGTTCGCTTGGATTTGATCGCTATTGGATTGCCTTGGAGGACCAGGTCGCCCGAGGTCGGCGTCACGATGCGCGCCAACATCCTCGCGAGGACCGATTTTCCCGAGCCGCTTTCACCCACGACTCCTACGACTTCGCCCCCGACCAAGTCGAGACTCACGTCATCGACCGCCCGCACGAGACGTTTGGCGGCCAAGAGTCGCCCCGGCGTGCGTACCGAGAAGTGCCGCGTCAAGTGTCGAGCGGACAGCACCGCCGAGGTCGTCATCTCGTTCGTCATGACGACGTCTCCGTCGCCGGTTCAAAGGGCGAAGCCTGGGACGTACTCACGCGGCTGAGCTCGACCGGAACCGCCACTCCGGCGTCACCTACGTGCAGCCAACAGGCGACCGATCGTCCCGAACCTTCGATCTCGATCAAGGGCGGCGTCTCGATCGCACATCGCGCCATGGCGAACGGGCATCGAGGGTGAAAACTGCAGCCGGTCGGCAAGTGCGCAAGGTCCGGGGGTGAACCGGGGATGCCCGTCAACTCCGTTCGCTCCCCGTGCATCGGGGGAAAGGAGTTCAACAGTCCGAGTGTGTAAGGGTGGCGCGGCGACTCGTAGAGCTCTCGCGCCGACGCGCGCTCCACGAGCGCGCCCGCGTACATGACGACGATCTCATCGGCCAATTCCGTGAGCAAGGAGAGGTCGTGCGTGATGAAGATCATCGCGAAGCCGAACTTTGCACGGAGTTCGAAAAGTTCGCTGATGATCTCACGCTGGGTGACGACGTCGAGGGCCGTGGTGGGCTCGTCCATGATGACCAGTTGAGGATCGAGCGCGAGAGCCAGCGCAATCATGATGCGCTGGCGCTGACCACCCGAAAGTTCGTGCGGGAAACGATCCAGGCGATCCTCGTCGAGTCCGACCATCGTGAGCAAAGCCGCCGCGCGCGCGCGTCGATCGTGCTTCGACATCTCGCGTCGATGGGTCTTCAGCACCTGTTCGAACTGCGAGCCCACGCGCACGACGGGGTTGAGGGCGCTCAGGGCGCTCTGGAGGACGATCGAAATGCTGGACCACCGAACGCTGCGCAGTTCGCGCTCGCTCGCGTTCACCAGATCGATTACGTGCTCGCCCTCATCGACTGATCCCAGATTGAAGCGCGCCTCTCCACCCCTAATCACGCCCGGGGCGCGAAGGAGCCGCGTGATCGCGTAGACCAGCGTCGACTTTCCGCTCCCGCTCTCACCCGCGATGCCTAGGACAGTGGAACGATCAAGGTGGAGGTCGACGTCGTCGACGGCGCGCACGGCATTCTCGCCCCACCCGTAGTCCACGCTGAAGTTACGCACGTCAAGAATGCGCTCTCCCATCGCGGCCTCACCGTGCGTGGTCGCCACGATCGGACCGTAGGTCGTCGCCGGGAGGGCCCGGGGTGGCACTTCGGTCGCCACCACGTCGTCGACTCCCGTCGATTCGGTCGTCATGGGGTCACCGGATTTTGGGTCGGCACCACAATTCGCGGTGCGGTCGTCGCGGAACGCACGACCGGCGTGAGGCCAAGACGCTGACGTCGAGGCATACCCAAACGACGACGTTGGCGACCACTCAGTCCGCCAGCGCGCAGGCGCGGGTTTATGAACTCGTCAATGCCGAAATTCAAGAGAGCCAAACTCGTGCCGACGAGGGCGATGCACATGCCCGGCGGCACGAACCAGTACCACTCACCGGAGAGCGGGGCGTTATTCGACTGGGCCCAAAAGAGCATGGTGCCCCAGTTCCACACCGCGGTACTAGTCAGTCCAATGTAGGCCAGGGTCACGTAAGCGCCAATGGAGTAGAGGATCGTGAACAGTAGCGACGCGGCGAGAATCGGCAAGAGATTGGGTACCACCTCGGTGAACATGATCCGAATCCGCTTCTCGCCAATAATTCGTGAGGATTCGACGAAGTCGCGGTTGCGAAGTGACATGGTCTGAGCGCGCAGCACTCGAGCTCCCCACGCCCATCCGGTCAAGGAGATGATTAGCCCGATGACGAGTGAATTGGAACGACTGTTGACCGGCAGATAACTGTCAATCACGATGAGCAGCGGAAGCCCAGGCAGGGCGAGAAAGACGTTGGACATCAGCGACAGGCCGTCGTCGGTGAAGCCTCCCAGGTAGCCGGCCGAAACGCCGATGACGATCGACAGCATCGTGGCCGCCAGCCCGGCCACTCCCGCCACGACCATGGTGGCCCTGGCGCCCACGAGCGTCTGAGAGAAGATGTCTTGACCGAGACTCGTCGTACCGAACCAGTGGTGCGCCGACGGCGTGAGGAGTGGGGCGAAGGAAGTGTTATCAGGGCTGAACGGCGCCAAGTACGGCCCGAAGATCATGAGTAGCACGAAGAATCCGAGGATGACGAGGCCGACGATGACCTTAGGCGAACGAGGAAAACGAAAGGTCTTCACGGTGCCACTTCGGTTCTCGTTCGAGGATCAAGCAAGAGGTACACGAGGTCCGCCAAGAGGTTCGCGGCCAATACGGTCAACGTGATAACCAAGAAGATCCCTTGAATCAACGGATAGTCCTGGCTCTGGACGGCATTCAACAACAGGTCGCCGACACCGGGGTAGTTGAAGACCAGTTCCACCAGCAACGCCCCGGAGACGACGAGGCCAATGGCCAACGAAAGGTTCGCGATGCTCGGCAACACAGCGTTTCGAGCGGCCGCCCAGATGACCTTCCGCTTCGGCAGCCCCATGGCGATCGCCATCAGCACGAAGTCCTCCGCCACCATCGTGATCATCATGTTGCGCATACCGAGCATCCAACCGGCCACGGAACTGAGCACGATGGAGACCACTGGTAGCTCGGCGTAGCGCAGCAGACTCGCTACGAACGCCCAGTGCCAGCCCGGTTGCAAGTTCTGGCTGTAGGCCCCGAGTACCGGGAACCAGCGGAGGTTGCTCGCAAACACAAGGAGCATCACCGTGGCTAAAAAGAAATACGGCACTGCTTGAAAGAAAGTCGCCGTGGGGATGAGCGAGTCCAGCCGCGACCCACGGCTCCAACCGAGCAGTGCCCCCGAAATTGTTCCCACAAAGAAACTGATGATCGTAGAAACGCCGATCAGACCGATCGTCCACGGCACGGACTGCTTGAGAATCGAGATCACGGGCGTCGACTCCGTGATCGAAAATCCGAGGTTGCCGTGAAGGAGTTGTCCGATATAGATGAAGTACTGCGAGAGCAGGCTTCCCTTCAAACCGCCGCCGAAGGAGAGGATGATCGCGCGGACCTCTTGCGGCGTCACCTGTCCATGCAGTTTTCCGATCATGGTCTGGATCGGGTTACCCGGCATCAGATGCGGCAACAAGAAATTGACCGTGATCGCCACCCAAAACGTCAACGCGTAGAGCGCGAGTCGACGGACGATCAACCGCATGCTTAATTCACCGCCATCGTCGGTGGCGCAATCGTCTTGAAAATCTCCGTCGGTGACTCGGACTGCGCGGCGCAGCCACAACTCTCGCGCACCACCAGTTCGGTAGGCAGCACAATGGTACGGACCGCGAGTTCAGAATTATCGAGAGTCGCCACGAGCGCGTCGACCGCCACTTCGCCCAAAAGACTGCCCGATTGGCGAATCGTCGTCAGCGGTGGCTTGAAGTACCGCGTCAACGTGATGTCGTCAAAGCCCGACACCAATACGTCTTCGGGCACCCGCAATCCGGCCGCGTGAAGGGCGTAAATGACCCCGACGGCGGTCTGGTCGTTAGCGCAGGCGAAGACTTCGGGTAGCGGTTCACCCAACGCGATCCGCGCCCTCATCGCCCCTTCGCCGCCGGCGGACGTCCAGTCCGATTTGAGGATGTCTATGTCCGCCAGCGTCACACCGCCCTCTTCGATGGCAGATTTGAACGAAGCCTCGCGCGCCACGCTGTCGGGGCTGCCCTCATGGCCGGAGACGAAGCCGACACGCTTCACGTGGTGGACGTCAATGAAATGCTGAGCCAGGCTGCGCATGGCTTGCTCGTTGTCGACGCGCACCGTGATCGCGGCCGACGAGTCGCCGCGGCCGGCCAGTAAGACCACCGGGATCCGACGCGAGAGGTCCGCGACTTCGTCTTCGACCAACACGCGATCCAACATGATGAGACCGTCCACCGTGCCCGTCAGGTTCATCAGTGGCGTCATGCCGGCCGGGTGATTTTCGCCCGCGCCGCAGAGCAACAGTGAGTACCCGTGGGCGGCCGCGCGCGCCTCGGCCCCTCGAATGACGATGTCGGTATAGAGAAGACTCGCTTCTTCCACGGCCAGGACGTTGTTGTCCACCGCGGTCTGCATAAAGACCAGCCCGAGGATCCAGTGCTTGCCACTCGAAAGACCACGGGCCACGGAGTTCGGCACGAATTCCAATTCCCGCATCGCCGCCAAGACCTTGTCGCGCGTCGCGGGCCGAACTGATGAGAGGGAGTTAAGTGCGCGACTGACTGTCGCGATCGAAACGCCAGCGCGCTGCGCGACGTCGTAAATCGTTGGTTGTGAATCAACCACGCATTCCCCTTGGTCCCCCAACATCGGCAACGACTGTTGCCTCTGTAACCGCTTACAAAATACACAGAGCGGTCCCCTCTGTCAAGTCAGTAAAACCCTTATATCGTAGGGAAATTCTCCAAAAACTTCGAAAAGTAAGCGTTTACAACGCTTTTAGTCGGAGGATATTTTGACAATTTTTTTTCGTCGCGATTTGACATGTCTCAGACGAGAATCACACCAAATCCCTTCACGCGTCGCTCACGATCTGACGGCGCGTCTCCAACATATTCGAGACATCTCAGAATTGCTGGTCGCCGGAAAGCACTTCAGCACCTCGAGCGTGTTCTCGCCTCGATCCCGGTCACGCAGGAACTAATTCGACGTCATTCGATAGATTGGGGTTATCAATTCAGTGCATTCCCACGTGTCTTTCGTCAACGAGGCACCGGCACTCTCGATCAGGTCTCTTGATTTTGAGTGCCACGCGGTTATGCATTATCGGACGCGATTTCCCATGGAAGGTTCGGCGTAAGCGAGATGAGTACGACCGGAGAGCTCTTGGACGGGCGGTACCGACTGGGTACCCTGCTCGGTCGCGGTGGCATGTCCGATGTCTTTCGAGCGGTCGACGAAGTGAACCGCACCGACGTGGCGATCAAGATCGTTCGCTCGCCGGACCGCGAATACGCTCAACGCCTCGCTCAAGAGGCCCAAGCCCTTCGGCGCTTCTCCCATCCCGGACTGGTCCAGCTGTTCGAGACCGGGGTCAACGGGGACATGGCGTACCTCGTGATGGAGTTCGTCGACGGACCCAGCCTCGACCAGGAGCTCCGTCGCGGGCCCCTAACAGCGGCCGAGACCGCCTCGATTGGTTCGTCCATCGCCGACGCGCTCGCCTACGCCCACGACCAGGGCGTGGTGCATCGCGACGTCAAACCGGCGAATATTCTCATCGGCGCCGACGGGCTGGCTCGACTGACGGACTTCGGAATCGCCCGACTGGTCGACGCTTCGACACTGACGCTCACTGGCACGATGCTCGGCACGGCCACCTACATGGCGCCCGAGCAGCTAGAGAATCACGCGGTGGGACCGAGCGCCGACGTCTGGTCGTTGGGCATCGTCTTGCTCGAATGCCTCACCGGTGAGCGCGTCTACGCCGGCACACCGAGTGAGGTGTTGGCTCGACGAATGGCCGGTCCGGTGGCGTTGCCCGAAGGTCTTCCCGTGCCCTGGAAACTGCTCCTCACCGGAATGCTCGCGCCGACTCCCGGTGATCGCCTCAGTGCCCTCGACGTGTCCACGATGCTGGCCGCGCCGGCCTTCGGAACTCCCTGGGTACGAACGACCCCGGCGAGTGACCTCACTACCGTGGTGGGCGACCCCGGCAAATTGCGAGGCGGGCAAGACGGCGAGACGACCATTACGCCACCACGGGTCGCCGCCGGTGCGACTCGGACGTCGTCGGCGAGTTCGAACCGCACCCGCAACGCATGGCTCGTCGCCGCTCTGGTGGCGGTCGTCATCCTCGGAGGAGTCGGACTCGCCTTCGCGCTGGGATCCAATGGTCCGAAGGTCGTGACCACGACGACGATTCGCACGACGACAACGGTGCCTCCATCGACGACCACGACGTTGCCCTCGATATCGCACTCCCTCACCAAGATGGTGAATGACGTGGTAGCCGGACAGAGTGCGCACGCCATCGGCCCACAAGTGGCTCAATCGATCTCCGGCGGGGCGCAACAAGCGGTCACCGACCTGGCGTCGGGGAACGCCCAATCGGCCGCCAGTGACCTGCAAGGGGTGGCCACGTCCATCGCCAGCGGCGTTACCAACGGTTACGTCACGCCGAACTACGGGACACTCCTCCAGGCCGATCTGAAGACCCTGGCCAACGCGCTCGGTCTCAGTGCGGCGGCAACCCCATCATCAACCACGACCACCTCGACGACGTCGCCCGGTAATCCGAATGGCAACGGCAATGGAAATGGCAACGGAAACGGAAACGGCCCTCCGTAGTCTGGATCTGGGAAGGGCATTCGACCCGAAACCTTCAGACAGAATCGAAGCAGCGTCAACGTTGCTTCAGGAGAAGTAGCGATGTTGATCATGAATTCCCCAATTGCCGACGCGGGACACGAGGACACGGGACACCCCGAGCGCCCGGAGCGATTGACCGCCGCTCTCGACGGCGTCGGCGACCTACACCTCGGTGAGGACCTGGTCATCGCTTCGTCGTACAGCGCGACTCGAGCGGAACTCGTGCGCGTCCACGACACCGAATACCTCGACACGCTTGGCGCTTTCTGCTACGAGGGCGGGGGCTCGCTCGACGCCGACACCTACGCCACGTACGACTCCTGGTCGATCGCTCAACGCGCCGCCGGCGCCGGCCTCTCGGTGATCGAGGAGATGGACCGCCGGCGCGACGCCGTGGGATTCATCGCGGTTCGTCCTCCGGGCCACCACGCCCTGCGCGATCACGCGATGGGATTTTGTCTCTTGAACAACGTGGCGATCGTGGCCGCGGCACTACGCGCACGGGGCGAACGCGTCGCCATCATCGATTGGGACGTCCATCACGGTAACGGCACGCAGGCGATTTTCTGGAACGACCCCAACGTCCTGTTCGTCTCGATTCACCAATGGCCCCTGTACCCGGGTAGCGGTGGCGCACGTGAGATCGGGGGCGTGGACGCCCTCGGTCTCACTGTGAACATCCCCCTGCCCCCGGGCGCCACGGGCGACGTACTCCTCAAAGGATTCGACGAGATCGCCGCGCCGATCATCGACGACTTCGCGCCGACCTGGGTCCTGGTCTCGGCCGGGTACGACGCTCACCGTGCCGATCCCTTGGCCAACCTGGAGTTCTCGAGCGGTGACTTCGCTCGAATCGCGGCCCGGGTCGCGGAATTCTCGATGCCCGGTCGATTGGCGTTGTTCCTCGAAGGCGGGTACAACCTCGAGGCGCTTCGAGGCTCCGTGGCGGCCACGCTGTCGACGCTGCTCGGAGGCGATTACGTCGCCGAACATTCCACGAACGGCGGTGAGGGCAATGGCACCATCGCTCGAACGCAAAGCGAACGGCACCTCGCTCTCCAATTGGCCCACGACGTACGACGGTCGGAGAACGGACCCTGAACACCGTTCGACCGAGTCTCGCGAGACCCGGGAGCCGCCGCGGCTTGATGTGTACTGTTCGAGAATGATCGTTTTCCTCCACGGCGTACCTGAAACCTCCGCTCTTTGGGACAAGGTGCGCGCGGAGTTCGATGAAGAGACCGTCGCCCTTTCGCTACCGGGATTCGGCTGTGCCCGCCCACCAGGATTCGGAGCCACCAAAGACGACTTCGCCAATTGGCTCGTCGGTGAACTCGAGAAGTTCGACGCCCCCGTCGACCTCGTCGGTCACGACTGGGGAGCGCTACTCACCTACCGAATCGCGACGACGCACGGAGAACTCCTTCGGTCCTGGACCGCCGACGTCGCCAACGGCGTCCACCCCAACGTCAGGTGGCACCAATTCGCGAAGATATGGCAGACGCCCGGCGAGGGTGAGGCGTATTTCAAGGCCATCCACGAAACGCCCGTCGAGACTATGGCCGAGGCCTACCAAGAATTTCACCTCAGCCCCGACGACGCGCTCACGTTGGCCAGATGGTCCGACGACACGATGGGCACCTGCATTCTGGATCTCTACCGCTCCGCCACGCCGAACGTTCACCACTCCTGGGGAGCGGACTTGGGACCGACGCCAGCCCCGGGGTTGATCCTCTTCGCGGAACTCGACAAGTTCGGTCACGAGGCGATGTCGCACGAAGTCGCTCAGACCTTGGGTGCGCGAGAGGCGACCTTAACGGGGGTCGGACACTGGTGGGCCCTCGAAGGCCCGAGCGAAGCCGCCGCGGTCATTAAGAACTTCATCCATTCAGTGGACTGACCTCGCCTCGCGCTGACAGAGCGTTCAATGAACGCGGCGCACCAGCACGAAGGCCACCGCCAGCGCGATCATGGCGAATGACAAGCAGCGGAGGGCCCGCTCGGACGGCACGAGCAAGAAGTCGCGATCGATCGGTTGAACGGTGCCGTCGGCGAATCTGATCTCGCCTTCGACGGCCGTCACTCGACGACGGATCATCCGCACGGGATTGGAGAGATTGCGCTGCGCGGCGGACAACAAGGCCGCCGCCGCGGCGAGCACGACGGCCGACCACGTGATCGTCGACGTCTGGGCGAAGGCCGACGTCAGAACAGGAAACGCGCCCCAGGAGAGCGCGAAGCCCCAGTCGGTATGCACCAGTCCACCAAAGAGCTCCAAGTCATAGGCGAGCACGAAGAAGGCGCCCACGACGATGAATCCCAAGAGTCCGAATCCGACGCGCGTGATGCCGAGGGCGCCCAGCGCCACGGCGCCGCCGAGTCCCAGCGCGGCGGCACCACTCAGTAACCACGAGGGCAGCGCCGTGGAGAGCGGACGACCACGCAACTCATCGAGCGCGTGCGCCGCGATGCCGACCGCGAGGAAGAACGCCAACAACGTCGCAATGAGCGTGGTCCAGTTCACGCGGGGCGCGATCATGGCACCGAGCACCACGTACGAGAGGTGCCACGCGGTGTAGGGCGGATGAAGGACCGCGCGCACGTCGCGCCACGCGCTTCGCTGACCGGTGGCGTAGAACGCCGGTCCTTCGACGCTCTTAGTCACTACTCCCCTTGGTGGCCCACATGACGAGTCCCCCGCCGAGGGACATCGGCTTCGACTGAACGTTGACCATCCCGGCCGCCTTCCAGTAGTCGATCGTCGCCTCGAGCGGGTGTCGGGCGTAGTGTCCCTCGATATTGGGACCGAGGAAACGTCCCACTTCGTACCACTCACGGCCGCCGGTGAGAAGACCACCTACGGGCAAGACCCAACGGGTGTAACACCACCACAACGGACGCCAGAAGCGAGAGGGCGGGACGTAGAAGTCCATGCCGGCGAGCACCCCGCCGGGTTTGAGAACTCTGACCAGTTCGGCGACGGTGGCCGCGGGATCACTGACGTAACGGAGGAGATAGGTGAAGGTGACGTCATCAAAGCTGTCGTCGGCGAACGGTAAGTCTTCGGCACGACCTTGTACGAGGCGCACGCCGGCTTCGCCACGGCGCGACAACTTATGTCGCGCGTTCTCCAACATGTTGGCGTTGAGGTCGATGCCAGTGATCTCGGCCCCAGTCTTCGCGCGCAGTGCCAGCGCTACGCCGGCCGTGCCGGTCGCGACGTCGAGCACCGATTCACCGGGAGTCGCCTTCACCTTTTCTACGATCGCCGAGCGCCAGCGTCGGTCCTGCCCCATGGACAAGAGATAGCCCAATCGGTCGTAGCGCGACGGCAGGCCATTGAACAACTTGGTGGCAAATCGATTGGGATCGTGTCCAGGGCCTAGTGACATCACCGTCTTTCGTGTTTCACGCAGATTACGCCCTCTCACATTGGGTTGTCGCCGCGCCCACACCCTTCTGTGAGAGCCGCAAAATACGACGGGAGAACCCGATCAGATGACGGGACGTCCTCGAGCTATTCGTCGTCGCGTGTCGAGTTCGATGAGGTTCCAAGGGAACTCACGTAGTGTCCGCGGGAGGTGACGATTGAGCGCACCGGCGAGCGAAACAATCTTTTCGAAGCGCCGCTGGTCCCGAGGCGTCCACGGCAGCCCCAGCTCCTCTCGGAAGGGCGAGGGCAGAAAGCCCACCGTGAGAAACCGATGAGTCGGTCCCAGCGTTCGCGCGAGCGGGGCCGGCAGAAAGTCGAGTGACGCTAGTCCTCGCAAATAGGCACGCGTGACGTCGTCCATGGACACTTCGCGTACCGAATTCGTCCAATACTCGTCGAAGGTCGATCGGTCCTCAGGCCAACGCGACTCGCTAACCTGCAGCGTCGTGGCAAAACGGCTGCAGTGACGCAAGAGCGTCACGAACTCGACGTCGCTCACCGGACCGATGAAGGTCGTCACGGCGTCAATGACCCCGCGGAACATACACGCCGCGACCCACAGTTGAAGGTCGGGATCGAGCGCGTCGTACGCGACGGCGCCGTCGTGATCGGAGCGGACCATTCGATGCTGGGCGTTGACTTCGCGCCGGATCACGGCTCGCTCGTGTTCGGTGCCGGAGAGGGCCACCATGATGTAGGCGAGCGTCGTCCGGGTGCGTTTTAATGGGTGCTTGCGAAGCGAGCCGCTCTCGACGGTGCTCTCAACAACGGCGTGACCGACCGGTAGTCGTGACAACTGCATGATCACGTTGGCGCCGGCCGGTGCGAGGGCGAGTCCACTTATGAGTAGTCGACGAATGTCGGGCGAAATCGAGCTGTCCGGAGACACTGGAGGTCCGTTGGATTCACTCGTCAATGATTCTCGATCGTCTGAGGTTGAACGGACTAATCGTACCGGCGATCTCAATTGGGCTGTACCGTGGCGCAATATCAAGGACTCTGAGAAGTCGTACCGAACTCACCACCCCACGCGGGCCGACCGACATTCGTGCGTCGTGCGGTACTGTCGCTCTAGACGAAGCCCAGCGTCGAAGAGAGAGAAAGTCCGCAGCTCGACCTTGATCAAGGCACAGGAGTCCCTCTACACCGACCGATACGAGATGAGCATGCTCGATAGCGCACTCACTTCAGGTCTGATCAACGCCCGGGCGACCTTTGAGGTGTTCACCCGTTCCCTGGCCAACGGCTATCGCTACGGGATTGTCGGCGGCACCGGACGCCTCCTCGACGCCCTCGACTCGTTCTCCTTCGACGCCGAGACCATCTCGTGGCTCGTCAACCAACACATCGTGAGCCAAGAACTGGCCACGTTTCTCTCCACGTACCGGTTCGCCGGAACAATATACGGCTACTCCGAAGGCGAAGTGTTCACGTCCTTATCGCCGATACTGCGCATTGAGGGCCGATTCTGCGATCTGATTCTCGAAACCCTCGCGCTGTCAATCCTCAACTACGACTCCGGTGTAGCGACCAAGGCCGCTCGGGTCGTCCACGCGGCCGAAGGACATCGTCTCATCGAGATGGGATCACGTCGAACGAATGAAGTCGCGGCAATCGCCGCGGCCCGCGCGGCCTACGTCGCCGGATTCGACGCGACCAGTAATCTGGCGGCCGGCAAGATCTACGGCGTCCCGACCGCGGGCACCGTCGCGCACGCGTTCGTACTGGCTCATCACAGCGAACGCGAGGCTTTCGAAGCCCAGGTCGCCGCCCAAGGACCGGGCACGACGTTGCTCGTCGACACCTTCGACACCGAGGCCGGTACGGAACTGGCGCTCGAGGTCGCCGGCCCCCATCTGGGAGCCGTCCGCATCGACTCCGGCGACCTGGCCGACTCCACTCGACGTGCGCGCAAACTGCTCGATCAACGCGGGGCCACGAACGTCAAGATCACGGTAACCGGCGACCTCGACGAGTTCGCGATCGCCCACTTGCTCGCGACCGGTGCGCCGGTCGACTCCTTCGGCGTGGGCACCAAACTGGTCACGGGCTACATGCCCCCGGGCTTCGTC
This sequence comes from uncultured Acidimicrobiaceae bacterium, assembly GCA_963716515.1. Classification (GTDB taxonomy): domain Bacteria; phylum Actinomycetota; class Acidimicrobiia; order Acidimicrobiales; family RAAP-2; genus RAAP-2. Next base: position 1,871,130 of record OY970319.1, read on the forward strand.
TTCAAACTGGTCGCTATCGAAGACGGCGCGACGATGCGGCCCGTGGCGAAGCGCTCGATCGGCAAGATGTCGAGCGGTGGCGCCAAAGACGCGTTCCGACTCTTCGCGGACGACGTCGCGGCGATCGAACTGTTGATCACTCGCGACTCCGGTATCAGCGGACCTCCCCAAGGACACCGAGCGCTCACGCGCCTCCTCGTCGATCACGGCGTCATCGTCGTCGATTCGTCGTTAGAGCACGCTCGGAGCACCGCGAAGTCGGCGCTAGCGGAACTTCCGAGAGACGCGTTCGCGCTCAGTGCGGGCGATCCGATACTGACCACCGAAATCGTCCCGCACCCCACTACGGCGAGCTCGAACCGATGAGTGCCACGGACATGTCCCGTACGTCACCTCGTGGGCGCGCCATCATCGTGGTCGACCCGCAGCCGGATTTTTTCGAAGGCGGCCCGCTCCCGGTCTCCGGCGCGACCAAGACCGCCGAAAGGATTGCGCAGTACCTACGTGATCGGGACGACGACTTCGACCTGAGAATCGTGACCCAAGACTGGCACGTCGATCCCGGCGACCATTGGTCCGAGGAACCTGATTACCTCACGACGTGGCCGGTGCACTGCGCCGCCAACTCCGAAGGCGCGCGTATCCATTCGACACTCGCCCACGAAAAGTGGAACGCGGTCATCCGCAAAGGCGTGTACGAAGGTGCCTACTCGGGTTTCGAAGGTTCCAGTGACGACGGATCGACGCTGGCCGAGGTTCTCGCGACACATCACGTACGCGACGTGACCGTGGTCGGCTTCGCGACCGACCACTGCGTGAAGGCGACGGCGCTTGATGCGCGCGCTCTGGGCTTTGCGGTCACCGTGGTGCAGGATCTCTGCGCGGGCGTGGATCCCGAGACGACTCGTCGGGCGATCTCGGCCATGAGGGAAGCCGGTGTCACGTTCGAGGCACCGGGCGAGCGGTAAGCGACGTCAGTTCAATTACGGCAGTGATTCAATGAGTCGCGCGAGTTCGTCGCGACGGTAACCGTGTCCCCGCGCGAAGTCGATCAACTCGCGAGCTCGCAACACCACGGCACCTACCTCGGGCGAGCCCGACACGGTGATTCCCCGACCACGACGGAACTCCAACAGTCCCTCGTCGCGCAACATGCGAAGCGCTCGAAGGACCGTATTGGAGTTGACGTTGAGTACGGCGGCCAAGTCTCTCGCCGGTGGCAATCGTTCGCCGCGTAGGGCCTCGCCATCGGCGATCGCTCGACGCAGTTCCGCGGCGACTTGGTCATGCAGGGCCACAGATTCTTGGGGAGTCAACTTGACACTCAACATGGTGCTAGATATAGTAGCACCAAAGCGGAGTTCATCACTAACCCGGAGATTGACAATGAGCCCAGTTCTTACCGCAGTGAAACCCGAAAGTACGCCCGTCACCACCGCGATCTCCCTCGAGCACCGAGAAGCGGAACAGTTGCTCATCGAAGAGGCGCGACGTCATCAGCGACGCCGTCAACGTGTCGTTGCCGCGATCGTCTCGACTATCGTCGCCGCCGGGGGCGTCGCCTACGCCGTGACCAGTGGCGCGTCGAGTCCGCGACCACGTCCGATCTCGGGTCAGCCCGTGTCATTGGCGGCCTTCCCCCTCTGTACGGCGAGCCACTTGCACGTGTCGCTGACCGGACTGTCCAACGGCGCGGCCGGCACGATCTACTACACCTTGAAGCTCGTCAACAACGGTCCCGAGTGCACCGTCGCGCCGGTGGTGGCGCGGGGATACAACACGACGAGTTCCAGTTACGCGGGACCGTGGTCGCGCACCTACGTGACCAGCCACGCCAAGACGGTCCTGACCACCGCTCGAGCGGCGTACGTGCCGTTGGGCATTGGACAGAGCGTCAACTGGCCGACGTCACTGTGCCGACCGGCCAACGTGAACGCCATTCGCGTGGCCCTGGCCGGTAATCACTCCGTCATCGGAGCGGTGGCCCTGCGCACGTCGGTCTGCACGATCACGCAAAGTATGCACACGCAGTCCGCGTCGCTCAATCCCAGCGGCCTCTAGCGGAACCCTCAGTCGTCGAGGCGTCCAACGCTCGACAGAATCTGTTCGGCCTGGCGCAGCAACGGCGCGTCGATCATTCGGCCCTCGTAGCGAAAGACACCGCGTTCGTTCGCCGCGGCTCTGAGGACGCCGGAGGCCCACTTGATCTCACCGTCGGTGGGACGATAGGCCTCTCGCACCACCTCGACTTGCGTGGGATGTATGCAAGCGGTAGCCGAGAACCCCGACGCGGCGGCGTCGTGGGCCTCGGCGCGCAGTCCCTCGACGTCCGCGATGTCGAGATGAATGGCGTCGATCGCGGTGCGGTCGTGCGTTCGCGCACTGAGGAGAACTTGCGAACGTGCGAAACGGGCGAAGTCACGGTAGTGGCCGCCGTCGTTTCGGCTGGTGCGTCCACCGAGTGAGGCGAGGAGGTCCTCAGCACCCCACATCAGCGCGATCGTGGAGTTGGCCGCCGCGATGGCCGAGGACTCGAGGACACCCTTGGCCGTCTCGCACAGGGCAATGACCCCACGGCCGGCGAGCGCGTCGACCTGCGCGCCAGCCTCGGTTTTCGCCAGCATCACCAGGGAATACGGCGTTTGATCGAGCGCTTTTAAGTCGAGCCCGAATTCCGCTGAATCGACCGGGTTGACTCGCACGATCGTCCGCTCCGGATCGAGCAGGTTCTCGATGACCGCCATGCGAGCGACGGCGCGGTCTCCGGCGTTCACGCCGTCTTCGAGATCGAGAATCACCATGTCGGCCGCCGCGGCGGCCTTGGCGAATCGATCGGGCCGATCGGCGGGACAGAAGAGCAAGGCCGGACCGAGGGGCGTCCAACTCACGCTGCGGGCCTCGTGAGAACCATGGTCGAACGCTTCGCCACGGCGACGACCTCTCCGTCTTGGTTGCGGGCGGTGTGCTCGAAGGTCACGATACCGGCGCCGGGCCGACTGGCCGAGAGCCGCTTCTCGAGCACCACGGTCTCGGCGTAGAGGGTGTCACCGTGGAAGACGGGCTTGGGGAAGACAACGTCGGAGAATCCGAGATTGGCGACGATGGTGCCCTGGGTCAACTGGGCCACCGATAGACCCACGAGCGTCGACAGCGTGAAGAGGCTGTTAACGAGTCGCTGACCGAAGGGCTGCTGCGCGGCCCACGCTCCGTCGAGGTGCAGGGCCTGGGGGTTCATCGTCATCGTCGAGAACAGAACGTTGTCCGCCTCGCTCACCGTTCGTCCCGGTGCGTGGCGATAGAGAGCGCCGACTTCGAGCTCCTCGTACCAGAGTCCACGCTGCTGGTGCACCGGACGCTCGTCGTCACTCATAGGGCCAACCTCATTTCTGGCCCCGTGGCCGCTCGCACTTCCTCGACGCTCACGCCGGGCGCCGTCTCTCGAAGAACCAATCCACCGTCATCGATGTCGATGACCGCGAGGTCGGTGATGATGCGGTGCACGCAGCGCTTTCCGGTGAGGGGCAAGGAACACTCCCGCACGATCTTGTGCTCGCCCTCTTTGGTCAGGTGTTCCATCATCACGATCACTCGCTTGGCGCCGTGGACGAGGTCCATCGCGCCGCCCATGCCTTTCACCGTCTTGCCCGGGACGATCCAGTTCGCGAGGTCGCCGTCCTCGGAGACCTCCATCGCACCGAGGACCGCGACGTCGATGTGGCCCCCGCGGATCATCGCGAAGGACGTCGCGGAATCGAAGAACGACGCTCCCGGCAAGGTCGTCACCGTCTCCTTGCCGGCGTTGATCAAGTCGGCGTCGACGTGTTCGTCGTCGGGGTAGGGGCCGACACCGAGTATCCCGTTCTCCGAATGCAGCACGACGGTGATGTCCTCTCCCAAGTAGTTCGGCACCAATGTCGGCATGCCGATGCCCAGGTTCACGTAGTCTCCGTCTTTCAGTTCGGCGGCGACCCGCGCGGCGAGCTGCTCGCGCGAGAGCGCCATCAGTGTGCTCCTTCGTTCTCGACGGCGCGCACGGTGCGTCGCTCGATCCGCTTCCCCGGATTCTCGGCGAGGACGACCCGCTGAACGAAAATTCCCGGCGTGTGCACGCTCGCCGGATTTATCTCCCCCGGTTCGACGAGCTCTTCTACCTCGGCGATCGTGATGCGCCCGGCCTGCGCGCAGAGCGGATTGAAATTCTGAGCGGCCTTTTCGTAGATGAGATTGCCGTGCCGGTCTCCGACGCGCGCGTGCACGAGCGCGAAGTCACAGACGATCGCCTCCTCCAACACGAATTCAACGCCGTCGAAAAGCCGGATCTCTTTGGGTTCCGAAGCCAACAAAATCGTTCCGTCGGGGCCGTATCGAAGCGGTAGTCCCCCGTCGACCACCTGCGTGCCGACGCCGGCGCGCGTGTAAAACGCCGCTATGCCGGCGCCGCCGGCTCGGAGACGCTCCGCCAGCGTGCCCTGGGGTACCAGTTCGACTTCGAGTTCACCGGAGAGATACTGACGGGCGAACTCGCGATTCTCTCCGACGTACGAACCGGTCGTCCGACGTATCCGTTTCTCCTGAAGCAGCATGCCCAGTCCGAATTCGTCCACGCCACAGTTATTGCTCACCGTCACCAGTTCGCCCACGCCGGTGGCGAGCAGCGCTTCGATCAACACCGACGGCAGACCACAAAGTCCGAATCCGCCCACGGCCAAGGACGAGCCACTGACGATGTCGGCGACCGCGTCGGCCGCGCTGGCGACTACCTTGTCCATCCCGTCACCGCCTCCTCAACACATTGGAGAGATCGCCGCGAGCGAACCGACCGCTTCACGAACTGATCTCCGTCGTCGCCTTCGGCGGGACCAGCCGTGCCACGACCTCGTCAACGACCACCGAATCACCTTCTCGCACAAGGATATCCACGGTGCCGTCGCGCGGAGCCACGAGCACGTGTTCCATTTTCATCGCCGATACCACGACCAGCGTCTCACCGGCGCGTACGTCGGCGCCCGAGATCGACCGTACTTGCACGACGGTGCCGGGCATGGGGCTGCGCACGTCATTGGATGAGGCGGCAGCGCTTCGAGCGCGAATCGCCACGTCTTCTTCGGCGAGCGACCACGTCTCTCCGCCCACGTTGACCCACGTCGAAGAGCTCGTGATTCGATAGCGGGCGCGATGCGATTCGCCATTCCAGGTCAGGAACTGCTCGCCGTCTCGATCGACCAGCGTAACGGCAACTTCGGCCCGTCCGTTGAACGAAACACGCGCCGCGTCGAGCGTCCCCGAAACGTTCACCACGTTGACGGGGCCACCGTCAGCAATCACGCGAAGCGTCAGCGGCCGAATTCGTCCACCGCTTCGCCATCCTCGCATCGCGTTCCACGGATCAGTGATGGTTTCGGTGGGCGTCAGGTGTGTCAACCACGACAGGGCGTAAAGGGCGAAGACCAGGTCCGACGGCTCTTGGGCCACGAGCGATGCCACTTCTCGTTCGATGAGTCCCGTGTCGAGATTGCCGGCCACCACGTCGAGACTCGCGACGAGTCGACCCAAGAAACCGACGTTCGTCGTGACACCGAAGATCACGGTCTCTTCCAGCGCCCTTCCGAGCCGGGCGAGCGCCGTATCTCGATCAGGACCCCAGGTGACCACCTTCGCCAACATCGGGTCGTAGTCGGTCGCCACGTCGAGACCGTCGAGCAGGGCGCTGTCCACCCGAACGCCCTCGCCGGTAGGTTCGTGCACTTCCAGCACGCGCCCACTGGTCGGGAGAAAGCCGCGCAACGGACTTTCGGCGTACACACGGGCCTCGACACTGTGTCCGTGCACGCGTACGGACGTCGCCTCGGCTCCGAGATGTTCGCCCGCCGCTACGCGCAACTGCTGTTCGACGAGGTCCAAGCCCGTCACCATTTCGGTAACCGGATGTTCGACCTGCAGACGGGTGTTCATCTCCATGAAAAAGAATTCGTCCGGTCGCGAGGCCGCGACGATGAACTCAATCGTTCCGACGCCGACGTAGTCGACGCTTCGGGCCGCGGCGACCGCGGCCCCACCTAGGCGCTCGCGCGTGACTTCATCTAGGAGTGGCGACGGCGCCTCTTCCACCACTTTCTGGTGGCGCCGCTGCAGGGAACATTCGCGCTCCCCTAAGTGCACGACCGCGCCATGGTGATCGGCCAGAACCTGCACTTCGAGGTGACGGGGTCGCTTCACGTATCGCTCGAGAAACAACGTGTCGTCCCCGAACGCCGACGTCGCCTCTCGACGGGCGCGGGCGAGGGCCTCGAGGAGATCGACTTCGCGTTCCACGAGTTGCATGCCTTTGCCGCCACCTCCGGCCGATGGCTTCACCAGCACCGGGTAACCGACCTCCCTGGCCGCCTCGACGAGATCGCGGTCGGTCATGCCGGTTTCGACTCGGCCCGGAACGACCGGCACGCCCGAGGAGGCGACGTGGCGCTTCGCTTGGATCTTGTCCCCCATCAATCGGATGGACTGCGGCGAAGGTCCGATGAAGATCACGCCACTGTCGGCGCAGGCCTCGGCGAAGTGGGCGTTCTCCGAGAGGAAGCCGTAACCCGGGTGAACGGCGTTCGCGCCCGAGCGCGTGCAGGCCTCCATCACCCGCTCGATGTTCAAGTAGCTCTCGCGCGAAGGGGTCGCGCCCAGGTACCGCGCTTCATCGGCTTCTAGAACGTGGCGAGCTTCTCGGTCGGCGTCACTGAAGACGGCGACGGATCTGACGCCGAGACGGCGCAAGGTTCGAATGACGCGGACCGCAATCTCGCCTCGATTGGCGACGAGCACCGTGTCGAACACGGATCACATCCGAAAGACGCCGTAGGCGACGTCCTCGAGCGGCGCGTTCGCACAGACCGAGAGCGCGAGACCGAGGACGGTGCGAGTTTCGAGGGGATCAATGATGCCGTCATCCCAGAGTCGCGCGGTCGAGTAGTACGCGTTGCCTTCATCTTCGTAACGCTCACGAATCGGCGCCCGGAACGCCTCTTCCTCTTCGGCGCTCCAACTGTCCCCGGAACCTTCGATCTGCGTTCGTTTCACCGTCGCCAATACGGCCGCCGCCTGGTCGCCGCCCATCACGGAGATTCGTGCGTTCGGCCACATCCACAGAAATCGCGGCGAATAGGCCCTGCCGCACATCGAGTAGTTGCCGGCGCCGAAGGAACCGCCGATGATCACGGTGAGCTTGGGAACCCGCGCGCACGCGACGGCGTTCACCATCTTCGCGCCGTGTTTGGCGATGCCCCCGGCTTCGTACTCGCGTCCCACCATGAATCCGGTGATGTTCTGCAAGAACACCAGGGGGATCTTACGCTGGTCACAGAGCTCAATGAAGTGCGCCCCCTTCAACGCCGACTCCGAGAACAGCACACCATTGTTCGCGACGATCCCGACCGGGTGGCCCCACAGATGGGCGAACCCGGTGACCATCGTCGTGCCGTATTCGGCCTTGAATTCGTGGAAGAGGCTCGCGTCCACGAGTCGCGCTATGACTTCACGCACGTCGTAGGACGTTCGGGTATCGGACGGCACGACGCCGTAGAGGTCACTCGGATCGACGGTCGGTTCTTCACTCGCTTGCACGGTCCACGGCGCGTCACTTCGCGCCGCGAGCGTCGAGACGATCGAACGAATGATCGACAAGGCGTGCGCGTCGTCGTCGGCCAAGTGGTCGACGACACCCGAGGTGCGGGCGTGGACCAGTCCCCCGCCCAGATCTTCGTCGGTCACGATCTCGCCGGTGGCCGCCTTCACCAGGGGCGGACCACCCAAGAAGATCGTCCCCTGACCGCGCACGATGACGCTTTCGTCCGACATGGCCGGTACGTACGCGCCGCCGGCCGTGCACGAACCGAGTACCGCCGCGATCTGGGCGATGCCCAGCGAACTCATGCGCGCCTGGTTGTAGAAGATCCGACCGAAATGCTCGCGGTCGGGAAAGACCTCGTCCTGGCGCGGAAGAAAGGCGCCGCCGGAGTCGACGAGGTAGAGACAGGGCAGACGGTTCGCCATCGCCACCTCCTGAGCGCGAAGGTGCTTCTTCACGGTCATCGGGTAGTACGTGCCACCCTTCACGGTCGCGTCATTGGCAACGATGACGCACTCGCGACCGCTCACGCGACCGACGCCAGTGATGATGCCGGCCCCCGGCGCCTCGTCGTCGTACAGCTGATAGGCCGCGAGCGGCGAGAGTTCAAGGAAAGGACTGCCGCGATCGAGGAGCGTATCGACCCGGTCGCGCGGAAGGAGCTTGCCTCGTTGCACGTGGCGCTCCCGCGACGACTCCGGCCCCCTCGAGTAGTGATCCAGACGTGCGTTGAGCTCTTCCACGAGGGCGCGCTGGAGCGACGCATTGCGCGCGAAGGATTCGCTGTGACGGTCGACGGCGCTGGAAAGTCGCTCCACGTGATCCCCCTATTTGAGTTAGGTATGATTAACTGAAATAGTGTACCAATGAAGTGCCGCTCAGTCCAGAGGGAGGTTGGTGAATGAAGGAGGTGACCCGGCGCAGTCGCATGAAGGCCGATCGGCGCCTCCAACTCGTTCGAGCCGCTGCTCGACTCTTTGCCGAGCGAGGCTTCCGCGCGGTGTCTATGGAAGATCTCGCCGCCGAGGCCGGCGTCAGCGGCCCCGCCGTCTACCGTCACTTCGCCAGTAAAGAGGCCCTACTGGCCGATCTCCTGATCGACGTCAGTCAACAGCTTCTCGATCTGGGGACGCAGCGAACGAGGAACGCGTCGTCGTTCGAGTCACTGCAGTTACTCATCGCTTTCCACACGGACTTCGCCCTGCGCGATCGTGACCTGATTCGGATACAGGATCACGATTTCGCCAACCTCGCTCCAGAAGACGCTCGCACCGTGAGCCGTCTGCAACGGTCGTACCTCGAGGTCTGGGTCGAGGTCCTTCGCCAGATCGATCCGACGCTGACGGAGAGCGTGGCGCGCACCAAGATCCAAGCCGTGTTCGGCCTGCTGAACTCCACGCCGCACAGCGCGTCGCATCGCGACACCGAGACGACGCGATCGATACTGGAAGACATGGCGATGGACGCTCTCGGTCTCTCCATCGCCCGATGAAGCCCAGCCGGCTCCGTAATAGATTCTCGTCGCGTCAGCGCAGCATCGCGGTCGCGCGGTAGACGTCGGTGATCAATGGCAACTCGATCCTTTCGGGCAGCGGGTCCACCACGCTCCGGACGTCGCGCATCAGCGTTCGCTGTTCGTCTACGTCCATCACCGCGATGTAACTGGTGGTGAGGACTCGTTGGAACAGTCCCTCGTGATCGAGGAGCTGACGATGGAGGAACTGCCGCCGCTCGATATTGACGAACGGTCCCGACGACAAGATCGGCGTGAAGTCTTGGCCCACGTCGTAGGGCTGGTGGGTCGGCCAGCGCATGGCCTCGCCCAGTTCGGCGACCCACCTTATCGATTCGTCGCGTTCGTTCCATAAGACCCCCAGGCGACCTCCGTCGACCAGGACTCGGTGAATCTCCTCCAGGGCCACCGGCGCGTCGAACCAGTGAAACGCCTGGGCGACGACCACGCAGTCGACCGTCGCGTCATGGAGCGGAATCGCGTCGTCGCGCCCGTCGAGGACCTTCACGGTGGGCAGGCGCTCGCTCAGTACTTTTCGCATGCCCGACGTTGGTTCAACCGCCGTGATGTTCGCGCAGAACGGAATCAGCTGTCCGGTGAATATGCCGGTGCCCGCGCCGAGGTCCAGGACGTGCAAGTCCTCTTCAATGCCGAGTGAGTCAACCAGGAACGTCACGGCTTCGCGAGGATAGTCCGGTCGCGCCGATTGATAGCGCTCGCCGTCGTCGAAACCGGACGTGCCGTGAGGTTGTGGGTGCTCGGCCAAGTTCGCCATCCCCGATTGTGACGTTCATCGATAATCTACGGGGCCTTCGGGTCACTTCCATCGCCGAGCGGGCCGGTCACGACATGGCGAGCGAAATGACGTTGATCCTCCCGTGGCGACGAACGATTCTCACGCCAAGGAGAGGAATCCCGACGTGATGCAAAGGCCGAAGGCGTCGATCACCAGAAAGCCCACAATGAGCGTTATAACGATGGCCCGCGTCCAGCGGCCCCGAAGTTGGTACGACGGCGACGGCATGTACCAGTTCGGCAGGAGCGAAGGGGTTCGAAGGTCGCCACCACCCCAGGCGACCGCGTCGTCGGCGAGCGCGGTGATTGGCTCGGCGGCCAACGCGAGTGCCGTCAGCTCCCCATCGGAAAAGGGCATCTCGTCGACGGGGATGACAACCGATCCGTGGTCCACACTGGCCTCCAATGAGTCACTCTGAGCGTACGGGAGATTCAGTCTCGCCGGACCTCAACTCGTTACAGTCCCTTGGGGACCACGCCCCGATCAAGACCCTTCGCGACGATCAGCCGATATTGAAGGTCTTGGCCAGGTTGCCCAGTCCACCGAGCCCGGCGCCACCGCTATTGCCCTGTTCCGGGATGTACGGCTGCAACGCGTGGGCCAGTCCCGGCAGCGTCATGGTCTGCAGGTGGACCTTGCCCGGTCCCGTCAGCTTGGCCAAGAAGAGTGCTTCGGCGCCAAAGAACATGTTCTTGATGCCCTTCACCATCTGGATGTCGAGCGTGACCTTGGCTTCGAAGAGCCCGATGTGTCCGGGGTGGACGAGGATCGATTCGCCGGCGCCAAGTTCGTAGGTGACGAGTTCGCCCGAGAGTTCGATCCAGGCCGTACCGGCGCCGGCGATGCGCTGGAGGATGAAACCGTTGCCGGAAAAGACCCCGACCCCGAGCTTCTGTTGGAAGCCGATGTTGAGGGTCACACCATCGGTACTCGCCAGATAGCCGTGACGCGACACCATGTACTCGTTGTCGGCGTCGATGTGAATCGGCATGATTCGACCGGGCAGCTTGGTGGCGAAGGCCACGGTCGCGTTGTCGGCCGAGGCGGTGTACTGCGACATAAAGATCGTCCCACCGGCGACGGCCCGCTTCAGAACGCCGACGAAACCGGAACCGCCGGCGCCGGCGGTCTGGGTCGTCATCACGACCGTCGGCGACATCCAGGAGAGTTCGCCGCCCTGGGAGATCACCGACTGACCCGACTTGAGCTGGACTTCGAGCACCGGAAGGGTGTCGCCGATCACGCGGTGCGCGACCCCGGTGCCGTCACTGTCAGCGAACGCGGGTAGCCCGCCATCAACTTCTTCGGTCATTGCGAATCCTTTCGATTAAGTCCCCTCATACTGACATGAATTCGGTTGCGCCGACGGGCCTACGCGTGACGCCGCATGGCTGGACTTTGCGCGTCGGTCATGGGCCAAACGACCTCCAATACCCGACCAAAGTCCCAAAATAAGAGGAGTAAACTGAGATTCGGCCCCCTTTGCGGTACTTCACCCGTCGCGGGACTTTGTCGAGTTGTATTGAAGGAGAACGCTGCGTGGAGCCGACCAACGATCAGGACCCGAGTTACTACCACAAGGTAGTGGACTGCCAATGGGCCTGTCCCGCGCACACCAACGTGCCCGGCTACATCCGAATGATCGCCCAGGGTCAGTTCGACGACGCCTACATGTTGAACCGCGAGTCGAACGTCTTCCCGGGAATCCTCGGACGAACGTGCGACCGACCCTGTGAGCCGGCCTGTCGGCGCGACCGGGTCGACGGCCAGCCGGTGGCCATCTGTCGGTTGAAGCGAGTCGCCGCGGACTTGAAGGGCGATATCTCGGACCGTCTCCCCGTCATCCCCACGGAGAAGAACGGCAAGCGGATCGCCTGCATCGGATCGGGTCCGTCGTCGCTCACCGTCGCCAACGACCTTTTGCCCCTGGGCTACGAGGTCGTGATGTTCGAGCAGTTCGCCAAACCCGGCGGTTTGATGCGAACGAACATTCCCGAGTTCCGTCTACCTGACAAAGTGCTCGAAGACGAGACGCGAGTCATCCTCGACATGGGGGTCGACGTCCGCTACAACACCCCGGTGACGAGCCTGCGTGCCCTGCTCGCCAAAAGCTTCGACTCGATCTTCGTCGGCGTCGGCGCCCCGCGCGGCAAGGAACTGGACATCCCCGGCCGCCACGACGAGGTCGACTCGCACATCTTCATCGGCATCGATTGGCTCGAATCGGTGGCCTTCGGTCACGTCGAATCGATCGGCTCGAGGGTCTTGATCATCGGCGTCGGCAACACGGCGATGGACTGCTGTCGCTCGTCACGACGTCTCGGCGGCACCGACATCAAAGTCATGGCGCGACGGCCCCGCGAGTACTTCAAGGCGTCGCCGTGGGAACTCGACGACGCCGAAGAAGAGGGCGTCGAGATCATCGTGAACCACGCGCCGAAGCGCTTCGTCATCGACGACGGCAAGCTCGTCGGGATGGAGTTCGACGTGCTGGAATGGGACTCCGGGGCGAAGCAGTCGACCGTACTCGACACGGTGATCATCCCCTGTGACGACGTGATCCTGGCCATCGGCCAGGAGAACGCCTTCCCGTGGATCGAACGCGATCTCGGCATGGAGTTCGGCGATTGGGACATGCCGGTGGTGGACCAGGTAACCATGCAGTCGACGCTCTCGGGCGTCTTCTTCGGCGGCGACGCGGCGTGGGGACCGAAGAACATCATCTGGGCCGTGGCCCATGGTCACGAGGCCGCGATCTCGATCCATAACCTGTGCTCGGACGTCGACCTGCACGAACGACCGCCCCAGGGCATGAACCTGGTGAGCCAGAAGATGGGCATGAGCGAGTGGAGCTACCACAACGATTACAACCCGTCGCCGCGCCAGAAGATGTCGCACGTGGAGCTGACCAAGCGCTTCGAATCCTTGGACCTCGAAGTCGAATTGGGCTTCAGTCTCGAACAGACCGTGCGCGAGGTGCAGCGTTGTCTCAACTGTGACGTGGAGACCGCCTTCAACGCGCCGGCCTGTATCGAGTGCGATGCCTGCATCGACATCTGTCCGGTCCAGTGCCTGACCATCACCAGCAACGGCGCCGAGACCGATCTGCGATCACGGCTCTCCGCGCCGGCGCCCAACCTGGACCAGGACCTCTACGTCTCGGCGCCGCTCCCCCAAACCGGTCGGGTAATGGTGAAGGACGAGAACGTGTGCGTGCATTGCGGACTGTGCGCCGAGCGGTGCCCGACGGCGGCCTGGGACATGGAGCTCTTCGACCTCCAGATTCCCTACGCCGCGAGCGCCAACTTCATACGCATCGGCGCGATGTCGCCGAGCGGCGCGAGCCGAGGGAACTAGTCATGGCGATCGACGAAGTGCGCGATCAGCGTACGCAAGTGAACGACTTCTCCATCAAGTTGGCCAACGTGAACGGCACCGGCTCGGCCAGCGCCAACAGTCTCTTGATGCAGGCGATCTTCCGCATGGGCATTCCGGTCTCGGGGAAGAACCTCTTCCCCTCAAACATCCAGGGCCTGCCCACCTGGTACGAGATTCGCGTCAACCGCACCGGCTACACCGCGCGCGCCCTCGACTACGACCTGGTGGTCGCCATGAACTCCCAGACCTACGCCCAGGACATCGCCGACGTGCGTCACGGGGGCTACGTGATCTACGACTCGTCGTGGCCGCTCGACCCGGACCTCACGCGCGAGGACGTCACCTTTCTCGGCATCCCCCTGGCCAAGATGTGCCTGGAGAACTTCAAGGCGCCGCGCGAACGAATCTTGATGAAGAACATCGCCTACGCCGGTGCCGTGGTGGCGATGGTCGGCATCGACGTTTCGCTCGTCGCCGATCTCCTCGGTGAGACCTTCGCGCGCAACGAAGCGCTGCGCGATTCGAACCAGCGGGCCTTGCGCCTCGGCTACGACTACGCGATGGAGAACCTGCAGTGCCCGCTGCCCTTCTACGTGGAGCCCATGGACGCCAACGGCAGCGCGATCCTGATCAACGGCAACCTCGCCATCGCCCTGGGGTGCCTCTACGCCGGGGCCACCGTCGCGGGCTGGTACCCCATCACCCCGGCCACGGCGGTCATGGACAACTTCATCCAACTTTGCGCCCGCTACCGGCGCGAGACCGTGGTGAGTGACGATCCGAACGTCCCCGACACCACGCGCAACAACTACCTGATCATCCAGGCCGAGGACGAGATCGCCTCCATCGGCATGGTGCTCGGCGCCGGCTGGAGCGGCGCGCGGGCCTTCACCTCGACGTCCGGACCCGGTATCTCGCTGATGAACGAACTACTCGGTCTGGCGTACTACACGGAGATTCCGGCCGTCATCATCGACGTGCAGCGCACGGGTCCTTCGACCGGCATGCCGACGCGTACGCAACAGGCCGACATCATGATGTGCGCCTACGCCAGCCACGGCGACACCAAGCACGTCGTCCTTTTCCCGGCCAATCCCTTCGAGTGCTTCGAGTTCGCCGTGGCGTCCTTCGACCTGGCCGAGCGGTTCCAGACGCCGGTCTTCTTGCTCTCGGACCTCGACATCGGGATGAACGACTGGGTCGTTCCCGAACTGCAATGGGACGACAGTTACGTCTGGGACCGCGGGCCGGTGCTCACCGATGAGGACCTCTCGCGCATGTCCGAGTTCTTCCGCTACAACTCGGCCAACGACGACTTCGTCGCGGCGCGTACCCTGCCCGGTTCGGACGAGAAGGGGGCGTACTTCATCCGCGGGTCGGGCCACGACCAGTTCGGTCACTACACCGAGAACCCGCCGCAGTATCAAGAGGTGGTCGATCGCCTGAAGAAGAAGCACGCGGCCGCGGCGGCGCAGGTGCCCGCGCCGGTCATCGAGCGTCGCGACGGCGCCCAGATCGGCGTCATCACGATCGGCAGTTGTGACCTGGCGGTACGTGAAGCGCTCGATCAACTGGCCGACGCCGGCATCGCGGCGGACTTCTTGCGCGTGCGGGGATTCCCCTTCGTGGACCAGGTCCGCACCTTCGTGGAAGAGCACGAACACTGTTTCGTCGTCGAACAGAATCGTGACGCGCAACTGCGCTCGCTGATCGCCATCGAGACCGGCGTCACCATCGAAAAAATGAACCCCGTGCTCGCGTACGGGGGATATCCCTTGAGCGCCCAGCAGGTCGTCGAGGGTGTTCTAGCGAAGTTGGAGCACTAACTATGCCGTCGATCACCAAGCCGCTCATCCCCCTCTCCCCGTTACCCAAGAACGAACTCGGCCTGACGATTCGCGACTACGAGGGCCAGATGTCGACGCTCTGTGCCGGCTGCGGTCACGACTCGGTCACCGCGGCCATCGTGCACGCGTTCTGGGAGCTCTCGACTCCGCCGCACATGATCGCCAAACTGAGCGGCATTGGCTGCTCGTCCAAGACACCGACCTATTTCGTGCGCGGCGCTCACGGCTTCAACTCGGCCCACGGGCGAATGGTGCCCATCGCGACCGGCGCGATCGCGGCTAATCGCGAACTCACCTTCATCGGCATCTCCGGGGACGGTGACTCGCTCTCGATCGGCCTTGGTCACCTGATGCACGGCATTCGTCGCAACGTGAAGATGGTGTACATCATCGAGAACAACGGCGTCTACGGACTTACCAAGGGCCAGATGTCGGCCTCGGCCGATATCGGCTCCCGTCCGAAGAAAGGCGAGCCCAACGCGCTCGCGCCCATCGACCCAGTCACGACGGCACTGAGTCTCGGCGCGACGTTCATCGCGCGGAGTTTCTCCGGCGACAAGGAACAGTTGGTGCCGATCATGAAGGCGGCGATCGCTCACAACGGCTTCGCGCTTATCGACGTGATCTCGCCGTGCGTCACCTTCAACGACCACGAGGGCTCGACCAAGAGTTACAAGTTCATGCGCGATCACGAGGTGAAAGAGGTCGAGACCGACTTCGTACCGATCCGCGCCGAGATCCGCGCCAAGATTCCCACCGACGGCGCGATCGAAGTCGCCATGCACGACGGCAGCGTCGTGCGCTTCCGGTCCGTCCCCGATGGCTACGACCCGCACGACCGCATCAAGGTCGAGCAGTACATCCGCGACCGTGAGAGTCGCGGCGAAATCGTGACCGGCCTGCTGTACGTCGATGAGAGCGCCCAAGAGCTCCACGAAATGAACGCGACGCCGTCTCGAGGCCTCGCCAAGCTTCCCTATTCGTCACTGTGTCCGGGCGCCGCGGCGTTGACCTCGATGCAAGAGGACTTCCGCTAATAAGTGACCGAGATCTGTTGAAGCGACCTCGGGCCGAGGAACCGTGACCGATGATCGGTCCGAGGTTGATGAGGGCGGCGAAAGCGCCTGTTTCGCCCACCTGATCTGTCCGGAGTGTGGGGCAGTCTTGGACGGCACGGCGCACGCACCGGGTTGTTCTTGGGTGGACGAACAAAGCGCGCGTGACCACACGGTCGGACTCGAGCCCAGTCCCTAAGGACTCATTCCGAACGGTCTGATTTCGACACGACTAACTGCTCGATTCGAAGTTTCAGAGTCGTTTCGCGCGGATTGACTTGACTCGCCAAACACCACTCGATAACCTGTTCCCTATTCTCTACTAAATCAATGGAAATTGATGTAATTAAAGGACCCCCCTCATGAAATCAGTTAATTTGAAGCGAATCGCCGGAGCCGCTGTTGCTCTCTTACCAATATCACTCCTGGCAACGAACGCTGGGGCCACCACCCCCCAAACGGTGAACGTGGTGGGCTACTCCATCGTCTCTAAGGCCTACACGGCCCTGGAGACGGCCTTCTCGCACACCGCCGCCGGACAGAACGTCACCTTCACCAACTCCTTCGGGGCCTCGACGACCCAGGCCGAAGACGTGGTCGCCGGTCAGCCGGCCGACGTCGTCAACTTCTCGCTGCAACCCGACCTGGCGCTCTTGATCAACGCCGGGCTGGTGTCGCGCAAATGGGCGTCGCTGAAAGCCGTCAAGGTGCAAAAAGGTATCGTCACGGACTCCGTGGTCGCCATCGTCGTTCGCCCCGGCAACCCCCTAGGCATCCATTCGTGGAACGACCTGCTCAACAGCGGCGTCAAGATCGTGACCCCCGACCCGATCAGCTCGGGCAGCGCCCGCTGGAACCTGCTCGCCGCCTACGAATCTCAGATCGACCAGGGGTCCAGCGCGACGGCCGCCAACGCGTATATCAACGCATTGATCAAGAACGTGGTCTCCGAACCCTCCAGCGGCAGCAAGGCCCTCTCGGCCTTCATCGCCGGAACCGGCAACGTCCTCTTGGCCTACGAGAGCGACGCGTTGAACGCCTTCGTGACGGGACAGAAGTTGCAGATCGTCCAACCGGCCCAGAACCTCCTGATTCAGAACCCCGCCGCGCTCACGACGACGGGCTCCAAGAATCCCGCGGCCGCCGCTTTCTACGATTTCATCTTCTCGAAGGCCGGACAGCAGATCTGGCTCCAGCAACACTTTCGTCCCACGCTCGCGTCATTGGCGGCCGTCAGCAAGACGACGTTCTACACGCCGGTCAAATTGAACACGATTCCGGCGCTCGGGGGATGGGCCAAGGTCACGCCGAAGTTCTTCTCGCCGACCGGAATAATCACCCAGGCAGAGAGTGCGAATGGCTACACCAGCTAGACCGGCCAGCTCCGAGCGTGGAGCGCCGCCAGCCCCCAAGGGCGGGCGGCGCTTTCCGTCGCGTCTACGTGCATCGTCCGGACTCTTCGGCGGTGCCTCGCTCATCGTCGGTTATCTGTCGATCATCGTCCTCATTCCCATCGCGGCCGTCGTGGCGCACGGGTTCTCCTTCAGCGTCCACACTCAGGGCTGGGGCGTCGCCTTCTGGCACTGGCACCTCAGCGCCGGCTTCGGGACCTTCTGGCACGACATCACCCAACCGGCGGCGATCGGCGCCATTCGGTTGTCGTTGTGGCTCTCACTGAGTGTCGCGGCGATCAACGCGGTCATGGGTGTGGCCATCGCCTGGGTACTGGTGCGCGACCGATTTCCCGGTAAGTGGTTCTTGGAGGCCTTCATCGACCTGCCCTTCGCGCTGCCCACCATCGTCGTCGGCGTGGTCCTCCTCTTCCTCTACGGCACCGCCAGCCCCCTCAAGATCGACCTCTTCGAGACGTGGATGGGCCTCATGATGGCGCTGTTGTTCGTCACGCTGCCGTTCTCGGTGCGCGCCGTCCAACCGGTCCTCGCGTCGCTCGACGGCGAGGCCGAGGCGGCCGCCAAGTCGCTCGGCGCCGGCGGCATCCGAACGTTCCTCTGGGTTGTCCTGCCGTCGCTCTGGCCGGCCGTACTCGGTGGCTTCGGGCTGGCCTTCGCCAGGGCCATTGGCGAGTTCGGGTCGATTTCGTTGATCGCCGGGGGCATCGGACGCACCACGACGGCCTCGTCCTACATCTACAACTTGACCCAGGGTTTCCTCTGGACCAACGCCGCGTCCGTCTCGACGGCGCTGTTGGTACTCAGCCTGGTGATCCTGATCGCCACCAACGTGTTCGCGCGTCGCATCCAACATCGGCTGGCGTCGTGAATCACACCACTCGAAAATGGTCCCTGCGACTGGTCGTGATCCTGTACCTCGGACTGCTGGTCGGTCTTCCGGTCGGCTATCTGTTCATCAAGGCGTTCGGTAATGGTTTTCACGCCTTCTGGATCGAGGTGACCAAACCGAATGCCCTCGCCGCCTTGAAACTCTCGGCCGAGGTGGCGCTGATCGCGGTACCCGTGAACACCGTGGTGGGTGTCGGCGCGGCGCTGATCCTGGCGCGACGCAAGTTCTTCGGGAGCCGAGCGCTTACCGTGGCCTTCGACATTCCGGTCGCGGTCTCGCCCATCATCATCGGGGTGGCGCTGGTGCTCGCCTATTCGAGGATCGGCTGGTTCGGCAGTTGGCTGAGCACGCACGGCATCCGGATTCTCTTCTCACCGGTCGGCATCGTGATGGCGACCATGGCCGTCTCCCTGCCGTACGTACTGCGCTCCGTGCTGCCGGTGCTGGTCGAGGTCGGCAAGGACCAAGAGGACGCCGCGCGCACCCTCGGCGCCGGAGCGCTTCGAACCTTCTGGCAGGTGACGCTGCCGGCGATCCGCTGGGGCGTCCTCTACGGCGTGACGCTCACGATCGCGCGCACTCTCGGAGAGTTCGGCGCGGTCCTGGTCGTCTCGGGCAACATCACCGGCAAGACCCAGACGCTCCCTATCTACATCTACGACGCGTGGGACCAGAACTACGACACGGTCGGCGCCTTCGCCGGTGCCCTGGTCCTCGCCTCCATCTCCATCGTGGTGCTGGTCATCCTCTCGACCCTTCGATCCCGTGAAAGGAAGTTGCATGTCGATCTCGCTTAGCCACCTCACCAAGCGTTACGGCGACCACAGCGTTGTGGACGACGTCAACGTCGAGATCCCCGAGGGTTCGCTCACCGCGGTGCTGGGTCCCTCGGGTTCCGGTAAGTCAACGCTGTTGAAACTGATCGCCGGACTCGAGCGGCCCGACGAGGGACGCGTGGTGATCGAGGGCGACGACGTAACGAACGTCGACCCGCGTCACCGCGACATCGGCTTCTGCTTCCAGCACTACGCGCCATTTCGCCATATGAACGTCGCGCGCAATATCGGCTTCGGACTTCGGGTGCGAAAGCAACCGAAAGAAGTCATCGACGCCAAAGTCGCCGAACTGATCGAACTGGTGCGACTCGGCGGCAAGTCGAAGTCCTACCCGGCCCAGCTCTCCGGTGGCGAGCGCCAACGCATGGCGCTGGCGAGGGCGTTAGCGATCGAGCCGCGAGTGCTCTTGCTCGACGAACCGTTCGGGGCCCTGGACGCGTTGGTGCGAACCGAGCTTCGCCAGTGGGTGAAGGAACTCCACCAACAGATCAAGGTGACGACGATTCTCGTGACCCATGATCAGGACGAAGCGATGGAGGTGGCCGATCAGCTCTTGATCATGCACGAGGGCCGCATCGAGCAGGCCGGCGAGCCTACCGAACTGTACGAACGACCGGCCACCGAATTCGTCCACGGATTCCTCGGACCGACCACGCTGTTCAAGGGCGTCTCGGTGCGGCCCCACGACCTCGAACTGGTGCGCCCTTCCGAAGGAGCGATCGAAGGGACCGTGCAGTCCGTAACGGAACTGGGATTCGAAGTGCAGGTCACCGTCACACTGAGTGACGGCTCCGGTCCCTGGATTCAGATGAGTCGCAACGAATTCCGAAGCCTCGACGTCGAGGTCGGATCACCGGTCTCGATTCGCGAGCGGTTTTGATCTCCCGAGAAACGTGAATTGAAGGGCCAACGTCACCACGACGCCAACTCGCCCATTCGTGGGTGGCACCCTTCGACGAGATTGTCCTCTTGAGTTCCGATAGCCTTCGGCTTCGTGAGCTATTCCGACTCGATTGATATAGAGACCACGCCCGAAAAGGTGTTCGCGGTCATCACCGACCTGCCCTCGATGGGTGGACTTTCGCCCGAGAACGATGGCGGCGCGTGGTTGGACGGTGCGTCCGGTCCCAGCGTGGGAGCGAAATTCAAGGGCGACAACTCTCGAGCCGGTGACAAGTGGTCGACCATTGCCAAAGTGAAGGTCTACGACGCCCCGAAATCGTTCGTCTTCGACGTTGCGTGGCATCGATTCCCGATTGCTCGTTGGGAGTACAGGGTCGAAATTGCCCCCGGGGGCTGTCGCGTGACTGAGACGTGGTCCGATCGACGCAACGCGATCTTTCGCAAGCAGGGCGATAGCGGCGGCTTCGAGCGAGCTGAGTTCACTAAGGATTCGATTCGTCAAACCCTCGAAAAATTGAAAGCCCAGTGCGAGCGTTCGGATGGGTGAGTATTAATCACGACGCTCGATCGGTTGGCTCATTTCCGGTGTGTCGTCGTCTCACGCGGAGATGCGTATCTCGTGACGGCGAGCAGCGGACTGCCCGCGAGATACACGGCGCCGGCGACGATGAGAAGTTGCCAGACCTGCACGGCGACACCGGCGAACGTGCCGTGATCGACCAGGCCGCCGCCCACGGTCGCCCACGTGGCGACTGCCGTCCACACGACGTACAGCACCTTGGGGCGTCCCAAAGCGATCTCGACGAGCAGGAGCAGCACCGAGACTGACATGAGGTAGTAGCCGAAGAGGCTGACCTCGAAGGCCAAGCGCAGCGCGAGCGACAGCGCGAGCAGCGAGAGCAGCGCGACCGGTTGCAGTACCCTCTCGCCGAGTCGACCGAGCGCCCACCACGCGACGAGCGCGCACAAAATGAGGGGGATGAGACGTAGGGACGCCAGCGCGAGCGAGTGGTGCATCGGAATCCCGTAGAACGCGACGTTCGAACCACCGACGTCGCCGGTACCGACGACCAGCGCGGTGAAGGCTCGTCCCGACGTGATCGCGAGGAGCGGAACTCCGACGAGGGCGACCGAGCACGCCGTTCCCCCAAGGATCTTGAGCACTTTGGTTCGCGGGGCGACCACGAGGAGCGGAATGAGTATCAACAGGGTGAACTGCTGGGAGGTCACCGCCAGTCCCAACACGAGACCGGCCCCCCACCACCGGTCACGAAGGACGAACGCCACGCCCACCAGCGCCAAACCGATGGCTAGGAGATCCTCGGGGTGGAAGAACTGCAATAGGGGCATGTACACCGACGGCAAGCACGCCACCAGCGCCATCGACACCACTTCCAGACGGGTGCCACCTTTCCCGAGCGCCCTCGTGACCGAACCCACGCCCACCAGCAGCGCCAGCCAGCTCAAGTAACCCAGGCGAAGTGTGGGACGCAGAGCACCGGAGTGAAACGACCACTGATAGAGGGCCGCGGCCGCGGTGGAACATGAGTTCCCGAGCTGCGCCGACGACGGAAACGTCAGGCTGTGTCCGATACGTGCGGCGGCCGCCAGTGCTCCCGATATCAGTGGGTAGAGGGGCGCTGTCGTTTGGTAGACCACCGACGCAGTGGGCGGATAGGCACATCCGACGTCGCCGTGCGCGATCAGCCACGTCGTATTATCCGGTGCCGGTGCGTCCGCCGAGGTGGGTCCTCCCCAGAACGTGGCGATCATGATCATGAGGGCCACGACGCACAACCCACCAACGAGGCACCACCGCAGGGACAGCGGACGCATTAGCCACTTAGTACCTGCCCGTAACGACACCATTGCGATACGACGTTACCCCTGGCGCTTCGAATCTTCGGGGTTGCTTCGGCGACGGGTCAGCGACGGGTCAACCAACGATGCAAGTCACTCACCAGCGTCGAGGAGCGTGTCTTCTAAGTACGAGCGAAACTGTCGACCCATGTCACGCGGGTTGCCCGACAGTTCACCAATGACGTCGCCCTCAACTCGCACGTCATCGCCGGGTCGATAGAGCGAAACCTTCATGCCTCGGCCCGCTCGTTCGGCGGTGATCACCCAGGGCATGCCGATCGAGCCGGAGTCGCGCGTGGCCATGACCTGCCCGGCGCGGCCTTCCCCGATACTCCATTCGGGCGAACGCGCGGCGTCGATAATGCGTTGCAATTCGTTACCACTCGAGAATCCAGAGGACTTACCCACCTCCTTCACCTTACGGGGCGACGGTGACATCGGCGACCAGCCAACCCCTTTACGTCGGCGAGCGAAGGAATCACCACGTGGCTTCGGCGCCGATTGGTGCACCCGAGCGTTGACGCTTGATCCGGGCCACGAGTGGTGAGATGGCGAGCGCGACCGTAGGGGGCACCAGTACCAATTGCCACACCCACACGTGGACGCTGTACGTCAGCGGATCGTGCCCCCACGGTACCGGCGAGAACACGAGAGCCACCAACGCCAGCCACAGGATGACCTCGATTCGAAAGGTTCGCCGCACGAAGTCGAGCAGAACGATGGCGACCGCACTCGCCATGAAGTAGTACCCGTACAAGGCGCCGTCGAACACGAGTCGGAGGGCCAACGTCGTTGCGAGCAGCGAGAGGAGTACCACGGGCTCCATGACGGCGTTCGACAGTCGCCGACGGGCCCACAGCGCCAGACCCATCGCCGCAATCACGGGAAGTGCTCGCAGTACGTCATTCGCGGCCGAGCCCGTGAGGTGAAGTTCCCACGGGATTGAATGGGCCACCGAGCCACCGCCTCCCGATCCCGTGAGCGCCACTCGAAGCGCGCGTCCTGACGAAAGCGCCACCAACGGTACGACGATCACCGCGACGGTGGCAAGGGACGACAACGAGAAGGCGAGTCGCCGCTTCGCAGGGACGAGAACAAAAAGGAGCCCGGCGGCCAAGAGCGCGAACTGTTGGCTGGCGAAGGCGAGGCCGATCAGCATCCCTGCCCACATCCAAGCGTTGCGTTGTGCACACGAAACGGCGAGCAGAATCAGGCCCATCGCGAGGAGGTCCTGGGGATGAAAGAAGCCAGTCAGACAGATGAACACTGGGGGCGTGCAGGCCACGCAAATCAGGGCCGCCGGTTCCCAACCATTTCGTCCGCGGCCACTCGATCGGATGACGGCGACAATGCCCGCTGCTAAAGCAAACCAACCGAGGTAGCCAAATCTCAGAGTCGGTGTCAGCGCGTGGGCGTGATTGGACCACCGAGTCATCGGCGCCAACCAGTTCAGGCAACTATGCCCGAGGGCCGCCTGGTTGGGGAAGGGAATACCGTGACCAACGCGAAAGAGCGCCGCGAGACCGCCGGCGACCACCGGATACAGCGGTGCCGTCAGTGGGAAATAGACGGAACTACCCGGCGGGTACGCGCACGCCACATTGCCGTGTGCGATTAACCACGAAGAGTACGTCGAGAGCAACGCGTCGAGTTGCGTGAGGCCACCCAGCAGGGTCGTGACGCCGATGAAGACCGCCGTCGCGACGACCCAGCTCGCCACGCACCACTTCTGCGACCTCGGTCGGTCCAGCCACAGCACGAGTGGCGATGGTTCGGAGCGCGTGCGCGTCAGCGATGAAAATGGCATCAGCGATCTTCAACTCCCGGCCCGGTCCGCATTACTCGAACGCCCGCGCAGTTCTTGTTCGAGCGCGTCAAGTCCCTGAGGCGAGCCGATCTCAAAGAATCTCGTGGTCGCTTCGTATCCGGCGAGGTTCCCGTCGGCGCTCAACGTCTCCAGGAGTTTCGAGAGGTCCGCCTCGACGTCCGGCGCCACGTGATCCTCGATCAGAGAGCGAGAAAGGACGAGAAGTCCATAGTCAACAAAGACCATGTCGTTCGGCGGTTGGGAGCAGTTCTTTGCGTATCGTGTCACGAGTGTGCCGTCGAAGACCGCGTTGCTCACCTCGCCTTCGTTGTCATTTCGATAGACCGTCATCAACGCCTCACGCTCTTGTCGTCCGTAGTGCCTCCAGACCTTGGCGAGCGAAACGTCGAGATAGGAATCGCCATAGAGGACGAAGAATCGATCGCCTAAGGAGTTGGCGTCTGCCGCCAAGCGGAGCGCTCCCGCGGTTCCGAGGAGTCGATTTCCCTCGTCGACGTAGCGCACACGGAGATTGAATTGTTGACCATCTTCAACGTACGACCGAATCTGCTCGCCCTTGTGGCCGATCGAGAGGACGACATCACCGACCCCTTGCGCACCGAGCCATTCCAATTGCCAGGCGATGAATGGTTTGCCCGCCACGAGAATCATGGACTTGGCCCTGTCCGGCACCAAGGACTTCATCCGAGTCCCGAGGCCTCCGGCGAGAATGACGCACTGCATCTCAGTCGCGGACAAGAACGGTCGAACCTCCAAAGTCGAAACCGAAAGGGACCTCCTGGAGTCCTTCGGCCGCCATCGCCGAGCGCAGTTGGGACTGATTCGTGGTGTAGAACAACAGGAATCCCCCGGCCCCGGCGCCGACCAACTTTCCACCCAAGGCGCCGTTTGTAAGTGCCGTGTCGTAGTAGTGGTCGATTTGAGGATTGGTCATCGCCGACGACCGTTCCTTTTTGTAGTGCCAGTGTTCGTTCATGATTTCGCCGAATCCATCGGTGTCACCCGCCTCCAGCGCATCCTTCGTTTCCAATCCCAGTTGCTTGATTGCGTGCAGGCCCTCGATCATGGAATCGTCGTTCGCCTCGGTCTTCGTCTTCTGCTCGGTCAGGATCAGGTCCGCGTCACGAGAGTAACCAGTGAAGAACATGACGAGGTTGGACTCCAACTCCGCGAGCGTCTCGCTGGTGATACGAAGCGGCGATACGCTGACGCCGCCGTCGACGTGGAAGTCCATGACGGCGAGTCCACCGAACGCGGCGATGTACTGGTCCTGCTTGCCCACCGGACGACCGAGGCTTTCAATCTCGATATCGCACGCTTCGGACGCCAAACTATCGGGCGTTGCGAAATCACGACGCCAGGTCGTGAGCGCGCGCAACAGACCGACGGTGAAGGAACCGGAGGTGCCGAGACCGGTTCCCGCAGGGATGTCGGCGACGCTGACGATTTCGATTCCCGGTGGCAGATAGTGACGCGTGAGTGCTTCTCGAATGATTGGGTGTTCGATCTCACCGATCGTCTTGGCTCGTTCGAGTCGGGAGTACTTCAACTGATAGTCATCACCAAACGATTTATTCAGCGAAATGAACATGTAGCGATTGATCGCTGCGGAGATGACCAAGCCGCCGTGCACCTTGGAGTACGAGGGAAGGTCCGTCCCTCCACCGCCCAGGGAGATTCGAAGTGGTGTGCGCGTGATGATCACGAACTTCTAACCTTCCACTCGTTAGAGGGTGAGACCCGACCGTACGGCGTCATCGTAAAACATCGTCACCGTATCCAGCGACACGGCCGCAAGGTCGCGACCCAGGCCACTCAGTTTGCGAAGTAGATCGTGCGTGACGGTGATGATGTGGCAGCCGCACTTCTCGGCCTGAACGACGTTGAGCAGTTCGCGAGGGCTGGCCCACAACAGTTCGGCGTCGGGCAGCGGCGCCAGGATCTTGAGCGACTCCTCCATCACCGGAACGGGGTCCACACCGGTATCGGCGATTCGACCGGCGAACACCGAGACGATCGATGGGACTGCTGGACTGAGAGCCGACGACATCGCCTCAACCTGTTCGAGTGTCGTCAACGCCGTGACGTTCAACTTCAAACCGTCGGCGGTGAGGTCGCGGATCAAATCGACCGAGCTCTCGGCGGAAGTGTTGGTGATCGGAATCTTCACGTAGACGTTGTCAGCCCACGTCGCAATCTTCCTCGCCTGGCGGCCCATGTCATCGAAGGAGTCGGCAATGACTTCGAATGACACCGGTACCTCGCGGACGACGTCAAGGACCTCTCGCGCGAATCGCTCGTACTCGACGACGCCAGCGCGGTGCATCAGCGTCGGATTAGTGGTGAATCCCTTCACGAGAGGGTTCTGAGCGAGTTCCAGAATGCCGGCGATATCGGCTCCGTCGGCGAAGATTTTGATGTTCAACGCCGAATTGTTCACTAGGAAAGCCTACGCCTCAAGGGTCAAGACTCCCGACTTCCTGGGAGAGAATCCAATTCGCCGCGTCCGCCAAATCATCGCGGCGTACCGTCGCCGCGACGCTCTGCGCACCCTCGTCCAACGAACCGACCTGGATGGTTCGACATCCTGCCGCGCGTCCGGCTGCGACGTCCCTCCACCGGTCGCCCACCATGAAACTGCGATCACGGTCAATGTCGAATCGCTCCATTGCCTTGAGGAGCATCCCCGGCTTCGGCTTGCGGCACTCGCAGTCGTCGACGTCGTCGTGGGGGCACACCAGTACCGCATCGACTCCAAGCTCTCGTTGAACCACCGCGTTCATGGCGTCCACGACGGAAGCGGACTGTGTGCCTCGCGCGATGTCCGGTTGATTGGTCACGACGACGAGCACGTAACCCGCGCTCTTCAACTGGTCCACGGCCTCTCGAACTCTCGGCAGCAGTTCAAAGTCGTCCAACGAATTCGGCGGACTCGCGACGCCATCTCGGTACACCGACCGATTGAGCACGCCGTCGCGATCGAGGAAGACCGCCGCGCGACGCACGTTCGTCACGGTGATATTTTCCCATTCTTAAAGTCAACCAGCAGCGCGTCCAGCGACGACGCCAGCGCCTCACGAGTGTTCATCACGTTCGACCATCCGAGGTCACGGATTCGATCGGTGTTGAGCCGGACGATTGGTACGTCTCCGCGCCACCCGCGGTCCCCGCCCGTGAAGTGAATCCGCGTTCGCTCCGGCGAACCCCCAACGGCCGCGATCGCCAACTGCGCAATCTCATTCACCGTGATGTAGTCACCGGTGGCGACGTTGTAAGTCGAGAAGGGATCCTCCGATGACTGGGCCGCTTTCATCACCGCGGCGATCACGTCGCTGACGTGGATGTAGGACTTGGACTGGCCCCCGTCGCCGAGGATCGTCAGTTTGGAGTCGTCGACGAGAAGCTGACGCAGGAAGTCGAAACCGACGCCGTGTGTTTGACGGGGTCCGACGACATTCCCGAATCGAAACGCGCAGCCGGTGAGACCGAACATGGCGCTGTAGGACGAAATAAGCGCCTCTCCCGCCAACTTGCTAGCACCGTACGTCGACACCGGAGTCAACGGACCGTAGTCCTCGTTCGCCTCAAACTCGCCCAGATCACCGTAGACGCCACTGCCCGACGCGTAGAGGATCTGTCCAGTCCCGGTCCGACGCATCGCCTCAACCACATTTTGCGTCAGCGAGGTCCCTTGGTCGAAGTCGATCATGGGATTCGTCGCCGCAGCGGCGATGTCCGGATTCGACGCGAGGTGAATCACCGTGTCGGAGCCATCCATGGCCTCGGTGAGCGCATCGATATGGCTCACGTCGTCACGGATCACAGCAAAACGAGGGTCGCCGTAGTGCGGAGCAACATGCCATTCGCGGCCGGATGAGAAGTTGTCGTAGACCGTGACACCTTCCACCCCCGGTTGAGCGAGGAGGTGGTCGCTGAAGTGGCCCCCGATGAAGCCCGCTCCGCCAACGATTAGGTAGCGACGGGCCGATGAAATCGTCGTGGTCACGATTGACCCACTAGATCGATTCCCACTTCGCGCTCGTTTGAGCGAGGGCCGGGTGCGATACCAACAGGTGCCAAATCACCGCACAGAGACCCTCGGTGTGAGGCGTCACCCGGTTGGGAAAGAGAGGCGGCACGATCACGCACACGGTCGCTCGTTTCGCGGTATGGCCGCCGTCGCGTCCGACGACGCCAAAGACGGCGGCCCCCACTTCAACCCCCAGATCGAGGGCGCGAACGATGTTCGCCGAGACCCCTTTCACCGCGTCACCACCGCCCACCGAGAAAACGAGGAGGGCGTCAAGAGAGCCCAGTCGCGATTCGCGCAACCACTCGACAAACGTGGAATCCCACCCTTCATCGTTCGTTCGTGCGGTCAGCTCCGACACGTTATCGGTGGGCGCATAGGCTTCGAAACCGCATATTTTCCTGAAATCGTTCACCGCGTGTGACGCGTGACCGGCGGAGCCACCGACGCCCAGTATGAAGAGCCGTCCACCTCGGGCGCGAACCTCCGCGAGGCCGAGCGCCGTTGCTTCGATCGCCTCGACGTCCAACGCCGCAAGCAGAGCGATGGACTCCGTCAAGAACTCTTCGCTGAACGTAACAGTCATGCGCTTTCCTACCAATCCAGAACTCGTGGGTCTCTGGTCCATCTTTATGCCGATCAAGGTAACGACTCGACTCCTCGTCGGCGATATCCACAACTTCCCAAACCCCGTGGACCAAAATGAATCTCGACACAGACGGCAATCTCTCTACAATAAATATAATTGGAGGACAGTGTTCAAATTCGAATTCCCGGACATTCTCCAAGGAACTCTTTACTGATGGCGATCCCGCATGGCGCGTGACCTTTCAGTCGTCATTCCCTCCTTCAACGAGGCCGCGCACATGGAGAAGGTGCTCGATGACTGGATCGGCGTCTGCCAGCGACTGGGCATCGACTTCGAGATCACCATCTACGATGGTGGGTCGACGGACGCCACACTGGACATCGTTCGCGCCACCATGCAAGCCAGCGCGGGACGTGTGGTGCTTAAGGTTCTTCCCCGAGTTCCGCACGGACCTTCGATCCTCCGGGGCTATCGCGAGGCCTCGGCGGACTGGATTTTTCAAATGGACAGCGATGACGCGTTCGGCACCGACGCCTTCGAGGTGCTCTGGAAGCGACGCGATGAGTTCGACCTCTTGCTCGGGTGTCGAACGGGTCGCCAATCGAACTGGTCGCGAAGGGTTGTCACTCTATGTGGGCGACTCGTCATACGAGTGCTTTTCAACTCGAAGGTCGCCGACGCCAATACGCCCTATCGACTGATGCGTCGATCCGCCGTCGCGGACCTTCTTCGACTCCTCCCCGACAATGCGGTCGTGCCGAACGTCATGCTCTCGGGTCTGGCGGGTAGCGCGAGGTTGCGTCTCTATCAAATCGAGGTGGAAGACACCGGAGCACCGGTCGGAACCGCTCAACTCGCCAGCTTGAGGCTCGGTAAGACGGCACTGCGATCGTTCGCCCAAGTGATCGCCGTGCGATGGCATGAGAGACGACGACATGCCGACGGTTGATCTCGGGGACGAGCGAATGATGTCCGAATCGCCCGACTCGGCCTTAGTTTCGCTGGATCGAGACGCAGTTAGGTGGCAGGAACGACCGGGGGTGATCTTTTTCTGTGCCTTCAGCCTTCGCGTATTGATTGCCGCAGTCTTTCTGGGCAGTTGTGACTTGCTCATCTCCATTGCCACAATTCCCACGGATGCAGCGCACGGATACTCGTATCTCCCGTACTTCCCGGTCATCAGCAACATCAAGGGTGCGTCGGCACTCGTGATCACAAAGCTCCACTTCGTACAGATCGCACTCGTACCGAAACTCATTCCCTGCTTCGCCGACAGTCTCATCGCGGTTTGGTTCCTCAAAGACAATCGCTTTGAGAAGCATTATCGCCAGCGCGCGGCGTGGCTCTACGTCTTCTGCCCACTCCCAATCATCCTCGTCTGTATTCAAGGTCAGTGGGACTCGATGTGGGTGCTTCCTATGGTTTCGGCGCTCGCCATGGCGGATCTCTTGAAGCACGCGACGTCGTCGCGCCGACGGACGCTGCTGCTTATTGGCGCGCTACTCGGGATCGCCATCCTCTCCAAGCCCGTCGCAATCATCGCCGCAGGATTCCTCATACCGAACTATCGAAATCGCGCCAGCACCAACGATTGGATCAAACAGGTCGGTCTGATCCTGATGGGATTCGCCGTGACGATGGGTCTGTTCTTAGCGAAATTCGCCCTTGACGGCACCAACCTGCGTCAAAACCTTGACAACGTCGTCTCCTATGCCGGAACCCCGGGGTTCACCGTCTTCGGCCCGGCGAAGCTTTTGTATCTCCACGCCCTTTCGGTGATCCCCGCCGCTCACGGCGCGGCCGCTCGGGAGCTCATCGTGAACTCGGATCTCCGCGACCTGTCAATTATCTATGTCTTCGCAATCGTCCTCTACCAGATCTTCGCGCTAGTGCCCCTCGACAAGATGACGGCTGCGGCCGCGGTGTTACTCATTTGCCCGGCCGTTGGCGGCCTTGCCCCTCAATACCTCTTCTGGCCCCTAGTCTTCATACTCGCATCAGGACGCGTCCGAGCCGCCGTCGCGTACGCGCTGTCCGCATCATCCCTCTACTTTTTGTTCTTCCTCATACCGGGGGCATCGGCGGTAAAGGGTGAAAGTTCGGCTGCCTACTTACCTCTTCGGTCGCTAAGTTTCCTTGGGGTCCCTAGGGCCGCCTTGGAGTGGTTCGCCAACTCGCCCGTCGCCCTCGATATCTGGAATCCGCTCGCCAATCTCGTTGTACCCATCGCCATGTGTTGCTTTGGTCTTTACTTGCTCGTATCGCGCACGACTCCCCAATACGCGCCTGAGGAAAGCCATTTGCACCCGCTAGGGCTCCGCGCAGTTCGAACGTGTATCCCCTATGTCGCGACCATGACGATCGCCACGGTCGTGTACAGCTTCTACACCAATCACCATCTCGCTGCAATGTATGCCACACTCCAGGCCAGTATTCGAAATTATGGATTCGTCCGCCCAATCTTCAATGTGAACTACTGGTCAAGCGCCTATTTCTTCACGGCTCGGGCGCCGTGGAACTATTTGGCGTCAGGAACGTGGTGGGGTTCAATTCTTTTCCTCGGTCCGCTTCTCATCGTGCTATGGGGCGTGTTCGCGTGCCGACACTTCTCCAGCAGTGACGCGGTCATCAAGCGCGTCGACGCGAGTCAACCACTCCTCACATGGCGACACGTGCGTGAGCGTTCCCCTTGACATTACCCGTCCGACGATCCGTAACTTCGGACGAATTGGCGGCTGAGGGCGTTCGCGCGCCCAGCAAACTCATTGACCGGCCCGGCGCGGTCTTCACCGTCTCACTGGTTGTCCGGGTTTGTCTCGCGTCGGTCTTTCTGGGCAGTGCAGACGCGATGAACGCGTTAGCGGCGATTCCACTCGCCGCGACGCGCACGTTTTTCTTTCTCCCCTATTTCCCAATTGTCCAGAACATCCTCGGTGCGACGACGACCCTCGTGAACCACGCCCATTTTGTGCCAGTCGGCCTGACTGTGAAGCTCATCCCGTGCGTCGTGGACAGCCTGCTCAGCGTGTGGTTCCTGCAAAACAATCGATTCGACCTGCGGTATCGGAGGAGTACGGCGTGGCTGTACGCCTTCTGCCCCCTGCCTCTAATTTTGATATGCCTCCAAGGTCAGTGGGATTCACTCTGGGTCCTTCCCGCCGTGACGGCTCTTGCGCTGTCGGACCTTCTGGCCGACGCGACCAAGGCTCGACGAACGGCGCTGCTTCTCATCGGGGCGCTGCTGGGTCTGGCGGTGCTGTCCAAGCCAGCGGCGCTCATTATTGCCGGACTGGTTTTACCAAGTTTCCGATATCGCGAATCGGTACTCGGCTGGATACGCGACGCTTCGCTCATCCTGACAGGCGCGACCGTCACGTTGGTCGTCTTCTTCTTGAAGTTTGCGGCCAATGGCGTTTACATTCATAGGAACATCTCCAGCGCCTTTGAATACGCGGGCCAGCCGGGAGCGACACTGTTCGGACCGGCCGATCTCTCGATATTCGATCATTTCAATTCCACGCAGACCAGCGTTGCGATGGACTTTCGACAATTGGCAATCGTCTACGTCATTGTCATCGCCATCTATCAGTTGGTTGCTCGACATCCGATTGACCGAATGTCAGCTGCGGCGGCAGCGCTGCTCATCTGTCCCGCGATTGGAGGTCTGGCGCCGCAGTATCTCTTCTGGCCCCTCGTCTTCATCCTGGCGTCCGGACGCCTTCGCGTCGCCAGTGCGTACGCCGTGATCTCGTCCTGCGTTTGGTTCCTGTTCTTCTTGCTTCCCGGCGCCTCGTACACCCCCGGTGAGAGCCTCGGGGCTCTGCTCCCCTTAAGGGCTCTGCGGTTCCTGGGGCTTCCGGTCGCTGCTCTCAAGTGGTTCTCCACGCCGGCGGCGCTCGACGTGTGGCATCCATTGGCCAATCTCTTCGTCCCACTCGCCATGTGCGCGCTCGCTATCTACCTCCTGTTATCGCGACGACTTTCCCGTTCGGCGCCGCACGCGATGACCGTCGAACCCTTCGAGTTACGGTCGGTTCGGACGATCTTGCCTTACGGCGTTCTCATGGTGTTGGTTGTTGTCGCCTACGGCATGGTGTCAACCCACGACGTCGGCGCCACGGTCTCATCGATCTATCACGGGGTGAACCGCTACGCTTTCGCCGATTCGATCTACTCGTGGCGTCACTGGTCAACTGACTTCTACTGGACCGTTATGCATCCCTATCGAGATCTCTTAGGTGGAAGTTGGTGGGGAACGATTCTCCTACTCGGACCGCTCGGCATCGCTGCCTGGGGAGCGTTTGCTGTTCGGGCCTCTCGACGAATCGCACTGCGCAGACGAGATGCCAGCGATATTCCGTCGTAGGGCTTCGTTGGGTGGCGCCGACTCAAGTAGTCGAAGTAGGTTCTCGCTCGACTTTGAATAGGTACTGGTTGAACACGACGAACTTGGCTATCCAGAGGATACCGTAGGTCGCAAGATTGGCGGCGACCAGAATGGCGCCGCGAACGTTCTTCGAAGAGATCGAATGAACTTGGGAGCCCGCGAACTTCACCGCCAACGTCGAGAGTACGAGTGATACGAACGCAATGGTCCAGAACGGTAGTACCTCCTTGGTGAGATGCGAACGACCAGACTTCTTGAAGACCCAAATTCGGTTCAAGTAGTAATAGGGCACGGTGGCGATGCAGGTGGCCACGATGTTGGACCACGTCGGACTGAGTCCGATCCATCGGTAGAACACGAAAAGGCCCGAGAGCGATATTGCGGTGGAGACCACTGAGATAGTGCCGTAACGGAGAATCTTTCCCAGGTCGTGCGAACCGATCGTCTGGCCCAGGATGATCCGCACGGACTTCCTGTTTGATGACACCAACAAAACGTTAGTTCTTCACCTCGCCAAGTCCGTGCCAGAAGGTACGAAGTTCGGCCACCGTCTTTGTAGAGTGAACTGAGTCCGAGAAAGGCAACTGGGCGACGATGAACACAGCGATTATCGGGGCCGGCGCCAGTGGTTTGAGCCTCGCTCTCATGCTCGACGGCGACGTCACAATTTTTGAACAGTCCGAGTGCGCGGGAGGCCATTGTCACGCCACGATTCGTGACGGCTGGACCTTCGATCGCGGTCCCCACATCATGTTCTCGCGCGACCAAGAGGTCCTGGACTTCATGATCGCCAGTCTGGGTGACAACGTTCACCAAAGCCGCCGTAACAACCGAGTATTCGTCGATGGTCGCATGGTCAAATACCCACTGGAGAACGACCTCGCGAGTCTCACACTGGAAGCTCGCACTCGCTGCCTCTTGGGCTACCTCTTCAACGATCATTCAAGGCTCGCCGAAAATCCGTCGAATCTCGATGAGTGGTTCGTCGGCAACTTCGGCGAGGGCATGACTGACCTCTATTTCCGTCCCTACAACGAGAAGATCTGGAACGTCCCGCTACGTAACCTCTCGATGTCGTGGTCCGAACGAATTCCGAGTCCCCCGCCCGAAGACGTCGTCAAGGGTGCACTGGGCGTAGCGACCGAAGGCTATCTTCACCAGCTCAACTACCACTACCCGCTCGTCGGTGGCTACCAGGCGATCACCGACGCATGGACCAGATTGCTACCTCAAGGTACTTTGCGGCTCGACACCGCTGTCACCTCCGTAATGAGGAGCGGCCACGGGATCGACGTCACCGCGAGTACGGGCATCGAGCACTTCGACCGTGTGGTCTCAACCGCCCCGATGACGTCACTACTCACTTTGGTCGGCAACGTACCTTCGTCAATCCGCGACGCCGTGGCCTCGCTGCGAGTGAACCCAATTGACGTCATCACCCTGGGTTATCGGGGTGAGGACCGCAACAAGTTCACCGCCGTGTACTTCGCTGACGCGAGCTACCTACCCAATCGAGTGAGCAGCCCCAGTGTCTTCTCCCCGCGCAACGCCCCTGACGGCTGTTTCAGCCTCCAGGCCGAGATCACGTTCGCTCCCGGCAACGACTACCTCGAGATGACCGACGAGGAGCTCATCGCCCACGTCCACGAGGGCTTCATAGCCTCCGGACTCGTCGAGCCCGGTTCTCAGCCGGTGTTCCGCGACGTGCAGCGACTGGAGTTCGCGTACGTCGTGTACACCAACGGCTACCAGGATGCCGTGACGACCGTGAGGGAGTGGGCGCAAAGTGTCGGCATCACCATCCACGGCCGCTTCGGCTCCTTTGACTACCTGAACGTCGACGGCTGCGTACGGCGATCGCAGGAATTGGCTTCCGAGCTCAACGGTCGCTTGACGCCACTGCCAAGCGTCGCTTGAATGCCCGATTATATGGAAGCGCCTGCTGACTACAGCGACGTCGCCGTCGTGATGATCACCAGAAATGAAGAAGGCGCCATCGGCAAGGTCGTCGACGACGCGTTCGCTGCGCTCCCGGGGTGCGAGGTCATTGTCGTCGACGGTTCGGACGATGACACGCCGACCATTGCCGCCGAACATGGCGCCAGAGTCATTCGCGAGCCCAGCGGTGGGGCCGCGCCCGCGTTGCTCTACGCGTTGCGCGCGTCTTCACGGCCGATTGTCGTATCAGTTGACGCTGACGACACGTACCCCGCCGAGGCGTTCCCGGAATTGGTCCGCCGGGTGCGCACAGGCGACGACATCGCCGGCACGAATCGTCTCGGTCTGCGACCGCCCAAGGCCATGCCCGTGTCGAACTGGATTGCCAACATCACGTTCAATATGATCGCGAGTCTCCACGCTCGGCGAGTGCTACGCGACGTCCATAGTGGGCAGCGATGCTACCGACGTGAACTACTTGATCAATTCGACTGGGACACGACGGGGCGGGCATTCCCGGTCGACCTTTTGCTGTGGCCCGCCGTAGCCGGTGCGAAGATCAGCGAGATACCGATTCCCTACCATGACCGAATTGGCGAGACGACGCTGCGCCGATGGAGTGATGGCACGCAGACGTTGCGTCGGCTCTTTCGCAGGGTCAAGCCGCACGTTCACTAAAGCGATCATCGCCAACATTCATCACGCTGTCAGCGTGTCTCCGCGCGTTCGGCCGCGCCAAGTTCCGAGAAACCCAAACGAGTCTCAAGGACTGCGGTCGTGGGGCGCCACCACGCCCTCGTCAAGTAGGCCAAGCGCTTCAGGTATGGAAGCCGCATGATCACCAGATACTGAATCACACCCGCTGCGAATCGAACCGGAAGTGGGCGTAGACCGTGCTGACCAGCGAGACGCCCAAAGGCGTCCGGCGTGAAGAACGAGATGTGTACCTCGGGATGACGCGCATAGAACCATGTGGCGACTTCACCACGATGTCGCGAGAGATTTCCCGTCGTAAAGAGAAGCAGTCCACCCGGTTTCAAAATTCGGTGGATGGTATCAAGAGTCGTCTGTGGATCCTTGATGTGTTCGAGTACCTCAATGGCGACAACGACGTCGTAAAGCTCGGCCACATCATTCAGACTGCGTCGTACTTTGACGCCGTGCGACGCCGCGAATTCGAGGCCATACCCTTCTTCGTGTAGTTCGGCGTCGAGTCCACGATCATTTAGGTATCTAACGAAACCCCCCACACCACCGCCGAAGTCGAGGATCTTCATGCCTGACATCGCCCCTAGGTGCCGTGCTGCTTGCACCTTCGTCAAGGTGGTCAACAGTGCGTCGTATTCCACATCTTTTATCTTCGCGAGCAGCGAGTCGGGTCCCGCGAGGAATTGGACCTGGTAGTTCACCCCGGAGTCGGCCCCTTGGCCGAGATAATACGCCTCGTCGTAGATGGCGCCATAGTCCTCGCGGGGATCAATCACCCATCCGAAGCCGCAGTCGCCGCAGCGGGCAAAAGAGAATCTTCGAGCGGAGAAAGCTGAATAAAGGGAGCCGCTGGCGCGAGCGCTGGAGCCGCAGATCGGACACGTCATTCGAGCAACTCCGTCTCAGGTTGGTGCGACGCAGCGACTGTACCATCCACTCTTCGGTATCAACTTGACCGCCACGGCCCAAATCTCGGACGGGACTACCTGGCGGCCGTCTGCGCGAACAACTCGAATATTCAATGCCCAGCGCTGGGCGCGGATGCCAATAACTTGGTAGGAGGTCGACACTCGACGCAGCAGCGATCGGAAAGGTTGTCACGGTGAAGTCTCCAACCCGTTCCGCGCCTCGTCGACGGAGCGTGCCACGACTGCCCGACGCGTACCGACAACTGCGCAACCACGAGACTTCCGGGTGCTAGCGATTCTCATCTGCGGATGTGGCCTTTTCGGCCTCGCCATCGGATCGTTTCTCAACGTGGTGATCTACCGGGTGCCGCTGCACGAGTCGATTGTCACGCCACGTTCGAAGTGTCCGACGTGCGCCACACCCATCCTCGAACGTGACAACATCCCCGTGGTGTCGTGGCTGATCCTTCGTGGCAAATGCCGATCCTGTCGGGCACCGATATCGCCTCGCTACCCCCTGGTGGAGCTTCTCTGCGGCGCGCTTTTCGCGGGCGCCGCAGCGCGCGTCGGATTCAATTGGGACCTTCCGGCGCTGCTTATCTTGGCGGCCGGTCTGCTCGCGCTTGCCGCAATCGACCTCGAGAAGTTGATACTGCCTAAATCGATCGTCTATCCGACCTTGGCGCTGTTGTCACTGTCACTGCTCGTAGCGGCGGGTGCCACCGGCCAGTGGCATCGACTGCTCATCGCGGTGCTGTGCGCGCTCGGGTGGTACGTGGTCTTCTTCTTGCTCAACTTCATCAGTCCGCGCGTCCTCGGATTCGGCGACGTCCGTCTGGCGCCCGTCTTGGGACTCGGTCTCGGGTGGTTGGGGATCCGCTACGTCCTCCTCGGCTTCTTCGCCGCCAATCTCGTCGGCGCCGTTATCGGCATCGTGCTCATCGCGGCGAAGAAGATGTCGAAGGATCAGCCAATTCCTTATGGAGTGTTCCTCGCCCTCGGCGTCGCGGTGGCCGTCTACGCCGGACCGGAGTTACTGATGCCGTTCCAGCGATTCTCCTGAACGCAGCGCGTTAGTACACGAACTCCATGCGCAGGCCCTCGGTGTCCCAGACCGGTTCCACCGGCATGCGTTTGGCCGCGTGTCCGTACACCCGTCGAGCGCTCCACAGCAGCGCGAACGCGTCGAGGAGGTGCTTCTCCGGGACGCCGAGCCCGGTGGGGTCCAGATGACGTTCACTCCCGCGAATCCGATCCATCAGCACGCCGCGGCGTTCCTCGCGACCGGCCTGGATTCGCTTCGACGTCGTGAGGGGCATGTCCTTGTGCAACTGATAGAAACTCAACTCCGGATGTCCTTCGTAGAC
The DNA here is from genome assembly GCA_963716515.1 of uncultured Acidimicrobiaceae bacterium. Classification (GTDB taxonomy): domain Bacteria; phylum Actinomycetota; class Acidimicrobiia; order Acidimicrobiales; family RAAP-2; genus RAAP-2. Next base: position 1,908,986 of record OY970319.1, read on the forward strand.
GACGCGCTGTCTATACGGAGACATTTCATTGGCCACTTCGAGGTATCGAGGGAGTAGCGTCGCCGTGATCGCGTCGAGCATCCCATCCTTGACCGGGATGTCACCGTTCAATACGGCCCGACTGGGTGCGTTGTGCACTGACGTGCCGCGTCGTCCGAGGAGCGCTCGAGCTTCGTGGTCACAGATTCTCGGGCCGTCCTCGGGCTTGTCGAGATAACCGATCGGCGCGTTCGCGACGATCGCGACGAACGAAGGTCGTTCGCTCATCACCTCGAGGAATGAGTCGTAGACCTTTGGTGTTTCGGGCGCGAAGGTCGAACCCATGATCTTGGCGCTGGCCACCAACCACCGGGAACCAACGGGCGTGACACCGGCGACGACGGAATAGGGGAGGTCGGGGCCGCGGTGAATACTCACTGAGTCATTTATACAGGAATGCGGCTCTTATCTAACTGTTCTAGGGTCCGAATGAGTTCCTTCGGGTGCGCCGTGATGGTCATCGCGTCTTCATACGTGACTACGTTTTCAACGACGAGCGCCGCCAGGCTGTTCTCCAGGGTCTGCATGCCTTCTTTGGTGTTCGTGAACATGACGTTCTGCAACTGGTTCGAACGGCCCTCGCGGATCAGGTTTCGTACCGGGTTCGTGGCGATCAACACCTCAAATGCCGCCACCATGCCGCCGCCAATCTTGGGCACCAATCGCTGGGCGATGACGGCACATAGCGACGCTGCCAGCTGTACTCTCGTCTGCTCTTGGCGCCACGCCGGGAACACATCAATGATTCGGTCGATGGCCTGAGGCGCGTCATTGGTGTGCAGTGTCGCAAAGACGAGGTGACCGGTTTCGGCCATGGTCAGGGCGATCTGAATTGAGTCGATGTCGCGCATCTCACCGATCAGCAGGACGTCCGGGTCTTCACGAAGGGCGGAACGCAGCGCTCGGTCGAACGAGGGGCTATCCAAGCCCACTTCGCGTTGGCTCACGGCTGAGCGCTTGTGGGTGTGGACATACTCCACCGGGTCCTCGATGGTGAGAATGTGACAGGCCCGTTCCTGGTTGATCTGATTGACAATCGAAGCCAGCGTGGTCGACTTACCCGATCCAGTCGGGCCGGTCACGAGTACAAAACCACGAGGCTGCTCCGCTACCCAGTTGGCCGCGTACGGGAGTCCCAGTTCTTCAAAACTGGGAATTCGAGTAGGAATAACTCGAAGGGCCAGGGCGGTCTGCCCACGCTGCGTGAAGATGCTCCCTCGAATTCGAGCCTTGTCACCCCACGAGAAGGCGAAGTCCACGTCGAGCTGTTCTTCGAAGATCATCCTCTGTCCATCAGTGAGGAGCGGCTTCGCAATGTCGTCAATCTGTTGCCCGGTGAGAATCTGCGCATCGGCAATCGGGTTGAGTTTGCCGTCGACTCGGATTCGAGGCGGCGAACCACCAGAAAGGAGCAGGTCCGTGCCGCCCTGGTCCCACAACTGCTGCAGCCACGGTTCAATCGGGCGGGTCGCCTGGTCACTCATTGACACACATCCTTTCAAGAGGCCTCGTGAGTTGAAATGCCCGGCTTTACGCCGGGCATTTCAACTCAACTCACAACGGTTATATCAGGTAACGCTGGTGCAGGCGCTTGGTCCGTTGTAGGTAATCGCGGATCCACCTGCAGGCGTAATGGTGAGAGTGGACGGCGAGGTGCCCGTTCCTGCGAAGGTGTAATGCGAGCTGTTGTTAGGCCACGACTGGAGGTACGGGCCACCGTTGGTGGTGGCAGTCAAGTTTGACGCCGCACCCGAAGTCCAGGTGGTACCCGGGAACTGCGCCTCAAGCGCAGCAATAGCCGTCGAAACCGTGGCGCCGTCAGCCTGGCAGGCGGCGACAGCACTCTTACCGGTGATGCCACCGAGAGCGAAGATCACGACCGCAGCCAAGATACCGAGCACAACAATGACGATGAGGAGCTCGATCAAAGTGAAACCGTCGATCTCTCCAGCATCCCTCTGGCGCTTAAGCCTTTGGTAGGTCGAAATCATTTTCATACTCCCTTATGGTTAGTGGGTTTGCCGACACTCGGAACCACCCGATAATGGACCGTTTGAAGATATTTCGCGCGGCTGGAGCAAATTGTACATGAAATCGGTAGAAAAGTAAGGCTACAGAACAACAAATCCTTACGGTTTTCTCAGTCGAATAATTGTTCCGCGGGCGAACACCAGAACTGCGATTGCGAACACATCCATTCGCAATAAAAGCTATCTGACCAGTACTTATACACGGGAACTGCGACGCCGATAGCTCGAGTAACGTCCCGAAAACTGGTGCGAGGTGTGGTCCCTTAGATTGACCACCGTCTTCCCGAGGCAGAACTAATTGTCTAGATTGAGTTTCATGGTGCCAGATCTCCCACAGATCACGGAGAATCGCTCGAACGAACGACCAAATCATCAAATTGGGGTCGAACTGTCCAGTGGTTCCGGCGGCATTTAGTTCTGACGGAAAACGCAGTTGCATGACATTAACTGACGATCCCTACACATCTTGGCCGATGCGTTCCGCGGTGGGGCGTCTGAACCGATCAATACGATCCACATCACGTGACCTCATGACATACCTTCGACTCGCGGCGTGCGCGGCCCACGAGAGGCTTGCATACACGCGCACAGTAGTGCGACTTCAGGTGAAGCTATCCCCAGATCCAGGACTGGAGGGTCATTCCTTCACCGCACTGTCCTAGGCCCAGGTTGCACTGCACGGTCTGGCCCGGAGCGCCCTGCGCCGGGTAATCGTTGAACACGACCACGGCCGTGAGCATGTGCGAAGTCGATTGACAAAGGTTCATCGCCGCATTGATTTGGGCTGTAGTCGAACTTGACGTCAACGTACTGAGGCAGGCGTACAGCGTCACGGTTCGAGTCTTCTCGCTCGCGAACGCCGTGGACGTATTGCACCAGACCGCCACCGTATAGGTGTCGATGAACAACTGAGAGACGTTGGGACTGCTGACAGGGACCCAGCACGTTCCCAAACCAGTCGGATTGGACAACGGATTCGATGGATCTGGCGTGTAACGAATATTCTGAATTGCCAAGTTGGTCGCGCTGCTGACCGCCAGACGGAGTTCACTGGTCGTATTGAAGTGCGCCGTGTTGGTGAGGTCATTCATGGCCCAGTCCGCCAGCGCGCCGACAATCAAGCTGATAGCGATGATGTAGGCCAGCGCCAGCAACAGCACGGCACCGACTTCGTCATCGTGGCCATGGCGTCGACCACGACTCGAGTGACGTCCGTGTGTCATTAGGACACCCCCACTAGCCATATCGTGCTGGGACAAAACGGCCTCGCGATCGGTCATGCCAGGGTCAGCCCGGCGCCCGTGAAGCTGACGGAGCCAGCAGTTCCAGCAGTCGAGGCCCCGCCACCGGCGCTGCCGCCACCGTTACTGGCACCCGACACCGCAACTGTGAGGGTGGCCGTACCGCCGGTGTAGGCCGAGCCACCGCCACCGCCCGCGCCATGGTCGGGTGCCCCAGCGTCGGTACCGCCGCCGCCAGAAGCCATTCCACCGCCACCGCCACCGCCACCGACGGTTCCGCCACTGGTGGTGCCAGCGCCTCCGGCGCCGCAGACGCCGAGGGAGCATGTGCCAGCGTTGGCGCCAGCGCCTCCGAGCTTTCCGGGCGTGTTGGCAATGGTGTACTGCGGCGATCCGGTCGTCACGGTCTTTCCACCCGAACCTGCCGTGCCACCGCTATTCGTTCCGGTGCCGGCAGTGTTGGTTCCCGGGTTGGAGTTCGGACCGCCGCCACCCGTACCACCGACACCAGTGGCGCTGTTGCCACCGCCACCGCCACCGCCGCCCACCGCAACCACCGTCCCCGCGGGAGCTCCCACCAGGTAAATACAGGTCGATCCGCCGCCACCACCGCCACCGGCAGTGGTTCCGCCGCCGCCGGCGCCGCCGAGTGCGCAACCGGTACCGCTCGCGCCACCGGCCCCACCCGTGCCCGCAGTTCCAGCACCGCCGGCGCCGCCGACGACGACGGTGAACGTCGTTGGACTCCCACTTAGCGGGATGGTAATGGTGCCCGTGACCGTACCGCCGGCCCCACCACTAGCGCCAGCAGATCCGCCGCCGCCACCGGCCGCATTCATCGTAAAGGTAAAGGAGGTGAGATTGGCCGGGACGGTGAGCGTGTACGTTCCCGCGGCGTTCTTGGTCACCGTGTTGTTCACCGTCAATTTCACGCACGTGCTGGTCGCCCCGTTGTCGTTGACGTCGCCGCTGTAGACCGCGTGCCAATAGAACGTTCCGCCGGCATTGAAGGTGTTCGAGGCGGAATTAGGAACCACATCATTGGTGACGGTCATGGCGGAACCGACGGTCACCTGGTTGAGTGTGCAGGCATTGTCGGTGTAGTAGGTGTACGTAACGGTGCCTCCAGCGGCACTGGAAGCTGCGGTCAACGAAGATATGCCATGGGCTGGCTGACCCGCGTTGATCGTATTGGCCGACAGGGTCAAGGTGATTGACGGCGATGCCTTGTTCACGGTCTGGATGAGCGTCGAAGACGTCGACGTGTTGTAGTTGGCGTCCGCCTAGGTACTGGGCCGTAATGCTCAGGCTACCGACGGCGTTCCACGTGACCGCGCAGGTCGCTATGGCCGAACCGTTGACGGCCACGCCGCCCGCGCCGCCGCACCCCGCGATGGCCACGCCGCCATTAAGGAACTCCATGTTGCCCGTCGGCGTGCCGGTGCCCGGAGCCGTGACCGTGACGGTGCCGGTGTAGGTCACCAGTTGGCTGGTGGTCGACGGGTTCAAACTCGACACGACGCCGGTCGTCGTCGAAGCCTTGTTCACGGTCTGGGTGAGGGTCGAAGAGGTCGACGTGTTGTAGTTGGCGCTGCCTAAGTAATCCGCGGTGATCGAGTGCGGGCTGCCCGTCGTGTTGGCGTAGGTGACCGCGCAGGTCGCCTGCGCGGAGCCGTTGACGGCCACGCCGCCCGCGCCGCCACAGGTGGCGATCGCCACGCCACCGTCGAGGAACTCAATGTTGCCCGGCGGTGTGCCGGTTCCCGGAGCCGTGACCGTGACCGTGCCGGTGTAGGTCACGGTCTGACTCGGAATCGACGGGTTCAAACTCGACACGACGCCGGTCGTCGTCGCTGCCTTGTTGACGGTCTGGGTCAGTACCGAGGAGGTCGAAGTAAGGTACACCGCACTGCCGAGGTAGACCGCGGTGATCGAGTGCGGGCTGCCCGTCGTATTGGCGTAGGTGACCGCGCAGGCCGCTTGTGCGGAGCCGTTGACGGCCACGCCGCCCGCGCCGCCGCACGTCGCGATGGAGGTTCCGCCATCGAGGAACTCCACGTTGCCCGTCGGCGTACCCGATCCCGGCGCCGTGACCGACACCGTCGCCGTGTAGGTGACGGTCTGACTCGGGACCGACGGGTTCAAATTCGACACGACGCCGATCGTCGTCGACGCCTTGTTCACGGTCTGGGTCAGTACCGAGGAGGTCGAAGTGATGTACACGGCGCTGCCGAGGTACACCGTAGAGATCGAGTGGGGACTTCCGGTCGGGTTGACGTAGGTGACCGCGCAGGTCGCCTGCGCGGAGCCGTTAACGGCCACGCCGCCCGCGCCGCCGCAGGTGGCGATCGCCACGCCGCCGTCGAGGAACTCCACGTTGCCAGTTGGCGTGCCTGATCCCGGAACCGTGACCGACACCGTCGCCGTGTAGGTGACGGTCTGACCCGAGACCGACGGGTTCGAGCTCGACGCGACGCCGGTCGCCGTCGAAGCCTTGTTCACGGTCTGGGTGAGCGTCGAGGAGGTCGAAGTGTTGAAGTTGGCGTCGCCCAAGTAGACCGTGGTGATCGAGTGCGGGCTGCCCGTCGTGTTGGCGTAGGTGACCGCGCAGGTCGCCTGCGCGGAGCCGTTGACGGCCACGCCGCCCGCGCCGCCACAGGTGGCGATCGCCACGCCGCCGTCGAGGAACTTCACGTTGCCCGTTGGCGTACCCGATCCCGGAGCCGTGACCGACACCGTCGCGGTGTAGGTGACGGTCTGACCCGAGACCGACGGATTCGAGCTCGATGCGACGCCGGTCGTCGTCGAAGCCTTATTCACGGTCTGGGTGAGCGACGACGAAGTCGACGCGAGGTAGTACGTGCCAGCGTTGCCCAAGTACGTAGCGGCGATGGTCTGCGTTGACACTGTGGGCCACGCGACGGCACACGTTGCCTGACCGGCGCCGTTGTCGGCCGCGCCGCCGGCCCCGCCGCAAGTAGCGATCGCCGTGCCATTGTCCAAGAATTCGATATTGCCCGTCGGCACACCGATGTCGGGGCTCGTCACCGACACCGTCGCGGTGTAGGTGACGGTCTGACCCGAGACCGACGGGTTCGAGCTCGAAGTCAAGGCCGTGGTGGAGGGGGCGTTCACCGTTACCGTGATGGTGTTCGAGGGAAGTGAATCTCCGCTCGCGGCGATGCCCACCAAGCCCTGGGCGGCGCCGGCAACCGTGTCACTCGTCAAGCCGGACGAGACCGTCGAAGACCCAAGCCCCGTCACCGAACCGCTTCCGGAAACTTGGGAGAAGGTCACGACGCTCGAGTTGTCGTGCGTCTCGATGTTGCCGTAGACGTCCTCGAGGGTCGCCGACGCCACGCACGCGGTCGGGGTGACCAGCGGAGTCGAACACCCGGTGACGATTATCTGGCTGGGCACTCCGGCGTAGGTGGGCGAAAAGTTCGAACTCGCTGGTGACGTCAAGGGCCCCGACGACGCCGTCAGGGTGTACTGCGTTCCTACGACGCCCGCGAAGGTGCAGTTCGAGACGGTCACGACGCCCGCCGAAGCCGTCAAGCCGGAGCAGGCGGCGAGCGTTCCGCCGGAAGACGTTAATGAAATCACGGCGGTGGACGAGGTCACAGTGTTGCCGGCCGAGTCCTCGACCTTGACGATCGGTTGAGTGGCGAACGCAGTTCCGGACACACCCGCCACGGGCGACGTCGTGAAGACCAGTTGACTCGCCGGTCCCGGACCAGTGGGCGAGAAGCTGCTGCTCGGCGCCGAGGTCAGCGCTCCAGACGTGGCGACGATCGTGTACGGCGTTCCCACGACACCCGCGAAAACGCAGTTGGCGACCGAAACGACACCCGACTGGGGCACCAGAGACGTACAAGAACTCAGGGTGCCGCTCGCGGGGACGGCCGCGTTGAAGGCGATCGGCGTCGTCGCCGCGGTCACGACTCGATTGGCGGAGTCCTCCACCGTGAGCACCGGCTCGATGGCCAGGATCGAACCTGAATCGCCGGCAACGGGTTGCGTCGTGAACAACAGTTGGGAGGCCACGTTGGTGATGTTGAACGTCGAACTGGTTGCCGACGTAAGACCGCTGGAGGTGGCCGTGAGGGTGAGTTGCGTACCCCAATTACTCCCTTCGCAACCGGAGAACACGTACAGCCCGGCCACGGAGGGACTCGGGGTATTGCAGTTCGAAAGCGTAATTCCCTGGCCGCCGCTGTTGATTGACAAGGCGAGCGGGTTGTTGGCCGTGGTCACCACGTTGCCAAAAGCGTCTTCTACGGCCAACGTCGGCTGGCCTGAGAAAGGAGTGGCGGCCGTGGCGCTGGCGACGCCCGTCGGTTGAACGGTAAAGGCGATCTGAGTCGCGGTGCCGAAACTCGTGACCGAGAACGTATTGCTGGTAGCGGGCACGGCCGCATCCGTAGGCGCATTGGGATTCGCCGTCGCCATCATCGTGTACTGGGTAGCCGTCTGGGGCGGATTTCTCGACGCGTCGTAGTAGTAACCACCGGAGAAGGCGCAGCCCGAAGGCATCGTGACGATCCCGTTCACGGGCGTCAAGGTGATCGTCGTGGCGTTGGTGAAAGCGCAGGTCTGACTCGGGAGTGCGCTCAACGCGCCGCCGGAGAGAGTGAGAGTGATCGTTCCGGCCCAGGAGGTGTCCGTGACGTTGGAACTGTTCTGCACGGCTATGACCGGAGCGGTCGCGAATGCGGCTCCCGACGCGGCGGCAACCGGCTGGGACTGAAAGACGAGGTGGTAACTCGAACTGCTCACCGAGAACGGATCGCTCACCGCGGGGGTCAAAGTCCCGTCGGACGCGGTGATCTCAAAATTGGACCCTCCAGTGCCGATCGTGCAGCCGGAGAACGTGACCACGCCCAAGATCTCATTACCGCTGCAGCTGGAAAGGACGCCCGTGCCTTGCGTGAGCGTCAAGATGACGGGCGACAAGTCAGTGGTGACCGCGCTCGGACTGCCGCCCGCGGTCTCGATCTCGATGACCGGCTGGGTGGTGAAGGGGCTACCCGCGTAGCCACCCACCGGCTGCTTGAGAAATACGAGTTGCGCCGCTGCTCCTGGCGTCAACGCGTTGGAACTGCCAATGGGATAGTCGACGACGAAACTGTTGGTGTCATTCGTGCCGGGAATATAAATCGTGATCAACTGGGGCTGGTTGGGCTCACAGGTATTCCCGAACGCCTCGAGCGCAGGGTTCCAGTACTGGACTGGGTTGACCACGGCGTAGTCCACGGTGTATTTCCCGGTATACGGCGCCGGCAGGGTGATCCCGCCTATGTATCCCGGATAGGCCGAGAGATTTGGCGGGCACGAGAACAGACTCGGCTGCGCTTGAATGTTGGCAATCGTTACCTGCGTCGCCGTGGCGAGGACCGTGTTATACGTCGCCAACTGCCGGTGCTCGGCCGAAGACGATATGGAGGTGCTGAACGCGATTAGAAGGGCCAACGAGGCTAAGGCGAGGACGACCAAGGCCAGGAGCACCTCGATCAGGGTGTCGCCGGACTCTGAGTATCGGTCTCGATCGGGCACGGTGGTTCGAGCGCTCCCGTAAATCTCGGGTGTTTTCGACCTTTTCACGCGAGGAAGATCCGATGGATTGCGACCATCGAGGGGACTGGGATTTCAGCGCGATCAAGGTGGCCGTAGGTACCGGTCAATGCCAACACAACGGAGGGATTGGGCCTAATCATGACAGCAAGAGCCCAAACGCCATCGCCTCGAGGCCGCCGCCCACCAGGGTGGTCGTCAACGACGAAGGCATCGTCGCTTCCACCATCGTGGTGCCGGTCTTTACGTTTGCGGTCGACATTCCGACGCAGGTGACGGTTTGACCGCCGTTGCTGGTGGTCAGATTCGCTCCCGAATTGCAGGCATTGCCCACCGGGTCAGCTTGAGTGTCGTACACCTCGTCATTGTTCAAAATGTTCAACGTCGTGTTGCCGGTCCACGTGGGGGGCCACCCGGCCGTGAACGATATCGACTCGCCGCTGTCGGAAGATTCAGCGTCGGCACCGACCACTTCCCAACCGGTGGCCGGGACGCCCAGCGGAGTCGTAACCGAAATGTTGCTGATCGTGATGACCGTGGTGCCGCCTCCGGACTGATACAACGCCGGTTCGCCCGGGACGCCGGTATAGAAGGGCGTTCCATTTGAGCACGAGGTCGATCCGCCGCAGGTGTTGCCCAAGAAGGCGTTCTGCCAAGTCGGCAGCGGGAAAGGTGCCACGGGAACGCCGGTAATGCCGATGCAGAAATACAGTGTGTAGCCGCCGGGCAGGGGAGCCGAGGTTTCCAAGCAGCCAGACGTTGCGGCGAGCATGTTGTTGCCGACCAGCGCCGTGAAGTCGATGAAGCAAAGTGTCGAAGCGTAATAACCAGTACCGGGAGTAGCGAAGCCACAGCCCGCCGTGGTGGCCGGAGCGAGCGGCTTGCCGGCGGCGCTCACTCCCGTACTCGCCGCGGGAACGGATTCGAGGGTGTACGAAAAGTTACTGTTGGGCTCCGTTATCGGGAACGACACACCAGAGACGTACTGCGTGGAAACCCACGACGTGCTCGGAGTGGTGCCACTGGGAGCTCCACTCGAGATTGTGGCCGCCGGGCCGGCGAGATTTTGCGGCACGTCGAAAGAGACAATCGTGCTGCTTGTGGCACTGGACGAATAACCGCTCGAACAGAATTGGCGTACCAAATTATATTTCGTGCCGGCCTGCAGCACGACGTACGACACCACGTACTGGTAGGGGTAACTCTGCCCGCTCACTGGTCCCCAGGCCAAGCCCAGCAATTGGGTGCCCGGTCCGCACTGAGCGGAACTGTTGTTCGGAGCAGTCGTGAGCGATGCGGCCTGTTGCACGTCGTTTTGGAAATTGGCCTCGACGACTTGAGAGTCACCGGTATCGCCCAGCCGGTTCTGAACTCCGGACTGTAACGAGAAGACCGCGATCAAACCGGCGGAGAGTGCACCGACAATCAGCGGAAGAATCGTAACGACGATGAGCAGTTCAATGAGTGTGAATCCCTTGTCGTCTTTTCGTGCTCCACGGGTCGACAAATCCCGCCCAGAGATCAGAAGGTTTTTGCGCCCCCGCTTGGGATTACACACTGCCCAATACTCCTGAATCCACGGCAATGTGGCGACAACTCTGAATAAACAACCCGACAATATTCATCACTTTGTATTTTAAGTTGGCGCAACATTCCATTTGTGGCATTTGGACTGACTATTAATCAGCCCTTTACCCACAATTCATTGGGCTTATTGAACACAGAACGAGAATTTGCGAGACGAATGATCGACCGGGGCAATGAAAATCTCAGAACTGGTAGCGGCTCTCGCCAGTGCGTTGGAAGCCAACGTCAGTTCCTTCCGGAACCGGAATGCTCGATACTTCGGATTTGGAGCGGGGAGTTAGCCGACCTTGACCTGGTTGTAAATGCCGTACATGGCCGAGATGAGAGCCACGGCGACGAACCCTACGACGACACCCATGAAAATGATGATGGCGGGCTCGAAGAGCGCGGTCGCCCGCTCCAACTTGGTTTCCAACTCGCGTCCGTAGTAGGCGGCGGCAACTTCAAGTTGCTGGTCGAGAGTTCCCGTCTCTTCTCCGACTCGAAACATTTGACGCGCCGCCGCGGGAAACAGTCCGCTCTGAGCAATCGGCTCCGCCAATCCCTGGCCTTCCATCATGGCCTCCCGGACCTTCTCCAGGGCGTTGCGATAAACCGCATTGTTCGACGACTCGGCGGTCACGGCCATGGACCGGGGCAGGTCGACGCCAGCGCGCAGCATCGAGGCCAGAACTCGACACGTTCGCTCTATGATCGCGGTCTCCGTGAGGTCTCCGACCACCGGCAGCTTTAATTTGAATGCATCAAGTTTGGCTTTCCCACCCGGCGAACGCTGCATCGCCATGAGGCCCCCGACCACAATGATCACGACAGCGAAGATGGCGTACCACCATTTACCCATGAACGAAGTGGTGTTGAGGAGCATGCGAGTGACGAGCGGCAACTTCGCGTGCAGTGACGCAAAGAAGACCTCGAAACGAGGCATGACGAAAACCGCCAGCACCAGAACCGTCACGACCGACATCGCCGCCACGACCGCTGGGTAAATGAGCGCCGCGGTGACTTTTCCGCGAGCCTTCTGGTCCCGGTCGATGTAATCGGCCAACTGATTGAGAACATTGTCGAGGTTTCCGGTTAGTTCAGCCGATTCGAGAATTCCGACGTAGAAACTGGCGAAGGCTTCGGGGTGGGTCGAGGCAGCAGCAGCGAAGGTGTCGCCGGCCCGCAAGCTTTCGACCATGTCGTTCAAGACGTTCTTCATCATCTTGTTCTGAGTCTCTTCGACGATGACCTCGAGGGCCTCCATGATCGGGATGCCCGCACGCATAAATACGGCCAACTGGCGCGTGAAGTTCATCACGTCCTGACGCGGGACCTTCTTCTTCGTGATTTCGAAGTTCATCAAGCCCTGTTTGCTCTCGACCTCCGTGGGCTGAAGTCCACGAGCGAGCAACGCCACGTGGGCCGCGCCCGACGAGGAGGCCATCTCGGTACCCGTGACCGATCTTCCGGTCTCGTCGAGCGCCCGGTAACTGAACTTAAGCAGGCCCTTGTCTTTACTCATAATGTGTACACGCTCCGTATTACCTCTGAAATGGACGTGATGTCCTGGTTGACAAGATTGATGGCTTCTTGGCGAAGGGTGCGCATTCCCTGTTTAACGGCCATATTGCGCAACTCTTCCTGTGTCGCCCAGCCCACGACGAGACGTCGGAGCTCGGGGGTCATGATGAGGAGTTCGTAGATGCCTATTCGGTCCTTGTAGCCGGTGTGGGTACAGAAGTTACAGCCCGTCCCCTGGAAGAACTCGGTCTTGGCCGGTCCTCCACTCTCTTCGTAGAAGACCAACTCTTCGTCCGTCGGCTGGTAAGGCGACTTACACGAGGGGCACACGCGTCGTAGGAGGCGTTGTCCGACGACGGCCAAGACCGAGGAGGCGATGAGGAACGACTCAATGCCCATGTCCAGGAAACGGTGGAGGGCGGACACCGAGTCCGTGGCGTGGAGTGAGGAGACGACGAAGTGGCCCGTAAGGGCGGACTGGACCGCGACGCGAGTCGTCTCGACGTCTCGGATCTCGCCAACGAGGATGACGTCGGGGTCCTGGCGAAGAATGGACCGCAGTCCCGTCGCGAAAGTCAGTCCGGCCTGTTCGTTCGTTTGAATCTGGTTGATGGAGGGAAAGACGTACTCGACCGGGTCTTCGATGGTCATGACATTGAGCGTGGGGTTGTTGACTTCACTCAGCGTCGCGTAGAGCGTCGTCGTCTTTCCGCTGCCCGTCGGACCCGCGCAGAGCACCATCCCGAACGGCGCTCGGACAATCTTCGAATAGGCCTCGTGCGTGTCGAGTGGCATACCGAGGTCGTTGAGTCGAAGAACCGAGCGCGTCTTGTCGAGCAGTCGCATAACGCAACTTTCACCCATGATGGTTGCCGTGGTGGCCACCCGGACATCGACTTCTTTGCCGTCGATGTTGATCGTGAGCTGGCCGTCTTGGGGTCGCCGGCGTTCAACGATGTTCATGTTGGCCATGATCTTGATGCGACTCACGAGGCCGGGACCGATCGCGGCAGGTAGTTGGAGGATCTCCTTCAGCGCGCCGTCGATGCGAAAGCGCACGCGCACGATGTCGTCGGACGGTTCGATGTGAACGTCTGAGGCTCGGTCACGCATGGCCTGTGTAAGTATGCGGTCCACGACTTGGACGACCGGCGCGTCGTCGGCCACGATCTCGGGTTCCGCGCTGTCAACATTTCGCTTGCGCGATCCCTCGACGGACTCGAATACCTGCACGAGCTGGGCGACGGATCCCAGCGCGCGGTAGTTGCTGTCGATGGCCCACCGGACATCGCTGAGCGGCGCGATGAGCAACTTGACGGGCTTGCCACTCGCTTTGGCGAGAGAATTGCGCAACTCTTCGCTCGGTTCGGCCACCGCGATGTAAAGATTGTCATCAACCATCCGAACTGGGAACGCAACGAACTGTCGGGCCGCGTCCTCGGACAAGAAACTCAGCATTGCCGGGTCCACATTGTCACGACGCAAGTTTGCGACATCGAATCCGAAGAACGAAGCGAGCGCGTGCGCCAGCGCTTGCTCGCTCAAGGCCCCGGTACTAATAAGAACTTCGCCCAATAGACCGCCCGAGTCGCGCTGCATCTCGAGGGCCTTTTGCAACTGCGCGTCAGTAATCAGATTGTTAGCGATGAGCTGATCGCCGAGACGTATGTTCTGTCGATCGGGGGAGCTGCCGTTTGAAGACAGATTCGACCCTGCCGAACCCGGCGATTGACCGTTAAGGGATTCGGCAAGTGAAACGTCGTCTTCGAGGCGATCTCCAACGACAGTCGTCACGCCACCACCGGCACCGCTCGGCGGGCGACGGTCGCCAGCGCTATCGTCTTTGCCCTTCTTTTTGAACGCCACGAATCACCCCAAAGGTTCTAAGAGAAAACTTTTTCTGGTCATCAATCTATCCCGAATATCGGAAATTTACCCTCATAGAGGTTCAATTACCATCACCGGAAGAAAAACTCTTTGGTGGGGATACGCACGTATTTTTTTTCGCTACGACGACCCTTTATTCTCGAATCTCCTCACCATCAACAACGCGACAACCAGCGACTTCGTCGCACACCTGTCCAATCGGCGCTATTGGAGAACGAATGACCTGTTGAATGATTCCAGGCGACACATCTGACATCGGCGAGCTGGCGACGCTTCACTTCGTGTCAAGTGAGTAGTCACAATCCCGTCACAACGCCGACGGGTGCCGCCCCCACTACTTCAAGTGTTGCTCGTGTCGCCGGTCAGACAGCGACGATGAAAGGTCCGAATACCAGAAGCGCAGTAGTCGGCGAGTGATGGCACCGCGCTCGTATCGAAGCGCACAAATCCAAGGGTACCCAAATCGCTCCAATCGGCCACCGTACATCGACAGACTAGAGCGACAGCGCAGAGGCACCTCGCTCGAAGCAAGTTTTGCATGTAACCCCTGGACAATCGGTGATGCTCCGCAATGCAGGAGCGCCGCTCGAAGGAGTCTTTCCCCGGGGGGGCTAGCGCGACATGACGTCTTCGCGTATCGTCGTCGCCAAGACGATTGGAGGTCACGCCATGGATGTCGCATCGTTTGTCGCCGCCGTATTTAACAACGAACTTCCGTTCCGCGTCGAAGCGTACGACGGTAGCGTCGCCCTGCCGAGTGTCGCTTCGACCCAGAACGACCTCACATTAAAAATCCTCCGCCGCGACGCCCTCACCCGCGTGCTTACCCACCCCGGGGAGCTGGGGGTCGCGCGCGCCTACGTCGCGGGCGATCTCGACATCGACGGTGAGCTGGACGCACTGTTTGACCTTTCGATTCCGCCGTTGCGCAGCCTGTTGAAAATTGAGAATCTGCGAGGTTTGTTGTCGGCCGTCGGGCTCAACACCTTGCGCCCGATCGCCCCACCGAAGATCGAAGCCAAGCAGCGAGGCGCGTTGCACAGTCGTTCGCGCGATCGTCAGGCCATTTCACATCACTACGACGTCTCGAACACCTTTTACGAAATGGTGCTTGGTCCTTCGATGACCTACTCGTGCGCGGTGTTTCGGTCGAACAACGACACGCTCGAAGTGGCCCAGCGCCGCAAGGTGGATCTCGTGGCACGCAAGCTCGAACTCGGCCCGGGTACCCGACTGCTCGACGTCGGGTGTGGTTGGGGGGTCATGGCCATTCACGCGGCGCGCGAATACGGCGCCTCGGTGGTCGGTATCACCTTGTCCGAGCAACAGCGTCGATACGCTGAGGAGCGGGCCCGACGTGAAAGCGTGGGTCACTTAGTGGAGTTTCGGCTGCAAGATTTTCGTGACGTCGTCGACGGACCGTTTGACGCGATCTGTTCCATCGGCATGTCGGAACACGTCGGCCGCAGTTCACTACCGACCTACACCCAACAACTCTTCGATCTACTTCGTCCGGGTGGACGTTTCCTTAACCACGCCATTGGACGACCGGTGTCGTTTGATGATGACCCCGATCCTTCCAAGGCGTCGGAACTGTCGAGACAAGTGCAGATCGCGCTGGGCATGCGGCGCCCTTCCAAGATCGGCAGTCCTTTCATGGAGCGCTACGTCTTTCCCGACGGCGAACTCCACGAGGTCGGCACCATGGTGTCGATGTTCCAGGCGCACGGCTTCGAGGTTCGTCATCTCGAGAGTCTGCGCGAACATTACGCATTGACCCTGCGCCACTGGGTGGCCAACCTCGCCAAACGATTCGACGAGGCGGCCGAAGAGGTCGGTGAAGAACGCGCTCGCGTATGGCGCCTCTACATGTCGGGTTCGGCCTACGGCTTCGAGCGCCACCACCTCGAGATTCATCAGATTCTCTGCGCCAAACCCCTGGGCGGTCAAAGCGGCTGGGAACTACGGTCCGACTTCGAGCCGGAGTTCTAGCGTCACTCGGTAAGTCGTACCAACATTTGTTTCGTCGCCAATGGACTGACTGTTCCTACTACTCGGCGGCGCACTTCTCAGCGACCACGCCGGGCAACTCGGTGACGTCACGTTGCTACGTCCTTCTCAGGCGATCGGTCAGGGCGTAGGTCCACTCAATAAGACACCAGGCAAATCCGATTTGGAAGACGATTTCGCCTTGGAGGAGGTAGGTAAAATGCCAGTCCGGCAACGAGGCCGCGGCGATTCCCCCGCCCAGCAAGAGGACCACCAGACCTAGCACGGTCCTGAAGGAACGACTCTCTCGAACGAGCTGCAGGGCCACCTCGAGTTCGAGCAGGGATCCAAGGATCCCGGCAACCATATGGGTCCAGTTGAGGATCGCTCCCCGATTAAAGGGGGTGGCGAGCAAGACCAAGAGCAGCAACGCGATGACTCGCAGTCCGACCCAAGTGAACGTCGGTACTCCCGAGACCTTGAAATGAGTGCTCGTTCGCCAAAGTCCCGCGAAAGCGGCGGCGTAGCCGCCGGTTAGGAGGGGAACCGTCTCGTGATAGACGCCGTAGAAGGAGATTCCGTCATTTTCGGCGGTGGGACCGTGATTGAGAATCAGACACCACGCCAAGGCGAAGAAAAAGAGCAGTTGGGTTCCGAGCAGGAAATGGCGGGTCTGGGTGTCGGCGACGAGGAGCGCGGAGGAGTCGTCGATCGTCGACATGAGGGAATTCGAAGTCGGTTAGCCCTTGAAACGGGCGATCGAGGCCTCCAGCTCGACCAAGGCCTCGGCTCGACCTACGTAGTTCTCTACTTTCATCCATTTTCCCTCATCCAAATCCTTGTAAACCGTGAAGAAATGGCTGATCCGGTCGAGGGTTTGCTTCGGAACGTCACCGATGTCAGTGGCGGACTTCCACCTTGGGTCATAGTCGGGAACGCAGATCAACTTCGCGTCCTCCCCGTTCTCGTCGGTCATATTGCACATGCCCAAGATCTTGGATTCGATCAGGCACCCGGGGAAAGTGGGGTATTCGGTCAAAACCAGGGCGTCCAGCGGGTCGCCGTCGCCGCCCAGGGTGTCGGGGATGAATCCGTACTCGGCCGGGTAGCCCATGGAGACCATCAAATGGCGATCGAGTTTGATCGTGTCGTTCTCGTGGTCGTATTCGTACTTGTTTTTGCTGTCGCGGGGGATCTCGACGATGACGTTCACGGTGTCCATGGCGTCTCCTTATTAATAGGGCTCGCACTTCAAAGTTCTGCCAATCGTACTCACCGCCGGTCGGACCCCCTCTCGGAGAGCTTGATGGCACGGACGTAGACTTTGCCGTCGCGAAGCCCTCGCTTCGTCAAAAAGGAGTCTCGAATGGAACGAATTGGCGTGATCGGGTGTGGCCTGATGGGCTCGGGTATCGCCGAGATTTGCGCTCGTGCGGGAGCCGACGTCATGGTGATCGAGCGAAACGCCGACGCGCTCGCCCAGGGTCAAGCCCGCATCGAACGGTCCCTCGAACGGGCGGTCGCTTCCGGCAAGCTGCCCGAAGACGACGCCAATCGCGCGAGGGGGTTCTTGAGCTTCAGTGAGGACTTCGCGAGGGTCGCCGACTGTGAAATGGTCATCGAGGCGGTCGCCGAAGACGAAGAGCTCAAGATCGAGGTTTTTAAGAGGCTCGACGCGATAGTGACGGATCCGGGGGCGATTCTCGCCACCAATACGTCGTCGATTCCGATTATCAAGCTCGCCATGGCCACGAAGCGGCCCGAACAGGTCGTGGGCATGCACTTCTTCAATCCGGTGCCGATACTGCGGCTGGTGGAAGTTATTTCGTCATTGCTCACCAGCGCCGACACCACCGAGCGTGTCACCTCCTACGCCACTGATTCGTTAAACAAGCGGGTGATTTCCTCGAAGGACCGGGCCGGCTTCGTCGTCAACGCGCTCTTAATCCCCTATCTGCTATCGGCGATCCGGATGCTGGAATCCGGTTTCGCCAGTGCCGACGACATCGACACCGGCATGGTGGTCGGCTGCGCCCATCCCCTCGGGCCCTTGGCGTTGACCGACCTCATTGGACTGGACACGACGCTCGCAGTGGCCGAATCGCTCTACGAGGAGTTCAAGGAGCCCCACCTCGCCCCGCCACCGCTTCTCTCGCGCATGACCCAGGCCGGTCTCTTGGGACGAAAGTCCGGTCAGGGTTTCTACTCCTACAAGGCCTGAGCACCTCGAGCGCGAGCGAAGTCAGGTCACCGCATTACGCACGGCGAAGCGCCGGTCTCGGAAGGTATCGGATGCCATGACCTCGGCGATTCGTTCCACGGCGTCATACACGTCGACGAATCGAAGGTACAGCGGCGTGAAGCCGAATCGACAGATGTCGGGGGCACGAAAGTCGCCGACGACGCCTTGTTCGATGAGGGCCTGAATAATGCCGTACCCTTCGGGGTGGCGAAGCGCCACTTGGCTGCCCCGCCGGGCGTGATCGAGCGGGGTCACCAACTCAAAGACATCGGGTAGCCGTTCCTCGACCAGTTGGATGAACAGGTCCGTCAGGGCCAGGCTCTTGGCGCGGACGTGGTCCATGGACGTGCGATCCCACACGTCCAGCGCTCCGTCGAGGGCGGCGAGGGCCACGATCGACGGCGACGAGGTGACGAAGGCCTGCATCCCCTCGGCCGGCTCGTAGGTCAGTTCGAACTCAAAGGGCCGGGCGTGGCCGAGCCACCCCGGCAGTGGATTGCGGAGTTTGCCCTGCCAGGACTTGCGGACATAGAGAAAGGCCGGGGCGCCGGGTCCGCCGTTCAGGTACTTGTACCCGCAACCGGCGGCAAAGTCGACGCCGGCGCCGGTGACGTCTAAGGGCACGGCGCCGGCCGAGTGGGCGAAGTCCCAGAGCATCAGCGCCCCGGCCGCGTGCACCTTCTCGGTGATGCCAGCCAGGTCGAGTGATTCGCCGGTACGGTAATCGACCTGGGTCAACTCGACGAGGGCCACGTCGTCGTTGAGATACTCCTCCAGTCGGTCTCGGTCAATGGTCGTCATCGTGACCGGTCGTCCAGCTCGCTCGCACATGGCTTCGATGATGTAGAGGTCGGAGTGAAAGTTCGCGGCGTCGGTCAACACGACGTGTCGCTCGGGTCGGAGCTCGAGAGCGGCGCCGATCAGCTTGGCGATCAAGAACGTAAGGGTGTCGGCGACGAGCACTTCACCGGGTTGGGCCCCGATCAGTGGTGCGACGCGATCACCGAGCCTCGTCGGCTCCCCCATCCAGCCCGCGTCGTTCCAACTTCGTACGAGTCCCCGGCCCCACTCGTCGTCAATCACCTCATTGACCCTTCGTCGAACGGAGGCCGACACCGGTCCGAGAGAGTTGCCGTCGAGGTAGATCTCTCCGTCGTTGAGGGTGAACTCCTGGCGAAGGGGCGCCAGTTCGTCGACCTCGTCCATCCGTTGACAGGCCTCGCGAGTGATCACAGGACCGACCGCACTTCCCATAAGACCGGGTAGAGGCGCTGGGCCAGCGTCGTATCGAGATAGGCCATGCCCTCGCTGCCACCGGTGCCGGGACGCCGACCGATCTGTCGGCCGGCCATCAACATGTGCTGATGACGCCACACCGCCAGTCGCCCGTCGTGATCCATTAACAGCTCGGCGACCGCGTGCAGCGCGTGGAGGGCGGGATCGTCGTGCGACCGATACAAAGCGCGAAGGACGTCCAGCAGATCGTCGTGGACGGCGCCCGTGGTGAGTCGCAAGGAGTGCTCGAAACCCGACCACACCGAGGGAATCTCGCTCATCTCCTTCAGCCAGGCTCGCTGGTCGTCGTCGAAGATCTCAAAAGTGAGCATCGCGCTCTTGCCGGCGCCGCTCAGGAACTCAATCGCCCGGAACTGAAAGGACTGGAATCCCGAGGCCGGGTCCAGGGGATCACGAAACCGGAGAAAGCCCTCGGGCGACATGGTATCGAGCAGTTGCAAGTGGGTGAGCAGGAGGTCCTCGATCGAGACGACCCGGCGAAGGTGCGAGATGGCGAGCCAGGGTCGGTTGTCGTGCAGCGCCGCAGCGGCGCGGCGCAACTCGTCGACGATCACCTTGAACCAGAGTTCGTAGGACTGGTGGACCACGATGAAGAGCAGCTCGTCCGGGGCGTCGTCGGTAAGGGGAATCTGCAGTTTCAGGAGGTCGTTAATGCGCAGGTACGTCGAGTAGTCGGTGCCTTTGGCCACAGGCCCACATTACGACCGCCCCAGTCGTCAAGAACGAGTGATGGGCTTGTAGCGAATCCGATGCGGCCGGTCGGCGTCGGTGCCGAGGCGCTTGTGGCGCTCGACTTCGTAGTCGGAGAAGTTCCCTTCGAACCAACGCACGACCGCGTCCCCTTCGAAGGCGAGAACGTGGGTGGCGATCCGGTCGAGGAACCAGCGGTCGTGACTGATGACGACGGCGCAGCCCGGGAAGCTCAAGAGTCCGTCTTCGAGCGCGCGCAAGGTGTCGACGTCGAGGTCGTTGGTCGGTTCGTCCAACAACAGAACGTTGCCGCCGCTCCGGAGCACCTTGGCCAACTGCACGCGATTGCGCTCGCCCCCCGAGATCTCACCCACCTTCTTCTGTTGGTCACTGCCCTTGAAGCCGAAGCTCGCCACGTAGGCGCGAGCGTGGATCTCACGGCTACCGACGACCATCTGTTCCTGGCCCTCGCTGATTTCGTCGAAGACCGTCGCCTGGGGGTTGAGATGGTCGCGCGATTGATCGACGTAGGCGAAGACGACGGTGCTGCCTATCTCAAAGGATCCGCCGTCGGGCTTCTCCTGGCCCAGCATCATCTTGAAGAGCGTCGTCTTACCGGCGCCGTTGGCCCCGATGACCCCAACGATGCCGCCCGGCGGGAGCAGGAAGTTCAAGTCCTCGATCAAGAGCCGGTCGTCGAAGCCTTTGACCACCTCGAGGGCGTTGACGACGAGGTCGCCCAGTCGCGGGCCGGGAGGGATCGCGATCTCGAGTCGCTCCGCGCGACGTTCGCTCGATTCGGACTCGGCGACCAACTCGTTGAAGGCGCTAAGTCGGGCCTTGCCCTTGCTCTGACGCGCGCGCGGCGACATGCGGATCCATTCGAGCTCGCGCTCGAGCGCCGCCTGACGGACCTTGTCCGACTTCTCTTCTCGCGCGAGCCGGGCCTGCTTCTGTTCGAGCCAGGACGAGTAGTTCCCTTCCCAGGGGATTCCGTGACCGCGGTCCAGTTCCAGGATCCACGACGCGGCGTTGTCCAAGAAGTACCGATCGTGGGTGATCGCCACGACGGTGCCGCTGTAGTCCTGGAGCGTTCGCTCGAGCCAGGCCACCGACTCGGCGTCCAAGTGGTTCGTCGGTTCGTCCAGTAACAACAGGTCGGGCGTCGACAACAGCAACCGACAGAGCGCCACGCGCCGGCGCTCACCACCGGACAAGACGGTCACGTCGGCGTCGGGTGGGGGCAGGCGCAACGCGTCCATGGCGATCTCGAGGGTCCGTTCGAGGTCCCAGGCGTGGGCGGCGTCGATCTTCGTTTGGAGATCGGACTGTTCGCTGAGCAGTGCGTCGAAGTCGGCGTCGGGATCGGCCATCGCGGCGCAGACTTCGTTGAATCGTAGGAGTAGGTCGCGCTGCTCGGCGATGCCGTCGGCCACATTGCCCACGACGTCCTTGGTGGGATCGAGCTGCGGCTCCTGGGAGAGGTAGCCCACGCTGAAGCCCGGGGTGAGTCGGGCCTCTCCGCTGAAGCCATCGTCGAGTCCGGCCATGATCCGTAAGAGTGACGACTTGCCGGACCCGTTGGCGCCGATGACGCCGATCTTGGCGCCGGGATAGAACGAGAGATTGATACCGCGAAGGACTTCCCGGTCCGGTGGATAAAACCGCCGGAGGTCTCGCATCGTGAAAATGAACTGAGCAACCATGTCCTCTAGTGTGACCGAAATCGGCCACGACCAGAGATGGACGTCACCAGTTTTTCGAGCTCACTATTACAATCGGACAATGTCTGATAGCTCGCTCGACGTGACGGCGACCCAGCGCTTCGCACCCGACTGGTTGATACTCACCATCGCCTGTCTCGCACAGTTCATGGTCGTCTTGGACGTCTCTATCGTCAACGTCGCCCTGCCGCGCATGGGCCACGATTTGCATTTCACCCAGAGCAGCGCCCAATGGGTGGTGAACGCCTACGTCTTGACCTTCGCCGGGTTCTTGCTCTTGGGCGGCCGGGCCTGCGACTTCTTCGGGCGCCGAAGGGTCTACATCACCGGAATAATCCTGTTCACGCTCGCCAGCATCGGTGCCGGCCTCGCGCAAACGGGAACGCAGATGATCACGATTCGCGCGGTGCAAGGGATCGGTGGCGCCATCCTCTCGCCCGCCACGCTCACCATCATCGTCACCACCTTCAGCGGACCCCGTCTGCCCAAAGCCATTGGCGCCTGGAGTGCCGTGGCGGGCGCCGGCGGGGCGGTCGGTGGTCTCTTGGGCGGCATCCTCACCGGCTGGGCTTCATGGCGGTGGGTCTTCTTCATCAACGTACCCTTCGGCATCGTCGCTGGCACGATCGCCGCGATGTACCTGCGAGAGATGAGAAATCGCGGCGCCACCACCAAACTCGACGTCACGGGATCGGTGCTCGTCACCGCGGGCCTGGCGTCGGTGATCTACGCGGTAGTGAACACGACGTCGCACGCCTGGACCTCGTCCACGACCCTCGCCTGGCTCTTCTTGGGACTCGCCCTCCTGGCCATGTTCATCTTCTGGGAAGGGAAGGTCGCGTCGCACCCGCTCGTGCCGTTCAAGATATTCAAGTCTCGGCCGCTCACCACGGCGAATCTGATGATGTTCCTCATTGGCGGCGCCTTCTTTGCCATGTGGTACTTCTTGACCTACTACTTCCAAGGGGTCCTCGGTTACGGGCCGGTGAAGGCCGGCTTCGCCTTCTTCCCAATGGCCCTCGCCATCATCATCGGTGCCCAGATCTCGTCGCGACTCCTATCGAGAACCGGGGTGCGGCCGCTACTCCAGATTGGCGCCGTACTGGCGACGTTGGGCTTCTTGTCGATCTCGCTCATCAAGCCGGCCGACTCCTACGCCGGTCACATACTGGTCCCGTCGTTCATCACCGCCTTCGCGATGGGCCTGCTCTTCGCTCCGCTCGCCACGGCCGCCACCTCGGGCGTCGATCGCGCTGACGCCGGTCTCGCCTCGGGCCTTCTCAATACCGCGCGACAGGTGGGCGGTTCGCTGGCCTTGGCGATTCTCGCCAC
Source organism: uncultured Acidimicrobiaceae bacterium (assembly GCA_963716515.1). Classification (GTDB taxonomy): domain Bacteria; phylum Actinomycetota; class Acidimicrobiia; order Acidimicrobiales; family RAAP-2; genus RAAP-2. Next base: position 1,932,120 of record OY970319.1, read on the forward strand.
CGTGGCGACGGACGTCACCCATCGCGCCCTCGCCACGACCTCTCTCGCGTCGGCCTACACCGCCGGGTACGATCGCGTGTTCCAGATCTCCGCGGGCGTGACCGTCGTCGCGTTCTTCGTCTCGTTCGCGCTGCCGCGCAACACCGGTCGTATCGGGCCGGCCGCGACCGCGCCGTCGCCCGCGGTCTCGCCGAATATTCCCGTCGAACCCGTCTAACATCCCGCGTTCGCGACGAGTCACGCGAAGTGGTTGTTCGAAGTGGTGAGAACCGTGTCGCGGCCTCGAGGTCGAGGGAACCTCCGTTGGATGACGTCGAAAGTGCAACGCGTCACTCTCTCCGGCTCCTACTCGCGACGGAAGGGCACGCCGTCCGCGGCGGGCGGACGAATACGACCGACGAGGCCGGCCACCGCCGCGATCGTGATGATGTAGGGCAGCATGCTGATGAACTGTTGGGGAATGACCAACTGGTTCAGGTAGATGTTGAGGTTCGCGCTCAGGGCGATGGTGAAGCCGAAAAGAAGCGACGCCATGAGGGCCCCGTAGGGGCGCCAGCGACCGAAGATCATGATGGCCAGGGCGATGTAGCCGTAGCCGTTCGTCATGCCGAACGTGAAGTTCGTCCCGGGACCGATCGTGAACGCGGCGCCCCCGAGTCCCGCGACGAATCCCCCGAGGATGACGGCGCCGTAGCGCATTCGCGTGACGCTGACCCCCACCGTCTCGGCGGCGATGGGCTTTTCCCCGACCGAGCGCACTCGCAGACCCCACCGGGTGCGAAAGAGCGCCACGTTGACGATGATGACCCCGAGGATGGCGACGTAGACCAGCACGTTCTGATCGAAGAGGATCGGACCGATGATCGGGATGTGCGAGAAGAACGGGATGGCCCACACGGGCAGGGGGTACGCGCCGTTGAGGTTCTGATGCGTGTCGAGCACCTGGAACATGATGAACTGGGTTACGGCCGTGCAGAAGGCGACGATCACGATGCCGACGATTATCTGGTTCGCCTGATAACGCAGGGACATGACCGCCAAGACCCAGCCGAGAAGGGCCCCGAGGAGACCCGCCACGACGACCCCGAGCAACTTCGAGATTCCCGTGCCGTTCATGGCGCTCACGACCATGACCGAAGAGATGGCCCCGGTCATGAACTGGCCTTCGATCGCGATGTTGACGACGCCGGATCGCTCGCACAGTGTTCCCGAGAGCGACCCGAAGATGAGGAACGTGGCGGCCGCCACGGACGCCGCCAGAATCCCGGTGAGCTGCAAGTGGAGGCCCGAGAAATTGGACCCGCGCGACACCCACACGAGGAATCCGAGCATGAAGAGAATCAGGCCTCCGTAGAGCAGGGGCGAGGCGCTTCGGTCAAAGCGTCGCCACCCGAGGACGACGCCCGCCCCGACGGAAAGTATCCCGACGAGGTAGCCGGTCGCCGAGACCGGGATGGTTAGCGTCCGCAAGGCGCCGCCTCGGTCGACGCCGAGCCACAGCACGATCGGCCACAGCACGAGGTATCCCCCGGCAATGATCAGGAGATTGCGCACGCCTTTGGTGAACTTGAGGCGCTCGGGAATCCGTTGACGCACGTTGAGAGAGACCACCGGAGCGAGCAAGAGCAGCCCGATGAGAAGCGGGAAGATCCGCAGTGCGCCGGCGATCGACGGCATCGCCGTGGAGCTGTTGTAGCCCAACTCAATGGTCGTCTTCAAGGTGGAGCTCGCGCCACCGAACCAGAGGACCTCGAGCAGACCGAGCAGGACCAGGGTGACGCCATAGCCGAGAGATCGCCCGCGCGTTATCCGTCGGAGGTTTTCGAGAGTGACGATCTCGGGGTTGACAATCTCCGGGGTGACGCTCATTTCGTCCAGCCTCCCGAAGTACCGGACGAACGGAATCGCCCGTTGTCGGTGAGGCGGAAGATCTCGACGATCAACGCGGGGGTCGCCACGCAGAAGACGACCACCGCTTGGATGACTTGGGCGAGGGAGTACTGGATGTTGGTCGGCGTGAAGGCCTGCATCGCCTCACCGCCGGCGTACATCGCGCCGAAGAAGATGGCTCCGAAGAAGACTCCCCACGGCCGGTTGCGGCCCAACAAAGCCACGGTGATCGCGTCGAATCCGTAGGATCCGCCAAAGTTGGGAGAGAGGAAGTGGTCGACGCCCGTCAGCTCCAGCATTCCGGCGAGGCCGCACAACGCTCCGGCCAGGCACAGCGTGATGATCGTCGTGCGCTTGGCGTTAATTCCGGCCGTTCGTGCGGCCTCGCCATTTTGACCGACCATCAGTAACTCGAAGCCCGTCTTCGAGCGATTGAAGAACCACTGAACGACGAAAACCATGGCGAGCGCGATGAGGAATCCGACGTTCACCAGCAGTTGGGAGCTCAGATGAGAGAAGAAATAGGGCAGTTGTCCGCTCGGAGTCACGGCCTTGGAGGCACCGTCCTTCACGCCGGGCCGGGCGAAGAGATTGGTAATCAGGAGGTAGCCCAAAAAGAGGTACATGATGTAGTTGCTCATCATGGTGACGATTACCTCGTGGGCGCCGGTGTAGGCCTTGAGGACGCCGGCGAGGGAGGCCAAGAGTGCGCCGGCGACCATGGCCCCAATGAGTTCCAGGGAAACCTGGAGGATGGCCGTGAAATGAAGACTGAAACCGATGAGGCCCGCGATGAGGCCCCCGGCAATTACTTGGCCCTGACCGCCAATATCGAAGATGTTGCTACGAAAGCCAATGGCGAGGCCGAGGCCCGCGACGATGAGGGGCGTCGCGTCTTGAAGGGTCAGCGAGATCGGACCCAACGCGCTCGCCAGGTTGGCGCTGCTGGGATGATCGAAGAGGAGCCGCATCGCGTGAAAGTTGAAGAGTGCTCCCTGGAAGATCTGCTCGTACGCGAACCACACCGTGTTGAAATTCTGCGAAATCGTCGCGCCCGGGTGGGAGAAGAAGGTGCTCCAGGAGTGCACGAGCGTCGGCGTCGTCACGATGATCATGAACGCGCCGATCGTCAATCCGACGAACAGTGCGAGCACCAGCACCAGCGCCATGTTCGCGCGTCGAACGCGCAGGGCGATCTCGAGCAGTCGGCTCGGCCGGGGTGCGGGGACGATAACGTCGGCCGTCATTGCAAGACCCCGGTGCTCGCCACCGGTCGCGAACCGGCCATCAGGAGCCCGAAGTCCTCCCGGCTCGTGGTCGAAGGCACGATGTCCTGGATCTGGCCGTCGTAGAGAACGGCCACGCGGTCGCCGAGGGCGATGACTTCGTCAAGCTCGCTCGAGATGATCACCACCGCGACTCCTGCATCACGAATCGCGACGATCTGACGGTGCATGAACTCGATCGACCCGACGTCGAGACCGCGAGTCGGTTGGGCGCAGATGAGGACCTTGAGTTCGCGCGAGAGCTCGCGCGCCATGACGACCTTTTGTTGGTTACCGCCCGAGAGGGCGCTGAGCGGCTCGGCCTCGCTCTGGGCGCGAATGTCGTACTCGGCGATGCGGCGCGTGCCGTTCTCCGCAATCGCCTTCAGCTTGCGTCCCCACCACGACTTGTACTGAGAGCTACCCAATTGATCGAGGACGAGGTTATCCGCAATCGACAACGACAGCACGAGGCCGTGGCGCTGTCGGTCCTCGGGGACGTGGCCCACGCCAGCGTCGAGGACGTCGCGCACCGAACGGCCGACCAGCTCAACCCCGTTCAGCCTCACCGAGCCGGCCGTCACGCGTCGCAGTCCGGTAAGCGCCTCGACCAGCTCGGTCTGTCCGTTGCCCTGGACACCGGCGAACGCGAGGATCTCGCCGGCGCGGACCTCGAACGAGACGCCCTTCACCGCGGTCAGTCCACGATCGTCCTGGACAAAGAGATTCGTGACCTCCAGGACCTGGTCGCCGGTGTGGGCGGGGGGCTTCTCGACGACGAGATTGACGTCGCGGCCCACCATCATGGTGGCGAGCGCGGCCTCGTCGGTCTCCGCGGGCGTGGTCGTGCCCACGACCTCACCGAGGCGCATCACCGTGATGACGTCGGCGATCTCGAGGACCTCTTTCAACTTGTGCGTGATGAAGATGATGGACTTGCCCTGCGACTTCAGCGTGCGCATGACGATCATCAGCGCGTCGGCCTCTTGCGGGGTGAGGACGGCCGTCGGCTCGTCGAGAATCAGGATCTCGGCGTTATGGCTCAGCGCCTTGAGGATCTCGACGCGCTGCTGCGTGCCGATCGGGAGGTTCTCGATCGTGGCGAAAGGGTCGATGTCGAAGTTGTACTCCTTGGCGAGCGCAACGATGCGTTCGGTGGCGCTGCGGTGGTCGATGAACGGCCAAGGCTTGAGCGGCTCGCTGCCGAGGATGATGTTGTCGGCGACCGTGAAGACCGGGATCAGCATGAAGTGTTGGTGCACCATGCCGATTCGGTGGGTGACGGCATCCTTGGGGTCGCGAATCGACACGACCTCATCGTTGATGAGTAACTGGCCACTGTCCGGCGTAATCATCCCGTAGAGCACGTTCATCAGTGTGGTCTTGCCCGCGCCGTTTTCTCCGAGCAGGCCGTGTATCTGTCCCGGCTCAACGACGAGGTCGACGTTCTTGTTGGCCGCGAGCGAACCGAAATGCTTGGTGACCGCTCGAAGTTCCAGCTTCATGAGTCTCAAACCTAATCCGGAAGTGAAATGCAACGGGGGCCGAATCCGAAGACTCGGCCCCCGTTCGCGGGTTTTAGTGGGTGTGGACTATTTGCCACCGACCGGGATCTTGATGGTGCCATTCTCAATCCCCTTGGTGAGCGTCGCAACGGCCGCGAGCGTGGCTGCGCTGTTGGTCTTGCCCATCGTGCCGTGATCCTCGATGAACGCGGCGCCGCCGTTCTTCAGCGTGCCGATGTAATTGGCACCCTTGAACTTGCCCGACGCTTGCTCCAAGACGGCTGCCTTCACCGACGCGGTCACGCCCTTGGTGACCGAATTGAGGAACAGGTTGCAGTCGGAGGGGTCGTTGACACAACCGTCCGTGTCAACCCACTCCACGTTCGCCAAGAGCGTGTGAGCGGCGTTCCAGGTGGTTACCGCGGCGGTCGTGCCGAGGCCGTCGGAGCCGGCGACTGGGAAGATAGTCGTCGCGCCTTGGTTGAGGAACGCCGTCGTGTCCGAGGCCGCGGTGGTCTGGTCGGTGAAGGAGCCGATGAAGGTGCCCTTCTGGGTCTTCTCGTTCCAACCGAGCACGGTTACCGGGACCGTGGGCTTCATCGCCGTGTTGTAGTACATGACGCCGTCGTAGAAGCCGTCCATGTAATAGGTCACGGAGCTGAACTGCAAACCGCCGTAGGTCGCGACCTTCGGCGCCGTAGCGTTGTGCGCAACGGCGTAGGCTGCCGCTTCGTAACCGCCGAGGAACGCGTCCTGCTGGGTCTGGTAGGTCAGACCCAGGATGTTCTTGGCCGTTCCCGTGTACGGCCTCACCGCAACGCCGTCCTTACCGGGGCTCGAGTTGGTGTTGTCGACCTGCGCGAAGTGGTCCTTCGGGTTCTGATGCGCCGCGTTCCACGTCTCGTCGGACATCAAGAAACCGACCGTGATGATGATGCTGCATTTCTGCGAAATGAATGATGAGACCTCGGTCTGGTAAGTGGACTCGGTGCCGTTGGACGGCGTCGACTGCACCTTGGTCTTGATGAGTTTCGGATCGACCTTCGCGGCCTGCTTCAAGCCAAGGTAGGCCGAGGCGTTGAAGGACCGGTCGTTGACACCACCGGTGTCGGTGACCTCGCAGGCCAACGTCTTCTGGTACTTCGCCGTCGCGCCAGCTGAGCCCGTCGCGACGATTGAAACTCCCGTCAAAAGCAGACAGGCGGCACTGGCCGAGAGAGCGATGCGCCCCACGCGTCCTCTTCCGATTGATTTCATTGCACTCCCCTTTGGATTTTGCGGACGGTTCATAAGAAGCCGTTGACGCCTTGGACGTCTGTCCGAGCGTGAGCATAACAAGGAACCTCGGGGCCTGTCAGTGCAGCGGTTCCACTCTTTAGCGAACTTCTTCGTACGTCTACTTGGGTCGCAACAAAACGTGGCGGCGACCGAGTCCCCACCGCCCGCAGTATCCGTTCGCGATCGACGACGAGCCCTATATTCGCGATTGCCCGCGTGAACCAAGTCCCGTCACCACGAGCGCGGAGGCTGACATCGCCGCCCTAAGGGCCTCGTCGATCGATCCATCGCGCAGCCGAACCGCTAAATAGGCTCCCGTGGCGGCGTCACCGGCACCGGTCGTATCGACGACGAATTCGCTCGTCGACGACACCGCGTAATCGACGCCGTCGCGACGCGCTCGAGCACCGGACTCGCCTCGGGTGATGACGACTTCGTTGAAATCCATTCCCAATCGATCGATGGCCGCATTGAGGTCCGCGCCGCCGTCCAGGGTCAGGGCCTCTTCTTCATTGGCAAAAAGGAAGCCCGCGCCACGGGAGGCCGTCAAAAACACCGCCGGCGTCATCTCGATGAGCGGCCCAACGGAGCAGACGTCGACCGACGTCGAACGGCCGAGTTCGCGTGCTCGAGCGAGAGCACTACGCCCCACTTCCGTCGTCGACGGATCGAGCAACGTGTATCCGGAGACGTGGAGGTGATCAAATGGTCGCTCGAGTTGCCGATTGACGTGATCGACTCCCAACATCGTGTTCGCCCCGCGGTCGGTCAGCATGGCGCGATCACCGGCAGCGTCGACCAAGGCCACGACGACTCCCGTCGGCATTTCCGTACGATCAAGCGCCACGTCGACGCCGACGCTACGTAGATCGTCATCGAAGAGTTGCGCGGCCAGATCCGGCCCGCACGCACCGACGTAGGTAACGTGATGTCCCGCCTGAGCGAGCGCGGTGGCAATGTTCGCCGCCGCCCCACCGCGACTCAGTCCTACCCGCGAAGGAGTATCACTGGTACGCGCCAGGTCGGAGAGTGGCTTTACCACCACGTCGAGCATCACGTCGCCGACAACAACAACGTCGCGAACGATCACACCCGTTCCTTGGCGATCGCCGCACCAATCCTTCCGGCGAGCGACGCGTTCGCCACCACCAGCTCACGATTCACCGCGACGCTCGCGCCGGCCGTGTAACGAGCAAACTCGGCGAGTAACACCGGGGTCACCTCTTTGCCGCTCACGCCGAGGGCTCTGGCCCGTTCGAGCGCACTCGACAGAGCGCGATCGTGTAGTTCGACGGAGAGCTCACTCTTCTGGTCGATCGGGTTGGCCACGAGAAATCCTGTCGACGAAAGTTCGCGATGCGCGAGAAACGCCGCGGCCGCTTCGGTCTCGTTCTCCAGCGACCAGTCCAGTGAGAACCCGCTTTCGCTCTGGTAGAAACCGGGGAACCGGTCCGTTCGATATCCGGCCACCGCCACGCCCAAGGTATCGAGGCGTTCGAGGGTCGCACCGATATCGAGAATCGACTTGACGCCCGAGGCGACGACGAGCACCTGATTGCGCGACAGCGCGGTGAGGTCGGCCGATTCGTCGAAGCTGTCGCGAACGTCGCGGTGTACGCCGCCGAGTCCGCCGGTCGCCATCACTTCGATGCCCACCCGATTCGCGATGCTTATCGTGCCGGCAACCGTCGTCGCCCCGCTACTGTGACTCGCCAGCGCCAATCCGAGATCGCGGGCCGACAACTTTAACGAGTGTCGTTCCGGGTCCACCAAGGTGCGCAGTTCTGATGCGCTGAGCCCGACGACTATTCGTCCATCGAGGACACCAATCGTCGCCGGAATCGAGCCGCCGTCGCGCACCGCCGCTTCGCACTCTTCGGCGACTTCCAGATTCGCCGGGGCCGGCAGTCCGTGCACGATGATCGTCGACTCGAGCGCCACCACGTTGCGACCCTTTTCGAGTGCGTTGGCGACTTCGTCGTTGATCTCAACCGAGGAGTTTCGAAAGTTAGTCACGTCACGCGAAGTGTACTGTTTGACGGTGAGTTCACCGGCAGAAATCCCTTGGAATGAACTGCGCGAACAGGCCCGTCACGCTACGACGACGTCGTACGCGCCGTACTCCCACGTCCTGGTCGGCGCGTGCGCCATCACGGTGGACGGACGCTTCGTGGTGGGAGCCAACGTCGAAAACGCGAGCTACGGCCTAACGCTGTGCGCCGAGTGTTCGTTGGTGAGCGATCTCGCGCGACTCGGCGGTGGACGGCTTCGCGCGGTGTCGATCGTCGCCGGCGACGGAGAGCCCATGGCCCCCTGCGGTCGATGTCGTCAATTGCTCTTCGAGCACGGCGGAAACGATCTGCTCGTCGACGCCGGCGTCGGCGTCGATCCGAAACCCCTTCGCGAACTTTTGCCCGGTGCGTTCGGCCCGGAGGACCTCGGGCTGCGGAGGAGTGTGTGAGCTACTTCTCCGCGGTTGACGTCATCACCACCAAACGTGATGACGGCGTTCTCAGCGACGACGCCATCACGTGGATGCTCGACGCCTACGGCCGCGGCGACGTGGCCGAAGAACAGATGTCGGCCCTGTTGATGGCGATCTTCTTCAACGGTCTCAGTGACCGGGAGTTGAATACCTGGACCGACCGGATGATCGAATCGGGTGAGCGTCTCGATTTAAGCGGACTGTCTCGACCGACGGTCGACAAGCATTCGACCGGCGGGGTCGGTGACAAAATCTCACTTATCCTGGCGCCGCTGGTGGCGGCGTGCGGCGCCGCGGTTCCCCAGCTCTCCGGTCGCGGTCTCGGGCACACCGGGGGAACCCTGGACAAGCTCGAGTCGATTCCGGGATGGCGCGCCTTTCTCTCCAACGACGAGATCCGCGAACAACTCGATTCGGTGGGCGCGGTGATCTGCGCCGCGGGCCAAGGCCTCGCGCCGGTCGATCGAAAGCTGTACTCGCTGCGCGACGTGACCGCGACCGTCGCGTCGATTCCGCTGATCTCGTCGTCCATCATGTCGAAGAAGATCGCCGAAGGTACGCAGGCCCTGGTGCTCGACGTAAAGGTCGGTCGGGGCGCCTTCTTAAAGAGATTCGAACAGGCCCGCGAACTCGCGACCACGATGGTTCGATTGGGCACCGATCACGGCGTGGCGACTGTCGCCCAACTCACCTCTATGAACGCGCCGCTGGGACGCGCCATCGGCAACGCCTTGGAAGTGAACGAGTCGGTGGACGTCCTTCAAGGTCACGGACCGAGTGACGTCCGAGAGTTGACGCTAGCCCTCGCGCGAATCATGCTCGAACTGGTGGGCATCGACGTCGATCCCGAAGCGAAACTGGACAACGGGTCTGGCTACGAGGTCTTTCAACGCATGATCCGCGCGCAGGGCGGTGACCCCGACGCGACACTCCCGGTCGCCGCGTGCCGCGACGACGTGGTGAGCATCGAAGATGGAGTGGTTCACTCCATCGACGCGCTGGCGGTCGGTATCGCGGCGTGGCGACTCGGTGCCGGGCGGGCTCGAAAAGAGGATTCCGTGAGCGCGGCCGCCGGCGTCGTGTGTCTGATTCGTGAAGGCGAAGCGATGAGCAAGGGCCAACCGATGTTCGAACTCCACGCCGACGACGAGGCGCATCTTCAACAGGGGCGCGACGCGATCGCGAACGCCGTCGTCATAGGTGAACGAAGCGTGAACGCCGAACCGTTGCTGCTGGAACGTATCACCAACTAGTCCACAGGCCTGTTGAGTAACCTCTTTTCATGGCAGTGGCACTTACGCGTGACGTGATTCAACGAGCACCGAAGGTGCTGTTGCACGATCACCTGGACGGCGGGCTGCGCCCGACGACGGTTCTGGAACTCGCTCACGAGACTCGCTACACCGGTTTGCCGACCAACGACGCCGACGAATTGCGTCAATGGTTCATCGCCGACACCCCGGGTAGTGACCTCGTGCGCTACCTCGAAGGCTTCGCCCACACGACGGCCGTGATGCAGACCAAGGATCAACTGGAACGCGTCGCCTTCGAAGCGGCGCTGGACCTCGCGCGAGACGGCGTCGTCTACGCCGAGATTCGATTCGCCCCCGAACTGCACCTGGAAAATGGTCTGACCTTGCACGAAGTGGTCCAGGCCGCGTTGGAGGGATTCGCGCGCGGTATCCACGACGCCGAGCTCGAGGGTCACCGGATCGTCGTGCGCGCCATTCTCTCAGCGATGCGCCAGGCGAATCTCAGCGAGACGATCGCGGAGCTGGCCGTCGAGTTCCGCGACCGCGGCGTCTGCGGCTTCGACATCGCCGGACCCGAAGACGGCTTCCCCCCGACGCATCACTTGCGCGCTTTTCATCTCGTGCAGCGCGAAGACTTTCACATGACGATCCACGCCGGCGAAGCCTTCGGCCTGCCCTCGATCTGGGAGGCCGTGCAATTCTGCAACGCCGAGCGGCTCGGTCACGGTGTGCGCATCGCCGACGACATCATCGAAAAGGACGGCGACTACCACCTCGGCCGACTGGCGAACTTCGTACGCGACCGGCGCATCCCGCTCGAGGTCTGCCCGACGTCGAACGTGCACACCGGCGCCGCCAGCTCCATCGCCACGCACCCGATAGAACTGTTGCGCCAACTTCGCTTTCGCGTCACGCTCAATACCGACAACCGCCTGATGAGTGGCATCTCGATGAGTAGTGAGTTCGCTACGTGCGCCGAGACCTTCGGCTGGACCCTCGCCGACATGGAGTGGCTGACCTTGAACGCCGCGAAGAGTTCCTTCTACCCGTTCGACCAGCGACTCGCGATGATCAATACCGTGATCAAGCCCGGATACGCCGCCTTGCGATCACAGTTGCAGTAGCGACTCCAGATCGGCGCGTACCGACGCCACGAGGGATTCCCCGTGACGTCGCTGCTCGGTGAGTGGCGTCGAGCTGCTCGGTGGCGAGGTCATCTCGATGTACGCCTTCAATTTCGGTTCGGTCCCCGACGGTCGAACGACGACCCGACCGGACTCGCCGAGTTGCAACAGCACGCCGTCGGTCGGACCGAGACCCTCATACCCGAGCGCGAGATCGAAGTGCGCGCTGACCGCGAGTCCGCCCAACGTCGTCGGCGGTTCCTCGCGCAGTGACTGCACGGCATCGACGATCGCGCTGAGTCCGGTGGGTCCTTCAGCGCGCAGCGACAGTTGGAAGACGGAGTGGACTCCAAAACGCGACTCGATCTCGTCCAGTCGGTCCATCAACGTCTGGCCGTGGGCGTGCAGGTCATCGGCGAGGTGCGACAGTGCGAGCGCGGCCGAAAGACCGTCCTTGTCGGCGACCTCGGGATCGACCGCGAAGCCGAGGGCCTCTTCGTAGCCCAGTCGGAGAACCCCGTCGCCGGCCGCTCGAGCCAGCCACTTGAAGCCGGTGAGGGTCATCGCGAATCGGACCTCCGCCTCGTGCGCCATGGCGCGCAGCAACGTTGACGACACAATCGTGGTGGCCACGACGTCGCGCGGGTCCTTCATCGTGGGCAACATCGCCGAGGCCAACAGCCAGCCGATCTGGTCGCCGCGTAGGACGTGCCACCCGGCGCCGTCGCGCACGGCCGCCCCCAGACGATCGGCGTCCGGGTCGTTGGCGATCACGAGATCGGAGCGCACTTCGTCGGCGCGGGCCATGGCGAGATCGAGTGCGCCCGGTTCTTCGGGGTTGGGGAACGGCAGGGTCGGGAAGGCGCCGTCCGGTTCGAACTGCGTCGCGACCGGCGTCACGTTCGAGTAACCGGCCCGGACGAAGAGTTCCATCATGGTCGCGCCGCCCACACCGTGGAGCGGCGTGTAAGTGATCGCCAAGTCGCTTCCCGAGACGGCGAATCGTTGTGACATGTGGTCCCGGTACTGATCGAGCAAGTCCGGAGATATCCAACGGTGGTGCGTACTGGTGCGCTCCCCCAACGCCGGGGCCGCGGCGACACTGGCGAATCGCTCCACGATCTCGTCGTGGGGCGGGACTATCTGCGAGCCGTCACTGGAGTACAGCTTGTAGCCGTTGTCCTGGCGTGGGTTGTGGCTCGCGGTCACCATGATGCCGGCCGCGGCGCCGAGCTGTTTCACGCAGTAGGCGACCAGTGGCGTCGGCAGCGGTCGGGGCATCTCGTAGACCTTGACGCCGGCCCCCAAAAGCACCGAGACCACTTCGTGGTTGAAGGACTCGGAGCCGTGCCGGCCGTCGCGACCGACGACGACGCCTCGAGCGGGGTCAACACCGATCTCTCCCAACCACGCGATCACGCCCTGGGTCGCTCGGCGCACGGTGTAGCGATTCATCCCCGCCGGACCGGCCATCTCCGGTCCGCGCAGTCCCGCGGTGCCGAAGGTCAGGGGCGTGTCGAATCGGCGGTGAAGCTCCACCTCGTCATCACTCTTTAACATCGACTGCAGCGTCTCGCGGTCATCGACGTCGGGATCACCCGCAATCCATTCGAGCACCCGGTCGCGCAGCGCTTGATTCACAGGACGGGGATGACGCGAGTCAACAACGTACCGAGCGACGCCGCGGCCGACTGACCGGCTTCGAGCACCTCCAGGTGATTCAAGTGGGCGGCCGTCACGCCCGCGGCGGCGTTGGAGACGAGACTGAGCCCCAGGACTTCGGCTTCGAGGTGGCGCGCGGCGATCGCTTCGAGCACGGTGGACATGCCCGCCAGGGTCGCTCCCATCGTGCGCGCCATCACGATCTCGGCCGGGGTTTCGTAGTGCGGACCCCGAAAGCCGGCGTAGACGCCCTCGGCCAACTGTGGCTCGGCCTTCCTCACCGCGGCGCGCAGCCGCGCGCTGTAGAGGTCGGTGAGGTCGACGAACCGCGAGCCGTAGCCCTTGGGGGGCGCGGGTCCTTCCAGCGGCGACGTGGCGGTGAGGTTGATGTGGTCGCGAATGATGACGACGGTGCCTGGCGACCATGACGGATCGATGCCTCCGGCCGCGTTGGTCAACACCACCGTGGTCGCCCCGGCCGCGATGACGGTGCGAATCGGGTGCACGACCTGGTCGGCGGAATTCCCTTCGTAGAGATGGACGCGCCCGGCGACCAGCGCGATGCGTCGGTCGCCGATCGTGAGCGAGAGGATCTGGCCGCTGTGTCCGGCGACGGTCGGCGCGACGAAGCCGGTCAGTGACGACGTCGAGACGACGTTCGTCGGCGTGCCGAGCGCGACGGCGCCCTCACGCCAACCCGAACCCAGCACGATCGCGAGGTCGTAGCTGTCGTAGCCGGACTCTTCGCGTAGTTCGTCGGCGGCGCGACGGGCGAGCTTGTACGGATTCGTCATCACTGTCCAATCGTGTGCCACACGGTGGACGTCTCGACGAAGGCACGCAGTCGTCGAAGCGAGGAGTCACTCCCCTTCTCGTGAGGGCGATAGACCCGCTTGATGGAGCCGGCGCCTAGAGCCGCGAGTTCGTCGCCGACCTCGGGGGTGACGCCGGAGAGATCGAGTCCGTCGACGTCTTCGTGGGCCGCGAGCACCGGAGCCAACTCCGCGGTGAATCCGGTCACGATATTCAACACGCCGCCCGGAAAGTCCGAGGACGACGTCATCTCGCCGAGCAAAACGGCCGGCGTGGGGCGCGCTTCGCTGGCGACGGCGACCACCGTGTTGCCGACGCAGATCGGCGCGAGGACGGCGTCCACGAATCCGAGGAGCGACGACTCTTGGACACTGATCACCCCGACGACGCCGCTCGGCACCGGAATCGAGAAGTTGAAGAACGGGCCGGCCACCGGATTGGTCCCGCCCAGTACCTGGGCGATCTTGTCGGTCCAGCCCGCGTACCAGAGCATGCGGTCGATCGACGCCGAGACCGTTTTTTGACTCGTCCTCGCGTTCACGCCCTCGGCGAGCGCCACGTGTTCGGCCAACTCGTCGCGGCGCGACTCGGCCATCTCGGCCAGTCGGTAGATCACTTGGCCGCGGTTGTAGGCGGTCGCGTTCCACCACTTCGCCTGCGCGCCGCGAGCGGCGGTGACGGCGTCGCGCACGTCCTTGCGCGAACCCTGGGCGACGTTGGCGAGGAACGCGCCCTTGGCCGAGGTGACCTCGTAGCTTCGTCCCGACTCCGAGCGCGGGAAGGCGCCGTTGATGAGGAGCTTGTGGGTCTTGCGGACGTCGAGTCGGGCGTCAGACATTGAGGTACGCCTCCAGTCCGTGTCGACCACCTTCGCGACCGAACCCCGACTCGCGCATGCCCCCGAACGGACTGGTCGGGTCGAAGCGGTTGTAGGTGTTAGCCCAGATGACGCCGGCGCGCAACCGCTCGGCGACCCAGAGCGTGCGACTCCCCTTCTCGCTCCACACCCCGCAGGCCAGTCCGTAGTTCGTGTTGTTGGCCTTGGCGACGGCCTCTTCGGGCGTGCGAAAGGTCAGCACCGAGAGCACCGGGCCGAAGATCTCCTCGCGCGCGATTCGGTGCGACTGCGCGACGTCGGCGAAGACCGTGGGGGCGAACCAGTAACCCTTTTGCGGCAAGGCACACGAACTCGTGTAGCGCGTCGCTCCCTCGCCCTCGCCGAAGGCGGTCAGCTCGCGGATGCGCAGCAGTTGCGCCGAGGAGTTAATCGCACCGACGTCGGTGTTCTTATCCAGCGGATCCCCGACGCGAAGTTGTTCGACGCGACGGACCAGGCGTCGCAGCACTTCGTCGGCCACCGACTCCTGGACCAGGAGGCGTGAGCCGGCGCAACAGACGTGACCCTGGTTGAAGAAGATGCCGTCGATGATGCCCTCGATCATCTCGTCGATGGGCGCGTCGTCGAAGACAATGTTGGCGCCCTTGCCCCCGAGCTCGAGCGTCAGGTGCTTGTGGCTCGCCGCGGTACGCTGCTGAATCAGTCGTCCGACCTCGGTCGATCCGGTGAAGGCGATCTTGTCCACGTCGGGGTGATCGACCAGGGTGGCGCCGGTCGAACCGTCGCCGGTGATGATATTGACGACGCCGGGCGGCAGTTCGGCCTGCTCCAGAATCTCGGCCAAGACGAGCGCACTCAACGGCGTGGTCTCGGCGGGCTTCAGCACGCAGGTGTTGCCGGCGGCCAATGCCGGCGCCAGCTTCCACGCGGCCATCAACAACGGGAAGTTCCAAGGGATGATCTGCCCGGCGACGCCCAACGGTCTCGGATTCACTCCGAATCCGGCGTGCTCGAGCTTGTCGGCCCAACCGGCGTAGTAGAAGAAGTGCGCGGCCGCCAAAGGGATGTCGACGTCGCGCGATTCGCGAATCGGCTTGCCGTTGTCCAGCGTTTCGACGACGGCCAGTTCGCGCGAGCGTTCTTGAATGAGCCGGGCAATCCGAAAGAGGTACTTGGAACGTTGCGCGCCGGTTGTCTTGGACCAGACCTTGTCGTAGGCGCGACGCGCCGACGACACGGCGCGATCGACGTCCGCGGCGCTCGCCTGGGCGACCATCGCCAGGGTCTCTTCGTTGGCCGGATTGACCGTGGCGAACTGCTCGTGGGCCTCGCCGTTGCTGAATTCGCCGTCGATGAACAGGCCGTAGCTGGGCTTCAGTCTGGCGATCGCGGCCGATTCCGGGGCCGGGTCGTACTCGAGCGACCCGAGTTGGGAGTTGGCGAGTTGTCGGTCGCTCACGTCAGTCCACGCTGAATTCGTCGGCGCGCACGTAGGCACCGCGTTGCTGCTTGAGTCGCTGCATCAAAAGATCGTTCAAGAGCGAGGACGCACCGAGTCGAAAGAGATGGGGCGTGAGCCACGTGGAGCCCACCGTCTCGTTCACCAGGACCAGGTATCGAATCGCGTCCTTCGACGTTCGTATCCCGCCGGCGACCTTCACGCCGACGGTGCGGCCGGCCGTTTCGGCGAAGTCGCGGACCGCTTCGAGCATGACGAGCGCGGTCGGGAGCGTGGCGTTCACCGTGACCTTGCCGGTCGAGGTCTTGATGAAGTCCGCGCCGCCGAGCATCGCGACCCAACTGGCGCGGCGGGCGTTGTCGTAGGTGACCAACTCCCCGGTCTCGAGGATCACCTTGAGGTGCGCGTCGCCGCAGGCCTCCTTCACGGCCACGACCTCGTCAAAGACCTGGCCGAGTCGACCGGAGAGAAAGGCTCCGCGATCGATCACCATGTCGATCTCGTCGGCCCCGGCGGCCACCGCTTCGCGCACGTCCATCAACTTCACCTTGAGCGAGGCCCGACCGGACGGGAACGCGGTGGCGACCGACGCCACCGCGACCGGGGAGGCACCGAGTACGGAACGGGCATGCCCCACCAGGTCGGGGTACACGCACACCGCCGCGACCGAGGGGACGGTCAGGTCACGCGGATCCGGCCGCATCGCCTTGGTGCATAGGGACGTCACTCGACCGGGCGTATCGGCGCCCTCCAACGTCGTGAGATCGATCATCGAAATCGCCATCTCGATGGCGGCCAACTTGGTGGACTTCTTGATCGACCGGGTCGAGAGTTTCGCGGCCCTCGCTTCGGCGCCCACGGCGTCCACGCCGGAAAGACTGGCGATCAGAGCCTTTAACTGGGCCTCATTCTCGATGGTCGGCACCGCGATCGTGGACGCGATCTGAACGTTTCGATCCTCGGCGGTGACCAGACGAAGAGGGGTGGTACTCACTTGGTCAACGCTAGCAACGTGACGCGTCGCCAGCCCACCCGACTAGTGGTTAGTGAAAGAGTGGAAGCTCGTTGGCGTCACGACGTCCGCGAAGCGATGGGGCTCCGGCGTCCTTGGGACTCACGACGGCCTCGCCACTGAGGGTCCAGGGAACCTTGATCTCGTCGTCGAAGGGATTGATCTCGAGTTCGAGGGGCGCGTTGAAGGGCGACGAGAGAAGATAGGTCAACGCGCCGACCTCGCTGGTCACGCAGAAACCGTGCGCCACGCCCGCGGGCACGTAGACCGATCGTTCCTCGCCCGCGGCCAGGTGCACGATTTCGTAGTGTCCGTAGGTCGGCGAGCCGACTCGCACGTCAACGATCACGTCGTCCAACTCGCCGTGGGCAGAGGTGACGACCTTGGCTTGGCCCTGCGGGGCCATCGAGTAGTGCAGTCCGCGCACCACGTTCTTTTTGGAGATCGACAGGTTCGCCTGTCGCGCGCGAAAATCGAGGCCGGCCGCCTGGAAGTCCTCGTCCTTGAACCACTCGCGGAACGATCCGCGGTCGTCGCCCCACACCGGGGACTCGAGAACGTAGAGGCCGGGAATCGAGAGTTCGACGAGCTTCACGAACGACCCTTCAGCGGCCGCCACCAGGCCTCGTTGTCGTGATACCACTTCACCGTGTGAGCCAGACCTTCGTCGAAGCCCATCTGCGGTTCGTAGCCCAACTCGTCTTTGATCTTGCTCCAGTCGACCGAATACCGGCGATCGTGACCGAGACGGTCCGTGGTCGGCTCGATCATCGAATCGCTGTAGCCGCACAGGTCGAGCAGGCGCGTGGTCAACTCTTCATTGGTCAGTTCCGTGCCGCCACCGATGTTGTAGATCTCCCCGGCGCGTCCGCGCTCGAGGACCGCCAGGATCCCGCGACAGTGGTCGTCCACGAAGAGCCAATCGCGAATGTTCTGGCCGTCGCCGTACAGCGGAACCTTCACGCCGTCGAAGAGGTTCGTGATGAAGAGCGGAATCACTTTTTCGGGGAACTGACGTGGGCCGTAGTTGTTGGAGCAACGCGTCACCAAGACCGGGAGGCCGTAGGTCTGGTGATAGGCCAGGGCGGCGAGGTCGGATCCGGCCTTGCTCGACGAGTACGGCGAGTTGGGCTCGAGGACGTGGTCTTCACGCCACGACCCTTCGCCGATCGATCCGTAGACCTCGTCGGTCGAGACGTGCACGAAGCGCTGCACGTCGCCGTCGCGCGCGCTCTCCAATAGCTGGTGGGTGCCGATCACGTTGGTTTCGTAAAAATCTCGGGCCCGGGTGATCGAGCGATCGACGTGACTCTCCGCGGCCAGGTGCACGACGGCGTGCGCGCCCCGCAGCACGTCGTCGGTGACGACGGCGTCGGTGATCGATCCCTCGATGAAACGAACGCGCGAATCGCGCAACACGTCGACCATATTCTCGCGTCGACCGGAGTAGGTCAGCGAGTCGAGTAACACGATGTCGTCGTAGTCGAGTCGCTCGGCCTGCTCGAGTACGACTTCGGCGAATCGCGATCCGATGAACCCCGCGGCTCCAGTTATCACAACGCGCATGGCGATACCTCGACCTTTAGAAGGGGTTGCAAGACTTCTATACTAATTCAGTGAAGGGAATCATTCTGGCTGGTGGTAGCGGCACACGCCTTCACCCGATTACTCGTGCAGTGTCCAAGCAGTTACTGCCCATCTACGACAAGCCCATGATCTATTACCCGCTCAGCACGTTGATGCTGACCGGACTTCGTGAAATTCTTCTCATTACCACGCCGCACGACCAAGACGCCTTTCGACGGCTCCTCGGTGACGGTTCGCAGCTCGGTATCGCCATCTCCTACGTCGTGCAGGATCAACCGAACGGACTCGCCGAAGCGCTGATCCTGGGCGAGGAGTTCCTTGACGGTGACAGTTGCGCGCTGATACTGGGCGACAACCTCTTCTACGGTCCGGGCCTCGGCACGCACCTGCAGGAGAACACGTCGGTCGAGGGCGCGTTGATCTTCGCCTATCAGGTGAGTGACCCGTCCACCTACGGGGTCGTGGAGTTCGATGATGACGGCAAGGTCCTCTCCATCGAAGAGAAGCCGCTCAAACCCAAGAGCACCTACGCCGTCCCGGGTATCTACTTCTATGACGGCAAGGCGCCCGAAATGGCGCGCGACCTCAAGCCCAGTGACCGCGGAGAATTGGAGATCACCGCGCTCAACAACGCCTACCTCGAACGCGGTGAACTGCGAGTGGAAATACTTTCCCGAGCCACGACGTGGCTCGATACGGGAACGCACGAGTCGCTCTACGAAGCGGGCGGCTTGATACGCACGCTCCAGCACCGCACCGGTCTTCGCATCGGCGACGTCGAACAGATCGGCGTCAACCAGGGTTGGATCGAAGAACCGTAAGGTCCGTCAAACGGCGAACTGGGACTTCAAGACTCGGTAGCGCATGATCGCCCACCAAGTCGACCAGATCATGAAGAGTTCGGCCGGGGCCGCGATCCAGGCGACGAACGATCCGTGGTCGAGCGCCGCCACCAGAATCAACGCGAGCTCGAGCATCACCACCACCAGACAGATGACGGCGAAGAAGCCGTACTGCACTGCCGCGACTCCCAGGCGTGACGAGGTCTCCACGTTCCTTCGCCAGAAGACGTTGAGTACGTCGCGCTTCTCCTTCCAGGTGCAGCTGCGATAGGCGTCGATGTTCACGGTCCCACGATACCGATGGTCAATTGTGTTCCGGAAGGTGGTCGAACAATTTCCCGACAAGTCGAAGCAAGTCACCATTTCGCTAACGCCCTACAACATGAAACCGAGCTTCTCGGCTTCTTCTCCGTGAGCGAGTCGCTTGTGCACGCCCAACGTTGACCGATCGAGGTTCGCCAGACTCTCCGCGACGACCAGGGCGTGCGCGAGGACGTCGGCCTCTGGCACGACCGCGTCCACGATGCCGAAGCGCAGGGCGTCCGGACCCGAGAATCGTCGAGCCGTCGTCGCCGCGACGATCGCCGTGGCTCGCGGGAGTCGATTCTCCAGGATCGACCACAGTCGTTCGTCCAGGGCCAGCCCGATCTCGGCTTCGTTCATGCACCAGTAGCCACGATCCTCGCGCATGACGCGGTAGTCGAAGGCGCACGAGATCAGGGCCCCACCGGCGAAGGCGTGCCCGTTGATGGCCGCCACGGTGTAGGCCGGGAAGACGAGCAGCCGACCGATGGTCTGCTCCAGTCGGTGCAGCGTCTCGATGAACTCGTCGCGGTTGTCGGCGAATCGCTCGAGGTCGAGCCCGTTGCAGAAGAACTTCCCGGTGCCGGTCAAGACGACCGATAGCGGACCTTCGACTCGGTCGAGTTCGTCGAGCAACGCGTTCAGTCGAGCGAGTGAATCGAGATTGATCCGATTCTCCCCCTCGTCCCAGGTCAGTACCGCGACCGAGCCCTCACGAGTCATGGTGATGTCCATCTAGGGAGCCTATGACTCGCCACCGCGGTTGTAAGTTGAGGGCATGGCCGAGAACATCTCCGCAGTCCCCGAACCCGACGTCTCCGAAGAGAATCCCGTCTCCGAGCACTGGATCTGGGCCGGTGACCACCGTCCCGCGGTGCCCCGAGCCCTCGTGGAGCACATGACGAGCAACTGGGCGAGCGTCACGCCGAACAACGAAGTTCACCCCGCCGCGACGTTCTGTGCGCAGCGACGAACGCGTATCGCCGAAGAGTTCTCGGGCCGCACGATCGTCGTGGCGACCGGCAACTACAAAGTGCGCGCCAACGACACCGACTACCGCTTCCGAGCCGGCACCGACTTCTTCTACCTGACCGGATGTGACGAACCCGACGCGGTGTTGGTGATCGCGCCGGGGTCTGACGGGCCTCGTTCCACGTTGTACCTGGCCGATCGACGCGACCAGCGCACCCACGAGTTCTTCACCGACGCGCGCTATGGCGAGTTGTGGGTCGGCGCTCGGCGCGGCGTCACCGAGGCCGCGCGTTACTACGAGATCGACACGGCACCGCTCGAAGCCCTGGAGCCCGGGCTCGCCGCGCTGGCGACGACGGAGATCGTGAGCGTTCGGGGATTCGACCAGAAACTCGACGACTACCTCGAAGCGAACAAGGACGACCAGGTCTTGGCGACCACCCTCAGCGAGCAGCGTCTCGTGAAGGACGACTTCGAGATCGCCCAGCTCCAGTTGGCGGTCCAGTACACCGTCAAAGGATTCGAGGACGTGGTCCGAGCCCTTCCGGCCGCCGAAGGACGGGGCGAACGAGTCATCGAAGGCGTCTTTCACATGCGCGCGCGCGTCGAAGGCAACGACACCGGCTACGACACGATCGCCGCCAGTGGCTCGAACGCTACGGTGCTGCACTGGACCAGGAACACCGGTGCCGTGCGACGCGGCGACCTCCTGCTGCTCGACGCCGGCGTCGAATGTCACAACCTCTACACCGCCGACGTCACGCGCACGATGCCCATCAGCGGCACCTACTCACCGGCGCAGCGCCGCATCTACGAATTGGTGGTCGCGGCCCAACAGGCCGGGATCGACGCGGTCAAGCCCGGCGCGACCTTCAAGGCGCCCCACGACGCGGCGATGAGGATCCTGACCCAAGGACTCTACGACCTGGGCATCTTGCAAGAAGAGCCCGAAGTCGCGTTACGCCCCGAACGCCAGTTGCACCGGCGTTACACCCTGCACGGCACGAGCCACATGCTCGGGCTCGACGTGCACGACTGCGCCAACGCCCGCGACGAGATGTACCGCGACGGCACTCTCGAAGAGGGCTACGTCTTGACGGTCGAACCGGGCCTGTACTTCCAAGCCAACGACCTCACGGTGCCGGAGGAGTATCGAGGGATCGGCGTGCGTATCGAAGACGACGTGCTGGTCACCGCCACCGGCTCGAAGAATCTCTCCGAGGCATTGCCGCGCGACCCCGACGCCGTCGAGGCGTGGATGGCCGGACTTTGGACGGAAGCGAGCCCGAACCTCGGTCTGTAACGCCGCTTACGACAGAATGCGCAGCGGTAGGTGTCGTGGTCCGCGTACCTGACCGGGCGCCCAGGTCACCGCATCGCCGTCGACCAGTTCGAACCTCGGGAACCGCTTGATGAACTCTTCGATGGCGACGCGCAGCTCCAGACGGGCCAGGTTCGAGCCGACGCATCGGTGGATGCCCAGTCCGAAGGCGGCGTGTCGATTGGCGGCACGATCGATAATGAATTTGTCAGCGTCTTCGAAGGCGTTGGGGTCGCGGTTGGCCGCGGGGAAACCCAAGAGGACCCAGTCGTCCTTCTTCATCGGACAGCCGTAGAACTCGTAGTCCTGGGCGACCAATCGGGCCATCGTCACCGGAGCGTAAAAGCGCAGGAACTCCTCGACCGCCACCGGCATCAGATCGGGTTCGTTCACCAGTCGCGCGAGGTCCTCGGGATGACGGGCCAGGTGCCAGATCGCCGAACCGATGGCCGACCACGTGGTGTCGATGCCGGCCACCAGGATCAGGACCATGGTCCCGGCCACGTGCTGGCGCTCGAGCTTCTGGCCCGCCACCTCGACGTTCAAGAGATAGCTCGTCAGGTCGTCGCGGGGATGCTCGACGTGATCGTCGATCTGCTTGCCGAAGTACTCGCTCATCGGCTCAAACATTGGTCCGCGAACCTCGGACGGCAGATCGATCAGGTCCAGCACCAGATGGACGATGTCGCGGAAGATCTCCTCGTCCTCCGAGGGAAATCCCAACATCGAAGCGATGACGCCCGGTGGGATGAACTGGGCGTAGTCGGTGCCTCCGTCCACGAACTCGTGTCCGACCATCTGGTCGAGGTGCTTGTTACAGAGGGCGCGAATTTGCGGCTCCAGGGCGTTGACCGGTCCCGGCGCGAAGGCCGGCAGGAGCACGCGACGAGCGATCGAGTGGAAGGGCGGATCGGAGGTGATGGGGGGTGCGCCGCCAATCGGCGCCGGAATGAAGTTCGGCGGATACTTGTTATGCACCACCACGACCATGCGGCTCGTGAAGTGTTCGGTGTCGTTGGCGATCGAGGACACCATCTCGTGCGTGGTGGGGAACCACCCGCCGCCGTAGCGCTCGGTGTGCGCGACCGGGCAGCGCTCGCGCAGGTCCTCCCAGATCGGGTACGGGTCGTTCACCCACCGCGGATCGGTGTGGTCCCAGTCGGAGGCGAAGTCGTCGACCGGCACCTTCGCGGATTCATCAACGACGTCGCTCATTCGTCTCTCGTTACGGCAGTATTCGAATCGGCAGGTTCCGAGGTCCGCGGATCTGACCGGGCGCCCAGGTGACCGCCTCGGGTTCGGCCAAGTCGAATCGCGGGTAGCGCTTGATGAACTCCTCCAAGGCGACGCGCATCTCCAGGCGCGCCAGGTTCGATCCGGCGCAGCGGTGGATGCCCAACCCGAAGGCGACGTGGCGGTTCTCGGCGCGATCGATGATGAACTGGTCGGCGTCTTTGAAGACCACGGGGTCGCGGTTGGCGGCCGGGAAGCCCAGCAGGATCCAGTCGTCTTCCTTCATGGGACAGCCCTGGTACTCCATGTCGTGCTTCACCAGTCGTGCCATGGTGACCGGGGCGTAGAAGCGAAGGAACTCTTCGATAGCCACGGGCATCAGGTCGGGTTCGTTGACCAGTCGCGCCAAGTCGTCGGGATTCTGGGCGAGATGCCAGATCGCCGAACCAATCGCCGACCACGTGGTATCGATCCCGGCGACCAGGATGAGGACCATCGTCCCGAACACGTGCTCGAGAGCCAGGTTCTGTCCTTCCAGTTCCACGTTCAATAGATAGGACGTGAGGTCGTCGCGAGGATTGTCCATGTGGTCTTCCATCTGCGCGACGAAGTACGCCTCGATCGGTTCGAACTCGATGATGCGCTCTTCTTCCGGATGGTCGATGCCCTCCATGATGACGTGGACCATTTCGAGGAAGTGCTCGATGTCTTCTTCGGGAAAGCCCAACATTCCCCGTATAACGCCCGGCGGAATGTACTGCGCGTACTTGGTACCGGCGTTCACGATGTCCTCACCGGCCAACCCGTCGAGCAAACTCGAACACAGCTCACGAATCATCGGCTCGAGGGCGTTGATCGGCCCGGGCGCGAAAGCCGGAAGAATCAGCCGGCGCGCGATGGCGTGGAACGGCGGGTCCGAGGTAATGGGCGGCGCGACACCGATTGGCGCCGGCAGGTCCAACTCGGTCGGACGACCGTTGCCGATGACCACCGTGCGACTGGTGAAGTTCTCGGTGTCCTTGGCGATCTCCGAGACACCGGCGTGCGTCGCGGGGAACCAGCCACCGCCGTACCGCTCGGTGTGCGCGACCGGACAACGCTGACGAAGGTCGTCCCAGATCGGATAGGGATCGGCGACCCACTGCGGATCGGAATGATCCCAGTCGGTGGCGAAGTCTTTAACGAGTGGGCTGTCGGTCATGGCTACTCCTCGATGAAGATGGCGTGCTCGGGACAGTTCGACTGGGCGAGTCGCGCCAGTTCGATCGTGTCGTCGGTCAAGGTGCCGTCGCCGATGACGACGCCGTTGCCGAGATCGTCGAAGTCGAAGACTCCCGGAGCGATCGAGAAACAACGGCCCTGACCTTGACAGATCTCGGGGTCAATGCGTACCTTCAAAGGTCCCCCCTTTTCCTACTGCGACTGACATTACTACCCAGTAAAGGACAGAATGTATGTGATGAGTCTGTTCTCAATTCTGCATCAAATTGATCGCAAGTGACTTACGATTTGGCGTCGTGACCGGTAACTCAGTCGATGACGCCCGTCGACTCGTCGAGATGTTCTCCAACGTGGTGGTGCTGACCGGGGCCGGTGTTTCCACCGCCTCCGGTATTCCAGATTTTCGAGGCCCCGACGGCGTGTGGACCCAGAACCCAGCGGCCGAACGACTTTCGAACATCGATGCCTTCACCGCCTCATCTCAAGTGCGCCAAGAAGCGTGGCAACGACTGCTGGCGCGACGCGAAGTCGCCGTTCAACCCAACCCAGCCCATCGGGCACTGGTCGCTTTCGAACGGAGCGGCAAACTGAAGGCTCTCATCACCCAGAACATCGACGGATTGCACGTGGCGGCCGGCTCCGATCCGGACCTAGTCATCGAAGTCCACGGAAACTCGCGTACCACGCGCTGCCTTCGTTGCGGGTCCGAGACGTCAACGACCGAAGTCCTGAATCGGGTGGCCGCGGGGGAACTCGACCCCCATTGTCATGCCCTCATCCTCGACGCGGAGTGCGGGGGCTTGTTGAAGACCGCCGTCGTGAGCTTTGGACAAGCATTGCCGCGAGCGGAGTTCGCTCGAGCCGAATATCTCGCCAAGCGATGCGACCTGCTGATCTGCATCGGTTCAACTCTGGCGGTGCGACCGGTATCTGACCTCGTCCCCAAAGCACTCTCACGAGGAGCGCGACTGCTCATCATCAACGCCGAACCGACGCAGTACGACAATGAGGCCGACGCAGTCGTGCGCGACGACATACCGACCGTTCTCGGTGCCGTCTTGGGCGCGCCGGCTGCGAACTGATTACACCATTTCGATTTCTTCGCGACTGATGCCCAGGAAATACAAAACCGCGTCCAAGTACGGCACAGTCAGTTGAGTGTCGGCGTGCTCTTGGACCACGGGCTTGGCGTTAAAAGCGATTCCCAAGCCGGCCGCCGAGAGCATGTCGATGTCGTTGGCGCCGTCGCCGACCGCCACCGTCTGTTCCAAGGGTACGCCCACCTCTTCGGCGAAGCGTCGTAGCGCGTTGGCTTTGCCGGCCCGATCAACGATCTCGCCCACGAGCTGCCCCGTCAACTTCTCGTCAACGATTTCCAGCCGATTGGCGGCGAGGTGCTCGACCTTCAGTTCGGCCATCAAGGGCGCCAACACCTCGACGAAGCCACCCGACACGACGGCCGGGACATAGCCGAGTCGCTGCAAGGTGCGCAGCAACGTTCGCGCCCCCGGCGTCAATCGAAGTCGAGCTCGCACGTCATCGAGCACCGTGGCCGGTAGGCCCGCCAAAAGTGCCACGCGGCGGCGGAGCGCTTCGGCGAAGTCGATCTCACCGGACATCGCTAACTCGGTTATCACCGACACTTCCGCGGCGCACCCGCACTCCTCGGCGAGCAGGTCGATCACTTCGTCTTGGAGCAATGTGGAATCGGCATCCATGACAACGAGGTGCTTGGCGCGTCGATGCAGTCCGGCGCGCTGCACCGCCAAATCAATACCCGTGTCGCGCGCGACCTCCACGAGAGCCTCGCGCAGCGACGCGTGATCTGATCCGCGCACGACGAGTTCGTAGCAATCGACCGGATAGCTGGCGAGATGCACGATCCGTTCGCAGGTCGAGCCCGACGCGGCGATCGCCGCGAAGACGCCTTCCAACTGCGTCGCGCCAATTCGCGGCGCGAGGAAGGTGACCAAGAGTCGGCGACCGTCGCTCACGTCGCTCGGGGTCACTTCTTCAATCGTCGCCGTGATGCCGTGGCTGGCGATATCTCGTTGCGCCAACGCCTCCTCGATTACGGCTCGAGTCACGGCGTTTCTAGACGTCACTTCGGCGCAGAGCACCAGGGCGCCTCGAATCGTTATCTGCGCCACGTCGGTGATCTCAATGCCCCGAGCCTCGAGTGACGTGAGCGCGGAGAAGAGCTGGGCCCCGACACCGACGCGGTCCGGGCCACTCACCGTTACGAGAAAAGTCGTAGAACTCACCACTGAATCGTAGAGGTTGGTGATTCGTCGTTAAGACTCCGTGAAGTCCTCACCCGAACGCATCTCGCGCACTTCGGCGACGTGCACATCGGTGCGGGCATCGAAACTCCACAGCCGCGGCAACGCGAGCGCGACGGCACCCACCGATCCGGTACAGGCCAGTCCGCCGAAGGTCAGGGAGAAGCGCAACGTCGTCCACGCCGCCATGACGCCAGCCCGGAACTGTCCGGCGGTCGGTCCGAGCGAGTACGAGATCATCTCGATGCCGGCCATGCGACCGCGCATCTCTGGAGGAATCGACTCGTTCCACATGGTGGTGCGAAAGATGCCGCTGATCGCGTCCGCACCGCCGCCAACGGCGAGTCCGAGGAGTACGAGCCACAGCGATGAGGAGTAACCAAAAAGGGCGATTCCGAGACCCCAGAGCGCGGCGGCGAAGACGATCGCTCGACCGTAGCGATGAATCCGGCGCGACCAACCGGACGTCAAGGTCGCGATCAGAGCCCCGGCGGGAAGACCGCAATACAACAACGACAAGGCGTAGGTCTCGTGAAAGCGCGCGGCCACGAAAGGCAACATGACGACGGGAAAGGCGAGAATCATCGCCAGCAGGTCGATGATGTAGGTACCCACGATGTCGGGGCGCGACATGGCGTAGCGCAGTCCCGAACGAAGCGCCGCCACGTCGCCGTCCTCAGCGCGCGCCGTGGCCGCGGTGGCGCGAAGTGTGTACAGCAAGACGAGCGACAGCGAAAACGTGACGAGATTAGCCAGATAGACCGACGCCGGACCGAAGGCAACGGCGGCCAGTCCCCCGAGGGCCGGACCGATGATCGACGCCGTCGTCATGCGGATGTTTGCGAGCGCCGAGGCCGCTCGTTGCATCTCGTGCGGCACGAACAGTTGGTTCAACGCCTCGATGCTCGGACGTTGAAGGCTGCCGGCGCCCGAGGCGACGAAGGCGTCGACGTAGAGGATCCACGCTTGGGGGTGCGGCAGGAGCGCGTTGATGAAGAGGACGGCCGTCGAGACCATCAGGACCTGCTCCATCGAGATGATCAAGCGTCGACGATTGAGCCGGTCGGCCAGCACGCCGCCATAGAGGCCGAAAACGACGAGCGGCAGAAGTTCGGCCAATCCGATCGATCCCACGTCAAGTGGTGAATGGGTAAGCAGTCGAAGTTGATACGGCACCGCGACGTACGTGGCCTGACTGCCGAGGGCCGTGATGAACCCGGCGATGTAGAGACGGCGGTACTGCGTCGAGACTCGAAGCGGAGTGAGATCGACGCCGAGCTTTCGACTACTCACTCGGTGGTCCCGATTGCCATCCGTTCTCCCGCGTGTAATGGCGCAATACCTTCGCCGGAACGCCACCGAGCACGACGTGATCGGGGAAGGTCCCGCGCACGACGGCACCGGCCGCGACGACGGTGTTGACTCCGAGTTCTGTGCCCGGAAGGATCACGACGTTCGCCCCGAGCCAACTGCCCGAACCGATGCGTACAGCCGCCTCCGTTGGCGTTTGCCAACCAATGGGTTGGTCGGGGTCCTCGTAGGAGTGATTCTCGTCGGTGATGTACACGTAGGGGCCGGTTTGTATCTCGTCGCCCAACACGATCGACCAGTGTCCAATGATGTGAGACCCACGACCGATAATGCACTTTCGTCCGATGGAGACGACCGGTGAACTGAGCATCGTCTGTTCCCCGCTGATTCCGGCCGTCAGACAGACGTTCGGGCCAATAAGGGTGTCATCGCCGATCGAGAGGTAACGCTCGTTGTAGATCACACCCTGGGGCGCCATCAGGGCCGCACCCTTACCGAAATACTGGAACCGATTGGCGTAGGGGTCGCTCGGTCCGACCGTCGCCACTTCGTTGACGTAGCGACGAAAGGCGCGTACTCGGGCGCCCAAGAACTGCCGGAAACGAAGGCGGTCAATCACGGTGTCACGTTAGTTGTCCGCTCGAGCGCGCTTCGTCGCGAGCGCGAATGAATTAACCGAAGTGACTATTGAGGGAGATGAAGTGTTAGTCGAGCGAGATGGGCGAATCGATGTCGAGCTCAACACCGGTGCCGACCACGTCCGGCAAGAGGGCGTTGGCCATGTGCTCGCGGACGCGTCCATCGATCTCGGCCATGGTCTGCGGGTTCTCGCGAAGGAAGGCCTTCACGTTCTCGCGACCTTGACCCATCTGCTCGCCTTCGTAGGTGAACCACGCGCCGGCCTTCTTCACGAAGCCCAGTTCGACCGCGACGTCGAGCACCGACCCTTCGCGGCTGATGCCGTGGCCGTACATGATGTCGAACTCGGCCTGCTTGAAGGGCGCGGCGCACTTGTTCTTCACGACCTTGACGCGCGTACGGTTGCCGACGACGTCGGTGCCGTCCTTGATCGATTCGATGCGACGGATG
Source organism: uncultured Acidimicrobiaceae bacterium (assembly GCA_963716515.1). GTDB lineage: Bacteria > Actinomycetota > Acidimicrobiia > Acidimicrobiales > RAAP-2 > RAAP-2. The sequence continues at coordinate 1,960,865 of OY970319.1, forward strand.
TCGAGGCGAATCGAGGCGTAGAACTTAAGTGCCCTCCCACCAGGGGTTACCTCGGGGCTCCCATAAAGCACGCCTATCTTTTCACGCAACTGGTTGATAAATATAGCGATGGTGTTGGACTTGGAAAGTCCGCCCGTCAACTTGCGAAGCGCCTGGCTCATGAGACGGGCCTGGAGTCCGACGTGCGTGTCACCCATGTCCCCTTCGATCTCGGCGCGCGGCGTAAGGGCCGCCACTGAGTCGATGACGATGACGTCGAGGGCACCGGAGCGGATCAGCATGTCGGTGATCTCCAGGGCCTGCTCGCCGGTGTCAGGCTGGGAGATAAGAAGGTCGTCGACGTTGACGCCGATGGCGCGCGCGTAGACCGGGTCCATGGCGTGCTCCGCGTCGATGTACGCGCAGACCCCGCCGTTGCGCTGCGCTTCGGCCACCACGTGCATCGCCAACGTGGACTTTCCCGAGGACTCGGGACCGTAGAGCTCGACGATTCGACCGCGGGGCAGTCCGCCGATGCCGAGCGCCATGTCGAGAGCGAGGGCGCCGGTCGGGATCGACTCGATGTTCATGTGCATGTTCTCGCCCATGCGCATGATCGAGCCCTTGCCGAACTGCTTCTCGATCTGGCCGAGCGCGGCGTCGAGAGCCTTCTCGCGGTCGTCGGTTGCCATTGCTGTCTCCTGGTTCTTTGTCATCGGAGGAACGCTATGAGCCTCTTGTGACATCGGTCGTTCTCCACCCGTCTTCACACTATTACGAACAAGTGTTCGTAAGATGGATATCCCGACGACCTCTTAATCATGCACCTTAAGGGGGCAGAAAGACAGTGATTCCAACGAATTTCTGATCAATCGACCAATGCTTGGTAGACGAGCTGCTGCAGCTCTCGGCGAATCGGATAGGTCCCGCTCGGAAGGAGCTGGGTATAGAAGCCGACGCTCAGATCCTCTTCCGGATCGACCCAAAAGGCCGTCGACGCCGCGCCGCCCCAAGCGAAGGTCCCTTCGGAGGTGAGGGACTTATTCTTCACCGAATCGATCACGACCGAGAAGCCGAGTCCGAAGCCGATGCCGGCGTAACTGGTCTCGGAGAACGAGTCCGTCGCAAACTCCTCGAGTTCAACGTCGTTCGGGAGATGGTTGCGGGTCATCAGTTCAATCGTGCGATTGGAGACCAAGCGCACACCGTCTAACTCCCCGCCGCGCAACAGCATCGTCATGAATCGTTGGTAGTCGTGCGCCGTGGAGACCAATCCACCGCCCCCGCCGTGAATTCGCGGGGGGTGGGTGGCCTCCTTGGCGAGCTCCTCGTAGGGGAAGGAATCGCCACCGTGGGGCACGTAGAGCATCGCCAAGCGGTCCCACTTCTCCTCCGGGCAGTACCAGTCGGTGTCGGTCATGGCGAGGGGCGCGAGCACCCGGTCCTGGAGAAACGACTCGAAGCTCTGGCCACTCCAGATCTCGATCAGCCGACCGAGTACGTCGACCGAGACGGAGTAGTTCCATCCGCTGCCCGGTTGAAAGACCAGTGGACTCGAGCACCAGTCGTGCACGGCCTGGGCTAGGTCGGCGCCGGGCGAGAACCCGAAGTCGTATCCCTTGGTGCGATAGATCTCGTCGGTCGGATGGGCGTAGTGAAAGCCGTAGGTCAGTCCGCTCATCTGACTCAGCAGATGATGAACGCGCACCGGTTCGATCGCCGGCACCGTTTGGGGTTTGGCGGCCGTGCCGCCGGCCCAGACGCGAGGTTCCTTCAATGCGTCGATCCATTGACCGACGTCGTCGTTCAAATCGAAGCGTCCTTCTTCGTAGAGCATCATCACGGCGATCGAGGTAATCGGTTTGGTCATGGAGTAGATGCGCCAAATCGTGTCGTCGGTCACTTCGAGCGCCTTCTCGCGGTCGCGGTACCCGCCCTTCGCGCTCCACACCAGTTCGCCACCTCGGGCCACGGTGGCCAGCCAACCGGGCAGTCGTCGGTCCTCGACGAATCGATCGAAGTGCGGGGCGATGCGATCGAGGCGCGCGGGATCGAAACCCATGGCGGCCGGATCGACACGAATCTCCAATGACGACATCAACACCTCCCGTGTTAGTGCGAGATTAAGCGAGAACCCGTCGACCTACGACGAGGCGAAGAGTGCTCGACGTAACACGTCCAGTGCACTGATGGCGCTGTAGGCGCGAACGCGCGGTCGGTCCCCCGGCAGTCGCAGCGCGGCGTGTTGCGACATTTCACCGAACGACAGTCCGACGAAGACGGTGCCGGCCGGTTGGCCGTCCTGCTCTTCGGGTCCGGCCACGCCGGTGACGCTCAACCCGACGTCGGCGTGCAGAAGGTTGCGCACGCCACCGGCCATCGCTTCGGCGGCCTCCGCGCTCACCACCGGTCCGACGGGCACCTTCAGCAGATCGAACTTCACCTCGGAGGCGTAACTCACGACACCGCCGCGAAACCACTTCGAGGCGCCCACGACGCCCACCAGTCTCGAGGCGATGAGCCCGCCCGTCACGGACTCGGCGACCGCCAGCGTGAGACCACGCTCGAGCAGTTGCGCGGCGACCACGTCTTCCATCGTCTGGTCGTCGACGCCAAAGATGATGTCCCCGAGCTGCTCTTCGATCAAGGCACGAACGATCGACTCTTCGTGGACGAGGAGTGACGTCGCGTGCGCGGCGTCGTCACCGCGGGCGGTGATGCGCACCTTGATGCCTTCGATGCCCGAGGCGAGGAACGCGATGGTAACCCGGTCGTCATCGATGAGTTCATCGAAGCGCGGCGCCACGGCTTCGGCGAGCGCGGATTCGCTCGCGCCCCAGGTGCGAAGCACCCGACTGGTGATGACCGACGTCGTGCCGGCGGCCACCTGTCGCGCCACGAGGTCGGGCAGGATCGCGCGTTCGAACATGTCGGTCATCTCGTACGGGACGCCCGGCACGGCGTAGACGACTTTCTGGCCGACCGCACAGATCAGTCCCGGGGCGGTGCCGCGCGTCTGGGGGATGATCGTCGCGCCGCGCGGCACGTCGGCCTGCAAGAGGTTGTTCTCGGGCATGGCACGACCTCGCGACGAGAACATGGAGCGAATCCGTTCGACGATCTCCTCGTGTCGCTCCAGTTCGACGTTCATGACTTCGGCCAAGGCGGCGCGGGTGATGTCGTCCTGCGTCGGTCCCAGTCCCCCGCACACGATCACCGCGTCACTTCGCGCCAGCGCGGTGCGAAAGGCCAGAAGAATCCGCTGGTGGTTGTCGCCCACGTGCTGGTGGAACTGCGAGGCGATGCCGTGGGCCGCCAGTTGTTCTCCGAGCCACTGCGAATTCGTATCGGGAATCTGACCCAGCAACAGCTCCGTTCCTACGGCCACGATCTCAACGCGCACGCAAACCGACCTTCTTGCCCTCGGCGTAGTACTGCCATCCGGTATAGAGCGTCAAGACGACGGCGATCCAAATCACCGTGACGCCGATCCAGGCGCGATGGGCCGTCAGGGGTATGACGCAAAGGGCGATCGCCCAGTCCTGGGTGAACGTCTTCCACTTGGCCAACTTGCTCGCCGGGATCGAGATCCCGCGGCGCGCCGCCCGGGCCCGAAAGACGCTCATCCAGATTTCGCGCAGCGTGATGAGGACGGCCGGGATGATGAAGCTCTTAAGGCCGTGCGGTCGAGCGAGTATAAGGGCGTAGAGCGATCCGAGGACGATGACCTTGTCGGCCAGCGGATCGAGGAACGCGCCCGAGGTCGTGGTGCCGTGGCGGCGCGCGACGATGCCGTCGAAGTAGTCCGACATCGCGGCCAGGAATCCCACCAACGCCGTCCACCACGAGATCCGGTCGAAGACGATGAGGTAGATGAAGACCGGCGCTACCAGGAGGCGCGAGGCGGTGAGCATGTTGGCCGGCGTGAGGAGAGCGGACTCGCCGTAGGTGGGCTCGCTCGTCATACCCGTACAGCCTCCAGATCCGTCCCGTGGCTCGCCACGATCTCGCACTCGACCAGCGCCCCCACGGTTAGTGACTGATCCACCATCACAATGCCATCAATCTCGGGGCACTCGCGAACGCTTCGCCCTACGCCGGGCGCGTCAATGAGGAGGCGCTGCCTGGTGCCCACCAGGGCGTCGCGACGGCGAGCGGTGATGTCGTCTTGGAGTTCGCTCACTTCGCGCAGTCGCTCGAGGGCCAGTTCGTGCGGCACCTGGCCGCCCAGGGAGTTGGCGTGGGTGCCCTCCTCGGAGGAGAAAGTGAAGAAGCCGGCCCAGTCGAGCTGGGCTTCGTCGATGAATTCCAGCAGTCGACGTTGGTCGTCTTCGGTCTCGCCCGGGTAGCCCAAGATGAAGGACGAACGAAACGTCGCGTCGGGGTCACTGGCTCGAATCGCGGCGATACGTTCGAGGAAACGCTCGGCGTCGCCCCAACGTCGCATCGCGCGCAGCAACGGCCGTGACGCGTGCTGTAACGACAGGTCGAAGTACGGCACCCCGCTCTCGAGGATGGCGTCGATCAGCGCGCCGGTCAGTCCCGACGGATACAGATAGAGGAGCCGCACGCGATCGACCTCGCGACTCAACGTCCGGGTCAATGCAATGAGTGGTTGGGTGCCACCGTCGTCGAGCACTTCGACCGGTTCACCGCGACCGGCGCGGCGTCGGTCGTGTCCCCAACTGGCCAGGTCCTGAGCGATGAGGACCAGCTCACGCACGCCGCCCTGGGCGAGGGCGCGGCCTTCGGCCAGGATCTCGTCGGTGGAGCGACTTCGCTGGTCGCCACGAAACGACGGTATGGCGCAGAACCCGCAGCGCCGGTCACACCCTTCGGCGATCTTGACGTAGGCCCACGGCGTGGCCGACTTCGGTCGCGGCAGATTCAAGAGGTCGAAGGACGGCAGCGCTCGGCTGCGAAGGGCGACCGGCGTCGAAGCGATCGCCGTCAAGCTCTCACCGAACCCGGCGACCAGGTCCACTTCGGGCAGCGCCGTGGCGAGTTCGTTGCCGTAGCGTTCGGCCATGCATCCGGTGACGACGAGGCGTGCCGTGGAGAGCTTCAGGTCGGCCAGCGCGAGGACGGTCTCGATCGACTCCTCGCGCGCCGCCTCGATGAAGGCACAAGTGTTGGCCACCACCAAGTCGGCTTTGGCGGGCGACGCGGCGACGCGGTAGCCCTGGGACTCCAAAAGTCCCGCCAGCTTGTCGGAGTCCACGTGGTTCTTGGGGCACCCGAGCGTCTCGATCCAGTACCGCACCACGTCTCCTCAGTTGACGACAACACCGAGCGCACTGCGCTCGGTGGTTACGGCGGAGAGGGAGGGATTTGAACCCTCGGGCCCGCTTTCGCAGGCCGCATTCTTAGCAGGAATGTGGTTTAAACCGAACTCACCCACCTCTCCCAGCCGACCCATCCTACTAACGGGCCGTCGTCAAAGGAAATTGTTTCTCCTCTCCTAGGACGCGACCGTCACCTCCGCCGGGGCCAGTGACAACATCGGAATCGCCACGAAACCCAGCGTTACACTCATTCACTACGACGTCGCAACACCGAGAAGGGGATCTCATGCGCAACCTACGATTCACGCTGGCGGGGCTCGTGACGCTCGCCACCGTCGGCACCGTGTCACTGTCCACCGGCCTGTCCGCCGACGCGGCCACGCCATCGCTGGCGTCGTGTAAGACATCGATCGCTTCATCGGCGTACACCTCGGGCAAACTCACGGTGGCCACCGACAACCCGGCCTACACGCCGTGGTTCGTCAACAACACTCCTTCGAACGGCAAGGGCTACGAGTCGGCGGTGGCCTACGGGATCGCCAAGGAGCTGGGCGTCAAGAAGTCGAACGTGGTGTGGGTCCACGAAGCGTTCAACGCGAGCTTCGAGCCCGGCACCAAGCGTTTCGACTTCGACATCAACGAGATCTCCTTCACCAGCGCTCGCGCCCAGGAGGTCACGTTCTCCAACAGCTACTACGACGTCCAGCAGTCGATCATCGCGTTGAAGGGCAGCAAGATCGTGAAGAATCACACCCCGGCCGAACTCAAGACCTATCAATACGGCGATCAGATCGGCACCACGGGACTCGCCTACATCGATCAGGTGATAAAGCCCGCGAAGAGTCCGCGAGTGTTCAACTCTCTGGCCGACGCGGCGTCGGCGTTGGAGACTCATCAAATCGACGCCATCGTGCTGGACACCCCGGACGGTCAGTACATGGCGTCGCCGGGATCGGGCGAAGTGATCAACGCGAAGAAACAGAACATCGCGGTCCAGGTGGGCCAGTTTCCCAGCGTGGGAGAGCACTACGGCCTTCTCTTCCACAAGGGCAACAAACTGGTGGGTTGCGTGAATGCGGCGATCGCGGCCATGAAATCGAATGGAACTCTCGCGGCCCTGCAGACCAAGTGGCTCAGCATTTACACGAGCGTGCCCGTTATCGAGCCGTAACCTTTCGTGGTTGACGACACCGACGTGACGCAGTCGGAGGAGACCCCTTCATTCTTCGCACCACGTCGGAAGCAGTTGCTCCTCGGGCGTCGCGCCATCGTGGTGAGCACCGTCTCGACGGTACTGATCATCGGGGGCCTGGTCGCGGCGTTCTACCTGGCTCCCGGCGGCGCGATCGTCCGCCACGACTTCTTCAACCCGCACTACATGTGGGAATCGTTGGTCGGCAACCACCGCCATTCGCTGAGCTCGGTGGGCCTGGGGCTACTCATCAACATCCGGATCTTCCTCATCGCCGAGGTCTTCATCCTCACGTTCGGTTTGATGCTGGCCTGGACGCGCATGACCAAGTCGCCGGTGCTCATGCCGTTTCGCATCCTCGCGGTGATCTACTCGGACATCTTTCGGGGGATCCCCGTCCTCTTGGTCTTCCTCCTCATCGGTTACGGGGTACCGGGCTTGCAGCTCGGCTTCATCTCCAATCAGTCACCGGCGGTCTACGGCGGTGTGGCGCTCATCCTCACCTACAGCGCCTACGTCGGCGAGGTCTTCCGAGCGGGCATCTTCTCAGTGCCCCACGGCCAGATCCTGGCCGCGCGCTCGCTCGGCTTGACCAACGCGACCACCATGCGACGCGTGATTCTTCCCCAGGCCGTGCGCACGGTCATTCCCCCACTCTTGAACGACTTCATTTCCTTGCAGAAGGACACCGCGTTGCTCTCCATCCTCGGCGTCATCGAAGCCGTCCAGGCCGGCAACATCTTTCAAGAGTCGCAGTTCAACTCCAGTGGACTGGTGGTGTCGTCCTTGTTGTTCTTGGCCATGACCATTCCCCTCACGCGCGTCACCGACGGCCTCATCGCCCGAGACCGCAATCGACGATTGGCCTCGACGTGAGCGACGTGATCCTGGAGCTGGACGCGGTCGTAAAACGTTTCGGCGACAACGAGGTCTTGCGGGGGATCACCTTGAATCTGCACCGCCACGAGGTCGTCTGTTTGATCGGGGCGTCGGGTTCGGGCAAATCGACGTTGCTGCGATGCGTCAATCTCTTGGAGACGATTGACGGAGGGACCATCACTCTTTTCGGACAGTCGCTCACCGACGTTCGCGTCGATCCCGACCAGGTTCGTCGTCACACCGGGATGGTCTTTCAATCGTTCAATCTCTTCCCGCACCTCACGGTTCTGGAGAACGTGCTCATCGGGCCGGTTCGAGCGCTCCGGCGAAAGCACGGCGACGTCCACGACGAAGCCCTGGCGCTCCTGGAACGCATTGGTCTGCGCGACCGCGCTGACGAATATCCGGACCGTCTCTCGGGCGGTCAACAACAACGCGTGGCGATCGTTCGCTCCTTGGCGATGCGACCGGCGCTCCTCCTATTGGACGAGGTGACGAGCGCGCTCGACCCGTCACTGGTGGGCGAAGTGCTCGACCTGCTTCGCGATCTGGCGCGCACCGGCACCACGATGTTGATCGCCACACACGAGATGAACTTCGCCCGCGACGTCGCCCAACAAGTGGTCTATCTCGACGGGGGTGTCCTGGTGGAAAAGGGAACGCCGGAAGAGATCTTCTCGAACCCCCAACACGAGTCCACGCGCCTATTCCTAGAACGAGTGCGCTAAGAGGCCTCGGCGCGCAGTTCCGGGAACTTCACGACCTCGTCGAACAGTTCTCGGTCACGACTCCACGTCAAGTGCGCCCGCACGCTCTCGAAGGGAACCCACACCAGTTCGTCCACTTCCTCGTTCGGGGCGAACTCCACTTCGTTCGCCTCCATGAGGTAGTAGGCGACGATCTTGGGCTTGCCCTTGCGGTGCGTGTAGTTCGTGGTGCCGGCGAATCGAATGACCTGACAGGACATGCCGGTCTCTTCGAAGACCTCGCGCAGCGCGCCTTGCTCGAAGGTCTCGCCCTCGTCGATCTTGCCCTTGGGAAAGGTCCAGTCGCCCCGGGCCTCGCGGTAGATGCAGGCCACTTCGACGCGACCACCGGGGACGAAACGCCGGATGATGCCGCCGGCCGCGCGGATGAGGTCAGTCGGTGCATCCTTCGGGACGATCAACTCACCGCTCAAGAGGTACACGTCGCCAACGGTAGATGACCCGAACACGAAACTCCGGTATTACGCCGTCCAGTTCGCAAAGATTTCACTTTCAATAGGCTAACGACAATGATTGACGCCACCATTCCATTGGGCTGGCGCCTCACGATCTATCTGGCGGCCGGTGTGGGTGCGGGAATCGCGAACGGCATCGCCGGCGGTGGGACCTTTGTCACATTTCCGACGCTGCTCGCGACCGGCGCGTCGGCCCTGACCGCGAACGTCACCACGACCGTCGGCGTGGTACCGGGTTCCCTCGGCAGCATCCGCGGATTTCGAGTTCAACTTCGCGGTCAACGCGCTCTCATCCGATCGCTAGTGCCGTCGTGCGTGCTCGGCACGGCCGCGGGCTGTTCCCTCCTGTTGCTCGGCTCCTCGCGACTCTTCGCCCAGGTGGTGCCGTGGCTCATCGGTTCGGGCACCTTGTTGTTCGCCTTGGCGCCGCTCATCACCAAGCGCCTGGCCCACTTCGATCACGCGCACCCGGCTCGACGATGGGGGCTGTACGTCGGCATCTTCTTCGTCGCCATCTACGGCGGCTATTTCGGCGCCGGCATGGGAATCCTCCTGCTCGCCGTGATGGCGCTGTGCCTACCGCTGAAGATCCAAGAGCTGCAGGGACTGCGCAGCGTGCTCTCGTTGATCATCAACGCGCTCGCGGCGATTATTTTCATCGTGCGCGGTCATCTCATCGTGGACGCCGTCTACATGTTCTTGATCGGCACCCTGGTGGGTGGATGGCTGGGGGCCATGTTGATCCTTCGACTCTCGCCCAACCTCGTGCGGATCGTCATCATCGGGGTGGGCGCCATCACCACGATTCGACTCGCGTTCACGGCGTAGGACGAATTGGCGACATGAACCATAAGATTTATGGGATGAAGCGGTTCTTCTCCTTCCCCAATCCGGTGAACGACGCCGCCGCGCGAACGGTCGCCCTCGGGGTCTTGACGATGGCGGTCGTGGCCCTGGCGACCAACACCGCGTGGCTCCTCATCCCCCTGACCTACGGGTTCGTGGCGCGCGTCGCGGCCGGACCCACCATCTCGCCGTTGGGCCAGTTCGCGGTGCGCGTGGCGGCGCCGCGACTGACGAAGTGGCAGAAATCGGTTCCCGGACCGCCGAAGCGATTCGCGCAGGCCCTGGGTCTGGCCTTCAGCGGCGCCGCGACGATCGTCTGGCTCAGCGCCGGGTGGAGTGACGCGCGCTGGATCTTGTTACCCCTCATCGTGGCCGCGTCGCTCGAAGGATTCTGGGGCTACTGCTTGGGATGCACGGTCTTTGGTTGGTTGATGCGTCGAGGCGTCATCCCCGAGAGGGTCTGTCTCGAATGCGCCGATCTCACTCGTCGTTACGCCTCCGCAACAAACGACCAGTCGTAAGAATCATCTAACTTCTTGCACAACATTGGACGGTGATACCTCGGGGGTGCCGTGGCTTTCCTAGGCTGAGGCCGTGCGCCGCGATTCCCTCCACTTACGCTGGCCCGTTCTGGCCGTCAGCGTCGCGCTGGTGGGCCTCGTTCTTCCGATGACGGGCGCCCTCGGCGCGGAAGCACGCGTGGTCGTGGCCACGACGGCGCCCCTTCCCGCCAACGTCACCGTGGTCGACCAATCGTTCACCACGTCCTTTGACGTAACGCTCTCGCCGCGCAGTCCGGCCGGTCTCGCGGCCTACATCGCGAGTCTCTCGAATACCGCCTCGCCGAACTTTCATCACTACCTCACCACGTCTGAGTTCGCCCAACGATTTGGCGCGTCGGCGTCGAGCGTCGAGGCGGTGCGCAACTACTTCCGTGGATTTGGACTGCGCGCCGGCGCGCTGAGCAAGGGTCGTCTGGTACTGCACGTGCGCGGCACCACGACAGAGATCGCCCACGCCTTCGCGGCCCGCGTCGAGACGCTACGTCGATCGAACGGCGCGCTGGCGGCGCAGTTAGCGACCAAAGGTACGGTGCCGGCCCCGATCGCCCACGACATCGCGGGCGTCGCGGGACTCTCGACCGTGGTGCAGCCGTCGACCAACCTGGTGCTCCCGCACGCGAAGTCCCACGTCGCGATTGCCACGACGTGCCCCGACGACGGCGGCGAGGTGTCGGCGGTACCGAACAGCAACGGCGGCTACACGCCGTTCCAGCTGGCCCAGCTCTACGGTTTCAACACCCAGTGGGCGAACAACGTCACCGGCTCGGGCCAGACCATCGCCATCTACGAACTGAGCTCGTATGACCCGGGCGACCTCGCGACGTACTTGAACTGCTACGGACTCAACCCCACCATCACGCCCGTCTCGGTCGACGGCGGCCCGACCGGCGCCTACGACGACGAACCGACCCTCGATATCGAGGAGGCCGTGGCCATGGCGCCCGGCGCCGCCATCGATATCTATCAAGGTCCCAACAACAGCAACGGTCCGATCGACATCTACCAACGGATCGCCGACGACAACACCGCTTCGATCGTCTCGACGTCGTGGGGTACCTGTGAGGCCGATCCCAGTGGCGACCCGGCGGCCGAACAGCCGATCTTCGAACAGATGGCGGCCCAGGGCCAGACCGTGGTGTCGGCGGCCGGGGACTCCGGTTCGTCGGACTGCAACGGCGTCACCAACAACAACCCGGCGGTCGATGACCCGGCCTCCCAGCCCTACGTCACGGGCGTCGGAGGCCTCACCGTCAACGACATCAATCCCTTGAACGAGACCGTGTGGAACACTTCCGTCCAGTCCGGCTCTCCCGGCGCGGGCGGCGGCGGCCTCTCCACCTTGTGGTCGCGACCGTCGTGGCAGAACGCGCCCGGCGTTCCCGCCAGCGCGACCATGCGAATGGTGCCCGACCTCTCCACCTTCGCCGACCCCAACTCCGGCTTCATCCAGTACTTCACCGGTTCGAGCCAAGGGGCGTGCAACCAGAACTGCTTGGCCGGGTGGAACTCGGTGGGCGGCACGTCGATCGGTGCGCCGATGGTCAGTTCGATGGTCGCCGTGGCGGCCCAGGCCTGCGGCACGGGTCGACTGGGATTTATCAATCCCTCGCTGTACGCCATGGCCTCGACCGGCTTCGCCGACGTGACGACCGGTTCGAACGATCTTTACGGCGTCGGTGAGTTCAGCGCCGGCGTCGGTTACGACATGGCCTCGGGATTGGGCAGTCCCGACGGCGCCGCCTTCTTCAGCGGTCTCTGTCCCCCGAAGTTCGACGTCACCAAGAGTTCGTTCGCCCTCTCCAAATCGAGCGCCGTGGTCGACGTGCCGGTCACCGTCACGGCGACCCTGCACAACACGAACAACGGGCCGCTCACCAACGCCCTGGTCAACGTCACCGCCACCAACGTTCGCGCCAACGGGCAGGTGCTCATCGACGGCGACCGGGCCAGTGCGTCCACCAACGGCAGCGCCAGCTACACCGTCACCTCCGACGCGAACGGCGTCGCGCAGTTCACCGTGTCGGGCAGTGAACCGGGACCGATCGACGTCGTGGTGAACTACCAGTCTCAGACCATCGACAGCACGACCATTCAAGTGACGGCCGGTGCCAAGGTCGCACCGACCGTCCCGGGTCGCGCGGCGATCGCCAAGCTCTCGGCGCTGGTGGGCGGCTTCCAAATCGAGGTGCGCGCGCCCACGTCGAACGGCGGCAGTGCGATCACCTCGTACCAGTACTCCGTGAACGGCGGAGCGAGGTGGATCTCACTGGCCCGGGGATCCACGTCGATCCGAGTGAGAAATCTCGCGAAGGGCAAGAGGTATCGCGTCGTCGTGCGAGCGATCAACGCGAACGGTCCGGGCACGTCGTCGACGGCGAAGTCAATCGTCACCCGAACGTAACAGTCAACGCCTGATCAGGCGGTCGTTGAACGAGTTGAAAAATGCCTCACCCCTAGACTTCAACATATTGAAGGTGCACGACGAATTGGGTTAATTCCCAAGAGGAAATAAGTGAAACTTCGACGCGCAGTGCTCTTAGTAACCGTGGTGCTGGCCAGCATCACCCTCGCGGCCACCGGGTCGCGCGGAGCGACGTCCCTCGCTTCGCCGGCCGGTCTGCCGATCTACCAGTTCATCGACACCGGTTCGGGACCACTTCCTTGGAACGCCCTATCGCTCGAAGGTTCGATCGATCACACCAAAATGCTGGGCGCCCCCCACGCCGCGAGCGACGCCACCGAGGGCGTGTTGGCCTACCGAACGAATCTCGATCAGCTGGCGGTGTTCACCCAGACCAGCACCGGCACAAAATCCTGGACCAACCTCTCCACCCCCAAGAACAGCCTTCCCGCGCCGACGGCCGATCCCGTACCGTTGTTCGATCCCTCCGGCAACGTCGACCTGCTCTACGTCGACGACGTCGCCCACGTGGTTCTGCTGAGTCAGAACGACCCCGTCACGCCGCTGTGGCGCCACCTGCACAATCAAGGCGCGTGGCGACCCTACGTCGCGACCGACCTCTCGGCCTTGAGCGGCGCGACGGCGGCCAACGGTCTGGCCAGCGTTCTGGTCAACGGTCTCACCGCGACGGTCGCCTTTCGAACGACCAAGAGCACCATCGAGGTGGTGCAGGTCGGTTGGTCTACCGGAGACCCCGTCCCCTTCATGACCAGCACGCCGGGCAGCGTCGCCGTCACGGCCCCACCACCGGCGCCCACTACCACCACGACGAAACCAGTGACCACGACCACTAAGCCGGTGACCACCACGACCAAGCAGGTGACGACGACGACCAAGCCCGTGACCACGACGACCAAGCCCGTGACCACGACGACGAAGGCCGGCGGAACGACGACGACGACCAAGCCCGTGACCACCACGACCAAGCCCGTCACGACGACCACGCTCCCCAACTCGACCGTCGCGGTGGCCAGCGATCCGATCGTCATTCCCGGAGCGGTCGCCACCTTCGTGACGACGTCGAACGTCGGCGATCTACTCGTCTATACCAATACCGGCCCGACTCTCAATTCGTGGTCCGTCCTCGACGTCTCCACGTTGACCCAAGCTCCGAAAGTGGCCGGAACACTCGCCATGGCCTACAACTCGTCGAGCATCGACGTCGCGGCCCTGTCGAGCAACGGGAACGTCGAACTCTTCGCTTCGCCCTACGCGTCCAACACCACGGCCCTGACGCTCGGCGCCGTGAATCCGCCGGTGTGGTCGGCCACGAACGTGACCACCGTGGCGACCGGCGCGCCGCCACTCAGTGGTTCGATCTTCGTGAGCGCCACGCCCTCGCAGGTCACCATCGACGGCCAGGCCGCCAACTGGGGTGATCTGTTTTCGTTCACCAACGCGCCGGGCTCGCCGACCTGGACCAGCACCGACGTATCGGCGACCGGCGGCAGTGCGGCGCGTACGGTCGGCGACGCCGTCACCGGCATCCAGGTCGGCACCACCCTGACGCTCTTTGCCGCCGGCGTCAACTCCCCGCCGCCGCAGGGCGTCGGCGTCTACGCGATTCCTTCGGCCAAGTGGGGCCAGGCGATAAACGACGGCTGGCCTATCGTCAGTGAAACCGGTGGCTTGGGAACCCAGAAATCACCCTGGGTCGGCTTCACTTCAAATCCGAGCGTGGCCAACTCGCCGGATTTCTTGATGGGCCAGAGCATCTACAACTCCCATAAGCGCGTCACCTGGCTCTCGTTCTGGACCGTCAGTGGACCGTTGAAGGCCGAACCCAAGACGACGACGAGTTACTACAACCACGGATTCGCGGCCGGCGCGTGGGTGGCGACGCAGATCGATCAGTACCGTTCGCTCGGCGTGGGATTGAAGCCGGACTGGGTCATCTTCGATCCCGAGGGCTATCCCGACAACCACTCCGGCCTAGACGCGCCCGGTGGTTCGTCCAACGCCACGCTCGCCAAGTACGCCTCCTACTGGAGCGCGATGTTGAAGGGCTGGACGAGCGGCCTCGCGTCGGTCGACCCGTCGCTCAACGCCGGCGTGTACGCCTCGCAGTCCGAGTATCGCAACTACAACCTGGTCACCGAGTCGATGCCGGTCTTCGTCGCCGTGGCCTTCGGCAACGGCGGTCCGATACCGATAGGCGGCGCGACCGGTTCGAACATTCGCGGCTACATCTCGTTCAGCGCCAGTTGCACCCCGGCGGCCACGCTCGCGTCGGAAGAGTCGACGCTCTTGAACCCGCCCTGGTCGGGTCAGTTCAATACGCTGCAGTTCAACGCCGGCGTCTACTGCCCACCGGGCTCGCCGTAGTCTGGGCCTATGAGCGACTCCACTGAACCGACCGACGCCGACCAGCCCAAGGAGTCCAGCGACACCTCGGACGCCTTCGGTGAAAAGGTCCAGGACCTGCGCACTCGAATCAAGCACCTGACCCAACCGTTCGTCGACTCCCTGGATACGCGACTGCGCGACCAGATCGACCGTCGGGTCGACGACCGGGTTGACGACCGCGTCCAAACGCTGGTCGACGAGGCCCTGGCCTCGCGACTTTCGGTGATCGAGCGCGCTATCGCCGACATCGACCGCGCTCTAAAAGAGCTGCAGGGGAAGTAACCCTCTAAGGGTTTTTCTCCGACGGCGGCGCGGCCCGTCGTTCGCGGTCGCGCCGGAACGCCCAGCGCATCGTCAGCACGACGAGGACCAGGGTCGCCGCGATGAAGACCGAGAAGACCACGATGAACACGTCGTCACGCTACGACGTGTCACACCGGCGCGCAAAAGTAGATGCATGACCACGATGCTCGATTCCTCTCCCGTCAGTGTGGTCGAGGCGTTGCGCGGCGACCGGTCGCGGCGTCCGTTGATCGATATCGCGAGCGCCAGTGGACTACGTTCGCTCCTCGAAGACGGAATCTTCGAGATCATCGGCGCGCAGCGCCTCGACGCGCCGTTGGTGGTGCGCACTGCATGGCTGCATCAGCGATTCGCCACCGTTGATATCGGAGTGTCGAGCACCGGTCGGATCCGCGGCGTCCTGATCGGCCAGCTGTTGCGACTCTTGAGCGTCGGAATGTCAATCGATCACCCGTTCGACGACGCGCTCAGCGCGTGGCGCAGCGAAGCGGGCGCGAATGAACTTACCGAACGACTCGACACGATGGATGACGACGAACGCGCTCGACTCGCGACCGACCTCGAAGCCCACTTCGTCACCTTGACACGTGCCCTGGGTGAGATTCCGGCGCGCTGGACGCCGCGCAGTTCGGTTCGCCTTTTCCAACGACTCGCCGGCGGCAACGTCGTGCTGCGCGACGTGGTGGACCTGATGATCGGCACCTCGACGAGTGACGTGGCGTCCATCGCCCTCTTCGACGTCACCACCTCCCCACTCGGCGAGGGTGCCGAACGATCGATGCGCTTTCACGCCCTGATGCAAACGCTGCGAACGTCACTGATGCCCCTTCGCACCAGCACGTTCTCCAGTGCCACCGGTGAGATCTGGATCCGTGACGTCGACTACGAGCTCCTCGCTCGAAGTGTCGGGGACGTCCTCGCGTCGGTCCGCGACCAGTGGAGTGTTCGATGACGCTGTTGCATCGCCGCCTCACGAAAGTCGAGCTCAACGATCTGGTCGCGAATAGACCAGCGGAGTCCGTCCGATTGACCGATGAACACCGCGCCTCGCTGTCATCGCGGTTTCGCGCCGTCAGCGTCCCGGGACACCGTCGACTCGACGCGTGGGGCGTCGAACGCGCCGGGCGCGGTGGGTCGTCATTCCGGTGGTCGCCGAGCACCGCGCGTCGAGTACTGGGCAACGCATCCTTACGCCGGATGGCGAGGGAACCCGCGACGGTGCGTGACGCCGTGCGCGACGAGTTGGGCGATCAGATGTTGCGCGCCGCCTCGGGGTATTCGAGAAGCGGCTCTTTGTCGCATTGGTTGGCCTCGGCGCCGCATCCGGTCATTGGCCTGGTGACCGCCGAAGCCGTGAACTGGGCGACCCAGCTCCAAGAGATATCGGAATGGCTCGACACCCCGTGGTCGATCCCGGCCAGCGACGCCTACTACGACGTCGCGTCGGCGCGCACCACCCTTCGCGCTCGTCGAGACCTCGTTATCGGCCTCGAGGAGACTCGCACCATCGTTCGCGTGCGAAGTGGATCACCGGGCAAGAGTGCCGGACCGGGACTGCGCGCCGATCTGACGATCGAGGCGCTGGCCGACCACGAAGGCATCGCCCCCGTGCGCTACATCGGCCTCTGGCCCGAGGCCGGGGTCTGTCTCTCGGTCGACGGCACCATGACGGACCTGCGCAGCGGCGCGCGCGATTTGGTTCGCACCGCCGTCGCGCAGCGACGTCACAGCACTCTCCAAGCAGCGTAGGTATTGATTCCAGGGCCGCCCTAGTAGCGTGGATGGGTCATGGCCCTGAGAACTTCCCTTAGAAATATCGCGATTATCGCCCACGTGGACCACGGAAAAACGACGTTGGTGGACAAAATGCTGCGCCAAACCGGGTCATTTACGGCCCACGAGGAGTTGACCGACCGGGTCATGGACTCCGGCGACCTCGAGCGCGAGAAGGGCATCACCATCCTCGCCAAGAACACCGCGGTCAAGTGGAACGACCTCACCATCAACATCATCGACACGCCCGGTCACGCCGACTTCGGCGGCGAGGTCGAGCGGGGACTGGCCATGGTCGACGCCGTGATCTTGCTGGTCGACGCCGCCGAGGGTCCCCTGCCCCAAACCAGGTTCGTCCTTCGCAAGACCCTCGAGAAGCGCCTGCCCGTCGTGCTGGTCATCAACAAGGTCGACCGCCCCGACGCGCGGATCAAAGAGGTAGTCGAAGAGGTGGAGAACCTCTTCCTCGACCTCGACGCCGACGAGCACCAGATCTCCTTCCCCATCCTCTACGCCAGCGCGCGCCAGGGTTGGGCCTCGAAAGACGTGAACGACACCTCGGGTGACCTCACGCCGCTCTTTCAGACCATCGCCGACTTCGTCCCGGCGCCCGAATACGAAGAGGGCCACGGCCTCCAGGCGCTGGTGTGCAACCTTGACGCCTCCCCGTACCTGGGACGCCTGGCGCTCTGTCGCGTGATCAACGGCAACCTCGAACGCGGACAGCGCGTCGCGTGGTGCCGCATCAACGGCACGATCGAGCACGCCAAGATCACCGAGCTCTTCATCACCGAAGCGTTGGAGCGGATCCCGGCCCAGAGCGCCGGACCGGGCGACATCGTCGCGGTGGCCGGTTTCGAGGACATCACCATCGGCGAGACCTTGGCCGACCCGGAGAACCCCATCGCGCTCGAACCGTTGCACGTGGACGAGCCGAGCCTGTCGATGACCATCGGCATCAACACGTCGCCCCTCGCCGGCACCGAAGGCAAGTTGCTGACCGCGCGCATGGTGAAGGATCGACTGGACCGCGAACTAGTGGGCAACGTCGCCCTGCGCGTGCTCAACACCGAGCGCCCCGACGCCTGGGAGGTCCAGGGGCGCGGCGAGTTGCAGCTGGCCGTGCTGATCGAGACCATGCGTCGCGAGGGCTTCGAACTGACCGTCGGCAAGCCCCAGGTCGTCACGCGCGTCGTCGACGGCAAGCTGCACGAACCGGTCGAACACGTCACCATCGACGTACCCGAGGAGTTCGTGGGCAACGTGACCACGCTGCTCGCCACGCGCAAGGGCACCATGACCGACATGGTCAACCACGGCACCGGTTGGGTGCGCCTCGAATGGCGTATCCCGGCGCGCGGACTGGTGGGGATACGCACCGAATTCATGACCGAGACCCGCGGCGGGGGCATCATGCACTCGAACTTCGACGGCTACGCCCCCTGGTTCGGCGACATCCGACTACGCCAGAACGGCGTGCTGGTGGCCGACCGTCGCGGCGACACGACGGGCAACGCACTGCTCGACCTGGAACAGCGCGGCGTGCTCTTCGTCGGACCGGGCGTCGAGGTCTACGAGGGCATGATCGTCGGCGAGAATACTCGCTCCGACGAGATGAACGTGAACCCGACGAAGGAGAAGAAGCTCACCAACATGCGCGCCTCGGGTAGCGACAACACCGAACGAATCGCGCCGCCCACCATCTTCTCGTTGGAGCAGGCGCTCGAGTTCATCGCCGACGACGAGGCCGTCGAGGTCACGCCCCAGTCGGTTCGACTGCGCAAAGCCGTTCTCGACGTCGCGGCGCGTCACCGCCTTCATAAGAAGAAGTAACCGTCTAGTAACGTCGTCCCCGGAGGGATGACAGAGCGGACGAATGTACCGGTCTTGAAAACCGGCGTGGGCTTGCCCACCGTGGGTTCAAATCCCACTCCCTCCGCCAAAGGGCCTATGACCTACGGAGCGAAACGCGCTCACGAGAGCGTGATTTGGCTACCGCATAAATACCGTTACTCAAGGTTGTTCGGTGCCAGACAGAGTCGCCCGGCAATCGTTTGAACATCCACGTCGGTGCTTGCAACGTCCCACACCAATTGAAACGCTTCTTCATCCGTGAGTTGCGGCGCGACGCCGTTCAGATCACAAAAAACGACGGTGCAGAGCCACGCCACTCGCTTGTTGCCATCAACCAGCGCATGATTCTTCGTCATCGAATGCAAGATTGCGGCTGCCTTGAGGTCGAGCGTGGGATACGCGTCTTCGCCAAACGCGCTCGACCGGGGCCGATTGAGAGCGGAGTCCAACAGGCCGACATCACGAATCGGACCGACTCCCAGCGTTCGAACCATCTCCATGACATCCTCGAGATGGAGGAACTCCACTTCGGTCATTCAGAGCCGAGTCGCTCCAACACGTCTCCCCAACGCTTCATCATGCGTCTGGTCGAGTCGTCGACTCGCTCCGCATGACCGGAACGCTCGAATCGATCAAGGACCGCACGCCGAATGATCTCTTGGCGTGATATGCCTTCAGCCTTGGACAGCGACGTGAGTGCCTCTTCGAGGACGGCGTCGGTGCGAACGGTAAGCGCCATAGAGGAATGATACCACATTGGTATCAACGTCACAACCGGTCCCGACCGCGTTCGCCGGGGCCGGTTGTGACGTTAGATCGCTTAGCTAACCGCGATGCCTTCATAGGGGTGAGGCAGGTTCCAAAGCGTCTCGATCGGGGTCAAGGTGCCGTTGGCGTTGACCGCGAAGGCGTCGAGCGCGCCGCTGCCGCCGCTCTCGACGTAGAGGAAGGCGCCGTCGGGCGACGCCGCGGAGTCAATGGTCCCGGTGTGGGCGGTCGCGGCGTTGGCGTTCAACAACGTCGGCGCGCCGCCGGCCGTCTCACCGAAGGAGCTCACGTCGCCGCTGCCCGCGTTCGAACCGAAGAAGTAGCCCTGCGCACTCGAGATCCAGCACAGTGCCGCCTTACCGTCGGGGACGGAACCCACCAACGTCAACGAGCCGCTGGCCCCGATGGAGTACGTGCTCACGGCGCTACCGCCCGCTTCGGCCGCCACTAGACGACCCTGCGCGTCGAACGTGAAGGCGAACGGATTCGGGTTGTCGGCGGCGGTCACCGTCGCGCTGGACGACAGGTCACCCCAATTGCTCACCGAGAAGACTTCGTAGGAGTTGGTCGAGGTCTTGGTCGTCACGATGAGGAACTTACCGTCGGGGCTGTAGCCGACCTGTCCGGCGCCGGCCAAGAAGTTTGGCGGAGTCGTGTTGGTCAGGCCCAGCGAACGGGTCTGGTCATCCAAGGCCACTAGTCGTCCCCACTGCAGACGGTACTCACTGACCAATCCGGCGCCGCCGGAGTTCAACACGGTGACGAGGTCATCGTGCGAGGCGACGGAGTTCGGGAAGAAACCACCACTCGGGACCTGCTGAATGAGGTGGAGATAGGGACCGAAGACCGCGAAGACCGACACGGAGTTGCTGCCGGGGTTGGTGGCGATGAGTTCTCTGCCGTGGTCGACGAGCGCGAGACCGCCTTGACTGGCCAGCGGGTCGGCGCCCGAACCGGCGGCCGCGGCGCCCGCGCCACCCGTCGGATAGGTCGCGACGTACGAAACGGTTCCGTCGGTACCGCGCGTGTAGCTGAGCACCGTGTTGGCGCCGCCTTGGTCGGATTCGACGAAGAGCGCGTGGCCCGACGGCGCCAAGTCCTTGGCCGACGTGGCGCCGGCGAACGAGTTCGTCGCGAGGAATCCGGCCACGAGGATGAGGGCCCCCGCGCCGAAGGTTCGAGTGATGCGATGGGATTTCATGGTTTCTCCTTGTCGGTGGCGAAGGTGCCATCTCAACAGTCCGTCGGTCCCCATTCGCGTTACAGCGTGATGGTTCGGGCGGTACTGTTTCCCAGTGGACGACGCCGAACTCTTGGAAAGTCTGCTCGGCGGCAACGAGTCCTCCTTCACCGAACTGGTGCGGCGCTATCACCCGACGCTGGTGAAGGTGGCGCGCTACTACGTCGCCAGCGCCGCGAGCGCCGAGGACGTGGCCCAGGACACGTGGATCGCCGTCCTCAAGGGCATCGAGAAGTTCGAGGGGCGCAGTTCGTTCAAGACCTGGCTGTTGCGGATCTGCGCCAATCGGGCGCGCACGTCGGGCGTTCGAGAACACCGATCGATCCCGGTCGACCCGAATGAGTCGGGACCCAGCGTGGCGGCGCACCGTTTCGACCAGGGCGGCATGTGGAGTGAGCCGCCGGTCCCGTTCACGGACGCCATCGATTCTCGACTCGACAGCGCGGCCCTTCTCGGCGCGGTGCGTGACGCGATTGACCATCTGGGCGAGCCCCAACAGGCCGTCGTAACGCTTCGCGACGTCGAAGGACTATCAACGCAGGAGGTGGCCATGCTTCTCGGACTCAGCGAGGCGAACGTGCGCGTGATACTGCACCGAGGTCGAGCTCGAGTTCGCGAGATCGTCGAAGAGGCCGTGAAGGGAAAGATATGAAGTTACTGCCGTCACCGCTCGTGTGTCGCGACGCCGTCGAACTGGTGAGCGACTACCTCGACGGCACCCTTCCACGTCGAGCGCGCCGCCGTCTCGAGAGGCACCTGGCGCTGTGCGACGCGTGCACCGCCTACCTCGATCAGATGCGCTCGACCATCGCCGCCAGCGGCCGGGTCGGCCCTGAGGACCTACCGAGCGACGTCGTCGAGGGCCTCGTCAACCTGTATCGCCGATTTCGATCCGACAACTGAAAGGCCTCCATGGCGTCGTCCGAAACTCCCATCACCGTCTACGGCGCGAGCTGGTGCCCCGACTGTCGTCGGGCCAAACAGTTCCTGGCCTCGCATCGCGTCGCCTACGACTGGATCGACTTAGAGGAGTTCCCCGAAAAGACGGCCGAGGTCGAAGCGCGCAACGACGGCAAACGGATCATTCCCACCATCGTATTTCCCGACGGGAGCTTCCTGGCCGAACCGTCGAACGACGAATTAGCCGATCGCATCGGACTTTCGCGCGTCGCGTCGGAAAAGGAGTACGACCTCGTCATCGTGGGTGGCGGTCCGACGGGTCTGACGACGTCCATCTACGGCGCGCGCGAGAACGCCAAGGTGTTGATCGTGGAGAAGTCGGCGCCCGGCGGTCAGGCCGGGGTGACCGAGCGATTCGACAACTACCCCGGTTTCCCCGACGGCGTCGGCGGGGCCGAACTGGCCGAGCGAATGACCCAACAGGCGTTGCGCTACGGCGTCGAGATACTCCAAGCCGTGGGCGCCACGCGAATCGAACGCGACGGTCCGATGATGCGCGTCGACCTGTCGACCGGCGACTTCGTCCTCGCGCCGGCCGTGCTGGTGGCGAGCGGATCGACCTACCGACGCACCGACGCCGACGGTGAGGCCGACCTCATCGGCGCCGGTATCCATTTCTGCGCCACCTGCGACGGACCGTTCTATCGCGGCGCGAAGGACCTCACGGTCGTCGGCGGCGGCAACAGCGGACTCGAGGAGGGGCTGTTCCTCACGCAGTTCGCCGATCACGTCACCGTCATCCAGGCCATGGCGAAGTTGACGGCCAACAGACTCTTGCAGGACAAGGTCGTGAATCACCCCAAGATGTCGGTGCTGCTCGACACCTCGGTGAAGTCGTTCAACGCCAACGAGTCCGGCAAGTTGGAATCGATCACCGTCTCGTGCGACGGCGCCGAGGCGACGCACGCCACGTCCGCCGCCTTCGTCTTCATCGGGCTCGATCCCAATACCAGCTTCCTCGACGACTCGCTGAAGGTGGACGAACGCGGCTTCATCGTGACCGACAACAACTTTCGCACGAGCGTCGACGGAATCTTCGCCGCCGGCGACGTGCGCTCCGGCTCCACCAAGCAGATCGCGTCGGCGGTCGGTGAAGGTGCGGCCGTCGCCATTCAGATTCGTTACTACCTCGACTCCCTCGACCGGGTGAAAGTCCCCGGTTGATATTTGAGGTAGTCGCGCGTGGGCGAAGTTCGTTGGTCGCAACTTTTCGCAACGCGACCTCAAGCACGTAACTAATTTCGCACGAGTGGTCGTCGCATCGTCGTCCGCGCCTCTATTCACAGTGAATGTTGGGATTGTCAAAGACCATCGATAGTAAAGTCGTCGGTGCGTCGTACGTTTTCGAAGTAGTCGATACGCGCCGTGAAGTGCAGCACCACCCACCGAGGCTTACCGAACGGAGCGCCGTACATGTCCAGGGAGAGTTACGACGCGTCAGTGCTCGGGGAGTTCTTCTGGAACTCGACCGACCTGTTGTCGGTCCTGGGCAGTGACGGCTCCTGGCAGATCGTCAACTCCGCGTGGCCCGAGCACATGGGGTGGTCGCTCGAGGATCTGCAGAGCGGTCCCTTCATCGATCTGATTCATCCCGACGACGTCCTGTCCACCGTACGAGAGTTCGACCGATTGGTCGCCGCCCCCGACGCCACGTTGGTGGAGTTTCGCAATCGCCAGCGTCGTCGCGACGGAACGTACCGCTGGATCGAGTGGAGTTGTCAGGGCCGCAACGGCTTGGTCTTTTCGGCCGGCCGCGACATCACCAGCCAGGTCGAGGCTCAGATCGATCTGGCCGGCACCCTCGAGACGAAGGCCGCGATCCTCGACGCGGTGGTCGACTCGATCATCACCGTGGATGAGGCGTTCAACATCATCGACGTCAGTCCCGGAACCGACCGCATCTACGGCGTCTCGGGCGAAGAGCGGCGGGGCCTGAACTCCCGCGACATCGTCCTGCCCGAGGACAGCGACCACGTCGCCGCCGAGTTGCATCGACTCTTCCAGGGCGAAGACGGCGCGCTCACCAGCTACCGCTTCCGAGCCCGCCACGTCAACGGCAACCTGTTAAATATCGAAACGCGCGGACGACTCATCCGCGATGAGACGGGCCACGCCCGCGCCGTGCTGGTCTCGCGCGACGTCACCGAAGCCGTGGCCGCCGAGGCCGTGCTGAAAGAAGCGAAAGAGGCGGCCGAGCGCGCCAACGCCGCCAAGAGCGAATTCATGTCGCGCATGAGCCACGAACTGCGCACGCCGCTCAACTCGGTCCTCGGCTTCGCCCAGATCCTGGAGATGGAGTTGACGTCGCCGGACGAGCTCGAGATGGTGGGCTACATCCACAACTCCGGTAAGTACCTGCTCGAACTCATCAACGAAGTGCTCGACATCTCGCGCATCGAGTCGGGCCACATCAGCGTCATGATCGAACCCATCGTGTTACGGGATCTCGAGAATGAATGCATCGAGATCGTGACCCCGCAGGCCAATGACCTCGGAGTCACCATTACCTCACGGGGCGACTACGACTTCCACGTACTCGGTGACCAGCAACGACTGAAGCAGGTCCTGCTCAACCTCCTGTCGAACGCGATCAAGTACAACCGACCGAACGGCACGGTGACCATCGCGTGCGAGTCGAGGCGCAACAAGATCCGACTCTCGGTCACCGACACCGGTCCCGGCATCAACCCCGACCTGCGTGAACGACTCTTCACTCCCTTCGACCGGCTGGACGCCGAGACGTCGGGCATCGAAGGAACCGGGCTGGGACTGGCCCTTTCCAAAGGTCTCATCGAAGCCATCGGCGGCACCCTCGGCGTCGACAGCGAAGTCGGCCGTGGTTCGACCTTCTGGATCGAACTACCGATGGCCGAACGTCCGAAGTCGATCACCGAGGAAAGCGGGCCCCCATTGGCCCTCGGGGCCGCCCACTCCACCAAGACCACGGTGCTCTACATCGAAGACGACGTCGCCAACGTGCAACTGGTCGAACGTCTCCTCCTGCAGCGGCCGAACATCAATCTCATCACTTCGCTGTTGGGTGGCTTGGGCGTCGAACTGGCCCGGCAGTATCGTCCGAACCTCATCTTGCTCGACGTGCACCTCACCGACGTTCACGGATTCGAAGTGCTCGAGCGACTCCAGGGCGATTCCCGGACGATCGACATCCCGGTGGTCGTACTCTCGGCCGACGCCACGACCTGGCAGCGACGCCGTTTCCGAAACGCCGGCGTCAACGACTACCTGTCGAAGCCGCTCAACCTCCAACAACTCCTCGACGTCATCGACCAGTACCTCGGGGCCGGCGCGGTCTCCGACGTCCTCGCGAACGCCCCGGAACGTCTCATCACGTCCTGAGCCACCGTCTCAACTCGCGTTACGGCGTGATGCGAGAGCGAATCTCGGTGATCCATTCATCGGCCGATCGGCGAGCTTGGGCGACCGCTTCGCGCCGATCGGTGGCCTCGACACCGGTGACCGGATAGGAGCCGAGGAATTTCACCCGCGCCAGGTGCGCCTGGAGATCGGCCAAGCAGTCGGCGACCACGTCGTCGGCGACGTGACCTTCGAACTCAATCACGAAGCAGTAGTCGCCCAGTCCCCGTTTCGTCGGACGACTCTCCAACCTCGTCAGGTTGATGTCGCGCGCGGCGAAGCGACCGAGGATGGCGTAGAGCGAGCCGGGGCGGTCGGCGTCTTGAAAACAGACGATGGTCGTGCGGTCGTGACCCGTCGGCGTCGCGACCCGCTCGCGTCCGACGACGACGAAGCGCGTGGCGTTGTCGGGATGATCCTCGATATCGGTCGCCAGCGCCACGAGACCGAACAGTTCGCCGGCCAACGTCGAGGCGACCGCGGCCCACGGTTCGCTCGAATCGGCGACCTCGCGCGCGGCCTGGGACGTCGAGGTCGTCTGACTGATCTCGACGTCCAACTGGTGCAGGTAATCACGACACTGGGCCAACGCGTGCACGTAACTGCGCACACTGGTCAGGTCCTCCACCGCGACGCCGGGCCGGGCGAGCAGATGGAGGCGAATCGGGATGACGATCTCTCGCACGATGACCAGTTCGTGGTCGAGGACCAGCCCGTCGATGGTCGCCGACACCGTTCCTTCGATGGCGTTCTCGAGCGGCACCAGACCCTGGTCGAGCGTGGAATCGGCGACCGACGAAAGAAGGTCGACCAAGGTGTCGCACGCAACGGGCGTCACGTTCTCCATGGTGGAGACGGCCTCGTGCGAGAACGAGCCTTCGGGGCCGAGATAACCAGTACGTAGCGTTGCCATCACGAGAGGTTAGTTCCACGGTCGCAATGGCCCGTTGCTCCCGAGTCGGAGAAGGTCGTTTGAGGTCGTACGATAGACGGGGATCAATTTCGAAAGGCCGTGCAATGGGGCACCCGATGTTTGAGTACGACGCGACGTTGGCGGACGAAGTGTTTGACTACTGCCGAGACCGCCTCTCGATGGACCCGGTGCCCCTGGACTACGGGAGTCTGAACGCGACACCTCCGGGCGACATGAAGGGTTTCATCCGAGCTGAGGGCCACGACGCCGACGAGATCCTCGAATTCTTCAAGAACGAGCTGGCCCCGGCGGTCGTCTCCATCGACTCGCCCGGCTTCCTCGCCTTCATCCCCAACGCCCCGACCAAGAACTCTCTCCTCTTCGACATGGTGGTCGCCTGCTCCGGTCTCAACGGCACCAGCTGGCTGGAGTCGAGCGGCGTGGTGCTCGCCGAGAACCTGGCCCTGGCGTACCTTGCGGAGCTGGCCGGTATGCCCGAAGGCTCCGGCGGCGCGTTCGTCTCCGGCGGCTCGTTGGGCAACCTGTCGAGTCTCACCGTGGGACGCGACGTCGGGCGGGCCAAGCGACCGAACCTCGCGCCGCACGAGGTGCGCTACGCCATCTCCTCCGACGCCCACTCGAGCATCGGCAAGGCGTTGCACGTCTTGGGCGTCGAGCCGCTCATCGTCACGACCGACGACCACCGCTTCACGCAGGCCAGCCTCGAAGAGGCCATGACGAAGGACCCGAATCCCGAAAGCGTGATCGGCGTGGTGGCGACCTCCGGGACGACCAACGCCGGCATCGTCGACGATCTCGAGGGCCTCGGGAGCTACGCGCGCGAACACGATCTGTGGTTCCACGTCGACGGGGCCTACGGCGGGGCGGCGCTGTTCTCGCCCACCGAGCGACACCTGCTGGCGGGCGTTCGACACGCCGACAGCTTCATCGTCGACCCGCACAAGTGGCTCTTCGGTCCCCTCGACTGTTGCGCGCTGATCTACCGCGATCCGACCACCGCGCGAAAGTTCCTGGCCCAACAGGCCGGCTACCTCGACATCTTGCATTCGAGCGACGACGAGCATTACGAGTGGAACCCTTCGGACTTCGCGATCCACTTGTCGCGCCGGGCCCGAGGACTCCCCTTCTGGTTCTCCCTCGTCACCAACGGCACCGCCGCCTACGAGAGTGCGGTGCAGTGCGCCGTGGATATCGCACACCGCACCGAGAAGAAGATCAACGACCTCGACTACGTGGAGATGGTGCGCCCGATCAGTCTGTCGATCGTCCTCTTTCGACGAAAGGGTTGGACCGCCGAGGACTACACGGCGTGGAGCCATCAGCTGCTGCGCGACCAAGTCGCCTTCGTGACGCCGACGAAGTGGGAAGGCGAGACCGTGGGCCGTCTGGCGTTCTTGCACCCCAACACGACCGATGAGCTGGTGGACCAGGTCCTCGAGTCGATGTCCGACTAGCGCCCTCCCAACAGCGGACTGCTCGGGTTTCGCGACGCCTCACCGCGCTGGGACCTGCGGCGCCAGGCGATACCGCCGAGCGCCTCGAGAACGATACGGTTACCCAGGTAGGCCGTGATCTCGGCGTGGTCGTAGGGCGGCGAGACCTCGACGACGTCCAGGCCCGCGACGGGCGTTTCCATCGCGATGCGGCGCACGGCGTCGAGTAGTTGACGGCTGGAAAGCCCGCCCGGTTCGGGCGTGCCGGTTCCCGGAGCCGAGCCCGGGTCCACCACGTCGACGTCGACCGACAGAAAGACCGCGTCGCACTCGCTCATGGCGAGGGACATCGCCTCGTCGAGCACGTCGTCGAGCCCGCGTGACACGACCTCGCCCATCTCGAAGGAGCGCATCCCCTGCTCGGCCATCCAGTCGAGGGTCGCCGGTTCGGGCCAGTATCCGCGCAGACCGATCTGCAAGAAGCGGTCCCCCCGGCAGGCGCCCGATTCGATGAGCCGACGCATCGGCGTGCCGTGTCCGTAGAGCGAACCCATTTGCGAATCACCGGTGTCGGCGTGCGCGTCGAAGTGGATAACCGCGACCCGTCCCCAGCCGACGTGTCGGGCCACGCCGGTCACGTCGGGCAAAGCAATCGTGTGATCACCCCCGAGCACCACGGGGATGACGCCGGCCATGGCGACCGCGGTGACACGCTCTTCGAGCCGACGGAGCGATTTTTCCGTGTCGCCCGAAGGCATTTCGACGTCACCGAGGTCGACCACCGATAGGTCCAACAGCGCGTCGACGCCGAGCGCCAGACTCGGGCGCATCCCGTCGTGGGGCAGGTAGTCGGTGACGCGAATCGCGTGGGGTCCGAAGCGACACCCCGGCCGGTGGGAGGTCCCGCCGTCAAAGGGCGCACCAATGATCGCCGCGCCCGACGACTCCCACTGCGACGCCACGTCCGGGTCGGCCGCCGGCACGCCGAGGAACGTGGCGTCCGGTCCGTAGAGGTTGCCTATACGCACGAATTGACCTGACCGGGAGCCGTCGTCCGACTAGCCATACGTCTTCATGATCGCCGCGGACAGTTCATCGAGGTGATCGACGACCAGTGACATGTGTCCGTCACCGGAGAAGAAGTGCCTACTCGCGGTCGGCAGGCTCCGTGACAGCCACTCGCCGTGCGTGCGCGGGACCATGAGGTCGAGCTTGCCGAACCACACGGCGACGGGCACCGAGATCGTGGTGGGATCGAATCCCCAGGGCTTCATTATCGCTTGGTTGTCGTCGAAGTATCCCTGCCACCCGGATTCGAAACCCTGTCGGAGTGACGCGGCCAAGTCCTCTCGTCGCGTCTCGGGTTCAAGAACCGCCCGGTCGGGCTCGCTCAGCAGTCCTCCGAACGATTCGACGACGTTGTCCTTGGTCGCCGATCCGAACGTTTCGCCAGCCTTCGCCATCAAGGCCTCGTACTCCGGACCGCCTTTTCGGGCGAGCGCGAACTCCTCAACGTTCTCCGGTCCCATTCCCTCGGTCCAGTCGAAGTCCGAGTCCGTGGGCACGACCCCGGCGAGCGACCAGGCCGCGAGACAGCGCGGCCTGTCGAGAGCGGCGCAGGCGAGGGCGTGTGGCCCACCGCCGGACCAGCCCACGGCGACGTAGTCGCTGCGACCCAAGGAATCCAACGCGGCACGAGCGTCCCGCACGACCGAGGCGACGTCACGACCCTCGAGACGCGTCGACTTGCCGTATCCCGCGCGCGAGGTAGTGACGACGAAGAGAGTGCCGTCGTCCGCGAGCGGCGCGAGCAGCATCTTCACCAGATTCGCCGAACCCGGGGTGCCGTGATGAAAAAGGACCGTGTGACCGGACGGGTCGCCGAGGGTCCCCACTTCGAGCGTCCGCCCGTCCGGGGTGTCAATGAGGACTTCGTGATAGTTCATTGAGCTCCGATCGCCGTGTCAACTCTCCACCCTACGCTGACGTCGTGTCGTCGTCTCGAACGATTTCGGTCTCTCGACTGATCCCCACGACTCCGTCGCGGATCTTCGAACTGTTAGCCGATCCGCGCCAACACGTTCACCTCGACGGCTCCGGTTCGGTGTCGTCGGTGAAGAACGCCCCCGAACGATTGGCGCTCGGCTCGACTTTTTCGATGCGCATGAAGATGGGACTCGGCTACGTCACTCGAAACCGCGTGGTCGAATTTCAAGAGAACCGTTCCATCGCGTGGCACCACTTCGCGCTGTTCGTGTGGCGCTACGACTTAGAGGCGGTCGACGGCGGCACCCTGGTCACCGAGTCGTTCAACTACGACCGGCCGTGGGCGTTCGTGATCGTCGCGCTGGGCTTTCCCGAGCGCAATCGCGCGGCCATGGCCGCAACGCTGCAACGGCTGGAGGCGATGGTCACCGCTTGACCGACAGCGCCACGCCCACGTTCAACAGTTCGACCCAGGTTTGACCGGGCGTCATCAGCGCCGATTTACCGTTCGCCGTCTTGTACTGCACGACGTCGGCCTTGGACGGGCCCCGCGACCAGGTACCCATGGTCTCTTTGCCGTCGACGAAGAACGCCGCGGTCCCCGATCCCTGCAGGTTCGCGTACGACGCCTCGGTACCAATGCCGTTCACGTAGTTCACCCACATGACGACCACGTTCTTCGGCGACTCGCGCACGCCCGTCCCGGTCACGTCGGCCAGGCCGAAGAGGGTCCGGTCCCACGACGTGGTCGCCGTGTCCCAGGTCCAGGTCACGGGGTACATGCTGGGGAAGGGAACCACGAAGGTCACGACCGGAAGTCCACCCGCTTTCTCGCTCGACGTCCGATACGAGAAGAGCTGGGGAGGCGGTACCGGCGTGCCCCCGACGGCGAAGAGCTGGGGGGCGATCGCGAACAGGTTGTGCGGCGCAAAGAGGTTGGGATCGCGGAACATCGCGGTGCCGGCACTGGATTCGTCGACGAGCTTGACCGGCGCCGTGGAGATGCTCGCCACCGCGTAGGGGGCGCCGCCGGAGTAGGCGAAGATCCCTCCGAGGGGCCACACCACCTGGGTGTCGGTCGGTCGCACCGAACGCACCGGTCCCACCTTCGCGGGGGCGTGCGAGTTGAAGATCGCCGCCAAGCGCGTGATGCCGCCGTTCACGATCTCTTCGTAGACCACGTCGGCCTGATCGATGCCCCACTGGGGAAGCGCTTGAGGAGTGTTCTCGATCTTGACGGTCAGCGCCGGCCGCTTCACCGAGAGACCGGACGGATCGGGAAGACCGCTGAGTGGCGCGGTCGGGTAGTGGGGCAACGTCGTGGTCGTGGTGGTCGACACGGGCGTCGTGGGGTTCTTGTGAAAGTGGACGTAGGCCAATCCCCCGATGGCCCCGACGACGAGCACGACCAGGACCACGTAAAGAGTCTTTCGCATGCTCTAAACCTACGACACTCCAATTACGGTGCCGCGTCGTCGTGCGACAGTCGTTTGAAGATCACCGTGTGGGGCAACATCGTCTCGGCACTGAGGTGCTCGGATCCCTCGACCCTCCGCCAACCGACCGATTCGTAGAAGCCCAAGGCCGTGTCCCGACCGTTGGCCCAGAGTTGCTCGACGCCGCGCGCGCGAAGGTCCTCTTCGGCGAAGGCCAGCACGCGCGCGCCGTAGCCTCGTCCCTGGACGTCAAAGTCGGTCGCCATGTAGCGCAACTGCACGGTGACCAGCTCGGCGTTCATCAGTGGCGCCGACGGGAAGAACGACGCGCTGACGACCAGGCGATCACCGATGAACCCGCCGTAGTGCACCGAGGTCTCTTCCTCGTCCCGGGGATCCGGGTGATAGATCACCGGGTCGTCGTCGCGTAGAACCCGGCGACGCAGGTCGTGCAGTTGGTCGGCCGAGACGCGCGCGACGCGCAGTTCGTCAGTCAAGGCGTCGCACCATGGTCACCAGGGTCAGCGAAGGGTCGCGCTCCATGTGGAAACTCTCCCCGGTCGGGTGAAAGCCCACCTTTTCGTAGAAGGCCCGAGCGCGCGGCACCGACGTCGTCACGTGCAGGTAGACCTCGGCGACGCCGTGGCTCCGGGCCCAGTCGTCAATGGCGCGCACCAAAAGGGCCGCCGTGCCACTGCCCCGTTCGCTCGGCGTGACGTACATGCCGTAGAGCCAGCGGGTGCCGGGGTGGGCGTCATTGAGGCCGCCCGAGACCATCCCGACCACGGCGCCGTCTCGATCGGCCAGGTAGTAGAGGCGAGTGGAGGCGGCGTTCTTCCACTGCGCGTCGGACCAGAGCACCGACTCTTCGTAAGTGGAGCCGTAGGCGTCGGGGGTATCTTTGAGCGCCTCCAGGCGAATGGTGCGAAGGTCGCGCCAGTCGTCAAGCCCGCAGCGGCGGATGCTCAGCGTCGACTCACGCGTCATCGGTCATGCGCGCGGCCACGTTGCGTTCGGCGGGACTGCCCTGGGCCAGGTTGTCGCGCACCGAGTCGTGGTCCACCCCGGGTCGGTTCTGAGAGAGCTTCGCCTTGCCCTGGATCGCCTCGACGGCGATCTCGATCCCGACGATGGCCCTCACCTGTCGATCGACGTACTCACTCGGCGCGTCCTCGACGCGCCACTCGGGCGAGCGACCGGCCTCGAACTGGCTCGTCAGGACACGCACCTGTCGCTGCAGCCAGTCGGGGTCGTCGTGCACGGTGAGTCGACCCCGGACCTCGGCCGCGACGTAGTTCCAGGTGGGCACGACACCGGGGCTCTCGAAACGGCTCGGGTAGTTCGACGGCGACACGTACGCACTCGCCACCAGGAAGAGCCCGAGCACTTCGTCTCCGTCGTTCAACGAGCGCCACCACGAATTGGCCCGAGCGACGTGCGTGAGGATCTTCGTACGGTCTTCACTCACGACCACGGGCACGAAGACGCTCTGGAGGCCGTCGGACTTCGCGACCACCAGCGTGCCGGCTCCGGCTTCGCGGATGATGGCCCACGCGGCCTCTTCGTCGACGGCGTGCTTCGGGGGTACGTACACGTCACCATTCTTCCACGCTGCCTGGAAGTAACGTCCGAGCGTCCGCTCTCAGGTACCTTCGGGAGAGGCGCGCGCCGCGAGCACGTCGCGACGCGGCAGACGGGCCGAATAGATGCTGTACCCGTCAATCTGGCGAACGAGAAACGTGGCGATCGCGGTCGCCGCCATCATCGGTACGGCCAGCGAGAAGCCGCTACGCGTCAGCTCCAGCACCAGCACCAGACCGGCCAGGGGTGCCTGCATCGAGGCCCCGATCA
Source organism: uncultured Acidimicrobiaceae bacterium (assembly GCA_963716515.1). GTDB lineage: Bacteria > Actinomycetota > Acidimicrobiia > Acidimicrobiales > RAAP-2 > RAAP-2. The sequence goes on from OY970319.1 coordinate 1,993,551, forward strand.
TCGCGGCCGCGCCCACGAGAGCGAAGGCGCCGACGGGAGTCCCCGGCCACAGGTGGATCCAGAGCGCGCCGGAGAACGCGCCGAAGAGCGCGCCGGTCGCGAGGAACGGCGTGAAGAGACCGCCCGCGGCGCCGCTGCCGAGCATCATCGCGGTGACGAACGGCTTCAGCGCGAAGAGCGCGAACAACAGTCCGACGCCGCCGAGGCCGAGGAAGGCCTCGTGGGCCATGTCCTTGCCGTTGCCGAAGAGCTGCGGATACCGGATTCCGATGACGCCGAGGATGGCGAAGGCGACCGGCATGATCCACAAGATGTGCGGTCCCTTCGCGCGATAGTGCGAGGCCCATCCGATCAGACGGACGTAGAAGACCGCGAGGAGACCGATGACGACGCCGGCCAACAGCGACCAGACCATCAGCGAGCCACTGAAGCGGTAGCCGGGAATGTCGGCGTAGGTGGCGCCGCGCGGGAGATACAGCCAGGCCACCATCGTCGCGATGAGCGACGTCGCCAGTGCGGGCATCACCACCGGCAAGGCGAAACTGCCGTAGAGGACTTCGGCGGTGAAGATCGCGCCCCCGAGCGGCACGTTGTACACGCAGGCCAGTCCTGCGCCGCCGCCACACGCCACCAGCAGACGCTTTTGCGCCGGACTCAAATTGAACCAGTGTGAGACCACGCTGCCGGACACGCCACCCATCAACTTCGGCGCGGCCTCTCGTCCGATCGACGCGCCGAGTCCGATCACCACTTCCGAGACGATTGAGGTGAGAAAGCTCCGTCGAAGCGACAGTTCCCCATCGCCGTTCCAAATGGCGTCGTCGATGTCCGAGCGTTCGTGGGTGAGATAACGCCTGATCAAGTACCACGAGATCGCCCCGATGCCGCTCGCAATCAACAGGACCACGATGCGCCGACTTGAACTCACCGCCGCCACCGCGTTCTCAAAGTATCCCGAGTGGTAGTGGAATCCGGCGCGTTCGAATTCGGCGAGGAGCCACATCAAGAGGTCGCCGAACAGTCCGGTGGCGATGCCTACCAAGGCGACGGCCAGCCAGAACCGCGGGGTGAGTCGCGCTTCGCCGTCGTGCGTCACGTTCGGCTGTTCCATCGCGCCGCGCCCCGAGGGAACTCTTCGTTTGATCATTGGAGGAGGATCGCGAAGGCGTTCACTCTGGGTGTTGCGCTTTCGCACGATCTACCTCTCCACGCAGTGGCTACGTCCATGGTAGTGGTCGTTAATTTGCCACTATCTCGCTCGAAAAAGTTCGCCGCTACTCGATCAACAGTTAACGGCCTCGATCATCGCAACGCCATGAGCCAGGGCGGCGGCCCCACCTCGATGCGCGCGAACGGTGAAGCGACGTGACCAAAGCGCTCGTCACCGGTGGCCCACGCCCGCCACGCGTCGGAGATCTCGTCTTGGGTTCGCGCCACGAAGTTCCACCACATGAACAGTCGCTCGTCGAAAGGAACGCCGCCGATCAGCATCGCGCGACTCGAGCCGTGGGAATCGAGGCGGCACTCGTCGCGCCCCGCACCGAGGTACGCCAAGGCGCCCGGTCGCACGACGGTGTCATCGACGAACACCGCGCCGTTCGCCACGATGAGGGCGTACTCGTAGGTCGGCTCGAGGACCACCGTGACCGGACCTCCGTGGAGGTCCAGTTCGACGCCGACGTGGTCGCTGTCTCGGCGGGCCGACGAACTCACGTCACCCAACGAGCCGACGAGCACGGTCGCCGTGAGATTTGCCATATCGCTTTTTGGAAGTTCGTCGAAGTGTTCGAAGTCGGCGCCACCGTCGCGGGTCACCGAGGGTTGGGCGACCCAGAGTTGCATGCCGTGCATCTCGCCCGAGCGAAGTCCGGGATTCTCCTCGGAGTGCGCCACCCCGTGGCCCGACGTCATGAGATTCAACTGACCGGCGCGAATGAGCTGCTCGGAACCGAGACTGTCACGGTGCAAGAACTCGCCGCTGAAGAGCCACGTCACGGTCTGCAGACCGAGGTGCGGATGCGGCGCCACGTCAACTGACCGATCCGGGCTCAGCGACATCGGTCCCATATGATCCACGAAACACCACGCCCCGACGGTCCGTCGTCCTTTCGTCGGGAGGGCCCGTCGTACCCGAAGGTCCGCCACCTGCGCTTCGCGACTCTCGATGATCTCGACCTCGTGGTCGTTCACGAAACGACCCTTGCGCACCACGCGATCATTCGTCGCGGTATGATCCCGCACTCACCCGTCATAGGCGGCCTGAAGCTTGTCGCACTCGATTTTGTTCATCATCATCATGGCGTCACGAACCCGTCCGGCCTTCTCCGCGTCGGGGTCACCTAACAACGCTGAGAGCAGTGTCGGGATGATCTGCCACGAAAGACCAAATTGATCCTTCAACCAACCGCACTGTCCTGGCTCTCCGCCATCAACGAGGGACGACCAGTAGTAGTCGACTTCGGCCTGGTCCTGGCAGGAGACGAACAGTGAGAACGCCTCGCTGAGAGCGAACGTAGGGCCGCCGTTCATTATCGAGAACGTCAAATTTGCGATTCGGATCGTCCCGATGACAAATCCCTCATTGGGCATCGTCGGCACGTCCATCCGCGTGACGTTGACGATCTCGGAGTCGGCGAAAACTCCGGCGTAAAACTCCAGTGCTTGCTCCGCGTCATCATCGAACCACAGGAAGGGAGAGACGTCCACCATGGCTTCATAGTAACGAGACTGAGCACAAATCTCTCCGTCCAATCTTGTCGATCTCGCCGAGCAAAGCGGAAATCCGTCACCGTTTCGATGCCCTGCTCTGGTTTTCGCACCCGCCATATACTGCGATTAATGCTTGCCATTCTCTTCTGGGTATTGATCATCGGGTTCTCGTTCGTGCTGGAACTGCACTCGAACGCCTTCATCGCGGTCTTCATTGGCTTCGGTGCCGCGATCTCCTTCGTCCTGGCCCTGGCCGACCTCCCCTTCACCTTCCAAGCCGCAGCCTGGCTCGCGGTCTCGGCCGTCTCGCTCGTGACCCTTCGACCGTTCGCGATGCGAAAGTTTCATCACCACCGGTTCGAAATCGATATGTCCCAGCCGACCAATACCGCGATGACCGACATGCGAGGAACTGTGGAGATGCCGGTAGGCGACGCCACGCACCCGGGACGCGTGAAGATTCAGGGCGAATCGTGGAAGGCCGTCACCGACTGGCCGGCGCAACTACCCGACGGCACACCAGTGGTCGTGAAGAAGGCCTACGGCACGACGCTCTGGGTCGATCCCGTTTAATTCTGAGGTGTCGCCGCTTCCGGCGCTACCTTCGTACCTTCTAATTTGAACCCGTCTAGGGCTGCGTGGTCGGCACGTCGGCCATCACGCTCTTAAGGGCCTGGGCCGCACCCAGGAGCGCGGCGCTCTCGGCCGGGATGATCAACTTGGTGTTGGGACTCTCGGCGAACTTCGACAACGTGTCGAGCTGCAAGATCGCCACCAACGTCGGGTCGGGCTGCTGCAACTTAATGGCCGCGTACACCGAGGCGATGGCCTGGGCTCGACCCTCGGCTTCGAGGATGAGCGCTTGACGCCGACCCTGGGCGCGCAAGATGTCGGACTGCTGCGCACCTTCGGCCTCTTTGATCGCCGCCTGTCGTTGGCCGTCGGCGACGTTCACCGCGGACTGCTGCTGGCCTTCGGACTCCAGAATCCGGGCGCGCTTCTCTTGGTCGGCCTGCTTTTGCAAGGCCATCGCCTGAAGAATCTGTTCGGGCGGGGTGATCTCCAGGACCTCCACCCGATTGATGCGAACGCCCCACTTGTCCGTGGCCTCTTCCATCTGCGTCTGGAGCATCGTGCCGATGCGCTCGCGCTGGGAGAACGCCTCGTCCAGCGTGATGCTGCCGAAGACGGCGCGCACCGAGGTGCGCGCCAGGTTGTCGACGCTGACGAGGTAGTCCGAGTTGGTGAAGAGGGCCAGTCGAACGTCCACCACCTGGCTGAAGATGGTCGCGTTGACGATGACCGCCACGTTGTCGCGCGTGATGACCTGTTGGCGGTCCCCGGTGCGCGGGGTCTCTCGAACGTCGACGATCTTCATGACCTCGATGAAGGGAATGATGAAGGTCAGGCCGGGGTTCTTGATGTCCTTGAACTCGCCGAAGCGAGTGATGACTCCGACGAATCCCTGTTGCACGATTCGAACGGCCTTTAGAATTGCCGCCAAAACGAGCAGAACCACGATCCCCGCCACAACTGCTAACACAATGCCAACCATCTGAATCCCTTCACTACGGCCGAGAACGATTCATTTTGCCGCTCTCTAGTCGGTTATTCGGAGTGTACTTGGACCTCTCACCGCTCCATCCTTCGACGTCGGGGCCGTGAGCGTTACTCAACCAAAGGTGAAGTCGAAGGCCTGCACCCCCGGCGTGAACGTCATCACCATCGTTCCGTTGGTCGCCGCAATCGTGTGAAAGAGCGTGTAAAGGCGGGGCACGCCACGCACCTGGATCGTCAGCGGTGCCGTCCCGTTGCCCGCCGACACCGTCACCGTCCCCGTGCCTCCCATGACCAGATAGACGTCTTGGGCGTTGTAGTTGATCTCCAGTTTCGCGGCCCGGATCGACGTCGCTTCTTCGGCGTGCACGTTCCATACGCCCGATAGGGCCCACGTGGTCGCGGGCAGGTTGCTCGGGAAGTGGAACGTAGCCGCTACGTTCTGCGGTGGTGTGACAGCGGAGTCCAGGTAGGTGAGTCCGTACTGGTAGCCGACGTACGACTCGGGGCTCGTCTCCACGAACGGAGTGAGATTCGGTACCGACGTCGGGGGCGGGAGTTTCAGTCCCGGGTGGGCCGCTACGAGGAGCTGGCGGATGAGACTCTCGGTCAACGAGTAGTCCCCTTCACCGAAATCCACGTGTCGCACGACGCCCCGGGCGTCGATGAGGTACTCGGCCGGCCAGTACTCGTTGCTGTACGCGTTCCAGGTTCCGTAGTTGTTGTCGACGGCGACCGGGTACTTGACGCCCAGCGTCTTGGACTGGGCCACCACGTTGCTCACCACGTGTTCGAACGCGAATTCGGGCGTGTGCACACCGATGATCTCCAACCCGTAAGGGGCGTAGCGCTTGTACCAGGCCTCGACGTGCGGCAACGATCGTTGGCAGTTGATACACGAATAGGTCCAGAAGTCGATGAGCACGACCTTTCCTCGCAGACCCTTCAAGGAGAGTGGTTTGTCCTGCGGCGTGTTGAGCCACGTGGTGACGCCGGTGAATGTCGGCGCCGCTCCGCACATGACCAGACCGGGCGACGCGGAGGGACAGGACAGCAGGGAACCCGAGACGGCCTTGGATCCCGACGTGCCCTTCAGCGCGTTCAGCTGCCTGCGAATACTGGCCGAGCCTTCAATCTTCTTTTGCAGCACGCTGGTGTAGCCGGGCACGTCCCTTTGCAAGAAGGTGAAGGTGTTGGTGGCGATGCCGATCGCCATCAAGAGCAGCACCACACCGCCGATCTGACGAATCATCGGGGCGTGGGAGCGCACCGAACGAACCCGATGGACCAGCCCCCCGCCGGCGAGGGCGATGAAGAGCAACGGCACCACCGCGCCGACGGCGAACGCCAACGTAACCAGAACGGTCTGAAAGTGGACGTCGCGCGTCGCGCCGAGCACGGTGATCGCGGCCAACACCGGCCCCGCGCACGGCACGAAGACCAGTCCCAGGGCCAAGCCGATGACGAAGCCGCCGCTGGAGCTGCTCGGCTGGCGCCCGACCAATCGGGCGAACGGACGCTCCAGCCACTCTCCTATCACCGGTACGACGAAGCCGATTCCGACGAGTCCTAAGAGCACGACTCCCGTCCACATCAAGGTGCTCTGCGGCAGGTGCAGACCGGAGAGAATCTCGGACCCGACGAGCACCAGGAGGCTGAAACTCAAGACCAGTCCGAGCACGATCGCGACCGAACGGCGCCACGATCCCTTGGGATTTACCGCCGCGTCGGGCGCGGCCGCGCCCGCGAAGAACACGATGGGCAGTACCGGCAGTATGCAGGGCGAAATGCCCGCGATCAGCCCGGCCGCGAGGGCCACGATGATGAGCGTCACGAGTGGTGCGTCATCGTGTGGTCACGAACCAACGCCATCGAAGACCCATTATTTGAACTCTAAGTGACGACGGGTCGCGACTCTCCATACCAAGCAGTCTTAAGAGTCGCCGAAGCGTTACGGCGTTCAGCCTTAGCGAATTCTTACAATTCCAGCGCGGTCGACGGCGCCGTGGGACGCCACCACGCCGCCCTCCATCCTCGCGCCACGTGACGCGAGCGTTCGTCCAACGGGGAAACCGGCGCCTGGATACCACGGCTTTCGTCGCTCCTCGTCATACTCAATGTTCCCAGGGCCCTCTTCTACACTCAGGTCATGCGCGCCGACATCGTCGTCTACGACGGACTGGACGAGTTGGACGCCCTGGGCCCGTACGAGATTTTGAGGCGGGCCGAGTACTTGAGCATTGATTTCTCGGTCCGGTTGGTCGCCCACACCGGTCAAGAGACGATCTGCGGCGCCCACGGGCTCACGTTCGCCACCGACGGTCCCTTCACGCCGGGCGAGGCCGATATCGTCATCGTCTCCGGGGGCGGATGGAACGCGCGCTCAAAACAGGGTGCCTGGGCCGAGTACCAAAGGGGTGAGTTGGCGCCACTACTCGTCGAGGCCGCGAAGAGCGCCTCGGTGATCGCGGGCGTGTGCACCGGCACGATGTTGTGGGCTCACGCGGGCGTGATCACCGGACGCCGCGCCAACACCCATCACACCGCACTCGAAGAACTGTCCGAATTGGGCGTCAACGTCGTCCCGGAGCGTGTCGTGGACGACGGTGACCTGATCACCAGCGGCGGCGTCACGAGCGGTCTCGACCTGGCCCTGTGGTTGGTGGCCCGAGAACTCAGTGACCTCCTCGCGCAGCAAATCGCCAAGAACATCGAGTACAAATGGTTCCGTCCCAATCGATCGTTGCGCGCGTAAGGTCGCACCGGATCGTCGGCGACTAATCCCGGAAGGCAATCTCCGGGGCCGGCCCGCGCAGCGCGCGCCACTCGGGCTCGAGGATGGCGTAGACCAGTTCGTCGGTCCACTCGCCCTTGACGTATTCGTTCTCAATGAGATTGGCTTCTCGTCGCATGCCTAAGCGCTCGAGCACCCGGGCCGAGGCGTCGTTGCGCGCGTCGAGGCGTCCACTCACGCGATGCGCGCCGAGCCCGGAGAACGCCAATTCGACGATCATCGCGGTGCCTTCGGTCGCGTAGCCGTGCCCGGCGTAGGCCGGATCGAACACGTAGCCCACTTCGTAGTGCGCGTGCATCGCACTTATGAACCCCATGGCCAGCTCGCCGATGAGGACTCCTTCGCCTTTCAACTCAACGCCGAAGTTGATCCATCCGCCTTCGCCCGGTAGATCCACCATGCTTCGACGCGCCAGATGCTCTTGAGCGGCCGGGCGATCGAACGGTCCAAAGTAGAGATAGCGCACCACGTCGGGGTCGGCGAAGAGCTGGTGATGACGATCCACGTCATCGGGCGTGAGGGCGCGAATGATCAGTCGCTCAGTGGTCAGTGGGTAGACCAGCTGCATCACGCTCCTCTCGTTCGGTCTCCTCCGCGCGGCAACACGAGGTTGGCGGTCTCGTCCATCACGATCGCGAAGAAACGATTGGCGTTGCGCACCGTTCCCTTGTAATGACCGAACAACTCGAAACTAATGCAGCCAAAAATCTGTGACCACACCATCAGCGAGCGCGCGCGCACCGGCTCCGACACGCCGGGCATGACGCCATCCAGAGTGCGCGTTTCGAGCACTCCCATCAAGATCGACCCATCCTCCTCCGCTCGCTCTTCGGCGGTGGAGTGGCGCCACGCGTCGGTGATGATGGAACTGAGTACGTAGGCGACCCGCGCGGCCGGTTCGACCGTAATGGTCGGCGCCTCGTAGCCGGGGACCGGGGAGCCGTAGAGCAGGGCGTACTCGTGCGGATTCGCTTTCGCCCATTTTCGGATGGCCGAGGCGGCCGCGTGAAACTGGCGTCGCGGGTCGTCGCGGGGGGCGCGCAGGGCTGCGCGCTCGGCGAAAGCACCGAGGTCGTTGTAGGCGTCGACGATGAGTGCGGTCAAGAGATCGTCCCTGGTCGGAAAGTATCGGTAAAGGGCCGACGAGACCACGCCCATCTCTCGCGCGACTTCCCGCAAGGACAGTCCCGGCGCACCTTTCTCAGCCATCAACCGTCGCGACGTCGACTTGATCCGCTCGATTTGGAGGCGACGGGCCTCGGCTCTGGTCGGTCGTACCGCACTCATTCGACCAGTATCACAGGTCCGCGGCCCCAACGCACGAAATAAGAGAGCAGTGCTCTTGTAATTCTTCGACCGGTGTGGCACACTGGTAGTGAGAGCAGTGCTCTCCCAAAGAAGGAGGATCCGTGAGGACCTATTTGATCGTCGGCGCCGGAGCGATCGGCACAGTGGTTGCGGAGGATCTCGTCGAGCAGGGGCACACCGTCCGACTGCTCTCGCGGCGCGGCGCAGGCCCCGTGCACCCGCTCATCGAGCGGGTCACCGGCGACGCCTCGGATCCGGCGATCGTGGCGCGTCACGCGTCGGGCACCGACGCGATCTTCAATTGCGCGAACCCCGCCTACCACCGCTGGCCGACCGACTGGCCGCCCATCGCCAACGCGATCCTCGCCGCGGCCGAAGCCAGTGGCGCGAACCTCGTCACCCTCAACAATCTCTACGCTTACGGTCGTCCCGCGGGACCGATGACGCCGCACGACGCGCTGAACGCCGACTACGAGAAGGCGCAGGTACGCGCCACCATGTGGCGTGACGCCAAGGGCGCGCACGACGATGGTCGAATCCGGGCCACCGAAGTGCGCGCCTCTGACTTCATCGGTCCCCGGTCCCAGAGCTATCTCGGGACGTTCATTCCACGAATCCTCGCCGGCAAGAGCTGTCAAGTGATCGGCAACCCCGACGCCCCACACAGCTGGAACTTCACCGACGACGTTGCCCGGACCCTGGTGACCTGCGCGCAAGACGACCGGTCCTGGGGCCGCGCGTGGCACGCGCCCGCGAATCGCCCGCGTTCGGTTCGCCAAGCCATTGACGATATCGCCGGCATCGTCGGTGTCGAAGACGTCAAGATCACCAGGGTTCCGACGGTGGCGCTGCGCCTGTTGGGGCTGTTCAACACGGACGTCCGTGAGTTGCCCAAGACGCTGTACCAGTTCCAAGCTCCCTTCGTCATCGATGACTCCGAAACCCGAAGCACTTTCGGTCTCTCCCCCACGCCGTGGGACGACGTGTTGAAGACGACGATCGCGTCGTACCCCGGGCGTTGAACCACACCACGGCGCCATCGCGTGGGCGGGTGTCGTCGCGATAGGTTTCGCCTCCGGGGACCGATAGGTTGGTTTCGATTTGGGAGGAGTCTTCATGTTCAATGATCTGTCGGCCGACGTCCTCGAGGTGATGCACGAACTCGAGGCACGAGACGCGCTCGACCGCGACGACGGAACGCCGCATCTCGAGCGCCTGCGCCAGATCACACCGGACACCGGGCGGTTCATCGCCCTCTGGGCCGCCGCGGCCCCGGCCGGCGCGGTGATCGAGATCGGCACGAGCGGGGGGTACTCCGCGCTCTGGTTGGCGCAGGCCTGTCGGATCAGCGGACGCACCCTCACCACGTTCGAATTACTTCCCGAGAAGGCCACGTTGGCTCGTGCGACTTTCGCCCGAACGCGCGTCACCGACGTCGTGCAACTGGTGGAAGGCGACTTCCTCGACCACGTTGACGAGCTCGGTGACGTGGGGTTCTGCTTCCTCGACGCCGAGAAGGACGTCTACGAGTCCTGTTACGACCTAGTCGTGCCGAAGATGGTTCGCGGAGCAATCCTCATCGCCGACAACGCCACCAGTCACCGCGACGACCTCCAAACGATGCTCGACCGCGTGCTCGAAGACGATCGGATTGACGCCATGATTGCCACCGTCGGAAAGGGCGAACTCGTGTGCCGACGGCGTTGAGCCGAAACACTGGACCATCCGACCGCGAAGTGGGAACTTTCGCGCGAGCGCGACTACTTGAGGTCTTTGAACATGGACGTCGCGAGGACCTCATAGCCGAGCGAGTCGTAGAGAGATCGCGCGATCAGGTTTGGTCCAAATACGTTGAGGGCCACGCGCGTTCCGCCGTGTTCGCGAGTCCACTCCTCCGCGGCTTCCATCGCCGCGCGCCCAAAGCCACGGCCACGGGAGTCCTTCGAGATCTCGATGTCGAAGATGAACCAGGTGTCGCCGTCTCCCGAGAAGGGACGACCCATCCACAGCGTGCCGACGTGTACGTCGTCGGCGATGACGTTCATCACGGACTGACCTTCGGCCGGACTTCCGTCAGGGAAGAGTTCGGCGAATTGAGCATCGGACATCCGATGGGCCACCTCGGGGTTCTCACCGGCTTTGATCCGCTCGGCGACGTACTCCTCTTTCTTGCTGGGGATCCACGACGCCAACTCTTGTGATGTCTTTAATTCCAATTTGACCATCCGACGAATCTAGTTGCGCTGACCCCTGTCCAAGGTCTCCCTCACTTCGAAGCGGGGCGCGATTCGAGAGTGACGGTGTTATCCTCGGCCTCGTCGAGGAGGGTGGAATGTCGTTGTCGAGCGGAGCACTCAGCGAGTCCTCGGCGATGGAACTCGCCGAAGCCTTCGCGACGGGCGAGACGTCGTCGGTGGAGATCGTTACCACTCTCTTGGAGCGAATCGCGGAGATCGACGCGCCGGGCACGGCGATCGAACTACGCAGCGTCTTAGCCGTCGCGCCCGACGCCCTCGATTCCGCGCAGCGCTTGGACGACGAGAGGTCGCGAGGGACGCTGCGCAGTCGTCTCCACGGCGTCCCGATTCTCGTGAAGGACAACGTGGAGGTCGTGGGCCTGCCCGGTAGCGCCGGGTCGACCGCGCTGATCGGACGACCGGTCCCCCACGACGCGCCGCTCGTCACCAAGCTCCGAGAGGCTGGCCTGGTCATTCTCGGGGCCACGAATCTCTCGCAGTGGGCCAACATGCGCTCGCCCTTTTCGACGAGCGGGTGGTCGGCCGTCGGAGGACTCACCGTCAATCCCTATCGACTGGACCGCTGCGCCGGGGGCTCTTCGGCCGGTTCCGGTGCGGCGCTCGCCGCGCGCCTCGCGCCGTTGGCGATCGGCACCGAGACCGACGGATCGATCACCTGTCCCGCGTCGCTCAACGGCGTCGTCGGTATCAAGCCGGCGGTGGGAACGGTGCCGGGAGAGGGTATCGTCCCTATTTCATCGAGTCAGGACAGCGCCGGTCCCATGGCGCGAACGGTCCGTGACGTGGCCGCCCTCTATGAGGTCCTCACCGGTCTGGACTACGTGCTCAATCGCGTCGAGCGCGGATTCGCCAACGCCCGGATCGCGGTCGCCGCGAACCTCACGACCGGCCATCCCGCGACGGACCGGCTGTTCCTCGAGGTCGTCGCTGCGGCCCGGGAGGCCGGGATCTCGACCACCGAGGTAACGGTCGCTAAATCTGACGCCTCGGTCGACGCCGACGAGTTGACCGTGTTGCTCAGCGAGATGTTTGACGACCTGAGCGCCTTCTTGTCTCGGCGAGGCGGCGACGGACCGATGACGCTCGCGGAGTGCATTGACTTCGAAAACGATCACCGGCAGGTCGAACTTCCATTCTTCGGTCACGAGTTCTTCGAACAGTCCCTCGCCTCGGGGGGCCGAGCCGGAGAGAAGTACGCCGAAGCGAGGGCTCGAAACGTCGAATGGGCCGTGGACCAGTGCCTGACGCCCGCGCTCAGCGAGGTGGACTGCTTTATTGCCCCGTGCTACAGCCCCGCCTGGAAGAACGACCTGGTGTTGGGCGGCAGCGGAAGCGCCCACTGGTCACAAGTGACCCAGGCCCCGGCCATCGCCGGATGGCCGATCGCCACGGTGCCGATGGGGGTCGTCGATGGTCTGCCCGTCGGACTCTCCGTGGTCGGACGCCCCGGCAATGAGGCGACCATGCTCGCCGTGGCGGCCGGATTCGAAAGCCTGTTGAAACTCGCCCAGGGCGAAGCTCTCGTGCCGAGATTCATCCGACCGCAGCAGGGCTGACACCGCGGTCGATATCTTCCGATGGGCCGCTCGCACGATCGGCGTCGCGGTGACGTGCACTGTGTTCCGGTCACAGCATTTTGCTACGTTGACGGCATGTCAACTGCACTGCGTGGCCTGCGCACCGTGATCTATCCCACCACCGACCTCGCCGGTGCCAAGGCGTGGTGGAGCGGCTTTCTCGGGATCGAACCGTATTTCGATGAACCCTTCTACGTCGGCTTCGAAGTCGCGGGTTACGAATTGGGCCTCGTGCCGACTGACGAGACGGGCGCCAGCCCGACCACGTACTGGGGCGTCGACGACGTGCCCCAAGCCGTGACCGACGCCGAAGCGAACGGCGCGCGACTCCTCGAGGCGCCCCAAGACGTGGGTGACGGCATCATCGTCGCCTCCGTGGAGAACCCGAGCGGACACGTCATCGGACTGATCTTCAATCCCCACTTCGTCGTCAAGTAGTCGAAGACCCGCAGCTTCGCGGCTCGTCGCGCCAAAGGGCGAACGGGCTATTTGCGGGCCAGCACCTCTTCGTGGACCACGACGAATATCCCCTCGGCGCTGTCCGACCACGCCCGAAAGGCGTCGCTGATCTCGCTGAGCTCCTCGCTGGTGGTCAGTCCGTACTCCAGACCCTGTCGGGCGAATTCGCTGTAGAGCACTCGGTCGGCCCACAGGTCGGCCCACCACTCGCGCTCTTCGACGGTCTCATAGATCCACTCGGACGTCGACGGCTCCAGGGCGGTGTAGCCGACCGCTTCCACCCATCCGGCGAGGAACCGACCGGCGTCGGCTTCGGCGTCGTTCTTGCGAGTGATCTGGTGATAGAGCTCCATCCATCGATCGAGGGTCGCGTTCGGTGGCGACCACGTGAACTCCCCGTAGTCGGCGTCGCGAATCGCCAGCCATCCTCCGTCTCGAAGGACCCTTCGCATCTCTCGAAGCGCACGCGTCGGATCACTCACGTGTTGAAGCACTTGATGGGCGTAGACGACGTCGAACGAATCGTCCTCGAATTCGAGGTTGTAGACGTCTCCGACTTGGAACGAGAGATTTGACAATGCCCGGGCCTCGGCCGCTTCCCGGGCCCGCCCGATCACTTCGTTCGAGCGGTCGATGCCGATGACGTGGCCCGGAGCGACGAACTCGGCGAGGTCCATGGTGATCGTCCCCGGTCCGCACCCGACGTCGAGCAAGGAGTCGCCACTCTTCAAATGCGGAAGTAAAAAGCCGGCCGAATTCTGCGCGGTGCGCCACGTGTGGCTACGCAGGACCGACTCGTGGTGACCGTGCGTGTAGCGATCCAATGGAGTCATTACTTCAAGATACATTCGAACGCCCGGTGGCGCCACGGCCATCGCCGCGCCGGCTCGGCGACCGACGATACCATTCGTCGATGGGCTCGGAACCGCGCGTCGTCTGCATTTTTCGCTCCACCCGGACGGACCGTTCGGGCGACGAATACGAGGAGTGGTCCAATCGAATGGACCGTTTGGTGGCCACGATGCCCGGCTATATCGGCCACGCCAGCTTCCGCGATGACGCGTCCGGCCGCGGCGTCACGATCTCCTATTTCCGCTCGATGGCGGAGCTGGTGGCCTGGAAGCAGGTGCCCGAGCACCTCGAGGCGCAAGCGCTCGGTCGAAGCGCGTTCTATACCGAGTACGAAATCGAAGTGGCCGAAATCGTTCGCCGCTATGAATGGACGTCGCTCGAGGAACCGGGGACCGGCGCCGAGCGCTGAAGCCGGGAACCCACGACATCGAACCAACGACCTATGACATCATGCATTCTGTGAGCAACGAGCCCGCGAGCAACGTTCAGATTTGCGCGCACTGCGGTTTCTCGTGGGCCACCTTGACGCGGGCCAAATGCGCCGCTCGGATGAGCGCCGCGGTGGAAGACTTCGTCGACGTCATCCAGCGAGCCGGCGAGCAGGTGAGTACCAGACCGAACGAACAGCGCTGGTCGATTCTCGAATACGGCGCACACCTCCGCGACGTCATCTTGAGCGTGCGAGAGAGGATGGTGCTGGCGTCGATTCTCGACGTACCCGTGGGCACGCCGATCTATCGCGACGAGCGCGTCGACCTCGGCTTCTACGCCCAGGATGCGGCGTCCGACGTCGCGGTGGAACTGCAGGTGGCCACCTACCTCTTCTTGAAGACCGTGGCGACGCTACCCCCGAACTACGAGCAGCGCGCTCTGATCTACAGCACTCGGACGCCGCTCGAGATCACGATCGCCGGCGCGATGTCGAACGCGTTGCACGAGTGCGAGCATCACCTCGACGACGCCACCGAGAATCTCCGGTTGCTCGAATCGCCCCCACCCGGATGACCGACGTCGAGACATCGAGGGCCACGTCGCCGGTACGAGCGAGTGGGAAGAAGTGTCAATGAAGCTCACGGTGGCGGCGGTGCAGATGTCGTCGGGCTCGGACAAGTCGCGGAACCTCAACGAGGCCGAGCGGCTCGTCGCCGAGGCCGCCGACCGGGGGGCGTCCTACGTGCAACTTCCCGAGTACTTCAATTTCCTCGGTCCGTTTTCCGGCTTCGCGAGCGCCGCCGAAGCGGTACCCGGTCCCACCACCACACGAATGGCCGCGCTGGCCAAGTCCCACGGCCTGAGCGTGCACCTCGGAAGCCTCTTGGAGGAGTCGCCGGAGAGAGGGAAGTTCTTCAACACCAGCGTCGTGCTCGCTCCGAGCGGCGCGATCGTCGCCACCTATCGCAAGATCCACCTCTTCGACGTCAACGTGCCGGACGCCATCGTGCATCGCGAGTCAGACGTCGTCGCTCCCGGCGACGAGATGGTCGTCGCCCGTCTCGACGGGTGGGCGCTCGGCCTGTCAATCTGTTTCGACCTGAGGTTCCCCGAGTTGTATCGGGCACTGGCGCTCGCCGGGGCCGAGGTGATCGCCATCCCGGCGTCCTTCAACGCCGTCACCGGGCTGGCCCATTGGGACACGCTGGTTCGCGCCCGCGCGATCGAGAACCACGCCTTCGTGATCGCCGCCGCGCAGGTGGGCACGACGGCCGAAGGGATCGCCACGTACGGGCACTCACTCATCGTCGATCCGTGGGGCGAAGCGCTAGCCGAATCGATCGGTGACCAACCGGAAGTCCTCCTGGCCACCTTGGACCTGAGTGAGGTCGCGCGCCGCCGCACTCAGATCGCCGTGATGGATTCTCGTCGACCCGAGGTCTACGAGCGACCGGTGCGCGTCGCCGACGACTGAGGGACGGCACTCACCTTCGTCGCTCCAGTTCACGGCGCAGCTCGGAGACGGCAACGGTACCCGGGGCCTGACCCTCACGCGCCATCTCGTTGGCGCGGCGCTGCAGGAGTGCGTTCACCGGCGTTTCAATGCCGTAGCGACGTCCGAGCGCGACGACCTCGCCGTTGAGATAGTCGGTCTCCACCTGGCCCGTCCCCCGAAGCACGCTCTGCCACGAAGAGCTCCCGACCCGCCGAATCGATCCGATGGGGTGATAGTTCACGAGTTTGGAGCGCGCGTTCGCCAGTGACGTCGCCCGCGCCACGTCGACCCCGTGAGCCGTGAGACAGGCCACGGCTTCGTCGCGCACCATCTGCGACAGGTCGTCACCATCGGCGTTCGGTCCGCAGAGCACCTCCAGAGCGTTCAAGACGTTGGAGAGCAATTTGCCCCACTTCAGTGTCTCGATCTCCTCGGTCACCATCGAGGCGAATCCGACGTCGCCGAGCAACTCCGACATCTCACGAGCCGTCTCGTCGACACCCCTCGGCCACCGTCCGACGTCAAGGACGCCGACGACGGGTGAGGAGAAGACTTCGACCCGCCCCGGTTCGAGGTACGACGCCGGCGACATCACGCATACGCCGTAGGTGTTCGTGAAGTGCCGCGAAGCCATCCGCTCGTTCGCCACGCCGTTCTGTGCACAAAAGACGGGGAGTTCCGATGGAGCCACGGCCACGAGCTCGTGGAGCACGTCGGCAGTGTCTTGACTCTTCACGCAGAGGACGACCACGTCACCCGGTTCCATGGTGAGTGACGAGACCCCATTGACGACCGCGACCTTCGATCGCCGTGTGTGTTCGGGAGTGGCGACTTCGACGCCGTCTTTGGCGATGGCCGCGAAGTTTCTTCCCCTCGCCACCAGCACGGTGGGGTGTCCACGTTCAAAAAGTTGGGCGGCGATGGGTGCGCCAATGGCTCCGGCTCCGATGACGACGACGCGCACCAGTCGATACTTACACGACGGGGCTTCGGTGGATCGGGTCGAGCCCGCGCTGGCGCTCGCCGGACGGTGTTCAGTCGGTGGAGGAAAGCGCGTGTAGGCGACGACCCAACTCCGCGGCACGCTCGTCACTCGCGAGTTCGACCCGCGAATACAGCCAGAGCAAGATGTCCGACGCGGTGCCGGCGAGTTGCGCCGTGCCGGGCGCGATGCCGTCCACGAATCGCAGCGTGCTCGGAGCATCACCGTCGAGAACCGTCCAACTTCGATCGAGGTCGGTGCAGCGCAACCCCAGTGACCCCTCAAGTGAAGTGCCGGGTGGATCGATCGGATCACTTTCATTGGAGACGGAAAACGTGAGGAACTCGTCGATCGAGTCGGCCGCCACGATGGGAGCGACGTCGAATTCGACGCCGGCCGCGTGCGCGGCATCCCAGTGATGCACGACGATCTCCTGCACCTGGTGTCGAGTGACGAAGGCCACGTTCTGTTGTTGCGGCGCCCAGGTGTAAACCTTCGTCCCCTGGTCACACGCTCCCAGTACCCGGACGAGACGCCGAGAGCCGTCGAGGAAACGTTCGACGAGCACCGATGGGTCGAGATCCGTCGGTCGCCCCTCGTGCGGGCGCTCCTGCATTCTCTGCTCGACGACGGTCGCCCAGAACCACTGCACCTCGATGAGATGTTGGACGAGGTCGGCCATGGTCCAGCCGGGACAGTGTTCAATAGGCGCGTCGAGGCGACCGATCGCCGCGACGGCGACCTGAGCGCTGTGCTGTTCGATGGCCTCGGTGTAGATCGTGACGTCCAGAGTCATTTCCCGACACTACCGAGTCGCCCACCGACGTCTCGCGTGACTTCGGGACCGGTAACGCCGGATCGTCCTAGAGTCGAGGACTGTGAGATGGCCGAGCGCCGAGGTCGACGTGAGCGCGACGCTCGTAGCAGCACTCGTGCGAAGTCAGCACCCCGACTTGATGAGCGCCGACCTCCGAGAGATGTCACCGGGCTTCGACAACACGATTTGGCGACTCGGCGAGGATCTGGTCGTCCGACTTCCTCGGCGCCAGGTGGCGGTGAAATTGATTGAGAGCGAACAGCGCTGGCTCCCGGAGTTGGCGCCGCGACTGCCCCTGTCAATTCCCACGCCAATTCGGGTGGGACGACCGAGCGAGATGTTCCCGTGGCCCTGGACCATCGCGAAGTGGATCGAAGGAACGCCAGGCAACGAGGTCGACCCCGTCACCTTGGGTCGTGCGGCTACTACCTTGGGGAGCTTCTTTGGGGCCCTGCATCACGACGCACCGATCGACGCGCCGACGAATGAGTTCCGGGCCCTTCCTCTACGGTTCCACGAGATCAGTTTTCAAGGACGACTCCACGAGTTGGGCGTGGCGGTCAATCGCGACGAAGTGCTGCGGATTTGGGCGGCGTCGCTCGTTGCCGAACCGTGGATCGGAGCGCCGCAGTGGATCCACGGTGATCCGCACCCGGCCAATCTGATCTTCCACGACGAGCAACTCGTCGGCGTCATCGACTTCGGCGATCTCTGCGCCGGAGACCCCGCGACCGATTTGTCGGGAGGATTCCTCGCCCTGCCCTTCGAATCCCTGGGGGAGTTTTTCGACGCCTACGGAGGCGTCGACGGGGCCACGCTCCGACGCACCCTCGGATGGGCCGTCCATTTCGGACTCATGTTCGTGCTACTCGGCCAGTCCGACGAACCGACCTACGAGCCGATGGGTCATCGAGCTCTCGAGAACGCCGCGGCCTTCTTTGGCAACCTCGTCGACGAGTAACGCCGTTCAGCGCCCGGTCGTCGCGTCTTCGAGGAAGCGCCGTACGTCACGCGCGCTCGAAAGGACGACCACTCGTTCGGGACCGACCGTCTCGCGGGCCTCTCGGGGCACCGCTTCGTGATATTTCGCGTGCGAGATCCACGCCCACAGGATGATGTTGCGCATCGGATCACGCGAGAGTGCGTTGCGCCACGACTCACGGTTGCCGTTCCACAACCGCTCGCGCTTCACGATTCGTAGAATCGTTCTCTTGACGACGCGGGTCATCACGACTCGCTTCGGGAGATCGAGGAACACGATCGTCGTGGCCCACGGCCACAGTAGGTCGCGCACTTGGCTGTAGTTGCCATCCACGATCCACCGCGGCCGGGCGACGAACGAATCGACCCGAGCTCGGAACTCTTCGAGTTCGAGCGATGTCCAATTGGGCTGTTGGTAGAGTCCGTCCAGTTCCAGGCACGCCACTCCTCGGGCGGTGGCGAGAGCAGTCGACAAGGTCGATTTTCCACTACCCGAAGTGCCGTGCACGATCACCCGCGAGAATCGAGTTTCCGTCGCGTCGCAGTCCTCGGGCACCGCAGCAGCCTACAAATCGGTCGCCGACATGGCGAGGGAATCGGGGAGCCTCGGGTTACAATCCACATTGGGTCTAACCGACGGCCGTTTCGTGGTGTCGTGGTGGGAGTATCGACGACAATGGGATTTGTGACACCGTTCATCGCGTCAACGTCGGTGAGCGCGTGGATCGAACTCTTGATCTTCGTGGGGCTGCTCTTCCTCAATTACTGGGCGACGATGCGCATCATCGCGCAGGCCGGATATTCACCGCTGTGGATATTGCTCCCGCTCGCACCGCTCGTCCTCACGACCCTTTGCTACATCATCTTTTGGGTCGACATTCACGAGGTCTTCTTCGGCGGCGGGTTCGGCGTCGGATTCGGGATCGACTCGCACGTCAGCCTCATCTGGCATTTGGACGAACTCAGCATCTTCCTCTGTTGGCTCTTCTTCATTGTCTTCGCCTTTGCTCGATGGCCGGTGTCCGGGGAACGACACCCACGTGAAGCAGGCGGACCACCGCCTTCTCGAGCGGACCGGAGCCGACCCGCGTCGCCGAGTCCGGCACCAGCCGATCCCGTCGGAGTCGCTCGATTCGGGACTACGCCCTCTATCCGATCGGCCGCCGGACCCGCCGTCGCTCCGAGTGCACCGGCGGTGAGAAAAAACGCGCAGTACTGCGCGTGGTGCGGCGAGGCCTTGCCGGGAAACCGAGCGCTCTTTCACGACTGTGGATCGAAGGATGGGCCCGAGACGTTTTGCAAATTCTGCGGCACGGCGTTCGCCGTCGGCACTACGCAGTGCAACTCGTGCGGCGCGGCCTAACGACCGGTCGGTGAGAAGCGCCAATCGCGTGGTCTCAAAACGGCCGGCACAAGGGTTTGTAAGTCTTACTTGGCAAATCTTGGGGCCGATAGCGCCATGGAAGCGATCGCGCTACCCGAACGCCGAGTGGGCCAACCAGAATTCGACCAGGTCTCGATCGCCGATCACCTCGACCTCTCCCTGAACTACGGCGCGTCGTCCGAGAATGACGAGCAGCAAATTAACCGGAGCACCGACCAGCTGAGCGTCGAACTGGTCCTCTTTGTGCGACACGCTGAAACCGTCCTCGCCCAACGTGATCGACCAAAGCGATCCCGAGTCGACGTCACGAAACGCCAGTTTCTCACCGTGACCACGAAGCACGGCGAGTTCCGAGGAGTGCTTCGCGACTTTTTCGATGTTCGAAAGGTATTCGTCAATAGCGTCCAGGGCGATAGCCGGCTCGGCTTGCGGCAGTGCGTGGGCCGCAATCTCGAGGTCCATGCGATGGACCAGCGTCTCGTGAAGTTGGCGACGAGACCAGAATCGGACCCGTTGATCGAGTCCCCACGCCCACATCTCTTCATTGGGATCAGCAGCGAGCAGTGTGGCCACCAGCTTTCGGCCCCCCTCTTCAATCCACGCCGGACTCACGTCGTTTTGATTCGCCAGCGACTCTCGCGCGATCCGCTCCGGAGAGCGCAACCGGACCAATTCCTCGGCCCAGCGGTGAATGACGCCCAGATGTTCGGCGAGGTCACCGACCGTCCAACCGGGACACGTGGGGACCTCGTCATCCAACGTCAGAGAGGACATCACGTTCGCGAAACGCGCGACCTCGATCGTCAGCGCATTGCAGTCTTCAATATGATTCACGATTCTCTCCACGCGCTCGTCGCCTCGCGCGACATCGTAGCGGCGAGGGGCAGCCGCCCCGATTGATCGAGGTCGACGGGCCTACCTTGATCGTGGCGCTAGTGGTGGATGACACGGGACAGCTCGGCGGCGGACGCCGTCGCCAGCCAGCCTCCGGTGTACGCTTCCTCGTTCGTCACCTCGGCAATCGCGAACTCCGGTCCCTTCGTTCGAGGTTCGTCTTCGCCGAGTTCGATTTCGGCCAGCACCAGGCCCGAATGTCGACCTTTGAACTCATCGATGGCGTAGTCCACGCCGTTTGACGTCAACGACCATCGACTCTTGGCAACGATGGACGCCGGCGTCACCGAGAGCGCGTGGAACTCACGTTCACCCAAATAGATATTGGTTATCTTCACGAATTCGGGATCATTCGACTGGCGTCGAACCTTCTGACAGAGTTTGTAGACCACCTCGTCGCCCGCTTGAATCATCCGTAGCCGCAGTGACGTGCCCGTCCAGTAGTGGTCGACGATGACTCTCTCGTTCGCGACACCCCGCGGCAGCCCCTCGAGCAACCAGCGCTGTTCGCGTTCCAGTCGCGCGTAGCGGCCTTCACCGGGGCGACGACTGGTCACGTGAGGAGTCTAAGTAGGTCCATCGTTCCTTGACGACTTTCAAGGTGATATCGGTCGGTCTCAAGGAAAACTATCAATAAATGGTCGATCACCGTCGCGCTACACTCGCCTCGGTGAAGCACGCTTCGGAGTCCACCCTCGAAGGATTGTCCGCATTTCTCGATCAACTTCGCTCGGTCGACGGACTGGTCGAAAAGCGACCGGGCGTGTTCTACCGACGGTCCAAGGCGTTCTTGCACTTCCACGAGGACCCTTCGGGGATCTTCGTCGACATTCGACTGATGATCAATGATCCTTTCAACCGGGTGCCCGTGACGACGCGAAGTCAGCAGTCCGAACTCATCGCCACGATCCATCAGGCACTTCGCTCTGAATAGCTCGTGACCCCTTGGTAAACGACGTCTCTGCTAGATCGGAGCGCAGATGAGGACAACCGAATCACTCGACTCGGGATCGAAACGTTCGTCGTAGATCTCTAGGTGGTAGCCGTCTCGAATTTCGAGGCCCAGCGACGGAACGTGCTGCGCGTAAAACCACTCCGTGGTCTGTCCGAGCGTTTCGAGTGATCCGACGTGTTCGCACGCGAGATAGGAGCCGCCGGGAAGGTTCACGACCTCGAGGTCGTCCGATCGGCCACCGTTGTCGTCAAGTCGAATGGCCGCGAGATAGTTCATCTTCGAACTTCCCTCCACGTCGTTCATTACTCCGACCGCCCAGTGTGCATCATGCAGGGCGCCTCCGACCGCCGTCATGAGGCGTTGCCACAACTGCGGGATTATCTCGTGCGCGTCCGGATCGGGCTGGAGTCCGCTGGTGAATTGACCGGACACCCCCACGAGCGTGGTGGTCGGAACATCAATGGTGATGACGTTCGGCGTCGCCATTCCGCCGAGATTAGCGGAGCGAGTGAACGCGCGCCGGCTGTCGCGGCGCTGACATCAGTGCGGGTGGGAGTGCTCCGCGCCTCGGTAGGTCCCGAAGGACCAGCGGTTGCCCTCGGGATCCATCACGGCAAACTCCCGTGATCCGTAGTCCGTGTCGTTGAGAGCGCGCAACAACTTCGCCCCCGCGGCGATGGCCCGATCGTGAAGGGCGTCGGGATTGTCGGTCACCACGTAGACGCCGAAGCTGCCGGGCTTCAGTGCCCCGTCCTGACCGTCGGGCGCTTCGTCACCCAACATGATGCCGCCGCCCAGGGGCCACCGGATTTCGCAGTGGTCGACGTGGTCCCCTTCGCCGTAGAGAGCCGAGATGGTGAAGCCGAACGCCTCGACGTAGAAGTCGACGAGGGCGCGCGCGTTTCGCGCCGCCAGGGACGGCCACACGTAAGTGGTTGACGGCTCAGATGACATGGTTGACACTCCTGACTTTCCGGTGGTGCCGGACAGGTATTTCGTTGCGAACCGACGTGGCCGGTGTGGTCACGGCGCGGCGCCGCTCGGCGGCTCTCGAAGGATAATGCCGTTGCCATCCGGGTCGTCAAACATCACGAATCGACCCCACGGCTGCTCGTCGATGTCGCCGTCGATCACGAATCCTCTCGCGGCGATGTCGGCGATGGTTCCTTCCAAATCATGGACCTCGAGTACCAGACCTTTGAGCGAACCGGCGGGCATCGAAGGAAACCAGGTAACGAGCGTGAGTGACGCTTCCGAACCATGCGGGCTAAGTTGAATCCATCGCATGTCGTTCTCCATCGGCATGTCCTGGAGCAGATCCATACCCAGCACGTTCACATAAAACTCCTTCGACCGTTCGGGATCGCTCACCGGAACTGACACGACTTGAACCTTAGAAATGGTCATGGTCGAATCCAAACACAACGGACTATCGGTGTCAACCGTGCGGGTCGTCGCTGGCTCACTCGTGTAGCTTGACGATCCGCTCAATCGTGTTCCAGTTGCGAGTCGTCGCGGCACACGACAACGCCTTCTCAATCATGCGATTTACGTTGCCACCGCGACCGTCGATGAGCCGCGTCACGGACATCAGGTCCGTGCCATCGGCGGCAAAAATGTACGCATCCTCCCGCGACGAGACAATCGGCAGCTCCAAATGCGCTACCGACTTCTCCGTGAACGTCACGCAGCGGTGTCCCACGTCAGAGATCGGTGGGTCTCGAAAAGGCAGGGATTGTATGGACCTTTGAAGAGCCACGACGCTCCGGACAAAGACAGGCTCAAAGCGTCCGATGGTCCGTTCGATTCCCGTTTGCGTCGCTTCGATCAGACCCGCCAGCGAACTCGCGTTCCATTCAAAGGAAACGTTGCCCGTGGCGAGGTGCGACCGCGGTTCAATCGCGCCGGCATCAGCGAAGATGCCGAGAAGAACGTCACGGTGGAGACCCTCTCTTCCAATCATCACGTACCGAATAAATGCGACGTGTCGCGAGCCGATGTCAGCCATTTCTCGGCCCAATCACACTTCCTTCACTTGAGATCAACGACACGTCTCTCATAGCCCATCTCCAATTGCGGTCGGCAATCACTGAGGTTTCGCGTTACCGAGGAGGTCCCATTTGTTGCCGTATAGATCTTGGAACACCGCGACCTGCCCGTACGATTCAGTTCGAGGTGCCGTAAGGAACTCGACACCGGCACCGGTCATGCGCGCAAATGACTCGTTGAAGTCTTCCACGCGCAAGAAGAGGCCGACCCGCCCGGCGAACTGACGACCAATGAGCGCGATCTGTTCCTCTCCTCGAGCCTGAGCGAGCAAGATGCCGCTGCCCGAACCCCTGGGGCGCACCACGACCCACCGCTTGGGTTGACCGTCACCGTCGAGTGACGGCGAATCCTCTTCCAGAACGCATCCGAGTACGCTCACGAAGAACTCAATGGCCTCGTCGTACTCCCTCACGATGACGCTGACGAGCTCCAGTCCCATGGGGTCAGACTACGGCGCGTCACGGCAGACGCCGAGCTCGATTCACTATCGTGGCACCATGACTTCTGATTGGGCGCGGCCCGTGGTCCATTGGTCCATCGTGGCGATCGACCCGGATCGCCAACGAAGTTTTTACTCCGCGTTGTTCAATTGGGAGATCGGCGACGGACCGATCATGACGATCCCGGCGGGCATCGGGGGTCCGGAGCCGGGGCCGGCGGGGCACATCCAGGCCGGGGCAAAGTCTGACGTGTCGCTGTACGTCCAAGTTGGTGATTTGCGTTCGACGATTGACCAGGCAATTGAACTCGGAGGGAAGGAGACTATTCCACCCTTCGATCTGGAGAACGGTCAAACTCTGGCGGCCATCGAGGATCCCGAGGGCAACTTCGTGATGTTGGTTCAGCAGTAAATCAGTTACCCCGGTAATTCTTTGAAGTACTGGGTGTCGATCGATGTTGGCTCTACCAGTGAACTGAACGCAATCGCGATCGGCGACGTCGATGCTTCCGACGCGGATCGTCTCGCGTCCTTCATGGATCTCCACCACGTAATCGCCACCCACTCACCGTCGAGACCGCTGGCGACCGTTCGACGCAGTAGGCCGTCCTGTTGGTAGACGAAGTGCTGTTGATAGTCGGCGTTCTTCTGCAGAAAGTCTTCCGGAGATACGTCGCCGGTCAATTGAAACCTTGAGACTTCAATCATTCTTGGAAGACTACAAGCGATATCCGAACTCACCGAAATTCAATTGACACGAGCAGTCCTTAGTGAATGTCGCGATTTCGCCGCGGATCCTCAACCCATGATTTCCGTTCGCAGTGGGCGTGCGGGATCACTTCCAGAGACGCCGGGGACTATTGGATTCACTGTGACGCCTATTCCGCAGTAGGGCCACGATGAAAAACCGCGCGGCACGGGAATCACCGCTCGTCCCGACAACGATCGTACCGACACCACCAATCGACTGGCGTTGGGGCACGGCGTTTGCACGTCGTTTCCGAAGACCCAAAACGAAGCGATTCCGCCGTGAGGCGCCAGCCGAACCGTCGGTGGCCGCCCGTGTACGACCCCCATCTGGTCATTACCCACGTGGCCGACCACGTCGTCAGTTTTCGTAACGAGCGGTTTGCCGTTCTTGTAGAAGGCCACGGTGGCGAAGCCGCTGACGACGCACGAGTGTCCGCCTTCGTTGCGGATCCAGAAAAGATCGCCGAAGGTGCCAGCGAGACCTCCGGTGGTGCCGCGCCACACCACGTTCAAGGCATCGGTTCCGCAGCGCAGTGTGGATGTTGGCGGAGCCGTCGCGCCGGCTGGGACAGTAGCGATGAAATCGAGAGCAGACACGACGAGCAGTACTCGAATAGCTCGGCTTCCAAATCTCAAGAGATCCCGTGGCACCGGCGCCAACCTAGCGCGAGAGCGAAGACTACTGAATCAATGGTCCATCAAGACCAAATACATTGCCGAATGGATCGATCAGTTGAGCGATCGATCGTGAAGCGCCTATGGCAAGTGGTCCTCGATGCAATCGCGCACCTTTCGACTCGGCTCGAGCAACTGCGGCCGAATGATCTTCGACCCGTAGATAGACGACCGGACTACCGCCAGCAGAGTTCTTCAGCGCATCAGAGGGATGAAACCCAAATTCGATGTCGCCGACACCGAACCAGACGAATCCGCCTTCGAGCGACACTCGGTCATTTGGACACCCGAGCAAATCCGCCCACCAAGAAGCGACCACAATGGGATCGTCCGCAAATATCATCACCGCGCGCACTATCGATGGCATGTTAAAACGCTACCCAACGCACGAGACTCTTAAAGGCTCAATCTGTACACGCTGGACCGGCGATTGAAGTTGCGATGCGCCTCAGAACTAGAGAGAAGAGAGGAATCCCAACAGCGCCTTGAAGTAGGCCTCCTGGTCGTCGTACATCGCCAGGTGGCCACCGTTCTCGCAGATGTAGGACGAGCCCTCGGGAATACGGGTTGCCATCATTTCGAGGAACGTGGGGTCCATCGTGTCGTGACGACCGCCGATGACCAGCGTGGGCACCGTGATGTACTGAAGATCGTTCGTGCGATCCCAATCGGCCAAACTGGCCTCTTCCGACATGCCCAACTCACTTGGGCCCTGCATCGCCAGGTACAGATCACGATTGATGTTCGAGGAGGTAAAATTCAACGGCTCTGGCCACTCCTCAGGGTTCATTCGCAAAATGTGGTCGACGTAGTACGAGCGAACCAGCAGCTCATCGTAGCGAGGATTGGCAAAGTCCTTGGCGGCTTCGATCTCTCGGATTTCGGCAAGGTCGTCCTGATTCATCGCCGGCATCAATACCTCGGCGGCGTAACGCGTATAGGCCGGGGCGCTCGACATCATGTTGGAGATCACCAAACCTTTGAGTTCATTGCCGTATTTAAGGGCGTACTCCATCGCCAAAAGGCCGCCCCAGGACTGGCCAAAGAGGACGAAGTTGTCGGGCCCCAGTCCCAGCGCACTACGGACCTGCTCGACCTCATCTACGAAGCGGTCCAAGTCCCACATGCGTGAATCGGCCGGGTTGTCACTGCGACCCGATCCCAATTGGTCGTAGTAGTAGTACTCGAGGCCCGCTGCCGGCAAGAAACTGTCAAAGGCCTCAAAGTAGTCGTGCGTCGCGCCGGGGCCGCCGTGTAACAGCAGCACCTTGAGTGCGGGATTGTTGCCAATCCTCTTGGTCCAGACGTTGAACGGGCCCAACGGCGTCGTGATTGGAATCATCCTGACGCCACCGGCGATCGCGTCGGGTCGGTCGGTTCGGTCGTAGTACTGCTCGGTCACGTGGCCCCCAGTCCGTAAATGCCGAGGAGTCTAGGTTGGCGACAGTTTCGGTGGCCGATCAGACCTCTAATTGGAGTTGTCGAATTCAAGAATGTGCGACCAAGTCGGTTCTAGTTCTCCAGTTCTTTACTTTCTAGGAAAAAACGGTACACATTGGTTTCGCGGAGTTCAAATCCCAGACGTGCGTACAGTTGATTGGCCGCCTCGCGTGAGGGCCTCGTGGTGAGGTCAAGTGATCGAACGCGACGACGGCGCGACTCTTCGATTGCCGCGTTCGTCAAGGCCTCGCCGACCCCAGCCCCGCGAGCGGATTCGTCAACGACCACGTCCTCGATCCACGCTCGCAGCCCGGTAGGAATCGGAAAGACCACCAGCGTCAACGAACCGACGATCCGCCCTTCGTCGCGAGCGATGAACACGATCGTCGCCGGCGACTCGACCAGCGATTGCACATCGGCCGTCGTGAGCGGCACCGCGTTGGTGGAGAGCTGGGGCAACAGCATGTTTAGGGCGGACACCAGCTCTTCAGTGACCTCGTTCACGATCTCCACGTGCACGCTCACGGTTCCCCTCTCCACACTGGTCGACGTAAGTCGTCGTAGAAGACGTCGCGATGCTCGCCGTCGATGGCCGCGAAGATGGGGTCGGCCCATCGCTCCGCGCCGATGATCGGCGACGGCAGGTTGTCGCGTGTGAACCAGCCGGCGTCGGTGCATTCCAGAGGATGGATCTTCAACTCCCCGCCCACGGCGCGGCAAAAGAACAACAGCGAGTACAAGGGGATGCGTGACGAACCGAGCCGCATGCCGTCGAGAACGCCAATGAGTCGCACCGGCTCGGCCTCGATGCCCGTCTCTTCCAGGACCTCTTTCACCACGACTTCGGCGGCCGAGTAGCCCACGTCGCACCAACCGGTGGGGTAGAGCCAGACGCCGGAGTCGGCGCGCTGAATGAGGAGCAGCTCGTGGCGGTCATTGGTCACGGCCGCCCCGACCGCGACCTTGGGCGTCTGGTAGCCCGCGACCCCGGAACCGACTTCCGTCATCCACTCCGCGATGTACCCGTCGGCGTCGAGCACGCCGTCCAGGCCCACTTCGGCCGCCGCCTTGATGTCGCCGGCGATCTTGAGGACCTCTTCGAAACGTTCGCGCTCGTACTGGCTCTCGCTGAAACCGAGGCCCGTTCGCGCCACGCCGGCCAACGACTCGGCCCAGCGCAGGAGTGTTTTTTCGGGTACCGGTTCCACGGTCATGACGCTACCAACGCGTCCTAGGTCAACGTGGCGTCAAGTACCTCGTCCAGCGTGCCCACCAGTCCGGTGTAGAACGCTCCGAACTCGGCGTACAGCGTGGAGGCCTCGTCGTAACGCATGGTGTAGACGCACTCTTTGAGATCATCGACGTGCACCCCGAAGAGCGTGACGCCCCACTCCCAGTCGTCCAGGCCCGTCGAACCGGTGATGACCTGGAGGATGCGGCCCTTGAACTCGCGTCCGAGCGCCCCGTGCTGACGCATGAGTCGCTCGCGCTCGTCGTAGGGAAGCGCGTACCAGTTGTTCGTCGCGTCGCGACGTTTGGTCATCGGGTAGAAGCAGAAGGCTCGCTTTCCGTCGGGCGGCAGCGTCGGGAAGAGGCGGTCCTGGAGCATCTTCTCGGGCATGCCGGCCGCGTACTCGCTCACTTCGGTGACCGAGACGTAGCTCTCGGCCACGAGGAACCCGGCCGCCTGGATCTTCGACTGCAGTTGGCGCAACGTCCAGAGGTCTTCGCCGAGGATCATGAAACCGACGTCGGCCTTAGCGCCCATGATGGCCACGCTCACGACCTGGAGACCGATGGCGCGGGCGTCGTCCACGGCCTTTCGCACCGCGCCGGCGTCAACGTCAGCACCGGGATGACAGAAAAGATGCAGGACGTTGAGCCCCCGAGAGGGCGCGAGCGGTTCGGGCGTCATGGCTCAATGCTAGGACTAGTCCGCAATGGCCGAACCCGGGCCGCGACCAAAGAAGAACCGTGGGGCCCGAAGGCCCCACGGTTTCTACAGCGTTCGAGAAGCGGACGCTTTAGTAGTCGTCCATCCCACCGCCGGGCATCGCCGCGACCTTCTCTTCGGGCTTGTCGACGATGACGCACTCGGTGGTCAGAAACAACGCCGCGATGGACGCGGCGTTCTGCAGGGCCGAGCGGGTCACCTTCGCCGCGTCGATGACGCCGGCCTTGATGAGGTCCTCGTAGTCGCCGGTCGCCGCGTTCAGTCCTTCGGTCGCCTTCTTGAGATTGCGAACCTTGTCCACGATGACGCCACCTTCCAGACCGGCGTTCACCGCGATCTGATTGAGGGGCGCTTCGACGGCCTTGGCCACCATGCGCGCACCGGTCGCCTCGTCACCGAGGAGCTTGTCGGCCGCTTCGAGGATCCGAACCTGACTGCGCAAGAGCGCGACGCCACCGCCGGGCACTACGCCCTCTTCGATGGCGGCCTTCGTCGTCGACACCGCGTCTTCGATGCGGTGCTTCTTCTCTTTCAGCTCGACCTCGGTCGCCGCGCCCACCTTGATTACGGCCACGCCGCCGGACAGCTTGGCCAAACGCTCCTGGAGCTTCTCGCGATCGTAGTCGGAGTCGGTGTTGTCGATCTCGGCCTTGATCTGGTTGATGCGGCCCTTGATGTCGTCCTCGGAACCGGCACCCTCGACGATGGTCGTCTCGTCCTTGGTAACGACGATCTTGCGTGCGCTACCCAGCATCTCGACGTCGGCGGTCTCGAGCTTGAGACCGATCTCTTCGGAGATGACGGTGGCACCGGTCAGGATCGCGATGTCCTGGAGCATGGCCTTGCGGCGTTCGCCAAAGCCCGGCGCCTTGACGGCGACCGACTTGAACGTGCCACGGATTTTGTTGACCACGAGGGTCGCGAGCGCTTCGCCCTCGATGTCCTCGGCGATGATCAACAAGGGACGCCCGGACTGCATGACCTTCTCGAGGACCGGCAGAACGTCGCGGACCGAAGTGATCTTGTTCGAGACCAGGAGGATGTAGGCGTTCTCCAGCACGGCCTCCATGCGCTCGGTGTCGGTGGCGAAGTAGGGAGCAATGAATCCCTTGTCGAAGCGCATACCTTCGACCAGGTCCATCTCCATCCCGAAGGACTGGCTCTCTTCGACCGTGATGACGCCGTCCTTGCCCACCTTGTCGATGGCGTCGGCGATCATGGCGCCGATCTCGTCATCGGCCGCGGAGATAGAGGCCACTTGGGCGATCTGTTCTTTGGTGTCGGCCGGCTTGGCGAGGTCGTGAATCGACGCCACGGCGGCTTCGACGCCGGTCTCGATGCCCTTCTTCAGCGACATGGGGTTGGCGCCCGCGGCCACGTTCTTGAGGCCTTCGCGGACCATCGCCCAAGCGAGCACGGTGGCCGTGGTGGTACCGTCACCGGCCACTTCGTCCGTCTTCTTGGCGACTTCTTTCACCAATTCGGCGCCAATGCGCTCGAACGGGTCCTCGAGGTCGATGTCCTTCGCGATCGAGACACCGTCGTTGGTGATGGTGGGGGCGCCCCACTTCTTGTCCAAGACGACGTTGCGGCCCTTGGGTCCGAGGGTGACTCGAACGGCGTCGGCCAGCTTGTTCATGCCGCGCTCAAGCGCCCGGCGAGCCTCTTCATCGAATGCGATCAGTTTCGCCACTGTGATTCCTCCTAAAGCGAGGCACCCTTTTGGTGCAACGCAATATTAGCAGTCTAGGTTGGCGAGTGCTAACGGCGATCAGCCGCCGGCCACGGCCGGCACGAGCGACACGGTCTGGCCCGATTCGAGCGCGGTGTCCAGGCCGTCAAGGAAACGGACGTCCTCGTCGGCCACGAAGACGTTGACGAAACGGCGCAAGGCGCCGCGATCATCGAGGACTCGAAAGGCGATTCCCGGATAGGCCGCGTCCACCGCGACGATGGCTTCGCGCACCGTGGCGGCTTCAACCGGCACTTCGCCGGCTCCTCCGACAAGGGTCCGCAACTGGCTGGGCAGGCGGACGGTGACGCTCATGACGCGGCCACCAACTGGTGGAAGCGCAGCGCCTCTTCGGCCGCCGCCAGCGAGGGCGTGATCGTCGAGCTGACGGTCGCGGTGTCGACGATGGCGTCGAGCGTCTTCAGTCCGTGGCCCGAGATAATCGCCACGATCGATTTGTCGCGGTCGATCGTGCCGCGGTTGATCATCTGACGCAACGAGGCGATCGTGACGCCGCCGGCCGTCTCGGCGAAGATGCCTTCGGTCTCGGCGAGCAGTCCGATGCACTCGAGGATCTCGGAGTCGGGCACCGAACCACAGTCACCGCCGTGGGCGCGCAGTTCGTCGAGCACGTACGGACCGTCGGCCGGATTGCCGATGGCCAGCGAGCGCGCGATCGTGTTGGGACGTTGCGGCGTGACGACGTCGGCTCCCGAGGCGAAGGCGCTGGCGATCGGCGAGCAGCCGGTCGCCTGGGCACCGAAGAGCACGGGCTCGTCGCCCTCGACGAGGCCGAGCTCGACGAACTGCTTGAACCCCTTGGCGACCTTGGTGAACTGACTGCCCGAGGCCAAGGGCACCACCACTTGGGCCGGCGTGCGCCACCCCAGCTGTTCGCAGATCTCGAAGGACAAGGTCTTGGACCCTTCGGCGTAGTAGGGGCGAAGATTCACGTTGAGAAAGGCCCAGTCGTCGTGCTCGGCGACCAACTCCACGCACAGTCGATTGACGTCGTCGTAGTTGCCCTCGACGCCGAGGACCGTACCGCCGAAGATCGCCGCCATCGCGATCTTGGACTTCTCGAGGTCGGCCGGGATAATGGTCACGCTGGGCCATCCGATGAAGGCGGCGTGCGCCGCCACCGACGTCGCCAGGTTGCCGGTCGACGCGCAGGCCGCGGTCGTGAACCCGAGGCGTCGGGCGCTGGAGAGCGCCACCGACACCACGCGGTCCTTGAAGGAACCGGTGGGATTGCGCGTGTCGTCTTTCAACCACAGTTCGCGCACGCCCAGTACCTCAGCCAGACGACTGGAGCGACGAAGCGGCGTCCAGCCGGCCCCGAGGTCGACCGGTTCGGCACCGGGATCGGGCAACAACGCGCCGTAGCGCCAGATGGAAGTGGGGCCACCGGCGATTGACTCGCGGGTCACGACGCGTCGAGCCGCGTCGAGGTCGTAATCGACCTCTAGGGGACCGAAGCAGAAATCACACGAGTACCGCGCCTCACTGGGATAGTTGGCCCCGCACTCTCGACATAGAAGACCTGTAGCGAAACTCATAACTCCCTTTTCATCGTTCGGCCTTTGGCACCTGGTGTGATGAGCGGGTCGCTCGAGTATCACACTGGTTGTCGCGACTTCAACGGGGCCGTCCCTCAGTCGCTCTTGATGACCCCTCAATTCTCGCCGACCGCGCAGGCCCGTGTCAAGTGCGGTCGCGCCGGTCGGGACCCCTAACCTCTTACGAGTGAGCAGCCCTGACGTCCCGTGGACGCTGAGCCGTGAGGAGTTCAGTCTCGAGCGCGTCTTCAAATTGAAGGTGGCGACGACCGTCGCGGTCGTCGTCCCGGCGCGCAACGAGTCGGCCACCGTAGGCGCCGTGCTTGACGCCGTCCTCGCCCATCGTGAACTGGTCGACGAACTGGTCGTGGTCAACGACGGTTCGGTCGACGACACCTCCACGGTCGCGGACCACCACGGCGCTCGCGTCGTTCGTTTCGAGGGACCCAGCGGCAAGGGCGAGGCCATGCGAGCCGGGCTCGCCGCGACCTCTTCGGAGTTGATCGTCTTCCTCGACGCCGACGTCGTCAACACGACGTCGGAGTTCGTGGCCCGCCTGATCCAACCGCTCCTCGAACGCTCGGAAACCCAATTGGTAAAGGGATATTACGAGCGGCCGCTGCACAACATGCCGACCGGAGGCGGGCGGGTCAACGAGCTGGCGGCTCGCCCCATCCTCTCGCTGCTCTACCCCGGACTCGGCGAAATACGACAGCCCCTCGCCGGCGAAACCGCCGGACGACGCAGCGCCTTCGACGCCATCACCTTGGAGAAGGCCTACGGCGTCGAGATCGCCCTCTTGATCGACATCGCTCGTCAGTTCGGTGTGCGCAGTTTGGCGCAAGTCGACCTCGGTGTGCGACGCCATCGCAATCGTCCACTCGAAGAGTTGCGCCCGATGTCGATGGACGTGTTGCGCGCCGCGCTGAAGCGTTACTCCGTGCACCTGCCGCCGCAGACGTAGTTAGCCCCTGTTGGCGGAGTTTTGCCCGAGGATGACGATGACGTCGTCACTCGACGCACCGGGCACCGGACGTTGACCGTTGAGCGCTTGGACGGAGTGAAGGCCGGCGTGGATCTTGTTGGCGATCTGAATCGCGGCCCACTTGAAATTGGGGTTGAAATATACGATGGTCGTTTTCTCTTTGGGTCCGTTGACACCGGGCAGCGTGTTCCAACCCTGCGTTAGCAATTCCTGTGAGTAACCACGCGCCAAGTTCGGGACCTTCGTGCCGTTGGCCACCTGCACCCGCACCGTTGACTTGGCGACGGTGCGGTGATGAAGGGTCGTCGTGGTTTGCGAAGGAGGAATCGTCGTCGTACTCGAGGTCGCGGCCGGGTTGACGTATCGAAGCATCAGGAACGCAGCCGCGACGAAAAGGACGACGATGATCAGCACGACACTTAAGGCAGGTTGGTAGTGAGATCCAGGCGGGTTGGCCCCGTGTTGCGGCTGGGATGAATCGCTCATTCGTCTCAGCCTACATATTGAGCCGAGTCGTTTTCACTAACCTTGGACTTCCAAGCCGGTGTGGCGCAGTCTGGTAGCGCAGGCGATTTGTAATCGTCAGGTCGTGGGTTCGAATCCCTCCACCGGCTCCCCAAAAAAATTTTGGAGATCGAACGACGGGCGAATTTATATCAGTCGAGTTGCTCATTTCCGACCCCAATCAGCCGTGGTCACGATTCAGCGGGTTAAGACTGCCACGCCCCACGGCTCTTCGATTGAGAATTCGAGTGAAGTCAGACTCCGAACACTTCCACTCTCGAGTACGAAGAGCTCGACTGGCCCGCGATTGCACCTTCTCCAGCTGAAGATATTGAGACCCCATGATCTTTCAGGATGTTTAGGTCGTGGCGCAAAAAGATTGCAGCATTCGCGGCGCGCGAACGACTAAGAGCCACGTTCAAAGATCTGAGACCGGTGGCGGCTGTATACCCAAAGAGCGTGACCGTGTGGTATTTCCTCGAGACGATCGTGTGAGCAATGCGATTTATCTGGCTTTTCAATGCCGCGGAAAGCAACGATGAATTAGATTTGAAAACTCCAATCGCACTGAACAATGTTGCGAGCTTGTGGCCGCTCCACTGCGCGTAAAGAAGGATCGAGGCCGTCACCGATACATGAGAACCAACAAGATACTTAGTTCCCGTTCCGTTGGCGCTCGTATTCCAATTATCTAATAGAAATCCTGCGCGAATTATCCCGGCCTGTCCCGGCACAGTAATAGTCGAACCTGGCGACGCCGAGATTGAAGCAACAGAACCATTACCACCATTGGCGTTGAACGACAAAGTATCGACGACCGGAAGGGTCCATTGGGCATACAACACCAAGTCCAATTTGAATGAGAATTGCGATCCATCGATATAAGAAGTGCCACTGCCGTCACGAGAGGTGTTCCATCCAGCAAACGAATGTGTGGTGTCCACAAATTCTGGCCGGAGATTTACAAATGGTGTTAACGGAGTTGGAGCACTTTCGGTCAAATCGGTGCTAACAGAGTCCGAAGCACTGTCATTTTCGTTGAAGGTCACAGTGTGAAAAGTAGGCACTACCGCTATTAGGGACCATTGGGCGTAAAGGCTCATGTCGGAAGCAAAAGAGTATTGGGATCCGTCTCCGTAGGAGATGCCCGATCCGGTGGCCGTTGTATTCCAACCGGAAAAACTGTAACCGGGATAAGTGAATGCGGGCTGAAGGCTCGCAAAACTCGTCAATTGAGTTGGAGCACTTTCGGTCAAATCGGTGCTAACTGAGTCCGAAGCACTGTCATTTTCGTTGAAGGTCACAGTGTGAAAAGTAGGCACTACCGCTATTAGGGACCATTGGGCGTAAAGGCTCATGTCGGAAGCAAAAGAGTATTGGGATCCGTCTCCGTAGGAGATGCCCGATCCGGTGGCCGTTGTATTCCAACCGGAAAAACTGTAACCGGGATAAGTGAATGCGGGCTGAAGGCTCGCAAAACTCGTCAATTGAGTTGGAGCACTTTCGGTCAAATCGGTGCTAACTGAGTCCGAAGCACTGTCATTTTCGTTGAAGGTCACAGTGTGAAAAGTAACTATTGCAATCCATTGAGCGTAGAGACCAATGTCTGAACTGAATGTGTACGTTGAACCGTCTGCATATGAGGCACCGCCGCCATCAGCTGACGTGTTCCAGCCCTGAAATGTGTACCCAGCGTTCGAGAAACCTGGACTGAGATTTTGAATCAGAGTAAGAGATTTGAGTGAAGATCCATTCTCGAAAGCTGTCACCGAGTCAGATGCGCTTGCATTTTCGGAAAAAGTCACAGTGTGCACTTCTGGGAATGCGTTCGCCGGTGTTGATATTGCGAAAGTCATCAATATCAGCAGGAAAACGCTGGCAACATTCAATATTGATGCGATCCGCGAGGTGGATTTGGAAGTCATGACGACAACCCATTGCTCGTCATGGCGAAACCGCTGATGGACAAAAAGCGCATGGGAAATCCTTCGTTGAAGATGGGCGCTCTTGAAGAAACGAGCGTGATTCCTGCAGCCGACACACCGAAGGGGGCCAATAGAACTCAAACGGTGTGCGACGCCTCCAATTTGCATTTGGGGACGATTAAATCCTGCTGCAGTGTTTCCCTTGCGTGGCAAGACTAGGCAACGTATCTTTGTAATTCGTAGGGCCTTAGGTCCCTATTTGATCCGCCTTACGAACGTCGACTTCGTTGTCGCGCTACTTCGAACGCCGCCACCGACACCGCGACGCCGGCGTTCAACGAACTGATCTTGCCCAACTGGGGTATCGACACAACGGCCGCGCACCGCTTGCGGGTGAGCACGGAAAGTCCCTTTTCTTCTCCCCCGACGACGAGGGCCACCGGCGTTGATCCGAGATCGAGGTCGTAGATGGAGTCTTTCGACTCACCGGCGAGTCCGACCGTCAACACGCCGGCCTTGTTAAGGACGTCGAGGGCCGCGGGGATGCCGCCCACGTCACAAAAGGTGAGGTACTCGATGGCCCCGGCCGCGGTCTTGGTGACCGAAGGGGAGATGCGCGCCGAGCGGTGGCGGGGGACGACGACGCCGGTCACGCCCGCACCGTCGGCACTGCGCAGCATGGCACCGAGATTGCGCGGATCGGTCACGCCGTCGCAGACGAGCAGGAACGGACGGCGGTGTTCGAGCAGCGCGTCGAGCGTCTCCGTCTCGAGCCGGGCCGCGACCGCCATGACGCCTTGGTGCCCTTCGGTGCGCGCTTCGCGATCCAGACGAGCCATCGATATGACCTGGACCGGCACACGCTGTCGCTGGGCTTCGAACTCAATGGCGTCGAGCGTCTCGCTGGCGTCTTGGGCGTCGGCGATGTAGATCTTCTGGATTTGGCGACGACGGGCTTTTAAGAGCTCGAGCACGGCGTGACGTCCTTCGACTTGTTCGCCCCCGAGACCTTCCTTCTCGCGCGCGCTCGGCGAGCGCCTCGGTCCCCCGACCTGACCGCCGGTCATCGGGCGTCCCCCTTGACGCGATGATCGCCCGGGCGGACCCTTTCGCGGTGCGGGACGGGGGCTCACGTCGTTTCGTCCAAGAGCGCGACGGCGCTCGCGCCAATGCCTTCGACGCGTCCGAGGGCTCCCAGGCCTTCGGCGGTTGTCGCCTTCACCGTGACGAGAGCACCGACGACCGCGGACAGTTCATCGGACATCTGTTTCATGTAACTCGACAGTTTTGGACGTTCGGCGATGATCGTGACGTCGGCCGAGATCGTGCGCAGTCCCACGCCCGCCACCAGGGCCACCGTTCCTTCGAGCAGTCGACGGGACGACGCGCCTTCGAACTGGGGATCGGTGTCTGGAAAATGTCGGCCCAGGTCACCGAGATTGGCCGCCCCGAGCAGGGCGTCGCAGAGCGCGTGGGTCGCGACGTCGGCGTCGGAGTGTCCGACCAGTCCCGGAGCGTCCGGAATCTCGACCAGACCGAGCCAGAGCGAACGCGAGGCGTCGTCACTGACGCGATGCACGTCGATGCCGTGACCGATCCTCATCGGCGCAACTCGATTGACGCGGCCCGGGCGAGGTCGCCGGGCACGGTGATCTTCACGTTGTCGACTTCGCCGGCGACCACCACGACGCGTCCGCCCAGTGCTTCGACGAGCGCGGCGTCGTCGGTGGCGTCGTCACCGTTGGCGTGCGCGCGAATCAAGACGTCGCGGGCGAAGGCTTGGGGTGTCTGCACGGTCACCAGCTCCTCGCGCTCCACGGTCTGGCCTACGACCATCAGCGGACCTTCGTGTTGAATGTGTTTCACGGTGTCGGAGATTGGTAAACCCGGGATCGCCCCGTCGGCGCCCGCCTTCACCGCGGCGACGACCGAAGCAAAGAGTGAGGTCGTGGCCATTGGTCGAGCCGCGTCGTGCACGACGATCACGTCGGCGTCACCGCATTCCTCCAGCCCGGCGCGTACCGAGGCCGCGCGCGTCAGTCCCCCGACCACCACGACGTCGGCGCCCTCGCCGTTGCCCTGATAGTTCGGGGGCACGACCAGCACGACGCGTTCGGCTACCGACCGGGCCGCGCGAACGCTGTGGGCGGTGACGGTGTCGTGATTCAAGACGGCGAACTGCTTGGGTCCGCCGAAGCGCTGGCCCTGGCCGGCGGCAACGACGACGGCCGCGACCGACATGACTACGGCAGGACCGAGGCGAGCTTTTCTTCCGCCGCTTCCGTGTCAACGTTCAGCGCGAAGGTCAGCTCGGAGACGAGGATCTGGCGGGCCCGGGTGAGCATGCGCTTCTCGCCGGCCGACAGCCCCTTGTCCTTGTCGCGGATCGAGAGGTTTCGCACGACTTCGGCCACCTGGTAGATGTCGCCGGAGCGCAGCTTCTCCGAGTGGTTCTTGAAGCGACGCGACCAGTTGGTGGGCATGCGGGCTTCCTTCTTGCGAAGCACCGCGAAGACCTCTTCGACCTCTTCGTCGTTGATGACGTCGCGAAGGCCGACCGACTCGGCGTTGGCGACCGGGACCATCAAGACCAGGTCGGTGTAGGCGACCTTGAGCTTCAAATAGTCCTGTTTCACGTCAAATGCGGTCATTTTCTCGATCTTTTCCACGGTGCAGGCGCCGTGGTGGGGGTAGACGAGACGATCGCCCTTTTTGTACTTGCGAACAGTCATAAACGAGGTTCTCCTCAATGAAAATCTGCCTGAAAGGCGTTAGGGGGATTAATTATTCTACCAGATATTGGTCAATTCGTGACTGACTGGATCGCAACGATTGCCTCGGCCAGCGTTCGACAGCGAATTACTTGCACGCCCGCAACGTCGTCCAACTCCCCGTCACTGGGCACCACCGTGACCGTCGCTCCGAGGCGCTGGGCTTCGCGGACCCGACGAGTGAGGCCGGTGACCGCGCGC
Source organism: uncultured Acidimicrobiaceae bacterium (assembly GCA_963716515.1). Lineage (GTDB taxonomy): Bacteria > Actinomycetota > Acidimicrobiia > Acidimicrobiales > RAAP-2 > RAAP-2. The sequence goes on from OY970319.1 coordinate 2,031,989, forward strand.
AGCTCCCCGGCGAGGCCCACCTCACCCATCGCGGCCACCGTGCGGGGCACCGCGAAATTCAGGGCCGCCGACGCGACCGCCAGCGCTAGCGCCACGTCGACGCCGGGTTCATTGGCCGGCAGTCCACCGGCGGTCGCGGCGAAAACGTCGAGATTGCTGGTGTCGATGGCGCAGCGCGACTCGAGGACCGCGAGCAACAGGGCGAGTCGCTGGGAGGAGACCTGGTGGGCGACCCGGCGCGGCGAACCGGAACCGCTGGCGACCAGCGCCTGCATCTCGATCAGGAACGAACGCGATCCGTCGTTGGTGACGGTCAAGACCACGCCGGGCACGTCGAGGTCGGGACCGCGCAGGACCGTGGCGTCGGTCATCTCGCGCAGTCCGTCGGGCACCATCTCGAGTAGTCCGACCTCGCCGGTCGGGCCGAATCGATGCTTCAGCGCGCGAATGAGTCGCGGCGAGCCGTGCCGATCGCCTTCGATCCGTATGACGGTGTCGACCAGATGTTCGAGCGCGCGCGGACCGGCCAGCTCCCCGTCCTTGGTGACGTGGCCGACGATGATCAGCGCCACGCCGGTCTCCTTGGCGACGGCGCACAGTCGTTCGGCCGCACGGCGGATCTGCGACACCGAACCGGCCACGCTGCCCACCGCGTCGTCGCTCATCGCCGAGATGGAATCCACCACGCAAAAGGTCGGTCGACGCTCGCGCAGCAGTTCTTCGGCGGCGTCCACGTTGGTCGACGCCGCAACGTCGAGACCCTTGGGCACGTCACCGAGTCGACGGGCCCGTTGAGCCACCTGGGCGACCGACTCCTCGGCCGCGATCAAGAGGACCGGCGTCGCGCGCTCGGCCAACGCACGAAGGGACATGAGCGCGAGCGTCGATTTGCCCACGCCCGGCTCGCCGAAGAGCAGGGTCGTCGAGCCGGCGATGAAGCCGCCGCCCAGGACGCGATCCAACTCGCCAACGCCGGTCGAGTGCACCGCGGCGGTCGTGGCGGCGACGTCGCGCAGCGAGGTGGTCGACGCGATCGAGACGCGAGGTGATCGGGCCGATCGTTCTTCGTCGAGCGTGTTCCATTCGCCACAGCCCGAGCAACGGCCGCTCCAACGAGGTGACGTCGTGCCGCATTCGCGACAGACGTGGACGGAGTGGGTCTTCACTCCCGTGAGGCTAGGAGAGCGCTGTGACGCTAGGCGTTGTCGGAGAGGTCTTCGAAGTCGACCGATGGCGGCAGGCCTTCGACGCCTTCGAAGGTCAAGTACGCACCGTCGGGACCCTCGGCGATGTCACCGACGATGGTCTGTCCGGCGTGGAACTCCTTGAAGAGGATCTTCTCGCTCAGCGCGTCTTCGACGTACTGCTGCACGGCGCGGCGAAGGGGACGCGCGCCGAGTTCGGGGTCGTACCCCTTCTCGGCGAGGAAGCCCTGGGCCGCGGCGGAGAGTTCGAGTCCCAAGCCCTGGACGGCCAACTGGTCGCGCAAACGGGCGATGAACATGTCGGCGATCAGGATCACCTCTTCGCGGCTCAGCTCGTGGAACACGATGGTGTCGTCGATGCGGTTGAGGAACTCCGGGCGGAAGTGCGCCTTCAGGGCCGTGTGGACCTTCTCTTTCATCCGCTCGTAGTCCGCCACGTCCGAGGCCTTGCCGAATCCGATGGCCGCCTTTCGCAGGTCGGCGGTGCCGAGGTTCGAGGTCATGATCAGAATCGTGTTCTTGAAGTCCACGGCCCGACCCTGCGCGTCGGTGAGACGACCGTCTTCGAGGATCTGCAACAGCGTGTTGAAGACGTCGGGGTGGGCCTTCTCGACCTCGTCGAAGAGCACGACGGAGAAGGGCTTGCGGCGAACGGCCTCGGTGAGCTGACCGCCTTCGTCGTAGCCGATGTAGCCGGGGGGCGAACCGACCAGGCGGCTCACCGAATGCTTCTCCATGTACTCGGACATGTCGAGCTGGATGAGGGCGTCTTCGTCGTCGAAGAGGAACTCGGCCAGGGTCTTGGCCAACTCGGTCTTGCCGACGCCCGTCGGTCCGAGGAAGATGAACGAACCGCCGGGGCGCTTCGGGTCCTTCAGGCCGGCGCGCGTCCGGCGAATGGCGCGGCTAATCGAGATGACGGCCTCTTCTTGGCCGACGATGCGCTTGTGGAGTTCGTCCTCCATGCGCAAGAGCTTGGTGGTCTCCTCTTCGGTGAGGCGATAGACCGGGATACCGGTCCACACCGCCAGCACCTCGGCGATGGTGTCCTCGTCGACGAGGTCGAAGACCACGCCGCCCGAGGCCTGGATGGTCAGTTCGAGCTCGTCGCGCTTGGCGATCAGTTCTCGCTCTTGTTCGTCGAGGGCCTTGGCCTGTTCGAGGGCGCCGCTGGCCATCGCGCTCTCTTTGTCGGCGCGCACGCGCATGATGTCTTCGTCGAACTTCTTCTGCTGCGGGGGCGTGTCCATGCGACGGATGCGCAGGCGACTACCGGCCTCGTCGATGAGGTCGATCGCCTTGTCGGGCAGGAATCGGTCCGAGATGTAGCGATCGGCCAAGTTCGCCGCGGCGATCAACGCCTGGTCGGTGATCTTGACGGCGTGGAACTCTTCGTAGACCTCGCGCAGCCCCTTCAAGATGTCGATGGTCATGGCGACCGACGGCTGCTCGACCTTGACCGGCTGGAAGCGGCGCTCGAGCGCGGCGTCCTTTTCGATGTGCTTTCGATACTCGTCGATCGTGGTCGCGCCGATGGTCTGGAGTTCACCGCGCGCCAACATCGGCTTCAGGATCGACGCGGCGTCGATGGCGCCCTCGGCGGCCCCGGCGCCGACGAGGGTGTGAATCTCGTCGATGAACAAGATGATGTCGCCGCGCGTGCGGATCTCCTTCAGGACCTTCTTCAGACGCTCTTCGAAGTCACCGCGGTAGCGGCTACCGGCGACGAGCGCGCCGAGGTCGAGGGTGTAGAGCTGCTTGTCGGCCAGAGTGACCGGCACCTGGTTGGCGACGATCTTCTGGGCCAGGCCCTCGACGATCGCGGTCTTGCCGACGCCGGGCTCGCCAATCAACACCGGGTTGTTCTTGGTGCGACGTGACAGCACCTGCATCACGCGCTCGACTTCCTTCTCTCGTCCCACGAGCGGGTCGAGCTTACCCTCGCGGGCGAACTGGGTGAGGTTGCGACCGAACTGATCGAGCACGGCCGAACCGCCCGCGCCCTCGGGGTCACTCTTTTGGCTACCGGACGAGCTCTGGCCGCCGGTCTCCTTGCCGGCCTGACCGGACATCATCTGGATTACCTGGGTGCGCACGCGCGCCATGTCGGCCCCGAGGTCCGAGAGGACCTGGGCCGCCACGCCGTCGCCTTCGCGCACCAAGCCGAGGAGCATGTGCTCGGTGCCGATGTAGGAGTGGCCGAGCTGCAGGGCTTCGCGCAGGGACAGTTCGAGGACCTTCTTCGCGCGCGGCGTGAAGGGCGGCGAGCCGGGCGAAGGATTGGTGTTGGCCCCAATGGCCTCTTCCACCTTCTCGCGCACGACGTCGAAGGTGACCCCCAGGGCGTCCAGCGCCTTGGCCGCAACGCCCTCGCCCTCGCGGATCAGTCCGAGCAGGATGTGCTCGGTGCCGATGAACGCGTGGTTGAGGTCACGTGCTTCTTCCTGCGCGAGCACGAGTACTCGGCGGGCACGGTCAGTAAATCGTTCGAACAATTGTCATCCTTTGTGCGTCAATACATAAAAGTGTACCGGTGAGGTGTGGCAGTTACGCCCCACCCCTCGGACCACAGAGAATGGCCAACGGACCCTCAATTAGTGTGGGAACGTGAACCCTCACGAGCGACTGCGGCTGATATCGGTCGAACGCGACCTCACGAGTCTGGAGACTCTACTCGCCGAATCGGTCATCTTCGGCGACCCGTACCTCGATTCGGTCACCACGCACCTCATTTACGCCGGGGGGAAGCGCCTGCGCCCCCTGCTGGCGGTCGCCTCGGCGACCAGCGGCGAGCGCGCCGGTACCCCGCAAGACCTCCTCGGCGGCGTGGCCCTCGAGTTGATGCACCTCGCCTCGCTGTACCACGACGACGTCATGGACGAGGCGGAAGTGCGCCGCAACGTCGACAGCGTCAACGCGCGCTACGGCAATCTCATCGCCATCGTGGCCGGTGACTACTTGATGGCCCGTTCGGCCGCGATCGCGGCCGACCTCGGCACCGACGTCGCGGGACTGTTGGCGCGAACCCTGGCGGCGTTGACCCGGGGCCAGATCTCCGAGGTGCGCACGGCCTTTTCGGTCGAGCGCACCGAAGAGGACTATTTCGCGGCCATCGAGGGAAAGACCGCGGCCCTGATGGCGTCGAGTTGTCACGTGGGGGCGCTCACGGCGCGCCTACCGGTCGACGAGCGAGTGGCCCTGACCGAATTCGGCCGCTGTTTCGGCATGATCTATCAGTTGCGCGACGACATCTTGGACGTCATCGCCACGGAGAACGAGCTAGGCAAACCGGCCGGCCAAGACCTGGCCGAGGGGATCTATAACCTGCCCACGATCTTCGCGTTGCGCGACGCCCGGGTGGGCGAAGAACTGCGCGGGGTCCTCGGGGCGATCCTGGATGACGAAGACCGCGAACGCGCGCGCAAGCTGGTCGTCTCCACCGACGGCATCGAGCGCACCATCGCGTCGGCCCAGACCTACCTCGCCCAGGCGCACGTCACGTTGAAGAGCGTACCGAGCGTGGCCTTGCGCGACGGCTTCTCGTCGCTGATCGAGTCACTGCTCGAGGACCTGCCGAGTTACTAGTCGGCCAGGGGCTTGAGCGTCGGAAAGGCGATCACCTCGCGGATGTTCGACTCGTCGGCGATCAGCATGGCCAGTCGGTCGATGCCGAGACCGAGACCGGCGGTGGGCGGTAGTCCCCACTCCAGCGCTTTGATGTAGTCCTCGTCGATGTGCATCGTCTCCGGTTCACCCTCGGCGGCCAGTCGGGCCTGATCCTCGAAGCGGGCGCGCTGATCCAGCGGGTCGACCAGTTCGGAGAACCCGTTGGAGAGTTCGCGTCCGACGGCGTAGGACTCGAAGCGCTCGACGAGGTCGGGGTCGCTCTGGTGGCGTCGCGCCAGCGGCGAGATCTCGACCGGAAAGTCCGTCACGAAGATCGGATTCCACAGGGACGTCTCGCAGGTGACCTCGAACAGTTCGGCCAGGCACCGTCCGGCGCCCCAGGCGCGGTGCACGTCGACGCCGCGGTCACGGAGCATCGTCGCGAGATGTTCGCGCGGCGTGTGGACCGAGACGTCCTCCCCGACCGCTTCGCTGGCCAGTTCGGCCATGGTGCGACGGGGCCAGGGCGTGGCGAAGGAGAAGGGCCGGCCCTGGTACTCGACTTCGGTGGTGCCCAGCACGTCCATGGCCACGCCCGCGGTCAACTCCTCGGTGAAGTTCATCATGTCCTCGTAGTTCCAGTAGGCCGCGTAGATCTCGAGCATCGTGAACTCGGGGTTATGGCGCGGACTGACGCCCTCGTTGCGAAAGACCCGCCCAATCTCGAAGACGCGTTCGAACCCGCCGACCACCAGACGCTTCAACCACAGCTCGGGGGCGATGCGCAGGAAGAAGTCCGTGTCGAGGGCGTTGTGGTGGGTGGCGAACGGTCGCGCGTCAGATCCCGACGCGATCGCGTTCAAGATCGGCGTCTCGACCTCCATGAAGTCGGCCGCCCAGCACCGCTCGCGCACCGCGCGCATCACGTCGTTGCGACGTTTGATCGTCGTGCGCGACATCGGATTGGCCCAGAGGTCGGCCTCGCGATGGCGATAGCGCAGATCGAAGTCGGCGATGCCGGCCCACTTGTCCCCGAAGTTGCGCTGGGCGGTCGCCAAGGTCACCCACGTCGCCACCTTGACCGACAGCTCGCCGCGCTTGGTGCGCACCACCTCGCCGCCCACGCCCACCCAGTCCCCCAAGTGGAGCTTCGTGAACTCGTCGAAGTCCGAGGTCACGGACTCCAGGGCGAAGAGTTGGATCTCCCCGCTGGAGTCGCGCATGGTGGCGAACGCCAACTTTCCCTGGCGACGAAGGAGCATCAGGCGTCCCGCAACGTTGACCGAATCGCCCGACTCCTCGCCGTCGGCGAGGTGGTCGTAGCTGCTCTGAAGCGCCGCGGCGAACGCGTTGTGAGCAAATGAGTACGGCACAGTCACGATTACTCTCCCGAATGATTCCGTTCATGCACGATACGCAATCCGTGGAGGGTAAGCCAGGGTTCGACGTGTTGCACGTGCTTGGTGTGCGGCGCGATGAGGCCGGCCAGGCCGCCGGTCGCGATCACGGTCGCCTCGCCCAGCTCCTCGAGGATCCGTTCCACCATGCCGTCGACTTGGGCGGCGAAGCCGTAGAGCACACCGGACTGGATCGATTCGATCATCGAGCGGCCGATGACCGAGCGGGGACGCACCAGCTCCACCGAGCGCAGCGCCGCGGCGTGCGAGTAGAGCGCGTCGAGGGAGATGGCCACGCCCGGGGAGATGGCCCCGCCCAGGTACTCACCCTTCGCACTGATCACGTCAAAGACCGTCGCGGTCCCGAGGTCCACCACGATCGAGGCCCCGGGGTAGAGGTCGTAGGCGCCGACGGCGTTGGCGATGCGGTCCGGTCCGACCTCGCGGGGATTGTCGTAGAGAATCGGCATGCCCGATTTGGTCCCCGGGCCGATCACCGTGAAGTCGAGCGCCGAGAACCAACGGTTGGCCATGCGACGCAGTTGGGTGTTTGCCATCGGCGACGACGAGGAGATGGCGATCGCCGTCACCGCCGTACGAAGGTCCAAGCCTTCGAGGTCGAGCAGTTGGGTGAGCACCATCGCGTGTTCGTCGGGTGTGCGATCGGCGACCGTCGAGATCCGCCAGTGAAACGCCAGCCCCCGTTCGTCGGTGGCGCGCGCGAAGCCCATCGCGTCCGGGGTTTCCGGCGTCTCCGGTCCGAAGAGACCGATGACGGTCTCGGTGTTACCCACGTCCATGGCCAGCAGCATCACTGTTCTCCTTTGAGGACGACCGGTCCGTTGTCAATGAGTCGCACGCCGTCCACCCTCGCCGCGACGAGCGCTCGGGCCTCACCCGAGTCGCCGTCATCGCACGACGCGAAGGTCACGGGGTTGACGACCTCGGCGTAGACCACGTCGAGGTCGTCGCCCTCGAGCACCTCGCGAAGACGGCGTCGGTGCTCGGACGCGGGAGCCGGCGCCTCGGCCACGGCCGCCACGGCCCGAGACAGCGCGAGGGCACGACGGCGCGCGACGTCACCTAGTTGGACGTTGCGGCTCGAGAGCGCCAGTCCGTCCGCGTCGCGCACGATCGCGCACCCGACGACCTCGACGTCGAAGGAGAGGTCGGACACCATCTGGCGGATAACCGCCAGCTGTTGGAAATCCTTCTCGCCGAAGTAGACCCGACACGGTCCGGTCACGACCAACAGTTTCGCCACGACGCTCGCCACGCCGTCGAGGTGTCCCGGTCGCGCGGCGCCCTCGAGGACGTCGCTCAGTCCCCGCACCGACACCGTGGTGGGCGTGGGATCCGGATAGGCGGGCCACATCGCGGCGAGGGTCGGTTCGACGAGACAGTCGACGCCGTGGGCCTCGGCGAGGGCCCGATCGATCTCGGGCGTGTGCGGATAGCGTTCGAGGTCGCCCGGGTCATCGAACTGTCGCGGATTCACGAACATCGTCGCGATCACGACGTCGCCACGTTCCCTGGCCGCATCGAAGAGTGACGTGTGGCCCGCGTGCAGCGCACCCATCGTGGGTACCAGGCCCACGCGCCGGCCGGCTCGTCGCTGGGCCTCGGCGAAGGAGCGCCACTCCTCCACCGCGCTGATCAAGCGCATCAGGCCGGCGTTTGTGAGCGGCGCAGTTCTGAGAGTTCGAAGGCGGCGTTGGCGAGCGCCACGTAGGTCGAGCGTTCCGATTCCGGAATCGCCGCCAGGTGCGCGTCGATCGTCGCCATGTCACCCCTCGAGGCCGGTCCCGTCAAGGCGTCGTCCGGCCCGAAGCGCGCGACGTCGACCAGCGACTGTTGCGCCAACGGCAAAAAGTCCTCCAGCGTGAGTCCGATCGATTCGGCGAGCGTTCGGACCTGACCCATCAGCGCCACCAGATGATTCGACGCGACCACCGCGGCGGCGTGATAGATCGTGCGCTGATCGTCGCGCAAGGTGATGACGCGTCCGGCCAACGACAGCGCCACCGATCGCATCAGATCATCGCCGGCCACGCAGTACGTGGCACCGATGAGTCGATCGGCCTCACTCCCCGACGGCAACGCCATCAGGGGATGTAGTGACCCGACCCGAGGATGCGGGGCGAGGACGTCAAGGTTCCGCGAGCCGGCGACGTGGGCCACCACGCGATCGTCGCGAGGAGGGATCGTCGCGGCGACGCTCGCAATGGCGTCGTCGGGCACGCACAGGATGATCAGCGCCGAGCTAGAGAGCGACGACACGTCCTCGTGATGGATCACTTCCACCTGGTGGCCCGCGCGTTCCAGAGCGGTCGCGAAGGACGAGCCCGCTCGACCGGCTCCCACAATTGAGATATTCATCACTGCTCCTGTCCGTTCCAGCCCCTCGCGGGTGCCGTTCGGTAATTAGCGCAACGATTCGAGTGTACCCAGTCGCGCGACCGCTCCGCCGCCAGCGTCGAGCTCTTCGCGAGTCACCAACGCCGGGGCCAATTCGTGCAACGGCACCAGCACGAAGGACCGTTCGTACATGCGCGGGTGGGGCAGCGTGAGTTCGGGGTCGTCGCTGCGCTCCTCGCCCACGAGGAGGACGTCCACGTCGAGGGTGCGCGGCCCCCAGCGCACGTCGCGGACTCGTCCGCGCGCCTCTTCGGCGCGGTGAGCTCGTGCCAACAACTCGCGCGCGGTGGCTTCGGTGTCGAGTTCTATCACCAGGTTCCAGTACGGATCTTGGACCACGCCGCCGACCGGTTCGGTCTCGTAAACCGACGAGACGCGGTGGACCTCGTTCTCCACCACGTGGTCGACGCCTACGGCCAGGTGTTCGGCCCGATCACCGAGGTTCGAGCCCAACGAGAGGTAGGCCCGGCGCACTACGGACGTTGCACGGTGCAGCGCACGCCGACCGACGCGACGTCTTCGACGACCGGTGGACGGACCTTGCGCACCGAGACCGTGACCGAGGCGATCTCTTCGTCGATCGCCAGCACTTCGTAGGCGACGCGGTAGGCCAACGTCTCGAGCAAGAGGTAGCGACCTTCGGTCGCGGTGCGACAGGTGAGGGTCAAGACGTCGGCGTAGTTCGTGGTCTCGGCGATGTCGTCGTTGATGGCGGCCTCTTCGAAGGGGCGCACCAACTCGAGGTCGAAGACGAGGGGCTGCGCCCGTTCTCGTTCCTCGGCGAGCACGCCCACGACCGCGCTGCAGCGAAGTTCGCGCAGCTCGATCACGTCGTTCACGCGCTCACCTCGGGCAGGTCGAAGAGCACCGTTCGACCGTCGGGACCGATCGAGCGCTTGAAGAGACGCTCCACGTAGGCGATCGAGAGCGGGACGTTGGGGACGCGCTGGCTCCACACCAGGTAGCCGGCGATCACCCCCAGCAGTCGATCCGACACCTCGTCACTGTGCAACAGGACCATGGTCTTGTTGGACATCGAATTCGCCAGGTCCAGGTAACAGGCTTCTAGGACCTCGCGCTGTTGCGGTCCCCCGCGCAGGGCGTAGTGACTCGCCGTGAGGCCGTGTTCGAAGTAGGCGCTGAGGTTCTGCATCACCGGCAGGATCGAGATCACCCGACCGAAGCCCTGGTGCTTCAGCCAGAGCAACTCTTCGTCGCGTCGAACGCGGCGGTGAACGGTGGTGGAGCCGCCGGGACGCTCGGAAACCGCCAGAATCCCTTTGTAGACCCAGGTAAAACTTCGCGGCTCGATACCCGCAGCCCACTTGCCCCTCACGCGACCACCTCCTCGACGGGACGGACGAGCAGCTCACGGAGCTGAACGGCGGCCGTGGCGTCGTGTACTCGTACCATACTGACACCTTGCAAGAAGGCCCACGCCTCGGTGGCGATCGAGCCCTCCAATCGCTGGTCCGCGTCGAGCCCTTCGCCGCGAAAGTCACCCAGGAATCGCTTGCGACTAGTGCCGATCAAGACCCCGGCGTGGTAGTGGCCGGCGAGGTCCACGAAGTGCGACAGGTGGGCCAGCAGCGCAATGTTGTGCTCCGTCGTCTTGCCGAATCCGATGCCCGGATCGAGCCAGAGTGACTTGACGCCCGCTCCATGGGCGCGCTCGGCCATGTCCGCCAAGAACTCTCCGATCTCGGCGACGACGTCGTCGTAGGTCGGATTCAGTTGCATCGTCGTCGAATCGCCTTGTCGGTGCATGGCCACGTAGCCCACCGCCAGTTCACCGGCCACGTCGACCAACGTGCTCGACACGTCGTTGAGGAGGCTGGCGCCGGCCGCGATCGCCGCGCGCGCGACCGACTCCTTTTGCGTATCGACCGAGACCGGCCCGTAGGCGCGTAACTGCTCGATGACCGGCACCACGCGCGCGATCTCTTCGTCGGCCTCGACCGGTGTCGCGCCCGGTCGCGTCGACTCCCCGCCGACGTCGACGAGGTCACAGCCAGCGTCGAAGTGCGCCCGACCCCGCGCCACGGCGTCGACCGTGGCGAGCGTGCGCGATTCGGCAAAGAACGAGTCCGGGGTGACGTTGACGATGCCCATGACGCTGGGGCTTAGCGCCATGCCGACCGACGTTGATGGATGAACTGCAACGCCTCGGCGCGACTCGCGGCGTCAGTGCGAAACGATCCGCGAACGGCCGAGGTGACGGTGGTCGCGCCGGCCTTCTTCACGCCGCGCATCGACATGCAGAAGTGCTCGGCCTCGATCACCACGATCGAGCCGCGGGGTTGCAGCTCGCGTTCCATCGCTTCGACGATCTCGGTGGTCATGCGCTCTTGGACCTGCAAGCGGCGCGCGTAACCCTCGACCATTCGCGCCAACTTCGATAGTCCGGTGATGTGGCCCTCGGGACCGGGCAGGTACGCCACGTGCGCGAAACCGACGAAGGGCACGAGGTGGTGCTCGCAGAGCGAGGTGAAAGCGATGTCGCGAACCATCACCATTTCGTCGTGACCGGCCTCGAAGGTCACGCGAAGGTGTTCGCCGGGATCGGCTTCGATCCCTTCGAAGAGCTCAACGTACATCTCGGCCACTCGTCGCGGCGTCTCCAAGAGACCCGTGCGGGTGGGATCCTCCCCGATCGCATCGAGCAGCTCGCGCACGAGACGCTGCACGCGCGCCTGATCGACCACGTCTAGGCCTCGCCGGTGAAGGTGTAAATCGCGTCGAGGTTGCGGTAGCGCTCGTTCACGTCGAGGCCGTAGCCCACGACGAAGTCCGATGGGATCGTGAAGCCGACGTACTTCAACGACTGTTCGACGCGCTGCTCGCCCTCTTTCAAGAGCAGAGCGCAGACCTCCAGACTGCGGGGATTGCGCGCGCCCAGGTACTGACGCAGGTAATTGAGCGTGAGTCCCGAATCAACTACGTCTTCGACGATCAGAACCTCGCGATCGAGCAGGTCGACGTCGAGGTCCTTCACGATGCGCACGACGCCGCTGGTCTTGGTCGCCGCCCCGTAGGACGAGACGGCCATGAAATCGACCTCGACCGGCAGTTCGATGGCGCGCATGAGATCGGACATGAAATTGATCGCGCCCTTCAAGACGCCCACCAGCAGCGGCGGACTCTCGGCGTAGTCACTGGTGATCTGGCGACCCAGTTCGAGCACCCGGTCGTGCACCTCTTTGGCCGAGACGACGACCTCGCCGAGGTCGTGTTGCGCCCATCGAGCGGTGAAATCGTCAGAAGAATAGCTACCCATGAATGGCCAGCGTACCTGTTGTCCTTACTGCAACGACAGGTGTTGGCCTCGTCGAGACAGTCGGCGCCCCCCGCTCAACTCCGTGGCGACCACGTCGCCCGTCACGACGTCGATGGCCCGTTCGACTTCGTCGGCGCTCGGTGGATGGCTTCCGTCACCTCGATCGGGTGCGCGAAGTCGGGCCCGCAACCATCGTCGAAGACGAGCGCGCGGCCACGTGCGCAGCACCCGACAGTCGCCCTCTTCGAGCGTTACCGCCTCATCGTCCCGGGCGAGTTCGTCCAGCCAGGTTCGTTCGTCAAACAAGAGACCGGCCTGACGGGCCAGGATCGGAACGACGTCGCGATCCGCGACGTCGTCGAGCATCGCCATCACTTCGTGACGGACTCGATTTCGTCGAAAGGCCGGGCTTTCGTTGGTCTCGTCGTGGAGTGCGACGTAGGGTGACTCGGCGACGAAATCGTGTAGTTCCCGTCTTCGCAGGTCGCGAAGCGGTTTGGTGGGGTCGTTCACCATCGGCGACAGACCATCGAGTCCGGCGCCGCGCAGCATATTGAGCAGTACCGTTTCGGCGAGGTCGTCCATCGTGTGACCGGTGAGGACTCCGGAGGGCATGGCGCCGCGCCGAGCCGAACGGGCGCGGGCCTCAAAGTTTCCGCCCGGTTCCACGATGACGTCGTGGCGAACGAATGCGACGTTCAGTTTCTGGCAGATTTCCTCCACGTAATCGCCGTCCGCGCCGCTGGTCGCCCGGGCGTGGTGGTCAACGTGGTGCACGGAGATGACCAGTTCGGCCTCGAGAGCGAGGAGGAGGAGCCCGAGGGAGTCGGGTCCTCCGGAGACCGCGAGATCGACCGAGGATCCCGCTTCACCAAAGTGGCACCGCGCCAAAAGTCCGGAAGTCATTTTCAAGAGGTTAGGCACGTCCTTGAGGGACGTACACTCCGAGCCCGACGCCGGCCCCGGAGTCCGGGAACGAGTGCACCACGGCGATGCCGTGGTGCACAGCGACGAGTCGGTACTGCGGCCATAGGCTTTCCACGGTGAGCCCCTCGCGAAACATCAACCGTCAACGCCACGACGCAGGACCTATTAATCAGTGGCGTTTCACCTGGCACGCCTGCGGGGCTACCGACAGTTCGAACGGAATCCGCGAAGCGTGCCCGTCGAACTAACCCTCTCGGAGAAAGCCCACGGAGAGCTCAGCGTCTACCCGGTGGAGTTCGCGCGCCACTTCGGCGTCCGAGCGTTCGTCACCGGCCTGTTCGGCGGCGTGAGTCCCGCCCCGTACGAATCGCTGAATCTGGGCGACCACGTCGACGATGATCCGACGAACGTTGCGGAAAACCGGCGTCGCGTCGCCGAGGCGATCGGCGTCGACGTTGGTCGCCTCGTCATCATCAACCAGGTCCACGGGCGCGACGTGGTGAACGCCAATGAAGCGACCGCCGACAGTGCCGGAGACGTCATCATCGACTACGGCGACGGCTTCGCGGTGGCGGTGTTGGTCGCCGACTGCCTGCCCGTTCTCTTGGTCGACGAGGACTCGCCGACCCTCGCGGTCGTCCACGCCGGATGGCGGGGGCTCCAGAACAACGTGCTCGAGAACGCGCTGGAGAACTTCGAACATCACGACGCGGTGCACGCGTTCCTAGGACCGTGCATCTCCGCCGCGTCCTATCAAGTCGGCCCGGAAGTGGCCGAACATTTCACGACGGTTCCCGGGGCGGTGACGCCCGATACCGGCGATCGCTCGCGGCTCGACCTGCGCCGCGTGGCCGTCGCCCAGCTCCTCGCGCTCAAGGTCACCGACCACCACATCACGGTGGCCAGCCAATCGACCGACGGGGGCGAGACCTTCTTCAGTGACCGGGCGGCGCGCCCGTGTGGTCGATTCGCACTGGTCGCGCGACGGGTCGTCGCGTGAAAGACCGCGCCGAACTCTTCAGCTACGTCGACCTCGACGTCTCGGCGGACACGCTGACGGGGACCTACGACCTCGACGGTCGGACCTTCGTCGAAACCGTCACCTTCGAAGGGGTGAAGTCCCTCGAAGCGCCGGCCGTGGTCGCGCTGGCCCAGCTCTGGTATCTGGTCGCCGGGCTTTCGTACTACAAGGCCGGCGCGGCGCGGCGCATCGACGTGGGCACGACGCCCCTCGGAACCCAGGGCCGCCGACTCCTCAAGGCCGCGCTCTCCGACGGGCTGGGCGAGTTCGCCTATCGCAATCAGATTCCACTCAGTGACGTCACGATCGAAGGGCGAACCGGCATCGAGCCGTTCGAGCCGTTCGTCGACCCCAGTCGCGTTCTCACGCCCTTCGGGGGCGGCATCGACTCGGTGGTGACGACCGAGCGGTTGCGCGGGGCCGTCGATCAGACGCTGTTCGTGGTCAGTCCCTCGACGGGCCGTTTCGCCCCGCTCGAGGAGACCGCCGCCGTCACCGGGCTCGAGATCGTGCGGGCGTCGCGAACGCTCGACCCCCAAATCGTGCGCGGCGACGAATCCTTCTTCAACGGTCACGTGCCGGTCACGGCGATGGTGACCTTGTTGGCCGCGGTGGCGGCCGTCGCCTCGGGGCGCGGCGGCGTCGCGCTCAGCAACGAATATTCGTCGTCGGCCGCGAACTTGCGCTGGTACAACTCGGATATCAACCACCAGTGGAGCAAGTCCTGGCACGCGGAGAATCTGATAGGTCACGCGATCGCCGAACGCGTCGGCGACGAACTGGTGGTGGCCAGCTTTTTGCGCGACCGCAGTGAACTGTGGGTCGCCCAAGTGTTCAGCGAACTCGAGCAGTACCATCACGTCTTTCGGAGCTGCAATCGGGCCTTCGCTCAAGTCCCGGGTCAACGCTCGCCCCAGTGGTGCGGCGAATGCGACAAGTGCCTCTTCGTCAACCTGGTGTTGGCGCCGTTCATGTCCCGGCCGGCCCTGCGCGCCATCTTCTCGAGCGAACCGTTGAGCGATCCGGCGCGCGACGCACAACTTCGCACCCTCGTCGGACTGGGGGCCGAACACAAACCCTTCGAGTGCGTGGGCGACCCCGATGAGAGCGCCGTCGCGCTGACCGAAGTGAGCCACCACGAGGAATGGAGCGACGTGACCGCCCTGGTCGTACTGGCGCACGAGTTACACACCGAGCGAGAACTCTCCGACCTGCTCGAACCCCAAGGAACCAGCCGTGTCCCGGCTCACTGGCTTCGCTGACCTCGCCGGCAAACGCGTCGGTATCTTCGGCTACGGCGTCGAGGGGCGCGCGACCCAGCGACGGTTGGCGCACCTGGCCCAGACCATCGTGCTCGTCGACGACGCGTCGGACGTCGGCCCGAGCGTGATCGCGTCGCACGACGGCGGTCACGAGGCGCTACTCACCTGCGACGTCGTCTTGAAGAGCCCCGGAATACCGCGCCGTCGCGCCGACGTCCTGGACCTGGAAGAGCACGGCGTCACCGTCACGTCAGCGCTCAACCTCTGGCTTCACGACGTCGATCGAACGAGAGTGATGGCGATCACCGGGACGAAGGGAAAGTCGACGACGACCGCCCTCGCGACCTTCTTCTTCCATTGTCTAGGCGAGCCGGCGTTGGGTCTGGGAAACTTCGGTCAACCGCCCTACGACCCCGACGTCGACGTCGCACACGGATGGCTGGTCCTCGAAGTCTCGAGCTTTCAGTGCGCCGATATCGACGTTGCCCCCAGCCTCGTCATCGTGACCTCACTCGGGGCGGATCATCTCGACTGGCACGGCACGCTCGAGAACTATCGACGCGACAAACTGTCACTCACGCGAGCAAACGGGGAGCATTACACCCTGGTACCCGATACCACCACGTTCCGCCAGCTGGCCGGCGAGCTCGGCGGCGACGTGTCGTTCATCGCCCCCGACGAGACGCAACTGGCCGCCGCCCTGGGACTCCTAGGGGCGCACAGCGATTCCAATGTCGCCCTCGCTCTTCACGGCGTCGCACTCCTCACTCGCCGAAGTGTCGACGACGTGCGAGCACGGGTTCTCGACTCGGCCTCCGCGTTCGAACCACTTCGCGGTCGACTCACGTTGGTGGCCAGCGAGGACGTTGACGGCGTGACTCGTCATTACGTCGACGACGGACTGGCGACGTCGGCCCTTCCGGTGGTTGCCGCCCTCGAGGTCTTCGGCCATGATTCGGTCGCCCTCATCGCGGGCGGCTACGACCGGGGTGTTGACTACAGCCCTCTGGCTGAAGCAATCGCGATGCGACTCGCGTCGACGGTCCTCATCACCTTGGGCGAGGCCGGTCGACGAATTGGTGTCGAGGTGACACGCCTGTCGCCCGGGTTGCGACAGATTCCGGTGTCCACAATGCGCGAAGCGGTTTCTGAGGCTCACCGGTCGCTCAGCGATGGTGGCGTCATCCTGCTCTCCCCCGGTGCCCCGAGCTTCGATCAGTACCAAAACTGGGAGGAGCGATCAGAGGACTTCACGACGATCGTCCACGAAATGATTGGAAAGTAGCGAGTTTCAGCGGGTCAACATAGCCGAAGGGTGTCAAGGATCAGCGGTTGTCGTGTAAAGGATCAGGTGTTGTTGCGTCCAGTATCAGGTGATGTTGAAATGTCGATCTTCAACCGTTGCAATACATCTCGGGGAGCCTGGGGTGGGAATCGAACCCACGACCTACGCATTACGAATGCGTTGCTCTACCGACTGAGCTACCCAGGCGCAAGCAGCAACCTTACTTGATGGGTCTCTGCGGGCGACCTCGACGGCCCCTAGAACTCCATCAACGAGAGCATGAGATCGTTCAACAACAGTGTCTCGTCGACGTTCGACGAGAGGCGACGCGACGCCTCCGACACGACGCCGATCGCTCGGATCGAGGCACCGACGCGGTACTGATCACGCGCCTCACCGAGCTCGCTCCCCTCCAGACTCTCGACCATGCGATCGCGATACACGTTGGTGAGGGCGGTGAGGCCGAAGCGCAGTTCGTCGATGCGAAACCGTCGCTGCTCCCGCTTGAACTGCGCTTCGATGTCGCGTCGATTCGAGACCGACCGCTGGCCCATCTGCCGCGACTCTTGAAGGCGCTGCTCCATCTCCTCGTCCTGGATCAGTTGCAGGGGCGCCACGGCGTCTTCCAGGGCGCGCGCGATCTCGCTGGCCAGCGCGGCCGACGTGGCGGGTGTCCCGTTGAGTCGATCGGGAACGGAACGCCACTGCGCAATGCGTTGAGCCAGTTCGTCGTCGTGTCCTAGTATCCGCGCGCGCCGGAGATTGCCGTTGGCCGCGCTCGCCGCGGCTCGAGCGGCGAGCGCCGTCGCGCCCTCTCGAATCAGCACCTCCGCGATGGCCTCCTCGCTCAGGCCCTTCAGTTTCAACTCCACGCATCGAGAGGCAATCGTGTCCATGGCCGGGGGCACGTCTTCGGCGGTTAGGAGAAATATCGTGCGGGTGGGCGTCTCTTCCAACGATTTCAACAGGGCCGGCGCGCTCGGGGAGGCGCCCGTCGTCGTCAACTCCACGTCGTCGATGATCACGATCTGATAGCCCGAGCCCAGGGGGCGTCGTCGACTGACGCGGTCCGCTTCACGCAGTTCGTCAATGCGCCACGACAGTCCCGCGCGCTCCGCGACGTAGACGTCGGCGTCACCCTCGCTCAAGACCAATCGACAGGTATCGCAGTGACCGCAGCCGTTCTCGGGACACTGCAACGCGGCCGCGAACGCGAGTGCGGTGTCGTGCAGACTCGACCCCACCGGTCCGCTGATCAAATAGGCGTGGACCGGCGACTTGACGTACTGGCGCATCGCGGCCACCGCCGAATCCTGTCCCACCAGGGCGTCGAAGACGTCAGTCATCTCACCATGGTAAAGAGGCGAGTCGTTGGTCGACCATGTCGGCGACCTCCGCTTCGCTGCGCGAACCGTCGATCACGCACCACAGATCGCCCCACTTGGCCGCGATGGCGAGATAGCCCTCGCGCACTCGCTGGTGGAAGTCCAGGTCGGCCGATTCGAAGCGGTCTCGGACGTCCGGCGTGCGCCGTTCGTTCGCGACGTCGAGCGGCGTGTCGATCAGGACGGTCAAGTCCGGGCGACAGTCGCCGATGGCCAGTTCGGTCGCCGCTTCGAGCCTCGCGAGATCGACGCCGCGACCGTAGCCCTGGTAGGCCAAGGTCGAGGCGAAGAAGCGGTCACTGACGACCGAGCGGCCAGCGGCCAGTGCCGGCTCGATGACCGTGCGCACGTGATGCGACCGGTCGGCCAGCATCAACAGCGCCTCGGTGATCGGCGTCATGGGCGTCGCGGCGTCGAGAACCCAGCGTCGAAGATCGACGCCGAGCGGCGTGTCGCCCGGTTCGAACGTGAAGTGCGCGTCACGCAGTTCCGCGACGCGACGGGCCTGGGTGCTCTTGCCGCTCGCGTCGATCCCTTCGAAGACCACGAAGAGGCCGCGGCGCATCACTCCTCCGGGTGCGTCGCCGCGATCAGGGCGGCGTTGGACTTCGCGCCCTGGGCCACCGCCGCGCGCTTGGCCGTGCCGGTGGCTTTCTTCGCCGGCGACTTCTTGGTCGTCTTGTTGGCGGGCTTCTTGGTGGCCTTCTTCGTCGGACGGGCGGCCTTTCGCGGACGGGTCGACGGTTCGGCGTTACGTCGTTCGGCGAGCAACTCACAGGCGCGATCGAGCGAGATGGTCTCGGGCGTGTCGCCCAGTCGCAGCGTGGCGTTCGTCTCGCCGTCGGTGACGTAGAGACCGAAGCGGCCGGTGCGCACGACGACGTGGCGTTTGGTGACCGGGTCCTCGCCGAGATCCTTCAATGGTCCGGCCGCCGCGCGCCGTCCGCGCTGCTTCGGCTGGGCCAGCAAGGCGAGCGCCCCGGCCAGGTCGATGGTGAAGATCTGTTCCTCGTCCTCGAGCGAACGGGTCTCCTTGCCCCAGGTGATGTAGGGGCCGTAGCGGCCGTTTTGGGCGATGATCGCCTCGCCCTCGGGGTGCTCGCCGACCACGCGCGGCAGCGACAGCAGCTTCTTGGCGTCGGCCAGCGTGACCGACTCGGGCGACATGGTGGTGAGCAGCGAGGCGGTCTTGGGCTTCTCCTTCGGGTCGGTCAACTCGCCGACCTGAACGTAGGGGCCGTAGCGACCGGCCTTCAAGAAGATCGGCTGACCGGTCTCCTCGTCGAGCCCGAGTTCACGGTCGTTGCTCGGCGCCGAGAGGAGTTCCAGCGCCTTCGCCACACTGAGTGAGTCGGGCTCGGTCGCTTCGGGAATAGAGACGCGCTCGTCGCCGTGCACCAGGTAGGGGCCGTAACGACCGGAGCGCACGCTGACCGCGACACCGTCGTCGGCCACGCCGAGCGGTATCGAGTTGATGGCGGCGAAATCGAACTCGTGCGGTTCGTGGGTCATGTGCTCGAGCCCGAGCTTGGCCAACTCGGTGGTGGCCGCGGGATTGCCGAAGTAGAACTTCTGCAACCACGGCTCGAGGTCCTGGTTGCCCTGGGCGATCTCGTCGAGTTCGTCCTCCATCGCGGCCGTGAACTGATAGTCAACGAGGTCGGCGAAGTACTGCTGAAGCAGATTGACGACGGCGAAGGCACGAAAGGCCGGCACCAGGGACTTGCCCTTCTTCCAGACGTAGCCGCGACGATCGATCGTCTTCATGACCGACGCGTAGGTCGAGGGTCGTCCAATGCCGAGGTCCTCAAGTTTCTTGATCAAGGTCGCTTCGGAGTAGCGGTCCGGCGGCTGGGTGTCGTGGCCCTTGGCCTCGGCGCTGGTGACGGGCACGACCTCGCCCTCGGCGAGCGACGGCAGGATGCGCTCCTGGTCGGCCAGTTCGGCTTCGGGGTCGTCGGTTCCTTCCACGTAGGCCCGTCGAAACCCGGGAAACTCAATGCGCAGCCCCGTCGCGCTGAGTCCGACGTTCACCGCAGCGTCGAAACCGGTGACGTCGCGCAGGGTCGATTCCAGACGAACCTTGTCCTGGGTTAGCCGGGCGTCGACCATCTGGGAGGCCAGGGTGCGCTTCCACACCAGGTCGTAGACGGCCAGCTCGTCGCCCCCGAGTTGGGACTGGGCCTCTTCGAGGGAGCGGAACGACTCGCCGGCCGGTCGGATCGCCTCGTGCGCCTCTTGCGCGTTCTTCACCTTGCGGTCGTAGCGGCGCGGGGCGTCGGCGACGTAGTCGTCGCCGAACATCGACGCCGCCGTCGCGCGCGCCGCGTGAATCGCCTCGTCCGACAGCGTCGTGGAGTCGGTGCGCATGTAGGTGATCCAACCCTGTTCGTAGAGTCGCTGGGCCGCGCGCATCGTTCGTTCCGGGTCGAAACGCAGTTTGCGGCTGGCCTCGATCTGCAGCGACGACGTCATGAACGGGGGCTGGGGGCGCTGCGTGCGAGGGGTCGAGGCCACCGAGGTCACGGTTACCGTGGCCCCGGGCAACGCCTCGGCGATGGACGTCGCCGAGGCCTGGCTCAGGACCCGGACGTTGGCCTTGGCGTCGAGCACGCCGCCGGCGTCGAAGTTCTTGCCCGTCGCCAGTGACGAGCCGTCGACCGACTCGAGCGTGGCGTCGAAGGCGTTCCCCCGGGCGTCCAGGTTCGCCGTGACGTCAAACCAGGTCGCCGAGGTGAAGTCCATTCGCTCGCGTTCGCGTTCGCACACCAGTCGAATCGCCACCGACTGGACCCGGCCGGCCGAACGGGCCTTGTCGACCGCGCGCCACAAGACCGGCGACACCTCGTAACCCACCAGGCGGTCGAGGAAGCGGCGGCCCTCCTGGGCGTCGACCAGTCGCAGGTCGAGGTCCCGTGTCTCACTGACCGCCTTGGCGATCGCCGCGGGCGTGATCTCGTGAAAGACCATGCGCTTCACCGGCACCTTGGGATTGAGCACCTCTTGGAGGTGCCAGGCGATCGCCTCGCCCTCGCGGTCTTCGTCGGTCGCCAGGTAGAGCTCGTCGACCTGTTTCAAGGCGGCCTTGAGTTCAGCGACGATCTTCTTGCGGTCGCTGGAGACGACGTAGACCGGCTTGAAATGGTCGTGCACGTTGATGCCGAGGCGGGCCCACTTCTCCCCCTTCACCGACGCCGGGATGTCCGCGGCGCTCTGCGGGAGGTCCCGAATGTGACCGATCGAAGGCTTGACGATGTAGTCGGGACCGAGCATGTCCTGGATACGCGTCGCTTTCGCGATCGATTCGACGATGACGAGAGCTCGGGCCATGCTCCTCCTTCCCTACGATGACGCGGCGGCGTGCTCGCCACCACTCCTTGCGCTTTACAAGATAGACAGGTCTTCGACCCTACCGGCGTCATGCTCGACGTCCGCGACCCATCGGTCGCGCGATTCACTGGGCGCGCACTGGCGATTCGTTCTCCAACGTTTCTTACGAACCGTCCGCCGGCGCCGCCACAATCTCGTACTGGGGATTGAGAATCACCGCTTCACGACGCAGCGACGTGACCGTACCGCGAACGAGCAGGCGCGTACCGCGTTCGATGCCGGGGATGTTCGAGCGCCCCTGGAAGACCAAGGTGACCGAACCGGAGTTGTCGGCGATGACGCAGCGCAGTTCGTGGCCGCCACTCTCATGGTTGATCGCCATCGAGCGGACCCGCCCGGCGATCTCGGCGAACTGACGCTCGACCAGTCCCCCGATCGGTTCGGAGTCGGCGGAGCGCTCGGCCAGTTTCACGTCGGCCACCAGATGCGCGCTGTCGCGCACGCCGCCGCGGACCACTTCGTCGCTGCGCGGCGCCTCTTGCATGGCGCCTTCGGAGAGCTTGCGCACCGCGCGATAGGGCACGATCGTGGCGGCCGTGCGTGGCACGTGCATGACCGCGCCGGCGATGGCGTCGGCGCTGCGGTCGTGCAAGAACCGCTGCAGCCTCGACACGTAGCCCCGGCGCGGCAGGATGACCATGCAGAAGACCTCGGG
Organism: uncultured Acidimicrobiaceae bacterium; assembly: GCA_963716515.1. Taxonomy (GTDB): domain Bacteria; phylum Actinomycetota; class Acidimicrobiia; order Acidimicrobiales; family RAAP-2; genus RAAP-2. The sequence continues at coordinate 2,053,817 of OY970319.1, forward strand.
GTCGCGCACGATGTCGGCCACCAGTTCCAGGGCCGCGCGGTCCACGCGCCGGTCGTCACATTCGACGATCTCGAGCGTGATGCCGGCCGACGCCGTGCCGGGTGAACCCCATTTCTCCTCGAGACGGGCGGTGACGACCGGGTCGATATCGAAGTGGACCGCGCGAATGGAGTAGGCGTTCAGCGAGAGGCAGTAGAGCAACGAGCGCTCGGTCACCAGGTCGTAGGTGTCGACGAAGACCACGACCCGGTTCATCCGGATGTTCATGGTCGCGCCCTTGCCACTCACGGCTTCGAAGGCCCGCTCTTCGCGCATGTACTGCTTGTTGAGACGAATCAGTGCGTAGTACATCAACGGACCGACCACGGCAATGATCCAGGCACCCTCTTTGAACTTGGCGATCAAGAAGATGAGGACCACCAACGAGGTGACCGACGCGGAGAGCGCGTTCACGAAGACGCCGAAACGCCACTTGCCCGTCTTCTCGCGCAGGTGCCGCGCCACCATGCCCGCGCCGGCGAGGGTGAAACCGGTGAAGACGCCGATGGCGTACAGCGCGACCAGGGCGTTCACGCTGGCGTTGAAGACGATGATGAGCGTCAAGGCCACGACGCCCAACACGATGATGCCGTTGGAGAAGGCCAGGCGGTGACCTCGCTTGGTCAACTGGCGGGGTAGGTACTTGTCGGTGGCGACGTAGTTCGCCAGGAACGGGAATCCGTTGAAGGAGGTGTTGCCCCCGGTATAGAGGATCAGGATCGTCGCGAACAGAACGGCGTAGTAGATGAAGTGTCCCAGTCCGTGGCCGCCGAAGATGTCGAGCACCTCTTGACTCACGACCGTGGGCGAGCCGGCCGCGTAAGGAATCGCGTGCGTCCACGCCGCGATCAGAGTGATGCCGAGCAGCAGGAACGCCAGGATGCTGGACATCGTCACGAGGGTCTTTCGAGCGTTGGGCGACTCGGGTCGTCGGAAGCTGGCCACCCCGTTCGAGATCGCTTCGAGACCGGTGAGCGACGAGCCGCCGTTGGCGTAAGCGCGCAGCAGCGAGATGAAGGCGAGGCCCATCAAGACGCCGGTGCCCTTCGATCCGAGATGATGATCGATGAGATCCCTTTGCAGCGGCAACGGGATGCGATGCAGGGTGCCGGCGAACTTCTTGGAGACCCCCACGATGATGGTCGCGCCCATCATCAAAACGTAAAAGTACGTCGGGAAGGCGAAGTAACTCCCGGCCTCCTTCAAGCCTCGAAGGTTGCCGTAGATCAGTACCAGCACCACCCCGATGGTGATGAGCAACGGAGCGGGCGGGTGACGCAGTCCCGGGAGCGCGCTGGTGAGCACGGCGGTGCCGGCCGAACATTGGACCGCGACCGTCACGGTGTAGTCAATCAAGAGCGCCACCGCGGCGATCTGGGCGATCTTGGGACCGAAGTTGTCGCGCGCCACCACGTAGGACCCACCGGCGGTCGTGTAGTACTTGATGACGTCCATATAGCTGGTGGTGACGAAGAACAACACGCCGAGAATGACGAACATGATCGGTACGACGAGGGCGAAGGCGGCCAGTCCGATGAACGGCGTCATCTGAGTGAGGATCTCTTCGGTGCCGTACGCGGAGGACGAGATGCAGTCCGGCGCCAAGACGCCGAGGGCGATCGCCCGATTGAGCCGCTCACCGCTCAACTGCTCGGTCACGAACGGCTTGCCCAGGAAGATCCGCTTGATCCGGTAGCCCAGCGTCTCGGGATAGACGTCGGTCAGATTCGCGTGGGACGTCAGAATCAGCGAACTATTGGTTATCTGCTTATCGGCGTCTGACACTCATTCGATACTAAACGAGGCCTTACAACGGCTTTGGCGACGCCGCGCGGGCACTTCGTTAGTTGCGCCTTTATCGCGAAGTGTGTTCAGATGACGTGGTGCATATCGTTGTCGTCGGCTGTGGTCGAGTGGGATCAGAGCTCGCGATGCAGCTCTCCGAAGAGGGCCACTCGGTGGTCGTGGTCGACAAAAATCGCGATGCCTTCCGGCGATTGCACCACTTTCACGGCAAAACTATCGTCGGATCGGGCTTCGACCGTGACGTACTCTTCCAAGCCGACGCCCGTCGAGCCAACGCGTTGGCGGCGGTGACCAGTGGCGACAACACGAACATCCTCTGTGCGCGCATCGCGCGTGATAACTACGAAATCAAGAACGTCGTGGCGCGAATCTACGACCCCGCTCGGGCCGATATCTACATGAAACTCGGCATCCCGACGGTGGCCACGTCGCTCTGGACGACCCAGCAGGTCAAGCGCTGGCTGCTGCCCGCCGACGACTCGGTCGAGTGGACGGCGAGCTCGGGCACGCTGCATTTGGTGGAGCGCATCGTGCCCGACGTGCTGGCCGGCAAGCCGATCAGTTTCTACGACCACGGCGACAGCATCCGGGTGGTGGGACTCATTCGCGGCGGTCAGGGCCGCGTGCACATCGACGGTCTGTTCGCCCAAGAAGACGACGTGCTCGAGTTCCTCGTCACCACCGAGGGACTCGACGAGTTGAAGTCCCTCATCGAGAACGGTCAGCGATGAGAGTCATGATCGCCGGCGGCGGCTCGGTGGGCGTCTCGATCGCGCTGGACATGGTGGACCGTCACCACGACGTCACGTTGCTCGAGCAGGTCTCCACGACGGCCGAGCGCTTGAAGGCCATGATGCCGGGCGTCAACGTGATGGCGGCCGACGCGTGCGAATACGCGAACCTCGCCGCGGCCGACCTGCGAAGCGTTGACGTGGTCATCGCGGCCACCGGCGACGACGAGGACAACCTCGTCATCAGTTGGCTCTCGAAACAGGAGTTCGGCGTTCCCCGGGTCATCAGTCGCATCAACAACTCGCGAAACGAATGGCTCTTCAACGAGAGTTGGGGCGTGGACGTCTCGGTGTCGACGCCGGCGCTCATTACCTCGCTGGTCGACGAAGCCGTCGAGGTCGGCGCGATCATCAACCTGATGGATCTGGCGCAGGGACGGATGCGACTCATCGAGGTGACGCTCGCGGAGAACGCGCCCGCGGTCACCAATCACCTCACGCTCGACGAACTGCACCTGCCCGATTCGGTGCGCGTGGTGGCCGTCGTTCGCAGCTCCCAGCCGTTGGTGCCGTCGCCCTCCATGCACTTCTTGGAACACGATCACGTGATACTGATCACTCGCGCCGACGCCGCACAGGAGTGCGCGTCGGCCTTCGTCGGTTGATCGACGGACCACGCAAATCTGACCGGACCTAGCATGGATGAGTGCGAGCGGCCTTCTTTGACCTAGATAAGACCGTGATCGCCAAGTCGTCGCTGGTGGCCTTCGGCCCGGAATTCCACGCCCGCGGACTGTTGCACCGTCGCACGCTGGTCTGGGGAGTGCTGAGTCAGATGATGTTTATGCGCTTCGGCGCCGACGATGAGAAACTCGAGAAAATTCGCGAGTCGGTCTTGCAGATCACCAAAGGGTGGGACCACCTCGAGGTAAAGAAACTGGTGGCCGAGACCATCAACGAGGTCATCGAGCCGTTGATCTACGAAGAGGCCCTCGAGCTGATCGACCACCACCTGGCCCAGGGCGACGAAGTGTGGCTGGTGAGCATGTCCCCGGCCGAGATCGTCGAGCCCTTCGCCGAACTGCTCGGCATCACGGGCTCCATATCGTCACGCGCGAAGATCGACGAGGAGGGCAAGTTCACGGGCGAGATGGAGTTCTTCGCCCAAGGGGAGAACAAAGCGATCGCGATTCGCGAACTGGCCCAGAAGCGCAACATCGACCTCAACGAGTCCTTCGCGTACTCCGACTCCGAGACCGATATTCCGATGCTCGAATCGGTCGGGCACGCGTACGCCGTCAACGCCGATCGTCACCTGGCCAAGGCCGCGCACGAGAGCCAGTGGCCGCTCCTGAGTTTCACGCACCCGGTGCGGGCCCACGACCGGGCGAAGTCGCACACGCCGTTTTTACTGAGCGCCATCGTGATCGGTGCGGCGGCCGTCCTCGGACGGACCTACCAGCGCCGTTAGAGCGTCAAGAGGTCGCGCGCGCCGGTGTCGGACGAGGGGTGACGAAGTTTGCTCATCGCCCGGGCCTCGATCTGGCGAATGCGCTCGCGCGTCAGGTTCATCTCGGCGCCGACGTCTTCGAGGGTACGGATCTCTCCGGCCCCGTCGAGGCCGAATCGCATGCGCAGGATCTTCTGCTCGCGCTCATCGAGCGGCTGGAGCAGCTTCTCGATCGCGGCCGGCATCATCTTCACGGCGGCCACGTCGAAGGGCGACTCGGCCGAACGGTCTTCGACGACGTCGCCTAGTTCGGCGTCACCGTCTTCGCGCAGCGGCTCGGAGAGGGAGATCGGTTCGGAGCGGAATCGCAAGGCCTCGATCAACTTGTCCTCGGGCATCTCACACTCGTCGCAGAGTTCCTTGATGGTCGGGGGACGGCCGAACTTGAGTTCAAGACGGGACTGGGCCTTCTGGACCCGGGCCAGGGTGTCGCCGGCGTGCACCGGGAGCCGGATGGTGCGACCGGTATTGGCGATGCCGCGGGTGATGGCCTGGCGAATCCACCACGTGGCGTAGGTCGAGAACTTGAAGCCCTTGCGCCAGTCGAACTTCTCGACGGCGTGCATCAGCCCGAGGTTGCCCTCTTGAATAAGGTCGAGCAACGGCAGACCCGAGGCCTGGTACTTCTTGGCGATGGAGACCACCAGTCGCAGGTTCGACTGCACGAAGTCGCGTTCGGCCTGGTCCCCGCGGTGAACGGAGCGCTTCAGCGCCAGCTTCTTGCTCGGCGTGAGCTTGATCTTCTTGTCGTTTTCGGCGCCGTCGAGCTCGGCCTTGGCTTCGCGACCCTCTTCGATGGTCTGGGCCAGGCGAACCTCATCGTCCTTGGTCAAGAGGGTGTATTGACCAATATCGGAGAGGTAGAGACGTACGAGGTCCTCGTCATCCCTATCGACGCGATCTTTTGCCATGGCTCTCCCTTGATACCCGACACCGGAGATTCCGGTACTACTAGTTATACGGGCATAGGCAACTTACCGGGATAGGCCCAAACTCTCAGCGTTTCCGGCCGCGTCGAAGGTCTCGGAGAGCGCTCGGGCCAACGCCTGCCACTCGATATCGTCGATCGGCGCCTGGTCCTGGGCGACCTCGCCCGTGGCTCGGATCTCTTTCACGCAGACCATCGAGGCGTGATTACTCAGCTCGGTCAGGGCCGACTCGTTCGTCAAGGCCGCACGCGCGTCCAACAGGGTCACCAGGAGTCGTGGCCCCACGACCATCGCCATGGCGTAGAGCACCAGGGCGCCCGAGGCGTCGCCGGCGACCGCGCGGCGCAAGACGTCGTCGAGCACCGGGAGCGGCGCCACGTCGGGGTCGTCGAGGTGTTCTCGCATCTCGAGCGCCAGTTCGCCGTAGGCCCGAGCCGTCTCGTAGGCGCGCACCACGTACGCGTCGTTGGTGAGCGCCGGGGCACTCTCGCCGAGGACAATATAAATAGTGTCGTAACAAGCGAGGAGGTGTTGGCCGATCTCGCGATTCGACAGCGTCACAAGGTCTCTTGGCGGAAGGCGTTGGTAATCGGCATGCGTCGGTCTCGACCAAAGGCCTTTTTGGAGATCCGCACCCCCGGCGCCATCTGGCGGCGCTTGTACTCACTGCGGTCCACCAGTCGGGTGATCTGCAGGACGAGATCGGGGTCGTGGCCACTGGCGATCATGGTTTCGGCCGTGGCGTCGTCCTCCACGTAGAGCTCGAGCAGGGGATCGAGCACGTCGTAGGGCGGCAGCGACTGGTCGTCGCGTTGGTCCGGTCGAAGCTCGGCCGACGGCGCCTTGGTCAACACCTGGGCGGGAATTGGCTCGGGATCGCCGACCTTGGCCGCGATGTCGTTGCGGTAGCGACAGAGTTCATAGACCAGCGTCTTGGGCACGTCCTTGATGACCGCGAACCCGCCGACCGAGTCGCCGTACAGCGTGGAGTATCCCGTCGCTATCTCGGACTTGTTGCCCGTGGTCAACACGATCGCCCCCGTGTCGTTCGAGATGGCCATCAGCAGGACACCGCGTATGCGCGACTGAAGGTTCTCGTCGGTGATCCCCGTGGGCTCGCCGTCGAGGACGGCGCCGAGGGCCGTGCCGAGGGCCGTATGGGCGCCCTCGATCGCGATGGTGGTGATGTCGATATCGAGTCGCCTCGCCAACTCTTCGGCGTCGGCGACGGAGTGGTCCGACGAGTAGCGCGAGGGCATGGCGAAACCCCGTACCGCGCGCGCCCCGACGGCGTCGACGGCGATGGCGGCCACTAACGAAGAGTCGACGCCGCCTGAGAGCGCGATGACCGCCGTGCGAAAACCGTTCTTGCGTAGGTAGTCACGCGTTCCCATGACCAACGCCTGGTAGACCTCTTCGACCTCGCTCAACGGTTCGGCGATCCGGTTCACGTGCAGCGCGGTCAATCGTTCGTCGTCTCGGGCGTAGCCGATGTTGAGGGGCACGCCGTGCGTCGATGCGCGAGCGTCGATGTCGCAGACCAACAACTCCTCACTGAATGCCGGGGCGCGAGCGATGACGTCACCTTGCGCGTTCACGACCATGCTCTGCCCGTCGTACACGAGTTCGTCTTGACCACCCGCCAGGTTCACGTAGGCGATGGGACAGTTCGTCTCCAGCGCGCGCTCGCGCAGCACCGCCTCACGTTCCTCGCGTCGTCCTCGCGCGTACGGTGACGCGTTCGCGACGACCAACATCGTGGCACCCTGACGGGCCAACTCGGCGGCCGGACCGTTTCGTGTCCAGACGTCCTCGCAGATCAAGAGACCGACGGCGACGCCTCGAACGTTGATGATCGTGTGGGGCCCGACGCCCGGATGAAAGTAACGCTGCTCGTCAAAGACGTCGTAGTTCGGGAGCAGACGCTTGGTGGCGATGGCGACGACGCCGTCGTCGCTCAAGGCGACCAGGGCGTTGGCGATATGGGGCGATCCGAGTTCGCCGAAGGCCGGTCGCGCCACGTCGCGACCGTCACTCGAGGGCGCCAGGGCAATGTCTTCCAGACCCTCACTCACGACCGTGCCGACCAGGACCGGCGGCACATTGTCCAGGAGCGCCATTTCAATCAGAGCCACTCGGGAGGCCTCGATGAAGCCCTCTTTTAAAAGCAGGTCCTCCGGCGGATAGCCCATCAACGACAGTTCTGGCGTGAGCACGAGGTCGGCACCGGCCGAGGCGGCCTGGGTGCGAAAACGCCCCAGGGTTTCGACGTTCTGTGCAAATCCGCCCACGACCGCATTCATTTGGGCCATTGCGAGTCTGATCACCGGCACGAACGTGAGCCTAATGGGGCACGGCTCTGCAGACTCTGGCGAACGTTCACACGCGGTTAACAAAACTGAGGGTGCCGCATGATCTCGCTGGACCAGACTGGACGGGAACGCACGCGGTGCGTAATGAAATCTGTGAGGAGCGATTTTGAAGTATCAGGCCGAATACATCTGGATTGACGGAAGCGAGCCCACCCGCAAGTTGCGCAGCAAGACCAAGATCGTGACGGCCGGAGAGAAGCCGCCCGTATGGGGCTTCGACGGGTCGAGCACGAACCAGGCGACCGGCCACTTCTCGGACTGCGTCTTGAAGCCGGTCTTCACGGTCCCGGACCCCCTACGGGGACCCAACGACGTACTGGTGATGTGCGAAGTACTCAACGCCGACATGACCCCTCACGTCACCAACGAGCGCGCCGCCACGGCCGCCGTCGCCAAGCAGTACGCCAGCTTCGAACCGAAGTTCGGTATCGAACAGGAGTACACCTTCTTCGAGGACGGGCGACCCTACGGGTGGCCCGAGGACGGATACCCCGCCCCCCAGGGCCCGTACTACTGCGGCGTCGGCGGCGCCAAGATGCCCGGACGCGACATCGTCGAAGCGCACACCTTGGCCTGTATGCGCGCCGGCCTCGGCATCGAGGGCACGAACGCCGAAGTCATGATGGGTCAGTGGGAGTTTCAGGTCGGTGTGCTCGGCCCGGTCGAGATCGGCGACCAACTCTGGCTCGCGCGTTGGTTGCTCGTGCGCATCGCCGAGGAGTTCGGGGTCGACGTCAGTTTCGACGCCAAGCCCGTCAAGGGTGACTGGAACGGCGCCGGGGCGCACACCAACTTTTCGACCAAGCGATGCGGGCGCCCGGTGGCTACGCCGCCGTGGTGGCGGCGGCCGAATCATCGGGCACCCGCATCAAAGAGCACATCGCCGCGTACGGCGACGGCATCGAAGATCGGCTCACCGGGGTGCACGAGACCGAACACTGGTCGAAGTTCACCTACGGCGTGTCGGACCGCGGTGCCTCGGTGCGCATCCCCGGCCAGGTCGCTCGCGGAAAAAAGGCTGCATCGAGGATCGACGCCCGAACTCCAACGTGGACCCCTACGTCGTCGCTCGTCTGATTACCGAGACGGCGTGCGGCGCGGCGAGCGCCAAGGCGAAGGCACCCGCCAAGAAAGTAGCGGCCAAAAAGACGCCGGCGAAGAAGGTGGTCGCGAAGAAGGCTCCGGCGAAGAAAGCGGCCAGTCGACGCTAAACCCGTGGAACGAAACCCGCCGCCAAGGTGCGGCGGGTTTCGTTGATTGCGGACCAGAAGTGAGACTGGCGGGAAGGTGCGAGAATGGCTCCTATGAAAGCCAGGCTGAGTACGTACTGCGAACCGTCGAGGAGCGCGGCATCCGCTTCGTCCAACTCTGGTTCACCGACGTGCTCGGTACGCCACAAGGCGTTCCACGTCACCCCGGCCGAACTGGAGGACGCCCTCGACCAGGGCATGACCTTCGACGGCGGCTCCATCGACGGCTTCTGCCGGGTCCAGGAGTCCGACGTCTTGGCCCGACCGGACCTCACGACGTTTCAGCTCCTCCCCTGGTACGGCCAGGAGAGGGCGGCCCGGCCGTGGCGCGGGTCTTTTGCGACATCGTCAACATCGACGGCACGCCCTTCGACGGCTGTCCTCGTCAGCAACTGCGACGGGTACTCGACCGGGCCCGGACCGAGGGTTACACCTTCTTCGTCGCGCCTGAGATCGAGTACTTCTACTTCGAAGGCGCTTGACCCGTCGAGGGCGCCCGTGCCGATCGACCGGGGCAGCTACTTCGACCTGACTGCCCGATGACACGGCGAGTCAACTCCGCCAGCCGTACCGTCTTGACCCTCGAGGAGATGGGCATCGGCGTCGAGCACGCGCAACACGAGGACGCTCCCGGTCAACAAGAGATCGACCTGCGCTACACCGACGCCCTGACCATGGCCGACACCGTGATGACGGTGCGACGCGTGGTGAAGGAGACTGGCCCGCCAAGCCGACGTCTCGCCGAGCTTCATGCCCAAGCCCTTGGCGAACGTCCAAGGTCGGGCATGCACACCCACCTGTCGCTTTCGGGGCGACAACCAGAACGCCTTCATCGGCGACGGTCCCTACGGCCTCAGTGAGATCGCCACCAAGTTCATCGCCGGACTGGTGCGTCACGCGCCCGAGATCACCGCGGTGACCAACCAGTGGGTCAACTCCTACAAGCGACTGGTGCCCGGCGCCGAAGCGCCGGTCGAAGCCAAGTGGGCGCGCTTCGACGCCGCGGCCCTCGTGCGCATCCCTTCGGTCAAGCCCGGACGCGTCGACTCGACACGTATCGAGTACCGCTCGCCGGACCCGGCCGCCAACCCCTATCTCGCCTTCGCGGTCATTCTGGCGGCCGGTCTTCGCGGAGTACAGGGTGACTACGACCTACCCAACGAAGGCGAACGCACCGCTCCCGTTAGCCCCAGTCGCTCGCCGAGGCGTCTGGACCTCATGGAGAGCTCAAGAGTTGTTGCACGAGACGCTGGGCGAACACCAGGTGGAGTGGTTCTTGCGCAACAAGCGGGCCGAATGGGACGCCTACCGCGGTCAAGTCACCCCGTTCGAACTCGAGCGTTACCTCCCGTTGCTGTGAACTACGACGTCGTTCTCTGCGTGCCCTCGTGCGAAGGGCCAGTGCGAAAAGCGTTCGACGTCACGGGAGTGACGCCCGCGGTGGCCGTCAGCGGACGACTTAATGAGGTCACCGCGCTCGAACCGACCGACGGCTTCGCCGGGGCGGTCATCAACGCGGCCGCGTTCCCCTTCACCGAGGCCATGAACCTCTGTCGGCAGCTTCGGGCCCGCAGTCGCGGCGTCGGTCCGATCATCTTGCTCCTCGACCACTACCAACTCGACGAGCTCACCTTCCGCGAGGACCTCTTCGACGACTTCGTCGTCGGGCCCTTCGACGTGAGTGAACTGGCGACTCGGTTGCGCCATCGTTCTGCGCCGCGCCGGCAACGAGAGCGTGGCGCCGCGCATCGAGCACGGCGGCCTCTCGATGAACTTAGAGACCTACCAGGCCTCTATCGCCGGACGCGTCATGGACCTCACCTACATGGAGTACGAGTTGCTGCGTTTTCTCGCCACCAACCCGAATCGCGTCTTCACTCGCGAGACCTTGCTCAGTCGGGTCTGGGGCTACGAGTACTACGGCGGGGCGCGAACGGTGGACGTGCACGTGCGGCGACTGCGCGCGAAGTTAGGTGAGGAGCACGCCCACCTGATCCAGACGGTGCGCTCGGTCGGTTACAAGTTTGGCACGTCGCCGAACGAGTACGCCGTCTAATCGAGGGGCGCGTACGCCCAGAGCTCGACCTCGGCGAGCGCGCCGAGTGGGAGCTGGTGGACGGCGACGGCCGAACGCGTGGGGCGCGGCGGTTGGAACGCTTCGATCCACACTTCGTTACACGCCGCGAATACGGCCATGTCGGTGAGGAACAATATCGCCTTGACAACTTGATCGAACGTGGCGCCGGCTTCGGCGAGCACGGCGCGGGCGTTGACCAGCGCCTGGCGTAACTGTTCGGGAGCGCCACCGTCGATCATGGTCGGCTTGTCGGGGCTCGGCACCATACCGAGTTGGCCCGATATCACGACCAGGTCGCCCGCGCGACGCCAATGAGAGTAAGGGCCGAACGCTTCGGGCATGACCGCGTCTTAACTGAAGGAGTTGCCGCAGCCGCAGGTGCGCGTCGCGTTGGGATTCGTGATGTGAAATCCGGCGCCTTGCAACGAGTCGGAGTATTCCAGCGTCGAGCCGTTGAGCAGTTCCGCGCTTGAGGCGTCGACGACGACCTTGACCCCGGCGAACTCGCGCACGATGTCGTCCTCGGCGAACTCCGAGTCGAAGAACATGTCGTAGTTGAAGCCCGAGCAACCGCCCGGCTTCACCGATACGCGCAGCGCCAACACCTCGTCGACGCCTTCGGCGGCGATCAATTCGGCCACTTTCACGGCGGCGCCATCGGTCAAGTTGATCGGGTTGGGATCCTTCTTGGTCAAGTTCACGCTGGTGGTGGTCATGTTGGACATGGCGCTCCTTCGAGAGTTCTCCAATCCATGATAGTGAGGGATTTCCTCATTGAACACCTCACTTCATTCGCCGGTAGCGTCGCTACGTGCAAACCTCCGATCGACTGCGAGAACGCCTAAGTCAGGTGCTCGATCCCGAACTCGGGGCCTCCATCGTCGAACTGGGCATGGTCGGCGACATCGCCGTTTCGGATGGGCGCGCGGTGGTCCACGTTTCGCTCACCACGGTCGGCTGTCCCTTGCGCGCGCAGATCGAACGCGACGTCAAAGAGGCCGCTCTTTCGCTCGACGAGATTGACTCGGTCGACCTCGTCATGGGCGTGCTGGACGCCCCGGCCAAAGCCGCGTTGATGCAACGAGCCCGGACCATCGCTCAAGCGAGCGCGCCGTCCACCTCCATTCCCACCCATACGCCGGTCCTGATGATCGCCTCGGGCAAGGGAGGCGTCGGCAAGTCGTCCATCACGGCCAACCTCGCGGTCGCCATCGCCGCGACCGGTCGAAGCGTGGGCGTGTTGGACGCTGACATCTGGGGATTCTCTTTGAGTCGACTGTTAGGTATTCACGGCGACGTGGAAGCGACCGGCGGGAAGATGCAGCCGCTCGAGCGGCGCGTGGGCACCGGATCCATCAAGTTGTTGTCGATGGGTCTGCTCGCCGACGAGGATCAGGCCCTCCTGTGGCGGGGACTCATGGTGCAAAAGGCCGTCGCGCAGTTCATCGAGGATGCCGATTGGTCGGGTATCGACTACCTCTTAATCGACACCCCTCCGGGGACCGGCGACATCGCGATGACGCTCGCTCGACTGCTGCCGCAAATGGGCCAGTTGGTCGTGACCACGCCGACGATCGCCGCGCAACGCGTCGCCGCGCGCGCCGCCGACTTCGCGCGCAAATCGAACATCCGTGTCCTCGGCGTCATCGAGAACATGAGTGGCTTCACCTGCAGTTGTGGCGAACGACACAATTTTTTCGGCGAGGGCGGTGGTCGCTCGCTCAGTGAAGAGCTGAACGTGCCCCTCCTCGCGGAGATCGAACTCAACGCGGCCATCGCCGAGGGTGGCGATCACGGCGAGCCGGCGGTGTTGGCCGAGTCCGACGGTGGCGTCCTGCATCGACTGGCCCGACGAATACTCGACGACGTAGCGCCGCCCTTCGGCGCCATCGGCTGTTCGGCCCGAATGCTCGACTCCATCAACAAGGCCGTCGCCGGCGGCACTCAGTCGTCGTAACCGTCGTCACCCGGCAGCAGAATCTGCACCTCGCCGTTACTCGTCACGATCTTGGGCTCCACGCGCACGACGTCGTCGAGAGATCTCGCGTAGTCGAGTACGTCCTTCGACGAACGAAAGTGCGCGATGGCCTCGAGATTGCGAATCGTCGGGAAGATCATCTCCAGTTCGCCGCGGGCGTGCGCCGCCAAGGCGTCGGCGGGTCGAATCCACTGATCGGCCACGGTTTCACCGGCGTCGTGGGTGGCCAGTTGGTTGCTCGGCGCCAGCGCCACGAAGAAGCGGGTGTCGAATCGCCGGGGCGGCCCTACTGGTGTCACCCAGTGAGCGACGTACTCCAGCCCCCGAAGATCCAGTACGAGTCGCTCACGCTCCATCATCGAGATGAAGTCGAGCGTGCCGGCGTTCACCTCCCGGCGACTGGCCGCGAAACGACGAATCGATTCGTCGTCACGGATTTGGACCGGTTCGCCGTTCTCGTCACACGCGATGAGCAATCCGGCCTCTTCGAAGAGCTCGCGCAAGCAGGCGACGTAGAACGCGAGACCGCCTCGTTCCAGATCGAGACGTCGCGACGCCTCTTCGTCGTTCAGGCCACGCGTGCGACGCTGGGCCGCCGCTCCGGCGTCCGCTTCGTCGACGCGACCACCCGGAAAGACGTACGCGCCGCCGACGAAATCGCTGTTGAGGTTGCGACGGAGCATAAGAATTTCGTAACCATTGGGACCGTCACGCACGGTGATCACGGTCGCGGCCGGACGGGGACTCAAAATTTCGACCATAGCGAAAACTACTCAGCCGCGAGGCTGAAGTTGGCAGCGATGCCTGGTCCACTAAGTTTGTTGTCCTAAGCGCATCGAGGAGCATCGTGGCCAAGTCCCCCGCATCGAAGAAGAACATCGCCGCCAACCGCCCGGGCGCCAACCGCCCGAGCGCCAATCGCCCGGCGACACAGGCCGCCAAGCGAGCGCCCGCCCGGACTCCGGTGAAGTCCTCGAGTGGCCGACCGGCGGGCCTCTTCACGTGGCTGGCGATCGGACTCGTAGTGGTCATCGTGGCCACCCTCGTGCTGGTCAAGGTCATGAGCAGTACTCCCGCGGCGGCAGGTAAGGGAACCTTCACGCCGGTTGATCCCACGACCATGGCTCAGATCTCGGGCGTCCCGTTATCGGTCTTCAACACGGTCGGGGTGACCTCCCAGGTTGTGCAGGTATCGCCGCCGATCGCGGTGAAGGGCCAGCCTCTCTTAACCGCGCAGAGCAGTTCGGGCACGACGGTCCCGGAAGTCTTCTACCTGGGCGCCGAATACTGCCCGTACTGCGCCGCGCAGCGTTGGTCCACGATCATCGCCCTCAGTCGATTCGGCAAATGGTCGGGACTGGGCAACATGGCCAGTTACGCCCACGACACGTATCCCAACACACCGACGTTCACGTTCGTGAAGTCCTCCTACGCCTCGAAGTACATCGCCTTTAAGAGCGTCGAGGAGTACACCAACTACTTGAACGCCGCGGGCTCGAACTACCAGCTCCTCCAAACTCCGACCAAAGCGCAGTTGGCGCTGGTGGAGAAGTACGACACCGGGAAGTACATCAAGGGTCTCACCAAATCCAGCGGCAATCCGATTCCCTTCCTCTCCATGGACAACAAGTTCCTCGTCTCCGGAGCGAGTTTCTCTCCCGACGCCTTGACGAATCTGACGCGAGCCAACATCGCGACAGGACTCAGCGATCCGACGAGTCCCGTCACGGACGCAATTATCGCTTCGGCGAACTATCAGACGGCGGCGATCTGTTCGCTGACCAACAACCTGCCGTCCAAGGTGTGCACGAGCTCCGGAGTGATGGCAGCAAAGACGGCCATGAAAATTAAATGAGTCGAACGCTGGGGCCGGTTCCCGCTTGGGCGGTCGCCACGACGTTCGCCTTAAGTCTCATCGGCCTCGCCCTGGCGACCTATCTCACGATCACCCACTTCGAACCGCAAGCGCTTTTCTGCACCGATCGGGGATTCATTAACTGTGGAGCGGTCACCACGTCGGGCGAATCGCGATTGCTCGGCGTACCGGTCGCCTTCCTCGGTCTCGGCACCTACCTGGTGATGACGGTGCTCAATTCGCCGTGGGGATGGCGGGCGAAGAGCTATTGGATTCACGTCGCGCGCTTCGTGATCGCGATCGTGTCGATGTGCTTCGTACTGTGGCTGCTCTACGCCGAACTCATCATCATCGACAACCTCTGCCTGTACTGCACCGGAGTTCACGTCGTGACGTTCGCGCTGCTCATCGTCCTCACCCGTGTGAGTCCAGCCCAACTCGGCTGGGCGAAGTCAGGTACGGAGTAATCCCCTACGTTCGAACTCGTTCAGGCCGCCCCAGATCCCGTAGGACTCGTGACGGGCGAGCGCCGCCTCCAGGCAGTCCTCCCGGACCCCGCAACTCGCGCAGATGCGCTTGGCCACCAACTCTCGCTCCAACCGATCCTCTTTGCGCTCCGCACTGTCGGCCGGATAAAACAGCGCAGCTTCACTATTCCGACATGCGGCGGCGTCAGTCCAATCCAAAGGCGTAATCGCCATAAGTCACTCCCCCTCGGTTTGACCTAGAACCGCAGGATAACCACTCACCGGCGAACGGGCAAGAGTAATTTTTGTTCCGACGTCTCCACCCTCAAAGAGGCATTTTCTTGCTCCGCTACGCTGACGCCATGGCCATTGTTCTTCTGGCGAGCGACCTCGCCTCACTGCGCAAGGACCTGCGCGCCAACCTGGAAGGGCCGGACCTCTTCATTGAAGAGGTCGCCAGTGGCCCCGAAGTCATCGCCCGAGTGGAGCGCGGCGGGGTCGACCTGGTGGTGGTGGACCTGCAGATCGGCACCATGGGCGGCATGGCCATCTGCATGGAACTGCGCCACGAGGAGTCCTACGGGGCGGCCGAACCGGTCGCCGTGTTGATGCTGCTCGATCGCCGACCCGACGTCTTCCTCGCTCGCCGCAGTGGCGCCGAAGGCTTCTTGGTCAAGCCGCTCGACCCCCAGCGGCTGCGCAGCGCGGTACGCGCGCTCTTGCGCGGCGAAGAGTACGAGGACGACTCACTGCGCCCCGCGACCGTTCGCGTCGGGAGTGCCGACGTTCAATGAGCGCCCCACAGCCCCCCTCGTCGGGACTGTCTCGGCTTCGCAAGCGCATCGTCGGACGTGAAGAATCGCGTCCGAAGTCGCCCGAGGCCCTCGCCATCCACCGCCGGGTCGACCTGCTCAGCGAACTCGAACTTCGTGACGTCATGACGCCGCGGACCGACGTCGACTTCCTCACCACGCCCGTGACGCCCGAACTCATCGCCGAAGCGATTCGCGACACCGGTCACTCCTGTTTCCCGGTGGTCAACGGCGACCTCGACGAGGTCGAAGGCGTCCTCTTCGTCAACGACCTGTTTCGCAGCACCACCGCCAAACGAGCCATCGGCGTCTCTTTGCCGTCGGCGAGTGAGATCGCGCGAAAGATCCGACGCCCCTTCATGTTGCCCGAAACGATGGACCTGTTGGAGAGTCTCAGCGAGATGCGAGAGAAGCGCCGGACGTTCGCACTGGTCCTCGACGAACACGGAGGTGTGGCGGGCGTGGTGTCGATCCGCGACATCCTCGAACAGTTGGTGGGCGATCTCAACGACGAGTTCGACGAGGACGAGGAACCGACGATCGTGCGCATCCGCCAAGACCGCTGGCTGGTCGACGGACAGACCCACGTCGACGAAGTGGAAGCGGCTCTCGGGATTTCGATTCCGGAGGGTGAGTACGTGACGATCGCCGGATTCATCCTCGATCTCGCCGGAGAGATCCCGCAGGCCGGCACGACCTACACCTACGAGGACTGGACGTTTCGAGTGCAATCGGTGGAACGTCGTCGGATTAGCGAGATTGTGATTGAGTATCACAAGCCGGTCGCGCCGGAGATTCCTTCGATCATGTGAGCGTTGTTCGAATCATCGGCCAACGAGTAGCATTATCGGGCTGCGAGGCAACTCGCTGCGGGCTGTAGCGCAGCTTGGTAGCGCGCTGCGTTCGGGACGCAGAGGTCCCGGGTTCAAATCCCGGCAGCCCGACCACCGACGAAGTACCAGGTGACACGCAGTGCAGGCCCCCATCGTCTAGCGGCCTAGGACACCACCCTTTCAAGGTGGCGGCACGGGTTCGAATCCCGTTGGGGGTGCTCTGGAAAATCTCCCCAAAATCCTTTATTTACAAGGGTTTTGGTGTGTCCGCGAGTGACCAACAGTGACCACGAGTAACCACCAATTACCACTGCTACATGCCCGTTATATGCCCGCAGTATGCCCGCAGTATGCCCGAAAAGGTTCGCCAAGGAAATGAATCGAACTCGGCTACCCCGACGTTTGAAGCTCTAACCCCCGAGCCACGACAACGAGGGCGCGGTGCCATAGTGAGGCGTGGCCATCCTTCGCCGAGTCCTCCTAGTCATCGCCACAATCGGGCTGAGCGCCTCTAACGCGGCGTCTTCGGGTGCGGCGACGACTGGCCATTCGATCACGTGGGCGTCATTGGGAGTTGTCCGGCCCACGCTCATCCAGCCCGCGGGTTGGGGAAGCCCTATCGCCGCCGAGCCCCGCAGCTCGACCCTCGGTTGGTGTTCGCCGAAAGGCGTGGAGATTGCTCGAGGTGGCGAATCGCCAACTCTCGTCTCAGTGAGCTCCGTCGGCCGGTTACTCCAGAGTTCCCACCTTGGACTGCATGATTCACCAGAGAGCTTGAAGATCGCCGTAACGTGCGAGGACGTCGCGCTGAACCCAAGCCATCCGAAGACCGTTTACGCCGGATTCGAAGCGAGTCGGGGTGGATCGATTCCTCCGGTCTACAACGTCGCGCTTGTAAGTTCGAACTTCGGTAAGAGCTGGCGATTCATACCTCCCCCGCGTGCTTACCCGCTGACGGCCTTTGCCGGCTTCATCGAGCGTCCGGGCGGAGTCGAGGTGCTCTATTCGCGCAAAATCTTCTTCCCAATGAAGCCGGGTCAATCGGCCACGATCGTTGCCGCGACATCACCAACGGGTGGACAGTCCTGGATGGACACGCACTTGGGTTGCTCAGCAAATGGGACCTGTGTGATCTTCGGCCCGCAGGCCCCGCAGGGAGCGTGTGGGATGTCAGAGTGGCAGCAGTCAGTACTTGTCATTGCGACTGGACAGGGAACGAAGACAGCACGATGGCGTTCAGCCGGTGCAGTCAAGTCGGTGAGCCAATGCGGCAGTCAGCAGCTTGTCGCCACGACTTCAGGAGACGAATTCCTTGTCGATCGCAGCAGAGCCAACGCCCTCATCTTCACACGCGATGGAATCCACTGGACAACGGTCTCACTACCAAAGATGAACGGAGTGCCTGTCGGAGGGCAATTCGCTCCGTTCGGCGAGGTAATGACGATCGCAGCCGACGGGACTCTCGTCGCGGTATCCGGATCCGCGCTTCAGACGGCCGAGCACCTTGTTATCCTCAAGCCCGGATCGAACTCCTGGTGCGCCGCAACCGCAGCCCTTCCAGCAGCGACGATGCACGATCCAGTTGCCGCCATTCAGTCCAGCAAGTCGACGTTGGTGGTGGCATTCCTAACGCCAATCGCAACGACTCACGGAAAGAAGTCAATTGCCCTAACCTTCCCGCTCTCAACATTGAGATGTCGAAATTGACTTCGAAAGTGCATCTCTAATTCTCTTGGTCGCGAATCATGGCCTCTAGCGCTTCCGACAAGCGCCGATCCCGATCTCTCGAAGCGTGCTGATACCGCAGTGCCGCGGGTGATGAGGCGTGGCCCGCTCGGTGCATCAATTCGGCGGTGGTGGCTCCTGTAGCAGCCGCAAGCGTCAAACCTGTGTGACGCATGTCGTGTAGCCGTAGATCAGGTCGGCCGATAGCGAGTCGCGCTCTTTCCCACGATCCTTGGAGGGCGTCCCTGGACAGGTTTGAGTCTCCTCTCCCGACTACTACAAGGGCTTCCGGTTCAGGCGGAGTGAATGTTTCAAGATGTTGGATGAGCGCGTTCATAACGGGTCGAGGAACTGAGATTGTCCGTCGACCGGCGTTCGATTTAGGGAGCTTCACAATTGGCTTGCCATCCATGGCGAATGTGCGGCTTTGGAGAATGTGGATCACACCCTGTTTGAGATCAATGTCCATCTTCCGCAGACCGAGAATCTCTCCCCGTCGCAACTGACACCATGTGG
Source organism: uncultured Acidimicrobiaceae bacterium (assembly GCA_963716515.1). Taxonomy (GTDB): domain Bacteria; phylum Actinomycetota; class Acidimicrobiia; order Acidimicrobiales; family RAAP-2; genus RAAP-2. The sequence goes on from OY970319.1 coordinate 2,072,717, forward strand.
CCAGCAGAACAACGATTCGGAGATGTTCTGGCATCGCCCGAGTCAGCAAGTCGACCTCGTCGACGGAAGCAATCGGCCTCTCAGCTGCATGCTCGGTGCCGGCTCCTTCCACCTTGCAAGGAGATGTCGAGATGAAGCCGTCGGCAACGGCCGTTCGCATAATGGAAGACAAAAGTCGATATGCCTTCGACGCCGTGGGGGGATGATCCTTCGCAATGTTTGCATGCCAGGAACGGATTTTGGTCGGACTGAGTTCAGCCAGCGTCAAGGCGCCAAGATCTGAAAGTACGTGCTTATCCAGAACGTGCCGGTAAAGTTCCACGGTTCGCTCCGCCAAATCAGTTCGTTGACTCAGCCACTCGTTGGCGTAGTCACGAAGTGTCCCCTGACCTCCTCGAGGGTCAATCCACTTACCTCGTCGCAGATCCGTCTCCATCGCGGAGAGACACGCCTGGGCGTCAGCTTTCGTTGCGAATGTGCCCGCGGATTGGACACGTTCGTCTTGCCAATAGAGAGCCTGCCAGCGACCCGATGGACGCTTCCTGACCGATCCGAAGTGTCGCCGAGTCATCGAGTTTGGGTTCCTGTCTAGATAGCCATTGACAACGGTCGTGTGGATCTCGAAGTCATTCAAGAAGGTCTGTTCGACGACATGATCTGCTTCCCCAGGACTCGCAGCTCGATCCAATCCGCGTTGATTCCAGTGCGCATTTCCGTTTCTGCGAATCGATGCGATATCCAGCCACTGCATACTTCAAAAATCCGCAGTCAATTGGCAATTTCATAGTGCTCCCCCATGAAGATCGAATATTTGGCCCCCTATAAGACAGCCACACAAATTTCCGCGTTTTCGAACAGAAACTTTGTGAGCGCATTCAAATATCTTCAGGAATTGCGAAATGTGCACTGATTTTGATGATCACCCAGGTTGCCCGTACGGACGGCTTTGGCGCTTCGCGCCCGCCGTCCTCGGGCTATTGGACCTAGCAAGACCAAAGGCCAAGGGAAAGAAGCGTGATGAACTCACATATACGTCAATCAAGAGGGATACTTCTTCGCCCTTTAGTTGGGCGGCCCGTGCAGGTCGCCCGGATCGATCCCGAAACCTTCAGCCATGTCCCGGAACTCATCCGGCCACCATGCATCAAGTCGCTTCGGGCGTCTGAGTTCGATACCTTGTCGAAGGACCAAGTGGTCAAAGCCCAGTCCTGCATCGCCAAGGTCGATACCCCGGAGGATGACGTCAGCCACCGAATGACCCAGTTCGGCCAGAGACTCCATCGCCTCGACGCCTTTGATGTCAAGCACCATCAGCGACTTCACCCGCCCTTGCTGGAGTAGACCCTTGGCCCTCAACTGGCGCCAGATGACAGACGAGGATGACACATTCCACGGGAAACCGCTTGTTGCGACGACGATCGGAATAACCGGGCGCCCGAATGAGGTCGGACCGAGCATCGACTCTTCGCTCTCAAGCAACGCTGTTGCGGATTGGTCCAATTGATCCGCTTTGCTAATGACCATCGTCTGGATCTCCTCGTCCACTGCAGCAAGTGAGACGCCGGAAACCGCCAATTCATTCAGGGGGTGCGAAATTACTTCGATGAGCAAGATGGCGCTTCCTCCGTCGACGAGGAAGTCGCACCGTCGTCCGCTCCAGAGCTCCTTCAACTCTTCGTCCGTCCAAACGCGCCGCGACAGGAGCGGCGAGCTGGGGAACGTCGCCTCGATTGACATGCCGACTAGGCGCTCGTGCGCACTGCCTCGAAACGTCCGGAACCGCTGACGGTCGTCCTTGTCAGAGTAAGACCAGACCACCCGCAGGTCGTAGTCAAAGTCGAAGATGTGGTCGACCAGAAAGCGCGGGTGCATCACGAGATATCGGCCGTCACTGAGACGCAATACTGGAAATTGCCGGAACGCGTTAAACGCCCAACTCTTCAGTTCTTCAGGCAAGGCACCGAGCCGCTGGTGCTCTGCAAAAATCTCCTTCTTCATAGTCGCTGCATCTGCGGCGAAAGTGTCGATTGCAGCGAGTCGCTCCGCCTCCGGGATCAGCGCGTTGTAGCCGAAGTTCTCCGCCAGGAGTGACCCAGTCTGACTTCCCGCCCAGAATGAGGAAGCGATCACCCGCGCCGTCTTCGGCGACGTCCCGGTCAGTGCGCGATACACCTCGTCATACATCGCCGACTTTTCAGGATCATCCTCCTTGCGAAGTTGTTCGAGCTCTCGGAGTCGGGCGATTTGGGCCGCGTCATCGTCGTTCGCGTTGAGATTGTGATTTGCGAACATGTAGACGAAGAGGTCCGATGGATGCTCCCAATAAGGCCCTTCCTCGAGCATGTCCCGCTCAAGGTGGCTCGCCATGGCAACCCCGTAGATCAAGATCGACGACAGCGGCATCTCGCTTTGCTGGGCCTCGGAGGGCTCATGGCGAATCAACACGATTTTCGCCAAGTTGAGCATTACTTGGGGCGCCGTCAGCACTCGCTCGGTAACGGGATCCGACGCCGGGATCGCATGAAAACGCTGTTGTAGCCCCGGAGGAAGCAAGGTCAGAAGCTCCCTCTCTCCAGCCTTCATCCCGCCCGAATGACGGAATAGCAGATGCATGATCTGAGCGATCGCGATGAGTACCGCGTCGAGCGTGTAATTACTCAGGCCCTCAGTTATCTCGTCAATCGTGAACGACCGTCCAAGAAGCTCTTCGCTCGTCACGAACACAGCTATCGTGCCTTCGAGCGCGAACGACGTCGGTCGAATCGGAGCGGAGAGTCCCAATTCGGAGACGGGCCAGTTAATCTGACCGGCCTGCATCGCAGCCACGAGCTCAGCGAATGGGTCGCTGGACTGCGTCATCGGACCATGACGCCGCGTAGCAGTTCGAAATTACGATCGTCCACACGCAAGTTCACATGATTGAAAATGTCGCAGAGCAACACCGCATCGCGGCAGAGATGATGATTGCTCTTCGCGGAGTCACTCACCTGGGTTCGCCGTCTCATTTAAAAAATCCTTCAGCTCGTCAATGGATCCCTCCAAGTGAATCGTGCTCCAGAGATACGAAGTCGTTAGAAGGTGAGTTGGTGTCGCATTGTTGAATCGGTCGCCGAAGGGCACGATCCGGGCTTCCAGCTTTCGCATCAGAGCGAGTCGAGCGAGAGCTTCGGGGTCGTGCAATCCTGGTGTGAACGGCGGATGCCCCGGTTGCTGTTGAGCTATTTGTTCGTTGAATACCTCACGCATGTTGAGGACTATGTCCAACACCGATTCAATCCGTCGAAGTCGTGCGTCTTGAGCAGCCAGGGCTGCGGCCCGTTCAGATGCCACCACCGACCTTTCGGTCGCTTCCGCCGCGCGACTTGACGAGTTTGCCGACGCCTCCGTCGCTTTGGCGGCAACTTCGGCGGCCTTTGCCGACTCCTCAGACGCCTTCGCCGATCGCTCACCCAGCTTGATGGAACGGTAACCAATGATGACGACCGCGATGAAACTCAGGCTTGAGACGATCAATGCAGCCAGATTCATCACGAAAGTATTGCACTACGATGTGCCGCGCTACTTAGACCGTGCTCGTTGGTCATCGGTCCTCTGGCGATTGAGTCAGCGCCTCAGTGTTCAATCAAGCACATGGACTGTCGGAATAGGCTCTTCGAATATTGTTGGATTCCTATCGCGGTCCGCGACTTGCCTCACGTTATTAGAAACCAGTTGTCCATATCGCCAAGTGGCGATTCGGAGAGGTCCTTGACGATTGCTTCGACAGCGACCTTCTTCGAGCTCCGCTCACTTAAGAAAAACGTCACCTGATACAAGGCTTGCTCTTCGAGATTCACCTGGAGCCAAAGATACAGATCTGGGACGTACCTGTCCACGAGCGAGTTCTTGTACGCGTCCGTTTTGTAGAAATCCGGAGGCAAGAGGGTCCCGTCGAAATGCAACATCCCTCCTTTTAGGGCGTCAGCAAAGTTGCTCCAGTTCATTTGAAAATGTGTCGAAGCAAAAGTGACTACCCACGGTTTCGAATGCAGTGGGTCGTGCGCTAGAAATTGCTTATTTGCGGTGTGAATGAAACGCAGAAGCTTTGAGTTGGTTGTCTTAAATAAAAACATTCCTGTGTTCATATCGAGATGAAGTTCCGGTGACTTGAATTCGTTCAAGTAAAGTTCTTCACGTATCTTCAATTCATAGTCCGGAGTTTTTGAAGTACCTTCGGGAATCCTCGAAGCGGCAATCCCTCGCTCAACGAGGTAGCGCTCATACATAGCGAAATGTTGATTCTGGGAGAGTGAAGCCACTGCACCATTTTGCCTGCTGAGCACCTTCATGCGTTGCCGAAAAGTTCATCACGCCGTAAATCTGATGAGCAAACGGATCATTGTGAACGCTCATGAAGGGTTATCGAGCCAATGGCGCACAAGGTCATCATTTCAGCAGTGACTTCAGCCTCGAATGAATTAGATAATTGATCCCATGGCGGAGACGACAATGCCCACCATGACCAAAGGTGCCGCCACCAACATTCACGGTTCTGCTGGTTCGCTATAGGTCAACCTCATTCAAGTCGACGATTGATGGCGGAGCACCAAAAATTCAAGCGATCCGGATAGATTCCACAATCAAATTGAATCTCAATTTCAGACACTCGTTTGGAGAGTCCTCTCAATCTTCATTACTTGAATTTGCACAACCCTAAATACTTCTTGCCAATCTAAACCTCCGTCCAACGCACTGCACCCTAGAGCGAAGATAACCCGATCGATGTTCCCGCGAACATTCCTCATGGTTGATGTTCCGGACGGTCCGGAAATGACACTCTCTGTAAGCAGTGCGTTGGGTAAGTCCGGCACTTCGAGATTGTCAATCTGAATCTCTTCTGACACTGTGCCCTCTCTGTCTGGCCGCTTCATAAGATGCAGGCCCCAACCGGGCACTTCGGCTTCTGCATCGATAACAGACGCCATCGGCGCGACTTTCGCCGCGATAACCCTCTGAGTCGCCGGATGCCAATAGGTGCGTAATCCGGTATAGGTGCCGACTTCCCGTGCCCGAATATGCCGCGAGTTCGTTGCCGACATCTTTCCGGTTCGCCAACACTTTTGGTCGTATTGGGACCAACCCACTTCTGGTAGGTCACTGGCTTCGAGCATCATCGAAAGCGTGAGCCGCCGTTGGCTTCGATGACCGAACTGAGCAAGCAGATACTGGCCATTGGTGCCTGGTTTCCAAGCCGACTCACTGGTGTCACTCATTGGCACAGTCTTATCAGAGCGTCTCGGTTCCACTTCGAATATGCCGACTTCCAGCAGTTTGTACGACCACTCGTAACGTCAGCCGCCAATGCAAGGTGGCATTTCCGCTAAGCCGGGCCCACGACTACTAACCGCACTCAGTCTTTCGATCTAGTGGAGGGATGCTGTTGCATTTGATTAGCAGCCCAACGACAGCGACGAGAGCGGGACCGTTTCGGCATTCGGTCCAGTGGCACTACCAACAGTGAAGGTACCAACGACCGTCTCGCCATCGCTTTGGTAAACAGCGATGGAGACATTACGATTCTGACTCACTTTGTCCCACACAGCAGCTTCCGCCGGAGATGAGATGTCACCACCTGCAGCGCAGTTCAAATCGCTCTCCTTAACGTAGCCCTGAATCTTCGGATTATCGGCGAAGACGGCGACGAGATCCGGGGTGCCATTCTGATTTGGTACTCCGAAAGTTTGGCCGTTCGCGTTGATGCCCCAAGCGGTCGAGACCTGATTCACGTAGGTTGCTTGCAACGTCCATGTTGCTTTCGAACTCGTCACGATCGTCAACGCGTCAACGCCGGGACTTATCGGCTCTACTTCGCTCGTCGTACGCTCAGCTGATGGCTTGCTTAGATCGACCGCGCTACAGGTCATTCTGGAACCGTTTGGAAAGTCGAACGTGCCTACCGTGAGGCATGTCAGCTTGAGTGAAACATCGGTCGTGCCTGCGGGCGGCGTGCCCATTTCGATCGTCGCTGTTCCCGTTCGAGTTGCTATCACAACGCTTCCGAGTTGGGTGTCGACAGATGTTCCGGGTTGAGTGAACAGTCCGGTAGCGATCGCCACCCCTCCCGCAGCGAGCGTCAAGCTCACGATCATCCCGGCACCGATTCGCCAATGCCATCGACGCTTCGTCCGAGGAGCCGATAAGACGTTTGTAATCAGCGCTTCGCGAAGTGATGCAGTGAAAACCGGATCCATCTCGATGGTGCTCATCGACTCTTCTCCTTCGTCATGAAGCCGCCTCCAACTTGTTCCATGGATTCGAGCGCAACCGCCAAGCGGGCCCGGGCACGGTGAAGGCGCGTTCGTGACGCGCCGTTAGATATTCCAAGCGCGGTACCAATTTGCGTTGGCGAGTAATGCTCAAACGTGGTGAGCATGATGAGAGCGACATCGTCAGAGGACATTGTGCTCATTGCGACTCGCAGGTTTACAGCGAGTCGCAACTCCTCGATATTTTCCAACGCGGATTCCTCCGAGCTCCGCGCTTCTGTAGTTCGAGGCAATGACGCGATGAGTGCTCGATAACGACGGATACCGCGAGTCAAATTTCGCGAGAGATTGGTTGCGGTAACGAGAAGCCAGGGCAACACCGATCCATCGACCACCCGAACGGAGTTCCGAAGGCGCCACAGTTCGAAGAATGCTGCTGCTACGACGTCTTCCGCGTCGTAGACATTCGTCGTCATTCGTAGGGCGTGGTGATAGACACGGTCTCGATGCAGATCGAAGACGACGGCGAAGGCGTTTCCGTCATTCTTAAGTGATGCAGCCCAAGCCGCAGACTCTTCTATTGGCGTTCCCACTACAGGAAATGTCCGCATCGGAGTCAGCGTTACACGAACGAGCTTGTTAGTCAGTGTCTCCGTACGGTGAGAGGCGGTTGCCACTTATGCCCGCAGTATGCCCGAACCCCTTCTAAACAGGAGTCTCCCTGAATGAATATTGGTGTTGATCAGTAGTTTCGCAACTAGACAAATCGGAATCTAGCCACCCTTTCAAGGTGGCGGCACGGGTTCGAATCCCGTTGGGGGTGCTTCATAATTCCTAGTAACAACCGATTTATGCTCAATACGTTCGGTGTGGAAAGTGACATTTTTCTACGCCGTTCTTCGTTCCGACTGAACTCTGCGACTTCACTCGAGGCCAGACAATCGCGAAATCTTGGAAATTGTAATGATGTTGTCATAGATACTGGGAAAAATTGTCTTGAAGAATCAGCCAGTGTCCCTTACGTTTTAAGGCGAGCCACCATGCAATGGCTTAAATATCGACCCAAGTATGAATCCGTTCACGTAGCTGAAGGAGACATCACATGAAGAAATATCTGCGTTCACTGCCCGCAGTCGCATTGTCCTTGGGACTCATCTTCGCAATTGGCAGTGCAGCCTCAGCCCACGGACACGATTCACCTTGTGGCAAGGGAAGTACTTACGGATACGGATACGGATACGGCTATGGCCACGGCAACGGCAACGGCAACTGCAAGGGTCACCACCACCACAAGCGTCATGGCGACGGCGACGGCGAAGGTCAGGGCAAAGGCAAGGGCGAAGGTCACGGCAATGGCAATGGCGGCGACAAGGGCGGCGGTAAAGGTCGTGGCGAGGGCAGCGGCAGCGGCAGCGTCAACATCAACGTCAATGGCAGCGGCCAGGGCGGCGGTGGCGGTTCTGGTCACGGCGAAGGCCACGGCCGCGGCAAGGGCGGCGGCGGTCAGGGCGGCGGCGGCCAGAGCGGCGGCGGCGGTAGCAGCCAGGGCGGCGGCGGTAGCAGCCAGGGCGGCGGCGGCGGCGGATCTGGTCACGGCGGGGGTCACGGCCACGGCCGTTAGGAGTAGCTCCGACTCAACATAACGAGTTGCATTTTTGACCGCCGATTGACGGCCAATTCAAGCGAGAAATTGCGGATCAATGGCGTCGTGGCTCTTTGCCAACTCAAAATGGCCGCGCCCGTCGATCTAAATGGTCCTTTTCTCTCGCAGACGTTATTCATTCTCTTGCATACTTTGAATTATCGATCCCTTGCGTGATTCAGTATGCCCGAACTGGGGTGCAAATCGAGGGGGCAGATGAGTAGCCCGATTTTTGATCGTCGAAATCGATACAGGTGAAGCTGGATTCAAACTGTGAGAGATGACTTGACCGGACGCGAGGCCAGTATCAACAACAGGCCCACGACGCCGATGGAGGCCAAACCCCGTAGGAGACCGAACAGCGAAAAGGCCATCAACAACGCTCCGACGACGGCCGAGGCAATCCCGGTCCCTGGGTATCTGCGACGCCGCCGGATAGTGACATCGAAGGCGGCCACCAGCATTGCGCCGAAAACGATTGCCGTCATAATGAGGACCCAGGTTCTGTCGCGTTCGAAGAGCGTGATAGCCGGTGGGTCGCCCGTGTAGGTGTGCCCGCCATACGTGACGCTCAATTCACCGATGGGTTCGTTGATGTGGTAACTGACAGCCACGACGAACCAAATCACGACCCAGAGAGCGGCAGCAGCCACGGGCCAACTGCGAACGCGAGAGATCATCTCCCACATCGTGTCAGAGATACGATCCCGGACAATGGGCGCCTCAACACAACTTGCAGTTGTGGTTCAACCGGAAACCGCGTAGAGCTTCCAGCTCCCCGGCACTCCCTTCAGCACGTGCTCACCTCGATCACCGAACTCCATGCCTGAGCCAACCACGAGGTCCTTGACCGTGCTCGAGACAAGAACCTCGCTGGGAGAGGCTAATGAACCCACGCGAGCGGCGATGTGAACGGCAAGGCCGCTGAGATCCTCGCCTCTCACCTCGCACTCACCGGTGTGGAGACCCATGCGTAGCTCGATACCGAGGGCTCGGGTCGCGTCGATGATGGCCTGTCCACAACGGATGGCTCGAGCCGGACCATCGAATGAAGCGACGAAGCCGTCTCCCGTCGTGTTGATCTCCCGACCTCGGAAGATCCGCAGCTGTTCGCGGACGATTTGATCATGGCGATCCAACAGTGACCGCCACCGCTGATCACCCAGCGAGGCTGCTCGTTCGGTTGATCCGACAATATCGGTGAAGAGTACTGAGACCAGCACCCGGTCAATTTCGGTTACCGGTCTCATGCCCGTCAAGAACTCGGCCACTTCGTCGAAGATCAAGTCCCGCTGGCTGAATATCAACATGTCTTGGCCCGGCAAGGCGACGAACTTGGATCCCGCAATGTGCTCGGCCACGTATCGTCCATGAGTAATGGGCAGAAAGCTCGGATTGTCGGCGCTCAGGACCAGCGTGGGCGCCTGAATGAGAGGGAGCACCGCGCGGACATCGAGGTTGCGAAGCAGGTAGTCGTACTGTGCGGCCGCGGTTCTCGGGGTGACCGACGCCCGGAAGAGCCGAGCCAGGGCATCGAGGCGAACTGGGTCGTCCGCACCGGCTGCACCAGCAACCGAGAGGAACTCCGGCGTACCCCAGTGCGTTCGGAGGAACTCGATGACGAAGTCGAGCGCCTCAGGTGTGAATCCGATCGGATAGTCGTCAGCGACCAGATAACGGGCACTGGTATTGCACAACACCAGGGAATCGACCCGTTCGGGATGTGCAGCGGCGAAGAGGATCGCGATCGGGCCACCATCGACCGTCGCGAGAATGGATGTCTGCTCCGACCCGACCGCGTCGAGCACGCTCTCGATGTCTTCCGTCCACTCCTCCCATGTTGGAATGGCGTTGCGCGGCACACCGTCAGACGCTCCAGTGCCTCGTCGATCGAGAAAGATCAAGCGGCGTAACGACGCCAGCCGTCTGAAGAAGTCGGCAATGTCAGGGTCGTCCCACGCCATCTCGATGTGGCTACCAAGTCCGATGAAGAAGAGGAGATCGGATGGACCTTCTCCGAGGACCTGGTAGGCAACGTCAGCGTCCCCGACGGCCACGTACCTGGTGTCCGGACGGCTCATGAGGCCAGCAGTTTAACCCGGCCTACTTATCATTCGACAGTGGAGAACGGGACAACTATTAGGCCAATGCTGGATTGCCCGTTTGGTAGCAACCCAGAATTTCGTTACGCCCAGAACTCGTCGACCTCGTGCTGTTCCTTGGATATCCCCCAGAACTCCACCGCTTTTCCGTCAGAGAGGTGCCAAACGTGGACGTCATCAGCTTCCAGACTCTTACCGTTACGACTCGCGGACTCCTTGACAAGCGCAACCACATGGTCGTCGGTGGCGAGCAGATCGTGAAGCGCGACAGAGAAGTTACCGTCCGTAAGTTCCATGAGCTTTCCGAAGAAGGCAAACGTCTCTTCCTGTCCGTCATAGGTCCCGGAAATCATGTTGCGGCCACTGATGTTCCATTGGATGTCCGGTGCAAAAATCTTGGCAATCGTCTCCATATCCCCTTTAGCAAACGCCTCGTATCCGCTTCGGATTAGCTCTCCGTTGTCATGAGCACCCATCGGGCATCCCCCTTCTCCTCCACCCACGTGGCAAAGTTCCCTACAGGTCTACATCGCATCGTGGCGGCGCGCCAACAGTCCTCTCACGATCTCGCAGTTCGACGACGGTTCTGCTTGTTTGCACCGAAAAGGCTTAGATGGAAGAATCAGCGAGCGCTGCTTGGTAGATGCCTTGGCGGGAGGACGACGTGACCACTCGAGTTGACGGGTCTGATTCGAGGGCGCGCGATGTCGACGTCGCGATTGTCGGAACGGGGTTTGCGGGTCTCTACCTGATGCATAGGTGTCACGAGTTGGGGTTGTCGGTCGTGGCGTTTGATGTCGCCGAAGACGTGGGCGGCACCTGGTACTGGAATCGCTACCCCGGAGCACGGTGTGACGTGCCGACGACCGATTACACCTTCAGCTTCGATCCAGACATTGACAAGGAATGGACTTGGTCAGAGAAGTACGCCACGCAACCCGAGATCCTGCGGTACCTGCAGTTCGTCGCCGCTCGCTACGACCTTCGACGCGACATGGAATTCTCGACACGCGTTGAGAAGGCGGTCTGGGACGAGGTGGTCCAGCGCTGGCAAGTCCGGACGAATCACGACGTCGAAGTCGTCTGTCGCTTCTTCGTGATGGCGAGTGGATGTCTCTCGATGCCCAAGGCACCGGAGATTGAGGGCGCCCACGACTTCAAGGGAGAGGTGTATTTCACCAGTACGTGGCCCCACGCCGGTGTCGATTTCACTGGCAAGCGGGTCGCGGTCATCGGCACCGGCTCGTCCGCCATCCAATCGATTCCCATAATCGCTGCGCAAGCGGCCCTTACGACGGTATTCCAACGAACTCCGAATTTCTCGGTTCCCGCTCATAACGGACCGCCACCGGAGGATCGACTGGCCGCTTTGGCGAGCGACCGCAGCGCGTACCGCGAGTCGGCCCGCTGGTCGCGCGGCGGAGTACCCATGCCGCCCAACGAAGTGACGGGCGTCACGGCGAGCGAGGAAGTCGCTCGCACCCGATTCGAGTCGGCGTGGGAGAAGGGTGAACTCTTCGAGATTCTCGGGGTTTTCGCGGACCAGACCACGAATCTCGCGTCCAACGCCATCGTGGCCAACATGATCCGAGAGAAGATCCGCGAGAGGGTGGTCGATCCACTCACCGCTGAGGCGCTCTGTCCTCAGGATTACCCCTTCGGTACGAAGCGTCCCTGTTTGGATACCAACTACTACGAGACCTTCAACCGTGCGAACGTCGAGCTGGTCGAACTGCGACGAGAACCGATCAACAGGATTACCGAGAAGGGACTCGAGACGTCGAAGCGATCACTACCCTTCGACGCCATTGTCTACGCCACGGGTTTCGATGCGATGACCGGCGCCATCGTGGCAGTGGACGTCGAAGGTCGAGAGGGAGTGGCCCTGAAGGACAAGTGGGCCGCCGGACCTTCAACGTACCTCGGTCTCACGACCGTTGGTTTCCCCAACTTCTTCATGATCACCGGTCCCGGGAGCCCGTCCGTGCTCTCCAACATGGTCGTATCCATCGAGCAGCACGTCGACTGGATCGTCGACTGCATCGCCTACCTCGACCAGCACGAGTTCACCCAGATCGAACCGACGCCTCGGGCCCAAGAGGGATGGGACCAACACGTCGCCGATTGTGGCGCGATCACGTTGCTGCCCGCAACGGACTCGTGGTACATGGGCGCGAATGTTCCCGGCAAGCCGCGAATGCTGCTTCCCTACATCGGCGGCGTGGATCGCTACCGAGCGGTCTGCACCGAGGTCGTCGAATCGGACTATCTGGGTTTCCACTTGAAGGGCCTCGGCGTCGAGCAGTGCAACGATGGCGTGGTTCGCCGCCTGCAATTGGACGTCACGATGATGCTCGAGGCCATGGCGTCGATGGGCCTGCCGCCCCTCGAGAGCCTGAGTCCGACGGACGCGCGGGCTTACTGGGATGCCGGGTCCTCGATGATGCCGCCGGGACCCGACGTGGGGGAGGTCATCAACGGCGTGTTCCCAGGTCCCGCCGGCGAGCTCGCCTATCAGGTCTTTCGTCCCCCGACCAAGGGTCCTCATCCGACCGTGCTCTACTTCCACGGAGGCGGCTGGCTGCTCGGAAGCGAGACGTCCGATGCACCACTTTGTCGTGACCTTTGCGTGCGCGCCGACGCGATCGTTGTGTCCGTCAACTATCGTCACGCGCCCGAGTACCCATTTCCCGCGGCCGTTGACGACGCGTACGCGGCGCTGCGCTGGGTCGCGTCGAACATCGCCGAGTTCGGGGGAATCGAGGGACGACTCGTCGTCGCTGGTTACAGCGCCGGTGGGAACCTCGCGGCGGTGGTCGCTCAGGACGCGCGCGATCGCGGCGACGTGTCGCTCGACGGTCAGTTACTGATATGCCCCATCGTCGATTTCGACTTCAACAGAGTGTCGTACGTGGAGAATGCCGAGGGATACCTGCTGACGAAATCGTTGATGCACTGGTTTTCAGATCTGTACGTGGTCGCTGAATGGCGTGCCGATCCCCGGGCGGCGCCGTTGCGGGGACATCTCGAGGCACTGCCGCCGGCGTTGATCGTCACGGCGCAGTTCGATCCCCTCCACGACGGGGGCGTCGCGTACGCCGGTGCCCTCGAAGCGGCGGAAGTGCCGGTGCGCCATATCGAAGGTCGAGGCCAGACGCACACCTCGCTGACAATGGTCGACGTGATCATCTCGAGCGCGCTGGTCCGCGCCGACATCGCGTCCGGGCTTCGTGATCTCTTCGACACCTCGGTGCGCGCGACGCAACGTTTGAGGGTTGAGACCGCGGCTCCAGACTGACTCTTCGCTGTTGCAGTCGAGCTATCACGACTCAGTTTGATGCTTTCGTCCCCTATCGATCTCTGCATCCAAGTGTTACTTCGGACGAACATTGACGTGAAGCCCTTCTATTCGTGCACGACAAGGTTCGACCCAGCAAATCTGGTCAGTTGTGACTTATACAGGCATGGACATTGTCAGCGGGGATCGAGTTGGCATTGTTCGAGAGGGAGAATGGATCTTGGTGGAGTCCTTTGATGCCTGGTACCTCCGCGAACACGACCGGATGATCGCCACCTTGGTGTTGACGACGGGCGAAATCGATCTCGCGGCTGAAGGGGTCGACGAAGCGTGTTCGCGCGCTCTAGAACGCTGGAGCCGTGTAGGCACCATGGACTCACCGTCGGGTTGGGTCTATCGCGTGGCCATCAACCACGCCCGGCGTGTGGTTCGCCGCCGGACAATGGAACAAAGGTTTTTCCATAAAGAAGTGCCGACACCCGACCTTCCCGCTCCCGCAAGCGAACTCTGGGAACTCGTGGCGTCGCTACCGGAACGTCAACGCCAGGTCGTCATGCTGCGTCACGTCGCTGTACTGAAGGAGAGCGAGATCGGTGCCGTGTTGGGAATCAGCCGAGGGACCGTCTCGAGCACGCTGCACGACGCGCACCAACGATTAGGCCGTCTGCTCAGTGACGACGAAGAGCTTTAGGAGATAACGAATGTCAGAACTTACGCGCCGCTCGCAGGCCTTCATCGATGAGCCACTCGTTCTTCGCCCGCTCCCGGAAGAGCTGCGCTCGCGAAGCCGTCGGCGTCAACTTCGCCATCGCTCGTTGGCAACTGGTTTACTCGCGCTCGTCGTCATCGTGTCGCTTGTCGTCGTGGAGATTGGGAATCCCACGCCCTCGCGTTCGACGTCGAACAACAAGAAGTCCGACGTGCAACTGCTTTCCTATTTTGAAGCCGCAGTGACCGTCTCCAACTCGACGCTCACTGCCGTGGGGCTTCCGGCGACGGTAACCATACCCACCAAGGTCGCCCCTTCTATTTCAACCGTGGATACCAACGGAGTCGTTTCTTACGTGGGCGCCGAGTACTGCCCCTACTGCGCCATTCAGCGATGGGCGCTGCTGGTCGCGCTGTCCAAATTCGGCACCTTCACAAACCTCAACAAACACGTACTCTCCTCCTCGAGCGACGTGTACCCACACCTCGCGAGCTGGAGCTTCGTCGGCACGAAGTACCAGAGCGCGTACTTCACGTTCGATCCCACCGAGATACGTTCATCCACTCCAATGAGTGGCGGCGGATACCAGCCGTTGGAAAAGATGTCCTCGTCGCAGCGAATGGCGTTCAACAAGTACGACCCCGAGGGAGGTCTCCCCTTCGTGGACGTCGGCAACCACTACATCACCCTGGGCGCCAGTGCCTCTCCTTCGGTGCTCGAAGGCCTGTCGCTGAGCTCGATCGGCCGTGATTTGAACAATCCGACGAGCCCGGTCGCCCGAGCGATCGACGGCACCGCGAACTATCTAATCGCGGCGATGTGCACCATGGAGCCGAAGACGGCCCCTCCGGTCTGTTCAACGTTCACGTCGCGGGCGGCCGCGAAAGTCCTCAGTACCGGTGTATCGCCAACCCCTCGAGCGTCCAGCGCAGCGAATTACCCCACACAGCCGCCCACCAACGCACCGACGTCTGTGTGGAACAAATGGGCCGCCAAAGTGCACGCGTATTTGGTGTCAACGGCGGCGAACTATCGTTCTCCCAATCCGGGGTGCACCGTGCTCAAGATATCCGTAACCGGTCGAAAGCTGGCGAAGCCCCTCTTCGGCATCCCGGCGGGAGTGACCCTCTGGGCGATCAGCCTCGCCGGCAAATGTAGTCATTAGGTGGAGTCGGTCGTCGATTCGCAGTAGGAGCGTGGGGTCTAGAAGTCGCACCGGTACTCCTTCGCCAGGTACGTTGACCACGGAGAGTGGGCGGACTGTAATCTGACGAAAATCGGATTGTAGTGTTGCGAAAAATGCAATTTTATTACACCAAATGAGTATGGGAGAAGTGCCCGCGATGAACCCAAAGGCATCCACAACCTACGTCGGGGATCGAAGCGTCCTCGATGCTGACAGCCACGTGATGGAACTGGCCGACTTCCTCGACGAATTCATCGACCCGGAGTTCAAGGACCGGTTGCGCGTGACGGACGAACGACTCTCCGGCGTACTCGCCGACGCCGTCGCCAAGTCCGAGGCGCGTCATTCAAACGCGGAGCTGGCGAAACTGGCTGAAGAACATCTCTTGGACGACAAGGGCTGGCGGGCTATGGGGGCCTTCGACCCCGTCGAGCGGAGCCGAGTGCTCGACCTCTTCGGCTTCGAGGGTCAACTCGTGTTCGCCACCTTCGCCACGTCGAGGTTCGCCGGCAAGGACGAAGACCGTCTCTACGCCGGTAGTTCGGCCCAGAACCAGGCCGTCGCCAATTTCTGTTCCCAAGATCAGCGCCTGTTCCCCGTGGCGTACGTCCCATTGGTTGACCCGGACCGGGCTCTCAGCCTGGCCGTCGAAGCGATTGACGGCGGGTGCGCCGCGGTAATGGTTCCCTCCACTGCGGCCGGTACTCGCGCACCGACCCATCCCGATCTCGACGGTTTCTGGGACGCGCTCAGCGAAGCCAATGTGCCGTTCGTGCTCCACGTCGGGGGTGGCGGCAGACTCCTCGACCCCACGTTTCACAACAACGCGATGCCCGTAACCGATCACCTGGGTGGTGGTGAGAACGTCCGTTCAAAGGACTTCCTCGCGATCCCCCACTCACCCCAGGTCTTCTTGGGCACATTGATCTACGACGGTCTTTTCGACCGCTTCCCCAAGTTGCGCGGAGGTTGTATTGAACAAGGGGCCGGCTGGGTGGTGTCGTGGATGCGTCAACTCGACTACGGTCTTCGGGCGTTCCGCCGTACCGAAGAGCCACTTCGGCGACTCGAGTTGGCGCCTTCGGAATACGTGCTCGAGCATCTCAAGTTCACACCATTCCCTGGGGAACCAGTGGATTGGATGATCGAACAAGCGGGTGCCGAGCTCTTCATGTTCTCGACCGACTACCCCCATCCCGAGGGTGGTAAGGATCCGCTGCAGAAATTCGATGACGCGCTCGTGAGTTCGAGCGAGGACGACCGATCGAGGTTCTTTTTCGACAATATGCACGAACTACTTCACGGGTCATCGACCATCTGACGCGATCATTCGTCGTCAACGACGGTCAAATGAACGGCATTACGATCCAATCAATGAATAGAGGGGTATGAGATGCCAGAAGCGAACGACTGGAATGACAAGTTCATCAAGGAGTTCCGCGCTAAGGACGGCCATCCCGGCGGCAACTTCGAAGGTGCGCCCGTCACGCTCGTACACCACCGCGGTCGCAAGAGCGGACGCGAGTACGTCAACCCCGTGATGTATCTGCCCAACGACACCGACCCCGATGCGATCTACGTGTTCGCCACCAGGGCCGGAGACCCGTCGAATCCGGACTGGTACTACAACCTGACCGCCTCCGGTCATGGGACTGTCGAACGCGGCACCGAGACGTACTCCGTCACCGTTCGCGAACTTCAAGGAGACGAGCGCGACCGCATCTACGACGAGCAGGCGCGACGATACCCGGGCTTCGCCGAGTACGAGAAGAACACTGCAGGCATCCGAACAATTCCGGTACTGGAGTTGAAGCGCTCTTCCTGACGCTGGCGCATTGATCCGTTCATCTCTCATTGGTGACCGGTCACGAACTTCCAACGCGAAGTTGTCGAGCTATGGGTCAAATCGAGGTGACCGCAAAGTGGTCCATCAGAAACTGCGCCGCTCGATCGAGCGCTCGGCTTCCCTCGTCCAGCACGGCCGCATTGCCCTGGAACACGTGTGGCGCGCCGGGCGAGAGTTGGTCTCCTATATTTTCAACTTGCTTTGCCAAGCAACTCATATTCTGTGCGATATCAGACTAGTTAGGTGAGGAACATGTCCAGTGAAACTCCATCTGAGGGCCGCATCGCGGTCGTGGTCGGGGCCGGCGGGGAACTCGGTCGAGCTACGGCGGTCAAGTTCGCCAGCCAAGGCTTGACGGTCGTGGCGGTCGATCGCAACGAGCGCGGATTGGAAGCGCTCCCCGACGGCATCGTCCGCGAGGTGGCCGACGCCACCGATCCACGGGCCGTAGCGCCGATGTTCGAACGGATCGTCCAACACATCGGCGTTCCCAATGTTTTGGTCAACACACTCGGTGCCTTTGAAATGGCAGACGCATTGACGACGACGCCGGACCAGTTTCGCTTCATGATCGACGTCAACCTCGCACCAGCCCTGTGGTTGAGTCAGGCGGTCGCTCCTTATATGAAGACAAGGGGTTCCGGAGCGATCGTGCACATCTCGTCGCGCCCGGGTCTCGAACCTACGACCGGCATGGTGGCATATTCAGTGAGCAAAGCTGCCCTCGTCCACTTGACCCGCGTCCTCGACCTCGAGCTCCGCCCCTTCGGCATACGCGTGAACGCGGTCGCCCCTCAACTGATCAACACTGCGAAGAACCAGTCCATTCTCCCGAAAGAGGTGATGGCGCGCGCCGTCGCCCCCGAAGCGATCGCCGAAGTGGTGGCGTTCTTGGGGAGTGACGCTGCCGCACCTGTTAGCGGCGCCATTCTTCCCGCATACGGGGGCTGATCGTGTCCTCCGCAAACGACAATGTTGCTCACAACGACTGACGGACTAGGGCAGGACCAAATGAGTGTCGCCGAACTCGTGCCACTTATAGCCCAGCACCAATGCGGCGTGGTACGAATTTTCGAGCAGATCTCGTCCCATCATCGCTTCGAGCATCATGAGGTGCGACGAGACGGGTTCGTGCCATCCCGTCACCAATCCGTCAACGAGGCGCGGTGGCCGCTCGGGCGAGATGACCACGTCTGTCCAACCCTCGAAAGCGACGGTCTCCCCTTCCGGCGTCGCGCAACTTTCGAGGGCGCGGACGACCGTGGTGCCGACGGCGATCACTCGATGTCCGAGACGGTGGGTGGCATTCACTAGTTCCGCCGTCATCGAAGGTACGCGCACGCGCTCGGGATACGGCAACTCGCCGTCTTCGAGCGAGGCGACGCCCGTGTGCAACAGCACCGGAGCGACGCCGACTCCCTGGGCCACGAAACGGGTGATGATGTCGGTCGTGAAGGGCCTACCGGCACTGGGCATTTCTGCGCTCCCGTACTCGGTCGCGTAGACGTTCTGGTACATCTCCAGGGGCCATCTCCGGTGGACATAGCCGTAGCGAATGGGTCGACCGTGGGTCTCGAGCCAACGGAGAACCGGTTCACCGAGGTGCAAGGTGGCGACCCACAAACGGTCCCCCGCCCCAAAGTGCTCTTCGAGATCCAGGGTGGCCCCGCCTCGCAGTTGCAGGTGGCGCGACGGAACCGGACCGGACCACCGACTGGTCGAACCGTTGACGCTTTGTCGGAGTTCCACGACCCATCGGGCATCGTCGAGCTCGCTCGAGAGGTGAACGATGAGCGACGTGCCGTCACTCGCGATGGCGTCAATCGCCGCGGGAATCGTTCCGGAGGTGTTGATCACGACGAGGTCGCCGGGTTCGAGAAAGTGGGGGATCTCTCCGAAAGTGCTCGATTCGAGCGACCCGGTCGATTTATGGGCCACGAGCATTCGCACGCCGTCGCGCGTTAGGCCGCGCGCTTCGGGTGGCTCCGACGCCTCCTGGGACGCCGGCAGTTCGAAGTTGAATCGTTCGTAGCGGTCGGTGAGCACACTCACGAGGCGAACTCCGAAGCGCTGTAGCGTCCCGACGGCGCGCCCGAATCGAGCAGGCTACGAATCGCGGGCACGACCGTCTCGGGCTCTGGACGGTCCGAAATGTCTTCACCGGGAAACGCCGCCTGATGCATCTCGGTGCGCATGTCGCCCGGATCGAACGTGTAGAAATGCACCTCGCTGACCTCCTTGGCCAGTACGCGATGGAGTTGATCGAGCGCCGCCTTCGACGATCCGTACCCACCCCAACCCTCGTAGGCCTCGACGGAGGCGTCCGAGGTCAGCGACACCACCGTTCCACGCGACTGCTCGAGCAACGGGAGGGCCAATTGGATTAGGGCCAAGGGAGCCAAGGTGTTCACTTCGAAGACATCCCTCAACTCTTGAAGGCCGTAGGTCTCGAGTGAGGGCAGAGGGCTCGGACCGAGGGTGCTCGCGTTGTTCACCAGTAGGTCCAGTGAACCGAGATGTCTAGCCGATTCGATCAGGGCCGCACGATGGTCGGCACTGTTGACGTTGCCGGCAATCGCGATGACCTCGGCACCGTGAGCCGCCAACTCCGCTCGCGTCGTCTCGAGCTCCAGAGGGCGCCGCGCGTCGAGGACCAGGTTCCAGCCGTCGAGAGCGAAGGACCTCGCGAGTGCTCGCCCGAATCCTCGCGAAGCCCCCGTGACAATGGCAACCGGCATGATCAGTCAACTTTCTTTCAGTGATGCTGCGACGATCTCCAAACTACAAGTTAAAGTAATGTTTAAGTCAAGTCATACTTGGAAAAACTTGGAGTCTTTTTATGGTCGAGAAATTGCTTTCCATCGGTGAGGTCGCTGATCGCAGCGGGCTCGCCGCCTCCGCTGTTCGCTTCTATGAGAAGGCCGGTCTGGTGCGCGCCCAGCGAACGCCGGGCAACCAGCGACTCTTCCGCCGCGACGTACTGCGAAGGCTCGCCTTCATTCGAATAGCCCAAAAGGTCGGACTCACGCTCGAAGAGATCGTGGAGGCGCTGAACGAATTGCCCGATGACAAGGCGCCCAACGCCATGGAATGGCGACAACTTTCGAAGGGCTGGCGTCAGCGGATCGACGAGCGCATAGAGATATTGGAGGCTTTGCGAGGTGGGTTGACCAGCTGCATCGGCTGCGGATGCCTGTCACTTCGCACGTGCGCTCTTGCCAATCGCAATGACCAGGCAGCACGATCGGGATCGGGGCCGCGTTATTTAGGTGACTTCTAGTTAGGTCCTTCGCCGTCGCTCAATCGGCTTCTGGATTTACGGATGTACGAAGTGGACGAAATGAGTCTTAACACGCGACGATACAGTTCGCTCGGCACGGCTGTTCAATACGGTTCCCATCGGAGACCGTCATTGTTCCGGCAGACGATTTTTCTTCCGTCACCGGCGAGACCACGCACCCCGCGATCTGAGTGACGGCAATACTCTCCAGGTTCGTAGCATCGGCCGCTGTTCGTGAGTGGATGACACCTGTGACCGGCGGCTGCGCCGGCCGGAGATTGAGTGATGCTCGCGATAGTAGGAAGGAGACCATGAGCGCAGAGGTGCCAATTCGAGACAGTGTTGAAATTGATTGGGACATAGCCGGGAACGTACCACTCATTCAGTGGCGATGTGCTTCGACACTTCAAGGCAGACGCGCGGCTCTGACTTATCTTCTCGTGTGTTCTCAACCACCCGGCAAACCTTCGGGCTTTAAATGACGTTGAGTTCCTTAAGGATAAGCACCACGATGAGGCAGAGGACGGCCAATCCGATGAGAGTGCGGAGATTGAGCCTCGTCCGACGACGAAATATCCTTCGACGACCGAACTTCATGCGGCGACACCTCCGACTTTTTCAGGCTTCACTGATGATGGAGATCGAGTACCAGGTCCGTCTTCGTTCCGCCTCGTCATGGTTGCGATTAGTGAACTCTAACTTTAGTTGTCGGCTGGCCCATCGGGAGCGAAGACCGCTCGCGGCCCTCAATAGTCGTCTGCAGCCCAACGTAAATTACGGACGGTCGAGTACTTGCGTCAGGTACTCAGCGAACGGTTCATACTGCCACGAGCCGTCGTAGCGCACTCCGTTCACGAAGAAGGTCGGCGTGCCGTTCGCGCCGCTTCGAATCGCACTTTCGAAATCGGCCTCGACCCGTTGACGCGGTCCTCCATCGGCGATGTCGGCCGTCGTTTTCGTGGCGTCGGCGCCGACGTCAGCGACGTAGCGGAGGAGTGCCGCGGCAGTGAGGTCGCGCTGGTGCTCGAACAAGGTGTCGTGGATCTCCCAGAACTTCCCCTGCAGAGCGACCGCCTCGGCGACTTCGGCCGCCGCTTCGGCGTGGGGGTGCACGTCGGCGAGCGGCAGGTTGCGAAACACGAGGCGCATCGAGTCGGCGAAGGTCGTCATCAACTTCTCCACGATCGGATAGGCCTGGCCGCAGTAGGGACACTGATAGTCGCCGTATTCGACGACGGTAAGTTTCGCGTCCAGCGGTCCGCGGGAATGATCCTCCGGTCCCACGGGAACTGAAAGTAGGGCTCGATCACTCACGACAACGCCTCCACCGCTCGAAGGGCACCGTCGGCACCGGGGTTGACACCGACGGGCGACACCTCGCTCCACGCCACTTTGCCGTGGCGGTCGATAACGAACAGAGCACGCTCCGACGTGCCGTCTTCGTCTCGATAGACGCCGTATGCCTTGGCCACCTCTCCTTTGGGGTTGCAGTCGGCCAGAAGCGGAAAGGCCACCTTGCGCTGTTCCTTGAAGACTTCGTGGCACCACGGACCGTCGACCGAGATGCCGAGCAACTGCGCACCGCGGGCGCGAAACAACTTGCTGGCGGCGCTGAACACCGAGAGTTCGTCACTGCACACGGGACTCCAATCGGCCGGGTAAAAGATGAGCACGACCGGTCCTTCGAACTCCGAGAGCGCCACCCTTTGATCGGGTGTCGCCAGCAGCCCGAACGCCGGAGCCACGACTCCAGTCTCCAACGCCATGGGAACTCCTCTCCGAAAACATCGCTTCGACCAACTTTGAATTGAGGGCGAGTATAAGACGCCTCTTCACGACCTGCGCCGGCCCTTCGAGGGGCCGTTCGGCGCATCAGTCATCGGTGAAACGGGTCGCCACCGCACTGAGTTGGCGCGAATCAAAGGGTTTTCCGTCTCGACCGCCTCGTTTGGCACTCAACGTCCGAGACTGCCAGAAATCTCGAACGGACCCCTATGCTTGACGTCCCGAACTTAGGTTCGGCTTCCTTTCCGGACCCTCCCCGAGTCCGGGAAGGAAGGTTTTCGCCCGATGACCCAGGAGGTCGATCAGGTGAATTCGATCACTGGAAAGGGAATTGCAATGACCAACAAGAAAGTCACCTTGCCGCTTCTTCCACTGAAGTCCGGCGTCATCCTGCCCGGCATGGTCTTTTCCATGGCCCTCGAATCCAACGAGGCGCGCGTCGCGGTCGAGGCCGCCCGTTCCGCCGGTGGTCGACTTCTTTTGGTTCCCCACATTGAAGGTCGCTACGCGAGCGTCGGCGTCATCGCCGAGGTCATGGAAGAGGGTTCGCTCCCCGGAGGTCTCGAAGCCATCGTCATTCGCGGCGATCAGCGCGCCACCATCGGTACCGGCGTCCCCGGGACGGGCGACGCCCTGTGGGTGGAGGCCGAACCCCTGGATGACGGCGAGTCGACCTCGAACGTCGTCGAGCTGGCCCGCGAGTACCGCGCCGTCTTGGAGAACATTCTGCTCAGTCGCGGCGCGCGTCAAATTGCCGCGCAGCTGCGCGAGGTCACCGAGCCCGGACGTCTGGCCGACGTCGCCGGTTACTCCCCCGACCTCACGCTCGCCCAAAAGGTGGAGGTCCTCGAGACCATTGACGTCGAAGCCCGACTTCGATTGGTGCTGGGTTGGGCCCGCGACACGCTGGCCGATCTGACGCTGCGCGACCGGATCAAGAACGACGTCGAAGAGGGGATGGAAAAGACGCAACGGGAGTTTCTGCTGCGTCGACAACTCGACGCCATCAAGAAGGAGTTGGGCCAACTCGGGGAGGACGAAGTCGACCCCGACGACTACCGCGCCAAGATCGCCGATCGAGACCTTCCCGATCACGTCCGCACGGCCATCCTTCGAGAGATCGACAAACTGGAACGCACCAACGACCAGAGTCCCGAGACCGGTTGGATCCGCACGTGGCTCGACACCATCTTGGAGATCCCGTGGGGCGTCGAGTCCGAGGATCGCTTGGACATCCTTGAAGCGCAACGCATCTTGAACGCCGATCACGACGGGCTCGCGGACGTGAAGGATCGCATCCTCGAGCACTTGGCGGTAAGGAAACTGCAGGCCGAGCGGGGCCTGACGCCAGTCGACGGACGGGGATCGGGCGCCATTCTCGCGCTGGTCGGCCCTCCGGGCGTCGGCAAGACGTCACTTGGTCAATCGATCGCGAACGCGCTCGAACGCAAATACGTCCGAGTCGCCCTCGGCGGCGTCCGCGACGAGGCGGAGATTCGAGGCCACCGGCGCACCTACGTCGGCGCCATGCCCGGTCGCCTCGTGCGCGCCCTGCGAGAGGCCGGCACCATGAATCCGGTCATCGTGCTCGACGAAGTCGACAAACTGGGATCCGATTTCCGGGGCGACCCGTCGTCGGCGTTGCTCGAGGTCCTCGACCCGGCGCAGAATCACACCTTCCGCGATCACTACCTGGAGGTCGACCTGGACCTCTCGCGTGTGATGTTCGTCGCGACGGCCAACGTGATCGACACCATTCCCGGAGCGCTCCTCGACCGCATGGAAGTGATTCGACTGGACGGCTACACCGAGTCCGAGAAGGTCTCGATCGCCCGACACCACCTCCTGGGTCGCCAACTAGCTCGAGCGGCCCTGCGCGACGATGAAGTCACGTTCGACGACGAGGCGTTGCAATCGATCGTGGCCGACTACACCCGTGAAGCGGGCGTGCGCAACCTGGAGCGAGAGATCGGTCGCCTACTTCGAAAGGCGGCGACCAAACTGGCCGCCGGCGAGCGCAACGCTCCGATCCACGTCAACGCGACCGACGTGCGCGAGTGGCTCGGTCGACCCCACTTCTACTTCGAATCGGCCGATCGCACCAGCGTGCCCGGCGTAGCGACCGGACTGGCCGTGACCGGCGCCGGTGGCGACGTTCTTTTCGTCGAAGCCAGCGTCTCCGAAGGACCGGAGGGTTTGACGCTCACCGGTCAGTTGGGTGACGTCATGAAGGAGTCGGCGGAGATCGCCATGTCGTACGTCCGAAGTCACGCCGAGGAGTTGAAGATCGATCCCAAGGCCTTCTCCGGAAAGCGATTCCACCTCCACGTGCCCGCGGGCGCCGTTCCCAAGGACGGCCCCTCCGCCGGCGTCACCATGACGACCGCCCTGGTCAGCCTGTTGCGAGGCGAACCCGTGCGACCGGTCGTCGGGATGACCGGCGAGGTCACGCTGCAGGGTCGCGTGCTCCCGATCGGCGGGGTCAAGCAAAAAGTCTTGGCCGCGCACCGTGCCGGATTGACGGAGGTCATCTTGCCGGAGCGGAACGGGCCCGACCTCGAAGACGTCCCCGAAGAGGTTCGCAACGCCATGACGTTTCACCTGGCCGGCACGATCGCTGATGTGCTGCACCCGACACTGGCCGGCGAGCCTCGCTCCGACGCCAACGGTGAATTCATCGCCGCGGCCTAGGTCGCACACTCGCAGAACTGCCAACAATTTCGGCGCGACGAGCCGGCGTGCTCGCGGCGAGTTCAGAACAAGGTGGCGCTGACGACGAACGTTGTCACGGTGCCACGAGGACTTGCAACTGAATCGCCACGGCGTCCAAGGGCGCCGTGGCGCCTTCCGCTCGGCAGAGAATGAGCGCGCCTTCCACGCTGGCCACCGCGATCGTGGCAATACCCGCCGCCCGCTCACTCGTCACGCCCGTGACCGTGAGCTGTTCGGCCAAGAGCGCCGTCCACGCGTGAAACGCCGCACGGGCTTCGACCATGAGTTCTTCATCGCTCGCGGGAATATCGATCGTCACGCCGGCCACCGCGCAGCCAGCGGCTCCATCGGTCGCTGCCACCACGTGTTGAAAGAGTGCCACGAAATGTTCGAGTACTTCAGCGGCGGAACTCGGGGAACCGGCCCGCAGGTGCGCCAACACCTGATCCGACGTCCATCGCATAGCGTCCCTGGCCAACTCTCGCTTTCCCCCGGGGAAGTGGAAGTAGATCGATCCGCGAGGAGCGCCGCTGTCGGCCAGTACCTCGGAAAACGAAGTGGCGTTCATCCCCTGGGAGCCGATCAGAGCGGCGGCGCTTTCGACCATCTTCTTGCGGCTGTCGCTAGTCACACTCTCTCCATTGACTATGACGAGCGTCATAGAGTACGCTGAGCCCGCTGACTATGACAGTCATCATACGGGACTCAGGAGATGCGAAATGCCAATGATCGACGTGTACTCGACCGAAGGAACGTTCGCCGACAAGCATTCCCTCGCCTCCGATCTAGCGAACGCCGTTATGCGCTGGGAAAAGGTTCCGCCAATCTCGCTCTTCAAGAACAACACCGCCGCGTTCGTCCACGACCTACCCGAGGGCGCGATCTCGAACGCCGCGGGGGACACGAACTACGTGCGGGTGCAGGTGCTCACGCCCATCGGAGTCTTGGATCGAGAGAAGCAGCTCGGCGTCGTGAAAGAACTCACCGACATCGTCGCCGCCGCGGCTGGCGACCCGCGCTTGGTCGAGCGAACGTGGGTGCTGATCACCGAGTCGCCCGAAGGCGGATGGGGCATTAACGGTCACGCGAACACCAGCGCCGACATCGTCGAGGCCGCGCGCAACGAGTTGACGCAGTCGGCTGGGTGAACTGACCTCACGTCCTGGAGGCATGCACGATCATTGGTCGATCACCGGCACTTCTCGAGCTACGACGCCACTAGCTCGCGTTCGTCCAAGAACTCCCACCAGGCGTCGCCGATGAGTCGAGCGGCTTCACGGGCGACGGCGTTATCGGGGTCCAGTAGTTCCAGCGCTTCGAGGGTCCACTTCGCGTGGTCGGCTTCGATCGTTCCGTGCGCCCACCAGAAGGCCAGCGAATCGGCGCTGGCGCCGTAGTGCGCCGCGAGACCTTCGGCCTTGGAATCGGCGATCCCCGCCCCCTGACTCTCGTACGCCCAGAGACCGGCGAGCGCGGCGGTCGGACCCTGTGCCAGAACGTCCGAGTAGGCGTCGACCAATCGTTGCATCGCCGGGGAGATCGGTGTGACCGACGCTTGGTAGAACTCCGCGAAGCGTTCGAAGAGTTCCAAGTGACTCGGCGCCGCCACTTCGTCGGCCAGATTCTTGAGGACGGACTCGCGCGCCACACCATCGGGCAACTCCGCGGCCAACCGTTCGAGGAACCGCGGGAGCATCTCCTCGAAGAACCGATACTGCTCGGCGTAGAGTCGCAACTCATCCGACGAGAGTGCGCCCGCTTCCCAGCGTCGATAGAACGGATGGTTCAATAGCAGGCGGTCACTGATCGAAGATACAAGAACGGTGTCGAGGAAGTTTGTCATTCGCTGAACGTATCACCAACCACGTCCATGGCAACGTAGCACCGCGTTTCGCGACTGGGCCGCGAAACCCGAATCCGACGTTCACCCAACCGAGTACCACCAACCGGCCCTTCCGTGGATGCGCCTACTTCGACGTGTTGGCGGCGCCGGACTTGGCGCCTTCGGCGACCACTCGCGCCACGAGTTCGATGAACTCCGGCGTGATCGCCAGGTGACCTTGCAACAAACGGTGATACGCCGCTCCGTAGAGCAGGTCCATGATCACGTCCACGTCCGATCCCGCCGGAATCTCTCCGCGGGCGATCGCTCGTTCAACCATCTGGCGGTGCTGCGCTCGCGCCGGCGTAATCACTCGTTCGATCCAGTTTCGCCGCAAGTCCGCGTCGAGCTGGGCCTCGGCGATCAGTCCCACCAGAGCTCGTCCCGTCGGCGAGTCGACGACCGCCGTCGACCACAGTGTCAACGCCGCGCGAAGGTCGCCTTCGAGTGCGCCGGTGTCAACCGGCGGCTGGCGGGCGAGAAAGTCATCGAGGAAGGCGTCCAAGGCGAGGGTTCCCTTGGTCGGCCAACGACGGTAGATCGAGGACTTGCCGACTCCCGCGCGTGCGGCTACGTCCTCAATCGTCATGGCCTCGAGACCGCGTTCGGACAGCAGTTCGGACGCTGCTCGCAAGATCGCCTGTTCGACCTGATCACTACGCGGACGGCCCCGGGTGGCACCGGTTGATGAAAGTTCACTTGACACAATCAGTACCCTACCATATAGAATACGAGCCGTACCGTATTGTTAATACACGGGTCGATCGGAGAAAGAGACATGGGCATTGGATACGAGAATAACTTGAGGTTCCCGCCACACGCCGAGTCCTGGCGGGCGGTCACCGGTGAGTGGCCGGACTCGCCATCGTTGGGGCGCCCGAGGGGACTGCACCCGTGGCGCGGGCGTCTGGGAAACCGGACCGGCCACTGGGTCGTCGCGATGGCTCTTTTGATGACGATGGCGACGTCGACCGTTCCCACTCCCCTGTACGGCCTGTACCAACTTCGGGACCACTTCTCGACCTTCATGGTCACGGTCGTCTACGCCGTCTACGCCGGAGGCGTCATCGCCAGCCTGTTCCTGGTCGGCCACGTGTCCGATTGGTTCGGACGTCGACGAGTCTTGGCCACGAGCCTTCTCGTCAACGTCGCGAGCACCGTGATCTTCATCGTCGCGCCCAGCCTGACCGGTCTGTTGGTCGCTCGCGTGATCTCGGGACTCTCCATCGGACTCGCCACCGCCACCGCCACCGCCTACCTCGCCGAGCTGCACTTTCGCTCGCACCCCGGCGCCGGTCTGCATCGTCCTCAGGTTCTGGCCATCGCGGTGAACCTCGGTGGCATCGTTTTCGGGTCACTGCTGGCCGGACTTCTCGCTCAGTTCGCACCGGCGCCTTTGGTCGTGCCCTACGTCGTCGCGGGTTTCTCGCTAGTGGCGCTCGCTACCTTGGTGCTCGCCACCCCCGAGACGGTGTCACCTCCCACGCCGCGACCACGGTGGCGCCCGCAACACGTCGTGGTGCCCGTCCTCGCCCGACGTCAGTTCGTGGCGGCGAGCCTGACCGGACTCGCGGCCTTCGCGGTCTTCGGAGTCTTCAGCTCTCTGATGCCTCACTTTCTCGCTCACACCTTGGGCATCACGTCCCACGCCGTCGCCGGGATCGTGGCCTTCACGGTCTTCGCCTCCGGGGCTTTGGCCCAGACGGCCTTGAGCCCACTCCCGCCGCTCAGACTGCTGCGCGTCGGGACACCGGTTTTGCTCACGGGACTCTTCGTACTAGTAACGGGTATGTGGGTCAGCGACTTGACGCTCTTCGTAGTCGGCACCGTAGTCACCGGTGCCGGCGCCGGATTGGTGTTTCGAGGATCGCTCGCCATCGCCAGCGAGAGCGCGCCGCCCGAGTCGCGCGCCGAAGCGCTGGCCGGCTTTTTCCTCAGCGCCTACATCGGACTTTCGATTCCCGTGATCGCGTTGGGCGTCGCTACGGGCCACGCGTCGCCACGAGTACTCATGCTCGTCTTCGTGGTGGCGGTGGCGTTGGCGACCTCGGCGTCCGTGCGAACCATCGTCCAGCACGTCCAACCCAGCGACGCGAAGCTAGCGCCCTCCGAGGAACAGGCCACGACCGACTCCGAACTCTGTGCGGCCGGTGCCCAATGAATCATCGAATCCTCGGGCCCCGACGCGACCGCGACGCCTTTCTACGAAGTGAAACCCCCAAGGAGAGAACCAATGGAAAATGAAAAAACCAACAGCGCGACGATCGCGTTTCTCGGCACCGGTCAAATGGGGACGCCCATGGCCTCGCGATTGATCAACGCCGGATTCAACGTCCGCGTATGGAATCGATCGATCGAGCGCGTACAGGGATTGGTCCAGCTCGGTGGAATCGCGGCGTCCACGCCGGCCGAGGCCGCAAAGGGCGCCGACATCGTGATCACGATGTTGCCCGACGGTCCCACCGTAGAGACCGTGATCGACGGCGAAAACGGAGCGTTGGCCACGATGACCCGCGGCGCCACCTGGCTGCAGATGGGCACGATCGGCATCGAGTGGACCGCACGCCTCGACGTCCGGGCCACGCAAGCGGGCGTGCTCTTCGTCGATGCGCCAGTGTCGGGAAGCGTGGCGCCGGCCACCGCCGGTGAGTTACTGATCTTGGCCAGCGGACCGTTGACGGCCCAGCCCGTCGCCGCATTGGCCTTTGCCGCGATGGGGCGTGAGACGTTCTGGTTGGGTGCCGCGGGAGCGGGCAGTCGGGTGAAACTCATACTCAACAACTGGCTGGTCGACCTCGTCGAGATGGTGGTTGAGACGCTCACGATCACCGAGGCCCTCGGTCTCGACCCGCGAGTCATTATCGATATTCTCGCCGACGCGCCGATTGGATCTCCTTACGCGGTGTCGAAAGCGCGCAGCATGCTCGAGGGAGACTTCTCCACCAACTTCGCCTTGAAGCACGCGCTCAAAGATGCCGAACTCGCGCTCGACGCGGCCAAGAGCGTCGACCACGAACTCGCGTTGACGGCCAGTCTCATTTCTTCGTGGCAGCGCGCCGTCGACAACGGTGCCGGCGACCTTGACCTCTCCGCCGTGTATCGCTTTGCGAAGGTGGGCGCGGAGTAATCGCCTCCGTTCGTTTCGATGGTGGCTATTGATGGTGAATGATCAAGCTCCGATTGGTATATAACGTCCACTGATGGTCCGAGGCGCACTCTCACGATGGCGGGCGTCCATTGATCCCCATCCGCGATTCGGACCGTCTCTGTACCTTTCGAGTCTTCAATACTTCGTCGTTCAACTCGTGGTGTCGCTGCGCTGGTCACCGGCCTACAGCGTGCAACACGACACCATCAGCGACTTGGGGAACACTGTGTGCGGTCCTTTCAATGGTCGATACGTCTGTTCTCCCCTCCACGCGTTGATGAACGTCTCGTTCCTGGTTCTCGGTGTCACGATGATCGTTGGATCGATCGTGCTTCGTCAGTCGCTCTCGACGCGCGCGCGACGACTCGGCTTCTTGTTCATGGCCATCGCGGGCGTGGGCGTCGTGGTGGTGGGGATCTTTCCCGAGAACACCGTCTCGGCCCTTCACGGGTTGGGCGCGACGTTGCCCTTCACGATCGGCAACGTGGGCGTCATCGTGCTCGGTCTCTCTTTGGCGCTGCCTCGAGCGCTCCGCCTGATAACGCTGACCTTGGGCACGATCGCGCTAGCGGCGCTGGGGTTCTACGCCAGCTCCCACTACCTCGGACTGGGGGAGGGCGGCATCGAACGACTAGTTGCGTATCCTCAAACCGCGTGGCTGATTCTCCTCGGTGCCTATCTCTTGACGAAAGTGCGTCCGACGGAGTCCAGGGATGCGGGGTGATCAATTCGAAAGGATTCGCGAAACCACTTTCAACCGCTCGGGAACGACGCGCCACCACATCCAGCAGCCACGCTTTTCGCCGACGATGAGTCCGGCCTCGCACAGAATTCGCGTGTGATGCGAGACGGTCGGTTGACTCTTCGCCAAAGGCTCTTCCAAGGCGCAACTACAGACCTCGACCTCCGCGGCAATCAGTGAGAGCATTCGCAGTCGCACCGGGTCACTGAGCGCGGCGAATATCTGGGCCATGTCATCGGCCTCTACCTCGGAGAGCGCGCTCTCACTGAGCGGGCCACAACAGTCGACCACCGAGTCGCTGATCTTGATGGACATTCTCTGGGCCATGACTCACACTCTATCCATTGACAACCATCAATGTGATTGCTACGCTTCGAATCGACACCTATCAATTTAAGGGAGCACGTGATGAGTCGGATCCAATTAGCGCTGAATGTCTCGAACCTCGAGGAGGCCGTCGACTTCTACTCCCGGTTCTTCAAGAGTGAACCGGCCAAGATCCGCCCGGGCTACGCCAACTTCGCCATCGACGAACCGCCGCTCAAGCTCGTGTTGATTGAAAACGGAGGAGAACCAGGTGCGATCAATCACTTGGGTGTCGAGGTGTTCTCACCAGAAGAGGTCCGGGATTCGATTTCGTACCTCTCCGAGAGTGGATTCGCCACCGACATCGAAGTCGAGACCACCTGCTGTTACGCGGTTCAAGACAAAGTGTGGGTGGAAGGACCGGACCGGTCGCGCTGGGAGGTGTACACCGTTCTCTCCGACGCCGGCGAATCCACCCTGTCCGGCGACAACACCTGTTGCACTCCCGCTGGCACCGAGGCACTGTCGATCTCTCCCGAGTCAGCGAACTGTTGTTAAGGGCAGACCGGCGAAACGTGTCCGGGGCACAACTCACGCATCTCTGGCGCCGGCTGTTGGCGGAGTACTTGGGGAGCTTGTTCCTCGCCGCCGTCGTGATCGGATCCGGTATCGCCGCGCAGCGGCTCTCCCCCCACGCGGTCGGTCTTGAACTCTTCGAGAACGCCGCGGCCACCGCCGCCGGTCTCTTCGTCATCATCCTCATGGTCGGGTCGGTGTCGGGAGGACACTTCAACCCGATCGTCTCGCTCGTCGACGCCGCCTTCGGTGGAATCTCGTGGAACGACGCCTGCTCGTATCTGGTCGTCCAAGTGGCCGGGTGCGTCTCGGGAGCGGTTGTAGCGAACCTCATGTTTTCGCGGTCCGCGGTCTCGATCTCCACGCACGCGAGGGCGACTCCAGCCCACGCCTTCGCAGAAGTCGTCGCGACCGTGGGATTACTGGTACTCATCTTCGCGCTGGCCCGAACCGGTCGAAGCGAAAAGGCTCCCGCGGCCGTCGGCGCGTACATCGGCGCGGCCTACTTCTTCACTAGTTCGACGAGCTTCGCCAACCCGGCGATCGCCGTCGGTCGGATGTTCTCTAACAGCTTCGCGGGTATCGCGCCGGCGTCGGTCCCGGCGTTCGTCGCCGCGGAGGCGGTGGGCGGTTTCGTGGCCTACTTACTGATCAGAACGCTCTACCCCGGGTTCGACAGAATCAGTGCCGCCGCGGTCACCGTGGCGCACGAAACGACGGTCAGCGGTGTCGAAGAATCATGATGCGAGCGAGGTGATTGAGGTGAGCCCAACGCAACCGGAGATCCTCTTTCTCTGTGTTCACAACGCCGGAAGGTCGCAGATGGCGGCCGGCTTCGCTCGTCAGATCGGTGGAAACCGCGTCGTCGTGCATTCCGCCGGTTCCGCGCCGGGAGAAACGCTCAACGTCGCCGTCGTAGCGGCGATGAAGGAATCGGGTATTGACATATCGAATGAAGCTCCGCGGGCACTCACTGTCGAAATGGGTCAGAACGCCGACGTCATCGTCACCATGGGTTGCGGTGACGCGTGTCCGTACTATCCCGGAAAGACCTACGTCGACTGGGACCTGACCGATCCCGCGGGTAAGAACATCGACGAAGTTCGGTCGATTCGTGACGAGATTGAGCTGCGCGTGCGCGCCCTCCTCGATGAACTACTGCAGCCCTGATCGGCCAACGCGAATGGCGTGCACTGTTCGTGCGTCCAACCTCACCTGATTCGAGAAGTGCGGAGTCGACTTCGGCGCCGAAGAACGTGAACAATCACGTAGACCACGAGGACCAGGGCCGCCATCTCGTGCCATTTGCGGAACTGGTCCGGTCCGGGAATGGGCAAGAAGATGGTGTGACCGTCGACAAAGTCAACGAACCCCGACACCATGACGTCCAACGTGAGCAGCCACAAAATAGTGTCGGAGACCGCAAGCCGTCTCCGAGTCTCCGTCGATCCTCGAAGACCGGCGAGTCTCGAAGCGAGTCGCCCGACCGTTCGTCGCCTCTGGATGAGGTGCACCAGTATGAAACCCAAGACGACCACTCCGATGATCGAGTGATCGGTTACTCCAGAATGGCCGAGGTATTTCTTCGAGAGTTCAATCGCCGAAAGTATGGCGGTGACGAATCCGACGATCAACGCGAGGTGGACAATCCAACGATTCCTAGAAATGTATTCTCTACGCGATCTCGATTCAGATTGAACCGTCATAATTTCTTCGAGCAACGAATCGACTCGTCAACGCGCACCATGAACGCCATGATAAATCGGGGCCGACACTCGGCCTATAGGGGATTACCCCGAGATATCTGCGATGTTTGCTCTTGACGCGACACGTGACCTCTCACGGCTTCCACTGTGTCATCGCAGTGAAGTAACGAATTTGATCAAGGGACGGCGAGAACCAGATCCTGACGCACGATCTCTCCGGCCGGAACGTTGACGATGGTGGGACCGACCTTGTTGCCCCCCGCGAACACACCGGAGATGGTATACTGGCCGGCCGTTACGTTGACGTACAACAACTGTCCCGCCGTGAGTGCCATGTTGGCGATGACCGTCCCGACCGAGTTGGTGATCGTGATGTTGCCGGCGTTGGATTTGCCCACCAGGGCCCTGCATATTGGCGCCGATCGCTCGATGTACGCTCCCCCTTCGATGAAGAGTCCAGTGACTATTTCGCTCGGTCCCGGCTTCAAGATCGGTTCTCCGGGAGGTGGCCCGGGATTCAAGGAGCCCGGACAGAGGGGATTGACCGAGACCGTCACCACTTTGGCGACTTGACCCGGTCGAACACTTTGCGTGTGAATGGTCTGAATGATGGGCATCTGGACCCGGGCTCCGGTGAGTCGCAGTTGGCATCCCGCCACCCTCGCTCTACCGCGCGCCGCCGTCACCGTCAACCCCGTCATTCGCGGCACGTGGCACGACGTACGTGTCGACGCCGTAGCGACGCTCGAAGTTCCCGTGACCGTCAAGGATAGGGAGGCGACCAGACCAAGAACTACCAACCACGAACGCAGTGATCGTCTCACCATCACACCGTAACTGGCGAACACCCCAGTTGACTGGTCGCCATCCCTTCACCAACGCGGTGCGAGATCGCGACCCCGGGCCCGAGGTTTCAGGCGGCCTCGGACCTGAGGAGCTCGTCAATCTGGGTAACGGCCTGGGTCATACCCTCGGACATCCCCATGGCCAACATTTTCTCCATCTGCGCCTCGTCGATGAATCTGCTCTCCGTGGTCATTCGGGTGCCGCCCGCGATCGGCTCGAACGTCACGTGCGCGGCCATCGGTTCGACGCCGGGTATGGGCTCACCATCGTCGCCGGCGAGACCGTTGGCGAATTCGAGGCGTCGCGGTTCGTCGATCCTGAACATGCGCCACCACCCGTGGGGTGTGTCACCCTCCGGTCCGGTCATGAAGTACCGCGACTCGCCACCGACTTCGAAATCGTGACGCGTGAACGTGGCCGGATAGGTGGGCGGGCCCCACCACCGCTCGAGTTGACGGGGATTCTCCCAGACCGCCCACACTCGTTCCGGGCTCGCCGCGAATTCCGCGACCACCGTGAGGCTCAAGGCCACCGGGTCCTTCGTGGTTGAAATGACTGTCATTACGCACTTCCCTTCTCGCCGAGTATCTCGGCAATCGTTGTGGCTCTACCGATCCAGATCTCCTCGAAGGCGTCGAGCAGGGCCGCCGCTCGACGGAGGGTCGAGAGATTCCCGTGCACGATCTGTTCTCGACCGTGACGTTCCTTCGTAACCAGTGCCGCGCGCTCGAGCACGCTGACGTGCTTCTGGACCGCGGCAAAACTCATCTCGTAGTCGTGGGCCAAGGTGGAGACCGACAGGCCGTCGCCGATTACGCGCTGGAAAATGTCGCGTCGCGTGGTGTCGGCGAGGGCCCGAAACACCAGGTCCACTTCGCGGTCTGAGAGTTGATGTACAACCATATGGTTGTACGATATCGGAGTCGGGACCGGAGCGCAAGTCCTAATCGGAAAAATGTCGCGGGCCCCTTTTCAACGGCCGAGCACGGATATATAGTGCCCGCAATGACCGATGTACCGGTGTCGCCGTTGGATGCTGAGTATGCGCCCACGGATACCACGACCTCGCACGCATACTCAAGGGTCCGTCACCCGTCGAGATCGTGAAACGCGTCCTCACCTCATTACTTCTTTCGGCGGCCGTGATCGTCGGAGTCCTCATTTCTCCGGTCGCCTACGCGGCGATCTCGAGTCACGCCAGCCACTCAGTGGGTTGTGCGAGCGCTATCAGCAACTATCCCGGCTCGAAGGTGACGGACTGCGTGGCGCTCAGCAACAACTCGGTCTTCGTCGATGACACCGTCGTGCACGCGAAATGGGCGCTCACCGCCGACAAGTTCGGGTTCACCAATCTTTGTGCGGCGGTGACCATTCGCAACCAGAACAAGACGACGTACTTCTTCAATGACTTCAATATGACGCTGCGCCCGCCGAAAGGCAAAGTGACGGTGTTGAACTTCACCGCCAAACACTCCCTCGAAGATGGCTTCATCGCGCCGGGAGGCGTCGCCCGGGGCAACATCTGCTTCGACTATTTCGGCCAAGCCGGTCAGTACGTCGCCATGTACTCGCCGCGCGCTAACAGTTCGATCCGAGGTATTTGGCTCGTCAACCTTGAAGGAAAGATCGTTTGACGTCACTCGATTGACCAGTCGTCGAATCCGCTGGTGAGATGCCTGAGCAACTTGTTCGCTTCACGAGCCTTCGCAGGGCGTTCGTAAGATGTCGACGTGCGCATCGTCTCACTGCTTCCCTCCACCACGGAAATCGTCTGCGACCTGGGTCTTGAAGTCGATTTGGTGGGTGTCACCGCCGAGTGCAATTGGCCCCATCGAATTCAAGACGGCCGAGAGATTGTGGTGAGATCGTTCGCCGACGCCACGATGACGCCGGGCGAGATCGACGTGTTCGTTCGCCAGCGGCTCGAAGCGGGCCTCGATCTCTACGAGCTCGACGACGAAGCGTTGCAGCGCTGTGATCCCGATCTCATCCTGAGCCAGGACCTGTGCCGCGTCTGCGCGGTACCGAGCGGCGATGTCGAAGCGGCAACGCAGCGCCTCAACTGCCACGCCGACGTGCTCCAGATCGACCCGCAAACGCTTTCGGAAGTCCTCGAGTCGATTGCCACCATCGCTTCCGCGGCGGACGTCGCGCAACGGGGCACCGATTTCGTGGTCGCGCTGCGCGGTCGACTGAACGATGTTCAAGCAGCCGTGCGAGGACGTCCCCGGCGTCGAGTCTTCGTCTTGGAATGGATCGATCCGCCCTTCGGCGCTGGCCACTGGGTACCTGACCTCGTGACGGCCGCGGGAGGCGAACCGGTTCTCGCTCGCGCCGGCGAGCAATCAGTATCCACGACCTGGGAAGCGATCTCCAGCGCTCGGCCCGATGTCGTGGTGGTTGCACCATGCGGCTTCGGACTGGAGCAGGCGAGCGAACAAGCTCGCCGGGTGCTCGATCTCCTTCCGGATGACGCCGAAACCTGGGCGATTGATGCCGACGCCGTCATGGTGCGACCGGGTCCGCGGCTCGTCGACGGCGTGGAAGCGCTGGCGTCGATGTTGCACGGCGTTGGCGCACTACCCCACCACGTCGTGTTGCGAGTGCGATAAGGACGACGCCGAAAAGGTGTCGTCAGTCCGATGAAGTGAGACTCTGTCGCACCGCCTTGGGGAGTCCCGCGACGACTTGATCGTAGGAGTGCGTTATCAGGCGGAAGATCTCGTCGTCCGGAATCGTCCCGTCCAGGTGAACGGTATTCCACAGGCGCTTGTTGAGGTGGTACCCGGGAATCACCGCGGCGTAGCGAAGCCGCAGTTCGATTGCCAGAGCGGGGTCACACTTCAAGGAGATCGCCTCGGGTGAGCTCTCGGGCGAGAGAATGGCAAAAATCTTGCCGCCCACTTTCAATACGTCGACGTCGGGCCCGAAGGGCTGCTCTTCGACGACGCCGGCCATTTGCGAGGCGAACTCCGAGATCTCCTCCAAGCTCATTGCGTGCTTCAACCACGACACCGATTGTTCGAGATCACCCTTCGATCTCTGAGTACAGGTCGTGTGAAATCAGTTTCGCTGGAAAGTCACCCGCGTGCGCCTCACGCCAGGCCTTCATCGGAACGCTGTCCATGATTACCTCGTTCAAAGCGCCGTTGTCGGCCAGTCCCTTGAACTGTTGAATCACCACGACTCGGCCGACGTCCTTGCCGGCGACACCGCCGAGCAGGTCGACCTTCGAAACGCCCGACTCGACGAAAGCCTTGGCCAAACTCTTGATCGTCTCTTCGAACTCTTCGAACTTTCCCGGGAGTGGCTCCCAGACTGAAATCTCATATGCCTTCGCCATTCGTCAACCTCTCACCGTCGGGCTCGGCGTTACGCCAAGCGTGAATAGGAGAGAATCTACTTACCCCGTGTGACCCGCGCACCGAGCACTTAGTAGTGGCGCCGATAGCCTCCAACCATGACCTTTCATCTTGCGCAGTGCAACGTCGTTAAGTTGAGATCACCCCTCGACTCACCCGTGGTCGCCGGCTTCGTCGCGGCGCTCGACCCGGTCAACGCCGTGGCCGATGCGGCGCCGGGATTCGTCTGGCGCTTGAAGACGGAGGACGGCGACGCGACGAGCATTCGAGTATTCGCCGATGACCAAATCCTTCTCAACCTGAGCGTCTGGGAGTCGATGGAGGCTCTCTCGAACTTCGTCTATCGAAGCGGTCACAAAGACGTGCTGCGCCAACGGCGACAGTGGGCGGACCGGTTCAACGGTGTCCAGTCGGCGATGTGGTGGATTCGCGCCGGGACGCTCCCCGAGCCCTCCGAGGCTGTCGCCCGGCTGGAGTGTTTGGAGCGATTGGGTCCCAGTGAGTATGCCTTCACCTTTCAGACTCCCTTCGACGCGCCCGCGGGGGACGTGTCCCTCTAGCGGAAATACGACGCGATATTCGGCGATTCGAGGGGCCTGAAGGCGATGTCGTTTTTCCGCTAGTTCGACCCGAGTGGGACCGGTAGGTTCACTGCATGGTCGACGACTTCGAACGCAGTTAT
Organism: uncultured Acidimicrobiaceae bacterium; assembly: GCA_963716515.1. Classification (GTDB taxonomy): domain Bacteria; phylum Actinomycetota; class Acidimicrobiia; order Acidimicrobiales; family RAAP-2; genus RAAP-2. The sequence goes on from OY970319.1 coordinate 2,110,772, forward strand.
CTCGCGGTGCAGTCCCGCGACCCGCGATTCGACGGATGGTTCTTCACTGCGGTGACCTCGACGCATATCTACTGTCGACCTAGTTGTCCGGCGCAGACTCCGATGCGCAAGAACGTGCGCTTCTACCCGTCCGCCGCGGCTGCGCAACTGGCCGGCTTTCGGGCCTGCAAGCGTTGTCGCCCCGACGCCTCGCCCGGTTCTCCGGAATGGAACTCGCGCGCTGACGTGGCCGCTCGCGCGATGCGTCTCATTGCCGACGGCCTAGTCGACCGAGAGGGAGTAACGGGACTCGCCCAACAACTTGGCTACAGCGTGCGGCAATTAGAGCGCGTCCTCCAGAACGAGATAGGCGCCGGTCCGATTTCGATCGCTCGCGCGCAGCGCGCCCAGACCGCGCGAATCCTCATCGAGACGACCACGCTGACGATGACCGACGTGGCCTTCGCGGCCGGATTCTCCAGCGTCCGACAGTTCAACGACACCGTCCAATCGGTGTACGCGTCATCGCCGACGATGCTTCGGGCCCGGGCGAAGAGTCCACGCTCGGTCGCCGAAGCATCGACCGCCATCGAGCTGCGGCTCGCCTTTCGACAACCTCTCTGTCCCGACAACCTCTTCGGTCATCTCGCGGCGACGGCCGTGCCCGGCGTCGAAGAGGTGCGGGGGCAGACCTATCGACGGGCGCTGCGCTTGGCCCACGGTCCGGGCATCGTCGAACTCACCCCAACGCCCGAGTACGTCAGTTGTCGCGCCGTGTTGAGCGACATGCGTGACCTCACGGCGACCATCGCCCGAAGCCGGTGGCTGCTCGATCTCGACGCCGATCCCGTGGCGATCGACCGCCAGTTGAGTGTCGATCCGTCGCTCGCCCCTCTCGTGACCAAATCTCCGGGGCGTCGAGTTCCTCGTTGCGTTGACGGCGCGGAGATGGCCCTGCGGGCCGTCTTGGGTCAACAGGTCTCCACCGTGGCGGCCCAGACCCACGCCGGACGACTGGTGGAGCGTCACGGTGATCGCGTCAGCGACTCCGGCGGCGCTCTGACGCATCTCTTCCCGGTGCCGGAGGCCCTAACCGACGTCGATTTGGCGATGCCCACGAAGAGACGCGCCACGTTCAGTGCGCTGGTGCAGGCGTTGCGAAAGGGCGACCTGGACCTTGGACCCGGCAGCGATCGAGACGAGACCGTCGTCGCGCTGGCCACGATTCCCGGCGTGGGCCCCTGGACCCGTCAGGTGATCGCCATGCGAGCTCTCGGCGATCCGGACGCCTTCCCCGAGTCGGACCTCGGCGTTCGCCACGCCGCCGAAGAACTCGGACTGCCGAGTACACCCGCGGCCCTGGTCGACCGCTCGCAAATCTGGCGACCGTGGCGCGCCTACGCCGTGCAGTACCTCTGGTCCGTCGACGAGCACCGCATCAACGACTGGCCGCCGAAACCGTTACGACTATCCCGACGAACAAAGGAAACCCATGACTGAAATCCTCACCTCCACTATCGAGAGTCCGGTAGGACCTCTCACGCTCGTGGCGCGCGACGGGGTCTTGACTGACGTGTCGATGCACGAACAACGTCACGTGTCACCACTGCCCGACGACGCCATACTCGATGATCGCTGGTTCAAAGACGTCGCCGCGCAACTCGACGCCTACTTCGCGGGAGAGCAGTGGTCGTTCGATCTCGAGATGAATCTGGTCGGCACCCCCTTCCAACAAAGCGTATGGTCGCAACTGCGCGAGATCCCGTACGGCGAGACGATTTCGTACGGAGAACTGGCGCAGCGCATCGGGAATCCCCAGGCGTCGCGCGCCGTCGGCCTGGCCAACGGACGCAACCCCATCGCCATCATCGTGCCCTGTCATCGGGTGATCGGGGCGAACGGTTCCCTCACCGGTTATGGCGGGGGACTCGAAAGGAAGACCTGGTTGCTCGATCACGAATTGAAGCATCGTTCATAGTTCGCGGCTACATTTCGTCCATGGCGACGGATAAGAGGTTCATCGAGGTGGTGCTCGAGAAGCTGCAGCCGCTCGAGATCACGGCCAAGCCGATGTTCGGCGAGTACGGCCTCTACTACCGCGGCAAGAACTTCGCGTTGGTGTGCGACAACACGCTGTTCGTGAAGATCACCACAGCGGGTGCCGCGATCGCCGGACGGGTGGGCCAAGGTCCGCCGTACAACGGCGCCAAACCGGCCTACCGGATCTCGTCGGCCAAACTCAACGATCGCGATTGGATCATCTCGCTGGTCACGACGACCAGCGACGCACTGCCGCTGCCCAAGAAAAAGAAGTGATTCGACTCGATCGTCCGGGCCACTTTTCGTAGCCCGACGACCACGTGGTGGCGATTCGCGGCGAGTGACTCGTCGAGCCAATGTCAGAATGACCTGGTGATCATTGCCACCACGCGTTTGTCGATTCGATCGCTGACGCCCCTGGAAGCCGAAGCGATCGTGGCCGGAGTGCGGACCGGTAAGTCGTGGGCCCCGGACTTTCCGACACCCGGCGACGTTCGCATCGCCGGCGGCGCCCTGGTCGGGGACGTGGCCTTCGCCACTGACGCCATGCCGTGGGGAGTGTTCGTGATCGACGATCGGTCGAGCGGACTCTGCGTCGGTGGCATCGGCTTCAAGAGCACGCCCAACGAACGCGGGGAAGTAGAGATCGGCTACGGCATCTGTCACTCCTTTCAGGGCCGGGGGGTCGCCACCGAAGCGGTGATCGCCCTTTGCGATTTCGCGCAACACGGCGCTCGAGTCGTGCTCGCCGAGACCGACCGCGAGAACGTGGCGAGCCAAAGGGTGCTCGAGAAGAGTGGCTTTCAATCCGTCGGCGAGACCGACGGCCTGCTTCGGTGGCGAATGGATTTTCCGAGGTCCGCGCTCCGGCCCGACTGATCTCCGCGCAGCCCGGCGCGTCACTCAAGCCTCTAAAAAGCCTTCGGATATTGACGATTCACGAAATATTGGCTCATAACTTGACAAGGTAGTGAGTAAGCACTTACAATGACGAAATGATGGTTTCGACCCGACAGACAGCCGCCGAACGCCGGGTCGCCGTACTGAGCGCCGCGGTCACCGAATTCGCCAAGTCCGGTTACGCCGGGACCTCCACCGACGCCATCGCGGCACGCGCCGGCATCTCCCAGCCCTACCTCTTTCGCCTCTTCGGCACTAAAAAGGACCTCTTCATTGCCACCTACGACCAGGTCGGCACGCGAATCGTGAAGGAGCTGTCCGGTGCCCTCGAAGGGTTGCGCGGCGAAGAGGCCATGCACGCCATGGGCATGGCTTACCTTCAGCTGCTGCAAGACCCCGAGATGCTGCAACTACAGATGCACGGTTTCGCCGCCGCCACCGGCGACCCCGACATTGCGGCCGCCTGTCGATCGACCTTCGAAGTGCTCTGGCACATGGTCAAGGACAAGCTGGGCCTGGACCCGGAGATGATCCAGAATTTCTTCGCCAACGGCATGTTGATCTCGGTGATGTCCGCGATCGACCTTCTCTCGGTAAAAGAAGCGTGGGCACAATCGATCTGTCCCGGGTTGGACAAGTTTGAGGCCATGAACGCCATCTCGGACGCTCGTCACGCCAACGGCGAATCCCCTTCGCAGCAGGCTTCGTGATGACCCCTATATTTTTTTTCTCTTCTCAAGATAGTGACTACTCACAACTAACATCACCCGCCATCAGGACTTCCCCGATGTCGGAGCAAGGGCAAGGACACCAATGACCACCACCACTCTGACTCGGCCGAATGACAGGGAACCCGAAGTTTTGACGACCCCGCCACGAGCCGATCGTCATCGCGGCGCCTGGGCCGTGCTCATCACCGGCCTCGCCCTCTTCATGGCGTCACTCGACAACCTCGTCGTGACCACGGCGCTGCCCGTGATCCGCGTGCACCTGCACGCCGGACTCTCGGGCCTCGAATGGACCGTCAACGCGTACACGCTGACCTTCGCCGTCCTGCTCCTGACGGCCGCCGCCTTCGGTGAACGCTTCGGCCGCCGCCGCACGTTCATGGTGGGCATCGCGGTCTTCACGACGGCGTCGGCCCTCGCGGCGATTGCTCCGAACATTGGCTTTCTCGTTGCCGCGCGCGCGCTTCAGGGTGCCGGTGGCGCCATGATCATGCCGCTCTCCCTGACGTTGTTAAGCGCCGCCGTCAAGCCCGAACGTCGCAACGCCGCCCTGGGCATATGGGGGGCCATCGGTGGTGCGGCCATCGCCCTCGGCCCACTCGTCGGTGGTGCGGTGACCACCGGTTGGTCGTGGCACTACATCTTCTGGCTGAACGTGCCGATCGGCATCGCCCTGGTGCCCCTGGCGTGGTGGAAGTTGGCCGAATCGCGCGGGGCCCAGAGCCGATTGGACATCCGTGGGGCCCTACTGGTCATCGGTGGACTGCTCGGCGTGGTGCTCGGTCTGGTACGAGGCAACGCCAGTGGCTGGACGAGTTCGAGCGTGCTCGCCTCCTTCGTGATCGGCGCCGTGTTGCTCGCGGGCTTCATCCGCTGGGAGTTGCGAGCCCGAGCCCCGATGCTCAACCTGCGGATGTTCAAGAATCGAGGCTTCGCGGCCATCAACGTGACCGGGTTCTTGTTCAGCTTCGGAATGTTCGGCACCGTGTTCTTCCTCTCGCAGTTCCTCCAGACCGTGCAGGGCTACTCGCCCTTGGGCGCGGGACTGCGGGTGCTGCCGTGGACCGGCATGCCGATGCTGCTCGCGCCGGTCGTGGGACTTCTGGCCCAGCGCGTCGGCGGCAAGCCGCTGGTCGTCACGGGCCTCATCCTCCAGGCGATCAGCCTCACGTGGCTGGCGTTGCTCTTGACCGCGACCACGCCGTACTCGGACATGGTCCCGGCCTTCATCGTCGCCGGTGTCGGCATGACCCTCTTCTTCGTGCCGGTGGCGTCACTGGTGCTCGGTTCGGTACCGAAGGATCTCGAAGGACTGGCCTCGGGCACCAACGCCGCGTTCCGTGAACTCGGCGGCGTCTTCGGCATCGCGCTCTTGGGCGCGGTCTTCTCGTCGAGCGGTGGCTACCTCTCGGCCCAGGACTACGTCAACGGTTTACGTCCGGCGATGTACGTGGGAGCGGCGGTCGTGGCGATCGGAGTCGTGATGGCCCTTCTCGTGCCGAGCCGCCGAACCCTCAGCGCGCCGGCCCTGGCCTCGCTACAGCGGATTCAAGAGATCCCGCTCCACGACGGCCGCGAACGACTGAGTGCCTAAGCCACTTTTGGCAAACAACGACCTCGAAGTCGTCGAGTTGAAGTACTCACCTCTTCAATCGCACCTCAATTCGACTTCATCGAAGCACGAAAATGCTTATTTTCCCGGTAATCAGTGACTATTGTGAGGAGCCAGAAGATTGGCGGGCGTCGTCGCGCTTGATGATCGCTTCGCTGTCGGAGAAGTGTCGGCACGCGAGAACACCCCACAGCGTCATGAGAAGCGGTCCGAGGATCAGAATTGAACCCCACCACGTACCCGAGATAAAAGCGTTCCATGGACTTCGAATAGTGAAGTAATGGACGTTTTGCCAGTAGCTCGTGTTGAAGATCGGGTGGAGGAAGCCATACTTTCGAACACCGGCGTCGAGCGTGGCGTACATCGAATTGATGTGGTCATTGGTGTAGACGCTGTAGACGACCGTGGCGATCACCATGGCGGTGATATATGGGATACACGTTCGAATGGCGCGGAGCCCCAGGGGCTGCAAGTGGCTTTCTTCGAGCGCGTACTTGGGAGTCGTGCGCGAGACGAGCAGGTAAAGACCAAAACAACACATGGCGAAGGGAACCACGAGGTTGGCGAGCGGATTCCAGATATCGAGGGCGACGGACGAGTTGGCGAACCATTCGAGAGCGACCCTGGGGACACCGAGGAAACTCAGTGAATGAAGGGGTAGATAGGCGGCCGAACTTTCACCTTTGGCTATCGACGCGCCAGGTATGAGGAAGAACAAGAAGTAAAGCGATGAGGCGGATAGTGCGTACCAAACGGCGGCTCGTACGCGCCCCGACGCGAGGATGAAGACCAGGGGCCAGAAGAGGTACTGAGGTTCAATGCCACCAACGGCTGGACAGATGAGCAACGCGGCGGCCGCGGCCGTCATCTTGTCGAGGGGCACTCGCGCGAACATTTGCCAGAGGACGATCGCGAGGACATAGACGATCGACAGGTCACGGAAATCCGCACTCACCATCACCACGTTGATCGAGGTAACGGCGTGAAGATGTAAGAAACCCGCCGGGCCGAAGATTACGAACCCCGGACTTCGGACGTAGGAAACGACGTCGTAAAGGTTCTGGCGCAAGTTGGTGCCGTCAAGCGCGAACTTAGCGAAGAACAGCCCCATCGTCGTGGCGAAGCCGATCAGGATCAGACTGCACTCTTGAATCCAATCGTTCGTGCTCATGCGACTACGAAAATTCGGTATGAGGAGTCCCGCGGTGATGACGGCGACGGGCTTGGAGAGGATGGCGATCCCGAGCAAGGCGCCGATAATCAGCAGCGTCCGTCGGCGCGACGTCGTTGTGTGCTTCATGAGATCGGCCATGGCCAGTGCCGAAACCATGGGGAGCACCCACATGGAGTCCCACTGACCGTTAATACAAATCAAGACGAGTGGAAGGGGGCAGAAGACGTAGAGCCAGGCCGCACGTCGGCGAAAGTGCTTCTCGAAGCGATTGTCAAGGAGAAACCAGACCGCGATGAGACTGTCAGCGAAGCAAGGAATGAGCTTCGGAACGAGAGCGATCGGTACGAAGTGGAGCTTTGTGATCACGAGTGCTGACGTCCCCAGAATGTTGGCGATGACCGGGAAGTATGGGAGCAAGATGGGTACGTGCGCCGCGGCAGTAGGTATCTCTGCGATCGAGTTGAGGTTGTCACAACTGCCGAGAAATACCGCGGCAATTACCACGCGCACGGCGAAGGCGCAGGCGAAGACCGTCCATGGTCGCGCCTTCCACGTCACTGCGTCTCGACCCCGCGGAACTTGAGCCTTCTCCGATTCGACCACCCCGTGCGCTGTATGTTCGTCTTCGAGCTGATCAACTCGCGACACGTCGATGCCCCTCGTTCCATCTCACGGTGATCACCTGGACGAACGATCGCAGTGTCACCACCCTTCCTAACCTGAAACTGGCGAGTCGTGCAGTACCGACCGGTGCTCCGGTGTTCTCCACCTCAATCTGATATAGACACAATTTCGCGCTACCGGCCAGACCCGACAGCAAGACGTTCGGCACGACCGCGTCGTCGGGGAGGAGTCGGAGTAGGTCCGAGATGGCGAGGTCATGATTGACACCGTCCATTCCTGTCCCCCACTTAGGATTCGTAGCACGCTACCTCGTCGCGCAGGAGGCGATGTTCTTCGGAGTCGAGAGGCAGAGACTCATTTACTCTCAGCCAACCATAGATAACTTTTGAGGGTCGCGGCATCTCCGAAGGTCGTTGACATTTCATTCTGTCAATTTGGAAGGTCTCCAGTGGGGGCGAGACAACACAAGTGCATTTGACTGCACAGTCCATTGCTTACGCAACAAACCAAAAGTACTTGTGTTACGGGTGTCGTGCGATGGAGTCGAGAATGGCCGCAACGCGAATTGAATCTGCACTAGACACTATCCAGCCACTGTCGCCGTCAATTACTCCACTGACATTTTCCACCATTTCTACAAAAGCGTTTGTGACAGGGAATTCTTCAAGCACATCATTGACCAGTAGGGAACTGGTTTCGTTCCATGTCGTGAAGGACTCACCGATCTCAGTGCTGATCTGCCCGTGAGACCCTTGAACAATGAACTGTTGATGGCTCGGTAAGGCAAATGAACTTATCGAGTGTGCAGTGATGTTGTTGATGCGCACTCTGACATCAGTAGTCAGGTCAACGCCCGTTGGCCCTATTGTGCGTTCAAGTTGTGTAATTGTGAGATCAGAGGCGCCCTTAGTGAGTGCGACCCATGCGTGCGCTTGGTAACAGCCCACGTCAAGTAATGCTCCACCACCCATTGATGGACTGAGTCGATAGTTGTCAGTCATTTCAGCGATGAATGTGAAAGCTGTCTCGATGTGCTCGACGTCTCCGATTTCCCCACTGGTAATAAGGTGAACCATGCGAGTAAAACGTGGATGCCATCTTCCCCACACTGCTTCAACAAGTAGTCGACCGTTGTGTGCAGCAGAATTAAACATGGCCGCGGTTTCAATGGAATTTAGTCCCAGGGGTTTTTCACAGAGAACATGCTTGCCGACCTCGAGCGACTTCGTCACCCATTCAATATGTTGACTGTTCGACAAACTGATGTACACGGCGTCAACACGTTCGTCGGCCAAGAGGTCGTCATATGTTGCATGAACTCGTTCAGGTTCCAGAGTTGCAGACCGTCGATCATCGCGGCTGGCGACGGCATATAAGGTTGCTCCGCGCGATGTGTGAACGGCGGGGGCGAGGCCACGACTGGCAACAAAGCCAGCGCCGAGGAAGCCCCAGTTAACAGCCACTTACTACGACCGACGAAGAACTGGTGTCACTGGCAATGCATTTTGCATGGCTGACTGTTCGGCAGCTTGCATAATTGCCACAACATTGCGAGATTGCAGCGCATTAACTTCCATAGGAAATCCATTGTTAATGTTCGCAACAATGGAGCGATGGAATTCGTACGGTGCTAGCGGTCGTAATGGCGCAATACGCGAGGTTCCGTCAACGTTATGCACGGTCAATATCGCAGGTAAGTCGGCGACCGCTGGTTCACCCGCAGGATCCCAATCACCAACGATTGCGCCTTCGGTACCCAGCACATAGAACTTTGGCTTACGAGCAGCAGCAAGATCGGAATGAACAAAAGTTGCTTGCTTGCCGGACGAAAATGTCACGGTGACTTGTGCGTGGTCAGCATTAGTTGCATGGGTCCATACGCGCTTGTGATTTTGCCCACTGATATGTGCGACTTCATCAGGGATGATGTTCAGAATCTGATCAATGAAATGGCTTCCCCAGTCAAAAATTGCACCACCAGATACCTCGGCATTCGAGTGCCAATAATCGCACGGCCGTGAATACCCGCCGACAAAACTCTCGTAGTGGTAGACGTCGCCAATTTCACCGGAACGAATGATTTGGCGCATCGTGACAAAGTCTTGATCAAATCTACGATTCTGATACACCACAAGCATGAGGTCTTCTTCTGATGCAAGCAAGATCAACTCATCGCATTGATCAGCAGTGAGCGCCATCGGCTTTTCGAGGACAACATGAATACCTCGTTGCAGTGATTCTTTGGCCCATTGATAGTGGCTATTCGGTGGAGTGGAAATAACGACCAGGTCAAGAAGACCAGAATCCAGCATTTCAATTGCATTGCTAGAAGCGGTTGCCTGCGGGGCAAATTGCAGTGCTGATTCGACGCGTTGTGGATTGGTGTCACACACAGCCAAAAGATCGAGACCGACTGTGTTTTGGACTGCTTGGATGTGCTCATGTCCAATTGCACCATATGCAAGGAGACCGACGCGAATAGTGCCTCTTTCCATTAGTAACGAGTTTATTTATATTTGCAGAATTGAAACGCAAGCCCGGTTGCGCTGGCCCCTCTGAAATGATCCAGCGCGGCTGAGAGTCCCGATGCTTCTGGTCCACTCAACGAGCCGGTCACAAGTGATCGTGGACCTCTTGCAATTCCGAGATAATGCGCAGTCTCGTCCGGTAACGCAATCGAGGTGACTTCTGAGCGAAGTTCATTTTGATTAAGCCGGTATTGCGCGCGCATTTCGGGGGAGAGACTGAGGCAAGCTAAACCCCGGCCCCCAAGGCGAGTTGTTCTTGGAGAGGTCCGATTCCTCCGAGCACCTCGCCGCGGGACCCTGTTTCCCGGCCCAATCGCTTAGATTGATCAACCTCACGTCGTATTTGGCTCGCCGACCCAAATCCGCAAGATCCTTATCCAGATCGCGGGAAGTTCGAACCCGCCCTAGCCTCGTTTACTGAAAGGATGGATCTTTCAAAGGATAGGAACATGAGCGTCGTGCCATTCGCCCTCGAGGGTTTCGAGATGTCGCTCTTTACGTCATCGAACGGTCGCAAGCGCAACGTCTATCGGATGGGCACCGGTCCGGCGGTCATGGTCATCCATGAAATTCCTGGAATTACCCCACTGGTTGCCGCCTTTGGACGCAAGATTGCTGATCGAGGTATGACTGCGGTACTTCCGGAACTCTTTGGCACCGCTGGTCGACCAATGACCATTTCCAACGCCCTCACCACGTTGGCCCGAGTGTGCGTGAGCAAAGAATTCACGCTCTTGGCCCTCGACAAAACGAGCCCCATAGTTGACTACCTAGGCGAGTTAGCGGTCCACGAACACGAGGTACATGGCGGACCCGGCGTCGGAGCACCAGATATTTTTTGTGCCTCACCATTCCCCAGCGATTTGGTTGCCTGAGGCCCACGTAACGCCGTACATCAATGGAGTCAGAGCTGTTCTGGCTTCAACTAGGAGCAATCTCGTCGACGAGCACCTCGACGCGTGACTTGATTTCATCACGCACTCGTCGAACTTGGTCGATATTCATGCCATCGGGGTCATCCAGGTCCCAGTCAACGTAACTCTTACCCGGATAGATCGGGCACACGTCACCGCATCCCATGGCGATCACTAAGTCGACAGCCCGCACAACTTCATCGGTCCAAGGCTTGGGGAACTCTTGGCCAATGTCGATGCCGACTTCTGACATGGCCTCGACGACCACGGGGTTCAGCTGCTCACCTGGCTCGGAACCTCCTGTGAACACATCCACTCGGTCTCCGGCGAGACTTCGAAGCCAACCGGCCGCCATCTGGGACCGACCGGCGTTGTGCACGCAGAGGAAGAGCACGCCGGGCTTATTGGGCGAAGTGGCGTCCACCCTTGTCATGGCCTGCATCCGTTCACGTGCAAATTTCTCGGCGAAGACACTCAAGAAATGCGGGTTACGAGTGGTGGTGGCAAGACGCTCGTAGGAGTCGACGAGGAAGTGCTCAATACTCTCGTCATCGAACGTCCCGTGAAACTCCCGCTTCAAGGAAGCGAGCGCGGGATTCAGCGATCGTTGATCGTCGTGGGGCAACTCGCTAATGAGACGGTTATCGGTCATGGTCGTGTTCCTTTCAACTTGTCCGTGTTAGTAGTTCGTCAAGGAGAGCGTTAACGCGCCGTTCGATGTCGTCACGGATGGGGCGCACGTCATCAAGTGACCTCCCGGCGGGGTCGATGAGCTCCCAATCGAGGTAACGCTTTCCGGGGTAGACCGGACAGGTGTCGCCACAGCCCATGGTGATGATCACGTCAGAGCGCAGACCCATGGCCTCGGTCAGAACTTGAGGCGTCTGATCGGTGATGTCGATCCCCCTCTCGCGCATCACCTCCACTACGGAGGGATTCAACTCTTCACCCGGTGCGGTCCCCGCCGAATGAACGATGACTTGATCCCCACCGTGCAACCGAGCGAACCCGGCCGCCATCTGTGATCGACCAGCGTTGTGTACACATAGAAAAAGGATCTCGGGTTTCTCATCTGTCATGACCTTGATGACTCCTCTCTTGTTATGACTCGAGCTCATGCAGTTCACGCGGAACGTGCGGGTACAACGTCACGATCACGAAGTAGCCCACGACGCCACCGACGAGTTCGGCCACGATGAATCCCGGCACGGACGCAGGCGCGATGCCCGCGAAGGTGTTAGAGAACATGCGGCCAATGGCGATCGCAGGGTTGGCAAAGCTGGTCGAGCTCGTGAAGAAGTACGCCGCACCGATGTAGGACGCGACGGCCGACGCACAGAGATGTCCACGATCCGACCTAGTGAGAGTGAAGATGACCATGATCAACCCCGCGCTCGCTACGACCTCGGCCAACAGGTGCGCCGTTGACGCGCGGTGATGAGTGGAGATACTAACTGCGGTGCGCGAGAACATCACGTTGGCGAGGATCGCGCCGAGCGTGCAACCGACCACCTGTGCGGTTGCGTAAGACGGCACGTCTCGCCAGCGCAGACCACCAGTCGCGGCGTCCACCAGGGACACGACTGGATTGAAGTGCGCGCCCGAGACGGGACCGAGCGTCAGAATCAAGAAGTAAAGTCCGGCAGCCGTAACTACGGCATTCTCAAATAACTCGAGACCGATCATGTTCGGCGACAACGTCTGAGCCGCGATTCCCGAGCCAATAACGACAGCAGCCAACAGAAGACTTCCAAGGCACTCCGCGAACAGGCGACGCCAGAGAATCGGATGCGCTTGAGAGGTCATAGGCAGCTGTTTCAGCAACAGGTGGTTGAAGGCTGAGCAGTCGGGACCGTGAGTGGCTCGCTCGAGCAGCACTTGGTGCCTTCGCCGTTGGACTCCACTTCCTCTGCATCGGCCAGAACTGTGTAAACCTCCCAGCGAGAGTCATCGGGACCGTCAACCCAGACCTTGTCTTGCAGCGCGTGGCAACAGATCGTGCCGTCCTCGATGTCAGTGGCAAATCCCTGTGCGGCGAGGTACTTGGTCGCGTCGACAACTTCGTCGGTCGAAAACACTTCGACACCCAAATGATTGATAGTGCCAGCGACATCGGGATTCTCGAAGAGCACGAGCTTGAGCGGCGGTTCGGCAATTGCGAAATTAGCGTAACCCGGCCGCAGCTTGGCAGGTTCCGTCTTAAAGAACTTCGAATAGAACGAAACTGCCTCGTCGAGGTCAGAGACGTTCAGCGCAAGTTGAAGTCGAGCCATTGGTACCTCCGTTAGATTGACATCCGTCAATATGGAGAGTAGCAATCACATTGATGTTTGTCAATACTATAATTTTCCCATGACACAACGAAAGACAATCACGGTCGATGACGACTTGGTGAGTTGTTGCAGCCCCTTGGTCGGAGCAACACTCTCGGAAGCGGAAGCCGTCGATCTCTCACAAATCTTCTCGGCTCTCAGCGATCCTGTCCGTCTTCGAATGCTCTCGCTCATCGCTTCTGACAGTGAAGTGTGTAGTTGCTCTCTGGAGGGGCCACTCAATAAGAGTCAACCGACAATCTCCCACCACACGAGAATCCTGGCCGAGGCGGGGTTAATTGTCGGCGAGAAACGAGGTCGGTGGATGTGGTGGCGGGTGGTGCCCGAGCGACTTAACGACATAGCGAGGATTTTGACTGACTGAGCGAATCATGAAATACCTGGTATTTCATTTGAGCCCTTTGCGATGATTAGGAAGCACCCGGCGATGAGTTGTCCTTGCATATTTGCAGTCCGTGATCGTGAGGCATATCGTGGACCGGAGCAGGCGCACCGGATTTTGAGTGTGTCTCACGTTGAGACCGTAAAGCACTTGCCACGGTGTGAGTTCGTCGTGTTTCAATCACGCGCATGGAGATGTCATCAAGATTTTGAGCACTCTCTTCATACCGTGCGCAACGCTTCGGTCGGCGAGAGTCGGGCGGCTCTCATCGATGGATACAGGCCCGCGATCGCCCCAATGACAAGAGCGGCACCGACGCCCCCGTAGAGCGCGACGACGGGGACCTGCACGGTCCAGCCCTCGTACGCCGCGTAGACAGCCGTGGCCGCCAGGCCGAAGACGGTGCCCGACACACCGCCCAGAACCGACAAGAGGAGCGCCTCGGCCAAGAACTGTTCGGCGACGTGGCGCCGGGTGGCCCCCAACGCCCGTCGGAGTCCAATCTCTGATCGCCGCTCAAGGACCGAGATCACCATCACGTTGGCGATGCCCACGCCGCCGACCATGAGCGCAATGGCTCCCAGACCGAGCAGCAGCCCGTTGTACGCGCCCTTGGTGAGCAGCTCGGCCTTGAGGAGGTCCGACGGGAAGGTCACGGCCACGACCGACGGATTCTGGGGATTCACCGTGGCCGGTAGCACCGCGGCGACGGCCGTGACCTGGCTCGGCACGCTTCGCAGGTACAACGCAGTCGGGTGGCCGTCGAATGCGAAGTCCCGTTCGGCGATCGGAAAACCGATGAAGGCCATCGAGTCCATCTGAGAAAGGAGCTGTACCGGGCGGAGGATTCCTACCACCGTGAACCCGTGGCCGCCGATCCAGACCTGCGTTGGGGTGACGAGGTTGTCGATTCCGAGCAGGTTCGCGGCCTCGGCGCCGAGGACGACCACGGGGAAATGAGCGGTCGCCGCATTCAAGAACGTGCCATCGGCGAGCGTGGCGCCGAGCGCCGAGGGGAACGAAGCGTCGGTTGCCGTCAGGGAAATGCCGTTGGTGTTGAACGCGGGAATCAGCGAGTTGCGGTAGACGTAGAAGTTGTTGATCGTACCGATCTGCGTGACGTTCGTGACCGGGCCGACGCGCGACGCCATGCCCTCGGCGGTCGTCGGAAGTTCGGTTGGCGGGCCGAAGGACGTGTTCCCCGGTTGCACCGTCACCAGATTGCCGAGCTGGCCCAGTTCATTGAGCAGGCCGGACTTGGAGGACTGGGAGATGCCCAGCACGCCGACGATGGCGGCGATGCCGATGCTGATTCCCAACGCGGAAAGCATCGCCCGCACTCGTCGACTCCGAAGTCCCAGGCTCCCGACACGGATCAGGTCACGCCGGGAAAGTTTGGAGCCGGCGACCGGGTCCTCACGAACCCGGCGACGTATCACGGATGATCCTCCCATCTCGGATCTCGACGTGTCGATCAGTGGCGGCGGCGACTTCGTGATCGTGGGTGATGACAACGATGGTGGTGCCCTCGCGATGCAGCTCACTGAGCAGCTCCAAGATGTCTGCGCCGGTCACCGAGTCCAGGTTGCCGGTCGGCTCGTCGGCCATGACCATGGCCGGTCGCCCCACGAGCGCTCGCGCGATGGCGACGCGCTGCTGTTCCCCGCCGGACAGTTGGTTCGGCCGGTGCGCGAGACGGTGGCCCAGGCCAACTCGTTCGATCGCCGCCCCGGCGAGTCGGCGCCGCACGGCCTGCCGCTCACCCCGATAGAGGAGGCCGCCGGCAACATTGTCGAGCACACTTAGACCGTCGAGGAGGAAGAACTGCTGGAAGACGAATCCGAGGCGTCGGGCGCGCAGGCCCGAGAGCTGCTTGTCGGTCATGGTCGAGGTGTCCTCCCCCGCGATTCGCACGGTGCCTCGGGTCGGTCGCTCGAGCGTGCCCATCACGTGGAGAAGGGTGGTCTTGCCCGAGCCGGACGGTCCCACGATGGCGACGAGCTCGCCCTGCTCAATCCGCAGGTCGACGCCGTCCAGGGCCGCGACCGGCGGGTCGGCGGGATACTCCTTGAACACGTCGACCAACTCGAGGACCGGCACGTCCAACGCGGAGTTCGAGACCGAGGTGGGAGGGGGGGCCGCACGCGTCACGGCGCCGGTACCTCGACTCGGGTGCCAACGGTCAGACCCGCACCGCTCACCTGGACGAGGGAGCTCGTGTAGAGCCCGGTGGTGACCCCAACCAAATGGGTCGCGTGGCCCGACACCACGTCCACGCCGAAGCCGCCGCCAGCGAGTGCCAGTAGCGCGTTGACCGGCACGGCGAGGACGTGGTCCGCGCGCTGCGTGGTGATGTTCACGTTCACGGGAGCCTGGTCCAGCCTCGCGAGCGCCGGGGTTCGGTCGAAGGCGACGGTGACCATGACGGTTGGGGCGGAGCTGTTGCCGTTCCCACCGGACTGGCACGGAGATTGGTCGGCGGAGGCGCCCCCGCTGCCCGTGCCGATCCCGCCGCCGCCGGGACAGGTGGCGACGGAGCCGACCGACTCGACCCTCCCGGAAACAGTCGTAGTCCCGTCCGGCAGCACGATCGACACGTCGTTGTCGCGCTTCACCAGGTACTCCTGGGATACGTCCAGGTTGATGATGACGATGGGCCTTGTGCTTGTTGCCGATAGCACGGCGCCGCCGCCGCCCGTGCCTCCCCCGACCGAGGCGCCTACCGAGGGGTTGACCGACGTGACGCGGAGGGGACCGGGCTCGAAGACGACCTGGCCGAAGAGGATCTCGCCGGTCACGGTCAGGCCGGTGGCGCGCTGCCAGCGCGCGACCGCCGCGGCCGTGGCACTGGAAAAGTGGTCGCTCGGCGCGAGCCCGGCGCCGAAGCCGAGGGCCATGAGATCGTGGGTCAGCTCGACAACGTCCGAGCCGTCGGGCATGCCGGAGTAGAACGCGCGATAGGCCGGGATCGAGCCGTATAGGAGAAGGACGGGCTCGTCGCTCACGCCGTAGACCTGCTGGTCTTGCCTGATGATCTGGCCCGGCTGGGGTAGCGACGTGTACGTCGTCCCCGGATATACGGCCGTGGCCCGGAGCGTCGCGAGCGTGTTCTCATCATCGTGCAGCGTGGTTAGGTCAAGCTCTACCTTTGCCCGATCCCCCGCGGCCTCGTCGGCGCTCAGGGCCAGACGATCTTGGGACACGACCTGCTCGCCCTGGGCGATCTGCTGAGCGCTTGACCCGGAGGGCGCGGAAACGGTGTACGAGCCCGCGTAGCCAATCGATCCGCCGACCTGCACCGCCACGGCGAGGTTGGTGCGCACCACCGGGGCAGTGGTGACCGAGGCAACCCCCTCGGCCGGGGCCGCGGCGCCATCGGGGCCACGATTGGTCGCGGTGACGGCCACGACGCCTGCCACCGACCCGCCGACGAGCGCGGCGACGATGGCGGCGATCGCCACGATCCGACGAGTCGAGAGTTCAGCCACCCGCCGGCACCGGGGTGGCGTGCGGGAGGTTGCCGGTCGGCCCCGACGACGAGCTGACGTCACCGGGAGGACCCCAGCCGTTGATCCACCAGGCTGGCGCGTGGATCTGCCGACCGCACACGGAGTTTGCCCTGATGAAGGTCGGGCTGTTCATGTTGATACCGAGGAGATTGGTGCCTTCGCCGGTGGGGTAGTTCGCGACGCCGTGGGTGCGCATGCAATCGGCGTATTGCACGATGACCGCGTTGTCGGGGTTGAAGGGCGTGTACGGGATCTCCTCGCGAAGCACCCTTTGGGCCGCGCCGAGGTATTGGCTACACGTGCCGACGATGTTGTGAAGGTCCTCGCCGAACTGGTGACTCGAGAAGCTCATCGGGACACGGATGTTGATGACGCCGTGCGGGTCGATGCTGGGGTCAGCCTGCTGAGGGTCGCCGTGGCGTCGCATGCACGCGGCCCATTGATCCACGAGAGCGGTTGGGTTACCCGTTGGCGCCGTCGTCGTGGTGTCGGCGGTGTTGTTCCCGTTGCCGCTACCCAAGTTGGCGACGTGAGGGGAAACCGGCCCGCCGCACGCGGCGAGCGTGACGGTGGCGGCCAGGAAGAGCAGTCCGAGTCCGCCCACGCGGCCGTACGATTTCGCCTTAGTCCTCTCGCGCGGACGTCGCCGCTTCGTTCTCTTATTGGTCATCGATCCTTCGCGAGTCATGCCAGTCATCTCCTCCACGCCGCACAACGTACGGCGCACGGGCTCCTCCTGCGGTTACGCCGATACCTTTTCGCAACCATGGTTCTGCGATGCTGGTCAACACAACGCCGAAGAAGTAGAGGTTCGGGACCGAAAGGTGGAGTAGACGATGAGGGTGCTGGTAGTCGAGGACCACGCGAAACTGGCGATTACGATCGCCGCCGGACTGCGACGAGCGGGCATGGCAGTCGACGTTGTCTTCGATGGTCACGATGCACTCGACCACACGGCGTCCACGGAATACGACGTCGTGATCCTCGACCGCGACATTCCGGGCGTCCATGGTGATGACGTGTGCCGGGCGCTGGCCGAGGACCGGTCCCCGACGCGGGTTCTCATGCTCACCGCCTCGGGCACAGTCAGCGACCGAATCGATGGCCTCGACCTTGGTGCCGACGACTACCTGGCCAAGCCCTTTGACTTCGGCGAGCTCGTGGCGCGCGTTCGAGCGCTCGCCCGTCGGCGGGGGCGCTGGCTCACCCCGACGCTCACCCACGGGGATTTGGAACTGGACACCGCCCGTCGAGAAGCCACGAGGTCATCGAGGTCTCTAGCACTGAGTCCGAAGGAGTTCGCCCTTTTGGAGATCCTGCTGGGAGCGGACGGCGCCGTCGTCTCGAGCGACGAGCTGTTCGAGAGAGTCTGGGATGAGGACGCCGACCCGTTCAGCCAGGCGGTCAAGACAACGATCAGTCGCCTGAGGGCCAAGCTCGGCGATCCGCCGTTGATCGAGACCATCGCAAAGTCCGGTTATCGAATTGGAGGCCAAAGATGAGTGCTTCGCAGATGCCGCTCGCTTCACGTTCGCGGTTGCGACTGCCTCGAAGGACCGCCCGGTTCCGACTCACCGCTCTCTACAGCGGCCTCTTTCTTCTCTCCGGCGTTGCGTTGCTCGCGGCCACTTACGCACTCTTTGAGCGCGCGACGAAGTACAAGTTGCCTCGTCTGCCAAAGATTCCGCACACTCCCTCCCTTCAGAATCTGCTGCCGTTGCCGAAGGGTGCGTCCATCAATCTCTTCCAGCACCCGCACCAGTTGGCGCTCGCCCAGAGGCAGCTGGCACAGGCTCTGTTCCTCCTGAAAGGAGTTCCAAAGTCACCCGCTCCGATCGCATTCAATGTGGGACCGCTCCA
The DNA here is from genome assembly GCA_963716515.1 of uncultured Acidimicrobiaceae bacterium. Lineage (GTDB taxonomy): Bacteria > Actinomycetota > Acidimicrobiia > Acidimicrobiales > RAAP-2 > RAAP-2. The sequence continues at coordinate 2,129,355 of OY970319.1, forward strand.
GAATCTGCTGACTTCCGCCCAGCGACAGCTGGCTAGCGCAGAGCATCAGCTGGTCAAGGCAGTCCATCAGATCGCTCGGTCGGGGTCTGTCCAAGCCGCGCAACGAGCTGCCGACTCGCACCAGCTTCTGGTCAACTCGGGAGTCGCGCTGGCCATCGTGGCCGTGCTCGCCCTCCTAACCGGATGGTTCGTGTCTGGCCGGATGCTAAGACCCATTCGGACCATAACCCGCACGGCCAGACGGATCTCCTCGACGAACCTGCACGAGCGCCTCGCCCTCATAGGCCCGGAGGACGAGCTAAAGGAGCTCGGAGACACCTTGGACGAACTCTTTGCGCGACTAGATGCCTCGTTTGGGGCACAACGTCAGTTCGTCGCGAACGCCTCGCATGAACTACGCACTCCCATTACCGTAGAACGCACTCTCCTGCAGGTCGCGCTGGACAGTCCCGACATGACTGTCGCTGAGTGGCGTTCGACCGCCAGTGAGGTCCTGGCATGCTGCGAGGAGCAGGCGCGTCTCATCGATGGCCTTCTCACACTCGCCAGCAGCGAAGGTGGGCTGGTTCACAGCCAAAAAGTCGATCTTGCTGCCATTGTTTCCGCGACTCTCGTGGAACTCCAGGCCGAGATTATTCGACGGAAGATTCATGTGGAGGTGGAGACGGCGGCGGCACCTCTTGACGGAGACCCCGTGCTCTTGGAGCGCCTCGTCGTCAACCTTCTCGACAACGCCATACGTCACAATACGACCGACGGGCATGTCAAGATTGAGTCTGGGGTCAAGGATGAACGCGCCGTACTGTCAGTCACCAACACCGGACCGCCCATCGATCCACTTGCCGTCGAACGGCTCTTCCTTCCCTTTCAGCGGATCGATCCGCGCCGAACCATCTACGAGAACGGACATGGGCTTGGGCTTTCGATCGTACGAGCGACTGTTGACGCCCATCAGGCAAGAATCGTGGCCCAAGCCCTGCCCGACGGCGGACTCTCTGTCAAAGTGGCCTTCCCCTTGACAGCGAACGTGATTCGCCATCCTGAGTCGTCGGCTACAGACCGGTAATAACTTACTGCCGCTTGACTTTGACCTCCGAATTGCTCTTCACGGACTCGTCTACTGAAAGAATGGACTAAACCTGAGATCGGAAGAGTTATGAGCGTCGTGCCGTTCGCACTCGAAGGTTTCGAAATGGAGCCTTTCACCTCTTCGAACGGTCGAACGAGTGACGTGTTCCGCACCGGATCTGGACCCGCGGTCATAATCATTCACGAAGTACCAGGCATCACACCACTGGTGGCTGCGTTCGGACAGAAGGTCGCCGAGCGGGGCATGACCGCAGTTCTTCCCAGTTTGTTTGGCACTGCCGGAAGACCGATGACCATTCCGTACTCGCTCTCATCCTTGGCTCGCGCCTGCATCAGCAGGGAGTTCACGCTCTTGGCCTTGAACAAGACGAGCCCCATCGTCGACTATCTTCGCGAACTGGCGGTGCACGAACGTGAGGCACATGGCGGACCAGGTGTCGGCGCCGTCGGCATGTGTCTCACCGGCGGTTTCGCGCTCGCCATGAGCGTCGTACCGTCGGTCGTCGCGCCGGTAATGAGTCAGCCGTCGCTTCCCTTTCCCACGAACCCCGTACGTCGCCGCGCCTTGGGACTCTCCGACGCGGACTTTGCGGTCGTGCAACGTAGGACCACCGAAGATCTCTGCGTAATGGGACTTCGCTTCAGTAGTGACACGAAATCTCCGGCCGAGCGCTTCATCCGTCTCCGGGAAACGCTCGGCGACAAGTTCATCGGCGTGGAGATCGACTCGTCACCGGGTAATCCGTGGGGCTACAAGACCTCGGCCCATTCGGTGCTCACCGAGGACTACTCGGACGAGCTCACCTCGCCGACTCGACGAGCGCTGGACAGCGTGCTGGATTTTCTCGCGTCGAGACTGGGCGTCGAGCCCGAGCGTGAGAGTTCCGGGGGCTCGGCGACGGCGTGATGACGAGCATCTGGGGAATGACGCCCCAGCAATCCATCCTGTTCGAATGCGATCGGCGAAGTCGCGCCGAAGTAGTTCGCGACTGCGTCGCGATTCTCCAGGGCCAGCGGTTCGATGATCACTTTCTGCGCGTCCTGGGCGGACCGAGCGCCGAGACCATTCTGGACGATCGCGCGGGCGGCGTTCACGGTTACTGGCCCCGCGTGTGGGCGGCCCGGGGCCTGTTGCACGTGTGGGGGGAAGTAGCCACCGAGACCATCATCGGTGCCACGACCGACGAGTCGTGGCGTGTTCGCGAGATGTCGGCCAAGGTAATCGCACGCCATCGGGTGAGACCGGCGGTCGACGCAGTCGTGTTACTCCTGGATGACGACAACGCTCGCGTACGGGCCGCGGCCGCTCGAGCCTTCCGCGCCGTCGCCGAGTCGTAGGCCTAGCTCCATCTCGCCAGCGCCGCACTCGAGCGGTGGAAGCCAGGACGCCCTTGGGAGCCTCGATGTCGGCCAACTGACTCGCGATGAGGCTTTGGTCTTCCGGATCGGCGATGACCTCGATGAGCCGCTTGGCTAAGGCGGACCAATTGTTGAACTCGTCGACGTCGCCGAGCGCCGCGTACGCCCGGGCGACACCTTCGGCGGTTGACGCGACCAACCAGTCCGGGCTCGCACTTTCTTGGGCGGCCACGTGAGCTCGTTGGGCGAAGAGAATCGCCAACATACCGTCACCGAGCGCCGCGGCCGCCCGAGCGACCATCCAGTCGCTGACTATCCAATGCTGCACGTCGCCCGCGTTCAACCAGTGATAGCGAGAGGCGAACGCGGCGGTCAGCAGTTCGACATCATCATCGGAGCCACGCGCCATGGGCAACAGTTCCCAGCAACGATTGAAGAGTTGCGTCGCTAACTCTCGGTCGTCCAATTGGGCCACGACGAGAGTCTAAGTGTCGTCGTAATGGCACTGGGGGTGAAGGCGGCAAACGCAGTCGTCAACTCGGCGCGAGCTCGAGCCAGATCAAAACCACCGGCGTCTGATCGTCAATCGACTCGCCTTCCTCGGTCCAGAATCGCCTATGGCCCTCGCGCCACTCTTCGAGGGATTCGTCGCCCTCGCCCTCCGCCTGAGCGAATTTCCACGGAACTTCGATGAACGGCATAATCCCCACGTCCACGACGACCACCGTCGCGACCCGCTTCATATCGTCGTCGACGAGCGCCAACAATTCGCCCTCGGACTCCAACTCTTCGCCCTCGCTCAGGTAATAGTGCAAGAGTCCCGCGGTGGCTCTTTTGTGCCCGTCGAGAATGAGTTGATTAAGGCGCTGGCGCATGGCCCCCGGAGACCCGACTTCGAGTGTCCGGAGTCCGTCCACGATCGGAAACGACATGACGGCCCCTTCCTTGGCTCCGAAACCACAATCTACGGCGCACCGACGACGTTGTCGGCCGGCCAAAGTTGCCAATGCAGAGTGCTAAACATCGTCTGTGTCAAGTCGACCTCGAGTGTCCGTCATAGCCCTGGTCGCCACCGTCACGCTGAGCGTCACGCTCCTGCTCGAACCGGCACCCACGCTCGCCGCCGGCCACGTGTCCACGACAACCGAGCCCTGTCAGAGTTCGCGGTTCAACTCCGACTATTTGATCGACCAATGTCTCGAGACAAATATCCGAACGATGTCCGCCCGAATGGAGTCCGCGCTGCGAAGAGAGTCCGGCTATCTTCGCTACGTCTCACGTTCCGAGGACTGGCGCGTCGCGAAACGCACGCAGGCAACGTTTGTTACCTTCGCTCGAGAAGAATGCCTGGCCCAGGCCCATCCGTACCAACCGGGCACGATCGTGCCGATCCTCTACGGCGAATGCGTTCTCCAGCTCTACCACCAACGACTCGACTACCTCGACCGAACGATCGCGTGGTTCAAGAACGGCGGAGAATCACAGGCTTCGCCCTAGACGTCCCGGGCCCCGAAGTTTTCTCGATAGGGTCGCTCCATGTCGCCGCTCACCCTCACCGTGATCCTGGCCGCGGCGGCGTGCGCGTTCGCGTGGATCGCGTCAATGGCCACCGGCGATACGTCGTGGGTCGATCGGATGTGGTCGATCGTGCCGGTCGCGTACCTGTGGGTCTTCGCGGCGGCGGCCCGTCTGACCAACCCGCGCTTGGACGTGATGGCCGCACTGGTCACGTTGTGGGGCCTGCGACTCACCTACAACTTCGCGCGAAAAGGTGGCTACCGCGGCGTCGAGGACTATCGCTGGGCGGTGCTTCGCTCATCGATGCGACCGTGGCAGTTCCAACTCTTCAATCTCTTCTTCATCGTGCTCTATCAGAATGCCCTCTTGGTGATGATCACGCTTCCCGCCTGGACCGCCTATCAGCATCGATCGACCGCCTTCGGACCGATCGATCTTCTGTTGACGGTGCTCTTTTTCCTCTTCACCATTGGCGAGACGGTCGCCGATCAACAGCAGTGGAACTTCCACCAGTGGAAGGCCGCGGAGGTCCGGGCCGGTCGAACGCCGAATCCTCGATTCCTCCAGAGCGGTCTCTTTCGATTTTCGAGGCACCCCAACTATTTCTTCGAACTGGCCCAGTGGTGGGTGGTCTTCCTCTGGGGCGCGGTGGCGGCCGGGACGGTACTCGATTGGACCGTAGTCGGTCCCTTCCTCTTGACGTTGCTCTTCGTCGGATCGACCCGTTTCACGGAGAAGATCTCGCTCTCGCGTTACCCCGAGTACGAACTCTTCCAACGTTCGACCTCGGCCGTCGTACCTTGGTTCGCGCACAGCGTCGCCGTGGTCCAAGTGCCCGAGGCCAAGTAGTTCGCACCAGCGATCGTTTCGTACTCTCATTCGCCTGAACGCGGTCCAAGCGCCCCACTCCGGTCTCGTGCGCACCAGTACGATCAAGGTGTGAAACCGCAAAAGATCATTCTCTACTACGGTTTCACTCCGCTCGACGATCCCGAGGCCATTCGATTGTGGCAGCGAACGCTATGCGAAAAGCTCTCGCTCAAGGGTCGGATACTGATTTCGCGCCACGGTATCAACGGCACGCTCGGTGGCGATCTCGACGATTTGCGTCGATACGTCGCGGCCACCAAAGAGTTCCCCGGCTTCAAGGGGATCGACTTCAAGTGGTCCGAGGGATCGGCTGACGACTTCCCTCGTCTTCGGGTTCGCGTCCGTGACGAGATCGTCTCCTTCGGCGCGTCCGAGGAGTTGGTGGTCGACGGCCGTGGCGTCGTCGAGACCGGCGTTCGCCTAAAGCCCCGCGAGGTCCACGAGTTGGTCGACCGGCGCGGCGACGACGTCGTCTTCTTCGACGCGCGCAACGCCTTCGAGGCCGAGATCGGCCGTTTCAAGAACGCCCTAGTCCCCGACGTGCGCGCGACGCGCGACTTCGCGTCGGTGCTCGACAGCGGTCGCTTCGACGATCTCAAACAGAAGGCCGTCGTCACCTACTGCACCGGCGGCGTGCGATGCGAAGTCCTCTCGGCGCTCATGATTCGACGGGGATTCGAGGAGGTCTATCAACTCGACGGCGGCATTGTGCGCTACGGCGAGTCCTTCGGCGACGACGGACTCTGGGAAGGATCGCTGTACCTCTTCGACGCTCGGATGCATCACGAGTTCAGTGACCACTCCAAAGTGGTGGGCGTCTGCGAACAATGTGGCGCGCCGACGAGTCAGTTTCACAACTGCGCGAATCTGGCCTGTCGCAAACTAATTCTTCTCTGCGGTGAGTGCGTTGGGGACAACGTGAGCACGAAGTGCGCTCCTCATCACCGCGACAACCTGGTCGTGGAGGCCGCGTCGAGTTCGAGTTTCTGACACCGGCGGAAAAGTGAAAACCCCCGGCGAGCAACGCCCGCCGGGGGATTCGCGACAACTATCTACGACAGTGATACGAAAATGTGACTGTGGTGTCCGAAGGATTTTCCGTGGCCGGATCCCTGATTGTTCCCTTGGTGGTCACCTTGGCTATGGCCGTGGTCACCGTGCCCGTGACCGGATGAGTCACCGATGTTCACGGAGTTGGCGTTCAGGGTGCCCGCGGTCGTGCCCGGTAGGCCGACGACACTGACTTTGGCGTTCATGATCACGGCGGCGAACGTGGAGGGTGCCCCACCGGAGGTGTAAGTGGTGACGCCCGAGACGACGTCAACGATGAGCGAGGTGCCGTGCTCGCCGGCCAGCGTGAACGAGCCGGTGCCCAACGCGGTCACGGTGCCGAAGAAGTGCACCGGGTCGATGGTGACCTTGGTCACCGTCTGGGGGGTCGTTGAGGTGAGATCGAGCTGCACGTGTTCGCCGGCCGCGAGGTCAGCGGCGACGCCGGCGGTGTCGCCCACGAAGTAGGTCGCGCCCGTGGTGGGGTAGGTCGTGGTGACGCCTTCGTCCGTCACGGTGATCATGCCGGCGACGACCGGTCCGGTCACCGTGCCATCGGCGTGGGTCTTCAATCGCGGCGCCCAGATGTTCACGGAGTTGGCGTTCAGGGTGCCCGCGGTCGTGCCCGGTAGGCCGACGACACTGACTTTGGCGTTCATGATCACGGCGGCGAACGTGGAGGGTGCCCCACCGGAGGTGTAAGTGGTGACGCCCGAGACGACGTCAACGATGAGCGAGGTGCCGTGCTCGCCGGCCAGCGTGAACGAGCCGGTGCCCAACGCGGTCACGGTGCCGAAGAAGTGCACCGGGTCGATGGTGACCTTGGTCACCGTCTGGGGGGTCGTTGAGGTGAGATCGAGCTGCACGTGTTCGCCGGCCGCGAGGTCAGCGGCGACGCCGGCGGTGTCGCCCACGAAGTAGGTCGCGCCCGTGGTGGGGTAGGTCGTGGTGACGCCTTCGTCCGTCACGGTGATCATGCCGGCGACGACCGGTCCGGTCACCGTGCCATCGGCGTGGGTCTTCAATCGCGGCGCCCAGATGTTCACGGAGTTGGCGTTCAGGGTGCCCGCGGTCGTGCCCGGTAGGCCGACGACACTGACTTTGGCGTTCATGATCACGGCGGCGAACGTGGAGGGTGCCCCACCGGAGGTGTAAGTGGTGACGCCCGAGACGACGTCAACGATGAGCGAGGTGCCGTGCTCGCCGGCCAGCGTGAACGAGCCGGTGCCCAACGCGGTCACGGTGCCGAAGAAGTGCACCGGGTCGATGGTGACCTTGGTCACCGTCTGGGGGGTCGTTGAGGTGAGATCGAGCTGCACGTGTTCGCCGGCCGCGAGGTCAGCGGCGACGCCGGCGGTGTCGCCCACGAAGTAGGTCGCGCCCGTGGTGGGGTAGGTCGTGGTGACGCCTTCGTCCGTCACGGTGATCATGCCGGCGACGACCGGTCCGGTCACGACGCCGCTGACGACGTTCCCATGATGACCGTGGTCCCGAGAGTTAAAGCTGGAATGATCGCGTGAGTGCGATCCCTGTCCCGCGAGGGCTACTCCTGCAGTGCCGAGCGCGAGCGTCACGCACACGACCGCGGAGGTCGCCACGCGAATGACGCGACTTGACTTGGTTGTAAACATGATTTGCCCCTTCGACACAACCACCGAGTGTGGGTGCGAGTAACTCAAGTATCGCGCATCAATTTGTGAAAACTCTGTGAGGCCACTGTGCGTTCACACAACTCAGCGTTGTCGATGTGTCATCAACTCGTAACACACATCGTTACCATCTCGTAACATTTGTCGATCGACCGTCACGCGACGCGAGTACATACGGATTCATAACCGTGCATGCAGTGTTCGTAGGAACTCTCCGACATCGCCAGGTCGTACCGTCGGACGTTGCGTGAAACAATCTATTTTGTGTAGAAACGAGGATTGCGATGTCACTGGAAGGGGCAACGGACACGAGTGCCAACGTCGCGGCGACGTTGCGACTCGGGATGCCCCGTCCGAGCGTCAATCCCGATTCCCGTCGGTTCATACGGCGTCCCGTACGACTCTTGCGCGCCACGTTTCAACGAAAACATTGGGCGGTCATCGCCCTCATCACGCTGTACGTCGGTTGGTTCAGTTACCTCAGTTGGAGGATGTACTACGGCTACGGGTACCCGCCCTTCGACCTAGCCATTTTCGATCAGGGCCTCTGGCTCCTGACACACTTCCACGTTCCGTTCGTGACCGTGATGGGTCGAAATCTCTTCGGTGACCACACGTCATTCGTCCTTCTGCTCTTCGCCCCGTTCTACCGACTCTTTCCCGAACCGCAAGGACTACTCATGCTCCAAGTCCTGGCGATCGCGGGGGCGTCGATCCCGATTTACGTACTCGCGCAGAAGCTGATTCGCAATACTGTCATCGCCACGTTGCTCGTGGCCGCGTTCCTACTCAGTCCCGCCCTGGAACAAGGCAACCTGCAACAGTTCCATCCCGAGGGGCTGCAGGTCTTGATCATCAGCGTGGCCATCTACGCCGCGGTCGAGTCGAGGGGGGTGCTCCTCGCGGTGATGGTGGTACTCGCGTTGATGGTGAAAGAGGACGCCGCGATGCTCGTCGTCCCGCTCGGTCTCTGGGTGCTCTGGCGACGCGATCGAAAGTGGGGTCTGTGGATCGTGGCCGGGGCCGTGGCCTGGACGGCGCTGGCGTTAGAGGTCATCATCCCCTCGCTCCTCGGTCAGGGCAGCCTCTACGGCGGAGACATCCCCTTCGGTGGCGTGAGCGGTTTCTTCAAGACCTTGTTCACCTCGCCGGGGACGATGATTTCGTACCTGCGCGCTGACGGACGCCCGTTCTACGTCTGGCAGATGGGTTTCATGACCGGTTGGGGATTTCTGTTGTCACCGGAGATCGCCCTCATCGGAATCCTGGTGCTCGCCGAAAACGTCATCAGCACGCTGCCGTACATGCATCAGATCCCGTATCAGTTCTCCATGCCCCTCGTGCCGGTGCTCGTCATGGGAACCGTGTGGGCGGTCTCGCGACAGTCGACCAACGCGCGACGCTACGTCATCACCGCGATCACGGTGACGTGTGCCCTCTTCTCGTGTGTCTGGTGGGGATTGGCCCCTTTCTCGGACAACACGGCCGTGTCGCAGTGGAGTCCCACCAGTGCCACCGTGCGATCCTTTACGACTCTCGAGAACCGAATACCGGCCAACGCCGTCGTCTCGGCCTGGTATCTCTTCGTGCCTCACCTCGATCACCGCACCCAGATCTACCTCTGGCCCACGCCCTTCGATTCGCAGAACTACGGGCTGTTCGCCCACAACGGCGAGCGACTCTCTTTCGCGAACAAGGTTGAGTATCTCGTGTTGCCGGTCTATCTCGACAGCTCCGACGACGCGAGTGTCTTCGCCAAAATTTCGCGGTACTTCACGCTGGTCACGAACGACAACGGCATCGGCCTCTACAAACGCATAAGGAAATAGTCGCCCGAGAGCGCCAGACGAACTACCAGGGTTCGTGCCAATGGGCCTCGGCGGAGACTTTCGCCTGCGGATTGAATTCGCGCGTTTCGACCGTCGTGGCGTGCCGAGCGCGTAACAGCGCGACGAACACCAGCACCAGTCCGAGGATGAAGGCACCCAGTGCGGCGTCGGCACTTCGTACGTAGAGGGCGAAGACCCGGAAATCGAACATGAAGAACCCCACCGCCCCAATCACGATGATCGGTGGGCGATCGAGGGCGAAGCCGATGCCGACCGCGCAGAGCGTGGAGAGAATCCCTAGGAGAACACCCCCGAGATGATTCGGAAAGGAGAGCGCGAAGGCCCCGACGAAGCTCACGAGTTCGGCCACCAACAACGCCGTGGACGCGGGCCGCAGCATCTGCAGACTCATCAAACCGACAGCGATCGCGAAGAGCCACACCATTAGCCCCACTTCAGCGGAGGTGGCGTGCAAGTGAGCCACGATGCCCACCGCGCCCAGCGTTATCGCTACGCCGAGCAGCGTGCTCAGAAACTGCAACGACCGATCGAGGTTTCGCCACAGCGCCGCGCTCAGGGCGAGCACCACCACGCCCACGCAGAGCAACGCGAGGCCGCGGTGACCTGCGACGCCCGGTCCGACGGCAACGGCGGTCGTCATCGCGGCACCGGCGGTGCCGACGAGTCGAAGAAAACCACCGAGTCGACGCGCGCCCGCGTCGCCGATCTGGGCCACGACGTTTCCCCCGGCGAGTCCCGCGACCGTGACCATTAGGGCCACGCTGACGTGTCCCGCGACACCGATGCGACTCCAATAGTGACCAAGAAAGAGCACCGCGCTCAGGCCGATGACGACCACGCCCACGTACGAAGCCGACTCGACGAGCGGCGAGAGTGAGGATCGATCCCGGTCGGCTCGTGGCCCGTTTGCGGTCGCCGCCGACTCACTCGAATCGAGTACGAAGAACTCGTCACCGTGCGCCGAGCTCACGACACCGGCGTCGAACCAGTGCTGCGCCCTGCCGCGCCACTGGTCGACCGGTTCACTCCAACGGCGCGCGCTGGGTCGAGGTTGGTCGGCCATTTCCGGTCGTCGATCTTGGGCCACGTTTACCCCCGAAGGAAAATTTACTCGTTAGCCCACTCGGTCGCATTTTCGCCCGGCGCGTTGGCGTTCCCGTCGATTCTTCTGCCGCGGCAATGCGTAACGCAACACCGCTAACTCTCGAGCAGGCCCGCGGGGATGCTGTCGAGTGAGCGCAGTATGGCCAGCGCCAACTCCCGCGCGGAGGTGGCGTTCAACTCGAGCCCCACTCTCGAACTGGCTCCGAGCGCGGGACTGATGACGTCCACCATCAACGCGTGGCCCGCGCCGAAGTGCACCGGGTGGTCGTAATAGATCGTGGCGTCCGTCGCGCGGAACCATCCGTGAGCGCCCTTGGCGCTGCCGGTCACCGAAATACGTTCGGCGTCGTAGGTGCACATGACGACCTACTTCGCGCTTGAGAGGTGTTGGCCGTAGAACTTCCAAATCTCACCCCACGCTTCGATCGCCACCTCGGGTCGATAGGACGGGCGATCGACGGCGAAGAAGGCGTGACCGGCGCCTTCGTACTCGTGGAACGTGAAATCCTTGGCGTGTTTGGTCAGCAGTTCTCGAAGTGTCTCGGTCTGCTCGGGCGAGGGGTATTGATCATCCAAACCGAAAAGGCCCAGCAACGGACACGAGAGGTTGGGCAGCAGGTCGACGATCGAGGTCATCGTACTCTCGGGCCGACTCGCGACCACGAAGGCGCCGTAACAGTCGACCGCGGCGTCGAGGTCGAGACGGCACGCCGACAGCACCGACTGTCGACCGCCGGAGCAGTAGCCGATGACGCCCACCTTCTGATTCGAGTTCGGCAGCGCGCGCAGGTACGCCACGGCCGCTCCGACGTCACCCACGAGTTGATCGTCCGGTACGCCACCGCGCGCGTGCGCCGCCGCCGCCGCGTCGTCGGAGCTCGCGCCGGGTGACTCGCGAGAGTAGAGGTTCACGCAGATCGCGTTGTAGCCGTTCGCCGCAAACTTGCGGACCATCTCCTTGGTGGCTTCGTCGTAACCCGGGAAGTGGTGGATGACGACGACCCCGCCAACCTGCTGGTCTTCCGTCGTCGCCAGGTACGCCTCGACCGTTTGGTCGTCGAAGGATCGGAAGTGAATTGTTTCGGCTCTCAGGTTTGAGGTCAAGGGGCACCGCTTTCTCTGGAATTTTCATCTCAGTGTAGTGACGACGAAAGGGGAGATTCAGGGTAAGACGATCTCGAATCCGAACTCGAACACGTCCAACCGCTCGACGAGACCTCGGAGGCTCGCCACGTCGCCGGTCACTTCGAAGTCGTCGCGAGCGATCAACTCGTCGAAGCTCTTGGCACCGGCGGCGAAGGCGGCGAAGGCGGAGATCGAACTGATGACGCCCACCGTCGCGGAGGTTCGAGCCCCTCGACGGGCGTGCAGCACGCCGTTTCGCACGCCGAAACTCCAGCGTTCGTCGCGGCGGTCGGCGACGACGAGTTCGACCTCGATTTCGAAGTCCACGCACCGCGGTCCGTTGAGACGGACACCAAGGAGGTCCAGCAATAACTCCGGCGTCATCGAAGCGACAATGCCCGATCCCAGGGCGTTGCCCGCCAGTCCTCTCAGCACGGTGCCGTTCGATCGCAGCTCCATCGCCCCGCTCAGATAGAAGTCGCGCCACGGTCCCGACTCACTCTGGTAGCCGAGTTGTTCGAGGGCGTCGGCTTGCAAGAGCCGCGCCGCTTCATTGTCCGGTTCGGCGAAGACGACGTGGTTGACCACTTCGACCACCCATCGATAGTCACCGTCGCCAAAGGATGCGCGGGCCTGGTCCAAGACCGCGTCGGCCCCTCCCATGAAGCGCACGTACCGTGTCGCCGCTTCCTGAGGTGGGTGGGGATGCAGGTGAGCCGGGTTGCCGTCGAACCAGCCGAGGTAGCGCTGGTAGACCGCCTTGGCGTTGTGCGAGAGGGTTCCGTAGTATCCCCGGTTGAAGAACTCGTCACCCAGACCCGCGGGCAGCTCCAGCTCCTCGGCGATTTCGGTCATGGTGAGTCCGTGGTTGGCCAGTCGAAGGGTCTGGTCGTGCACGTATCGATAGGCGTCGCGCTGACTGGCCAAGTACGTCGACAGATCGCCCTGTCCCCACCTCGGCCAATGATGACTCGCGAACAGGACATCACACTGGTGGGCGTAGAGCTCGAGGGACTGGTCGATGTACTTGCTCCACATGAGGGCGTCGCGCACCTGCGCCCCGCGAAGCGTGTAGACGTTGTGCTGATTGGCGGTGCAGTTCTCGGCCATGCACAAAGCACGCTCATCCGGGAGGAAGATGTTCATCTCGGCCGGCGCTTCAGTACCGGGCGTGATCTGGAAGACCAGACGAACGCCGTCGATGTTCAACTCCTCACCGGTAGCGGTGATCTCGAGCGTGGGCGCCACCAGCGACACGCTCGGCAAACCGGGCATCCCTTTGCCGAGGCCGGTGTCGACGTGGCCCTGGGCGTCCTTCGGGAGGAGCACCCCGTACATATACATGGCGCGGCGGATCATGACCGTGCCGGCCAACACGTTCTCGCTGATCGCCGCCTCGAGGAATCCCTGGGGCGCGATGACCGGCACGCGACCACTGGCGATGTCGTCATCGCCGAGGACCCCGCGGACTCCTCCGAAGTGATCGGTGTGGCTGTGGGTGTAGATCACGGCGCGCACCGGCCGTTCACCCAAGTGCTCGTTCACCAGCTCCAGTGCCGCTCGGGCGGTCTCTTCGGAGGTGAGTGGGTCGATGACGATCCACCCGGTCTCCCCCGAGATGAACGTCACGTTCGAGATATCCATACCCCGTACTTGAAACACGGACGGCGTCACTTCGAAGAGACCCGAAATGTTGTTGAGTCGCCCCTGACGCCAGAGACTGGGATTCACCGTGCTCGGCGATTCGATCGTGTCGGGGTCGTCTAGGAACGCGTACGCGTCGAGGTCCCAGAGAACCTGTCCGAAGCGTCCGGGAACCTGTCGCGGGGCGCCCGGCGCAATCATGCCGCGCGTGGCGCGCTCGAAGTCACTGGCCCGAGCCGAGGCGAGGGACGCGAGGACCGCTCGTTGATGGTCCTCGGTCGACGAACTCGCCGGCTTGCGTTCCGCGGTGGCGTCCTCCATACTTCCCTTCTCCAACGGCGTGTCGCTGGTCACCTTATCTATGGTCGACGCAACGATTCGCGAAGGTGAGCCCGCCACGGTGATGTTTCGTCGGCTGACCTCGGTGGAAATCTGCGCGGGCGCGCAGGGCACTCTAGATTCTCGTCATGGCACAACGCGAAGTCCATTTTCCAGACCGGTTCTCTTGGGGCACCTCCACGTCGGGGTATCAGACCGAGGGAGGAGGATCCAATACCGACTGGTCGCGCTACGAACGGGCCGAAGGCACACACTGCGTCGAAGAGTGCGGTGACGCCTGTGACTCGTGGAACCGCTACGAACAAGACCTCGACCTGATCGTCCAATTGGGGCTCAATTCGTACCGGCTCTCCGTCGAATGGGCGCGGATCGAGCCAGAACGCGGGGTCATCGACGCCGAGGCGCTCGCGCACTATCGACGAATGCTCGAAGCCTGTCGCGCCCGATCGATAGTGCCGGTCGTGACCTTGCATCATTTCACTTTGCCCTTGTGGGTCGCCGACCTCGGAGGCTTTGAATGCCCCGAGATCGCCCCACTCATGGGGAGCTACGCCCGAGTCGTCGGCGACGCACTGGGCGATCTGATCGGAATCGCCTGCACCGTGAACGAGCCCAACATCGTCGCGTTGATGGGCTATCTGATCGGCGCCTTCCCGCCCGCGCAGAGCGATTGGCAACGATTCTCCAACGTCAACGTCGCGATGCGCGCGTGTCACGTCGCCATACGCGACGCGCTTCGCTCCCTCCCGGGCCACTACCCGATTGGCATGCCCCTCTCGATGAACGAGTACGAGGCGCTGCCCGGGGGCGAGGATTTGGTCACGTCCCTTCGCCACGAGATGGAAGACGAGTATCTTCGCGCCGTCGGTGACGACGATTACCTCGGCGTGCAGTGCTACACCAAGATCGTCATCGGCCCCGAGGGGCGCATCACCAACCCCTCCGGCTGCAGGTCGAAGGCGTGCTCGAGTCCGTCAAAGACGTGCAGTTCGGCGCTCGAACCGGCATCGTTCAACGACTCGCACATGCGCACACTCTCTTTCCAGTCGACTCGCGCGTCACGATTGCCGGTCAATAGCAGAGTCGGCGGGAACTTCGGCCCGACATACGTCAGCGGACTCATGGCGCGAAGTCGATCTTCAGCGACGTCGTCACCGAGCAAGTACTTCATACTGCGCGGTGAACCCTTGGCGCGAGCGTCGTCACCCATGAAATCCGTCGGCGCGTAGAAGGCGATGGACGCAGCGACGGGAAGCCTGCTGGTGCCGGCCAGCAATAGCGAAAGACAGCCTCCGGCCGAGTTTCCCGATACCGCCAACTTCGAGTCGTCCAGACCGAGCGATCTGGCTTCGCCATGAAAGAAATCGAACGCCGTGTGAACGTCGTCGAGCGCGGCCGGCCACAGAGCCTCGCCGGCGAGGCGGTACTCACACGCGAGAGAGGTGTAACCGGCACGGCCCAACGCGATGCCGTAACCGGCAAGTTGCCGACGGTCGCCTTCGACGAATCCGCCGCCGTAAATGAGCAGGACGCCGCAACCGTTGGGATTCGGTGGTCGATACAGATCGGCGAGCAAGTCCCGTCCGCCACCTTGACCAACCTTCAGAGTTTCAACTTCGACTCGATCAGACATCGATTATCCCTTCTCGTCGCGTGTCGTCGAGCCTATCGACGCCGCAGCAATTTCACTTGGTGGCGCACACGTTTCGCCGGTACCGTAGCCCTCAAAGTACGCGGTCGGCGCCGTATAGACTTGGGATTCGCGTCTCGGGGTCTCGACCTTGGGAACACCGAGGACCTGTGGTGCAGCTCGGAGTGCACGCCGCCCTGTCAAGGCGGAGGTCGCGGGTTCAAATCCCGTCAGGTCCGCTCGACACCCGAAAGGGTGACGAGGAGGTCGAGTAGCTCAGTCGGTAGAGCGCGCGCCTGAAAAGCGTGAGGTCACCGGATCGACGCCGGTCTCGACCACCAGATCGGTCGCCCCACGGACTCCTCACGAGTTCTGTGGGGCGACCTTTTGTGTGGTGGTGACGTGGGCCGCGACGACACGTTGTCGGTAATGATGCCCACTCGGCGATTCTTGCCACGTGCCGGCAGCGACCAGGTTGCGTTTAAGTCGCTGAATCGCCAATTGCTTATCACCAATCGACGTGGGAACGAGACCGAGCGGCTCGATGCGCGCGACGACCTTCGATCCTCGAAAGCGCTGGACGAAATAAGCGCTGACCCGACTGCGGTGGCGATTCGACTTGATCGAGGACCGGTAGAAAAACTGTTCGACTTCGGGGTCACGGGACATCGACATGCGCCGAACCTATCGAGGGGCTGTCACACACATACTGGTTGGGTCCTCGGCCGGGAGTTGGGCCTGACTCGACGTCTGTCACTGGCTTCGTGCCTTGATGTGTGAACTGTCGACCTAACTCCTAGCCGAAGGCGTGCACCAGCTGGCCGGACGGACGTGACTTGATAGGAGCTTTGAACCAAAACACCGTGTGTGTACTGTCCGCCGACCTGCCGGTGGTGCCACCCCATCAACTAGGAAGGCAGAACCATAATGGCAAATAATTCAGCGATCGTCTTCGGCAGGGTTGACACCCACCGAGACACCCACGTCGCGGCGGTGGTCGACGAACGAGGCAAGATCCTCGAGACGGCCCCCTTCGACGTCACCACCAAGGGCTACGCCCAGCTGCGCCGGTGGATGGAGAGCTTCGGTGCGCTCGCCACGGTCGGTGTCGAGGGCACCGGCTCTTACGGCGCCGGGCTCACGCGATACCTGCGCGAGTGCGACGTCGAGGTGGTCGACGTCAATCGCCCCAATCGCCAGATGCGCCGACGACGGGGCAAGTCCGATACGGTCGACGCCGAGGCGGCGGCGCGCGCGGCCCTCAACGGCGAGGCCACAGTCGTGCCCAAGGACCACGACGATTCGATCGAGTCGATCCGGGTGTTGCGGGTGGCCTTCTGTTCGGCGCGCAACACGAGGACTCGACTGGCCCTGCAGATCAGGGACCTCATCGTCACCGCCCCCAGTGAACTGCGCGAAAGCCTGCCGCTGCGCACCAAAGACCGCGTGGCGCGATGCGCCGGCTTTGGACCCAAGGATCCACGCGATCCGCTCGAGGCGACCCGACTGGCACTCAGAAGCCTGTCGCGGCGCTACCAGGATCCGAGCCAAGAGATGAACGACTTGAGCAAGATCCTCGACCAACTGACGAAGGAGGCGAACCCCGCGCTCCGCGCCGCCAAAGGTGTGGGGGTGGACGTCGCGGCGACGCTGCTCGTCGCCGCGGGCTCCAACTGTCAACGACTGCGCAGCGAGGCGGCCTTCGCCGCCATGTGCGGCGTCGCCCCGATCGAGGCGTCGTCGGGTCAGACGAACCGCCACCGCCTCAGTCGATCGGGGAATCGACAAGCCAACAACGCCCTGTGGCGCATCGCCATGGTCCGCATGACCACTGACGAAGAGACCAAGATCTACCTCGCTCGACGAACGGCTGAAGGCAAGACCAAGCGTGACGTGACGCGCTGTCTCAAGCGTCACATCGCCCGAGAAGTCTTCTGGCTGCTCCAGAACCCCGCTTACGAAGAGATCGGACCTCACCTGCGCAACGCGCGACAGTGCGCGCACATCTCACTGCAAATGGTCTCGGACGATCTCCAAGTGTGGCCAATCAAAGTGTCACGTATTCAACGAGGGCTCGACCATGACCATGAATTCGTGGAGCGCTACCAAGAATGGCTGGCGGAACGAACTGCGGCTTGACAACCATAGGAGCTTCACGGTGGCGCGTGAAAGGATGGACCTCGGAATCGGAGGGGTATGGACAACCTGCCGTCAGTGCAGCCGCGTTTCGCGCCGCAGAAGGCGGACGTCGCCTGGCCGACGCTTGAGTGGCCGAGGGGTGAGTCGGCCAGTCAAGACGAGCTCGACGCCGTCGTCAACGAGATGTTCACCAACGAGAACCTGGCGGTCACTAACGCCGTCGTCGTCGTGCAAGGCGGCCGCGTCCTGTGCGAGCGCTACGGCGGCGAGCAGTTCCACTTCGACCGACCCGCCGAAGCGATCACGCGCGACAGTCAGCTTCTTTCGTGGTCGATGGCCAAGTCGATCCTGCACATGATCGTGGGCACCCTGGTCGACGAAGGTCGCCTGAATCCCGATCAACTCGCGGCGGTTCCGGAGTGGCGAGACGAAGCCGACCCTCGTCATCAGATCCAAGTGCGCGATCTTCTCGCCATGCGCGACGGCCTCGACTTCATCGAGGAGTACCAAATCGGTCAGACCAGTCACGTCATCGACATGCTCTGGGGCGAAGGCCAGGACGATATGGCCGCCTTCACCGCGGCGTTGCCGCTCGTCCACGAGCCCGGTACGTTCTACAACTACTCGAGCGGCACTACGAACATCCTGAGTCGAATAGTGGCCGACCTCGTGGGTTACGGCGACGACTATCGCGCGTACCTCGAGCGGCGCCTCTTCGAACCGGTCGGGATGACCAGCGCGGTCGCCACCTTCGACACCAGTGGCGTCTTCGTGGCGTCGAGCTTCGTGCACGCGCGCGCCCTCGACTTCGCGAAGTTCGGGCTGCTCTACTTGCGTGGTGGCGAGTGGGAGGGGAAACAACTCATCTCGCGCGAGTGGGCCGCCACCGCCCAGGTGCCCCTGAGCGTCGAAGCCTCCACTGGTCTCCTCTACTCCTGGAAGTGGTGGGTGAGCGGCGATCAGTACGGCACCTACTGGGCCAATGGCTACGAGGGACAGATGATCTCGGTCGTGCCGGCCCTTGACGCGCTTATCGTTCGCTTCGGTCACACGCCGGAGGAGAACTACTTGCCGAGGATGGCCTGGCGTGAGCGAGTGCTCGCGGTACTGGCGAAGTGACTACCTCTCTTCGTTGGTGAATCCCAGGTCTTGGGAGGTGAACAGCGTGTCGAACGCGATGCCCTCTTCGGCCGCCATGGCCTCGACCGTGCCGCCACGATCGACGACCGCGAAGAGCATGATCACTTCGGCGCCGTAGTCGCGCACCACCTGGGCCGCCTCGAGCAGACTCGTGCCGCGCGTGACGGTGTCTTCGGTGATGACCACCCGGTCACCTGGCTCGAGCACCCCGGCGATGCGTCCGCCCGCCCCGTGATCCTTCACTTCCTTTCGGACACTGAAGGCGTTAAGGCTCCTCCCGCGGGTCGCGGCGACGCCGGCGGTGATGAACGTCGCGCCGTCGGCGCCCATCGTCAGCCCGCCAATGGCCGTGGCGTCGTCGGGCAGTCTCTCCAGAATCAACATGGCCAGGTCCACCATGACCTCCGGAGCGCAGATGGTCTTCTTGGAATCGATGAACCACGTCGAGGGTCGACCGGACTTCAAAACGAAGTCGCCTCGCCGAACGGAGTGCTCGAGCAAATGTTGGCGAACTCGTTCGCGGGCGTCGCTCATGACAACACCACCTCCCCTTTACCGGACCGGACCGATCCGACCATCATCGCGGAAACACCATTGGCGAGCGCCAACGATATCGCCACGTCGGCGGCACTCGCGTTGAGGGCCACCACCATGCCCAGACCGCAGTTGAAAACGCGCACCATCTCGTCGGCGTGTACGCGACCGCGACGCTGAATCTCGAAGAAGATCCGCGGCGTCTCGAAGCTCTCCATGTCAATGTGCGCGTCGAGGTCGGGCGTCAGGAAGCGCGCGACGTTGCCGACAATGCCGCCGCCGGTGATGTGCGCACAGGCGTGCACGTCATCCCCGAGTTCGTGGCGAAGTGCCGTGATCGTCGGGGCGTAGATGACCGACGGCACGAGCAGTTCGTCACCGAGGCTGTGGTCCGCGCCGTCCCACGCCGGCGCGCTTAGATCACCGACGTTGTTCACGAGCACGCGCCGAGCCAACGAATAGCCGTTCGAGCGAAGCCCCGTCGACGCGAATCCCACCAGTACGTCACCGTCGCGAACCCGCTCGGGACCGAGCTCCTCGCCCCGTTCCACCACGCCGACGGCGAAGCCCGCGACGTCGAGGTCGTCGGGCGCCATCACCCCGGCGTGTTCGGCGGTCTCACCCCCGAGCAAGGCCGTGCGCGCGAAACGGCAGCCTTCGGCGATCCCGGCCACCAACTCCTCGAGGCGCGCCGGCTCCAGTTTGCCGACCGCCACGTAGTCCAAAAGAAAGAGGGGCTCCGCTCCGACGCAGGCGAGGTCGTCGACCAACATGGCGACGAGGTCAATGCCGACCGTGTCGTATCGCCCGACTTGACGAGCGACGTCCAGTTTCGTGCCGACGCCGTCGGCCGAGGCGACCAACACCGGCGAGGTGTACTTCGACGTGTCGAGGGCGAAGAGCCCACCGAATCCGCCGATGCCGCCCAGCACCTCGGGCCGTGACGTGCTCGCCACAAGGCCCTTGATCCGCTCGACCGCCTCGTCCCCCGCATCGATCGACACACCCGAAGCGGCGTAGGTCGCGCCGTTGAGGGGCTGTTCGAGCAGTCGACTCACCAGCGGCTGCCCGCCGTTCCCAACACGACCGGTGTTGGCGCGGGGTACGAGCCGGTGAGACAGGCGTCACAGCACTCACCGTCGAGTTGGATGGCGCTGCGCAGGTTCTCCAACGAGATGAACTCGAGGGAGTCCGAACCGATGAACTCGTTCATCTCGGGAATCGAGTTGTTCGCCGCCAGCAGATCGACGCGCGTGGGCGTGTCGATGCCGTAGTAACAGGGGTTCATGAAGGGCGGCGACGAGATCCGCAGGTGCACCTCTTTCGCGCCGGCGTCACGGAGCATCTTCACGATCTCGCGCGTGGTCGTGCCGCGCACGATGGAGTCGTCCACCACGATCAGGCGCTGACCTTCGATGTTCTCGCGCAATGGATTGAGCTTGCGTCGAACGGTCGCCGCGCGCAGACTTTGATCCGGGGAGATGAACGTTCGCCCGATGTAACGGTTCTTGACGAGTCCGTAGCCGAACGGTATGCCCGACGCCTTGGCGAATCCTTCGGCGGCCGGAACGCCCGAGTCGGGCACGCCCATCACGATGTCGGCGTCGACCGAGGACTGGGCGGCGAGTAGTTCGCCCATCCGACGACGCGTCGTGTGGACTTGGTGACCCATCAAGTAGGTGTCGGGACGCGCGAAGTAGACGAACTCGAAGATGCACAGCTTCTGTTTGCCGGGGGCGGGATCGAGCAGCTGCACCGAGGAGAGTTCCCGACTGGAGATCGTCACCATCTCGCCAGGCGCGATCTCTCGGACGAAGGTGGCGCCCACCACGTCCAACGCCGGCGACTCCGAGGCGACCATCCACCCTTCGGGATTGGCCTCGTCACCGAATCGTCCCAGGCATAGCGGCCGAAATCCGTAGGGGTCGCGCACCGCGTGTATCTCGCCCGCTTCGAGGACCACCATGGAGTAGGCGCCTTCGGTCCGAGCGAGGACGACCCCCAGCGCCTTGGCCAATGAGATGCCCGACTCCACCTCGCGCGCCAGCAGTTCGGCGACCAGGTCCGAATCCGAGAGCATCGACGTGAACTGAATGCCCGCCTCTTCGGCGAGCGCGGTCGTGTTGGTGAGGTTGCCGTTGTGCGCGATGGCGAAGCCCGAGGTTCCGGCCGAGCGGTAGACCGGCTGGGCGGCGGTCCAGTTGGCCGAGCCGGACGTCGAGTAACGAGTGTGACCGATGACGAAGTCGCCGGCCAACGCGCGCAAGGTGGTCTCGGCGAAGACGTGACTCACCAGGCCGTTGTCCTTCACGACGGTGATCTGGTGATTGTTGAAGGTCGCCATGCCGGCCGACTCTTGCCCCCGATGTTGGAGCGCGTAGAGCGCGTCGTAGCAGAGATGCGACGCGCCGCGTCCGGGAGCGACAATCCCGACGACGCCGCAGGCTTCTTTCACGCGCCCTCTTCAGTTCGAAATTTCATCTCAGAAGGCACTGAGACATTGTCGCACAGACGACCACCCCCTATTGACTTCTGTAGCCTTCTGGGGTGCTAGATCTCCACACTCACTCCACGTTCTCCGACGGATCGGACACACCCACGCAGCTGGCCGAAAAGGCACACGATCTGGGTATATCGGCCATCGCGCTGACCGACCACGACACGACGCTCAGTCACGACGAAATGTCGGCGGCCTGCGCCAGGCTCGGACTCGAGTTGGTGACCGGCGTGGAGGTCTCGTTGCGCGACACGGAGTTCCCGAGGGTGCGCGACGGTCTCGCCAAGGCGCGCAACGTCCACGTACTGGCCTACTTCTTGCCCCTGGACGCCGAGCACCCGCTCCAGAAGAAACTGGCCGCGCTGCGCCACGACCGCGACCGTCGCAACCACCAACTGGTGACCCTGCTCCAGGAGAAAGGCTTCGAGGACCTCACGCTCGCCTACCTGACCGATATGACCGGCAACGTGGACGCCATCGGGCGTCCGCACTTCGCCCGGGCCATGATCGACCTCCACCCCGAGTTAATCGGTGAGCAGAACGATGACACCTGGAACCGAATCTTCGTCGAATGGCTCGGCACCGACGGCGCGGCCTATGTTTCCAAGACGAGCATGCCCATCGAGGAATTCGTGGACGCCGCCAAGGGCTCGGGCACCGTCTTTTCCATCGCCCACCCCCTGGTCAACTACGTGGACGAGATCAACCCCACTTCGATCGAGACCACCATGCCACGAGTGATGGCCTCCCTTCGCGAACGGGGTTTCGCCGGCGTTGAAGCGCACTACGGCAGCACCAGCGCCGGAATTCGGGCCCTCATGGTCAAGCTCACCCGGGACGCCGGGATGATCCCGACCGGCGGATCGGACTATCACGGCACCTATAAATCCGACGTGTTCCTCGGCTTCGGCCGAACCGGTGACCTGCGCGTTCCCGACGAGGTGCTCGACGAATTGAAGGCCGCGCGCTAAAGGACCGCGGCGAGCGACTCTTCGAGCGCGCCGCGTCGTCGCGAGGCGACCTCGTCGACCGAGAGCTTGATCATCGATCCGATCCGAAGTTTCTTGCCGCCCACCGTGCCCAATCGCACGACCGGCACTCCGGCCACCTCGGCTCGGGCGAAGAACGCCTGGAGGTCGTTCGTCGCCATGACGAAACGACCTGGAAATTCGGCGAACAGTTCGGCGTGGCTCTCGAGTTCCACGATCTCGGCACCGAGGGTCGTGACGGCGACCATCTCGGCCAAGGCGACCGCGAGGCCGCCGCCGCCCACGTCGTGCACGGCCGTGACGTCGCTGGCTTCGCCCGCGCAGATCGCGGCGACTTCACCGGCGACGAACTCGATCGCCGCGGCCAGCGTTTCGGCGTCGAAATGCGGGACGTGGCCCCCGCGACGACCGCGTCGGGTCGCCCAGCGCGATCCCCCGAGCGGGAAGCGGTAGTGCGAATTCGCGTGACGGGTCCCCACCAGCACGACGTCGTCGCCCTTACGCCATCCCCAGCCGGGCGGCGGCGCCACCAACGATTCGATGACGCCCAAGAGACCGACGACCGGCGTCGGATCGATGTCGTGTCCACCGCTTTCGTTGTAGAGCGAAACGTTGCCGCCGATGACGGGAAGCCCCAGTCCCACGCAGGCCTCGGTCATCCCGTCGATCGCTTCGGAAAGTTGCCACATGACTTCGGGGTGTTCGGGATTGCCGAAGTTGAGACAGTTAACCACGGCCTTGGCGGTCGCTCCGACGCAGGCGAGATTGGCCACGCTCTCGGCGACCGTCAACGCGGTACCAGCGCGCGGGTCGAGCGCGCACCACCGAGGGTTGGAGTCCGTCGACAGGGCGATGCCGCGTTCGGAGTACGGCAGGCCCGGTCCGGCGAGGCGCAACAGCGCGGCGTCGCGGCCCGGACCGACGACGGTATTCAGGAAGAGCTGCGAATCGTACTGGCGATAGACCCAGGCCGGGTCGACGAGTAGATCCAGAAGATCCTCGTTCGGTAAGCCGACCGGCTCGTCGTCGCTCGGATCGTCGGAGTTGATGGCGTCGAGGTCGGCCGGTCGCGCCATCGGCCGGTCGTACAGTGGGGCTTCGTCGGCCAACGAACTCGCCGGCACTTCGGCGAGAATCTCGCCGTCGAAACCCTGGCGCACCCGCAGCATCGCCGTGGCGCGTCCGTTCGCGTCGAGCGTCGGTTCGACGACGTGACCGACGACGGTCGCCCGAACCTCCCACTTCGCGCACAGTTCTGCCACCGCGGCCCAGTTCTCCGGCGTGATGATGGCGAGCATGCGTTCCTGGCTCTCGGACGTCATGATCTCGTAGGGCGCCATGCCCGGCTCTCGAAGCGGGATCGCCGTCACGTCGACGTCCATCCCCACGCCGCCGCGGGCCGCGGTCTCACTGGTCGCACAGACGATGCCCGCGCCACCCAGGTCCTGGATGCCCACCACCAGTCCGTCGTCTAGCAGCGCCAGACAGGCCTCGATCAATCGCTTCTCCTCGTAGGGGTCGCCGACCTGGACGCTCGGTCGCTTGGCGTCGTCGAGCGACTCGGCGCCGTCGGCGCCGTCGAAACCGGCCGACGCCAACACCGAGACGCCGCCGATCCCGTCTCGCCCGGTCGAGGACCCGAGCAGCACCGCGAGGTTGCCGACGCCGGAGGCCACGCCCAGGACCAGTCGTTCGGTGGGCAGCGCGCCGCAGCACAAGACGTTCACCAGCGGATTCGAGGCGTAACAGTCGTCGAAGGTCAGCTCGCCGCCCACCGTGGGCACGCCGACCGAGTTCCCGTAGCCCGAGATCCCCGAGACCACGCCTTCGACCAACCAACGCTGACGCGCGTCGCTCAACTCCCCGAAGAACAACGGATCCATGACCGCCAGGGGCCGCGCGCCCATCGTGAACACGTCACGCAGGATGCCGCCGACGCCGGTGGCCGCTCCTTGGTAGGGCTCGATGGCCGACGGGTGGTTGTGGCTCTCGATGCGAATCGCCACCGCGATACCGTCACCGGCGTCGATGACGCCGGCGTTCTCCCCGGGACCGACCAGTACCTGCGGCGCTTCGGTGGGGAGGCGACGCAGGTGCAGGCGCGACGACTTGTAAGAACAGTGTTCGCTCCACATCACGCCGTAGAGGGCCAGTTCGAGTGAATTAGGTTCGCGCCCAAGCACTTCACGGATGCTTTCGAGCTCCGCATCGGTCAGCCCCAGCGCACGGTGAAGGGGCGCGGGGCTACTCACCGCACCACCCTACGGGTACCGGTGGGCGTCTCAATGCGCGAGCACGAACTGCCCGACCGTCACGCCCAGGAAGCTTTCGAAGAGCACCCATCCGTCGGCGCTGCCGAGCAGCGTCGACATCGCGCGCTCCGGATGCGGCATCAAACCGACCACGTTGCCAGTTCGGTTCGCGACGCCGGCGATGTCGTCGCGTGAGCCGTTGGGATTCTCTTTGTAGCGAAGCACGATCTGGCCGTGACGCACGAGTTCGTCGTGCGTCTCGTCGTCGCAGGTGTAGGAACCCGAGAAATGGTTGATCGGCACGACCAGTTCCTGACCGACCGTGGCGGCGCGCGTCAAAACCGAAGCGGTCGAGGTGACGACCAGCGTCGTCGGTTGACAGAGGAACGTCAGGCCGCGGTTCTTCTGCAACGCCCCGGGCAACAGGCCGGCCTCCACCAGGACCTGGAAGCCGTTGCAGATACCGAGCACCGGACCGCCGTCGGCGGCGAAACGCTCCACCGCGCCCATGACCGGCGAGAATCGGGCGAGGGCTCCCGGCCGTAGGTAGTCGCCGTGGGCGAAGCCCCCCGGGAGGATGACGCCGTCGAGGCCGTCAAGATCGGTGCGGGTGTGCCACACGAACTCGGCCTGGTCACCGAGTCGGGTTACCGCCGCGGCAGCGTCGTACTCGCAGTTGGAGCCGGGAAAGACCACGACGCCGATGCGGGCCATGACTATCGCTCACCGATCCGGGCCGACGCGTCTTCGATGACCGGGTTGGAGAGAAGTCGCTGCGCGAGCGACGTGGCCTTCTCGAGGGCCGCCCCTTCGCTCTCCGCTTCAACGTCGAATCGAAAGGACTTGCCCGCGTGCATGTTGGTCACGCCGGTGAAGCCGAGGGCCGGCAACGCGCGCTCGATGGTGGAACCTTCGGGATCGGCGATGCCCTTGCGCAGGGTCACGTCGACGATGACGAAGTAGTTCATTGCGAAGCACCGTACCAGTCGTCAATCGAATGTCCGGTCACGCGCTGGTAGGCGTCGAGGTAGCGAGTGGAGGTCGTCGCGACGACGTCGTCGGGAACCTTCGGCGGTGGGGGCGTGCGATCCCAGGTCTGGGACGAGAGCCAATCGCGGAAGGGCTGCTTGTCGAACGAAGGCGGTGTTTCGCCGGAGCGAACCTCGTCGGCCGGCCAGATCCGCGACGAGTCGGGGGTGATCACCTCGTCACACAGGACCAGCTCGCCGTCGACGAAGCCCAGTTCGAATTTCGTGTCGGCGAGGATAAGCCCTTTGGTCGCGAGCGCCGTGGCGGCGCGCGTGAAGAGGTCGACGCACAACGTCTGCGCGTGATGTACCCGATCGGCACCCACTAGCAGCGCCGCCCGCTCGACGCTGATGTTGACGTCGTGGCCCGACGCGGCCTTCGTGGACGGCGTGAACATGGGTTCGGGAAAGGGGTCGGTCAGTTGCAGTCCGGGTGGCACGATCATTTCGTGGACCGTTCCCCGCGCGAGGTATTCGTCATACGGGGAACCGGCCAGCCGGCCGCGCACGATGCACTCGAGGGGCAGCATGTCAGCCTTTCGAACGAGCATGGCGCGTCCGTGCCACGGCGCGTGGCTCAAAAATCCCGGCACCGAGGTCTCGATGACTTTGGGATCGCAACTCACCAGTGACGAAGGCACGGCATCGCCGAACTCTTCGATCCAAAAGTTGGTGATCCCGGTGAGCACTCGTCCCTTCTGGGGAATCGACTCGGCCATCACCACGTCGAAGGCGCTGAGCCGATCCGACGCGACCATT
The DNA here is from genome assembly GCA_963716515.1 of uncultured Acidimicrobiaceae bacterium. Lineage (GTDB taxonomy): Bacteria > Actinomycetota > Acidimicrobiia > Acidimicrobiales > RAAP-2 > RAAP-2. The sequence continues at coordinate 2,155,920 of OY970319.1, forward strand.
AATAGGTGATGCTCGTCGATCTCGTAGAGGTCGCGCACCTTGCCGGTGTAGAGCGGCGTCAGGCCGAGTTCGCTCACGAGCGCCACACTAAAGCGTCGAGGAATCGGCCGCGAAGGGCGAGCAACCTATCGGTGTCGAAGGCCCGCGCGAGTGCCTCGTGGCTCAAGGTCACTTCGTCATCACTCTCGACGACCTCTCGGAAGTTGCGGCGTTCCTCGATCGCGCGGCGGGCGGCCGATTGCACGACGCGATACGCCTCGTCTCGCGACATCCCGGCATCGACGAGCGCGAGCAGGACCGACTGGGAGAAGACGAGCCCCAGCGATCCGGTCGTGAGATTCTCGAGCGCGCGCTCCGGGTGCAGCACCAGGCCATCGGCGAGGCCGGTCGCCTTGCGCAACATATACACCGTGAGCGCCAACGCGTCGGGCAGTACCACTCGTTCGACGCTCGAATGCGAGATGTCGCGTTCGTGCCACAGGGCCACGTCTTCGAGACCGGCTTGCAGGTAACCCCGGAGCACGCGACTGAGTCCGCACAGTCGCTCGGAGAGCACGGGATTGCGTTTGTGCGGCATCGACGACGAACCCTTTTGTCCGGCGGCGAAGGGCTCTTCGGCCTCCCCGACTTCACTTCGGGCCAAAAGGCGCACTTCGAGCGCGAAGTTCTCGATCGCGGTTCCGAGTGACGCGCAGGCGTACAGCACCTCGGCGTGTCGGTCGCGCGCGATCACCTGGGTCGCCGGAACGGCCACCAGTCCGAGACGCGAACAGACGTACTCTTCGACGGCGGGATCGATGTTGGAGAACGTGCCGACCGCACCGGAGAGCTTGCCGACCGCGATCGACGTTCGCGCGCGCTGCGCGCGCTCGACGTCACGTTGCACTTGCAGTGCGAACAAGGCAAACTTGGCCCCGAAGGTCGTCGGCTCGGCGGGCTGGCCGTGGGTTCGACCGGTGACGGGAATGTCGATGGAGTCAACGGCGCGTCGAGTGAGCGCGTCCCGAAATGCGGTCGCCTCGGTGATCACGATGTCCATGGCTTGGGTCAGATTGAAACAGAGCGCGGTGTCGACGACGTCCGACGACGTCAGACCGTAGTGAATCCACGCTGCCTCGGGCATGCCGATGCGCGACTGCACCACGTCGACGAAGGCGGCCGTGTCGTGATTGGTGACCAATTCGCGTTCTTCGACCTCGGCCACGAACTCCGTGTCGATGACCGGTCGGCGTTGGCGCAACTTCGCCACCTCGTGCTCGGACAACGCCCCGAGTTCGGCGAGCCCCTCGGCGGCGAGGAGTTCCACCTCGAGCATGGTGTCGAATCGATGCTCGTCGCTGAAGAGTTCGGCCACGTCCTGGGGGGAATACCTCGGAATCATCGATCTCCTCTAGGCCACGGCGAGGGCGATGTCACTGCGCATCACTCTCCCCTCAAAGGTTATGAGCGCCGCGCCTTCGTAGGCGCGACGGCGCGCCTCGCCGACGGACTCGCCCACCCCGGTCACCGCGAGCACTCGCCCCCCGGCGGTCACGAAGTGTCCCTCGTCATCGATCGCGGTGCCGGCGTGAAAGACCGTGACGCCCTCCACGGACTGCGTCAACTGGCCGTCGCCGCCCAGGCCCGTGATGACGTCGCCCCGGCGCGGCGACTGCGGGTAGCCGTGCGACGCGAGAATCACCGTCACGGCGGCGCCACTCACCAACGGCGACGAGGTGGCGAGACGGCCCTCGCCCACGCTCAAGAGGAGGTCGAAGAGTCCGTCGCCGTAGAGGGGAACGAGCGCCTGGGTCTCGGGGTCTCCGAATCGGGCGTTGTACTCGAGGATCATCGGACCCCTTGACGTCAGCATGATCCCGGCGTAGAGGACGCCGCGGTAGTCGATGTCACGTCGCTGGAGCTCGTCGACCGTCGGCGCCACGATGCGCTCCATGATGTCGTCAATCTGCGTCGATGACAGAGAGTCCATCGGCGCGTAGGCGCCCATTCCCCCGGTGTTGGCCCCGACGTCGCCGTCACCGAGACGCTTGAAGTCCTGCGAGGGAACGAGCGTCGTCACGTGCACTCCATCACAGAGCACCATCAACGAACACTCCGGTCCGTCCAGACCCTCTTCGATCACCACGGTGCGGCCGGCCCCGCTGAAGGCGCGACCGCTCAGTTTCTCGCGAACATCGTTCGTGGCTTCCTCCAGGTCGCTGGTGACCAGCACACCTTTGCCGGCCGCCAAGCCGTCGGTCTTGATCACGTACGGCGGCGACATGGTGGCGAGGAACGCCAAGGCCTCACCCTCGTCGTCGAAGACGCCGTAGGCGGCGGTGGGAACGTTGGCACTCGCGAGGAACTCCTTCAAGTACGCCTTCGATCCCTCGAGGCGCGCGCCGTCGGCCCCGGGACCGACGACGGTCTTGCCCTGCGCGCGCAACTGATCGGCGAGTCCGTCGACCACCGGTTGGTCGGGACCGATGACGAACAGTTCCGCGTCGAGCTCGGTCGAGGGAGTGTCGACGCAGGTGAGGCCGTGGGCCGCGATGCCCGGGTTCCCGGGCGTGACGACGACCTCGGACGTCTTCGCGAGCGCCCAGGCCAGCGCGTGTTCGCGCGCGCCCGAACCGATGACGACACTGCGCCTCACGAGGGTCGAACGAACTGCTCTCGGCCCGGACCCACGCCCACCACCGAGATGGTGACGCCCGTGGTCTGTTCCAGGAATTTGACGTAACTCTTCGCCGCGGCGGGTAGTTGCGAGTACTGCGTCGAGGCGGTGATGTCGGTCTTCCAGCCGGGCAGGACTTCGTAGATCGGCTTCACTTCGTGCAACACCGACTGGTGATAGGGCGGGAAGTCGTAGCGCACGCCCTCGGCCTCGTAGCCCACACAGACCTGGATCTCGTCCAGGGTGTCGAGCACGTCGAGTTTGGTGAGCGCGATCTCGGTGAGCGAGTTCAGCCTCGCCGCTTGACGCGCCATCACGGCGTCGAACCAACCGACGCGTCGACGACGTCCGGTATTCGTGCCGAACTCGTGACCGCGGTCCACCAGCAGCTCTCCGATATCACCGTCGACTTCGGTGGGGAAGGGACCGGCGCCGACGCGCGTGACGTAGGCCTTGGCGATGCCCACGATGTCGGTAATGTCGCGGGGGCCGAGGCCGGATCCGGTGCAGGCGCCGCCGGCCACGGGGTTGGAAGACGTCACGAACGGATAGGTCCCGTGGTCGAGGTCGAGGAACGTCGCCTGCGCTCCCTCGAGCAGGATTCGTTCGCCGCGATCGAGCGCGTCGTGCACGACGGCCACGGTGTCGCCGATCATCGGAGCCAGTCGGGGCGAGTACTCGTCGAGGTACTTCTCGGCGATCGTCTTGGCGGGAATCGCCGGTCGGTTGTAGATCTTGGTGAGGATCAGATTCTTCTCTTGCAAGACGACGTCGAGCTTCTCGCGAAAGATCTTGGCGTCCAACAGGTCCTGCACGCGAAGCCCGACGCGTGAGGACTTATCGGCGTAGGCGGGACCGATCCCTCGCTTGGTCGTGCCGAGCGCGTTCTTACCGAGGAAACGTTCGGTCAAGCGGTCCAACTCCTGGTGGTAGGGCATAATCAAGTGGGCGTTGCCCGAGACGATGAGTCGAGACACGTCGACGTGCTTGGCGCTCAAGGAGTCCAATTCGGCGAGCAGGACGGCGGGGTCCACCACCACGCCATTGCCGATGACCGGCGTGATCGACGGATAGAGCACGCCCGACGGGACGAGTTGCAGGGCGAACGCTTCGTCATTGACGACGATGCGGTGACCGGCGTTGTGGCCACCCTGATAGCGCACCACCACGTCCATGTCACGAGACATGAGGTCGGTCAGCTTCCCCTTACCTTCGTCGCCCCACTGGGTTCCGACGACCACTGTTGCGGGCACTGGGCTCCTCCGAGTCGGCCTCGTTGCAAGCAAAGTCTAGTTGAGGAAAAATGCCTACTTGTCCGCCGGAGGCCGGCATCGACGTGGCGGTCGGCCAATTAACCCTGTCGCAGGCGCCGTCGCGCCTCGATGAACTCGGCGATCGTGTTCTGGACCGGTACGAGGTCGCGGCGGTGCTGGCGGTGCGCCTCCTCGACATTCGAACGGGCCTGTTCGAGCGTGGCCGCGAGTCGCGCCCGGGCGTCGGCGAGCTCGGCCTCCAAGCGAAGGATCTTTTTGACCCCCTCGAGGTTGACACCTTCGTTGGTCAGTTCCTGGATCCGTCGAAGCGCCGTTAGGTCCTCGTCGGAGAAGCGTCGCGAACCACCGCTCGTTCGTTGCGGATTCAAAAGACCCCCGCGTTCGTAGTTGCGAAGCGTCTGGGGGTGAACGCCCGCCAACTCGGCGAACACGGAGATCACGTACACGGCGTGTTGCTGCTGACGTTCAGTCATTCGCTACCTCTTCTTTCAGGGCGACGGCTAACTTCTCGACCGCCGACTTCTGTTCCTTGTTCAACCTCTTGGGGATCGTGACGTTCACCGTGACCAAGAGGTCTCCGGCGGCGTTCTTGCCACTCGCGGGCACGCCGCGCCCGCGCACGCGCATCGTGGTCGACGGCTGCGTCCCGGCGGGAATCTTCAACGTGACCGGGTCATCGAGCGTCGGCACTTCGACGGTCGTGCCGAGCATCGCCGCCGTCAAGGGGACGTGGACACTCGTCGTCACGTTGCGACCACGACGATCGAACCGAGCGTCCGGTGATACGTGGACGTCGACGAAGAGGTCACCGGGCGGCCCTCCGTGGGTGCCGGGATTGCCCTTGCCTTTCAGCTTGATTCGTTGTCCGTCGTTCACGCCGGCCGGAATCCGTACGTTCACCTTGCGCGACGACGGTTCGCGTCCCGTGCCGTGACACGTCGGACAGGGCGTGACGATGCGTCCGCCGCGACCCTGGCAGACCGGACAGACGCTGGACATCGCGAACGGTCCCTGGTCGTCGTTCAACACACCTCGACCGCTGCAGCGCTCGCAGGTGACGAAGCCCGTACCGGGTGCGGCGCCACTCCCCTTGCAGGTGTGGCACGCCTCGTTGCTGGGCAGGTTGACCGACGTCGTCACGCCCACGACGGCGTCACGAAATCCCAGGTGCAGCGCCGTTTCTAAGTCAGCGCCGCGTTGAGCGCGCTGACGTCGAGCGCCGCCGAAGAGTCCGCCGAAGAGGTCGCCCAGATCGCCGAAGTCGCCGGTCTGGAAGTTGAATCCGCCGCCACCCGGTCCGCCCTGAGCACCGAAGCCGGCCGCGGCCGGTCCGAGACGACGGACCTCGTCGTACTCCTTGCGCTTCTCTTTGTCGCCGAGCACGTCGTAGGCGACCGAGACCTCTTTGAACTTCTCTTCGGAGCCGGGATTGGTATCGGGGTGCGACGACTTCGCCAACTTGCGATAGGCGCGGGTGATCTCTTTTTCGGTCGCGCTCGACGAAAGTCCCAGAACCTTGTAGTAGTCCTTATCGAACCACTCTCGTTCGACCATCGAGTCAGCCTCGAACTTTCACCATCGCTGGGCGCAGAACCGCACCCTTCCACCGGTAGCCGGCGCGCAACACCTGATCGACGACGGGACCATCCTCGCCCTCGACGTGCGCGACCGCGTCGTGCACTTGGGGATCGAACTCGACGCCGACGGTGTCGATTCGCTGGAGTCCCTCTTTCGACAGCGCGTCGAGCAGAAGTCCCCGCGCCTGATCCAAGGCCTCGGCCTCTTCGGACGGCGCACTCGAAAAGTGCGCGGCGGCGAGGTCGAAGGCGTCCAAGACCGGCAGCATCTTCACCACGACTTCGCCGGCCGCGCGATCGGCGGCGTCCATCGACGAACGCGCCACGCGCTTTCGGTAGTTCTCGAAGTCGGCCTGCAGACGCTGGAGCGCGTCGAGGTACTCGTCGCGTTCGCGCTCCACCTCGGAGCGTTCGTCCACGACCTCCGTGACGGCGTCTTGCGCCGCCACGGTGTCGTTCTCTGCCACGTCGTCACTCACGGTTAGTCGACGATTTCGGCGTCAACGATGTCGTCGTCGTTACTCTGCGGGGCCGACGGCTCCGAGGCGTTCGCCTTCGCGGCCTCTTCGTACAGACGCTGGCTGAATCCCTGGCTCGTGGTGAGCAGCTTCTCGGTGGCGTCCTTGATCGCTTCGATGTCGGTGCCCGTAAGAGCCTCTTTCAGCGCGGCCAGTGCCGCCTCCACGTCATCACGTTCGGTGCCTTGGAACTTCTCGGCCTGGTCCTTCAACAGCTTCTCGGTCTGGTACACCAGTCCGTCGGCGTTGTTGCGGACCTCGGCCTCGGCCCGTCGTTGACGGTCGTCTTCGGCGTGGGCCTCGGCGTCGCGCACCATGCGGTCGATCTCTTCCTTGGAGAGCGAGGAGCCGCCGGTGATGGTCATCGACTGGGTCGCCCCGGTCGCCTGGTCCTTGGCCGAGACGTGCACGATGCCGTTGGCGTCGATGTCGAAGGTGACCTCGATCTGGGGCATGCCGCGCGGCGCCGGCGGGATGCCGACCAGCTGGAACTTGCCCAACGTCTGGTTGTAGGACGCCATCTCGCGCTCACCTTGCAGTACGTGCACCTCGACCGAGGGCTGATTGTCGTCGGCCGTGGTGAAGGTCTGGGACTTCTTGGTGGGGATGGTGGTGTTGCGATCGATGATCTTGGTCATGACGCCACCCTTGGTTTCGATGCCGAGCGACAGGGGCGTGACGTCCAAGAGGAGGATGTCCTTCACGTCGCCCTTCAAGACGCCGGCCTGGACCGCGGCGCCGATGGCCACCACTTCGTCCGGGTTCACGCTCTTGTTGGGCTCCTTACCGGTCACCTTGGTGACGAGCTCCTGGACGGCCGGGATCCGGGTCGATCCGCCGACCATGATGACGTGGTTGATCTTGTCGAGGGTCAAACCGGCGTCCTTGATGGCCTGGTCGAAGGGCTTGCGGCAACGGTCCACCAGGTGCGAGGTCAACTCGTTGAACTTGGCGCGGCTGAGCTTGATGTCGAGGTGCTTGGGGCCGTCGGCCGTCGCGGTGATGAAGGGCAGGTTGACCGTCGTGTCCTGCACGGCCGAGAGTTCGATCTTCGCCTTCTCGGCGGCCTCTTTGAGACGCTGCACGGCCATCTTGTCGGCCGAGAGGTCGACGCCTTCGGTGTCCTTGAAGGTCTTGATGAGCCACTCCATGACGGCGTCGTCCCAGTCGTCACCACCGAGGTGGGTGTCGCCGTGGGTCGACTTCACCTCGAAGACGCCGTCGGCGATGTCGAGGACCGACACGTCGAAGGTGCCGCCACCGAGGTCGAAGACCAACACCGTCTGCTCCTGGCCGCCCTTGTCGAGGCCGTAGGCCAGCGCCGCGGCGGTCGGTTCGTTCACGATGCGCAGCACTTCGAGACCGGCGATCTGGCCGGCCTCTTTGGTCGCGGTGCGCTGAGCGTCGTTGAAGTACGCCGGCACCGTGATGACCGCCTGGGTGACGCTGTCACCGAGGTAGGCCTCCGCGTCGCGCTTGAGCTTTTGGAGGATGCGCGCCGAGATCTCTTGAGCGGTGTACTTGGTGCCGTCGATGTCGACGGACCAGTTCTCGCCCATGTGGCGCTTCACCGAACGAATGGTGCGCTCGGGGTTGGTGATCGCCTGACGCTTGGCCACCTCGCCGACCAGCACTTCACCGGTCTTCGAGAAGCCCACGACCGACGGGGTCGTACGTCCACCTTCGGCGTTGGGGATGACGACGGGCTCGCCCGCCTCCAGGACACTGACGACCGAGTTGGTCGTTCCCAGGTCGATGCCGACTGCCTTTGCCATGAAAATCTCCTTGATTCGCTGTCGTTCTCCCCGGCCCATCCGGGGAGTCAGAACTCACTAAAACCAGTGTATAGAGTTGAGTCTCTGCTTGTCAAGAAAATATATAGTCTCTTATGCTACTTTTAGAAAACTCCATGAAAACAAGGGCTAGTCGAGCACGAATGCTGCCGTGGGGGGCCTGGAGCACCCGAGGTACGCTGGTGCGGTGCCTGACCTTATCCTCCTGCGCCACGGCCAATCGGCCTGGAACGAGCTCAATCTCTTCACCGGCTGGACCGACGTCGACTTGACGGCCCAGGGCGAATCAGAGGCCCGCAGTGCCGGAGAGCTCCTGGGCGCCGAGCCCGTTCTGGACCTGCGGGTCCTGCACACCTCGGTCCTCACCCGGGCCATTCGCACGGCCGAGATCACGCTGCACGCCGCCGGTCGCTCCTGGTTGCCGGTTCGACGGAACTGGCGCCTCAACGAGCGTCACTACGGCGATCTCACCGGGAAGGACAAGAAAGAGACCGCCGACCAGTTCGGCCTCGAGCAGGTCAAGCTCTGGCGCCGCTCCTACGACGTTCCCCCACCGCCCTTACCCGAGGGCGATCCCCGCAGCAGCCTCACCGACCCGCGCTACCGCGACGTGCCGGCCGAGTTCATCCCCGCGACCGAGTGTCTGAAGGACGTGGTCGCTCGGGTGACGCCGTACTTCGCCGACGTGATCGTCGAGGACCTGCGCGCCGAAGCCGTGCGCGGGGGCGCGGTCATCGTGGTCGCCCACGGCAACTCGATCCGGGCCCTGCGCATGGTCTTGCAGAACATCCCCGAAGACGAGATCGCCGAGCTCGAGATCCCGACGGGCATCCCCTATCGCGTGACGCTGGACGACGGACTCAATATCCTGAGCGCCGACTACCTGGGTGACCCCGCGGCCGCGGCCGCGGCGGCCGAGGCCGTCGCGCGCCAGGCCGGATAGTTACAGCGCGGCGGGACCACGTTCGTTGGTGCGGATGCGCACCACGTGTTCGATGTCGGTGACCCACGCCACGCCGTCCCCGATGGTGTCGGTGCGCGCGGCGCTGACGATCGCGTCGATCAAGGTGTCGACAAGTTCGTCGGTGCAGACGATCTCCACACGGATCTTGTCGACGAAGTCGAACTCGTACTCCTTGCCCCGGTAGATCTCTATGTGACCTCCGGCGTGGCCGAAGCCCCGTGATTGGGTCACGGTCATGCCGGTGATGCCGACGTCCTTGACAGCGGTCTTCACCTCGTCGAGCTTGAACGGCTTGACGACCGCGGTGACTAGCTTCATTGTCTCTCCTTAGACGTTGTCGGGGTGCAGGTGGCTGGGCGAGTCGAGGGGTTCACCGAAGGTCGGCTCCGGATAGGCCTCTTCTTCGTGGATGGCGACGTCACCTATTCGCAGGGTCTCCTCATCCTCACGTAGTCCACCGAGTACCCACTTCACAAAGTAGAAGATGATGGCCGTGGCCGTGGCCGTCCAGCAGATGATCCAACAAGCGGCCAGGAACTGTTCCCAGAGTTGGTGGAACGAATGGCCGTAGAACCAGCCGTCGACCGAGAATCCGCCGGGGCCTTTGTAGTGCTTGCCACTGACCCCGTACTGGGTCATCGCCGGGTCGGCGAGGAAGCCCACCAACAGACCACCGATGAGACCGGCCATGCCGTGGGTGTAGACCACGCCCAGGGCGTCGTCGACCTTGGAGAAGGGGCGGACCTTGGAGAGGTAGTTCCAGGCGAACCACACCAGGGTCGAAGAGATCAGTCCCACGAAGATCGCCCCGGTGCCGTCCACCCAACCGGCGCTGGGCGTGATCGCCACCAAGCCGCAGAGCATTCCGTTGATGGCCCCGAGGAAGGTGGGCTTCTTTTGCTTCGACAGGAACATGTCCCAGAGCAGCCAAGTGATCACCCCGACCGCGGTGGCGACGTTGGTGTTCAAGACCGCCGAGGCCGCGTCGGCCCCGGCGTAGAAGGGGTCGCCGCCGTTGAAACCGTTCCAGCCGAGCCAGATGATGCCGGCCCCGACGGCCACCATCATCAGGTTGCTGGGGAAGGCGTTCTCGCGGTCCTGCCAGCGTCGCGGTCCGAGAATGGCGGCGCCCACGAAGGCCGCCACGCCGGCCGAGAGGTGGATGACGTAACCGCCGGAGTAGTCGACGGCGCCCTTCTGGGCGAAGAAGCCCCCGCCCCACAAGAGACAGGCGTTGATGCAGTAGACCCCGGTGATCCACAGCGGCACGATCAACAGCCAGGCCTTGAACTTCAGTCGTCCGACGAAGGCCCCGACGAACAAGAGCGGCGTGATGGCCGCGAACACGAACTGGAAGTAGGCCAGCGTCGCGGTCGGGAAGTGGAAGGGGATGAGCGTATTGGCCCCCGAGACGGCCTGTCCCTGTTCCGAGCTCGCGGTCGCCAGCGGCGTGAAGTGTCCGATGAACCCGCTCCAGAACGATCCCGTCGATCCGAAGTGGGATATCGGGCCGAAGGCCAGGTTGTAGCCCCAGAGCATCCACACGACCAAGGTGATCGAGAAACCCGCGAAGACCATCAACATGGTGTTGACGATCCACTTCTTTCTCACGAGTCCGCCGTAGAGCACGGCCAGACCCGGCAGGCTCATCAGACCGACCAACGTGGCGGCGGTGAGCTGCCACGTATTGTCGGCCGGATTCAGCCAATGGGGATACGGGATGATGTTTGCAAGCACATCCACTCCTCGGAACTAGGAGAGGGCGGCGTTGACCTCAGGTTGATGCCACCAGTGTCCCAACCGGGGATTTCGAAACCGTTAGCAATGGGTTTCGAGAGTGTTAACTACGTGACGATTGAGAGAACTCTCAGGTTTGGAGCGATCGCTCCACGACCTGGGAGATGTCCATCACCGACACCTCTTCGTCGCGGCCGTTGGCCTTGACGGCGTCGTCGAGCATGATCATGCAGAAGGGACAGGCCGTTGAGATGATGTCGGCGCCGGTGCTGAGCGCCTCGTTGGTCCTCTCCATGTTCACGCGCTTGCCGATCGTCTCTTCCATCCACATGCGCGCACCACCGGCGCCGCAGCAAAAGCCCTTCTCCCGGCACCGTCCCATCTCCACCGTGGTGACGCCCGGTATCGCGTCGAGCACGTGGCGCGGCTCGTCGAAGACCCGGTTGTGACGGCCCAGGTAGCAGGGGTCGTGGTAGGTCACGGTGCCCTCGTAGGCCACACCCGGCACGAGTCTGCCGGTCGCCACCAGATGACTCAGCAACTGAGCGTGGTGGATCATCTCGAAGTCGCCCCCCAGACCGGGGTATTCGTTCTTCATGGTGTTAAAGCAGTGAGGACAACTGGCGACGATCTTTTTGGCGCCGACCTCGTGGAGCGTCGAGATGTTGGCCCTCGCCATCTCCTGGAAGAGGTACTCGTTACCCATTCGACGCGCCGGGTCACCGGTGCAGGACTCGCGGGGGCCGAGGACGCCGAAGCGCACGCCCGCGCGGTGCAGCATCCGCGCGGTCGAGATCGCCTGCTTGCGGCCTCGCTCGTCGAGCGAGCCGGCGCACCCGACCCAGTAGAGGTACTCGATGTCGTCCGGAACCGGTCCGTCAATTATCGGCACCTCGAAGTCGAGCGCCTCGAGCCATTTGGTGCGCTGCGAGGAGCCCAGTCCCCACGGGTCGCCCTGATTCTCCATGTTGCGAAGTAGCAGCGCCGCTTCGGTGGGGAAGCGCGACTCCATCATCACCTCGTAGCGGCGCATGTCGATGATCGCGTCGACGTGCTCAATGTCGACGGGGCACTGCTCGACGCAGCTGCCGCAGGTGGTGCACGACCACAGGACGTCGGGATCGATCGTGGTGGGCACCAGCGTCGCCACGTCTGCGTTCGAGCCCCCGGAAAGCAGCCGATCGGCCGAGGCGAACATGTTGTCGCGCAGTCCCATGATGAGCAGCTTCGGGCTGAGCGGCTTGCCGGTCGTCCAGGCCGGACAGACCGATTGACAGCGCCCGCACTCGGTGCAGGTGGAGAAGTCCAGCATCTGCTTCCAGGTGAAGTCCTCCATCTTGCCCGCGCCGAAGACCGTGTCCTCGGTGACGTTGTCCATGTCCATGTCCGGCGTCTTGTCGAGACCACCGAGAGCGCGAGGTCGTCGCGACACGCCGACGTTGATCGGAGCCAGGAATATGTGCAGGTGCTTGGAGTAGGAAACGAAGACGAGGAATCCGGCGATGACCGACACGTTCAAGAGGAGAAAGACCGCCTCGAGAACGTTGTTGACGCCAATACCGAGTGGCGACAACCAGCCCGCGACGACTTTGCTGGCGAACGCCCACGACGACGCGTACCCCTCCAAGAAACGACTCCCCGACGAGTTGAAGATCGCAGGGTTGGGCGCCTGCGTGTACGGAAAATGGCCGGTGTCAATCTGGGCGCCGCGGTAGAGCAACAACGTGATGATGACCATCGAGATCATGAACAAGACGGCCCACGCCGCTCCCAGGTGACTTCCGTAGAATCGCGACTCACGTTCTTTGCGCGACGGCGCGTTCTTGATCCGGATGATGGTGAACACGACGAGCGAAACCAGCACCGCGGTCGCGAAGAAGTCCTCGGTGAAGGCCAACCAATTGTCGCGTCCGATAAGTGGGATGTGAAAATTGCGACTGAAAAGCGACCCGTAGGCCTCGAGGATCGTCGTCATCAATATGGTGAATCCCCACATCGTGAAGAAGTGCGCCAGACCGGGCACGGTCCACATCAAGAGTTTCTTCTGACCAGCGACTTCCACGACCTCGGTCTCGGAGACCTTGCGGAACCCCTGCCAGCGACGCGGGGCCGGCTGTCCCGAGCGGATCAGCTTGGAGAGCCAGAAGAACCGACGTCCGGCAATCGAGAAGAGGATGACCGTGACCGCGAGACCGATGATGATTCGAGCTAGCACTGCGGTCCTCTCGTCACGAGTACGTCGTCACTACTTTTTGAAGTTCTCCGAGTACCGACTCGGCGTGGGGCCGCGCTGCCCGGAGTACTTCGAGCCCAGGCCTTCGCTTCCGTAGGGGCGATCGGCCGGCGTCGTCATCTGGAAGAAGCTGATCTGGCCGATCTTCATCCCCGGATAGAGCGTGATCGGAAGGTTCGCCACGTTGGACAACTCCAACGTGATGTGACCGTCCCAACCGGCGTCGACGAAGCCGGCGGTCGAGTGGATAACGAGGCCGAGGCGACCGAGCGAACTTTTCCCGTCCAGTCGACCGACGATGTCGTCAGGTATGGCGATGCGCTCGGTCGTCGATCCCAGCATGAACTCACCGGGGTGCAGGATCATCGGCGTGTCCTCTCCGACGTCGATCAGTTCGGTGAGGTCCTCTTGGGCGTCGCGCACGTCGATGACGCGTTGGGTGTGATTTCGAAACACCCGAAAGAACTGATCAATGTGGAGATCGACCGACGAGGGCTGCACGCAGTCCTCACCCAAGGGATCAATGATGATTCGACCCTGAGCGATGGCTTCTTTGATGGAGCGATCGGAGAGGACCATATCGAAGTCACGATAGCCCGTTCAGTGGCATCCTCTCAGAGTCCGGACCACTCCCGCGGGCTAGGAATCTTACGAAAGAACCTTTCGACGAAAGTTCCGCAGACCGACGGCGAGGAAGAAGGCACCGAAGGCGATCATCACCGGATAGACGACGTACAGGTGCATGTGCGGGGCGTCGGTGAAGGCCGCGCGCATACCTTCGTTCACGTACACCAGCGGATTGATCAGCACCAGTGTCTGCAGCCAGTGAAAGCCGCCGATCTTCACGGGCGCCAGGTGCGTCCAGGGGTAGTACGTGCCACCCAGAAAGGTGATGGGCAGGATCACGAAGCCGAACATCAGTCCGATGTTGCGCGGCTCGAAGGACGTACCCAGCGTCAGCCCGAGACCGGCCATCGCGACACAGGCGATCGGTACGAAGGTGAGGATAACCAACCAGTGCAGCGAGATATTGGCCCGAACCCCCGCGGCGTGCACCACCGACGCGATCGGGAACACGATCAGCGCGGCGAGGAGACCCTGCACCGATCCCGAGAGGACCTTCGACATCGCCACCAGCCAGATCGGACACGGCGCTTGCACGCGATCCTCGATCTCGCGCGTGAACCCGAACTCCTGGGACATGGTGAGGGCAATCGATTGCACGCCCTGGAACATGACCGAGATGCCCACCACCCCCGGCACCAGCACCGTGGCGAATCCGGCCGCGCCGACGGCGCTCGATCCGCCGACCGCTTGGCCGATCTTCGGGAAGACGAAGAGAAACACGAAGCACAGCAGAAACGGCTGGATGAGCGTTCGCAATACGAACTCACGCTTCGTCTTCCACAGCACCACGAGGTCGCGCAGGATCAAGGCTCCCATCGCAGTGCGACTGGCTTCGAAGACGCTGCGCGTGGGGTGGACTTCAAAGGTGGTGTTCGTACTCATGCGTCGCGCAACTCCTTACCGGTCAGATTGATGAAGACCGTTTCGAGCGTCGGTTCGGCGACCGCCAGATCGAGGATCTCGACGTTGGCCGACTCGGCCGACGCGACGATCCGCGGCACCAGCCGTTCGGTACTTCGCATGTCGACGATCAGTGCGTTCTCGTGCACGCGCGTCGTCACGATGGCGTCGATGTCGTGCCTCAACCTCTCCGCCAACTGCTCGGCACGGGCCGCGACCTTGATGGTAACGATGGTGTCGGCGCCGGTGCTCTTCTTGAGATTCGCCGGCGTGTCGAGCGCGAGGATCTTCCCGTGGTCCATGACGGCGACGCGGTCACAGAGTTGATCCGCCTCTTCCATGTAGTGCGTGGTCAACATGACGGTCTGACCGGCGCCGTTGAGCACCGTCAACAGGTCCCAGAGCGCGAGACGTCCTTGTGGGTCGAGGCCGGCCGTTGGTTCGTCCATGAAGAGCACGGCCGGGTTGTGGAAGATCGCGCGAGCCACCATGAGTCGCTGCGCCATGCCACCGGAGAGGGCATAGATCGAGGCCTTCGACCACTTGGATAAAGAGAATTGCTCGAGCAGTTCGTCGGACCGAAGCCGCGACTCTTTGGCGTTGATGCCGAAGAGCCGACCGTGAAAGTACAGGTTCTCCCAGACGGTCAACTGACGATCGAGGGTGTTCTGTTGAGAGACGATGCCCGAGAGCTGTTTCACTAGGGCGGGGTGTTGTTTCACGTCGATGCCCGAGATGTAGGCCGAACCCGACGTGGGGACGACCCGGGTCGTCAAGATGCCGGCCGTCGTGGTCTTACCGGCACCGTTTGGTCCCAACAGCCCGAAGATCTCGCCGCGGTGAACCTTGAGGTTCAGTGAGTCCACGGCGGGAACGTCCATGGTCGGATACTGCTTCGTGAGATTTTCCGTGCGAATAATCTCTTCGACTTCAACCACTACTGATCTCTCCGTTGGTGCCTCGTCATCATCGGAATCACCTTACGGCGCCGCTGGCCAGCCTGACCTCAACGAACGCATCCACTCGAAGTGGTGGTACTAACACCCCGCGGCGGCGTGCGGTCAACTTTCTGGCGCGACGACTGTGCGTACGAGAGGATGAACCATCGCCAACCGCGGGGGGCATCGGGCCACAGATGAACAGTCATTCCTACGAGTTCGCGTGGTACCGATTTCGAGCGACGTTGACGCGTCGCTGGACGGTCTATCTGAACGTGATCTTGCTGATTGGCCTCACCGGTGGCCTCGCGATGGCGTCGGTCGCGGCCGCGCGCCGTACGCAATCGTCCTACCCCACGTTTCTCGCGAGTACGCACCCCTCGACTCTGACGATGTCGGTTTTCGGGGCTTCGAGCGGAAAGGGTTCGCCGACGCTCGTGCCGGCAATCGCTCGACTATCCGACGTGAAGACGGTGCGGTCGTTGGATAGTGGTGACGCAGTGATTCTGAATGCGTCGGGCGCTCCTCGTCTCAGTACGGTCAATAGCGTCATCCTGGCCGGGAGCCTCGACGGTTATTTCCTCAAACAGGACCGACTGTCGGTATTGCAGGGCCACTTCTCGAATCCGAAGAGCCTCAACCAGATTGAAGTGACGCCGGGCGCGGCGCGCATCTGGAACGTCCACGCTGGCGAAACGGTACCGCTCGGCTTCTACGCACCTCGACAAGCGAATTTGCCGGGGTTCGGCACCTCGAAGGTAAAGCCCATCATCACGGTGCACGCCAGGGTTACCGCCATCGTCGCGATGAACGGTGAGATTGTCCAAGATGACGTGGACCGAGCGTACGGATTCGCGTTCTTGACTCCGGCGATGACCCAACGGGCCGCGACGATCGACGTCGATTGGAAGGATCCCCTTTACTACGCCATTCAATTGCGCCACGGAGACCAGGGCCTGGCCCAGATTGAAGCGCAACTAGTGCGATTGATCCCTTCGCACTACACGACGGAGTTTCACGTGACGTCGACCGTCACGTCAACCGTCGAACTCGCGGTGAAACCCGAATCAGTGGCGCTGGGCGCCTTCGGCGTCATCGCCGCGCTCGTGTGCCTGATCCTTTCGGTCCAAGCGCTTTCGCGGCAGTTACGACAGGGCAACGACGAGCGCCGGATTTTGCAGTCGCTGGGCGCCAGCCACTCGGACACGTTCGCCGAGAGCATGATTGGTGTTTTCGGGTCGGTGAGCGTCGGCGTCGCGTTGGCGGTGATTGTCGCCGTGGCGCTCTCGCCGCTCGCCCCGCTGGGCCCGGTGCGCGCGGTCTACCCCGACGGAGGTGTCGCGTGGGACTGGACGGTGCTCGGTCTTGGCGCGTTCATCCTTTTGGCGGGGCTCGGAGGTTCATCGGTACTCATCGCGCTCGCGAATTCGCCCCAACGCCTCAGAGCGGCCACGTCCGTCGGCCCTCGCCGATCAGTAACGGTGCGCCGACTCCAACTGCTGGGATTTCCACTCGCGCCAACGATTGGCGCACACTTTGCGCTCGAATCTCCACGCGGGCGCGGCGAAGTACCGGTGCGTTCGATTCTCGTCGGCGCGGTGCTGGCCGTCACGCTCATGACCGCGACGCTCACGTTCTCCAGCGGGCTCCACACGCTGATCTCGCGCCCGGCCCTCTACGGCTGGAACTGGAACTACATGTTGAATCCGAGTAACAACGTTCCGCAGGCCGCGTTGCGTGCACTGAATCATGACCCGGACGTCGCCAAATGGAGCGGCGCCGACTACTTAGACTTGACCGTCGGCGGATTGACGGTGCCCATATTGATGGTCTCGCCTCACGCCCAAGTCGTGCCCCCGATTCTTTCGGGCCACGGACTTCGCAACAACCACGAGATCGTCCTCGGCAATCAGACACTCGCACTCCTGCATAAGAAAGTCGGTCAGACGGTGCTCGTCAGCTACGGCACTCCGTCGAATGCGCCGATTTACATTCCACCGACACCCCTGACAATCGTGGGGACGGCCACGTTCCCGGCCGTCGGCTACGCCACGGCCGTCGCCGAGCACACGTCGATGGGAACGGGCGCGCTGATCCCCTACGGTGTCGAACCGCCTCGCCTCGTACAGGCGGTCGCGTACAAAGATCCCAAACTCAACGGCCCCGAACTTGTGTTCGTTCGATTGCGCCCGGGCGTCAGTCCGGCCGCCGCCAAACGAAACCTCGAAGCGATCGCCCACGTGGCCAACGTGATTTTCAACAAGGATCCGGCCGCCTTCGGCAACCTGGTCACGGTGCTCGGCGTCCAGCGTCCGGCGCAGATCGTCGACTACCGCTCGATCGGCGCCACGCCGGTTTTACTCGCGTCGGGCCTCGCGTCGGGTGCCGTGATCGCCTTGGCGATCACTCTTATCGCGTCGGTGCGACGGCGTCGGCGCGACCTCGCCATTATGAAGACGCTAGGTTTCACGAGACGAATGATTGCCGCCGCGGTGGCGTGGCAAGCGACTATCGACGGACTCATCGGCGCGGTCATCGGCATTCCCCTCGGCATCTTGTCGGGCCGAGAGTTCTGGACGCTCTTCGCCCGTGACATCAACGCCGTGCCCCAGCCGAGCGTGCCCGCGACCGCACTCGTCCTCGTGGGATTCGGTACGCTCGTCGTCGCTGTCATCGCCTCCGCGTGGCCCGGTCGAAGTGCCGCCACCACGCCGGCGGGGCTGGTCCTGCGTTCGGAATAGAGCTTGGACGAAAGCGATCAACGCGCGCGAGCGTGGAGGTCAGCCAGTACCGTACGGGCGGCGCCGTACCCGCACATACCGTGCACCCCGCCGCCCGGCGGCGTCGAGGCCGAGCAGAGGTAGAGCCCCGGCGTCCCGGTGCGGTACGAATTCCAACGCGCCGTCGGGCGAAAGAGCGTCTGGCGTAGGTTCCCGGCGCCCCCGGTGATGTCACCGCCCCGGTAGTTCGGGTTGTGGCGCTCCCCGTCGGCCGTCGACGTCGAGACGCGCGCCAGGATCAGGTTCCGAAAGCCCGGCGCGAAGCGCTCGATCTGTGCTTCGATGCGCTCGGTCATGTCGACGGTGGAACCGTTGGGCACGTGACAGTAGGCCCACAGAGTGTGCTGACCACTCGGCGCACGGGTGTCGTCCACCACGCTGGCCTGAACCACGATGCAGAACGGACTCTCCGAGTGACGGCCCAGGGCTACGTCCTTTTCTGACGCGGCGACTTCGTCGAACCCGCCGCCCACGTGGACGGTTCCCGCGCGCCGACACGACTCGGCGCGCCACGGCACGGGGCCGGCGAGCGCCCAGTCGACTTTGAAGACGCCCGGACCTCGTTGAAAGCGAGCGACCCCGGCCTTGTAGCGAGCGCTGAGCCGTTCACTCGCGATGTCCACCAATCCCCACGCCGACGTATCAAAGAGCGTCGCGCGCGACGGGGGGAGATCGTTGAGTTGGCGGATCGATCGATCGAGGTGCACGCTCACGCCCTCGTCGTGCAACGCGCTCACCAGGGCGTCGATCAAGTGGCCGCTCCCGCCCTTCACCACGGGCCAGCCACCTACGTGGGCGGTCACGTTGAGGAAGAGTCCGAAGGCCGAGGTCACCGGCGCGTCGAGCGGCAACATGGAGTGCGAGCAGAGCCCCGCCACGAGCGCCTTCGCTTCGGGCGTCGAGAAGCGCTTGGCCAAGTGCGTGGCGGTGGGAAGTCCGTGAAGGCCGAAGCGAGCCATGGTCAGCGGATGGCGCGGTGGTGAACGTAAGGGCGCGAGCACCGTCGCGGCGAGGGCCTCGGCGTCATCGACCAGCGGGGAGAACAGTCGCCGATACTTGGCGCCGTCGGCCCCGAGGGTCGTCGCGGTGTGCTCCACCGATCCCGCCACGGCGCCCGCTCGCCCGTCGTCGAGCGGGTGGGCGAGAGCGACCTCTGGTTTCAACATCGTGACGGCGTCGCTTACGTCGGCGAAGGCGCGAAAGAACGGTGAGAGCGTCACCATCGATTGAATGGTCGAGCACACGTCGTGGTGAAATCCCGGCAGCGTCAACTCCTCGGTACGACACCCGCCGCCCGCACTGGAGGCACCTTCGAAGACCTCGACGGAGAGTCCTGCCCGGGCGAGCGTCAACGCCGCGGCCAGACCGTTAGGACCCGACCCGACGACCACGGCGTCCAGGGACGGCCCCGGGCTCACAGCTCGAGCACGGTGTTCTGCGTCGCCACGGTGACCAGCGGCGTACCGCTGAATCGTTGGGCCAGGGCGTCGAGTTCGTCATCGACGCGGCTCTGCTTGTGATGAAACAGCACCACTCGAGCCACCTGAGCGCGACGACCCAATTCGACCGCGTACTCCGCCGCGGCGTGACCGAAGTAGCCCTCCGCCTCCAACTCCTCTCGGACCAGTTGCGCGTCATGGATCAGTACGTCCGCGCCTTCGCACAGTAACATCGCGGCCGGGTGGTACTCGCCCAGACCGTCGGGACCGGGTCCGAGCGCGCTCGGACAGTGGTCGGGCATGTAGACGACCGTCGCCGAGGCGTCACTGACGCGAAGACCGTAGGTTCGACCGCCCTTGTGAGGTATCTCTTCGACCAGGACGGTGAACCCTTCGAGCTCCAGAACCGATGAGGAGAGTGAGACGAACGACCAGTCGCCGCGAAGTTCGTCGGCCCGCACGGGAAAGTGCGGGGGCGACATGCCTCGCGAGAGCATCTCTAACGGATCCGAACCGTCCAGCTGGTCGGGCACGAAGAGCGTCACGCGCGAGTCGAGGCGATCGGTGGCGTCGCAAAAGGGCAGGCCGTGGACGTGGTCCCAGTGGAGATGCGAGAGCAGGACCGAGCCCCGAAAGGGCTCGCCGTTCATCAGCGAACTGGCGCGACGAATCCCGGTGCCGGCGTCGAGGAGGATCGACGGCGCTTCGCCGTCGTGGGCAATCGCCACGCACGACGTGTGACCGCCGTAACGAAGGAACTCCTCGCCCGGAGCGGGTGTCGAACCTCGGACTCCGAGGAAGGTGACCCGCACGCGGTCAGCCCGCGTTCGAATCTTCTCGGCGGTGTCCGGTGGAGAGCTCTCGGAGTGACTCGCGATCGAGGGATTCGGCGGGCACGGAGGCGACACGACAGTCGGTCACCGCGACGAGGGACGACGTGCGCTTGCCGCCTTCGAGGTGGGCCCGTTCCCCGAGCATCGCCCCGGGACCGTACTCGGCCACGCGCGCGCCATCGACCTCGACGCGCAAGACGCCATCGAGGATCAAGTAGACATCCGAACTCTGATCGCCCTGGGCGACCAGCACCGTTCCGCGCTTCACCTTCCTAATCTTAGGTTTGGCCGCGCCCTTCATCAGCTTGTGCGAGAGGTTTCGTTCGAGGGCGGTTTCGACGGTGGTGACGAAGGCGTCGGAGTCCTGGTGCCCCCAGGGCGTGGCCTTGCCGAAGGACTTGCGGTACCAGTCGGCGAAGTCGATGAGTCCGGACTTCGCACTGAGTTGACCCTCGTGATCGTAGACCCAGTGGCGCGGGAAACGACTGGCGCCGACCAGCGCCCCCTTCGATTCACCGTTGGCGTACATGGTGAGCGACAACGTGGTCCAGGCCAGGGGCGCCTGCCACTGCACGAACGGCGCGCGGCGAACGCGTCGCGGCGCGGGCATCCCGGTTCGACCGCCGGCCGTCTGGGTGAAGCGGACCCATCCTTCGCCGTAGACGGGCTTGGTCTTGATGTCGGGCAACGCCACGGCCTCGAAGACCTTGCTCACCGGACCGACCTTGACGGTCGTGCTGCCGATCATGCCGGCTCCGGTGTAGTTCGCCGCGATGATCTCGCCGCTGGCGTTCACTTGAATCGACGCCGAGAGGCGATTGGCGAAGCGGAATCGATCGGCCGTACGCAGCACGTCGAGGTCGTCGATGGCGTCCGGGGGCGCGGGGTCGTAGTGTGCCATGCCGACCTCGAAGGGTAAGCGGGTCCCACCCTGAATGGCCTCAGAGGGAATCCATGACAGTGAAGTGACTGAACTTTGGTATCGCATGGGACCATCGTCGCGTTCGTCAACATCCTCGTAAATAGTGCTACCGCACCGCGCGCTGGGGGTCTAACACCCCCTCAAAATGTGGGGTCTGCCCCCTTTTGACAACATCGGCCCTGACCGAGACTTTGCTCACCATGAGTGACCCCGGCGCCGACACCACTTCGGCCATCACCGTCTTCCTCGCCGACGACAACGTGCTGGTGCGCGAAGGGGTGCGCGCGCTCATCGACCGACAGAGTGATCTGCAGATCGTGGGCGTGGCGGCGGACTACGACGAGACGGTGGCCGGCGCCACGGCGACCGCCCCCAACGTGCTGGTCACCGACATCCGCATGCCGCCGTCGTTCAACCGCGAAGGCATCGACGCGGCCAAGGAGGTGCGCAAGCGCCACCCGGGCACCGGCATCGTGATCCTTTCGCAGTACGACGACCCCGAATACGCCGTGGCGCTGCTGGCCGAAGGTTCGGCCGGCTACGGCTATCTCCTGAAGGACAACCTCGCCCAGGGCAACCAACTCATCGAGGCGATACGCATGGTCGCCACCGGTGGCACCGCTCTCGACCCCACGATCGTGGCGTCGTTGATGCGACCGGTCACCTCGAACAGCGAACTTTCCGACACCGAAGAGTCGCTCCTCGCCTTCGTCGCCGAAGGCAAACCGATCAAGGCCATCGCCGCCGCGCGACGAACGACACCGGAGGCCATCGACGCCCAGGTGCAGGACCTCTTTCGCAAGCTGGCCGCCGAAGTGAGCGCGGGCCACCAGGGCGCCCTCGATCGCCTGCGCAATCTCCATCGCGCGATCGTGGACCGCGAGGAGCAAGGTGAGACGCTGTCGCGACTGCTGCCGGGTGGGATCGCCGAGAAACTCCGCAAAGAGGGCCGACGGATCGGCGAAACCGAGCGACTCAACGTGACCGTGATCATGAGCGACATCCGCTCCTATTCGTCGATCGCCGAACACGCCGACCCCAGCGAACTGGCCGGCCAACTCAACACCCACCGCGCCGCGATGAATCGCGCCATTATTGGGGAAGGGGGAACGGTCATGCAATTCGTCGGCGACGCGGTGATGGCGGTGTTCGGGGCCCCGGTGCCGAGCGACGATCACGCCGATCGCTCCGTCGTGGCGGCCGCCAGCATGCACGCGCTCCAGAACGAGATCAACGTCACCTGGGCGAGCGAGGGGCTACCGGCCTTCGGACTGGGCATCGGCCTTTCCACCGGCGAGGTCGCCGCCGCGCTGCTGGGCTCCGAAGAGCGCCTCGAATACACGCTCGTCGGTGACACGGTCAACTTGACCCAGCGACTCCAACAGCTGGCGTCGGCCGGCGAGACGGTGATCTCGGGGCCCACCAAGAACGCGCTGACCCTCGACGTCGACACCGTCGAGCTCGACGCCCAGCTCGTCAAGGGACGCGACACGCCCGTCGTGTCTTACAAGATCCTCGCGCTCACGCGCGACGAACCAAGCTTCAGCACCGCCAACGAAGGAGAAACTTCATGACCACCACCGAATCTGACACGAACCCGCGCGAGGCGTCGTCGCTCCCGGCGCTCGAGGTGCGCGGCGTGCGCAAGACCTTCGAGGCGGAGCTGGCGCCCGTGCGGGCCCTGCGCGGTGTCGACCTCACGGTCGAACGCGGCACGTTCGTGGCGCTCATGGGCCCGTCGGGCTGCGGGAAGTCGACGTTACTGAACCTCATCGCCGGTCTCGAAGAGGTGGACGAGGGAACGATCGACGTGGCCGGTGAGTCGATGTCCGAGGGGTCGGAAGATGACCACGCCCTAATTCGGCGCAAGCACATCGGCATCGTCTTCCAGTTCTTCAACCTTCTCGAAGGCATGAGCGTGCTGGAAAACGTCGCCCTGCCCGCGATCATCGCCGGACGAAATCGCAAGGCCGCTGAGTCGCGCGCCCGCGACTTGTTGGACCTCCTCGGCATCGCCGACAAGGCGTCGGAGATGCCCGGCGTCCTTTCCGGGGGCCAGCGACAGCGGCTCGCCATCGCGCGTGCGTTGGCGAACGAGCCCACGCTCTTGTTGGCCGACGAACCGACCGGGGCCCTGGACTCCGTCGGAGGTCAAGAGGTCATCGAACTGCTCAGTCGACTCCACACCGCCGGCCAAACGATCATTCTGGTGACGCACGACGCCAACGTCGCTAACGCCGCCGACACGGTCCTGCGGATGCGCGACGGTCGCATCGTGAGTGACGACGGCGCGGGCGACGCCGACGGTGACACGGTCACGACCATCGGATCACTCTGAGTACCCGGGCGGTGAGCACGGTGCGTTCTTCCGGCTCGACGAGGAGTAGCGCGACTTCGTCGTCACGGGACCGACTAGCCTCTTTCGTCGCCGCCACCGTCGGTGTGTTGGCGGTGGTGATCGCGCTGGTCGACGCACCCCACGCGGGACGGATCGCCATCTGGGGCGTGAGCGCGGTGGCGATCGCCAGTTGGGCCGTCGCGGCCGTCGTACTCGTGGGTCGCACGCCGCGCCTCGGCTTCACTTGTTCACTCGTCGCTCTCGGCGGTGGTCTCGCCATGCTCGTCATGCGCGTGGGTGACCGACAGGGACACGGAGTCGATAACGCCGCTCGACGTCTCGCCGAAGTCGCCGCCCTGCTGACGATGGCGGCCGTCGTCCACGTCGTGCTGTCCTTGCCCAGTGGTGTGCTGATGACCCGAGGTCGCCAACTGAGCGCGGCCGCCTGGTACGGCGTCGCGCTCGCCCTCAGCGCGTACTACTTCGCGGGCGCCAAGGCCCTCTCACCGTGGCCCCTCGCGCTCGGTTGGTGCGTCGCCGTCGGTTCGGCGTTGCCGGCGCTTCGCGGTCGTTACGTGGACGCCTCGGCGCGGTCGCGTCAACTGGTGCAGTCGCTCGTCGCCGGTTCGGCGCTGGCCCTCACCTTCATCGTCATTCTGATCACGCTCCACTCGCTGGTCGACTGGCCCGTCGACGTCGGGGCGCCACTCCTGGCGCTCTCGTGTCTGGTGCCGCTCGGACTCGGCGTGGGAGCCTCCAACGTCGCGTCGCACGTGGACCGACTACTGGTGCACCTCATCACGGCGTTGGGGACGGTCACCATCGTGGCCGGGGCCTATCTCCTGGCCGTACGCGGATTCGACAAGGCGCCGACGAACCACACGGACCGCAACCTCTTGTGGTGGGCCATGGCGGCCGCCGCGGTCGCCGCGGTCGCCCAGTTGGGGCTCCGCGGACGATTCTCGCGCATCGCCACCAGCTTCACCTACGGCGCGCGCGAGGCCCCGGACGAGGTGGTTCGCTCCTTCGGTACCCGTATGACCCGCGCCATTCCCATGGACGAGTTGCTGTTGCAGCTGGTGGAGTCACTTCGTAAGACCCTGTCACTGGCGTCGGCCGAGATCTTCACCGGCAGCGGCGAAGTACTCGACCTCGTCGTCTCGGTCCCCGATCGACCGACACGCTCGCTGCACGTGACCCGTGACGAGCGACTGGTGATTTCGCGCGCCGGAGTTTCCGGCAACGCGTGGGCGTCGGTGTGGTTGCCGTCGATCGCCACCAGTGACGCAATCGGTCCCCTGCGCGTGGCGCCCATCAGCCACGCCGGGGAGCTCCTCGGCATCATCGTGGTGTCCA
Source organism: uncultured Acidimicrobiaceae bacterium (assembly GCA_963716515.1). Classification (GTDB taxonomy): domain Bacteria; phylum Actinomycetota; class Acidimicrobiia; order Acidimicrobiales; family RAAP-2; genus RAAP-2. Next base: position 2,180,805 of record OY970319.1, read on the forward strand.
AGATTGAAGGCGCCGTCGCCTTTCGTGAAGAGGACGACCGAGTCCTGGCCGACCTCGCCCGACAGGTCGGACTGGCGCTGCATAACGCGCAACTCGACACCGCCCTGCAGACCTCGATGGACGAACTTCGTCGCCAGGCCGATGAACTGCGCGCCTCGAGGGCTCGCGTCGTGGCCAGCGGCGACGCCGAGCGTCGGCGCGTCGAACGCAACCTGCACGACGGCGCCCAGCAGCACCTGGTGGCCCTAGCAGTGAACCTTCGGCTCACCAAGGACGTCGTCACCGAGGACCCCGAGGCCGCCGCGCAGATGCTCGACGAACTCGGGGAAGCGGTGCAAGAGACGATCCGAGAGTTGCGCGAGTTGGCGCACGGCATCTATCCGCCGCTCCTGGTGGACAGCGGCCTCGGTGAGGCCCTCAAGGCGGTCGTCAACCGTTCGCCCCTCGACGTCGAATTGATCACCGAGGGCATCGGTCGTTACGGCGGCGACGTGGAGGCGGCCGTTTACTTCTGCTGTCTCGAGGCCCTCCAAAACGCCGGCAAGCACGCGCCTTCGGCGCACGTGGTGGTGCGCGTGTGGGAGGAGTCGGGCAGTCTGCTCTTCGAAGTTCGTGACGACGGACCGGGTTTCGACATTCGCACGGCGCAGCGCGGTCACGGCTACGTCAACATGATGGACCGTCTTGGCGCAATTGGCGGCGCGGTACGTTGGGAGTCCGAGATCGGTCACGGCACGGCGATCCGCGGCTCGTTGCCGCTCGACTAAATCAGGTCGCGAACACGACCTCGTTGCGCTGATCCCACAGACGTCGAAGCGTCTTCGCGCCGAGCTGCTCCTTGTGCACGTAGGCCCGAGCGCCACTCGCCATGGCGTCCGGGGGTAGGTCACTGATGTCGTAGGTCGAGCAGAGGATGACGAAGGTCTCCGGTAGTTCGGCGACGATGCGACGGGTGGCTTCGATACCACCCATCTCGGGCATGTTGATATCCATCAACACGACGTCCGGGTGGATTTCATTGGCGAGCTCGACCGCCTTCACTCCGTTCTCTGCTTCGCCCGCGAGCGAGAAGCCCTCGGAGCGGCGAATGACCGCGCGCGCGGCCATTCGAAACGGTGCCTGGTCGTCGACGACCATGACCGAGAGGGGCTCTTCCATCCGTCAAGTATCTCACTCCAATTCTCGCATTAGCAGTGAGGTGCCTTCCACACGGGGGGTGTGGTTAGCCTCCCGCGTTATCTCCGAGATATACAAGAACGGCCTTCACCCGGCGATTTAAATCGTGTTCTTCGGATAGGCCGAACTTGGCGAAGATCGAGTTCGAATGCTTCTCCACCGCTCGTTCGGAGACGCCGAGGCTCTTGGCGATGGCTCCGTTGGACTTGCCTTGGGCCATCTCGCTCAATATTTCGGTCTCGCGCGGGGTCAACCAATCGAGGTCGCTCTTGGGTCGATGAGATCGAGCCTTCACCAGTTCATCGACCACCAAGGGGTCGATGACCGAGCCGCCTTCGGCGACCACGCGAATCGCGCGCGACAGTTCACTGGCGCCGGCCACGCGCTCCTTGAGCAGATACGCCCGACCGGCCGAACCGTCTTCGAGCAGCGCCAACGCGTACGCCGGCGCGGTGTACTGGCTGAGCACGACGACGCCAACCTTGGGCCGATTCTCGCGCAGCCACGCCGCGGCACGTATTCCCTCGTCGGTGCCGGTGGGGGGCATACGAATGTCCGTGACCACCACGTCGGGTTCGTGGGTCGTGATCAACTCGATCAACTCGGGGTAGTCACTCGCGACGCCCACCAATTCGAACTCGGCGTCACTGCTAATGAGACGGGTGATTCCCTCTCGCAAGAGCGCATTGTCCTCGGCCAGAACCACCCGGATAGTCACGAACAGAACGTACCATCGAAGCCCGACTGGTTGGGTTGCTATTCAGAGCGCCAACAGTCGAAGATCCACCACTGAACCACGATCGATGGGACGTCGCCCTTCGCTCTCTAGTTTTCTCGAAGTGCCTCGGCCGGACGAACACGTACGGCGAAGGCCGCGGGTGCGAGCGAGAGGGCGACTCCACCCACGACGATGACGGCGCACACCGAACCGATCAACCCGACTGGGATTATGGAGACCGGCACGGCGCCCAGGTGCGCAGCGAAGAGATGCCACACCGTGCGCCCGGCCACGATTCCCAGAGGTACACCGACGACCAGTCCAACGGCGACGACGGTCAGCGCCTGCCAGCACGTCGCGACTAGGACTTGGCGTCGAACGAAGCCGAGCACCTTCAACAGCGCCACCTGACGGCGCCGTCGAGCCACGCTCACGAAGAGGAGATGCGCGAGCGTCGCGGCACCGAAGAGGGCCAGCGTGACGCCTAGCAGGAGCGGGAAGTCGACGGCTTGGCCGAAGTTGACGAGATTAACGGGCACGCCCAACACGTTGACGTTTTGTGATAACTGGCGCTGGAGTCGACGCAACGTCCGGTGGCCGGACGCACCTGGCGCAATCCCGACCGCCATACCCCAACCACCGATCGAACTGGTCAGTTTCTTCTCGCACTTGAATTCACTGGGACTGCCCGTACAGGCCAGGTGCAACGCCGCTGGGAGTGGGATGATCGCCCCCACTCCGAGACCACCCGCGCTGAAGGTGGGCGGCAGGGCCACCGTGCCAACCACCTTGAAATCGTGCCGGAGCGTTTTACCGCTCTTGTTGATCAGCGCTACGCGAACGACGGAGCCCACGTGCAATTTCGCTTGGGCCATTGTCATTGACCCGAGCACGATCTCAGAGTCACCCCGTGGCGGGTGGCCGTTGACGAACGAGAACGCCATAGGACCCTTGGCGACATTGACGAAGATGCCCTGGACGGGAACTGAACCGACGTCCAGATACTTTCCCGTAAATCCCCACGTAATCTTCGTCACCTCGGGGTCAGGCTTCATCGTGGCGAGGGCCGCATTCAACTGCGGCGTCGTCAGGTTGCCCAGGTCCAGTTGCCAGTTCTGACCGTAGAGCGGCGGCGTGTTCACGAGATGCGTCAAACTGGCGCCGAACACTGACGTCGCCACGAGCGCGATCACGGCGACGGTGGCTCCGATCAAAGCGGTCACCACCGGGACGCTCGTACGGCCCCTCCCTCGATCGAGAGCATTTCGCACACCGACGACGACGCTCGCCGGCGCCCCCGTCTTGGCCATCAGGTTTACGGCGGCGTTGGTATGGCCTACCGGCAGTTCGCGCGCGTTCTGGCCTCGTCCGCTCTGGGCGGCGCGCCACGACGGCACGATGGCCAACGCCACGACGATCGCCACGACGACGGTCGCCCCGACACCAAACAACACCGCGCTGAATACGAACCCGAGATTGGACGCCGCCGCCCTCGCTTCGCCGACCGGCGTTAGATCCGAGAGCGCGAACGCGAGCGCCACGCTGCCGATCGCCCCGACCACACCGATGGCTCCAGCTCGTAACAAGCCAAGTCCCCACAATTGGCGGGGCCGGAGTCCCAGGGCGGAGAGCGTCGGATACGACTCACGTTCGACGAGACTCTGACGCGACAGTGCTTGACCGACCAACGCGAGTCCCGCGAGAGCCGCGAAGAGTGCGAAGAACCACCAGCCGGTCGCTTGCGGCTGGATCGATTGACCCACCGACGCCAACGCCGAATCATCATTCTGTAGGTAGACGAATCCCTTGCCCTGGTGGTGATTGATGTACGGTTGGGCCTCCGGCATGTCGTTTTGCCCGTGGAGAAAGCGTACGTGTTCGATCGTTAGGCGGACGACGGACTGTCCACTGCTCCGGTCGAAGGCGCGACTAGTGAAGAGAGAGTAGTTCGGCGTGCTGGAAGGAAAGTCATCCACGCTGGCTTCAACGCCCACCACGCGAAAGCGCACCACAGGTCCGTGCGGCACGACGTAGCCATTGCCGAATATCACCACGTGTCCTTGGCTTTTCTTGTACAGCGGAACGGTAATAATCGATCCAATGTTGATTCCGTACTGCTGCTGCATGGAGAAGCCGACGATGGCGTCGTGCACTCCCGTCGGGAGACGACCGGACAACAGTTTGATGAAGGAGGATACGTGTGATGTCGGGAGACCTTCGACGTTCAGGTCCTGATTCGGGATGAACTGTCCGCGAGTGGTCGCGTTTCCGTTTCCGTAATAGAGATCCGTCGTCACCTTCGTTACGTAGGGGAGTTTGAGATATCCCTTCGGGAGCGGCGACGAGGAGAAAATCTCGGCGTCGTAACCGTAATGCTTGGTGAAACTGGCAAACGCCGCCGAGGTGCGTTGGGCGGTCGACACTCCAGCCAGAACCGTCCCGCCGATTAGCGTGACCAGCAGCGACAGGGCAAGCCACGATGTCCAGCGTCGAAAAAGTTCGGTGCGAAACACAACCCCAATCGAGCGCATGGTCCTCCCCAAAACTCAGTACCAGTATGACTTCTCGAAACGCAGACCCATATGGTGCCAGCCCCTCGCGTGACCTCGTACTACCACCCGAGGAGTACGTACGGCGCCAGGTACTGCGGAGCGGCAGCGATACGATGTACCCCTGCGCGGGCGTAGTTCAGCGGCAGAACATCAGCTTCCCAAGCTGAGAACGCGAGTTCGATTCTCGTCGCCCGCTCCAACGATTTGCATCTAAAGCACCATGATGGTCAGTCGATTTGGTCGACCACGAGTGACCGCGACAATCCCTCGTGATTGGTGCCCAAGAAGTGGCCAGAGCTCGAGCACTTAGAAACTCGACAAGAATTGTTCGAATACCACACGGATGTAGCTATTTAGGAACTCATGTATTTCGGTCACGCAATGAAATGATTAAGTACTCTCGCAAAGGCGCTATCGAAAGGTAATGTCCGTTCGTGAGTCAACAGCCGCCGGAGAGCGAACGACGAGTTACACCGCTCGAACTGCTGTTTGACCTCGTCTTCGCCTTTGGATTCACGCAAGTTACGACGCTTCTCTCAGATGATCCGTCGTGGAGTGGCGTCGGGAAGGGTCTTTTGATCGTCACCGCACTTTGGTGGGCATGGTCGTCCTACGCATGGCTTACAAGCATTGTCGACACCGACAACGGACGAGTTTCTGCGGCCATGCTCGCTGCGATGGCGGCGATGTTCGTGGCTGCCCTTGCGGTTCCCGATACCTTTGGACGCCAAGGAGGCGCTTTCGGTGTTTCATTCTTGATCGTGAACATCATGTTCCTTGCCATTTTTGCGTTGACCACCCGAAACGAGACCGAACTGCTGGCGGCGATTCTTCGAATCGTTCCGATGTTCCTAACGGGAGCGACCCTCATCACGGTGGCTGGATTCGTGCACGGCACGCTTCGGCCCGCCCTTTGGCTCTTGGCGCTCGTTGTCGGCATGTTCGGACCACTCTTGCGCGGAGTGACCGGCTGGCGCCTGCAGCCGGAACACTTCATCGAACGTCACGGACTGATCGTGATCATCGCAATCGGTGAGTCATTAATCGCCATTGGCATTGGTGCGAGGCATACCGACCTGAGTGCCGGTGTGATACTGGCCGCCGTTCTGGGATTGGTCGTTGTGATCTCCTTCTGGTTGGCCTACTTTGATTTCTTCCCACCGCGCGCGCGTCAACTTTTTGCTGACCGTAGTGGCGGGCAACGTACTGCACTCGCGCGTGATGTGTTCACGTACCTGCATCTGCCGATGGTCGCGGGCATCATTCTCTTTGCGTTTGCAATGCGCGCGACGTTGGTCCATGTCGGAAGTGACCTGAATACAGTTCGGGCATTCGGCCTCACCTGTGGACCGGCATTGTATTTATGGGCGTTCGTAGGTCTCAGGTTTCGCGTGTCTCGCACCCTTGGCCGTGGGCGTTTAGTGGCCGCAGTTGTATGCGTGGCGCTACTACCGGCCGCCCGGGTCGTTCCCGGGTTGGCCGCCGTTGCGCTCGTCGCCTTCGTCTTTGTTGTGCTACACGCGTACGAACTCATATGGTGGCGAGATGCTCGCGCTGAGTTGAGAGCCTCAGGTGCGACGACCCCTTGAAAGCGCCTGGTTTAAGTGAACACTCCAGTCATTAGCGCCCAAATGACGCCCAAGCAAAGTTTCATTTAGGAAATGCATCGCTGAAGGATGTCCTAACGAGGCCATTTCCTACGTGTTTGGCAATCAATCTTCAGCATCAGATTCCAAAGCTGAGAACGCGAGTTCGATTCTCGTCGCCCGCTCCAAGGAATTTCATTCAAAGCCCAATGATCACAAGGGCTTGTCTTTAGCCATTGGTGACCGCAACTAACCACTACTGCCCCGTGTTAGATGCCCATATATGCCCGCAGTATGCCGGTGATATGCCTGATTCTCAAACGGAGTTCGGTGACAGTTGAGAAATTCGAAAGTAATCAGTCGATTCATGATCCCGAAGCCGGAGCATCTTGTTCCTCCTGAACTGTGATTATTCTGCGACCTTTGGGAGATGTCATGCCGACACATCAGGAGTCGCTGTACGTAGCCAGCAGAAATGCCTTGGCAGCAATAGGGACGTGCACGCAAGTCTCGAGACTTAAGAGAGCCAAATAGTTGTGACGCCGAACCGCTAGAGCGCCAGCTTCGGGACGTCTTCGATGAGCCGGATCGTGTACGGGTCAGTCGGATGCTCCAGGATCTGGTCGACCGTGCCCGACTCGACCACCTTCCCATCGCAAAGGACAATTGCCGTCTGAGCGATGGAGCGTACGAGGGCGAGGTTGTGAGTGATGAAGATCATCGACAGGTGCTGCTCCCGCTGCAACTGTCGGAGGAGTTCGACGATAACTGCCTGCACGGACACGTCGAGCGCCGATGTCACTTCGTCGCACACTAGGACGTCCGGCTCGACGATGAGCGCCCGGGCGATTGCCACGCGTTGGCGCTCGCCGCCGGAGAGCTGATCGGGGTATCGGCCGAGGAAATCCTCTCCCAGCGAGACGTCGCCCAACACTGCCGCCGTTCGTTCCGCACAAGCGCGCGAGTCCAGCTTGAAGAAATGCTCAAGCGGTTGGGCAAGAATCTGTCCGACGGTCTTGCGCGGATTGAGCGATGTGTACGGGTTCTGGAAGATGTACTGGACCCGCCGCAAGACGTCCTTCGGTCGCCTCTTCGCTCCGGGCGCCAGCGGGTTGCCGGCAAGAAATATCTCACCACTCCAGTTCGAGTGCAACCCAACGATGCAGCGCGCGAGCGTCGTCTTTCCCGAACCGGACTCGCCGACGACTGCGACGCAACGCTCCTGTGACAGCTCCAGGTCGACGTCGTGCAGCACGCGCTGGTAGCCGTAAGCGGCTGAGAGTCCGCGGAGTGACACCGCGGGGTTCGCCTCACTCGGGGGAAGGGTTGCGACCACCACTCGTTCCCGTTCGTGGTATTTGATCTCCGATGCCCGATGGCAGCGGACGAAGCTGCCGTCGACCAACACTGATTGTGGCGTTTCGGTCCTACAGCGCTCCACCGCGAATGAGCAGCGGGGGGCGAAGAAGCAGCCAGTCGGGCGCAGCCCCGGACGGGGCGGCTGACCGTCGATGCCGATCAGCACTTCTGCGCGCTCCAGTGACGGCGCTGCGGACAAGAGTCCGCGGGTGTACGGATGTACGGGTGCGCAAAAAACCCGGCGAGTCTCGCCGAGCTCGATAACGCGTCCGGCGTACATCACCGCGACCTGGGACACAAGACCACCGACGACGGCAAGGTCGTGGCTGACGTAGACCGCCGCTACTCCGTAGGAGCTGCAGAGGTTGCGCACCGTCTCGAGGACGTGTCGTTGACTTGAGACGTCGAGGCCGGTCGTGGGTTCGTCGAGCACAATCAGCGACGGACGGCACGCAAATGCCATGGCGATGGCGAAGCGCTGCTGCTGGCCGCCCGAAAGTTGGTGCGGATAACGACCGAGCATCTCGGGGTTGGCCTCGAGATGCACCTCCTCCAGTACTTCGGCTATCCGACTCGCGACTCCCTCAACCGCGTCAGGGTGCGAGGTCAGCGCCTCCTTGAGTTGCGTGCCGATCTTGAGAGTCGGGTTGAGCGCCGCGGCTGGATCCTGAGGGACATAGGAGACCTTCGACCCGCGAAGCTTCCGCAGTTCCTGGGGTCGCATCGACAGCAGGTTGGAGCCGTCGAGCAGGATCTCACCGGAGCTGATGCGAAGACCTCGACGCGCGTACCCCAACAATGCAAGAGCGACGGTCGTCTTACCCGATCCGGACTCACCGACGATTCCGAGCACCTCGCCCGATCTGACTGAAAACGAAACGTCACTGACGACCTCAGAGCCATCGCTCGTAAGCCGAATCTCAAGATCGCGCACCATGAGCCGGGCCGGGACTCGCTCGTCGGTGCTCACGAGACGTCACCGGTAGTCACGGTGATCTCATCGATGAGAGCGGTATCAACGGGCCGACGCTCCACTCCGATAGCAACCCGGGCCACGGCATCCGTGAAGGTGTTCACCCCAATGGTGAGTAGCGCTATGAGCAGCGCGGGTACGATGACGCCCCACGGATTGTTCTGCAGACCGATGCGATTCTCGTTGATCATGTAACCCCAGTTGGGAGCCGGTGGTGCTTGTCCGAAGCCGAGAAATGACAACCCCGAAATGATCACGATCGAGTAAGTCAAACGCAAACCCGCCTCAACCATGAGCGGCGAGATCAGGTTTGGAACGATCTCAGACCACATGATTTTCGCCGGCCGCACACCTTGCAACTCGATCGACTTCACGTAGTCTCGCTCGGAGATGTCGAGCGCGGAAGATCGAAGAACCCTCGCCACTTGGGGTGCGTGCGAGAAGCCGACCGCGATGACGATGAGCCAGAGTTTGGGACCGACGAGGCTCACCAGAAGCAGCGCGAACACGAGCGAGGGGAAAGCAAGGATCACGTCGACCGACCGCATGATCAGACCGTCGGTCCTGCCACGCAAGTAGGCCGCCGAAATACCTGCGGCGCTGCCGATCACAAGCCCGAAGCTCGTAGCGGCGAGCGCCATAAGGAGCAGGACCCAGCCTCCGTCGAGAAGCCGCGAGAGAACGTCTCGACCGAGCGTGTCGGTCCCGAGCCAGAAGTGCGCGCTTGGCCCGGCGAAGGGAAGGCTCTCGAAGGAGGTCGACGAATCCGGCGCCACGAACGGTCCGATGACGGCGATGGCGAAAACCGCGGCGGTGATGCTGAGTCCGACCTTCCCTCGAGGGGTTCGGGTAGCGGTGCGAAGTGCGGCGAGACCCTGTCGACGACGAACGCGGAGTGGCCCACGCGGCGAGGCGGCCGTCGCGCTCATCTCGCGATCCTTCGTCTCGGTGTGGCGAGGAGTGCAATCACGTCAGTGACGATGTTCACCAATACGTAGAACGCCGCCAGCACGATCACGATGAACTGAATTACCGGGATATCGCGGTTGGAAACGGCGTTGATAAGACCTTGTCCGATCCCCGGGTAGTTGAAGACGTTCTCGACAATGACGATCCCCCCGGCAAGATATAGGAAGTTCAGCCCGATCACTTGGATCGTGGGTGCGATGGCGTTCGGCATCGCGTGGAGTAGCACAATTCTCCACGACTTCACGCCCTTGAGGTGCGCCATCTCTACGTAGTCGGACTCCAGCGCCTCGATCATCGACGCCCGCATCATTCGCAAGGTGTAGGGGACGATCACGATCACGAGGGTCGCGACCGGTAGAACGAGCACGATGGGGTGGTCCCAAGCATGCGTACCAGGCGGAACTATCGACACCGCAGGTAACACGTGAGTGACCAGCGTGGCAAACAACGTGATAAGGGCGATCGCCACGACGAACTCTGGGAGGGCGGTGACAGCCAGCGCGGCCACCGATGTCGAATGGTCGAACCAGCCATCCTTACGCAGCGCGGCCACAGCGCCGACCGCCACGCCGACGATCGTCCCCATGACCCCGGCAATGACGACGAGTTGGGCGGAGTTCACGAGCTCAGGTTCGACGAGCGACCAGACACTCTGACCACTGGCGAGCGAGTTGCCGAGGTGGCCCGTGAACAGGTGCGAGAGCCAAGTGCCGTACTGCGCGAAGATTCCTTTTTCGAGACCGAGTTGTCTCTCCAGCGCGTGAAGGTGGGCCGGCGAGGTCGTGTGACCGAGGACTGCGTACGCGGCGTTCCCGGGCAACACTTCTGTCGCGACAAAGATAATGACCGAGACAACAAAGAGCGTCACGATACCGGCAAGACCCCTGCGCGACACGAGCGCGAGCAGAGGACGCCGGACGTGCCATGGGAGGCTCTTGGGACCTATCGGGCCCTCGCTGCCGGTTGTTTCAACTGTTGCTACCGCCACGGCGCTCGTCTCGTTCTCATCGATCGCTCACGACCAGAATCGTCAATCGTTGCCACCGTCGCGGTCGCGACCGGTTCCCTCGGCGGCCGGCTGAATTGCCCACACCGTGTTCGTGTCATGGGCTGTCACCCACACCAGGTCGCCAGCCACTCGGACCGCACCGCTCCCCGCGGGAGGACCGTAGAACGTAGTCACAAGGTTCGTCACGGGATCGATGGAAGCGAGAAGGACCTTCGTGCCGCGAACCCATACTCGGCCCCCACCTGTAGCGATGTCGCCACCTCCGCCCTCCATTCCTAGCGGAATATTCGTGACAAGTTCATTCGTGTCTGGATCGATCCTCGTCACCGAACCGTCGCCCCAGTTCAGCGTCCAGACGCCACCCTCGCCGGCCGCGAGGAAGCGGGGTGCCGGGCCCGCCGGAATTGTCGCGACCACCTCATTCGTCGTTGGGTCTATTCGTTGAACTGAACCTTCCAACGGGCTCTCGGGTGACCCCGAGTTTGTGATCCATACGGCGCCAAATGCGAAATCCGCACAGTAAGAGTTAGGCAACACGCGAATCGTGGCGACCACCTCGTTGCGCTCCACGTCGATACGACTGAGGACGCCATCGGCACTGCTGAGTATCCACACCGAGCCCGCACCGGCGGCCAGACTCAACTCACCATCAGCGTCGCCGAGCCCCGTGGGGATTCTCGCGACAACGGCTTCGGACGCGAGGTCCATTCGGTAGACCGAGAGCTCCTTGCAACTGGCTGCCCAGAGTGAGCCTTTGTACACGACCATTCCCCCGCATGGTCCGGGTATCCGAATGGTCGCCACGGGAGCCGGTAGATCCACCTGGAGCTTCTCAACTCGGTCTTCGTTAGTGGCCCAGACGTCCCGTCCGTCAACGGCCAGAAAATCGACGTAGCCCGGAATCGTCATCCGAGCGACCGCGTAATCGTCGATTTGCGCGATGGGTGTGGGTGCCAAAGACGTCAATGTGGCCCGAACTTGGCTACGTATTCCGACACGATGGGACCTAGCTGTTCCTGGGCCCAGGTCGTGATCTCACGGTCGGTCGCACTCCAGTGTCGCGGTTGGCCGAAGACTGAGGGCTCCAGAATCCCATAAAACCTGTCTTGGTAATAGATGGGAGCGTGGATCAGTGCTTTGTGTTTGAACGTCTCGAGCTCCCATTCGAAGTTGATGAGGCCCGTCGGTTCGGTCTCAATGTCATCGATGTAGAGGGCCTCGGGACTCAGTAGTGCCGCGTGGTACAGCGGATCGGGAGCATTCGCCGGGCCCTCGTCCACCCATTCCGATGAGAACCAGGACTCCCACGTGACGGCGTACTCCTCCTTCTCGGGACTCCACCAAGCGTGGGTCGTGTTCGCTCTTCGTAAGTCGGGTTGACGGCAATACAGGATGCATCGCTGACAATCGAGTGCTTCGGCATACAGCTCCATGAACTGACCGAGTTTTTCGTCGAGCCCGACATCACTCTCCGCCCACTGCAATAGGGAATCGGGAATAGCGGTGCTAATCATGGTTCTCTCACATCTCCTTGTTGTTTTGATGATGCCGATCGATATGCTGCAGCGCGCCCCGGTAGTGCAGCGGTTTGATCTCACGCCAGGACATCCATTCGCTCAATTCGCTGAGCTCCTCTGAGATGTCGCCGTGGACGAATCCGTAGTGATGTTCTTGTCCGGTCGTCAAGACGGTATCGAGCAAATCCCGAGCCGTCACTTCGTCCCCGTCATGCCGAAAATTTCGCATCCATCCGCGATCGCCATCAAAACCAGCGAACTCTGGCTCCGCGAATACTTCGGCGCGGAAGTTCAACAGCGATCGCGCGTCGTCAGACACGTAGGCAATCGTGCATTCACCGGGTGCCAGAGTGAGATCGACGACCGCGCCCCACGGACCGTTGGCCTGCTTACGACCGAGGGTCGAATGGAATTCATAGGTGACGCCGTTTTCGTCAGCCAGGCTGTGCGGCGATCCGCCGCAGTGCCACAGCAACGCCGTATCGCGTTTGGGATCGATGACGGCGATGTCCATGATCGTCGATTTTCTTCCGGCCACAGCGGCCAGCATCCGCATCGTGAGGGTTCCCAACACATCGCCTTCATGCGCGCTCGGTATGCCATCTCGCTCGGCCAGCCAGCACAGAGCCAGCAATGGTGAGATGTTGTCAATGTCCTGCATCTGCGGCCAGTCCTGTAGCGCTACGGCGTTCGCGTTATCCTCGCGACACACTGCGCGCAAAGCGAGATATAGTCGCGCGTTGCGCCCGACAAACTCGTCGGGGACGTTGACGGCCCGCGCGGCATCGACCATATCGCTCGCTACGCTCTTCGCTTCGCTGTCCGAGAATTCGCGCCCGATGTTCACCAACTCTCGGAGTTCTCGTGGCATGACTCGGGCGCCGTGAAGCCGGTCGTGAAGGTCTCGCTGGTCGAAGCGCAAGTTCTCGAAACCGGGGGCCAAGCCACCAATCCACGCGACACGGGATTCCGCCAGCGCCCGACAACCCTTCAACGCGTCAATTGTGACCTGGAGACGCCGACGAAAGGAATCTTCTTCAACGTGCCCATAGAACCATTTGAACGGTTTTGGCACTCGGTAGTAGCGCCGCAAGGTGGACGTGAAGATGTTCGCCGTTACCAGTGAGTTGAGTTGAATGTCGCCGTCATAACGCGGCTCCGGAGTTGCCCAGATCCCAAGGCGGAGCCCTAAGTCGGCGAAGGGCAGGAGGGCGTCGGCCATGCAGCACGCGGCGGTCTGGATAATCAGTAGGTCCAAATGCTCTTCGGCAAGATCGTGCGCAACGGCGGTCGCCTGTTCGGCGTTCATCACACCACTCTCTCGGACGACGAGTTCGAAGCCGAGTTCATCCGCGAGCTTCGCCAATCCCGTTCGGGCGCGCGCGATCTGTTGGTGCTCTTCGGCGTAGTAGGTGGCGATATGCACGCCGACGTAGCCGACTCGGACTGTCACGCTTATTTCCCCTTGAACCAGAACATCTTGAAATACTGGCCCGAGAGTGACCCGATCACGTTCTTTACTGGACCGACGAGCTTTGACGAGAATCCATCGACGAGCGGTGTGTAGAAGGGAATAATGTAGCCACCCTCGTTGTAGTCGATCATGCACATCTCATGGATGATTTCCGTCTGTTTGGCGCCGGCCGGCAGTGCGAGGGCTTGCTTGTAGAGCTGGTTGTAGCGCGCATTAGAGAAGTGACATTCATTGAGTCCTGCGCCCTTTGCGGTGGCCTGACTCGCTGTGACGAGATACGGATTGGGACCCCACCAGTCCTGAGCAAAGTTCCACTTCAGGTAATTCGGACCGTAGTAGTCAGTCACCGTCGTTTGTTTGAGGTTCACCTTCACGCCGGCCGCCGCGGCCTGCTCGGCAAACACCGTGGCCGCCCCGACCGCTCCGTCAAAGATTGGGCCCGTAACGAGAGTCGTTGACATCCCTTCGAGTCCATGCTTCTTGAGTAGAAACTTGGCCTTTGCGATGTCCTGGATCCGCTGAGGTATCGCGTGGTCGTAGGCCGGGTCCTGCATACTGAAGATGTCGTTGCCGAGCGATCCGTAGCCCCCGAAGACCTGATCGAGCATCTGTGGACGGTTGACCATGAGTCGGAACGCCTCGCGGACGTCCACTTGGTTGAAGGGGGCAACGTCGGTGCGCAATGTGAACGGCACCCAAAATCCTGCGTTATAGATGAGCGTCTTCTGCCCTGCGGACTTCAGCGAATTCTTACTGATGTACGTGAGCGGAGCGATGCAGTCAACCACCCCGGAAATTTGCGCGTTCACCATGCTGGTCTCGTCTGTGTAATTGGTGATGATGACTTCATCAACGTACGGGAGTGGCTTGCCATCGACTCCGTTCGCCCAGTAGTTGGGATTCCTGACGAAGACGCTCTCCTGGCCAGGGGTGAAGGACTTGAACATGAACGGCCCAGTACCGACGGGCTTGTTCGGGTTGTAGCCCGTCGCGGGCCTGATGCCTGCGAAACCGTAGTTGTAGAACGCGTATGGGAATGTCGAGTATGGGACGCTGCAAGGGACCTGCAGGGTGTAGGCGTCGACAATCTTGATGTTCTTCACGTCACAGAGGGTGAATCCAGCTGCCCCGTAGAGATTGTTCGCGACGATTTGCTGAATCGAATAGCGAACGTCTTGGGCGTGGAGGGTCTTGCCGTTGTGGAAAGTAATACCTTTTCGAAGTCGGATAGTCCACGTGGTGAAATTCTTGTTGGGCGTCAGTTCCTCCGCCAACGAGTTGGTGAAGGAACCGTCGAGATCTTGTTGGACCACCACGTCATAGAGTTGCGCCGCCCGAGCGAAGTCCAAGTTCTCAGCGGCGTGTCCCGCATTGAGCGTGTCGCCCGAGCCCCCGCCCGACATTCCGACTCGAAGGGTCCCGCCTCGTTTCGGCATTGCCGCGGCTGCGCCTGCCTCGTCGGCGCCAAGGATCGTTCCCGCGCTCGCGGCAGCGATCGCACCCAAGGAATACTGGAGTACGGCTCGACGCGAATGGACCTGCTGTCCGATACTGCCGTACTTGATCTCCGTTGGCATATTGTCCCCCCTTTGTTTGCTGAGCGCGCCTAGGGCACGCAATTCGAACTCGGTACTCCGATAGGTGTGCTGTTCATAAGACGTCGTGGAAGTGACGGGCACGAGTAGCTGATCAGTTTCCGTCGATCAACGGAACCATTCGGCACCTTGGGTCGCACTTCACTGGACCATGCGGTTCGCACCTGGATCGTGCCGTCAGGTGGCGTCTCGGATCCAACATCACCCCCGCGTAATCCCAGACTCGTCATCCAGCCTCCTGATCGCCAAGCGAGCATCATATTAGGAGCATTCGGACAAGAATGCAAGCGGTTTGACGTCTGTTTCTGTCCGGTGTAACGTGTAGATACCATGATCGGTGAAAATATTCGGACATGTTGGATCATTTCGCCGACAGGCGGTCGGTCGCGGGCTGATATCTCATTTTGTTTTCGGTTGCCCGTCAATACAGCTCTTGTCGACGCCGTCGGTTGGGACCTTGAATGAATCGGCACCTGGGACCGTCCAGCACGGTTAGCGACAGACTCGCCTCACTTTCCACAAATGACGGTCGCTACGTCATCCTTGCGATCGACCACGGGCGATCTCTACTCAGCCTGCTCGGCCATGATGAGTCGGACGACGGACCCATGCGAGAGGCCAAGGCCGCAGTGCTTGGGCTGTTGGGCACGCACTGCACCGCCGTGCTGATTGATGCCCGTCTGGCAAGAACAATCGGAACCTTATGGCGCCGTCCCGATGGAGTCCAGCTCATCGTGGGATTGGACGAGTTCGACTATGACGATGTCGCCTTTCCACCGCCAAGCGTTCCGTCTCGTGAGCTGCTGCGAGAGGTGCGCCTCGCAGGAGCGACCGCGGCCAAGATCGTGCTTTATTACGACCCCGATTCGTCGGATGCCGCATCCAGATGCGATGTCGTTGCGCACATCACCGAGCGATGCCACGCGGAAGGTCTTCCGCTCCTGGTGGAGCCCTTACCTATCCCGGCCGCCGAGAGGGATGACGGAGATCAGTGGCCCGTAGCAGAGGTTGCCCGACGAGTGTCCAAGACGGGAGCCGATATTTTAAAACTGCCCATGACTCTCGGGTCGCACACGGCCGATCTCGCGGCGGATATCACGAAGTCCGCCGCTGGCACTCCCTGGATCCTCTTGAGTTCGGGCGCTCCGTACTCAGAATTCCTCGAGACCCTTCGCGTTGCGCTGCTCGGCGGCGCCGCCGGGTTCGCGGCCGGGCGCTCGATCTGGAGCGATCTCATTGTCGACGTTACGAACGAAGATGCCCGTCGTGAGGCTTCGCATCGGCTCGAAGGAGCAGCTTTGCTCACGCGATCGATTGGAAGTGCCAACCTCGCGTGAGACCAGGGCAGGAATAGGAGTCGCGGATGTCGAATACAACAGGACCGATGGTGTCCAATGCTCCGCAAGGTCGATCCGAGCGAAGCGGTAGCGAGGCAGTGCCACTCTCGCGTTTGCGTGTCGTCGAAGAGCGCCTGCGGCAAAATGGCGAAGTCGTCGTGGCGAGCCTGGCACGCGAGTTCGGTGTGAGCGAGGTAACGATACGACGCGATCTAACGACTCTCGAAGAGCGTGGCGTGGCGCAGCGATCTCACGGAGGTGCGATTCTCGTTGATTCGACGTTCTCGGACCCTAGGTTCATCGAAAGCAGACTTCACCAGCGAGCGGCGAAGCGAAGGATCGCTCACCGCTGCGCTGAGCTCCTTCCGAAGTCAGGGAGCTTGTTCGTCTGCGGAGGCACCACGACGAGTGAA
Source organism: uncultured Acidimicrobiaceae bacterium (assembly GCA_963716515.1). Classification (GTDB taxonomy): domain Bacteria; phylum Actinomycetota; class Acidimicrobiia; order Acidimicrobiales; family RAAP-2; genus RAAP-2. The sequence continues at coordinate 2,197,483 of OY970319.1, forward strand.
GTGGTTAGTTGTCTCAGAGACCGAGCCGATTTAGAAATCTTCACTTCAAACCTGGCGGCCGCGTCCGAAGCGATGTCTGGGGGTGCAAAGCTCTCGATCATTGGCGGCGCCGTGCAGGGTCCCACATGCTCACTTGTCGGTGAGCTCGCTCGTGCGTCACTATCGCTGCTTTGGGCAGAGAAGATGGTGCTCGGGGCAGACGCCATTTCCGTCGACGGAGGCATCACCAGCCACGGCGGGGCCGAAGCGGACGTCGCGAGAATGATGATCGAGCGGACCAGAGGCGATTTGATGTGCGTCGTCGACAGCACTAAGTGGGAGGCCCGTGCCGATCACGTGGTCATTCCCATTACCAGACTTTCGATGGTAATCACCGATGGTATTCCCGCGGACGAGATGGCTCGGTTGACGCAACTCGGAGTGAGAGTCGAACTCGTCAGTTGAAGTTCGTGATGACGCCAAGATCAGCGCTCCCAAATGTGCTGCTCATAGTGCTAGCCGAGGTCGTCGCTAAGACGAGCTCGTTGTGATCTCACCTGCCCCGTCCTCTGATGCACATGCTCGATGATCTCCTCGCCATCATTGGGGCGTGTTTGGGCTTCTCTGCGGGAGTAACTTATGCGTGCGCTGTCTGGAAAGGCAGAGTTACTCCGAATCGTGTGACGTGGTGCTTGTGGACAGCCATACCTCTCATAATCTTTGCAGCCTCCGTTACGAAGGGCGCAGGACTGCAGTCCCTGTTCTCTCTTGCCGCTGGTCTGGGACCGGCGGTAGTGGTCCTCGTCATGCTATTGCGACGCAGTCATTCGTATTGGAAGATCAGTTGGCTTGACCTATGTTGCTGCTTCCTGTCGCTGCTGGCACTTGGCCTCTGGATCATCACACGTGACGGCAACTATGCCATCGGCCTCAGCCTCGTCGCCGACATGTCGGCAGCATTTCCCACCGTCATCAAGGCGTACAAGGAGCCGTCGTCAGAAAGTGCGGTCGCTTTCGTGCTATTCATGGCTGGAGCCGTGATGGTTCTTCTTGCGACGAAGCACTGGACGGCGGCGAACACTGCGTTTCCACTTTACGCGGCGATACTGTACCTCTTCTTGTCGCTGCTAATTGTGTCTCCACGCGCAGTTCGCTTGAGCTCGCTGGAGAGGCGTGGGCTATAGAGTCGTCACTTCTCTATTGTCGAAAGCGTGCCGTCGCGCGTCCAAACTGCCAAGCACGCGCACAACACTTCATGCGACGTATGAGTTCGCAAGCTGCCTCAGCGCCGACCAGAAGTCTTCCAGAATTGCTTCAGCATCGACTTCCAGCGCGAATGGCGCGGACCGTTCCGCAAGGTTCCAGTCAGATACGCCAGCGGGGTCAACGTAAGGGAGCTTTTTTACGGTGAGTTTCACCGCGCTCGGAATTGAGATTCGTGCGACGTTCACAATGTCCCAAAGGACCTTGTCACCTGAACGATCGACGTCCATATCCATGCGGTGCCGTGTCGCGCCGTAGTCCGCAATCAAGTCTGCTAGATATTCTCCCAACGGAAAATCGAGTTCGCGCAATTTCTCGACACATTCTCTCCAGGGCAATTTCACCGTTTCCACTGCGGGCCAGCCCGTGAGTACCGTGAGATTGATCGCGCTTCGAAAAACTCTGCGCCATGCCGCGATGTCAGCGCGAGCATTGAGTTCGCCGAATTTGTGAGCGTTCCAGGTTTCAATATCGGGAAAACCGCCAGCCCAAACGATCTGAACTCGTTCCTGTGTTGCTTTCGGGGCGACCTGTACGAAGGCGGCGAGATCGGTCGCCGGACCGGTGCCCAGGAGTGTCAGCGGTCCCTCTTCGCACGCGGCGATGAGAAATTCCAAACCGTCGCTGGTGACGACTTCGTCGATGTGTTCCATCGGTCTGTTGGCTCCTCGCAGGCATGGAACGTCAACTCTCCCGCTGAGCGCGACGATGAGCTCCGCCTCTTCGTGGTAGATCGCTAAGGAGTCGGGTCCGCTGGCGAGAGTGTTCTGAACGGAGATAACGCCGACGACTTCGATTCTCGTGCGTCCAAGCGCGTACGCAATCGCCAATTGGTCATCGACTTCATTCTTCGTGTCGCAGTCGAGGATGACTCGCACCGGCGCGGGGACGTCCTCGGACTTACTGATTGGCATCGGAGATTCTCTCAAGTATGAAGCGCCGCGCATGCACAGCAGCCTCATCCGGCGAGGCTTCGATGGTTCGCCAAATTCTCAGGTCGGCACTCACGGGTATCTCGGCTTGCACGAACATCTCCACTCCGATCCAATCGCGATAATCCGCTTCCTTAAGAGCGTCAAAGAAAGCGCTCCAGGGAAACCGACCCACGACCGGCCGACCTCGATCGGATCCAGAAACGTGCACGTGAACGAGCCGCGGAGCAGCGGTCTTCACTGCGGCGTCGATGTCGCGCTCTTCGATGTTCATGTGGAACGTGTCGAGGTGGACTCCCACATTTGGCTCGTCGATCAGGTCGGCCAACTCAGTTGCTTGAGCGGCGGTGTTGATGAGATCAGTTTCGAAACGATTAATCGCCTCAATGCCGAGGGTGATCCCTCGATCCGCAAAATCTGGTGCGACGCCAGCAAGTGACTCGGCAGCCCAACTGAGCCTTTCGCGGCGGGACTCTGGTGATCCAAAGGCACCCCAGGGGGCATAGATGACACCCGCGAGCAAATCCGCACCGAGTGTGGCGACCACGTCGGCGCAACGTCTTAAGTAATCAACGCCAGCGCGCCGGATTGAAGCGTCAACACTTGACACATCGTGACCAACAGACAGTCCAGTCGTGCACTTCAGATCGACGCCAACGTTGCGCGCAGTGGCGGCGAGAGACGGTGGATGGGACGACTCGATTCCCAATAAGGAGACCTCGACACCATTGAAGCCCAATGAGCTCGCCTTTTCGATGTGACGGACTAGGTCCGCACCCCACTGTTGGGCCCACAGCGCGCTGTGAACGCTCACTCTCGATGTCGCACCATTCACTAGTCGTACGCCTCATCCTCGTAACGAGATGCCCCGTCCACTGTCCGGACACCGCTGCTCATCAGCGAATTGCATTCCTTGAGAGGAATACCTTCACTCACGACCACAGTACGTTCGCTGGGCAAAACCGCAACGTGGAGGCCTGCTGTTGCTAGCTGAATTAAATCTGGTCCTGCATCGTCCGCTGCCAAAGGATTCCCTTCACCGCTGCCAACGAAACACAAGGTAACACGCAAGGTGGCTGAATGTAAAGAAACAATAACGCCACATCTGAGTTGCGTTCCTGTCCGTTTAGGGCTACCATCCAACTGATTGTGATGAGTGGGTAGAACGTAAACAACCGTGACTGACAACGTCGCCTCCGGGGCAGGGAGCATTCCCGTGGCTCGACACATATTGGTGAACGACCCCCAACAAATGGTTTCAGAACTAATTGATGGATACGTAAGTGTGTGGTGCGACTTTGTCCAACTCAACTCAGATGGCCTCGTAGTTCGATCGATTCCAAAACAAAGTGGTCGTGTGGGCCTGGCAATCGGAAATGGACTTGGTCACGAGCCCGCGATGATGGGACTCGTCGGTCCGGGGCTCTTTGACGTCAACATTCCAGGTGAACTCTTTGCGGCACCTGGCCCCTTGGCAATTGCGGCGGGAATTCGTGCGGCTGACCGAGGCGCTGGCGTGTTGCTTTGCGTCTCGAATCACAGCGGTGACGTCTTGAATGCCGAATTGGCCATCAGCATGTTGGAAGAGACAGATCCCGAATGTCGCATGCTGCGCCTCTGGGACGATATTTCCACTTCACCAAATCACGGACCAGACAGAAGAGGGGGTTCGGGGCTTCTATTCGTTTGGAAGATTGTTGGCGCGGCGGCTGAGGCGGGACTCTCACTCTCTGAATGTGAGCGAATCGGCATCAAGGTCCGTGACAACCTCCGATCACTCAGTGCCGTTTTTGGCGGGACGGAAAATCCTATAACGGGCCACGCAGTTTCGCCGGTTTCGGCGGGCACTGCCCTGGTGGGCGCCGGCGTGCATGGCGACAGTACAGGAGAAGTCGTCGAAGTAAAAAGTGCGAACTCGATCGCCGATGATTTGATCCAACAAATTGCTCTCGATCTTGAGATCAAGGCGGGCGAGCACTGTGGGTTGATCGTGAATGATGCGGGTGCTATGTCGGTGTTGGAGACGACGCTAATGACCAGAGCCGCAAAGCGATGGTTGAACGAGAGGGACATCGCAGTCGACAGAATTTGGTGTGGACGCTACGCTACGACACTTGCCACCGCTGGCGTAGGAGTTTCAATCTGCCGATTCGATGACGAGCTGTTGAGTCTGTGGGACATGGATTGCAGTTCGCCCGCCCTAAACATTTCCGGGGTAGGCCATGTCTCTTGATGTACTTAACGCCTCAGACGTTGCTGACGTCCTGACGCGAAGTGCCGAAGGCTTACGCGGAGTTGCAAACGAGCTCAACGCGCTTGATGCTTCAATTGGGGACGGCGACCACGGTTCATCTGTTGCAACACTTTTCGAGACAGCGGTGACCGACACGGATCTCGAGGATCAATCAGCAGGTCATCTCATGAAGATTTTTGGCCAATCTTTGATGCGTCACGCTTCGGGTGCATCGGGAACGCTTTACGCCGTACTGTTCGCCAATATCGGGACGACCTTGGAACCGAACGACGCAATAGAACTCAGCGAATTAGCCCGCGGGTTCAGGCGGGGTCTTGACATGGTGCAACAAGTGGGAGGCGCGTCACTTGGAGACGCCACGTTGGTCGATTCACTCGAGCCGTTCGTTCAAGTCTTAGAAGAGCAGTCTCAAGAAAACGTGCGTTTGTCCCAGGCATTGGATCTTGCCGCAGACGCAGCGGCGAGAGGAGCGATTTCGACTTCAACGATGGTGGCCCGTATTGGACGTGCTCGAACGTTCGGCGAGCGCTCAATAGGACATGAGGATCCCGGCGCCAGATCGTTTGTAGTTATTGCCAATGCGTGGAGATCATCAAGTTGAGAGTTAGAAACCGCCTCTACCGGTTCGTCACGCCCCTTCACGGGGGATCCGTACTTGCGACGGAAGACAGCGCAATCGGTCAGACGAAGATTCGACCCGCAAGCGTTGTTTCTGACTCGAGCCGGCGCAGGACTTTTCTCGACGAGAGGTTCGAAGTCAAGTCGGTTGACCAAAGGTAGTTGAAATGGGGGCAAAGTGGCAAAGCAGCTAATGGAACTCGGGGAGCGCACCACGAATCCGCCTTCGATGGAAGAAGCCTTGGCCTTGTGGACGGTGATGAGTCGGATTCGGGCCTTCGAAACCGAAGTGTCAAGAATTGCCGAGTCGAACGAAGCCGAGGGATATCTCCATTCCTATATGGGCGAGGAGGCCGTAGCTGCCGGAGTCATCCCACTTCTAGAAGTGACCGATTGGATGACTTCGACGTATCGAAACCACGGTCACGCCATTGCGCGAGGCGTGCCACTGCCGGCGATTGCGGGTGAACTCTTTGGTCGAACCACCGGAGTTTGCAGTGGCAAGGGAGGCTCCATGCACGTCGCCGACCAGAATCTCGGCATGATCGGCTCAATGGGAATCGTTGCGGGTGGTCTTCCGATTGCAGTGGGTGCTGCGTTTGCGTCGAATTATCTCGGTGAAAGTCGGGTCGCGGTGTCCTTCTTCGGAGATGGCGCCGTTCATCAGGGGGCGTGGCATGAATCACTGGAATTCGCTTCACTATTCAACTGCCCCGTCGTCTTCGTTTGTGAGAACAATCTGTACGCGGAAACGACGGCCGTCGATTATCACCTTCTGACCGAAAGCGTCTCTGAAATGACTGGCCCGTATCGAATACCAACTGTTCAGGTGGATGGCATGGACGTGTTGGCCGTTCGCGAAGCAGCGCAACGAGCAATCAGTCACGCGCGAGATGGTGGTGGGCCGGTGTTCATTGAGGCGATGACCTATCGGTATGGCGGCCAGTACGAAGGCGATACCCAGACGTATAAACCGCCGGATGAAGTCAAGTACTGGCGCGATCGTGACCCACTTTCAACTTTCCGGAAAGCCGCCATCAATGCAAGATTGCTGACCGCCGAGCAACTCGATGAGGTCGTGGAGACGTCAAGTCGGGAAGTTGCGGATGCATTCACAGAAGCCAAGAGTGCGCCTTTCCCTGACATTGAAGTTGGAATGCGCGACGTCTATTCGGATTGGAGTTAGTGAGCGATGACCCGATTACTCAATGTTAAGGACGCGATCAACGAAGCGTTGGCCGCCGAAATGGAACTCGATGGCCGAGTCTTCTTGATTGGCGAGGATATTGGTGGCGGAGCCGGAAGGGATGAGCAGTACCCTCCTGCGCTCGATGCGTGGGGAGGCCCCTTTGGCGTAACTCACGGATTGCAAACTCGATTTGGACGGCGCCGAGTTATTGACTCTGCGCTAGCGGAAACGGGATTCATCGGGGCCTGTATAGGTGCCGCTGTTGCGGGTCTGCGTCCCGTCGCTGAAATCATGTACATCGACTTCATCGGCACTTCGTTCGACCAACTATTGAATCATGCGGCCAAGCTGCGTTATGTCTATGACGGAAAGGTCTCAGTGCCAATGGTCGTGCGCACGGTGTCGGGCGCTGGATTTCGTGCCGCCGCTGAACACTCACAATCTCTCTATTCCCTTTACACTCACATTCCAGGACTCAAGGTTGTGGCTCCGTCGAACGCCTACGACGCCAAAGGGCTAATGGTCTCCTCTATTCGCGATCCCGATCCAGTGATCTTCATTGAACACAAACGGCTATACATGACCGAGTGCGAGGTTCCGGAGGAACAATACGCAATACCTTTCGGCGTGGCGGCGGTCGTTCGCGAAGGAAAAGATGTGACGATTGTTGGAGTTCAGAAGATGGTACTGACATCACTGGAAGCTGCGGACTTGCTCTCTGATTTGGGTGTTGAAGCTGAAGTGATCGACCCGCGAACCTATTCCCCACTGGACATGCGAACAATCGTCAATTCAGTGAAGAAGACTGGTCGATTAGTTGTTGTTGACGAATCCCACCCGCGCTGCTCCCTGGCCACCGATATCGCTGCACAAGTTGCTGATCTTGCCTTCGCGAGTTTGAGGGCACCCATCAAAAGGGTCACAGGAGCGCACACCCCGATTCCGTTTTCGCCCCCATTGGAAGACGCCTTCATCCCGCAGCCGAGCAACGTCGTCAGTGCAGTCATGACACAGTTATGAGTCGCGAGGACTAAACGCGGAGGAATCGGACGATCGCATAATTGCCGCTTTGCCGAGCGATGTTAAGTAGCGATTCCTAGATGAACTGATTTGAGAAAATCGGCGGCGGTTGCACGGCGAGGTCCTTCAGCATGCCATCAATCGCTTCACCTCGACAAACTCGAGACCCGTTGAATCACGCAAAAGAAGGATTAGTTTTCTTCAATCTCTTTCGAAGGCAAGATTGCCAGGAGTGACCCAAGGTCAATGTCCTTTTGAAATGGCAACCTCAAAGGTAAATGTGCTGCGACATGATAGAAATTTCTGCGCCCCTCACGCTCTCGAATGAGGTACCCGCTGACGATGGGTTCGCCGACGATTCGTTGGGCTCGACGTTCAGTGATGTCCAAAGCGACCACAATGTCGCGCAAACGAACGCGAGGATCTCGCGCGATCAATAGCAGTGAATTGCCATGAGTAACCGAAAGTCGGATCTTGGGCTTGAAGAATCGATTTTCCACTCCTGACCTGTGACTTTGCAGTTCAGAACAATAGTTCAGTCAAACTCGCCGAGCTGATTGCCGCTCTGGGAGCGATGGTCGAACGCGCCTTCCGGGCCGGGACGATTCGACCCGACATTGAGGCGATCGACATAGGGATGCAGATGTGCGCTGTGTGTTCATCGATGGGACCAGCGACAGAATTTGACTGGCGGCGGCACCTTGACCTCGTGATAGATGTTCTTCGCCCACGAGGGTAGGTAGTCCGCCGTTACGGTACCGACGTCGAGGAGCCATGTTCGAAACTCGAGAACGCAAGTTTGATCCATGTCGCCCGCTCAATTTCGCGATCGGCCTGAGTCGAGGAGTTGACGAATTAATCTCCGCAGCACTTTCAAGGCTTGTCGAAGATTTCGTGAGTACCGATCCGACGCCAAATGACGTGAGGTTCTCCTGGCACTGCTGATTCTCCATACTCGAATGTTGCACGTCCGTCGGCGGCCCAGGACATTTCGAATATTCCCGAGGCACCTTTGATGCCCTTGACGCGAAGCCCCTTGCGGAATCCACGTTGCCGTTGCAGGTCTTCGACGAACTGAACGACAGCCAAAATGAAGAGTGCCTGCTGTTCTCCGTTCAGACCATCGAAGTCTTTTCCGAATCGAGCCAGCCACGCGTACGTTGGCAATGTTGTTTACAGCTTCTTCGGTTGACGCATGGGCTTCGACCTCTGGCGGAGCGAGCCAATCAACTCCTCCCCGGAAGCGAAAGTGCTGATCCTCTCGGCGGCATGATCAGCTTCGGCATCACGCTCGCCAGCCTGCCAGTCGGTCGTCCAGAACCAGGCTTGCGTGGCATCGATGAGTTTCTGTGGTCGCAGGAGGATTCCTTCCGCCGTGATCTCGGCATCCAAGAGATCACCTTCCTGCAGATGCGCGGCGCGGCGCACATCTTCAGGAAGCGTAATTTGACCCTTGGCCCGCACGGTGGTTCTCGACATGATTCGAATCATATCATTGGAGAGTCGTAATTTCCATTTTTCCTACTTTTGACTAACTTACGGCTCATTGGCGCGAGGCGCGCAACCTCACTGACGTACTCCTCAAGTTCCAATTTAAGGAGCTGCCTCCCAAGCTGAGAACGCGAGTTCGATTCTCGTCGCCCGCTCCAGGTGGGCTAGTCCCCAAAAAGTGGACCAGGTTTTAAGGCAATGCGACCTGGGTTGGTTGGGTTGAGTGTAATTCTTCGTATTCGTTGGGTGTGAGGTAGTTGAGAGCACTGTGGCGTCTCTCCGTGTTGTAGAAGTTCTCGAGCCAATCGGCGATCGCGCCGGAGAGCTCCAGAATGGTGCGCCAGCGTTGCCGGTTGAGGAGTTCGATCTGCATCGAGCCCCAAAAGGACTCCATCGGCGCGTTGTCAAAGCAGTCACCGACGGTGCCCATTGGGGCCAGTATTCCCATCGGGCGAGCGTTTTCGGTGTAGGCCCACGAGGTGAACTGTCCAGATTCAATCGATCGTCGCATCACCGGCTTGTTGAAGTAATCGTAGGTGCTCTTCCAATGCCTCCGCCGGTGTCTTCCATTCGAGTGTCTTGCGTGGCCGAGTGTTCAGAGCATTTGCAACGGCACTGAGATCTTCGTCACTCCAACGAGCGAGGTCGGTCCCCTTCGGAAAATATTGACGAAGCAGCCCATTCGTGTTCTCGTTGGTGCCTCGTTGCCAAGGACTGCGAGGGTCGGCGAAGAAGACTGGTATTCCCGTCTCGACTTTGAAGGCCACGTGATCCGAAAGTTCCTTGCCGCGGTCCCAGGTCAGTGAGCGTGCCAATTGCGACGGCAGCGTGGACATGGTGTTGGACAACGCGTTCTTCATCGTGACTGCGCCGTAGCCGGCGAGAGCGGGTCCGTTCTTCACCGAGTGCTTGTGACGGTATCCCTCCTCTCGAGGTAGGTGAACGAGCATGGTGAAGCGCGTAGAGCGCTCGACCAACGTGCCGATGGCGGAGCGTTCGAGGCCGATCAGGAGATCACCCTCCCAGTGTCCGGGCACCGCTCGATCGTCGGCTTCCGGTGGTCGCTCACTGATGAGCACGTCGGAGGTCACGTGACCCCACGCCTGTTGGCGAGTGCGCGAACGCGGCACTCGCAGCGCTCGGCCGGTGCGTAGACAGGCCACGAGTTCGCGTTTCAGAGCTCCGCGCCCTTGGACGTAGAGCGCCTGATAGATGGCCTCGTGGGAGATGCGCATGGTCTCATCTTGGGGGAAGTCGACCTTGAGCCGCCGAGATATCTGCTCGGGACTCCAGCCCTGCACCCAACGACGATCCTTTCGATGAGGTTTGTTGCGTCCGCTCCAGGTGACACCCGGCGGCCCGAGAGGTTTTCCGTCGGGGCCCTTCAGCTCACCCGACAGCCGTTCTTGGACATAGTCGTGCAGGCGTTGGTTCTCCACCAACTTGGCCACCTTGGGACGACGAGCCCGCCGTTCGGCGTGCCACTGAGCGGTCGTCGCGCGGTAGTCGAGTCGAAAGGTCCTCGTCGAGGCGTTGCGACGCAGCTCCCGAGAGATCGTGGAGGGATCGCGTCCCAGTTGTCGAGCGATCTCTCGGGCGCTGATCTTTTGCGCGTGGAGGATCGCAATCTCCTCGCGTTCCGCGAAGGAGAGGAAGCGACCCGTGACGGTGGGCGGCAGTAGTGGGTTCACCCCACCAGCGTGGCGGAACCAGCGGAACCCCACCGGGCCAGACACACCGGCCTCCACGCAGGCCTCTTCGGTCTTGGCACCGCGCGCAATTGCTGCCCAGAATTTGACCCGATCCGCTCGCCAGGCCACCGATGGACGACCCGGCGATGGAATCTGTCCTCGATAAAGCTGAACTTGACGTTGTCGCTCTCGCATCGTCGCCACTTCACACCTCCATGATCAAGGTGTTGCGACGGCCGGTTGAATTCACCCTGGCTGCCGTGGTCCGAGTGGATCACCGTAGAGGGTGAGACCGGACGCGCGTTGCCGGCGCGCGTGAGCGCGGCGTTGACCAAGTTGGCGTCACAGTGTCGATCGATCGACCACCCGACGACCTTGCGACGGAACAGGTCGAGCACGCAACAGCAGTAGACCTTGCCCTCGAGCGTGGGGTGCTCGGTGACGTCGGTGAGCCAGACCTCGTTGGGTCGATGGGCGACGAACGAGCGCTCGAGCAGATCGGTGCTGGTGGCCTCGTTCGCCCGGTTTCGCACGAACTTGCGCGGTCCGGGCAGACCCTGGATCTCCAGTCGTCGCATGAGTTTGGCGATGACCTTGGCGCTCACCACGAGACCCTGTTCGATCTCCAAGGCCGCCTTGATGCGCAGTCGCCCGTAGGTGCCGCGCGAACGGACGTGGATCTCGGTGATGGCGTCCTCTAAGAGCATCTGGTGAATCTCGCGGTCACTGGGTTGATGGAACTTGATGCCGTAGTAGGTGGACCGACTCAGCTCGACGAGGGCGCAGACCCGGCGCTCGGAGTACCCCAGGCGGTGCATGCCTCTCACCACCTGGTATCTGATTTTGGGTTGGCCTGCCCCTCGGCGAAGAGTTCACTCGCGGCTCGGGTCATCTTCAGTTCGTCTTCGAGTTCACGGATGCGTCGACGCGCGTCCTTGAGCGCGTCGAACTCACCACTCTTCACACCGGGCCGTTGGCCCGCGTCGATGAGCGCCTGTCGACGCCACGAATAGAGCGCGTGCTCACTGACGTGCAGCTCGGCCACGAGGCTCTTGACCGTCTCGCCATTGAGCATCCGCTCGCAGACCTTTCGACGGAACTCGGGGGAATATTGCTTGGGCATGTCCACCTCCTGGCGGCACACGGCCACAATGCCAGAAAAAGTGGTCCAGTTTTTTGGGACTAGGTCAAACAATATTCGATGCCCAATTACTGTAAGAAGTCTGGTGACCCGTGGTGACCATCAGTAATGGACAGTCCCCGATTCCTAACAAAATGCGATCAGCCGCAAAGCGACAGCGATGGTGCCGCCGGCGCCGAGGACGGATCAGTCTCGATAAGCGAATAGCTATGTGCGGCGAACACTGGTTTTGTCGACCGGCCCACGTGAATAATGCTTCCCGTGAATAAATGAGAAGTCGAGTCAATCGAATCAGTCTCGGTCACCTTCGCTCCGTCGACATTGGTAAAAGTCGACGTCGCGAAGACACGGTTTCCTTTCCTGACGAGGGGGCTGTATTTGCCGTAAGTCCTCCATTGCGCTCCCACCGTGAAGTCTTTGTCAATCCAAGCGGTTGTCCCTGCCGCTCGATTCCAGCAACCCACCTGACTGGATCCATTAGTCTGATAGCCCCAATAGTCCCCACTTTTAGCGACGTAGAGCTCAAGGGGGTCGATCGCAGTTCCGCAGACGCCTCCGCTCGCACAGGAGATCGTGAACGTGACCACGTACCAAGACTGTCTGCCGCCAACCAAAGAAAATTCGAAGGTGGCTTTTGCTCGAACCATGTCGGCCGCCGGCTTTGATGCGTAGCCCCAATTGAGTTGGAACTGACCGTTGCTCCCACTGACGTTGGCGTCGTCCCAGATCCAGTAGTAGCCGAGTTCCACGTCCTGGATTGCCGGCAGAGAATTAGTCTTGGCGACCGAAGTGCGGTAGTACGCAACGGCAGCGGCGTTGCCACTCCAGGGTGTTTTTGCCGCACCCGCTTCGCCTGGCGCCGCCAACGCCGAACCTCCAAGAACGATGATCAAAAGTGCGGTTCGCCATTTACGAATCATGTCCACCTCCTCCAACATTTGCTCAACACGGAGACTGGAGTTTCACGCGAGGGTATCGGGTAGTTTCTGGGCTGTCAAGGAGTCGGTCCCGGCAAAGTTCGGTTCCTGTAGGGCCGACTCCCTCCTTTCTTCCCAAGCTAAGAACGCGAGTGCGGTTCTCATCGAACGCTGAAGTCAAAGACATCGCGCCAGCGCATGGACATGCATTGAGTCATGACGTCGATTTGATTGAGCGCCACTCGGTGTCGCTAACCGTCAACGAGCAGGCCGATACCGACCCGCGGACGACGCCGAGCTCCTTGCGCCAAGTGAGTATCAAGGTCCATCAAAGACCGCGTCGAACCACCGGGAGACCTCGGTGCGAGCCGTGAGCGCATTCCCCAAACGCAAGGCCGCCGCCGCCACCCGTCTCGGTCCCCCGGGCGCTGCCCCCTCCAGTAGCTCGTTCCAGAAGATTCCCCAACCGCCGGCCAGGGTCCGCCCGATCACCGGAGCAGTGATCATCCGTCCGACCGCGGCAATGGCGCGCGGTCGGCCCACCATCACGGCATGGCCGGACGCCGCGATGCGCTGATAGGGCAAGTGGGCCTGGGCCAACAATTCACGGTACTGGAGGGCGGCGCACCCCGGTGACCCCAGCACCGACTCGGCGGCAGCACGGCCGCTGGTCATGGCTTGCGCGATGCCTTCACCCTGGAGGGGGTTGACCAGTCCGGCGGCGTCCCCCACCAACAACACGCGTCCGGAGGACGGAACGGTCCCGACCATGCCCATCTTGAGCCAGCCCCCCAGTCGGCGGGGGCTGTCTCCAGACGGTACGCGGTCGAGCAGGCCCAGCTTCCCGAGGTGCCGGAGATAGGCCGGCAGGAGCCGTACAGCCTGTGAGCCCGACTGCCGGTCGGCGAGAGTGCCCACACCGATGCCGACATTGGCCACCCCGTCCGGACCGGGAAAGATCCAGCCGTAGCCGGGAAAGGCGTGCCAGGGGCTCGGCTCCCACAGTGTGATGGCCGGCTGCGCCACCGGTTGGTCGAGGTAGCAGCGCATGGCGAAGCCCCATAGCACTCGGGTCACGTCGACCAATCCGACACTGGCGGCCACGTGGCTGGTGGCGCCGTCCGCGCCAATGACGAAGTCTGCCCGAATGGCCGGCCCGCCAGTCACCTCGAAGCCCTCGAGATCGGGCCCCGATCCGATCGGGGTTGCGGCTCGACCCTCCACCGGGGTGGCTCCGGCGTCGAGGGCCGCCGCCCGCAGCTCGGCATCCAGTACCGCACGCTGCACGGCCCGGGCCCGCCCGGGGTATGAGTCACCGTCGAAGAAGGGCAGATGCGCCCGTCGACCGGTCGCGCCAATGACCACCATGTCGCCGACGTCGAGCCCGGCGGGTTCGGGAACCCCGAGGTCGGTCAACACCTCGAGGCCTCTCGGACCGATCAAGTCACCGCAGGCCTTGTCCCGGGGAAACCGGGCCTTGTCCAAGAGCGCCACCCGGGCTCCTCCCCGGGCCAGCACCAAGGCGGCGATGCTGCCGGCCGGGCCGGCTCCCACCACGAGTACGTCGTAGCGCTTCGGCCCCACACGACCCTCCTCGTCTCCACCGCCTTCGTTGAGATCTTCGCACCCGAGGAGACCTCGTGGATTCAACGACGCCCAGGTCCCGTTGTTCGCCTTGAATGCTCAAGTTGTTTTGCGCAGGCAAGAAAAGGTTAAGCCACGCGGTTTCGCTGCGTTGGGGCTGAGCACTCTCGACAAAGCACAACCGAACTTTTGGGCTGACTGTCCGAAGCGGTGGCCCGAAAGATTCGAACGACGCCATTGGAGCGACAATCGCGAGCATGCCAGCACGAATGGCGACTGCAGCGACACGGCCCCGAGGCGGCTGTGCGAACGGCTCGGTCCGCCGTCACGAGAGGTCACTTGCTTCTTGGCCGTCACTTCGGCTTGGGACGAATACCTGTTTTACGTCGAAGGTCGTCGGACGCGAAGATTGTTCATGTTGTAGTGGCAATGTCCGCATGATGCTCCTAAACGCAACTGACAGTGGATCTGCATCTCAACCGGACGGTCCTGCATTTCATTTGCGTCGTGCGTCCGCTGGCGTTTGGCGTAACGCTCGCAGAAAGGAGAATCCGCTCAGCGCCTTTGACATACTTTGCACCATGAACGGTCCGTCTCGCTTTGCACCATGAACGGTCCGTCTCGAATAGTCGGCCACCGCGTCCTCGTCGTCGGGATGATGGGGTCCGGGAAGAGCACGTTCGCACGTGCGCTCGCGAGAAGGACTGGTATGCCAGTGATTCATCTCGACGTCCACTACTGGAAGCCCGGCTGGGTGCGACCGACAGACGACGAGTGGCGAGAACGGCAACGCGCGCTGCTCGCTGGCGAGGTTTGGATCATCGACGGCAATTACAACGAGACGCTTGCCCCTCAACTCGAACGTGCGGATACCGTCGTCTTTTTCAATACGCCCTGGTGGGTGTGCGCGAGTCGCTCGTTTGTGCGGGGGCTTCGCAAGTCCGGCGGCGAGATGCCCGAAGGCTGCCAGGACTCGATGAACCGACGTTTGCGCGACGAGTGGGGAGGCGTTGGGAGGATTTGGCGCAACCGCACTTTAGAACCTGAGTACGTGCGCTCCGAGATATTGCGGCATGAGTCTGATACAACGGTGCACGTGCTCCGTTCGCGGCGGGAGGCGACGGCGTTTCTCGATGCCGTATGTCGCTAGGGGACCAGTTGAACGCCGGCCAGGGCTTAAGTCGGCTATCTGTGTTGAATCGAGAGGGCGTCACCAAAGAATGTCGAATACTCATGATGATCGGCTTCCCGGCGGCAGACTCACCTACGTCGTCCGAGTGGGAGACACCGTCCGGCGCGAGCCAAAACCTTGGAGCGACGAAGCGCAGCGACTGCTCTCGCATCTCCGAAGTCGACAATTTTTGCTGGCTCCCGAACCACTTGGGTTTGACGAACAGGGTCGTGAAGTCTTGCGCTATATCGAGGGCGACACCGCAGCGACCGTAGCTCCCTGGCCGGGCTTACTCTGGAGCGACGAATTATTGGTCGAAGTTGGGAAGACCGTTGCTGCCTACCACCTGGCGGTCGCGGACTTCGTTCCTTCGGACTCTCCGCGTTGGCAGTATCGACCGCGCGCCCTTCTGCCAGGAGAGATCATTTGCCACCACGACTTCGCCCCGTACAACGCTGTATTCAAAGGCAGTCACCTCCTCGGCATGGTCGATTGGGAAGGCGCGGGTCCCGGAACGATCCAAGAGGAGATCGCTTTTCTCGCCTGGCAGTGGGTACCGCTGCGTCCACCGGAACGCGAGGTGACGGACGGCGGCGATCCCGAAGTTGATCAGATCGCACGTCTCCGCCTCCTTCTCGAGAGTTACGGCTATGACAATCGCGCCGGTTTGATCGAGGCGGTAATTGAACGAGTGGAGATCTCCCGATCGGGCATCGAAGAGCGGGCCGCCGCGGGCGGTCTCCCGTACATTGAGCTGCGCAATGAAGGGCATACTCGAGATATGGAGTCGCTGATTCGACATCTTCAAAGGAATCGACACAATTTCCAAGCGGCAATTGAATAGTTTTCTCTGATCCCGAGAGATCAGCGAAAACGTTTTGGTCGACGCGGAAAAGTCGCCGGAGCGTACAGGGTGGTGCCCTTGCAGACGAACCCGCCATCCCCTACTATTACGTTCACTGATCTATTGGTCATCGTAATAGGAGATAGTCGTGGCTTCGAGAGACGTTGGAGACTCACCAGATGTGCTGCGTCGCGCCGGTGACGCGTCCGTCCTTATCCTGACCAGTCTCGCTGACGGTCCGAAACACGGCTACGCGCTGATCCAGGATATAAAGGCCTTCTCCGGAGTGCAGCTCGGACCCGGGACGCTCTACGGAGCGCTTGACCGTCTCGAGCGACTGGGCCTAATTGCGGAACTACCTTCCGAGGATCGTCGACACCCCTACCGCGTAACCGCGACTGGTGTCACCGCGCTGCGCACCCACCTCGATGCCCTGGAGCGGGTGAGCCGGACCGGTCGGCTTCGCCTTCGACTCGGGACCGTCTAGTGCGACCGTCCCACGAGAGTCGAATCATTGCTGTCGTTCTTCGTTGCTATCCCGCGCGATGGCGGTCTCGACATGGCGACGAAGCGACCGCGCTCGCTTCGGCTCTTTTGGAAGATGGCACCCGGTGGTGGTCCATCGCCGGGAGCTTTCTCGGTGGGGCCGCAAAGGAGCGAGCACTTCGAAAGCCGAGTGTGCGGGTCGCTTCGGCATTGGCCGCGATCACCGTCGGTCTCGCTTGGATTCCTCTCGCAATGTTCACGTCCCTAACTCCGGCGAGCGCGTCGAGCACCAACATCACCATCGTCATTTCGAAACCCGGTGACGCGGCTCGACAACTTGAATCCGCCTTCGCGGCCCACGACCTCACGATCGAAATCGCCGAAAGGCCGGTGTCAACGGACCTCGTCGGGTCAATCCTTTCGGTGAGCTCAGTGAGTGCATCGAGTAATAACGCTGGCGCGATCGGCAAGGTCTACGGACAATGCAACGGTGGCGGGTCAGGTTGTGTCGTGGGACTCGTGCTTTCACCGCACTATTCGGGGATCGTAGGGGTGACGGTCGGAGTGGCAGCGACGTTGAAGGACGTTCACTACCCCTACCTCGAAGGGGAGCGGCGAATTCCATGACCGCACGCGAACGTGTCTTCTCACGCAACGGTCATCTGAGCACCGATGATGGCGACGAATCGCGCGTGGTTGTGAAAACGTATTCGACTCGCCAGGGATCGGAGATGTGTAGTGCCCGTTGACGTACTCACTTCTGATACCAACGAGTCGGGCAGCGAACCCAGTCCAGACCGAGCCAAAAGAAAACACCGTGTCGCAATTGAGTGGACGCTGATCATCGTCGTTGCGGTGTTGGCCTCCTTCTTGGTTCGTACCTACGCATTTCAAACGTTCTTCATCCCGTCAGGTTCGATGAACCCAACCCTCTGGAAAGGGGATCGAGTTGTGGTCAACAAGCTGAGCGTCGAATTCGGCACGATCAACATTGGGGACATCGTGGTCTTCAAGGCTCCGCCCGATGTTGCCAGGGACTGTGGGGACCCCGTCGCCGATCTGGTGAAGAGGGTTATCGGTTTGCCGGGCGATCATCTGTACTCCAAAGGCAACACGATCTACGTGAACGGCAAGCCACTCGCTCAAAAGTGGACCGTCTGGCCCACCATCGGCACCCCCATCCGACCCACGACGGTACCCGCTGGTCAATACTTCATGATGGGTGACTGGCACAAGAACTCGTGCGATAGTCGAACCTGGGGTACCGTGCCGAGGTCTGACGTGATCGGCAAAGTCTTCGTTCGGATCTGGCCATTGAAATCGATCAAGTGGTTTTAGCCAGGAATCCTTTCGCGCACGGTAAACCGTACGAAGTAGCGAACTAAATCCGCAACTTGCGCAGCAAGCTTGATTTCATTAAGTGCCAATCGTTGAAGTCGGAAGGAAAACAGTGACAAGAAGGAAGAGTGCTCGTTCACAGTTGTACCGAGCTGCTCGAGATTTGGGAAATCTCGAAGCCGCCGAGAAAGGGCCGTCGTCATTTGCAAAGCGTTACGCCCGGCGCAAGGTGTACGCCAAGACCAACGGCTTGACCCGGAAATTCCTGCGTTCAATTGGCTTGAGCAAATAGCTGCCGATCGCGAACCGTCGGATCACGCTGGCCGGTTCCAAAGTGATGGCCCTTAGTAACTCCGCACTCGGGGCGGTTACATCGAACAACTTGCGGCTCCACCGAGCAAGGAGACTCGCAACTCCCGAGGGCGTCTCAACGCGCCAGTGCGAGAAAACTAATCCAAGGCAGCTAACCGTTCAGCTGCCTTCATCATGTATGCCCCAATTGGCTGAAGATCAATCTGCGTGCATAAGAGACCGGTCGACACCCGCTCGACAACGCCCCACTCCCAGATTGCCTGTTCGTTTAAGTTGCATCGACGCGCGAGCCATCGCGCCCGTTCATGCGGGTCGCCGACCAACAGTTCGATAGGGTCCTCTCGCATCAAGATTCCCAGGTCGTATTCCGCTTCGGCCACGAGACCATCCGGATCAACCAATTTGAAACCATCTCTTGACTGCAGAGCGTTCCATTGATGAACATCGCCGTGAACCAGTACCGATCGTTCCGGGTCGTGATTGGCGATTCGATTCTCCGCACATGCAACGGCGTGGTCGATGGCGCGCTCGGAGCACGGATGACTCAACTCCTCCCACAACTCGACGATGAATCGGATCAACCATTGGCCCTTCTCCGCTCCCGTGGGAAGACCCGAGTCGGGCGCTGGGTGCCATAGTTGCTCCGCCGCAGCACAGAGGATCTCGTGACGTTCGCCAATCGGGAGTGCAAGATCGTGCAACGTCGAACCCAGTCGCTCCATGAGAAGAGCTCCCACGGTTTCATCGCTTTCCAACAGCTCGACACAGCCCTTTCCATTCGCAATGGTCAGTACTTTGATCTCGTGCGAAGCAGCGTTGTGCGCGCGAGGAATCAGCAGTTTAATGACGAGCGGAGTCCCGTCTCTGCCAGTTGCTTGGGCGACATACGACTCAGTCCCCCCTTCAATGGCGTGCCCGACCTCAATCTTCCACCGAGTCTCCAAGTCAAGAATGAGACCGGGGAGATTTTTTAGCCAACCTTCAGCGCCCACCGCCTTGGCTTTATTGCGCACCACATCCGGTACCTTGATCATTCCGGCGATTCTTGCACCCACCAAGTTGACAACCATTGTGTTACAACCACGAAATGGCCTCAGTCCTCCCCATCGAATGTTCCAAGCACACCGTAAAGATCGGGCCGTCGATCGCGGAAGAGCCCGAACCCTGATCGTGCTTGGTCAAGTTCTTCGAGGTCGAAGGTCGACGTCAGCACCTTTTCGTTCACACGGTCGGCGCACTGGACTATCGCTCCCGTGCCATCGCAGACGAACGATGATCCGTAGAAAGTGATGTCCGTCGTCGAGCCACGTTCGAGACCGATGCGATTCGACGCCACCACCGGCATCATGTTGGCTGCGGCGTGGCCCTGCATCACTCTCTGCCAGTGCAGTGACGAATCGTACGAGGGGTCGCTGGGCTCCGAGCCAATGGCGGTCGGATAACACAGGATCTCAGCGCCTCGCAGGGCCAAGGCTCGCGCACACTCCGGGAACCACTGATCCCAACAAATGCCCACGCCGATGACCCCCACCGACGTCGCGAAGACTTGGAAGCCGGTATTGCCCGGGGTGAAGTAATACTTCTCTTGGTAGCCCGGGCCGTCTGGAATGTGGCTCTTGCGATAGCGGCCCAGGAGGTTGCCATCGGAGTCGGCCACCGCGACGGAGTTGAAGAAACTCTTGCCGGCACGTTCGAAGAACGGAATCAGCAACACCACGCCGAGATCACGAGCCAGTGACTGAAATCGCTGCACGATCGGCGACGACGGATACTCCTGCGCCAAATCGAAGTTGTTCGACGATTCCTCCTTGCAAAAGTACTGATCGGCGAACAACTCCTGAGGCACGACCAGCTGTGCTCCTTGGGCCGTCGCCTGTCGTATCAGTACGTCCATTCGCTCGAGGTTGTCCGTTCGCGATGGACTACAGGTCATCTGGATCGCCGCCACCGTGACTTCACGCATCAACTTCTCCTCGCTGGGCAGTTAATCCTTAGGAAGGGCCAGAGTACCGGACGCGTATCATTTGGCGTCCGTCTGCGTGAGGCCGGCCGCAGGGGCCGTTGGTGACGACAATGTTTATTGTCTAGTTTGACCGGACCGAATCAGTTGGTTTGGCAAAGGAGCCGGGATGACACAGCCTTCACTGATACTGCGCCACGGTCGCGTACTCTCATCGTCCTCGCCCACGGGATTTGTCGAAGCCATCGCCATCGACGGTGCGCAAATCAGCGCCATCGGGTCGGATGTCGACATCGACGAATTGCGCGGTCCCACCACACGAGTGGTGGACTTGGCGGGACGAATCGCGATTCCGGCATTCGGCGACGCTCACGTGCACGCCATCTCGGCGGGGCTGGAAAGCCTCCGATGCGATTTGACGGGACTTCGAAATCGACAAGAGTGTCTTGACCGCATTGCGGGCTATGCGCGCACATTGTCCCCCGATGCTTGGGTTCTCGGCGGCGGTTGGGCCATGGAGGTATTCACTGGCGGTCTGCCCACGACGGCCGACTTGGACGCCGTGTGCGCCGGTCGACCCGCGTTCTTACCCAACAAGGATCATCACTCGGCCTGGGTCAACACCGTCGCACTGGAAAGAGCGGGCATCGACGCCGCCACCCCGGATCCCTTCGCCGGACGCATTGAACGCGACGAGATAGGCGTGGCGAGCGGCGCCTTGCACGACAGCGCGATGGGACTCGTCGCACGTGTACTTCCGCCTACGTCGCCCGAGGAGTTACGCGACGCTCTGCGCGCCGCGCTGAGACGACTGCACGGACACGGCATTACGCACTGGCAGGACGCCTGCGTGGGGACCGCCGGCGACATCGGCGTCACCGACACGTTCGAGACCTACGTGGCTGCCGCCAACGAAGGTTGGTTGAGTGGACGAGTCCGAGGAGCCCTGTGGTGGGACCGCACGCGCGGCATCGAACAGTTGGATTACTTGCGCACGCGTCGCGAGATCGCACCGACCGGCACGTTCCGAGCCACCTCCGTGAAGATGATGGTGGACGGCGTGTGCGAAACCTTCACGGCGGCCATGTCCCGGGCGTACACGGGCAGCCCCGGCGAGCACGGTCATCGCGGCGACTTGTTCATCGAACCGGACGAGCTGGCCGAGTCGGTGCGGGCATTGGACGCCGATGGTTTCCAGGTCCACTTCCACGCCATTGGAGATCGCGCGGTGACGACCACGCTCGACGCCATTGAGGCCACCGGCCAGAGTCGGTGGGGCGTCAACCGTCACCACGTCGCCCACCTCCAGTTCATCGCTCCTGACGACCTCGCCCGGTTCAAGAGGGTTGGCGCCATCGCGAACTTCCAACCGCTGTGGGCTTGCAACGATCCCCAGATGGAAGAGCTCACTATTCCTTTCGTCGGTGAGGATCGGAGCCAGTGGCAATATTCGATTCGGTCGCTGTTGGACCGCGGCACTCGAGTGGCCTTCGGCTCGGATTGGCCCGTGTCGAGCCCCGACCCTCTCCAAGAGATCCACGTCGCGGTCAACCGCACGCTCTCGACACGACTGGGTCGACCGGGAACCAACGAGACGACCAAGCCGTTTCGACCCGAGGAGAGTCTGTCGGTCGGCGACGCGTTGGCGGCGTTCACCCGGGGCGTGGCCTACGTCAACGGCGACGAAGACCTACTGGGGACGCTGGAAGCGGGACGACGAGCCGACGTGGCCGTACTCAGTCAAGACATCTTCTCCGTACCCTCGAGCGACATTGGCCACACGACGGTCGACCTCACCGTGGCCGGGGGCGTGGTCGTACACGGCGACGAGTAGCGACCCAGATTCGATCACCTCATTACTGACCGGAAATCCTGTCCGCGAGGCGCGCAATCCGCGAGGTCGACGAGCCTCCTCTCGCTTCCATTCGATCGGCCGCTCGATAGGCGAGATACATCGAGCGCACGCCGAGCCAGCGAAGCGGTTCGGGCTCCCATGTACGACAGGTCCAATCCACCCACGGCAAGCGCGTGAGGTCGGTGTCGTGACCGAGAATCAAGTCGCGAAGCGTTCTCCCCGCCAGATTCGTCGCGGTCACACCGTGACCCACGTACCCGCCCGCCGTGCACAGTCCGGTTGAGGGATCGAGACTCACGGTGGCACACCAGTCCCTCGGGACACCGAGCACGCCGGACCACGCGTGGTCGACGGCAACGTCGCGCAGCATCGGAAAGAAATCGCTGACGATCTCATGAAGTTGTCGAACCGTGACCGACGCGGTCTCGCCGTCGCTATCCACACGTGAACCGTAGCGATACGGAACGCCGCGTCCACCGATGGCGAGGCGATTGTCCGCCGTGCGTTGGGCGTACATGAAGGTGTGGGCACTGTCGCCCAAGGTTTCGCCTCCTCCCCAACCGATCTGATCCCACGTCCCATCCGGAATCGGAGCCGTGACGATCATCGAAGAGTTCATGGGCAGCCAACGCCGATGCAACCCGGGGAGCGTCGAGGTAAATCCCTCGGTCGCACGCACCACGTACTGGGCCGAAACGACGCCGAAGGGAGTCGTGACCTCGTGGGGACGGATCGACGATACCGGCGTCGACTCGTGAATGGTCACCCCCGAGGCTTCGACGACGTCGGCCAATCCGCGGACGAGTTTGGCGGGGTGAAGTCTCGCGCCATTGGTGCTGTAGGCAGCGCCCACGGCTCCGGCGACGTCGATTCGCAGACGTGCTTCCTCACCAGTCAACAGTTCATAAGGATTGTTCCAGCGTTGCGCTACCGTGACAGCGTTTTGCAGGCGCCGCATCTGCGGGGCCGATCGAGCTACTCGTAGCACGCCGCCCTTGACGATGTCGGCCGCGATCCCCTCCTCGTGGGCCACCCGGATGACCTCGTCGACGGCGTCGATCATCGTTCGCTGTAAAGCGAGGGCAGCGTCGACTCCGCGGCGTTGCGCGTAACGATCGAGCGAACCGGCGACCATCGCGCTCAGCCATCCCCCGTTGCGTCCCGAGGCACCGAATCCGGCAAACTCGCGTTCGAGCACGACGATGGAAAGTGACGGCGCGGCGCGCTTCAAGTAGTAGGCGGTCCACAAACCGGTGAGTCCGGCACCGACCACGCACAAGTCCACTGACGTTGACGATTCGAGTGGCGCGCGCCACGATGGGGCACCCAACTGGTGATGCCAGAAGGAGACGCCGCCGTTGATCGTACTCATCTCGAGGGCCGACTAGTGACGAGGACCCGGCTCGACGCGATTGCGATGCACTAGGCAACCTCCTCCGCCTGGGGAGCGCCGAGCAACCGAAGACCGCGTCGCATTCTCGACCTCGAACCCCCGCCCATGATCGCGAGCGCCGCGATGAACAACAAGGTGGTCGATACGAAGATGAACACGGCGATCGCGAAGATATCGGTGTGGAACTGCGAGTGCAGTGACGCCAGGAAGAACACGGGCAATGGAGTGGTCTGGGCGGTACTGACGAAGACGGAGGTCACCAGGTCTTCCAGACTGAAGGTGAACGACAACAGACCACCGGCGATCAGCGCGGGCGCGAGCAGAGGTACGGCGATGGTGCGCAACATCGTCATCGTGCGCGCGCCGAGGTCGTTGGCGGCTTCGAAGACTTCGGGGTCCAGTCCGAGCGCGCGGCCCCGCACGATCAGAGCGGTCAGCGCGCTGCCAAAGATTGAGTGCGCGATCACCAGTCGAAGGAAGCCATTGGACATTCCCAGCGTGACGAACCACAAGAGATCGCCGCTTGCGCCGACGATCTCGGGCGTGGCGAGGATCACCACGAACAACAAGAAGAGCAAGCGGTGCGGCCAGCGGCGCCCGGTGCTGGCCAGTCCGCCGATCAGGCCCACCGCCATACTGAGCACGCCGGTCGCTGCGGCCACCTCTAGGGAGATGCGCAGGGCAATCAAGAGCGTCGAATCTCCGAGGGCGGTCGGGTAGGCCGACGTGCTGAATCCTCCCCATAAGAACGCGAAGGAGCCGGCGTTGAAGGAGAAGGCGACCACCACGACGAGCGGCAAGAACAAGAAGAGCACTACCCCCGCCGTGATGAGACCCAGTACCCACTTGCTCGTCCTCGACCTCTTCACGGTTGCGCCCACTCCCGATCGAGGGTGCGTTGTCGTACTCGTGTCCGCGCGTATCGAACGCCGGTCGCGAGCAGCCAGACGGCCACGACCACGCCCACCAATATCAAGACGAGCAGGATGGCCATCGCGGCGCCGAGCGACCAGTTCTGACCCTCGGTAAATTCCGAGGCCACCAAACTGCCGACCATCAAGCCTTTCGCTCCGCCCATGATCGTCGGCGTCACGTAATCTCCCAGCATGGGGACGAAGACCAGCACCGTCCCCGCCACCACCCCGGCCATGGAGATCGGGAAGGTGATCGTCCGAAAGATGGTCCACGGCTTGCCACCGAGGTCATCGGCCGCCTGCAGCAACTGCGGATCGATCCGTTCGAGCACCACTGCGAGCGGCAGAATGAACAACGGAATGTAGTTGTAGACCAGTCCGATCATGACCGCGCTGCGGGTGTCCAGGATCGTGAGGTAACCCACGTGCCAGCCAATGGCGTGCAGTGCCCCGTAGAGCAGGCCGAGCGGGCTCAAGAAGATCCGCCACCCGATCATCCGAAGCAGATAGTCGGTCCAGAAGGGCAAGACGACCAACAGCAACACGATGGTTCGCGTTCGCGGTCCCAATTTGCGCGCAATGAAATAGGCCACCGGATAGGCGATCACGCCACACAACGCCGTCGCTAATACGGCGTTCTCGAGACTGACCACCAAGACCGTTCCGGTGGGATATTTCAGCGCCTGGAAGAAATTGCTGAAACCCAGATGGTTCAGGTTGACGAGACTCTGCTGGTTGAAAGCCGCCGTGTGACCGAACGCGTAGAGCAGCATGATACCGACCGGCGCGAGGAACCACAGCGCGAACCAGACGTAGGTCAACCCCACGAAGCTCCGCATGCCACGACCTAGCACGCGATGCTCCCCGGATCTCGCGGCCCGCGATCGTTCATAGAACTATCCGGCGGCGGCTGACTTGAAGTCGTCGTACAACTGCGTGCGCAAGTTCTGTGTCCCGTTCACGACGTACGACACCATCCGCACGCGTTGAGCGGCCGTCAAGAAGACGACGCTCGCTTGGGGCAGGTTCTTGGGCAGGTGGTTCTGGACATTGGCTACCGCAGTGTTGTAGCCGGTGTACTGCATCTCGTTGGCCGACACCGACGGGTCGAGGATGTAGTTGAGGAAGGCGTGCGCCGTGTCCACGTTCTTGGCGCCCTTGGCGAGTGCCCAGTTGTCGACCCAGATCTCTGTTTTGGGGTACGGGATAACCCACTCGAATCGCGTGGGGTCCTTCTCCATCGCTTGGCGGGCATCGCCGTTCCACGCTTGGGACAGCACGTACGATCCGGCGACGAGTCCTCCCGTACCACCGGGGTACGAGTCGAAATTCTGCACGTGCGGCGCCAGGTACTTGATCAACCATTTGTTGGCCGCTTTCAAGTCGGGGACGCTCGTGGTATTCCAATCGATGCCGTTATTCCACAGGGCGATACCCAGTACGTCGTTGGGATCGTCCAGCACCGAGACGCGACCCGAGACCTGGGGCAGGGCCGCGGCGGTCGCGAAGTCCTTCCACGTGCGCAGCTTCTTGGTGATGATCGACTTGTCGTAGATGTAGCCGGTCGTACCGAAGTCCTTGGGGACCGTGTATTTGTTGCCCGGGTCCCACGGGAAGTTCAGTAGCTTCGGATCCAAATTCTTGAAGTTGGGGAGCTTGGACTTGTCCAACGCCAGCATTAATCCCTTGGACGCCATCTGGGGAATGTAGCCACCCGTCGGCACGATGATGTCGTAGCCCGCCGTGCCTTTAGCGAGCTCCAACTTCGCGATCATCGTTTCGTTGGAGTCGTAGCTGCCGATCTGCACGGCGAACCCGGTGGCGTCCTTCCACGCCGTGAACGTGGTGGGGTTATCGTACTGACCCCACGTGTAGAGGTAGAGGCTCTTGGTCTTGCCGATTGACTTCATACTCTTTTTTGCGGCCGTCTCCAATACGCCCAACGAATTCTTGGCGAACGCCGCCGTGGAGTCCAACATGACGTACGCGCCGGCGCCCACGGCCGCGAGTCCCATGAAGTTGCGGCGAGTAAGCGGATGACCCTTGGGTGCGAGGATGCGTAAAGGCTCTTCGGGGTTGTTGGATTCCATGGCTATCGTGTCTCCTTATTTGGTTGTGGTTGTAGGTCCGGTGGCGATTCGTTGGCTGAGAGGATTCGTGGTCATGAGGTCACCCGTCCAGCAACGTCGCGTCCGACGGCAACCAGGTCACGACGGCGTCGCCGCCGATTTGCGCCTCGCGGGCCTCGGGCGACGCGCTGTCACAGGTCACCGTGAGCTCCACGTGATCGCGAACCCTGACTCGGACCATCGTCATGGCCCCCGAGAACGTCTTGTCGATGATCGTTCCTCGCACTCGAGGTCCATCAACCCCAGCCATCTCGCTCCCGACTCGCAAAATCAAGCGCTCGGGGCGCACGAATACCGAGGCCTCCGCCCCAGACGGCGCGCTCACCTCGCGGGTTTCACTCAACTGTCGTGACGCGACGTCATCGGGTCGCGACGTCGCCGCACCCTCCACCA
The DNA here is from genome assembly GCA_963716515.1 of uncultured Acidimicrobiaceae bacterium. GTDB lineage: Bacteria > Actinomycetota > Acidimicrobiia > Acidimicrobiales > RAAP-2 > RAAP-2. The sequence continues at coordinate 2,224,357 of OY970319.1, forward strand.
GCGAAGCGGGTATGAAATTGGCCCGGCCCACGAAGGTCGTGACGAAGCGGGTGGCCGGTCGCAGGTAGAGCTCCTCGGGCGTGCCGACCTGGACCATGGTGCCGTCTTCCATCACGGCCACCCGGTCGGACATCGCAAAGGCCTCGGCTTGGTCGTGGGTGACGAAGACGAAGGTGAGTTTGAGTTCACGTTGCAGGCGCTTGAGTTCTTCTTGCATGGACTCGCGAAGTTTCAGATCGAGGGCGGCCAGCGGTTCGTCGAGCAACAGCACCGAGGGCCTCGTGACGATGGAACGCGCGAGGGCGATCCGCTGTTGTTGGCCACCGGACAGCTGGCGCGGGCGGTGCATCACGAAACTGTCCATGTGCACGAGGTTGAGAGCTTCTCTTACTCGGCGGCGTAACTCCACCTTCTCCACGTGCTGACGATGCAGTCCGTACGCCACGTTGTCAAAGACGCTGAGGTGGGGGAAGAGCGCGTAGTTCTGAAAGACCGTGTTGACGTTGCGCGAGTGTGACGGCACATTGGTCGCGTCGGCGCCTCCGAGATAAATCCGACCGCCGTCTACCTTCTCCAGACCGGCGATCATTCGCAACGTGGTCGTCTTGCCGCATCCCGACGGTCCGAGGAGGGAGAAGAACTCACCCGACCCAATCTTGAGCGAAAGGTCTCGCACGACTGTCTTGACGCCAGTCGGGCCCTTAAAAGTCTTGAACACGTTGACCAACTCAACGGCGGCCGCATTTTCGCCAAATTCACGTTGAGGACTGAGAGTTTCGTCTTCGGCGGAGTGCTTTTCAGAGGGGGCGTTGGCGACTTCTTTCACACGCTCGCTCATGTCAAACCCCCCGACCGACGCACATCTGCCATTGCGAATCTATTGATACCACAGTTTCTGTAGTAATAGTGAAGAGTATTTTGAAGTGCGAACTGAGTCGGCGTCGACATGTCGAAACGGTGCTCAAAAGCTCGGCGGACTGGTGATCCAGAGCACGCGGGCACCCAACACGGGGTCGGCAACGAGGCGATGGGGGACGCTGCTGCGATACACCATGGAGTCATTGGGACCCAAAGCGATGAATTCTCTTCCCAGTTGAAACTGCGCGGTGCCCTCCAAGATCAACATGAATTCTTCGGAGTCGCCGTGAGAGTACGGCTCGTCACCCGTGGAACCACCGGGATCGAACTCACCCAGAAGACTGTCAAAGGTCCGATCGGGGGCCGTGTGAAGATGATATTTGCGTCCAAAGACTCCGAAAGTGAGGGTCGGCCGATTTTCCGCTCGCAGAACCGTGGGCGGCCTGGACGGTGTCTCTTGAAAGAGGTCGCCCACCGTCACCCCCAGCACCACGGCGATTCGACGCAAGGTCGCCACCGAGGCGCTTACCTTCGCCCTCTCAACCTGACTCAGGAAACTTTCACTGATTCCCGCGGCGTCGGCCACGTCACGAAGCGTTCGATGTTGTCCGCGGCGAACTTCACGAAGTCGGCTACCTACTTCGGTGTTCTCGGCCAATATCAATGGAGCCACGGAACCCTGATCCACTTGCTCGCTCATCGAAAGCCCCCGAATTGATGATCTTCACGTCGCGGCTCTATTGCTACCACAGTTTCTGTGGTCAGAGTGAAGAAAGGTATCGAACTCTGACGTCAGTCCGTTGCCGAGTCAGTTATCTCCGCCAATCGCCGGACGAAGACCTGAGCGCCAATCTGTTCAAAAATGTCACGCGCCTCCTTAGCCGTCGATGCCTCATCGTGATCGATGCCGAGGACTATGGCCAGATCGAGTTCGCAGAGCGCGAGATCAAGAACACTCTCCACGGCATGCCATCGTTCGATGGCGTCCCGAAAGATTTCTGCCGACTCCTCCCGGCGACCCTCGAGTGCCGCGATGCCCGCCTCCGCCCCTCGTCGCTGCGCAGCCATGGCGCGACCACGAACCTTCTGCATCGCCTGGTGGACCCCACGGAGTTCGTCGAGATCGCCCATCCACATCGCGGCGCGGGCGGCGATTCCTAATGCGACGGCACAGTTGATGCCCATGGGGTCCAACTCCACGGCCCGATTCGCGTCTCGCAAGGCGGCGTCCAGTTCGCCATTGGCGAGAGCCACGAAGGCGACCGTGGTCAGTCTCGTCGTCTGCCCCGCGAGGCTCTGCTCTACGGCCTCGCTTCCCACGGCTAGCAGTTCGTGGGCTCGCGCGCCATCGCCCCGGGTCGCCGCGAACACCGCCTCGAGTCCGGCGAGCCACTGGCGACCCACTGGGGAAAGCTCGCGTTGGTGCAACTCTTCAGCCATCGCCAACGCCTGGTCCCATAGTCCTAGATACAACGTGGTTTCGGCGATGTTCAACATGTTCGTTACTTCGAGTCCCCGGGTACCAGCTTTTCGCGCCAGTTCCACGGCCTCGTTGGCGACGTCAACCATGCCGCGTGGGTTATCGGGCAGCATGTAGAGGCTCAGTCCGGTCCGGGCGCGCGCTTGTTCGGAGAGTTCTCCGGCGTCGTCGGCAATGATCGCCATTCCACGCGCCAACATCACGGCTTCTCGGTGACGGCCCATCGTGAAGAGGGCGAGCGAGCGAGCACCAAGTGCACCGGCGAGCAGCGCGGAATCGTCGAGTTCTTCGGCCAGTCGAAGCGCTATCTCGCACCACTCCACCGCTCGTTCCACTTCAGTCCCGTGGCCGAGTGTCAAGGCGAGGGCGAGCGCCAATTTGGCGCGTACTCTCGTCTCGTTGGGGCCAACCAGTTCAAACGCCCGTTCGGCCAGGGCCACCGCTTCGTGATCTCGCCCCACGGACCCGAGTGGAAATGACAGTTCGGCGATGCACCGTCCCCACGAGACAAGGTCACCTTGCCCGTCATAAATGTCACTCGCCTTTTCCAAGTACTCCACCGCCGATTCGTAGTGCTGCTGACGACCGGCCGCGTCGCTCGCCCGCTCCAGTAGGGGCGCTCGGGCGTTGTCGTCGGGGGCCAAATCAAGGGCCTGGTCGAACAGGACGGCCGCCTGTTCCGGAGAGCCCAGCGACACCGCTCGTTGACCGGCCCGGTCCAGCCACTCGAGGGCCTTCGGGAGAAGCTCCTCGTTGCCCGATTCATCGGGACTGGCTCGATAGGCCTCGAGGTAGTGGGCCGCAATAATGCCAGCCAACTCCTCTTCGCCCATTGATTCGGCGTACCGCGCGACGGCGGCGTGCTTCGCCTGGCGGTCCCGTCGCGCCAACGTGCCCACCGCCACCTCGCGAATGACGCCCTGCACGAATCCGAACTGTCCGCGTTCGGGAGAGCGCGGATCGTTGTCCGCGAAGATGAACTCCTTTCGAACGAGGTCGCGCAACTGCACTTCAAGTTCCTCCGTTGACTCGTCACTCACGACCCGTAGGCTCTCGATCGAGAAGGTCGATCCGACGATGCCGGCGTCTTGCAACAACGTGCGCTGTCGTGGCGTCAGCGAATCCAACCTCGAAGCAATGAGGGCGTGCAGCGTTTCGGGAATCTCGAGCGCACCGAGTTCGGACTGGACCTCGTAAGCGTCCCCCACCTGGACGATGACGCCGCGATCAACCAGCATGCGGATGGTTTCGACGGCGTAGAGCGGCACGCCCTCCGCGCGCTGCAACACCCGATCCAAGACTTCACTCGGCAACCCGTGCACGAAGCCATTCAGTAACTCGTCCATGGACGCGGCCGACAGAGGTTCTAGGTGCAGCGAAGTGAAGTTTCGCAGTCCCGCGCCCCACGACGGTCTGCGGTCCATGAGTTCAGGTCGGGCGAGCGTGGCGATGAGTATGGAGCAACCTTTGGACCATTCGAGAATCGACTCGATGAAGTCAATGAGTCCCGCGTCGGCCCACTGCAAATCTTCGAAGATGAGTACCGTCAATCCCTGTTCGGCGATGCGTTCGAAGAACATGCGCCAGGCCGAAAAGATCTCGTCGCGATTACTAGACGGCGCGTCCGCCAGACCCAGCAAATGGGCCAGGTGGGGAAGGATCCACTGACGTTCTTCTTCGTCACGCACGAACTCGGTGAGACACTCCTTCAATTTCGCCAGCGAGGACGTGGCCTCTTCGACTTCGAGAATTCCCGCGCGCATTCTGACCATTTCGCCCAAGGCCCCGAAGGTGATGCCTTCGCCGTACGCGCGCGATCGTCCTTCGTGCCAGTAGACGTTGTCGGCCAGTCCGTCCACGTACTTGAGGAACTCCCAGGCCAGGCGACTCTTGCCAATGCCGGGAATGCCCGTCACCGACACCAGGCGCGCTCGACGTTCTCGAGCGGTCGCGTGCAACAGATCCTTGATCTGTCGAATCTCCTCTTCGCGACCGACGAACGGGGGCTCGAGCCGCTCGGCTCGTCCGAGGCCCTTGCGCTGGGCCACCACGCGCAAGGCTCGCCAGGCGTTAATGGTGACGGCCTTACCTTTGAGTTCGAGCGAACCCACCTCTTCGAAGGCAATCGCTCCCGACGCCGCGCGCCACGTCGACTCGTCGACGAACACGGTTCCCGGTTCCGCGACACTTTGGATCCGCGACGCCGAATTGACGGTGTCGCCCAAGACCATGCCCTCCGAGACCTTGCCGACGGTGATCGCGACCTCTCCGGTAACTACGCCACCGCGAGCGCGAAGTCCGGCGTTACCGGTCACCTCACCCAGTTCGCTGACGCTCGCCACCACGTCGAGGCCGGCGCGCACCGCTCGCTCGGCGTCGTCTTCGTTGGCGACGGGCGCGCCCCAGACCGCCATCACCGCGTCACCGATGAACTTCTCGATCGTGCCGCCGTAGCTCTCGATGATTCTTTGCGCGCGATCGAAATACTGCGTCAGCAGTTCGCGCACACTCTCGGGATCTTGTCGCTCCGCCAGTGGTGTGAAGCCGACCAGGTCAACGAAGAGCACCGAACAGAGTCGCCGCTCGGCGATGACCGCCGAGGCGTCGCTCGAACCGGGGGTAGTCCGCGTCGAGGCGACCGCCGCCGTTGGCACGGTGGACACCATGGAGCCACAGTTCGCGCAAAAGGGCTTGCCGGCGATGAGATCGGAGCCGCACGTCGGGCAGGCCTGGGCCATGGCGGCGCCACAGTTCGCGCAAAAGGGCTTGCTATCCGGTGTTTCGCCGTGGCATGACCAACACTGCATGGTGCCCCCTTGGGTTGGCATCTTACGAGATGAACCGCGCCATGGGTCACGAAATGGCAGAGCGAGCGATTCCTCCACTCATCGTCGGTCACGCGCGAAAACGACGAGCGTGGCGAACGTCGAGGACCGCACCGTAGTCTCCTTTCAGGGCGCAAAAGCCACGCCGTCAAAAGGCGTCGTCGGCTGATCGGAGGTGCTAAATGACGAGTCAACTGATCGCTCTCTGCATCGACGCGAACGATCCGATCGGACTCGCACGCTTCTGGTCCGGCGTACTCGGTTGGGAGTTGGTCGGCGACCGGGAGGTGGTTTCGCTCTTGCCGAGCGACGACACCGGATTCCAAATTCACTTTCTGCCCACGCCGGAGCTGAAGAAGGCCCAAAACCAGATGCACTTCGATCTGACCTCTACTTCGCTCGATGATCAGCGTGAGACGGTGGCCCGTTCGCTCCGATTCGGCGCACGGCACCTCGACATCGGTCAACGACCGGAAGAGGGTCACGTGGTGCTGGCCGATCCTGAGGGCAACGAGTTCTGCGTCATCGGCCCCGACAACGACTTCCTCGCCGAGTGCGGATTCATCGGAGCGTTGGCGTGCGAAGGATCACAGGACGTCGGCTACTTCTGGAGCGAAGCGCTCGGGTGGCCGTTGGTCTGGGATCAGGATTAGGAGACCGCGATTCGTTCGCCGCACGGTGGCCCAAAAATCACCTGGGGCGGTGGCCCCCTGACGCCCAAGACCGAGAAGTATCGACTTCACTTCGACCTGGCCCCGTCAATCCGCGACGATCACGGGGAGGAGGTCGAACGACTGCTCTCCCTCGGAGCGACGCACCTCGACATCGGCCAGGGCGACGTCGATTGGGTGGTCATGGCCGATCCCGACGGCCACGAGTTCTGTGTGATGACTCTGGAGAACCAATGAAGTGGTTCCACGAACCCTCGACGTGGAGCGTGTCAGCGAGTCAACTGACGGTGCACGCCGAGGCGCACACTGATTTTTGGCGGGTCACCGGCTACGACTAAGTGCGTGACAACGCGCACATCTACGGCGAAACGTTGGACACCGACTTCGACCTGACCGTTCGAATCAGCGCTGAGTACATCGAGCAGTACGACCAAGGCGGCGCCGCCGTGCGGATCGATGAGGGCCACTGGATCAAAACGGGCGTGGAGCTCTTCGACGGCCGGCTTCGTTTCAGCACGGTGGTCACGGTCGACCACTCTTCGTGGATGTTCGCCGATCTGCCCGAGGACTTCGCCACCCTCAACCTGTCACTGGCTCGACGTGGGGACGCGATGGAGATCCGCTACTCCACCGATGACGACAACCTGCAGTTGGCCTCGGTGATTTACGTGCGGCCCCGGACCGAGGCGTTGGCCGGTGTGATGTGCGCCTCGCCGCAGGGCGAAGGCTTTCGCGCCTATTTCTCCGATTTCGAACTGCGCGCCCGTTGACCCGAATCGATATTGCGTGCTCCGAGTGCGACCTCCACTCGAGGTCGGAAGTACGCCGATGACCGCTCAGTCGACGCGACGGTGAAAAGAGATCCACGCGCCCACGACCACGACCGCCAGGGCACCCAACGGCACGACCGGCGCGAACCGAGGCGCGTGGAGGGCGCACAAAGCCCCCAGGGCGGCGCCGACGATTAAGGCCAGCAAGATGAAACTGGAACGGACCTGCTTCGGCCCGTCCCTTTTCGTAAAGCCCGCGATGAACTGCGTGAGGGTTCCCGTGAGATACGTGGTGGACAGTCCACTGACGCCGAAGCGAAGCACCGCCGCGCTCTGCACGCCCAGCGCCATGGCGTTGATGCCGAGCAGGCCGTAGGCGACATCCGGTGACGGGGTGGCGTGCGCGAACTCCCACCACACCGCGAAGACCGCGATGAGCACGAGCTCGACCGAAAGCGCTTTGACGACCGACAGCGGCCACAGGTGCGTCTCGTGCTCGGGCGCGTGGCCGGCCACGCGAGCCCCGATGAAACTCCCGATGACGTAGGTGACGAAGGCGACGCCCGTGTGCAGGGCGATCGACCCACTGCGCTCGCTCGCCGCGATCCCGAGGAAGACCATGTTGCCGGTCATGACGCTCGTGAACACCCCACCGAGGCGTATGAGGCCGATGGCGTCGACCGATCCGGTGACCAGGGTGAGCGTGATGACGAGCGCGTCGCGCCGTTTCTCCCGGGTCCAGAATCCCGGCGCGGTTTGCATAGTGAGTTCGTCCACCATGGTCGCTACGTTCGGGCCGCACCGCCGCCGAGAAACGACTCGACGAAGAGTGGATTGTTCTCGAGGTCGCGCGGCGCGCCCGAGAGGACCACGCGGCCCCCGCCCAGCACGCAGGTCCAGTCCGAGATGCGTAGCGCCGCCTTGGCGCGCTGTTCGACCAGCAGCACCGTGGAACCGTGGTCGGCGAAACCCCGGATGTACTCCTCGAGTAACTGCGTGGCCACGAGCGGCGCCAGGTTGGCGGTTGGTTCATCCAGCACCAGTACCGACGGTGAGAGCATGAGGACCCGACCCATGGCGAGCATCTTGCGTTCGCCGCCCGACAACTTGCCGGCCTTTCTCGACATCATGGTCTTGAGCCGCGGGAAGAACTCCAAGACGGCCTCGATCCGCGACGCTACGTCGTGACGCGCGAGAAGGTAGCCGCCGATCTCCAGGTTCTCCTTCACCGACAAGGGCGGGAACACGTCGTCGATCTGGGGCACGTAGCCGACCCCGAGCATCGCGATGCGCTCGGGCGCGAGATTGGTGATATCGGTCTCGCCCACCATGACTTTGCCCGCCAGAACCGGGACGACACCGACGAGGGACTTCAGCAGCGTCGACTTACCGGATCCGTTGGGACCGACCACCGAGACGACCTTGCCGGGCGTCGCTTCGACGTCGATCTCGTGGACGATAGCGCGACCGTCGTAGCCGGCCGAGACGGCGGTCGCTCGAAGGACCTGGCCGGTGGTGGAGAGCTCAACCGACAAGGTACGCCTCTACCACTTCTGCTTTGGCCCGTAACTCGGCCATCGTTCCCTGGGCCAGGACGCGGCCCTCGGCGAGCACGATGACAGGGTCACAGAACGCGTCCATGATGGCGAGCTCGTGCTCGACCATCACGATCGTCATGCCGCTGGCCACCAGGCGCGTGAGCTGATCGCCGATCTTGTGCGCGAGGTTCGGGTGCACGCCGGCCATCGGTTCGTCGAGCAGCAGAATCGTCGGCTGGGCCAAGAGCGCTCGCATGATCTCCACCAGACGGCGTTGGCCGCCCGAAAGGCCCCCGGCGTAGTTGTCGGCGTACTCGGTGAGCCCGAAGCCTTCGAGCATCTCGCTCGCGCGCTCGATGTTCTCGGCGTCGTCGCGGCCCCAAAAACGTCGTCCCCGTAGCGCACCGACGAAGGAGTCGCCCGATTGGCGGGGGATGGCCGAGACCAGATTCTCCAGTACCGTGAGCTTCTTGAACTCGCTGGCCAACTGGAAGGTCCGGATCATGCCGGATTTCGCGCGTTCGTTGGAGGGCATCGAGGTGATGTCGCGGCCCTCGTAGAAGACCTTGCCACTGGTCGGGGGGAGCGTGCCCGCGAGCATCGCCAAGGTCGTCGATTTGCCGGCGCCGTTGGGCCCGATGAGACCGGTGAGGCGTCCGCGCTGGAACTCGATCGAGACGTCCGTGACCACGCTCACCCCGTGGAAGGCGCGGGTCAATCCTTCGGTCGAGAGGATGATGCCGTGATCACCGGCGTCGCCCTCGAGCCTCAAGAGTTGGCGAAAGTCCATCTGATCGAGATTGCCGAGGTTGATGAGGGAGTCCGACTCGGCGCTGGCGGGGGCCGACTTCGCGGCGGACTTCCCCGCTCCACTGAGGATCCGACGGCGCTCGGGCAGGATTCCGTCCGGCCGGAACCAGAGGAACCCGATGATCAGCAGTCCGATCGCCACCCACTCGAGCGCCGGCACGAGGGCCGGGTTCGAGAGCGGCGGGATGAACCGGGTTATTTCTTCAAATCCCAAAGGTACCAAGAGCGCACCGAGGACCGCGCCCTTGTGGTTGCCCGCTCCGCCCACGATGATGGCGGCGAAGAGGACGATCGTCTCGGCGTAGCCCCACGCGCCGGGCGCCCAGAGGTTGATGAAGCCCACCAGGATCGCCCCGCTGAGTCCGGCGATCATTCCGCCGAGGATCAACATCGAAGTGCGTTGGACCCGCACGTTCTTGCCCAGGGCGTCGGCCACGATGTCGTTGTCGCGCATGGCTCGCAGCGACCGGCCGTAAGGCGACTCGGTCACTCGTCGCAACAAGAAGTAGACCAGCACGGTCAAGACGACGGCGACCCCTCCGTAGACGAACTGATAGCCGAGCGCCTGAGGATTCCAGTAATGCGAAAAGGGCGCCGGCACGATCGAGATGCCGGCCGCACCGTTGAAGAGCGGCACGTAGTTGTTCACTAGCTGATTGAGCAGTACCGCCGAGACGAGGAGGCCCACCGCGGCGAAGTCACCCCGAAGGCGCTTGCCCACCAGGAAGACGAAAGGCAGGGCGAGCAGCCCCCCAAAGAGGGCCGCACCAATCCACGGGAGGGGCCAGGCCAAGTGCCAGCCCAGCACGTACTGCTGAAAGCCGCCGTTGGACTTCTGCCACGCCCCCATCGAGAGGATGGCCGCGACGTAGGCACCACCGGCCTGGAAGATGATGAACCCGAAGTTCGAAAGCCCCGCGAAGCCGAACTGCGTGTTGAGGGCGAGACAGGCCATCGAGTCCACGGCTCCGTAGACGATGATGGTCGCCACGTAAAAGAGGATTGCGGGCATCAGATGGTTTTCTCACTTCCGAAGAGACCGTAGGGGCGGAACGTGAGCATGCTGAGCAACACCACGAAGGCGATGACTTCTTTGTACTGGGGATTGAAGTAGCCGGCGCTGAGCTCGGTCGCGACCCCGATGGTGAGGGCCCCGAGCATGGCGCCGTAGGCCGAACCCGGTCCGCCCAGGAACATCGCCGCGAGCAACAACACAATGTAGAGCTGGGCGCTCGTCGCTTCGAAGACCCCGGTGTTCATGGCGAAGACCGTGCCGGCGAGACCGCAGAGCGCCCCCGAGATCAGCCAGGTCGAGGAGATCACCCTCTGGGTGCGAATACCCGAGTTACGCGCCAGGCTCGCGTTGGCCGACGTCGCGCGCATGGCCTTGCCGAGTCGCGTGTACTTGAGCAGCCAGTGGATCAGTCCCATGATGACGACGCAGATTCCGATGATGATGAGTTGCAAGGTACTTAAGTACATGCCCCAAAAGTGGAGCTCGCGTCCCTGAGACTGCTTGTAGGAGAAGTAGCTGCCGCCGATGATCGCCTGGAGACCGAAGGTGCCGACCAGGTCGACGCCGAGCGCCACGATGACGATGGTGATCGGCGGTAGGTTGCGTCGCTGGAACGGCGTGAAGATGAAGCGATTCAACAGGTACGAGGCAATAGAACCGGTGATGACGCCGCCGATCAACGCCACCCAGGCGTTCATATGAAGGTGGTAATTGAGGTAGTACGTGACGAACGCGCTGTTGATCATCACCGAGCCGTAGGCCAGGTTGAGGACATTGGTGACCGCGAACTGCATCGTGAATCCGACGGTGGCGATCGCGAGGACCGCGGCGGATATGAGACCGAAGCCGAGTGACGAGAGGAAAACGCTCACGTCAAAACCTTTCGAGAGTGGGTGGGTGGGCTAAGGATCAGTTCTGAGAATGCAGCGTGGCCGCGGCGATCATCCGCCGCGGCCACGCTCAAGACAACTACGGCTTCGACTTGCACCCCGAGAGGCCGCAGAACCCGAGGGTCCCACCAACCGCCACCGTCGTGCCGTTCGCCAAGAACTGGTCGTCTTCGAAGGGGCCGAACGCCGTCTGGTACGAGTCGAACTGGTATGAGCCACCTACTCCGATGTAGTGAATCTTCTTGCCAGCCTTCAAGTCCTTGAGGCCTACGGCGTAACTCGACACGTTGACCGCACCCTTTACGCCTTCGGCAATCTTCAAGATATCGGCCTTGTACTTCGCGCCGGAGGTCGATTTCGCCATGTCCATCGCGAGCGCCGCCAGGTTGATGCCGTCGTACAAGTGGACCGTGCCGTTGGCCGAGAGAAGCCCCGGGAAACTGGGCACGCCCGGGACCTTGCCGGCCTGGGCTAGCACCAACTTGTGGTACAGCGGGTACGCCGGACCGGACGCGTTGACCGTTTGGTTGTCCGCGTCGAAGGCCGAAATAAAGTTCTGCGTACCGACCGGGCCCGACGTGACGCCGGAGAAGAAGACCGGGTCGATCATGGCTGAGGTACCAATCGTCGGGATCATCTTGTTCCCGTTGAGTTGGTAGATCTCCGACAAGAGGGCCACGCCCGCTGCTCCGAGGGCCTCCATAAGGATGGCGTCCGGGTGCGCCTGGACGATCGCCTGGGCTTCGGTTTGGAAGGTGGACGCCGACATATCCAGTGTCTGGTTGGAGACCACCGTCATGTTCGCGCGCTTGATGGCCGCCTCAGCCGGGGCCACGAAGGTCTGACTACCGGCGTCGTTGCCGAAGGCCAAAGCGATGTTCTTATACGAGTGTCGCTTGGCAATCTGCACCATCGCCACCGAGTCAGCCGCGTCGGGCGGCACGAGTCGGAAGAAGTACGGATAGTGGACCGCGTCGAACTCGGACTGTCCCGTCATGCAGAACGACACCGTCTTGTGAGCACCGAAGATCGGCACGACCGTCGCCGCCTCGTCCGAGGTGCAGCCAATAACAAGCACCAGGTTCGACGTCGTGGCGTACATCTGACGAACGGCGGGCACCGCGTCGGCGGGGTCGCCTCGAGTGTCAACCGTCTTGCACTTGACCTGCTTGCTGAGTACGCCTCCGGCCGCGTTAATCGCTTGGGCCGCGGCGTAGCACGCGGTCTCGTACTTCGGCCCGAGGGCCGCGTCGGCGCCGGTGAAGGGTGCAACCGAGGCAATCGTGATCGAACCCTTGAACGACGTCGCGCCCGACGTTCCCTCCGCCACCGGCAACGTCACCATGGAAGCGACGAGTGCCAGCACGGAGGCGACGAGAACGAGTCGCTTCTTGCCGTAATCGACGAGTCCCCCTCGTCGTGCCATCTTTGAAAACCGCATCCTGCCCCCTTAATTAGCTTGGTTTATTCCTGCTTGACGCAGTTCTTCGCCGTTAGAAATTCGTGGTGTCCACTGCCAACGGGCGCCAAGGCCAATCGGCCGGCGCGTCCTTCTCGGCGACAATGGTGTTGGAGATCGTCCCCACACCTTCAACGAAGACTTCAATCACGTCGCCCGGCGTCAACCAGACCGGCGGCGTTCGTGCGAAGCCCACGCCCCCCGGTGTGCCGGTCGCGATGACGTCGCCCGGACGCAAGGTGGTGAAGCCCGAGAAGTACTCCACGGCCCGCGCGACACTCACGATCATCATCGACGTACGCGCCTCTTGCATGACCTCGCCGTTCAACGTCGAGCGGATGGCCACGTCGGAAATATCGACCTCGTCAACGGTCACGACTTCGGGGCCGATGGGCATCGTGCCTTCGAAGTTTTTACCCGGCGTCCACTGCGTGGCCTTGCGTTGCCATTCGCGCGCCGAACCATCGTTCATGACGGCGTACCCGAGGATCGATTCGTAGGCGTCCTCGGCTCGAATGTAACGCCCGCCCTTGCCAATGACCACGGCGACCTCGGCCTCGAAGTCGAAGCGCTCGGTAAGAGCTGGGGCGACCATGTCGTCGTAGGGCCCGATAACGCTGCCCATACCGCGCAGAAATGACTCCGGCCACTTCGGTACTTCGCGCCCGCCTTCGATGGCGTGATCGGCGTAGTTGACCCCGAGGCAGAGAATCCGAGGGGTGTCCGGCGTGGCGGGACCGAACTGATGCTTCTCGACGGCGACTCCGGTCTGCTCCGAGGCGCTGCGCGCGGCAGTCAATCCGGCGTCGCCGGCGTTGGCGAGACCGACCAGAGTGGACAGGGTTTCGTTACCGGTCGCGTCGCCGACGTCAACGTAGCCTTCAGCCCCCTTGACGTGAAGCCGGGGGCCCCGATCAGTTCGAACAGTCGCGAAACGCACGCATACCCCCAAAATTGGTTCAAAAGGTTATATTGGTACACCTAACTGGAGAGAACCTACTCGGTGCCACATCGCGTGTCAATGTAGGGGGGCCAGTCATTAGGGTAAAATCTTTTCAATGGTTGTGAAGATTGGTAGCAGTGGTTGACCTTCTTTCGGGTTATTGTGCTCCAATTCTAAATGGTTCGCTCAACGTCCCGCCTTTGATAAGGAGAAACAGGAATTTGACGAAGAGGCATCGCTGTAATATTGGTACCATTGGTTGAGGTTGGAACGCATTGAGGAGGGCCGTGCTCACACTCTCGAAGGATCAAATCCACGACGTCGCTGAGATAGTGCTCCGCGACGCCGCCCAGCGCGGACTTACTACCGGGTCGCAACTGCCCACCGAGCGAGCGCTGGCGAACACGTTGTCGTCGTCACGCTCCGCCGTTCGAGGTGCCCTCGCGTTGCTCGAGGCTGTCGACGTCGTCTCGCGCGAAGTGGGGCGCGGAACGTACCTCAAGTGCGATCCGCTCTCGGCGATGATCAGCCTGGACAGCAGCGCGATCACGTCGGTGGCGGTGCTGTACGACATTGGACCGAGTGACGTCATGGCGGCCCGCCAGGCCTTCGAGCCGATGGCGATGTTCATAGCGGTCGTCGAAGCGACCGAAACAGACTTCGAAGAGATCTCGCGTTGCGTCGACGCCTGCGAGCGGGCCAAGGACTACGACGAGTTCGAACACTGGGACCTGGCCTTCCACCGCTCTCTGATGGAAGCGACGCACAATCCACTTCTCCTTCGCATGTACAGCCTCATCGAGGCGGCGCGTAAAGGCGATCTCTGGGGTTCAATGAAACGTCGAGGCGACACGCACGAACGGCGCCACTGCTCCTACGTCCAGCACGCCGCGATCTACGAGGCCCTGCGCAATCGCGACGGGCGCGGCGCGCAAGAGGCGATGAGCGCTCACCTCGAATACGTGTCGAACTTCCTACGCGAGAACTCGCGCCGCTAACACCGGAGTTCGAAACGGGAACTCCAGCGCGGCACGTGAATCAGCCGACGGTATTGACGACGTCGCGAAAGCGAGCTTCGGCCTCCGCGCGGTTGTCGGTCGAGGCGAGGGCGAGCGAGAGTGCGACACGGGCCTTGGGGCCGTCGAGCGCGCCCGCCGACGTGAGGCCGCGATTGAACAGGTCGATCTCCGAGCCGGCGAATCCGTAGGTCGACTCGAGCACGACGCCGGCTCCGGTACGCGACGCGAGCACGATCGGCATCGAGACCAGTAGCTCGCTGAGTGGTTCCACCATCGACTCCGGCACGTGACCGCCACCGAAGGCCTCGACGACGAGGCCGCGATATCCCAGGCCCGCCAACGCCGATACCAACCGCCCGTCATCGGCCAGAGCGCACCGCACGAGGGCGACCGGTGCGACATCGCCTTCGGGGCGCGCCATCGCGAGTGGCGCGACGCGAGTGTAAAAGTGAACTCGGTCCTCAACGACGAATCCGATCGGACCGCACTGGGGTGACGCGAACGCCGACGGGCTCGAAGCGTGCATCTTGCGGACGAATCGAGCCGCGTGGATCTCATCGTTCATTACCACGAGCGAACCCAAGCCCCTGGCGAGCGGCGACACCGCGACGGCGACCGCGGCTCGAACGTTCGCCGGTCCGTCGGCTCCCGGCATGGACGGGTTGCGCATCGCCCCGGTCACCACGACCGGACGTTCGTCGTCGACGAGCAGGTCAAACGCGAAGGCGGTCTCATCAATATTGTCCGTCCCTTGCGTCACGACCACACCGTCCGCGCCGCGAGCAAAGGCGTCGCGAATCGCGTCGCTGATTTCGATCAAGTCGGTGAAGGAGAAATTGGCCGACGGCATCTGGCGCAAGGTACGACTCTCGACTCGAGCGACTTTTTCGAGACCGGGGACCGACAAGACGAGCGTGCTCGCCTCGACGCTGGGCATGACCCCGGCCGACGAATCGGCAATCGGCATTGACGCAATGGTCCCGCCCAGGCCGAAGAGGGCCACCCGACCAACGTCGTTTCGAACTTCACTGCGATCGTCACTCATAGCGCCATCTTTCCCCTTGGCAGTCATTGGATGCTAGAGGTGCGCGATGAGGACAGCCGGCCGGACGTCCAGACGTTTCGT
This sequence comes from uncultured Acidimicrobiaceae bacterium, assembly GCA_963716515.1. GTDB lineage: Bacteria > Actinomycetota > Acidimicrobiia > Acidimicrobiales > RAAP-2 > RAAP-2. The sequence continues at coordinate 2,239,761 of OY970319.1, forward strand.
TCACGTTAAAGTCGGCGACCGAACTCGCGCACCGAGGTCAATGGATCGTTGCCAGAATGGAGCGGTGACGTTTCGTAGATTGACGTGCGGGTTCACGGTGACCCTGCTGTTTCTCGCCTTGCTGGCGCCAGGATCGAACGCGGCGACTTCGAAGAAGATCTCGGCGACGTCGCCCTGCGGCATCGCGGGGACCGCCCATTACAGCCACGTGATCTGGATCATGTTGGAGAACGTCGGCTACTCCGTAGTCGGCTCACCGAGCGCGCCCTACTTCAACCAGCTCTCGTCGAGGTGCGGATTAGCCACGAACGACTACGCGATTTCGCATCCCAGCTTGCCGAACTACATCGCGTTGACGTCAGGCTCCACGCAAGGAGTCAGCGACGACGGTGAGCCGAGTGCGCATCCTCTCCGCGCACCCAGTATCTTCTCGGAACTGGGTTCGAATTGGAGATCACTCGTGGAATCCATGCCCACCGCATGCGATCACGTCACCAGTGGTCAGTACGCGGCGCGGCACAATCCCGCCGTCTATTTCACGAGAGCCGCGGCGTCGTGTCGGCGACAAGACGTCCCGATGAGTCTGCCGTTGCGTCTCGATGCGGGATTCACCATGATCGTGCCCAACGTTTGTGATGACATGCACAGTTGCCCGGTCGCCAGTGGCGACGCGTGGCTTCGACGGTTCGTCCCCTTGATACTCGCGAGCTCGCAGTATCAATCGCGATCCCTGATTCTGTTCATTACGTTCGACGAAAATGATTCGATGGCGTCCAACCAAATTCCAACGATCGTCATAGCCCCGACCACGCCCCGAGGGGAGCGCGTCGCCATCCGATTTAGTCACTACTCACTTCTGAGAACGACCGAAACCGTCCTGCACGTCGGACTGCTTGGTCAATCGAGAATCGCCCCATCAATGGTTGGGCCCTTTCACCTTTAGGCGCCCTAAGAGGGATCCCTCATCGGATTGTCCTTGGTGTCTCCGGCGGTCTCGCCCGCGCCGTGACCCGCGATCGCCGGCCACTCGGTGCGGCGCGACAGCCGTCGTAGGTCTTCGTCTCTCGCGCACCATCGTCGTCCGACGAGCGGGTCAATGACCCTTTGGCCGAAACCGTGGTCGAGGTCTGTCGGTCTAGCGTTGTGTCAACCAACCACTCGAGGAGCGCTTCGTGCCGGGCATGAATCCCAACAAGATCGACTTGAGCAACGCGCTGGTGGTCGCGCTGTTTCGCCACGCACTCTTCGTTTCGGGACTCTTCCGTCTCACCGTGATCGCCGTGGTCTTGATGTTGGTACTGGTGCTCACTCGACGGATCCTTCAATTCAATCTTTCGCCCGACGGGATCAACGAGCCGCGAGCGCGCACCTACCTCCGCTGGGGCTTTGGCTTGATCTGGCTCATCGACGGAATACTGCAATTTCAGGTCTCCATGCCCCTCGGTCTCGCGAACAACGTCATCGCGCCACTGACCACCAACACACCATCGTGGCTCCATTCGCTCATGGAGCACGGCATCTACCTCTGGAACAGCCACCCCATCAACTTGGCCGTCGGCACGGCGTGGTTGCAGGTCGGAATCGGACTCGCCATACTCGTGTCAAACGGGATTACCGGACGTATCGCGGGACTCGTTTCCGCGGGGTGGGCGGCGCTGGTGTGGCTCATCGGCAACGGCGCCGGCGGCATCTTCGTCACCGGTGCGTCGTTTCTTTTCGGTTGGCCGGGCGCCACCTTCTTCTACGCCATGGCCGGCGTATGGCTGTTCCTCAAGCCGGAAAGGTTTCGAAGATGGTTCTCGCTGGTCACGCTGCGCGTCATCGCGGTGATCGTGGCGCTCGGGGCGGTGCTGCAGTTATTGCCGTCGACGGAGTTCTGGCACGGCGGTAACTCGAACGCGCTCACCGCGATGACGTCGTTCATGACCAAGATCTCCCAGCCCCATTGGGTGGCGTGGCTGTCACGAGGCACCGGCACTATCGCCGGATCAATCGGCGGGGGATTCAACCTCATCGTGGTCCTGTGGATGATCACCTGCGCGGTGGGACTCTGGCTCGCCGCTACGAAACGGTGGCGGTGGCCAATCTGGACCTTTGTCGTGGGGTGTCTCTTTTTCTGGTTGACCGCGCAAGATACTTCACTCTTCGGCGGCGTCTCCACCGACTTCAACTCCCTCTTGCCCTTGGCGGTGCTCGCGTGGTGCGCCTCGCCGTCGCTACGTGACGCCCTCACGCGTGAGCGCCGACTGCCGCGCGAGCTCACGGCGAGCACGGGCGCCGTGGTGGCGACCTTCGCGACCGCCATGATCGTCTACTCCGCGGCGCTGATGGCCACCTCGTCCTTCGCGGGCGCCGAGACGACGCTCTATCAAGCCCAAAATGGCGCGGCGTCGGCCGTGCCGTCAACCAAGGCGCCCAATTTTACGCTCACGGACCAGTTCGACCAGACCTACTCGTTCGGTGAACACCGGGGTTACGTCACGCTCTTGACCTTCCTCGACCCGCGCTGTTGGACGGACTGTCCGTTGCTAGCCCAACAACTCAAGATTCTTCGCGCCGACCTCCCCGCCAATACGAAGTTGGACATGGTGGCGGTGGCGGCCGATCCGTACCACGAAAAGCTCAGTGACCTGCGCCATTTCATCGCGGTGCGCGGACTGTCGCACCTTTCGAACTTCTACTTCGTCACGGGAAAGCTCTCCGCGGTTCGAAAGGTCTGGGCATCCTACGGAATCGGCGTATCCATGACCAAGTCGGACATAATGAGCATCCACTCGGACTTCATGTTCATCATCAACGCGAAACACCAGGTGAAATGGCTGATTCCCGACAATCCGATCGCCAGTTCGTCGGGCCAGGCCTCCGCCGTCTCCGAGTTGCGGCATCTACTCGCGGACGAGGGCGTCCACTGAGGTCGCCAGTCCCCGTCGCTTCGTGACGAAAACGCTGCCATATATATAGAGCCGACGGCGGAGGATGCAATTCCAGCGCGTGAGCACACCAAAGCATCGCTCCATCCCTGCGACCAGGGCTCAAAACTGAAGACCAGACGATGCGTAATCCCAATCAAAACTGGGGTTTTCAAATCCCAAGAATTCTCTTATCTTTGGTGAATTCAAGTCTTCCCATTTGCAATGGGTGTGGATAATCTAGGTTCGGAGTCTCACTAGGGACGCCGTGTCGCGAGGAGTTGGGTTATGTCAAAGGGGGGGAGACTTGCAACGGTTCTTGGGCTCTTCCTGGTTGTCGTGGGTCTCGTCGTGTGGGCAGTTGCCTCTCTTCTAAACCCCGGCGTTCCAGGCGGCGTGGTCGATTTTACGAGCACCCAGGCCGCGGGCCAACCGGTGCAATTGACGGTACAAACGGTCGGTTCGATTGGATTCGGCGCACACCCCACGTGGGTGTCCTACCTGGTCAAGGATCCGAAGACCGGCAAGTGGATTCACGCCACTTCGTGGAAGTTGCCGGCCCACACCGTGGTCAACATGACGATCGATCAGTACGACTCCGGTAGCCCCCTGCGCAACCAAGAGTGGGGCCAAGTGCAGGGAACTACGGGTAACACCGCCGTGCTTAACGGTACGAGTTTCAGCGTCTTCAACTCGAACACCGGCGCGGGCGTGGCGCACACCTTCGCGATCCCGAACCTCAATATCAGCGTTCCCTTGGTGGGTGTCACCGGCACGCCGTGCGGCGCGGCACCGTGTCACTTCAACTCCCCGCACAACGTCGAGTCGTTCAGCTTCAAAACACCTGGTCCCGGTAGTTATAACTGGCAGTGCTTCGTGCCCTGTGGGCTGGGTTACTTATTTGGAAACGGGGGGCCGATGTCGACGCAGAACTACATGGGCGGTGAACTGGAAGTGGTGAGCTAATCATGTCGCCAGAAAGCTCAATGGGTAGCGAAGGGAATGATTTTCGCCGCATCGTCCTCATCTGGATCGTCATTTCGGTAGTAGGCGACCTCCTCTACTGGTTCCTCGTCGGTCCCCACGTGCCCCCGGGACGTATGACCACGTCGGCGAAGGACAATCAGTTCGACTTCAACGTGCTCATGATCATCGCACTGCCGGTCATGATCGGCGTGTGGGAGTGGCTGGGATACGCCGCCATCAGGTGGAACACCCGGCGCCCGGAGATGCCCGAATCCGTCGGCGGTCCCGCGGCCGCCGGTAACAAGCAAGCAGAGGTTTCCTGGATCGTCATTACGACCGTCGCGGTTCTCTTCCTCGCGGTGTTCGGAATCGTTGCGCTGTACGCCGGGAACGGTTCCGGCGGTGGCGAAGGGCCCAACCCGATCCAGCAACCGGCCGGCGCCGTCGCGGCCGAGACGGCCGCCGTCGCGGGCACGGGAACGTGGTCGCCCAATAGCGACCAGGTCCTACCCGTCCAGGTGATCGCGCAACAGTGGAAGTTCACCTACCGGTACCCGACCTTCGGGGGCTTTGAGTCGCCCACCCTGATCCTCCCCGTCAATACCGAGATCGCCTTCAACGTGACGTCGCTCGACGTGATCCACAGTTTCTGGGCCTATCAGCTCGAGGTCAAGGCCGACGCGAACCCCCAGGAGAACAACGTCGCCTTCACCAAGACCGAGCAACTCGGCAACTTCGAAGTGCGCTGCAGCGAACTGTGCGGCATCTGGCACGGGGCGATGTTCAACCCGGGCAAGGTGGTCTCGGAGTCGGCGTTCATGACCTGGGCGTCGTCCACCGAATCAAAGAACGCCACGAACACGGCGAACCTGCCGCCCTTCTCGTGGACCTACGTACCCGACGCGAACGGTGCCGCGGGCGGCTACTACCCGGACGGCGGCGTGACGCCGTACAGCACCGTCGAGATCTACGGATCGAAGCAGCCCTCATGAGTAACCGTCGTAACTTAAGTCAGATGTTTGTGAGCGAGGAAACGGAGATTGCGCGATGACCATCAGCGCTGAACGACCGGAGGTTGTCGAGGCCGCGGTGCCTCCCGCGATCGTCGAACCACGCAAAGGCCGTCGCGGCGGCGAGTGGCTAAGTCAGCACGCCGGCACCGCGATCGTCTGTGGCTTCCTGGGTTATATCTTGGGACACTGGCTCGGCAACTATATAGGGAGTGCGTACCCCTACATCGCCAATAGTGGTCAGAACTCCCTCGCCGACCTCCTGGCGTTGCTGTTCATGGTCGTTGGTTGGCTGCTCGGCATTGGCGCGCTGAACTACCCGCTGGCCAAGCTCGTCGGTCGAGAGGCCAAGGGCGAGGTCGAGTACTCCGGCTGGACCAGGTACTTTCGCTACAACCTTGACCACAAGGTCGTTGGCATCCAGTACGTCGTCGGCGTACTTCTGTTCCTCTTCACCGGCGGATTGCTCGCGATGGCGATCCGCACGGAACTGTTGAATCCGACGGTCCACGTCTTCAGCGCCGATACTTATATCAAGATTGTGAGCGAGCACGGCACGATCATGATGATGATGGCGTCGTCCGTCATCGTCGGCCCGCTCGGTAACTACTTCGTACCACTGATGATTGGCTCGCGCCGTATGGCTTTCCCGCGCATTGAGGCCTTCAGTCTGTGGACCTTCATCGCCGGGTACTTCGTGATCTTCTCGGCCCTCGCCTACGGAGGATTCCCCACCGGCTGGACGGGCTACGCGCCCCTCCAGACTCAGGCCGGCCCGGGCATGGTGTCCTACCTCTTTGGCTTCGCCGTGATCAGCGTCGGAATGATGACCGCCGGTTTCAACCTCGCGGTGACCATCATCAACTACCGGGCACCCGGTATGACCTGGAGCCGAGTACCGGTGTTCGTCTGGTCCATCATCGCCACCGCCGCGCTGTTGACTTTGGCTTCACCCGTCTTAACCGCGGCCGGTCTCTTCGGACTGCTCGACAAGACGGCGCAGACGGCCTTCTACGTGACCGAGCACGGTGGGAGTTCCTACCTGTGGCAGAACCTCTTCTGGTTCTTCGGTCACCCCGAGGTCTACATAATGGCGCTCCCGGGCTTCGGCATCGTGGGAGAGATAATCCCGGTGTTCTGCCGAAAGCCCCTCTTCGCCTATCGCATCGCCGCGGCGGGAATGATCGGTGTGGCGCTGTTGTCTTTCTTCGTGTGGCAGCACCACCTCTTCCAGAGCGGTATCAACCCAGACATGCGACCGCTCTTCATGTTGACCACCGAGTTGATTTCGATTCCGACCGGATTCATTTTCTTGGTGGGGATGGGCACGTTGTATAAAGCGAAGATCAGATACGAAGTGCCCATGCTCTTCTGCATGGCCGTGTACTTCAACTTCCTCATCGGCGGCATATCGGGCGTGTTCCTTTCGGACGTCCCGGTGAACGTGACCGTGCACGGCGGCTTCTTCGTCCTCTCGCACTTCCACTACACGATCATGGGTGGTCTCATCTTTGCGTTCTTCGGGGGTCTGTACTTCTGGCTGCCGAAGATGACCGGGCGAACGATGAACAAGAAACTGGGTCTCTGGCACTTCTGGACTATGTTCGTCTTCTTCAACTTGACGTTCTTCCCGATGTTCATCATCGGACTGTTGGGTCAGCCACGCCGAGTCTTCACCTACGCCAAGAATCTGCAGACCTTGAACGAATTCTCGTCGATGGCGGCGTTCTGTCTCGGGGCTTCGTTCCTCATCTTCGTGGCGAACCTGATGTGGTCGCAGTTCATCGCCCCGGAGAAATCCTCCTCGAATCCGTGGGACTCTCTCGGTCTCGAATGGCAGACCGCGACCCCGATTCCGTACTACAACTTTGAACGGATTCCGGTCATCATGACCGATCCCTATCACTACAGCGAAGTTGGCGCACCCACCCTGGCTGATTTCGGAAACGGTCCACCGCTTCACGCCAGTAGTTCCGCCGCCGCCAGTACTGACCCGGATCAATAGCGAGTAGAGAGTAACGACATGACGGACATGACCAAGAAATCACCCGGCGTGGTTGACACTCCCGAAGAGGCGGAGTTCGAACTGCGCGCACACATAGGCGCGATATGGAGTGGTGGCCGACTGTTCATCGGCATGTACACCTTCTTGCTCGCGTCGCTCGCCTTCAGCTATTTCTATCTGCGTTCGAGTAACAACGGGCTGCTGTGGCGACCGGATCACGTGACCGCGCCCACCGCGTACGGATGGAGTATCTACTCCCTAACCCTGCTCGCCGCGCTCATGGCTATCTTCGGCCAAACTCGACTGCGCAAGGGCGGCGTATTCGAGTGGCAGACCGCTATCTGGGTCGGCGTGGTGGCAGCGTTGCTCGCACTGTTCTTGCAGATCTATGAGTTCACGGCGGTACCGTTCTACCCCGGCTCGAGTGGCTACGCCTCCACTTTCATCGGCTACTCGGTCATCAACATCTTCACGATCTTCATCGTGGCCTACTGGCTGGAGACGACCGTCGCCCGTTCTCTGCGAATGGATAAGGATCTCGGCGTCGCCAATTCTCATCTCTCGGCGCACCCTTCGGCGCAGTCATTTCGCGCGAACGTGGCGTCGATGACGTACTTCATGGGCTTCGTGGCACTGGCTAGCACGCTGTTGTTCGCGATGTTTTACCTACTGTGATGACGCAACGATTCAGGAGTCATAAGGTGTGCAACAAGGCACGAATTGACGGGCGAGAGTGGAGGTGGTCGTGAAGCCAGTCGTAGATAGTTTTATCGGCCCACAGATCGAGACGTTGGTGATTCTCTTGGGAACGTTCTTCGCCGTCTGCATCTGGGGATTCTTCCAGCGTCATCATCCGGAGTGACCGTAGAGCCGGTTCGCCGGTCGTTGTCACCGCACCGCGTTCTCTTCCACGATCTCCTCGCGTGCACCGGTCTCGTCCTGTGGGTGATCGTGTTGACGCCGCCCGCGCTCTCGCTGACCGGAGAGTACGAATTCGCCCAGTCGACGCAGTTCTGTCTGTTCGCGGTCGTGATTCCCGCCCTACTCGTAGTGGGTGGTCCGTGGCGATGGTTCAACCTGACGTCGATCGAAGAGCCCCTCGTGGACAACGACGGTCGTCCGATCTCCTCGGGGTACGAGCGTCCGCTCGATCGCTGGGCCCACGAGCGATCGTTGGCCAAGGGCTATCGCCGCAGCGTCGTGCTCCTTTTGATCTTCGTCGGCCAGTCCATCCTGTGGCGATCGGCGCCGGTCGTGGACGCCCTGATCCGTCACCCGTGGCTCTCGGTCGCCGAGTCAGTAACGCTGGTCGTGGGCGGTAGCTTCTTGTGGCTCGAGTTGGTGGAGTCGGCGCCCTTTCGACCGACGACCGCACGCCCGTACCGTATCGGTGTCTCGGCGATCGCCATGTGGACGGTGTGGGTGATCGCGTACCTCATGGCCATGGCCCAGAACACCTGGTACTCGGGCTTTCGTCACGTGTCGGGACGACTCTTTTCTCTCGCCATCGACCAACAGGTCACGACGGCGCTGATGTGGTTCATCTGTGCGTGCGCGTTTCTGCCGATCATCTTCTCGAACCTCAATCGCTGGCTACAGTCCGAGGAGGATCCCGACGAGGAGCTTTACCATCTCGTTCGACGCGACCGCTCGCGCGGCTTCTTCGGTACGAATCCGTAGTCGCTTGGGGATTCGGGGCCCGACGTCGAATCGAACCGCCACGGACCTTTAGGTCGGGTCATCATCCCCGGGCAGGGTGGCGAAGCGCAAGATGAGCAGTCCCAGTAGCAAGATCACCACGACGCCGACGCCGACGCCCAGCGAGATCATGGTGTCGCGGAAGTCGGACGAGGAGAGGGTGCCACTCAACGCGAGGTGGGCCGAGGAACTCAAGATGTCTCGAACGCCCGCCAAGATCCCGATGATCAGGAAGGGTCGTACCGGAAAGACGGACGCCCGGAGGTGTCCGAAAACGGTGTGGGCGATGTCGAGCAAGATGATCACGACCAGGATGCCGTCGATGGCCGACACCACGGATTGAGGGAACTGATTCCAATGGCTCAGGAAGTTGATCAGCGATCGCACCAGGACGATGCTCGCGACCAGCATGAGGCTCGCCACGATGGCGTACTCGATGGAGACGATCAGCCAACGAATGACGGTGTTGGCATTGATGTTGGGATGAACGCGCTCGGGATCCGATTGACTCATACGAGCGCACGATAGCGCGAAGTGCGACGGCCGTCGATCGTGCGGTGCGTTACGTCAGGAATCGTGGTTCAGGTGCCACTCAGGTGATGGAGCGCCGGGATCTTGATCGCGTACAACTCGTGGCCCAGGACTCGCTCCGCTTGAGTCTCGTCTCCGAGCGCCAGAGCGCGCTCGGCCCCGAGTTGGACCTCTTGTTTGGTGAGGTGCCGAATCGTGGCCTCGTTTCCGGGATTATCGAAGAGAAACTGGATGTCCTTGATGGCGGCCAAGGCGTAATCGGTCATCCAGGTCTGGACGGCGTTCTTCAACTGGTCGATGTGCCTGCCCGACGCCGTGTCCTGAACCTGGAGGTTGTTCGTGAGGTCGAAGACCGGTTCGCTGGCGAACGAGCACGCGGTTTCGTCACCCGTGAGCAGCGTCGGCACCGCCGCCCGGTCCGACGAGGTCAATTTGCCGGCGACGTCCAGATTGTAGATATGGAAGGTCTCCTTCACCGCGAACGCGCAAGGGGCGAGGTCCGTGTTCATCTCTTTAATCGAGGCGTCCTGCGAGGACACGTCTTGGCTTTTGGTGATCGGTCGAGGCAGGTCGATGACCACGGAGATGGCGACGATGAGGACCAACGACAGCGCCGCGAGGACCCAGGGCCGCCGATACCAGACGGCCTTGGTGAGTCCCAACGACGACGTCGGCATCGACGCCGGGTCGAACGGCACCTTCTCGAAATCAGAGAGGTCGTCGGTCACGGGACAAGACTATCGGCGGTCTCGGCGATGGCTCGGGCGTACGTGAGCAGGCTCGGACGATCGAGAGAGTACACACCGGTCTTACTTTCGATGCCGAAGGGCGAGGCGTAGGACGCGAGATTTCCGTGGGGTCCGATGAAGTAGAGCACGTTGTTGTGCGTCACCTGGTTCGCCTTGGCCCCGACCGCGACCCGGACCCCGTAGGCGGACCACACGCGATTCAGCACGTCCACCTTGCCCGACAACAACGTAACCGACGGATCGCCGCTCAGCCCGGGCACGGTGAGGGCGCTGCTTCGTCCGGAGATCTTGGTCGCGTGGGGGTCAGTGTTGACGATGACGAAGTCGACCTTGTTACCGCCGGCGCCGAGCTCGCGCGACGCAAGTCGTATCTCGGCGCCGAGCACCGGACAGATGTCGTTACAGATCGAGTTGTAGAAGGCGAGGACGACGACCCGTCCCCGGTGCGACGCGAGTCGCCAGCGATGACCACTCTGGGTGTGCAGTGTGAACGTGGGGGCCACCTCGCTGCCGATGTCCTTGAGTCCGATGAACACCTGAAGTGAGATCAACGCGGGCAGGTTGGGGTTCGTGGTGGGCGTGCCCTTCCGCACGGGGACCGTCGTGGTGGGCGACGCCTTGCCGTAGGACTGGAAGAAGTGCTGAGCGACTTGGCCGCCGAGCCCCAGGACCAAGACCGCGACGATGGTCCACGCGATGAACTTGGTGGGAATCGTTACGCGCCCGGTGCGTGTCGCACCGGGTCGCCCCTTTGGTGCGTTGGCGGCGGCGAAGATCGAGGCACGTTCTTCTTCGTTCAACTCGCCGGGTTCGCGCGAGGTTTCCCCATTGCCGGTCGTCATCTCGCTACCCATCGCTCGACGTCATTTTTACCATAGGAGGAGCGAGCGATACGCCGTCGGGGGAACGCGACTCGATTCGACACCACACCGAGTGGCTCGAAATCGCGCGGGTACAGTGGGACGGTGAGCGACACCGACAAGGTGCCAGACGAGGCGTCGGCGAAGAAAACCGCTCCTCACCTCACGAGCGCGGCGGCGATGAAGACGCACCTCACCTTGGTCGTGGGCTTGGCCCTTTGCACGGCCGCCTTCGTCTTCGAGCTCAGCCGCGCCGAAGGGGGCAACCAACTCAGTTGGGCCTACGTCTTCGAATGGCCGCTGCTCGGACTCTTCGCCATCTACATGTGGTGGAAGTTGCTCCACCCCGGCTTCACGTTCCGACGGGCCCGCGAGAAGCCCGCCGTCGCGCCCGAATACGAAGGGATGCTCCGGGCGTGGCAGGGCGAGGTGGCCAAACTCGAGATGAACCGACGAGGCGAAGAGGCGGGGGACGCGCAACCCACCGGCGACGCCGGTACGCGCGATGAGTGACTCGTCGTCACCGACGATGACGTTCGCGCACCCAACGCCGTCGGCCCCGCGCGTCGCCGCGTTCACACTGCTCTCGGCGCTGGCTTCCATCATCGTCAACGCTTGGCTGGTGTGGCTGGCCAAAGCTTCCGATCCCTCGCTCCAGCACTTCTCGCACTTTCGTCTCTGGGACTACGGCACCCTCACGGCCGTGGGGGTGGTCGCGGCCGGTGCGGCGTGGTACGTCGCCACGCGAAGTCTCCTTTCGCCTCGTCACACCTTCTTTCGCGTGGCCGTGGTCGTGACGTTGGCGCTGTGGGTGCCGGACATCTGGCTCCTTGTCAAGCACGAGCCGACTCGCGCGATCGTCTTTCTCGTGATCATGCACGCAACCGTGGCCCTGATCACCTACAACTTCTTGATTCACGGTGCCCCGGTCCGGGCCCGCGAAATTCTCGCTGACGGCGCCGTCGCGACGCGGTCGGGCTTCACCGCTCTCGAAGGGGACGCGTCCGCGACGAGAGTGCCGCGCGCGGTGTGGGTCACGTTGATGATCGCGGTGGTGGCGGAGTTCTTGGCCGGGCTGGTGGGCATGTTGTACGTACCTTTCAGTCGACCCAATGGCTGGTTCTCACCTCGAGGCGAAGGGATCTACCTCCTGCACGCCGTGCTCGGGGGGTTGCTCGGCGTCGCGGCAGTCGCCGTCGTTTTTCACGTGTCGAGACGGTCGCCAAGTCATCGCGTAGACCGGGTCGCGGCAGTGAGTGGACTCTGCGGAGTGATCGTGGGCGCGCTCGGCGGCGTGTTGTGTGTCAGCCATTCACTTCGACTGTTGGGCATGGCGTTGATGTTCCTCGGCGTGTCCGTGGCGTTCTTCGGTTATCTCATTCCGATGATCAATGACGTCCATCCGATTCCGGGAAACGCGTCCACCACCTCGTAGGCCTCGGTGCCGCGTGAGCACGCGTAGCTACGTGACGGTCTCGTCCTGGCCGAGACCGCGGAACTCCTCCACCGTCATCGAGCGACGTCCGCGAAGTACGTGATCCATGGCGCTCGAATTGGCGTCGTTCTTGGTCGCGAGTCGCAACGCCATCACCAGGGCGGGGTAGCACCAGAAGTCGCCGCACACCCACAAGATCGCGGCGCCGATCTGTTGGTCGGCGAAGGGGTTCAAGGTGGTCGGCGTCATCGAGGCCATGTTGGCCAGATGGAGCATCGAATTGCCGATGTCGTAGAAGGGTCCCGAGGCCAAGAAGCTGAGCGCCATGGCGATGACGGTCATCACGAGGTTCGTGACGAGCAAGGCGCCGACGCGCGCGAAGGGCGAGAGCGTCGGTCGCCACGGCCGCGAAGGAATGAACTGAGCCCAGAATAAGAGCCCCGAGACGAAGAAGCTGGACAGCATCAACCCGACGTGGAGCTTGGGATCACCCATCACCGGATTGAACACACTCGGGAGCATCCACACCACCATGACCACGTTGAAGAAGACAATGGCGAACAGCGGCGAGAACACGACCCCGCCGATCCTGCTCAGGAGCGGCCGTCCGGGTCGTAGGAACACACGACGGAGGAGTCGTCGACGCGTCGCGACGGGCAACGCGAAGACCAGGGGTATCGCCGGCGCCCCGGCGACGTACAGCGCGGGCGCCGCGAGCATGACCGTGACGTGCTGGATCATGTGGACCCAGAAGTACTCCATCGACCAGTACTGCAGTGGCGAGACGACGCTGAGCGTCGCTAAGGCGATGCCGGCGTAGGCGACCCACATTCGGTGGCGGCGCGAGCGGGCGTGAGCGCGGGTGGAACGGGCGTTGAGGGCGCGAAGGCCTCGTTCGTGCACACCGATGACCAAGAGGGCGACGATGGTGATCTCCGGATAGCCCCAATGATGCGTGAAGTAGTTCACGAAGGCAACAACGCTCGGCGACCGGGGCAACGACGCAAGGTTGCATAACGCTTCATGCGACTGACCTCCCCCCGAGACGCTTCCATGGCTCTTCTTGGAGCGTACCAAGACCACCGTGTTCGACGTTGGGGAAATCGGGTTCGCGTTCGCTACGTCTTAAGGCAATCGGCTCACGAGCCGCGGAGACCGGTTTCGGTACAGGGGCCGGCGGTGGCGTTCTCGCACACCGTCAAGTCGTTCGTCAGCGCGCCGTGCGTGTCAGCTCCTCGCAGATCGGCTCCTTGCAAATTGGCCCCGTCCAAATTCGCGAAGGACAGGTTCGCTCGACGAAAGTTGTCCGACGACAAGGCCAGTCCCTGGAGGTTGCGGTGCGCGAGGTCACAGCCCGCGTAGTCGACGTTGGTCGCGCTGACCGCGCAGTTCTTCGACGCGACGAAGGGTGGACTCGCGTGATTCGTCGTCCCACAGGCACTGAGGCCGATCGCGCTGAGCGTCGCAACCAGCACCACGCGCGCAGTTTTCATCCACCAACGCTAACGCGACGTCCGCCCACGATGGCACCGAGGGGAAGGATCTCACCCACCGTGGCGCGCGAGGCGAGTCCCATAATCCGGGTCGCGCGATCGCTGAATCTCCTAGGGCTCGATTCTTCGAGTGATCATCAAAGCGCCGCCGACCATCATCAGCCCGGCCGAAAGGTAGAGAAGGCCTTCTCGCATTTGAAGAGTCCAGAATTGATCGCCCGCAATGTAGACCGCCACGTTCTCGACGTCGAACTTCTTGTAACACGAGACCTCAGCCTTCACGAATTCACTCTGGGTTTTCGTCGAGTAGCCATTCACGCAAGCATTGACTCTTGGAGCGGTCGCCACAACTTCACTCCACGTCGGCGTACCGGTGGTCGAGCGCGGGACGATGCCGTTGACTAACAGCAACGAATCCTGAGGAAAGGGAAAGGAAGCGGAAGAAAAGTCTCCTTTGGTCACCACGACCGGCTGCGACCAGCTGACCGTCGGAGTGACGAGGTGCGAACGTACCCTCGACGGCACCGCCAAGGCGACCACCAGGAACAAAAGTATTGCGACTGCGAGGGTCCAGCCCACTCGTCGAATCACCGCACCGAGTAGCACTGTCAACGCGAACATGAAGAGTCCGTACGCCACCAGGTCCCAGCCGGCGATTCCGAAAGTGTCGGGGCCGAAAAGATCGGGGCTGAAAATATTGCCGCTGGAACTTACGGTCCCGTTCCACCACGAGAAGGCAATCGCGGTGGGCACGAGAACGATCGAGACCAAGGCCGCCCCGACGCCCACCTTGGCGACGAACCAACGAGTGCGTGAAATTGATTGAGTCCAAGCCAAACGCAAAGTGCGGTTGTCGACTTCGCTCGCCAACGCGAGGAGGCCGAGAATTGCTCCCACGAGCGGCGCAATGATTAAACCCGCCCCGCGAATGAAAGCGTTGTAGGTCCGAACTTGGGAGAGCTTGACTGCCAGCACACCGCAATAGTCCCCTCGACCCGGGGTCGACGGTTGTTGGCCACGGCAGGGCGCACCCATGAACTGGACGAGATCGTGATGTTGCGCGACACCAGTGAAAACCATGAAGGCAATGGTCATCAGCGCGAGAAGAGCCAAGGCACTCGCCACCACGCGTTGATATCTCCACGCGATCCAGATCATGGCGCGCCACTTTCTCCGCGACCAGACTCCGCGAATGCCGGGGAAGAGCGTTGTCCATCCCTCAAGTACGCAATTGCGACTTCGTTAAGCGTCGGTCGCTCGATGCGCCATCCGTCGTGCTCGAGCGGCATCGCCAGACGAACGAGATACGTGATCTCACGAGTCGTTCGCCGTTCCTCCAGCACGGTGGCGCCGCGCGGAACCGGCACACCATCGTCAAGGCCGCGGCTCAACAGTCGGTGACTTTCCATGACGTAGTCGAGGTCCTCGCTCAAGACAATGCGCGACTTCGAGAGGATGATGACGTAGTCGCAGATCGCGGCCACGTCATCAATCGCGTGCGTCGCCATCAGGACGCTGGCTTCATTGTCCGCGAAGAGTTCGGTGATGTTTTGGAGAAGGTCCTGACGGGCCACGGGGTCCAGCGCGGCGGCCGGCTCGTCGAGCAAGACCAGCTCGGGTCGCTTGGCGAAACAGACCGCGAGCGCGACCTGCGCGCGTTGCCCCCCGGACAAGTCTCGTACGCGACTTTCCATGTCGATGTCGAGCAGTGAGAGGTGACGTGCGGCGAATTCGCTGTCCCAGGCGGGATTGAGTCGCCGACCGAACTCCAGAATCTCACGCACTCGCCACCACGGATACAGCGGGCGGTCCTGATCGAGGTAGCCCACCCGTGCCCGAAGTGCGACATTCGAGGTCGACATCTCCTCACCGAAGATTGAGATGCGGCCTTCGGTGGGCCTGGCGAGTCCAGCGAGGAGCCGCAGGAGCGTGGTCTTACCCGAACCGTTCGGCCCCACGAGGGCGGCCACGCGACCGCGCGGGACCCCGAGTGAACACTCGCTGAGCGCGGTGCGACGGCGAAATCGTTTGGTTAGCGACTCGGTTTCGATGACCATCTCGTCGGCGCTCACGATGGGGACTCAGCGTCGCTCGACAGCAGTCCATGCAAGTTTTCGACGATCTCGTCGCTCCCGATCCCGTCCGAACGGGCCATCGCGACGCCTTCTCGCAGAGCGTCACGCCACGACCGCGCTCGGTACTCACGCGGAGAGACTCCCGTCGACTCCACCACGAAAGTCCCCAGTCCGAGGCGGCCCTCCACAATCCCTAGATGCTCGAGTTCCCGATAGGCGCGGTGCACGGTGTTGGGATTGATGGTGATCTGACGCACCACTTCGCGCACCGACGGCAGTTGGTCGCCAGCTTGGAGTTGGCCCCGTTCGAACGCGGCGACGACTTGGTCCGTCAACTGACGAAAGGGCGCACGATCAGAGCGACCATCGAGGCGAAAGACGATGGAGGGACGGTGATCGCTCATGTACTAGTACACTAGTACACCGGCTGGCCCTTGTCAACTTTGCGAGAAGTTGCCACCAGCTTCGTGCCGCTAGCGAAGCGCCTTCACGGTCCTGGAACTACAGAGCGAGGTTGCTCGGTTCCTTCCGGATCGCCGCTTCGGCCAACACCGTAAGGGCAAGGAACCATTCGTCGGGATTCACCGAGAGCGCGTGTTCTCCCTCGAGTTCGATCTGACCAAAGAAGAGTGCGTACCAGATTCGGGCAAAGGCGACGGCGCTCATTCCTTCGGCGAGAAGGTTCGCGTCTTGGAGTGGCTGCACGCGACCGACGATGAGATCCGCGATTTCCTTCTTGGCTTCCGCGATTCCTCTCGACGCCGTGGGATTGTGGCGCGCGAACGACATGCTCTCGATTCTTTGGATCCGAGCTTCGGTTCGTGCGGGCACTTGCGCCTCGGCGATGATGATGCGAAGGGCTTGGCGCAGGTCTTCGGTCGTCTTCACCGACATGAGTGGATTGGTGAAGGTCTCGGCGAGTCCGCGCAGGACCTCTCGAAAACGGTGAGAGATGGCGCAGGCGATGAGGTCCTCGCGATCGTCGAAATAGCTGTACAGCAGCGCGACCGAAATCCCTGCGGCGTACGCCACGCGCTTCACCCGGAACTGGGTCATGCCATTGAGTTCGATTTCCTGCGAAGCGGCCTGGAGAATCGTGTCCCGCGTCATGAATCGAGGATACTGCGGGTCTAGGGCGATTTCTATTCGTGTTGCCAATCACGACCGTTCAGCTGCGCGTCGACGTGGGCGAGGAAACGCGCGGCGGTCGCCCCGTCGATGGCTCGATGATCGAAGGTCAGGGCCAAGAGTCCGACCGAGTGAATGGTGATCGATTCCTCGCCGTCCGGTCCCGTCACGACGACGGGTTTGCGGGTGACGCCGTCGGTCGCCAGAATCGCCACTTGCGGTTGGTTGATGATGGCGCCGGTCATCAAGGTTCCGTACGGTCCAGGATTCGTGATCGTGAACGTGGCGCCGGTTAGATCGTCCACCGTCAACTTCTTGGAGCGAGCGTCTTGGGCGACCTGTCGGATTCGTCGCGCGATCGCAAAGAGGTCGAGCTGGTTCGCGTGGCGAATGACCGGTACGACCAGTCCGTCACCGTCCAAGTCCACCGCGATGCCCAGATTGAAGTCGCGGTGGACGATCAGTTCATCGTTCCCCACTGAAGCGTTGAGCTGGGGGAAGGCCAGCAGTGCGTCGAGTACGGCGAGCGAAATGAAAGGTAGATAGGTGAGCGTAAATCCTTCGCGCTCCTTAAAGTCGGCGCCGTGTAGACGTCGGTAGCTTTCCACGTGTTCATAGTCGACCTCTTTCACCATCAAGGTGTGGGCCGACGTGGCTTTGGACTGAACCATGCGTTCGGCCGTGAGCCGACGCAACTTGGTGAAAGGAACGACTTGATCTCCCGCCTCGACCTCGCCGTTTCTCGCGCTGATCGCCGCTTCGACGTCGTGGCGTGAAAGGCGTCCGCTGGGTCCACTCCCCTTCACGGAGGTCACGTCAATCTCGTGGGTGTCAATCAGCTGACGCACGATGGGCGAGTTCGTCGTCGACGCCGAGGTGGAGGACTGCGCGAGAAACGCCTCGACGTCGTCGCGCGTCAGTCGACCACCCGGACCCGTGGCGACGAGGTCCTTCGCTTCGAGTTGGTGATCGTCGAGGAGTCGGCGAACCGCGGGTGAGAGGCGTTGCGCATTCTCGACTCGTTCGTTCGACGTCGCGATCACGTCGCGTGAAGTGGCGCTCCGAGAAGACGGACGTGGAGCGTTGTCGTCGGGTTCGTCGTTCTCAACAATCGCCAGAATGGTCCCGACGTCGACGGTTTCACCCTCCTGCACGAGTATCTCGGAAAGTATTCCGTCCGCCGGAGACGGTATCTCGGTATCGACTTTGTCGGTCGAGACTTCGAAGAGGGGCTCGCCTTTTTTGATGGCGTCGCCCACGGCTTTGAACCATTTCGTCACCGTGCCGTCGGCCACGGTCTCGCCGAGTTGGGGCATGGTTATGTTTCTCATCGTCGATGCACCCGCCCCCGCGCGTGTCGCTTCACAACGAATCCACGTCCAAGTGCTTCGCCATCCAATCGGCGCCGAGAGGACGATGATGATTGATGACGTTGGCGCAGCCGTGATTGCCCTCGGCCAGCAAGACGAACCTGGTTTCACCCCGAGCTTCGTTGACGAGACGCTCTCCGTCTTGCCAGGGGAAGAGGCGGTCTCGCTTGCCCATGATGACCATCAGCGGCTGGGTGATCTTCTCGGCGAAGCCTTCCAGGGTCATGTCCCAGGCTCGACGTTCGGCTTCCTCGGGCGACGAGGAGTACGAGCGCACTTCAAAGGCGTGGCGGGTCAGTGGATTCAGGTCCTTCCAGGTGGCGCCCAGGTTGTAGGGACCGGCGAGGGCGATGGTCGCGCGAATCGGAAGGTTCGCGCTCGCGAGTCGTGCGGCGTAGAAGCCCCCGAGGGAGACGCCCCAGACCCCGACACGATCGGCCTCCACGTCGGGCAGTGATTGGAGATACGGGATGACGGTCGACCCGACCTCTTCCCACTCCGGACGTAGGGGCAGGGTCCATTCCGCTTCACCTTGACCGGGACCGTCGAGAGCGAAGGTCGCCATGCCTCGATCGAGGAAGGCCCTTTCCACTTCGCGGAACTCCTCTTTGGTGGAGTCGAGACCGGGAATCAACAGGACCGTGGGGTGAGGTCCGCGGTCACTCGGCCTTCGAAAGAGGCCCACGAGCCTCGAGTCCTCAAAGGGTATTTCGTGACGGCTCGCGGGCGGCACGAAGAGGGGCGTGGCCCGGTTGATGGCGTCCACGGCGCGAGCGTGGGCGTCCCTCGCCTGATCCAGGTCGTGCACGAACATGAACTTGCCAAAGTGGAAGTAGGTGGCCGCTCGGGCGTAGAACTCCCCCGCGCTTCGGTGACGGTCCTCTCTCAGCGCCTCGTCGCCCAGGACCAGTTGCTCTTCGGCGCCGGCGCACCAGGCCGCGCACCAGTCGTTCCAGTGTTCGAGTGGTTTGGTGATTCTCGCGTAATCACTGGCGTCCACGCCGTTGGCGGTGAATCGAGGTTCCCAGTTCGCCACGGCCGTCTCGAGCAGTACGTCAGACACGAAGCCCCCTACGGACGTTGGATTTGAAGCCGATGGTAATGGATTCTGGGCCGCGCTGAACAGGGCCCGGGCGCTGAAATCTTTTCACCACGAAATGGCATCGCGACCTTGTTTAAACCACGGGTCGTCGTTAGGGTTACGAAATCGCCCTTCGGGCGATCGACTCTGGAATAACGCACATTGGGGGACGCCGGGGCCGCGTGAATGCAGGGGGGATATATGACAGGGAAAAGGCGACTTTTTCGCGCGTTCGGTGTGGTTTCGATCACATTGGCGTCTCTAGCGACGATAACCACGTCGAGTGGGGCGTCGGGAAGCGGGACGATTGCCAAGGGCCAACCGGTCTTGATCGGGGCGTCACTCTCACTATCGGGTGACTTCTCGGGCGACGGCGATGCCTTTCAACAGGGTTACAAGCTGTGGGCCGCGGACCAGAACAAAAAGGGCGGTCTGCTCGGCCACAAGGTCGAGCTGAAGATAATCTCAGACGCCTCGAGCCCAACGCAGGTCGTCACCAACTATCAAGCGCTGATCTCAACGTTCCACGTGAATCTGACCTTCGGACCGTTCTCGTCGCTCTTGACGCTTCCGGCGGCGACAGCGGTGAACCGCTACGGCTACGCCATGGTCGAAGGCGCGGGCGGGGCCCCGTCCATCTTCAGTTCGGGCCTGCACAACGTCTTTGACGCCGCGTTGCCGGTAGCGAACGGACTCGTGCCGTTCGCGAAGTGGCTCGCCTCGTTGCCCGCGAGTCAACGACCCAAGACGATTGCGTACGCGACCTCGACCGACCCGTTCACCGAACCACAGATTCCCGTCGCCGAGAAGATCATCAAAGCGGCCGGGATCAAGACGGTGTACTACAAGACCTTCCCCGCCGAACCGTCGGACTACACGACCATCGCTGACGCCGTGGCCGCCACCAACGCGCAGGTCGTCATTTTGGGTTCCGTCGACGTACCGACGGTGTCGGCCTTCATGCAGGCCTTCGAACAGGCGCACTACAACCCCAAGGCCTTCATCGCCACCGCCGGTCCCGACCAGGGCCAGACGTTCTTGAGCGCGGTCGGCACGGGTAAGGCGAACGGCGTCATGGTGCCCAACGCGTGGTACGGCGGATCGAGCAATCCCGAGAGCAAGACCATGGTCGCCGAGTTCATCAAGAAGTACGGTGGCACGGCTTCAACAGTGAACGCGGACGTTGCCGAGGCCTACGCCGTGGGACAAGTCATCGCCGCGGCGGTCAAAGCGACGAAAGGCTTCAGCAACGCCAAGATCATCACCTACCTCCACTCCGGCGTCACGATTCAGAGTGTTCTGGGGGCGGTGAAGTTCAACAGTCTCGGGGAGAACAACCAGCCGACGGCGTACACGTTCCAGTGGCAGGGCGCGAAGTTCGTCGAGGTCAATCCCGCGACCGACCCGAGCGCGACCAAGATTCTCTTCCCGAAGCCGGCCTGGAGTTAACACTTGAACGGCACCGCAGTCCTGCATTCGATCATTGACGGCGTCCTGACCGGTTCGGTCTACGCCTTGATGGCCACCGGTCTTACCCTGATTTTCGGAGTGATGAACATCATCAACGTGGCCCAGGGGATCTTCGTGATCCTCGGTGCCTACTTGAGCTACGCGCTCTCCGTTCATTTGGGAATCGACCTGTTCGTAGGACTGGCCATCACGATCCCCACCCTCTTTGTGGTGGGGATCGTGGTGGAACGTGTCTTTCTCAGCCGAATCAAGGGACCCGAACGGGTCGTGATGTCGATTCTGGTGACCTACGCGATCTCCCTGGTCATCGAGGGCATCCTCAACATCGTGTTCTCCGCGAACTACGTGGAGTTGCACGCGTGGTACGCGAACCGTTCCGTGCGGGTCTTTGGAACTTATCTTGGCTATATCTATCTGTTGGGCTTCGCCCTGGCCGTCGTGCTGTTGGGGGCTCTTTACGTCATGTTGTACCGAACCCGATTCGGCGCGAGCGTTCGAGCGTCCCTGGCCGATCAAACGGCGGCGGCGCTCATTGGCATCAACGTGCGGCGGGTGTCGACCGTCTGTTTTGGTCTGGGCGTGGCGGTGACGGCCGCGGGCGGAATGATTTACGGCGCCACCAACGCCTTTAACGCCAGTTCGAGTTACGACCTCATCTCCCGACTCCTCGTCATCATCGTGCTCGGCGGTATGGGGAGCATTGGTGGGGCCCTCGTCGCCGGAATCATGATGATCACCATCGAGGACTTGGTGTCGGTGATCTGGGGCCCCGTGTGGTCGAACCTGGCGTTCTTTCTCATCTTGGTCGTCGTCTTGTCACTCCGCCCCCAGGGTCTCTTTGGTAAGCCATCGATACGGGTGGCCTAGTGCTGAAAGTACGCAACGCCTGGTGGATCGTGGCGCTGGTCGCCCTGGTGCTCTTCCCGCTGATCGAAACGAATCCGACCTACACCACGATCGGAATCTTCACCCTCATCTTCATGGGGTGCGCGACGTCGTGGAACATGTTCTCGGGTTACTCGGGGTACATCAATCTCGGCTCGGCGGTCTCCTACGGCGTCGGGGCCTACACGATGGCCCTGCTGGCGGACCACCTCCACGTCCCGGGCGGCGGTGACCTGTTTTGGCTCGTCCCGGTCGGCGGACTCGCGGCGGTGATCGTCGCCGTCCCGGTGGGACTGGTGGCCCTGCGCGTGCGACGCCACACGTTCGTCGTGATCACCATCGCTATTTTCTTCGTGTTCCAGTTGTCGGCCATCAATTTCAGTTTCACCGGGGGGACCTCGGGCCTTCAGCTGCCCTTGATTCCCTGGCTGGAGACCAACTACAACAAGCCCTTCTATTACACGGCGTTGGCGATCGTGGTCTTCGCCACGTTGCTGTCGGTCGCCGTTCGACGTTCGAGATTCGGTCTGCAGCTCCTCGCGATACGAGACGACGAGGACCGCGCGGCCGGACTCGGCGTGAAGGTCTTCGCGGTAAAACTCACCGGCTTCACCATGTCGGCGTTCGCGGTCGGCATGGGGGGCGCTCTGTACGCCATCTTTCTCGGTCAGATCTATCCCCAATTCGTCTTCGACCCCATCTTTGACATCTCGATCGCGCTGATGTCCATCTTCGGCGGCCTCGGAACCTTGACGGGGCCCCTGCTCGGGGCCCTGGTGCTCGAATCGACGCAGCAGTACTTGACGATTCGCTTCTCGAACGGATCGCTCTACCTGATCATCTTCGGCGCCCTGTTCCTGGTGATCGTCCTGTTCATGCCCCAAGGCATCGTCGTGTATCTGCGCGAATGGCGTTCGCGGCGGGCGGCGCAACGCGTCGAGGGCGCTCTGGTCATGGTGGGCGAGGCATCGTGACGACCTTGCTCAGCGTGGAGCGCGTCTCCAAGGCCTTCGGTGGACTCCAGGCCCTCAACGAGTGTTCGTTGAGTGTGGAGAAGGACAGCATCTCCGGCCTCATTGGACCCAACGGTTCGGGCAAAACTACGCTCTTCAACGTCGTCACCGGCTACGAGAAACCGGATTCCGGATCGGTCTCCTTCGAAGGCGCCGACATCACCCGCGCCGGTCCCAGCAAGGTCTTCGCCCTGGGCGTGGGCCGCACCTTTCAGATCACTCGGATCTTCGCTCGTCTGAGCGTCCTCGAGAACATGCTCGTCGCGACCCAGCGTGACGAGGGCTGGCTGCGCGGCCTCACGCGATCGAAGTCCTCGAAATCCGAACTCGTGTCGGCCACGGAGTGGCTCGATTTCATGGGCATCGGCCACCTGGCGTCCCAACCCGCGGGGTCGCTCTCCTTCGGACAGCGCAAGCTCCTGGAGCTCGCCTACGTCTTAGTCGCCGATCCCGACGTCATCTTGTTGGACGAGCCGGCGGGCGGGGTGAACCTCACCTTGATCAACGAAATCGCCGGCAAGATCCAGTCGCTCAATAAGAGTGGCAAGTCGTTCCTGATCGTGGAACACAACATGGAGTTCGTTATGAACCTCTGTGATCGCGTCACCGTCATGTACCAGGGGGCCGATCTGGTGAGCGGAACCCCGAGTGAGATTCGCAACGACCCTCGGGTCCTGGACGCGTATCTAGGCGGCGACGACGTCTATGAGACCGAGGAGTCGTCGTGAGTACCTCGACGGCCTTCTTGACCTTCGACGGCGTCGTCGCCGGTTACGGAGGCGGTGACGTCCTCAAGGGCGTCAACTTCACGGTCGACCAAGGTGGGGTGACGTGCATCGTCGGCCCCAACGGTTCCGGCAAGTCGACGTTGCTTAAGACCGTGAGCGGATTGCTCCATCCGCGACTCGGTCAGATCGTGTTCAAGGGAACCGCGCTGGTGGGAAAGTCGCCGCGCGAGATCTTGCAACTCGGCATCGTCCAGGTACCGCAACAGCACAGTCTCTTTCGCGAGATGACCGTCGAAGAGAACGTGTCGCTCGGCGCGTTTCTCGTCCGTGATCGTACTGAAGTGGCCCGACGCTTGAGTTCCGTGAGCGAGATGTTCCCCATCGTCGCTACCCGGGCCAAGGACAAGGCCGGGAGTCTCTCCGGCGGTCAACAGCGCCTCGTCGAGTTCGCGCGCTGTTTGATGCTCGAGCCGGAGTTGGTGGTCCTGGACGAACCGTCCATGGGACTCGACCCGAAGACGCTGCGAACCATGTTCGACACCGTGAAGTTGATGAACGAGATGGGGCGCACGGTGCTGCTGGTTGAACAGAACGCGCGACAAGCCCTTAAATTGTCTCACCACGGGGTCGTTCTGGAAAATGGACAGGTACGGCTCTCCGGAACCGGGAAAGAAGTCTTGAACAATCCAGAGATTGGCGCGCTGTACCTCGGTGGCACCATAAGGCCAAGGCCCGAAGCGCCCGAGGACGTGGCGATGAAGGAGTCCGACTAGTGGCGAAGCAACTGCGTGTGGGATGGATCGGTTGCGGGCGCATGGGCAGCGCCATGGCGAAGCGTCTCATTTCCGGCACCAGCGAAGTATCGGTCACCAATCGCACGCGCGACAAGGCCGAAGCGCTGGGCGAACTAGGCGCCATCGTCGTCGACCATCCGGTCAACCTCGCGGACTGTGACGTGGTCTTCGTGATGGTCTCGGCCGACCCGCAACTGCTCGAGGTCATGAGCGGTCCCCGGGGCGTGTTGGCCAATGAAGGTGTCGCGCCCCGGATCATTGTCGACTGCTCGACCGTCTCGACGGGAGCGTCGGCCGTCGCTCGCGAGGCCTGCACCAAGCGGGGCGTCGAGTTTCTGGCCGCTCCGGTGAGCGGCAATCCGAAGGTCGTCGCGTCGGGCAAGCTGACGCTCGCGGTGTCCGGCTCCCGGGCGGCCTTCGACGAGGTCCGCTCACTCCTCGAGCAACTCGGGCACGGCGTGACCTACGTCGGTGAGGGCGAAGTGGCCCGACTGGTGAAGATCTGTCACAACATGTTCCTCGGCGTGGTCACCCAGGCGATGGCCGAGATCACGGTGCTCGCCGAACGCGGCGGGATCGAACGCAGCGCCTTCCTCGAGTTCCTGAACGACTCGGTGATGGGCTCCACCTTCACGCGCTACAAGACCCCGGCCTTCGTGAACCTGAACTTCACGCCGCCCACGTTCACCCCGGTGCTATTGAAAAAGGACTTCGATCTCGGTATGACCGAAGCGAAGAACCTGAAGGTGCCCATGCCGTTGTCGGAGCTGTGCACCGAGATCGTGGCCAGCGCCGTCGATGCCGGACACGAGGACCAAGACTTCGCCGTGCTCTTGCTCGAAGAGGCCCGAAGAGCGGGACTCACCCTAGAACCAGAAAACAAGTCGATTGACGACGGGCTTGGAGGAAAGCGATGATTGAAGGCTTCGGACCGATCGTGAACACACCCGGTCACAACGGCGTCGACTTCGAGACCCGAGTCGACTTCGAGCGCTTGCGTTCGTATCGTCTCGCTCGGGCCCGCGAGGCGCTCGAGCGCAGCGACCTCGGCGCGATCCTGCTCTTTGACTTCTACAACATCCGCTACGTCTCGCAGACGTGGATCGGTGGCGCCCTCGGCGACAAGATGTCGCGCTACTGCCTCTTGACGCGCGGCGGTGAACCAATGGTCTGGGACTTCGGTTCCGCGGCCCGCCATCACCAGCTCTTCGCCCCGTGGCTCGACCCCGAGAACTGCCGGGCCGGAATGCTCGGCCTCCGCGGGGCCATCGCGCCCGAGGCCGGACTCTTCGAATCGGCGGTAAAGGAACTCGTCGGAATCTTGAAGGATCACGGACTAGCGGACCAACCGGTCGGCATCGACATCGTCGAACTGCCGTTCCTGTCCGAAATCCAAAAGGCCGGCGTAGAGATTCGCGACGCGCAGCAGTTGATGCTCGACGCGCGCCAGATCAAGAACCCGGACGAGTTGATGCTCCTCTCCCAGGCGGCCGCGATGGTCGACGGTGTCTACCAGGACATCTTCGAAGCGCTGAAGCCCGGGATACGAGAGAACGAGATCGTGGCGCTGGCGAACAAGCGACTCTACGAGATGGGCTCGGACCAGGTCGAAGCCATCAACGCCGTCTCGGGCGAGCGGTGCAATCCCCATCCCCACAACTTCACGGACCGCATCATTCGCCCCGGTGACCAGGCCTTCTTTGACATCATCCACTCCTTCAACGGCTACCGGACGTGTTACTACCGCACGATGTCGGTCGGCAGCTCGACGGCGCCGCAACGAGAGGCCTACGCCAAAGCGCGCGCGTGGATGGACACAGCCATCGAACTCGTTCGGCCGGGCCGGGGGACCGACGAGATAGCGCTCTCTTGGCCGGCCGCCACTGACTTCGGCTTCGCCAACGAGATGGCCGCGTTCGGCTTGCAGTTCGGTCACGGTCTCGGACTCGGTCTGCACGAACGTCCGGTCATCAGTCGCCTGAACAGTCTGCGCGATCCCATCGAGCTGCAAGCGGGCATGGTCTTCGCCCTGGAGACGTACTGCCCGGCGTCCGATGGGGTGTCGGCGGCGCGTATCGAAGAGGAGATCGTGGTGACCGAAAACGGTACGTCGATCCTCACGCACTTTCCGGCCCAAGAACTCATGGTCGCGAACCGGTACTAGGAGGATCACATGACCAGCGTCCACGCCGCACCCGAACTCAGTTACCTGGACCACAAAGTGGCGATGTATCGCTGTCAAGTGGCGCTGCGTCAGTTCGAGCAACGTGCGTACGACCTCTTCTTAGAGAACTACGTGAAGGGGACGAGTCACCTCTCCATCGGCCAAGAGGCGATCGCCGCCGGCGTGGCCGCGGCGATGCGCCCGACGGACTGGACGTTCGCGACGTACCGTGGTCACGCGCACACCCTCGCGCGAGGTGTGCCGATGACACCGATCTTCGCCGAACTGATGGGACGTACCAACGGGCTAATGGCGGGCAAGGGCGGTTCGATGCATTTGACCAGCGTGGAACACGGGATGATGGGTTCGTACGCGATCATTGGCGCGCACCTCCCCATCGCCTGCGGCGCCGCGTGGAGCGCGCAGTACCGGGGCACCGACCAGGTCGCGGTGGCGTTCTTCGGTGACGGCTCGGTCAATATAGGAGCCTTCCACGAAGCGCTCAACTTCGCGGCGATCTGGAAGTTGCCGGTGATCTTCTTCTGCGAGAACAACCTCTGGATGGAGTACACGCGAACGTCGGACGTCACGGCGGTGGCGAACCCGGCGGCCGATCGCGCTGCGGCCTACGGACTCGAGAGCATCATCGTCGACGGCAATGACGCCGACGCCGTCTACGAGGTCACCTCGCTGGCGATCGCGCGCGCTCGAGCCGGCGAGGGACCGAGCATGATCGAAGCCAAGACCTATCGACACGGAGGACACTCGCGCGCCGATCCCGGGAAGTACCGACCGGACGAGGAACTGGCCGAGTGGCTGCTCAAGGATCCCATCCCCCTGTATCGGTCGCGACTCTTGGAGATGGGCGTCATTGAGGACGACCTCCTCCTCTTAGAGGCCGACGTGAACGCCGAAGTCGAGACGGCCACCAACGAGGCGAAGGCCGGTGGCATACCCGGTGAGGATCTCTTGCTGAAAGACGTATGGGCGGACGGAGGTGCCTCGTGGCGCAACTAACTTTTCGAGAGGCAATCGCCCGGGGCATCGCCCAAGAGATGCGTCGCGACGACTCGGTGGTCTTCCTCGGTGAGGACGTCGGAGCGGCCGGCGGTGTCTTCAAGGGCACCGTGGGACTCTTAGAAGAGTTCGGCGACGTCCGAGTTCGCGACACCCCCATCAGCGAGCAGGCCATCCTCGGCGCCGCCATGGGCGCCGCCATGACCGGCCTTCGACCGATCGCCGAGATCATGTTCTCGGACTTCTTCGCGGTGTGCTGGGACATCGTGGCCAACGAGATTGCGAAGAGTCGCTACATGACCAACGGCCAGCTGACGTTCCCGTTGGTCATCCGTTCCGGTAACGGTGGCGGCCTCCGTTTCGGTGCGCAGCACTCCCAAAGTGTCGAGAACTGGGCCATGATGATCCCGGGTCTCAAGGTCGTCGTACCGTCCAACGCGACCGACGTCATCGGACTCATGGCCGCCTCGGTGCGCGACCCCGATCCGGTCATTTTCTTAGAGGCCAAGGCGCTCTACGCGTCCAAGATGGACGTGCCCGACGGGGAGATCGTCGACACGCTCGGTTCCGCCAAGGTGCTTCGTCAGGGCTCGAACGCCACGGTCGTCGCGCTGGGTTCGATGGTGCCCAAGGCGCTCCAGGCCGCGGAGGAACTCGCCACGAACGGCATCGAGTGCACGGTGATCGACGTGCGATCCCTGGTTCCCCTTGACGCGAGCACCATCCTTCGCGAAGTCTCGGCGACCGGACGCGTCTTCACCGTGGAAGAGAATCCCCGGCTGTGCGGATGGGGGGCCGAACTGGCTTCGATCATCGCGGACGAAGTCTTCTACGACCTCGACGGACCCATTGTTCGTATCACGACGCCTCACATCCCCTTACCGGCGGCCGACGCACTCGAGGACTTAGCGATTCCTTCGGTCGAGCGCATCGTGAACACGATTCACAAATCAATGAACTCCTGACGAATTCCGTGTCCCGCGGGCCGGATTGATTCGGACGTACGCTGTTCCTGATCACGCCTGGTTTTCTGTGTCGCACGCAGACCACTTCACACAGAGGTCACGTGATCGCGATGTGTGCGCCAACGATCGTGACCCGAGAATTTACATACAAGAATCACCTTTCCTCGCACCTCGAGACCGATATAGGCCCTAAGCCCCTATTCGACGCTCGTTCATTCGAGGGAGACTTTTCTCAAACATGAGTGGGGAGGGGTGATGTCGAGATTCGGACTGTTGGCCGCCATATGGCCATTGACCACACTTGGTCATTACGTGCACTGGCACATTATCCAGATCAGCGTGGCCAACTTGGTGGTCATCATTTTGATGGTCGTCACGTTCGTCGTGGCGCTGTTCGCACCGTTTCCAGGTCGACGCCGCCGGAAGGAAAACCCGTGAGCACCACAGAGATCGATCGCCAGTGGACGACCCGACTTCGTAAGCGCGTCGCCGGCAAGCTCCCACCGGAGAAACTGCTTCCGGATACCCAACCGACCTACGTCTCGTCGTGGATCTACGTCTTCGGCGTCACGACGATGGCCGCCCTCGCCGTGGTCATCGCCTCCGGCTGCCTCCTGTCACTTCGCGGACCGCAGTGGTGGCACACCTCGTCGGTCGGACTCTTCGTCAATTCGCTGCACCTTTGGAGCGTGGAGATCTTCTTCTTCGCCATGGTCGTCCATCTGTGGGGCAAGTACTTCATGGCCGCCTGGCGCGGCGGTCGAGCCCTCACTTGGATGACCGGCGTCTTTACGTTCCTCGTCTCCATCGCCACGGCGTTCACCGGCTACGTGAGCCAGTCGAACTTCGACTCGCAGTGGATCTCCACCCAGGCGAAGGATGGCATTAACTCCACCGGCGCCGGTGCCTTTTGGAACGTCTTGAATTCCGGCCAGATGTTGATGTGGCACATCGTCTTATTGCCCATCGCGGCCGTCGCTTTGACGGCCTTCCACGTCCTGCTCGTTCGCATCAAGGGTGTCGTGCCTCCCTTTGAGAAGACCACCGAGGTGACCCAATGACCAAAGCCTTTCGTCCCGACGTGGACGCTCCCGAATGGAAGGGCGGCCACAGCCCCTACGACATCGTCAAAGAGGGCATCATCGCCCTGGTGGTCGTATCGATCTTGACGGTGTTGCTCGCCGTGGCCTTCGGTTCGCCCGACGATCCGTCGATCACCATCAAGGCGTGGTCCAACCACGCCCCGATGGATTTCGCCACCACGGCGCTCAGTGAACTGAACGGTACGTCCGGCTCGGCCGGGTACGGTGCGCCCTACAACCACGCCTCCTCCGGTCAGCAACTGGGGCCGCTCACCCTGGCCAAGTGGATCGGGGTTCGAATCCCCGTCAGTTCGGTGAATGACTTCGTCATCGATCCCTTGAAGTCACTACCCAAGCAGCCGGCCCTGACGGCCGATCTCTCTCAGTGGTCCACGGCCTCGACCTCCACGCGCGCCGGCTGGGTGAAGAGCTATTCCCAAGCGGCGAGCAAAATGCAGATCGTGAGCGGCCAACTGGTCGTCAACGCGACGAACGCCGGACCGCTGCCGGTGATGATGTCGGACCTCTTCCAGATGGCCCGAACCGGAGCCCTCGACCAGGCCCTCGTGACCCAGAACGGCTTCTACACCAGTGACTACACGAAGCCATTACTGTTCTTGGCCGACGGCACCTACCTGTCCAACATCGCCCAAAAGCAACACCTCACGGGTGACCAATGGGGCATGATGAACGAGACGGGCAACTACCCGGGGCAGGCGTGGCTCTGGCTGTACACCTTCTGGTATCAGATCTCTCCGTTCAACGCGAGCGGCAACGGTGACGTGCTCGTCTGGGGCCTCATGATGCTCCTCTCCGCCGGTCTCCTGTTCACCCCGTTCATCCCGGGACTGCGCAGCATCCCTCGAAAGACCCGGGTCTATCGACTGATCTGGCGCGAGCACTACCGCTCCTAGTCACTACCGAAATGCGGGCCGGGACTTGCCGGTCTCGCACGACTCACACGGGTACGCCCGACAGCGCCACGACGAGACCGACCGCGCCGGCCAGCAGGAGACACGTCACCACGCTGCGTCGCAGCACGAGGAGCACCAGCAGCGCTCCGACCAGAATCGGTAGCTGCCACAGGTGCGCGAGTCCGCGTCCCAGCGGAATCGCGGCGCCGGCGATGGCCCCGATGACCGCCGGTCCCGCGCCGCGAAGAAACGACTGCACCGAGGTATTGGCCCGTACACGGTCGAAATAGGGAGCTCCCACGAGGACGAAGAGGAACGACGGACTGAAGACGATCAGCGCGGCCAGCAGTCCGCCGCCGATGCCCCTCGCGGCGTAGCCCACCGCGGCGACCGTTTGCACCACCGGACCGGGCGTCAGTTGCCCGAGGGCCACGGCGCTCAGAAACTGCGTCGTGCTCAGCCAGTGATACGTACTGACGACGTCGTGTTGCATCAAGGGCACGATGACGAATCCCCCGCCGTAGGAGAGTGCGCCGACTTTGAAAGCCACCCAGGCAACCGCGCCGAGCCCGCCGACCACGCCGAAATGGCCGATCGCCGCGGGGAACATCGCACGGTCCGGACCCGACGGCTTCCTGACCCCTCCGCTCCGCCACAC
This sequence comes from uncultured Acidimicrobiaceae bacterium, assembly GCA_963716515.1. Lineage (GTDB taxonomy): Bacteria > Actinomycetota > Acidimicrobiia > Acidimicrobiales > RAAP-2 > RAAP-2. The sequence goes on from OY970319.1 coordinate 2,270,761, forward strand.
AATCTCCACCGATCCGCAGGCCACCAGCACCAGAACCAAATACGAGCCGGCGACGGACGCCGCCACTCCCCCCACGACGACGTAGACCAGCCATCGGACGTGCTCGACTCGTCCAGCGCCCAACCCTCGGCGACTCGCCGGGACGAGGGTCCAGGCCGCTTTCAAGGCGACGGCGGGTATGGCGGCGCCCGCCCCGGCCGCGGTCCCCAACACCCACGCGGGCGCGCGGCGGTCCAGAAACACCACCGAGAGCGCGAGTATCACAATGAGACCCGGAACGATGAAACAGAGTCCGCCGATTAGGGCGCCGGCGATCCCTCGCAATCGCCACGCACAAAAAATCGCGAGTTGCGTCGACGCGGGACCGGGGAGGAGGTTGGTGGCGGCGACGCCGTCATCAAACTCTTGCGCTTCGATCCATCGGTTATTTTCAACGCACAGTCGACGGAGCAAGATGATGTGAGCGGGCGGACCGCCGAATCCAATGCAGCCGATCCGGGTCCACTCTCGCGCAATGGTGAACAACGAGACTCGAGGCGCCGACACGTTCTCGATGATCCTTCGACGCGACTGTCTCACGGGTCGTAGCCTACGAATTCCCGGCCATTGCCCACGAGATCAATCGTGCACAAAACGAAGCGGTACGCCTACGGACCTGGCTTCTCTCCTCGCCCGGCCGGAGTATTCAGGTGTGACTGCGATTCTCGCAGTCCGTTCACCGGACCACCGGCGCTGAAGTAGCGCTGCCCGGCCACCAACAGTTCCTCGGCCGGGAACTTCGTGATCACCTCACACCCGGTCGCGGTGACGACGACCTCTTCTTCGATCCGCGCCGCCGACCAGCCGTCCTTCGCCGGCCAAAAGGTCTCGAGGGCGAAGACCATGCCCTCTTCGAGCACTTCGGGATGATCGAGCGAGATCATGCGACTAAATATCGGTCGTTCCCAGATCGACAGCCCAATCCCGTGGCCGTACTGAAGACCGAACGCCGCCTCTTCGTCGGCGAAGCCGAACTCCGTAGCCTTGGGCCACAGCGAGGCCACGTCGGCCGTCGTCGTGCCGGGCTTGACGATGGCGATGGCGGCGTCGACCAGTTCTCGACACTTCGTGTAGGCATCGTGCTGAGCGACCGACGCGCTACCCACCGCGAACGTGCGGTAGTAGCAGGTGCGATACCCGTTGAAGCTGTGAAGGATGTCGAAGAAGGCCGGGTCGCCGGGCCGGAGAATTCGGTCACTGAAGACGTGCGGGTGCGGCGAGCACCGTTCCCCCGAAATCGCGTTGACCCCTTCGACGTGTTCGGAACCCAAGTCGTACAACGTCTTATTGACCAGCCCGACGCACTCGTTCTCGCGAACCCCCGGTCGCAAGAAGGAGTAGAGCTCTTCGTAGGCGGAGTCCACCATCGACGCGGCGTGGGCCAGGAGTGAGATCTCGTCAACGGTCTTGAGGCGACGGGCTTCGAGGAAGACCTGTTGACGGTCGACCAGGGTCATGCCTTCCTTCTGGAACGCCGCGAGGACCGGCATCTCGATCACGTCGACGCCGATCGGTTCGTTTTGCAGACCGAACTGCGCGAGCACTTCCTTGATCTTGGCCGCGACGGTGCCGGCCCGGTCGGCGGCCGGCGGTATGGCGCCGCGCAAGGTGGAGATACCGGCGCGCGCACCCTCGTAGGGCATCTCGGACCCGTCCGGTCCGATCTGAACACCGGTCAACCAGGGGTTGTAGAGCTGGTGGTGTCGCGCGGCCGAACCGAAGTCCCACACGATGGGCTTGCCGCCGCGCGGCAACAACGCAAAGCGGATCAACTTGTCCATGGCCCACGTACCGATGTGCGTGCCGGTCATGTAGCGGATGTTGTGAAAGTCGAAGGTGAGCAACGCTCCGAGGTCGGACCTCTCTAGTTCGGCTTGCAGCTTGGCGAGACGTTCCTCGCGAAGACGGGGCAGGTCAACGCGGTTCTCCCAGTCAACAGCGTTGCTTCCATAAGTGTGAACGCCCATCATTCCTCCAGGTAGTTTTACTTCACTGGAGACTCAAAAGGGGGGTTGCTGGATGTCAGAGGACCGCACAGGTCGCACCGTAGTGGTCCTGGGGGGCACCCAGGGCTTAGGCAAAGAAATCGTCAAGTCCCTTGCCGCCCAAGGAATGACCGCGTACCTCTCCGGTCGTACCCAACAAAGTGCCGACGCCGCCGCCGAGACGATCGGACTGGGAACGATCGGGCTGGCGGTCGATCTCTCCATGCCCGAGACCATCGCCCAGTCCCTGTCGAGCGTCCCATCGGTCGATCAATTGGTCATCACGGCCATCGAACGCGACGCCAATACGATGGCGAACTACGACGTCGCGGCCGCAGTGCGACTCGTCACCTTGAAGCTGGTCGGCTACACCGAAGCCGTGCACGCGCTCCGCGACCGCCTCACGCTCCATGCGGCGATCGTCCTCTTCGGGGGCTCGGCGTTTCTTCGTCCCTACCCGGGATCAACCACCGTGTCGACGGTCAACGGCGGGGTCGCCGGTATCGTGCATTCGCTGGCGACCGAACTGGCACCGGTGCGGGTGAACGCGATTCATCCCGGCATCATTGGTGACAGTCCCTACTGGGAAGGAAAGGACAACAGCCATATCATCAACCGGACGCCGCTCGGTCGAACCGTGACGATGGCCGAGATAGTGGACGCGGTCGAGTTCTTGCTGAACAACTCCGGTGTCAACGGAGTGAATCTGGTGGTCGACGGTGGCTGGCTACTCAAATAGCCGTGACGCGGACCGTCGCCCACTGGTCGATTGAAGGAGAGGGCCATCAGAATTGGCGCTCGGCGTCGAGCACGACGCAGACCTGACTCTTCCCTTGATTGAGTTGGTGCTGGCCCTCGCCGGACTCGCCCTGACCAATGGCTACGGCGAGATTGATATCGCCTCGCTAGTGCCAAGCCTTCATAGCACGCTGGGAAAGACTCCCGACGTCGAACCATCGCCCCTGTAAATTGCCCCGCCGAGTTCAGTGCGATCGTCGCCCAGGCGGGCTGACGTTGTCCTGTCGCACGGGCCGAGTAACTTGGCCCTTCGGATGCAACGCCGTGTCCTCCTCGTTCGCGGGGCAGACCGCAGGCTCCGTCAGGAGTACAAGTCAAGGGGGACGGGCTCAGGTGTTCACGTTGAAGACCACTTCCAAGACCGTGGAGCGCGTCACGGATGTCGAATGGGGAGCGTCGTGAACTACTCCCACATTCTCGAGGCCCATAAGTTGGTCAAGCGATTCGGCGACTTCGAAGCCGTCCGCGGAATCGACATCGCCATCGACCGCGGCGAGAGCTTCGGCTTCTTGGGCCCCAACGGTGCCGGCAAGACCAGCACCATGCGGATGATCTCGGCGGTGTCGCAACCCAGCGACGGGACGATTTCCATCTTCGGTCTCGACCCGCGCACCGACGGACCAGAGATCCGCAGCCGACTCGGCGTCGTGCCGCAAGAAGACTCGCTGGAACTGGAACTCTCGGTGCGGCACAACCTCGAGATGTTCGGTCGCTACTTTGACCTACCCCGCCGAGTCGTTCGTGAACGGGCCACGGAGCTGCTCGAATTCACGCAACTGACCGAACGGGCGAACGACAAGGTCGACAACCTCTCCGGGGGGATGAAACGACGACTCACCATCGCTCGGGGTCTCATGAATCGACCCGAGATCCTCATCCTCGACGAACCGACGACGGGTCTCGACCCCCAGGCCCGGCATCTGCTTTGGGATCGGCTCTATCGGCTCAAGCGAGAGGGCGTCACTCTCATCATCACGACGCACTACATGGACGAAGCCGAGCAACTCTGCGATCGCCTCGTCGTCATGGACCAGGGATCGATCGTCGCCGAAGGTTCACCGCGGACGCTCATCGAGCGTTTCTCGACTCGCGAAGTGGTGGAGTTGCGCTTCATGACCGACGACCACGAGGAGTACTTCGCCAGGCTCTCACCCTTCGCCGAGCGAATCGAAGTCTTGCCCGATCGTGTGCTGCTGTACGTGAACAACGGTGACGACACGCTGCGCGAGATTCACGCGGCGAACATCACGCCCTCGAGCGCTCTCGTTCGACGAAGCTCCCTCGAAGACGTCTTCTTGAACCTCACCGGACGGTCGCTGACGGAGTGAGAGTGATACCCACGACCAATGCCGACGCCAGTCGTTCGAGGTGGTTTCGAAGTTGGGGGTACCACGCGGAGTTCTACGCCCAGACGTGGCGTGGTTCGGTCGCCAGTTCGGTCCTCTTTCCGATTCTCTATCTCGCCGCCCTCGGCGTCGGCGTCGGTCACCTGGTCTCCCACCACACCGGACTCGTGGACGGCCAGACCTACCTGCACTACATCGCGCCCAGCCTGCTCGCCACCACGACGATGCAGTTGGGCGAAGGAGAGTCACTCTGGCCGGTCCTCGCCGCCGTCAAATGGGTTCGCACCTACCACGCCGCGGCGACGACGCCGCTGGAGCCTGACGACATTCTCGTGGGCAAGCTCGCGTGGGTGGCCACGAGGGCGTTCGTCACCGGAGTGTTCTACACGATCGTCATCGGCTGCTTCGGTGCCCTGCAGTCCTGGTGGAGCCTCACCCTTCCCTTCATCGGGACCCTCGTCACGTTGGCCTTCTCCGCTCCGTTAGTGGCCTACGCCGCGCGCGCGCAGTCCGACGCGTCATTCACCACGCTCTATCGTTTCGCCTTCGTGCCGATGTTCCTCTTCTCGGCCACGTTCTATCCCCTGTCGGCGTACCCCGGCTACCTGCGACCGGTGGTTCAGTTCTTCCCGCTGTACCACGGCGTGGCGTTGGCCCGCGCGGCCGCCTTCGGCCAGGGTGCCATCGCGGCGCAGTTGGGTCACGTAGCGGTGTTGGTGGCGATGGCCGCCGTCGGGATTGCCTGGGGACGGCGCACGATGCGGCGCCGGTTGACCGACTGATGCTGGCGCGCTCCTTACCGATGATCGGTTCGCGCCGGTCGCTGCGGGTACTCGAACGCAACGCCTTGGTGTACCGCGCGCAGTGGGTGATGCTGCTCTCGGGCTTCTTCGAGCCCCTGTTCTACCTGCTCTCAATCGGCATCGGACTGAACAAACTGGTGGGCCCCCTGCACGTGCACGGTGAACTGATCAGCTACGCCACCTTCGTCGCTCCGGGAATGCTGGCCACGTCGGCGATGAATGGCGCGATGATCGATTCGATCTTCAACACGTTCTTCAAACTGAAGATCTCGCACGTGTACGACGCCATCCTGGCCACCCCACTCGACGTGACCGACATCGCGCTCGGCGAAGTTTGGTGGGCCCTGGCCCGCTCCACCATGTACTCGGCGTCGTTCATCATCTGCATGGCGGCCCTCGGCGACGCCGGAAGCGCGTGGGTCGTCCTTTGTTGGCCGGGGGCCATCCTCACCAGTCTCACCTTCAGCTGCATGGGCCTCGCGGCCTGCACCTACATGCGCACCTGGCAGGACTTCGACCTGGTGACGTTGGTCCAACTTCCGCTCTTCTTGTTCTCCGCGACGTTCTTTCCCATCACGCTCTACCCGCATTGGCTCGGTGCGATCGTCGCCTTCTCCCCCCTGTACCAGTCGGCCGCACTCTTGCGCGGTCTTGCGCTCGGTCAGTTCGACTGGATCATGATCATGCGCGCCGGCTATCTGCTCGCTATCGCCCTCCTCGGTCTGTACGTCGCCGCTCGCCGCTTCAAGAGGATTCTCGCGCCGTAGCCGTGGCTTGCTATCGTCCGCCCATGGGCGACTATGACATCATCGAACACCGCATCCAGCTGGGCCAGTTGAACTTCAACGTGGCCGAGGTGGGATCGGGTCCGCCGGTGATCATGCTCCACGGGTGGCCAGACTCCTGGCACCTGTGGCGCTCACAGATGAACGCCCTGGCGCGAAGCGGACATCGCGTCATCGCCCCCGATCTTCGAGGGTTCGGACAGAGCGACGGTCCCGACAACGTCGAAGCCTACGGTCTCGGCCATCTGATCGGCGACGTCGCGGCGGTGATGGATGAATTCAAGATCGAACGAGGGGCCGTCGTCGGTCACGACTGGGGAGCGGCACTGGCGTGGCTCGTCGCGACGTTCCTGCCCGAGCGGGTGGAGCGCTTGGTCGCCGTCTCGGTGGGCCATCCCCGGGCCTTCGTCGGAGCCGGATTCCTTCAGAAGCAACTCTCCTGGTACATGTTGTGGTTTCAGTTCCCCGGCGTCGCGGAAAGGGGACTCGCGGAGAACGACTGGGAGTTCTTTCGCCACTGGGCTCACGGCGGCACGGCTCGAGGTAGTGACGAGTACCTGGAGCGCCAAATCACCGACCTGTCGCGCCCCGGAAGGCTGAGCGCCGGATTCAATTGGTACCGGGCGAACATTTCGCCCGATACCTTCGCGGGCGACGGTCGAGCCTTGGATCTACCGTCGGTCCTCTGTCCCACGATGGGCGTGTGGAGCAGCGGCGACAGGTTGCTCGGCGAGGTGCAGATGACCGGTTCTGAACGCTACGTCTCGGGGACGTGGCGCTACGAACGCATCGAAGCGGACAGCCACTGGATTCCGGTCTACGCCGGTGAGCGGCTGAACGCGCTGCTGGTTGAATTCCTCGCGGTCTAGTCGGGCGTCACCGAAGGCCAGGATTCGGAGCGGCTCTCGGCCGTGCTAGGACGAATGAATGAAAATGCCATCGGTGAGTGACGCGGCTGGACTAATCCGCGCAAGAGAGCTGTCCTCCGAGGAACTCACGCGGTCCTGTCTCAGCGCGATCGAAGACGACAATCCAGCGCTGAACGCCTTCGTGTACGTGGACGGCGAACACGCGGTGGCATCGGCGAAGGAGGTGGACGCGATCATCCGTGACGGGCGCCTCGACGAGCTGGGACCGCTAGCGGGAGTGCCCTTCGGCGTCAAGGACCTGGAGGACTGCGCGGGAATGCCGACGACGCGCGGGTCGCGGTGGTTCGCCAATGGAGCGTCGAAGACGTCGGACTCGATTCACGTCGGTCGACTGAGAAGCGCCGGCGCCATACCAATCGGCAAGACGGCGACCCCGGAGTTCGGCGCGTGGGCCTACACCGCGAGCCCGCTCTTGGGCGTCACGCGCAATCCCTGGAACCTCGAGCGAACGCCCGGAGGCTCCAGTGGAGGATCGAGCGCGGCGGTCTCGAGTGGCCTGGTCCCCTTCGCCACCGCGAGCGACGGCGGCGGTTCGATCCGCACGCCGGCGAGTTTCACCGGACTCGTCGGTCTTAAGTGCACCTACGGTCGCATTCCGACTTTTGGCGACACCCATCTCGCGCAGAACTCGGTGGTGGGAAGCCTCACGACGACCGTGCTCGACACGGCCCTGCTGCTCGACGTGATGGCCGGTCCCGACGACCGTGACCGCACCTCGCTGCCACCGTCGACTCTTTCGTACGTAGCGGCGATCGACGCCGTCGATCTCTCGGCGTGTCGCGTCGCGTGGTCGAGCGACTTCGGCTTCGCGGTCGTCGACTCGCGCGTGGCTGCTCTCTGTCACGACGCGGCCCAGAAGTTCGTATCGGCGATGGGCGCCACGTTCGTCGAGCGACCAATCGTGTTGGACGATTACACCAGAACGTACGTGGCGATCGAAGGAGTCGACAGGTTCGTCGGCGTCGATCGCGACCTCTGGGAGAACCACCTGGATCAACTCGATCCCCGTTCCGCACCCGGGTGGACGACGCTGCGCGAACGGACGCTACCGTGGGCCGCCCACGTGGAGTCGCAACGACGGCACCTCGTCCACGAGGTGGCCGCCGTCTTGGAAGACGTCGACCTCATTGTGACGCCGACGTCGTCAATGCCGCCCTTCGCTGCCGAGGGTCCGATGCCCACCGTGATCGAGGGCGTTGAAGTCCACGGCGGAATGTCGGTCGTCCTCGCCATGCTCGCGAACGTGGTCAACTTGCCGGCGATCAGCCTCCCCGCGGGACTCGTCGACGGGGTTCCCGTCGGCCTGCAAGTGATTGGACCTCGTTTCCGCGAGGACCTCTTGCTCGCCGCAGCCGCCCGTTACGAGGCTCGTCGCCCCTGGCCCCGTCACCGTGCCGTCGATCATTGGACGACTGGACCGATCGAAGCGTGACGACGCCGCGAGACATCGACGCACGATTGGATCCGCGGGTCCGAGCATTTCTACGCGCCCAGCCGGAGGTCGCCGTTACCGACGTTGCCAACCGAGAGGAGTTGTTAGCCGACGTCTCGTCACCCGAGGGGCGCGCGATGCTCGCCGCCGAGGCGGTCTTTATGGACACCGGCGACAGTGAAGAGGTGGCGCCGTCACGGGGACTGCGATTCAGTTCGCTCGACGTCACGTCATCGCCGGACAGTAACGTCATCACGCTGCACCTCCTTCGCCCGGATGACGACGAGATAAGGCCCTGCGTCTACTACATCCACGGGGGCGGAATGGCGTCGCTCTCGTGCACCTACGGGAACTATCGCGCCTGGGGCCGACTCATGGCCGCCGAGGGCGTCGTCGTGGTGATGGTTGAGTTTCGTAACGCCGTCTCCCCCTCGTCTGTGAGCGAGGTCGCGGCCTTTCCGGCCGGACTCCACGACTGCGTCTCGGGACTTCGTTACGTGCATACGCACGCCGCATCGCTCGGCGTCGACGCCCGCCGAATCATCGTCGCGGGTGAGAGCGGCGGCGGCAATCTCTCGATCGCCACCGCGCTTCGACTCAAGCGCGACAACCGCCTCGACATCGTCAAGGGTCTGTACATCTTTTGCCCGTATATAAACGGCGCGTGGCCCGACGCGCGCTTTCCTTCGTCGAGTGAGTTCATCGAACTCTTGAGCGACATCAAGAGCAATCGCCCCCGGATCGGCTACGGCATCGGCGCTTTCGATTCACGCGATCCGCTGGCTTGGCCGGGCTTCGCCACTCGCGAGGACGTCGTCGGCTTTCCGCCCACGGTGATCAGCGTCAACGAGTGCGACCCCCTTCATGACGAGGGCGTGGCGTTCTATCGATTACTGCTCTCGGCCGGCGTCGCCGCACGGGCCCGCGAGGCGCTCGGCACCACGCACGCCACTGAGATGTTCCCGACGGTGTGCCCCGAGATCAGTCGCGACGCCGCGCGTGACGTGGCCGCCTTCGCGGCCTCGTAGTCACTTCACCGCACCGCTCGCCACTACGTATCGAATGTCGCCACGGGCCCGTCGCGCACGACCTCGTCGATCGACACCCATCGCCGATCGACCACGGAGCGCTCCATTGCCGCGCAGACCGCCGCGACGTTGGCCCCGACCGAGAAGTCGGGACTCCAGGTCCGTGCTTCCCACGTCGAAGCGAGGTCCGCGACTTGGTTGATCAGACTCGCGTCGTAACCCACGCCTTGGCCGATGGGCCACCAACCAGCGGTCTCGGGCTGGGAGGGGTGCTCGGTGCGCACCCGTCGCAGTCCGTACAGTCGAGGGTCATCGTCGGTGTTGCCCACCCACAACTCATTCAATTGGGCGTAGGAGAACATCGCCGTGCCCTTGCTCCCGTTCACCTCCACCGTGAAATCACAGGGGCGACGAGGCGCGGCGCGCGCGACCTCCATCGTGCCCTGCGCTCCTGAGGAGAAACGCACCAGCGCCGATGACGCGTCATCGACCTCGACCGCTCGCGAGAGCCCGGCGTCGTTGCGGTGGCGCACGAAGGTCGACGACATGGCCGACACGTCGTCGATGGGTCCCAGCATCCACGTCGCCAGGTCAATCAAGTGACTCCCGAGATCGCCGATCGTGCTGCCACCCAGGGACGACTCGAATCGCCAATCGAAATCAATGGCGGGGTCCACGAACTCGTCGGAGAGCCACGTGCCGCGCCATAAGTGGATCTCGCCCAACTCAGCGTTCGCGATCATCTCGGCCATCAACGAGACGGCCGGCAGTCGGCGGTAGTTGAAGCCAATGGCGTGACGGACTCCGGATGTCACCACGGCGTCGAGGGCGGCGCGCGCGTCGGCGTAGTTGGTCGCCAGGGGCTTCTCACAAAGTACGTCCTTGCCCGACCGGGCCGCGGCCTCGATGATCATGGCGTGCGTACCCGGCGGCGTGCAGATGTCCACGACATCGACGTCGCGTCGCTCGATGAGTTGTCGCCAGTCCGTCACCCACGCATCGATGCCGACGTCCTGGGCAACCTGGGCTACCGCTTCACCGTTGCGTCCCGACATGACGACCGGCGTGAAGACGACGGAGGACGGACGAATGAGCGGGGCGGCGCGATAGGCGTAGGCGTGGGCGCGACCCATCATGCCGTAGCCGACGACACCGACCTTCAGTTCCTTCGTCGCGACCACCGGTCAACGACTCGGCGCTAATTGGGCGACGGCACGGGCGGCGGCCTCGAGCGCCGCGATGGCGTCTTCCACGCTCGCGCCTCGACACGGTGCACCGTTCGCGAAGTCCGCGAACGCGTGAGCCTGGCGAACGAGCGCTTCGAGTTGGGCCCGTTCGCCATCTTCCGGCGACAAGAAGAGGGAGTGCGCGTGGTCCTTCGATCCGAATACGTCCACGCTCGCCATATCGCCCCCTTTGTAGTGACGACCGAGGGAGACGAATACGGTTACGCCCGACGCCGTCTGACAGAGCACTTGCGCGCTATCGGGATCGTCGGCGACGTCGGGATCGCTGATGGCCGGTGACGCCACGGCCGATATCTGGACGAAGTCACTACCCGTGAGCCAGCGCGCCTGATCGAACTCGTGCACGCCCATGTCGATGAATACGCCGCCGCTACGGGATCGAAACGCGGCCGACGGCGGCTCGCCGTCCCACTGCAGGCACGACAGGGACAAGAGGTCACCCATGTCTCCGTTGGAAATTCGTGCGCGAATCACCAGCAGCTCGGGAACGAAACGGCGCCAGTAGCCGATCTGCAGCGCGACGCCCGCGTCGCGCACGATTCGCTGGGCCCGACGCGTGTCGTCGGCCGTCACCCCACAGGGCTTCTCGCAGAGGATGGGTAGACCGGCCGCGGCCACCAGGGTGATCACGTCGACGTGACTGTCACTGGGTGTCACGATGAGAGCCCCGTCGATGCCGCCGGAGGCGAGCATGTCGGACAGTGACGTATAGCCCGTGACGTCGAAGTGGGCGATGGCGTCGTCACGCAGTGCCTCCAAGGGCTCCGCGACCGACACGATTCTCACGTCCGAGGATTCGTCCAGCGCTCGCAGGTGCGTCCGACCCATTCGGCCAGCGCCCACCAATCCCAATCGGAACATCGCGACCTACACCTGGTGATCGGCGAGGAACCGGCGGTTCTTCTTCTGGTCGTCGATGGCTTGGGCGAAGCGATCGGAGGTCTGAGGAAAGATGTCCTGCTCCACGACGAGCCAGCCTTCGTAGTCGATGTCCTTCAGGGCCGCCAGTACGCCGGCGACGTTGGCGTCGCCGTTACCGAACGCGGGGAAGGCTTCGCGCGACCAGATGTTCATCGTCGGAACGTGGTCGGCGACGATGCCGTCCATCACCGATTGCAGAGCGTCCTTGACGTGCACGTGGTTGATGCGATCGGCCCATTCGTGAATCGCCACGACGGGGTCGCCCCCACCGATGAAGAAGTGACCAGTGTCTAGGCAGAGCCCCACGTCGGAGATGTCGAGGACACGTTGGATCTCCCACGGCGCCTCGACGTTGGTCCCGGTCTCGTGGTGGAACGTCGGTTCGTAACCTCGGGCCCGGCAACGCTCGACCACCGACGCCAAACCAACTCTCATTCGGTCCCAGCCATCGTCGTCTAGGCCCCAGGAACGGTCGGCGTGACTGCGACCGGGGTTGTTACGTCGGCGCTCACTGCCCGAGTCGGCGATCGTCGGATGCGGCGCAGGTCCGGGAACCGTGGACCGCACCGCGTCGAAAGTATCAAGCATGGCGTCGAGCTCCGGATAGAGAGCGGGCAACGCGTCGCGGTCGGTGAAGGGAAACTCGAGGTAGGCCCCGGCCAATCCGAGTTGACGACTCGCGAGTCGCTCGGCGAGTACCGCTCCGTCGCCCAGGTACCCCACAGGTCCGAGGTCGATTCCGGCGTAGCCGGCGGCCCGGACCTCGTTGAGGATCGCCTCGCCGTCGGGGACGTTCGGATCGATGCCGACGGTGAGCTCGAACGCCCCGTAGCTGATCGGCGCGTTGGCCACTGTGATGTTCATTGCCGATTCCTTTTCCTTAGTCGTCTTGATACCGCTCGCGGCTCGCAAGGCTTGCGAATTCCTTGGGGGACGGCCGCGACGCTCTCCGGCCGACCTCCATTATCCCTTGACACCTCCGCCGAGTACGAATCCTTCACGGAAAAGACGGGAGGAGACGGTATAGAGAATGAATACGGGAACGCAAAAGATCAAAGAGTACGCGGCGATATTGCCAAACTCCGGTTTGGGCAACGTGAGAAACGTATAGATGGCAATCGGCGCCGGCTGTTGATCTTGCGGGCTGATCAGAATCAGCGGTACGACGAACGATCCCCACGCGTTGACGAAACCAAAGATGGCCGCGGCGGCGATACCCGGCATGGCCAGAGGTATGACGACTCGACGCAGGACCTGGAACGTGCTGGCCCGTTCCATGCGAGCGGCCTCCTCGAGATCGGTGGGCACGGCGTCGATGAAGTTCTTCATCAGGTACACCTCGAAGGGGAGTGACGTAACCGAAAGGAAGACCGCCGTGGGCAAGATCGAAAGGAAGCCGTACCTCGAGAAGATCTCGTAGACCGGGATCACCATGATCGCCAGCGGCACGCCGGACGAGAAGATGATGAAGAGGAGCAGCGGTCCCTTGAAGGGAATCCTTCGACGAGATAGGGCGTAGGCCGCGAATACCCCGGCCACCGAAGCGATGGCCGTCGATATCACGGCGAGCACGACACTGTTCCACAACGAATGTAAAAGGCTTCCGGTCAGCACGTGCTTGAAATTGATAAGCGAGAAGTGGGGCCATTCAACGCCCCACGACGCGTTCTTGTCGAAGGAAGCAAGGAACAACCACAGCATCGGTGCGAGGAAGAGCACGCCGAGCGATCCGAGGATCAAATGAAGCGTCGCACTTCGGACCTTCGTTCCGTGCGTCTGGCGATTCTCGGGCGGCATGACCAGGGCATTCGATGGTGCCGCGTCGTCGAGGACGATCACGCTCGTGTCCTTGATCTCTCTCATGTGCGCCTCGAGGCTATTCGAACGTAGAACACTCCGAAGATCGTGGCGATGACGACCATGACGTTGCCGATCAACGCGCCGTACGCAAGATTGTTGTAGGTGAACGCCTGCTGGTACGAATACAGCGGCAGGATGTTCGTCGCGCTACCCGGTCCGCCTTGGGTCATGATGTAAATCAGTGAGAAGTTGGCCAGGGCCAAGAGCCCCGAGAGCAGGACGATCGCGGTCATCGTAGGGCGTAGCAAGGGCAGGATGATCATGCGGAAGCGCTGCCAACTGGAGGAGTTTTCGACGGTGGCCGCCTCAATCGCTTCGCTCGGGATATTGCGTAGGGCGGCGCCCATTACCAACATGGAGAAGCCGGTCATCGACCAGACGCTGGCGATGGTCACGACCAGCAGCGGATAGTCGTCGAGGAAGTTCGTGTTGGGCGTGCCGAGGAGTGTCGCGAACGCGCCAGTGCCCGTCGTCGACGCGTACCACGTCATGCCGGCGGTGACCGCGGGCATCATCCACGCCACGACGACGATGCCGCCGACGATCATCCTCATCCAGGGACGTGCGCGCATTAACAGTGAGGCCAGTACGTAGCCCACCACCACCACGCCTACGACGGACCCCACAATGAAAATTCCCGTCACCCAGAGCGAGCTCCAGAACGTCGAGTCGGTTTTCAGTCGAATCAGATTCGCCCAGCCAGTGAAACTCGAGTGAATCGCCGTCGGTCCGACCAAGTCCAGGTTGGTGAGTCCTAAGTAGACGGCGAAGCCCATGGGGACAAGGAAGAGAAACATCAGTAAGGCGAAGGTCGGCGTGAGAAGTCCCAGGCTGCCCCACTGGTAACGGGCCTTGTCGTGACGGGTTTTCCAGAGTTCGGACATGGAAGGTCCGGTAACGGTGTCAATCATGGGGATCGACGCCATCACCGGACCTTTCTCACGTCATCAATTGCCTCTCTGATTACTTCGCTATTTCAGCGAAGTGACTGCACTCGCACCTAACTGGTTGGTGATGAAGCTCTTCATTTGAGAGAGAGCCTGCGCCCCGGTGGTACTGGGCTTTTGGGCGAGCGTGCCACTGGCCTCTTCGATCCCTTGCACCCACACCGAGTAGTTCGCACTCGTGGGAAGTTCGGACGACGAAGGCAGCAACAGACCGAACTCCTTGTTGAAGGGAGCGGCAAAGTTGGTGTACAGCGGAACGTTCCAGTCGGACTGAACGGGGGGAACCCACCCGGCCCAGTTCCCGGCCTCGATTAGGTTCTTCTGACCCTGCGCGACGTTCATGAAGTTGTCCGCCGCTGTCGCCTGGGCCGCCGTCGCTCCAGAGGAGACGCCGAAGTCCCAGCCGCTCAATGTGGAGGCGTATCCACCGCCGTTGACCTTGGGAAGACCGGCGATACCAATAGCCGTCGACGCCTGAGGCCAATACGGGAAGCTCACCTGCTTGGTCCAGTTACCGGCCAAGAAGTTCGCGCCCACCGCGATACCCAACGTGCCTTTTTTGAAGTCCGCGGAGGGAATGTTGGGAGCGTTGTTGAGACTGAACAACTGCGAGGTCGGCGCACCGAGCCCCTTCGAGAACATGGTGTGGAAGAAGTTCAGCGTCTGGAGGAGTCCAGGGCTGTCCACGACCATCTTGCCGCTCGAGGTTTGAATCGTCGGCGTGCTGGAACCGGCCAACAGGTTCAAGATCCCGTACCCGGCACCGTTCGGACCGGCACTCGTCCCGGCGTCTACCCACAGCGGGATGATCTTGGGTTGCGTGGCCTTGATCTTCTCGGCGGCGCTGATGATGTCGGTCCACGTCTTGGGCTGCCAAGGAAGTTTGATCCCGGCCTTGGTCAGAATCGCCTTGTCGTAGTACAGACCGACGTTGTTCTCGCCCGAGCTGACGGCGTAGATCTTGCCGTTGATCAGACCTTCGTTTTGAATGACCTTCGGGAACTGCGCGAACCACGACGAGGTCTTCAAGAACTTGCTCAGCGACATCAGGTAGCCCGTTGACTGGTACAGCGCAATTTCCGTTGACGGAAACTGAGCCAGCGTCGGGGCCGTCGATGCCGAGTGGTAATCCAAGGCCAACTTCGTCAAGAAGTCCGGCTCCCCACCTTGCACCGCGATGAGGTTCACCTTGACGTTGGGATACAACTTCTCGTACTGCGCCTTGACCGCCGTCCACCAGGTGAGTCCCAGTGGCGTGGTGTCGAAGGTCGTATTCGCGGCGTACGCCACCGAGATAGTGACCGTCGGCGCCGCCCCCGCCTGTGTCACGCCACCCGATACCAGGGTCGCGGTCGACATTGCGATGATGGCCGTGCCGGCGATCACTCTCGGCAATACACCTTTCCAAATTGCTTTCATATCTCTCCCTTTTTTCCTTTCCTTAACTTTTAAGAACCTGTGGTTCGACGGCCGAATCCGGTAAACCGACCGAGATGTGCTCACGCTGCCCCTCGCGCTGGAGCAAACTCTCGCGCGACGTGACGTCGAAGAGGTGGAGTCGCTCCTTGTTGAACGCGACTTCGATGGCTTGGCCCGGCTGGGGCATCGGGGACCGCGGCAAACGCGCGATCAACTTCGTCTCGTCCAGCTCGACGGTGGCGAAGATTTCGGTTCCGGTGTGCTCACAGATATCGATGAGAACGCGTACGGCCGGGCTGTCGCTGGGGGCCTCCCCTTTCATGTGCAAGTCGTGGGGCCGTATGCCCACCAGCACCGGTCCGTTCGTCGCCGAGGGACTGAGTCGTCCGGCGAGCTCGTGGCTCACGTCACAGCGAACGCCCAGGCACTCGACGAAAATCTGTTCCGCCGAGACTTCGAGTTTTCCTTCGATCACGTTCATTTTGGGCGAGCCGATGAACTCACCCACGAAGACCGTCCGGGGGTGCTCGTACAGGTCGTTGGCCGTATCGACCTGGAGCAAGACGCCGTCTTTCAGCACCGCCACCCGGTCGCCCATGGTGAGAGCCTCCACTTGGTCGTGGGTCACGTACACCGTGGTGGTGCTCTCGAGGCGCTGGTGTAGGCGAATCAGCTCGGCTCGCATCTGCACGCGTAACGCCGCATCGAGGTTGGAAAGCGGTTCATCCATCAAGAACACCTGCGGTTCACGGATGAGCGCTCGACCAAGGGCGACTCGTTGTCGCTGTCCACCAGACAGGGCGGCCGGAGAGCGGTCGAGGAGGTGGCGGATCCCCAGCATGTCGGCCACTTCGTGAATCCGCTGCTGCAGGGTCGAACGCGGCTCTTTGCGGACCTTCGGTCCGAAGGCCAGGTTCTTGTACACGTTCATGTTGGGATATAACGCGTAACTCTGGAAGACCATCGAAATGTCGCGCTGTCCCGTCGGAAGGTCGGTGACGTCGTGGTCGCCCATCCAGATTCGACCGTGACTAGGACGCTCTAACCCGGCGAGCATTCTCAATGAGGTGGTCTTGCCGCAGCCCGACGGTCCGACGAGCACCAGGAACTCGCCCTCGCGTATTCCTAGGGTCAAATCCGAGACCACGGCGTTTCCTTCGAACATCTTCCACACGTGGTCGAAACGGATCTCGTTCACGCGAGCCCCCTCGTGAACGTCGACGCTCCCGACTCGTGGGGCGTCACGGTCCGTTCACTCAATCCGGTATTACTCAGCGCCCCCACTGTCCCCCAAATCCGCTGTTCCAAGAGTCATATACGTCCGCGCGCGTTCAGCGCACCAGACATATCAAAACTCTCGCTTCCGGCTGTTCTGCGAGCGACCGTAGTGCATATCCCCCGGCTTGTCAATAACTACTATCAAATACGATCACACCCGTTGGTCGCTCGTGGCCTCGCTAATGGTGACCGCGCTGACCAGCGCGTAGCGAGAGGCCCGGTAGACGTGTTGCCCAAACTCGATGGCTCGACCGTTGACGTCGTAGGTCGTTCGCTCCATCGTCAAAAGGGCGGTTCCGCGGGGCTCGTCGAGCAAGGTCGCTTCGTTCGAAGAGGAATTCTTCGCGGAGATTCGCTGTGTGGCGTGGTCGGGAAAGACACCACCCGCGCGCAAGAGTTCGTAGAAACCGTGCTGCTCCAGCATTTCGTTACTCATGGTGACCAGCGAAGTGGGGATGAAATTATGCATGAGGGCGATCGGTTCGCCATCGCCGAATCGAAGGCGTTCCAGGTAGATCACGAATTGGTCGTCGGCCAGTTCCAATGCCCTCTTGACCAGGTCTGATGCTTTCACCACTTCGTTGTGGAGCACTCTCGTGGTGGGGCTCTTCCCGGCTTCGGCGAGGTCGTCGAAGAGACTGGTCAGCTTGACCGATCGACTGACTTTCCCTTTGGTGACGACCGTTCCTTGACCCCTTCGACGAAGCACCAATCCTTTGTCCACCAAGTAACTGAAGGCGGCTCGAACCGTGGGTCGAGAGAGACCGAGTTCTTCGGCGATCTTCACCTCGTTTTCCAGGCGATCACCGGACACCAGATTGCCCGAGCGGATTTCGTTCTCAATGTGCTGCGCCAATTGAAAATAGAGCGGGACGGGACTGGATCGATTGAGCACGATCGTCCTCAAGGGGTTGTAGGCCAAGACTGCTTGACGAGCCATCGGATTCCTCTGCAACGTACGGTGAGCAAAAGTCTAGGTCGCAAATGCCCCCGTAGTGCTATTGTCCTGACATATGGTCTCTGGTGGGTCTTTTCGCGTGCTCGGGCGCGGGCGACCGGCGATGCTGACGTGGGCGCCGGGCGCCGTGCCGTCGGGTATCTCCAGCCGCGTGCTCCTTCTCGGTTCGTCTCTATGAGCGACGCGTTTGACGTCATCACCATGGGGCGCTGCGGCGTCGACTTCTATCCGACCGAGCACGGAAGTCTGGTCGACGTGAAGCATTTCGACAAATTTCTGGGTGGGAGTCCCACCAACGTCGCGGTCGCGGCGTCACGGCTAGGACAGAGATGTGCCCTGATCAGCCGAACCGGGCCCGATCCCTTTGGCGCCTATATTCACGAAGCCCTGCACGGATTCGGTGTCGACGACCGCTTCGTGACGGAGTGCGTGGGATTCCAAACCCCGGTCACCTTCTGTGAGACCTTTCCACCCGACCACTTCCCCATCTATTTCTACCGAGAGCCCAAGGCTCCCGATCTCGAGATCTTCCCCGAGGAACTCGACTTCGACGCCATTACCCGAGCGCGACTCTTTTGGGCCACCCTGGGCGGCCTCTCCCGGGAACCGAGCCGTTCGGCCACGATCGCGGCGTTGCGGGCGCGCCAACACCAGCACCCCACTGTCGTGGACCTCGACTTTCGACCGTCATTCTGGACTTCCCGCCATGCGGCACACGAGTGCGCGTTGGAGGCCCTCGCCTGGGCCACTATCGCCGTCGGCAACCTCAACGAAGTCGAGGTTGCCGTTGGGGTCAGTGGTCCGGACCTGGCCGCCGACCGACTCCTCGAGTTGGGTTGCGTGATCGCCGTGGTAAAGCGCGGACCGGACGGCGTGCTGGCCAAGACTCGATCCGAACGAATTGAAGTCGCGCCGATTCCGATTGAGGTGGTCAATGGCTTGGGCGCCGGCGACGGATTCGGGGGAGCCCTCTGCCATGGCGTGCTGTCCGGCTGGACCTTGGAAGAGACGATCCGTTACGCCAGCGCCGCCGGCGCCATCGTGGCCTCTCGACTCTCGTGCTCCGAGGCGATGCCTACGGACGATGAGGTGCGAAAACTATTGGAAGGGGAACGCCCATGAACGAAGAGCAACGTCGTCATCTCTTGGAATCCAGATTCACCCGTCCCCAGGCAATCGCCGAGGCCGCGAAGAACCGCCGATCGCACGAGCCCACGAAGGTCGAGGATCGTCTTCTCATCGTCGCCGCCGACCACGCCGCGCGCGGTGCGCTCGACGTCGGCTCGAATCCGAGCGCGATGTCCAACCGCTTCGACATGTTGGATCGACTAGTGACCGCTCTCGCCATACCGGGCGTCAATGGGGTACTGGGAACGCCCGACGTGATCGAAGACCTGCTCCTCTTGGGAGCTCTCGAAAACAAGTACGTCTTCGGCTCGATGAATCGGGGAGGGCTGCCCGGCGCGATCTTCGAGATGGACGACCGTTTCACGTCGTACACGGCGGCATCGATCGTGCACTTCAATCTCGACGGCGGCAAGATGTTGCTGCGCATCAACCTCGACGATCCGGGAACGGCCAACGCTCTGGAATCGTGCGGCCACGCGGTCACCGCACTCACCGCCGCCAACCGTATTGCCATGATCGAGCCGTTCATGAGCAGCCGCGTCGACGGACGAATTCAACACGACCTCTCGACCGAAGGCGTGATGCGCTCGATGGCCATCGCCAGTGCCCTCGGTGCCACGTCCGCGCGAACGTGGCTAAAGGTTCCGGTCGTCGAGGACATGGAGCGCGTGGCCGAGGCGACCACGATGCCGATCTTGTTGCTCGGGGGGCCTCGAAGTGATCGACCGGACGAGATGTTCGATCATTGGGAGAAGACCCTTCGACTTCCGGGCGTGCGGGGTCTGGTCGTTGGTCGAAACCTTCTTTACCCCTCCGACGACGACGTCGCGACGGCCGTCAAGACCGCCGTCAGTCTTCTATGACTCAGACGCTGTACACTCCGGCTCGCGCGCCAGGACCGGACGGATACGGCGTCGAAATCTCGCCGGCGAGTGCCGGATGGCGTTACTCCTCGATGCGCGTGCTTCACGTGCAACCTGACGAGATCGTGATGTGGAGCACCGGCGACTCAGAATGGATCGTGCTGCCGCTTTCGGGCGCCTGTGTCGTGACCTGTGCCGACGCGTCGTTCGCACTCGAAGGCCGGGCGAGCGTCTTTGAGCGCGTCACGGATTTCGCCTACGTGCCACGCGACGCCCGGGTCACGATCTTCAGTGCCCTCGGTGGCCGATTCGCGTTGCTGGGTGCAGTCTGCGATCACGTCTTGAGCGCGCGGTACGGCCGGGCCGAGGACGTGCCGGTCGAGCTGCGTGGCGCCGGGGCGGCCAGTCGGCAGGCCAACAACTTCGCCTCGCCCGACGCCTTCGAGACCGATCGACTCATCGCCGTTGAGGTCCTCGTGCCGGGAGGGAACTGGGCGTCGTACCCACCGCACAAACACGACGAAGAACGACCAGGCGAAGCGCTGTTGGAGGAGATCTATTACTTCGAGATCCGCGGCGGTTCCGGACCGGGCGATCCCGGCCCGGGTGGATATCAGCGCGTCTACAGTTCCGGACCCGATCGCCAGATCGACGTCCTGGCCGAGGTGTCGACCGGCGACACGATTCTGATTCCATTCGGCTATCACGGGCCGACCATGGCGGCGCCCGGCTACGACCTGTACTTTTTGAACGTGCTCGCCGGGCCAGCAGCCGAGCGAACGATGTCCTTTTGCGACGATCCGACCCACGACTGGGTGCGAGGGTCGTGGCGAGATCAGGTCGTCGATTCGCGACTTCCCATGACTTCGTGGCGAGGTGTTCGTTGAGACTCACGGTGGCGCAAGCGCTCGTTCGGTTTCTCTCCGTCCAAGAGGTAGAACGTGACGACAAGCGACACCGTTTCTTCGCCGGCTGTTTCGGCATCTTCGGACACGGCAACGTCGCCGGTCTCGGCCAGGCGCTCCTCGAGAGCGGCGGTGACTTTCCCTACTATCTGGCGCGAAATGAGCAGGCCATGGTCCACACAGCCGTGGGGTTCTCGCGCATGTCAA
The DNA here is from genome assembly GCA_963716515.1 of uncultured Acidimicrobiaceae bacterium. Taxonomy (GTDB): domain Bacteria; phylum Actinomycetota; class Acidimicrobiia; order Acidimicrobiales; family RAAP-2; genus RAAP-2. The sequence continues at coordinate 2,291,639 of OY970319.1, forward strand.
ATCGCTTGCGAGCGTTCGCCTGCACGTCGTCGGTCGGTCCTGGGGCGACCAACATGGTGACCGGAGCCGCCGTGGCCACGACAAATCGAATTCCGGTCCTGTTGCTGCCGGGCGACGTCTTCGCGACCCGTCGAGCCAATCCGGTGCTGCAAGAACTCGAAGACCCGACATCGCTCGACCGGTCAGTGAACGACACGCTTCGACCGGTGTCCAAGTACTTCGACCGAATCTGGCGACCCGAACAGTTGCCCGAGGCCCTGTTGCACGCGATGCGCGTCCTCACCGATCCCGCCGACACGGGTGCGGTGACGCTGGCGCTTCCGCAAGACGTTCAGACCGAAGCGTGGGACTTCGCGGACGCTCTGTTCGAGCCCCGGGTATGGAGGGTTCGTCGACCACCTCCGGAGCCGCAACTCGTCGAACGCCTCGCCACGAAGCTCCGAGCGGCCAAGCGGCCGCTGATCGTCGCCGGCGGTGGCGTCATCTACAGCGCGGCGTCGACGTCGCTCACTGACTTGGCCACCGCCACCGGTATTCCCGTCGCCGAAACGCAGGCCGGCAAGGGGTCGCTCCGCTTCGATCACCCACAAAGTGTTGGTGCGATCGGCGCCACCGGGACAACGGCGGCCAATGACGTCGCCCGCGACGCCGATCTCGTCATCGGCATCGGTACCCGGTGGAGCGATTTCACGACCGCGTCCCATTCCGTCTTTCAGAATCCGGACGTCGAGATCGTCAACGTCAACGTGGCGCCGTTCGACAGCGCCAAACTGTCCGCCCTCGCCATCGTCGCCGACGCCCGAACGTCCATCGATGAACTCGTCACTCAGCTCAAGGGCTGGCGGGTATCGAAGGAGTTCGAACGTGAATGTCGTGGTCTCAGCCTTCGTTGGAATGAGACCGTCGAAGCGGCCTATCACCTCAACCACGAACCGTTGCCTTCCCAGAGTGAGGTCGTCGGTGCGGTCGAGGAGTCGAGTGACGATACCGACGTGGTCGTCGCTGCCGCCGGCAGCCTGCCCGGTGACCTCCACAAACTGTGGCGCGCGAGGGATCCGAAGGGCTATCACGTCGAATACGCGTTCTCGTGCATGGGCTACGAAATCGCCGCGGGCCTGGGCGTGAAGATGGCCGCCCCCGAGCGCGAGGTGTACGTCATGGTCGGCGACGGTTCGTATCTGATGCTCAACTCCGAATTGGTCACCGCGCTCCAAGAGGGCATCAAGATCATCGTGGTGCTGGTGGTCAATCATGGATTCCAGTCCATCGGCGCGCTTTCGGAGTCGGTGGGCGTCGAGCGCTTCGGCACGGCCTATCGTTTTCGCGATGCCTCCGGTCAGTTGGCCGGCGCGACACTTCCCATCGATCTCGCGGCCAACGCCGCGAGCCTTGGCGCGACGGTCATCCGGGCCGCCTCCATCGACGAACTTGGTGCGGCCCTGAAGGTCGCCCGGACGAACGGCACCACGACGATCATCCACGTTGAGACGGACCCGACGGTCGCCTCGCCAGACTCGACGTCGTGGTGGGACGTGCCGGTGGCCGAAATGTCCACGCGCGACGCTACGCGCGACGCGCTCCAGCGTTACAACAACGAGCGAACCATCCAGCGTCAGTATTTTCGCCCGACGACGTGACCTCTTCGAGGGCGAGATAGTCCCTTGACGTCGGACTCTTCGAACATTCCCCACGTCGCCTCAACGGAGGTCACGTTTCGACCCCTCGCCATTACGAGCGCGACGGTCGACCTCATTGTCTTCGGGATGATCTCGTCGCTCTTCGGACCACTGCTCGTCACTCTGGCCCATCGATTCCATCTCTCGCTGCCGGCGACCGGCGTCGTACTCAGTGTGTATTTCATCGGCGCCTTCTTCGGCGTGCCCGTGGGCTGGCTCGCGATGCGACGCTTCAGCGGCGGCGCCGTGCTTTCCGCCGCGCTGTTATTCACCGCGTTCGGCGCGTGCGGCGCCGCGCTCTCGACGCGGTGGGCCATGTTTCTCGTGTCGGTGTTCTTTCTCGGGTTGGGATTCGGCGGCGTCGACTTCTCCCTAATATCCCTGCTGGTTCGCACGAGGTCGCGCGGCCGGGGCCGTCGGCTGAGCGTCACCAACGCCGGGTACGGTCTCGGAGCGGTCATCGGACCACTCCTCGTGGTCGTCGTTCGCCCTCACAACTATCGCCTTCTCTACGTGGCGATCGCCGTGGCCGTGGTGGTGCTCACTCTGGGCAATCGCGGACTCATCGCTCGAGCGCTTTCGCGCGAACATCGTCGCCACGATCTGGTGGTGAATCGAACCCAACGTCGATCGATTCTCACTACGTTCATTGCGGCCTACATCTTCTACGTGGCCACCGAGACGACGACGGCCGGTTGGATCGCCCCGCACCTGCATCGCCTGGGCTACTCCGCCTCGATCGGCAGCGTGGTCACGGCCGGGTTCTGGCTCGGCCTGGCGGTCGGGCGCGTTCTAGCCGGACCAGTCAGTCGTCGACATCCGGACCATCGACTGGTTCTCGGTGGCCTCGCGCTAGCGGCCGTTCTCTGCACCACCGCGCTCGTGACCGGCGCGGCACCCTACGTCTATCCCCTGGTCGGACTATCGATCGCCCTGGTGTATCCGCTGGCGCTGGTCTGGTACGCCGCACTCTGTCCGAACGATGATGACGGCGTCGCCCTCTTGATCTTTTGCATGATGGCCGGCGGCGTGCTGGGACCGGCCGTGGAGAGCGTCATGGTGTCCACCTTCGGCATCCGCGTGGTGCCGGTCGTTCTGGCGAGTTTCGCCGCGCTGACGCTCGCGATATTCGCTAGCGCCTTGCGGTTCTCCCTTGAATAGACCGCTGTACCGTCTTTTCTCCGGTGAGGCCATCCGAACTCCCTGATAAAGAGATATTTCTGACGAATTGAAAAAACCCCTTGACAAACAACCTATAACGATATATCGTAATAGTCAGATTTACAACAAAGGAGAAATAATGAATAACGATTTTCATGAACACCAACACGGCGAGCGTTCCGAGCGCGACCGTGGTCCCCGAGGGAGCGGTCGCAGTCGCGGTCGAAGCCCCGGCGGACACCGCGGTGGACCGTTTGGTCGCGGCGGCGAAATGTTCCTCGGTGGCTTCCAGCCCCGCGGACGTCAGCGGCTACGCCGCGGCGACGTTCGAGCGGCCGTACTGGTCCTGCTCGAAGAGGCACCTCGCAACGGCTACCAGATCATCCAAGAGTTGAGCGATCGTTCCAACGGAGCTTGGCGTCCGAGCCCGGGATCGGTCTATCCGATTCTTCAACAGCTCGAGGACGAAGGTCTCGTGGAGATCTCGTCATCGCAATCGGGAAAGACCTACAACCTGACCACCACGGGCAAGGCCCTGGTGGAGAAGGATCGAGCGACGCTCGGCAAGCCGTGGGAGACCGCGGCCGCTGACGTGAGCGATGCTACGTCCGACCTGTTCGGAACCCTTCGCCAGGTAATGCTGTCCGTTCGCCAAGTGGCGATGGCCGGGTCCGACGCGCAGACCGAGAAGGCGACGACCATCCTGGCCGACGCTCGACGTTCGATCTACCGCCTGCTGGCGGAAGACGAGTCCTAAACCACTCGGCCCGCGCCCCCGAGTTTCACGCTCGTGGGCGCGGGCTTCGTCATTTCCGGGGCTCTCGCCGCCTCCACGCGGTGAGCCGCAATACTGAGGTCATGACCGATTCAAAGTGGCACGCCGAGACGCTCGCCATCGTGGCCGGCCGAGCACCGACGCCCGGCGGTCCCTTCAACGTTCCCCCGACCTTCGCCTCTACCTATTACGACGGCGGTGAAGTCGGTTACGGCCGTTGGGGCAACCCGACCTGGAGCGCCTTCGAAGAGGCGCTCGGCGAACTCGAAGGCGGCTACTGCGTCTCCTTCGCCTCCGGACTGGCGGCGGTGTCCGCCCTGCTCGCGTCCCTGCCCCTCGCCACGACCGTCGTCTTTCCCGGCGATGGGTACAACGGCACGCGCGGTCTCCTCGAACGATTGGAAAAGGAGGGCCGACTCCATACGCGCGCCGTCGACGTCGTCAATACAAATGAAGTATGCGAAGCGTTGGAGGGCGCTGACATGCTTTGGCTGGAGTCCCCCACCAACCCGATGCTCGGCGTCGCGGACCTGCCCACGATTCTGCGATCGGCCCGCGACGCCGGCGTCGTCGCTGTCGTCGACAACACCTTCGCCACGCCGATGTTGCAACAGCCGCTAGCCCTAGGCGCCAGCGCGGTCGTGCACTCCGCGACCAAGTACATCGGTGGCCACTCCGACCTGCTCATGGGGGCGGTCATTGTCGCCGACGAGAGCCGGCGAGACGAACTCGTCGAATGGCGAACCATACAGGGCGCTATCCCCGGCGTGATGGAGGCCTACCTCGCTCTGCGCGGTCTTCGCACGCTCCCGGTTCGCTTCGCTCGCCAGCAGCGCACGGCGGCCGAGCTGGCCGAGCGACTCGATGACCATCGTCACGTCCGGCGCGTCCGTTACCCCGGACTGGTCACCGATCCCGGCTTTGAACGGGCCAGTTCGCAGATGGGGGGCTTCGGCGCGATGCTGTCCTTCGAGGTGCACGATGCGCCCAGCGCGGACCAGGTCGTGGAATCACTTCGACTGATCGTCGGGGGCACCAGTCTCGGTGGCGTGGAGTCCACCATCGACCGTCGGGGTCGTTGGAAGGGCGAGGAGAACGTGCCGGGAGGGCTGCTCCGACTCAGTGTCGGCTTGGAGCACCCCGTGGACCTCTGGGCCGATCTCGACGACGCCCTCAACGACGTCTTCGCCGACTCGTAGGAAACGCGAAAAGTTCACGACGCCCTGGGAGAGGACGTCGTGAACCTGACGATGCAGAATTACTTAACCAACCGGAGCGAGTTCCGGCGTCGCGGCGAGGACGAGCGCCGCCTCGACGTGTACCGCGTTACGGCGACGCTGACGGAAACCCGCGATGAGCCCGTCCACGCCAATCCAGGTCGAGGTGCGCCACGTAGCGAGCACGATCAGCGCGCAGAGGGCGTAGAAGCCGGTCACACTGGCCGTACCCGACATGATGTAGGTGAAGAGGAGGAACAGGCTGGCGACCGCGGCGGTGCGGGTCAAGAAGCCGACGACGAGTCCCAGGCCGATGGCGAGTTCACCGAAGGCGACCAGGACGGCGATCCAACTGGCGTTGGGGACCACGAAGCTGTGCATGATGCTGGCCCACCAGCTGTAGGCGGCGCCAGTGCCTCCGGCGAAGCCGGCTACGCCCGCTCCGTTGTGGTGGAGAAAGGACGGGTTTTCGGCGCCGAATACCTTGGACCAACCGGCTTGAAACCACATAATCCCGATCCAGACGCGAACGGCTAACCACGCGATGGAGGCGATCTTGGACTGGCGAAGCCACGTAAACACTCCGGGGGTGGTGCGTTCCGTGGGATTGCCGAAGATGGCGATGACATTGTTCATCAGAAACCCTTCTTTCGTGTTCGGTCTTTTCCTATGACCTCGAGGCTGTGATGACATCACACCCGAACACGCAACTGGGCACAACAACAATCTTCGGGACACGACATTGCAGTCTCGACGGTCGTTTGAATGACCTTCAATTTCAATTTACGGGCGATGACCTGTGAATTTCCCGCAGATTCCGAGGTCGAAAGTCCCAATCTCGCGCGGGTGATACCGCGCGAACAACGAAGTCAGATTCGTTCGCTCGGTGACTGTCGAAGTGACCGAACACACTCGGCCAGCGCTTGCGTTTCCGAGGTAGCGAAGAAATACGTGGGAACTCCATCGGCGAATACTTCGGCGTACGACGATTGCTTCGCGAGAGCGATCGCCTCGGGTGACACAGAGGTCATCGTGGCGCCGCGACGCCGGCGCCACACGAGCGTCTGCGGATTGCCTTCGCCGACGATCGTGCGCCACTCCAACTCCGGATGGTGTCGATCGAGCAACGTGACGACCCGCCACACGTCACCGTGCCACGGTCGACCTTCGAGGCCCGCTTCGTCACGCGCTCGGTACGACTCGTATTGATCGGGAATCGCGGAATACTCGTCACTCGGCACCGTGTCGTCAATCAAGACCGCCCCGCCTCGCAGGTGCGCGAAGGTGTTAATCAGGTCACGATAAGTCTGTTCGACGGTGTGCAGACCGTCGAGAAAGGCAACGTCGAATCGTTTGGACGGACGAATCTGGGCGAAGAAGTCGTCACTCGTCATTACCGCGAAGGTGGATCCTCGGGGCAAGAGCACGGCGTCAAACAGCGGCTCCGGGTCGACGCCGTAGCGCCGGCGCACTCGGACATTGGCGAACGTCTCACCTTCGAACACGCCAATTTCGAGATACGACCTGAAGTGCAGTTCGCGAACGAGCGCGTTGATCCGACGGGGCGACCAGAGCTCATCCGGCACCGGACCGGGGCGGTACTTCAGCAAGAGTGGCAACTCCGCGATGGAGCGGAGTCGGTTGATCCCTTCCTCGCGGCCTTCGCGGAAATGTCCCCACCGGTCGAGGAACGGCCGTGCGAATCCGTTGGCGATCTGCTTCCAGAGGAGACGCTGGCGCATTCGAATCAGCTCATCAACCACTCGTCGCGGCGTGTTGAGTGCTCGACGCAACGGACTGTTCTTTGGTGACGACACTGACGCCGAGGTTACCGTGACCCACCCGTTGTCTCGTTCCTCGACACGTCACCATCGAAGAAACGACCGATGACCCACCTCCGCGATGTCGCGAGAAGGTATAACCTGCCCAAGATGATGAGCATCCTGGCCCTCGATCCGGCATGGACCGCGACGGAACCAAGCGGCGTCGCACTGTTGCAACAAGTGAAGGATCGTTGGAAGTGCGTCGGCGTGAGTCCCAGCTATAGCCAGTTCGTGGAACTCGCGCAAGGCACGCCCGTGGACTGGTCGAAGGCGCCGAGTGCCGGTCGTCCGGACGTTGATGCGCTGTTGGGCGCCGCTCGCACGCTGCTCGGTGGCGATCCGGTCGATCTCGTGACCATCGACATGCCCGTGTCGCTGACGGCGATTCACAAGCGCCGAGAAGCCGACAGCGCGGTCTCTCAGAAATTCGGCTCCAAGGGCTGCAGCACGCACTCACCGAGTGACGTCCGGCCCGGCGAGATGGGTCGTCAGTTGACGGAGCGCTTCAAGGAACTCGGCTACTCGGTCGCCACCATCGAAACCCCCGTGAGCAGCACTTTTGTGTTGGCGGAGGTCTATCCGCATCCCGCACTACTGCATCTCTTAGGCAAGGACTTTCGCTACAAATACAAGATCGGCCGAGCGAGCGAGTACTGGCCGGACAAAACGCCCGCCGACCGACGACGCCGGATTGTCAAAAATTGGCGAAAGATCCTCGACGAACTCTCGCTCACGATCAACAAGATTGACATTCCGCTGCCGGCTAAGGACGACCTGGAAATCCATCCGTCCACGTCACTGAAGCGATTCGAAGATGCCATCGACGCCCTCGTCTGTGGATGGGTCGGCATCAAGTATCTGGAGGGCGACTGCACCGCGTACGGGGATGAAGCGGCCGCCATCTGGATACCACCGAAGGCGTCGTAGCAAGTCATCGGCCGCTTCGGCGAAAGGATTTCAAATGACAGCTCGGCTCAGAGTTGGCGTGGTGGGCTGCGGGGTGATCGCCCAAGTGATGCACCTCCCTCATCTGATCGAACTTCAGGACCGTTACGAAATTGCGGCGCTGTGCGACATCTCTGAAAACACCGCCCGGGCCTGCGCCGAAAAGTATGGTGTCGAAAAGGTCTTCACCTCATGGCCGGATCTCGTCAACGAGAAACTGGACGTCGTCATGGTGCTCACGTCGGGCAGTCACGCGCCCATCGCCATCGCCGCCGCCAACGCCGGTGCGAACGTCTTCGTGGAGAAGCCGCTGTGCCTATCGCTCGACGAAGGAGAGGAGCTTTACCGAGCCGTTCGCCAGGCCGGCGTTCGCTTCATGGTCGGCACCATGAAGCGTTACGACCCCGCGTACGAGCGACTGCTGGAGTTCCTGCCCCTCGACGATCTGCGGTTGGTGTCGGTGATCACGTTGGAATCACCCTTTCAGCCTTACGTGCGGGCCTATGCACTCCCTGCCATGACGCCGCCACCACCGGACGTGCTGGCGGCGCTCAAGGCTGACGACGCCGAACGACTTCTCGCCGCTCTACCCGAAGGTGACGACGAGGCCCGCTGGTGCTATCGGTGGTTGTTGCTCGACAGCCTCGTCCACGAACTCAATATGCTTCGCGGGGCACTCGGGGAACCGGACGTCGTCCACCAAGCGCGCCTGGGACGCACGGTCTGTGAGTTCAGTTTGGGATTCGGCCCGACGGAAGTTCATCTGTCCTGGGTCGATCTGCCGGGCATCGCCCATTACAAACAGCAGATGGCCTTCTACGCCCCCGACAAGCGATTGACGTTGACGCTGCCGTCGCCCTATCTGCGGGCCATGCCGAGCCTCTTGACCATCGAAGGTGGCGACGAGGGCTCGCCTCATTCGTGGCGTACCGACGAAACCGTTTCGTACGAAGAAGCCTTCAAGCGCGAATTGATCGAATTTGAATCGGCGATCCGCGAAGGCCGCGATCCGCGAACCAACATCATCGACGGACTGCACGACGTTGCGCTGTGCCACGCCATTGCGACCTCGCACATCACTGGTCAACCGGTCACGGGGCCCAGTGCCCTGCCGTCGTGGGCGAATTGAGCGTTTCTGTAACGTGAAGTGATGAAAACAAACTCGATCATCGTCTGTGAAGGCGACCAGACGGGCCAGGAACTACTCAACGAAGCACTACGCGTTCTGGATCCGAGTGTGTTGGGATTCGACGTCAATCTCGTTCGCTACGACCTGTCGCTGGCGAATCGTCGCGCCACCAACAACAGGGTCGTCCACGACGCGGCGGCGGCCATGCTCGAAACGGGACTGGGGCTGAAGGCCGCCACGATCACCCCCACGGAAATCGGCAGCGTCGGTTCGCCGAATCGAATTCTCCGCGAAGGCATCAACGGCAAGGTCATCGTGCGCACGGGTCGCCGAATTCCCGGCGTGGCACCGGTGGTTTCGCTTTCTCACCCCGTGGTGGTGGTTCGAATGGCCGTCGGCGACGCCTACGGTGCGGACGAGGGACGAGACGGCGAACCCGGAACACCAAGTGAGACGGCCTGGCGCACCGAACGCATCGACCGCGGCACCTGCCAATCGGTCGCTGAATTTGCCTTCGTGACCGCAGCGTCAATGGGCGGTCTGGTCTACGGCGGGCCGAAATGGACGGTCTCGGCGATCTACGAGGGAATGCTGAAAGAAGAGATGGACCGCGCCGCGAGTCGACACCCCGGGGTGACCTACCATCCAATGCTCGTTGACGCGGCCTACGCCGGTCTAATGACCGAGCAGTGGGACCAAAGCGTCGTGATTCCCACGTTGAATCGCGACGGCGACTGTCTGAGCGACCTGGTGCTCGCCATGTTCGGATCGATCGCCGGCGCCGAGTCAGTCCTCTTGGCCCTGGATGAACGATTGCATCCCACCACGGCGATGGCCGAAGCGCCCCACGGTACGGCTCCCTCGCTCGAAGGGAAGAACGTGGCCAATCCCATGGCGATGCTCCTCGCGTGCGCGGCCGTGCTCGAGCACGCGGGGATACAAGGCGACACGCCCGCCGCGGAAGCCTCGCGCACCTTGCGAAGCGCGACACTGGCCACGGCGATGGACGGCATTCGCACTTTCGACCTGGGCGGCTCGGCTTCGACGTCCGAGGTCGTGGATGAGGTCGTTGACCGGATCCGAAATCGTTAAGTAATTGCCTTCGTCCGCGCGCTGATCGATCGACTCATCGCCCGCGAAAACGACCGCGAACCGGCGGTTACGGTGGTGGAATCGAGAATGTGGTGACGCGCCGGGCTTGGACGATCGAGAGGGATGACCATCCCTTCGCGGCGTCACGGTATCGATGTCGCTGACTCCCACCGACCCGTCGATTGATGCGCTGGCCGATGTCGCGGTCGAAAACGCGCGCGCACTTAATCACGACGCCGATCGCTTACGTCGTCATTCGGAGATCGCCAATCGGCGACGCTTCGCTCGCCTGTTTCGTGATCCCCAGGCCATCGAAGTCACGATCACCTTGACCGACGAAGTCATGCGCATCCACTCGGTGAAGAGCTCGATCAACATATTTCGCCGAGCCGCGGCCAAGGCGTCGGTCGAAGGCTTCGGCGGCCTCAACGCGTTCGGACTGAAGTTCCTCGCCGCCGGCTCCCGACTGGCGCCGGCGCCGGTCATCAACGTGGTCGCCAAGCAGATTCGTCGCCTTTCCAAGGACTTGATTCTCCCCTTCGAGGCCGCACCGCTGAAAAAACACGTCGAGCGACGTCGGCGCAGTGACATCTCGTTGAACATCAACGTGTTGGGTGAAGCAGTCCTGGGCGACGGCGAGGCCGACGAACGACTCGAACGCGTACTGGAGATAATTCGACGGCCGGAGATCAACTACGTGTCCGTGAAACTTTCGTCCGTGGTGAGTCAGATCATTACCATCGACCGCGTGGGGTCACTCGAGCGTGTGGCCGCCCAGATGCGACGCCTCTACCGAGAGGCCGAAGCGAACGCGACCTTCGTCAACCTCGACATGGAGGAGTACCGCGACCTCGAACTGACGATGGCGGCCTTCCAACTGGTCCTCTCCGAACCGGAGTTCGCCAGCATCGCCGCGGGCATCGTGCTCCAGGCCTACCTTCCGGAATCTCACGGCGCCTTCGCCGACCTGGTCGAGTGGTCGAAGGTCCGACACCAACACTCGGGTGGCTCCATCAAGGTTCGGCTGGTCAAGGGCGCCAACCTGGCGATGGAGACGACCGAGGCCGAACTCCACGGTTGGAGCGCCGCGCCCTATCGGACCAAGGCCGACGTCGACGCCAGTTACGCGCGGCTCATCGACACGGCCCTGCGTCCCGAGCACGCCGACGCGGTACGCGTCGGCATCGCCAGTCACAACCTCTTTCATCTTTCGTGGGCCCTCGAAGTCGCTCGGTCGCGGGGGGTCGAGCGCCAAGTCGACGTCGAAATGCTGGAGGGCATGGCCAACTCCGAATCGCTGGCCATCGCCAAGACCGGTCAGCGCGTCCTGCTCTACGCCCCGGTTACCCAACACGACGACTTCGCGTCCGCGGTCGCCTACCTCGTGCGACGACTGGACGAGAACACGTCGGACGAGAACTACCTGAAGGCGGCGTTCGACATCGGCGCCGACACGATTCGATTCGAAGAACAGAGCGGCCGATTCACGGCGTCCGTGCGAGAACGGCACGCCATTGCAACGTCGTCGCTTCGCCACGCGCCCACCACTCGGTCGACTTCGACGGGGTTCGCCAACGTCGCCAACTTCGATCCGACCTCCGCCAAGGCCTTCGACGAAATCACCGCGGCTTTCGCGACCATACGAGCCACGCCGGAACGTCAGCTCCCTCTGGTCATCGATGGTCGAGACATCATCACGAGCGAATTCGAGGTCGGCCACGATCCGAGCGCCGACGCGGAGCCGTGGTATCGGTACTCCGTCGCCGACGTCGAACTCGTCGACGAAGCGGTGCGGTGCGCGTCGCGCGCTCGCGAGGGTTGGTCGAAACAATCGATCGAGGACCGTCGACGGACTCTCTTCGCCAGCGCGCTGGTGATGGAAGAGCAGCGAATCCTCACGACCGCGGTGATGGCGCGTGACGGCGGCAAGACCGAGGCCGAAGCCGATCCCGAAGTGAGCGAAGGAATCGATTTCGCTCGTTTCTACGCGACCTCGGCCTCGGACTTCGCCGATTCCACTGCGCTCGGCACCGTCGTCGTTGTGCCGCCGTGGAACTTTCCCTACGCGATTCCGGCGGGAGGCGTCTGCGCCGCGCTCGCGGCCGGCAACGCCGTCATCTTGAAACCGGCCCCGGAGGCCGTGGCCACGGCGTGGCAACTGGTGCAACAACTGTGGGCCGGTGGTGTCCCTCGCAACGTCCTGCAGTTCGTGCCGACCCGAGACGACGACAACGGTCGTCATCTCATCACCCACCCCGACGTGGACGCGGTGATTCTGACGGGCTCGTTCGAGACCGCCCTGATGTTCACGAACTGGCGACCCGACATAACGCTCCTCGCCGAGACCAGTGGCAAGAACGCCATACTGATCAGCGCCTGCGCCGACATCGACGTCGCGGTGAAGGACCTCGTCCAATCGGCCTTCGGTCACGCCGGTCAGAAATGCAGCGCGGCCAGCTTGGCCATCGTGGTGCGCGACGTCTACGACGATCCGGCCTTCCTGCGCCAATTGGGCGACGCCGTGCGGAGCCTTCGCGTGGGGCCTAGTTGGGCGCTCTCGACGTCCGTCGGACCAATCATCCGCCGCGCCGAACCGGCCCTCGAACGCGCACTCCACCATCTGGACCCGGGTGAGCGTTGGCTGATTGAGCCGCTGCAAATCGACGCGGCCGGGCTGCAGTGGCGACCGGGTGTGAAACTCGGCGTGCGATCGGGCTCGTGGAGCCATCAACACGAATGGTTCGGTCCGGTGCTGGGCGTCATGGTGGCGCCGGACTTCACCACCGCGATCAAATGGCAGAACCGCACCGACTACGGCCTCACGGCCGGTCTCCAATCGTTGGACGAGGCCGAGTGCGAACTATGGATGGACCGGATCCAGGCCGGCAACCTCTACGTCAACCGCGGCATCACGGGGGCAATCGTGAACCGACAGCCCTTCGGTGGGTGGCGCCGCAGCAGCGTCGGTCCCACCGCGAAGGCCGGGGGTCACCACTACGTGAACTCGCTTCGACGCTGGGTCCCTCTCACCGACGCCGAGTCGGCCATCGAATTGGCGAGGACGTGGTGGCGGGCCACGGGTGCGCAGTCGATCGACCACGCGGGACTCAGCGTGGAGAAGAACTTTCAGCGATACCGTCGTCACCCGAAGCCGCTCTGCGTTCGGGTGGACGACACGCTGGACGAGTCACGGCGTGCGCTCATCGACATGATCGCGCGCGAGGCGGGCGTGATGGTCAGTTTCAGCGCTCTCGAACCGGTCGCGCACGCTCCCGACGCGCTCATCGAATCGCCGGCCGCACTGGTGGCGCGAGCCGACACCATTAGTCGAGTCCGTTGGCTCTCGAAGGAGAGCCCGCCGTCCGTCGCGCTATTGGAGCGAGGGGTGAGCGTCGACCCCCGTGGGCTCGCGCAGCGCGGCGACGTCGAGATGGCCCGATGGCTGCTCGAGCAGAGCGTGTCGATCACGCACCATCGCTACGGCAACGTGAACGCCGGACCCAAGCCGGCCTGCGAGGGCCTGGGGATCTCAGACTTCGAGGGCTAAGTCCTCCAGGCGACGGTGCCGGACCTTGGACACGATCGTCGGATGTTCGCTCGTCGTCATCGCCTCGAGCAGCGCCGAGATACTGGCGGTCGCGAAGTTGATGCGGTGATCGGCGACGCCGTAGGGGATGACGAGGATGTCACCGTGGGCCATCGCCCCACAGGTGTAGACCACGTTGGGGACGTAGCCGTCCTGCTCTTCGGCGGTGGCGGTGAGGAGCGGCTCCTTCAACGCGGCGATCATCTTGGTGGGGTCGTCGAGATCGAGCAAGACGGCGCTGATGCTGTAGGTGCGCATGGGCCCGACGGCGTGGGTCAGCACCAGCCAACCGGCACTCGTCTCGATGGGCGATCCGCAGTTACCCAGTTGGACCACTTCCCAGTCCCACTCCGGAATTTGGAAGGTCACCGCGCGTCCCCAGTGTCCCAGCGTGTCCGAGAAGCAGACCGCGTTCGTCTCGCGGTCGAAGCGGGTCAGCGCCACGTACTGGCCGTTGATGCGACGCGGGAAGAGCGCCAACCCCTTGTTGGGCGCCGCGGCGCCGACGACCGGTGAGGCGTCGAAGGAGACGAAGTCGTCGGTTCGCAAGAGCTGTTGGGCGATGTGCACGCCGTCGAAGGCCGTGTAGGTGGCGAGGTACGTCGACGTGCCGTCGGTTTCGGTGAAGCGCACGAACCGGGCGTCTTCCATTCCGTGCGCTTCGGCCGTCATGACCGGCCAGAGGACGCGCTCCGAGACGTCGATGTCGGCGTCGAAGTGCACGCCGTAGCTGCAGGCGGCGATCGATCGGTGGTGACGCGCGATGGCGTGCGCGTCTTGGCGCGTGTCGAACTCGGAGATCAAGATCTCGAGACGCGCTTCGAGTTCTTCGATCGAGAACACCAGCGGCAGCTCGTCGAGAACGTAAGCCGAACTCTCACCGTCTTGACCCATCGCCTTGAGACGCGCGTGAAAGACGTCGCGGTGAAAGATGCCGTCGCGCGCCGTGCCGATCATCGGGAAGGGCCCGCGCTCGTCCAAGGTGATCTCGCCGTCGGCCGTGACCAGCCCGGTGCGAAAACCGATGCTCGATCGATGTCCCTCGCCGACGCCGCGGAAACTCATCACGAATCGCACCGCGCCCTCGGGTACGTCGGACTGATCGGGGTGCTCGACCATGCTGGGATTGCAGACCGCGGCAGCTTCGATCGAGTACTCGTGCGTGAACGACGCGCCGAGCAGGAGCCATCGCTCCTCGCTCAGGTCCTCTTTCGGGTCCAACCGGTTGCTCACCCGTTCGGCGTGCTGACTGAACACGGCCACGATGTCGCGGTGCCGACGCGCGAATCGTTGGACGACTTCCTTCAGGCGTCGTCGCACGTCGGCTTCGGGCAACGCCACGATTCGCTTCACCACGTTCGAGGCGCGGGACTCGGCGCCACCCATCTCTTGACCGGCCACGAAGAGCAGCGCCACGACTCGTGACGAGTCGGGGACGATATGGACATCGGTGCGTGACGCGAGGGGGTTTTGTTTCATCTAGAGACAGTTTGGTGCGCGAAGGCCTGCTGACGGGTTGATACCAGCGCCAAAGTTGATTCCGCCCCCTGATTTTGGTTAGCGACCTCAGCGTGTAAGCCATCGAAGCCCCCACCCGTCAAGGGATCCCACATAATGACTTTCGCGTCATTGTCCCCGTCAAACCACGCGTTCGCCATCCGGATGGCCTCGAGCCACTTCGGTGAATCGTCGACGCTGAGGGCTCGAGCGCAGGCGTCGGCCATCGTCGAAAGCTCGATGGGCTGCTGATCGAAGCGAGGGCCGAAGTCGCCGGGTCCCGAACCCTCGGCCGGCGTGACCGACAGGTGTCCGTCACGGGTCTCTCGAGCCAGGAGCCATCCGAGAAGGTCGAGTCCCTCCCGGACCAGCTCGGGACGTTTGAGGGCGACGCCCATCGCGATCATCGCGTCGGGCAACAGGGCGTTGGCGTAGTAGAGGCGAACTTCGGGCCAGGGCCACGACGAGTCGTCGCGCGCGACCAACAACGCGTCGGCGGCGTCGCTCAGTAACGATCGGGCGGCGGCGTTCGTCGGATGGGCCTCGAGGACGGCCGCTGCCCCGAGCGCGGCGAAGGCCATGGACCGCGGGTACTGGGAGCGCTGTTCGGCGCCACGTTCGAAGAGCGAGAGCGCCGGTCCGGCGATCGCGAACTGCAGACTGGCCGCGGCCGTGCCGAGTCCCCAGAGGCTCCGTCCCCAACAGTCCTCGGTCGAACCTTCGCTGGTCCAGGTTCCGTCGGCCGAGCGACGATTCCGACAGTCGCCGTGCGGTCCCATCGCGTCGCCGACGAACGCCAGTGAACCCTGGGCCAGGGACCGGACCGAGGCGTTCGGCGTCGGTTCTCGAGCGCTGACGACCAACACGCGCGCCACGTCATCGACGCAGTAACCGTGTTCGCGTCGAGGCTCGGCGTGTTCGGCGTGTTCAAAGGTGCCGAATCGGTCGGTCAACCGGACCAAGTGGTCAAAGCGCGGAGCGTCGGTCATCGATTCGCCGACAGGGGTGCTCGATTGTCGAGTAACTCTTCGCCGAGCGCGGCGTAGCGCGAGGCGATGTGGGGCCAGGCCAGTTCCGGAGCCAGCCGTCGGGCTTCGCTGGCCATCGCGCCGACCAGTCCGGGCGTCGTGAGGACCTTTCGGATAGCGTCGGCCAACGCCTCGGGGTCGTGGCGCGGCACCACGATGCCGGCGCCGCTCGAGAGCAGTTCCACGGCGTGCGGAAAGGCCGTCGCGATGACCGGGCGCCCGGCCGCGATGGCGTCGACCAGGACACCCGAGGTCACCTGATCGGGCGAGTCGTAGGGCAAGATAACCATCGTCGATTGGCTGATCAACTGCGCCAGCGACGCCAGCGATCGGTACTCGGGGTCGAAGATCACGTCCACGCGACGGTCCTTGGCCCGTTGCATCAACATGTCGCGGTACACGTCGCCTTCGTACTCATGAACTTTGGGGTGGGTGTTGCCCGCGACCACGTAAAGTGGCCGGGGTCGCAGGTCTTCCACCATCGCCAGCGCGTCGATGGCCCACTCGATTCCCTTGCCCGGGCCGAGGAGTCCCCAGGTGAGTAGTCGCGGCCGCTCTTTCGAGTCCTGCAGACGCACGGCATTCGAAACGGCCGCGCCGTGAGGAATCACCGAGATCTTCCTCGTGTCGACGTCGAAGTTCGAACAGAGACGGACTCGTCCCGCTTCGGTCATCACCACTACGGCGTCGGCCGCGCGCACGACGGCTTCGAGCACCGAGCGTTGACGCGGCGTCGGGTGCTCCAGCACCGTGTGCGCCACGACGATCGTCGGTCGATCGATGCCTTCGAGTACCTCGACGATCGACTCGCCGTCGGGTCCGTCGTAGATCCCGTATTCGTGCTGGACGATGACCACGTCGGCCTGATTGAGGGCGTCCATGGCGTCGACCGTCTCGGCGCCGTCGTCGCCGTTCAACTCGGCGATCACGATCTTGGCCGGCGGTTCCCCGTCGGCGCCGACGCGCACGATGCCGACGTCGTCCCCGTATTCGTACAGCCCGCCCGAGAGCGCTGCGGCGAAGGTGGCGATGCCGCACTGCGTCGGAGGGTACGTCGAGACCATCGCGTAGGTACGCGTGTGGTGGTCGTTGATGGGCGCCTCGTCAAACATGAGCGACTCCCGTGAGAAAAGGCATGCGCACGTCCGGTCGTTCATCGGACATACCTTGAATAATTTGGAATCGTGTCATGGGTCTCCTCTCTACGCGTTCATCGCCCGGGCGTCAACTCATCTACTTGGCCGGACTACCCATCGCGAAAGGCGATCAGCAACCGGCGACGACGAATCAATTCGGCGATTCGAACGACCGTCGAACCCGAGATCGGCGCCTTGATGAGCTGGCAGCCTGTTTGACTTCCGGACCCAACTTACCGGTATTGCGACGCCCTCTGTCCGGGACCCCGGCGCCCGTGTGAACACTCGGTTAACAATGCGGGCCAATTCCCGACGTCACGGCGTATGGGGGCTAATTGGCCCTCCGGCCGGTCGAGACACGCCCGGCGACGTTCTCCGAGCCCGTGAGTCGGGTGGCGATGAGAATCGGAATGAACATCAAGATGACGACAACGGTCACGACGACGTTCACTTCGGGAAGTTGCTGCCCGAGTCGAATGGCGCCGAGGATCCAAATCGGCAGTGTGTTCTGGGCACCGGCCGTGAACGTCGTGACGATGACTTCGTCGAAACTGAGCGCGAAGGCGAGGAGCGCGCCGGAGACCAGCGCGGTGGCGATGGTCGGCAGCGTGACCAGTCGGAAGGTCTGGGCCGCGCTCGCGCCGAGATCGGCCGAGGCTTCCAGCAACGTGTTTGACGTGCGCCGCAGCCGGGCAATGACGTTGTTGTAGATGACCACGATGCAAAAGGTGGTGTGCCCGATGATGATCGTCCAGATCGACAACGAGATGCCGGCCCATTGGAACGCGGAGTTGAGCGCCACGCCGGTGATGATGCCGGGCAGGGCCAGCGGCAGGATCAACAGGAGCGAGATCGAGTCGCGGCCGAAGAATTTGGCCTTGTGCACGCCGAAGGCCGCCAGCGTTCCTAGGATGAGCGCCAGAATCGTGGCGACCACCGCGGCCTTGATCGACAGCACGAAGGCCGATCGCACCTGTTGGTCGTGCCACGCCACGGAGTACCACGTGAGCGTCCAGTGCTTGATCGGCCACGTCTCGACGTTCGATTTGTCGAATCCGAACAGCACGATCGTGAGGATCGGCGCGAAGAGGAAGAACAGGACGGCCCACACCCAGAGCCAGAGCCCGAGTCGAGAGAGTCGCGAGTGCTTCACAGGGCCTCGAAGGCGCCCAAGCGCCGAGCAATCGTCAGGTAGATGATCATCACGGCGATGGGGATCGTGGAGAGCGCGGCGGCCAACGGCAGGTTCCCACCGGTGAGGAGGTTCTCGTAGATGGCGTTGCCGATCAAGGTCGAGTTGGATCCGCCGATCAAGAGCGGCGTGACGTAGTCGCCCAGCGTGAGCGAGAACGTGAAGATCGAACCGGCCAGAAGCCCCGGTAACGCCAGGGGGAGGATGACCCGGCGAAACGTGGACCACGACGATCCGCCCAGATCGGCTGACGCGTCGATCAGCGACGTCGGGATGCGCTCGAGGGCGCCGTAGATCGGCACGATCATGTACGGGAGCCAGATGTAACAAAAGGCGATCCACATCGCGCCGTTGGTGAAGCCGAGGTTGGGGTTGGGCAGTCCCACTTTGGAGAACGTCCAGTTGAGGGCGCCGCCCTTTTCGAGGATGGAGATCCAGGCGAAGACCTTGGCGAGGTAGCTGGCCCACAACGGCAGCAACACGGCGCCGAGCAGGATTCGCTGGGAACGCCGCGTCGCCACGCGGGCCATCACGTAGGCGAAGGGGAAGGCCACGATGGCGTCGGTGATGGTGACCAACGCCGCCAGCAAGACGGTGCGCTCGATGATCGACAGGTAGGCCCCGGAGGTGATCTGCGCGAAGTTCGAGCCGGTGAGGTGATGGTCGATCTGCTGCGTGAAGCTGTTGACGCTCCAGAACGAGGTGATCAGCATCAAGACCAGCGAACTGATGTAGATCACCAGGAACCACAACAGCGGCGGCGACAGCAAGAACGCCGTTCGCCATCGCGACCTCGCTAATGCCGAAAAGTGGAGGGCGCTCGGCCCTCCACTTTCGGCGTCGGTGTCGACCGAAGTGGTCACGCCGTTAGTTGCGTCCAAGCGTTGGTCCACTCGCTGTAGGGCACGCAGCCCTGTTTGCCGTTGTCACAGGTCGAGAGCGGCGTCTTCCAGAACTTGATGGACTTGAAGTAGGCGTCGGGCTTGTCGGCGTGATACCCGGCGCACGAACCGGCCGACATCTTGTCCATGATCGGACAGGCCAGCGAATTGGCCGGCGTCTCACCGAAGCTGATCGCCTGCTCGGCCTGGACCGTCGGCGTCGAGACCCACTTCATCCACATGTAGGCGCAGTTGGGGTCCGGCGCGTTCGTCGCCAGCATCCAGGTGTCGGCCCATCCGGTCGCGCCCTCCTTCGGGATCTCGTCGGCGACCGCGGCGTGACTGCCCTTCAACGTGTTGGTCTGGTACGGCCAGGCGGCACCCGCCACGACCGTCTTGCTCTGGAAGAGGTTGATCTCTTCACTCGCGGCGTTCCAGTACGCCTTGATCAGCGGCTTCTGCGCCTTCAAGAGGTTGATGGTCGCGGTGAACTGCGCCTGGGTCAGTTCGTAGGGGTCGGTGATGCCGAGCGACGGCTTGGCCGTCTCTAGGTACAGCGCCGCGTCGGCGATCTGGATCGGGTTATTGGGCACCGTCACCTTTTGCGAGTACTTCTTGCTGTAGATCACGCCCCAACTGGCCGGCGGCGTCTTGAAGACCTTGGTCGAGTAGAGCAGCACGTTGGGACCGAACTGCAGACTCACGCCGAAGTGAACACCCTTGATGGTGTTGAACGACGGCGCCTTCAAGAAGGGACGGAACTGACTCCACGAAGGGATCAATGAGATGTTGACCGGCTTCACGTCGCCGCCGTAGATGAGACGAAGGTCCGCGTCGCCCGAGGCCGACACCAGGTCGTACTGGCCGCCCCCGCCATTGGCCATCAGGGTCACCATCTCACCCGAGGTGTTCGCGTACTTCGCGTTCACGATGCAACCGGTGGCGTGTTCGAAGGGCTTGACCCACTGGGACTGTGCGTAACCGGACCAGGCGATGAGGTTCAGTTTTCCTTCGCCCTTGCCGATGCTCGACTGGGGCTTCATGCCCGCCGTCGGTGCCTTCAGACCCGACGCCCCGGCGCCCGATTGAACTCCGGCGACGCCGAGCAGGGCCATGGACAACGCGACCGCGCTCACCGTTGAACGTCGTAAAAGTCCTCTAATTCCAGCCTGTTTCATGGTTCCCCCTGGTCTTTGTAATTTGAAAGTCAGACTAGTTCGCTCTCGAGTTCGAAGGCGTCCTCGGGTCGCCAGCTCACCAACAGCCGGTCCCCGGTCCGGACCTCCAACGAATCACTGGAGGCCTCGTCGTTGGTGCGCACCGCCACCATGTCGTCGCCGCCGTCGAGGTGCACGTAGATGCGCGTGATCATGCCGAGGAAGACCACGTCACTCACGGTGCCCGCCTCGGCCCGCGATCCCTCGGGCACCGGGCTCGACGCCGACAGCAGCCGGAGTCGCTCGGGGCGAAGGGACTGGGTTCGGCCGTCCCGAACGATCACGTTGGAGGTGCCGATGAAACGCGCGACGAAAGGCGATGCGGGCAACTCGTAGATCGCCTTGGGCGTACCGACCTGTTCGATCACCCCTTGATTCATGATGGCGATTCGGTCGCTCATCGCCATCGCCTCCTCCTGGTCGTGCGTGACGTAGAGGAAGGTGATGCCGATCCGTCGTTGGATCGCCTTCAATTCGGTCTGCATCTCTTGGCGCAACTTCAAGTCGAGGGCGCCTAGTGGCTCGTCCAGTAACAGAACGCTCGGTTCGTTCACGATGGCGCGCGCCAACGCCACTCGCTGACGCTGGCCACCGGACAGCTGCGCCGGACGCCGTTCGCTGAAACCCTCGAGTCGCACCATCGCCAGCGCCGCGTCAGCGCGACGACGGCGTTCCTCACGCTTGGTGCCGGCGACGCGAAGACCGTATTCCACGTTGGTGACCACGTCCATGTGAGGAAAGAGGGCGTAATCCTGAAAGACCGTGTTCACCGGGCGGACGTGGGCGGGGCGCTGGGTGACGTCCACGCCGTGGAGCATGATAGTTCCCTCATCGGGCGTCTCGAAGCCCGCGACCATACGCAGGAGCGTGGTCTTACCCGAACCGGAAGGACCGAGCATGGTGAAGAACTCACCATCGTTTATCTCGAGGTTGATGTCGTGGAGCACGGTCGTGGCGCCGAAGGACTTCGCGACGCCCCGAATGTCAATCGCCGAATCCTTGCTCACCTATCCCCCATCGTGCGCCGAGCGACTTCAACGATAATCACGGTACTCGTGAACGCCGGCTCGGGTACTTGACGGCGTCGTTCACCGTGGTGGGGCGAACGAACCTCAGTCCATGAAGGCGCCGCCGTTGACCGAGATCGCCTCGCCGGTGATGAATTCGGCGTCGTCGGACGCGAGGAAGGCGACTACCTTCGCCACGTCCTCGGGCGTCTCGAGCCGCGCCAGTGGCGTGTCGTCGATCCACATCTGGCGCACCACGTCGGGGTCGAGGCCGCGCAGTTCGGCCTCCCACGACAGTTCGCGCGTCTGCATGGGCGTCGCCACGAACCCCGGACAGACGCAGTTCACCCGGATGCCGTGCGGCGCAAGTTCGAAGGCCATGGCCTGGGTGAGACCGAGGACGGCGAACTTGCTGGCGACGTAGTCGGCGAGGAACGGGACCCCTCCCTGTTTGGCCGCCATCGACGCCGTGTTGATGATCCGCCCGGGCGTGGCGAGAGCGATCATGGCTCGGGCCGCGGATTGACCGCAGTAGAAGATGCCGTAGGTGTTGACTTCGAAGTTGCGTTGGAGATCGGCCGGTGAGACGTCCACGAAACGCTGCATTTTGGAGATGCCAGCGTTGGAGACCCAGACGTCGAGTCGGCCGTGCTGGGCGACGACCGTGTGGACCACGGCGTCACAGGCGACGGGGTCAGTGACGTCGAGGCGCAGGGCCTGCGCGCTCTCGAGGCGCGACGCCGTCGCCTCGGCCGATTCGAGGTCAATGTCGGTCGCCACCACGTGGAAGCCGCGCGCACTGAGGGTCGCGGCGATCGCCGCCCCGATCCCCGATCCCGCCCCGGTGACGCCAGCGATAGGTCGTGTCATTGCGAACTCCTTGCGAGTGAGTGAGAGAGGGAAGTCGTGACTTTATTCAGCTGTTGAAACTGCAGGTACCGCTCTTCGTAGATGTCGACGTGCGTCGGCGTCGGCGCGATGACCTCTCCCTCGCCGAGCGCCCCCACGACGTAATGCCAGTCGGGGATGACGCCGGTCCCGACCCCCGCGATCACCGCGGCCCCGTAGGAGGCCCCGGGATGATCGACGATGGAGACCACCTCCCGGTTCAACACGTCGGCCAAGATCTGTCGCCACAGTCGCGACTTCGATCCCCCGTTGGTGACTCGCGGACGCTGCAGCGCGAGTCCGTCTTCGGCGAAGACGTCGAAGTGCGAACGGAATCCGTAAGCGATCGACTCGAGCAACGATCGGTGTAGGTCACCCCGGGTCGTGCCGAGGTGCAGTCCGATCACGGCGCCTCGCAGGTCAGGGTCGTGCAGCGGTGTCTTCTCACCCAGAAAATACGGCAGGGTCACCAAGGCCCCCGGTTGGCTCGCGGCCGCCGCCTCGTCCAGTTCGGCCAACGGCACGTCGAAGAGACCCTGTTCCCATCGCAACATCGAACCGCTGGTGGCCATGCAGCCGTTCGGCAACCACTTGCCGGGGATGGGATAGCAGTCGAGATAGAGACGCGCATCGAGAAACTTCTCATCGCTCACGGCCAGGATGTCACCGGAACCACCAAGCTTGATAAGACAGTCACCCTGTTCGACCAGTCCGGCGCCGTAGGCCGAGAGGACGTGGTCGGCACCACCGACCACGATGGACGTCCCGGCGCGAAGACCCGTCGCCGCGGCCGCCGACGCGCTGACCTCGCCCACCACCTGTCCGGGCCGCGCAACGTCGAGCAACTGGGGCCAGGCAATGGGCGCCGCCGCCTGCACCGCGTCGAGCGCGACGCCATCGAAGTCGTAGAGCCCGCTCTCGATGGCCCAGTTGTACTCCACGTGGGCCGTTGCCCCCAGGGCTCGAGCGAGCCAGTCGTAGGAGCCTTGCAGCGACCTCGTCCTCGACCACACCTCGGGTTCGTGTCGCGCGAGCCACAGCGCGGTGGGGGCGACTGACTGCTGTGAGAGAACCGAGCCCGTGAGGGCTAGTAGATCGATGCCTCCCAGCGCGCTCCGTACTTCGTCGATCTCCTTGGTGGCTCGGGCGTCATTTTGCAAGATCGCGCGCCGAAGCGGCTGGCCGTGCTCGTCGACGAGGAGAATCGCCGGCACCATGCCCGTCACGGCGACGGCGGCGACGTCATCGCTGGACGCGGCGGCCCCGTCCAAGAGCCGCGGCACGAGTTCGCACACGGCGTCCCACCACTCGTGGTGATCGGCCTCGGCCCAGCCCGGGTGATCGCTGAACAGCGCGACGTCGTGGGCCTGCGTGGCGACGATGCCGAGCGCGGCGTCGAGGAGCACGACCTTCACTCCGGACGATCCGAGGTCGATCCCGAGGAGCAGGCGGCGTCCTTCAGGCACTCCGCGCCGCATCGACGAAGCGCTTTACTCGTTCCGGGTCGACTTCATTCCAGGTGTAGCCGTCGCGCTTCAACGTACTGCCGACGATGCAACCGTCGGCGAAGCGGAAGAACTCCTTGATCGTTTCGGCGCGGGCGCCGGTGTTCAAAAGGACGGGCACGGTCTTGTCCAGCGCTTCGCGCACTTCGGCCACCGTCTTCACGTCCGGTTCGCTGCCAGCCATGGGACCGGAGACCAAGATCACGTCGGCCAGACTCGAGACGACCGTCGAGCGGGCCAATTCGGCCGGAGAACGACTCCCCGTACTGGACGCGAACTCCGGCGTGACGTTGGCGAAAATCGCCAAATCGTCGCGACCAAAGCTCCGGCGGTTACGCAACAGGGCCGCGGCGTCGGGGTTCCACGCACCCATGTCGGACTCCCAGGACCCGGTGATCACCTCGCGCATGAACGAGGCGCCGCTGCCGACCGCGATGGCCAACGCGCACTGCGCGTCCCAGAGGAAGTCGACGCCGAAGGGACGATCGCTCGGTTTGCACTCGGTCACCACGCGGGTCATGACCGCCGAGGCTTCCAGGCCGGCCTGGAGTTGATAGGGACGGTCGCCCTCGTTGCAGAACAACAGCGCGTCGAATCCTCCTTCCAAGAGGATTTCCACGTCGCGGCGTACTTGATCGATGAGACCCTGAACCCCTTTTGCCTGGTCAAACAGGGGTGTCCCCGGGAGCGGCGGCACGTGCGCCATAGCGATGAGCGGTTTGGCGACGGTAGGAAAGATTGAACTGAATCGGTTCACGCAGAACTCTCCTTCGTATAGGGCTCGACGTGCAAGACCTCCACCCCCTGGTCCTTGATGGCGCGGATGACGTCGCCGTCCGGCGAGGCGTCGGTCACCAGAAGGTCTACAACCTCGAGCGCGGCGACGCTCACGAAGGCCACGTGTCCGATCTTGGACGCGTCGGCCAGCACCACGACGCGCCGCGCCGCCCCGAGGGCCGACTGCTTGACCATCGCGTCGTCCATGTTGTATTCGCTCAGGCCCTTTTCGATGCAGACGCCGGCGACCCCGAGATAGAGCGTGTCGCAGTTCAAGTCACGGTACGAGCCTTCGGCTCGTGCGCCGACCAGGCTCATCTCGCCACTTCGAAGGACGCCGCCGGTCACGATGGTACGGACTTTGGGCTTGCGATCGAGCTCCGAAGCGATGAGGAGTGAACTGGTGATGACGCTGAGCGACAGATCCGGTCCGATGGCCTTGGCCATCTCGAGCGTCGTCGTGCCCACGTCCAGGATCACGGTCTCGTCCGGATGCAAGAGTCCGGCGGCCACGGCCCCAATCCTCCTCTTGGCGTCCGAGCGGAAGGCGCCGCGTTGCAAGATGGGTGGCTCGTAGGAACGACCCTGGGTCGAAATGGCCCCGCCGCGTACTCGGCGCGCGAGGCCTTCTACTTCGAGGAGTTCGAGATCTCGTCGGATCGTCATTTCCGAGGTGCCAAAGGCAAAGGCCAGTTCGGCGATCGACGCCTCTCGATTCACCTTCAGCCGTTCAGCAATCGTTGTTCGTCGAACCTTCGAATTCATCGCCCAATAATATGAGAAAAATTCACAGGCCACCAGAGAAATACTGACTTTTCACTCACTTCTATAGAGAATCTGTGCATAACACTGTGAATAAAGTTCATTTCCTCATATTGGGGCTCGAGTCGGCGACCAACAAATTGCCGCGGGGACGGTCAAGTACGCTCCGAGTGTCACCGCAAGTGGTGACGTCGTGGGGGTGATGATGGCCAAAGTTACGGAGTTTCACACCACGGGTATCGAAGACGTGGATGAACTCGTGTTTCACAATCAGTCCGAGTGTCCGATTGGTCAAGAGATCAAGAAAAAGGGAACGTCAACTCCGGGTCAAGGCTATTTCCGTACCCTCTGCGTGAAGTGCAAGAGCATTGAAGACGGCTGGGAAGCCAACCGACCGCTCTAACCCGCGTACGCCGGGCTATTCCTCGCCGGAGAATCGCTCCCACGCCGACTGACGAGTCATACCGAGCGACGCACCGATGACGGCCCACGTGGCACCGAGGTCTCGCGCCCGCTTCACGTAACGACACAGATTGTCTTCGGCCTGCGCCCCGACGGCGGCCATTCGAGGAAGGCTTGCGAGCACTCGCTCCAGGTCGAGATCCTCCTCCCGCGACGTCATTGCCGATGGCATCGACGGCGGATTGCTGATTATCTGGCCGCACAGGTCTACGCACTCGTTACAGATATACACACCCGGCCCGGCGACCAGCTTCAGTACGTCACCGTCGGGTTTCAAACAGAACGAGCACGTCGCAACGCTGCGCTCTTCGGTCACGGACATGGATTCTCCTTGGCAGCGACAGCTCCTCGCTGTCAGGAGTCACCTTACAACTCGACGGCGACCTGCGCGACCCGCGCGGCAGTCTCTTGAGTCGGTCGATCGTTCTCGCCGGATATCTCTTCGAGGGATCGCCCGGTCGTCTCTGGAAGGACGTTGGTGAGCAGAAAACCAAGGACGGCGGCGCCGCCGGCGACGTAGAGCAGTCCACGAAGTCCGATGTGCTGGGCCAGCTGGGGCACCAGGAACACGCCCACGAACGCACCGAGTTTGCCGACGCCGGCGGCGACCCCATGTCCGGTCGTTCGCATGTTCACGGGGAACACCTCCGAGGGGAGGACGAAAGTCGTCATATTCGGACCGAACTCCGTGAACAAGTAACTGATCCCGAAGATCGCGATGAAGGGTGCCACGGAGGTGGTGAGTGACGGGACGGCACCGAGGACGACAAAGCACGCCGCCATGACACCAAAGCCGATGAACTGCAATCGACGGTGACCGATCTTGTCCATCTTCCAGACCGATAGGGCGTAACCGGGCAACGCGAAGACGACGAAGAGCGCCAGGGTCAAAAGGAGTCTCATCTCGATGCTCGCGTTCGGCGAAACTTGGGTCAGGATGCTCGGCAGCGACAAGGTGTTCCCGTAGTAGGCGTAGTCAAAGAGGAACCAACACCCGGCCGTCCCCACGAGCATGAGCAGCATCCGGGGGTCGGAGAGGAACTGGCGGACTCCCATGAGATGTTTTCCCTCGTCAGCGACGGTCGACGCGTCGAGCGCACCGTCGGCGAACGTATGGAGCTCCTTCGCGGCCTGATGGGCACGGCCTTGCACGAGAGCCGTGAAACGCGGTGACTCCGGCATCTTGGCCCGGAAATAGATGACCGCAGCCGCCGGTATCGCGCCAAGACCAAGCAGGATTCGCCAGGCCAACGGGTCACTGACTCCCGAGGACAGCAAGATGATGCCCACCAAGGGACCCACAATGAGACCCACCGCTTGCATCGAAAAGACCAGCCCGACGAGACGCCCGCGATCGGCCCGATTGGAGTACTCACTCATCAATACCGCCGACACTGGATAGTCGCCACCAATGCCGAGACCTAAGACGAAACGGGCGATCACCAACAACAGAAAATTCGGGGCGAGGGCTGACGCCACGGCCCCGAAGACCATGATCACGGCCACGGTCGTGTAAATGACCTTGCGACCGAAGACATCGGCGATCCGTCCGAAGATAAAGGCTCCGATGAAGGCGCCGAGGATTGCTGCCCCCGTAACCCAGCTGGTCTGGGTGGTCGAGAGGTTCCACTGGACCTTGACCAGGGCCGCGACGGTTCCGATTACGAACAGGTCATAAGCGTCGGTGAAGAAGCCCATACCCGAGATCAGCACGGCGCGCCGGTGGAATCGGCTGGTCGGTGCATCGTCGAGTAACTGACTCACCGTGCGTGGGATTGAAGTGGTCTCGGTCATTTGGGAATCAGTGATCGGGACGCTTGGGTCAAGTCGCGCTACCGCGTCCGAGGTCTCAACCGCTCTTAAATCAGTCATCTCAAACCCTCGTTGACGTCGCGCATCTCTCTGGCCATCCTTGCAAACCAGATTGAACGCGCCACCAATCAATGGTTACCCGAAGGTGATGTTTCGGTGAACGTCTGGAGTGCGATCGCGTTGGGCCGGGGTCCGTCCACGATGACCTTGCCGTCTCAACGCTTCCGAGGCGTGTCGCCTAAGAATTCACTATGGCCCCGCCGTCTGGGTGAACCCGATGGCCTCGTCCATCCACGCCTATTTATACTGAACTCAACTCGTGGTTGATCCCCGCGGTGTTCGGGTGGACCTCCGAACCGAGGGTCTCGCCCACGGCCTAGACAGTGGAGTCCCCAACGTGAAGTTCAGACGCACCGCACTCCTAGTGGGACCGCTCAGCCTGCTCTGTCTGTCCTTCCCCGCCGG
Organism: uncultured Acidimicrobiaceae bacterium; assembly: GCA_963716515.1. Classification (GTDB taxonomy): domain Bacteria; phylum Actinomycetota; class Acidimicrobiia; order Acidimicrobiales; family RAAP-2; genus RAAP-2. The sequence goes on from OY970319.1 coordinate 2,319,672, forward strand.
GGCGGTGAGCGCGGCGCCCCAGTGGCACAGCGCGAAGGTGGTCAGCCTGCCCTCGGGCGCGACCGGACTGCCCAACGGGTTCCTGCCCGCTCTCTCGTGTCCCTCGGCCGGTAACTGCAGCGCCGGGGGCGCCTACAACGACAACGCGGGCAACGTCGAGGGCCTGGTGCTGAGTGAGGTGAAGGGCGTGTGGAAGGCGCCGGTCAGACTGGTCCCCCCGCCGGCCGCCAGCAAGAACCCCTCGCTCACCATTAACTCGCTCTCGTGCGCCACGGCCGGAAACTGTGCCGCCGTCGGCAGCTTCGCGGACACGCACAGCAACGGCCAGAGCTTCGTGGCCAACGAGGTACGTGGCGTGTGGAAACGAGCCCAGGAGGTGACCCTGCCCGGCGCCCCGGCAACCAACCAGAACAGCGAGGTTCACTCGGTGGACTGTTGGTCGCCGGGCAACTGCAGTGCCATTGGCAGTTACCTCGACGCGACGCAGCCCACGGGCCACGCCCAGGGACTCGAAGTGAACGAGGTGAGGGGGAAATGGGGGCGAGCGCGGGAGACGGTGATGCCCGCTAACGCCAACATCGACCCGTACGTGGCAATCAACCAAGTGGCCTGTACCCACGCCGGCAACTGTCTCGCGGTCGGCTCTTACATCAGCAACGACAACGCGACCGAAGGTCTCTTGATCACCGAAGTCAACGGGGCGTGGAAGAGCGCCACGGCGGCCGTCCTGCCCGGCAACGCCAACGCCTACCCGGGCGCCGCGCTGAGCGAGGTGACGTGCGTGTCGACCATGAACTGCACCGCCCTGGGTACGTACACCAACGTCGCCGGCGGGGTCGAAGGCATGACGGTCAGTGAGACGCACGCCGTGTGGGCCAGGGCCGTCGCGATGACGATGCCGAGCGGCGCGGCGCCCAATCCGCACGCGTTCTTCTACGGCTACGGCGGTCTGTCGTGCCCGTCGATCGGTAACTGCAGCGCCGGGGGTCAGTACCTGGTCGGTACCAGCACCTACCAAGGTTTCTTCATCAACGAAGTCAACGGGGTCTGGCAGGCCGCCACCCAGATGGCCCTGCCCGCGGGCGCACTGATGGCCGGCAAGAACGGCGGCGTCGTCGCGGTCTCGTGTCGCTCGGCCGGCTACTGCAGCGCCGGGGCGGCGTACTTCGATGGCGCTAGTACGTATCAGGCGTTGGTCGTGAACGAAGTCGCGGGTCAGTGGCGATCCGGTCAGAAGATCACGCTACCGAACGGCAACAACACCGTCGGGGTGGACGGCGGCGTCTACGGGTTGATCTGTCACGCCACGGGTCCGTGCACCGCCACGGGTAGTTACTTGAAGACCCTGACCAACTACGCCGGCTTCACCGTCACGACCAGCTAGCTAGCGCCGAAATGGCCGTGGGTTGGACGCCAACTTGGGCACTCTCATCCGAGCGATCACGCTGCCCGGTGACGGGTGACAGTACTGGGCGATGCCGAGGTCGCCGGCGACCGAGAGGAACATGAAGGCGTCCTCGCGCGAGAAGCCCCACTCGTCGACCAGCAACTTCGACGCCTCCTCGCACGCGTGCTGCAGGGCCTCGTCCAGGTCGCCGGTGGACGTTCCGTGCGTGTAGAAGGCGTCGGCCGTTTCGGTGATCGGCCAACCCGCGCGCTGGCCCTTGATCACGTCGACCTTGATGACACCGACGCCACCGATCTCCACGCCCGTCCCGGAGATCTCGCCGTCTCCCATCGACGCGTGCATGTCACCAATCGCTAGCTGCGCGCCGCTTTGGAAGACCGGCAGGTGAATCGTCGCGCCGATGGCGTTCACGTGGTCATCCATGTTGCCACCGTGTCGGTCGGCGTAGAACGTCGAGGCGTCGCCCGACTCGGGCGAGACGCCGATGACCCCGAACATCGGCCGCGCGGGAAATGACACTCGTTCATTCATCGTGACGGTGCCGTCTTTGACCTTGAAGATTCTGGTCGTCGGTGAATGGACGGTGTCGATGAGCTGCCCCCACTCCGGGATGCACATGGCCGCGCCCTGCTCGTTCGTTCGGATATCGAGCAGCGTCACCGACAGCGTGTCGCCGGGCTCGGCGCCGCGAACCCCAATTGGTCCGGTCGCGCTGTTCACCCGGGTGAGGTCGAGCTTCTCGAGGGTGTCCTCTTCGCTCTGCACCTGACCCGTGAAACAGTCCCACGTCTCGATCTCGATGACGGTGCCGGGCTCGACGGTGACGACCGGCTCACGCTCGGCGTTGAAGGACCAGACGTGCTCGTCGCGACCGATGTTCACTGAAGGGCTCTGCATTTCGTCTCCGTCCGTTGTCCCTTCGTAGCGTAAATCACTGCGTTGCCCGCTACCCACGCGGTTCGAGGAGAACCGTGAGAAAGGTTTCATCCGATTAACACCTCGCGATAGCGCGCGCTTCACCTTGCGGTAACCCAACTTACTTACGTTGAAGACGTGGCACGTTGGCGATCCTCAAATCCCCCTTTGACATCGAGCCGTGCCGCCACTCGCCAATTGTTGTCGTCGGATCCGGCGTGATCGTGACCGACGTCGAAAGCCGCAGCGTGATTCTCGTCGTGGAAGACGAGGAGAGTTACCAGGACGCGTTGAACATCGGATTGACCGTCGAAGGATTCGTCGTCGTCGGTGCGACCAACATCGCCCAGGCCCGTCAACTCATGGTGTCGGCCAAGCCCGACCTCGTGTTGTTGGACATAATGTTGCCCGACGGTTCCGGGATCGACTACTGCCGCGAACTCTACGATTCGACTCGCACGCCGGTCATCATGGTGACGGCGCGCTCCAGCGAAGTGGACGTGGTGCTGGGTCTCGAGATCGGCGCCGCGGACTACGTCACCAAGCCCTTTCGCCTGCGCGAACTCATCGCCCGCATCCGCGCGGTCCTGCGTCGACCACTGACCAACACCGACGACGAGATCGTCACCTTCGGAGATCTGCGGATCGATTTCGTGCGGCGCACGGTCATTCGCCGGGGCGACGAGATCGAACTCAGTCGCAAGGAGTTCGACCTCCTCGCGCTCTTCGCGTCGCGATTGGGTCAAGTCGTTACGCGAGAGGTGTGTCTCGACACGTTGTGGTGGGGACTCGAGCTCTCCGACACCCGCACCCTCGACACGCACGTGAAGCGTTTGCGCCAGAAGATCGAGAACGATCCCGCCAACCCTCGTCACCTCATCACGATTCGCGGAGTCGGTTTCCGGCTCGACCCGTAACCTGCCTTCATGCAAAAAGGCGACGCGGCCCCCGACTTCAAACTCAACGACCAACAAGGCAACGAGCGAACACTCTCGACCATGTTGCTCAACGGCCCCGTGGTCCTGTTCTTCTACCCCGCGGCCATGACCATGGGTTGCACGAAGGAGTGTTCCCGCTTCCGTGACCTGGCGGCGGAGTTCGCCGCGCTCGGCGCCCAGCGACTGGGTATCTCGATGGACAGCGTGGCCAAGCAGGCCGAATTCACAACTAAGAATGACCTGGACTACCCACTGCTCGCCGACGTCGACGGCGACGTCGCCCGCCTCTACAACGTGAAGCATTCACTCGATCTCTTGAAAGTGAAGCGCACGACGTTCGTCATAGGTCAAGACCGGCGCGTCGCCGACGTCATCCACAGCGCGGTGAACATGAACGCCCACGCCGACAAAGCGCTCGACGCACTGCGACGACTAAAGGCTTAGGCGGCGATAATCGCCGCGGCCGGGTCGTGCAAGAAACGGCCGATGTGCGAAAGGACCGCGGAGGCCATGGCCCCGTCGACCTGACGGTGATCGAAAGCCATGGCCAACTCGACGACCTGGCGCACCACGACCTGGTCGTCCACGACCCACGGGGCCTTGGCGATCTGACCTACGGCCAGGATCGCTCCGGTACCCGGCGGCAGGATCGGGATCGCCGCGTCGACCCCGAAGGGGCCGACGTTCGTGATGCTCAACGTCGTGCCGATCATCTCATTGGGTGTGGTCGTTCCTTCGCGCGCCTTATCGACGAGCACCTGCAACGCCGAGGCCATTCCCACGAGGTCGAGTTGATCGGCGCCTTTGATGTTGGGCACGATCAGGCCTCGCGGCGTGTTCGCGGCGATGCCGAGATTTACGCTGCGCCGGACAATCACTTCGTTGGTCGCGGTGTCGAAGCTCGAGTTGATACCCGGGAAGTGACGGGCGGCCTCGCACACGGCCAGGGCGATGATCGTGAGCGGCGAAAGTCGAAGGTCGGCGAGGTTGGGCTGTTGTTTCAGCGAAGTGACGAGGTCCATCGTGCGGGTGGCGTCCACGCGAACCCACACCGCGGCGCGGGGCTGGGTGAACGCACTCTGCACCATGGCCTCGGCCATCGATCGCAGCACACCCTTGACGGGAATGCGCTCCTCCTTCGGACCGGTAGCCCAGGACTCGAGTTCGCGACCGACGAAACGTGACGTCGTGTTCGGTCCGGTGATCGGCGCGCTAACCCGAGGGGCGCGGGTCGCCGATGACACGCCACCGACCGCCTGCTCGACGTCGGTGCGCGTAATGAGACCGTCTCGCCCCGTACCGGTTAGCGACGCGATGTCCACGCCGTTCTGTTTGGCGTAGAGACGAACCGGCGGCGTCGATCGCGGCGCCACTGACGGCAACGTCGCCGCCGGCGCACTGGCCGCCACCACTGGGGCGGCCACCGGGGCGGCCGGCGATCCGCTCTGACGTCGGTGTTTGCGCGTCACGACGGCCTCTTCGTTGGCGACGCCGTAGCCGATGAGCACCGCTTCGCGTCCCTCGCCCACCGAGCCTTCTGGCTTGTCCGGCGCTTCTTTGGCCGGCGCCGGTGTGCTGGGCGCTTCGGGAGTCGCCGCGCCGCCGGCGCCACCAACTTCGAAGGTGATCAGGGGCTTGTGAACCTCTAAGACGTCGCCCTCATTGCCGTGCAGGGCCACGACCGTTCCGGCGTAGGGACTGGGGAGCTCCACCGTGGCCTTGGCGGTCTCGATGTCCACCAGCGGTTGGTTCAGAGTCACCACGTCGCCGACTTTGACCTTCCAGGTCACGATCTCGGCCTCGGTCAAACCTTCGCCGACGTCGGGCAGTAAGAAGATCTCTTCGCTCAACTCTCAAATCCCATCACTCGGTCGACGGCGTCGAGGATGCGATCGACCGTTGGTCGGTAGTCCTCTTCGATTCGCGTCGGTGGGTACGGCACGTGATAGCCGCTCACGTGCATCCCCGGGGCCTTCAAGGAGTAGAAGCAGCGTTGCGTCAACTCCGAGATGATTTCTGATCCGATCGAGGCGGTGTGCGGCGACTCCTGCACCACCACGACGCGGCCGGTCTTCTCGAGCGATTTCGCCATGACACCGAAGTCCAGCGGCGCGATGGAACGCGCGTCGATGACTTCGATCGAGGTCCCCTCGACCGCCGCGGTCTCGGCCGCTCGCAGCGCGGTCTTCATCGACGCGCCGTAGGCCACGAGCGTGACGTCGGTTCCCTCTCGACGCACCAGAGCGTCGAAGAGCCCAGCCGGGGGCGTCTCGAGGTCGACCTCGCCCTTTTCCCAGTACCGGCTCTTGGGCTCGCAAAAGATGATGGGGTCGTCGTGTTCGATCGACTGTTGGATCATCCAGTAGGCGTCGTTCGGCGTCGACGGCGACACGACGCGCAGTCCGGCGGTCTGCGCGAAGTACGGCTCCGGGCTCTCCGAGTGGTGTTCGATGGCCCCGATGCCGCCCTGGAACGGAATGCGGATGACCATAGCCATGACGTACGCGCCGTCGGAACGCTTGTGCAGTTTGGCGACCTGCGAGACGATCTGGTCGAAGGCCGGATAGACGAAGCCGTCGAACTGAATCTCGCAGACCGCGCGGTAGCCGCGAATCGCCAGGCCGACCGCCGTGCCGACGATGGCCGACTCGGCCAGCGGCGAATCGACGACCCGGTCTTCGCCGAAGTCCTTTTGCAAACCGTCGGTGATGCGAAAGACGCCCCCGAGGCGGCCGATGTCCTCGCCCATCAAGAGGACCTTGGGATTCTTCTCCATCGCCCGACGAAGTCCCTCGTTGAGGGCCTTGGCCATGGTCATGGTCGTGGTGGCCATTAGAGCTCACTCCCGGAGATGCCGAGATCGATCATCTCGCGTCGACCTTCCTCGATCAAGGGGTGCGGCGCCGCGTAGGCGTTGTCGAACATGGTGATCGGGTCGGGGCGGCTCATGGCCAGCACGTCGTCGCGCAGCTTGAGGGCCATCGTGTCGGCCTCGGCGGCCACGTCGTCGAAGTCGGCGTTCTTCACCTTGTACTCGCGCACCAGCAGCGCCTTGACTCGTTCGACCGGGTCACGGTGCTTCCACACCTCGACCTCGGCGTCGATGCGGTACCGGGTCGGGTCGTCCGAGGTGGTGTGCGCGCCGATGCGGTAGGTGTAGGCCTCGATCAAGGTCGGACCGCCTCCGACGCGCGCCGAATCGAGGGCCCGCTTCGTGACTTCGTAGACCGCGAGCACGTCGTTCCCGTCGACGCGTACGCCGGGGAAGCCGAAGCCGTGCGCGCGGTGATAGAGCGGAATCTTGGACTGCACCGTCGACGGCGTCGAGATGCCCCACTGGTTGTTCTGGCAGAAGAAGACGACCGGGGCGTTGAACGAGGCGGCCCAGACAAAGGCCTCCAACACGTCACCCTGGCTGGAGGCGCCGTCACCGAAGAAGGCCATGGCGGCCTCTTCGGCGCCGTCGCGCTGAATACCCATGGCGTAGCCGACGGCGTGCAGGGTCTGGCTTCCGAGGACGACGGTCGGCACCGAGTGGCGATACTTCTGCGGATCCCAGCCGCCGTTGCTCACGGCGCGAAAGAGACGCAGCATGTTCTCCGGCGGCACCCCGCGACACCAGGCGATGCCGTGTTCGCGGTAGGTCGGGAACGTGAAATCCATGGGGGCGAGGGCCCGTCCGGCACCGATCTGCGCGGCCTCTTGGCCTTGAATCGGTGCCCACAAGGCGAGCTGTCCCTGACGCTGCAGGGAGGTCGATTCGTTGCACAGACGTCGGATGATCACCATGTCGCGGTAGAAGCCGAAGATCTCGTCGCCGTTGAGGGTCGACTCGTACTCGGAGTTCTCCACGCGCTCGCCTTCGGGCGTCAACAATTGAACTAGTTCTTCGTCGATCATCGACGCTCCTTACGGCACTACCCCCGGAATCACACTATCCCCGTACAGTAATTGGGTGCCCCGGCTGCTCGTTGACGTAAGACCGCTGCGCACCAACCGAGAGTTCAGATTTCTCTACTTCGGTCAGCTGATCTCACTACTCGGCAGCAATCTGACGGTCGTCGCCGTACCCTATCAGGTCTACTCCCAGACCCACTCCAGCCTCTGGGTCGGTCTGGCGAGCCTCATCCAACTCCCCTTTTTGATCACCGGCGCGCTCTGGGGCGGCGCGATGGGCGACCGCGTCGACAAACGCGTGTTGATGATAGTGAGCGCGGCCATCTTGGGACTGACCAGCGCCGGTTTGGCCATCAACGCGCACGTCGACGATCACCACTTGGTGGTGCTCTTGTTACTCGCCGCGCTCTCGGCCGGCTTCGCCGGATTCTCCGGACCCCTTCGCACTGCGGCGATACCCACGCTCGTGAAACCCGACCAACTGGTGGCCGCGTACTCGCTCAATCAAGTCGCGTTCAACACGGCCGTCGTGATCGGTCCGGCCGTGGCCGGCGTGTTGATCGCGAGCGTCGGCCTTTACTCCTGTTACGCCATCGACGCCACCACCTTCGGCGTCTCGACCGTTCTGACGTTCTTCTTGTCGCCCCTGCCCTCGGCCGCCGAGCACGCCGGCACCGCGATGTTTCGAGCCATCGGGGACGGTTTTCGCTACGTGCGCACCCACGCCGTCGTCCAGGCGGTCTACCTGGTGGATCTCAACGCCATGGTCTTCGGACTTCCCCGGGCCCTCTTCCCGGCGGTCGCCCTCACGCTGTATCACGGCGGCCCTCGGACCCTCGGCCTTCTCTACGCGGCCCCCGGCGCCGGGGCACTGCTCATGGCCGTCGTCACGGGATGGATTGCGCACGTGCGACGCCAGGGCCGCCTCGTCACGCTGGCGGTCATCGCCTGGGGAGCGTCCATGGCGCTCTTCGGTCTGGTCCACGTCGTGTTCGTGGGACTGATCTGTCTCGGCGTCGCCGGCGCGATGGACGTCATCTCGACGGTGCTACGCAACACCATCTTGCAGACCGCCATCACCGACAAATTCCGGAGTCGGGTCTCGTCGATTCAAATGGCCGTCGTCACCGGAGGGCCGCGCCTGGGCGACGTGGAGTCCGGCGTCGTCGCGAACTTCACCTCGACGGAGTTCTCGATTGTCTCCGGCGGCATCGCCTGCATCGTCGGCGTACTGGTCTTGATGCGCTGGCGCCCGACGTTTTGGAACCGAGAGGTGCTCTAACCCGAGCGCACCGGGATCGTTTTGTGTCGCGCATTGGTCACCGCAGCGAGTTGTCCGCAGGCCGCGTCGATGGATCGACCTCGAGTGTTGCGCACGGTGGCGTTGACCCCTCGTGCCACGAGACCTTCGCGAAAATCGTGGACGCGCTGCGACGAAGAACCGCGCACTAGGTAGCCCGGCGTCGGGTTTAACGGGATCAAATTCACGTGGGCGCGCAAAGACGACGCGTAGCGCGCCAACTCTTCGAGGTCGCTCTCGCGGTCGTTGACGCCGTCGATGAGCGCCCACTCGAAACTGAGTCGACGACCGGTGGTGGTCATCCAGAAAAGGCACGCGTCGTGGAGGCGCTCGAGGGGGTAGCGGCGATTGAGCGGCACCAACGCGCTGCGCGACTCGTTGTTCGCCGAGTGAAGGCTGACGGCCAGCGTCAGCGGAAGTCCGGTCTTGGCCATGCGCTCGATCGCCGGCGCCACTCCCACCGTCGACACGGTGATGTGACGCGCCGAGAGACCGCGGTACTCATGCAGGCGCTTGACCACGTCCATGGTCACCAGATAGTTGGCCAGCGGTTCGCCCATTCCCATGAAGACCACGTTCGACAACCGGCGCGGCGCCGCCGCGCGCGCGGCGAACATGACTTGTTCGAGGATTTCGCCGGCCGAGAGGTGACGGGTGAAGCCGGCCTGTCCCGTCGCGCAGAACGTGCAGCCCATGGCGCAGCCGGCCTGGGACGACAGGCAGACCGTGACGCGGTCTTCGTATCCCATGAGGACGGTCTCGATCGTCGCACCGTCGAACAAGCGAAAGACCCATTTGCGGGTCGCTCCGTGATCGCTCGACACGTCGTTGACCACGTCGAGGCTTGGTGGGAACCGCTCGGCCAGTTGGGCCCGCAGGGCCTTGGGGATGGTCGTTATCCCCTCCAGCGCCTGACCCTCGCTCCAGAGCCCGTGCCACACCTGATCCACGCGGTAACGGGGTTCGCCCACCAACAGTTCGGCCAACTCATCTTTGGCGTACTCGTAGACCGACGGCATCCCACAACGCTACGCCCGGCGCTCGACGTTCTCATTCAACCTCCACCACGGCGGCACCGGCGAAATCTCTGCGAGAATGAATGTCGGTTCAGTCGCAGGCGCGGCCTTACAGCAGGAGCATCCATGGAACTCAAGAACACTTCAGCCATCGTCACCGGCGGCGCGTCCGGCCTCGGCGAGGCCACGGCCCGCGCGCTGAGCGCGCGCGGCGTGAACGTCGTGGTGGCCGACCTCAATGACGAGCGCGGTGCAGCTCTCGCCCAGGAGATCGGTGGAGCGTACGTCCACTGTGACGTGACGAACACCGAACAGGTGATCGCATCGATCGAAGCGGCGAAGGCCATGGCGCCGCTGTGGAGCGCCGTGAACTGCGCCGGTATTGGCTGGGCGACGCGCACCGTCGGCAAAGACGGCGAATACGCCTCGGCCCACGACCTCGACCTTTATCGCAAGGTCATCGAGATCAACCTGATCGGCACGTTCAACGTCTGTCGGCTCGCCGCCACCGCGATGAGTGCGAACACGCCCGACGTGGACAGCATGCGCGGCGCGATCGTCAACACCGCGTCGGTCGCCGCGGAGGATGGTCAGATCGGTCAGGTCGCCTACTCCTCATCCAAGGGCGGCGTCGTCGGACTCACGCTGCCGTTGGCCCGCGACCTCGCCGTCGTCGGCGTACGAGCCAACTGCATCATGCCCGGCCTCATCGACACACCCATCTACGGCACCGGTCCGCAGTCCGACGAATTCAAGGCTCGACTCGGCGCGGGCGTTCTGTTCCCGAAGCGACTCGGCTACGCCGCGGAGTACGCCTCGCTCGCCGTCGAGTTGCTCGCCAACAGTTACATGAATGCCGAGTCGATCCGTCTCGACGCCGGCATTCGAATGCAACCTAAATAGCGACCCGCTCGAGACCGCGGTCGATATCGGTGTCGCGTGAGAGTGCACGCGACGGCTGACTGTGCCTCAGTCCGGCACTGCCGGATTCTCACTCCATTGTCGGTGCCCGAGCCAGAGGTAGGTGGACGCGTTGGCCACGAGCGCGATCGACGCCAGGGTGGCCAACCACACGCCGCCACCGATTGCTTGGCCCAATGTCGAGGGCCCGACCTTGCTCGAGATAATGCCCAACCAATTCCTCCGCCCGAGAAGGAGTTGGATGATCTCAACGAAACAGGTACCGAGAGCTCCCGAGGACAGCAGGATCGCCAACCATCCGGCGAGCAGATGCGCCTTTCTGAGCAGGTTTGCCACGACGAGTGAGAGCACCGCGACGGCGAAGACGAGTTGTCCGGCTGGTCGCGTCGCCAGACCTATGGAGTGGCTCACCTCACTGACGAAGTACCCGGGATGGAGCCCTCCGCGAAACTTTACGCGAGGGTGGTTCTCCCAGGCCACCAGCGTGGAAGCGAGAAGTACGAGGGACCCTAGGACGTGCACCCTCATGATCGTCCGTCGGTCACGGGCCTCTTCGCGAGCAGACCTTTGCTGCATTTCCAACTGCCGTCCGGTCGGAGCGCTACTCATGGATCCGGAAGTTCACGCAGAGAGCGTCGGTTGACATGAGGACAGTTTGCTACGTCTTGTTCTCGGCTCTCGTCTTATGACCAACTCGATCAAACACCGTCGCGCGCGCTTGTCGCGCGCCATTCGAAGAAGTCGTTCCTATTGGAAGGTCGGCTTCGCTTCGAGTGTTCATCAAGACCCGGCATTGTTCACCAGGGCTTAGTCCTCACAGCTAGCTACAGCTAGATTTCGCGCGCCTCGGCCACGTTCTCGAATCGCGCGAACTCGCCCCGCCAGGTCAGGTGGGTCGTGCGGGTCGGTCCGTTTCGGTTCTTGCCGACGATGATCTCGGCCTCCGCCTTCTTGTCGTTCGCGACCTCCCCGTACTGCTCGGGGCGGAAGATGAACAGCACGACGTCGGCGTCTTGCTCCAGCGATCCCGATTCGCGCAGGTCCGACATCATCGGGCGCTTGTCCGAGCGTTCTTCCAACTTTCGCGACAACTGCGAGAGCGCGATGACGGGGCATTGAAGTTCACGTGCCAGGATCTTCAGCGACCGACTCATTTCCGATACCTCGACCTGACGGTTCTCGGCCCGGCCGCGTGAACTCATTAATTGCAAGTAGTCGATGATCACCACGCCGAGGTCACCGTTCTGCTGGCGAATTCGACGAGCGCGAGCCCGAACGTCCATGACCGTGAGCGCGGGATTGTCGTCGATGAAGACCTTGGCTGACTGCAGATATCCGAAGGCCTCGTGGGCGCGGTTCCAGTCGGCGTCGCTGAGGTCGCCGGTGCGCAGTTTCGATGAGTCGATGCGGGCCGTTGAAGCGAGGATCCTCTCGGCCAATTCCTGACGGCTCATCTCCAAGGAGAAGAAGAGCGCGGGGCGCTTCACGACCGCCCCAACGTGGATCAGTATGCCGAGCGCGAACGCCGTCTTGCCGGTGCCCGGGCGCGCTCCCACGATGGTCATGCTGCTCGGCTGCAGCCCCTGGAGAATCTGGTCGAGTGACTTGTAGCCGGTCTCGAGACCGTTGATGCGACCACGAGTTTCGCCGCGTTCCTCGAGAATGTCGGCTTCGCTCAGCAACAGGCGCTGCAGGGGCGAGACCGTGTCGGTCCGGCCGGCGTCGCCAATGGCGTTGATTTTGCGCTCGGCTTCGTCGATCAGGCCCACCACGTCTTCGGTGGCGACGTAGGCCTCGTCGACGATCTCGCCGGCGACCGCGATGAGCCGGCGCTGCTGGGCCTTCTCGCGAACCAGTTCGGCGTAGTGGTGGGCGTTGGCGGCCGACGGCGTGTTCATCTGGAGCGACGAGAGCAGCGCCAGTTCGACGGCGATCGCGCCGCGCTCTTGCAGCTTGGCTTGCACGGTCACGTAGTCGACCGGCTCGCCCGCGTTCGCCAGCGCGATGATGGAGCTGAAGATCTGGCCGTGCAACGGTCGATAGAAGTCTTCGGCTTGCACCGTTTCGTACGCGATGCTCACGGCCTCTTGCGAGAGCAACATGGCGCCGATCAGACTCTCTTCGGCTTCGATTGCACTCGGAGGTATGCGGCCGCCGTTCGGCGCCTGTCGCGTTCGCGGCTCCGATTCAATCTGCGTCATAAGACCTCAATGGTCGCTTGTTTCGTGTGTTTGTAACAAGATGCCCAACGTGGGGAAATACCTGTGTCTAATTGTCACCAACTTGATGATTACATTTCGTTGTGACATTGGCCCCTGACGCAACGCACGCCGAGACGATTGTCTCGGCGTGTCTGCACTTCAGGTCGTGAATTACTTGGCGATGATCTCCACGGTGATGGTGGCCTCAACGTCGTCGAACAGGGTCGCCGTGACGGTCGTGGAGCCAACTTCTTTCGCGTGCTCGGTCATGTGGATGGCGTGACGATCGAGCGAGATGCCGGTCGCCGTTCGCAGCGCGTTGACCACGTCGGCCTCGGTGACCGAGCCGAACAGTCGGCCATTGGCACTAGCGCGCGCGGCGATGCTCAAGGTCTGCGCTTCGATGATCGCGCGTTGGGCTTCGGCCGCTTCACGACTCGCGGCGTCGCGCAAGTCGCGCGACTTGCGCATCGACGAGGCTTGGGCCTCGGTGCTAGTGCTGGCCTTCATCGCCGCGCCCGAGGGCAACAGGAAGTTTCGGGCGTAGCCGGACTTCACTTCGACGATGTCGCCGCGACGACCGATGCCGCGGATGTCGCTTCGCAGGAGGACCTTCATTCGGCGACCTCCTCGACCAGCTCGACCTCGGCCACGGGCGTGGTGTCGACGTACTCCAGGACCTCTTCGGCTTCGACGTCGGGCGCCTCCACGTTGACACTCGCGGCGGCGGCCGGTCGGTCACCGTCCGGTCGCGGGGCGCGCGGCCCACGGTCGTCGCGGTTGCCGCGACCGCCGCGTCGCTCCGTCACGGTGCGCTGGGTGTAGGGCAGCAGGGCCAACTCGCGCGCGGTCTTGATCGCGTCGGTGACGTCACGCTGGTGCTGTTGGCAGTTGCCCGAGACCTTACGTCCGCGAATCTTGCCGCGGTCCGAGATGTACTTGCGCAGTTGCGCTAAGTCCTTGTAGTCCACCGTGTCGACGCCGTGCTGACAGAAGGAGCAGGGCTTCTTCTTCGCACCGCGACGGGTGTCGATCTTGGGAGCGCGCTTCGGCGGCTTGGGATTGTTAATACGGGGCATTAGAAGGGCTCCTCATCGAAGGCGTAACCGCTGGGTTCGTTCGCACGAGGCGCGGCGGCCGGACGGTCACTGGACTGGAAGTTACTGCCCTCGGCGCGCGGGGTGCGCGTGACGACGGCGGTCGCCCACTTGAGGCTCGGTCCGATCTCGTCGGCGTTGATCTCCACGATCGAGCGCTTGTCGCCGTTCTCAGTCTCCCAGGAGCGCTGCTCGAGTCGGCCGCTGACGATGACGCGGGCGCCCTTGGTCAGAGAGTTCGCGGCGTTCTCGGCCATGGCGCCGTAGCCCACCACCTCGAAGAAGCTGACGCGCTCTTCCCACTCCTGGGTTTGGCGGTTCTGCCAGCGGCGATTGACGGCGATGGAAAGCTTCAGCGCCGCCTGTCCGCTATTGAGGAACTTCAGTTCGGGGTCCCGGGTGACGTTCCCCACGACGGTGATTGCGTTATCGGCCATTTCTCTCTCCTTGGATTCTCAAGCGTCCGAACTTACGCCTGCGCCGTGACACGGGCACTCGGGCGTTCATGGCGACGAAGGATCTTGTAGCGCAGGACCTCGTCCGAGAGGGTCAGGATCCGGTTGAGCTCGACGACGGTCGCCGACTCACCACTGAACTCCACCAAGACGTAGTAGCCCTCTTTGCGCTTGTTGATCTCGTAGGCCAAGGGACGCTTGCCCCAACGGTCGATGGCGCCGGGCGTTCCCTCGTGCGTTCGTATTGTTTCCAGCGCTCGGTCGAGCGCGATTTGGATCGTCTGGGCGTCGACGGCGGTGTCGAACACGATCATGGTTTCATAGGGCCTCATGGCCGGTTTCCTTTCCCTCTGGTCCGACTAGGTCGGGCTCTGCGGAAAACAGAGCAGGGTATGTGGCACTTCCCCACGCTTGTGGGAACGACAATCCTAGTCCACGGGGCCGAAATTGGCTAGTCGAGGAGCCCTTCGGGGTTGGGGTAGGCCTCGTCCTCGCTCGGGAAGTCACCGCTGCGAACGTCCTCGGCGAAGTGGCGAAGCGCCTCGGTGATCATCGGACCGAGATTCGCGTACTGACGGACGAATTTCGCCGGCGTGCGGCCCGTTAGTCCGAGCAGGTCGTGAAAGACCAGCACTTGACCGTCGGTGTCGGGGCCGGCGCCGATGCCGATGGTCGGAATGTCGAGGGCCTGGGTCACGGACGTGCCCACCACGCTCGGCACGCCCTCGATGACAATGGAGAAGACACCCTCTTCTTCGAGCAGTTGGGCGTCCTCGATCAGTAGCTTGGCGCTCTCCATGGTCTTGGCCTGGACCTTGAATCCCCCGAACGCCATCACGCTCTGCGGGGTGAGCCCGAGGTGACCCATCACCGGAATCTGCGCGTCCAAGAGCGCGCGAACGACGGCCTGGCGCACCCGTCCCCCCTCGAGCTTGACGCTGTCGGCGCCGGCGCGAATGAGCTTGGCGGCGTTGCGGACGCTCTCGCCGAGATCGACGTGGTAACTCAGCCACGGCATGTCCGCGACGACGTGGACGTCGGGCCTCGCCGCGGCGACGGCCCGCACGTGATGGCACATCTCGTCGATCGTCAGGTGCAGGGTGTTCTCTTGGCCCAGCACTACGTTGGCCATCGAGTCACCGACCAGGATCAGGTCGACGCCGGCCGCCGAGGCCAACCGGGCCCCCGGCTCGTCGTAGGCGGTCACCATGACCAGGGGAATGGCGCCGTTGCGGCGTTTTCGGAGCCGGATCGCCGGGGCGCTCAGGGTCATTCGCCGACCTCTTGACGCTCGATGGCGTTGACGCGGCGGGCCCGACGTCCTCCGGCCGACCACTTTCGCACCAGGTGGTGGAAGGAACATCCGACGCAGACTTCGACCGCGTAACACTGCACCGGCTCTTCTCGTCGTTCGAGCTTCAACAGTTCGGCGCGCGTGGTCGGACAGGTTCCGCCCGAGGGCAGGCGCGCGCCAAAGACGTACGTCACTTCGACGAGCTCGACGTCACTGCAGACCGGACAGGTCTCGCCGGTCTTGCGTCCGAGGTTCTTCGCGGCGCGCAGAAGTTCGGGATGCGCGTCGCAGACGTCTTCGTAGCGGATGACGCCCGCGGCGACCTTGGCCAACAGGGCGTGACGCACGAGTCCGAACTCGACTACTGCCCCGTTGGCGGTACTCGTGCGGAATCGCTTATCCATTAGGGGTGACCTTACACACTGTTGTTTCATTGGTAAATGACACCTCTGTACGTTCGATATATCGAAGTGATACTATGTTTCGCGTGTTAGACATTGCCATCCTGGGTCTTCTCATGGACCGCGACCACCACGGTTACGAGATACGCACACAACTGCGCGAGCGACTCGGGGTTTGGGCCAATGTTTCCTTCGGTTCCATCTACCCGGCACTCGCGCGATTAGAGCGCCAGGGCTGCGTCGAAGCGGTCACTTCGAGTGAGACCCGACTCAGTTCGCTCTCGACCGGCTCCCTCTCCGGTGAACGCGCCTCACTTCGCTCCCTGCGCACCACGACGGGCATCGGACGTCGGGGTCGCAAGGTCTATCGAATCACCGAGCGGGGTCGTCGTGACTTCGTCTCGATGCTCGCCGATCCGGCCACGCTGGATGACGGCAAGAACTTCTCGTTGCGCATGGCCCTCGCCAAGTACCTGAACCCGAACGCTCGGGTCGGGTTGCTCGAGCGTCGTCGCGGTGATCTGATCGCCCGCCTGGCCGAAGTGCGGGCCGGGGCCAACAACGAACAACTCGATTCCTACGCGCGCGGTGTCATGGAGCACGCGGCCCAAGGCGTCGAGCTGGACCTCGCGTGGATCGACGGCATGTTGTCCACCGAACGTAGTAATCAAGAGTCCTTCGCGCACGACGCGAAGTAAGAAAGGGGAGCCATGGAAAAGATTCGCGTGGCCATAGCGGGCGTCGGAAACTGCGCCAGTGCACTCATCCAGGGCGTGACCTACTACCGAGACGCCAATCCCGCCGACGACGTGCCCGGTCTCATGCACGTGGTGCTCGGGGGTTATCACGTCAGCGACATCGAGTTCGTCGCTGCCTTCGACGTCGACGCCTCCAAGGTGGGCAGCGACCTCGGCAAGGCCATCGACGGCGGCCAGAACAACACGATCAAGTTCGCCGACGTCCCGCCATTGGGCGTCACCGTCCAGCGCGGTCCGACCATGGACGGTCTCAACAAGTACTACCGCGCCGCCATCGAAGAGTCGCTCTTCGAACCGGTCGACGTAACCCAGATTCTTCGCGACTCACGTGCTCAGGTCTTCGTGTCGTACCTGCCGGTCGGCTCCGAAGCAGCCCAGCGTTTCTACGCCCAGTGCGCGCTCGACGCGGGCGTCGCGTTCGTGAACGCCATCCCGGTGTTCATCGCCTCGGACCCGAAGTGGGCCAAGAAGTTCGCCGACGCCAAGGTGCCGATCATCGGCGACGACATCAAGAGCCAACTGGGCGCGACCATCGTCCACCGCGTCCTGGCGCGCCTCTTCGAGGACCGCGGACTAACCCTCGACCACACCTACCAGCTGAACGTCGGCGGCAACATGGACTTCAAGAACATGCTCGAACGCGAACGCCTCGAGTCCAAGAAGATCTCCAAGACCCAGGCCGTGACCTCGCAACTGGAGATCTCCAACATGGACCCCGACGACATACACATCGGACCGAGCGACCACGTGCCGTGGCTGCACGACCGCAAGTGGGCCTTCATCCGCTTGGAGGGCCGCAACTTCGGTGACGTGCCGGTCAGCGTCGAACTCAAGCTCGAAGTGTGGGACTCGCCCAACTCCGCCGGCGTCATCATCGACGCCGTGCGCTGCGCGAAGGTCGCGCTGGACCGCGGCATCGGTGGACCGATCATCGGCCCGTCGGCGTACTTCATGAAGTCGCCGCCCGTCCAGTTCCACGACGACGTGGCGCACGACATGGTCGAAGACTTCGCCGACCGTGGTGCCGACAATCTGGTCTGGCCGTAGTCCCCTCCCCCGCGACGACGGCACGTTCACGCGGCAATGTCGCTAGCGACTCTTATCTGACCTGATCGTTCCACCATTCACGGAGCCGCACGGCCGCCTCTTGCGGCGTGATCTCGCCTTCGTCGAGGCGAATCTCCATGAGAAAGTCGAGCGCGCGACCGACCGCGGGACTGGGGGGAATCTCCAACAGCTCCATCACGGCCACGCCGTCGAGCGCCGGGCGGAGACGTTCGAGGTCTTCGCGTTGGCGAAGTTCGGCGATACGAATCTCTAACTCGTCCATGCGCTGGGCCAGCGACGCGGCCTTGCGGGCGTTGCGCGTCGTGCAGTCGCACCTCGTCAGTTCGTTCAACTCGTCGAGCAACGGCCCGGCGTCGCGCACGTAGCGCCGTACGGCCTTATCGGACCATCCCAACTTGTACGTGTGGAATCGCAGATGGAGTTCGACGAGCGCACTGACGTCGTCGATCATCTCCTGGGAGTAGCGCAGCGCCGTCATGCGCTTGCGCGTCATCTTGGCACCCACGACTTCGTGGAATCGGAAGGTCACGCCCTCGTCGGTGATCGCTCGAGTAGCCGGTTTGCCGATGTCGTGAAAGAGCGCGGCCAGGCGCAGCACCAGCTCCGGCGAGGTCTTGTCGACGACGGCCCACGTGTGCGAGAGGACGTCCTTATGACGGTGGATCGGATCCTGTTCGAGCTTCAGCTTCGGGAGTTCCGGAAAGAAGTGCTCGGCCAGTCCCGTTCGCACGATGAAGTCCAGCCCCACCGACGGCGCCGCGCTCATCATGAGAAGGTCGAGCTCGCCGCGTATTCGCTCGGCCGACACCTTGGAGAGACGCTCGGCCATCTTCACCGTTGCCGCTTCGATCGCGGGATCGATGGTGAGAGAGAACGCGCGGCGAAACGCGCGGCGCGCAGCATTCGCAAGGGGTCGTCACTGAAGAGGATCTCGGGGTCGACGGGCGTGCGCAGCACCCGCTCGTGGAGATCGCTGAATCCGCTGTGGAAGTCGAAGAGCGTCTGCACGTCGGGCCTCTGTGACTCGAGAGCGACGACGTCGAGGGCGAGGGCGTTGATCGTGAAGTCACGTCGACTCAGATCGGCTTCCAGCGAGTCGCCCCATTCGACCGAGGGTTTGCGCGAATGGTCGACGTAGGCCTCGGAGCGAAACGTGGTGATTTCCACCTTGACGTCGCCGTCGCGAAGCACGCCGCCGAACGTCCCGAAGGCTCGGCCCTGTTCCCACAGCGACGTGCACAGCGGCGTCATCAGCGCCACGATGTCCTCTGGACGCGCGTCCGTGGTGAAGTCGATCTCGTATTCGTCGTCGCGCTCTTCGTCGAGAATGGCGTCGCGCACCGAGCCCCCCACGGCGTAAAGGGAGAAGCCCGCGTCGGCGAATGCGCGGGCTAAAGGACCCGACAGATGCGCGAGATCGTTGAGTCGGTCGTGGACTTGATCGAAGGAAGTCACTGCGAACGAGGGTACTGGTCGTCCGACTTCGCAGTCGCACGAAGGTAGATTGTGAAAGCATGTTCCACCGATTTTCGACCTGGTGGCGGGCGCTCAGCGTCGTACTCCTCTGCCTCGCAACGATGGCGTGGCCCACGGCCGCGAGCGCTGGGACGACGCCCTCCTTCACGCTCCTGCACCAAGACGCCGTGGCGAGCATCTCGACCAAAGGCACGTCGCACTTCGCTCTCACGCTCTCAACCTCGCCCCAAGGGTCCGCGTCGCGGGCTCGAGTCACGGTCTATCCGCGCGTCATCGACCGCTCCCAACTCGATCCGATCGTCGCGGGCACCGGTGCGACGGACAAAGCCCTAGGCACGACCAGCAGTTTTGCGCTGAAGTGCGAGATCCACGGCCGCTACAAATTCACGGTCCACCTCTTTTCGCGACGGTCCGGTCGGCTGCGTCGAAGTTGCGCGCCCGCGCCGCGCCTCCATCTCCCGTGTCCGGCCCTGCGCTGTGACGGGGTCTATCCCATTCGCATCGAAGTGACGACCGACGGGGCAACGTCGATCCGTTGGTCGCTGCTCGCCGTCGAGTCCACCGCGGTCGACCAACCACTACGAGTTGACCTGGTCGAGACGATGGACCCTTCGTCGTGGCTGCACGCGAAACGTTCCACCGCGGTACTGCGTCTCCTCGCGCATCACCCTTCGTCGGCCATCACGCTGAGCGCCGACTACCGCACGCTTGACACGGTGGCGCAGTCCGGTTCGACGAACACCCTCTTCCGCTCGGCCCTTCGCCAGGCCCTGGTGAGCCCGTTGCACCAGGCGGTCGCCGCGCCACCGGCGAACATCGACTTCGGCGGGCTCGCGGCCCACGGATTTGGCGATGAGGTTCGCCACCAACTGTCGTTGTCGGCCGCGTTCTTGCAGGGCCTCGCCGGTCGGGCCGTCGACGGTGCCGTGTTGCTTAATGGCACGCCGTCACTGGCGAGCCTGCGGGCACTGCGACACGCCGGCGTTCGCGACGTCGTCCTTCCGGAGACTGACCTCACGGTCCCGCCGTCGACCACCCTCAACTGGGGAGCGCCGTTCGAAGTGGAGGGCGCGGGATCGCTCACCGCGCTCAGCTCGGACGGTCCCCTTTCGACGTTGTTCGCGGACACCTCGATCGGATCGGGTCTGCGCGCCGCGCTCACGTTGGGCACGTTGGCGTTCTTGCACTTCGAGGCCCCCAACGCCGCGGCACCGCGGACCGTCGTCATCATCGCGCCGATGTCGAAGAGTTCCGTCGCCTTCTTGAAGGACGTCTTCAACGGCTTCGCGAGCAATCCCTTTATCACCCTCGCCACGCTCATCCCGTCGTTCGAGCACGCTCTCGTCGCCACCGACGGGGCACCGGCTACCCGGTCCATGCTCGACCCTGGGGCGAATACACCGTGGTCCGCGCACAACGTCACGTCCCTCAGTGACCTCGTCGTCGGAGTGAACTCCTACGCGCCGGCGCTTCGCTCCACCAACCTTGGCAACGACCTCACGGTGGCGATGGAGGCCTCGGAGATCACCGGTTCCCAGAGTGCGCGACAGGTCGCGATCAACGCCGCCGCCACCGCGCTCAAAGGGCAGTTGGGCAACTTCTCGGTGGACCCCAGCACCATCACGCTGGCCGGGTCGGGCTCGTCGATTCCGATCACTTTGACCAACCACGCGGCCTACACCGTGATGGCTCGGGTCCACCTCTTGACCGACCAGATCACGTTTCCCAAGGGTGACGTCGTACCGGTGTCCCTGGACGCGCCGACCAAGTCGGTTCGCGTCGCGACGTCGGGTCACACCGGGAGCAGCCTGACCTTGCAGGTCATCGTCACCACGCCGAACAATCGTCTGGTGCTGGCGCGCGCGGCCATCCAAGTCCGGATCGCCGGTACCTCCTTCGTCGGATACCTCTTGACGATCGCGTCACTGCTGGTGCTCGCCTACTGGTGGCTGCGCACCTACCGCAAACGACCCAAGGGCCGTCACGCCCGATGAGTTCCACTTCGACGCACGGCTCGCGCGTCGTCTCCATGGCCAGCGGCACCCTGGTGTCGCGACTGACCGGTCTCTTTCGAGTGCTGGTCCTGGCCTGGGTGCTCGGCTTCACGCCGATCGCCGACTCCTTCAACCTGGCCAACACCGTGCCCAACATGCTCTTCGACCTGGTGCTCGGCGGGGTCGCCGGGGCGACCTTCATACCGGTGTTCGTCGAACGCCTGGCGCTCGACGGCGAACGACGCGCCTGGCGCTCGATATCGAGCGTGGTCACCGGCGCCCTCATGGTCCTCACGGCCGCGTCCCTGCTGGCGTGGTTCTGCGCGCCGTGGATCATCGACGGCTTCACGGCCTTTCGCCACTCGTCGACCACGGAGTCGGTGGCGGTCCTCAGTCAACAACGCGCCGTGGCGACCGACCTTTTGCGTTGGTTCGTGCCGCAGATCTTCTTCTACGGCGTCATCGGCATCGCCACGTCGCTGCTCAACATCCGCAATCGCTTCGGCGTCGCGGCGTGGGTTCCCGTCGCCAACAACCTCGTGTGCATCGCCGTCCTCGTCTGGTTCCACCTGGTCGACCCGACGCCGATGCTGGCCACCTTGAACGGCTCCAGTGATCTCATGTGGCTGGGACTCGGTACGACGCTGGGCGTCGCGGTGCAGTTCCTCGCTTTGTTGCCCTCGCTCTTTCGTAGCGACCTCTGGCGACTCTCGTTCCGCTTCAACCTGAAGGACCCCGCGCTGCGCGCCGTCAGCCGACTCGGCAGTTGGACCTTGCTGGTCGTCCTGCTTAATCAGCTCTCCCTTTTCATCGTGCTGGCCTTCGCCTTCGGCATCGGCGGTGCCGGACCGGTCAGCGCGTACACCTACGGCTGGTCCTTCATGCAGATGCCCTACGCCGTCGTGGTGGTCTCGGTGCTCGGCGTCCTCACCCCGCAACTGGCCGGCCTTTCGACCGCGGAGGATTTCGAGGGACTGAGCGAACGACTTCGCTTCGGACTGCGACAGTCACTGGTCATCATCATCCCGTGCACGCTGGTGCTCTTGGTGCTGGCGCAACCGATCGTCGCCATCTTGCTCAATCACGTGAACGCGCGTCACGACATCGCCGCCGGCACCGTGCTGGCGGTCTTGGCCGCGGGACTGCCCGGCTTCACGATCTTTCAACTCTGCGTGCGCGGTCTGCAGTCGATGCAGCGCGCGCGTGAGGTGTTCTATCTCTACGCGCTCCAGAACGTGCTGACCATCATGTTGTGCGTCGCGATCGGCCGTCACTCCCTCGCCGGACTGACCGCCAGCGTCTCCATCGCCTACAGCGCGGCGGCCGTGGTGGCGCTCGCCGCGCTCGCTCGTCACCGGGTGTCCATTGCGCCGGTCATCTGGTCGCGGCACGTGCGTCGAAGCCTCGGCGCCTCTTTGGTCGCCGCGCTGGTGATGGCCCTGGCCTACGCCGCGCCGACCTGGAACCGGGGCTTGGGATTGGTCGCGCGCTTCTCCCTCACGGTCGCGGCCGGCCTCGGCGCCTACGCCATCGTCGTCGCCGTTCTGCAGCACCGCGTGGCGCGCGTCGGAGCGAAAGATGCAAGGCTGAACTAGTTCAGAGGGGGGCCATGGCTCGGATTCGCGTAGTAACCGACAGTGCGTGCGACGTTCCCGAAGAGATCGCGCGTCAACTCCACATCGACATCGTCTCGCTCACCATCCGCTTCGGCGACGAGGAGTTCACCGACCGCGTCGATCTCTCCCCCGAGGCGTTCTGGGCGAAGTGCAAAGCCTCTAAGACCCTGCCCGAGACCGCCGCGCCGTCGCCCGGTGCCTTCCAAGCGGCGTACGAGCGCGCCCGGGCCGATGGTTGCGACGGCGTCATCGTGCTCACGTTGTCCGCCCTGCTCTCGGCGACGAACCAGTCGGCGGTCCTCGGCGCCGAAGGGCGCGCCGGGGCACTGAGCGTGCGCGTGGTCGACACCAAGGCGGTGTCGATGGCGCAGGGCCTCTTGGCGATCGACGTGGCCGAACTCGCCGCGACCGGCGCCGACCTCGAACAGCTCGTCGCGCACGCCGAGTCATTAGTGGCCAAGGTCGGCGTCGTGGCCATGCTCGACACGCTGGAACACCTCATCAAGGGCGGTCGCGTCGGCGGGGCCCGCGCCTTGCTCGGTCAAGTCCTCTCCATCAAGCCGTTACTGGAACTGAAAGACGGGTTGGTCGCCGAGGCCGGTCGTCAACGAACGCGCTCCAGGGCCCTGGTGGCCATCGCCGGGGTGGCCAAGTCGCACGCCCCGCTGAAGCGCCTGGCGCTGGTCCACGGGGCCTCGAGTGAGGTGGCCAACTTGGAGGCCCTGGTGGCCGACCTCCCCACCGAGAACGCGATCATCGTCACCGACATGGGGCCGGTCGTGGGCACGCACGGCGGCCCGGGGATCATCGGGCTCTGTTGGGTCGAAGCGTAACGACGCCGCTTACCGGTAGGTTGAAGGCGTGAACGAAGCGAAGCGACCCACCGACGGCGACTTTGTCGACAAGGCTCTCTTCCAGTTCGACCACGTCCTGGACGTCGTCCACGACCGGGTACTCCGCCCGATTCTCCTGGCCGGTCGGGCCATCGCCTACGGAATGATCATCCTGTTGGTGTCCTTCGTCCTCATCGGCGCCCTGTTGATCGGACTCGTGCGCTTCATCGACATCTACTTCTTCGCCGGTCGTGAGTACCTCAGTTACGTCTCGGTCGGAGCGATCTCGCTCCTCGCCGGACTGATCATTTGGCGTAAGCGTCGCCCGCTCAACCTGAGGAAGTAATGCCCGAACACACTCGTGTCTTGATTATCGGCTCGGGCCCCGCCGGGCTCACGGCCGCCATCTACAGCGCTCGCGCCCAGCTCAACCCCATCGTGATCGAGGGCGAACCCTCGTCGACCACCGATCAGCCCGGTGGTCAGCTGATGCTCACGACCGACGTCGAGAACTACCCCGGCTTCCCCGAGGCGGTCACCGGCCCCGAGTTGATGGGGCTCATGCGCGCGCAGGCCCTGCGTTTCGGCGCCGACCTTCGCGTCAACAAGGTGCAGGTCCTCGACACCGCCGAACGTCCGTTTCGAGCCTGGCTCACCGACGACGACGAACCGAGCATCACGGCCGACACGGTGATCTTGGCCACCGGCGCGCGCTCGATGATGATGAACGTGCCCGGCGAAGAGCGACTGCTCAGTCACGGTCTTTCGACCTGCGCGACGTGCGACGGATTCTTCTTTCGCGGTCAGGACATCGCCGTCATCGGGGGCGGTGACTCGGCCATGGAAGAGGCGCTCTTTCTCACGCGCTTCGCCTCCAGTGTCACGGTGGTCGTTCGACGCGACGTCCTACGCGCCTCGAAGATCATGCAAGAGCGCGCCTTCGCCCACGAGAAGATCCGTTTCGCGTGGCACACCAAGGTCACCGAGGTCCTCGGCGAAGAAAAAGTGACCGGCTTGGCCGTGCGCGATACCGTCACCAACGAGGACCGGGTGCTCGACGTGACCGGGATCTTCGTCGCCATCGGACACATCCCGAACACCACCTTGGTCATGGGACAGGCCGACCTCGAAGAGAACGGCTACGTCCGCACGGGACTGGGTTCGTACACGAATATCGAAGGACTCTTCGCCGCCGGCGACGTCCAAGATCACGTCTATCGCCAAGCGGTCACGTCGGCCGGATCGGGCTGTATTGCCGCCATCGACGCCGAACGTTGGCTCGAAGCACAGGGTCACTAAATCAGAGCCGCTCGCTAAAGTGGTTTACTGGCGCACGAAGGCGCCACCTCTGGAGGTGCTTATGTCCGAGCAGATCACGACCCTTACCGACGCCACGTTTGACGAAGTAGTCGGCGCGTCGGACAAGCCGATCTTGGTCGACTTCTGGGCCGAATGGTGTGGTCCGTGCAAGATGATCGCGCCGATTCTGGAAGAGTTGGCCGTCGAACAGTCCGACAACTTCACCATCGGCAAGCTCGACGTGGACGTCAACGTCATGACCGCCACCAAGTTCTCGGTCATGAGTATTCCCACGCTGTTGCTCTTTAAGGACGGCGAGGTCGTGGCCCGACTCGTGGGCGCCAAGCCCAAGGGTGCCATGCTCCAAGAGATCACCGCGAACCTGTAGTCCACGCTGTCGAACTTCGACTCGCTCCAACTCGGCGACACGGGTCCTCGCGTTCGCGAACTTCACGAGCGACTGGCCTCCCTCGGACACCTTTCGACCAACGACGCGCCAGAGACCTTCGGTGACGGCACGGTCGCTCTCGTCGAGGCGTTCCAGCGCTCCCGAGGACTGCCGATTACCGGCGCCGTGGACTCGACGACCTGGGAGCGATTGGTCGAGGCCGGCTGGCGCCTCGGACATCGGCTGTTGTACCTCGCGCATCCCAGCTTGCGCGGCGACGACGTCGCGGAACTGCAGGTGCGGCTGGCGCAGTTCGGATTTAACCCCGGTCGCATCGACGGGATATTTGGCGTCTTCACCGAGGAGGCCCTGAACGACTTTCAGCGAAACTGCGCGCTCGAGGCCAGCGGTACACTCACGCGATCGACACTGGTCGAGCTGGTGCGCATGACCTCGACGCACACGACGCGCAACCTGGTCACCGAGGCCCGTGACCGCGCCGGATTCAACGAGGCGCTGAGCGGTCCGTTGGTCATCTCCGGACAGAGCCCCCTCGCTCCCCTACTCGCGCGTACGTGCGCCCACGTCTTGAAGGTTGAAGTCTTGGGCGACGAGAGCCCCGAGGCCGTGGCCGCTTTCGCGAACGCGAATGACGCCGCCTTCGTCATCTCGCTCCAAACCCTCCAGCACATTGACGGCGTTCACCTGCACTATTGGGCGAGCTACCGTTCGCACTCGCGCCGCGGTGAACAACTCGCGAGCCAGATCGCCTCGGCGTTCTCCCTCGCGGCCCACTTGCCGAGGGTGGAGGTCACGGGCATGGCGTTGCCCATCTTGCGCGAAACAAAGATGATCACGTTGCACATCGAGCACGGATTTGACAAGAATGAAACCCTCGAGGAGCTGGCGGAGGTCATTTCGGCCGTTTTGAGCGAAGTTATCCACAGGCCAGCCTAATTTGGCACCCTGAACTAGGGGATTTAGTTGGCTAAATCCCTTTGTTTAAAGCAAAACCTGAGAAACCCACAACTTCATCCACAAGTTGGGGATAACTTCAACTTGAGGTTTAGATTTAAGGTTTAGGGTTACTTCGCGTTGGAGATCGAAATATAGATCCGTTCCAGGTCGTCCAGGTCCGCAAAGTCAATGATTATGCGGCCATTGCGGCCTTTTAGGTCCACGTGCACGCGCGTATTGAGGTAATCCTCGAGTAGGTGCTCGAGTTCTGCGACGCTGGCATCGGGTACCGGTCGAAGACGTGCTGCGCCCAGGCCCGGTTTGGCCGTGGGTTCAGACTCCACCACGGCCTTGGGCTCCAGGAAGGTCTTCACCGCCTCTTCCGTCGCGCGCACCGACATCTCGTTCTTTATCACGCGAGCGACCATGGTGGACTGGGCGTTGGCATCGGATATCGCTAAAAGGGATCGGGCGTGGCCCGCGGTGATGAGCGACGAAGCCAGCGCAGATTGCGCTGCTTCACCCAATTGCAGAAGTCGTAACGTGTTCGTAACATTTGCTCGACTCTTGCCGACGCGCTGGGCGACTTGTTCGTGGGTCAGATCAAAATCATCAATCAACTGTTGATAGGCGGCCGCTTCTTCCAACGGATGAAGGTCGACGCGGTGCAGATTCTCGACTACCGCCTGTTCCAGTGAGAGACGGTCGTTGACATCGACTTGTACGAGCACCGGCATGAACTCCAGTTCGGCGAGAATCGCCGCGCGCCAACGGCGTTCGCCGGCGATCAACTCGTACTTCCCCTCTTCCCCATCAACCGGTCGCACGATGATCGGCTGTAGGACGCCCAGTTCCTTTACCGACGACGCAAGGGTTACCAGACTTTCGTCATTGATCGCCTTGCGAGGCTGATAGGGATTGGGGCGAATGGAATCAACGGGAACTCGACGAAGCGGCCCCTCGGACGCTGCAGTGGGCTTGGCCACTACTTCAGGTATTTCGTTGTCGGGGATGAGGGCGCCAAGCCCTTTGCCCAACCCTGGTTTCCTAGCCATTCATAATCTCCTCTGCTAGAGCGCGATATGCCATTGCGCCTTTTGATGTTGGGTCGAACACCGTGATGGGCTGTCCAAAAGAGGGAGCCTCAGCCAATCTGACGGTGCGGGGGATTACCGTACGACAAAGTTCGTTCTCGAAATGGCGCTTGACCTCTTTGGCGACGTCCCCGGAAAGGGTGATCCGTGAGTCGTACATGGTCAATACGACCTTGGAGATCCTCAGGGTGGGATTGAGGTTCTTCTGGACCAGGTCAACGATGCGCTGGAGCTGGGTCAAACCTTCCAGGGCGTAGAACTCGGTCTGGACGGGGACCATGATTTCGGTCGCCGCCGCGAAGGCGTTGATGGTAATGAGACCCAGCGACGGGGGACAGTCGATGAAGATGTAGTCAAAATCACCTTCGACCGAGGTTAATGCCCTCTTGAGACGAAGTTCGCGAGAGATCACCGACGTCAATTCCTGCTCCACGCCGGCTAAATCCAGAGTCGCCGGGGCCACGAACAGGTTGTTGTAGCCCGTCGGCTCCACGATGTCGACCATCGGGACATCGTTGAGAAGAACGTCATAGACCGAGCGTTCGAATTGGCGTCCGTCCACGCCCAGTCCAGTGGTGGCATTTCCTTGAGGGTCGAGGTCCACGATCAGGACCCGCTTATCCTTCTCGGCTAATGCTGCACCCAGTGAGGTTGTAGTTGTGGTCTTGCCGACGCCGCCCTTTTGGTTGGCTACCGCAAAAATCCTCATTGTGGTGGCATCCGCCATGAGCCTCTTCCCGACCTAAGGAATCCCGACACTTGTCGAACTCCTGCCATTCAACTCGTTTTTGCGTAATCCGTCAAGTACCGAATGTTTCACGTGAAACATTGACACCCGACATCGCTCAA
Source organism: uncultured Acidimicrobiaceae bacterium (assembly GCA_963716515.1). Lineage (GTDB taxonomy): Bacteria > Actinomycetota > Acidimicrobiia > Acidimicrobiales > RAAP-2 > RAAP-2. The sequence continues at coordinate 2,347,847 of OY970319.1, forward strand.
TTGTTTCACGTGAAACAATCCTCAAATCGTAAACACATACGTCACAAGTGTTTCAGTACAGAATTCAGCTCGAGAGACGCAAGCCGGACCCGAAATGTTTCACGTGAAACATTAGAACAAGGGTCTCTTTCGCGGTGTCCCAATAGTCCTAGGGTACTCGCTCGGGGTGGAGTGGGTCTTCACGAGCACTTCATACGCGGCACCGTGGCGAATTCGACCTTCTGCGACCAAGCCCAAATCGGCTAATTTCGCCCTATTCCAACGATTGCTGTCCGTATCCACTGGTGGCTCGGAGACGATCATCACTCCCCCGACCTTCAAAAATTGCGCTCCGCACTCCGCCGTAACGGCCGGGGGGCCGAAAGAACGCGCCGTAACCAGGTCAAAAACCTCTACGAGCTCTGGATCACGGGCGATTTCCTCGACTCTGGCAATAATCACCCGACCGTTTTTCGGGGCCCCGTCCCATTGAAGGACCTCTTCCAGGAATTTGCCCCGTTTCACCATGGAATCAGTGAACACGGCTCGACAGCGCCATCGATCGAGGAGGAACAGTCCGGGGAGGCCCCCTCCACTTCCGAGGTCCAAAAAGGCGCTTGGTGGGTTCGCCTGACGCTCCTCCCAGCACAACGCGAACCCTAAAGAGTGGGTGAAATGCGGTTCAATCGCGTTAGGGCCTAAAAAACCCCGCGCCCTCGATAGCTCAAGGACGCGGGGTAGCCAATCGTTGTTCTGACTAACTATGACGGCGCCACCACCACAAAGCGGCGAGGATCGTCCCCTTCGGATCGGGTGACGACGCCCGGATTCTCAGATAGGGCGTCGTGGACGGCCTTACGGTCCGCGGCCGACATCGGTTCGAGCGCTCGTTCCTCGCCCGTCTCGACGACCTCTCCGGCCACTTGTTGCGCAAAACGGCCCAAGGCGGCCACCCGTCGTTCCCGGTACTGGGCCACGTCAACGAGAATTCGGTCCGTTCGGCTGGGACTCTTGGACTGAACCACGGTTCGGGTCACTTCCTGAAGCGCTTGAAGGGTCGTTCCCCGTGGTCCCACCAGGACCCCTAGCTCGGTTGGGGGACTCGCGTTGACGGAAAGTTCGACCGTCTCTTCGTCGAGCTCCTTGACCGTGATGTCGGCTTGAATGTTCATCGACGCCAGGAGACCTTCGAGGAACTCCTTCGCAATCGATCCTTGTTCGGCCAGCGATATTCCTTCGGCCATGGTGTCCTCCTTTATTGGACTCTTTTCAGATCGTGGGGCGGCCTTCACGCCACCCTCAGGTTGACGACGAGTGCCACTCTTTTCGCGCTCTCGTCGTGGTTCGGCTTCACTCCTCGGTGCACGAGACGCGTCACTTCGTGATGGACCCGTGCGCGGTCGATCCTCACGTCCGCCGGAGCGACGCGATCGTTTGGGTCGAGGTCCGCTGGGGCGAACGCGAGCCCGTACTCGGGCCTCGCCTTTCATACGACCAAACATGTTGGCCCTCGGCTCTTCAATAACTTCGACTTCCGCGTCGTCGCGGTGGACACCCAGGTGGGCGAGGGCCCGGTCGGTGGCTTCTTCAATTGATTTTCCAGTGGTTTCTACCCAATCCATGGGTTATCGCGCCTTTCTTTTACGCTTCGCTTTGGAGCGAGACTGTGTTTGCGGCTTGGGGGTTGAAGGTTTGGTCGCCGGCCGTTTTTGAGGTTGAGGCTTGCTCGGGTCCGGTTTGTTCGGCTGAGCCTTCGGCCTGTTCCCGTTCGACGGTTGGGCGCCCGGAATCTCTTCGACGTGAGGTCGGTTCGCGCCGTCTTTATGCTCTTCTTCGATTTCCTCGCGGTGCGTGCTCTTTTGGACCCCATTCTTCCGTGGGTCTGAGAGACCGGATCTGAACATGAGATACTGAGTTAATATACGGATAGATGTTGAAATAATCATATACAACACCACCGCAGCCGGGATGACCATATAGAAGTATGCGAAAATAAGCGGCAGGAACCGCTGCATGGCCTGCTGTTGGGCCGGCATCGCCTGTCCCGTCTTTCGACTCCGGCTGTTCAGTTGGGCCATCTGGAAGTACTGAAGTCCCACGGCGGCCAAGACGAACATCACGAAGGGGATCTGGGCCAGGAACGAACTGTGAACGCTGAAAAGCTTCAAGTTGAGGTCCATGCCGAAGGCTTTGATCGAGCCACCGGACGCCACCAGGTTGTGGTACATCTTCGAACTGGTCGGGATGTAGCGCGGCACCGACGTCAATTTGCCGTGGATGAGCACCTTGTTGGCCAGACCCTTGATGACCCCGTAGAGCATGATGAGAAAGGGCGTCTGCAGCAACATCGGCAGGCATCCGCCGAGGGGGTTGACGCCTTCTTCTTTGTAGAGGCGCATCATCTCTTCGTTGAGCAGCGCTCGGTTCTCCGCCCCCTTGTACTTCTGCTGGAGCTTCTTCAGCTCCGGCTGGAGTTTTTGCATCGCACTCATCGATTTGGTGCTCTTGATGGTGAAGGGCGTCAAGACGCCCATGATCACCACGGTCAACAGGGCGATCGCGACGGCGTAGTTCGGGATGATCCCGTAGAAGAAGGCGAGGATTCGACCTAAAAGGTCATACACCGGCTGGAAAATCTTGCCGACGTCGTGGGCAAAGGACTTCATCGCTCCGTACTCCTAGCTTGCTTCATTGGGGGGACCAGGTCCACCCCGTGGCGACCGAAGGGACGACAGCGAGACAGTCGGCGCAGTGCCAGGGCGCTACCGCGCCCGACACCGTGAAGCTCAATCGCCTCACGGGCGTAACTCGAGCAGGAGGGATAGAAGCGACAGGCCGAGACGCGACCGGCGGTGCAGCGTTGATAGAGCGCGATGACCTTGACCAGCGCGCGTGCGACGAGAGAGCGCTCAGCGAGCTCCGGCTCGATCGAGCGATTTACCAAGGTGATGCTGGAGTTCTTCATAGGAGAGTTTTCCTGTCTCATTACCACACCTGATCAGGTATTTACCAGGTTTGGGTTGGGGGTCGAGTCCGTCGATGAGTGCCCGAAGACGTCGCCGGATCCGATTGCGGACAACCGCATTGCCGACCTTTCGACTGATCGCGTACGCCACGGCGACCGTGGGGGCATCGGAGTCCTCCGCGACGAAACTGATTCGAAGTGAGCCACTCTGTCCCCGTCCAGTTGGTGTGGCGAACAAGGCGAACTGCCGACGGGTTCTAACCCGGTCGGGCACGTTGCGCTTAGACCGTCAGTTGATGACGGCCCTTGTTGCGACGGGCTTTCAGGACGGCACGGCCCGCGCGGGTTCGCATGCGCGCACGGAAACCGTGCGTTTTAGCCCTTTTGCGCTGGTTTGGCTGATAGGTACGCTTCACAAAATCCTCTTCTCAAACTGTCTCGATACGCTTCGCGGTACCCCCGGGGGGTCGCTGGCGCGTTACTGGGAACAATCTTACCTGACGGGACCGGGCCCCCCGGCAGGGGGTTTCAAATGGGTGTATGGTGACTTTCCCAGCGGCCATGACGCGAGCTCCAGGGAGCTTTGGCCTGTGGATAATGTGAAGTTCGAGCTGTGGAGGAAGCGCGTGCAAGGTGGCGAGGAGATCTGGGTTGCCCTTCGTGACTCCTTACGCGGCAACGCTTCTGAGGCCGTGTGGGCCGCCGGACTTAACACACTGCGCCTTGTGGATTACCACGACAATCAAATTGTGATTGGCGCGCCCAATCAGATCCAACTGTTGCGCGTCCAACAGCGCTACTTGCCCTTCATCACCGAACAGGCGCAGCTACTCGTCGGCCCCGACGTGCAGGTTTCGCTCACCGTCACCGACCCCACGAACGACTCCGACGCACTCGCGCCCGCCGACGAAGAGCCGGAAGCGACGCCGACCACCACCACCTTCGCGCCGAGTGTCGATCGACCAGCTCGACTAGACCCGCGCATGACGTTCGATTCCTTCGTTCCGGGATCGTCGAACCGCCTGGCCTTCGCCGCCGCCCAATCGGTAGCTGAAACACCTGGTCGTGCCTACAATCCGCTGATGATTTACGGAAACTCGGGCCTCGGCAAGACCCACCTGCTCCACGCCATCGGCAACTACGTGCAGGAGAACTATCCGGGGCGAAAGGTCCTCTACGTCTCCACCGAGACCTTTTTGAATGACTTCATTCGCGCCATCCAGACGCGGACCCAGCTCGCGTTGCACGAGCGCTACCGCGAGAACGACGTCCTCTTGATCGACGACATCCAGTTCATGGAGACGCGCGGCGAGACGTTCCACGAAGAGATCTTTCACACCTACAACGCGCTGCACGGTGAAGGGAAGCAGATCGTGCTCACCTCCGATCGCTCCCCGCGCGACCTCGCCGGACTGCAAGAGCGATTCCGAAGTCGCCTCCTCCAAGGCCTGGTCACCGAGATCGACCAGCCCGACCTCGAGACGAGGATCGCGATCCTGCGCTCGAAGTCCGAGCGTGAAGGAATCGACCTTCCCAACGACGTCGCCGAGTGGATTGCCCATCGCGTGCGCGACAACATCCGTGAGCTGGAGGGTTCGATCACGATGCTGCGCGCCTTCGCCAACTTGCGCCAGGAACCGATCTCCCTCGAGCTCGCCAAGGCCCACCTCACGAACCTCGGCCAGGAGCAGGTCGTCCTCAAACCGGAGACGATCCTCTCGGTGGTCGCCGACTTCTACGGACTCTCGGTCGAAGACGTTCGCGGCTCGAAGCGACTCCGTCCGCTGGTGCACGCGCGGCACATCGCCATGTATTTGATACGCGATCTCTTGAACAACTACTCCTATCCGATGATCGCCAGAATCTTCGACGGACGAAACCACACGACCGTCATCAGTGGGGTTGAAAAGATCAAAGAACAGATCACGGTTAATCCGGAAGTGCTCGCCCAGGTCAATCAACTCAAGCGTCGGCTCCAGGGAGAGAGTAGGGAGTAGTTTGTGCGCAACCCTGGGCTCACCTTGTTGATTTCACGTTGGTAACAAGCCGCTCGTGCACATCACTTCAGGGTTGAGTACGCAGGGTTGAGAGAGTTAGCCACAACGCTGTGTGTAGTTCGACATCTCGCAAATGACGTTTGACCAGGGTTGTTACGGCCCCCTCCACATATCCACAGACCTACTACTACTAACACCTCTACACATATAAAAAACACACCGTAATCTCAGTAGCAACGAAAGGCAGTCGAATGAAGTTCAAGTCAGAGCGCGACATCCTCGTCGACGCACTTAGTGCCGCGAGCCGCGTCGTCGCTACACGTCTCATTGGGGCGTCGTCGGGAGTCCTACTCACGCTCACCGGCAATCAACTCGTCGTGACCGGTACCGACCTCGACATCACGGTTCGCACGACCGTTGACGTCATTGGTATCGAAGACGGATCGTCGGTGGTGCCGGCGCGACTCATCGTGGACGCGGTGCGATCGCTCGAAGCCGGCGCGGTCACCATCGCCAGTACCGAAGAGACGGTCGAAGTCTCGCTGGCCCGGGCGAAATTCTCACTTCGCACCTTCTCGGTGATCGACTACCCGAAGCTGCCGCCGGTGAGTGGAGCGGTGACGTCCATCGCGGCCTCCGATCTCATCGCCGGTCTGAATCAGGTCGTGCGCGCGGCCGCCAACGACGACGCCCGGCCGCTACTGACCGGGGTGTTGTTCACCACCGACAACGGGATCCTTCGACTGATCGCCACCGACTCGTATCGTCTGGCGGTTCGCGACGTGCCGGAGGTCGAGAGCATCGGCGGTTCCCACGATCTTTTGGTTCCGGCCCGGGCCCTCCAGGAATTACAACGCGCCGCCTCGTCGTTAGAGGGCGACGCCACGATCGGGGTCACGCTCACCGACGCCGAGATCTGTTTCGTGGTGGGTGGCACGAGCATCGCCTCGCGCCTCATCGACGGCAACTACCCCTCGGTCCTGCAGCTCATCCCGGCCAGCTACCCGAACCAGCTTCGCGTGGCCAAGGACACCCTGCTCACCTCGTTGAGGCGAGCCAAGTTGCTGGCGAAGGATTCCACCTCTTCAGTGCGACTCACCATGAAGGAACGCACAGTGGAGATTCGCACGCAGAGCCATGACGCCGGCGACGTCGAGGACAACGTGGACGCCGACTACGGCGGCGACGAGATGACGATCGCCTTCAACCCAAGCTTCTTGATCGACGGGATTGAAGCCGTGCCCGGCGACGAGATCGTCCTGGAGATGTCGGACTCGGTGCGTCCCGCGATGGTGCACGGCGTGGAGGACACGCGATTCCGCTACCTTCTCATGCCGGTGCGCGTTCAGTAGTCGCGGTCGAACGTCGTGGGCCTCCACGAATTGCGTCTGCGGAACTTCCGCCTCTTCGAAGAGCTCTCCTTCGAACCCGACACCGAAGCGATCACCGTGCTGATGTCGCCCAACGGAACCGGCAAGACCACGGTCTTGGAGGCTGTGTACGCGCTGGCCACCGCGTCGTCGTTTCGAACGGGCGCCGCGAGTGACTTGATCCGCACCGGGGAGAACGCGAGCGAGGTGCACGGGGTGCTGTTCCATCGCGAACGCCGCGTCCAGGTCGACCTCACGCTCACCCGGGGCGTCCGCAACACCACCAAGCGCATGTTGATCAACGGACAGCGACCGAAATCGCGATCCGACGTGGCCGAGGCGTTGCCGCTCACCATCTTCACGCCGGAAGGCGTCGACGTCGTTCGCCAAGGGCCCGAGAATCGTCGGGAATTCTTGACCAACCTCCTCACCGACGTCGACTTGACCACCGGCGACGTGATCGAACGATTCAGTCGCATCCTCAGTCAACGGAACGCGCTCTTGCGTCAACTCCAAGGGGAGCGACCGACGTCACTGCAACAGGGTGAACTGGACGTGTGGACGATCGATTTCTGTCGCGTGAGTGAAGAGCTCGTCGCGTTGCGAAAAAAGCTGCTCGACGACGTCGCGCCGCTGGTCGCCAACTACTACCACGAACTGGCCGAAGACGACTCCATCGTCGCCGTGTCATACGAACAGTCGTGGAGTGGGGACCTCGAGCAGGCGCTGCGCGAATCGTTTGACGACGATCGCTACCGCGGTCACACGACCATTGGGCCGCAGCGTGACGACGTCGCGTTGACCCTGGACGGTCGTGACACCCGGCGTCAGGCGTCGCAGGGGGAGCAACGTTCTCTCGCGCTGGCGATCCGACTCGCGGGACATGAACTGGTTCAGAATCGACGAGGTGTCGACCCACTGCTGCTGTTGGATGACGTCTTCAGCGAGTTGGATCCACACCGCAGTGACCGCCTTTTAAATCTGCTCCCAACAGGTCAAACGCTGGTCACCACGGCGTCGCCCTTGCCGGCCGGTATGAGTCCGGCCGCGATCATCGATCTCACGACGATGGTGCCATGAGATCGCGCGACGAACCACCGGCGATGCTCTCCGAACTGCTCGATACGCTCGCGGGCCGACTGCGAAAAGTAGACCTTCGCGACATCGACGAAATACGAAAACTGTGGCCGAGCATCGTCGAACCGGTCATCGCGGAGCACTGTCGACCGGAGTTCGTGAAGAACGGCGTGCTGCTCGTCACCGTTCCCTCCGGTGCATTCGCGCAGCGCGTGATGAGTGACGCCACGACGATTCTCGAGGGTTTTTCGTCGCTCGGACCGCGGGCTCCCAAGTCGCTGCGAACGGTGCTCGCAAAGCCTTAAAAACGAGGCAAAGAAGTGTTCGAATACGGCCCCGTTAGGGCCGAGAGTTACAGCCTTTCGGGTAGGATAGAACAGTCGAAAATTTGTCTTCGACTGCGCGAAACGCGCCAAGATCTGATCACCGAAAGGAAGCCTTCGTGGCCCAGAAGACCAAGGAACCTCTTCGCTACGACGCGAGAGATATCACCGTTCTTGAAGGTCTGGAACCAGTCAGGAAACGACCTGGCATGTACATCGGTTCGACGGGTCCCTCGGGGTTGCACCACCTGATTCGAGAGCTCGTCGACAACTCCGTCGATGAGGCCATGGCCGGTTTTTGCACCAGAATCGACGTCACCGTCCTGGCGAACGGGAGTTGTCGCGTGAGTGACGACGGTCGCGGCATTCCGGTGGATGAACACCCGCAGTATCCCGGTCAATCGGCCGCGGAGATCGTGCTGACCACCCTGCACGCCGGCGGAAAGTTCGGCGGCGGGGGCTACAAGGTCTCCGGGGGATTGCACGGCGTCGGCGTGTCGATCGTCAACGCCCTGTCGACCGAATTGATTCTTGAGGTCGACCTCAACGGCAACCACTATCAAATGACGTTTAAGAACGGTGGCAAGCCGCAAGGCAAGTTGAAAGTCACCGGTCCGGCGCCTCGCGGTCGCACCGGGACGTCGATCACCTTCACTCCCGATCCGTCGATCTTCGACGACGTCGAATTTCGCGCTCAGACCATCACCGAACGACTGCAGATCATGGCGTTCTTGAATCGCGGACTGGAGATACGTTTCATCGACGAGCGCGCCGGCCGTCAGTCCAAAGAGACCTACAAGTACAACGGCGGCATCGTCGACTACGTGCGACACCTCAACAACACCAAGGAGTCACTCTTTCGCAAGGTCGGCTTCTACGAACAGTCCGAACCGGCCCAAGAGGTGGAAGTCGCCTTCCAGTGGAATACCGGCTACTACGAGAGCATCCACTCCTTCGCCAACGGCATCGCGACGATCGAAGGTGGCATGCACGAGGAGGGATTCCGCAAGGCCATCACCAACGTGGTCAACCGCTATGCGCGCAAGCGCAACCTCTTAAAGGAGAAGGACGAGAACCTGGCTGGCGAGGACATCCGCGAGGGCCTCACCGCTATCGTGTCAGTCCGTTTGGCCGAGCCCCAGTTCGAGGGTCAGACCAAGGGCAAGCTCGGCAACGTCGCCATTCGCTCCTTGGTCGAGCGCGCCACCAACGAGAAGTTGGCCGACTGGCTCGAAGAGAATCCGAAGGAGGGCGGACAGATCGTCGCCAAGTCGTTGCAAGCCGCGCGAGCGCGTCAGGCCGCGCGACAGGCGCGCGACCTCACCCGACGCAAGAGCGCGTTGGACGGGGCGGGACTGCCGGGCAAGCTGGTCGACTGTTCGTCGAACGAGCCGCGCGAGTGCGAGCTCTTCATCGTCGAAGGAAACTCTGCCGGGGGATCGGCCAAGGACGCGCGCAACCCTCGCATCCAGGCGATCCTGCCCATCCGCGGCAAGATCTTGAACGTCGAAAAGGCCCGGTCCGACAAAATTCTGAAGAACACCGAGATCCAGGCGTTGATCTCGGCGATCGGGGCCGGCGTCGAAGCCGACTTCGACGTCACCAAGATCCGTTACGACAAGATCATCTTGTTGGCCGACGCCGACGTGGACGGTAGTCACATTCGCACGCTCCTCTTGACGTTCTTCTTTCGCCAGATGACCGAACTGGTCAACAACGGTCACGTCTACGTGGGTCAGCCCCCGCTGTATTCGACGCTGGTCGGCAAGGAGAAGGTGTACCTGCACGACGACGCGGCCAAGGCGAAGTTTCTGGCCGAGCATCCCGATCACAAGAACGACTTCCAGCGTCTGAAGGGGCTGGGCGAGATGGACTTCGACGAGTTGCGCGACACGACCATGGACCCGACCAAGCGCGCGTTACTGCAGATTACCGTGGAACAGGCCGCGCTGGCCGACGAGGTCTGTTCGATTCTCATGGGCGACGACGTCCCCCAGCGTCGCCACTTCATTCAGACCAACGCGAAAGACGTTCGCTTCCTAGATATCTAGGAGGAGAGGCTCATGGCACGCACCACTGATGGTTCCGGCGCGGGTACGCCGCCGCCCGAGGACGAAGTCGTCGGCTACGTCGAACCGATCGAGATCAATCTCGAGATGGAACGATCGTTCCTCGAGTACTCCATGTCGGTCATCGTCTCGCGCGCGTTGCCCGACGTGCGTGACGGTCTCAAGCCGGTGCACCGACGGATCCTGTACTCGATGTTCGACCAGGGCCTGCGACCGGACCGCCCGCACGCGAAGTGCGCCAAGGTCGTCGGCGAGGTCATGGGCACGTACCACCCGCACGGGGACTCCGCGATCTACGACGCTTTAGTTCGCATGGTGCAGGACTTCGCGATGCGCCACCCGCTGGTCAGCGGTCACGGGAACTTCGGTGGCACCGGCCCCGACGAGGGCGCCGCCGCCATGCGCTACACCGAGTGCCGACTGGCGCCGCTGGCGCTGGAGCTGCTCGAGTCGATCGACGAAGAGACCGTCGACTTCGAGCCGAACTACGACAACTCGACCCAACAGCCGACCGTCTTGCCGGCGCGCTTCCCGAACCTTCTCGTCAACGGCTCCCAGGGCATCGCCGTGGGAATGGCCACCAAGATCCCGCCCCACAACCTGGGGGAGGTCATCGACGCCACGCTGCACCTGCTGGCCAACCCGGAAGCCACCTCCGACGACCTGATGGTCTTCGTGAAGGGTCCGGACTTTCCGACCGGCGCCCAGATCCTGGGACGACAGGGAATCCTCGACGCCTATCGCAGCGGTCGCGGATCGATCAAGATGCGCGCGGTCGCCGAGATCGAAGAGACGGCCAAGGACATACGCATCATCGTCACCGAGTTCCCTTACGAGGTCTCGGTGGAGTCCATCGAGGAGAAGATCTACGACCTGGTGAAGAACGGCGACGTCGACGGCATCTCGGCGGTGCAGAACGACTCGGCTGGCCGCAAGGCGCGGCTGGTGGTGAAGTTGAAGCGCGACGCCAACGCCAACGTGGTCTTGAACAAGCTCTACAAGAACACGTCACTCCAGACCACTTTCGCGGTCAACATGCTCGCGCTGGTCGACGGCGTGCCGCGCACGTTGAATCTGGCCCAGGTGTTGACGCACTACATCGCGCACCAGGTCGAAGTCCTCACCCGACGCACGCAGTTCCGCCTGCGCAAGGCCGAGGCTCGCGCGCACATCGTCGAAGGTCTGCTCAAGGCCATCGACATGCTCGATCTGGTCATCGCGGCGATTCGCGGATCCGACGACCGCCCGGCCGCGCGTCTCGCCCTGATGGCCGCGCCCTTCGAGTTCTCCGAAGAACAGGCGAACCACATCCTCGACATGACCCTCGGGCGACTCACTCGACTCGGTCGCAGCGAGCTGGAAGACGAGATGGCGAAATTGCGCGAGACCATCGCCGAACTCCAGTCCATCCTCGCGAGCGACGTGAAGCTTCGCGGGGTGATCGCTTCGGAGATGACGGCCATCCGCGACAAGTTCGCCAACGACCGCTTGACCCAGATCGTGAACGACCCTGGCGAGCTCGGCATGGAGGACCTCATCGACGACGAGGACATCGTGATCACGATGACCCAAGCCGGGTACGTGAAGTCGGTGGCCGCCGACGCCTTCCGCGTGCAGGGCCGGGGCGGCCGCGGTGTTCAGGGGGCGAAGCTGCGCGACGAGGACTTCGTGCAGCAGATCGTGCACACCACCACCCACGCCTACCTGTTGTTGTTCTCGAACCGGGGTCGGGTCTTCCGGCTCCGCGGTCACGAAATCCCGATGAAGGAGCGCACGGCCAAGGGCACCGCCATCGTCAATCTGCTCAACCTGCAGCCGAACGAGTTGATCCAGGCGATCGTGACGACCGACGACTTCCCGGAGGACAAGTTCCTGGTCTTCGCGACCGCGAACGGCACGGTGAAGAAGACGGCCTTCAGCGAGTACGACAAGTCGCGCCGCGAGGGATGGATCGCCATCAACCTGCGCGACGGGGACGAAGTGGTGCGCGTCGTCGCGACGAGCGGCGACGAAGAGCTAATGGTCGTCACCTATCGAGGGATGGCGATTCGGTTCCAAGAGGCTGAAGTGCGCGAGGTGGGCCGTGACTCGATGGGCGTGCGCGGCATCAAGTTGCGCGGCGACGACAAAGCGATCTCCCTGGACGTGGTGCGTGACGACGCCGATCTCTTCGTGGTCACCGACACCGGTTTCGGCAAGCGCGTCAAGATCGAGCGGTTCAATCGCCAGGGTCGCGGGGGACAGGGCGTGCGCGCGATCAAGTTGACCGCGGCGCGCGGCTTCGTGGTCGCGGCCTTCATGACCCGTCTCGACGACGAGGTGATGCTCGCCTCCACCGGCGGGGTGCTCATACGAACGCCCGTGCGCGAGGTCTCCTCACAGGGCCGTGACGCCACGGGCGTGCGAGTGATGAACCTTGACGAAGGCCACTCCGTGGCCACCGCGGCGTTGGTGCCGGCCGAAGACGCCGACTAAGCCGCCCGACGGGCCCAGGCCCGCCGCAGCACGTCTCGGATCTGGTCCGCGCCTTGCGCGCCACTGACCATGAACTTCGAGTCCATCAAGAAGCACGGGACGCCGGTGATGCCGAGTTCTCGCGCGTACGCCTCATCGCCGCGCACGACGTCGGTGAAGGCGTCGCCCTCCCACAGCGTGTCCACGTCGCTGACCCCGACCTCGCGGGCGAGCGCACTGAGACGTTGGTGGTCGCTCACCAACTCGCCTTCACAGAAGTAAGCCCGAAAGAGTCGCTCGTTCGCTTCGTCGCCCCGGCCTTGGGATGAGGCCAGGGCGATCACGCGGTGCGCGTCCAAGGTGTTGGTCGGTTGCGCGATCTCGAGCGACCAGTCCATGCCCAACGATCGCGCCTGGTCGATGAGCCGTTCGTGAAAGGCGTGCACACTCGACACCGGCATGGAGTACTTGGCGGCCACCAACTCGGCGAGCGGCCGGTCGTAGGCGAGCTGGGCGCGCGGGTCGAGTTCGAAGGCGCGGTGGCGAAGGACGACGTCGTCGCGGTGCTCGAAATCGACGAGGGCGTCGGCGAGTTGACGGAGGCCCAGGTAGCAAAAGGGACAGACGACGTCACTCCAGATGTCGATGACGAAGGACTGGCTCACCAACAAATCGTTACACAGCGCGCGAGCTCGTGCAGAATAGTGCGATGCGAGCGAGAGAAATGAGTGTCGAGGAGGCCGCGGCGCTTGTTCGTCCGCGCGACGCCATCGGCTTCGGCATCATTACCGGCACCCCGGTCGCGCTCTTCCGTGCGCTGGGCGCGCGCAACGACTGGGAGGACCTCACATTCAGTGGCGGACTGTCGCTCGGCTCGCCCGACGTATTCCTTCACCCCAACGTGCACTACCGCGTCAACTTCTTCGGCGGCAACGAGCGGGCTCTCGTCGCCAAGGGCGCCGACGTCCAGCACGTCCCGTCGTTCTTCCGCCACTTCGGAATCTTGATTCAACACTTGAAGCCCCGAGTGATGATGGCGCCGGTGTCGATGCCCGACGAGCACGGACGCGTCAGCCTCTCGCTCTACAACGGGGCCAATCTCGAGGAGTTGGTTCGCGCCGGTCGCGATCCCGAACGCCTGCTCATCGTCGAAGCCTCGCCGCACTTCCCGCGGACGCGGGCGCTGGTGGGACATGAGAATCACCTCGACCTAGAAGACGTGGACGTCATCGTGTACACCGACGAAGAGCCCACGACTTTCGCCAACGACCCCGGCTCACCCGAGGACTCGAAGATCGCCGAGTTCGCCGCGCGCTACATCCCCGACGGCGCGACGCTGCAGACCGGTATCGGCGCCGTGCCGAACCTGGTGGCGCGCGCGTTGGCCAAGGGTGACGGCGGAGAGTACGGCGTGCACTCTGAGATGTTCACCGACGGACTCTTCGAACTCATGGCGGCCGGCAAGGCGACCAACACGAAGAAGACCATCAATCGAGGGACGGCGGTGATCACCTTCGCCGCCGGGACCCGCGCGATGTACGACTTCATGGACGACAATCCGGACATCGGCGTGGCGCCGGTCTTCTACACCAACGATCCGCACGTCATCGCCCAGAACCATCGGATGGTGTCGATCAACTCGGCGCTCGAGGTCGACCTGCACGGTCAGATCATGGCCGACGCGATCGGGCCCCGCCAGTTCTCGGGCGTCGGCGGTCACATGGATTTCACCGAAGGGACCAGCCTCTCGCTCGAGCACGTGTCGCTCATCTGTCTCCAAGCGACGGCCACGGTCGACGGCGTTCTCAAGTCCCGTATCATTGGGGACATGACCCCGCATTCGACAGTGACTTCGCCACGCCATGTGGCCGGAGTCATCGTTACCGAATACGGATCGGCCGACCTGCGAGGACGGACGGTGAAAGAACGCGCCGCCGCCCTCACGGGGATCGCCCATCCGCAGTTCCGAGACGAACTAACTGCAGCGGCTGAGTTGCTGGGGCGCTAAATGCTCATAGTTCGAGATTTAGGCATAGAGATCGGCGCTCGGCGTATCCTCAACCCCGTCTCCTTCACGGTCGGCAACGCGGAGAAGGTGGGCATCGTGGGGCGAAACGGCGCCGGCAAGTCGACCTTGATGTCGATCCTGCTCGGGGAGCACCCGGAGCACCTGCGCATCGAGGGAACGGTCGCGCACCAGGGGACCATGAGTCACCTGCCCCAAGAGCCCGTGCCCGGCGGATTGGGCGTCGAGCCGATCGGACTCAGCCACGTCCTCTCGGCGCGCGGACTCGACCAACTCGACGCCGACATGCAACACGCGCGCCACGAATTGGCCGCCGACCCGACCGAGGCGACGATCGAGCGATTCACCGCGCTCGAAGAGCAGTTCCGCGAACGCGGGGGCTACGAGGCGGAGTCCGAGGTGTCGCGCCTCGCCGCCGGACTGGGTCTCAAGGAGGACCTCCTCTTGGAGGACCTCGACTCGCTCTCCGGTGGCCAGCGCCGCCGCGTCGATCTCATGCGCGTGCTCTACGAGGAGCCCACCACCATGGTCCTGGACGAACCGACGAACCACCTTGACAAGGTGGCCAAACGTTGGCTCTTCGAAGAGCTCGACCGCTTTCCCGGCACCGTGCTGGTCATCAGTCACGACCTGCCCCTTCTGGACAAGTCCATCGACCGCGTCTTGGCGTTGCGCGAGGGCCAGTTGCGCGTGTACAAGGGAAACTACACCAAGTTCCTCCAGCTCGAAGAGGAGCGGCGCCTGAGCGAAGAGAAGTTGGCGTCGCACCAGGACGAGCAGATCGACCGGCTCTCGAAGCTGGCCGATTCGATGCGCGGACAGACCGAGAAGCGCGCCCGTCTGGCCAAAGTGCTCGACCGCAAGGTGGAGAAGCTCCAAGACAATCGCGTGGAGGTGACCAAGAAGGAGCGCAAGGTCACTTTCAAGTTGCCGGTCCCCCCGCGAAGCGGCGACGTGCCGATGACCGTCGAGCACGTGGCCGTGAGTTACGGCTCGCTCAAGGTCTTGAAGGACGTGAACTTCATCACCCGCCGCGGCGACCGCATTGTCATCGTCGGGCGTAACGGGGCCGGTAAGTCCTCGATGTTGCGTTGTCTGGCCGGCACGCAGAAGGCCCAGAAGGGTCTCGTGAAATTCGGCGCGAACGTGACCGTCGGTTACTTCGCTCAGGAGAACGAGCAACTGGACTTCGAGAAGACCGTCCTGGGCAATCTGGAGAACGCCACCGTGGTGACCGAGGTGCAGCGTCGATCGCTCCTCGGCGCGTTCGGCATCAAGGGCTCGGCCGCCCACCAGATGCCGGCCACGCTCTCGGGCGGCGAGCGCGCCAAGCTCGCGCTCGCCATATTGGCCTCCTCCGACGCGAATCTCTTGTTGTTGGACGAACCGACGAACAACCTCGACCCCGCCAGCGTGGTGGCCTTAGGCGACATGATGCACAAGTGGAAAGGCACCATCGTCGCGGTGAGTCACGAACGGGGCTTCGTCGAGACGCTCGAGCCGACGCACGCCGTCCTGTTGCCCGAGGAGTACTTCGACCTGTGGAACGACGACTACATGGACCTCATCGAACAACGCTAGACGTCGGGTGTCGCACAACGCTTGCCGCGCCTGATGGGCGTAGACATCGTTGGCGAGCGCCGTCAAGGAGGTTATGGTGCCGTATGCGTGACGTCGTTACTCCTCGAGCTCGCCGAATGATTCGACGAGAGTACGTGAGCGACCATGTGTTTCTCGCCTGAAGGAGACTTGGTCGGCGGTCTCGTCGTTACGGTGATCGGTCTCGACGCCTGTCGAAATCTCCGCGGACGTCCCGAGTATCGACTGATCGCTCCCTTTCCGATTCTCTTGGGTCTGCACCAGATCGATGAGACATTCGTCTGGTGGCAATTGCAAGGTCACGTTTCGCAGACCGTTGGGGTCGTGGCCACGTGGATCTATCTCTTGTTCGCCTTCGTGGTGTTGCCGACGATGGTGCCGACGATGGTGCTGCTGCTCGAACCTCGAAATCGACGTCGGGTCATCGCGCCGTTTCTCATTTTGGGCGTCGTCACGTCGGCGGTGTTGTTCGAGACGCTGCTGAGCCATCATCCCCACGCCACGCTGGGCTCGTATCACGTGGCCTACACGGTCGGTCTTCAGCACGGCATGGTGGTCATCGGGCTCTACATCCTCGCGACGTGCGGATCGATGCTCGCGTCGGGACTGCGCAACGTCAAGTGGTTCGGAGCCGTCAACCTCGTCGCCGTGATCGTGCTGGCGCGACTGAGCGCTAACGGCTTCACGTCCCTTTGGTGTTTTTACGCGGCGCTCGCCAGCGGTGCCATCGCGCTGCACTTACGCTTCGCCAAGACTCGCGAAGCTGAGGTCGAGGTCGGAGTCGAGGTCTAGTCGGCTCGAAGTCGTTCTTCGAGTCGGTCGCGCACGCCCGGCCACTCCGGGGGCAAGATCGAATAGATCGCGGAGTTGCGCGTCAAACCCTCTTCACCGTCGACTTGGGCGGCTTGCCAGTTGCGCAGGACCCCTTCGAACTGACCACCGATGCGTTCAATCGCTCGGCGCGAGCGCTCGTTGCGCTCGTCGGTCTTGAGGTCGAGTCGGCGTACGTTCCAGACGTCGAAGGCGTGGGTCAGCATCAGTAACTTCGCCTCGGTGTTGACGGCCGTGCGTTGGGCTTTGGCGGTCACGAACGTGCCGCCGATCTCCGCGCCGTCGGGGTACTCTCGATCGAAGTACCAGCGCAGCGTGAGAAATCTCGTCATGCCGATGATCTCGTTAGTGTCGGTGCGTCGAGTGACGAACGGCACGGCGCTGCGCTGGTCGCGATCGGCGAGTTGGCGACGAACGAGGACCTCCATCTCGTCCCTCGTGCCCGGGACGATCGACCACCCGTAGGTCGAGCGGTCGCCCGAGGCCGCGAGAACCAGTCCCGGCACGTCCTCCAGCGTGAGCGGTGTCAGCGTGACGTGACGACCGCGGAGCGTGACCGACAACGAGGAACTCATCGTTTAACACTAAGAGCGCCGTGCGCGGCGCTCAGCGCTTACTCTCTATGATTCGGCGAAGTCGTTGGTGACGATCGCTTCAAGGGGGAGAGGAGTCGCGTGTACGCAGTCGAGTACGTCCTGGGTCTCTTCATTGTGCTGGTGACGATTGTGAGCGTCCTGTTCATCTTGGTCCTGCCGCGACAGCCCCAGGGCCTCGAGAAGCTGACGTTGATCGTGAACAAGAGTGTGCACTACTCGTTCGTCGCCCTCTCTCGTCTCGCGCGGACTTACGAGGGGAAGGACTCGGTGCTGGCGCCGACGGCGCCGGTGGCGTTGATCGCCCAACTGCTCTTCTGGGCCGCGAGCCTGGTCCTCGGCTTCGCGCTCATGCTCATGAACACGACGCACTCGTTCGCGCACGGATTGACCCAGGCCCTGACGTCGCTCTTCACCGTGGGCGCCATCCACAGCGGCGGGGTGCCCAACACGGCGCTCGACATCGCCGCCGGCGCCACCTGGGTCGTCATCGTGGCCCTCCAGATCGCCTACCTGCCTTCGCTCTACAACTCCTTTAGTCGCCGCGAGGCGCTGGTTACCATGCTCGAGAGCCGCGCCGGTGCACCGGCCTGGGGACCGGAACTGCTGGCTCGCCATCAATTGGTCGGCATCAATGACGCGCTATCTCAGCTCTACGTCGACTGGGAGCAGTGGTCGGCCGAGGTGACCGAGAGTCACACGACCTATCCGGTACTGCTGCTCTTTCGCTCGCCCGAGCCGTGGCTCAACTGGATCGTCGGTCTGTTGGCCGTCCTGGACGCCGGCGCGATGCAGTTAGCGCTCAATCCCTCGACGGCGCCGAGCTCGACCCGCCTGTGTCTTCGCATGGGATTCACCTTGTTCAACCGACTGGCCGGATCGCTCGGCTACCCGGTCGATCCCGACCCCGACCCGGACGGCGGGATCACCCTGCAGTACGAAGAGTTCGCCAGCGCCGTGGAGAATCTGGCCGGTTACGGCTTCCCCATGGAGCGGAGCGCGGAAGAGGCCTGGCCGCACTTTCGCGGCTGGCGGATCAACTACGAGAGCTCGGCCTACCGCCTCGCCGACGCCTTCACGGCGCCGCCCGCGCCGTGGTCGGGTACCCGACGACACCTCCGCGCCGGGGTGGTCGAACCGAGGCGACCGCCGCACCGCGCGCCGGCCGTGCGGCTCGCCAATGAGCGTCCCGAGGTGGTGAACCCACCGCGACAGACCCGTACGTGGATGCCGTCGCGACGCAAGCCGGCGTAGAGCGAGTCCCGCACCACCGGCGCGGGACTCGTTCGTGTGCTGACGTCTGCGAAGTGAATGCGTCGGCTCCGACAGACGTTTTAAATGTGGTTAGTAGAGGATAGGTCCGCCGGGATTGATACCTCCTGATGACGAGGTGGATATGTGGATATAGGTCGGATCAACGGCGATGGTCGACCAGGTGCCCGTGTAGGACGAACCATCGGAGTTGGTGACGACGCCGGTGTAGTTGTAGATCGGCAACATCCACACCGAACCGTCGGTCAGTTGATAGCTCTGATACGAAATCGTCTCGTTGTCCAGCGTGACGTCGATGATCGGCGGACCGGACGGCGTCGTGGTCGTGGTGTCAGTAGTGTCCGACGTCGCCGAGGGCGGAGTGGCCGGTGCGGTGCCCGACGAAGAACCCGAGGTGGGCGTCGTCGATGATCCGGCGGGGGTCGGCTGACCGGAGGAAGCGTTCTGCGCGAAGTAAGCCTGCTGTTGGGCTTCCAACACTTCCACGCCCGCGGCGGGGCTCTGCAGCGGGTAGTTGGCCGCCGGCATGACGTTGAAGGCCGGACCATCTGCCGACACCACGTTGTTGTTCTGATCGACCGTGAAGTCCAAGTACTGATCGGTCATCTGACCATCGACGGTGACGCTATAGGTGGCCTGCTCTTGATTCGTCGTGACCGTGGGTTGACCGGGGGAGGTCGTGACGTTGTTCGACGTCGAGAACTGGGGGTCGGTGACTTGGTACCCGTACCCCAATTGACTCAAGTAGTTCTGCACGTCGCCGTTGACCGTGGACTGACTCGGCATCGAAACCGGCGTGCCGTCGGACGTCGTTGAGGAGGTCCCGGGGAGTTGCGGGATCGCGACCGAGTACGACCACTGCGGAACCGTGCTGTAGGTCTGGTAGTCCACGAAGTTGCCGTTGGCGTCGGTGACCGTGAAGTACTGCCCGTCACTGTTCGTGTCGACCGGGGTACCCGAGACGCCGAAGATGGCGGCCAAACGCGCGGCCTCCGCCGAGGCGCTAGTGGGCAGTTGCAGCTGGTAGGCCGCGCCAGTGCCGGCGTTGACGCTGAGGTCGGAGCCGGCGGTGAAGTTGAACTCCTCGTAGATGCGCATCATCATGCCGGGGGAACTTGACTTAGTCGCGCCGAGCTTCGTATTGGACGTACCGAAAGCCGCGGGCGGGCTGTGCTTAGCCGCCGCCAACGAGAAGACCGCGAGCGACGGCGCGGCCCCTTCGAGCGCGGCGATGCCGCCCACGGTCAGGGCCGCCGCCATAGCGACCGATCCGGCCATTCGCAGTTGGAAGCTGCGCAGTACGTGTCGTCGAGCGCGAGGCGCTCGGGCCATTATCCGCGAGATCATCGCGTTCGTGTCGGGGTGTTCGTAGTTACTCGCGGCGGCCGGATCGGCCGCGCGTAAGCGATCTTCAAAATCACTCATGAAATCTCCTCCGCCTTCATACCTAGTTCTTGTCGCGAGGCGCCCAGAACTTTCAGATGATCTGGGCCGCTGCGAATCGCTCGCGGAAACGGGCCTGAGCCCTGGTGAGTCGCACCGCCGCGGCGTTCGTGGTGATCGAGAGCGCGACGCCCAGAGCGTGCGTGTCCAGACCGTCCCACGCGTTCAACATCAGCACTTCGCGGTCGTCGTCGTTCAGAGACAGCAGCGCGTCGCGCACGCTGGCGTCGGCGATGACCAGGTCTTCGGCCGACGGGTCGTCCGGGGCCACCGAGAGCGTGGATTCGAAATTGCTGCGTCGATATTGAGTGCGGCGGGCGTTGCGCAAGACGTTGCGGGCGACGCCGATCATCCAGGGAAGCTCGGCGTCGTTCGGCACGTCGTCGATCCGGCGCCAGACGACCAGAAGCGTCTCTTCGACGAGGTCGTCGAGATCGGCCAAGGTCAGGGGGTAAAGGCGTCGCCGAAGGTAGTTCCCGATGGCCGCACTGTGTTCGTGAACGAGACGGCGGAAACGGTCATCTTGAGGTGAACCCATTACCCGCCTCTGTCCGGCCACGACCGAAATTTACCTTCGAGGCGAGAATATTCGCGCCACCGAAGTGACTCACACGTTGGTGCGAACGAGCATGGCCTCCTGCTCGCGCGTCAGCCACCACGACGGGGCCTCGCGGTCATCCCACCAGCTGAGGACGTCCTCGACGCTGTCGCTGAGGTCTCGGAACTTCAAACCGGCCGCCACGGCCTTGGCGGGGTCGACGGCGAGCGCCGTTTCGCTCGTCGAACCTGACCAGAGCGGAAATCTCGTGTCCAGGTGATGGCTCTTGATGTGCCGAGGCGAGATCTCGACCAAGCGAGTACTGCTGGGCGAGATCTGGTGACTAATTTCCTCGATCACCTCGAAGAACTTGCCGGCGGGATAGGGGCCGGCGGCGTGGAAGGCGCCCAGTGAACCGTTGGTCGCCAAGGTGACCACGAACTCGCCGAGGTCGCGCGCGTCAATGTACTGCAGGGAGTTGTCGCGAGGTCCGGGGACCGCGACGTTGCCCCCAATTCGAAGCCGCTCCACCCAGTAGGGGAATCGCAGCGTGGCGTCGTGGCTGCCGATGACGAAAGTGGGTCGAACAATGGTGAGTCGATGGCCGAAATACTCCTCGGCGGAGCGTTCACAGGCCGCTTTCAACGGCCCGTAGGTCTCGGCGGTCACCTCGGCGTCGGGGGCCAGGGACGTGTCGTTCCTCAGGATGGCCGTCTCTTCGGTCGCCCCGTCGCTCGGCGGGTCCTCGTAGGCCGAGACCGACGAGATCTGGATGTGGTGGCCGCCTCGATTCCCGAGCGACGCCGCCAGGACCTCCACGTCAACCGGTCGAAAGGCGATGGCGTCGACGGTGACGTCGAAGGAGAGGTCGGCGAGCGCGGACAGGTCGCCTTGCCGGTCGCCAATCAACCGGGTGACCGACTCGGGAAGGTCGCTGGGCGTCTGACCGCGATTGATGACCGTGACGTCGTGACCGGCGTTCAGCGCCGCCCAGGCGACCCCGCGACCGACGAATGACGTTCCGCCGACTATGAGAATTCTCATGCGTTGTTCCTCCCAGCAGTTCTCGTCATGCTACGAGCAAATTCCCGGCGTGGGGTGCGGTGAGGACGGCCCGTGTGGACCGCGCGACGGCGCGTTGCCTAGTTGAGGTGGCGTTCGCTCGCCCAGTGCGACAGTTGGTAGCGACTGGACAGCTGGAGTTTGCGAAGGACCGACGAGACGTGGCTCTCGACGGTCTTGGTCGAGATGGTCAGCTCCTTGGCGATGTCCTTGTAGGAGTAGCCGCGCGCGATCAGTCGCAGCACCTGGCGTTCGCGCGCGGTCAGCTGGTCGAGGTCGGGATCGACGGCGAGGACGGGCTGATCGCCCTGACCGGTGCTGAAGGCGTCGAGCACGAAGCCGGCCAACCGCGGCGAGAAGACCACGTCACCGGCGGCGATGCGATAGATGGCGTCGACCAGGTCCGGTCCGGAGATGTTCTTGGTCACGTAGCCCCGAGCGCCCGCGCGAATGACGCTGATGACGTCGACCGACGCGTCCGAGACCGACAGCGCCAGGAATCGGGTAGTGGTGTCGTGCTCGAGGACCGCGCGCAGGACCGCTTGACCCCCGCCGTCGGGCATGTGCACGTCGAGAAGCACCACGTCGGGGTTTCGTTCGAGAATCATCTCGATGGCGGCCTCGACTTCATCGGCTTCACCCACGATGTCCACCGAGGAAGCGATCTCGGCCCGGATTCCGGAGCGGATGAGTTCGTGGTCGTCGACCAAGAACACGCGAGGTGGGGCGGAGTCGGTCACGTGGTCCGGGGCATCACGAGTTGGACTTCGGTGCCGTCGCCCTCGGCGGTCGAGATGTGCGCCTGGCCGCCGAGTTGGCTCATGCGTTGTCGAATCGACAGCGCAATACCTTGGCGGTCGGCCGGGATGGCGTCGAGGTCGAAGCCCACGCCCCGGTCACGAACGAAGAACGAAATCGAGTTGGGTTCCACCTCGGTGAAGATCGAGACGCTCTGCGCCTCGGACCACTTGGCGGCGTTGATCGCGGCTTCGCGACCGGCGGCCACCAGCGTCGTCACTCGTTCGTCGGGTACGCAGTCGCCGACCGTCACCAGGTCCACTCGAACGCCGTAGTCGTTCTCGACGTCGTGTTCGATGGCGCCTACCAGGCCCACGAAGGACGTCGAGGCGTTGAGGGGTAGCTCGGGGTTGAAGAGCCATTGGCGAAGTTCGCGCTCTTGATTGCGCGCGAGTCGTACCACGTCGCCTTCGTTGGCCGCGGCGCGCTCGATGAGCGTCAGCGTCTGGAGAACGGAGTCGTGGAGGTGCGCGACCATGGCGGCGCGCTCTTCGATGCGTACCCGTTGCCGACGTTCGCTGGTCAACTCGCGCACGTTCTGTAGCCACCAGGGGGCGAAGAAGACGAGCACGCCGACCACCAGGACCGCGGTACCGAAGAGCACCGAACCGACGGAACGCCAGACGCCGCCCAGGTGGTTTAGTTGGTCGAGACCGAGGATCACCAGGCCGGCGCCGACGACGACGCGCAGCACGACCCCTTTTCGGCTCTTGGAAAAGGCGCCCCCGATAACGGGGGCCGAATTGAAGAATTCGGTGAGGTGGTTGCGCTCGTCGGTCGAGGCCCCTCGCCAAATCGCGAAGGCGGCGAAGGCGCTCAACAGCGCCGGCCAACCGAAGCCGTCCGATACGGGACCTCCGGAGGTCTGCAGGGCGATGACCAAGATGAGGGTCGCGATGAAGCCCACCAGCACGATCTGCGCCTCCCGGCGATTCTGGAAGATCTGTTGGATGATCGAGTGTTCCTCACCGGAGCGGGTAAGGACGAGCCAGAAGGTCATGTACAACAGCACGCCGAGTCCGAAGAACAACGTCAGCAGCGCGAAGATCACTCGGATGTTGCGCTCCTTGATGCCGAGGCGCGTAGCGAATCCTCCACAGACGCCGCCCAGGATGCAGTTGTCGCGACCGCGCCGCAGGGGCCGTAGGGGAGTGCCGACGACGGCGTGACTCGAGGTGGTGATCGACATTCGACTCTCCCTTCGACGACAGTGTGGCTCTTTCGACCGCTCAAAGTCTGTCACGGCGAAAGGCCCTTGTAACTAAGGGGAAACCCTGAGCGTTCGTTCGCGCCAGCGACCCCCCTGAGGGTTCATCCCCATGGTCCGTGATCAGCGCAGACCGTACATTTGAACCATGGACGAAGAACACGAGCCCGTCGAGAGCAGCGCACCAGAGCCCGAGCCGGTGGCCCCGAAGGAGTCGGGCCTGCGGCGAAGCACCACGCGTCGCATGGTCGGGGGTGTGGCCGGCGGCATCGGTGAGCGATTCGACATCGACGCCAACATCGTTCGCGTCGTCTTCGTCGTGCTCACCGTCCTCTACGGGCTCGGCGCGGCGATCTATCTCGCCATGTGGGTCTTGATTCCGCAGTCGGGCCGTCACGCCGACGACGTCGAGGAGTCCGGTGACGCGCCCCCCGCGTCCAACCTGCGTCTCCTGCGGTACGTGCTGTTAGCCGGCGTCGTCGTCGTGGCGGTCATCGTGCTCTCGACCTTTGGTGGGGTGCCGAAGTTGGGCGGGGGCTTCGGGTTGCTCTGGCTGATCTTCCTCGGGGTACTGGCGGTACTGTCGCTGCGCTCTTCGGCGCGTCAACACATGCTGCGACGCTTCATCGCGCTGGTCTTCTTGTCCGTCATGACCGTCTTCATCCTGCTCTCGGCCGCGTTCTTGGGCTTCCTG
The DNA here is from genome assembly GCA_963716515.1 of uncultured Acidimicrobiaceae bacterium. Classification (GTDB taxonomy): domain Bacteria; phylum Actinomycetota; class Acidimicrobiia; order Acidimicrobiales; family RAAP-2; genus RAAP-2. The sequence continues at coordinate 2,372,144 of OY970319.1, forward strand.
GCCTCGACCGGGGTCCCGATGACCGGCGGGAGCGGCGAACGGTTCATCCAGCCGAGTTCCCTGGCTCAGGTGCAACACTCCTACCGAACGGAGTTCGGCTCGATGAAGGTCGACCTTCGCCAGGTTCGTTTCTCTTCGAATACGACGTGGGTGACGGCCAGCGTCGCGGTCGGCGTGTTGACCGTGGACGTGCCGGCGAACGCCATTGTCTATCTCAAGACCCACGTCGGACTCGGGACGGTCGAGTATTTCGGCCCGCTCGGCTACAACTCTCAGCCCTTCACCGCGATTCCTTCTTCGTTGAAGACCGTCGCCAGTCAACAACGCGCCCCGCACTTGAACTTGAACGTCGAAGTCGGCGTCGGTCAGATCGAAGTGCGCCGGGGCTACGAGTTGGCCTTTCGCTAAGTCGGTCGCGGTCCTCGAGTCCGGATTCTTGTTTTCCGGACGACCGTCTCCAGAACGACGAACAGATAAAGATGGTTCGGTGAGTCCCGAGCCGACCCGGTCCATCGACACCTCCACGATTGGCGAAGCGTGGATCGCCGTGGTCCGCTTAATCATGGGATCCGGCGTCGCCGGCACGTACGACGGACTAAGGATGCGCGAGGTTCTGATGACCACGATCGTCGTCCGCGACCCCGCGACCACCGACGACATCGTCGAACGCTTCGCCGATCCGGAGCGCGTGGCGTGGATGCGCGCGAACTTCTCGGACTTCAACGAAGTGCCCGAACTCGATGACGCCGCTAGTTACGCCACGAGGCTCCGCAACTACGCCGGCGCCGGTCTCGATCAACTCCGGTGGGTGGTGGAGCGACTGCGTGGTGACCCGCTCAGTCGTTCGGCCACGATCACGACGTTTCAACCGTTGAGTGACACGGCCTACATCCCGTGCGTCAGCTTGTTGGATTTCTTCCAGCACGACGACGCGCTGCACCTCGTGGTCTACGCCCACAGCATTGACTTCGGGGCGAAAGGTTACGCCAACCTTCTGGAACTGGCGGCGATTCAGCACCAGGTGGCGACCGAGCTCGATCGACCGGTCGGCTCCCTCACCATGATCGTTAAGTCGTCGCACGTCTACGACAGCGACGCCACCCGCATGTCGTCGATCGTGGAGAGCTTCTCCGGTTGACCCGGGTGGTCCCGGGCTTCGCCGGGGGTCGAACCTAGTCGGCGTCGCGGGCCGCCTTCAGGGCGTGGGACCACCACACCAATTCGTTCGTCATCATTTCCAGTCGCTCGTTAAGTGATTCGAACAACGCCGGCGTGAACTCTTCGGCCATCATCGCCGGTCGCATGACGTCGGGGAAGATGTGCACCGCGCGACGCAGCGGCGCCATCTCGAACTCGACGCACACCGGTCGAAGCTGCTCGATGGCCCTGGCGCCACCGGCGTTGCCGTACCCGACGAACGTCATGGGCTTCTTGTTGAATTCGGGGAACACGTAGTCCAGGGCGTTCTTCAAGGACGCGGGATAGCCGTGGTTGTACTCACTGGTGACCGTGATGTACCCGTCGGCCGCGTCGAATCGTCGGCCCAGTGCGGCGACGGCCTCGTTGGGGTAGTCGCGCAGCGACCGCGCGGGCGACATGGGGCTCTCGAACAGCGGGAGTGGGTGATCGCGGAGGTCCACCACGTCGAGATCGAAGTCGTCGCGACCGTTCAATCGCTCGAGGAGCCACGCGACCGGTTTGTCAGCGAAGCGGCCCGGGCGAGTCGAACCCACGATGATCTGGAGGCGAAGCGACATCGCTTAGAGCCCGGGAAAGACGCGGCGCAGTTCGTCGAGGTGCGTGGGGTCGATGCCGGCCGGCGTGTGCTGCTCGTCCATGCGGCCGTTCGCGAGGCGCACGAACGCCTCGGCCGGAAGTTCTAGGTCAAAGATTTCTACTCCTTCGACGGCGCTCAGCGTCACGCCGTCGCCGCTCTGGTTCAGCGCGAACTCTCGCGAGGGATCGGTCGTTCGGATGCGCAAGGTGTGTTCGTTCTCGGTGGGCTTTGCGCCAAAACGCATGAGGAGATCGAGATCGTCGATCAGGAACGGTACGGCGCCGGACTGCAACGTCGCGTTCTGGTCCATCGCCTCTTCGATGTCCCACGTGTGCACGACGTGTTCCCTGAGACGACTGCGCACGGCGTCATCGAAGTCGAAGGTGATGGGTCCGAGGTTCAAGGAATAGCGACCTCGCTCGGCCGGCGTCATCTCGATCAGTCGAGTGAGCAAGGCTCTGTCGGCGTCCAGGGCGTCGGTCACCTGCGCGTGAGGGGTCTTGGCGTTCCACAGGTCCCACACGGACTGGTTGAACTGCGGCGGCGTCTCACGTCCTTCGAGCGAGTCGTCGATGCCCCGCTTGGAGATGATGGCCGCCGAACCCAAATGGCTCATGACGTCAGCGACCGTCCACTCCGTCGGGTAGGCCGAGGCCACGAACTGACTCTCGCTCATGCCCTCGGTAACGGAGCGTAAATGATTGACGGAAAGCTCCAGGGCGTCGAGGTAATTGGACATAGGACTCTGCTTTCGTGAAGTGGGCGAACCCGAGGGTTACTGTTCCACCACGACTGTACGGTCGAGGTCGCGGACGTCGTTCACCCCGGTCAGGCCGAGGGTGACCATCATCTCGGATTGGAATATCCGCAGGATGTGGTCGACCCCTCGTTCGCCGCGCGCGGCCACGGCGTAGGCCCACGCCCGACCGATCAAGCAGGCCCGCGCGCCCATCGCCATGGCCTTCACGACGTCGAGGCCGCTGCGGATCCCGCCGTCCATCAACACATCGCAGCGATCGCCGACGGCGTGCGCAATGCTCGGCAGCGACCGGATGGTCGAGGGCACGTCGTCGAGTTGACGACCACCGTGATTGGAGACGATGACGGCGTCGGCTCCGCGATCGACCGCTTCGCGCGCGTCGTCGGGGTCGAGGATGCCCTTCAACGCGATCTTGCCGTGCCAATGCTCGCGCAACCACGCGAGGTCGTCCCAGGTAACGCTGGGGTCGAACTGTCCGGCCACCCAGGCCTGGAAGTCCCCCGGGACGCTGGCGTCGGGAAGCGCCTTCTCGAGGTTCCCGAAGGTCAGCGGTCGACCGCCGAGGGCCACGTCACGCACCCACTTGGTGTGGGTGAAGAGATCGGCCCCTCGACGCAGCCGCTTCGTGCGAGCGATCCGGCCGCTGATGCCGTTGCGCCCGTCGCGGTAGCGCTGACCGACCACGGGTAAGTCCACCGTCAAGACCAAGGTGGTGCACCCGACGGCCTGAGCGCGAACCATCAGGTCCTCGGCGTAGCCGCGATCCTTCATCACGTACAACTGGAACCAGAGCGGACGCGTGATCGAGGCCGCGACCTCTTCGACGCCGCAGATGGAGAGCGTCGACTCACAGAACGGGATACCGGCGCGTTCGGCGGCCTTCGCCGCTTGGACTTCGGCCCGTCGAGCGAACATGCCGCCAAAGCCGACCGGGGCGAGGATGAGGGGCATCGCGAGCTCTTCGCCGAGCACGGTCGTAGCCAGCGAACGGGTGGAGACGTCACGAAGGACTCGCTGGCGAAACTGAATACGGCGCAGGTCGTCTCGGTTCGCGGCCAGGGTCGACTCGGCGAAAGCCCCGCCGTCGATGTAGTCGAAGATCTGTCGGGGAAGTTTGCGCCGGGCCAACTCTCGGTAGTCGTCGACCGACGCCGGCGCCAGATTGAGGCTGTGGTCGCGTTTGTTCTGAGGCACAACTCATTATGCAGCACGCCTCCAATACTCTCGGGCGCTCAGTTGACGTCGCGGACGCACGGCGTCATGCTTTTCGGATGTTCGAGACCGCCGATGATCTCTCCTCGCTCGACACGTTGCTGGGCGCGTCCTTCGAGCGAGCGGGGGCACATCTCGTCGGGATCATCTCACTCGAACGTCGGCTCTCGGCCGCGGATCTGTGTCGCTACCTGGTGGGCGTGCGCCATCTGGTCGTCGCGACCGTCACCGCGAACGGCGAACCGCGGTGCTCGGCGGTCGACGGCCTCTTCCTCCACGGGCGGTTCTGGTTTTCAACGAGCGCGCAGTCCTTCAAGGCGGTCCACTTGGAACATCGAAGGGCGCTGAGCGCCGCGCACGTAATAGGAGATGACGTCGGCGTGTTCGTGCACGGCCACGCGCACGTCGTGCCCGGCGGACCGGGAGAGGCCGACGAACTGCGCCACTACTGGACCGAGGTCTACGGGGCCTCGCCGGAGGATTGGGTGACGACGCCGGTCGACGCTCGCTACGTCGAGATTGTGGCGAGCTCGATGTACTCCTACGCCTTCTCCCGCGAGCGCTTCGAAGAGTTGTGCGATCGCGAAGCGACCCGGCGATCGAACTGACGTCAACGCCGGCGACGACGTTGATGGATAGCCTTTGGCCAGGGCTACCCGGGGGTGGAAAATATGGTTCGCAAGTTCGCCGCGGAGTTACTCGGCACCGCGCTGCTGGTCTTCTTCGCCGTGGGGGTGGCGACCCTCACCTTCGGATTCAAGGCCGACGGGAGTAGCTTCATCGCCGGGGTCGTGGCGACGGCCCTCGCCTTCGGGCTCACCTTGCTGGCCCTGGCCTACGTGCTCGGACCGATTTCCGGCTGCCACGTGAACCCGGCGGTCACGCTCGGCGTCTGGCTGGCCGGAAGAATCTCCCTGCGCGACGCGGCGAGTTACTGGGTCGCCCAGTTCATCGGGGGCGTCGTGGGCGCGCTGGCCTTATGGGGCGTGTTCTCGACCTCGCCGCTCTATCACCGCTCGACCACGGGACTCGGTACCGACGGCTGGGGCGCAGCCAGTTACATCCACATCGGCGCCGGCGGCGCGTTCATCGCCGAGGTGCTCCTCACGGGGCTCTTCGTCTTCGTGATTCTCGGCGTGACGAGCAAGACCGCGAATCCCTCGACCGCGGGCTTGGTCATTGGACTCGCGCTCACGGTGGTCCACCTCATTGGCATCCCGATCACCGGGACGTCGGTGAACCCGGCGCGCGCGCTCGGACCGGCGCTAATTGTCGGGGGCAGCTCACTCCACCAGGTGTGGCTCTTCGTCCTGGCGCCCCTGGTCGGCGGAGCTCTGGCGGCCGCAACGCACCGAGCCCTCTTCTCCACCAAAGGAGCGTCGCCCATTGGCTTCGCGTCCTCGCAGGCCTGACGATCACGCCCGAGCCCGCGCGTCCCTCGCCCTGACTGGCAAAATGGCCCTTCGATGCGACTCCTCCTTTGTTCGACGGGCCTGGCGGGCCATTTCAATCCACTGAAACCCTTCGTCGAGGCCGCGCGAGAACGCGGCGACGAGCTCTTCATGGTCGTGCCCCCGAGCCTCGCGAAGGAGGTGGATGAACTCGGCGTCGCGCACTATCTGAGCGACCCACCCGATCCCACCAAGTCGAAAGAGCTCTGGCGGCGCGCGGCGCGAGTGCCGCACGCCCAGGCCGCGCGACTCTTGGACGGTGAGTTCTTCGGACGGCTCTCGACCGAGGCCATGCTCGAGACGGTCGAATCGGCGTGCGACGCGTTTCAACCGGACCTGGTAATTCGAGAGCCGTGCGCGTACGCCGGCGCGGTGGCGGCCCATCGGCGTTCGATCGGCCACGCCCAGGTCGCCATCTCCACGGCGAGAACGGAGTGGAGCGTGATCGGACTCGTCGCCCCGATCTTGGACGACTTCGAAGACGGCATGGAAGAGGTGCTTCGAAAGACCCGGTACCTTTCGCGACTACCGACCAGCCTCGATCCGTCGCCGTTCCCCCGGACGGTGCGCTACCGCGAGAACGAGGCGCCCGCGGTCGGCGAGCTCGGTCGGTGGGCCCAAGGCAGCCGACCCTTGATTTATCTGACGTTTGGCTCGGTGGCCGGCGGTCTCGACACGGCCGAATCGGCCTTTCGGTTGGCGATTGAGGCGGTGTCGGGCCTGGACGTGCGGGTCCTGGTGACCACCGGGCTGGGATTCAACCGGCGGCTACTCGAGGCGGTGCCCTCGAACGTCACCGTCGAATCTTGGATCCCCCAGGCGTCGGTATTCCCCTACGCGTCGATGGTGCTGTGTCACGGCGGCTCGGGCACGACCTACGGCGCTCTCGCGGCCGGCCTGCCGATCGTCTTCGTGCCGATGTTCGCCGATCAGCGAACGAACGCGCAGTTGATCGCCGTCGCGGGCGCCGGCGTGGTCGTCGACGTCGGTTCGAAGTCGGAGCCGGGCTTTCGAGCCATCGCAACGAATGACGTCCCGCGCATCCGCGCGGCCGTGCTCGAAGTTCTCGCGAAGAGTTCCTACGCGATCGCGGCCCAAGTAATCGCTGATGAGATTGCGTCGACGGGCTCGGCGCGCGACTGTTTGGAAGAACTTTCGTCCCTTTGACGTTCGGGTCGGTGTCAAAAATAGCGATGATCGCAAAATGGTGCCTAGACCCAAAAAGTGAAGAGTTTTGGGTTCCCAATTAACAACTTTTGAGCCCAGAGACCTTTAAATTAGCGGAAATTGGAGACGGAACCCGATTCCACGGTTTTTTTGGGGCCTCGACTCCTAAAATGGTGATTCCTCCGCCGAATCATCCCTGAGGTGGCCCGTTGGGCCATACCTCGGCGGTGGGTCTTGAACCGTGGACCGTGAGTTCGCAGTTCTCAATGTGCCGTCGAGGGCGGACCACACAAATTAGGCGGAGGCTTACAGATGTTGCAAGCGCGTGATCGATGGAAACACGTCCCGGCGTATTTCCAAGACGCCATCTGGATGTGCGCTCTGGCGCTCATCATTTCCCTGAGTTCTTTGTCCACGCCCTCACCGGCGGCGACCACCATCTCCCATCCGATTCGTGGCGTCCTCGCCGTCACCATCACATCGTCACCGCCGCGACTCGCGCTGACCATCAAATCGTCACCGGTTCGTGGCGTCCTCGCCGCCACCAGGAAATTGTCGCCGGTTCGACCCGCCGTAGCGCACGTGCAGCCCCGTCCGGTCGTGGCCGAACTGGCGGGCCTCACGAGTGACCCGACTCCCAGCGACGGGTACGTGGTCACGCTCATTCATCAGGACTTTCCGGCCCGGGCCTGGCACGCCGCCGAGGCCGTGGCGTGGTGTGAATCCAAGTTCCGCACCACCGACATCGGTTTCGACAGCAACGGCACGCACGACCGGGGCCTGTTCCAGCTCAATGACGGGGGCACCGAGCAGTACCTCATGTCGATGATCGGCCAGGATCCGAAGAATCTGAACCTGGCCTTCAATCCCGTGTTGAACGTTCGCGCGGCGGCCCTGTTGTACGCGCGCGACGGCTGGAGTCAGTGGTCCTGCGCGTACGCGATCTGATCACGTACTGGGCGACGTTCGCGGCGAGGACTACGGGCGACGCTTGGCGCGACGCGCGGCCATCGAAAGTGGCGCCGCGAGGTCGCGCAAGTGGATGTAGCCGGTCGGCGTAGTGAAGGGTGCCCACGTACTGGACGTGTAGCCGTCGACCCCGCCGGCGTAGTTGTCCGAGACCAGGAAAACCGTGTGATTTGACCAGTTGACGCGCGCGACGTAGGCGACGTGGCCCATTGCTCCTCCGTCGTACCAGGCGACGGCGCCCACGGCCGGCGTGTGGTTCGTGTCGGCGGCCAGAGTTATGCCCCACTGATCGCCGTAGCCCCACGAGTGACCGGGGTCGGGTAGTCCGTTGCGCGCCAGCATCCACGCCGCGAACAGCGTGCAGTTGTGTGGCGGCGACCCAATACCGCCCTTCGTGTCACTTCCGTAATACTTGGCGGCCCAGTTGTCGGTCATCGTCGTGGCGTTGTAGCCGTCGATCGTGCAGGCGTAGCCGCTGCTCTTGCAGCCCCACGAGGCGCTCGCCTGGCTGGCGGGCGTGACGACCAGGAGAAGGAGGAACGTACTGGCCAGTGCCAGTCGAAGTGTCGACAGTGACGAGACACGAGGCGCCCGGATGCGCAATCGTTCGGTGATTGCCAAGAGTCCCCCCCGACCTGGTTCCTCCGGTGACCGTAGCACCGCCCACTTTTTCGTCCAAATGGGCTGAAATCGCCCCGGAATTATGGGAAAAGCCGTCCGATTCAGGCGAGGGCTGTGGACTTTCGTGATCAACCCGCCGAGAGGCGACGGGAGCGACCGAAGGAAGGTTTGTCGACGTGCGGGGCCGTGGGTCCGGAGACAACGTCGCCGCGCGTAGTTCGAGCGCGATGCATAACGGCGCCAGAGGGACGTCGCGTGGCGACCGTGGCGACGCAGAAACGTGACGAGAGGGTGACCCGTCGGAGCGTCGGATGAACTCGTTACGCTGATGCAAGATTTAAGCCGCAACCACAGGAGAGAACATGGACAGCGAAAACCAGTGCCCGGTCTCGGACGGATTCGACGCCACTCCGTCGGGGCGACGAACGCACCAAGATTGGTGGCCCAACCAACTGAAGTTGCGGCCGCTCGAGGGCAACTCGGCCGTCGGCAACCCGATGGACAGCTCGTTCAACTACGCCGAAGAGTTCTTGAGCCTCGACCTCGACGCCCTGAGAAAGGACGTCCTGGCGCTGATGACGTCCTCGCAAGAGTGGTGGCCGGCCGACTACGGCCACTACGGTCCTTTCTTCATTCGCATGGCCTGGCACAGCGCGGGTACCTACCGGATTCACGACGGTCGCGGCGGCGGCGGCTCCGGTACGCAGCGCTTCGCGCCCCTCAACAGTTGGCCCGACAACGTGAGTCTCGACAAGGCCCGCCGGCTGCTCTGGCCGATCAAGCAAAAGTACGGTCGCAAGATCTCTTGGGCCGACTTGATGATCCTGGCCGGCACCCTGGCGCTGGAGTCGATGGGTATGAAGACCTACGGCTTCGCCGGCGGGCGCGAAGACGTCTACGAACCCGACGAAGGCATCTACTGGGGACCCGAGGACACGTGGTTGGGCGACGAACGCTACAGCGGTGATCGAGAACTCCAGTCTCCTTTGGGCGCCGTCCAGATGGGGCTCATCTACGTGAACCCCGAAGGACCGAACGGTACGCCCGATCCGTTGGCGGCCGCCGTCGACATTCGCGAGACGTTCCGCCGCATGGCGATGAACGACGAGGAGACGGTGGCGCTGATTGCCGGGGGCCACACCTTCGGCAAGGCGCACGGCGCGGCCGATCCGACCGAGCTCGTCGGCGCCGAACCGGAAGCCGCCGGCCTGGCCGAGCAGGGACTGGGTTGGACGAACAGTTTCGGCTCGGGCAACGCCGGCGACACCATTTCGAGCGGGCTGGAAGGCGCGTGGACGCCGAGCCCCGTCACGTGGGACAACAGCTACTTCGACACCCTCTTCGGTCACGAGTGGGAACAGACCCAGAGTCCGGCCGGAGCCACGCAGTGGACTCCCACGGGCGGAGGAGGCGAGGGCACCGTGCCCGACGCCCACGATCCGTCAAAGACCCACGCCCCGGTCATGTTCACCACCGACCTGGCGCTTCGAATGGATCCGCTCTACGCCCCGATCTCGAAACGCTTCCACGAGAATCCCGATCAGTTCGAACTCGCCTTCGCCAAAGCCTGGTACAAGCTGACGCACCGCGACATGGGACCGCGAACGCGCAGTCTCGGTCCCTGGGTACCCGCGGAACCGCAGCCGTGGCAGGACCCGATTCCGGAAGCGACGCACCAAGCAATCGGTGCGGCGCACGTCGCGGAACTGAACGGACTCATCCTGGCCTCGGGGCTCTCCGTGTCCCAACTCGTCGCCACCGCCTGGGCGTCGGCCGCGACGTTCCGCGGCACCGACAAGCGCGGAGGGGCCAACGGCGCGCGAATTCGATTGGCGCCCCAGAAGGATTGGGAGGTGAACGATTCGGCGGAAGTGACCATGGTGCTGCGGACGCTCGAAGGTATCCAGAGTGACTTCAACGAATCGCACGGTGACGAGGCGCACGTCTCGCTGGCCGACGTGATCGTGCTCGGCGGTGGCGCCGCGATCGAGCGAGCCGCGAAAAACGCCGGCTACGACATCGACGTTCCCTTCGCTCCCGGTCGCATGGACGCCCGCCAGGAGGACACGGACGAAGAGTCCTTCGCCGTGCTCGAGCCGACCTTCGACGGGTTCCGCAACTATCTGCGTGACGGCCACCGCCGTTCGGCCGAGGAACTACTCATCGAACGGGCCCAGCGCTTGACGTTGAGCGCTCCGGAGATGACGGTCCTGGTGGGTGGCCTGCGGGTGCTGAACGCCAACTTCCGAGGTTCGGACTTTGGGGTCTTCACCAAGCGACCGGAGGCGCTGACCACCGACTTCTTCGTGAACCTGCTCGACATGAGCACGACGTGGGCGGCGACGTCAGCGGCCGAAGCGACGTTCGAGGGTCGCGATCGACGGACCAACGAACTGAAGTGGACCGGTACGCGCGTCGACCTGGTCTTCGGCTCGAACTCCCAACTGCGCGCCCTCGCCGAGGTCTACGCCAGCGACGACGCCCAAGAGAAGTTCGTGCGCGACTTTGTCGCCGCGTGGAACAAGGTCATGAATCTCGATCGGTTTGACCTCAACTAAAGCTCTCGCGTTCTTACTTCACCTCGCCGGACGACCGGTCTTCGACCTTGCCGCGGCTTCTGAGTGACTCGTGCACCTCAATTTGATCCTGCTTTCGTTCGACCAGTTCCTTCTCGTCCGCGCGTTCAATCTGCACCAGGTGATCGTCGGCCGACGGAGTGGAACGGATAAGTTCGTCGAGCTTCAACTGCAAGGCCGTTTGCTGTCGATCCTGTGTGTGTTTCACGGCGAAGAGCAACATGATCACGACGGCGTTCGACACCGTCGAAAATCCCGTCTGCCACTTCAACGGAAAACCATTGATGGCGAGGGAGATTATGAAGACGAGCAGAACCACGGAGACCGCTGCCACCGTGGCGACGTGCGAGATCAGCTCATCAAAGCGCTGTAGGACGTGACTCATTCTCTGGCGAAGTGAGTGCATTGTTGGTCTCCTGATCAGTGAGTCGCGCGGACGACTTGCTAGGTCACCTTATTTGTCCGCCACTAATGATTGACAGTAGGAGACGTTCCATGATGTGACTTTCGTCCTTCGATTCGTGGCTCGAACATTCGTAAAATTGGTGCGGTGGCCGAGACGCTCTCGGCGGACAGCGAAGGACGTTTCGGTGATCGAGGTGATGGTTCAAGGTTCAGCGAGAACAAAGTTCGATCGACGGCCCCTGCTCGTGTTCTGGGAAATGACCAAAGCCTGTCAACTCGCGTGCTTCCACTGTCGAGCCAACGCGCAACTCGTGGGCGCTCCCGGTGAATTGACCACGAAAGAAGGCCGCGGTCTCATCGACGAACTCGCCTCGATCGGCGCCCCGCGCCCGATTCTGATCCTGACCGGCGGCGACTGTCTCATGCGCGACGACATCGTGGAACTCGCTGCGTACGCGCAATCGGTGAACGTCCCCGTGGCGATCGCTCCGTCCGTGACCCCTCGCCTCACCGACGCGACGCTGCAATCGCTGCGCGACGCGGGCGTCAACAGTGTGTCGCTGAGTCTGGACGGAGCGTCGCCCTTGACCCACGACGCGGTTCGGGGAATCGACGGGCACTTCCAGTCCACGATCGAGGCCATCACCCGTCTTCGTCAACTGGGATTCACGATGCAGATCAATACCACGGTCATGCCCTCGAACATTCGCGAGTTGGCCGACGTCGCCAAACTGCTGCACGATCTCGAGGTCAACGTGTGGGAGGTGTTCTTTCTCATCACGACCGGCCGGGGCTCTGACGTCGCGGCGACGTCGGCGACGGAGAACGAGGACGTGTGCAATTTCCTGGTGGACGCCTCTCGATACGGGTTCACGGTTCGCACCGTCGAGGCCCCGTTCTTTCGACGCGTCGCGCACGATCGCGCTAAGCGTGCGGAGACCCCTGCGGGTGACGCGGACTCCTTGTACGCGTTCCTTCGAAGTCGACTGCTTGAAGTACTGGGACCGAGTTCGGCGCCGGTGCGCGCGCCTAGTGCCGCCACGCGTGACGGCAAAGGAATCATCTTCGTCGGGGCGACCGGCGACATCTTCCCTTCAGGATTCCTGCCCATCATCCTCGGCAACGTTCGAAAACATTCGCTAGTCGATGTGTATCGCGACCACGGCCTGCTGCGTTCCATTCGCGCGGCGCAATTCGAGGGCGACTGTGGCTGTTGCGAACACTCGGATCTCTGTGGGGGATCGCGATCGCGAGCCTTCGCGATGTACGGGAATCCGTTGGCGTCCGATCCCGGCTGCGTCCGAGTGAGCGATCCGCAGCTGATTCCGTCGGCAGTGGCCTAGCTTCAGCCGAGATCGTATGAGTCGTGGGAGAGCGCTAGGAACCTGCGAGAAAAGCCGTCAACGTATGGTGGTCGAATTCGAAGGAGTCACTCAAAAGGATCTGATTCGTCCCTTGGGTCGCGTTCATCAATAATTCGCTGTCTGAGTGCAAGTAGCGATGGAGTGGCCGTGTAAAACCTACCTCGTGCTGTGCCGTGGGGGACAATCAGGCCAGCGGTCGTCATTTGTTTGAAATCGCGGCTAGCCATCTGTTCTGTGATGTCATCGTCGGCTGAGTTCTCCAAAATCTTGCGGTAGGTGGCGTTTCTAATCCTGTAGCGCATCGCTGCGTCAAACAGCGGCAGGATCGTCCGATCAGGGAGGTGGCTCGTTTCGACCACTCGCTCCAATTCGTCCCAGAGTCTCTCGCTCTCTCTGATTCTGCGATGCAATGTTCGCGCTTGTCGAAGATGCGCTGTCAGGATGAACTTCACCCATTCAGAGGCGTCCCCCGACGGATTCCAAGAGCCATGTCCAACCTTTGCGAGAACGTCGTAATAAGACTGCGTGTTTCTTCCCAAATACTCTTCGATACTGCAGAAAACAGGATGCAATATGCCGTTTCGCGCCAGCACCAGAGTCTGTAGGCAGCGCGCCATCCGTCCGTTGCCATCGCGGAACGGGTGAACCATGACCAAATTTAGGTGAGCCATTCCTGCCCTCACAATTAATGGGCAGTCATTCGTAGCTCTAAGTTGCATGACCAACTCGTGCATTAAGTCGGGCACGTCATCAACGTCTGCACCCTCGTAAACGATCTCGCCCGATTCTTCATTGCGCACATAGATGCCGCCGACGCGCCAAAGACCGGGCCGGAGTTTCAGATCGTACGAAGTCATCATGAAGTGAAGGCTTCTTAAAAGTTGTTCTCCATAGTGGAAATCAGGCTCCGAGTGCAGTTGCAGAACGTAAGTCATTGCATCGCAATAACCCTTGATCGCAAGTCGGGTCTCTTCGTCGGCATCAAGTGGCTCTTCGCCAAGTTCAATCGCCGCTGCGTCGTCGACCTCGGCGTCATAGCCCTCGATACTGTTGGAACCCTGAACGGCCCGGGCGAATTGTGCCCTTCGTAACGACCCGGCCCAGCGATTCGGCTCGTGGAGTCGAATTCGAAGTTTCTCCGCCAGATCATCGATCATTGCGAGGACTTCCAGTTCTCGGTCCCCAAGCTGAGGTGTCTCAAACAACATGATTGTAATATTCCTTCCTTCACTCCTAGTGAATGATTATATCTGCTCAAAACACAGAAGTCAACAGTCATGGTGATAGTTAACTACTGTTATACCCTCACGAGTAATGGCTAGAGATTGGCCACGGCGACAAGGTGGTAGTTATGGCCCCTCTTTGCGAGGTATGTCAATGCGGGCTATCTGCCGGACCGTTGGCGTCGCCCGTCAGACAATTAGCGAGCTGTCGGGAAACGTTGCAAAGGCTGACTCTGCTTACCAAGCCAATGTCTTCGTTAACCTGCCTTGCGAGATTCTCAAACTAGGCAACTACTGTTCCGTTGACTTTGCCGGTCGCGCCTTACGGCGCGACGTCGACCTTTCGCCCGCTCACTTCGGTCGTGCGAATTCGAAACGCGACCGGCACCCGTCCCTCGCCCCGTTCTCGCGAACTTGGGGCGTCTCGGTTGGAGGTCACTCGCTCCGTGATGATCCGAAGGGCGTGGGCCGCGTCTTCATCTACTAGTTCTTCGAAGATCCCCTGAGCGACGACGCTTCGCCATCCGCCGTCCGATCGGTACTCGTCGATCTCGAAACAGACGCGCGGATTCTCCCGCATCATTTCGACCTTCTTGCCTTCGGTGGTGTAGACGTAGATGCACTCGGCGTCCCACCCGTAGATGACGGGTACGACGTAAGTCTCGCTACCCACGTGGCAGCCCACGCGACCGATTTTCTGGGAGAGCACGAACTCCTCGATCTCCTTCGGCGACATCTCGAGGATCATGGCGCGAGATTAACTCGTGAGGGAAACGTCACCGACGAGCGTGGCGTCGACGCCGCCGCTCAGATAGTCGATGACGTCGCGCGCGCCGTAGGACTCCCGGCCGACGAGCAGTTGGCGCACGTCGTTGATCGAGTCACCGCTCGTCACGATGGGCGGTTCGCGGTGCCCGTCCGCGCGGAACTGTCCCAGTCCGCAGGTGGACATCAGACCGTTGCAGAGGCAGGTGGAACCTTCGGTCGCCTCGATTGCGCCGCCCTTTCGAATGAAGGCGTCGACGGGCTCGGCGGCACAGCGATAACCCAAGGTGCCGTTCTCCTTGCGATAGGCCTCGCGCAGGTACCCCAAGTCGCACCTTCGTTCGCGCTCGGCGTAGACGTCGGTATCTGAGATCGTGTCGTTCACCGAGGCGACCTTGAAGGGATAGCCCGTGGAAGATGCCCGCAGCGACGTCCTGACGTTCACCGAACTGGTCTTGACCTCCTCGAGGACTCGACGGCGCAGGTCCGGGTCCATCCCCGACTCATCGCAGTAGGCGAACAAGGTGCCGACTTGCACGCCACTCGCGCCGAGGGAGAAGGCGTCGCGCACGTGCTCCGCCGAGGTGATACCGCCGCCAATCCAAAACGGCACGCCTAGGCCGCCCAGCGCGTCGAAGTCGACCAGGTCCCGCTCGCCGTATCGCGGGTTGCCCTCGTCGTCCACCTCGAAGACGCCGCGCGGCGGCGCGTTGTGCCCCCCGGCCGTCGGCCGTTCGATCACGAACCCGTCGACCGGTCCGTTGCTGCGCTTGGCCAGGGCCGTGGCGAGCACGTGCGAGGAGACGATGCCCACGAATTTCGGACAACGGAGGGCGTCCGAGCCGAGATAGGGGGTCGGATCGAAGTGAATGGACGAGACCGGATCGTCACTGGCCGCCCCGGTCACGCTGTAGGGGAGGTCGACCGGTTCACCGCGCGTGAGCCGCTCGAGGGTACCGGGAATGTACGTGGGCACGCCGGCCCCCATCATGACGTAGTCGACGCCGGCGAGAATCGCGCCGCAGAGCGCCGCGGCCGTGGGCAGCTGGACCTTGGTGAGCAGATTGATGCCGACCACCCCGCGATGACCCATCTTGGCGAGCGTCACTTCGATGAACGACGCCAGCACGATCGCGTCTATCGAGCGGCCCGTGCTGGCGTGCGTCAGCGCCGGAAGGCTGCGATAGGGCGTCGTACCCGTGCGTCGCCGTGAACCAAATTTCTCGACGAGGTCCTCGACCACGTGGTGGTTGGGAAAGAGGTCGAGGGCCGTCTGTAATTCGTCGTCGATCCCCTGGTCCTGGAGTCGTCGTACGAAGACGTTGTCAATGGCCGTGCCGGACACGACGCCCAGTTGCCCCAGGCTCGAGACCGCTCGGGCGAGGGGCCAACCGGAGATGGCGATGCCCATGCCCCCTTGTATGAGCCAGGGGACGCTCTGATGGGGAGAACGGGCCTCAGTCATGTGCCGCCTCCGTGGACCGTCGGACGAATATCACGACTGGTACGACACCAGCCTAGGTGCGACCGCCGAGAGCGAATCCGCGGGTAGTGGCCCAGTTTGAAGCGCCCCAATTCGCATGATTCTTGGCAAGATTTATGGTTCTGTTGTTAAGAGTTTGTGTTCATCTGTTGTCAATTGGTTGTGTTCTGCATATAGTGATTTACATGCAGGTTGGACTCTGAGTCACGCTTGTTGGAGGAAGGGAACCGTGTCGCCAAACAAAACACCCCGAAAGGGTGATGCCTCTCAACGCGCATGGAGCGTTGTTCAGGAAGCAACTGGTCAAGTTGAACGCCGTCCAGAAAAGGATCCAAAAGCCATTGCTAGAGGTCGCGCCGGTGGCAATCAAAGAGCTGAAAATTTAACTGCCGAAAAGCGGTTGGAGATTGCGATACAAGCAAGGGCATCTAGGAGATCAGCGTGAGTGTAACTATGCGCGATGATGAGAAAATTGCCCAGTTTTTCTCAGGAATTACCGCTCCAGAACCCACTGAAACAAAGGTCGAATTCACGATCACTATCGAAACTGATGAGTTGGATGGTGGTTTTGTGGCGTCATGCAAGGAACTTCCTGGATGTATGACACAGGGCGAGACTCCCGCAGAGACGATCGACAACATGATGGACGCTTTATCAGCGGTTTTAAGGGTCCAGTACCAGGCTTCTCGCCGGACGTAGCAGTAAACTGGCCCACTCTGTGGGCATCAAGAATCTCCCAGTTAGTGACGGTCGTAGTCACGCGAGGGCGTTTACACGTCTGGGCTGGACAGTCCGCGAGGTAAGCAAACACATAATCCTCGACAAGCCGAATGCCCTAACCATCTCAATCCCGAATCACAATGAAGTGAAACGCCAGTTATTACACGGGCTGTTGCGTAAGAACGGTATTTCCGACGCGGTGTATTTGAAGGCGTTTAACCAGTGAGCAAAGGGCCACATACCCTTTCAGTAAAAGGGGCGGCGGAGTCAACGGCGAGTCGTTGAGTGCGAGGTCGGAACGATGCTCTCGATTTACTCGCCGCGCAGTACCCGAGCGGTCGACGTGCGAGCTGCGCTTCTTCCGGGCAAGGCGGCCACGAGGTTCGCCAGCACCATCGTCACTACGGCCACGATGACGATCGAGAGCACGGGTACGGTCGGCTCGGGCACGGCGTCGATGTGGCGCGCGAACAGGGTCCACAGCCAGCGTCCCAGCAAAATACCGATCGGCAGCCCCGCTACCACCCCCACCAGACCGTTCACCGAGGCCTGCCACACCACCACGGACTGGAGTTGCCGGCTCGTGAAACCGAGGGCGCGAAGCATGGCCAGGTCGCGTCGCCTCCGACGAACCGACGTGCTCAACGTGAAGCCCAGCGCGACCATGGCGCCGACGGCGAGGGCCAGCGCGAGCACCGCGGGAGTGGCGCCGATCGAGCGGTAGTTCTCGATTTCGGCGGGGTATTGGACGCCGAGCAGCACCACGCTGTCACCGCCGCCGAGGCCGTTCGGCAACGTTGCCAGAGCCCGATTGCCGGCGGCCGCGATCCGTCGGAGGTCCGCTTTGCCGGCGGCCGGGGAGACCCCCGGTCGAAAGCGAACGAAGACCATCTTGGGACCTTGCAGCGTGGGGGAAGGTTGTTGAAGGTAGAGGAACCTCTTCATCGACGCCGGTTCGATGCCCCGCGGGATGATGGCACCCACTCCCATCGAGGGATGCAGAGAAAATGAAGAGCCGACCGTTGGGAAGGTGGCCGTGCCGACGATGACCAGCGGGGTGGGCGGTACGTAGACCGGCGCGTCCTGGGGGGCTCCGTAGCCACCCATCACGGTGTCGCCCAGGTCCTTGTGCAGTTCGGCCATGGTCTGGGCGCCGAGCACGACCTGATTCGTCGCGTCGATTTCGTGGCCTGAGAGCAGCGGCGGGGCGACGGTTGCGCGCGTGGTCGCGAGCAGGGCCGGCACCGTTAGGCCGTCGATTTGCACGTTGGTGTAGTTGACGCCCGACCACGACGCCACCAACGGATCGTGGCTCAGGAGTTTGGTCGACTGGGGTGGCACGTCTTGATTGCCGGTCAACGCCAGGTTCCAGTTCCAACCGTAGAGCGACGGGTGGGATATCAGCGTGGAGAGGCCGCTGCCGAAAGTCAGGGTCGCGACGACGATGGTCACCGCTACGGCCGCGCCGAAGAGGGCCGAACGAATCGGTACCG
This sequence comes from uncultured Acidimicrobiaceae bacterium, assembly GCA_963716515.1. GTDB lineage: Bacteria > Actinomycetota > Acidimicrobiia > Acidimicrobiales > RAAP-2 > RAAP-2. Next base: position 2,390,130 of record OY970319.1, read on the forward strand.
CGTCGCGGTCTTTCCCCGGTTCCAGCGCGAAGCGCACCCCGGTGACCCCGGTCACCGCGAGTCCGGCCCTCGCGAGTACGTTGGCCAAGCGCGAACCCACCGGCGTCGCGAACGTCGGCTTTCGAACGACGAGTCGCCTCGAATGGCGCTGGGCCAAGAACACGGTGACGCCGCCCAAGGCGAGCACGAAGAAGGCGAACGCGGCGCCCAGGACCGTCCCGTCGAAGCCGATCCCGCCGTTTGGGTAGACCGGTCGGACCGGTCCAATCGGACCGACGGGCGAGAGGGCCACCCCGACGATGAGAGCGAGCACGCTCCCCGCCAGTACCGCGCTCGCGACGCCCAGCACCCCGGTGACGGTGACCGTTCGGGGTCCGGCGCCCAGCGCCCGCAGCACCTCGAAGTCACCGTCGTCGTTGGACAGCGTTCGCGCGAGCAGACCGCCGGTGATCACCAGGGCCGCGAGCGCGGCGATCAGGCCGAACACGCTGAGCGCGATTCCTATGGGTTCGATGGAACGATTCACCTGGGTGATGACGTCGGAGGTGACGTGGAAGGTGTAGGTCGTTCCTTTGGGAAGCGCCTTAATGATCTCGCGTTCGACCGTGGACACCGAGCGGGCCCCGTGCTGGAGTTGGAGGTTGTAGTTGATGTAATTCCCATTCGCCGCCACGAACGGTTTCGTGAGGGCCGGGGTGAAGATCATGATCGCCGGGTACAGGTCGACCTGGTCGAGCACGACTTGACTGTTGAGGACGACCGTGCCCACCAGGTGTTCGGAGATGCGCAGCTTTGGCGGCACCTTTGCCGAGGGCCAGCCGGGCAGGCTGGTCTGGGCAATGGTGTAGAAGACCATCGGGACCTTTTGACCAACGTGCAAGCCCATGAGGCGCTCGGCTGTGGCGGTCATGACGAATTCGTTGGCCTTGCGAGGATTGGCCATCCGACCTTGAATGACCGCGAGCCTGTCTTGTCCGAAATACTCCGAACCGAGGCTGCCGAAGGGCGAAACCAAGCCATGGCCAATGGCGCCATTCACTATCGGTGCTCCGTGGGATCCGGCGGTGAATCCGGCCAGGAAGTCCTGCACGCCCGCCACGTGGTGCACGAGGGGAAGTCGCGCGAAGTGCGACGTGAGGTTCGGCCCGGGAAGGAGAACACTCAGATCGGACGGGTTCGTACTCTTGAGAAACACGTTGAACGACGACTCGGTCCGTCGCGCCGCGGCGAGCGAGCCGATGGACAACCCACCCACGAGTGCGATGAGCAGGGTGATCGCTAAGTAGCTCGACCAACGGCGCGCGAAGTTGGTGCGCAGAAAGTACCACGCGATACGAAGCGAATTGCCCTTCATCGTGGTGTGCCTTTCGACACGAATTTCATCATGCGATGGCGACCCCCAGCGACCCACGTCCGTCCTCGCGCCAGTATTCCCGATGAGGGACGACGCTCACAGGATGACAGCACCCAAGAAACCGTGGTATCAGCACCCCGCGGGCGTCGAGGATTGGCGCCATCCTTTGTCGCGCCGAGGGCTCTGGTCCACCTGTGCGTCGGCCGGCGTGGGCCACTGCTGTTGCCTCAGGCCCCGAGTCTGATGGCGTCGTCGGAGTCGCCGGTGCCGGGGAAGTAGGTCTCCGGGATTCAGAGACACTTCCGGGGCTTCGACCCTCTAAGGGAGGCAGAACGGTTTCGTCCCTGGCAATTGGGTGCCACTCGTGGCCAATGTGGTCGGCAATTGAGATTTCGCCCGAGTACCGTTTTCGCTATGCCCCGTGAACATTTCAGACGCCACGGGAGATACTCGTCGTCTCGGAGGGCACCCTCGATCCGCACCCGCCTCCTGGTGAGTGCGCTGATCGCCGCGAGTGCCGCGGCGGTGCCCATAACCTCCGTTCTCACGACGGCGAGCGCCCGGGCCGACACTTTGCAACAGTCATCGGACAGTTCGTCGACCGGTTGGTATCCGAACGAGCCACTACTTTCGCCCGCGAACGTGACTGGCGGCAGCTTCGGCGAACTCTTTGACACCCAATTGAACGGAGCGGTCTACGCCCAGCCGATCGTGCAACAGCCGACGGTATTGGCCGTCACCGAGAACGACCACGCCTACGGGCTCAACTCCACGACCGGAGCGATCGAGTGGCAGGACAACTTCGGTCCTCAGGCGAACCCGCTCGCGCAGATCGGCTGTGCCGACATCGGTGCGAACTTGGGGATCACCGGTACACCGGTCATCGACCCGGTGACCGGCATCGCGTACTTCGTGGCCGCGAAGAGTTCCGGAGCTGGTGGGGCCACGCAATGGTTCATGGAGGCCGTCAACGCGCAGACCGGAGCACTGGCGCCAAACTGGCCGGCCGGTGGGGTCCCGATTGTCGGATCGGCTGACAACAGTCCCGGCACCGTCTTCAACGGCGAGTGGCAGACCCAGCGTCCCGGTCTCGTGCTCGTCCACGGCGTGGTGTACGCGGCCTTCGGCTCCCAGTGTGACTTCGGCAATTGGGAAGGGTGGCTGGTGGGCGTGAGCGAGTCGAGCGCCAGCATCACCACCATGTGGTCGAGCGAGGAGTGCGGCGCCAGTGCCTGTCCGGGTGAACCGGGCGGGGGGATCTGGCAGTCGGGCTCGCCCCCGGTCGTGGACAGCCAGGGCAATATCTTCGTGGCGACCGGCAACGGGGACAGTCCGAGTGGACCAGTGCTGGGTAACGACGCCACCGCGAAGACTTTGGCCGAAGCGGTCGTCAAACTCAGCACCGCCGGGCCGACCCCGCAGCCGGTCGATTTCTTCATTCCCTCGAACGCCTCGACGCTGAACACGCAAGACGAGGACCTTGGCTCCGGCGGTCCGGTGGCGTTGCCGGCCAGCATGGGAACCGCCACGGAACCCAACGTGATGCTCGAAGTCGGCAAGCAGGGCCTGATGTACGTGCTGGATCAGAGCAATCTCGGCGGCTACCAGCAGGGCCCGAGCCAGTCCGACGCCGTGCCCTCGGAGGTGAGTGCCACGGGGGGAGTGTGGTCCAAGCCCGCGGTGTGGCCCGGGGACGGCGGCTACGTCTACGTGCCCACGACCGGAACTTCGGGCGGGGAGACGAACGGCGGATCCCTCGACGTCTTTCAGCGCACGGTGACCAACAATCAGGTGTCGTTCCAACTCGCTGGCGCCACGGCCAACACGGGCAACACCTTTGGATTCGGCTCGGGCGCGCCCATCGTCACCTCGAACGCCACGACGTCCGGTTCGGCGCTGGTGTGGATCACCCGCGCCAACGGCACGAGCGGACTGGACTCCCAGTTGGAGGCCTTCAATCCGGTCCCCGTCAACAACTCGCTCAACGAAGTCTGGAACTCGTTGCCCTTTACCGGCACGGTGTTCGCCCAGCCAGGGGTGGACAACGGCATCGTCTACGTCGGCACCAAGGACCAGACGCTGATGGGCTTCGGGGCACTGCCTTCGCCGACTCCGGCCCTGAGCGGCGCCAACGTGAGCTTTCCGGCGACGACCGTCTCGCAGTCCGTGACCCAGACCGCCACCTTCACGGCCACCTCGCCCACGATCGTGAGCTCGTTCACCCAGTCCGGCTCGGCCTACACCATGGGAACCCCGAGTGCGCCGCTGCCGGACTCGCTGGCGACGGGCCAGTCGATAACCGTGCCCGTCACCTTCACGCCCACCGCCCTGGGCGCGAATCCCGGAACGCTCACGGCGAACGCCACCGGGGCCGCGACCGAAATCACGCTGAACGGACAAGGGGCCACGGCGACGGCGTCGTTCACCATATCTCCCACCTCCGCCGACTTCGCGCCCGCCCCGATCGGCGGCAGCAACGTGACGATCCCCGTCACCTTCACGAACGTCTCTCTAAGCGCCATCAACGTGACCGGGTTCACGATGCCCGCCTTGCCCTTCGGCGTGACCGATCCGCCGGCCAATCAGGTAATTGCGCCGAACGGCACACTCACCTTTCACGTTCAATTCGACCCTCCGGGTTCCTCGGGCAACTTTGATCACGTCTTCGCCAGCGTGACAACGCTCAAAACCTCGGTGGGCAATTTCGGCGTCGCCATCTCGGGAATGGCCGATCCACCGGCCCGGATCAGTACCGCGCCGGAGACACTCGACTTCGGTAATGTCGCCGTGGGAACCAGTGCGACCCTTACGTTCAATCTCGGTAATCAAGGAGCTTTCCCCCTTCTGATCACCGCCTCGACGCCGCCGGCCACGAATGGATTCAGCGCCCTGACCGATCCGTTCACGCAGTTGGCCAACACCAGCCCGCCGAACACCATCGCCGCCAATTCCACGATTCCCGAGACGGTGCAGTTCTCGCCCACCAGCGACGGATCGGTCTCGTCGACGTGGCTGCTCACGGGCAATGACGGCACCGGAGTGCAATCGGTCCTGTTCACGGGCACCGGGTATACCCCGCCCCCCCCGTATACGCCGCCCCCCACTCCGGCCCCAACGACGACGTCGACCACCACTTCGACGACCACGACTACTACGACCACCACCACAACTACCACAACCACCACGTTGCCGGTCACCCCGGCCCCAAAATTGTCGGTCGTTCCCCTGACCGGTCATGAAGGTTCAACGCTCAGGCTCGTGGCGAAAGGCGATCCACACGGAGGCGCCCTGAGCTTCCATAAGAAAGGCGGCACGGCCAGGGGCTGCACGATCAAAGGGAAATCCATAACCGCGAAGAGCCCGGGCACGTGCCTTGTCACGGCGACCAGGCAGGCCAAGGGTTCGACGCCGCAAGTGACGTCGAAGCCGGCGACCATTCGATTCGATACGAGCGCTTCGCGTATCAACGCTCTCACCATCACTTTTGGCGCTCACCTCAGTACCCTCAACCGCGTGTCGGTGGCCGCCATCGTGACCTTCGCGAAGCTGTTGAAGAACGGCGACACGGTTATCTGTACGGGCTACGCGAAAGGTGACCGCGCCCTGGCCGCGCGCCGCGCCGCGGCGGTAGCTCGCTATCTGGCGAGCCTCGTTCGGGTCCACGTGACGTTGCGGTCGGTCATGAATGGCTCGAATAACAAAGCGATCCTGGCGACGTAGACCTTCGATCGGCGACCAGACACCTTACAAAGGCGCCTGTTGTTCGGTACGGGACTCGATGGAAGTCACCCAGGCGACTATCAATCAGCTATCGTCGCTGCCGCCGCCACCTCCGTCATCATGATGATGGACCGTCGTGGTCGTTGTCGGCGGGGGAGGCGGTGCGAGGGTCGTCGTTGTCGATGTCGTCGTGGTCGTCGTGGTGGTGGATGAGGTCGTCGTCGTTGTCGATGTCGTCGTCGAGGGTAGAGGAGTCGTAGTGGTCGTGTTCACCCTGACGACCGGCATGGCGGCCTCTTGTATCGCGACCTGGACAACGGGCTGTGACGTGACCACTCGTGGAGAAGGCGGCGCGGAAGTGGCAGTCGTGGTGGGCGGGCTCGAACCTTTCGTCGTCGGAGCGGCGAAGAGTTGGGGCGAGGGATTGAAGGCCACTAAGCCCGCTCCCGCGGCCAACGTCACCATGGCGGTCACAATCCAGGTGCCGAGCGAGCGTAGGTGGTCCATCTCGTCTCCTTGTCCTGTACGAGGTGAGATTATTCGACGTCCGATGCATTTGTTGAATTGTTGAGGTGTCGTTCTGGTTACGGAACTGTGACGATCGAACTCTCTCGGCGAATGAGCTCCGCGAATCTGCATCTCCACTGGCCCAGCGCGTTGCCGCGATTCCGGACGTTGCAGATAGGAAACGTGCCCGATTGAGGAGACGCCACTCATGTGTCCAAGATTTGAGAAACCTCCGAGGCTTCTTTTTCTAGGATTGTGTGCGTTGGAAAAGTGCCGCGCCGTACCGCATTTAGTGAAGCGACGATGGGTGAGGAAGACACGATGAAGCGTGCCTACGAAGGCGACTATCCGATCGCCAAGAAGTTTGCGCGTGTTCGTCTCCTCACCCAGGCCATCTTTCTCAGTTCGGGAATCGCGACCGGAATGTTCGTCGCGCACGCGGCGAATGCGGCTAAGGCGCTCGTCGTGAGTCCAACCACGGTGCCCTCCACCAACGCCCAACCCCCAGCTCAGACCGTGTCTGGGTCACACAACGTGACGTCTAAGGGATCGGGCGCGAACGCTCCCGGCACGCATGGGCGAAACGCGATTACGCAGAACACAACCGCGTCGACCACCGTCGCCACTAACACACACACCCCGGCGCGTAGCGGAACTGCAACCTCTCCCTCGACGACGAAGACCACGACTGTCGCATCGGCGACGACGACGCCACCGCCGAACATCACCACGACGACTCGCGCACCCAGCGCGCCGCCCGTCACGACCGTCGTGCCAACCACCGCGTACGTGCCACCTACGACAGTGCCGGTGACGACTCCGACCGTGTGCACGACTTCGCCCTCTGGAAAGATCACCTGTGCTTAAGTCTCCCCGTGACACGGGTCACCCAATTGTCATTGGCAATACGAACCATCATGGGCGCGTGACATGAGGGGCTGCTCCGTTGCTTCCTAAGGGGCCATCTCGTCTAGGCGCAGGATCTCCTCGTCTCTCTTGAAGGGCAGGAGTCCGACCTGGCTGCTAGCGGTGAAGTGATGATCCTCGTCCCGAAATTGGTTGCCTCACTCAATTACGAGCAGAGGAACTCTCTTTCGTAGCTCAATATGCGAGTTCTTCCTCCAAATTAAGTAACAGATGCGATTCTTCTGAAGATGCGCTATTGAAAGCCGACAATCGCGCCGCGTTTGGCGAATACATCCTTCTTCGAGACTTTTGTCCACCGATGTCTTTTTCGTCGATGCTGGAGGCAAATCTGCAGCCTGCTTTGCGGAGCCCTCTCGAAAAACGCATCACCCCGAATTTTCGAGGATGATTTTAGACCTCGACGAACCGCATCCTTTTGTTCATTTCGAAGAAGTTTTCACAGTAATTACTGGATTTTCCCTCAAATTGTATGTCTACGGGCTCACTCGCCCATCACAACCATTTGACAACGAGTGAGCATTCAAGTAGAAATTCATCTCGCAGGGGCGGAATGGGGACTGAAGTGTCGATCACCACGGGTTCGCCGAGCCTCGGCGAACAAAATTCTCTGTTGCGTCCTGCCGTTTCCGTAAAGCCCTTCACTCTCCGTGACCTTTTCGTACGCGCCAGCAACTCTGGCAATTCAATGGCGGCCGAACTTCGCCGCTACCTGAACATCAACGAATTGACTTTTTCGAACTCGTCCAAGGAAATGTCCACTTCCAAGGACGCGCCTGCGGCACTCAGTGAGCACGAGTCGGCTACAGAGGGGTCGTTTATTTACTTTTACACATCAACGGGTTGGAGCTCACGATGACGCGTTCCTCAAATTCTCAATTGCCCTCGGAGTTGGCAAAATCGGCAATTGGATTCAATCGTGTTGACCACGTAAATGACCTTCTCGGGATCCGTCGCGGCCCAAAGCGCCTTCTAACATCGTTTCTGTCTTCGGTGCTGTGCGTGAGCTCGCTTTCACTCTTTCCTCTTCTTCTCTCGAGTCCAGCGGGAGCATCAGTAAATGAATCGGCGCCGGGTGTTTATGGTGGCAGTGCGATCGCTGGCAATGAGTACATCTTGACGATTCCTGCCTCGGGTGTCTCGTCAATCTCGTTCAACCTGCTGGGTGCGGGGGGCGGCAGTACGACGGCTTCAAGCGGTGGTGCGGGTGGTCAGACCACAGGGACTCTCGCCGTTACCCCAAACGAGGTTCTCGACTTTTACGTTGGTGGTACCGGTGGGAGTACGACAACGACAACGGCGGGTGCTGGCGGATACGCCGGCGGGGCGTCGGGTGGTGCCGGTGGTGCGGGAGCAGTCGGTGGTGCCGGTGGAGGGGGAAGTACGGCGATCGTCAGTAGTGGCGGGACGCTCCTCGCTATAGCTGGCGGTGGCGCTGGCGCTGGCGGTAGCAGTTCGAGTAATCAGAGCAATGGTGGCAACGGTGGTGGGACTAACGGAGTGAATGGATTTTCTGCCAACGGACACGGTGGTGGCGGAGCAACCGGCAACACTCCTGGAACCGGCGGTTCACACACCATCGGTAACTCCGGAGTAAACGGCACGACGTATTCCGGAGGTTCGCCATTGAACGTGACGGGTGGCGCCGGTGGCGCCACGAACTACGGCGGTGGTGGTGGAGGAGGAGGCTACGCAGGCGGCGGTGGTGGAGGTACCAGTTCCGCTGATGGAAGTGCCGGTGGCGGCGGTGGCGGCTCAGCGTACGATGCTGGCACTGGTGTGACTGGTGCTGCGACGACCGCCGGCGCCGGAGCCGCGGCGAAGGCTGATGGGCAAGCGACCGTCTTCTTCACGCCCACGCTCACTTTCACGTCGACGCCTTCGAGTCCTTCTGCCGGTGGCACCTACCCGGTGACCGTGACGTCTCCGAACCCAGCTACAGGGGGCAGTGGAATTGGTTTGACAGGCACCGCAGGCGTGTGCACCGTGGGGACGGTCAACGATACGGCCGGACAAGCCTCAGCGACAGTTACGTTTGTCGCGGCTGGGTCGTGCACGATAACGGCGACGCAAGGAGCTTCTGGCTTCTACAACGCGGCAGTAAATGCGACGCAGACCTTCGCGGTCAGCGGCCCGTCGATCACCACTTCCTCGCTTCCCGCGGCCACCACCGGCCAGACAAACTACTCCCAGCCATTGGCCGCCAGCGGCGGCATCACCCCCTACACCTGGTCGCTCGCCTCGGGCGCCCTGCCGGGCGGCCTGTCGATCTCCTCGGCGGGGGTCATCAGCGGCCCCAACGTCACCGCGACGGCCGGCTCCTACTCCTTCACGGTCAAGGTCACCGACGCCAACAGTGCCATCGCCACTAAGTCGCTCAGCATCACGGTGAACGGCGCCCCGTCGATCACCACCAGCTCGCTTCCCGCGGCCACCACCGGCCAGACCAACTACTCCCAGCCATTGGCCGCTACCTCTGGCACCACCCCCTACACCTGGTCGCTCGCCTCGGGTGCCCTGCCGGGCGGCCTGTCGATCTCCTCGGCCGGGGTCATCAGCGGCCCCAACGTGACCGCCAGCGCCGGCTCCTACAGCTTCACGGTCCAGGTCACCGACGTTGACGGCGTCGTCGCCACCAAGTTGCTCAGCATCACGGTGAACGACGCCCCGACGATCACCACCGCCTCGCTTCCCGCCGCCACCACCGGCCAGACCAACTACTCCCAGCCATTGGCCGCCACCAACGGCACCACCCCCTACACCTGGTCGCTCGCCTCGGGCACCCTGCCGGGTGGCCTGTCGATCTCCTCGGCCGGGGTCATCAGCGGCCCCAACGTCACCGCCACGGCCGGCTCCTACAGCTTCACGGTCAAGGTCACCGACGCCAACGGCGTCGCCGCCACTCAGACGCTCAGCATCACGGTGAACGCCGCCCCGACGATCACCACCAGCTCGCTCCCCGCCGCCACCACCAACCAGACCAACTACTCCCAGCAATTGGCCGCCATCAACGGTACGGGCGCCTACGCCTGGTCGCTCGCCTCGGGCACCCTGCCGGGCGGCCTGACGATCTCCTCGTCGGGGGTCATCAGTGGCTCCAACGTCACCGCGACGGCCGGCACCTTCAACTTCACGGTCAAGGTCATCGACGCTAACGGTGTCGCCGTCACCAAGGCGCTCTCCATCACGGTGAACGGTGCGCCGACGATCTCGCCGACCAGCCTGCCCTCGGTGACCGCCGGCGGCACCTATCCGTCCCAGCAGCTCACCGTGACCGGCGGCACCACGCCCTTCTCCACCTGGTCGCTCGCGAGCGGGTCGTCGCTGCCCTCGTGGCTGAGCCTGAGTACGGGGGGCCTCTTGAGCTCCAACGGCACCGAGAGCGGCACCCCCCCCTTCACCTTCACCGTCCAGATCACCGACGCCAACGGCGTCACCGCGACGCGCGCCTACACCATCACGGTGAACGCCGCCCCGACGATCACCACCAGCTCGCTTCCCGCGGCCACCACCGGCCAGACCAACTACTCCCAGCCATTGGCCGCTACCTCCGGCACCACCCCCTACACCTGGTCGCTCGCCTCGGGTGCCCTGCCGGGCGGCCTGTCGATCTCCTCGGCCGGGGTCATCAGCGGCCCCAACGTGACCGCCAGCGCCGGCTCCTACAGCTTCACGGTCCAGGTCACCGACGTTGACGGCGTCGTCGCCACCAAGTTGCTCAGCATCACGGTGAACGACGCCCCGACGATCACCACCGCCTCGCTTCCCGCCGCCACCACCGGCCAGACCAACTACTCCCAGCCATTGGCCGCCACCAACGGCACCACCCCCTACACCTGGTCGCTCGCCTCGGGCACCCTGCCGGGTGGCCTGTCGATCTCCTCGGCCGGGGTCATCAGCGGCCCCAACGTCACCGCCACGGCCGGCTCCTTCAGCTTCACGGTCAAGGTCACCGACGCCAACGGCGTCGCCGCCACTCAGACGCTCAGCATCACGGTGAACGCCGCCCCGTCGATCACCACCAGCTCGCTCCCCGCCGCCACCACCGGCCAGACCAACTACTCCCAGCAATTGGCCGCCATCAACGGTACGGGCGCCTACGCCTGGTCGCTCGCCTCGGGCACCCTGCCGGGCGGCCTGACGATCTCCTCGTCGGGGGTCATCAGTGGCTCCAACGTCACCGCGACGGCCGGCACCTTCAACTTCACGGTCAAGGTCATCGACGCTAACGGTGTCGCCGTCACCAAGGCGCTCTCCATCACGGTGAACGGTGCGCCGACGATCTCGCCGACCAGCCTGCCCTCGGTGACCGCCGGCGGCACCTATCCGTCCCAGCAGCTCACCGTGACCGGCGGCACCACGCCCTTCTCCACCTGGTCGCTCGCGAGCGGGTCGTCGCTGCCCTCGTGGCTGAGCCTGAGTACGGGGGGCCTCTTGAGCTCCAACGGCACCGAGAGCGGCACCCCCCCCTTCACCTTCACCGTCCAGATCACCGACGCCAACGGCGTCATCGCGACGCGCGCCTACACCATCACGGTGAACGGCGCCCCGTCGATCACCACCACTTCGCCGCTCGCCACCGCCACCACCGGCCAGACCAACTACTCCCAGACCATCATCGTCTCGGGCGGCACTGCGCCCTACACCTGGGCGACTTTCGGCACCCCGCCGGGCGGCCTGTCGATCTCCTCGGCCGGGGTCATCAGCGGCCCCAACGTCACCGCGACGGCCGGCTCCTACTCCTTCACGGTCAAGGTCACCGACGCCAACGGCATCGCCGCCTCCAAAGTGTTCAGCATCACGGTGAACGCCGCCCCGACGATCACCACCAGCTCGCTCCCCGCCGCCACCACCAACCAGACCAACTACTCCCAGCAATTGGCCGCCATCAACGGTACGGGCGCCTACGCCTGGTCGCTCGCCTCGGGCACCCTGCCGGGCGGCCTGACGATCTCCTCGTCGGGGGTCATCAGTGGCTCCAACGTCACCGCGACGGCCGGCACCTTCAACTTCACGGTCAAGGTCATCGACGCTAACGGTGTCGCCGTCACCAAGGCGCTCTCCATCACGGTGAACGGTGCGCCGACGATCTCGCCGACCAGCCTGCCCTCGGTGACCGCCGGCGGCACCTATCCGTCCCAGCAGCTCACCGTGACCGGCGGCACCACGCCCTTCTCCACCTGGTCGCTCGCGAGCGGGTCGTCGCTGCCCTCGTGGCTGAGCCTGAGTACGGGGGGCCTCTTGAGCTCCAACGGCACCGAGAGCGGCACCCCCCCCTTCACCTTCACCGTCCAGATCACCGACGCCAACGGCGTCATCGCGACGCGCGCCTACACCATCACGGTGAACGCCGCCCCGACGATCACGCCGACGAGCCTGCCCCCGGTGACCGCCGGTGGCTTCTACGCCCCCCAGCAACTCACTGTGACCGGCGGTATCGGTCCCTTCACCTGGTCCGTCGCGACCGGGTCATCGTTGCCCTCGTGGTTGAGCCTGAACGCTTCGACCGGCCAATTGAGCCCAATCGATGTCGAGAGTGGCGCTGGGCCATTCACCTTCACCATCCAAGTGACCGACGCCAACGGCGTCACCGCGACACAGGCCTACACCATCACGGTGAACCCCGCCCCGTCGATCACCACCACCACGCTCGCCACCGCTACCGCTGGCCAGACCGGCTACCACTCGACCGTCACCGCTACGGGTGGCACTGGAACCTACACCTGGGCGACCTTCGGAACCCTGCCGCCCAGTCTGTCCATCAACTCCTCGACCGGGGTCATCAGCGGCAACGTGGGCGCTGGGGCCACCACTCTGACCTTCACGGTCCAGGTCACCGACGCGGAAGGCGTCGCCGCCACTCAGACGCTCACCATCACGGTGAACCCCGCCCCGTCGATCACGACCACCACGCTGGCCACCGCCACCCAAGGACAAACCGGCTACTCCGCGCCTGTCGTCGCCACGGGCGGCACGGGAGCCTACAACTGGTCGATCTCCTCGGGCGTCCTGCCGAACGGTCTATCGATCGCGCCGTCGACCGGGATCATCAGCGGCACCGTGGGTGCGGGAGCGACCACTCAGACGTTCACAGTCCAAGTCACCGACGCCAACGGCGTCATCGCCACCAAGTCGCTCACCATCACGGTGGACATACCTCCATCAATCACGAGCACGAACAGTGCGACGTTCGCCGTTGGATTCGTGGGAACATCGTTCCAGGCAACCGCTACTGGAAACCCGGCGCCGACATTCTCGAACGTGGGCTTCAACACCTGCAGTCCGACGGGTCCGCCGTCCGGTGTCAACTTCAGTGCTGCCGGTCTTCTCTCGGGCACACCCGCCGCCGGAACGGCGGGCACGTACATACTGTGCATCAATGCTTCAAATGGTGTGGGTACGGCCGCTACCCAAAAATTCACGCTCACGGTCCTGGCGTCTCCAAACCAACTCGTCATCCTTTCAAGTCCGCAAACGATTGCCGGATCGAACCAGTCCCCTGGAGCGACTTCCGGATCGGTGATTGTGCAAACACAAAGCAGTACGGGCAGCCCCGTGGTTCAAACGAGCCCGCTGACCGTAAACATTTCGTATTCGTCGCTGGGTACCAACGTCACCATCACGCAGCCGGGAACGCTGACGATTCCCGCAGGTTCCAGCATCGGCACGTTCACTTTTGCCGCTGAAAATTCCTCCAATAACACCAATGAGACATTCGGCATTTCGTTGTCGGCGACGGCGTCCAGTTACGCTTCGTCGCCAGTTCAGACTGAGACCGTTCTATTCGACAACATCTCAACGTCGACGACCATCGGCGCCATCACCGGGCAAACAGTCATTGCTGGTGGCGCTGCGACCTTCACGGTTCCCGTGACGAGCAACAACCAGGCTTCGCACAATTATGAAGTGATCAGCGTCGGTGGGCTCATGAGCGGTGAGACCGCCTCTTTTCCAACCGGATGTCAAACGACGTCGGGTACCGCCAACTTCTCGGTTCCGGTCGTCACGTCGTCAACTCGGGCTCCTGGAAGTTACGTCCTCACCTTCGTGGTTGAGAGGTTCAATAACGGAGGCTGTACCGGCAACGATGACTACTACCAGGGCAACGGAACTCTGACCGTCGTTGTGCCGGTGCCTCCGGCGATCACGAGTGCCAATAGCACGACGTTCGCTGTGGGAAGTGCCGGCACCTTCACCGTCACCGGTACCGGTGCACCCGCCCCGACCTTCGCCGTGACTGGGAGTCTGCCCACGGGTGTCACCTTCAACACCTCGACCGGTGTACTTTCGGGTACTCCGGCAACTGGAACCGCCGGCCTCTACCCGCTGACGATCACGGCGTCCAACGGCGTGAATCCCGCCGCCACACAGAGTTTCACATTGACTGTCACGGGACCTGCGACGTCGGGACAGGGCACTATGACAGTGTCGCCCAGCACGGTGGTAACCAGCTCACTGCAAACATTGACGTTCACCTTCACCGCCCCAACCTGGGGCGGCTTTGCCGCAGGCTCAACGGTTGAGCTCGAAGTTCCAACCGGCACCGGCTGGACAGCGCCCACGTCGTCGAACACGTCCATCATTAACACGTCGTGCAGCTCCGCAGTTTTCGCTGGCGCACCGGGAAACGGCAACTATTTCGTGACGGTCTCATGCGCCGCGGGTCAGTCCTTCCAGATTGTTTACGGGTCGACCCCGATCACGGTGGGAAGCATCGGTACCGCCACCTTCGTCACCACAACCCAGGCCGCCGGCAGTCCAACGGCCGTTGCCATCTCGCCGGCACCGTCCGTGAACGTAACCGCCGCAGCGACGAATGGCAGTGGCACCATGGTCATCACAGCACCTGCTTGGACCACGGCGAATTCGACCAACAACCAACTGGTCTTTGTCTTCACCGCCGGGAGTGGTTCCTTCATTACGGGATCCCGGGTCGAAGTTGACCTACCTACTGGCTGGACGACGGTACCCAGTTTAAGTAACACGTCAGTAACCCTCTTGTCGGGCAGTTGCGGAACGATGTCGCTGACTTTTTCTAGCAACCAAATCTTCGTAAACATGGCCTGCGCTGCGGGAGCGTCATTCCAACTCAATTATGGGGTACCGGGCAATGGCAATCAGGTGACAGCGGGCGCCGCTGGAACGGCGACTTTCGTTACGTACACTCGATATGGAGGCGGTACCGGCTTCGGCAGTCCGCTAACAAGCGGCTCGCCGAGTCTGACGGTGAGGCCCGCCGTGTCCATGGCAATCAGCAACAACTCGGTGGTCACGGGCCAGACTCTCGTTTTCACGGCGACGGTAACTGCCACGACGTCGTTCACGCCGTCTGGCACCGTCGACTTCAACAATGGCGTCACGGACATCTGCACCGACGTCGTCCTGGTCGGCGGTATGGCAACCTGTTCGATCCCGAACCCCGTCGCCGGCACGTATACCGTAACGGCCACCTATAACTCCGACGGTGCCGACCCCAACTACGGCGTCTCTTCGATCACTGACATTGCAGTGGTCACCAAGTCCGGCACCACCACGACCACCACGACCAGCCTCGTGCCCGTCGTCTCGGGCCAGACGATCACCGTCTCGGCGACCGTGGCCCCGTCGGGCTCGGGCTCGGGCACCCCGACGGGCACCGTCGTGATCACCGACGGCGTCCTGAACGGCCAGACCTGCACCATCACCCTGGGCACGAACACCAGCTGCACCATTGTCGAGACCACCCCGGCGACCTACACCCTGACCGGCACCTACTCGGGCGACAACAACTTCTCCGTGTCTTCGGGCACCGCTACCGTCGTGGTCAACAAGTCCGGCACCACCACGTCGACGACGACCAACCTCAACCCCGTCGTTTCGGGCCAGACAATCACCGTCTCGGCGACCGTGTCCCCGTCCGGCTTGGGCTCGGGCACCCCGACGGGCACCGTCGTGGTCACCGACGGCGTCGTAAGCGGCCAGACCTGCACGATCACCCTAGGCCTGAACAACAATAGCTGCAACATCACTGAGACCACCCCGACGACCTACACTCTGACCGGCGACTACTCGGGCGACAACAACTTCTCCGCGTCTTCGGGCACCGACACCGTCGTGGTTGGCACCGACGCCACCACGTCCACCGTGACCAACGACGCCTCGAGCCCGGTCACCGGCGCCACCTTCACCTTCACCGACACCGTCACGGCCGACAGCAGCTCGAACGTGCCCGCCGGCACGGTGGCCTGGACGGTCACCGACCCCAACGGCAACGCGGTGACCTGCTCGGACACGACCCTCGCGGGCGGCTTCGCCACCTGCACGATCACCAACGCGATCGCCGGCACCTACTCGGCCAGCGCGGTCTTCACCGACACCGACGGCAACTTCCAGGGCAGCACCTCGCTCCCCGACACCGTCGTGGTTGGCACCGACGCCACCACGTCCACCGTGACCAACGACGCCTCGAGCCCGGTCACCGGCGCCACCTTCACCTTCACCGACACCGTCACGGCCGACAGCAGCTCGAACGTGCCCGCCGGCACGGTGGCCTGGACGGTCACCGACCCCAACGGCAACGCGGTGACCTGCTCGGACACGACCCTCGCGGGCGGCTTCGCCACCTGCACGATCACCAACGCGATCGCCGGCACCTACTCGGCCAGCGCGGTCTTCACCGACACCGACGGCAACTTCCAGGGCAGCACCTCGCTCCCCGACACCGTCGTGGTTGGCACCGACGCCACCACGTCCACCGTGACCAACGACGCCTCGAGCCCGGTCACCGGCGCCACCTTCACCTTCACCGACACCGTCACGGCCGACAGCAGCTCGAACGTGCCCGCCGGCACGGTGGCCTGGACGGTCACCGACCCCAACGGCAACGCGGTGACCTGCTCGGACACGACCCTCGCGGGCGGCTTCGCCACCTGCACGATCACCAACGCGATCGCCGGCACCTACTCGGCCAGCGCGGTCTTCACCGACACCGACGGCAACTTCCAGGGCAGCACCTCGCTCCCCGACACCGTCGTGGTTGGCACCGACGCCACCACGTCCACCGTGACCAACGACGCCTCGAGCCCGGTCACCGGCGCCACCTTCACCTTCACCGACACCGTCACGGCCGACAGCAGCTCGAACGTGCCCGCCGGCACGGTGGCCTGGACGGTCACCGACCCCAACGGCAACGCGGTGACCTGCTCGGACACGACCCTCGCGGGCGGCTTCGCCACCTGCACGATCACCAACGCGATCGCCGGCACCTACTCGGCCAGCGCGGTCTTCACCGACACCGACGGCAACTTCCAGGGCAGCACCTCGCTCCCCGACACCGTCGTGGTTGGCACCGACGCCACCACGTCCACCGTGACCAACGACGCCTCGAGCCCGGTCACCGGCGCCACCTTCACCTTCACCGACACCGTCACGGCCGACAGCAGCTCGAACGTGCCCGCCGGCACGGTGGCCTGGACGGTCACCGACCCCAACGGCAACGCGGTGACCTGCTCGGACACGACCCTCGCGGGCGGCTTCGCCACCTGCACGATCACCAACGCGATCGCCGGCACCTACTCGGCCAGCGCGGTCTTCACCGACACCGACGGCAACTTCCAGGGCAGCACCTCGCTCCCCGACACCGTCGTGGTTGGCACCGACGCCACCACGTCCACCGTGACCAACGACGCCTCGAGCCCGGTCACCGGCGCCACCTTCACCTTCACCGACACCGTCACGGCCGACAGCAGCTCGAACGTGCCCGCCGGCACGGTGGCCTGGACGGTCACCGACCCCAACGGCAACGCGGTGACCTGCTCGGACACGACCCTCGCGGGCGGCTTCGCCACCTGCACGATCACCAACGCGATCGCCGGCACCTACTCGGCCAGCGCGGTCTTCACCGACACCGACGGCAACTTCCAGGGCAGCACCTCGCTCCCCGACACCGTCGTGGTTGGCACCGACGCCACCACGTCCACCGTGACCAACGACGCCTCGAGCCCGGTCACCGGCGCCACCTTCACCTTCACCGACACCGTCACGGCCGACAGCAGCTCGAACGTGCCCGCCGGCACGGTGGCCTGGACGGTCACCGACCCCAACGGCAACGCGGTGACCTGCTCGGACACGACCCTCGCGGGCGGCTTCGCCACCTGCACGATCACCAACGCGATCGCCGGCACCTACTCGGCCAGCGCGGTCTTCACCGACACCGACGGCAACTTCCAGGGCAGCACCTCGCTCCCCGACACCGTCGTGGTTGGCACCGACGCCACCACGTCCACCGTGACCAACGACGCCTCGAGCCCGGTCACCGGCGCCACCTTCACCTTCACCGACACCGTCACGGCCGACAGCAGCTCGAACGTGCCCGCCGGCACGGTGGCCTGGACGGTCACCGACCCCAACGGCAACGCGGTGACCTGCTCGGACACGACCCTCGCGGGCGGCTTCGCCACCTGCACGATCACCAACGCGATCGCCGGCACCTACTCGGCCAGCGCGGTCTTCACCGACACCGACGGCAACTTCCAGGGCAGCACCTCGCTCCCCGACACCGTCGTGGTTGGCACCGACGCCACCACGTCCACCGTGACCAACGACGCCTCGAGCCCGGTCACCGGCGCCACCTTCACCTTCACCGACACCGTCACGGCCGACAGCAGCTCGAACGTGCCCGCCGGCACGGTGGCCTGGACGGTCACCGACCCCAACGGCAACGCGGTGACCTGCTCGGACACGACCCTCGCGGGCGGCTTCGCCACCTGCACGATCACCAACGCGATCGCCGGCACCTACTCGGCCAGCGCGGTCTTCACCGACACCGACGGCAACTTCCAGGGCAGCACCTCGCTCCCCGACACCGTCGTGGTTGGCACCGACGCCACCACGTCCACCGTGACCAACGACGCCTCGAGCCCGGTCACCGGCGCCACCTTCACCTTCACCGACACCGTCACGGCCGACAGCAGCTCGAACGTGCCCGCCGGCACGGTGGCCTGGACGGTCACCGACCCCAACGGCAACGCGGTGACCTGCTCGGACACGACCCTCGCGGGCGGCTTCGCCACCTGCACGATCACCAACGCGATCGCCGGCACCTACTCGGCCAGCGCGGTCTTCACCGACACCGACGGCAACTTCCAGGGCAGCACCTCGCTCCCCGACACCGTCGTGGTTGGCACCGACGCCACCACGTCCACCGTGACCAACGACGCCTCGAGCCCGGTCACCGGCGCCACCTTCACCTTCACCGACACCGTCACGGCCGACAGCAGCTCGAACGTGCCCGCCGGCACGGTGGCCTGGACGGTCACCGACCCCAACGGCAACGCGGTGACCTGCTCGGACACGACCCTCGCGGGCGGCTTCGCCACCTGCACGATCACCAACGCGATCGCCGGCACCTACTCGGCCAGCGCGGTCTTCACCGACACCGACGGCAACTTCCAGGGCAGCACCTCGCTCCCCGACACCGTCGTGGTTGGCACCGACGCCACCACGTCCACCGTGACCAACGACGCCTCGAGCCCGGTCACCGGCGCCACCTTCACCTTCACCGACACCGTCACGGCCGACAGCAGCTCGAACGTGCCCGCCGGCACGGTGGCCTGGACGGTCACCGACCCCAACGGCAACGCGGTGACCTGCTCGGACACGACCCTCGCGGGCGGCTTCGCCACCTGCACGATCACCAACGCGATCGCCGGCACCTACTCGGCCAGCGCGGTCTTCACCGACACCGACGGCAACTTCCAGGGCAGCACCTCGCTCCCCGACACCGTCGTGGTTGGCACCGACGCCACCACGTCCACCGTGACCAACGACGCCTCGAGCCCGGTCACCGGCGCCACCTTCACCTTCACCGACACCGTCACGGCCGACAGCAGCTCGAACGTGCCCGCCGGCACGGTGGCCTGGACGGTCACCGACCCCAACGGCAACGCGGTGACCTGCTCGGACACGACCCTCGCGGGCGGCTTCGCCACCTGCACGATCACCAACGCGATCGCCGGCACCTACTCGGCCAGCGCGGTCTTCACCGACACCGACGGCAACTTCCAGGGCAGCACCTCGCTCCCCGACACCGTCGTGGTTGGCACCGACGCCACCACGTCCACCGTGACCAACGACGCCTCGAGCCCGGTCACCGGCGCCACCTTCACCTTCACCGACACCGTCACGGCCGACAGCAGCTCGAACGTGCCCGCCGGCACGGTGGCCTGGACGGTCACCGACCCCAACGGCAACGCGGTGACCTGCTCGGACACGACCCTCGCGGGCGGCTTCGCCACCTGCACGATCACCAACGCGATCGCCGGCACCTACTCGGCCAGCGCGGTCTTCACCGACACCGACGGCAACTTCCAGGGCAGCACCTCGCTCCCCGACACCGTCGTGGTTGGCACCGACGCCACCACGTCCACCGTGACCAACGACGCCTCGAGCCCGGTCACCGGCGCCACCTTCACCTTCACCGACACCGTCACGGCCGACAGCAGCTCGAACGTGCCCGCCGGCACGGTGGCCTGGACGGTCACCGACCCCAACGGCAACGCGGTGACCTGCTCGGACACGACCCTCGCGGGCGGCTTCGCCACCTGCACGATCACCAACGCGATCGCCGGCACCTACTCGGCCAGCGCGGTCTTCACCGACACCGACGGCAACTTCCAGGGCAGCACCTCGCTCCCCGACACCGTCGTGGTTGGCACCGACGCCACCACGTCCACCGTGACCAACGACGCCTCGAGCCCGGTCACCGGCGCCACCTTCACCTTCACCGACACCGTCACGGCCGACAGCAGCTCGAACGTGCCCGCCGGCACGGTGGCCTGGACGGTCACCGACCCCAACGGCAACGCGGTGACCTGCTCGGACACGACCCTCGCGGGCGGCTTCGCCACCTGCACGATCACCAACGCGATCGCCGGCACCTACTCGGCCAGCGCGGTCTTCACCGACACCGACGGCAACTTCCAGGGCAGCACCTCGCTCCCCGACACCGTCGTGGTTGGCACCGACGCCACCACGTCCACCGTGACCAACGACGCCTCGAGCCCGGTCACCGGCGCCACCTTCACCTTCACCGACACCGTCACGGCCGACAGCAGCTCGAACGTGCCCGCCGGCACGGTGGCCTGGACGGTCACCGACCCCAACGGCAACGCGGTGACCTGCTCGGACACGACCCTCGCGGGCGGCTTCGCCACCTGCACGATCACCAACGCGATCGCCGGCACCTACTCGGCCAGCGCGGTCTTCACCGACACCGACGGCAACTTCCAGGGCAGCACCTCGCTCCCCGACACCGTCGTGGTTGGCACCGACGCCACCACGTCCACCGTGACCAACGACGCCTCGAGCCCGGTCACCGGCGCCACCTTCACCTTCACCGACACCGTCACGGCCGACAGCAGCTCGAACGTGCCCGCCGGCACGGTGGCCTGGACGGTCACCGA
Source organism: uncultured Acidimicrobiaceae bacterium (assembly GCA_963716515.1). GTDB lineage: Bacteria > Actinomycetota > Acidimicrobiia > Acidimicrobiales > RAAP-2 > RAAP-2. Next base: position 2,411,076 of record OY970319.1, read on the forward strand.
CCCCAACGGCAACGCGGTGACCTGCTCGGACACGACCCTCGCGGGCGGCTTCGCCACCTGCACGATCACCAACGCGATCGCCGGCACCTACTCGGCCAGCGCGGTCTTCACCGACACCGACGGCAACTTCCAGGGCAGCACCTCGCTCCCCGACACCGTCGTGGTTGGCACCGACGCCACCACGTCCACCGTGACCAACGACGCCTCGAGCCCGGTCACCGGCGCCACCTTCACCTTCACCGACACCGTCACGGCCGACAGCAGCTCGAACGTGCCCGCCGGCACGGTGGCCTGGACGGTCACCGACCCCAACGGCAACGCGGTGACCTGCTCGGACACGACCCTCGCGGGCGGCTTCGCCACCTGCACGATCACCAACGCGATCGCCGGCACCTACTCGGCCAGCGCGGTCTTCACCGACACCGACGGCAACTTCCAGGGCAGCACCTCGCTCCCCGACACCGTCGTGGTTGGCACCGACGCCACCACGTCCACCGTGACCAACGACGCCTCGAGCCCGGTCACCGGCGCCACCTTCACCTTCACCGACACCGTCACGGCCGACAGCAGCTCGAACGTGCCCGCCGGCACGGTGGCCTGGACGGTCACCGACCCCAACGGCAACGCGGTGACCTGCTCGGACACGACCCTCGCGGGCGGCTTCGCCACCTGCACGATCACCAACGCGATCGCCGGCACCTACTCGGCCAGCGCGGTCTTCACCGACACCGACGGCAACTTCCAGGGCAGCACCTCGCTCCCCGACACCGTCGTGGTTGGCACCGACGCCACCACGTCCACCGTGACCAACGACGCCTCGAGCCCGGTCACCGGCGCCACCTTCACCTTCACCGACACCGTCACGGCCGACAGCAGCTCGAACGTGCCCGCCGGCACGGTGGCCTGGACGGTCACCGACCCCAACGGCAACGCGGTGACCTGCTCGGACACGACCCTCGCGGGCGGCTTCGCCACCTGCACGATCACCAACGCGATCGCCGGCACCTACTCGGCCAGCGCGGTCTTCACCGACACCGACGGCAACTTCCAGGGCAGCACCTCGCTCCCCGACACCGTCGTGGTTGGCACCGACGCCACCACGTCCACCGTGACCAACGACGCCTCGAGCCCGGTCACCGGCGCCACCTTCACCTTCACCGACACCGTCACGGCCGACAGCAGCTCGAACGTGCCCGCCGGCACGGTGGCCTGGACGGTCACCGACCCCAACGGCAACGCGGTGACCTGCTCGGACACGACCCTCGCGGGCGGCTTCGCCACCTGCACGATCACCAACGCGATCGCCGGCACCTACTCGGCCAGCGCGGTCTTCACCGACACCGACGGCAACTTCCAGGGCAGCACCTCGCTCCCCGACACCGTCGTGGTTGGCACCGACGCCACCACGTCCACCGTGACCAACGACGCCTCGAGCCCGGTCACCGGCGCCACCTTCACCTTCACCGACACCGTCACGGCCGACAGCAGCTCGAACGTGCCCGCCGGCACGGTGGCCTGGACGGTCACCGACCCCAACGGCAACGCGGTGACCTGCTCGGACACGACCCTCGCGGGCGGCTTCGCCACCTGCACGATCACCAACGCGATCGCCGGCACCTACTCGGCCAGCGCGGTCTTCACCGACACCGACGGCAACTTCCAGGGCAGCACCTCGCTCCCCGACACCGTCGTGGTTGGCACCGACGCCACCACGTCCACCGTGACCAACGACGCCTCGAGCCCGGTCACCGGCGCCACCTTCACCTTCACCGACACCGTCACGGCCGACAGCAGCTCGAACGTGCCCGCCGGCACGGTGGCCTGGACGGTCACCGACCCCAACGGCAACGCGGTGACCTGCTCGGACACGACCCTCGCGGGCGGCTTCGCCACCTGCACGATCACCAACGCGATCGCCGGCACCTACTCGGCCAGCGCGGTCTTCACCGACACCGACGGCAACTTCCAGGGCAGCACCTCGCTCCCCGACACCGTCGTGGTTGGCACCGACGCCACCACGTCCACCGTGACCAACGACGCCTCGAGCCCGGTCACCGGCGCCACCTTCACCTTCACCGACACCGTCACGGCCGACAGCAGCTCGAACGTGCCCGCCGGCACGGTGGCCTGGACGGTCACCGACCCCAACGGCAACGCGGTGACCTGCTCGGACACGACCCTCGCGGGCGGCTTCGCCACCTGCACGATCACCAACGCGATCGCCGGCACCTACTCGGCCAGCGCGGTCTTCACCGACACCGACGGCAACTTCCAGGGCAGCACCTCGCTCCCCGACACCGTCGTGGTTGGCACCGACGCCACCACGTCCACCGTGACCAACGACGCCTCGAGCCCGGTCACCGGCGCCACCTTCACCTTCACCGACACCGTCACGGCCGACAGCAGCTCGAACGTGCCCGCCGGCACGGTGGCCTGGACGGTCACCGACCCCAACGGCAACGCGGTGACCTGCTCGGACACGACCCTCGCGGGCGGCTTCGCCACCTGCACGATCACCAACGCGATCGCCGGCACCTACTCGGCCAGCGCGGTCTTCACCGACACCGACGGCAACTTCCAGGGCAGCACCTCGCTCCCCGACACCGTCGTGGTTGGCACCGACGCCACCACGTCCACCGTGACCAACGACGCCTCGAGCCCGGTCACCGGCGCCACCTTCACCTTCACCGACACCGTCACGGCCGACAGCAGCTCGAACGTGCCCGCCGGCACGGTGGCCTGGACGGTCACCGACCCCAACGGCAACGCGGTGACCTGCTCGGACACGACCCTCGCGGGCGGCTTCGCCACCTGCACGATCACCAACGCGATCGCCGGCACCTACTCGGCCAGCGCGGTCTTCACCGACACCGACGGCAACTTCCAGGGCAGCACCTCGCTCCCCGACACCGTCGTGGTTGGCACCGACGCCACCACGTCCACCGTGACCAACGACGCCTCGAGCCCGGTCACCGGCGCCACCTTCACCTTCACCGACACCGTCACGGCCGACAGCAGCTCGAACGTGCCCGCCGGCACGGTGGCCTGGACGGTCACCGACCCCAACGGCAACGCGGTGACCTGCTCGGACACGACCCTCGCGGGCGGCTTCGCCACCTGCACGATCACCAACGCGATCGCCGGCACCTACTCGGCCAGCGCGGTCTTCACCGACACCGACGGCAACTTCCAGGGCAGCACCTCGCTCCCCGACACCGTCGTGGTTGGCACCGACGCCACCACGTCCACCGTGACCAACGACGCCTCGAGCCCGGTCACCGGCGCCACCTTCACCTTCACCGACACCGTCACGGCCGACAGCAGCTCGAACGTGCCCGCCGGCACGGTGGCCTGGACGGTCACCGACCCCAACGGCAACGCGGTGACCTGCTCGGACACGACCCTCGCGGGCGGCTTCGCCACCTGCACGATCACCAACGCGATCGCCGGCACCTACTCGGCCAGCGCGGTCTTCACCGACACCGACGGCAACTTCCAGGGCAGCACCTCGCTCCCCGACACCGTCGTGGTTGGCACCGACGCCACCACGTCCACCGTGACCAACGACGCCTCGAGCCCGGTCACCGGCGCCACCTTCACCTTCACCGACACCGTCACGGCCGACAGCAGCTCGAACGTGCCCGCCGGCACGGTGGCCTGGACGGTCACCGACCCCAACGGCAACGCGGTGACCTGCTCGGACACGACCCTCGCGGGCGGCTTCGCCACCTGCACGATCACCAACGCGATCGCCGGCACCTACTCGGCCAGCGCGGTCTTCACCGACACCGACGGCAACTTCCAGGGCAGCACCTCGCTCCCCGACACCGTCGTGGTTGGCACCGACGCCACCACGTCCACCGTGACCAACGACGCCTCGAGCCCGGTCACCGGCGCCACCTTCACCTTCACCGACACCGTCACGGCCGACAGCAGCTCGAACGTGCCCGCCGGCACGGTGGCCTGGACGGTCACCGACCCCAACGGCAACGCGGTGACCTGCTCGGACACGACCCTCGCGGGCGGCTTCGCCACCTGCACGATCACCAACGCGATCGCCGGCACCTACTCGGCCAGCGCGGTCTTCACCGACACCGACGGCAACTTCCAGGGCAGCACCTCGCTCCCCGACACCGTCGTGGTGACGGCGGCGGGCACCGTGACCACGATCACCGCCATCACGCCGACCCCGGTCGTGGGTCAGCCCATCACGGTGAGCGTCCACGTGGCCTCGACCGGTCCCGGCTCGGGCACGCCCACCGGCACGGTGACCATCACCGACGGCTCCCAGACCTGCACCACCGGTCTCCTCAACGTTTCGGGCAACGCCAGCTGCTCTCTCACCGAGTCGGTCGCGAAGGGCTACACCTTCACCGCCACCTACAACTCCGACGGCAACTACGCCACCTCCACCTCGGCCGACACCTCGGTGACCGTGACGGCGGCGGGCACCGTGACCACGATCACCGCCATCACGCCGACCCCGGTCGTGGATCAGCCCATCACGGTGAGCGTCCACGTAGCCTCGACCGGTCCCGGCTCGGGCACGCCCACCGGCACGGTGACCATCACCGACGGCTCCCAGACCTGCACCACCGGTCTCCTCAACGTTTCGGGCAACGCCAGCTGCTCTCTCACCGAGTCGGTCGCGAAGGGCTACACCTTCACCGCCACCTACAACTCCGACGGCAACTACGCCACCTCCACCTCGGCCGACACCTCGGTGACCGTGACGGCGGCGGGCACCGTGACCACGATCACCGCCATCACGCCGACCCCGGTCGTGGGTCAGCCCATCACGGTGAGCGTCCACGTAGCCTCGACCGGTCCCGGCTCGGGCACGCCCACCGGCACGGTGACCATCACCGACGGCTCCCAGACCTGCACCACCGGTCTCCTCAACGTTTCGGGCAACGCCAGCTGCTCTCTCACCGAGTCGGTCGCGAAGGGCTACACCTTCACCGCCACCTACAACTCCGACGGCAACTACGCCACCTCCACCTCGGCCGACACCTCGGTGACCGTGACGGCGGCGGGCACCGTGACCACGATCACCGCCATCACGCCGACCCCGGTCGTGGATCAGCCCATCACGGTGAGCGTCCACGTAGCCTCGACCGGTCCCGGCTCGGGCACGCCCACCGGCACGGTGACCATCACCGACGGCTCCCAGACCTGCACCACCGGTCTCCTCAACGTTTCGGGCAACGCCAGCTGCTCTCTCACCGAGTCGGTCGCGAAGGGCTACACCTTCACCGCCACCTACAACTCCGACGGCAACTACGCCACCTCCACCTCGGCCGACACCTCGGTGACCGTGACGGCGGCGGGCACCGTGACCACGATCACCGCCATCACGCCGACCCCGGTCGTGGGTCAGCCCATCACGGTGAGCGTCCACGTAGCCTCGACCGGTCCCGGCTCGGGCACGCCCACCGGCACGGTGACCATCACCGACGGCTCCCAGACCTGCACCACCGGTCTCCTCAACGTTTCGGGCAACGCCAGCTGCTCTCTCACCGAGTCGGTCGCGAAGGGCTACACCTTCACCGCCACCTACAACTCCGACGGCAACTACGCCACCTCCACCTCGGCCGACACCTCGGTGACCGTGACGGCGGCGGCGGCGACGCACTTTGTGGTCACCGCCCCGAGTACGACCGTCGCCGGCGTGGCCTTCAACATTACTGTTACTGCCTACGACACCTTTGGCAACGTGGCGACCGGCTACACCGGCACGATCCGCTTTGCATCGTCGGACAGTGGCACTGGTGAGTCGATTCCTGTCAACTACACCTTTAATGTAAGTGACGTTGGCGTGCACGTCTTCAGCGTTACGTTCGTGACGACGCCAGATCAGACAGTATCGGCGACCGACACGGTGAACCCCTCGATTACGGGTGCGGCGAATGTATCGGTCACACCTTCGACCTCGAACGCAACGCACATTGTGCTGAGCGGCTGCCCGTCGCCGATCGCCTCGGGATCCACTTGCGTCGCCACCGCCACCCTCGAGAACTCCTCCGGAAACACCACCTCCTACAACGGCACGGTCAGCTTCGCCCAGGGCATCACTGACACCGGCACGCTGAGCGGGCTTGGCGCCACGATCGTCTTCACCAACGGCGTCGCCTCCGTCACCGTAGCCGGCGTCCTGGTCGGGTCGGTCTCAATCACCGCCAAGGGCGATCTGTTCACGTCGAACACGGTGAGCTTCAGCGTCACCCCGGGACCAGCAGCCAAGGTCGTCTGGATCGTGGAGCCTGGTACGTCAACGGCTGGTCTGACCGTCGCTGGTCCGCCCACTGTGGAAGTTGAAGACGCCGCGGGCAACCCGGTCAGTGGTGCGACGGTCAACATCGCCATCACGTCGGGGCCTGGGGGGTTTGCAGCGGGCTCGGTGACCTCGGTGGTGACTGGCACAAACGGCAGGGCCGTCTTCGCGACGCTACTGCTCGACACCGCCGGCAGCTACACGTTCACGGCCTCGGACCCCGTCACGATCAACAGCCCCGTCAGCAGTCCCTTCACCGTGAACGCCGCCGGGGCCAGTCACATTTCGGCCACGTCGGGTTCGGGTCAATCGGCCACCGTCGGCACGGCCTTCGCGAACAAGCTCGTCGCCACCGTCACCGACAACTTCGGCAACCCCGTCGCGGGTGTCACCGTGACCTTCACGGTCCCGGTCTCGGGCGCCTCGGCGACCTTCGCGACCACGAACACCGCGGTCACCGGCGCCAACGGCCAGGCCACGTCCACGGTCTTCACCGCCAACGGCACGGCGGGTGGCTACAACATCAGCGCGACCGCAGCGGGCGTCTCCGGATCGGCGACGTTCGCTGAGACCAACACCACCGTGACGAAGGTGGCCACGACGACCACGCTGTCGATCTCGGGATCCTCGGAGACCTACGGCGACGCGGACAACGCGACCTTGACGGCGACGGTTACCGGCAGCGGTAGTACGTTGCCCAGCGGCACGGTGACGTTCATGACGGGCACCACCGTGCTGTGCTCGACCACGTTCTTCTCGAGCGCCGGTTCGCACACCATCACCGCCAGTTGCAGCGCGCCCGACTCGCTGTTGCTCGCCGTCGGCCCGTACCCGGTCATCGCGACCTACTCGGGCAACGCCCACTACGCCGGCTCGAGCTCGAGCTCCGTGTCGCCCCCGAGCATCACGGTCGCGAAGGACACCAGCAAGACGACGGTCTCGGAGTCGGCGACCAGCGCCAAGCTCGGCAGTGAGCACCTCGTGACGTTCAGTGCGATGGTTGTGACCGGGAACGGCGAGATTGCGGTGGGCAGCGTGACGATCCACGTCGGACCGTCGGTGACGTGCACCGCGCTCACTAACGCGTCGGGCGTTGCCAGTTGCAAGATCGGCAGTAATGACTTGCCCACCGGCGGGGTGTACGCCGTGTCGGCGACCTTCGCGGGAGATACCAACGTCACCGGTTCTTCGTCGAGTAATTCGTTGAACTTCACGGTGACCGTGGCGCCCGCGATTACGAGTGCGGCGTTCGCGTCAGGGACGCATGGTCATCCGTTCAGCTTCCACGTGACGGCGACCGGCTACCCGGCACCGACGTTCAGCATTACCTCGGGCCACTTGCCGAGTGGCGTGTCACTCAACGCCACGACCGGTGAACTGTCGGGGACGCTCTCTGGTCACTCGGCGGGAATCTACAAGTTCACGATCACGGCTACCAACTCGGCGGGCACGGCGAACCAGCCGTTCAAGCTGACGGTCTCGTAAGGCGGGGTGATGAAGGGCGAGCAAGGGCACGGTAGGCGAAGGTGGATGTCGCCGAGAGTAGATACGCTGAAGAGCGGCGGTTGGCGTTCGAAGGCACCTCTCGAAGCGCGTCGCGCGGAGCGCGGCGACAAGGGATTCACCCTCATCGAATTGATCATCGTGGTCTCGGTCATGCCGATCATCGTGGGTGCGATCTCGGCCGGCCTGATCGCGGTCATATCGCTTCAGAACACCGTCTCGAGTCGACTGGCGGACACCAGCGACGCCCAGGTCGTGTCGTCCACGTTCATCAAGGACGTGCAGAGCGCGACGTTCATTACGACGTCGGCCACGAGTTCACCGCAGTGCGGCAGTACTGGTACCCAGTTGCTGGGACTCCAATGGGGCAACACGCCACAAGACATTGCGTCGGGTAGCCCGGCGAATCCCTCCACGCTGGTTTCCTACAACCTCGTACCGTCCACCGGCGCTTCGGCGACGACCTACTCGCTGGTTCGCGAGCTCTGCACGCTCGGCAACTACACGACACCGGCGGACAGCACCACCGTCTCGTACGACGTGGCGAGCACGCAACCCCCACCCTGCTACAGCAGCGCCGCGTGCGATCCGACCGACTTGGTGCACAACCCCCAGATCGGCTGGACGTCGCCGGGGGCGCTGGTGCCACAGTCGAACCAGCTCCTGATGCCCGTGGTGAAGTTCGTGATCGCGGAGGTGAAGTCCAATTTCACGTTCACGCTGGTCGCGAACTCGCTGTCGTGGACGCCGGCCGCTGCGCAGAGCGGCACCGTCGGACCGGCGTTCTCGCCCCTCACCCTGCTGAGCCAGGCCGCCGGGCCTACCCTCACTATGTCCGCTGGCAGTATCCTGACTATCACGGGGACGGGTACTTTTGGCACGACTGCCGCGTTCTCCTCCACTAACGACGGGGCTGGCGTCGTTCCGGTCGACTCCGACTTGACGGCGTCGACGGTCTTCACCGAGGACCCTAACCTCTTGACGTTGTCCGGAGTGGGTCTCGGCGTGTTAACGCCCGAGTACTACGCCTCGTCGATCAGTGATCCGTTGAAGACACTCTTTAACTCAACGACCGCTCCTTCGGCGAGTGCTCCCTGGCCGCTGACGCCGACCTCATGTTCGGTGACCGGCCCGCTGACCTACAACTGTCCCTCCGGCCTGTACGCTGCCGATCCGGCTTTCCCGAGCGGCTCGACCGTGTGCTTCTGTGCCGGCTTTGGCAACTATGAGTTCGCGAAAACCTTCGTGATCCCGTACAACTCGACTCTCACGTTCGACCAGGGGAACTACGTCTTCGATGGATCTCCGGCGATCACGCCCGGTTCGGCACTGGGGAACCAGACCTTGACGTGGCAGGCGCCAGCCCCGCCGGCATCGCCTAGTACGAGCTCCGGACCGAATCATACGTGGACCCCGGCGGCTACCTCCAGCTCGGGGCTTGCCGTCACCTTCTCTATAGACGGCGCAAGTTCCAGCGGAGCCTGCTCGATCGTCGGTGGTGTCGTGACGTTCCTTAAGAACGGCACGTGTCTCGTTGACGCCAACCAGGCAGGTAATGCGAGTTTCAACCCGGCCGACCAGATCCAAAAGGTGATTCCGATCCCATCCAGCGCCAAGACGACCCAAACGATCACGTTCACGTCGACCAAGCCGTCGCCGGCGATCTTCAACGCCACCTACAAGCCAGTAGCCACGGCGCCCGGCGGGACCGTGACGTTCACGGTCGTGGCGAGTCCCTCGACAACCTGCTCGATCGCGGGTAGCGCCCCTAATCAGGTGGTGACGTTCGGCACGACCGCCGGCACTTGTCTCATCAACGCCAACCAGGGTGGAACCTCCACGTACTTGCAAGCTCCCGAGGCCCAGCAGGCGGTTGTCGTCATCGCCGGCAACGGCACCACCTCCATCACCGGGAACAACGTCCTGTTCTATATCCCCAGTGGGTCGGTGGACTTCGGAAATACGTCGTCCGTAGTGCTGACGCCGTTGTTGGACGGCCTGAGCATCTGGGACGCAACGTCGAACCCAGCCACTTCGGTCAACATCAACAACGTCGCGAATAACCGAAATTCGTATGGCGGAATCTACATACCGGGAGGAAACGTGAACGCGAGTAGTTCGAGCCTCAGCGGCTCGATGAGCGTGATGTTCATCGTCGCCAAAACGTTGAACATGGGCGGGCAGACGACTCTGAATGTGACGGGGCCATGAGGCGCTCACCACACCCTCTCGCCGGCGTCCTGCGTCGGGCCCTGTTCGACCGCGATAGGCGAAACGAAGAGGGCGACACGCTGATAGAGGTTCTCGTGACCCTGATCATCTTGAGCGGATGCGCTGTGGCTCTGATCATCACCTTCGCCACGTCGATCACGGCATCGGTGGACCACCGCAATCTCGCGGTCAACGACACGGTGCTGCGCAATCTCGACCAGACGACGTTCTACCAGTTGGATCAGCAGCCTTCGCCGCAGTTCGCGCCGTGCACTGTGGGCGCGTCGGGCGCCGCCACAACTACGGCCTACTCTATGGGTGGTTCCAACGCCATCACATTGACCCCGCCCGCCAACTACTCGGTATCGATCGGTACGGTGCAGTACTGGAACGGTGTGACCTGGGTAGCTAACTGTCCCGCCTCCAACGCCCCGCAGCTGATCACTCTCACGGTGACGAATCCGAATTCGAGTATCTCCACGACCCAGACGGTGGTCGAGGGGATCGGCGTCCCGCAGACCATCGTCAGCGTGACGGGGGTGAGTCCCGCGTCGGCGAGTCAGGGTACGTCCAATCTTCTCCTCACTATCACGGGCACCGGCTTTTCGACTCCGGTGAGCGATTCGACGGTCACGTTCCCGGCGGGTTCTCAAATCACCGTTGTCCCCGGGACCACCACATTCGTGTCGCCGACGACGATTACCGTGTCCGTCAACATCGCACTGGGGGCGCCGGCCCCGGCGTCCTACCCCATCTCGGTGACGAATCAGGGTCAGCCGAAGGTGACCAGCAAGACCAACCTCTTCACCGTCCTCGCCTTGAAGGTCGCCGGCATGCACGTGGGATCGGTAGCGACGAACATCGCTGACCCCGCCAAGAGCGACCCTGATGAACCGACCGGCGGCTGGGACGCGTGGCTCACCGTCACCGTGGTGAGCGGAAGCGGCGCACCGTTGCAGGGTGCGGTCATCAACGGGTCGTGGAACCTAGCAGGGTTCAATGACATCACGTCCTGCACCACTGACACCACGGGATCGTGCACGGTGTACATGGGATACGCCGACCAACTTCCGCACAATCAGAGTCCGCTGCCGACGTTCACCCTCTCGACTAGTACGAGCACCAACCCGACGGTTGGAGGCATAGTACTCAACGGCTACACGTACGACGGGTCCGGTGGGACCTGGACGGTGCCCGTACCGACATGAGCACGAACCATTTTGTCAACGCGAACCGGCGCGTGGCAAGGACCGCTGGCGCGAAGAAGGAGGACGGACGTCGGATCACGCGGTTGCGCCGGCGTGACGACGAGGCTGGCGCCCTGCTGATCCTGGCCATCGTCTTCCTCACGGTGATCAGCGTTATCGCTACCTCGTTGACGTTGTGGGCGACCAATGGCCTGAACGACACGTCGAAATTCGCCTCGGCCCTCTCGCTCGAGTCGGCCACGAACAGCGCCGCCCAGTTGGCCCTCCAGGACGTCCGGTACAACTTCACGCCCACGACGCTCAACCAGTCGCCGCCCCAGCCGTGCTGGATACCCCCGTCTGGCGCCACGTTCAACGCCCAGGTCTCACAGCAAGAATTCAACGGCGAGTGGGTTTCCGTGTGGTGCAGTACGCAATGGAACCCGCTGAGCTCCGCGACGCGTGTCGTCACGATTTCGGCCTGTCTTGATCCCTCGAACGCCCCGTTCCCCAACGGCACGTTGGTCACGGATGCGATCGTTCAAGCCGCGGCGGCGGCCTGCGCGCGGAACCCCTTCCTTCAGACGGTGGTCCAATTCGACGACTATCCGAACACGATTGGGGCATCCAATTGCTCACCATTGGGTAGCACAACGTGTGGAACGACGTTCACAGTGCTCAGTTGGGCGTTCGGCGTCACCGTGCCTTCGGTGGCAAGTGTTGGGGAATCGGCCAATCCGTCGTGCGCGTCGACCAAGGAGATCGACATCACGGGTGTCCAGTTGACAGGGGCCACGTCGGTGAACGTCATCGCGTCGAGCGCCAACAACGTGGTCTTAACCGGACCGGTGCTGGCGGGCGGCAACGACGGGTCCTTGTCGGCGTGCGCGCCGACGCAGATGAAGGCCGGCACGACGTACCCGGTCTCGGTTACGACACCGAGCGGTACCAGTAACACCGTTTCACTCGCATTTACTTGATTCAGAACCTCGGTGAGAATTTCCGGATCTGTCGAACCGATCGACTTCCTGCGTTCGCGCCGACATGATTAAGCGCGGTGTCTCGGCGCGGTTCCAGGCGCACAGGACCGTGCTCGACGGTGTCTCAGCGGCGAATGTCGACATCGCGACCACGCGACGAGCGATGGTCCTCGCTTAGTGGCTACACCCGTCGTGGCGGTTCCCGAACTCCCATCGTTGCGCAGGCATCCTGTCACCTCTACGCACTGCACGACACCGTTGTCGGCCTGACACAATCAACGACGAAACGAACCTGAGACGTAGCAACAAACCTTGCCCACGGCGGTCACAACGCTCGGACAAACGGGACTTTTTGGCGACTTGGTTTCATAATCTCTGGTCAGACCAGGAGGTCGGCCAATGGTGTTTGCTTCAGTGTTCATGGCGGTACTGATCGCCTCGCTCGTCTTGGTGTCGCTCTCGTCGACGTTGAGCAAGAGGATTGTGCGCAAGTGGAACGACGACGGCGCGAACCGACCGTCCCAGCGGATCCTCGACATCGTCTCGGCAATGGCGCCCACCGAGAAGGTCGCGCTGTTCCCGACGTTGTCGGAGATGTCGACCAACGCGCCTCGCGAAACACCGGAACTGATGCCGGTCAAGCGCTCGGCCAAGGTTCGAATCAGCGCCTGACGCAGCCAGCCGACGGTCACCGGCGAAGGTCGATGGGCATTCAACTTTTGACGTCAACGGTGGGGCAGCCCACCGGTACCGCCATCGATTCAATCGTGATGAGCTCCATTTGAGACGATTTTCGAACTCTTCGCTCATCCGGAACAAACACCCTCGCTAAGTTGTCCCGCATGGAATTGAATCTCTCCGGTCAAGTTGCGGTCGTTACGGGCGCGAGTTCTGGCATCGGCCGCGCTACCGCCTTGGCGTTAGCCGCGGAAGGGGTGAAAGTCGTCGGCGTCTCACGACACGCCCCTGACGCTCTGGTCAACGGGGTATCGCACTTCATCGCCGACCTTTCTCAGCGAGACGCCCCGGACCGCGTGATCGAACACGTCATTGGACTCCACGGCCGGCTTGACATCGTCGTGAACAACGCGGCTTCCGGACGAGTGTACGAAGGGTTCCTATCCGAAGACCCGGACGAGTGGTCCGCGACTTTCGAACTGAACCTCATGGCTGGCGTACGGGCGATGCACGCGGCCCTGCCGCATCTTGTCGAACGCGGCGGGGTCATCGTGAACGTCACCTCGGTCAACAGTCGGCTACCGGCTGAGGACGCGGCCGACTACAGTGCGATGAAGGCGGCCCTGTTGAACGTCGGCAAAGCCGTTGCCACGGAATACGCCGCCAAGGGGGTCCGTGTCGTCACGGTGTCCCCGGGCCTGACCGCGACGCCAATGTGGCTGGCCCCAGACGGGGTGGCGAGTCAAATTGCTGTGCTGCAGGGATCGACTCCCGACGAGGTCGCTGGGGCCACCGCGGCCAGTACGCCGCTGCGCCGATTCATCACGCCAGATGAGATCGCGAACTGCATTTGCTTCCTTGCATCGCCGCGGGCATCAGCGGTCACGGGCGCTGAACTCGTCGTCGACGGTGGGTTGACGCCGACGATCTAGAGACTGTCGCAGGCGCCAATGAGGGTGGGTTGACATTCACCCCCGCCGACTTGATATTTGTAGTGGGCGAGGGGGACTTGACGTCCCTCTGAGGTTCTTTCGGACCCCTCAGCCACTTCTCGACTGACCCGCACCCGGTTAGGGGTGTGGTTGGTCATCGCAGAAGAATAGTCGCGTGTAGTGACGACAAGTGCTGCGGCTCTCTGTACTGCATGACTCCTTGAGCAACTCTTCGAAGCGCTCGGCGCATCACATCGCGCCTAACAACACTTGATGGCGTCCTCATCTGCCAATGGCTAGGGCAAGGATGGTATTGACCGCCGTTTCGAATGGGAGGGTACTCCGATGCACTTGGGCGAGCAAAAGTCCTCCTTGGAGCGTGGCGAGCAGAGTAGTGGCGAGGTCGTCCGGGTCGATGTCGGACGGGATATTCCCGTCGGCCTGAAGGGATCTGAGCGCATCGCCGATGACGGCTGCCCACTGATCGAACCCTGCCGCAATGAGCGCTCGGGCCTCGGGGTCACTCTCGGCGAGTTGACCACCGAGCGAGCCGAGTGGGCAGCCCCCCTTTGCTTCGGTGCGTTTCGCTGCGGCAATCACAAACTTCCGCCAGGCTTCGACTCCGTTCGGGCTTCTGAGCACGCGCGCCTGGTGACGGACGATGGTTTCGGCTTGGTAGTCGATGACCGCTTGCACGAGTTCGTTCTTGTCGGGGAAGTAGTGGTACATCTGAGAACCACTGACTTCCGCCGCCACCTTCACGTCGTCCAAGATGGCGGCCGCCACCCCGCGCTCATGGATGAGGGCGGCGGCGGACTCCACTATTCGCGCTCGAGTACGCGCTCCCTTGGGGGTGAGTTTCGGCCTATCACTCGTCTCGTTAATCATGCTCGAATAATAACAAGATTGTGAGTTTGACAACCCAGTCCGGCTGTGTAATAGTGAGTCGCACAACCCAGTTTTATTTGAGAGGACAGCTCCCGCATGACTGACTTGAAAGGCAGGACCGCTCTAGTAACGGGCTCGACGAGCGGGATCGGCAGGGCCACGGCCGTTAACTACGAAGGAGTAACAACATGAGTGCATACGTAATTGTCGAATTCACAGTCAAGGACCCGGCAGTTTACCGTGAGAAATACGCCCCCATAGCTGGGCAGACGGCCAAGGTGCACGGAGGTGAGGTAATCGCCGCCGGCAACTGGGAATTCCTGCACGGCGATGGCTCGCTCACTTCTGGTGCACTCGTGCGGTTTTCTGACAGCGTGACGGCCCTCGGGTGGTACAACTCGCCTGAATATCAGCAACTGATCGAAGTCCGAGGTGTTGCGATGGACGTCCGATTCAGCTTGCTCGACGGACTTCCTACGCCCGCAGAAGGTGAGAGGGAATCAGCGTGAGCGAACCCTCAGGAAAGTCGGTGCTCATCACGGGCGCCAACGTTGGGATCGGCAAGGATGTGGCCCGACAACTGGCATTACGTCCAGACTTCGCGCGGATCTACATGGCGTGCCGAAACCAAGATCGGGCGACACGGGCAAAGGGCGAACTCGAAGCTGTGACCGGCCGGAGCATCTTTGACATCATTCTCATGGACGTCGCCGATCTGGGCTCGGTTCGCGGCGGCCTCGCGGCCATCGACGGATCCATCGACGCGCTGGTCATGAACGCCGGTGTAATCGGCGACAAGAAGTTGATGAACTTGACCGCGGACGGGGTCACCAAACTGTTCGCAACGAACGTTCTCGGTCACGCCGTTCTCCTCGAAGGGCTCCTGACCGAGAATCGACTTAGCGAGGTGGCGGTGTTCGTCGCAAGTGAAGCAGCCAGGGGAATTCCGAAGTTGGGGTTCAAACGGCCTACCTTCGTCTCAACCTCTACCGATGAACTCACGACCGTCATCGACGGCAGCTACTTCGCTGACAGAAAATATGATCAGAACCTCGCCTTCGGTCAGGTCAAGTACATCGGGGCCTTATGGATGGCCCACCTGGCGCGCCAATACCCCGACCTCCGCTTTATCACTGTGAGCCCCGGCAACACCACGGGCACCGAAGCCGCCGCCGGCGCGGCGCCACCGCTACGCTTTGCGGCCAAACACATCATGCCCCACCTCGGTATTTCCCACGAACTTGACGTGGGCTCGAAGCGACTCGTCGACGGTGTCACCGACCCGACCCTTTTGAGTGGCGTGTTCTACGCCAGCGCGGCCGGCAAGTTGAAGGGTCCCATGGTCGACCAAGCTGAGATCTTCGCGGACTTGGCCAACCCGTCCTATCAGGACCACGCAAACGAGGCCATCCACCGCTTCATCACTTAACGAGGTTGGGACTGCACGTCGGTGAGACTGGCGGGCGTATACGGTGCACATCGCGAAGTCTTCGACCGGCTAGCCCATGGCGACCGCTACGCCCTTCGCACTACGGACGTGGCGTCGTTGTCGCCATGGTGTAGCCAATTCGACCCCACTCACCACCTAACCGGGATCTGAACGAGACTCGGTCTGTTAGGACTTCAGTTCGTGGGCGAGGGGGTCTGAGGTTCCATAGTTTCTGGGACAGCATGTTTCAGGGTTTCTGGGACACTTCCATCCGGAGGTTCCCATGGATTTGGCGACGTATGCGGTCACTGCAGTTTTAGTCGAGGGCCGATCCGTTCGTTCGGTGGCGGCATCGACCGGACGCTCCAAGTCGTGGGTTGCGCGCCACGTCGCGCTTTACCGCGAGGGTGGCACCGAGGCGCTCACGCCCAAACGACGTGGCCCAATCACGGCCGCGAATCGAACGGCGGCACCCATCGAAGACGCAATCATCGCGATGCGAAAGGAGCTGAGCGACCTGGGCTACGACGCCGGTGCGCGCACCATTCGCTATCACCTGGTCCAGCTCGGGTCCTCGGCACCGGCCCTGTCGACGATCCACCGCGTGTTGCACCGTCACGGCTTCGTCACGCCGCAGCCGCAGAAACGACCGCGCAACTCCTGGACGCGCTTCGAGTCCGATCTGCCCAACGAGACCTGGCAGAGCGACATGACGCACTGGCACTTGGCCGAGGAGCGCCCCGTCGAGATCATCAACTTCATCGACGACTACTCACGAGCGGTGCTGTGCTCGCACGTCGTTACCGTCGCCAAGGCCGCGGACGTCGTGCGTCTTTTCTTTACCACCGCCGCCCTTTACGGATTCCCACAGTCGGTCTTGTCAGATAACGGCGCCATCTACACCTCGACCTATCGCGAATCACACTCCGGTCTCGAGATCGATTTGGCCCAACTCGGCATCGCGTTCAAACACGGCAAGCCCTATCACCCACAGACCCAAGGCAAGGTCGAGCGCTACCACCAGACCCTGAAGAAGTGGTTGCGCAAACAACCCGAGGCCTCGAGCATCGAGGAGCTGCAGGGCCAGATCGACGGCTTCGTTCGTTACTACAACGAGGTCCGACCCCATCAGGCCCGGGCGTGTCCCCCGATGCACGCGTGGCGAACACTCGACAAGGCCACGCCGTCACTCGCCGGCCAACAACTGCTGGCCAAGACTCGCGTGCGTCACGACCGCGTCGACGACGCCGGAGCCGTCACCCTTCGTTACCGACGCAAGTTGCATCACATCAGCGTTGGTCGCCGCTACCGCGGACAGCACATCATCATGTTGATGGCGGATCTGGACGTGCGAGTGGTCAACCACGACGGCGAACTACTGCGCCATTTCACCCTCAACCCCAACAAGAACTACCAACCGAGAAAGGATGACGTAGTCTGAGGGTTCATTCGTCCCAGAAAATCTGAAACATCACATTCGTGGGCGAGGGGGGACTTGAACCCCCACATCCTTTCGAATACAGGCACCTGAAGCCTGCGCGTCTGCCAATTTCGCCACTCGCCCGAGACCTTGCAACATTAGTCGACAGACCTGGCACATTTTGCGCCGACGACTGCACTGAGCCGCCGGTACCATTGATGTTGGTATGGTCCTGAAGAGCGTAGAGAATCGCCTCGAGCGGATCTTCGAAAAGACGTTTTCACGTACTTTCAAGAGCACGCTGCAACCGATTGAGATCGGCACGCGCATTATTCGCGAAGTCGACCTCACTCGCCGTCTCTCGAGCCACGGTCCGATCTCGCCAAATCAGATCCGCGTATGGCTCGGTCCGGTCGACGCGTCGCGATTCGACGGTTTCCAAAAGGCCCTGGTGAGTGAGCTCGAAGAGACGGTGCGGCAGCACGCCGTCAGTGAGGGCTTCAGTTTCGTTGGTCCGGTCAAGGTCGAAGTCTTCATCGACGACGACATCAAACCCGGCAATCTCGAGGTGAAGACCGAGTTCATTGGTGGCGAGAGCCAACCTCGATTGATTCTGAGCGACGGGCGGTCCTTCAACGTGGGCGAACGTCCTCTGGTCATAGGGCGAAGTCCCGACGTCGAAGTCGTCATCAACGACTCCAACGTGTCACGACGCCACGCCGAGGTGTGGCGCACGAGTGAAGGGGTGGCCGTGCGCGACCTGCAATCAACGAACGGGACGTACGTGAACGGGCATCGGGTCACGGCGGTCTCTCTTTCGCCCCGCGACGACGTGACGATCAGCACGATCCATTTTCGGATTGAGCTCGCTTGAGTTTTGTGGTCGCGACGTCGAATTACGCGGCGATCGTTCGGCCGCTCCAAGTGCTGGTCATGGTGGTGGCCGTCTTGTTCTTCTTGCGGATCACTCGCGTCGCCGCGATCCAGGCGCGTCCGATCGATTACGAGAAGCGCTCGCGGCGCCGGCGCAGCGGCACGCTGTCGCTGAAGTTCGTGGAACCGGAAGACCGCGAGGGCGAACGCATCGACGTCGACGTGGCGGTGACGATTGGACGCAGTGCCGATTGCGATCTCAGTCTGGCCGACACCTTCCTCTCGTCGCGGCACGCCCGACTTACCAACGACGAGGGCGACCTGTCCATCGAAGACCTCGGATCGACCAACGGCACGTACGTGAACCAAGAACTGGTCGACGGACGCGTGCACCTCGAGCGAGGTGACATCGTGCAAGTCGGCGGCGTGCTGTTCGAGGTGGTTCGTTGACGCATTGGCGTCACGCCGAGGCGACCGACACTGGCCTGGTGCGTCAATCGAATCAGGACGCGGTGTACGTGGACGACTCCTTGGCCATCGTGGCCGACGGCATGGGGGGACACGCGGCCGGCGAGGTCGCCTCGGAGATGACCATCGAGTTGCTGCGCACGGGGTTCGCCGAGAACCAGACGGTCGAGGGCCTCTACAACGCCATCAACGCGGCCAACATCACCGTGTTGAACGACGCGCGCGACAACCCCAATCACTTCGGCATGGGCACGACCGTCATCGCGCTGGGCCTCACGGTCGACGACGAAGGCGTCACGTCGCCGACGCTCTGTCACGTCGGTGACTCCCGGGCCTATCAACTACGTGACGGAGCCCTTCGACAGTTGACCGAGGACCACAGCGTGGCCGAAGAGTGGGTGCGCATGGGTCGACTCACGCCCGAAGAGGCGGCGGTCCACCCGCGGCGTCACCAACTCACGCGCGGCATCGGTGTCGAAGAGACCATCGCCGTCGACGTGATGTCGTTGCACGCGCTGGCCGGGGACCGACTCCTGTTGTGCAGTGACGGACTGTCCAACGAACTCGACGGCGACACCCTGGCGCGCCTCTCCAGCGCTCCCTTCACTCTCGACGAAGCGGTCGTCCAGTTGGTGGAGGCGGCCAAAGAGGCCGGCGGTCGCGACAACATCACGGCCGTGCTGGTGGAGTTCGACGAGGTCTCGGTCACCTCGACGCCGATCAAGCGCACGATTTCGTCGGTCACGCCGCCCGTCGCCCGGGCCGCCGCGCTGGCCACGCCGAAACGCCGTAAGCGCCATCGTCTGTCGTGGCGCACGCCGGCGGCGCTTCTGCTCTTCGCCGGGGTCGTCGTCGGCGCGTACTTCGTCGTCCACTGGTACGCCTATTCGACGTATTACCTAGGGAACGACGCCGGGGTCGTCGCCGTGTACCAGGGCCAGCCGAGCGGGGTCCTGTGGTTCAAACCGGTCAAGGTCTTCGACACCAACTATCAGGCCAGCACGCTTCGCACCACGGACCGGATCCAGCTGAATCAGACCATCGCCGAACCGACGCTCAAGGCCGCGCTCGATTACGCGACGTATCTTTGTTCGAGAGGGACTAGTTGCAACGTGACGACGACGCCCACGACGCCGACCACGACTACCACAGTGAAGAAAGGTTGATCGGTGTCGCGACGCCTACGCATCCTGGCCACGATCCTGCTCATGCTGTTTGCCGTCATCGTGGCCCAGTCAGCGAATATCCAATTCTTTCGAGCGCCGTCGCTCGACGCCAGTTCCAACAATCCCGGCAACACCAACCCGTCGGGAAACTTCCCGCGAGGGGAGATCTTCGCCGCCGACGGCTCCGTGCTCGCCTACTCGGCCAAGCAGAACAGCACGTACTTCCCGTATCGTCGCGTCTATCCGGACGGATCCTTGACGTCGGGCGTGGTGGGGGTCTCCTCGCCCTACTACGGCGTGTCGGGTATCGAAGAGGAGTACAACACCTTTCTCGAGTCGCACCGCCAGCCGCCGCAGAGCTTCGAACAACTGCTGGCGCCCACCAGCGCGGCCGACTCGGTCACCTTGACGATCGTGCCCGCGCTGCAACGAGTCGCGCGACTAGCGTTCGGCAAGACCGACGGCGCGGCCGTGGCGATCGACCCCAAGACCGGTGCCGTGCTCGTCATGTACTCCAACCCGAACTACAACCCGGTGCCGCTCACGTCGCCGAGCCTCGCCGTGGACACCGCGGCCCGACACCTCTACTTCAAGCCGGACAGTAACGGCTTTGAACCACTCGGATTAGTAGCGACGCAACAGACCTTCCCGCCCGGTTCGACGTTCAAGGTCGTCACGACCGCGGCGGCGGCGGTCAGTAAACCGGTCGATCTACTCAAGCCCTTCATCCCCAACCAGCCAGGCGGCGCGTGCACCAAGCTTCCGAATTCGAATATCCCGCTTTGCAATAGCGGTGGTGCACCGTGTGGCGGCGACGTCGCGCAGATGCTGCCCCCTTCGTGCGACCCCGGGTACGCGATGCTCGGGATCGACCTCGGCGCGGACTACATGTTCAAAGCGGCCACCTCCTTCGGCTACGACGCGGTACCGCCGCTGGACCTCCCGGGCACCGTGCCGAGCTACTTTCCGACCGCGGCGTCCTTCGCCAACAACATCCCCGGTCTGGGCTACTCCGCCATCGGTCAGGAGAACGTGCGCTCGACGGCGCTGCAGGACGCGTTAGTCGCCGCGGCCGTGGGCAACGGCGGCGTCGAGATGACCCCGCACCTGATGAGCTTCATCACGGGGCCGGACGGGAAGATCGTCAAGCGCTACAAGGACTCCGTGTGGAAGACGCCGTTGACCGCGGCCCAAGCCCAAGTGATCGTCCCGTTGATGCAAAAAGTCGTGACAGCGGGCACTGCCTCGGGTGTCGGGTTCTCGCCGGCCGATGACGTGGCCGCGAAGACCGGCACCGCCCAGACCGGCAACGTGAAGAAGAACACCGACGACTGGTTGATCGCCTTCGCGCCGGCGACGAACCCGACCATCGCCATCGCCGTCGTGGTGCCGTTTCAGCCGACGTCGTTCTTCGGAGCCACTATCGCTGGACCCATCGTGAAGGCTCTCATCAACGCCTTCTTCGCGATGCAGTCCACCAAGACGCCGTCGTGAATCGCGACGACGTGTTCAAGATATGAGAATTTCTCCGAATCACGAGGGCGTAGGCTAGGCGCCATATGGAGCCGGTGGATGACCCTCGACTGTATTCCGGTCGCTATCAGGTAACGCACCTCATCGCCCGGGGTGGCATGGCCGTCGTCTACCGGGCCCAGGACGTACTGCTCAACCGTCCGGTGGCGATCAAAACGCTGTACCCCGAGCTGAGCGCCGACCCCTTATTCGTCGCGGGATTCCGTCGCGAAGCCCAGGCGGCGGCGAACCTTTCGCACCCGAACATCGTGCCGGTCTTCGACTGGGGCGAACACGACGGCACCTACTTCATCGTCATGGAGCTGGTCGACGGCACGTCTTTGGCCGACATGTTGCGCGGGGGGCGCACGCTCACGGCGGCGCATTCGGCCACGCTGATGGCCCAAGTCGCGGCCGCGCTGGGTTACGCGCATCGAAACGGCGTGGTCCACCGCGACGTGAAGCCGGGCAACATCTTGATCGCCAGCGACGGTCAGGTGAAGGTGACCGACTTCGGCATCGCCCAGGCGATGTCGGTGGAGGACCAGCTGGCCGAAGAGGGTTCGGTCATGGGTACCGCGACGTACTTCTCGCCCGAACAGGCCGAGGGTGCGCCGGTCGACGGACGCAGCGATATCTACTCCCTCGGCGTCGTGCTCTACGAGATGCTCGCCGGACGACCGCCGTTCATCGGTGACTCGCCGGTCGCGGTGTCGAGTCAACACGTGCACGGAACGGTGCCCCCGCCGTCGGAGTTCAACAGCGCCATCCCCTTGGACCTGCAAGCGATCGTGATGGAGGCGCTAGCGAAATCTCCTGATCAGCGCTACCAATCAGCCGAAGACCTGCGCTCGGACCTCATGCGATTCAGCGAGGGGCAGCCCGTGCGGGCCGCGCAGCGCGACGTCGCCTTCTTCGGGGCCGACGCCACCCGAGCCGTCTCCAAGGTCGCGCCCGGAGAGCGCACCCAAGCGGTGCCGATGATGAAAGGCCCGCGCACCGACGTTCGACGACGGCGACGCGGGAGCCCGGGCGCCATCGTCGTGGTCCTCTTACTCTTGCTCGCGGTCGGCGGACTCGCGTACTTCCTGGCGCAGAAATCAACGCCCACGCTCGAGGTGCCCAATCTCGTCGGCAAGACCGAAACGGCCGCCCTGCAAACACTCTTGCGTGACGGTATCCGTCTCCACAACGTCTATCAGACGCACTCGACGGTGGCCGTCGGTTTGGTCATCTCGACAAATCCCAAGGCCGGGGTCACCCTGAAGAAGGGTCAGAAGGTGAATCTGACGCTGAGTCTCGGGGTCCAGGCCGCCAACGTCACGTTCCCGAGCGTGAAGGGCCTACCCTTGGCGAGTGCCGAGAGTGAGCTCTCGTCCAAGCCGTATTTCTTGAGCGTGACCACGGCGTTCTTGCTGAAGGCGCCGCCGGGCTCAAATCCGAAACCCAATATCGTGATATCCCAGGTGCCGGCGGCCGGCAAAAAAGGACACCAAGGCGACAAGGTGACTATTTACATCTTGTCGCCGAACGCGCAGTTCACCGTGCCGCCACTCGTTAACGACACGACCAATCAAGCCGCCGGAGTGCTCTATCAGTCGGGTCTCATGCTGGGACCCACGACGTCAACGATTTGCTCCAACACCGTACCGATTGGACTGGTCGTCGGTTCCAATCCCGCGCCCGGTACGTTCGTCAACGCGGGCGACCAGGTGTCGCTCATCACCTCGAAGGGCTACTGCAAGGTCCAGGTGCCGAGCGTGATCGGCGAAACGCAGGCTCAGGCGACGCTGACCCTGACCAATGCTCACCTCCAGCCGCAGGTGAGTCCCACCGATCCGTCACTGTGTTCGCCCAGTCAAGTGGGCTTCGTCTCGAGCGAGAGTCTCCTCATCAGCACCTACGTGCCCTATAACTCGGCGATCACGATCTCGGTCTGTGAAGCCTCGACGCAACCGACGACCACCATCGGCGTCACCACCACGACGTAGCGGGCCCGTTTACTAACATTGGGCCCCATGGCCAAGTCGACCTCGAAACCGGGCAGCCGAAAGAACGTCGGTCGCTACGTCGCGCCCGAGGCCCGGGGCAAGGTCACCGCTCGGCGTCCGGTGGGCGAGGACCACAGTCCCAAGTGGTACGGATGGCTCATCGTGGCCCTGCTCGGCGTGGGCATGCTGACCGTCATCTTGAACTACCTGTCGGTCCTGCCCGGCTCGGTGTCCTCGTGGTATCTCATCAGCGGACTCGTGGTGATGTTCGCCGGCTTCTATCTCGCGACGCGCTACAAGTAACGCGAGTCTTAGCCCAGTCGCTCGATGATCGTGGCGTTGGCCAGTCCGCCGCCTTCGCACATGGTCAGCAGTCCGTAGCGACCACCGGTGCGCTCCAGTTCGTTGAGTAGCGTCGCGCACAGCTTGGCGCCCGACGCGCCGAGCGGGTGACCCAAGGCGATCGCGCCGCCGTTCACGTTGACCTTGGACATATCGACGCCGAGCTCCTTCTGCCAGGCCAAGACGACCGACGCGAAGGCCTCATTGATCTCGATCAGGTCGATGTCGTCCAGCGTGAGTCCGGCCCGCTCGAGCACCTTCTTGGTGGCCGGGATGGGACCGGTCAACATGGTGACGGGGTCGACGCCGGCCAGCGCGAAGGCGTGGAACTTGGCGCGCGGCGTGTAGCCGAGCTCTCGGGCCTTCTCTTCGCTCATGATCAGGACCGCCGAGGCGCCGTCGGTGATCTGGGAGGAGTTGCCGGCCGTCACCTTGCCGTCCTCTTTGAAGGCCGGCTTCAAGTTGGCGAGCGTGGCGACCGAGGAGTCCGGTCGGATGCCTTCGTCGGTGCTCATGAGCTCTTCGGTGGCCCGTCCTTCGTCGTCACGGACGTAGACCGGGACGATCTCGCGCTCGAAGCGACCTTCGGCCGTGGCCTGGGCCGCACGTCGGTGACTCTCGGCCGAGAACGCGTCGAGGTCTTCGCGCGAGACGTCCCACTGGTCGGCGATCATCTCGGCGCCGATGCCCTGGTTCTTCAGCCCGCCGACCGGTTCGTAGCGCGCGGTGACCCGCGGACCGAAGGGCCAGCCGGAGTCCTTGCCGATGGATGACCCCATGGTCACGCGCGACATCACTTCGACCCCGGCGGCGATGACCACGTCGTAGGCGCCGGACATGACGCCCTGGGCGGCGAAGTGCAACGCCTGTTGGGACGATCCGCACTGGCGGTCGATGGTCGTGGCCGGCACCGACTCGGGCCAACCGGCCGCCAGGACCGCGCTGCGCCCGACGTTGAAGGCCTGCTCGCCGACTTGGGAGACGCAGCCCATGATCACGTCGTCGACCAATACGGGGTCGAGATGGTTGCGACTGGCGAGGGCCTTCAGCGCCTCCGAGGCGAGGTCCACCGGGTGCCAGTTCTTCAGTTTTCCGTTGCGCTTACCCCCGGGGGTGCGAACGGCGTCCACGATTACGGCTGTCGGCATTGCTGAACCTTTCGTCTGCGGCGGGCGTTGCCCTCGGCGAAGCCTATCGGTGAGCGCGGCTAGCGTCGCAGGCGTGAGCGAACGAAAGAGCATGGATCGCTGGCTCGGTGACGGCGGAATGGCGATCATCGGGGCCCTCGGCGGCGCCTTCGAGAGCTACGGCGTCGACGGCGAAGACCTCGGGTGGGTGAGCGGCTCGTTCACGCCGACCCCGCTGGCCTGCAATCCCCACGGCGCGGTCCAGGCCGGCGTGCACTCGGTCATCTTGGACGCCGCCATGAACTTCGCCATCAACGCCGCGCTGGTCGGTCGTGACCGCACCGAGGCGACGATAGAGATGACGACCGAACTGATGCGCCCGGCGTTGTTGAACACGCACTACGCCGTGCGGGGCGACGTGGTTCGCTTGGCGCGTCAGATCGCCTACGCCGAGGCCACCATCTCGAGTGACGAAGGAAAACTGATCAGTCGTTCGACCGGCACCTTCCTGGTGCACCGTTCGACGTCGACATAGAGGCTGTGTGCTCTTTGGCGAGTGCGCCAGGAGCGATCTCCGCACATGACGGTCGTCAAGTTCACCTCATATGAAGAGGCGCGAGATCTCCTCGCCACGGTGTGCACTGGGGATGTCGGAGGAACCTTCCTCTGCGACGACCTCGTCTAGGCGGTGCCCGACACCGCGTTCCATATTGAGCCGATCATCGCCCGGCGGTCTGAACCAGTCGGCGCAAGAGCTCAGCAAGCTTCTCTGATGGTTTCATAAATCCGAGAGTCTCGCGTCGACGGTCATTGTGGGGTCCCGATGAGAAAAGGACCGCCAATACGCCGAACCTCTTGGCGGCGGTTCCGCACCGGAGTTCTTGGAAAAGGTGATGAGCACAGTCGAAACGTTCGAGGCAACTTTTCGGATCTCCGCCCTTGCCTGATCCATTGCAGTGACGACCCCAATTTCTGAGGCGCGGAACTTGGAAATAGGCCTGATTAATCTGCCAGTCGGGAGTAATTTGTAGCCAGTCGAATAGACTGTTCCGTCGATGACCGCGGCCCTCGGATTCATTTCAGTACTTGAGAAGGATCGTTATCGATGCGCCTTGGCCCGAATTCCCGGAAGGAGTTATCGGCGGGACGGGCGCGGCGCTGGAGAGGTACTGGTTTGCCGCGAACGTGGAGGCATAAGTACTGTCCCCCACAAAAGCGACGCCCACGGGGGGACTCGCGACCGACATTAAAGCTCCGTTGTAATCTCCGAAAACGGCAATCAGCGTGTCGCTAGAAGTCGAAGGCGTCAGCACGCTGCTGGTCATCGTGGGGTTCCAGGCGTTTTGGTCAATCACTGGTGTCGTGCCGTCGGAATTGGCATAGGCCAGCATTACCGCGGTGACATTGTTGAAGTTCGTCGAGCTGAAGGTGTAACTCGCCGGTTCGCTCGAAGTGGCGACGTGATAGGCGGTGAGAATTGCGCCATAGTCTTCCTCACCGGGACTCGTCGCGTCAGAGAGCACGGTCCAGCCCGCGGGCATCGTCACCGTGGTGGGGTCGCCCGGGTAACCGGTGGGGTTACCGGTATAGAGAACGGTGATGAGCAGGTCGCCCGCCGCGACGCCAGTCGGTACATTCAGCGTGACGCTATAGCTGGAAGGATCTTCATACGTCGACGAGTTAACGAACTGGGGCGCGCCAGGTATTAACACCGCACTAGTGGTTCCCGAAAAGGAGGAACTTGCGTTGCTTGTCCAATTCGTTCCCACAACCGCCTCGACGGTGTAGGAGTAGCTTGTGCTCGCGGTGAGACTCCCATCGGTGCAGGTTGTCGTCGTGATCGTGCCGTAACAGCCGCTACCGCTCGGCACCGCGCTGCCATTTCGGGTCAACTGGTATCCGGTCGGAGGTGCCCCACTGCTCGGCATGGTCCAACTGATCAAGAGACTATTGGGCGTCGGGCTCGTCGCCGAACCGCCCGTTGGTGCGTTGACGACGGTGGATTGGGCCTGCGCCGGATTGGAACCCAAATCAGCAGCCACCACCCATGACGTGGCGCTCGCGACTCCCGCGATTCCCAAGAGCGAAGCCGCGATGACAATAGTGACGTAGCGCCGAGATCGACTAGGCATGCCAGTCACGATTCATGAAGACCGAATTGGAACAGTTGATTCTTGACATCATGGGCTGGGTGTTGGCCGTGCCCGCTTTATCGTGTGCCATATCGCTACGGCTCGGAATCCACGAATCAAGTGCGGTCGCCTCACTTCTTGCTAATGCTAGGGAACAAATCCTGAGGAAAGGTGTATCTAGTCACATTGTGTTATGGCTCCCGGAACAACGGAGCCTCCTCCTCTCCCTTTGAAGCAGCGGCAGCAGGTTGGCGACCTCAACTCGTGCGGGGCTCCCTCTATTAGGAGAGCTAAACGCTCGCGAATGCAAAAGTACTCACCGGTCAGCGGCTCGGAGACAGCACCACTCCAAAAAGTGGCACTGTCCAGACCCAGAAGAACTCAACCGTTCAATAGTGGCTTAGTCTCAGCGTGAGTTAGTGAGGGTAGTCCGGCCTAATCACGCTGGTGCGTCCCGAACCATCTAGACGAATTCACTCGTGCCTCCTTCGTGTTCTCGAAGCGCACTCAGCCTCGTTCTTCGTACGTAGCCGCCATGACAATCGCTCAGTGTCGACCGAAAAGGCCATCATCCGAAAGCCGTCCGCCATCTATGCGCTCCCGTTCCAATGCACCCGAACTATCTGCACTGGCAATCAGGTTAGTTAGGAGGTCCGACGTCCGCAATCTCCGACTGGCGACTTAAACGGTGGAGCGGTGAGTGTCGGTCGCCCGACGTGACTGCCCCGCCACATACGATTCGCAATTCGAAGCCAGCAATCAGTGACCTGTCTGGAGCCAACTTAAATGTTCAACGATTGAACGTCGCACCGATAGTGCACTGACCAAGGTGGATTCCGTGTGACTGTCGCGCAGCGTCGGCTCCCACACTTACCACTGTGATGGCCGAACCTACTAGGACCGTGCTCTGCACTCTCGCAAAGGTGCATGTCACTTCAAACGTTGAGTTTGTATTGAATCGTACGGTTGACTCCGCCTTGTTGGCGTCGACCGACACAACCGTACCTCGCATAATCAATACCGCCAATTTATAGTCACTGTAGAATCGGTCATTCTTCATCGCCTGGGCTACTTGTGTCGGCGTCACCCGTTCAATCGACAATCTCTTCAACGCATGATCGCCGCCGGACCAAAACACAACGACGCATAATCCGACAAGCAGAAGTGATGCCAGTGCAACGCAGAGTAAGGCTCTAGTTCTTGACATGCGGGTGAGACTACAACGAAGATGGTGATTACGAACCATCGCAGAATTGAATCTCCGCGTTCTGCGAGTCGAAGGCCCGACGCCGCCGTTCCGCCGCCAGTAACTGACCAGTCTCAATTGACGCCCCGCGGCACCTGGACCGGAGTTGCGCGAACTCAAGCGTTGATGGCGACCTCCAGCGATGGCTACGTCTCGGTAGTCGGCGCCGGCTACTCGCCTATTGCGCGATCTCAGTTCCTTGGATAGGGTCTGGCCCAATGAGGGCTCCGCGGAACTGGGTATTGGTGTGGTCAGCACTGCTATTGGCCTCGACGCTGTCGGCAGTGGGCGTTGCCGGGGCATCGGGACGCCCGACAGGCAACGCCGCAGTGATCAAGCTCTACGCCAAAGGCGTCGCGCACATGATTGCGCTGCCCGGCTACGTCGAAACCGTTCGCGGCGAATACTACTGGGGGTACTCGGGATCCGGCTGGCGCCTGGACCTTGACTCGCCAAAGCCACCATTTCCCTATGAGCATGCCGTCAACCTCGTTCAAACAGTTGGCATCGTTGGTCGGAAGGTGGCCTGGGAACTCAACCAGTTCGAGTGCCCTGCCGCGGGCGGCTGTGGGTCGCTCTCGATCTACGGGACAGCTCAGGGGGTCTACTACGGAACAACGTCCGGCGCCTCCGGTCTCCCGGTGTGCTGGACCCCCGCCAGCGGCGCGACCGAATGGATGGTAAAGGGGTACTCGCCGGGATGGACCCCCTGGTCGGTGACAACCGGAACGGGGTTCACGCCAGAGCACTACGTCTCGATGTCGCGCCACGGCGCGCGCGACGTCTTCACTTCCACGTACACCTGGCTCTCCACCAAGGCGCATTACACCGAAGTCGACACTATGGACGTCGCGTCGCGATCCTTCGTCGGATCGAAATACCGAGTCTCCTCGACGGCGGGGCATGCAGCCTACAGTTACTCGTCCACCTTTGCGTTCCCTAGTGGGGCGCCCACACCGCCGACAATGACGCCCTGCGCAGCGGGGTAGTTGCTTGTTTTTGCGTCAAGAAGTGTTCGTCAGTTGACAGCCCGCGGCGCGGTCCGTCTGACAAATTCGGGATCAGTTCGACGAGTTCGTTGACTACTACGGTGACTTTCGCGGCCACAGTTCACTCCATCGTGGGACCCGCGATCGGTCTACAAGGCCGGTCTCAAGGTCCGACCGAAGCCTTCCTCACGGCCTCCTCGTTCTCCCGAATCCGCCGGGACAACGTTGACCAGTCCGGCTCGGTCACCCGGCGCTACGGCTCGCGGATGATCCACGCCGAGATTGGGCGTCGCTTCGCGGGCACCTCGAGAACATGCTCGTGGCCAATTGATACGTTTGGGGGAAAGGCCCTGACAGAATGTGACCACGGCTTGGCTCGTCGCGCGAGCAATTGTGGCAAAAGGGAGATTGGCGACGGATGACAGTACTGCGACCTCGCCCGTTTAGGATGCGCGAGAGAACGAGAGCCTGCGCGGCACCTCAGCGCGGCGCAGGCGGCGCAGAGTATCTGAGACCCCGGCGCAATGTGATGAAGAGCGTCTCGTCTCTCCTCATCCTCGTGGCGTCCCTTACGGTGCTTACACCTTCGGTCGCGTCATCGACTTCGCTGTTAGGCACGGGTCGCGGCTACTGTGCCCACGCGGAAAGGGGTGGGCAACCGCTGTACAACCACTTCGTCTCCGCGGTGGGGGGACGGGTTTACGCCTGCGGGCCGGTGCCTCTCGACCGTGCCGACCACTCGGGGCCGGCCATTCCACCCTTTTGGCCCACCGCAGACTTAGGAGGATTTCAGTGCACGGAGTTGGCCATTCGCTACCTCTACGCCGCGACCGACGGAGCCATCTTCATCCATCTCAGCACGAATACTTATTGGGATGGCACCGGTGCAAACTTTTCCGCCGAAGTCGGTTCTCATTTTGGACTGGGACCCGTCGGAAGGCATCTCAACGGCCACGCTTCAAGCGAGCGACCGGTGAAGGGTGACATATTGAGCGAAATGGCGAGCCCGCATGAGTCCAATGCGAATGCTAACTCCGACGCTCGAACGTATGGCGACGTCGGCATCGTGCTGAATGTCACACCAACGACGATTTACCTCCTGGTGCAAAACAACAACCACACCGGCCTCAACCAGATCGATATTCATTCGCCAACGAGTTGGAGCATCAATCCCGAGGGCGGGGGCTATTACTACACGACGTTTAAATGGTTCAGTCCAACATCCTCAGGGAGCAGCGGCTCCAGTACACCGGTGCGGCCGGTGCTGGGTCTCCCGAGCGCGCCTACCAACTCCGTCGCAATGCCCTCTTCCGCGTACTCGTATACGGTCTATGGGACGCCATCGCTGAACGAGTACTCGTCGGGCGCGTCTTCAGGCAGGCTGGTCGGATCGCTGCCCGAAGGACAGTCGGTAAGTCTCAAGTGCCAAGGAGACGGGCGCAACGTCAAGGGATCGTCGGTATGGGATGAACTCACGAACGGAGACTGGATCTCGGACTTCTACGTCGACACGCCCAACGTCGGTACGTTTAGCGAGCCGATACCCCTCTGTGCAACGCCGGCGCTTATTGTGTTTACCGCTAAAAACACCGTCGACCTACGATCCGGCCCCTCGTTCGCAGACAAACGCATCGAAACATCTGCCGCGGGCCCCACGTTGAATGTCGTCTGCCAAGCCAGTTCGCCCCAAGGTGCTGTTTGGGACTACGTCGTGGGCCAAGGCAACGCTCCTGAAGGCTATGAACCGGCGACCGCTCTGGCGCCCGTGTCGGGCACCGGTACCCAAAACACCGTGCCGCACTGTCCGCTGGTCATCCGTGCGGCCAAGACGACGGGGAACCTAATAATCGATGGGAACTTCTCCATACCCCTCGTGGGGGCTGGTTCCTATACGTTGTTCTCGACGGGAGAGACCTTTGCCGGCTGGCGCGTGGTCGGAGCGCCCGGCAACGTTGGTGTGGTGAGTGGGTCGTTTCAGAACGCCTTCACCTTTGACGCAGACGGGGGGGCGCAGTGGCTCGATCTCACGGGGGCGAGCAACACTGAGACTGGGGTTGCTCAGAACGTGCCTACCTCCGCGGGCACTCGTTACACGCTTCAGTTTTCTGTCGGGAATGTCTACGATCCTGGCGGTATCTTCGGCGTTCGCAGCACCGTTGCTGTCTCGGTGAACGGGGCAGTCGTCATTACGGCAACGAACTCGAAAGGACTGGGATCGACCACGCAGATTTGGGAGACCTTCACCGTTTCATTCACTGCTAATTCAAACTCGACAACTATTGAGTTTCTCAACAAGGATCCGTCGAGTGATACATCTAATGGACTTGATAGCATCGCGCTCTTCCCGGTCGGTTCGCCGATCGGATCGCGAGAAACTCGATCGTTGTCGTGATCGAGATTCAAGAGTGTTCTCTGAACGAGTAGTGACCTTTACTCCACATGGCGGATCACGTTTATGCGAGCGGTTCGGGATTCGGACTTCGATTGATTCAATTGTCAGTTGTGACAGCCCGATTAACTCTGTGCAACGAACGCAGACCGGAGACATTCGGTTGATCCAGTTGTTGTATTCTGCTTGAATTGACTGGGGCGAAGTCGACTCAATATCAGACAACTTTACAGAACATTGTATTCCGCCAATTCGAGTGCACAGCAAGCGATGACCTCGTTGAGTGAGCCTCGACTGGCGCGCGTATGCCGCGCGTTGGCAAGTACTTTCGTAAGCACTGACGACGATTTCTTGTTCGTACATTGAACACTGGGGCCCCTGCTTTCAGGCTCCATTTGAAGACGTGACAGGGCGCGGCTGGATGGTGCGGCTGGAGGGTCTGAATTCAACTCATCGAGAACAGATGTTCGGTGAGCGAGCACCGCTGAACTAATTGGTTCAGTTGGTCAAGGTGAACCGGTAGGTCCAATTAGGACACACGGTGTTAGATGTGGTCGGCCGGGATCTGACCGAGTCGGCCGGCATCGTAGTCCTCGAAGGCCTGCTGTAGTTCGGCCCGGGTGTTCATCACGAACGGTCCGTAGGTCGCCACCGGTTCGCGGATCGGCTCACCGCCGAGAATCAGCACTTCGAAGGCCCGGGTGCGCGAGTCCTGGGTTTCGTTGGCCGCGAGCACCAGGAAGTCCCCGTCGACGTGCACGGCCATCTCGCCCTCGGCGATCGCACTGCGCTCGTGTCCGACAGTCCCTTGACCGGCGAGCACGTAGGTGAGCGCGTTGTAGGCCGGGTCCCAGGGCAGCGAGAGCTGCGCGCCCGGGAGGAGCGACACGTGCGAGATCGCGATGGGCGTGTGGGTCGACCCCGGTCCGTCGATGCCGCCGAGCGATCCGGCGATGACGCGGATGATGGCGTCGCCGTTCTCGTTGGTCAACAGCGACACCGACTCGGCCTCGATGTCCTGGTAACGCGGATTGGTCATCTTCAACTTCGCCGGCAGGTTGACCCAGAGCTGGATGCCGTGGAAGAGACCGCCGGAGCCGATCAAGGCGTCCGGCGGGCGCTCGATGTGCAAGATGCCCGATCCGGCAGTCATCCACTGCGTCGCGCCGTTTTGGATCACGCCGCCGCCGCCGATAGAGTCCTGGTGCAAGAAGGTCCCGTCGATCATGTAGGTCACGGTCTCGAAACCGCGGTGCGGGTGCCAGGGCGTGCCCTTGGGCTCACCCGGCCCGTAGTCGACCTCGCCCATCTGGTCCATGTGGACGAAGGGGTCGAGGTCGGCTAGGTCGATGCCGGCAAAGGCGCGGCGCACCGGGAAGCCCTCGCCTTCGAGGCCTCGCGGCGCCGACGTGATGGACTTCACGCGACGTGGTCGATCGGTGGTCCCGGGCTTGACGGCCTTGGCTAATTCGAGTGGATTGTCTACGGAGATGGCGGGCATTGGACCATATTACGGACGAAACGTGCGAGTTTGACGCGCCTCGGCGCGCGCCAAGGCGAACACCGCGACGACGATCAACGCCGACAAGCCCAGTGCGACGTTGCCCGCGCCCCAGCCCAGTCCGCCGCCTATTTTCGGCTTTCCCATGGCGTCGGCGAAGGAGGCGCCCAGGGGTCGCGTGAGGACGTAGGCGATCCAGAACATCAGGACCGCGTTACGGCGCGTGAACCAGAAGGCCAGCGCCGGCAGGATAATCAGTCCGGTGAAGAGGAGACCGGAACCGGTGAATCCCAGCTTCACGATGTAGGCGGTGAAGTCCCCGACGGCGGTGCCGAGGGCGAAGGCCACGGTCACCGCCGCCCAGTAGAACAGCTCTCGACGAGTCGAGGTGATGCTGTGGATCGACAGGGTGCCCTCCACTCGGAACCACGTCCAGAAGACCCCCACCAACAACAGCGCGAAACCGACCGCCGACACGATGTAGGGCACCTTGAACTCCACGTGGACGACGTCGGCGCACATCGTGCCAAAGACGCTGACCATCACGACCGCGGACCAGTAGATGAAGGTCTGGTACGCGGGCCAGCGCAGTTGCCACCACAGCACGACGGCGAAGACCACCGCGGCGCACACCACGGCCACTCGAGGATCGAATCGATGGACGAAGTAGTCCGACGTCGCCTCACCCATGGCCGTGGTGAGTATCTTCAGACCCCAGAACGACGGCGTGATGGTGGGCGGGACCTTGGTGGAGCGGAACCGGCGGCGTAGGGAGAGCGCCACGATTATTCCCCGTTGATCAGGAGTTGCTCGAGGAACGTCGAACGGTCCATGGCGATGAAGAGGGCCTTGGCGCTCGCCACCAAGACGTCGGCGTGCAGCGTGGCCTCCACGAAGTGCTTGCGATCGTCGCGTCGCGCCAACCAGGCCCGGGCCACGATCGGCTCGCCGACCGGCGTTGGGGCGTGGTAGCTGATGTCCAACTGCGCGGTGAACGCCATCGAGCCGTGGATGACGTTCATGAGACCCATCACTTCGTCGAGCAGTGCGGCGACCACGCCCCCGTGCGCCCGTCCGGGCGCCCCTTCGAAGGCCTTACCCAACGTGACGCGCATGCACGCGACGTCGCCGTCACGCCACAGCTGGGCGCCGAGGCCCATCGGATTGGCGGCCCCGGCCACCACCGAATCGGAGAAGAGTTGGCGTTGGCCGATCTCGTCGAAGGTGGGAATCGTCAGCGAGAACTCTTGGAGTCGGTCGCTCGTGAAGTCGCGCACCCGTGGGGCGGCGTCGCGCACGCGTTCGAGCAGTGCGGACACGTCCACGCGGAGGGCGTCGAGCTGATCGTCGCGCAAATCGCGCGCGACGAACTCGTGTCCCAACTCGCGCAGCAGCGAGGCGGCCGCGATTCGCTGCTCTTCGCTCGTCACTCGCCCGTGTAGTAGTGGTCGGCCACGGCCAAGGCGCGATCGAGGCGCGCCAGTCCGTCGCGGGCCTCGTCCGGCGTGATGGTGCACGGCGGCACGACGTGGATGCGGTTGTAGTTGGTGAAGAGGAGCAGCCCCTCGTTGCGACTGGCCGCCACGAGGTCGTTCATCGCCGGTGAGCTGGCGCCGTAGGGAGCCAGCGGCTCCTTGGTGGCCCGGTCGGTGACCAGATCGAGGGCGAAGAAGACGCCGAGTCCCCGGACCTCGCCGATGATGCGGTGTTTCGCCGCCAGGGCCTCGAGTCCCGGACGCAGGACGTCGTCGCCGAGGCGCTGGGCGTTGTCGACGATGCCCTCGTTCTGCATCGCTTCGATGGTCGCGACGGCCGCGGCGCAGGCCAGCGGGTGTCCGGAGTAGGTCAGTCCCCCGGGATAGACCCGTTCGTTGAACGAGGCGCTGATGGCCTCATTCAAGATCACGCCGCCCAGGGGCACGTACCCGGAGTTGACCCCCTTGGCGAAGACCACCAGGTCGGGCCTCACGTCGTGTTGTTGGAAGGCGAACCACGATCCGGTGCGACCGAAGCCGCACATGACTTCGTCGGCGACGTACACGATGCCGTAGCGATCACAGATCGCGCGAACGCCGGCCAAGAATCCCGGGGGCGGCACCATGACGCCGGCCGTGCCGGGGATCGTCTCGAGCACGATGGCCGCGATGGACGTCGGGCCCTCGAATCGAATGGTCTCTTCTAAGTTCTCGAGCGCGCGTTGGCACTCCTCGGCTTCGGTCGTCGCGTGGTACGCCGTTCGATAGAGGAAGGGGCCGAAGAAATGCACGACGCCGGCGGCGCCGATGTCGTTGGGCCAGCGACGGGGGTCGCCGGTCAGGTTGATCGACGTGGCGGTGGCGCCGTGGTAGCTGCGGTAGGCCGACATCACCTTGTGTCGACCGGTGAAGAGCCGCGCCAGGCGCACGGCGTGCTCCATCGCCTCGGTGCCGCCGTTGGTGAAGAAGACCTTCGCGGCACCTTCGAAGGAGCGGTCCAGGATCAGTTCGGCCGCGCGGTACCGCGAGACGTACCCGTGCTGGGGTGCGATGGTGCAGAGGGTGGCCGCCTGCTCTTGGATCGCGCGAACGACGGCCGGGTGCTGGTGGCCGATGTTGGTGTTGACCAACTGCGACGAGAGGTCCAAGTACCTCGTACCGTCCTCGCCCGTGACGTAGACGCCCTGGGCGTCCTTCACCATCAAGGGGTTGATGCTCGCCTGGGCGGACCACGAGTGAAAGACCGAGGCCTTCTCTCGTTCACTGCTCGTCAGGGTCGACCGATCGTTCGCCATATTTGCGTCCTTTGCTCAATAAGACGGTAACCCACCCGCCGCCGGGGCGGTGCTGGTTCGGCGGTCCGGAACGGTCCCTAGAGCGCGCCGTCCCAGAGGGCCATCTCGGCCGCGAAGTCATCCAGTCCCATCGGACCGAGGACCAGGGCGTGCGCGTGGAAGGCCTTCAGGTCGAACTGGTCGCCCAGTCGCTGCTTCGCGGCTTCGCGCGACTCGAGCCAGATTCGCTCGCCCACCTTGTAGGAGATCGCCTGGGCCGGGAGTCCCAGGTAGCGATCGACTTCGGAGACCGACATGGGGTGGTTTTGGATCGCCCACTCTTCCAGGAGCGCCACGGCCATCTCCGCGCTCCAGCGCTGGTTCGAGCAGTCCCCGAGGTCACCCAAGACGCCCAGGTCCGACGGGGCGTCCAATTCGAGGTGCAGTCCGACGTCGACCACGATGCGGGCCGCGCGAAGCGCCTGATTCGCGAGGTACCCGAGCTCGTCGCCCAGGTCCGAGAAGTAACCCAGTTCGTCCATGAGTCGTTCGGCGTAGAGCGCCCAACCTTCGGCGTAGCCGCTGGTGTTGCCGACCAGGCGGTGGAATCGACTCTGGCGTTCCGACGACAACAGGGCCGTCGCGATCTGCAGGTGATGGCCGGGGATCGACTCGTGATACCAGGTCGACGCGAAGCGCCACCACGAGAACTGCGTCTTGCCCAGGGTGGGGAACCAGGTGGTGCCGGGGCGACTGAGGTCTTCGCTGGGGTTGATGTAGAACGGCGCCGCGGCCGATCCCTCCGGGGCCAGACGAGCGTCACAGAATCGGATGCGCTCGTCGATGTCGAAGTGCACCCCGTCGAGTTCGTCGGTCGTGCGAGCGGTGAAGGCCTTCAACATCGTGAGGAGGGTGTCGGTACCCTCGATCGCTCGCGCGGGGTCGTTATCCAGCAGATCGGCCACTTCGACCAGGCTCTTGGCGTTCGGCAGCAGTTCGCGCGCGATCTCCCACATCCGCGCGTTGATGCGCTTCAAGTCCTGATAACCCCATTCGTACAGTTCGTGGAGGTCGAGCGTCGCCCCCGACCAGTACGCGGACCAACGTTGGTAGCGCTCCTCGCCGCAGGCCTCCTTCGACGAGGCCTTCGGGGCGAGCTCGGAGCGCATCCACGCCGCGAGTTCGGCGTACGCGGCCTCGGCGTCCTTGGCGGCCGAGCGCAGTCCCGAGGTTTCGAAGTCCACCCCGCTCGCCGCGGCCGCGCGCTCGGCGAATTCGCTGAAGGCCCCGGCGGCACAGGTGTCGGCTTGATCAGCGACCCCGACGATGTGGCGTTCGGCGGGCAACTCGTGTTCGGCGGCCGTGATCAGTAACGCGCCGCGCCAGCTGTCGAGCGACGCGCGCACGTGTCCCAGGCGCCGGGCCACGTTCTTCGCGTTCTCCGGGGTCGTGAGTGGCATCAACTCGAAGACCTGTCGAATCGCCGCCACCGGTGAATTGAGGACCGAAAACGTTCGTCGCTCCTCGTCCGCTTCGATCAGTGCGAGCTGCGCGGAGAGACGCTCGCGAATCACCGCCGCGGCAATTCGGTCGACGTCACCGCGCGCGTCGAGCGTCTCGAGCGTCTGAAGATCTCGAATTATCTGCGCCTGGTCGCGGCGTCGCTTCTCAACGGAGAAGTCCGGCAACAGATGGTCGTAACCGGGAATCCCGGCCTCGGTCGCGAAGAGCGGGTCGCTCTCGGCGAGTCGATCGACGATTTCGTCGGCGAAGGTGAAGATGGCGGACTGGGAAGATTGCTCGGACATAGGGATCCTTTGAATTACGCGTTTACCCGCGAAATTGCAATGTACACCGTGTCGTTGCCGGAAGATCTGGCTCGGCTCTTCAATCTTGGTCGACCTCCACGGACGCGAACCAGTGTTCGTCAACGCTGAGCGTGCAGTCGGGATCGTCGGAGCACACGTGCGAATCGTCGTCGATCACGATCGCGGTGCCGTGGCAGTGCTGAAGGTGGTCATCGCACATCGGGCACGGGGAAACGGATGACGTGTACAGCAGCGGTAGTGACATGAATTCAACATAAATCGGTGCTGTGACACGCCGGAAGACGGACGAATTTCGCGCGCATCGTTGAAGTTGCCAAGTTTTCTTTGAATCGATTGCTACCGATGGTAAATTTCCTCAGTCGGTCTCTTACGCCATTCGTAGAGGAGAATTAACATGGCTCGCGCCACATGGTCAGGATTTCTGAGCTTCGGGTTAGTGAGCGTCCCGGTGGGTCTCTTCAGCGCCACGTCCGATCAGACGATCCACTTCAACCAGCTCCACAAGAACACCTCGAATCGCGTCCGCTACAAGAAGGTCGACGAGGAGACCGGTGAAGAGCTTTCGACCGAGGACATCGTCAACGGCTATCCGCTGGGCGGCGGCGAGTACGTCGTCGTCACGCGCGAAGAGATGGCCGAAGCCGCGCCCGGCAAGTCCGAACTGATCGAGATCCAGGACTTCGTCGACCTAGAAGAGATCGACCCGATCTTCTTTCGTCAGTCCTATTACTTGGCGCCCAAGGGCAAGGGCGCCGACCGCGCGTACGCGCTCTTGTTGCAGGCCATGCTGGAAACGAAGAAGGTGGGCATCGCGACGCTGGTCCTGCGCGACAAGGAGCATCTCGTGGCGATTCGGCCCTCCGAGAAGGTGCTCATGCTCGAAACGATGTTCTTCGAAGACGAGATCCGCGACCCCGAAGAAGAGCTCGATACTCTGCCGCCGGTCGGCAACGCGAACGCGCGCGAACTGTCGATCGCGAAAAAGCTGGTCGAATCGTTGACCGACGAGTGGGACCCGAGCCGCTACAAGAACACCTACCGCCAACGGGTGGAAGAGCTCGTCGAACAAAAGCGAGCGGGTCACGCCGTGGTCCACGGCGCCGAGGATCGGCCGAAGTCGAACGTCATCGACCTGATGGCCGCCTTGCAGGCGTCCATCGATCGCTCCACCAAACGACCGGCCCGGGCCGCCGCCAAGGTGACGGGGTCGTCGAAGGGCGCGAGTCTGAAGATCGCCGATCACCGCGAACGACAGGGGCTCGACGCGATGACCAAGGCCGATCTTCTCGAACGCGCGAAGGGACTCAAGATGGACGTGAATCCGAAGATGACCAAAGCCGAACTCGTTCGCGCGGTGAGTGAAGCCAAGAGCGCCAAGACCAAGACGAAGTAGGGCTGACGAGTCTCATGGCTCGCGCCGATGGCTCCCGAGCGGCCACCCCCAAGCTCTCCACCTACCGGGCGAAAAGAGATCCGCAGAGAACGCCTGAACCCATGGGACGTACGGCGAAGGGCGTCGCCAAAAAGAAATCGCAACTCCCGACGTTCGTCATCCAAGAGCACCACGCCCGAGCCCTGCACTGGGACTTTCGCCTGGAACGAGACGGCGTCTTGGTCTCGTGGGCCCTTCCGCGGGGTCTCCCGATGGACCCCGAGACCAATCACCTGGCCGTCCGCGTCGAAGATCACCCGCTGGAGTACGGGAAGTTCGAAGGGACCATTCCCAAGGGCCAGTACGGCGCGGGTCAAGTCATCATCTGGGACCACGGCACCTACGACACCGAGAAGTGGCGAACCAAGGAGGTCATGGTGGTGCTCCACGGCACTCGCGCCACCGGACGCTACGTCCTCTTTCCGATCGACGAAAAGAATTGGATGATTCACCGAATGGACCCCGCCCCGAGGGTCTTCGAAGACATGCCCCAACACGTGAAACCGATGCTGGCGATGGCCGGGGACCCCCCGGGCAAGGACGCGGGCTGGGCCTACGAATTCAAGTGGGACGGCGTGCGCGCCCTGCTCTACGTGGACGAGGGCCGCGTTCGGGCCTTCACGCGTAACGACAAGAGTCTCCTTTCGACCTTTCCCGAGCTGCGCGACATTGGACTGCACCTGGGTACGCGCTCGGCGATTCTCGACGGCGAGATCGTGGCCTTGGACCAGGAAGGTCGCCCCAACTTCTCGACGCTCGCGAAGCGCCTGAACGTCACGTCGAAGTCGGTCATCGAGAAACTGCGGTTCTCCAATCCCGCGAGCTTCTTCGCCTTCGATCTGCTCTATCTCGACGGCCGCTCGCTAGTCGAGTTGCCGTACGACGAGCGTCGCGCGGCGCTCGAATCACTCCAGCTGCAGGGTGAGACGTTTGCGACGCCGCCGTCGATTACCAACACGGCCGGCTCGAAGGTGATGGATATCGCCCGTGAGCGCGGACTCGAAGGGGTGGTTATCAAACGTCGAGACTCCCGTTACGCGGCGGGATCACGAAGTGGCAATTGGATCAAGGTGAAGAACCTGCGCACCCAAGAGGTGGTCATCGGCGGCTGGACCGAAGGCAAGGGCGAGCGTGACGGCAGTCTGGGCGCGTTGTTGCTGGGTATTCCCACTGACGTTGGTCTCACCTACGTCGGCAAAGTAGGGACCGGCTTCACGGCCGCGACGCGAAAGGATCTACTTCGTCGCTTGGCGCCGCTCGCGCGTAAGTCGACGCCGTTCTCCGAGCCCCTGAGTCGCACCGAGAGCGCGCTCGCGCACTTTGTGCGCCCCACCATCGTCGGCGAGGTCCAATTCGCGGAGTGGACGAACGACGGAAATCTGCGTCACCCGTCCTGGCGCGGACTCCGCTCGGACAAGAGCGCGAACGAGGTAGTGCGTGAGTCCTGAGCGAGTCCTCACCGAAATCGACGGTCGTGAACTGTCGTTGTCCAACCTCGACAAGGTCCTGTACCCCGACACCGGTTTCATGAAGAGTCAGGTGCTCGACTACTACGCGCGGGTGGCCGACGTCATGTTGCCGCATCTACGCGGTCGCCCCACTACGTTTCGCCGATTCCCCCACGGGGTCGACGGGATGTCGTTCTACGAGAAGCACGCCACTGATACACAACCGGACTGGATCGCCACGATCGAAGTGCCGTCGAAGAGTGGCGACCACGAACCAATCGTCTACACCGCGGTGAGTGACCGGCCGACCTTGTTGTGGGCGGCGAATCTCGCGGCCATCGAGTTCCACGTGCCGCTCTGGCACGTCGCCAAGGGCAAACCAATTCCCGCACCGCCGGACTATCTGGTGTTCGACCTCGACCCCGGTCCCGGCACCACGGTCGCCGAATGCTGTCGCGTCGCCCAGTGGGTGGGGGAGCGCCTCGGTCGCGAGTCACTCTTCGCCAAGACCAGTGGGTCCAAAGGTCTGCAGCTCTACACGCGCGTGCAGCGAACGACGTGGGAAAAACTGGGCGAGCGGGCGCACGAGATCGCGAAGGCGATTGAACGTGATCATCGGAGCGACGTCGTCTCCACGATGCGAAAGGATCTGCGCAACGGCAAGGTCCTCATCGACTGGAGTCAGAACAGTTCTTCGAAGACCACCGTGGCGGCGTACTCCATGCGCGCTCGCCCGGAACCGACGGTGTCCACACCCGTGTCGTGGAACGAAGTCGACAAGTGCGCGAAGACCGGAAACCCCGAGACGCTTCGCTTCGAGACGAAGGACGTGCTGAAACGAATCGAGAAGTACGGTGACCTGATGGCCCCACTCGTGGCGACCAAGCCGCGCGCGAAGTCCAAGAGCTGAGGGTTATCCTCGCTTCATGAGCGCGCAGCGAATACCGGGTGGCGTGGTGCACAAACTTCCCGGAGACCTGCGCCAGGCATTGACAACGAACTCCACCGCACTGGACGCGTGGAAGGACATCACTCCGCTGGCCCGAAACGAATTCATCTGCTGGGTGGAGGATGCCAAACAGAAAACAACCCGAGAACGTCGAATCCGACGAACCCAAGAGGAACTGGAAGAGGGCCAACGTCGGCCTTGCTGCTGGCCAGGGTGCGATCACCGTGAGCGCACGGGCCCGTAGGCGGCTCCAACTGGCGAATTGATTGCTCGCCGGTCTTACGGACCGGGCGTGAAGGTGAAACCACGCTGGCACGACATCGCCTCCGGGTCGAAAGGACCTATTTGCCACCAGGATCCTCCAAGTGGGACGACACAAGTTTCGTAAGGCGGAGACCCGTGGGCAAGGCCCGCACCTTCCTGTCCACTCGTTTTCCAGAAAACGACCGAACGGCGACCATGTCCGGACCTCGCTACACAAACCAAGGTGATTCGACCGACTCCCGCCAAGTCGGAGACGGCGGAAGTGGGGGATGAGCACCCGATTGGGCCGTGGAGGCTCTGAACCGCGGCGAGCCACACGGCCTGATGTGCGCTTCGGTCGTAGGCGTGCGCCGGCGAGTAGTACAGGTTGGCTCCAACAATTAGCGCAGCTACCACTGCGCTCGCGACGCCGACCCGAAACCATCGTTTCCTACTCTTGGGTTCGCGCAGTCCCCAACGTACGCGTTCAGTGCGAGGAGCAAAGTCGAGGTCAATACTCATATCGACATGTTCCCACGGGGACAGCATTCATCGGCTTGCAACACGGAATTGTGGTGAAGGTTTAACGCCGAACGTGGCTCGTGTTCAGGGCAGCGACCGTGTAAGCCACACCACCTCTTCGCCGTCGTCTTTCGTCGTGACATGGTCGCGATTGAACCCCAGCTTCTCGAGGGCACGGAACGACGATGTATTCCAGCTGCCTACCGTCGCCCAGAGCCGCGTTCGCCCAGTGGCGATCGCGGCGTCGAGCACAGCCCGGGCCGCCTCGGTCGCGTAGCCGCTGCCGTGCGCGCGCCGCAACAGCTCGTAGGCAATCTCGGGCTCCTCGAGGGTGGAGCGGCCGACGGTCAGTCCGCAGTATCCGATGAAGTCGCCCTCCAAGCGGCGGCAGATGGGGAGCAACGCGATCCCGGACTGTGCCGTCGCTGCGAGTTGGGTCGCGATGCGTTCATGGATCGTCGCCACGCTGGGAAGTTCGTCGCCCCGTTCAGTTACGAGCGCTCGGTAGTCGTCGACATCGAACTCGGCCCAAGGTCGCAGCCTCAGCCGCTCAGTGACGAGGTGGAACTCCATCGGCGGATAGTCCGGCACGGGGTAATTTTACGCATCGTGCCTATCCAGCATTTCTAGGACACCGGGAG
The DNA here is from genome assembly GCA_963716515.1 of uncultured Acidimicrobiaceae bacterium. Taxonomy (GTDB): domain Bacteria; phylum Actinomycetota; class Acidimicrobiia; order Acidimicrobiales; family RAAP-2; genus RAAP-2. The sequence continues at coordinate 2,454,127 of OY970319.1, forward strand.
GGCTACGCCCCTCGGGCGGGGATTACCTTCCAACGGGGCTGTTCCCCTCCTGAACGATGTACTGCGCGCGGCGAATCCACAGAATGCCGTGATACACGACGTGACCGTCTTCGAAGGTCAGCTGCCCGCGGCGGATGAACCTGGAGAAACCGCCAGTGTTCGGGCTGCCGAGCTTCACCGGGCCGACGTGACGAGGGTAGGCGGCCAACTGCTTGCCGGGAAAGTGGAACGGCCAATCCCGATACACGTACACGCTCTGATCGGTGACCAGCACGATGCGATGGAAGTAGAACGTCAGGATGCCGATCGCCAGCTCGATCACGGCACCAAACGCCGGTACGTACCGTGCGATGTCCTCCACCACGCCGATCAGCAGGGAAGTCAGTAGGTTGTTGAACGCGAAACACACCGCCACGCCCTGCTCGTTGATATGAGCGCGCCTGGCCACCCGCTGAGCCATGCGCTGGTTGTATGGCCGCACCGACGGACGTGCGTAATTGGAATCGCTGGATGCGCTCATGAAGGAAACTTAGAGGACGGCCGCCCCGATCAGAGGCCACTTCTATATGGAATGCATCTGTCGATGTTTTGCACTACCCACGAACTTCCGGGCTGTGGTGGGGCATTCGGACAAATGGAAAGACCGGTAGATCAAAGGGCTGCAAAAGATGAAGATGTCCCCCTTTCAAATGCTTCACCAGTTCAGCTCACTTTGGTCACCATTAGAGGGCGTATCCACCACCAGCACGATCCTTCATTCCGCTTTACGTTCAACGGCCGCGATAACAGCTTGGACAGCCGGGTTGGCGTTGACTGGCACAAGGTGCGATGAAGGGTGGTCATTGGCCCAGACACGAAACAACTCATCAGCGAAGCCCTGTCCAATCTGGGTGATTCCACTGAAGTCGAGCTCAATCACCTCGAATCCTTCGAGGCGTGCTCCGATCAGTTTGGCTTCCGTCCGCGAAACAAATTCTCCCTGGCGAAAGAGATCGATGCGAATACTCGTTTTGTTCAGCCGCTGGGTCACGGGGTCTTGAAGTGCGCCCATCACCGCGGTCAAAGTCATGGTGGTGTCGTAGCGAATTTCGCAGCGCACGAGCGTGCCGTGCCTGGGGCGGTCAAGCCATCCCACGGCGGAATCATCGAGGTCATTGTCGACCGTCCAAGTGAGACGGTTTGCTGTGAGAACGAAGCGATCCACCAGTCGGGACGTTAGAAAGATCCCCAGACCGCTGTGTCGGGCTGGATCAGTTGTTTGCTTTCCCTTGGAGAGTTCGCCGACCGCCTCAAAATCATCCCTGAGCCCGCGTGACTCGCGAAGGGACTCGAAAGCACCTATTCCATCATCTTCGATCTCGAAGGCGAGCACATTCTCTTTGAGGAACCAACGAACCCGTAGTTCGGTGCCTTTTGAGTGATCTATTGCGTTGTTCACCATCTCGGTGAAGGCGAAGTTCAGAACTTGTCTGAATGTCGGCATCTCTTCGATATCCGGGTCAAATTGTCGTAGTGCGATGCGCTCGCTGTCCCAGACCTCGATCTCAGTGAGGCCATCGAGGGGATATGTCGTGGCTCGCTGAGCGTTGAGGTAGTAGCGAGTGGAACGTTTGTTTCCATCTTTGAGCAAGGCGCCGTCCGCCGTCATCCGGGTCAACCAGTTGTATGCGGTCTGACGTGAGACACCTGCTGCAGCGGCGACTTCAGGCGAAGTCACGTGCGTACGTGCCGCAAATAGCCGTTCAATGACCTTGGGTATCGTCTCCTTGCTCGGCATGACAATCTCCCTGTTTACTCATCTTGAGTTTCACCTGAAACTAGTTGACTATTTGACTTAAAGTACCCAAATTTGCTTTACTATTTGACTTAAATCATATCGATGCGATATTTGAGTCAAATAGTAAACCTAGCGCCGATTCTGGACTGGGCAATGGGCCCTGTCTCAAGGAAGCCCTGCGGAGTGAGCGCCGAGACGTTCCACGTGGGGCTAGTAGGTCGCGAACCTTTTCCCTTCCGGTCTGCATCGCATCAATGAAAGCGCGAATGCTCTCGCGTTGGCCGATGAATCGCTCCAACCCCATCTCGGCGGCTGGTCCGACACCACAGATAATTGTCACGTTCGAGGAGCCAGAGAGTCGTGCCGCGCACGCGAGGGCGTGAGGTGCTCCGCCCGAGACGCCGACCAACATGCAGCGTTCGACGCCGAAGTAGTCAAGAGCGGCCCGCCTGTCGCCGACCACGTCGACAATCTGGCGGCCGGGATTTGGTGTTGAGTTTCCGAAGCCGGCACGCGACACGGTCAGAAACCGGAGACCGTGCCGGTGCGCCGATTCGTCGTAACAGTGAATGTTGACGGCAGATCCTGGCGAGCCGTGATGATAAAACACAGCGGGAGCGTCAGTCGGTCCGCTGCTCCGGACGTCTAACATTCGGCCGTCCGGAAGGTCGATCGACTCAATGGCACTTGACATTAATGGACTCTCTCAGTTTTTGGCGGATCGTGCAACCTCGTTCAGTCGTCACTTCAGCGAGCCGACGAGGACACTCAATGGCGAGGCAGGTAATAAAGAACGGATAATGCTCGTGTCAATCCTTAACACGGATTCGCGGTGCCCGAGCCGGCGCGTTACTAGGTGTCCTTGATACGACTCCGCATTCATCCGAACGTTTGTCCGAACGGTTTGGAGGTGATTGTCCAAATGCCTCGTGGTGGGGCTAGTAAGAATCGAACTTACGACCTCGTCATTATCAGTGACGCGCTCTAACCGACTGAGCTATAGCCCCGCAGGGGTACCAATCTAGCCGACCGTTGCCATGAACTTAGAGAGTCGACGGGTCCCAGACTCGCGCCGCAATCGACTGACTGGCCGTCGCGAGCAGCGTTCCCGACTGACTCCACATGTACGCCGTGCCCTGCGCGAAGCCCCCGGAAAGCGCGTGCATGTGAATCTCGGTGAGCACCCAATCGGTGGGTTCGAGGGTGACGATTCGAATGGTGTTGTCGAGGCTGCGGCCCATCGTGGAAAAGCCGAGCGGTTGGGAAAGCCCGCCGGCGACGTAGTCGCCGAAAATGGCGAGTGTCGCCGCGGAGATATCGAAGTGCCCCGGCACGCGCGACCACAGCGCCGACACGGGTGAGCCGGGCGTTCCGTCGATCTGTTCGAACGGCCGGCCGAGCGCAATTCGGGCGTCGAGGTGGTGGAAAATCGAGCGACTAAAGCGCTCGGGCATGATGCGCTCTTCGCACTCATCCGGGGGCCTCACCTCGGGCATGGTGACCCACGGAGCCGTGGCGGAGAGTTCGCCGGTACCAAAAGCGCCATTCACGGTCAGTATCTCTCGACCCTCGGCGTACGTCGTGGCGCGCGCTTGGGTCACGTGTCCTCCGATGACGGCGAGGTCGGTCTTCACCGTGACCGTGGCGCCGAGAGGGGCGTACGAGAGATACTGGGCCGTCGCCCAGATCGTCGGTCGCGCGCTGGCCTCTTCTAAGGCGACGAGCACCGACGCCAGCCCACATCCACCAAAGAGGAAGTTGCCCGGAGTGATGACGCGCTCGGTGACGTCAAAGGACCAAGTGTCCTCACTCGTTCGCTCCATCCCAAGAAAACTCCGCGCGTCCACGAACGCCGAGGATAACGCAACGTCTCACTTCATCCGCTCGCAAGTCCGACTCGTCGACGAGGGCCAACGGGCAGACTTGCGGGGTGATCGATCCGCGTTTCGTCTATCTGGCCGCCGCGCTCTCGCTCGTCGGAGCGTACGGCTACATCCGCGACACGCTGCGCGGCGACACGTCGCCGAATCGGGTGACGTGGTCGCTCTGGGGAGTCGAAGGCGTCCTGGCGTTCTTCGTGGAGGTGCAACAGCACGTGGGGCTGGCGGCCTTGATGACGTTGATGCTCGGCCTGGTTCCCTGCGCGGTCGTCGTCGCGTCGTTTCGAAATCCCCGTGGCGTGTGGAAGCTCGGCGCTTTCGACTACCTGTGCGGCGCGGTGTCCATCGGTGGATTGGTCTTCTGGGCGTTCATCAACGAGCCCACGGTCGCGTTGGTCTCCTTCGTCGCGGCCGATCAGATGGCCGCGCTACCGACGATTCGAAAGTCGTGGCTCGCGCCCTCGACCGAGTCGCCGCGGCTGTTCTTCCTAGGATCGACGAACTGCGCGATCACGCTGCTGACCCTGACGAAGTTGACCACGGCCGGCGTGCTCTTCCCCGGTTGTATCTTGGTCGTGGACCTGATTGTGGGCCTGCTCATCGTGAGCAACGTTGGACCGCGACTGCGCGGCGAACGCTACAGCGCACCGAAACCGAAGATGGCGTGACCATGGAAACGACTGCCCAGCAGACTCCCGAAGAGAGCAAAACGCGCGGCCAAGGGCAACGTGAGGTGACGCCCCGGGGCGCGATGGCGACCTTGAGCGAACGACCGGCCGACTACGACCCGGTCGCGCGCTTGATGTGGCAGGGCGAGAGCCGCCAACCCGACCTGTTGTCCCTTCGCTACAAGCGAATGCTCGCCGATCCGTTCTCCTTCTATCGGGGGAACGCGCTGTTGATGGCGGAGGACTTGGCGAGAGGACCGAGCACGTCACTCGAGGTGCAGCTCTGCGGCGATGCGCATCTCGCGAATTTCAATCTCTTCTCCTCGCCCGAACGTCACCTGGTCTTCGACGTGAACGACTTCGACGAGACGGACCAGGGGCCATTCGAGTGGGACCTCAAGCGTCTCGTGACGTCGCTCGCCGTCGCCTCATTGCACCTCGGTCATAGTGAAGCCCAGCAACGACGCATCGCGCTCGACGCGGCCCGAGAGTATCGACTGTCCAATCGGCGCTTCGCCGGCGAAGCCCGACTCGCCACGTGGTACGCGACGTTGGATATTGACGCCGTGGTGGCGGACCTCGGAGGATTCTTCACCGAGAACGCGATCCATCGGGTCGACCACCTGGGCGCTTACGTGAGTGGTCATGACACGCGGAAGGTCTTCGCGAAGTTGATCGTCGACGGCCCGGACGGACCGCGAATCGTCAATCGACCCCCTCTACTCGTTCCCCTGGAGGACCTCCACGAGGGCGGCTATTTGACGACGGGCGATGTCGAACGTCTCATTGCTGGTTACGCGAAGACCCTGAGCAGTGACCGCCAGGTGCTGCTGTCCCAATTCCGACCCGTCGACGTCGCGCGCAAAGTCGTGGGCGTCGGCTCGGTCGGTACCGAGTGCTACGTACTGTTACTGCTCGGCCGAGACGAGTCCGACCCCTTCTTCTTGCAGGTGAAGCAGGCCGGCGAGTCGGTGATCGCGACGGCGACGTCGCGCGTGTCGACGATGCCGGCCGGAGAACGCGTGGTCCAGGGTCAGCGACTCATGCAGGCGACCCCAGACGTGTTCTTGGGTTGGCACTCGGTGAAGAAGGGCGGCCCAAGACGCCATTACTACGTGCGCCAGCTCTACGACAACAAGGCCGCGATCGCCATTGAGCGTCTCGACGAATCACTCCTCGTGACCTACGGTCGAATCTGCGCCTGGACGCTCGCCAGGGCCCACGCCCGTGGTGGCCACGGCGGCGCCATTGCGGGCTACCTCGGTAAGTCCGGCGCGGCCGACGAAGCCTTCGCCGACTTCGCCATGGCCTACCGCGACCGAACGCTGAGTGATTTTGCTGCGCTCAAGAGCGCCGCCAAGGAAGGTCGGATTACGTTAGCGACGTGACCTCGTTGTTGCCCTTTCGTTGGCACGTCGCCGACGTTCTCCTCATTCTGGCGATCGGCGTCGGCCACCGTAGGGTCGTCACTTCGAAGCGCGAACGGCGTCTCGCGGCGGGCGCGCTCCTCGCGTTACTGGCCGTCACCGTCTGGCCCCTGGGGGATCTCGCCTCGTCGGTGTCGTTGACCGCGGCCACCGTCCAACGACTCGTCATCATGGTGATGGTCGCGCCGCTTTTGCTGATGGCGACGCCGACGGACGTGCTCGCTCGACTGACTCGACCGCGAGCGGTTGACGGGGCCACCCGAGTGCTCGCGCATCCGGGCGTGGCGATGGTCGTCGTCACCGTCGTGGGCACCTTGACGCTGTCGTCACCGGTCGTCGATTGGGGAGCTCGTTCGTCACTGGCGCGCGGCGTGGTGCTCGTGGTCGTCATGGGGGTGGGGCTCGTGCTCTGGATACCGGCGCTGGGCGTGCTGCCCGGAGCCAAGCGACTCTCGCCGGTCGCGCGCGCCGGTTACGTATTCGCGTCGTCACTGGTCGTGACCAGCCTTTCCTTCGTGTGGATATTCTCGCGACACTCGCTCTATCCGGACCTGCACCATCAGTTCGCGCTCTTACACATGACGCCGCTCCTCGACCAACAGCTCGCGGGGTTCGTCGCCAAATTTGGTTGTTACGCACCGATGTGGGCGGTCGCCTTCACGATCTTCTCCCGCGCCGAAGAGAGCGGCGCGTCCACCGAAGAGACACCCCTGCATTGGGCTGATGTGGAACGACAGTTGCTGCGCGTCGATCGTCAGCGCGAGCGAGCCCTTCGCCGCCATCAATCGCCACGGTGACTCTTGGTAAGATGGGTCCCCCGGGGACGTAGCTCAGTTGGTAGAGCGCGGGCTTTGCAAGCCTGAGGTCGTGGGTTCGATCCCCATCGTCTCCACGTGAATGTCCTGGCCGTGAAGGGACTATTCTGCGCCTGATGCAGGGTCATCGACTCTCCGTCACGAGGCACCGGATGTCCCGGCGAGTAGGAGGTTCGGTTCTGTTGTTCAGGTCGTGACGGGCGAGTCACCAAACGTTTCACGGACAAGGGAAATCGGCAATTCTGTGCACCTTCAGAGACGTGATTGGGAGAACATGAAGATCAAAATCAATGTGACAAGATTGTTCGCGCCGGTGGCGATTTGTCTGGCGTTGATTGTGCTGTCGCTGGTACCGATTGTCCTTCCCGTTTCGATAGCGGGAGCCGCTACTTCATCGATTCTCGGCATCGTCACCGACGCGGCTAACCCGTCAGGATTGGGCGGCGTCTGTGTGACGGCGTCCTCGACCACTGGTGGAACAGGTGGATCTGGCGTGACCATCGGTGACGGATCGTATTCGATCACGGGACTGTCGCCTGACACGTACACGGTGGAGTTTGATCCGTCCTGTGCTGGTCCTTCGCCGGATGCCCCCCAGTGGTATTCGGGCGCCACCTCGCTAGCGACCGCCGCACTCGTTCCAGTTATAAGCGGGACTCCGACTACGGGCATAAACGCTTCACTGAGCCTCGCCGCCCCCGGGTCGATCACCGGCACCGTGACTGACGGCTTTAATCCCGGTGGCCTGAGCGGCATCTGTGTCAACGCCGTATCTTCGGATGCCGGCCCTGGCAGTGGGTCCGCCGTTACCGCGGCCAATGGCACGTACACCATTGCCGGACTAGTGCCCGACTCGTACACGGTGAGTTTCGATCCCACGTGCGCGGGACACAATGCTTCGAACGACGTTGCGCAGACATATGGATCGGCCGTGAGCGTCGTGGCGGGTGAGGCCACTCCAAATATCAACGCACTATTGGCGACGAATCCTGGTACGGCCACAACTACCGTGGTCTCCTCCAGTGCCAATCCGGGAGCTACGGGAACCTCCATCACCTATTTCGCCACGGTGACGCCGACCGACAACGGCGGCACCGTCGCCTTCTCGGACAGCGGTCAGCCCATCGGCGCCTGCAGCGCGCAACCCGTGGTGGCCACGGTGGCTTCGTGCACGCAGTTCTACGCCGGCAGCGGATCGCATGCGATTAGTGCGGCGTATACCGGCGATGACAACTTCGCGCCGTCAACCTCATCGAACTTCGACGAGATGGTCCAAACGTCCTCGCCGCCGCCTACTCCGTCCAACCCGTCGCCGACCGCGACGGATTTGACGTCGAGTGCCAATCCCGCGACCCTGGGCTATGTCTCGTACTCCGCGGTCGTCAGTCCCACTGACAACAGCGGCACGGTCAGCTTCTTTGACGCCTCACTGCCAATTCCTGGATGTCACGGCGTCGCCTTGACGTCGGGGATCGCGACGTGCCTCGTGCTCGAACCGTCCGCGGGCAGCCATACGATCTCAGCCAGCTTCTCGGGTAGTCCCGCATACGATCCGTCCAACTCGTCAATTCTGGACGAAGCGGTTCTTTTCACTACGGCCACGACAATGGCTTCGAGTTATAACCCGGCGGCCGACAACGCGGGAATCAAATTCACTTCAACGACGTCGCCCAGCCCCGACGGCGGAACGATGCGGTTTGAAATCAATGGAGCGACGATTTCGGGCTGTGCGCGCAAAGACGTGACCAACGGCGAGTCGAGATGCCAGGTGAAGGATCTCCATCCAGGCAATTACACCGTCACGGCGGTGTACTCCGGTGATTCAAAGTTTCAAACATCCACCTCAACCGTTTATTCGGAGAAGGTTCTTCTCAATAGTGTGGTCACCGTGAATGCGAACAAGTACGTGGCCAAAAGAGGCAAAGTGGTTCATTTCGTGGCCAAGGTGGCTTCGAAGTACGGAACAGGTTTTATAACTTTTGCCAATAATGGTCGAATCATTCGGGCCTGTAAGAAGGTGCAACTTCAATTCGGCGTCGGAAAATGTTCCGTCAGATTCTCGGTGGGAAAACACATCGTCAGCGTGGCCTTCTCGGGGAATGCTCTTTTTGGGCCTTCCTACAATGGCCTCCTCGAAATTATTAAGAAGTAGTGCGTCCTGGTTTAAAGAACGGTGTTGATCGGCTCGGCCGATGGTTCGATCCGTCGGGTGCCCGGTTCACGGTCGTGGGCGCTTTGACGCAGATGAAATTGGGTGACGCCGATGGTGAGCGACACCGCGCCCACCACGTGCAGCTCCACCAGGAGCGGCGGAACGTGCGTCAGGTACTGGGTCACACCGATCGCCGCCTGCACCAGCGAAATAATCACCAAACGACGAACGCCCAGGCGCAGTGCGCTGGGCGTGTCCCTCGTCCATATCGCGAAGAGCAGGCCGGTGACCAGTCCGATGAAGAGCACCGCGGCGAGCGAGTGCACCCACGCCGCCGACGAGAACGCGAAGGGCAGGCGTCGCGCGACCAGCTGACCCTGGGACGCCCCGGCGTGCGGCCCCGAGCCGGTGGTCGCCGTTCCCGCAATGAGCACGACCACGAACGGGATCCAGAGCAGACGCGCGAGGAGCAGGAAGTGGGGGTCGCGTACGTCGCTTCGGGCGCCCGGTCCGTAGACGTACTTCGAACGGTGATAGAGCACCGCGGCGGCGACGACCATCGAGAGCGACAACAACATGTGCAGCGAGACGAGCCACGGATTGAGCTTGCTGTAGACCACGAACGCGCCCAGAATCGCGTCGGCGACGATGCCCGCGATCAGCATTCCTGAGAGGATTATCAGGTCTTGGCGGCGCACTTCACGCCAGAGTGCCGCGATCAGCGTCGCGATCACGACGCACAGCAGCAGGACGGTCACCACGCGGTTCCCGTACTCAATGAAATGGTGTATTCCCCACGACCCGGTGATTCGCCCTTTGAAACAGGTGGGCCAGTCGGGACAGCCCAAACCGGAGCCGGTCAAGCGGACGGCGGCGCCCGAGATCACAATCACGATCATCGAAATGAACGAAGCGAGGGCGAACCAACGAAACATCGGGCCCGGGACGACCCGGCGGGGGGTAACGCTCACCCCTTCAGGATACGTAATGGGCTCTACCATAGAATCCCTCCATGACGATCACGGCCCTGGCCCGCCATTCTCTCATTGAGGTGTTGCGGGGTTATCTCGCCCTCACCAAACCACGGATCATCGAACTCTTGCTGGTCACGACGATTCCGACCATGGTGGTCGCGGCCAACGGAATCCCGGGTCTCTGGCTGATGGTGGCCACGCTCGCCGGCGGCACGCTCGCCGCCGGGGGCGCCAACACCTTCAACATGGTGATCGACCGCGATATCGACGCGATCATGGAGCGCACCAAGCGCCGTCCGCTGGTCACCGGGGTGATGTCGGCGCGCGACGCCACCGTGTTCGCGGTGGCGCTCGAAGTCGTCGCCTTCGCCGTGCTGGCGCTGTGGGTGAATCAACTCTCGGCGTGGCTCGCGATGTCGGCGACCGCCTTCTACGTCATCGTCTACACCCTGTGGCTGAAGCGTCGCAGCAAGCAGAACATCGTGATCGGGGGGGCCGCCGGCGCGGTGCCCGTGTTGGTCGGTTGGGCCGCGGTCACCAACACACTCACCTGGACCCCGGTGCTGTTGTTCCTGGTGATCTTCATCTGGACGCCGCCGCACTTCTGGGCCCTCGCGGTTCGCTACCGAGACGACTACGCCGCGGCCAACGTGCCGATGATGCCGGTCGTGACGTCGCTTCGCCACACGACGCTCGAGATCCTCATTTACTCGGTGGTGATGTGGGCGCTGACGGTCTTGATCGGCCCGACCGCGCACCTGGGCGTGGTCTACGCCGTGTCGGCCACGGTCCTCGGGGGACTGTTCACGTTCTACGCCGCGCGACTCTACCGACACGCCCGCGCCGACCGGGCCGACGTCGGCGAGGCGATGCGGCTCTTCCACTTTTCCATCACCTACCTCACGGCGCTGTTCGTCTTGATGGCGGTCGACGTTCTTGTCCGACACCACTAGTCCGCGGCGACTGCGCCCGTCGCAGAAAGCGTTCTTCATCGGCCTGGGCACCACGATCGCGATCGTCGCCATCGTGGTCGTGTCAATCTTCACCGGGGGCCACGTGACGCCGAACAACGAGCCGACGAACGCGCTGGTGGGGAAGTCGATGGCGACCTTTTCTTTGAGTGGACTCAAGAGCGGCACGATCGAGGCGCCGTGGAAAAGCCGTCACGCCGCCGTCTTGATCTTCTTCGCCAGTTACTGCGAGCCGTGCAAGAGCGAGATGCCCAAGGTGGCGGCGTACTTGCGACATCACAATGAGGGCTCGATTCGGGTCATCGGCATCGACGCACTCGACGCGCGCGGTCCGGCGAAGAGCTTTGTGCACAAGAGCGGCGTTACGTTTCCCATTGCCTTCGATCCCCAAGGTAAGGTGACCACCGGAATATTTCAATTCGCGTACGTTCCCGAAACCGTGTTCGTGACCGCCAAGGGAATTCTCAAGCAGGTCTATTACGGGGCGATTCCTAAGAACGTGCTGGTAAAGGGGATCGCGGCTCTGAGCGCCTAGTCGAAGCGAAAGGTTCGCGCCGCGACGAGGGGCGCGGCGAGCGCCCAGATTCCCAGGACCAGCCAGTCGGCGCCCGTGGGGGCGAGACCCTGGCCGAGGATTCGGTGAAGACCCTGGGCCATCGCGCCGGGTGGCAGCGCGACCGCGACGCGGCCGATCGATCCCGGCAACGAGGTCAGCGGTATGACGATGCCCGAGAGCAACAACAACACGAGGTAGAGCCCGTTGCTGGCGGCGAGATTGACTTCGGCGCGCAGTCGTCCGGCCAGGGCCAGACCGATCCCGGCGCATCCGGCCGAACCCAGCACCAGCAAGGCCGCGACTTCCAAGCCACCAACGGCTCCACCGCGGGGACGCCACGTCAAGGTGAGGGCGACCAACGCGAGCACGATGACTTGCAGGGCCTCGGTCACCAGTACGCCGGCGATCTTGGCGCCGATGAGACGACGGGTGCCGATCGGGGTGATGTAGAGGCGCCGGAGCACGCCGTAGCTGCGCTCGAAGCCGGTCGCGATCGACAGCGCGACCAGCGAGGTGGAGAGGACGCACAACGCGAGGATTCCCGGCGCAATGAAATCGACGCGACTCTTCGTCGGCGTCGAGGCGACCTTGGTCAGCGAGAAGAAGACGAGCAACAGCACCGGGATGCCGACGGTCAAAAGCAACGTCTCGCCCCGTCGAAGCGTCATGCGAACCTCGGCGCGACTTTGGGCCCACCAGGCGTTCACGGGCGAACCTCTCGGCGTTCCTGCTCGATCAGTTCCAAGTACCGCTCCTCGAGTGACGCTCGGGTGCGCAGCGCCATCAGCGTCACGCCGGCGCTCGTCAGGAATCTGTTCAACTCGGCGATTCGTTCGGGCGTCGATACGGTCTCACAACGGAGTCGATTGCCGGCGTCGGCCGTGACCACGCATCCGAGGTGCGTCGCGAGTGAGGCGGCGTCGACGGGACCGGAGAGCTCGATGGTCATCTCGGGCGCCCCCGAGAGCTCGTCGAGTGTGCCGTCGACCACCACGTGACCGCGGTTCATGATCACCACGCGATCGGCGGTCCGCTCGGCTTCGGTCAGTTCGTGGGTGGTCACCAGCAACGCACATCCGCGATCACGTTCGGACGAGATGAGGTCGCGAATGACCTGGCGGCCCTCGGGATCGACGGCCGTCGTCGGCTCATCCAGCACCAGCACCCTCGGTCGTCCGAGCAAGGCGAGCGCCAGCAAGGTCCGCTGCTGCTCCCCGCCGCTGAGGCGTCGCCACGGCGTGCGGGCGCATCGGACGAGGTCCAGCAGAGTGAGCAATTCATCGGTGTCGCGAGGAGCGTCGTAGTACGACGCGGTCAGCTCGAGCACTTGGCGTGGCGACATCGGGAACCACACGCCACCGCGCTGCAACAGCGCCCCGGTGCGAACGACGACTTCGCGGTGGTCGCGTAACGGATTGAGTCCGTGGAGGCGAACGGTGCCGCCGGTCGGTGCGCGAAATCCGAGCAACGTCTCGACGAGCGTGGTCTTGCCGGCGCCGTTGGGTCCGAGCAAGGTGACGACCTCGCCGTAGGCGACGTGGAGCGACACCTCGTCGACGGCCTTCAACGCGCCGAAGTTGACCGTCAGTTCACTGACCTCGACCGCGTTGCTCACGACCACTGAACCTAGACGGTTCTTCGAGGCGACTTTGGTGTGCTCGGTAGGCTGGCGTTCATGATTGACCTCGTCCAGCTGCGTCGTGAGCCCGATGTCGTGAAGGCCGCCTTGGCTCGGCGCGGCGTCTCGTCGGCGACGATGGACGGCGTCATCGCTTTGGACGTAGAGCACCGCGAACTGTTGCAAGAGGCCGAACGGCTGCGCGCCGAAGTGAAGTTTCTCTCCCGATTGGTCGGTGAAGCCCGTCGCGACAAGGACATCGAGACGGCCGCCACGCTGACCGAGAAGAGCCGGTCACTGGGCGAGGAAGAGCGCGCGGCGACCGAGGCCATGGAACGGGTCGGCGCCGCGTTGCACGACGAACTCCTGATGATTCCCAACCTTCCGGACCCCGACGTCCCCGACGGGACCGACGAGAGCGACAACGTCGAGCTGCGCCGCTGGTGGCCGGGCATGGACGAGGGTCGGCCGTTCCCGGAGTTCGCCGAGCACCAGAGGGTTCCGCACTGGGAGGCCGCGCTCGAACTCGGAATCCTGGACCTCGAGGCGGGGGCTCGGATCGCCGGATCGATGTTTCCGCTCTTCCGCGGCGCCGGGTCGCGGTTGATCCGCGCGCTCAGCACCCTCTCGCTCGATCGAAACGCCGGCGACTACGAGGAGATCCACCCACCGACCTTCGCCTTGACCGCGACGATGATGTCGACCGGTCACCTACCGAAGTCCGTCGACGAGATGTACGGCATGGAGCGCGACGGGCTCTGGGCGATTCCTACCGCCGAAGTGCCGCTTACCTCGATGCACGCCAATGAAATTCTCGACGAGGCGAGTCTGCCGATTCGACTGTGCGCCGAAACGGCCTGCTTTCGTCGTGAGGCCGGGGCGGCGGGGCGCGACACCCGAGGCGTGCTGCGCGTGCACGAGTTCGACAAGGTCGAACTCTTCGCCTACTGCACGCCCGAACAGGGTACGGCGGCCTTCGACGACATACTGGCACGCGCCGAGAGCCTCTTGCAAGAACTCGGCCTCACCTACCGTCTCTTGAATCTCTGCACCGGCGACCTCGGCACGTCGTCGGCGCGCACGATCGACCTCGAGGTCTTCAGTCCGGGCGTCGATCGCTGGCTCGAGGTCTCCTCGGTCAGTTGGTTCCGTGACTACCAGGCCCGTCGGGCGCACGTGCGCTACCGCACGAACGAAGGTTCGACCGCGCTGGTGCACACCGTGAACGGTTCCGCCCTCGGGTGGGCCCGCATTTGGGCCGCGCTGATCGAGACGTACCGTCGGCCCGACGGCTCGGTCCTGTTACCCGAAGTGCTCGCTCCCTACATGGGCGAGCTGCGAACCATCAGGCCGAAGGCTTCGTAGTCTCGTAGCGATAGCCCACGCCGCGCACGGTCGTGATGTGCTCGGGGTTCTTCGGGTTGTCCTCGATCAAGGTGCGCAGTCGTTTGATGTGCACGTCGAGGGTCTTGGTGTCGCCGACGTAGTCGCTTCCCCAGATCCGATCGATCAGTACTTCCCGGGTCAGGACCCGGCCGGGATTCTCGAGGAGGAGCCGGAGCAACGCGAACTCCTTCTTGCGCAGTTTGATCTCGGCGCCGTCGACGTAGCACCGCCGCGCGTCGATGTCCATGCGAATCGGGCCCAGTTCGATCTCGTCGTCCGAGATCGTGACGTTCTCGTGGCTCTCTCGACGACGCAGCACGGCGCGGATGCGCGCGACGAGCTCTCGGAGTCGGTAGGGCTTCGTGACGTAGTCGTCGGCTCCGAGTTCGAGCATGAGCACCATGTCGACCTCTTCGCCCTTGGCGCTGACGATGATGATGGGCACCTCGCTGCTGGCTCGAATCTGACGACAGACGTCCAGTCCCGACATCTTGGGCAACATGAGGTCGAGCAGCACGATGTCGAAGGTCTCTTTGGCGAAGAGGGAGACGGCCTGCTGGCCGTCTCGAGCCACGGCGACGTCGAAGCCTTCGCGGTCGAGTCCGATCGTCAGCGCGTCGACGAAGGACTCCTCGTCCTCGACGAGCAAGATGTTGACGCGCTTGTCGCCGGTGTGTTTCTTCGCCATCAGTGCGTCATGGGAAGTTCGAGGGTGAACGTCGACCCTTCGCCCTCACGCGACTCCACGAGTACGTTGCCGCCGTGATTCTGCGCGACGTGACGCACGATGCTGAGTCCGAGTCCGGTGCCGCCGGTCTCGCGCGCCCGACCGGGATCGACGCGGTAGAAGCGTTCGAAGATCCGCTCGAGGTCCTTGGCGGGGATGCCCACGCCTTGATCCTTGACCGCGATCAACGCGAGTGGCCCGACGCTTTCGCCGTCGTCGGTCACCGAAGCCTCGACCCGGTCGATGGTGATGCTGACCAGGCCGCCTCGCGCTGAGTAGACGACCGCGTTCTCCAACAGGGCGTGGATGGCCGAGATCAACTGGCGACGATCGCCCACCACGACGAGGCTGGCTTCCGGTTCCACGAAGTCCACCTTCACGTCGTGTTGCTCGGCGGACGTGCGAATGCGCTCGATCGCGTCGGCCACGATCAAGACGACGGGAATCGGCTCGCGCGAGGGGGACCCTTCACCTTCGATGCGCGAGAGGTCGAGGAGGTCCTCGATGATGCGATTGACCCGGAACGCTTCGTTGTTGATCCGCTCGGCCAGTCGATGCGCGACCGCGGGGTCGGTCTCGAACAGGAGTGTCTCGGCGAGCAGACCGAGCGCCCCCATCGGGGTCTTCAGTTCGTGGGACACGTTGGCGATGAAGTCACGACGAATGTCCTCGAGGCGACGGCGCTCGGAGATGTCCTCGATGATGGCCAGTACGCCCAACGGTCGCCGGCCGTCGTCGATGACCGCGGCGCGGATCGTCAGCGTTCGTCGCGGCGGTCCGTAGATGTCGACCGTACGCTCGGCGATGCCGTTGGTCCATCCCTCGGCCAACACGTCGGTGACGGCCTGGGCCGCGATGGCGTCGCCGTAGCGACTGGTCATGAGCGCTTCGGCCTGCTTGTTGCGGAAAATGACGCCGCCGCTCTCGTCACAGAGGACCAGTCCTAGGGGGAGCGAGTCCATTGATTGACGTAGTCGCGATGAGTCGGCGCTCGATTCCGAGACCGCCGTGCTGGCCACGCCGGTGGCCTCTTCGAGGTAGCTGAGCGCGGTCTCGACCTTGCCTTTTTCGTCGTGGGGTTCGACGCCGAGTCGAGAGGCGAGCGCCATGAGGCGTTGAGCGATGGCGCGGTGACCGCGTTGACGGTTGATCAGCACGCCGATGAGGAGACCCACGATCAGGACTCCGGCGCCGGCTCCGTAGAGGGCGGCCGGGGGCCACTGGGAAATCACGTTGTGGGCGAGCGCGACGAGCACGGGACCATTCTCGCAGACAAAGCCTGGGTGGTCGCGCCAGCGACCGTTGGGCGCTCACCGTGTGAAAGCGAGACCATCATGCCCTTCGCCAACGTCAACCTCAGTCCCTCGACGTCCGCCTTGCCCGGCAGCGCGGCGCTGCAACAGATTGCCAACGGAATCGCCGCGTGGGCCCTGATTGGTGCGTTGGTGGCCCTGCTACTGGGAGCCGCGCTGTGGGCCGTCGGCAGTCACACCCAGAACATGCATCAATCGGCACAGGGTCGTCGCGCGGTGCTGACCTCGCTGGCCGCGGCGGTGCTCATTGGCGCGGCGCCCACGTTGATCAATTTCTTCTTCAATACGGGTCTCAGCGTCCGATAGTGGGCCACTTGTGGTGCATTTTTCGTCCGTTGAGTTGCGTCACGCACGTCGTGACCTCGACCGTGGTGGGTGGCTTCTTCAGTACCCTCACCAACTGGATTCTCAGTAGCGTCGACTGGTTCCTCTCGGCGGCGGGCGCCGTGTTGACCTCGGCGAGCGAGTCCTCGACCGTGATCCGCTCCGCGAACGCGGAGTTCAACCTCTTGGTGAATGTCGCCCCGGCTCTGTTGATGGTCGGACTCTTGTTCGCCACGCTGCAAGCCGTTCGCCACGGCGACGCCGCGTCGCTGTGGCGCGTGTACCTCGGTGTGGCGCCGGCCTGCGTGATGGCGATCATTCTGGCTCGACCCCTGGCGTCGCTCGTGCTCGACACGGTGAACCAACTCTCCTCGAGTACGTCCAACACGGTCATCGACCACCAAGCGACACTCACGAAGGCCTTGACGAGTCTGTCCAGCGCGGCGCCGGCCTTCGCGCTGTTCGTGCTGGCGGTGGCCATCGTCGTGGGGACGTGGCTGTTGTGGTGCGAGTTGATCGTTCGTGGCGTCGTGCTCACGCTGTTGTTGGTGCTCGTCCCGGTCATCGTTCCGCTGGCCACGTTCCCGGCCGGACGTCGCCTCGGGTGGCGACTCGCCGAGACGTTCGTCGCCGTGGCCGCGAGCAAGTTCTTCATCGTGATTACGCTCTCGCTCGGACTCGACGAACTGCAAGGAAGCTCGGCGACCCAAGTGATCACCGGCGCCGTCACGCTGATCCTCGCTACGTTCTCGCCCTTCCTCCTCTTGAAGGTGATCCCGTTCCTGGAGACGGCGGCGCTGCACAATCTCGAGGGCGTGCGGACGCGGCTGACGAAAACGGTGACCGACCTTCCCTCCTCGCCGGTCGCCCAGGCGGCGCGCGCCATGGTGCCGGCCGTGCCCTTCACCGGACCGGAACCGCGCCCCGACGATCTCGGACTCGCCATGTGGGAGGGGACTCCGGAGACCCCCGTGCCCGAGATCACGGGAGAGAAGCTTTCGCCACCGATTGGCACGCCGACGCCGCGGGGCGGTCACGTGGCGTACCGCACGGACGAGATGGGTCCGGTCGTGGGATGGCATTTCGATGAGTGAGCTGCTCGGCCTGGGCGTGGCTGACGGCGAGAGTCGGTGGATTGGCGTGCGACGTCATCAAGCGGCGCTGGCGATCGCCGGGGTCTGTCTTCTCGGCGAGTGGCTCACGAACGCGCGCGCTGGTCTCCTCGAGCCGGCCGTGGGCGTCGGTTTGCTGTCGTGCGCGGCCCCGACGAGAGACGGCTTGACCCTGGGCGAACGACTGCGCATCGCCGTCGACTTCATGGTGCGTTCGCGGTGGTCGTCGATTCGAGCGTCGCGGCGTGGCGCGACGGTGACGATCAGCGCCCACGGCGACGCGACGGTGCGCGGCTACGAGTTGCAACACCGAGGACGGCTCGACCTCTCGGGACGAGACCAACTCAACGCGCAGGCGCTGGCGGAGTTCGCCGACGCCCTGGCGACCTCGGACGACACTCGTCACTTTTCACTGCACGTGTGTTCATCCCCGAGCGGCGCGGCGACGGTGTTGGCCGCGCCGAGCGACGTCGGTGCTCCGTCGGGTTGGAAGGAGAACGGCGCGCTCACCCTGGCGGCGACGGGCGTCGGCCGTGATCCCGGCGCCACGTGGTTGCTGGAACGATGGGCCTACGTTCGAAACGGCCACGAAGTGATCCACGTGCTGCGCGTGCGCGACTTCCGAAACGTTCCCGACGGACAGGCACTCCTCGCACGAATGCAGTTCGCGTCGCCGTCGCTGGACGTGGTCGTGCACGTCGACGTCGTGGGGGGCGGGCGCGCGCACCGACTGGCCGCCCGAGCCGTGCACCGAGTCGGGAGCGACGACTTCACCTCCCGGGCCGCCGGCTTTCGACGCACCGCTCAATCCGCGCACGTCCTCGAGCGCCTTCGTCAGCGCGAGTCGCTCGTGGTCGAAGGGACCGCTCTCATGCGTATCGCGGTCTTCATAGTCGTACGGGCGACCTCGCTCCCACAGCTCCGCCGAGACGTGAAAATCGCCACCCGCTGCGCCGTCGAGTCGGGACTGCGTTGCGAGCCGGGACTGGGGCGTCAGTCCGCGTGGTACTGCGCGCAATTGCCCGGGGCGCCGGGGTGGTGAGTCGCTCCTGGACGCACTGGGCGACCTCGCGTGATCTCCTTGCGCTGGCGGTGCCGGCCCACGACGCCGGGACCGGTCTCCTCGGTCGCCGCCTCGGCGAGTCGCAGCGCGGCGGGTCGTTCGTCTGGGATCCCTTCGACGCTTACGCCTCGGGACTGGTGTCCAACCCGAACGTCATCGTGGCCGGCTCGATCGGCGCGGGCAAGAGCACGGTAGTGAAGATGACCCTCGATCGCGCCCTCGAACGGGGACGTCGCGCCGTGGTCATTGACCCGAAGGGCGAGTACGCCCCGCTGGCGCGGGCCTACGGCGTTAACGTGGTCGCGCTCGGTCGCGACGGTTGGTGCAGTCCCTTCCCGTCGAACGACCGCGAGAGCCGTGACTTGCTTCGCGCGCTGGTCGCGAGTGCCCAGGGTGCCGCGTTGAAGAGTGATCAGCACTACGTCATCGACGAGGTGTGGCAGCGGTTGGACTCGCCGCGACCGCCACGGGTCCTGCGCGCCCTCTTCGAGTTGCTCGACGTCCATCTGGCGTCGGCGACCTCGACCCCGGAACGCAGCGTGGCGCTGACGCTGTACCGATTCATCCACGGCGACCTCGCCGGTCTGTTCGACGGCGAGGACGAGCCGATGGTCTTCGCCGGCCCGCTGGTGGTCCTCGATCTCTCGGCGCAGTGGTCGTCGAACTCGTTTTCCGTCGCCGCGTTGAGTGCGATCGCCGCCGCGCAACAGATCGTTGCGGTCGAGAACGAACTCGGCTATCTCGTGCTCGACGAAGCGTGGTCCCTCCTCGCCGATCCCCACGCCTTGCGTTGGTTGCAGGGATCGTGGAAGTTGGCGCGCGCCAAGGGCCTCAGTCACGTGCTGGTCTTGCATCGTTGGAGTGACGTCGCGGCGGTCGGTGACGTCGGCTCGGCCCATCGCGAACGGGCTCAGGGACTGCTGCGCGAGTGTGAGACGTCCTGGCTCTTTCGTCAGCCACCCGACGAAGCCCGGGAGATGGCGGTGGCCCTGGGACTGCACCGTCGCGAAGAGCGCTATCTCTCGGCGCTGCCCAAGGGCGTCGCGCTCGTGCGCTACGGCGCGCACCGTTCGATCGTTCGAGTGCGCCCGGACGAGCGAGACGTCGCCTTCATCGACACCGACCGCGCGATGAGGATTCCGTCGTCCGATGAATGACCGTCCGTCGCTCGGGCGACGTACCTTTCACGGCTTCAGTTACGGACCGCGGGTCCGTCTCGCCGCGCGCAGTTCGCTCCTGATCGTCGGTCCCACGCAGGTTGGCAAGACCTCGTCGCTGGTGATCCCCGCGTTGTTACGTTGGAACGACGCGCTCGTCGTGACCAGCGTGAAAAACGACGTCATCACCACCACGAGGCAGTGGCGCGCCGCGCTCGGCGAGGTACAGGTGCTCGAGCCGGGACGCGAGTCCGGCTTGACGTGGAATCCCCTCGAAGGCGTCTCGACGCTTCGTCACGCGTTTCGAGTCGCGCGCGACTTCACCAGCGGACCGGCCGAACGCGGCGAGACCGAATTCTGGAACTCGCTGGCCACGAAGTTGGTCGGCTCCTTGCTGATGTTGGCCGTCCAGCGCTCGCGCGACATCTTTGACGTGGCCCGGTCGATTGAGCAGCGCGACTTCGATCACTGGACCGACGCGGTCGGGCACAGCGAGGCCGGCGACCTGCTGGAAGCGTTCCTCACGCACGACTCGAGGACGATGGACGGCGTGTTGACGACGGCCGAGACGATGCTGATGCCGTGGCGATTCCGTCAGCCGTTGGCCCGTGTGCGCTCGGCCGTCGACGGACCGAACACGCTGTACCTCTGCAGCCCGCGCGGGGAGCAACGTCACTACGAGCCGCTGTTTCGAGGGGCGCTTCGCATGGTGTTGGAAGAGCAGCAGCGCCGGGTCGAACTGCGAACCCAACGGCGCCTCCTCTTAGTACTCGACGAAGCGGCGACCGTCGCGTCGCTCGACGAGCTCGATCAGATGGCCTCGACCGTGAGCGGTCTCGACGTCACGTTGGTGACCGTGTTACAGGACTTCTCCCAGCTGAAGGCCCGCTGGGGACCCCGGGCCTCCACCATCGTGAACAATCACACCACCCGTCTGGTGCTCGGGGGTCTGGCCGACCCCTCGGCGTCGCACTACTTGCCCGAGCTTTTCGAGTCGCGAAAGGACGCGCCGCCGCAAGTGCCCCTTCGCCAACGTCCACCGGGTACGGGCACCGTGATCGCCGGTCACCGACCGGCCTACGCGGTCCGACTGCAACCGTGGTGGACCGATCGGTGTCTTCGCGTCCGAGGAGTGCGTGAGCCTTAACTAACATCGCTTGATGGCGCCACCCCGAATTCCCGTGCAAGATCAGATCTTGGCGGTCGACATTGGCGCTACCAACGTCAAGTTCTGTCACGTCGATATCCACGGCGAACTGCTCGAAGGGGTGCGTCGGCGTCCGACGCCGTACCCGTGCTCGCCCGAGCGTCTCATCGAAGCGCTGGACGAACGGATCCAGACCAGCGCCTGTCCGCGCGTGGGCATCGGCTTTCCCGGTGAGTTCATCGACGGTCACGTGGTGCGCCCGGGCAATCTCTCGAGACCCGGGGGAGTCACGACCGAGGTCGACCCCGAACTCGAAGCCCAATGGAAGGGCTTTGAGCTCCAGGCCGAGCTGTGCAAGGCGACCGGCCGAGACGTGCGGATCGTCAACGACGCCACGCTGGCCGCGTTGGGCTCCATCGACGGCCACGGGGTCGAACTGGTGCTCACCCTGGGCACCGGTCTCGGCATCGCCCTGGCCATTGACGGCACGTTGCGCAAGATCCGCGACGTGGGCGCCGAAGTCTTCGTGCGCGGCAAGACCTACGACCAGACGATCGGTGAACACTCGCGCTCGACGGACGAAGCACACTGGGGCGAACTGCTGGTCATGGCGGTCGACGGTTTCGTGCGCGAGTTCGGGGCGACCACGGTCCACTTGGCCGGGGGCAACGCCCGACGGGTCACGCCGACGCTCTTCGCCGAGTCGAAGTACCGCGTGGTGATCAACGGCAATCAGGCCTCCATCCGCGGGGCGGCCAAGCTCTTCTACAGCTGAGCGAGATCGACCGCGCTCTGGACCAGGACGCCGGCGAGGATCCGACAGGCTCCGTCTTGCACCTGAAAGTCCGGGCTATGGTGCATGCCGCTCGAACCGTCGTCGTTGGCGCCGCCGATGAACATGTAACAGCCGGGCACTCGGTTCATGAACTCCGAGACGTCGTCACTGGGCGTGAAGGGCGGAATCGTCATCACGCCGCTGGCCCCGACGACCTTCGTGGCTGACCTCATGACCTGCTCGTAGACGTCGACGTTGTTCACCACGGCCGGTGCCAGGTCAGTCAGCTCCAGTGAGCACGCGACGACGAACATCGCTTCCACCTCTCGCAGCAACGAGCGCAGCCGTTCCAGTGCTTCGACGTGCTGCTCGGCCGTGAACGTGCGAAGGGTTCCGCGCAGAAGGGCGTGTCGCGGGACGACGTTCATGGCGGTACCGGCGTTGATGACGCCGGCCGAACAGGCGCAGTTGGTCCCCTCGAAGGAGAGACCGTCGACCACGTCGCCCAGGCGCGGCGCCAAGTGACTGACGGCGAGGACGACGTTGCCCTCGACGCTCGCCATCGCCCCGTGACCGCCCTGGCCCTTGAGGTGGATCGAGAGGGACGCGGCTTCACTCATCATGACGCCCGGCTTCGTCCCGACGAAACCGAGGGGAGCCAGTGACGACACGTGCGCGCCGATGACGACATCGACCGGGTGGTCGGTCAAGACGCCCCCGTCGATCATCGCCATCGCGCCGCCCAGTGCCTCCTCGGCCGGCTGAAACAGCAAGGTGAACTCGCCCGCGAGTTCCCCTTGGCGCCGCGACAGTATGTCGGCGATGCCGAGGAGACCGGCGGTGTGCACGTCGTGGCCACAGGCGTGCATGACGCCGTCGTTCACCGAGGCGAAGGAGATCTGGTTCTCCTCGGCGACCGGCAGTCCGTCGATGTCCGCGCGGATCATGATCCGCCGGCCCGGCTTGGCGCCGCGAAGGACCGCCACGGCCCCGGTCTCGGTCGGACACGACGCGAGGTCCCATCCCAATTCGACCAGACGATCGCGCACGACCCCGGTCGTGCGGTGTTCTTGAAACGCCAGTTCGGGATGGGCGTGGAGGTCGTGTCGAAGTTCCACCATCGACGCGTCGATGTCGTTGAGCAGTTGAGGAAGTTCTTCGGAGAACGTGCTGGTCATAGAGGCATGGTACCTAGGCGACCGGGGACTCTCGGAATATCGGTCGACTACGATGGAAGGTCAGCATCAATGCGGCTGTAGCTCAGCGGATTAGAGCATCGGTCTACGGAACCGAGGGTCGGGGGTTCGAATCCCTCCAGCCGCACCACACAACCTCAGTAAACAAAGGGGTTTTCCGCAGTAACTTGAATTCGCTCCGTCGCCGTGGGAATGTAATGGGAATGAAACCTACTGCAGTGTTGGGCTGACGCCGTTGCGCGGTCATCTGGAACCCCGTGGGGCGGGCACCTGGAGGGCCAAAGTCTTCCTCGGCCAGGACGCCAATGGCCGACAGCGCTATCTCACGAGAACCGTGCACGGAACGAGGCGCGAGGCGGACGGGCAGCTCCGCCAATTGATATTGGAAGCCGGACTGGCGCACGAAACCTCGCATGCGACGATGGACGATCTGGCCGCGAAGTGGCTCGAACTGGCGTCAGAGACGCTCTCACCGTCAACGCTCCGCGAATACCGCCGACTCCTAGAAAAAATCATTCTTCCTCAATTTGGGAGCGTGAAGGTTCGCGCTATTCGTCCCAGTGACTTGGACAGTTTTTACGCTGGCCTTCGTCGTCGCGGCGTAAGCGGTCGCGCTCTGAGCGCCCAGAGTGTCCACCACGTTCACGCGCTTATTCGACGACTGCTCAGTCAAGCGCTGAAATGGGAATGGATCTTGACCAACCCGGCGCTTAACGCGTCGCCACCGAGGGTGGATCGAGTTGAGCTCGAGGTTCCAGACGTTGAAACAGTCACGCGAATAATCAACTTCGCGGAAGAGCGAAATTCTGACATCGCGTGTTTCTTGCGACTGGCTGCTGTAACCGGAGCCCGTCGCGGAGAACTGTGCGCAATCCGCTGGCGGGACTTCGACAAGAGTGGGACCCTATCCATCAGGCACTCCATTGTTGATGGTCGAAATGATGAGTTAATTGAAAAGGGAACGAAGACGCACGCGTCGCGAAGGGTCGTGATTGACGCTTTGACCATAAGGGTGCTCGATTCACAGCGCGTGCGTTGTGAAGAGCGGTTGAAGGGGTGTGGAAAGAGATTCTCGCGCAACAATTTCGTCTTTTCAAGCTCCCTGGATGGTTCCGTTCCGTGGCGCCCGCACCGCGTAACCCTTGCATTTAAGCGACTGTGCGACGAGTTGGAAATCACTGGAGTGCGCCTCCATGATCTCCGGCACTTCACGGCCACCCAAATGCTCGCTTCAGGAGTCCCGGTGAAGACCGTCGCGGGTCGGCTGGGTCACGCAAATGCCGCCACGACACTTAACGTCTACGCACATGCCTTGGAGTCATCGGACGCTGAAGCAGCTCACTTACTTGGCGGCATCTTGAATGACCACCGCGACCATTGACAATTGAACAGTGATTACGAAAAGGATGATCCCTGCTCGACAAACTTCATGTATTGCGCCGAGCGGACCGAGCATGACGCTCGACCCTTTACGCCAAAAAAGGTAGCCTGCCTGAGCGGACGTCACGGCGCAATGTTGTACCGCTGACCGTTCGCAGGGATGTGCCCAGAATGCAAGGCCGGCAGTAGTAGAAGCAGACCACTTCCGAAACTGATCAACAGAGTCTTCTTCACCTGCGAATCTCCGAGTGATCGGAATTGGTCACTCCAAGGGCACTTGCGTACTGCAACCTCGTTGAACCACTGCAGCGAGGCTGACAACACAATCGTGAGCACTTTCGGACTATGCAATATTCCGGGCGTTAGTGAGCGCCGAGTGAAGGAATGAAGTGTTGAATTGCATTCGATATCGAAGAATGTTGTGATCGGTTCAATGAAGCGCATCTCAATATGAGAATGATCGTCAGCATTACTCAGGTACGACATGAGTCTTCGTTGGTTGCTTCGTTCAGACGAAAAAGGAAAGTCAGAGATGATTCACACTGCTTCGAAGCTTGAGAAGTCGTTGTCCGGGATTTGTGTTCTTGAGTGTTAGACCCTTGCCTACCAGACGTGAATTCTCCAAAGATTGGCGGGCACCCGAGTGGATCGTGTCACTAACGCGCCGGGCACTCTTCTTACCGTCACAGATTCCGTGCCAAGCGGCACCTCGCATCTCGTGAGAGATTCTCCCGTCGAGCCGCAAACCTCATGGACTCGTCATGAGCCATGAGGCCTCTATTGACGTTGCTTCGCCCACCGCTCCTCGGCGCCATTTGTTGACTCGAGTGTCGCATCATCGTGCCTCGCATCGTCACTCTCCGCTCCTTCGCACCGCCCTCGTCACTGTCGTCGCCGTGACCTCTTTGCTCGTACCCCTGACCGTCACCGGTGTGACCGTGGCAGATGCATCAGGTAGCACCGCCAATTGCACAGTTGACTTCACTAACAACACTTCACCCGCACCCATAAGCGCCACCGGCACTAACTATGTATCGGACAGCGGACAAACGTACTCTGGCGACGTCGGCGCAGCTTTCACGTGTACCGGTCTTCCAACCGGCGACGACTACGACGTAATAACCGCCACCCAAAGCGTTGGAGGCTATGACAACTCATTCCAATTCCCGATGTACTGGGATCAGGCATGCAACGGCAACGAAGACGGCACGTTTCCCACCAACTGGTCAGCAACTCTACCCGTCGGCTACGGTCCAGGCGACGACGTTCACAACACTTACACGGGTGGGTCAGGTTGCGTGTACATTCAGCCCTACGAGCATTGGCTTACCTCACTCGGTGGCGTCACTTACAGCGGTGACACTTATCCATTTCCCGGCTCAATACTTGTCTCCACCGACGGTGGCGAAACGCGCACACTGATCACCGCAACCGTTAACGGCTTCGGCATTATTGCCTCAACGGCGGTCGGTCTAGCGACCGGCGAAGTGGTGAAAAGTGGTACAAGCTGCAGTCACGGGAAGTATCCGGTGAATTGCGCGAGCGGCGACTTCTGGCATACCTTCACCGACGCTTCGATTCCTGGATATGGGCCGGGGCTCGACCTGACCCGTACCTACAACTCCCTCGAGGCATCTACTGAAGGGATCTTTGGGTATGGCTGGACGTCTTCCTACGAATCACATCTCACAGTAAACGGCGACGGGTCAATTACGATCACCGAAGCCGATGGAAGCCAAGTGACGGCCGAACCCAACGGCAGCAGTGGCTTCAACGTGCCGAGTTGGGCCGACTCGACATTGACGTCATCGGGAGGCAATTACACATTCGTTCGTCAGGGTACTGAGACGTATTCATTCAACTCGTCCGGTCTCTTGACCGCCCTCACCGATACCAACGGCTATTCGACGACGCTCACCCATATGTCGGGCAAGCTCACCACCGTCACCAACTCGGCTGGTCGGACACTGACCCTGGCCTATGGCTCGAACGGTCTCGTCTCGTCGGTTACCGACCCGATGAGCCGGGTAAGGGCGTACGCGTACGATTCGTCCGGCGACTTGACGAGCGTTACCGATCCACTAAGTCGAGTCACCTCATTTACCTATAACACGACGAGTCATCTCCTGCTCACCATGACGTTCCCGAACGGGCAGTCGGGCGGACCCGACGCTGGAGACAGTGTCACGAATACCTATAACAGTTCAGGTCAGGTGGTCACTCAAACGGATACGTTGAAGTGCAGGATTACACGGACGGCATGTTGCAATCGTTGACCAAGGGACACGGCACCGCGTCAGCCGCGACATGGAACGACACATACGATCCAACGACACTCGGTCTCACCCAAACTACCGATCCCAATGGCAACGTCACGTCAAGTTCCTACGACTCCCACGGCAACGTGCTGACGAATACCAACGGCCTCGGTAAGACCTGGAGCTATTCGTACAACTCGTTCAACGAACAATCGTGCGCCGCGGAACCGTTGGCGGCGAATCCCTGCTCGTCGCTCTCTCCACCGTCGGCGATAACCGCCGGCACGGCGACGATTACATCGCCCAGCACGGCGCCGCCCAAGTACGTCACCTACCGCGAGTACGACACTGACAGGAATCTGATTTACACGACGACGGGCGACTACGCTCCGGGTTCGGGCACCGCTTCTCAATCTCGCACCACGTTTGATCTCTACAACGGTGAATCGGTGACTCTCGGTTCGAATGTTGATTCGTGCTCGACGAGCGCACCTTCGAGCGAGCTTCCGTGCGCCACGATCAACGCCGACGGGGTCGTTTCCCAACTTGGCTACAACAGTGACGGCGACTTGACGTCCAATTCGACACCCAACGAAACCCAAGGGGAGTCGGTCGGAAGGATTAGTACGGTCATGGGTGCACCAATGGGTTCCGTGATTGCCCGTCAGACATTTCAGGTAGATGATCAGATTGCAACGGCCACGATCGGCGGTACGATTTACGTCTATGTCGCCGACCAAGGTGACCATGTCGTACGCCGAATAAACCTCGCTGACGATACTCAGACCGTCGTCGCGGGTGACTACGTCTCGGGAGACTACGGGAACGGAATCGCTGCGACGAGCGCCGAATTGGGCTCGCCCTCAGGGGTCGCTCTTGACAGTTCCGGCGACGTAGCCATCGCGGACTCCAGCAACAATGTCATCTGGTTCATCCCTGCGAGTACGGGCACCTACTTCGGTCAGTCCATGAACGCGAATGATGTTTACACCGTCGCGGGCAACGGGACCGCTGGCAATACAGGCAACGCGGGTGCTGCAACGAGCGCGGAACTTCACGGACCATCTTCCGTTGCTTTCGATGGTTCTGGAATTGTCATCGCCGATACGACCAACAACGAGATCCGCTTTGTTCCCAAGAGTTCCGGCACCTATTTCGGCCAGACTATGACTGGTGCCGATATTTACGAGGTTGCCGGCAACGGGACCGCTGGTTATTCGGGCAACGGCGCAGCTGCCACGAGCGCCGAACTTCACACTCCTGGAGGGATTGCAGTCGATGCCGCCGGTGATTTGGTTGTCTCCGACACGAGCAACAATGTGATTCGCTTTGTCCCCATTGGGACCGGTACGTATTTCGGCCAGTCCATGACGGCCGACGACATCTACACCGTGGCCGGGAACGGCACAGCCGGCTACTCCGGAGACGGTGGCGCTGCGACGAGTGCGAAACTCGACGCACCTAGCGATGCGGCCCTTGATGGCTCGACTGGCATCGTCATCGCCGATACGCTCAACAATGTCGTACGGTTTATCCCCATCACGACGGGCACCTACTTCGGCCAGTCCATGACGGCGAACGACGTATACACCGTTGTAGGTACGGGCGCGACCGGGAACTCCGGCAATGGCGGCGCGGCGACAAGCGCCCATATTGACCACGTCTCCGGCGTGGCGGCCGACGCCTCCGGGGACCTACTGATCTCGACTATTGACCAGAGTGTTGCCCGGATCGTCGCGAGTTCGTCGGGCACTCTCGCTGGTCAGTCCGTCACGGCAAACGATATCTATGCGTTGGCTGGCACGGGGAATGCGTCGATCCAGAACTACTCGGGCGTAGCAGTTGATGGGCAACTGAACGAACCCACCAATGTGAGCGTCGACGCGTCCGGAGACGTTTTCATCGCCGACACCAATGACAACATTGTCCGATTCATTCCGAAGGCATCGGGTACCTACTACGGACAGTCGATGACGGCGAACGACGTTTACACGATCGCCGGTAACGGCACCGCGGGCAACACGGGTAATGGCGGTGCCGCCACGTCGGCCGAGCTCTCCGATCCCTGGCGCGTTGTTCTGGATGCCTCGGGCGACCTCGCCATAGGTGAAGCCAACGACGTGCGCTTCATACCGAAAACGTCGGGAACCTACTTCGGGCAGTCGATGACGGCGAACGACATCTACACGATCGCCGGCGGAGCCGGTGGCGCGTACAGCAACAGTGGTGGTCTGGCCACGTCAGAAAGTATGAACGCTCCCTACGGCGAGTCCTTTGACGCCGCCGGCGACCTCATCGTCGCCGACACCTACAACAACGTGGTGCGATTCGTGCCAGTGGCGTCCGGCACGTACTACGGACAGTCGATGACCGCCGATCACCTCTACGCGATTGCCGGCAATCACACCGCGGGCTACTCCGGCGACGGTGGTGCCGCAATGAGCGCCGAACTCCACCTACCGAGTGACGTCGTGGTCGACGCCAACGGCGATCTCCTCATCGCCGACAGTCAAAACAATGTCGTGCGCTTTGTTCCAAAGTCGTCGGGTTCCTACTTCGGTCAGTCCATGACGGCGAACGACATCTACACGATCGCCGGCACTGGCACCTCGGGTTACAGCGGCAACGGTGGTGCGGCGACGTCGGCCAAACTCGACAACGACGCCGACGCACGATTCGACGGTGCCGGTAATCTTCTCATCGCCGACTCGGGGAACGACGTGATTCGTTTTGTCCCGAAGGTCTCGGGCGAGTACTACGGCGTTGCGATGACCGGCGGTGACATCTACACGATCGCGGGAGAAGGTTGGGGCGCGGTCCACGCCGGCGGTGACGGCGGTCCGCCGCTCAATGCCGAGTTCGCCTGGATCATGTCAGTCGCGCCCGATGGCAAGGGAGGCTTCTACATTGTCGACCAGATCGGCAACCGCGTTCGATACGTTTCGGACGCCGTGCCGACGAGTGTCTCCACGACGTCCTATGTCTATGACGCCGATGGCGAAGTGACGAGCGTCACCGCCCCGAACGGCAACGTGACCGGAGCGAACGCCGCCAACTTCACCACGACCTTCACGTACGACGCCGACGGCGAAGTGACGGCCTCCGCCCAGGGAGGCGGTACCGGAGCGACGGTCACCGCGCGCACGACCGACTTCGGTCACGACGGTGACGGCAACGAGACGTCCGTCACCGATCCGCGCGGCTACGTTACGAGTTACACCTACAACGCCGACGACGAGCAAACGCTCGTCACCAATGCCGTGAGTGACGCCTCCCTCACCTGTTACGACGGTGCCGGGAACGTCGCTGAGACGGTGCCCGCTGTCGGAGTAGCGGCAGATTCGTTGACCCCGTCGAGTTGTCCAACGAGCTATCCCACCGACTACGGCGACCGGTTGGCGACCGATGCGACGACGTACGCATTCAACGCGTTGAACGAACCGACCACGGAGACCTCGCCCGCCCCACCGAGTCTCTCCGGCTACGAAACAACGACGAATGCTTATGACTTAGCGGGTCAGTTGCTGTCAATCACTGCGCCACCGACCAGCACCAGTGGTGGCGCCCCGAATGACGTCACCGCCTATACCTACGACGCGGCCGGAGAGCTCCTGACCACCACTTCTGGCTACGGCACGTCTTCGGCGTCGACGACGAGTAGCTGCTACGACCCCGACGGTGAGATCACCGCGACCATACCGGGTGGCGGCAACGTTTCGTCGGTGGCGACGTGCTCGACGTCGTCGCCCTACGACACTTCGTCGTCGTTCCAGACCACATACAGCTTCGACAGTCTCGGTGAGTTGGTAACCCAGACAGCACCCGCGACCACGGCTGCTCCGAGTGGGCAGATCACGACCTCTTCATACGACCCTGCGGGTAACGTACTCACCTCAACATCGCCCGACGGAGTTACCGGGACCGACACGTATTCGCCGCTGAATCAATTGTTGAGTGTGAGCTACACGAACGGAACGCCGAACGTGACGTACTCCTATGACGCCAACGGGAACTTGATAGCGATGGTCGATGGCACCGGGACGACGACGAATGTCTACGACCCCTTCGACGAGCTGACGAGCACGACGGACGGCGGCGGCGACAATACGACGTACACCTACGACCTGGATGGCGAAACTACCGGTATCACGTACCCATTGGGGCCCTACGCCTGGTGGACGAGTAGCGACGCTGTCGCGTACACGTATGACCACGCCGACCAACTCGCTACGGTCACCGACTTCAACGGCCACACGTCTGACGTCACCGAGAACGCTGATGGAATGACCTCAGCGTTGACTTTGGGCTCGAGCGGTAAGACGGTCAATACGGTTTACGCGGCGAATAATGAACCTTCGACGATCGAACTTGGCACCGGCTCGTCCTATAAGTTCGCGTACTCGGACGCTCCTGCAGGGAACGTTGTAAGTGAGACCGATACACCGTCGAGTAGCTTGTCACCGGCTGACTACGCCTACAACGCCCAGAGCCAGGTCACCTCGGATACACCTGGCACCGGCAGCGCACTGAATTACGCCGAAGATCAGAGCGGCAATCTGACGACGTTGCCCACGGGCGCTAGTGGCACGTTCGATGACGCATCCGAATTGACCTCCTCGGTACATTCGAGCACCACGACCAACTACACCTACGACGCGTCGGGTAATCGCACCGCCGAGAGTGGTGGAGCGACGGTGACGGCCACCTATAACGGCGCAAAGGAATTGACGAGTTACGACAACAGTGCGGCTGACACTACGACCGCAAGTTACAACGGCAACGGTCTCAGGACGTTGGCGACGACGACGCCGACAGGGGGTGGATCCACGACTCAAGAATTCGTGTGGAACACCACAACGTCGGTTCCTGAACTCCTCATGGACTACAACAACGTTTACATCTACGGCCCGAATGGCACACCGTTCGAGCAAGTAAACCGCGGTTCAGGCACCATCAAGTACCTCGTGCCTGACGCTCTCGGCTCGATGCGCGGAGTCCTAAGTGCTGGAGGTAGTCTCTCTGATTCGACGTCGTACGATGCTTGGGGTAATCCTGAGACCAGTGGTGGACTCACGTCTTACACGCCATTCGGCTTCGCGGGTGGCTACACGGATCCGACCGGTTTGGAGTATTTCATCAACCGCTTCTACGACCCAACCACAGGGCAGTTCATCAACGTGGATCCCGACGTCGCCGAAACGGGGCAGCCGTACGTTTACGCTTCAGACAATGGACTGAGTAACTCTGATCCACTGGGTTTACACGATTGTGGCTGGACGGATCCACTTGGATGTGTTGCTAACACTGCGAGCTCTGTTTGGAACGATACGGGCGGCTATTTGGTTACCCAAGTTCACCAACATTGGCGAGGGGTAATTACCGCAACCGCACTAATTGGTGGGGGCGCTTTGGTGTTGGCAACGGGAGGAGCGGCGTTCGTTGTCGAAGGCACAGTTGCAGCAGATGTACTTGACGCTGTAGCGACAACAGGATTGATCGCGAGTACCGCCGCAAACGGATATTTGTGTGTCACAGCAAGTGGGTCGAGTGAGGCGATTGCGTGTGTAAGCGCCGCAGCTGGATTGCTGGCGCCTACTTTGGAAGCGATTTGGACCGATCCAGAGGGATTTTGGTCATTGCAAGGCAAAAACCTGTGGAATGTCGGAGTCGGCGGAGCAACAGTGGTCACGGGCTGGGCGACTTCCGTGAATCAGCAGAGGTACGGCCTTTGCAAAATATAGTCGAGCTATGCCAAGTTTGTCTGCCACGCACTTAAGAATAGTTGAAGTGTTATCACCGAAGATTGGCACGGAAGCGGCCGAAATTGAATTCAAGATCTTTCTCAATCGGTGGATAATTTCAATGTTGAGTTTGCCAACGTTCATTTTCATTGGTTTCGCGGTACATCTAGAAAGTTGGCCGTTTGGAAGTCTTGCAATTATTGGGTACACCGGAATGATTGTTTTGTGGATCAGGATGTTCGTGCTGCGCCACAAGTATTACGTGGCAGCATCGTCTTCACTTGGCTTTCGCGTAAGCCTTCGTCATCCTCCTCGAGGTGTGCCAAATTGGCGACGACGGCTCAACGAGGATCAACTCACCAAACTGGACAACATTTACAGGTGCTGGCATGAAGGAAAAATTGCGGAACTGCGGGCGTCTCGCGAATCTGGTTCACCGTAATCCCGAACCACGCACCTTGAAAGACGTAAAGGCAAGTTACGCTTAAGCACTCGGCTGGGGGTGTCGATCGACCATTAACTCCCCTCTGCTGGGCCGCTGGCGCGCAGCGCTAAGAGGCCCAGCCCGTAGATCGTGAACAAACACTCAATTCGATATGTCATCGGTGATGACATGTTCTCTGGAACCTAATGCACCGAAGCTCCCATTGCATGATGGCCGTCGAATTGCATTAGATCCGTGACGAACTCTCGACATCGATGGGATGAATCGGCGTCAAACCCGGCAATTCTCAGGCCGTTGAGGAGATGCGCAAAAGTCAAAAGAGTTACGCGTTGGATTCGGCACGACGCAGGTCGGCACTTCGCGGATGTGTCCACTGGTGTCCACTGGTGTCCGCGGTGTACCGAAATCGAAATTGTCTCAAGATTTATGTTCCTTTTCGCCGTTTAGGAGTGGCTTCTTTAGTAGAGGAGCAATTTATTTTCCTCTACGAGAGGAGCTGCCATGTCCCGCCAAAAGTCGACCCATGAACTAGTGAAGGACATCCAACAAGCCGGAGGGTGTTCGCACCCCATCCGACTGCGCGGAGAGTTTGTCAACGTCGCTACCGGCGAAGTCAATGAGCGTCCCTTGCTGGTCGCCTGCAAGGACCGCCGCGCCCTGCTCTGTCCGGCGTGCTCGTATCTCTACAAAGCCGACGCATGGATCGTGGTCTCGACCGGTCTCGTCGGTGGGAAAGGCGTTCCGACTTCGATCAGTGATCACCCGCGACTGTTCCTCACCCTCACGGCCCCCTCATTTGGCGCTGTTCACGCACGAAAGGGCGACGGTTCGTGTCAACCCGGACCGCTGCGTTTTTGCACGCACAGGCGCTCACTGGCGTGTTCGCGTCGCCACGACGACGCCGACCCGGAGATTGGAAGACCGCTTTGCGACTTCTGTTATCACTACGCCGAGGCGGTGCTCTGGAACGCCGAGTCGTCACGTCTGTGGAATAGGACCTTCGAACAGATTCGGCGTCGCCTGGCTATCGCCCTCGGCGTCTCCTTCGGAGAACTCTCACAGCACGTCAGACTCAACTACCTCAAGGTCGCCGAGTTTCAACGTCGGGGACTGGCGCACTTTCATGTCGTTCTGCGTCTAGACGGACCCGGCGAACCGTTCAGCCCGCCGCCACCCGAACTGACCACCGAATGTCTCGCCAGCATCATTGAAAGCGTGGTGAAGGACTTCTCCGTTGCTGGTCCGCGCGGGACCGTGACGTGGGGCCGGCAGATCCACCTGGCCGACGCCTCGACGCTCAACCGCGACGACTTACGCATCGCGGCCTACGTGGCCAAGTACGCCACGAAGTCGGCCGATGGATCGTTGGACTTCGCTAGGAGATTCCGCTCTCGAAGCGAAATCCTCAAAGTTCACGCACCTTCGCACCTTCGGCAGCTCGCGCTAGTCGCCTGGGACCTCGCGCAAGATCCAACGCTCTTGTATTTGAACACGCGTAGGCACGCGAACGCCTTCGGATTCCGAGGGCAACTGATCACCAAGTCTCGCCACTACTCCACCAGATTTCAGGACCTTCGAGACGCCCGCGCGGAGCATATGAAATCACCCCACTCCGACGACCCTGTCGAAGGTTCGTTCACTTACGACGGGCGCGGCTACGACGATCCGCGCACCGCCGCGATCGCAGAGTTCCTGCACCAACTTTCGCTCGAAGCGCGCAAGTCTGCCATCGCCGAGGCTCCGGTGGCGGATGGTGACGAATGACGGCCACGACCTCCCACGCCGCTCGTCGAGCACTGCCGTCACGCGAAACTGGTCAAGGGGATTGGGCCAATGCAACAGCCATCGGCGAGCATCAAATCGACGCCAGCTTCTCAAAAGGAAGTGCGAAGTGTCAATGAACTCAACCGCACCAGTCAATGAGTCGTACACCATGATTATCAACGATGAATTGGTAAGTCGGCTAGACCAATCCGTTCCAAAATTACTCCTCACGGTGCCCGAAGCCGGTCGAGCCCTCGCCATCAGCAGATCCAAAATGTATGACCTGTTGAACTGGGGAGACTTGCCGTCCGTTCACATCGGACGTTCACGACGAGTTCGAGTGAGCGATATTGAGGACTTTGTGAACGGCGGCGGCGCGAGACACGATGGCAAATAGCGATGAGTACTTGAGGAGTTTGACACGTCAAGCGCCGTTGCGGAACTGAGTTACCGGCCCGACGCCGTCAACGTGAGCAGCAAGATTTCATTCGAAGGCCCGCGTCCGGTGCACTCAGGATTTATCTCTAGCTGCAGAGGGAGTCGATTCCAATGCGGGGAGCGATGTCAATGCACGACGGCAATGAGTTGAACTATCGGGGCTCAGATGTCACTGCCCATGCGGAAGGCGAGCAGCAACTTCTTCAAGTATCGCGAGGCATCCCGACCAATAATTCGAGTTGAGTCGCCGAAAGAAGCGATGTCGTTGTCCATTCACTGAGGGCATGTCGTCACAAACGCCGACGTCTACAAATGACTTCAGTTGCTCGCTGACAACGTTGTGAGCGATTCCGAGGTTGTCAGCCAGTTCTTTTGCGTGGAACAGATCTCCGTCCATTTGAGCAATCTCAGCCGCTATCTCCAGGCGATAGCGATTGCCGAATAGTCCCTTCGAGAAGTTCCTGATTTCGTTGGAATCCACCTGAAAACCCGATCTCACTTGTAGAGTGATTCATGAAGCCATAATCATGAAAGATGATATACCAAGAGCTATAACTATGCGAAACTGGTTCTGGAGACTGAGGAAGAGGGTTGCAATGAGTGACAAATCCTCGACCCCTTCAATAGTTGATATTCAAGGCGAGTACCCTGGCCTATTTGTCGCCCTCAAGAACGGTGAAGTAGTGGAAGCCGCTACAACTCCATACCTGCTTATTGCCGCCCTGCATACGCGTGGCATATCGAATTCCACGATTATCCGGGTTCCCGATCCACAAGAGCCTGAGTTAGTCGGGTGGGGTTAATTGTTCGGAATTGGATCCGGTGACAGCGAGATCCCTACCCTGGACATATCCTTATCAGCGCGAAGTTAGGGCTGACAAATCGTTCATAGAGCACGAGTTGCTGAGACCGGTGGTCACTGTTCGCCTATCCGGAGAACGACGTTCCGATCATAATGTCGCCGCTCTGGTGGACTCTGGGAGTGACCACATATTGGCCGCTCCTTGGATCGCCCAAGATATTGGTGTTATTCCAGATCCGCAGCGCGAAATGCAGCTGCAAGTTGGTGGACACACGAGAACGGTTCGATTCTCTGACGTAACGATTAGCTTGTTGCCGCCGGAAATTGAAATTCATCAGGGTGGATACGATCCGAGCGCAGTCCGGTCGTTTGAAGCGCAGGTGGGGTTCTTTCTCGAATGGGCATCTCCTCCCTGGATGGTTGTGCTGGGACAGAGGGGCTTTTTCGACAGATTTACGGTCACGATGAGTCGATACTCGCAGGCACTCGCAGTCACCGAATATTCCGACTTTGACGAGCGGTTTCCGCAGTTACCGGTGAATTCCTCGGTACCCCCACCTCGTCGGTTTTAGTGGCCATCGCTGGCGGCATCGTTGATTGGATGTGGTCAATACTCAAGAATTCTTCAGGAATCCCCCAGCGTCTACGAAGTGACCTTAAGGAATCTGGGACCGGCGTGATGACGTTGTCGCAATGGCGATCCCGAACTGACGGTCTTGAATTTGGGAATGAAATGGGAATGAAACTTTCAAACATGGGAGAACAGTGAAGAACATGAGCGGACGGAATACCGATTGTGAACTGCAGATTTAGACGCCAGGACACAAGTACGAATGAGACGAAACAGTCTACGGAACCGAGGGTCGGGGGTTCGAATCCCTCCAGCCGCACCACTTGACCTTGACCCCTTTACCCGGACAAGGTTTGTGAAAGTTGGGTCTGGGTTTGGGTTGATTGTAGATTGGCGCACCACGAAAGAGCGAGCACGTTCAATTCCTCGTACCAGTCTGCTCTGCCGTTGCGGGGGTGCACTCCAATCGATTGACGGGCGTAGGTTCGGGCCAGTTTTACGTCGCTGAGTACACCGCACCAAGTCGTTAGATTTCCCTACGCCCCGGGCAGCGCACCGATCGCTCCCAGCTCCTCTGCGACCGCGACGGCCTCCCAGGCGATCCTTCGGCTCCGTGCAACGTCGTCGGACCATCGGTGACGACCCAGCCACGCAGCGTACTGATGCTCTCATCACAACACTGCAACAATACTCAATATAGTCTTCCACAATTTCTAACGAAATATCCTGGTCCGCGTTAGTTTTAGACCTTCGACTCTATTTCTATTCAGGTGATACAACATATGTTTATTGCAACGCACCGGCACCGAAGCCACCTACGTTGAGGTCTTTTGTTCAATCGATTGATGGAGCGTCAATGAGTAGTTACGGATACGAACGTCGTCGTGCCATTCTGGTTGCCGGATGGGCGTCTGTCCTTCTGGCGTCGGGGCTCACGCTCACCATTGCGTCTGGCGCCAGCGCTGGCGCGCTTGGGTCGCACACGTCGCTCGACGGCATCCCGGCGTCCGCGCCGCTCGTGGCTGTCGCCAATGCCGTTGTGGCGGTCAAGACTTGGGCCGCCGTGCCCAGCGTGCTCGATCCGCCCCTTGCAACCGCCGGTAGCGATGGCGTGAACCTCGGCGTGTGTTCGCAGTACCCGGTGTTGACCGGCAAGCTCTGCAACCTGGGAGACCCCACTGGCGCGAAGACACTCGTGGTCTTCGGTAACTCGCACTCCGTGATGTGGGTGCCGGCGCTGTCGCTGATCGCCAAGGCCGAGGGATGGAAGCTCTACCCAATTGTGCGAGAAGCCTGTTCGTATGAGATCTACCCGAACTTGGACGGTGAATGGGATCCCCAGAACGCGTGCAGCACGTTTTACGACTGGGCCAAGAAGACCATCAAGAAACTGCACCCCGACGTCATCGTGATGGGAAGTTTCGACCAATCGCTCCAGTGGGTTGCCGGTGAAGAGACGATCGTTCGCCAACTGAAACCTTTGACGAAGCGGTTCATCCTCCTCGGCGACGTTGTCGCAGGTCAATCACCGGAAACGTGCTTGGCGAGAGCCGGCGCGACGCAGGGTACCTGCGCCAAGCCGGAGGGGTCGAACTCTCTCGAGATGCAAGCAAAGAGCATCGCCGCCTCGACGAAGGTTGACTTCCTTGACGTACGGCCCTTGTCGTGCGAGGACCAGATCTGTCCCGCGGTGATTGGTGGCCTCATACCGACCAAGGACCGCGCACATCTGACCCCGCAGTTTTCAGCGTTCGTGGCCCCGGCGCTGGCGCTGGCGCTCAACCTTGGTGGTCGCCACGTCATCGACATCGTTCCGGTCGCCGTGCCACCTTACAAGGCGACCTGGCCGGGTGCGACGACGACGACAACCTTCGCCACCGTGACAACTTCGACAACGCCGGGCGCGAGTTGATCCGGCTTCGGTCAACCGTGTTCGGGCGTCGCGTACGAAAGACAAGTCGATGATCACGCGTTTCTTGAACGGTATCTCGCACTTCTTGCGCTTCGGAACTCGCGGCGAGCGTGCGGCGACCTCGTCAAATTTCCGCCAGGACATTCAGGGACTTCGCGCCCTCGCCGTCGGCGTCGTCGTTCTGGATCACGCGCACATCCCCTGGTTCGGTGGAGGGTTCATCGGGGTCGATGTCTTCTTCGTCATTTCCGGTTTCCTTATTACGGGTCTGTTGCTCGGGGACATCGCCAAGCACGCTCGCGTCCGCTTCATCAACTTCTATTCGCGCCGTGCACAACGCATCTTGCCGGCGGCCACGGTCGTCATTCTGGTGACGTGTAGTGCGTCGATCGCGCTGCTCGGCATCATTCAGGCCCGCTCGGTGCTGGTCGACGGTGTGTGGGCCGTGTTCTTCGGCGCCAATATCCACTTCGCCTCGGTCGGCACAAACTATTTCGCCGCGTCGGCGAGCACGTCGCCGCTCCAGCACTACTGGTCGCTCGCGGTTGAAGAGCAGTTCTACCTGGTCTGGCCCGCCGTGTTGGGCATCGTAGCGTTGGTCTTTCGTCGCAAGGGCGCGGTTGGTCACGTACCGCGTCTCCCCATCGCGTTGACACTCGTCGTCGTCGGCGGTCTCTCGTTCTACCTGTCCGTGGTGCAGACCGCGTCGAATCCAACGGCCGCGTACTTCTCCACGATTGACCGCACCTGGGAACTAGCCGTCGGTGCGCTGCTCGCGGTGGTGCTGCCGTGGTTGGGAAGGATTCCTTCTGCGTTGCGTTGCGCCCTTTCGTGGAGCGGACTGGCTGGCATCATCACGGCGGCGTTGGTCTTCACCACCGCGACCGCGATCCCTGGCTACAACGCCTTACTGCCGGTCCTCGGCTGCGGGGCACTTCTCGTCGGTGGGGTTGGTCTGCCGCGCTACGGGGCGCACTCGCTGCTCTCGATTCGACCGCTGCGTTTCCTTGGCGACATCTCGTACTCGCTCTACCTCTGGCACTGGCCGATATTGATCATCGCTGCGGCCTATGGGGGTGCGCGTGACACCCTCAGCGTTCGCGTGGTTCTTGTCGTCGTATCCGGACTCGTCGCCACCTTGTCGTACTACGGACTGGAAAACCCGCTCCGTCACGTGAGATTGCTGTCCCAACGCACGTGGCGAGGTTTGGTGCTCTGGCCCATCGCGACCGGGCTCGTCATTTTCATCGCGGTGTTCGGTGCGCCGAGTGTTCCCTTCGCGACGGCGGCCGGGGCCGCCAATGCGACCATGTCCCCACTGAACGCAGTGCGAGCAGCCGTCGTGGCGGGCCAAGCGGCCGACGCCGTACCTGCGCTCACCGACCCGGGACTACTCACGGCGAGTACCGACCACGTGAATCTCGGCGCGTGCAGCCAGTACCCGGTCTTCACGGGCAAGGTCTGCAACCTCGGTGACGCCAACGGCGCTAAGACGATTGTCGTCTTCGGAAACTCGCACTCGGTGATGTGGGTGCCGGGACTGATCGTGCTGGCCAAGCAGGAGCACCTGAAGCTATACCCCGTTGTCAGAGAGGCGTGCGCCTACGAGGCCTTTCCCGATCTCAACCTCGAATGGAACATCGCCAATGGATGCACCACGTTCTATGACTGGGCGAAGGTCCAGATTAAGAAACTGCATCCCGACTTGATCATCATCGGTACCTTTTCCAAGACGCCGCACTGGGTCGCGGGCGAAACGTCCGTCGTCAACACCCTGAAACGACTCACACCACGCCTCGTCTTGTTGGGCGACACTCCCTACACTAAAGCGCCGGCACAGTGTCTGTTGCGGTCCGGGGCGTCGCAAGGAACGTGTCTGTCCAGCGAGAGGGTTCTGAGCACCCAAGTCCAGGCGCAGGTCCAAGCTATTGCGTCGAGCACCCGCGTGCAGTCCCTCGACATGACGAATCTCTTCTGTGATGACGCACTGTGTCCGGCAGTCATCAACGGTCTCATCCCGACGTGGGACGGGAAACATCTGACTCCGCAGTATTCGACGTCCTTGGCCCCGGCGCTCGAATCGGCGCTCAACGTGCTGGGGACGTACGTGGTGCCTATCGAATCACTGACCATGACCAGCGCGATAAAGAGCAGTGGCGGCGCTCGACGGGGATAACGAATTGATTGAGCTCCCATCGAGCATTCTTCGTTTTCACTGTCTTTTAAGATGTTGGACGAGTACCCTGCTCAAGCCCACGGCATAAGGATTCCCTTGTTGACAGACCGGACCAACGCTCATCGACCACGTCACTCGGCGCGGGCGGCGCTGTTGGCCCTGGCGATCGTGACTCCGGCGTCGATTGCCACGGCCACGTACGCGTCGGGAGCCGTGGCCTCACAACCACTCGTGCAGCTTGCGCAAGCGGTCGCCGATGGAGAGCAGAACGATCCGTTACCGGCCACCACGACGCCCACCGTCGAGCTCGCACTGCTCGATCACGTCAACCTTGGACGTTGCAGCGCCTTCCATCGATGGCGCAGCCGTATCTGCAACTACGGAGATCCCAAGGGCACCAAGACCGTCGTCGTCTTTGGCAACTCGCACTCGGCGATGTGGGTTCCGGCCATCGCCGTCGCGGCCAAAGCCGACCACTGGAGGTTCTATCCGGTGGTGAAAGAATCGTGTGGCTACGACACCTACTCCGACGTCGTGCCGAGGCTCGATGCCAACAATCAGTGCACATCGTGGTACGAGTGGGCGAGGACCGTTATCGCGCGACTGCACCCCGACGTTTTGGTGATGGGTAGTTACACCAAGACGACCTACTGGGCATTGGGTGAACGCACGGTGATCCGCCAGTTACTCCCACTCTCCAAACGGTTTGTCTTGTTGAGCGATTCGCCGTGGATCCCGGCCCCGGCGCAGTGCTTTTTGATCGCCCACGCTACGCAGGGCACGTGCCTGCGCCACGAGACACCAATACGCATCGGTGTGCAGGACCAAACGCGTCACGTTGCGCGTGCAATGCACGTGCAGTACCTCGACATCACGCCGCTTCTCTGTGACGCGCAACTCTGCCCCAGCGTGATTGACGGCATAATTCCGACCGCAGACGGCTCGCACGTGACCCCCCAGTACTCGGCCTTCGTCGCTCTGGCACTGGACCAGGGGATCAATCTGACTGGAAGCCACACGAACGCGATCGTGTCAGTACCGGTGCCATCGCCATCGACGTCGACGTCGACGGTGCCGGTGCAGTGATCCGTTGACGTAAACAGTCGACAGTCGTGACGGATTGAGAAACGTTTGGGGTTCTACCAACGACGTTGCGCGTCCTCAGGCGGAAACCTCGACGCGATCACGGCGTGGACAGAGCGAGGTGCTTTACGGCGTTCGACGGGAGCGTTACGTCGTTTCTCTTCGATCTGGCGCTATCTCTCAGCCATCTAACAGCTCCTTCACATGACCCTCACAATTACGTTCTCTACTTTGAGGATTGTTCCTTTGAAAGGAGAACTAATGAAAAATCTACCTACCCGATCCTTTGTGGTGCTCGCGCTCGTCGCCGCCATGGGTATCGGCATCCCATCCATCGCCTACGCCGGGCCGACCACGACGTCCACCGTTCCGAGTGCCAGTTTCCTTGCGGCGCAACATGCGCTCGAGATCCAGCTGGCCAACCGTGCCACGCAACTGGGG
Organism: uncultured Acidimicrobiaceae bacterium; assembly: GCA_963716515.1. Lineage (GTDB taxonomy): Bacteria > Actinomycetota > Acidimicrobiia > Acidimicrobiales > RAAP-2 > RAAP-2. Next base: position 2,496,176 of record OY970319.1, read on the forward strand.
CACCTGGCCGCAGACGTGACGGCAGCCACTTCACTGTCCGCGAGTGCCTCGGCGATACTTCAAGCACGTCTCTTGACCGAGGAAGCGAGTATTAATTCGTTGATTGCGAAGGTTCCGACGGACACCACCAAAGCAGAACTCAACGCCGACCGTGCCGCGATGCTCAAAGACAACCGCGTATACGCAGTGATGTCGCCACAGGTGTTCCAGATGATCGAGGCCTCGGTAGTGGCCAGTCAGGTGACGGCGATGCAGGGCAACGAAGTGACGCTCCAATCAGAGACTGCGTCCATCGTTGGTCTACCGGGCTACAAGAACGCTCTTAACCACTACAACAATTACGTCACGCGTCTTTCGAACTGGTCCACCAGGATTGTGAACGTGGAAGGAATTGTGCTCGCTCAGACCCCTCAGGGCTATCCAGGGAACACGAAGATCTTCGTCGCCCAGAATCACCGCATTCTCGACGCGAACATTGCCCTGGCGTACGCCGCGTATGACGCGAGCATCATCGGCCTCGCGACTGGCGGATACACCGGTTCGTAGAACCACGTGAGAACCTAATCACGCCTGTTTACTATGGCGGTCGGTGACCTCGGTCATCGGCCGCCATTTGATTGCTTCGCTAGGTCCTTGAATAATTGAAGTCGAGTGAAGTGACGTGAGGCGCGAAGAGCCCTTCTTAGTTGCCGCTCACGCCCGCCGAGATCAATCTCGTGGTGATACTGGCGCGCTTGGTGCACACCGTTATCGGAAGTTGCACGTAGCGCGAAGTGACGAAAGTGCCGAGGGTGACCACCACACCACTGGCTGACCTCGAGGCGCAGGTTGAGGGCGTGTAGTTGCCGGCCTCGGTGACCCCAAACGAAGCGCTGACCGATTGACCCTTGGCGATGACGTGGCGAGCGGGCATCTCGCCCATCGAGAGACTTCTCGCTAACGGTCCCACCGCGTGGTGCGCGCGGCCGGCGACGGGCTGAATGGCCGGTACTCCGAAGATGGCGCAGGACGCGCCCTCGTTGGTGAAGATGATGGGGTAGTAGATCGTGCCGGCGGTTCCGTTCGCCGCGCCATGGGTCACGGTGATCTGAGCCGGCAGGCAATTCTTCACGGTCGCCGCGGACGCCGTCGCCGCGGCGCTGATCTCCACCGAGACTCCCGCCACCAATGAGACCGCGCTCAAGCCCGCTGCCAGCAATACTCGACTCTTTGACTTCATGTCGTTCTTCCTCTCACGCCTTTTCTTGTCTCTGTCCATGGGATGAATGAACTTACGCGCGTGATCGAAAACCTTCGATTTGCCGAGAAATGCCGCGCCGCCGTGCTCGGAGGCGACGAAGGTAAGGCAAAGCGCCGCTAGGTGATCGGTTCGAACTGGGCGGTGAAGTGGCGCAGGGACTGCGGCTCGTGGACCATTCGGTACCCGGGCAGGGAGGCCGCCTCGTGGGCGACCGACGTGACGACCTCAATGACGTAATCCATATGGCTCTGGGTATAGGTTCGCCGCGGAATCGCCAACCGGACTAACTCCATCGCGGCCGGCGTCTCGGTACCATCAGGTTGACGGCCGAACATCACGGTGCCAATTTCACAACTGCGAATACCGCCCGCTTGGTAGAGGGCGATGGCGAGCGCTTGACCCGGATACTGCAGTGGAGCAACGTGACCGAGCAACGCCTTGGCGTCGAGGTACACCGCATGGCCCCCAATGGGCTTCACCACGGGCACCCCGGCCGCGTCGAGCGCGTCGCCCAAATACGCCGTGGAGCGAATCCGGTAGCGCAAGTAGTCGGGTTGCACCGCTTCTTTCAAACCCTGGGCCAAGGCCTCAAGGTCTCGCCCGGTCAACCCGCCATAGGTCGGAAAGCCTTCGGTCAAGATCAACATGTTGCGACATTGCTCGGCGAGATCATCGTCGTTCATCGCCAACCAGCCACCGATGTTGCCGAACGGATCCTTCTTGGCGCTCATCGTCATGCCGTCGGCCAAGGACGCAATCTCTCGGACAATGTCGGAAATATCCCTTTGCGATTGACCTTCCTCGCGTTCGTGGATGAACCAGGCGTTTTCGGCGAATCGGCAGGCGTCCAAGAAGAAGGGAACGGCGTAGCTTCGACAAATTTCGCTCACGCCTCGAATATTGGCCAAGGAGACCGGTTGTCCTCCGCCCGAGTTATTAGTGATGGTCACGAAGACCACGGGGATAGTGGCCGCGCGCTCCCGGAGAAGTGTTTCGAGCGCGCCGAGATCCATGTTCCCTTTGAAGGGGTGCATCGTCGCGGCGTCGTGACCTTCGGTAATCAGCAGATCGCGGGCCTCGGCGCCAGAGAATTCGACGTTGGCCCGGGTCGTATCGAAATGGGTGTTGTTGGGAACTAACTTTCCCGGACCACCAACGACCGAGAAGAGAATACGCTCGGCGGCCCGGCCCTGATGCGTCGGTATGACGTGACGAAATGGAAACAGTTCCTTCACGGCGGCTTCAAAACGAAACCACGACGGTGAACCCGCGTAGCTCTCATCACCGTGTTGAATGGCGGCCCACTGGTCCCGAGACATGGCTCCAGTCCCAGAGTCGGTGAGCAAATCGATGAGAACGTCTTCGGCGTGGAGGTTGAACAGGTTGAAGCCAGCGTGTTCAATGGCGAGAGATCGCTCCTCCGCCGTGGTCATGCGCAAAGGTTCGACCGAGTGAATTCTGAACGGTTCGATAATGGTGGTGAAAGTCTGGCCCATCGCCTGATGGTAACCGTCGAGCGGCCGTTGCTCGGAATGCGATGGGAACTGGTCGCGTGCGGCGTTTTAGGGCGCTCACGATTTGCAACGGCGCGATGAACTTTCTCTGCACCTGTTCAAGACGGCCCTTGGAGACGGTGATCGCCTGAATCGCCCGTTACTTGTCGTCGGCCCAGTCGAAGTCGTAAAGAATCCAATTGGAGTTCTTGAAATCGAGACTTATGCCCTCCGCCTGCGCTGAAAAGGAGCCGATGCCACAGTCACCCTTTTGCCAGATAAATCCATCCGGCAGCACTATCTGTGCCTGATGCGGCTCTCCCGTCACGGGGTTCTTGAGAGTATCGCCCACGCCCTTGCCCACACCTTCGGCGTTGAGTGTCAGCGCCAGGCCGGAGCCTCGTACCGTGATGCGCGCTTTCACCAACCCGGCCACCTCGTAGGTGGTGCCGAGAATGGCCCAGGGATTGCCGCCAAGTTGCCCGGTATAGATCTGCGCGAGGCAGTTGATCTGCTCTTCGGTGGCCTCGGGCTCCACGACAAACACGGCCCTTCCACCACCATCGTGAATCGCCTTCGGCCAATCGAGAATGGCAATGGCCTTCACGCCCGAGAGATCCACGTCACCGCAGAAACCTTCTTGGATGAAGTTGCCGACGAAGGCTTTACAACTTCCATCCGCGGAACTGGGAAAACCTAGAAAATTGCAGGTACAGCCCGGTTGGCAGTTACAGAATTCATAGCCCGTACCGCGCAACCGCCACTTGGTCATCTGATCGGTCACCGTCATTGACGCCCTCCTTTTAAGTAAGCCGGCTCAGGAAAGCCGGGTAAAGCAGAAGAGTTACGCCGAGCCCTCCGAAGGCCACCGCCGTCCATCGGGCCACGAGTTCGCCGCTCGGACGTACCTTCTCGACGTAGATGAGCGCGGCCAGAATCATCATCCAGATCAACTGCATGGTTCCCAACGCTACGAGAATCAACATCAACGCCCAACAGCAGGCGAAGCACACTAGTCCGTGCGTGGCGCCCGCCAAAGTGGCTCCCAAGGGTCGTTTGAGATTGTGACGCTGACGCATGAAAAACGACATCGGGGTGCGACAGTGTCGGAGACAGACCAACTTCAGTGGAGAGACCTGGTACGCGGCGGCCACGAGAAAGACAGCGCCCGCGAATCGAGCGGCCCACGGCGCGTCATCGCCGATAGGGCCTTGCAAGGCGCGCCACACGAAATAGGCCGGAACCCCTACGGCGGACCAAACGAAGAGGTAGCCCACCACGAAGAACGGGGTCGGCGCGGTCTGACCACGAACGGCAGCGCCGCGAAAGAGCAGCACGGCGGGCACTATCGCGGGAAACATCATCGCGCACATCATCGCTATCCACGCGCCCACGAAGGCCAAGAACGAGAGAGATGAACCTCCCATTGACATGGATGACATGTGGTTCATAACCATCTGATAGGACATACGGACCGAGAACCACCACCCGAAGGCGGCGGCGGCCAAGAGCAGTAGAGGAGCGGGGCCGTTGGCCGAGAGCAGCTTCTTCCTTGAGGTCAACTGCACCTTCGTCGAAGCAAGCCAGGCCATCTCTCTCCTGTCGCCAATTCGGGCAGAGTAACACCGGCGACCTTTAAACGCAATCGAGTTTCACTCCGAGAGGCGAGCGCACGACGTGCGGCATATCACACCGAAGAAGGAAATCCAGAGGTTGACCTAAAGTAGTAAGAAGTTGACGCGCGGCTGTAGCTCAGCGGATAGAGCATCGGTCTTCGGAACCGAGTGTCGGGGGTTCAAATCCCTCCAGCCGCACCACGTACTGCTCCGGGACCTTCAATAGGATCCCTAGCGAATCTGGGAGAAGCGCAGCCTCCTCCAACGTCGCACGGAGTGCACGACGAGATAGATAGTCAGAACCACGCCGGTGATCGCGTGCCATCGAATCTTGGTGTGGTGCGGAGCCCAGAGGTCCCAGAATCCAGAAACGAGCATGGCAACCGTGACGATGAAGAGGAACCCATCCGCGAGAGCCAGACGACTCGCGGGTACAAGCAGTTTTTGGATCTTCAGTAGTCGAAGGGCCAATCGTTTGGAGATTCGTCGACGTTGAGCCAGGTGAATTCCCACGAACAACACGAACACCAATCCGAAGGCCACATGCAAAGTGAGCACCGGTTCCAAAATCAATGAGATAAGCGCCGACCCGATCAGCACGACGTGAACGAGCCAACGAAGAGCGCTGCGGCGCGACGGGGCGGTTCGCCTCAACGAGACATCGGCTTGGCTCGCCGTCGCATTCCTGATCACGACCTCATCCTCGTCGTCGTTCGCGACATTTGATATCGGGGAGAACCCCGACGTGTCCAGTGAACTCCTCAGGGCTGGAGGTCGAGTCACGCAGGGTGTCCAGGGGTTCGTTCCACGCGGGCCTGTTTCGATTGCCGTGCGATACTCGTTTCGTGAGAGCCGCAGTCCACGATCGCTACGGATCGCCCGAGGTGGTGTCGATCGGCGACGTTCCGGTGCCCGCCATTGGTCCCGACGAGTTACTCGTCGAGGTCCACGCCACAACGGTCAATCAGACGGACGCTCACTATCGCGCGGCGTCGCCGTTTCCGGTGCGCGTACTCACGGGACTCGTTCGCCCGAAACCCAGGATCTGGGGTTGCGAGTTCGCGGGTCGAGTCGCCGCCGTGGGCGACGCGGTATCGGGTTTTGCGGTGGACGATCGTGTGTTCGGCTACCTCGAGGGGCGCTTCGGAGCTCACGCCGAATTTCTCGCGGTCAAGGCCGATCGTCTGGTCACCCATATTCCGGAAGGATGCAGTTACGTCGACGCAGCTCCCATGACCGAGGCGTCACACTACGCGAAATCGCACCTCGATCACGCGAACGTGACTCGTGGCAGCCACGTCCTCGTCTACGGCGCCTCGGGGGGCATCGGCACTGCCGCCGTGCAGCTCGCCAAGTCGGCCGGAGCGATCGTGACCGCGGTCTGCGCCACCGACGGGGTGGCGATGGTGACGTCGCTTCGACCGGATCGAGTCGTCGACTACACGGTGAGCGATTTCACCGCCGATGACGAGCGCTACGACGTGATCGTGGACGCCTGGGGGATGCTGTCGTTTCGACGTTGTGCGCGAATCATGAAGCCCCGCTGCCTCTTCACGTCGACCGGACCGGGGCCGCACTTGCAAAACCTATTCCTCCCTGTCGCGACCAGATTCTCTCGTCGGCGCGTCGTCTTTCGTCCGCCCCGCTTCGATCGGGCGACGCTCGACCGATTCGCCGCGATGATGGCGTCCGGCGAGTTACGCGCGCCGATTGACCGGACGTACCCACTCGAGCAGATTGTTGACGCCTACCGCTACGTCGAATCACATCGCAAGTTGGGCAACGTCGTCATTGAGGTCGTCGTCGAGGATGGAGCCGGTCCCGCCACGTCCGTGTGATGCCGCGCTCTGGGTCAAGAGTTCCGGAGCGCGAAATCGAACGAATCAGCGCCTCTCGACGGCCGATGTCCTTTTCGCGAGGGCAACGGTACTGTGTGCATTGGAGCGAGAGAAGAGAGTTGGCCGTGGCCGACGTTTCGATTCAGCCGAGAGAGCGATTGGGGACTGAGACCAGTCCGACCGTCGAAACCGTCGGCCCGTCGCGGACCGTGGCCATCGTCGGTGTAGCGCTGGTCGTCGTCGTCGCGGCGATCGCCATCGGTTTTCGTCTGGCGGGTACCTCATCGGCCGGTGCCGCCACCTCGGTTCGCGCCGCTCTCGTGTCGACGCTGGCGAAGAACACCGCCGGTCTTTCGATCTCGGAGTCAATCGATGTCGAAGGACAGATCGGTGCGGCGACGGGGAGTGGCAAATGCAATCTCCAGATTGACGCCTGTTCGGCCACCCTCGTGTACAGCGGAGCGTTGAGCCAACTGGGTACCGAATCGATGCTCTACTCCGGTCGCATCATGTATCTGAAACTGGCGGGGACGGTGGGCGCGAGCTTCCCGACGCCGTGGATCTCCTTGCCCTTCAAAGCGTCGAACCGGCCTTCGGCCCTGGGATCGACCGGGAGCCCGCTCGCGGGACTGGCCTTACTGACCCGCCGAGGCGCCGTCGTGAAAGACGAAGGCACGGTCAAGGTCGACGGCGTCGCGATGCACCAGTATGGGGTCACCATTGGTAAGTCCAGCGCGAAGAGTGTGGTGAGCCGCCAGGAAGCTGGTCTCCCGGTGTGGTTGTCCAATCCCACGACGCAGGGTCCACTGGGCGCGCTTTCGTTGACGCTTGATATCAACGCGGCCGGAAAGATTGGCCGCATCGCCTTCACCACCTCGGCCACCCAGGACCACACCTTCGCCATCGTCCACGCGACTGAGACGGTGACGAGTTTCGGCGGACCGGTCACCATAGTCGTTCCCTCGAAAAACGAACTGACGTTGGTGAACGCCTTAGCGGGCACGCTGACGAGGTACTGCACTCCCGCGCCGGGGCTGCGTCTGGGGCCGTCGTCCAAGCCCATCGTCACGCCTCATTAACCACGGAGCCGCTTGCTCTGCGACGGTGCTCGACCACGGCGCCGGAGAACTTTGTCTATGGTTCTTTCTATTCGCAAGAGGACACGATTGACGTGTTCCTTCGAGAGGAGGCCCGATGTCCGACGTGGTGAGAGCAGCGCTGGTACAGACCGCGTGGACCGGCGACAAGGCCTCGATGATCGATCTCCACGAACAGCACGCGCGAACGGCGGCGTCTCAGGGCGCCCAGGTGATCTGCTTCCAAGAACTCTTCTACGGGCCGTACTTCTGTCAGGTGCAAGACGCGACCTACTACGACTACGCCGAGGTCGTGCCCGAGGGGCCGACTACGCAACGCTTCATGGCGCTCGCGGCCGAACTCAATATGGTGATGATCCTGCCGGTCTACGAGATGGAACAAGAGGGCGTCCTCTACAACACCGCCGCAGTCATCGACGCCGACGGCACGTATCTCGGCAAGTACCGCAAGACGCACATCCCTCAGGTGAGCGGCTTCTGGGAGAAGTTCTACTTTCGACCCGGCAACCTCGGCTATCCGATCTTCGACACCGCGGTCGGTCGCATCGGCGTCTACATCTGTTACGACCGGCACTTTCCCGAGGGCTGGCGCGCCCTGGGCCTGGCCGGCGCCAAGATCGTCTTCAATCCTTCGGCGACCAGTCGAGGTCTGTCGGCCTACCTCTGGCAGCTCGAGCAGCCCGCGTCGGCCGTGGCCAACGAGTACTTCGTCGGCGCCATCAATCGCGTGGGCGTCGAGGACCTCGGCACGAACGACTTCTACGGTCAGAGCTACTTCGTCAGTCCGCGCGGACAGTTCGTCGGTGAGGTGGCGAGCACGACCGACGAGGAAGTCGTCGTGCGCGACCTCGACATGGACCTCTTGAAAGAGGTCCGTGAGCAGTGGGCCTTCTACCGCGATCGCCGCCCCGATATGTACGAACCACTGACTGACTGGTAAGTGATGGCGCGCGTACTCATCACCGGTGGTCGGGTGCTCTCGTCCACGGGAGCCCAGGACTACGACGTCTTGATCGACGGCGACGAGATCGCCGCGCTCGGCATGCCGGGCTACTTCGAGAGCGTGAAGTCCAGTTGTGACCGCGTGCTCGACGCGACCGGCCAGTACGTCATCCCCGGCGGCGTCGACGTGCACACCCACATGGAACTGCCCTTCGGCGGGACCAACGCTTCGGACACCTTCGAGACCGGCACCATCGCGGCGGCCTTCGGCGGCACGACGTCCATCATCGACTTCGCCGTGCAGCGAACCGGCGAGGACGTGCACGACGGACTCGCCGCGTGGCACGAGAAGGCCGACGGCAACTGCGCGATCGACTACGGCTTCCACCAGATCATCGGCGGCGTCGACGACGCGGCCCTCAAGGCCATGTCCGACCTGACGAACAACGAAGGCGTCACCAGCTTCAAGTTGTTCATGGCCTATCCCGGGGTCTTCTACTCCGACGACGGACAGATCCTTCGCGCGATGCAGACCGCGTCGGACCTGGGCGCCACGATCATGATGCACGCCGAGAACGGCCCGGCCATCGACGTCCTCGTCGGCCAAGCGCTCGAACGCGGCGAGACCGATCCCCGCTACCACTCGCTCACGAGACCGGCGGCGCTAGAAGAGGAGGCAACGCACCGCGCCATCATGCTGGCCAAGGTCGCGAAGGCCCCGCTCTATGTCGTCCACGTCAGTTCCAAGGACGCGGTCGAAGCCATCGCTCGCGCGCGCGGATTAGGCGCCAACGTCTTCGCCGAGACCTGTCCGCAGTACCTGTACCTGAGTTTGGAAGAACATCTTTCGAGGCCCGGCTTCGAAGGCGCGGCCTACGTCTGCTCGACGCCACTGCGTTCGCGCGCCGAAGGACACCAGGACTCTCTGTGGCGGGCCCTACGCACCAACGACGTGTCGGTGGTGAGCACGGACCACTGTCCGTTCTGCATGAAGGACCAGAAGGAGTTGGGATTGGGCAACTTCTCCATGATCCCCAACGGCATCGGCTCGGTCGAGCACCGCATGGACCTGCTCTACCAGGGCGTGGTCACCGGCGAGATCACCCTGTCGCGCTGGATCGAGTTGGCCTCGACGACTCCGGCGCGGATGTTCGGCCTGTATCCGAAGAAAGGTGTCATCGCGCCGGGCTCCGACGCCGACGTGGTGATCTACGACCCCAAGGGCGTGACCGACATCAGCGTGAAGACGCACCACATGAACATGGATCATTCGGCCTACGAGGGCCAGCACATCGACGGTCGTGTCGTGACGGTGCTGTCGCGCGGTCGCGTCATCGTCGAGAACAACACGTTCACCGGGGCGGTGGGGCACGGGAAGTTCTTGCGTCGAGGGCTCAGTCAGTACCTGGTCTAGGAGGCCACGGTTCGGCGTGACCATAAAGCGAAGGAAGTGATCATGGAGTTCGGTGTTGTTCTGCAGACGAATCCTCCGGCGTCGCGCGTCGTCGAACTGGCCACGCGTGCCGAGCAGCTGGGATTCCACTACGCCTGGACCTTCGACTCGCACATCTTGTGGGAAGAGCCCTTCGTGATCTACAGCCAGATTCTGGCCTCCACGCGCTCCATCAAGGTGGGCCCGATGGTCACCAATCCCGCCACGCGCGACTGGACGGTGACCGCCAGCCTCTTCGCCACTTTGAACGAGATGTACGGCAACCGCACGGTCTGCGGGATCGGTCGCGGTGACTCGGCCGTGCGGGTGACCAACGGCAAACCGACCACGCTGGCCACCTTGCGCGAAGCGATCGAAGTGATTCGCGAACTGGCCAACGGTCGTTCGGTGGCCTACCACGGCTCGACGCTGCACTTTCCCTGGGTCGTCGACAGCGAACTCGAGATTTGGGTGGCGGCCTACGGACCCAAGGCGTTGACATTGGCCGGCGAGGTCGGTGACGGATTCATTTTGCAACTGGCCGATCCCGACATCGCGCGATGGATGATCACCGCGGTGCGCGAAGCGGCCGCCAAGGCCGGACGCGATCCGGCGGCGTTGACGTTCTGCGTGGCGGCGCCGGCCTACGTCGGTGACGATCTCGCCCACCAGCGCGATCAGTGCCGTTGGTTCGGAGGAATGGTGGGTAATCACGTCGCCGACATCGTCGAGCGTTACGGCAGCGACCCCGATTCGCCGATCCCGGTGGCGCTCACCGACTACATCAAGGGGCGCGAGGGCTACGACTACAGCGAGCACGGTCGCGCCGGCAATACGCACACCGAGTTCGTGCCCGACGAAGTCGTCGATCGCTTCTGTCTGTTGGGTCCGGTCGAACGCCACATCGAACGGCTTCTAGAGCTGCGCGACCTGGGCGTGGATCAGTTCGCGCTCTACCTGCAACACGACGCCAACGCCGAGACGCTCGAGGCCTACGGCGAGACCATCATCCCGGCCATGACCGATTCGGCCAGCGCGACCTCGTAGCGTCGTGACGCCCACGTCGAATCCATCCGCGTCGCTCACGTCGACGGTACGCTCGTGACCGGTCGTCGAATGGAGGCGTTCAGCGACGGGGTCATCGCGATTTTGATCACGATCATGGTGCTCCAACTGCATCGACCGACCGGACCGTCCTTCTCCGATCTTCGGGCGACCTATCCGTCGCTGTTGGCGTACGTGCTCAGTTTCGTCTACCTCGGCATTTACTGGAGCAACCATCACCATCTCTTGATGACGGTTCGCAAGGTGAGCGGTGCGATGCTGTGGGCGAACCTCGGGCTGCTCTTCTGTCTCTCACTTTTCCCCTTCGCTACGGCGTGGATGTCGGACAATGGATTCGCCACCGACACCGTCGTCAGCTACGCCGTCGTCGCCGCAGTGGCGGCGATGGCCTATACGGTGCTCCAGATTGTCATCGTGCGGTCTCACGGGACAGACTTGCGGTTGAAGAACGCACTCGGGCGAGATCTCAAAGCGAAATTCTCGTTAGGCGCCTATCTGGCCGCGATACCGCTGGCCTTCGCTTTTCGATGGCTGTCCATCGCCATTTATATCGGCGTGGCCACGATCTGGTTTATTCCCGATCGTCGATTGCAGAACTTTGTCGAAATCACAACGGGCGTCGGGGCCGAGGGAGAGTAAGTTTTCGGTTTCGATTCAGCGCGTACGGTTCTGCGCAGCGGCCCGATATTTGAGCCACTGGTAAGGTTTAAGGGTATAGTTTCCCCTCGAACGGGGCATCGATACTTAATTGGGGCCGTCGCGTCGGCTTCGAATAAGGAGATTGTATGAAGGTTCTGGTACTCGGCGGTGACGGATTCTGTGGCTGGCCCACCTCACTGCACCTTTCGGACAAGGGCCACGACGTCATCGTGGTCGACAACCTCAGTCGTCGAGAGATTGACCTTGAACTAGAAGTTGAATCGCTTACCCCGATTAAGCCCATGGGCGAGCGAATCCGGACCTGGAAGGAGTTGAGGGACAAGGACATTGGTTTCGTCCTCCTCAACCTCGCCGAAGAGTACGAGCGGTTCCTCGAGTTGCTGCGCGAGGAGCGGCCCGACGCCATCGTGCATTTCGGTGAGCAGCGCGCGGCACCGTATTCCATGCGCAACGCCGCCGCCAAGCGCTATACCGTCGACAACAACGTACGCGGTACGCACAACGTGCTCGTCGCCATCGTGGAAAGCGGCCTCGATATCGCCTTGGTGCACCTCGGCACCATGGGCGTCTACGGGTACGGCTGGTCCGGCTCGGCCCCGATTCCCGAGGGTTACCTCACGGTGAAGGTGCCCACCCCCGACGGCGAGATCGAACGCGAGATCCTGCACCCGGCTAACCCCGGCTCGGTGTATCACATGACCAAGACGCTGGACCAACTGCTCTTCGCCTTCTACGCCAAGAACGACCTGCTGCGGATCACCGACCTCCACCAGGGCATCGTGTGGGGAACGCAGACGCCCCAGACCGCGCTCGACGAACGCCTGATCAATCGCTTCGACTACGACGGCGACTACGGCACCGTCTTGAATCGCTTCTTGATGCAGGCGGCCATCGGTCACCCGTTGACCGTGCACGGCACCGGGGGACAGACCCGCGCGTTCATTCATATCCGCGACACGGTCCGGTGCATCCAAATTGCGTTGGAGAATCCGCCGCAGCACGGTGACAAAGTCAGTGTCTTCAACCAGGTGACCGAGACCTATCGCATTAGCGAACTGGCCGAACTGATCGCCAAGGAGACCGGCGTCGAGATAGCGCACCTGCCGAACCCCCGACGCGAAGCGGTGGAGAACGAACTCAACGTGAGTCGCGATCGCTTCATCGCCCTCGGACTGGATCCAACCACGCTGACCGAGGGCCTGCTCGAAGAGATTCGCGATATCGCGAACAAGTACAGTTACCGTGCCGACACGACGAAGATCATCGCTCGCTCCACGTGGACCCAGGGTATGGAGACCTCGCCGGATTTGGTTGACTGAGTCTCCTCGAGAATCCGCGTTTGAAGGGACTAGTCGATGACGACGGTTTTCGAAGAGGAGATCCGGTCCCAAGGGGACGTCCTTCGCCGTCGCGCTGAACGGGGCGCGCAGCAAGCGCGCCGACGCCGCGGTCTCGTGGCTCGACGTCAGCTACGCCCTCGTCGCCGCTCGGGGTTCATCGGACAACGCCGCGGCCTTCTTCCAGTATCTCGCCGGACGCGAACTCGGCCTGGTGGTGGCGTTAGCGACGCCCTCACTGTTTCAAGACCAGAACACCATGAACGTCGACGGCGCCGGTGTGCTGGCCGTCTCCCAATCGGGCAAGTCCCCGGGCATGCTCGACGTGGTGCGCACGGCCAAGCTCCAAGGTCGCCCGAACGTCGTGGTCACGAATGACGCCAACTCTGCGCTCTCACTCGAAGCCGATGCGATCCTCGAGCTCTTCGCCGGCCCCGAGCGCGCGATCGCGTCGACCAAGACCTTCACGTCCAGTTGTCACGCGTTGGCGCAGTTCGCCTCGGCCCTGAGCGCGAAAACGCTGGAGGGCCTCGACGACCTGCCGGACGTCATCGATCGCGCGGCCGTCTGGGCGCTCTCGAACGTCCTGCCGACGTCGCTCCTCAACGCCCCCCGGGGACTGACCGTCGTCGGACGAGGCATTGGCTACGCCAGCGCCTCGGAGATCGCGCTCAAGATTCGTGAGGTCACCGGCGTGCGTTGCGAGGCGTACTCAGCCCCGGACTACCTGCACGGCCCCATCGGCGCCGACGGCGACGGGGCCACGTTGCTCGTCGTGGTGACCGATGAAATGGAAGACGACATCGCGTCCAGCCTCATCGAACAGTGCAGTGCGCGCGGCATGCGCACTGTTACTTTGCGATCGTCCGAACACCCGTCCCAGGCGAGCGACGCCGACATCGTGCTACCCGAAACGATGGACAACTGGTGCCTCGGTCTCGCGTTGGTCGTGGTCGGACAGGTTTTGTCGTTGCGTCTGGGCGAACTGCGCGGCCGTCCGATCGATACCGCCCCGGGACTTAACAAAGTCACACTCACGGCGTGACGCGCCCTCATATTTAAGGATTCTCCTGTACTAGGTTCTCTGACAGGTGCATTCTGGGAGGGGAGCGGCCAACACCGATTTCGTGATGTCATTGGGCGCAGAGTGGCATTCGCACGACGCCGTCACGAGTGTTGGTTCGGTCGAAATCACCAAAGTGAATCGATGAAGATTCATCGACGATGGGTTCGATGAACGAGTGAACCTTCGGGTTCTTAACTAAGGAGTTGCATTATGAGACGGAAGTCCAGGGTAGGTCTTCTTGCTGCAACGTTCGCACTCGTCGCGAGCACGTGCGTGATGGGAATGCCGGCGATCGCCGGCGCGTCTGGTCAGGCACCGCTGAACCTCGACAACGAGCAAGGTGAACTGTGGCCCTGTGCGTTCACACCGTTCAATGGATTCGACGCGATGTTCTCGGTCGGCACGATCTACGAGACACTCGACTTCGTAAACGCGCTGCAGAACTCCAAGGTCACGCCGTGGCTCGCGACGGCGTACGCCTGGAGCAACAGCAACAAGACGTTGACCTTCACGATTCGTTCCGGCGTCAAGTGGACTGACGGCACGCCGTTCAGTGCCGCCGACGTCGCCTATACCTTCAACCTCTTGAAGAAGTACCCGGCCCTGGACCTCAACGCCGTGTGGTCGGTGCTCTCGAACGTGAAGCAGAGTGGGTCCAACAAGGTCGTCTTCAACTTCTCGACCTCGGCCGTGCCCTACTTCTTCTACGTCGCGGACCAGGTTCCGATCGTTCCCCAGCACCTCTGGAGCAAGATCAAGAACCCGGTCACCGACCCGATCGCCAAGCCGGTGGGCACCGGCGGCTACGAATTGGCGAGCTGCACGCCCCAGAACATCAAGTGGACGGCCAACCCCCACTACTGGCAGGCCGGTCTGCCGGTCGTGAAGACGCTGAACATGCCGGCGTTCCTTTCGAACAACTCGGCCAATGAGTACCTGGCCCAGGGCTTCTCGGCCTACGGCGCACAGTTCATCCCGAACATTAAGAGCTACTTCGTGGCGAAGAAAGCCGGTAACGGCTACTGGTTCCCACCGGTGGACAACGTCTCGCTCTTCCCCAACCTGAAGAGCGGACCGACCGCCGATGTCGCGGTACGCGAGGCGATCAGCTACGGCATCGACCGCGCCGCCATCTCGAGCAAGGGTGAGTACAGCTACGAACCGCCCGCGAGCCAGACCGGCGTGGTCTCCCCGACGTTCAAGGCGTGGTCCAGCCCGGCGGCGGTGGCCCTCGCCGGCAAGAGTTACGACCCCGCCAAGGCGAAGTCCGTCTTGGAGGCCGACGGCTACAAGATGGGTAGCGACGGCTTCTTCTCGAAGAACGGCAAGGAATTGAGCCTGACGATCGTCACCAACGGTGGTTACTCCGACTGGGTCGCCAGTATGCAGGTGGTCAGCCAGGAACTCGCCAAGGTGGGTATCAAGGTCACGGTCAACGGCGCCGCGGCATCGAACTTCACCACCGACGTCTTGGACGGCAACTTCCAGTTGGCCTACGACGTCGAAACCGGTGGTCCCGCGCCCTTCTACGAGATGCGTCAGTGGCTGTATTCGAAGAACTCGGCCGCCATCGGCAAGCCGGCGCCGTCGAACTGGGAGCGATTCTCGAGCCCGGCAGTCGATGCGTTGTTGAACCAGTACGGTGCGACGACCAGCGCGGCCACCCAGCACACGATCATCAACAAACTGCAGACGATCATGGTCCAGCAGTTGCCGGTGATCCCGGTCCTGGAAGAGGTGGACTGGTTCCAGTACAACTCCGATGAGTACTCCGGCTTCCCGTCGGCGACCAACCCGTACGCGCAGCCCGGTCTCTACAACGTGCCGGACTGGGGTGTCGTGGTCCTGCACCTGAAGCCAAAGAAGTAATCGATTGTCGGTCTGAGTCGGGGAGATGAGGTTCCTAGCTCGCCGTTTGGGTTTTCTGCTCATTGCACTATGGGCGGCCATGACGGTGAACTTCCTCATCCCCCGACTCATGCCGGGCAACCCCGCCGAAGCGATGTTGGGGCGCGTGCACGGTCACATCACCCCGTCGTCCCTGAAGGCCCTGGAAGTCGCTTTCGGGATCAATAACCACCGCAGCCTGATCTCGTCGTACTTCGAATACCTCAACAACAGTTTCCACTTCAACTTCGGAATATCGCTCGGCCCGAACTTCCCCGAGCCGGTCAGCAAGATCATCGCCCAAGCGCTGCCCTGGTCACTCGGTCTGGTCGGCGTGAGCACGATCCTGGGATTTTTAATTGGGACATCGTTGGGCGCCATCGCCGCCTGGCGACGTGGCGGTGCGCTCGACAGCGTCCTGCCGCCGGTCTTCATCGTGATCTCGGCCTTCCCGTACTTCTTTCTTGGTCTGCTCTTTATCTGGTTCTTCGGATTGACCTTGGGGTGGTTCCCTATCCTCGGGGGCTACACCGAGACCGTGACGCCGACCTTGACCTTCGGCTTCATCGGGAACATCATCGACCACTCGATACTGCCGGCCTTCACGATACTGATCACCTCGATCGGTGGATGGATTCTCACGATGCGAAACAACATGATCACCGTCGTCGCTGAGGACTACGTCAAGATGGGCCGGGCCAAGGGCCTCAAGCCCCGCCGAATCCTGTGGCAATACGCCGGGCGAAACGCGCTCTTGCCGAACCTGACGGGCTTCGCGATGTCGCTCGGTTTCGTCATCTCGGGCGCCATCCTGGTGGAGTACGTCTTCAACTACCCGGGCTTGGGTTTCTTGTTGTTGCAGGCCGTGGAGAACGAGGACTATCCGACCATGCAGACGCTGTTCTTGCTCATCACGGTGGCGGTGCTCGTCGCGATCTTCTTGGCGGACATCGCGACGGCGCTTTTGGACCCGAGAACGAGGAACACGTCGTGAGAGCGCTTGGTCTTCTCTCGAACGGGGCTGGTTGGGCCTACCGGTTCATGCGCCGCGACAAGAAGGCCGCCGCCGGCGCGATCATCCTCTTCGTCTTGTTGGTGTTGACGGCCTTTCCCACCTGGTTCACCCCGCACGATCCGGCCTCCGAGGCCTACCCGGCCGGTGCGGCCATCTCGTGGACGCACTTACTCGGCACGACGTCGTTCGGCCAGGACGTCTTCTCCCAATTGATCGCCGGGACTCGCCAGTCAGTGTTGATTGCGTTAATCGTCGGATTCCTCTGCACGGTGATCTCGGTCACCATCGGTATCACGGCCGCCTACCTGGGCGGTCTCGTCGACGACGGACTGTCGCTGTTGACCGACGTCATCCTCGTTATCCCAACGTTCCCGTTAATCGTCGTCATCGTTGGCTATCTCAAGAGTGCCGGCTTTTGGTTGATGATTTTCGTGCTGGTCTTCACTGGCTGGTCCTACGGAGCGCGACAGCTCCGCGTCCAGGCGCTCTCACTGCGTAACCGCGACTACCTGCTGGCGGCCAAGGCCCGAGGTGAGTCCAGCTGGTACGTCATCACGGTCGAAATGATCCCGCCGATGACGTCACTCATCGTGGCCAACTTCCTCGGAGCCGCCCTCTACGCCGTGCTGGCGTCGGCCGGCCTGCAGTTCGTCGGCCTGGGCAACATCAACACCGAGTCGTGGGGCACGATGCTGTATTGGGCGCAGAACAACGAAGCCCTGCAGACGGGACTTCCCTTGTGGGCCCTGGCGCCCGGCGTGGCGATCGCCATCCTCGGGAGCGGTCTCGCGCTCCTCAACTACGCCTTTGACGAGGTGGCGAATCCCGCACTGCGACCGGTGCGCGCCATGAAGAGACGGAGCGTCGCGTGAACGAGCCGATCCTGCAGGTTCGCGATCTCCGGGTCGAATACGCCACCCCGTCCGGTCCGGCGCAGGCCGTGAGCGGCGTCTCGTTCGAACTCGACAAGGGCGAGTTTCTCGCCATCGTCGGCGAGTCGGGCTGCGGTAAGTCGACGTTGCTCTTCGCCGTGGCGCAACTTCTCACGTACCCGGGGCGGATCGCCGGGGGAGAAGTGATCTTCGACGGGGTCGACTTCACGACGCTCAAGCCCGAGGCGTTGCGGCTCCATCGCTGGCGCGATATCTCCGTCGTAATGCAGAGCGCCATGAACGCGCTCAACCCGACCCTGACCATCGGCGCTCAACTGACCGACGCGTGTAAGGCGCACACGGAGTGGAGCGACGAAAAGATCGCCGATCGCTCGGCCGAAGTGCTCGCCATGGTGGCCATCGACGCCGCCCACTTGAAGAGCTACCCCTTCCAGCTCTCGGGCGGCATGCGCCAGCGCGCGATGATCGCCATGGCATTGTTGCTCGAACCGAAGCTGGTCATCATGGACGAGCCGACCTCGGCCCTGGACGTCGTGGCGCAGCGATCGTTGATGCACCAAGTCCAGACGTTGCGGCACCAGTTGGGCTTCGCGGTCATCTTCGTCACGCACGACATGAGCGTCGTGTCGCACTACTCGGATCGGCTCGCCGTGATGTACGCCGGCGAAGTCGTCGAACTCGGTCCCACCCGTGAGGTCTTCGACCGACCGGAGCACCCGTACTCCCAGGGACTCATGGAGGCCTTCCCCTCGTTGCTGGGCGAGTCCAAACAACTCACCGGCATCGCTGGGAATCCACCATCGCTGGTGAACCCACCCGAGGGGTGTCTCTTCGCGCCGCGCTGCGCGTACGCCAACGAGGAGTGCCGCACGGTGCACCCCGAGCTCATCTCCTACGGTGATCATCAGGTGCGCTGTCACCTGGTGGCTCGAACGAGGAAGCACGATGCCTGAGCCCATCTTGAAGGTCGAGGACCTGACGCGTCTCTTTCGCGTCGGGGGCTTTCGTTCGCGCGGACAGTTGCACGCCATCGACGAGGTCTCCTTCGAAGTGGCGCCGGGCGAGATCGTGGCCCTGGTGGGGGAGTCCGGTTCGGGCAAGTCGACGATCGCACGGGTCCTGGCCGGTCTCTATCCGGCCACCTCGGGTTCGTTCGTATTCGAGGGAAAGGCCATGAGCCGTCGCGAGGTCCGTTTCAGTCGGGGCGCGATGCCGATGGTCTTCCAGGACCCCTTCGGCTCGATCAACCCGGTCCTGCGGGTCGGCCACGCGTTGCTGCGATCGCTGAAACTGCATCGCCCCGACATCAAACGCTCCGATCGCTTCGCCGAGGCCGTCTCGCTGGTCGAGAAGGTCGGGCTGACGCCGGGTGACGAGGTGTTGCGTCGCTACCCTCACGAACTCTCCGGCGGACAGCGTCAACGTCTCGGCTTCGCTCAGGCGCTCGCGTCGCGCCCCTCACTGATCTTGGCCGACGAACCGGTCTCGATGCTCGACGTGTCGATTCGCATCGGTCTGCTCAACGTGATGAAGGACCTTCGCGACAACGAGGGCGTCTCCATCCTCTACATCACGCACGACCTGGCGAGTGCGCGCTACGTGGCCGATCGCATGATCGTCCTCTACGCCGGACGCATCGCCGAAGAGGGTCTCACCGACGAAGTGATCGGCTCGCCCCAACACCCCTACACGCGTCTGTTGATGTCGTCGGCGCCCGACCCGCACCTCGCGCCGACGGCCTTCGACGGTGACGACTTGGGCGAGCCACCCAAGGTGATCGATCCCGGCCCGGGCTGTCGCTTCGCCCCGCGCTGTCCCCTGGTCATGGATCAGTGCGTCGTCACCACGCCGCCGATGGTGACGCTCTCGGCGACGCACCACGCGGCCTGTTACGCGGTGAAGCCGTAGTGGACGTCGCGCTCGTTCCACGGCCGCGCTCGATCGACGTTCGGAGTGGGACGGTGACGTGGCGTTCGCCGTTGCGCGTGTGCGTCGAACCTGAGTGGCGTGACGTCGTGGAGACCTTCGCGCACGACCTCGAGAGCTCGGTCGGCTGGACGGTCGAGCTGGTGAACGACGCGAGCACGGCTGACCTGATCGTTCGCCTGGTCGATGACTGCGCCGACGAGGAGTATCGCCTCGCCATCGACTCCGAGGTCACGATCGACGCCAGTTCGGCGGCCGGCGTCGCCTACGCCTTGAGCGTGCTTCGACAGCTCGGACCGAACGAACTCTGGTCGAACGGCGCGACGCTCCGGACGATCGAGCTGCCGCGGCTCTTCGTCGAAGACGGCCCGAGATTCGCGTGGCGCGGTGTTCACCTGGACGTGGCCCGTCACTTCTTTGACGTCGCCACCGTCTGTCGAGTGATCGATCAGTTGGCGGCGCACCGGTTGAATCGACTCCACCTCCACCTCAACGACGATCAGGGTTGGCGCGTCGACGTCCCGCGGTGGCCCCGTCTTCGCGAGGTCGCGTCGACCCGACGCTCCTCGCCGATCGGCCACGAGGTGAGCGGTCTCGACGACGACGTCGCGCACGGGGGCTGTTACCGCGCGGCGGATCTGGAGGTGATCCGAGAACACGCCCGGCGACGCTTCGTCACGATCGTGCCCGAGATCGATCTGCCCGGCCACGCCCAAGCGGCCATCGCGGCCTATCCCGACCTGGGCAACGGCGACGAAGCGATGGAGGTGTGGACTCGCTGGGGGATCAGCGAGCACGTCCTTAACGTCGGGGAAGGTGCGCTCACGTTTGCCGAAGAGGTCGTGCGCTACGTGGCGAGTTGTTTTCCCGCGAGTCCCTTCCACATCGGCGGCGACGAGTGTCCCACGACCGAGTGGGAACACAGTGAAATGGCGCAGGCGGTGATGGCGGAGCACGGATTTACCGACGAACGTCAATTGCAAGGTCTCTTCACCGAGCGATTGACGGCCGTCTTGCGCGCCGATGGTCACGAAGTGCTCGCCTGGGATGAGGTCATGGACGCCGACGTGGAGGCCGAGGTCGTGATTTGCGCGTGGCGTCACTCCACCCGGGGCCGCCTCGCGGCCGAGTCGGGACACGACGTCGTCGTGGCGCCGATGCAGTTCCTCTACTTCGACTGGTTGAACAGCGATGCGAGGGATGAGCCGGTCGCGTTGGCGCCACCGCCGGCGGTAACCACGTGGGAGAAGGTCTATCGATTCTCGGTGATGCCTCCCGGTCTCGACCAGCGCTATTGGCATCACGTACGAGGGGCCCAGGTTCAACTCTGGAGTGAGTACATCGCGACGCGCGAGCACCTGGACTACATGGCCTTTCCGCGCACGGCCGTGTTCGCCGAAGTCGCCTGGGGGACGCAAGAGTCCCTCGAAGAGTTTCGTCCCCGCCTCGAACGCCACCTCGAACGACTGGCGGCGATGGGCGTGCGCTACCGCCCGCTGGACGTACCCCGATGACCGCCGAGTCCACAATCGCAGCGATGCGCGGATTCGTAGCGCCTCCGTCCAGGCCCGTCCTCGCGCGAGTCGGCAATTTCCGGACCGGTGATATCAAAGCCGCCCTCAGCGAGGTGCGCGTGCCGAGTTCGGTCATCGAGGACGTCGTCGCCCATTGGTCGAAGTTCCGCGCTAACGGCGAATGGGTGTCGCTGCTCGCGTCGCTCGTCGAGTGGGTCGAGCAATGTCGCGGCGACGTCGACGCGCCGATTCCGATCTGGGACGACCTGGACGAGGCCGGTTCCAACGGCCGTCTCTTCTACTTCTACCTCTTCGTGGTCTGTTACCACGACGCCTGCGAGTTCCTTCGACGAGGCGGCTGTCCGCCCGACGTTCTCGACTCCACGATGACGGTCCTGCCCCGTCACGTGCAGGTTCACGAACGCAAGCGCGGCACCGTCGGCATCGACCCCGGTTGGTGGTTACTACCCGTCCTGCGCGGAGAGTTGGTACAGGTCGGCAGCCTTCAGTTTCATCGAGTGAATCTCGGCGTCGGGAGCCTCTCGCCGGCGCCGTGGTATTCGAAGGAGGAGAGTTCGGTCCTCGGGGAGGGATTCCGACGAGGCGACCCTTCGGTCGGCATACACATTCCCTACCGCGCGGCGCTCGGTTCCCGCGAACTCGACTCGACGTTCACGCGAGCGCGCGAGGTGCTGGGCTCGATGTGGCCGATCGAACAGCGGCGCCTCGCCACCTGCCAGTCGTGGCTGCTCGACCAGCAACTCTCGGACTTCCTCGATCCCGAGAGCCACATCCTGCAGTTTCAACGGCGCTTCACGGTGCTCGACCGCTGGTACGACAACGACGAGGAGACCGTGGAATTCATCTTCGAGCGACCGGGGGTCTCGCTGAATGAACTTCCCCGCGACACGACGCTGCAGCGGGGGATCCTCGACCTGCTCGAACGCGGTGGTCACTGGCACGCCCAACCGGGTTGGCTGGACTTTGACGGAGTCTGAGCTTCTTGGTGCGTTAGCGAACACCGATTGCCGGCGCCGGTCGCTGAGTTAGGGAGCGTCCACGATCGGCAGGAACTCTCGCCACGGTCCGACGGCTTCTCGGTACTGCCTGGCCAGCGTCTTGGCGATTTGATCCAGGTGGTTCAGATCGTGCACCACCCACGCGGCGAGCAGTTGGCTCAGCGTCACCTCGCCGAAAGTGGGGTGAATGCCCTTTTGCTCGAGGTCGTCAACGGACACGAGTTCCGCGAGTTGTTCGAGGTTCGACGATCGAACCTCGCGGAATCGTTCCAGGAGCTCGAACATCGGCCAACCCGCGAAGCGTGCGAATCCCGCTTCGCGGTCGACCGGATCGAACACGTGCGGTCCGCCTTCGGCGAGAATCGTGATGGTCCGGTCCATCCAGTCGCACTCTTCGATGTGCGTCATATGACCCACCACTTGATAGGGCGACCAGGTGCCCGATCCTTCGTCCGTTTTTGTCCACTCGTCGGGCAGATCGAAGAGCAGGGCGCTCAGCGAAGCCGGGGTACGGCGGAGAACCGAGGTGCCTAGTTCCAGCGAGAAGTCCACGTCGCTATCGTCGCACAGGCGCCGCCGCCTATCTATAGCCATTTCCGCTCACCGCAAACCACAACGACCGAGAGTGATCGCAACGATAGGTTTGGCGTGAGCGGCGAAGTCCGTCGCGCTCTAAACCTGTGAGAGTTCCGATATGCCCAATCTCTACCAATACGTGCGACACCCCAGGGCCGAGGAACTGAAAATAGCTGGTCCGGTGAAGACCCGCGACCTACGCCCCCTCAATCACCCCAATCCCTTCGTCCGTTTCAACGCGAGGTTTGGCCTTCGCATCACCCTCGTGGTGGGGACCATGTGGATGGCGTACGTATTTACCATCATCGCGTTTTTCGCTTTGCCCGACGCCATCAAACAGGGCACGTATTACGTCATCGTGTGGCTTTCGAGTTCGTTCCTGCAACTGGTGTTGTTGCCGATCATCATCGTGGGACAGAATATCCAAGCCCGCGCCGCCGACAAGCGCTCGGAAGACACCTACAAGGACGCCGAAGCGGTGTTGAAGGAGTCCGAAGAGATCCAGAAGCATCTCTTGGCCCAGGACCAGGCGATTTCGGACATCCTCGCGCGCCTCGAAACGTTGATGGGTCAACAGGAGACGTCGGCGAAGTAGCGACGGTTTCAACTGAGTCGAGCACCCGAAGTCCGAACAGGAGAGAGTAGTTGAGTGAATTCATTCGGACCCTCGTCACCACGACAACCTTCGTGAACGACCATCGCGGTTCGGTCCTGCCCGAGGCGCGCGTGATCGTCATCGCGGTGCCGGTGACGCTGTTCGGCATCTACTGGTTCGTCCTGCGAAAACGTGGTCGTCCGTGAGCGACTTCGCGTACCTCCCGCTGGAGGCCAAGGGATGGCGAATGGCCATGGGACTTCGGCCTCTCGATCTCGATCAATGGCTGGAAGTTGACGGCCGTCGCTTCGACGAACTGGAACAGAAGCGTCGACTGCTCGACACCGCCTTCGACGTGGTCGTGGCTACGAATCCAGAAGGCGAGGAGGGGAGTCGGGAGTTGCTCGCGGAAGTGAGGCGCCACCTCGACGCCCATCATCCGGAGTTGGCTCTCGAGGTTCGTGGCGACGAGCACCCGATCGTCGCGGCCGCTCGACTGGTGCAAGAGGACCTCTGCGTACTGGTGCGTTCCGACGCGTGGCGGCTGCAGGCGGCCTGTGTCTGTTTCCCCTCCCGCTGGAATCTCGCCTCCAAGCTCGGCACGACGCTCGACGACATCCATCGACCCGTGCCCACCTACGACGTCGAACTGAGTCGGCCGACCAACGCTTTCTTTGAACGTTTGAAGCCCGATCGCTCGTTCTGGCGACTCAACTGGACCTTGATCGATTCACCGGCGCTGCATCAGCCGACCAGCGCGCGACGCAGCCCCCACGGCGAACTGGCCGACTGGTACTTTCGGGCGGAGCGCCAGACACTGCGTCGTCTCGCGGAGAGCGGCGCGATCGTCTTCACCATTCACAACTACGTGGCTTCGGCCAAGGAACTGTGCGAAGCACACGAGGAGTTCGGCCCGACGCTGTTGTTGAATCTCGACACCGCGCCGCTCGCGATGCAGGAGTACAAGGGTTGGGTCGGTGTCGCTGATCGTCTGCGAGCCTCGCTCGCCCGAGACGCGACCTAGTCGCGGATGAGGTCCTTGGCGATGGCGATGACTTGCATCTCGTCGGTGCCGGCGTAGATACGAAGGACCCGCGCGTCGCGACTCAGTTGTTCGACCCGGTACTCCGCGATGTAGCCGTTGCCCCCGAAGATCTGAATGGCGTCGTCGGCCACCTGGCAGGCCGCCTGGGCCGAGTAGAGCTTCATGGCCGAGGCCTCGGCGAAGGTCGGCACCGCGCCGTTCGACGACCGCTCGATGTGGGCGAAGACCATGTTGCGCACGTTCACGCGCGCCACTTCCATCTGGGCGAGTTTGAGTTGGATGAGCTGATAGTCGGCGATCGGCGTTCCCCACAGGCGACGGTGCTTGGCGTACTCGATGGAGAGCTTGAGGCACTCTTCGATGATGCCGAGGGACATGGCGGCGACGCCGGCGCGTTCAGCGACGAAGTTGTCCCTCGCGCTTTGACGACCGCCTCCCACGGGATCTTCACTCTCTCCGAGGAGGCGATCTCGACCTACGTGGACGTCACTCATGAATACTTCGCCGGTCGGTGAACCGTGTTGACCCATCTTGCGCATCGGCGCGGCCTGCACCAACCCGTCCATTCCCTTGTCCAGCACGAACGTCAAGACCTTGCGGTTGCGCATCTCCTCGCCGCTGCCGTCGTCGAGCTTGGCGTACATCACGATGGTGTCGGCGTAGGGTCCGTTCGTGATCCAGGTCTTCTGGCCGTTCAACACGTAGTCCTCGCCGTCGCGCTTGGCGCTGGTGCGCATGCCGCCGAGCGCGTCGGAGCCGGAGTCCGGTTCGGTGATGGCCCAGGCGCCGATCTTGTCGAGCGTCATGAGATCGAGGCCCCATCGCTCCATCTGGGCCGGCGTGCCCAGTTTGTTGATCGTCCCCGCCGCCAATCCGCTCGACACCCCGAGCGAGGTGAGCAGCCCGGGGCTGACGCGGCACAGTTCGATCGTCGAGATGAGCTGCGCCGCCGGGTCGGAGCCGCGAGGTTCTTGCGTCGGTTCCTCGCCCGAGATCTTTCGTTGGAGTTGGCGCGCGAAGGTCTCCTTGGCCATCTCCTTCAGACCGAAGACGTCGTACATCTTTCGAAGGATCGCGTAGGGGGGCATGCCGTGGTGTTCGAGGTCATCGAGTTGGGGACGGATCTCCTCGTCGACGAAGCGCCGCACGACGTCGATGATCGCCTGCTGCTCATCGGTCCATTCGTACATCGCTACCTCGTTCGGCGTGCGGACGTCACGGGACGCGAAGTCCGGCATTCGTCGTGGTGGTCATTCAAGAAGTGGCCGGCGTCGACGGCTTGGACGAGGACAAGAGATGGTCGATCAACGTGGCGATCCACTGCGACTCGCCGACCGCGACGATCACCGGTGCGACACACAGCCACGCTTCGGCGTGGAACTGGGCGACGAAGAGCACCATCAAGACGACTTCGGCGCCGACGCGTCGAAGTGGTTGACCGCCGAGTCGGCGGGTGACGACGGCGTTGACGGCGAAGAGATTGACGCCGGGGATGACGGCCCATGGTGTCCAGTGGCCCTCCAGCTCCCGAGCGGCGAAGGCGAAGCAGGCCGTGCCGATGAGCAGGAGCGCGACCGCGACGTTGCAGGCCGCGACGCCGAACCACTCCGAGACCGGGTGGGCGGTGCCCGGCCAGTGGGCCAGCACGCTGACCAGAATGCTGATGCCCGCGAAATCGCCGACGATCCCGTAGCGCACCAGTCGGTGGAGGGCTTGAATGAGCGAGAGTTCGGACACGATGCTCGGCGCTTGCGCGACCTCACCGTAGGGGCGCGTCAACTCCGACCACTGCGTCCCGGTCCAGACGCGCCATTGGCGTGCCCCCGAAGGGTCCGGGTACCACCCGGTGGGGACGGGAATCGTGTTCCAACTCACCGCACCAGCCTCGCATACAAACGAAGGGAAGGTTCGGCGTGAGCCACCCGCGCCCGACTTCAGGGTTCCTGGACCACATCACGCCCGAGTGCTGAAGGGCTAGGGCCGCAGTGTCATCACGGTGGTCACGCCGATCGCGGCGCAGATTTTCGATCCGCACGCCACGTCAGAAATCGGTGAAGGGACGTATTTGAGTTTCGCAACCGTGACCGAACCGGACGTGACCGTGGCCAGCCACGGGACCGACGAGCCCGTCATGCCGCCCACGACGCATCGCTCCAACGAGGTGCAGGCGAGAGTCAAGAAGGAACTTCGCAGCGAAGCGACCTTCGCCCAAGTTTTCCCGAAGTTCTTCGTTCTCACGACCCGCCAGCCCGTCGAAAGTTTTGCGAGCCCCAGACATGTGCGTCCGGCACAGTGGAGTGACGTGAGCGCCGCCCAGGTGATGGTGGATAAGCCCGTCCGAAGCGTCCACGTGACACCGCCATCAAGGGTCACGTAGACCTCAATTCCGTTGGAGGCATTGAGGAAGCTCGCCATGCAATTGAGCTCGGTGGGGCAAGAGAGCGCCGTTATCGAATCTTGTGTCGGGACGCCGAAGCTGACCGGTGTCGACCACGTCGTGCCACCGTCGTGGGTCGTGAGAAATCGCGGACCACTTTTTCCCGAATCGAGTATCGAACAGGTCGTCGAGGCATAACAGGCGATCGCGTTGATGCTGAGCGCTCCCGTCGGCGCAGTCTCGGCGTTGATCGAGTTCGAGATGGCGTTGTAACGCCAGACCAGTTCACCGCTGGATTGCGATCCCACAAAAAGACAACCGTTGCTCCAGCACGACGAGGACTGGATGATCGACGCGGTGGCGGCGCTCGGAACGACGAGGGCCGTCCAGTGACCACTGGCTGACCGGTACTCGCCGACTGACGACAGACTCGCGTCAATCTCCGAGGTCCCCAACGCCACGCACGAGTTGTCGGTCGTACACCCCACCGTCGAGAGCGGCACCGAGAAACTGATGGCGGGAAGACCGGTCACGTGCGGGACGACGGCCGGCGTCGTTGCGGCGCACGACGACAACACCACGCCCGCGACCGAGCACATGGCCGCGTTCCGTACCAGTGAACGTACGTGGGCTGGTACTCGATTCATTGTGTCCTTGTGATCGTGACGACCGTTGTCGCCGTGTTGATGTTACTAATCAGGAGTTGCGCGCTTAACCGCTCGCCGCGAGGCGGAGGTCTAACTTGGGGTCCATGAACTGGGTCGACGTACTCATCGTCGCGATCGCCATCGTGGCCGCGATCCGGGGCTGGTTCCAAGGCGCCATCCGACAGGTCCTTGGTTGGATCGGATTGATCGCCGGTTTCTACGCGGGCATCGCGATCGCGCCGTCACTCTCGACGAAGATCACCCATTCGTCGTGGAGGCCGATCCTCGCGCTGGTGATCGTCGTGGTCGCCGCCTACGCCGGGCACTTCCTCGGCCACCTACTCGGGGCCTCCATCCGCAAGACCGTGAAGATGGTGAAGTTGGGCCTCGTCGACTCGGTCGCCGGGGTGGTCGTGGGTGTCGCCGGGGCCCTCATCACGGTCTGGCTCGTGGCGGCGTTGCTGGTCGCCACGTCGTGGTCGACCGCCGCGAGCGGTATCCAAGGCTCGAAGATCGTCAAAGCGCTCGACAAGGCGCTGCCCACCGTTCCTTCGGCCGAGGCCCGGCTCCAGTCGATGCTTCGAAACGCCGACTTCCCCAGTGTGTTCGCGAGCATCGTCGCGCCGACGGTCAAGTCGTCGGGCCCGGCACCCAAACTGGGCAAGAACACGGTGTCACCGAATACGCGGACCCAGGTTCTCAAGGTTCTGGCGAAGGGATGCCCCGACACCCACCAGGGAACGGGATTCTTCGTCACCGCGCAACTGGTTGTTACGAACGCCCACGTGGTGGCGGGTGCGACCAGCGTCACGGTCGGGGGAGCACCGGCCAAGGTGGCGCTCTTCGATCCCGTCAATGACCTGGCGATCTTACGACTGGCGGCGGGCGCGTCGCCTTTGAACTTCGTGGCGTCGACTCCGTCCTCCGGTGCCCCGGCCCAGGTCATCGGCTTCCCGCTGGACGGCCGGCGAACCATCAGTCCATCGATCATCAGCGGTGAGCTCACCGCGGAGTCGAGGGACCTCTACGACAAGCAGACGTTCGCTCGCACGGTGCTGGTGGTCTACGCCAACATCCAACCGGGCAACTCCGGGAGCCCCGTATTGGTTCACGGTGACGTCGCGGGCGTGGTGTTCTCGAAGTCGCTCAGTCAGAGCGAAACGGCCTACGCCGTTCCGGCCTCGACCGTCAAACACGACCTGGCCCTGACGCCAGCCCACGGAACCGAGCCGACGCAGAGCTGTTTGAACTAACTCGCGGCCCGCACCGCGGCACCCACGACCTCGAGTCCGTCGGCCAGTTGGGCGTCGGAGATCACCAGTGGCGGCAGCAGGCGCACGACGTTGCCGTAGGTGCCACAGGAGATGGCGATGACGCCGTTCTGGTTGCAGTAGTTGACGATGGCCTTGACCGCCGCGGGGTTCGGGTCCTTGGTGCCGGGCTGCACGAACTCCATGGCGACCATCGCGCCGCGACCGCGCACCTCGCCGATGATGGCGACGTCCTGGGCGAGGGAGCGCAGGTTGGCGAAGAGGATCTCGCCGATCTCGCGGGCCCGCGCCACCAGGTTTCGGTCGCGCAGGGTCTTGATGGTGGCGAGAGCCGCCGCGCAGGCCACGGGGTTGCCGCCGTAGGTGCCGCCGAGCCCACCTTCGTGGACCGCGTTCATCAACTCCGTACGGCCGGTTACGCCGGCCAGCGGCATGCCACCGGCCAGACCTTTGGCGGTGGTGACGATGTCCGGGATAACGCCTTCGTGGTCGACGGCGAACCAGTCGCCGGTGCGACAGAAGCCGCTTTGGATCTCGTCGGCGATGAAGACCACGCCGTTGGCCGTGGTCCACTCCGAGAGGGCCGGTAAGAAACCGTCGGCCGGCACGACGAAGCCGCCCTCCCCTTGAATCGGCTCGATGAGGAGACCGGCGACGTTCTTGGCGCCGACCTGGGTCTCGATCATCTTGATGGCCAGCGCGGCCGCCTCGGCCCCGCTCAGCCCGTCGCGGAACGGGTAGCTCATCGGGACGCGGTAGACCTCCGGCGCGAAGGGGCCGAAGTGGTCCTTGTAGGGCATGTTCTTCGCCGTGAGGGCCATGGTCAAGTTGGTGCGACCGTGATAGGCGTGCTCGAAGACGACGATCGCCTGGCGTCCGGTGGCGAGTCGAGCGACCTTCACGGCGTTCTCAATCGCCTCGGCCCCGGAGTTGAAGAGCGCGGAGGTCTTGGCGTGCGATCCGGGCGTGATCGCGGCGAGCTCTTCGCAGACTTCGACGTAGCTCTCGTAGGGGTTCACCATGAAGCAGGTGTGGGTGAAGGCGGCCACCTGGGCACTCACGGCCTCCACCAGTTCGGGCACGGCGTGGCCGATCGAGGTGACCGCGATGCCCGAACCGAGGTCCAGGATCTGGTTCCCGTCGACGTCCACCAGGATCGCGCCTTCGGCGCGGTCAATGTAGATGGGGAATCCCACGGTCAGTCCGGCGCTCACGACCGCTTGACGGCGCTGGTGCAGGGCGCGCGACTTCGGACCGGGCAATTCGGTGACGACCTTGCGCTCGGTTCCCACTGCTGTATCGATTGACGAGACCATGGCCTTCTCCTGAGAGTCGTCGGCTCGCGCCGAACGAATCCAGCGTACCTGCAGCGCCAAAGGCCGTCACCGGAACAGAAAACGGGTGACCAAAGTCACCCGTTGCCTGTGGCGGAGGAGGTGGGATTTGAACCCACGGTGCCCGGAGACACAGCAGTTTTCGAGACTGCCCGATTCGGCCGCTCTCGCACCCCTCCGTCGAGCAGTCTACAACGCGACTTCGTCACGACTTTTGGCCGCGACGCGGTGCGTCTCGGTAAGTTCGATGTCGTGGATGACCTCCAGAACGATGAACTCTTCATGCGCGCGGCCCTCGACATCGCCATCGTGGCCGCGGGGCACGAGGACGTTCCCGTGGGCTGCGTCTTGGTGGAGCACGACGTGGTGATCGGCGTGGGGGAGAACCGACGCGAGCTCGAACAGGACCCCACCGCCCACGCCGAGATCGTGGCGCTGCGTGATGCGGCGTTCTCGCGTCCTTCGTGGCGCATGGACGAGGTCACGGCGTACGTCACGTTGGAGCCCTGCGTCATGTGCGCCGGTGCGCTCTTGAACGCGCGCGTGCGTCGAGTGGTGATCGGGGCACTCGACGAGAAGGCGGGCGCCGTGGGATCTCGCTACAACGTTTTGAGCGACCCGCGACTCCTGCACGAAGCCTCCCTCACCTACGGCGTGCTGGCGAGTGAGTCGGCCGACCTGTTACGAACCTTCTTCGAAGAGCGCCGCGCCGACTGATGCGGTCAAAGAGTTGTGTCGACGACACCAACTCGTCACCTTGGCGCAACGTCTTCGACCTAACTTCGCGACCGTGCTGAACGACCTCGAAGCGACGCTGCAGGGCCAACGCGTCGTGGTGGTAGGGGGCGGCGTGTTCGGCACGATGCACGCGCTGTTCGCCTTGGCGCGAGGGGCGAGTGTGGTGCACCTCGAGCGCGACCTCGTACCCAGTGGCGCGACGGTGCGCAACTTCGGCCTCGTCTGGGTGAGCGGCCGCGCGCCGGGACGTGAGCTGACTCTCGCACTGCGGGCCCGGGAACTCTGGGAGGACGTTGCCGTCGAGGTACCCGGCGTCGGCTTTCGCGCGAACGGTTCGATCACGTTGATCGGCAACGAACCGGAGCTGGAGGTGGCGGTGCGCGCGATGGCCCGAAGTGACGCCGAGTCGCGACGGTTCGAACTGCTCGCATCCGAGGAGATCGTGCGGCGCAACCCGGCGCTCCAGGGCGACTTCATGGCGGGACTTTTCTGCGGTCGTGACGCGGCGGTGGAGTCGCGTCTGGCGCTCGGCGCGCTGCGCGACTACATGGAGAACAGCGGACGCTACGAGTACCTTTCCGGGCGCGAACTGGTGGGCGTCGTCGATCACGCGGCGATCGATCACTGCGGCGTGCACTACGCCGGGGACCACGTGGTCCTCTGTCTCGGCGCCTCGTTGAGCGGGTTCGCGGCCGAACTGTTCGAGGGTTCGCCGTTGCGCAAGGTCCGCCTCTACATGGCCGAGACCGAACCGTTCGAGCGAACCGTGACGACGTCGGTCGCTAATGGTGATTCGTTCCGGTACTACCCGGGATTCGCCGAGTTCGCTCGCGAACTACTGGACGACCAACCCTCACCGGCGGCGGAGTTCGCGATACAACTGCTCTGCCAGCAGCGACTGCACGGCGGACTCACCATCGGCGACACGCACGAACCCGAGGTGCCGGGTCTCTTCGAGACGCTCGATCGTCCGATGGAGATCATCGAGGCGGCCGCGCGAGCGGTGATCGGACCGGCGATGCCACGAATCGAGCGGCGCTGGAGCGGGGTGTATCACCAGTTGAGTGACCCGGCCCCGGACGAGGTCTACTTCCGCAAGCAGATCGCTCGCGGAGTGAGCGCCATCACCGGCGCCGGCGGACGGGGGATGACCCTCGCCCCGGCCATCGCGGAGGAGAGTTTCCAATGAACGACGTCGAGTTGATCTGTTTCGACATGGCCGGCACCACCGTCCTCGACAACGGCCTGGTGCTGGAAGCCTTCCGACGCACGATCGAGGACCTGGAGGTCACAACCGACGAGGCCGAGTCGGCCGAGGCGTACGTCGTGGAAACGATGGGTCAGTCCAAGATCGAGGTCTTCACGGCCCTCTTCGGCGAACGGGCTTTGATCGCCAACGAGGCCTTCGAACGCAACTTCGTGGAATCGGCCCAAGAGCTGGGCGTGAGCGAAATCCCGGGCGCCCGTTCGACCATCGAGACGCTGCGCGACGCCGGACTGCGAGTGGCGTTGACGACCGGCTTTTCGCCGATGACGCGAGAGACCCTCGTCGACGTGCTGGGTTGGGGAGACCTGTTCGAGCTTCGCGTCTCACCGGCCGACGTCGGTCGCGGTCGACCGGCGCCGGACATGTTGTGGTGGTGCGCGTTGAAGTCTCAGATCACCGCGGCCAGTTCGTTGATGGTGGTGGGCGACACCGCGTCGGACATGGTGGCCGGGTTGCGCGCCGGGGCCGGCTACTGCGTGGGCGTGCTTTCGGGCAACGACGATCAGGCCCGTCTCATCGCCAACGGCGCCGACGACGTCATCGACTCGGTCGTTGATCTACTCAGTTTTGACCTACTTCTGAGTTAGGTCTCGCGTCGACTTACGCACCGGCGTCGAACAGCTCGATGTGGTGACAGTTGGCGCAGCGATAAGCGTTGACCACCCAGTTCTTCTCTTGCATCTCGGCCAGTTGGCCCAGGAAGAACTTGGCCGCCGAGGACGATCCGCCGGTGACCAGCGTCTCTTGGCCCAGTGGCGCCAGTGGGCCCTGGCAGCGCAGGCACTTCATTCCTGAGGCGTCACTCATAATTCCTCTTCCTACTTCGCGCGTAAACGTTCGCAAAGAATCCGTGAAGTCGTCACACTTGTTGCTCCGTGGCGTCACCTTCGGCTAACTCTCGCAACTTACTCTCGTCGCGAGTCACCAACGCGGTGCACTCACCTTTAGGAGGACGACGAGTGTCGACAAAGAAAATGAAGGTGGCGGTAGCGGCTGGACTTGTGAGCACCATGCTGACCGGTGCTTCCTTGGTCAGTGTTGGCGCGAACGCAGCCACCAAGAAGGTGAACTGGGCGACGGAGACGTCGGCCCAAGCCGGCGGTGGAATGAAGGCGTTGATCAAGGCCGCCAAGAAGGAAGGCCACGTGAACGTCATCACCATCCCGCTCGCGGGATGGGCAAACTACGGACTCATCATGAAGGACTTCACCGCGAAGTACGGCATCCACATCAACGACGCCAACCCCAATGGATCGAGTGCGCAAGAGATCACCGCGATCCAAACGGAGAAAGGTCGCGCGGGCGCGCCGGACGTCGTGGACGTGGGCACGAGCTACGCCACCGAGAACATGGGCCTCTGGGCTCCCTACAAGGTCGCCTCCTGGAGTTTGATTCCGGCGGCCTCCAAGGACCCGAACGGACGTTGGTTCGATGACTACGGCGGCTACGTCGCGATTGGTTGTGACACCAAGATCGTGACGACCTGCCCGACCTCCTTCGCTCAACTGTCCAACCCGGCTTACAAGAACGAGGTCGCCATCAACAACGACCCGACGTCAGCCTCGGCGGCGTTCTACGCGGTGTGGGCGGCGGCGATCTCCAACGGCGGTTCGTACGCCAACATTCAGCCGGGCATCACGTTCTTCGCCAACCTGAACAAGATCGGTAACTTCGTGCCCGGTGGCACGGCGGCGACCGCCGCGGCGGGCACCACGCCGATCCTGATCTGGTGGGACTACCTGCAGAACGGTGTCGCGGCGAGCGTCCCGGGCTGGAAGTCGGTGATTCCGTCGGACGGCACGATTGCGGCGTACTACACCCAGGCGATCACCAAGGACGCTCCGGACCCGGCGGCCGCTCGCCTCTGGGAGGAGTTCTTGTACTCGTCGCTCGGACAGAACCTGTTCCTGCAGGGTTACGCCCGACCGATTGAGTTGCCCGGCATGATCGCCAACAAGACGGTGAACCAGGGATTCTTGGCGAAGCTGCCCGCGGCGCCCAAGGGCGCGGTGACCTTCCCGACCATGACCCAGGTCAACACCGCCAAGGCGACGGTCGCGGCGAACTGGGCCTCGGCCATCAGCGGTAGCTAACCGGCCGACAGTCGCAACGATGTCTGAACTCATCACTGACACCAGTCCTTCCCCTTCTGGTGTCAGTGATGGGGTCAGCGAAAAGAAGTCATTGCCGGGTGCACTGTTTCGGTCAGTCCGAACCGGCGCACCGGTACTTCCGTTTCTCGCGTACGTCTCCCTCGGACTCCTGCTACCGACCATCGCCATCGTCATCCTGGCCTTCCGTTCCAACGCTGGCAAGTTGACGCTGGCCAACATGAAGGTGATTCTCTGCGTTTCGAACAACCCGTCGTGTCTCCAGTACCGAGCGGGATTCGAGAACAGCCTGAAGTTGGCGCTCGTGACCTCGATCGTCCCCGGCATCCTCGGCACGCTCCTCGCCTACGCCATCGCGACCTCCGAGCACGAACTCTTCAAGCGCCTGACCGCGGCGTGCTCGGGCGTGCTCGCCCAGTTCGGCGGGGTCAACTTGGCCTTCATGTTCATCGCCAGCTTCAGCGCGGTGGGGGGCGTGGCGACCCACTGGCTGGCCGACATTGGCCTCAATCCTTGGGATCACGGCTTTAACCTCTACAAGTTCTGGGGCGTGGCGTTCGTCTACATGTACTTCCAGGTGCCGCTCATGGTCCTCATCATCACGCCGGCCTTCGCCGGGCTCAAGCAGTCGTGGCGCGAAGCGGCCGAGAACCTCGGGGCGTCGTCGTGGCGCTACTGGCGCCACGTCGGCCTGCCGGTGCTGGCGCCGGCCGTGCTGGGCGGCATGTTCTTACTCTTCGGCAGCGGCTTCTCGGCCTACGCCACCGCCGAAGCCCTGACGACCGGCACGATCGCCATCACGCCGATCCAGATCGGCGCCATCCTTCAGGGAAACGTGCTCTCCGGTGAAGCGAACCTCGCCTACGCCCTCGGCTTCGCCATGATCGTGATCCTGCTCATCTCGGTCGTCGGCTACGCGCTACTTCGTCGAAGGAGTTCGCGATGGCTTCGCTAGAACTCGGTTCGGTCATGGAACACGAGGATTTCATGGACGGCTACTCTCGGGGCAACCCTTCGAAGCCCTGGATTCGGCGCGTGCACTGGGGCCGGGGGACCGCGCTCGTCCTCGCGGCCGTGTACTTCCTCGTCCCCTTTTACGCCGCCATGCAGTTCTGTCTAGAAGACATCAACGGGCACTTCTCGTTGCAGCCACTCACGCAGATTGCCCAGGCGCCCGGCTTCTTCTCCGCGCTGTGGCTCTCGACGCAGTTGGCGATCGCCACGATGGCCATCGTCTTGATCCTGATGGTGCCCACGATGATCTACGTCCACCTTCGTCTGCCACGGTTTCGCCGGGTGATGGAAGTCATCTCGATCCTGCCCATCGTCATCCCGCCGATCGTGCTGATCGTGGGCGTCGACGGCGTGACGCCGCAGTGGCTGAAGTCCTCGCAGTACCTCCTCGCGTTGATCTACGTGGTGTTGGCGATGCCCTACGTGTACCGTTCGCTGGACGCCGGTCTCGGCGCGCTCGATCTCAAGACCCTGGTCGAAGCGGCGCGCTCACTCGGTTCCGGCTGGGTCTCGATCATCTGGCGAGTCCTCATCCCCAATATGCGCAGCGCCCTCTTGTCCGCCTCGGTGCTCACGTTGGCGCTGGTGTTCGGAGAGTTCACCATCGCCAGCCTCGACAATTGGACCACGATTCCGGTGTGGATCTATCTGACGCCCACCACCAATCCGCGCATCAACACGCTGGTGGCGATGATGTCACTGCTCGGCACCGCACTGGTGCTCATGTTGATCGTGTCGTTCGACCGAAAGTCCCACTCCAGGAGGAGCTGATGCTCATGGATACCCAGATTCCGCCATCGTCCACGATCGAAGGGGCCCGGTCCTCATCCGGGGCACCGGTGGCGCTCGAGAACCTCACGCGACGCTTCGGCACCACCAAGGCGCTGGACGGCTTCACGCTCCACATCGAGCCCGGTGAGTTCGTGGCCCTGCTCGGTCCCTCCGGTTGCGGCAAGACCACGGCCCTTCGGGTCCTGGCCGGCTTCGAGCGGCCCGACATCGGCACGGTGATGGTCGACGGCCGCGACGTCGTGCACGTGCCGGCCCAGAAGCGCGACATGGGAATGGTCTTTCAGAGTTACTCCCTCTTTCCCAACATGAGCGCGCGCGACAACGTGGCCTTCGGCCTCCAACTCCGTCACCAACGCAGCGCGTCGCGCCGCGCACGGGCCGCCGAGCTGCTCGAACTGGTGGGACTGTCCGAGCACACGACGAAGTACCCGCATCAGCTCTCCGGTGGTCAGCAACAGCGCGTCGCGTTGGCTCGCGCGTTGGCGATTGAACCACGCGTGTTGTTGTTGGACGAGCCGCTCTCCGCGCTGGACGCCAAGGTGCGCACTGAACTGCGGGACCAAATCCGGTCCTTGCAACAGCGGCTGATGATCACGACGGTCTTCGTCACTCACGACCAGGAGGAAGCCCTGTCCATGGCCGACCGCGTCTGCGTGATGTCGCGCGGCCGCGCCGAGCAGATCGCGACCCCGGCCGAGCTCTATTCCAAGCCGTCCACCGAATTCGTCGCGCAGTTCGTCGGCGTCTCGAGTCGCGTCAGCGTCGTG
Organism: uncultured Acidimicrobiaceae bacterium; assembly: GCA_963716515.1. Classification (GTDB taxonomy): domain Bacteria; phylum Actinomycetota; class Acidimicrobiia; order Acidimicrobiales; family RAAP-2; genus RAAP-2. Next base: position 2,532,750 of record OY970319.1, read on the forward strand.
CGCACCGGTGACTCGGTGGCGCTGTTCGGCCGCGACGTCAAGATACGTGGTGCGGTTCCGGAAGGCGTGGAGTCCCTCGACGCCTTGCTGCGCCCGGAGGACGTCGACGTCGTGGTCGCGCCGACCGGACTCGGCATCATCACGCACAAGAGCTTCCTCGGCGCGACGACGCGACTCGAGGTCGGGATCGGCGGAGCCGCGGTGAAGGCCGACGTGTTGAGTAGTGGTGCCGACGCCTTTGAACTCGGTACGCGCGTCGACCTCGTCGCCAACGCGCGCGACGTGCTCGTCACGGCGTCAAGGCCAGCGACCTGACCAAAGGCTCCCAGTCGCGCAACGCGCCGACTGCCAGACCTTCCACTTTGCCCCAGTCGTCCCAGGTCCGAAGGGCGATGGCGTCCTCGAAACCGGGGTGCTGTTCGAAGCGCCGACACTCTTCGTCGCTCAACAGACCCCCCTGGGCGATCAAGGTCACTCGCGAGGCGATCGACAGCTGATCGTGATAGTCGATCTCGCGCGTACAGCGCCAGCGTTTGGCGAGTACGTGAAGGGCCACCGGTTGCGCCACCGGCGGGCCGAAGAGGCGAGCGAGGATGCGGGCGCCGCGCGCTTCGTGATCGTCGTTCTTCTCGAGGTCGAACCCCGGTGCTTGCGCGTCGACCGCGAGGTGTCCGACGTCGTGAAAGAGGGCCGCGACGATCAGCGTCCCGGACGCTCCGGCGTCGCGCGCGAGGGCGGCGCACTGCAGGGCGTGCTCGGTCTGCGTGATCGACTCGCCGTAGGACTGATCGCCGGACGCTTCGTAGAGGTCGAAGAGCTCGTCGACGGTAGTGGGGTCGCTCATCTTCTCGATCGTAGGAGCGCTCGGTTGCGCCACCGTGAGCGAGGTCGGGTGTGACGCGCGCCGCCACGTCACCGAGGCGTCACGCCCGCTGCCACTACTGACCCTTGAAGATCGGCAGTTGGATGGTGAAGACCGAACCCTTGCCCGGTGTGCTGTCGAAGATCAACGTGCCGCCCATGGCCTCGGTCAGGTTCTTGGAGAGGGCCAATCCCAATCCGGTTCCTTCAATGCCGGTCGATTCGACGTTGAGTCGGTCGAAGGGAATGAAGAGCCGCTCGACCATCTCGGGACTGATGCCCAGACCGGTGTCGCTCACCGAAATTCGGACCATCTCCCCGTCGATCTCCGTGCCGACCCTGACGCGGCCCTGCGGACGGTTGTACTTGATGGCGTTGGAAAGAAGATTGAGCAGGACCTGGCGCAGGCGTTGACCGTCGGCACGCACCAGGGCATCGGTGATGTCGCCGACCTCGACTTCGAGGCCGCGCTGGCTCGCTTGCAGGGTGATGATTCCCACGCAGTCGCGGATCAGGTCATCGAGGCTCACCGCGCGCAGCGTCACGATGACCCGTCCCGATTCGATCCGCGAGATATCGAGGATCTCATTGATCAGGTTCAAGAGATGCTGCCCGGAGTTGTTGATGTGACCCAGCATTCGCAGCACGTCGGGATCAGTGGACTCCATTTGCAGTAGTTGGGAGAATCCGATCACCGAGTTCAGCGGAGTCCTCAACTCGTGACTCATGCGCGACATGAACTCGCTCTTGGCGTGGTCGTGGCGTTCGGCTTCGGACCGGGCGATCTCCAGGGCGTGTTCCAGCGCGACCGATTCCGAGATGTCGCGCGTGATGACCACGGCGGCGACTGGTGGTTCGTCACCGTTGTCGAGTGCCTGACCCCTCGACTCGACGGTCACCCAGTGTCCGTCGTCGTGGCGTATTCGGAAACGCGCCGTGGTGGCCCGACCCTCTTCGAAGATTCGCCGAATCGCCGCCGTGACGACGGACTGATCGTTGTAGTGCACGAACTCGAGGACGGGGTGCCCGCGGCGAAGGGCCTCGGGGATACCGTACATGGCCTCGCTGGCCGGCGAGACCTCGAGCATGACGCCCTCACGATCGATGACGGTGATCGCGTCGACGGCGTTGTCGATGATCGCGCGCATCTTGGCGAGATTCTCGGCGAGCGCCGCTTGGGTCTGGGCCGCGGCCGTGACGTCGCGCGTGATGAAGACCGCGCGCGTGGGCGGCCCATCGGGATTGCGCAGGGCGCGTCCTCGGGTCTCGAGCGTGATCTCGTGTCCGTCGGCGTGCCGAGCGCGAAAACTGACCGTCGTTACTTCGTCGATTTCGAAGGTCCGGCGAAGGGCCGCCTCGACGACCGGTCGGTCGCGGTCATCAACGATGTTGAGTCCGTTGCGTCCCCGTCGACCCTGTTCGGGGTAGCCGTAGATCTGTTCGCTCTCGGGACTGGACTCGACGATGGTGAGGTCTCGATCGATGATGACGATGGAGTCGGCGGCCGCTTCGAACATCGCCTCGGTGACCGCCGTGCTCTGGTTCAACTTGGTCTGTATCTCTTGGCGGTCGGTGACGTCTTGACCGGTCGCGCAGATCCACCCGTCCTTGCGAAACGAACTCCAGGAGATAGTCCGGTACGTCCCGTCGCGACAACGTTGGCGGTTGACGAAGCCTCGCCGCGTTTCATCCGGTCCTCTGATCACGATTCGAAATTCGTCGGCGGTCGCTTGCGCGTCATCGGGGTGGACGAAGTCCGCGAATGGCACGCCCCGCAGTTCGTCGAAGTCCCAGCCCAGCATCTCGTGCCACGCCGGATTCACCTGGATCAGTTCGCCGTCTTCGCCGAAGACCGAGAGCAGATCAGGGGAACTGTAGAAGAAGTCGCCAATGTCCGGAATCGTCGACTCGTCGTCCTTCACGTACCGCAACCCCCTGTCCTTGGCCATTCCCCTCAAAGCCCTTCGTCGTATTGGGTGAGTGTCAACCGTTGGGTGACCCGCCTAATGATGAACCTACATTGTGGTGGAAGGTAAACGACGCTCTCGCCATTCCTTCACATTTTGAGCACCACGTGCCTGAAGGTGGCCGCAATGGGCAGTTGAGAAAGTTCCTTGACACTGACCTAAGGTTCGCTGTTGAATTTTCCGGAGCGGTTCGACGTTCGACGGACCGGCCGTGGCGTTGGAATTGGTCGAAGCGCTTGAAGCCAACCATCGACTCGTCGACTACCAGTACGTGCCGGCGATCAGGGCCGACCTCTTGCGACGACTCCGCCGCGACGACGAGTCACGGTTGAGGAGAGACGGGCCACGGATATGACGCGCAACGAGGCCGAACGAGAGTTCCTCGACGCCCAGATGCGGGGCCGTCTCGCGCCGGACGAGTGACGTCACGACGTTGGTCGAGAACTATTTGACGCGACGCGCTCGCTGGATGAATCGCCCGGCGACCCCGGCCAAGCCCAGGGCGACGAGCCCTAGGGGAAGCAGAACCATCGAGACGATTCGCGCCGTTCCGCCGGCACCCGTCTCCGGAGCGCCGCGGGGAATTACCACCGGGGTCGTGGTTGCCGGCGAGGTGGTGGGTGCCGCGGTCGTACTGGTCGTCGCGCCGGGTGTCGTTGACGTCGTGGACGTCGTGGACGAGGTGGACGAGGTCGTCGTCGACGTCGAAGAGGACGTGGTGGTGGAGCCTGACGCGAGACACGTCGGCACAGTGATCGTGTTGCCATCCATGGTGACGGCGCCACCAATCGCCAGAGCTCGGCCGTTGACCGTCGCACCAGTGTCGAGCGTGATCGAAGTGGTCGCGATGATCGTGCCCGCGAAGTTCGTGGTCGTGCCCAGGGTCGCCGAGCTGCCTACCTGCCAAAACACGTTGCACGCCTGCGCTCCATTTTCGAGGGCGATAGTGCTGGACGATGCCGTGGTCAGGGTAGAAGCCGCTTGAAAGATGAAGACCGAGTCCGAGTTGCCGGCGCCATTAAGGGTGACGGTGCCGGTGAGGCCCATGGAGGAAGCGGAATGGTAGACGCCGGCGACCAAGGTCGATCCGCCCAAGTCTCCCGCGACGGTAACGAACGGCGTACGTCCGGCGGCGTCAACGGACGCGGTGTTGAGGGCGTTCTCCGCCAACAGCGCCGTTCCGTCAGCCACGTGGGTGGCTCCCGAGAGCTGCAACCCCGGCGGGAATCCCGTGATCGAGGTACCGGGAGAGATCCCGATATCGCCGTGAATCGTGGTCGCGCCGGTGTTGGTGATGGCGCTGCCCGCCAATACCGCGAACGAGGACGAAGTTCCTAGGTTGACGACGGCCGTGGCGGCCACGGCGGACTGGGTGCCGAAAGCCGCCAAGGTAATGAACGCGATTCCGGTCACCAACATGGTGGAAAAGGAGAGTCGCAGGGTCATCGGCACCGTCCCCCGACTAGGCCGACGCGTCGTTCGCGAGGGAGGGTAATTCGAAGGTCGTGCGGAGGTGGACATATTTGTCCTTCCCAAAGTTCGCCATGGTGCACCAGTTGGGAGTGACAAAACGACAAGCCTCATAAGTACTGCTTGAGACCAGCCTAAGGGGAGGGATGCGCATTCCAAACAATTCGGTCACAACATTGAAACGGCGCTTGCTCAGTTCTTCACGTGTCGGTCTCGCCGTTCACTCGAATTGAACGACGTTCAACGGATCCCTCCCGCGCTCCATCCGCTCGACCTGCTCGGCCAGCAATCGTGCCATGCGGGGCAGCATCGCGGACGTCTTGCCGCCGACGTGCGGGGAGATGAGCACGTTGGGCAGCCTGAAGAGTGGATGTCCGTCGGGGAGTGGCTCGGGGTCGGTCACGTCAAGGGCGAGTCGGAGTCGCCCACTGCTCGCGTGCGCCAGTAGCGCATCGGTATCGGCCACTCGTCCGCGAGAGACGTTCACCAATAGGCTGTCGTCGCGCATCGATGACAAAAACGCATCGTCGATGAGACGGTTCGTCGTCGGCGTGAGTGGAACGACGACCACCACGATGTCCGATTCCGACAGGAGTCGCTGTAGTGAGTCGAATCCGTGGATCGTTCCTTGCTCGTCCGTCCGTTCCGTGAAGGCGAGTCGCTCGACGACGACCTCAAATCCACTCAAGCGCGATTCGATCGCCCGGGCGACGCCCCCGTAGCCAACGAGCAGGACCGAGCGATCGGCCAAACTCTGGTGCCATTGCGGAGCCCACCGTCCTTCGTCGCTGGCCCGCACGAAATCGGGAATCCCCCGCTGAGACGAGAGGATCAGGGCTAACACCAGTTCGGCCGTGGACGTTTCGTGGACCGAGGTCGCGTTGGCGAATTTCGGACCCGGCGGCAGTACTTCACGGACGCCGTCGAAGCCGACCATCTGACTTTGCACCAGACGGCTCCGCACGTCGACCAAGTGCCGCAACACCGACGGCTCGCTCATATAAGGCGGCACCACGATGTCGATCTCATCAGCGGGGGGAGGACCCGACATATCCCAAACCAGGATCCTGACGTTCGGCGTGAGTTCACCTAAGGCCTCACGCAGCTCCGCGGTGGGCACGCTGACGGTTATGTTCGGCGACGTCATCGATCAGGTCTCGGAACGTCGCTCCCAGTCCAGACCGGAGAGTGACGCGAGGGCGCTGATCAGTGACTGGGTCCCGTTGGCGCCACCACCTTGGGCCTGAAGAGCGACGTAGAACTGATTCGCGAGCGCCAGTCCTGGGAGCGAGAGTTGCATGCGACCAGCTTCAGCGAGCGCGATGCCCATGTCCTTTACGAAATGATTGACGTAAAATCCCGGCGCCATATTATTGGCGATCATTCGCGGAGCCAGATTGGAAAGCGACCAACTGCCCGCGGCGCCTCCGCTCACCGAGGCCAACACGGACTCGAGGTCGAGGTTCGCTCGATAGGCGTAGAGGAGCGCCTCACAGACGCCGACCATGTTGCTCGCGATGAGCACCTGGTTCATCATCTTCGTGTGCTGGCCCGCGCCGTGTCCGCCCTGGAGCACAATGGTCGCGCCCATCACTTCGAGACAGGGACGGACCGCGTCAAAGACCTCCCGTGGACCGCCCACCATGATTGATAAGGCCGCGTTGCGCGCACCGACGTCGCCGCCCGAGACTGGTGCGTCCAGCGTGTGCACGCCGACCAGATCGGCGCGTTCGGCGATCTCCACGGCCAACGCCGGTTCACTGGTTGACGTATCGACGAGGACGACGCCGGGCCGAGCACCCTTCAAGAGGCCCTGCGGGCCGAGGACGACCTCGCGCACGTCGGCCGGATAGCCCACCATGGTGAAGACGACGTCGCTGTTCGCCGCCACCTCCTCAGGCGTGTCGACCCACCTGGCGCCCGCTTCGACCAGGGCGGCGGCTTTGGGGCGCGTCCGCGTCGATACGGTCAGCGGGTAGCCCTGCGCCAAGAGATGCGAGCACATGGAAGAGCCCATCACCCCGGTGCCGATCCAACCGAGACGAGTTGATTCCGGAGTCACCAGGTTCACTACGGGCATCCTTCGAATGTACTCGCGACGCCGTCGAGGGAGTGCGGGACGAGACGGCGTCGCCGGTGAGCCTCGGTCACCACGTCTGCACCGACGCGTCGTAAAGTGCGAGTTCTTCGACGAGGCGCTCCGATCCCCATCCGAGTAGCGGCATCAGTACGTCGCCGACGTGCCGAGCCGCGCCCGCGCCGTGGTCGGAGGTTTGAATCGAAACGTGGGTCCGGCGCGACAGGACGTCCTCGAGATGGAGGGCGCCTTCGTGGGTCACGGCGTAACTGATCTCTCCCTTTAGGTATTGACCCGAGTCCTCGAGTGGTGCCGCCAGAGAGTGGTCGGCGCCGATGACCTCGAGCACCTCGGGTGCGAGCGATCCGTAACGGTGCAAGAGATGTTCGATCCACGTGACGCTGAGTCCCGATTCGGCGGCCAACCGATGTCGAGTGTCCCAGGTGCTCGTCCAGTCGTCACCGCCGACGATCACCACGTCGCGCGTGTGTGATGCCGGTAGAGCATTTGGCAGTTGGGCCGACGCCAAGTCGACGGCGTCCTCGGCCATCACCCGATAGGTCGTGAACTTGCCGCCCGCCACCACCACCAATCCCGGTCGCGCTCCGCTCACTGCGTGCTCGCGTGAGAGTTTGGCGGTGGCGTCAGCCCCTCCGTCAAGCAGGGGACGCAGACCGGCGTAGACGCCCACGATGTCGTCGCGTCGCAGCGGCGAAGCGAGGACCGAGTTCACGTGTTCCAAGAGGTAGTCGACGTCGCTAGCCGTGGCCCGCGGGTTCTCCTTCTCTTCGTCGTAGTCGGTGTCGGTGGTGCCGATGATCCAAAAGTCGCCCCAGGGGATCACGAAGAGCACCGATCGGTTCGTACGCAAGATGAGACCCGTCGAGAGCTGTATCCGGTCCCGCGGCACAATCAAATGCACACCCTTGGACGTGCGCACTCGTAGGGGATCGTCGACGTCGGCCAGTGCCTGGGTTTCACCACTCCAGACGCCGGTCGCACTGATGACCACCTTCGCTCGAACGCTCACGCTTCGACCGGACTCCAGATCCAAGATCCGTGCGCCGGTCACCCGTTCGCCGGAGCGCTCGAAGCCGGTTACTCGTGCTCGATTGGCGATGTGCGCGCCGTTCGTAGCGGCCGTGCGCGCGAGCATCATGGTGAAGCGGGCGTCGTCCACCTGGGCGTCGTAGTACTCAATGGCCCCGATAAGGGCGTCACGGCGCAGCACCGGGGCGACGCGCAGCGCCTCGCGTCGACTGAGGTGTCGGTGATGGTGCAGACCCGCCAGTCCACCCGATCCCGTCGCCATGAAGTCATAGAGCGCGATCCCGCTGCCCGCGTAGGCGCGCTCCCATACCCGGTGCCGGAGCGGATAGAGGAACGGGACCGGCCGCACCAAGTGCGGGGCGAGGCGGTGCAAGAGGAGTCCGCGTTCGCGCAGGGCTTCTCGAACCAGGTGAAAGTCCAACATCTCGAGATAGCGCAGTCCGCCGTGTATGAGTTTCGAGGAACGTGACGAGGTGCCGCTGGCCCAGTCGGCGGCCTCGACCAATGCGGTGTCGAGACCCCTCGTCACGGCGTCGAGCGCGGTGCCGGCCCCGACGACGCCTCCACCGACCACGAGCACGTCGAGTTCTCGGGTCTGCATGACCTCCAAGGCGTCTTGGCGCGACGAGGGAGACAGGGGGACCACGATCACGAGGTACCTACGTCGAGTGACGCGACATCAGCGGGGACCGAGGGTTCGTTTTGATTCGCCGACCTCACGCCCGCCGGTGAACGCGAAGTTCGAATACACCGGGCACGTGCCATTCGGAAGAGAACACGATGGGCCGCCCGCTCTTGGTGTAATCCACTTCGATGATCTGTTGGATCGCGCTACCCACCTTGACCTTGAGTTGACGCGACAACGACCGGCCCGCGGTGATCGGGGTCAGGACGGCGTCGGCGCTCACCACGGGCTCGCCGATTGACGACAGCACGTCGTAGAGCGAACTGTTGAACGTCTTATTGGTCACGGACGACACGAAGCGTTCCGGCACGATGTCGACCGAGTAGATGACCGGTCGGCCGTCGGCCGTGCGCAGCCGCTCCAATCGACGTACGGGTTCATCGCGACCGAGATTCAACACCTCGCCTTCGTCACTGGTGGCGGGGCGTGTCTCGACCGAGAGGACGCGCAGGCCCGGCGACATGCCGGCTTCGGCGATCATGTGCGTGTAACTGAGCGTGGCGTCGAGGGCGTGGCGCGGTCCGGGTAGGCCCACGACGTAGGTCCCACTCCCGTGGTGACGTTCCAGGTAACCGGCGGTGACCAGCGCCGAGACCGCCTCGCGCACCGACGAGCGGCTCACCTCAAAGCGTGAGGCGAGACCCTGCTCGTTGATCAGCTTCGTTCCGACGCGCAGTTGGCCCGCGATCAGGTCGTGGAGCAGACCCTGGCGCACTTTCTCGATTCGGCTGATCCGCGAGGTGGCGACCGGCGTCATGGCGTGGCCGCCGCGTCGAGGACGTGACGGACTTGGGCCGCGACGTCGGGAGCGCCCGGGAAGAGCCCGTCGAAGATCGCTGAACCAATGGTGAAGCCCCACGCGCCGGCTGAAGCCAGCGTGGCAATCTGAGCGTCGTTCACGACGGACCCGGCCGCGATGACCGGACCGAGCGACGATTCGACGACCCGTCGAGTGAGTTCGGCGATGTCGGCGGTGGCGTGACGATAGGCGAGCAGGTCCAAGCCAAAGACACCCGGCCTCGCGGTGAGCGACGCCGCGCTGTCGGCGATGTCTTCGATGGTGCCCTCCAAGATGCTGGGATGACCGACGACGCGCCCCGGAAACGGGCAGTAGCGAACCGACGAGCCCGCCAGGAGTGGCAGGACCGCGTCCGGATTCGTACCGCCCAAGACCCAGTCGACGCCCGCGGCGAGGGCGGCTTCGATCGAGGCGACTTCGGCCTCGCGAGTAGTGGAGACGACTTCGAGCATGGTCTCAAAACCGGCGTCGTGAGCGGCGCGAGCAATGGCCAACTGTCGCTGGGGTGTCGCGCCCACGTCTTTGAAGCCGATGTACCGGAGGCCGGTCCCCGACAACTCGTCGACGTAGTCAAGAGCGTCGTCGATCGTGCTGTCGGCGTGCGTCAACATGAATATGAAATTGATCATGGTCATTCCGTTCTCGTGGGGAGTAAGTCACGCAGGGAGCGAATTACGAAGTCGGGGCGCACGTCGCTGCGAGCGAGATCGTCCAGCGTCGTCACCCCGGTGAGCACGAGCACACTCGACATGCCGAGTTCGTCTGCCATAGCGATGTCGGTAAGCAGTCGATCACCGACGATCACCGAAGCCTCGGGCGCGACGTCGAGTCGGCCGAGGATCGCGCGGCCCATGTGCGCGCTCGGCTTACCCACGATGGCTTCGGCGCGGGCGCCGGTGCAGGCTTCCACGGCCGCCAACATCGCGGCGCAGTCGGGCAGGCCTCCGTCGGGGGTGGGACAGAACGGGTCCGGATTGGTGGCGATGATCACTGCGCCGTTGCGAACCGCCCGGTACGCGCCCAGCAGTTTGGCGTAGGTGAAGGTCCGATCGAACGAGACGATGACGACCGCGGCGTCGAAGGGATCGGCGACGACCTCGTGGCCCGCGGCGCGTACGACGTCATCGACCAGTTCTTCGGCGACGGTCAACAACGCGGCACCGTGATGGTGTTCGTTCAGATAGTGCACGAGCGAGTCGAGCGGGGTGACGACGTCAGAGATCGACGCCGGGATACCAAGTCGGGTGAGTTTGTCGGCATAGGACTGGGCCGTTTCCAGCGGCTTGTTCGTCACGAAGACCACTGGGGCCTGGCTTCGCAGCGCCGCGATAGTCTCGGAGGCTCCGTCGAAGAGTTCGTCACCGAGGTAGACGGTGCCGTCGAGGTCGAGGGCGTAGCCGGAGAATATTCGCTCAGGAGATCGAGTGACGTGGTCCAGGTTCATCGAGCGAGCTCGTCAAGTTCGCCAAGCACGGATTTGACGTCGTCGGAAGTCCACGCCCCCATGAGGTCCGCGAGGTCGAGGATACCGAACCGGTCTCGCATCAGGTGAGAGTTGGTGAGCGCCCACACCACCACCGCTCGATCGGGCGTCGGACGTAGTTGGTTGAAGGCCACCGGGGCCCGCGCCTCGCCCAGCGCGGAGACGACCACATCGACGGGCTGGAGAAGTCGATCGATCTCGATTGCGTGTGTGGCCCAGTTGGTAACGACGTCTTCCAGTTCGCTGACGTGTTCGCGGATCCAGGTGGACTTGCGTTGGTAGAGTCGCCAACACTCGCGCGCGGTCGCTCCGGAGGAGTCGAGTTCGGCGAAGGCGTCGAGCACTCGCTTACGGGTGGCCACGTTCTTCGCGAACAAGGTCACGCCTCCTTCGTCGAGCCGACGTCGCACGTGACGCCAGGCGAGGGCCGCGAAGACGCTGGCCACGCCGACTTGCGAACCGTGGGAGGCGCTCGGCTGCTCGTCGGCGTCGGCGCGCATCTCCAACAGGTGGCTGATCGTATGTTCGAGTCCCGACGACGGCGCGGTACGCCCCGCCGCGCCCATTGCGACGCCGCCCCTCATAAGGCACTCCGCGAGAGCGCTCACCGCACGCGTCTCGCCTCGTCCGAGATCGCGGGTGGCCGTCAAAAGGCTATCGACGCCGTCACGCATCATCGAGACAATCGCGGGGGAGAAGCTCGCGTCGAATCCCACGGCGTGGGAGAGGTACCAGTCCGCGCCCGCCGTGAACATCGAGATTTGATCGCCGAGGCCCGAGCGGGTCATCGCCAACGGAGCGCGCGAAACGACCAGCGGGTCGATGACCAGCGCGTCGGGCCAACGGCTCGGCGTCGTTCGTTTCGCGCCGTCGATCAAGAGCACCGATTGATCGTCGGAATATCCGTTCACACTGGCCGCGCTTTGGACCACGACGTGGGTGAGCGACAGCTCTCCCGCGACGACTTTGGCGATGTCCGTGATGGTTCCGGATCCGACACTGACGAGCCCGCGCGGCGCGCCAAGTCGCACCTGATCGATGGCGCGCGCGACCGTCGCTTCGTCGGCGAGCACGATAGCTTCGGATGACTCCGCGACCAGTGCCAGGTTCACCTGATAGTGGCCACCCAAGACGTCGAGAACGACGTCCAACAGTTCTGCCGTCGCGTACTGCTTGGGCGTGACGTCCGAGAGCACCGTCAACGAAGTGCCGAACGCCACACCCATGCGTCCCATCACCTCGGCCAGAGCTCGTACCGCTCCCTCGCCGCGCACCACTTCGCGAAGTCCAATGGGCCGTAGTGACGCGGCTTCGGGCGCCGATCCCAATATCGAACGCAGTGCGCTCAGGTCATCGACGACTACGGCGTCGAAGCCACTCACGTCAGGGCTCCTTCCACGGCGTCGTAGAGGTCCCGATAGCGACGGTAGGCCTCGTCGTAGCGCGATCGGTTTGACGGGTTGGGTTCGAAAGGCGTTTCGGCCAACGTCACCATCTGGCTCACCGCGTCGTTCAGGTTGGGGAAGATTCCCAACGCGACGCTGGCTAGTAGCGCGGCTCCCAGCGCGGTGGCCTCCTTGACCACGACGCGCCGCACGGGACGAGCGGTCACGTCGGCCTTGATCTGCATCCAGGTATCGCTCGCCGCCCCGCCGCCTACCACTCGGATCTCCTCGTGGCCTAGTCCCATCGCGGCGAAGCGGTCGACGACGTCGCGAAGGGCGAAGGCGCATCCTTCGAGAACGGCTCGGGCCAACGAGTGTGACGTGTGCGTCAACGAGAGCCCGGCGAAGGCTCCGCGCATTTGGGCGTTCCACGTCGGGGTCATCGCGCCCGAGAGCGCGGGGATGAAAAGGAGACCGTCGGCCGCGGGCGCGGCCTGCGCGGCCAGATCGAAGATGGCGGCTTGAGCGACACCGAGCACATTGTCGGCGAGCCACTTGGTACTGCCCCCGGAGACGAAGCCGGGATTCTCCACGAGATAGAAACCCGTCAAGGCGTGCGCGTGGGTTTCGACGAGCATTTCGGGGTCGAGGACCAATTCCACCGAGGCGACGGTGACCGGTTCGGCGGTGCCGGTCACGTCGGTGATCACGCCTTCCGTAACGGCCCCCGCGCCGATCGACGCGGCGTGCTCGTCGCCGGTTCCGACCAATACGGCGCATTCGGTGGAAAGTCCCAGCATTCCCGCGGCCTCCGAGGTGAGCGACCCGGCGACGGTACTCGCGTCGAGGATCTCGCCCAGTTGGTCCTCGCGGAGACCGAAAGTCTCTACGAGTTCCGTCGACCATCGCCGCGCGCGCAAGTCGTACATCATGCTGGACGATGCGTTCGCGTGGTCGAGGGCCAGACGATTCGTGAATCGATGAAGTAAGTAGCCGGCGACCGGCGGGAAGGCCGCCGCCGCGGTGAATATCTCGGGCTGGTGGTCGCGCAGCCAGTGAATCTTGGGACCTGAATGCGAGGCGTCGGGTACCAGACCGGTGATATCGAAGAGCCGGCCTCGACCCACCAACTGCGCCATGGCGTCGGCCTGAGCATCCGCGCGCCGGTCGAGCCAAATGATGGCGGGCCCCAGGGCTTCACCCGTAAGCGAGAGGGGCACGACGCCGTCGACCTGGCAGGCGAGACTCAGCGCCCCGACGTCGCCGCCTCCCAAACCGGAGTGGGCCAACAGTCTCGCGATGACCGACGCGATGCCTTCTTCGAAATGGCGCGGATCCTGCTCGGCCCAACCTCCCCGCGCGTGCGTGAGGGTCAGAGCACTCGACGCCCACGCACGCTCGATGCCCTCGCCGTCAACGAGGACCCCCTTGATGCTCTGCGAGCCGACGTCGAGGCCAATGGCGACAGTCACGCCGCGACTCGCGTCCAAGGTTCGTTTCGATGTGCCGAACTGGCCCTGTCGCAACGTACGAACTTCATCGGTTCCCGCAACCCCACCTTCTTCGGAAGCGTCCGCGTCACCAACGCGACTATCCGCTGCGGACTTTACAGTAAGTCATCAGATGACTTTGGTCAACCACATTTTCAGTGGTCTGATCGATGATCAGGGTCCAACCGAAGGACAGCAAATCTATCGCCGACTAGTCCTTCGTCTGCGGCGTGGGAGGAAATAGTCCCCCGCCATCGTTGACCTCGACGTGCAGTTAATGGTCGATCAGGCGTCGCCGCGAAAAGAGAAGAAAGATGGTTGACAATAGTCATCTGATGACTTACTGTGTTGCAAAATTGCGGCGCGGATCGGGGGGATTCTGTGGCAACGGAAGAACAACAGATTGAAAAGGAACTGGGCTTAAGGGCCGACTCCGTAAGTCTCTGGGGTGACTTTGTCGTTTCCGTCGCGAACGTCGCGCCGTCGAGCAGTGTGGCCTACACGCTCGCACTGTTGCTCACGTTCGCCGGACACGTCGCGCCGTTGGCGGTATTGGTCGTCGGCCTTGGAATGTCGGCGTGTGCCGTCGGCTACGCGAGTCTGAATCGATGGCGCGCCCACGCGGGTGCCCCGTACGTCTGGGTGGGCGAGGCCGTGACGCCGTCCATTGGGGTCGGCACCGGGCTCCTCAACGTCGCCGTGTCCACGTTCGCCAACTTGGGCAACATCACCCTCGCCGGCGCGTACTTCCTCTTCGTCGTGGCGCCGACCGGCCACACCTTCTCCAACCCCATCACGTGGCTCGTGGCGACGGCGATCATGGCCGTACTGGTGTACCTGGCCATTCGAGGGATCAAACCCACGGTCCGGCTGCAGTGGACCTTTGTCTTCATCGAGTACAGCGCGATGATCGCTTTCGTAATCCTGGCGCTGATCCACGAGTCGGGCCACACGGGTGGGGCGACGCTGCCCTCGTTCCACGACTTCACGTTCGCGAGCTTCGGACACGGCGTGGGTGGCTTCAGCGGACTAGCGAAGGCCGCGGTGCCGTGCGGGTTTCTCTACCTGGGCTGGGAGGCGACGGCCGTGCTCGGCGAAGAGTCGACCAATCGCAAGATCAACCCGGGTCGGGCCATGATCATGGGCACGCTCTTCTTGACGGTCTGGTACACGTTCTTGATCTGGGTCTTCGAAGGTGTCTCCAGCACGTCGCACATCCTCAACTCCGGGACCGACGTCCTGGCCTACTCCGGACAGTTATTGGTGCCGGGTTTCTGGGGCCGAGCCTTGCCGCTCGCGGTGCTCGTCGCCGTCGTCGGTACCTGTCAGATCCAGATGACCGAGCCCAGTCGTGTCCTTTACGCGATGGCGCGCGACAGGTTGATCCCCAAGGTGTTCGGCCTCATCAATAAGGCCCACCAGACGCCGTGGGCGGCTCTACTCATCCTGGCCGCGATCCCTCCGATTCTGCTGATTCCGTATCTCGCCAACTCGTCGGCGAATCACGCCATCGGCGACATCATCAGTGCCGACGGCATGATCGGGCTCTTCATGTACTTCGTGGTCCCGTGCGCCAGCGTCTGGTTCTACCGCGACCACCTTCGCCACAGCGCCAACCGGTTCCTAATCCTGGGCGTCATCCCGATCCTCGGGGGCCTGTTCATGCTGGCCGTGTTCATCTACGGTCTCAAGACCCAGGCCCACATCGTCTCGTGGGTGACGGTGATCATTCTGGTGGTGGTGTTCGCTTTGGGCTTCATCATTCGCGCGGTGCGGCCCGAATCCGAGTACTTCACCTCGATCAAGGAACGGCGCGAGAGCGGGATCAAAGGCTCTGACGAACTGTAAAGCGTTACCCACATAACGTCCGTCAGCGGCGGGCCAACGGCGAGGCCGGTGGCCCGCACGAGGCGGTGCGATCAGACGCACGAGCGTTCAGCGGAAGGCGTTGGAGACTACTTTCAAGAGCAATGAATTTCGACGCGTCCGCGCGTCGTGTCGAAGGAGGAGAAGTGACCAGGTTTGAGGGCAAGACGGTGGTCGTCACGGGCGCCGGCCACGGAATCGGACGCGCGAGCGCGTTGCGATTCGCCGCCGAAGGCGCGAGCGTCGCCATTGTCGACATTCGCGCGGAGGAGGCCCAACTCGTCGCTGACGAAATCACGCGCGCCGGTCTGACCGGGCGCGCCTACGCCGCCGACGTTTCCGACGCCGACCGGGTCACCGCGTTGGTCGCCAAGATCGTGGACGATTTCGAGGGTATTGACGTCCTGCACTCGCACGCCGGTCGACTTCGGGCGGGCACGGTCGGTGAGACTGACCTCGAAGAGTGGAATCGCACGATGGCGGTCAACGTGACCTCGATGTTCCTCATGGTGCGCGCCGTCGTGCCGCTGATCCAGTCGCGCGGTGGCGGCGCCATCGTCACGACTGGGTCGATCAGCGGGCTCTTCGGCGAACCCGCACTCGCGGTGTACACCGCGTCGAAAGCTGCGGTGGTCAATCTCACGCGAAGTCTGGCGATCGACTACGCGCGTACTGGTATCCGGGTGAACTGCGTCTGTCCCGGCTGGGTCGACACCGGATTCAACGACCCGCAGTTCGAGCACGATGGAGTCAACGACGAAGAGATCGCCGCATTGATTGACCGGACCGTGCCAATGGGTCGTCAGGGACTACCCGAAGAGATGGCCGCCGCGGCCGCGTTCCTCGCTTCGGACGACGCGTCGTATATCACGGGCCAGATATTGGTAGTCGACGGCGGTCTCCTTTGTCACGTGTAGTGGCGCGTCAATCAGATTGTTGGCAATGGCGCAACTACGTCGAAGGGTTAAAACCGTCGTCAGTCTCGACGCCCAACGTTTGATGGTCTGACTGGACGATCGTGAAATCTCGGAGCCTCCTAGGTCGGGGAGCCTCGTCGGTATCTTGGATCAGCACGGTCATCGCGGACATCACCATTCGGCGGTAGAGCCAAAAGAAAAATATGCCGAGTGGAACCTCGACGCCAAATCCCGTGAGCATTGTCAGCCACTCATCGCGATGACCGAACGACGTCACCATGTCGAACCACGCGTCGCAGAGGAGCAGGGTACCGGCCACGATGGCGATGGCCGCCAGTACCTGGCGTCGGTACCACGCTGCCCATGCGGCGAGGAGCAGCACTCCGATCAGGGCCGCGTCGAACCCGGTCCAGAGCAGCCGCCAATGGTCCGCGTGGTACCTCGGCGGAAGTGAGAGTCCAAGAAAGAACGTCCACGGGATAAGGGCCAGGGCACCAATGAGGAAGAACAGAGAGACGATCCGAGCGCGCCGGGAGAGCGAAAGGTGAAGATGAGTTGCACGAAGTCTCACCCGCCAGGTCCGATCGGCGCTCAATCGCTGCCCAATCGCCGTCCATCGCCTTGCACGGGCCATTGTCGCACATGACCGCGAGTGAAATGCAGCGCACAACGCCCATTACTTCACACGGTGATGATGACCTTCCCTCGAGCGTGACCTTCTTCGACGTACGCCACCGCCGCGGGCGTTTCACTCAGCGAGTACGTCCGATCAATCAGAGGGACGACGTCGCCCGACATCACGAGCGTGGACAACGTCTCGAGGTTCTCCGGCGTGACACCCGCCATGACGCCGCGGAGCTGCTGGCGGACGAAGGGCGAGACGACGACCGTCTTCAATAACAACGCCATCGGTCGAAACCACTTTCCGCTTCCACCACCGGCGACGACGAGCGTCCCTCGCGGCTTCAGTGCGCGACGTAGGTCACTCAGCGTACGGTTCCCGATCGTGTCCACGACGACGTCATATCGCTGAGGTCGCCGAGCGAAGTTATCGCGCGAGTAGTCGATGACCGCGGCGGCGCCGATCGACTTCACCAGTTCAACATTCCTCGTACTACACACTCCGGTCACCTCGGCCCCGAAAGACTTCGCGATCTGAACCGCGTAGGATCCAACACCTCCGGAGGCGCCGTTGACGAGGACCGACATCCCTGAACCGACCTCTCCCTTGTCTCGAACCGCTATGAGGGCGGTGTTACCGGCGCACGGAAGGGACGCCGCTGACTCGAATGTCAAGGAGTCGGGCTTGGATACGAGGCGCTGCTCGTCCGCGACGGCGTATTCGGCGAAGGCGCCCCTCGCGAGACCGAAGACGTTGTCGCCGGTTTCGAACCGCGTGACTTTCGCTCCGACGGCGACGACGGTGCCCGCTACATCGATGCCTATGTCGTGGTTCTTGGGACGCCGATAGCCAGCGTTCACTCGCAATAGGTAGGGCTCGCCGCGGAGCAAGTGCCAGTCGTAGGGGTTGACGGAACTGGCGTGCACCTTCACCAGCACGTGGGTGTCCCCTACTTCCGGCATCGGAGCCTCGTTGAAGGAGAGGCTTTCGGCTGGCCCATACACAGTTCTGGTGATTGCCCTCATCGTTGATCCCCTCACATTCCAGTTGGTTCCTGTACGCTGTATGCTTACACCGTAAACTTAGCCATACTGTGTAAGTATGTCAAGTGTGACACGGGTTCCACGAACGCATCGAACGAGGACCCCGCTCAGCAGGGAACGAATCCTGGGCGCCGCTCTCGACATGGCGGACAGCGCCGGCCTTGACTCTCTGACCATGCGCGCGCTCGGCCAAGCCCTCGGCGTCGAGGCGATGTCGCTCTACAACTACGTAGAGGACAAGGACGATCTTCTCACGGGAATCGTGGAGCTCGTGCTCTCCGAGATCGATCTTGCGCCCAACGCCGAAGACTGGCGATCGGACATGCGAGCGACGGCCGTATCAGCACATGAAGCTCTGCTTCGTCACCCCTGGGCGACCCGGCTCGTCCTCACCCCGACCTCAGCTCGCATGATCTCGGCGCGAATGGGCTACATCGAGTCGATCCTCGCGAGGCTCCGAAACGCAGGATTCACGCCCGAAGCGGCTTCGAGGGGCTACCACGCACTCGATAGCCACATTCTGGGATTCACCATCTGGCAACTCGGTCACGCCCTCCCCGCGGACACCCCCCCGGAGTTCATCGAAACCCTGATCCGCCAACTCGATCCCGACACCTTCCCCTACCTCATCGAGCACGCCGCAGTGCACATGAAGGCATCGGAGGGCGAAGAGGAAGGCGAGTTCGAGTTTGGGCTGGACCTCATCCTCGACGGACTCGAGCGATACGAGCACTCGACACGGAACCGGTCCTGACCGAATAGGGGCCCACTCCGGTGGCGGAGGAGGTGGGATTTGAACCCACGGAAGGTTTCCCTTCACACGATTTCCAATCGTGCCGATTCGGCCGCTCTCGCACTCCTCCTCAATACCGACATCCAAATTATTGAAATGAATGTCGGCTCGCAAGGTTAACCGAGCCGCTTCCGGCACTCGTCCGGTAGCCTTTTCAACGCCGAGGTTCACAGCAGTGGTCGGGTCCCGTGCGACGACCGTTTGTGAACCGAGTCAGGGGTGGAAGCCAGCAGCTCTCAGCAAATCGTGTTGGGTGCCACGGATCGCCTGACCACTGCTTTGGACCTCGGCATCGCACACCCCACCGTTAGCATGCGTGCATGGTTAAAGCGTCGACGACCCCGACATCCATCGACGGCGTCACCTCTCTTTATCGCCGATTCCGACCGGGACGATTCGTCGAACTGCGCGGTCAAGACCACGTGGTTCGCGCCCTCCAAGGGGCGGTCAAGAACGAGCGCGTCTCCCACGCCTACCTCTTCTCCGGCCCCCGCGGGACGGGCAAGACCACGACCGCGCGGATCCTCGCCAAGGCGCTCAACTGTGAGGATCCGCTCGAGGGCGACGCCTGCAACAAGTGCGCGAGTTGCGTGGCGATCACCAAAGGGACGTCGTTGGACGTCACCGAACTCGACGCCGCCTCCAACAACGGCGTGGACGACATTCGCGACATCACCGCCGGCGCCTGGCACGGAACGCCGGGGAGTTGGAAGGTCTACATCTTCGACGAGGTCCACCAACTCTCCAAGGCGGCCTCGGCCGCTCTATTGAAGACGTTGGAAGAGCCGCCGCCCCACGTCGTGTTCGTGCTGGCCACGACCGATCCCCACAAAGTGATGCCCACCATACGTTCGCGTACCCAACACCTGGAGTTCCGACTCTTCAACGGCGAGACGCTGAGTTCGCTTCTGCACGAAGTGGAGCGCGCGGCCGGATTGAGCGCCGACGACGCGACGATCGAAGCGGCCGTGCGACTCGGGCGCGGTTCCGCCCGCGACGCGTTGAGCGCCCTGGACCAACTCATCGCCACCGGTTCGATCGTCGAATCCCAGCCGGAGTTCGACGGACTCTTTCGCGCGTTGGTGGACGCCGACGCGGTCGCCGCCTTGAAGTCGCTGGCGGAGCTGACCAGGGAGGGGTGGGACCCCGAACAGCTCGCCGAGAGTTTCGCCGCCGACGTTCGCCAGGTCTTCTTGTTGCAGGTCGCGCCCGAAGTGGCCGACGCGGTGGACAGTGATCGTGATCGTCTCACTGAGTGGGGGGGCCAACTGGGACTTCCGCGCACGGTTCGCGTGTTGGAGACCGTTGGGCGAGCCATGCGCGAAATGAAGAGTGCGCCCGAGAAGATCGTCATCTTAGAAGTGGCCATGGTCCGGCTGATTCGACCCGAATTGGACAACACGGTTGAAGCCCTCGATGAGCGCGTAACGAAGTTGGAGCGCGACGGTGTTCGAGTCGAGCCGTCGGCCCCGGCACCGCCGGCCGTCCTTCGACCGATCGGTACGGCGCCGCCGGTCACGCCGACGCTGCCGGTGAAGGAGCCGGCGCCGGCGCCGGTGGCCGAAACCCTCGCACCAGAGCCCCTGGCGCCTAGCGGCGAGGCGACACTGGATCTCGACGACGTGCGCGCCCGATTCGTGGAGCGCGTCGTCCCGCGGACGTCGCGGGGTGCCCAGTTGCTGCTGAAATCGGCCTTCGTGCGTTCACTCGACGGGCAACACCTGACCATCGCCCTGCCGAGCGAAGAGATGCGTCAGAACACCGAGCTGATAGCCCAAGGACTGCGAAGCGCGATGGAGCACGAGTTCAAGTCGCCGTTGCAGATCACCTGGGCCGTCGACCCCACGTTGGCTCACGCCACCCCCGCTCCGCCGTCGCCGTCGCGTCCGATTCGCACGCGCGAACCCGACGCCGAAGAGAGCTACTCGCCCGACGAGTCTGTCATCGTGGTCGATTCGGCCGGTGATCACCTCATCACTGAGATGTTCCCCGGGGCGACGGAGATCACGTGACCTACCCGCCGCCACTCCAAGCCGTTGTCGATGAGTTGGGACGATTTCCCGGCGTCGGTCCGAAGTCGGCGCAACGAATCGCGTTCTGGCTGATGCGTCAGCCGAGTGAGGACGTCGCACGATTAGCCGTGTCGATCGAAGAGATGAAGACCAAGCTCTCGTTCTGTGAACGGTGTTGCAACATCGCCGAAGCCGGTGGGCTCTGTCCCATCTGCGCCGACGAACGACGGGACCAGACCACGATCTGCGTCGTGGAGAACCCGCCGGACGTGGTGGCCGTCGAGCGATCCGGTGCGTTTCACGGCACCTATCACGTGCTCCACGGCGTGTTGAATCCGCTGGAGGGCGTGACGCCAGACCGGCTACGGATCCAAGAGTTGATCCTGCGTCTTCGCGGTCCGGTGAAAGAAGTGATCCTCTGTTTCAACTCCAACGTCGAAGGCGACGCGACCGCCATGTATCTCAGTCGTCTCTTGCAGGTGCCGGGCCTGATCGTCTCTCAGCCCGCCAGCGGTCTTCCGGTCGGCGGGGATTTGGAGTTCGCCGACGATCTCACGCTCGGTCGCGCCATTGACGGCCGTCGCGTCCTCAACGACTAAGCGAAACGAATCACGCAGAGAAGTCCGGCGACCAGACTGTAGAAGCCGAAGGGGATCAGCGTCTTGGTGGTGAACCACCGGGTGAGGAACTTCACCGAGATCATGGCGGTCACCATGGCGCACAGGGCACCGACCAACGTTTGGGAGCGGACGCCGTCGCCGAGCGGACCGAACAGGTCGGGCAGCTTGAGCACGCCGGCCAGCAAGATGACCGGCGTCGCCAACAAGAACGCGAAGTTCGCCGACTCCTCGTGGGTGAGCCCGTCCATCAGACCGGCGACCATCGAAACACCGCTTCGTGAGATGCCGGCGAAGAGCGCCAAGATCTGTGAACTGCCGATGGCGAAGGCGCCCTTGACCGAGAGCCGTTCGAGTCTCTTGAATTGCACGTGGCGACCGCTGTTGCGACGCAGGCGCTCGCCGACCAACAAGATGACGCCGTTGATCGTCAGGAAGATCGCCGCGGCGAGGGGCTTGGCGAAGAGGACGCGCAGTTTGTGCTCGAACGTGAGGCCGACGATCCCGACGGGGATCGTGGCGATGGCGAGCACGAAGAGCAGCCGGTAGTTCGGATCGGTGTCCGGTTCGTTGAGGTGCCAGAGTGACGAGACGCCGGCCCCGCGAACGCTCGCCAACTGCCGGCCCAGTCCGCGAAAGAGCGCGATCCAGGTCTTGCGGTAGTAGATGAGGAGTCCGAGGGCCGTGCCGACGTGGAGTCCGACGATGAAGGCCAGGAAGAACGACTCCGACGCCGACTGGGAGTTCACCAGGTTGTGCCAGCCGAGCAGCGCCGGCAACAACACACTGTGGCCGAGGCTGGACACGGGAAACAGTTCGGTGATGCCCTGCGTGAGGCCCATAATGATGGCTTGGAAGTACGACAGCGACGCGTGCACCCCCCAACGCTAAACGAACGGGCCGGTGGTGTTGGTCACGGAATTGGGTCAGACTTCTCGAATGCGCTATCTCACGGTGGTTCGACACGCGAAGTCGGCGCCGGCCAAGGCGGGGGAGTCCGACTTCGTGCGCACGCTGAACAAACGTGGCCGCGACGAGTGCGAACGGCTGCGCAAATGGGCGAGTGACCCCGGCGAACTGGGTCGATTCGGTCCCACGACCGCGCTGGTGAGTTCGGCCGCTCGAACGCGCGAGACCTTTCGACGGGCCTTTCACGGCACGGCCTTCGTCGAGCGTTGTGAATTCAGCGAGCTCATCTACAACGGGCGCCGCGAGGTCACGGCCGAAGACCTCCTCATCGATCTCGCGGCCATCGACCCGGTGACGACGTCGCTCTTGGTGGTGGGGCATAACCCCACGGTCCACGAGGTGATGATCACCCTGGCCAAAGAGCTGCCCAAGGCGTTGCGCGGTGACCACTATCCCCTCGGGGGCGCCTTCGTCCTGGCCTTACCGGACGATCGACCGGTCGGGCTGGAGCGCTACGAAGTCGTGGCGAGTTTCATTCCCGATTAGAGGGAACGCAGGATCGCGGCGTCACCTTGTCCGCCACCACCGCAGAGCGCCACGGCGGCCACGCCGCCACCGCGTCGGCGCAGTTCACTGAGCGCGGTGAGCGCGAGGCGGGTGCCCGACATGCCGACCGGGTGACCGAGCGCGATGGCGCCGCCGTTCACGTTGACCTTGGTTTCATCGATCCCGAGGTCGTCGACCGACGCGAGGCCGACGGCCGCGAACGCCTCGTTGATCTCGAAGAGGTCCAGGCCCTTGACGTCGAGGTCGGCCTTCTTCGCCGCTTGCAGGATCGCGTGCGAGGGCTGGGTGAGCAGCGAGGCGTCGGGACCGGCGACCTGGCCGTAGCTGACGAGCTCGCCCAGGGGCGTGAGGCCCAACTGTTCGCAGCGCTCGACCGACATGACGAGCATCGCGGCGCCGCCGTCGGAGATCTGGGAGGCGTTGCCGGCGGTGATGGTGCCGTCCTTCTCGAAGGCGCCGCGCAGTTGGGCGAGGGACTCGACGGTGGTTTCTATACGAACGCCCTCGTCGACGGCGACCATGATCGGGTCGCCCTTTCGCTGGGGCACCGCGACCGCGACGATCTCCTCGGCGAATTTGCCCGACGCAATCGCCGCCGCGGCCAGTTGGTGGCTACGGGCCGAGAACTCGTCCTGTCGTTGGCGGCTGACTCGTCCCTGGTTGTAGCGCTCGGTGGAGAGTCCCATCGCGCACTGGTCGAAGGCGCACGTCAAGCCGTCGAACATCATCGAGTCCACGACCTTTTGATCACCGAGGCGATAGCCCGAGCGCGCGCCCGGCAAGAGATACGGCGCGTTGGTCATCGACTCCATGCCGCCGGCGATGACGACGTCGGCCTCACCGGACCTGATCATCAGGTCGGCGAGGTAGATGGTCTGGAGACCGGAGAGGCAGACCTTATTGATGGTGGTCGCGTGGACCGTCATCGGGATACCGCCCTTGACGGCCGCCTGGCGTGCGGTGATCTGGCCTTGGCCGGCCTGGAGGACCTGACCCATCAACACCAGATCGACACTGGACGGATCGACGCCGGTGCGATCGAGCACGCCCTTGATGGCGGCGCCCCCGAGGTCCTGGGCACTCAGCGAGGCGTAGGCGCCCGACAGTTTCCCGATGGCCGTGCGAGTGCCGGCGACAATGACGCTTCGTGACATGGAGACTCCTTTTTGCAAATGAACCCAACACTGTCGACTTTAGACGCCGCACTGAGAACCTCGACTCGGAGGTTCGCAGAGGCGTTCTCGCTTCGCTCAGCCACCGTGTTCGGACGGGAGTCGCCACCGCGGGAACTAACCTCGCCGGGATGAGTGCGATTCTTGACGCGGTGCGCAGTGGCGCTTCGGGCGCGGAGTTGGCGTCGATTGAGATGCCCGAATCGACGCGCGCCGTGTTCGTGCGGCGCGACGAGCAGACGATGTTCGACGGGATGGACAGCCGGGACAAGGATCCCCGGCGAAGCTTGCACGTCGACGAGGTTCCCATTCCGAAAATCGCCAACAACGAGGTCATCGTCGCGGTGATGGCGTCGTCGATCAACTTCAACACCGTCTGGACGAGCATCTTCGAGCCGATGCCGACGTTCGGCTTCCTCGACCGACTGGGCATGGAGTCGTACTGGGGACAACGTCACGCGTTGGACTATCACGTGATCGGTTCCGACGCCGCCGGCGTGGTCCTGAGGACCGGTTCGGCGGTGCGCAACTGGAAGATCGGTGATGAGGTCACCGTGCACTGCAACTACGTCGACGACCAAGACCCGTCGAGTCATGACGATTCGATGCTGACGAGCAATCAACGGATATGGGGGTTCGAGACGAACTTCGGGGGGCTGGCCGACATCACGGTGGTCAAGGCCAACCAACTCATGCCCAAGCCCACGCACCTCACGTGGGAAGAGGCGGCCGTCAACGCACTGTGCAACTCGACGGCGTATCGGATGTTGGTCTCACGAAACGGCGCACCGGTGACCCAGGGCGACGTGGTGCTGGTCTGGGGCGCGTCGGGCGGACTCGGATCCTTCGCGGTACAACACGTGCTCAACTCCGGCGGCACGCCGGTCGGTGTCGTCTCCAGTGAGAACAAGGTGGAGTCCCTGCACGAATTGGGATGTGAGTTCGTGATCGATCGTCGAGCCCACGACTACCGGTTCTGGAAGGACGAGCACACCCAGGACGAGAGCGAGTGGCGCCGTCTGGGCAAGGACATCCGGGACCTCGTCGGCGTCGACCCCGACATCGTCTTCGAGCACCCGGGACGATCGACCATGGGCGCGAGCGTCTTTGTCGCCAAGCGCGGTGGCACCATCGTGACCTGCGCCGCCACCAGCGGCTACATGATCGAGTACGACAACCGTCACCTCTGGATGAAGTTGAAGACGATCAAGGGTTCACACTTCGCGAACTACCGCGAGGCCTGGGCGGCGAACAAGGCGATCATCGACGGCAAGGTCGTCCCCCCGCTCTCGGCGGTCTTCCCACTCGAAGAGACGGGCCTCGCCGCCTACGAAGTGCACCACAACCGACACGAGGGCAAGATCGGCATACTATGCGCGTCACCGAAGGAGGGTCTGGGCGTCACCAATCCCGAACTTCGAGCCCGTGTCGGCGAGAAGCGCCTATCGATCTTCCGTCGTCACGACGAGGAGAACCGGTGACGTCTCAACTGACCGAGATTGACCACGTCGCCATCGCCGTGAATGACCTCGAGCGCGCCATCGATTGGTACGCGTCGGTCTTCGGCGCGGTGGTGGTGCACCGTGAGGTCGTGGCGTCCGACGGCGTCGAAGAAGCGCTGATCGAGGTCGCCGAGTCCTTCATCCAACTGCTCACGCCGACGCGCGACGACTCTCCGGTGGCCAAGTTCTTGGCGAAGAGCGGCGAAGGACTGCACCACGTCGCCTATCGCGTCGACAGTTGCGCCGAAGCGCTCGAACTCGTGAAGGCGAGCGGCGCGCGAGTGATCGACGAGGCGCCGCGACCGGGATCACGGGGGACGATCGTGGCCTTCGTGCACCCGAAGAGTTCCTTCGGGACCCTCATTGAATTGGTCCAAGAGCGTCGCTGACACCGTCGCACGTCGGGCCGAGGTACTAATCGGTAATCACGGTTAATGAATCCGTTTGGCTCGTCCTCATCTCTCGAATCGACGCTCCCTGGTACGTGGTTCGCGTCGTTTGGGTAGCCTTGCTGCTCATGGAGCATTCAATGGCGGAACGCCTGGCCGAGCTCAACGCCCGCAAGGCCGAGGCTCGCGTGGCCGGCGGTGAGAAGGCCATCGAGCGCCATCAGGCCAAGGGCAAGATGACCGCGCGCGAGCGCATTGAGTACCTGCTCGACGAGGACACCTTCCAAGAACTCGACATGCTCAATCGACACGCGGCCTCGGGCATGGGACTCGAGGACAACCGTCCCTACACCGACGGCGTGATCACCGGCTACGGCAAGATTGACGGTCGGAAGGTCTGCGTCTTCTCCCAGGACTTCACGGTCTTCGGCGGCGCGGTCGGTGAGACGCACGGCGAGAAGATTCACAAGATCATGGACATGGCCACGACCATGGGTCTGCCGATCATCGGACTGAACGACGGCGCCGGCGCGAGGATTCAAGAGGGCGTCGCCGCGCTGCACGCCTACGGCGGGATCTTCATCCGCAACGCCCGCGCCTCGGGCGTGGTGCCGCAGGTCTCGGTCATCCTAGGCCCCTGCGCCGGGGGCGGGGTCTACTCGCCGGCCCTCACGGACTTCATCTTCATGGTGAAAGACACCAGCCACATGTTCATCACCGGTCCCGACGTCGTCAAGACCGTCACCGGCGAGGACGTCACCCTCGAAGAGCTCGGCGGCGCGCTGACCCACGCCACGAAGTCCGGCGTCGCGAACTTCGTGCTGCCCGACGAGAAGAGCGTGCTCGACGAGGTCCGGTACCTCTTGTCGTTCATGCCGTCGAACAACATGGAAGAGGCGCCGCGCATCTTGACCGGCGACGACCCGAACCGACTGTGCGAGGACTTGCGCGACATTCTGCCCGCGTCGCCCAACCTGCCCTACGACATGAAGAAGGTGATCACCTCGGTGGTTGACGGCGGCGACTACATGGAGGTGCACGCCACCTTCGCCCAACAGATCACCTGTGGTTTCGCGCGCATCGACGGACACAGTGTCGGCATCGTGTCGAATCAGCCCAACGTGCTGGCCGGCGTGCTCGACATCGATTCGAGCGAGAAGGCGGCGCGCTTCGTTCGCACCTGCGACGCCTTCAACATCCCGATCGTCACCTTCGTCGACGTGCCCGGATTCATGCCCGGCACCGACCAGGAGTACGGCGGCATCATCCGCCACGGCGCGAAACTGCTCTACGCCTTCTGCGAGGCGACCGTGCCGCGCATCTCGGTCGTCACGCGAAAGGCCTACGGCGGCGCCTACGTCGTGATGAACTCCAAGTCGATCGGCGCCGACCTCGCCTACGCCTGGCCGACGGCCGAGTTGGCGGTCATGGGTTCGGCCGGCGCCGTGGAGATCGTGCACCGCCGCGACCTGATGGCCTCGGACGACCCCCAGACGCTGCGCAAGCAGTTGATCGAGGAGTACGAGGAGCAGTACGCCTCACCGTACATCGCCGCCGAACGGGGATTCATCGACGACGTCATCGACCCGGCCGAGACGCGCCGGGTCCTGTGCCGGTCGCTCGAGATACTGCGCGGCAAGCGCGAGGACTTGCCCAAGCGCAAGCACGGGAACGTCCCGCTGTGAACTACGGGCTGACGCCGAGGCCGGAACTATCGCCCGACGACTTGGCCGCCCTGGTGGCCGCGGTCGAAGAGGTGCTGATGAGCGAGAAGACCGTCGTCGTCGACCAGGTACCGAAGTGGCGCTTCTCGGGTCGGTGGTTCGACGCCGCGCCCTTCACCAATCGACGACCTCGCGTCAGCTGAGCGCTTCGACGATTCCCAACAGGTCGCTCATGATGGCCGCGAGCGAGAAGTCCTTCGGCGTGTAGACGGCGACGACGCCGAGGTCGAGCAGGGCCTTGGCGTCCTCGTCCGGCACGATCCCCCCGACCACCACCTTGGTCTCGAGGTCACTGGCGCGAAGACCCTCGACGATGCGCGGCACCAACGCCAAGTGCGAACCGGAGAGAATCGAGAGGCCGATGACGTCGACGTCCTCGTCACGGGCGGCCGCCACGATCTCCTCGGGGGAGAGCCGGATTCCCTGATAGACCACCTCGAAGCCGGCGTCGCGCGCGGCGACGGCGATCTGTTCGGCGCCGTTGGAGTGACCGTCGAGCCCCGGTTTGGCCACCAGTAACTTCGGCGGTCGACCGCGTCGGTCTTGGACCGCCCGGGAGCGCCCCACCAGCGCGGCGAAGAGCTCGCCGCGCTCGGCGACCCCGGCGCGAACGCCGGTCGGCGCGCGGTAGACCCCGAAGACGTCGCGCAGGGCGTTGGCCCATTCGCCCGTCGTGCCCCCGGCCTTGGCGAGCGCGATCGTGGGCACCATGACGTTGTCCGCCGGATCGTTACTCCGGGCTACGCGGGTGAGTTCGTCGAGAGCCGAGCGCACGGCTCCCTCGTCGCGCGCCGCGCGCCAACGAATGACGTCATCTATCAGCTGCCGCTCGACCAGGGGGTCCACGGTCATGATCGTCTCGAAGGCGCTGTCACTGGCCAGCGGCGAAGCCGCCGTCTCGGTGAATCGGTTGACTCCCACGACCACCTGCTCGCCCGATTCGATGCGCGCCACCCGTTGGGACTGACTGGCGACCAGCCGACTTTTAAGTTCGTCGATGGCTTGAAAGGCGCCGCCGAGAGCCAGCACGTCGTCGAGTTCGTTGCGCGCGCCCTTAGTCAACTCGTCGACCTTGGCCTCCATGACCGAGGAGCCGGCGAAGATGTCGGGGTATTCCAGGAGGTCGCTCTCGAAGGCCAGTACCTGTTGCATACGCAGGCTCCACTGCTGGTCGGCCGGGCGCGGGAGTCCGAGCGCCTCGTTCCAGGCCGGCAACTGCAGCGCGCGCGCCCGCGCGTCGGCCGACAGCGTGACCCCGAGCATCTCGAGCACGATTCTTTGCACGTTGTTCTCAGGCTGTTGTTCGGTGAGACCGAGTGAGTTGACCTGCACGCCGTAACGGAATCGACGAAGGGAGGCGTCTTGGACGTCGTAGCGCGTACGACAGATCTCGTCCCACATCGCCGTGAAGGTGCGCATCTTGGCGATCTCCTCGATGAATCGCACGCCGGCGTTGACGAAGAACGAGATCTGTCCGACCACGTGGGGCATCTGCGCCGGCGAGATCTTGCCCGAGTCGCGCACGGCGTCCAGGACGTCTATCGCGGTCGCCAGCGAGTAGGCGATCTCCTGGACCGGGGTGGCGCCGGCCTCTTGGAGGTGGTAGCTGCAGACGTTGATCGGGTTCCACTTGGCGACGTGGTCGTGTCCGTAGGCGATCATGTCGACGATGAGCCGCTTGGAGGGTTCGGGCGCGAAGATGTAGGTGCCCCGGGATAGATACTCCTTCACGATGTCGTTCTGGGTCGTCCCCTGGAGCAGGTTGAGATCGACGCCCTCCTCTTCGGCCAGCGCCAGGTAGAGTCCCCAGAGCCACGCGGCCGTGGCGTTGATGGTCATCGACGTGTTCATCTCGGCCAGCGGCAGGCCGTCGAAGAGTTCGCGCAGGTGTCCGAGGTGCGCGACCGGCACGCCGACCTTGCCGACCTCGCCGGCCGCCGCCGGGTCGTCGGGGTCGTAACCGGTTTGCGTGGGTAGGTCGAAGGCGATGGAGAGGCCGGTCTGACCCTTGGCGAGGTTGGCGCGGTAGAGCTCGTTCGACGCGACGGCGCTGGAGTGACCGGAGTAGGTCCGCATCACCCAGGGCTTGGATCGTGGCGCCATCTCTCCCTTTTCGATCTCGTTAGTGACGGTACTCGTAGAAGCCGGAGCCCGACTTACGGCCCAGTTGACCGGCCGAGACCATTCGCCGCAGCAACGGCCGAGGCAAGAAGTTTGGCTCGGCGAACTCGGCGAAGAGCGCGTCCAGGATCGCCAATGAGGTGTCGAGTCCGACGAGGTCCAACAAGGCGAACGGACCCATCGGGAAGCCGCAGCCGCCCTTCATCGCGATGTCGATGCCCTCCTTGGTGGCCACGCCCTGTTCGAGCAGTCGCACGGCGTTGTTGAGGTAGGGAAAGAGCAAAGCGTTGACGACGAAGCCGGCCTGGTCCTTCACGTTGACCGGCTCCTTGCCGCAGGCGAGCACGAACTCGGTGACCGCGGCCATCGTCTCGTCGCTGGCGCAGATCGGTCGCACCACTTCGACGAGCGACATCGCCGGCGCGGGGTTGAAGAAGTGCAAGCCGCACACGCGCTCCGGCCGCGACGTCTCCATGGCCAACTCAATCACCGAGAGGGTGGAGGTGTTCGTGGCGATGATGGCGTCGGCGTGCACGACCTCGTTCAGTTCGCGAAAGACGGAGCGCTTCACCTCGAGGTCTTCGATCACGGACTCGATCACGAAGTCACAGTCGGCCAGGTCCTTCAGGTGCGTGGTCGCCGAGACGCGCGCCAGGATGGCGTCCGCCTCCTCCGCTGTGCGCTTACCTTTGTCGACCTGCTTGGCGAGGGACTGGGCCATGACCGCCAACATGGCGTCCGCCGTCGCTTGGCTGCGCGAGCGCACGATCACGTTGGCGCCGGTGGCGGCCGCGACCTCGGCGATGCCACCGCCCATGATTCCGGCGCCGAGTACGCCGACTTTTTGGAAGCCCATGGAGAGAGGTTACTGGTCACTCCCAAGCGCTCCGGATGCCAGACTCGTCCCATGAGGTCCTCGACGTACGCGGTCGGATCACTCGACGCGTTGCGGACGCTGCTGCGCGACGGATCACTCATGATCGCTGACGCGGACGTCGTCATCGTCCCGACGGCCGCGGCCTTCGTCGGCATCACCGAGGCGGTGCTGTTGACCGGAGCCGAGTTCGACGAATTCGACGTTCGCGTGGAGGTGTTGATGGTGAGCGACCGGGCCGCGACCACTGATCCGTACTGGGTGCAACGACTCACCAACGCCGATCTGGTGGTGCTGTGTGACGGATCGGCGCTGCACGCGCGCTCAGTGTGGCGGGGCAACGCCTTCGGCGACGCGATCAACGCCGCCGCGACCCTCGTGGCGATCGGTTCGGTCTCGTCGGTCTTGGGCGACGTGATGATCGATCCGCGCGGTGGCGCGCCGACGACCGGGCTGGGCTATCGGAGCGGCGCGGCGCTGTGCCTGCCGGCGAGTGACGAACAGATGCTGCGCACGCGCTCGTTACTGAGCGACGTCCCACTGGTCGTCGTCGGACCGACGGGCCTCGTGCACCACGACGGTGAAACATGGCGCGTGATCGCCGGCGACGTCGTCGTGACCCGGGGCCACGACGTCATCGATCTCTAGGACTCGGTGATGGTGACCGATTCAATGACCACGTCCTCTTTGGGCTTGCCCGACGGCGTGCCGATGGCGTTGATCACCTCGACCACCTCGAGGCCCTTCACCACTTTGCCGAAGAGCGCGTAGAGCGGCGGAAGGCGCATGCCGTCCGGACCGGAGATGACGAAGAACTGCGAACCGTTGGTGTGGGGTCCGGCGTTCGCCATGGCCAATGATCCGAGTTCGTAGCGACCGGGCTTGGGCAACTCGTCGTTGAACCGGTAGCCCGGACCACCGGCGCCGGTACCCGTGGGGTCACCACCTTGCAAGACGAATCCCGGGATGACGCGGTGAAAGACGATGCCGTCGTAGTAGTGCCAGCGCGCGAGGTAGACGAAACTATTCACCGTCGCGGGCGCGCCGAGCGCGTCGAGGACTATTTCCAACGTCCCCTTGGACGTCACCATCGTGGCGCTGTAGTTCTTCGCGGGGTCGATGATCATCGGCGGCGCGGCCGAGAACTTCTGACGCTTCTCGCTCGATCCGTCGGGTTTGGGGATGTGGTCGCTCATCTGGTCAACTTTACGAGATCGACGATGAATACCAAAGTGTCATTCTTGGCGATTCCGTTGTTGGGGTTTGCTCCGTACGCGTCCACGGGCGGCAATATGAACTCGCGGCGACCGCCTTGCTTCATGCCGTACATGGCGGCGACCCACCCCGGAATGAGAGAGGTCTTGCCGAGCACGAACGTGAACGGTTTCGCGGTCCACGACGTCTGAAGCACTTTGCGCGTGGCGTAGTCGGCCAGCACGTATTGCACCGTCAAGTGGTCGCCGTTGACCGCGCCCGGCCCAGTGCCGGTGATCAAGTTGGCCAGTTCCGGCTTGGTCGGGGGAGCGCCCGCGGGCACGACGAGCACGGGCGACGTGCCCGAGACGCCGGCCGCGTTGGGGGTCGTCACGGGCGAGAAGGAGATCGGCTTGGCGATGGTGGTGGTGGTCGTGGGGAGGGTCGTCGAAGGCGAGGTGGTCGTCGTGGTCGTCGGCGACTTGCCAGCGAAGAGCAGTGCGCCGGTACCGAGTACGAGCACCGCGACAATCGCGACGATGATGCCACGACGGGTGTTCTGACGACGCTTGGCCTGCCGTTGCATCGCTTCCATCTTGATTCGGCGCGCGGCCTTTTGACGTTCTCGTTTCGTAGTTGCCATGCGAGCGACTTTACTCGGCCATCGAAAGCGCTCCGATGGCCTCAGGTAACCTTTGCTTCCATGGCGCTGATCGTTCAGAAGTTCGGTGGCACCTCCGTCGGCGACGCCGATCGAATCAGGGCCGTCGCCGACCACGTG
Source organism: uncultured Acidimicrobiaceae bacterium (assembly GCA_963716515.1). Lineage (GTDB taxonomy): Bacteria > Actinomycetota > Acidimicrobiia > Acidimicrobiales > RAAP-2 > RAAP-2. The sequence continues at coordinate 2,565,120 of OY970319.1, forward strand.
GCGCGGACGCGCACGGCCGGCAACGACGTCGTGGTCGTGGTGTCGGCCATGGGCAAGTTCACCGATGACCTGATGCGAATGGCCGACGACGTCTCACCCACGCGGCCGCCGCGCGAGCTCGACATGCTGCTCACGGCCGGCGAACGGATCTCGATGGCGCTGGTCAGCATGGCGCTCGGCGCCTGCGGCGTGGAGTCGGCCTCCTTCACCGGCAGCCAGGCCGGCATCATCACCGACACCGATCACACCCGCGCCAAGATCGTGGAAATTCGCCCCGACCGAATTCGCGAGGCCCTGGACGCCGGACTGGTGCCGGTCGTCGCGGGATTCCAAGGGGTCTCGACCGATCGCGACGTCACCACCCTTGGTCGCGGTGGCTCCGACGTCACGGCCGTCGCGCTCGCCGCCGCCCTGAAGGCCGACGTCTGCGAGATCTACACCGACGTGACCGGCGTCTTTTCGGCCGATCCCCGCGTCGTGGTCAATGCCCGTCGCATCCCGAAAGTCTCCTTCGACGAGATGATGGAGATTGCGGCCACCGGGGGTCGCGTCTTGATGCTGCGCTCGGTCGAGTTCGCGCGGCGACACGGCGTACCGCTGCACGTTCGTTCGAGTTTTACTTGGGAGCCAGGCACCTGGATCGTGGAGGAGGACCCCACCATGGAAGAAGCCGTCGTATCGGCCGTTACCGATGACACGACTGAGGCGAAGATCACCGTGGGGGGCGTGCCCGACCGACCGGGGGTTGCCGCCCGACTCTTTCGCCAGCTCGCCGACCGCGGCATCAACGTCGACATGATCGTGCAGAACACGAGTGCCCGGGGGCTCACCGACATCTCCTTCACGGTCTCCAAGACCGACCTCGCGGCGGCGCGCGAAGCCTGCGACTTGGTCAAGGACGAAATCGGCGCGACCGAAGTGACGAGCGACGACAACATCGGACGGGTGTCGATCATCGGCGCCGGGATGAAGTCGAACCCCGGCGTCACCGCCCTGATGTTCGAGACCCTGTCGGAGAACGGCATCAACATCGAGATGATCTCCACCAGTTCGATTCGCATCTCGTGCGTGATGCGCGCCGAAAAGGTCGCCGACGCGGTTCGCCACCTTCACACCGCGTTCGGACTCGACGCGGCGTAACGCTCAATTGGGCGTCCCGTAGACTTCTTTCATGCGAGTAGCGGTCGTCGGAGCCACGGGCCAAGTCGGCACGGTGATGCGCGAGATTCTTCGCGAGCGCTCGTTCCCGGTGGAGGAGATTCGATTCTTCGCCTCGTCGCGCTCGGCCGGTTCGACCCTGGACTGGAAGGGCACCGCCGTCGAGGTGGAGGACGCCGCGACGGCGGACTTCTCGGGTCTCGACATCGCCCTGACCTCTTCGGGCGCCACCTCGTCCAAGGTCCTGGCGCCGCGAATGGCCGCCGCCGGGGTGATCGTCATCGACAACTCGTCGGCGTGGCGGATGGATCCCTTAGTTCCCCTGGTGGTCTCGGAAGTCAACGCCCACACCCTCGGCACCATTCCCAAGGGGATCGTCGCCAACCCCAACTGCACGACGATGGCGGCGATGCCGATTCTCAAGCCCCTGCACGTGGCGGCCGGACTGCGCTCCATCACCGTGGCGACGTATCAGGCGGTCAGTGGCGCCGGTCGCGAGGGTGTCGACGAACTGGCGAATCAACTGGAGAAGTCACAGGGTCACGACGCGCGCACGCTCACCTTCGACGGTTCGGCCTTCCCGTTGGACTCCGGCGTCAAGTTCCCGGCCACCATCGCCCACAACGTGATCCCCTTGGCCGGCGACCTCGTCGATGACGGCTCGCTGGAGACCGGCGAGGAGAAGAAGCTGCGCGACGAGAGTCGAAAGATCCTCGAGATTCCCGGACTCCTCGTCGACGTGACGTGCGTACGCGTTCCGGTCTTCACCGGTCACTCGCTCGCCATCACCGCGAGCTTCGATCGACCGCTGTCGCCCGAGGAGGCGACCGAGATCCTCGAGGCCGCCGTGGGCGTCGTCGTCTGCGAGCTGCCGATGCCCCGTTTCGCCGCCGGCAAGGATCCGAGCTACGTGGGGCGGATCCGTCGCGCCGAGACCGTGGTCAACGGACTCTCGATGTTCATCAGCAACGACAACCTTCGTAAGGGCGCCGCCCTCAACGCGGTGCAGATCGCCGAGGAACTGCGGGCGCTGCGCTAGTCGGGGCCGTTGCGTCCGACCTGTCGACGCGCGAGGTTGACGCAGTGGTCACCGAATCGTTCGTAGAAGCGCGCCAGCAGGGCTAGTTCGACGGCGACCGGCAACGTCATCGAACCCGACGTGAGTTCCGCGGTCAGCGAGACGTGCAGATCATCGAGTTCGTCGTCGATCTCTTCAATGGCGCCGGCCGCCTCGAGTTTGCCGTCGATGATGACGTCGGTGGCCTCACGCCAAATCGTCGACGCCACCTCACCCATGCGCTCGACGAGGCCGCGACTTCGCGGTGACATCTCCACGCCCAGTCCGCGCGCCGCGCGCCGCGCGACGTGCTCGGCCAGATCCCCGCTGCGTTCGACCTCGGGAAGGATACGCAACAGCGTCAACAGGCGGCGACGGTCGGCCACGTTGAGCGACTCGTTTTCGACCAACTGGAGTTCGGCGGCGTTCACGATCGAGTTCACCAGCTGATCGATGGCGATGTCCTTGTCGACCACGCGCTTGGCCAGTTCGCGGTCACCCGACAGCAGGGCGTGGGTCGCCCCGGCCATGGCTTCGCCCACCAGCGCGAAGATCTGCACGATTTGCGGGCGCAACTCCTCGTCGGCCGTGGCGACCAAAGGGGTCTCGTCGTCCGGTTCCGCGCGGTTGCCAAATAGCCGATTCATGGCCAAAGGATACCGCCGGGTTACAGCCCATATCTATGGTGGGAGTGTCCGGACGAAAGGGATCGAATGGTGGCAGTGATCAGCGCAGTCGTTGGCCTGGCCCTGGGAGTGGCGGTCACGTGGGCGTACATGGTGAAGCGATCGCAGTCGTTTCGTGAAGACGTGCTGAGGGCCGAAGCCGACCTCCAGGTACGCGACTCCCAACTGACCGAGGCGAGTGAGCGTTTGGAACGACAACGCATCGACCACGTAACGTCCATCGAGCAGATGGGCCAGAACTTCAAGGTCCTCTCCGCCGAAGCGCTCGAAGAGACGGTGCGGCGTTTCAGTCAATCTCAAGAAGAGACCCAGAACCTTCGAGAATCGAAACTGGATTCGACGCTCGAACCGCTCGAGACTCTCTTGAGCGAATACAAACAGAACATTGTCGACTTCAACACCAAGAACGCCGACGCGCTCAATGACGTGAAGACTCAGGCGTCGCAACTCCTCGAAGCGCAGCAGAGGACCCAGGACGAAACGCGCCGGCTGAATCAACTGCTCGGACGAAGTTCGCAACGCGGGGCGTGGGGCGAGATCCAACTCGCCAACGTGATGAACGCCTCGCAACTGCGCCAAGGGATCGACTACGACCTCCAAGTGTCGGCGACCAACGACGAAGGACGATCGCTCCGTCCCGACTGTGTCGTCAATTTGCCGAACGGCATCAAACTGGCGGTCGACGCCAAATTTCCCTACGACGCCTTCGAGCGCTCGTTGGACGAAGTGGACGCCGACGCCCGACGCGACCTGCAAGCCGAGCACGCTCGGGCCCTACGAAGTCACGTGAAGGCCCTTCGAGGAAAGAGCTACTGGGAGGTCGTCACTCCCGCGCCGGAGTTCGTGGTGTGTTTCATCCCGAGTGACTTCGCGATGTCGGCCGCGCTCGACGCCGATCCGGATCTGTTGGCCTATTCGGCGAACGAACGCGTGGTCATCGTCGGCCCCACCAATCTCCTCTCGCTCCTGTGGTCGGTCGGCTTCATTGTGCAACAACAGCAAATCGCGGCGAACGCGGAGCAGATCGTCGAGGTCGCGAACCGACTGTTCGACCGAATCCGCAAAGTCGCCGAATCGGTCCAGAAGGTCGGCAAGTCGGTCGACACGGTCGTCCGGGACTACAACACCATGTTGGGTTCGTTCGAAGGCCGACTGATTCCCGCGGCCAAGAGTTTGCGATCGTTCAGCGGCGCACAACGCGCGAAGGACCTGCCGGTGCTCGCGTCGGTCGATCGAATGACCACACCGTTGAACGACGAGAAGTGGGGAGTTGACGGAGAGAACGCGCTTCCCGAAGGCGTGTCGGAGATTCTCGAACTCGATCTGTTCGACGACGAGTAAGAAAATCCACGGAGAGTAAGTTCTCTCTTCGTGGCCCGTACCCGCGCGCAACGTCGCCGACATTCGCTGTTTCTCATGATTGCGCTGGCCGTGACCCTGGTCGTCCTGGTCTTCGCGAGGGACGTGGCGCGCTCGGCCCACGGGGCGATCACCTCGCAGCGAAGTGAGAATCGGAGCTTCGCCGGACTGGCGAACGCGTTGATCGTGCAGGAGAATAACTTTGACGTGCGCCTGGAGCGGCTCTTGCGCAACGGTTCGACCCTCACGCGGCCGGTCTTCGACGCGCGCCTCAACCAACTCGACCAACAGTTGTCGTACTGGGCGACGACCGGCGAACTGTTGCGACGACCGAAACTCGCACACGACGTCAACGACAAGATCGCCGACCTTACCAACACGCGGGTGGACGACTACGAAGCCATCATCGCCACGATCGCCCGCAGTCTCTCGCTGCCCGCGCCGTCACCCAATATCGGCGGTGAAGCGGTCACCGGTCCGTCGCAGTCGCTCGTGGCGACGGGACTCGCCTGGAACCGGGACCGATTCGATTTGCGGCACCAACCCGGGTACATACGACTCGACAAGCTGACGGTATCGAGCGCGAAACTATTCGCCGCGAGTGGGGTAACCAAGCTGACCGCGTCGTCGTCGCTCGCGGTGGTGCGGGGTATCGGCATCGCCGCGGTGTCCGTGGTGCCGGCCCCGCTGCCGGCGCGAAGGGGCGTGCTGTTACTTCCGCCAGTCACGCAGATCAAGATTGGCGTATCGGTCGTGAACAGCGGATTCGTCGAGCAGGAGGTCACCCTGCAGGTGACGATGAAGCCGTCGAACGGTCCACTCTCGGAGCAACGCCGGACCTACCGCGTCAACCTGGCGCCCCTGCAGTCCTACGCCTTCGTGCACCAAGAGTTCAATGTCGTGCCGAGCGAGCGCGCCGTCCTCGATATCCGATTATCGGGAGCTTCGGCGTCGGCGAACCTCTCGCGTTCGAAGAGTTACCGAATCGAGATGTCACCGCCCGGCGCGTTGCCACCCAGTTAAGTTGTCACCCTCCGGTCACTCTTGAAACGATGGCCTTACCGGCCAGTTCGCATACGATGGGCCTGCCCCCATTATGAATCGAGGAATTGTGTCTGAGTCAATTACGGTGACCGACAACCGCACCGGCGAAACTCGAGAGATTCCCATCGACCGCGGTGGCGTGGCCGCCACGGAGTTCTCCAAGGCCGTGCCGGGGGTCTGGTTCTACGATCCCGGATTCCTCTACACCGCGGCCGCGGAATCGGCCATCACCTTCGTCGACGGTGACCAGGGCATCCTGCGCTATCGCGGCTACCCGATCGAGCAGCTGGCCGAGCACTCGACCTACCTCGAAGTCGCCTACCTGCTCAACTACGGAGAACTTCCCAATGAAGCCCAGGCCACGGAGTGGGAAGAAGAGGTCACCCACCACACGTATATCCACGAGAACGTCCGCAAGCGCTTCCTGGAGGGTTTCAACTACGACGCGCACCCGATGGGCATGCTGGTCTCGGCGATCGCCGCGCTCTCGACCTACTACAAGGACGCGAAGATCCTGGACGACCCCGAGATCCTGCATCGCCAGGTCGTCCGACTGATCGCGAAGATGCCCACCCTCGCGGCCGCGGCCCACCGCTTCTCGGTCGGAATGCCCTTCGTCTACCCCGACAACACGCTGGGTTACACGCAGAACTTCCTCTCGATGATGTGGAAGGTCGCCGAGCCCCGCTACGAACCGGACCCGGTCTTGGCGCACGCCCTCGACGTGTTGTTCATCTTGCACGCCGACCACGAGCAGAACTGCGGCACCACCGCGATGCGCATCGTCGGCTCGTCGCACGGTGACCCGTACTCGGCGACCGCCGCCGCCACCGCCGCGCTCTACGGACCGCGCCACGGGGGCGCGAACGAAGCGGTCCTGAAGATGCTCACCAAGATCGGCAGCATCGACAACATCCCCGCCTACATCGAGACGGTGAAGCAGGGCAAGGCACTGCTCGAGGGCTTCGGTCACCGCGTCTACAAGAACTTCGATCCGCGCGCGACCATCATCAAGAAGACGGCCGACGAAGTCTTCCAAGTGACGGGGAAGAATCCGCTGTTGGACATCGCCTTGAAGCTCGAAGAGATCGCGCTGGCCGACGACTACTTCATCTCGCGTCGCCTCTATCCGAACGTAGACTTCTACTCGGGCCTCATCTACCAAGCGATGGGCTTTCCCTTGGAGATGCTGACCGTGCTCTTCGCCATCCCGCGCACCTCCGGGTGGCTGGCGCACTACCAAGAGCTCCTCGCCCAGGACTTGAAGATCGCGCGTCCCCGCCAGCTCTACATCGGTGCGGACGAGCGCAAGTACGTGCCGATGTCGGCGCGCACCTGATTCAAGCGTTCACCGCTTCCAACAGTTGCGCGGCGTGCGCGCGCGGGTGCTCGGTGTAGACCGTCAGCCACGTGGCGAGCGTGTATCGCCCGGACTCGGAGTGTTCGCCGTAACGCTCGAGGTCGGCCTCTCGCAGACGACCGAGCACGTCGAGCGACGCCAGTCGCACGGCCTTGAAGACCTCGAGCGAGTGGGTGATCGGTAGGTCCCGGTATCCGAGTTCGGGCGACTCGGCCCAGGCGGCCTCGTCGTATCCCTGGATGACCGAGCCGGCCGGTTCGGCCAGCAGGCGACGCAGTCGCGCGTAGGACTGGGCTTCGGAGTCGGCGACGTGGTGGATCACCTGTCGCGCGCTCCAACCTCCTTCGACGTGTCGATCGAGGTTGTCGTCGTCGACGACCGTCGCCTCGTGCAAGAACTGTGAGGTGGCCATGCTGTAGGCCGCCACGTCATCGCTGAGCGTCATGACTTCTCCTTTACCTTGTTGGGATCGACGACCCGAGTGAGTCCCTCCTGGACCATCGAAATGATCAGCTGGCCCGATTCACTCCAGAGGAAGCCGCGCGCGAGGCCGCGGCCGCCGTGGGCGATGGGCGAGTCGGTGTCGTAGAGCAGCCACTGGTCGGCGTGGACCACTCGGTGGAACCACATGCAGTGATCCAGGCTCGCGCCCATGAAGGATCCGTTGTCCCAGCGAATCGAGTGCGGCGCGAGGATCGAGTCGAAGAGACTCATGTCGCTGGCGTAGGTGATCACGCAGGCGTGCAGCAGCGGGTCCTCGGGCAACGTCCCGTCGGCCTTGATCCAGATCTTTTGGTGCGGCTCTTTGCTGCGATTGGGGCTCCAGGGCAGTTCACCGACGAAGCGTTGATCGATCGGGTGTTGGCGCTTGAACCACTCGTCGATGTTGCCGCCCTCGTCGTGGATCCGATCGTCGAGTCGTTGAATGGTCTCGGGACCGGGAACGACGGGCATCACGAACTGGTGCTCGATACTCACCTCGTCGGTGTGGAAGCTGGCCTGCATGTTGTAGATGGCGCGGCCGTGCTGGATCGCGACGACGCGACGCGTGGTGAAGCTTCGTCCGTCTCGGATCCGGTCGACCTCGTAGAGGATCGGGATACTCGGGTCGCCCGGTCGCAGGAAGTACGAGTGGAGCGAGTGCACGCTGCCGAGCTCGACGGTGCGCCCCGCCGCCATCAGGGCTTGCGCGGCGACCTGCCCGCCGAAGGTGCGCTGGCGCTCCTCTTCCGGGTGGCGTCCCCGAAAGGTATTGACCTCGATACGTTCGAGGTCCAGCAATTCAACGAGTAACGCTAGGGCTTCGGACATTCTCCATTGTTGCATCTCGACCCCTCGGGCCTTCTAGTCCGACGCCCGAGAGGAAATAGACTGGACCCAATGCGCAAACGTTTTGACTCATTCTTGGCGTGGTCGAAGACCCACCAAGGGAAGAAGCTCACTCGTTACACCGCCAGCTCGGTCATCACGACCGGCGTGTCGTTCTCGGCCATCGTTATCTTCTACGGCTTCAAGATCATCCCCGGCGTCATCTGGGCGACGTTGGCCGGCAACGTCATCGCGACGTTGCCGTCGTATCACCTGAACCGGCTCTGGGCGTGGGGCAAACGCGGGCCGTCGGCCTTTCGCAAGGAGATCGTGCCGTACTGGTCGCTCGCCTTCGCCGGTATCGCCTTCAGTCAGATTGGTGCGTTTTCGGCTCGCGCCGTCGTGCACTCGCACCACTGGAGCCACCTCACCAATACCGCGCTGGTCGCCTGCACCAATCTGTTGTGCTTCGCCATCTTCTGGGTCTTGAAGCTGGTGGTCTTCAATCGGATCTTCCATTTCGACAAACTCAAGGTGATCGACGAAGAGCTGGTGGCCGAGGAGTTGTCCACCCTCATCGAACCGTCGTCGCTCGACGCGATCTGGACCGATTGACCCGACGGCGGACCGTCACGGCGCCGAATCCGGCGCCAACCAGTGACTTCAGAGCGACCAAGGTAATGTTTGCTCGGTGCTCACTCGTCTTCGTTCGTTGCAAACCTGGTCCAAGACTCACAAGGGAAAGAAGCTCATCCGCTACACGATGGTCTCGGGCAGCTCGACCATAATCTCATTCGCGGCCATCTCGTTCTTCTACGGATTCAAGATCATCCCGAGCGTCCTCGAGTCGACCCTGGCGGGCAATCTCGTGGCTTCGGTGCCGGCCTATCAGTTGAATCGTCGTTGGACCTGGGGGAAGCGCGGCAAGAGTCATCTCCGCCGAGAGATCGCTCCCTTCTGGTCTCTCACGTTCCTCGGCATCGGGGTTTCGCTCTTAGGCGCGCTCTGGGCGCGCCACGAGGTGCGCTCGCATCACTGGAGCCACCTGCTCAACACCGGACTGGTCTCGTTCACCAATCTGGCCAGCTTCGCCATCTTTTGGGTGTTGAAGCTCATCGTCTTCAACCGCATCTTCAAGGTCGACACGATCGAAGAGATCGACGAACACCTCGACGCCGAGGAGTCCGCGGCCGGTTAGTTAGTCCCGAAAATTCGTGAACTGCAAGGGCACGTCCAGGTCGGACTCCTTGAAGAAGGCGATCGCCTTCTGCAGGTCGTCGCGCTGTTTGCCCGTCACGCGCACCTGGTCCCCCTGGATCGAGGAACTGAGGTTCTTCACGCCCATCTCTTTGACCATCTTGTTGATCCGCTTGCCGACGTCCTGCGTGATGCCCGCCTTCAGGGCTACTTTCTGGCGGGCGGTGCCCTGACTGGCCTCTTCGATCTTGCCCGGGTCGAGGGACTTCAACGACACCGAACGTTTCACCAGCTTCTCTTCCAGCAACTGATAGAGCGCGCGTAAACGGTCTTCGGTCGAGGCCGACAGGCGCAACTCCTTGTCGGAGAACTCAATGACCGGGTTCGTGTTCTTGAAGTCGAAGCGGGTGCCCGCCTCGCGGTTGGCCTGGTCGACGGCGTTACGCACTTCTTGAAGATCGAGTTCCGAGACGATGTCAAAGGTGGGCATGGAGAGATGGTAGACCGAGGCGGCTGGAAGTCGTCACGGTGGCCCAAGTAGGATGCTCGACGGGTCAGTGCCCGAGTGGCCAATGGGATCTGGCTGTAAACCAGACGGCTTAGCCTACGGGGGTTCAAATCCCTCCTGGCCCACCAAGGTCAATCCAGCGCCACTGGATTGGCCATTTCCGAAACGGCCCGAACGAAATAAGGTAGCGATGGGCAGGGGAGGAGTGGTGTGAACCGGCTTAGGTCGACGGCGAGTTTCGTGCGCCGCAACTACGAGCGGGTCGCCGGACGTTTCGAATCCGGTGTTTCGATGCTCGAACGCCGCTACACGCCGCTCGGCCGATTCACCCCCGGACCCTTCGAAGGTTGGCGGTTCCTCTGGCAGCCGGCCGTGCTCGGTTTCGTGGCGATGTCGTTCATCCTCGCCGGATGCTCGTTCACCAACTCTCCCTTCAAGCTCGACTTGCCGAGCACCTGGTTCTTCGGCGAACCGTCGCCCAAGTTCACTGTGACGCCGAGCGAAACGAGGTACATCCTCTCGGTCGTCCTCGTGTACGGCGGCCTGGTGTTGTTGATGCGGGTTTGGCTTCGCCTGGCCGAAGTCATGAAGTTGCATCCCGGCGCCAAGATCAAGTCGCTCTGGTGGATGCTGCTGCTCTGGGCGACGCCCATGATCGTCGCGCCGCCGCTGTTCAGCCGCGACGTCTTCAGTTACGCGGCCCAGGGCGAGATGACCTTCGGTCACATCAGTCCGTATCTGTACGGACCCTTCACGCTGGGATCAGGCCCCTACCCCAACCCGGTCGACCCCTTGTGGGGCAATTCGCCCGCCCCGTACGGCCCGTTCTTCCTCTTCCTCGACGGCAAGATCGACTGGATCTCGATGCACCACGAGCTCTGGACCGTCGTCGGACTCCGACTGCTCGAGACCTTCGCCGTCGCCATGATCGGCTACGGCGTCGTCATGCTGGCTCGCGGCCTGAACCGCGACCCCGGCGAGGCCTTCGTCCTGGCGGCGATGAACCCGCTGGTCTTGATCACGTTGATCGGGGGAGCGCACAACGACGGAATCATGGCCGGTTTCCTTATAGTCGGCATTGCGCTCGCTGTGCGACGACATCTGGTCTGGGCGCTGGTGTTCTGTTCGTGCGCCGCGGCCATAAAGGCCCCGGCCGCGATTGGACTGGCCTTCGTGGCCTGGACGTGGCTCGGTCCGAAGGCGACGATTCGCGATCGTCTTCGACCGATCGCGATCGCGGGCATCGTCGCGGTCGCCACGCTCGCCGCCTGGACGTGGCTCGCCGGATTCGGCTTCGGGTGGGTGAACAACCTGCTGTCGAACGGAACGGTGCGGTCTTGGGCCGCTCCGGCGACGGCGGTCGGACTGGCGTTGACCAACACGATTCACGCCCTGGGCTGGCACGGCGTGGCCGTCGGTTCGGTGCTCTCGGTGACCCGGCTGCTGGGTCTCGTCACCGCCGCCGGATTCATGCTCTGGCTGCTCTGGCACGCCGATGAACGCGGTTGGGTGCGGTCCTTGGCGCTCTCGTTGATCCTCTTCGTGGAACTCGGACCGGTCGTCCAACCGTGGTACCTGGCCTGGGGACTGGTCTTGCTCGCCGCGAGCTACAAAGGCCGCGAGCATTTCTGGCTACTGGCGCTCTCGATCACCGGTCCCTTCATCGGGATGCCCGGGGGACGGGCGTTGCTGATCGACCTGGTGCACTCCAATCCGCTGCTCATCGCCGTGGCGGTCGCGATCTGCGGCGGAGTATTGCTGTTGCCGATGGGGCGCTGGACGCAGTGGTCCTGGCCGGGCGAAGAACTCGAGCTGGCGAGCCCGGTTACTATCTCGAACGATTAGTCGGCATGACGTACTGGTACTCGACCACGTCGAGCCAGACACCTTGCTTGCGACCGACTTCGATCTCGGTGCCCACCAGGGTGAAACCGCACTTCTCGTGCAGTCGGATGGAGCTGGCGTTCTCCCCGACGATGCGCGCGATCAAGGAGTGGAAACCGGACTCACCGGCCAGCGTCATCAGTTGTCGTAGCAGCACCTCGCCGACGCCGCGCCCGCGCGCCGCGCGAGCGACGTAGACCGAGTTCTCGACGGTGGTGGCGTAGGCCGGGCGGTCGCGAAAAGGCGAGACCAACGCGAAGCCCAGGATTCGCTCGCCGTGGGCGCCCAGTTCGCCGACCTGGTCGTCCTCATTGACCGCGACGATGCAGGGGTGGGTGTCGAGGTGACGGCGAATCCAGGCCTCTTGTTCGGCCAGGGTGCGCGGGACGAGATCGAAGCTGATCGAGGCCTCGGTGACCTCGGGATTGTAGATGTTCATGACCGCCGAAGCGTCGTCCACTTCCACCAAGCGCGTTCTCATGTGAGTCAAGGGTATACGGGCCTTGTTGGAACCCATAGGGTTGTTCGGAGTACAATTCGCTTCGCGCCAAAGTGGACGCGAGCGCCCTCTTAGCTCAGTGGTAGAGCACTTCCATGGTAAGGAAGGGGTCGTCGGTTCAATCCCGACAGAGGGCTCGCCAGGCGGCGTAGCTCAGGTGGTTAGAGCACACGGCTCATAATCGTGGTGTCGCGGGTTCGACTCCCGCCGCCGCTACCAGGCAGGACTTTGGTCCGGAAGAGTGATACGAGGAGAGAACGATGGCGAAGAACGAAAAGCGCGTGCAGGTCACCCTGGCGTGTGAGGACTGCAAACGCCGTAACTACATCACGATGAAGAATAAGGTCAACGACCGCGAGCGCATCGAGATGAAGAAGTACTGCCAGTGGGAACGCAAGCACACCACGCACAAGGAGACCCGCTAGAAGCCCCTCGGGGAGGATGGTAAGATTCTTCTTCCCTACGGCCTCAGTCACGTTGTGACTGGCGTCACGAAGGGCAGTGGCTCAATTGGTAGAGCACCGGTCTCCAAAACCGGTGGTTGGGGGTTCGAGTCCCTCCTGCCCTGCGCGAAGAGTTTCTTCGGTGGAAAATGAAGTGCGAACGAGAGACGTGAGATGAACCGCGAACAGAAGCGAATGATGCAGCGACAGGGTCAGGTGGGCGCCGACGGCACCCCCGCGCCCCGTCGCACGTCGACGCAAGACGTCCAGCGCCGCCGTCGCCAGCGCACCGGTCCGCGCCAGTTCTTCCGCGAGATCCGAGAAGAGATGCGCCAGGTCTCCTGGCCCACCCGTCCCGAGGTCATCAACTACACCATGATCGTGTTCTTCGTCCTGGTCTTCATGACCTCCCTCATCTTCGGACTCGGCTACGGCTTCTCCAAGTTCGTCACGTTCCTCTTCCAGAAGTAAGGCGACCATGAGCGATATTGAGACCCCCACCACTCCCGAGGACGTCGAGCGCGACGAGGAGATCCTGGAGATCACCATCATCGAGGAGGAGTTCGAGGAGCCCGTCGCCGAGAGCGCCTTCGACCGACCCGGTCGCTGGTACATCGTGCACACCTTCGCCGGCCACGAGCAAAAGGTGATCGGCGCCCTGCGCAACATCATCAAGAGCCGCGAGCTCGAGGAACAGATCTACGAGATCTACCTACCCGAAGAGGACGTCACCGAGTTCAAGTCCGGTAAGAAGGTGACCGTCTCTAAGCGGATGTTCCCCAGCTACCTGCTGATTCGCTGTGAGCCGGACCCCGAGATCTTCTACGTCATCGGCTCGACGCCCGGCGTCACCGGTTTCGTGGGCGCCGAAAAGACCCGCCCGACGGCGCTGACCCGTCGCGAGGTCGACAACATCATCCGACCCCACGTCGAGGGCGTCGAGGTCGCGCCGGCCAAGCGTCGCATGCCGACGCACGAATTCGAAGTCAACGACACCGTGCAGATCAAGACCGGTCCCTTCGCCACCTTCTCGGGCCACGTGGCCGAGATCAACGAGGACCAACTGAAGGTCAAGGTGCTGGTGGACATTTTCGGACGAGAGACCCCGGTGGAGCTCGACTTCACCCAGGTCACCAAGCTCTAGATCGCCTAAGGAGAGAACCATGGCTAAGAAGATTGTCGCAGTCGTCAAGATCCAGCTGGAAGCGGGCGGCGCCACGCCCGCCCCGCCGGTCGGCACCGCCCTGGGGCCGCACGGCATCCAGACGATGGAGTTCTGCAAGCAGTACAACGCGGCGACCGAGTCGATGAAGGGCACGGTCATCCCGGTCGATATCACCATCTACGACGACCGTTCCTTCTCGTTCATCTTGAAGACCCCACCCACGCCGGTGCTGTTGCGCCAGGCGGCCGGCGTCGCCAAGGGCGCGCACCTGGCCGGCCGCGAGGTCGTGGCGTCGGTGACCATGGACCAGATCGAAGAGATCGCCAAAACCAAACTGAAGGACCTCAACACCGACGACATCGAAATGGCGAAGCTCCAGGTAGCTGGGACGGCGCGTTCGATGGGCATCTCGGTCGCGAGCTAGGAGAGATATGAAGCACGGCAAGAACTACCGCAACGCCCTGGCCCAGGTGGACCGCGAGGAACTCCTCAGCGTCACCGAGGCCGTGGAGAAGGTGAAGGCGCTGTCGACGGCCAAGTTCGACGAGACCGTCGAGCTGGCCATTCGACTGGGCGTCGACCCTCGACGGGCCGAGCAGATCGTGCGCGGCACGCTGTCGCTGCCCGCGGGCACCGGCAAGACGAACCGCGTCGCGGTCTTCGCCGCCGGCGAGGCGGCCCAGGCCGCCCGTGACGCCGGCGCCGACGAGGTCGGGGCCGAGGACCTGGTGGCCAAGGTCGCCGGGGGATTCCTGGACTTCGACGTGGCCATCGCGACCCCGGACCTGATGGGTCAGGTCGGTGGACTGGGACGAGTCCTCGGACCGCGCGGTCTGATGCCCAACCCCAAGACCGGCACCGTCACGATGGACGTCGCCAAGGCCGTCACCGAGTTCAAGGGCGGACGGGTGGAGTACCGCACCGACAAGATCGGCAACGTGCAACTGCGCGTCGGCAAGGTCAGCTTCAGCCGTGACGACCTCATCAAGAACGTCCGCGCCGTCGTCGACGAGGTGGTTCGCGTGAAGCCGGCCAGCGCCAAGGGCCGCTACATCATGAGCATCACGGTCTCTTCGACCATGGGTCCCGGCGTCAAGGTCGACCCCACTCGGGTGAAGGACGTCGAAGAGGTTGCCGTACCCGCGTAAGCGTTTTGACGGGGCCGAGCCTCGTTAGTACGATGTATAACCGCACGAAATCTGTGCCACAGCTTTGAAAAGAACGCCGAAGACATCCGGTGGGGAAACCCATAAGGGCCCATGGTCCGCCTGACGAGGAGTTCGGGTCTCGACCGAGACTCGTTCGCTTGGATGTCCCGGCCCGAACCGGGCGGTATCCGGCGAAGGAGCAGTATGAGCAAGGTTCAGCCGGCCAAGGTCGCCACCATCGACGAGGTCAAGACGCGTATCTCGAATTCGACCACCGCGGTCGTCACCGAGTACCGCGGCCTCACCGTCGCCCAGATCTCGACCCTTCGCCGCCAACTGCGCACCTTGGGCGCGGACTACAAGGTCTTCAAGAACACGCTCGTTCGCCGCGCCATCGCCGGCACCGACGTGGAGTCGTTGGGGGAGTTCTTGGTCGGCCCGACGGCCATCGCCTTCGTCGACGGCGACGTGTCGGCCGTGGCCAAGGCCCTGCGCGACTTCGCCCGTGAGACGCCCAAACTCATCGTGAAAGGCGGCGTCGTCGACGGCAAGCCGCTGTCGAAGATGGACCTCAGCGCTTTGGCCGACCTGCCGAGCCGCGACGTGCTCTTGGCCCAGATCGCCGGCCTCCTGGCCTCGCCGCTTCGCACCATGGCCGGTCTCTTGCAGGCCGTCCCGCAAAACTTCGCCTACGGCCTGTCGGCCTTGATCGAGTCCAAGGGCGGCGTCCTGCCCCGGCCGAGGTCGAGGTGCGAGGTCGCCGAGACTCCGGCCGGGGTCGAGGAAGCTGCTCCGGCAGCGAGCGACGACGACGCGACACCCGTCGCGGAGGTCGCAGTCGAGGAGGAGGCCCCCGCGGCCGAGCCCGAGGCTGAAGTCCAGGTCGAGGGGAGGCCCCCGCGGCCGAGCCCGCGGCCGACGCTCCCGAGGCGCCCACCGAGGACGCCGCGGTCGAACCGGCCGAATAACCAAGTCCACGAAGTACGAAGAAGAGAGGAATCACCATGGCAGCAACATTGACCAAGGAACAAATCCTTGACGGCATCGCAGAGCTCTCCGTCATTGAGCTGAGCGAGCTGTTGAAGGAGTTCGAAGAGAAGTTCGGCGTGACCGCCGCGGCCCCGGTCGCCGTGGCTGCGCCGGCCGCGGCCGGTGGCGGAGCCGCCGACGCGCCCGTGGCCGACGAGAAGAGCGACTACGACGTCGTCCTAGTCGCCGGCGGCGACAAGAAGATCCAGGTGATCAAGGAAGTGCGTGCACTCACCAGCCTGGGTCTGAAGGAAGCCAAGGACCTCGTCGACGGAGCGCCCAAGCCCGTGCTCGAGAAGGTCTCCAAGGCCGACGCCGACAAGGCCAAGGCCTCGCTCGAAGCGGCCGGTGCGACCGTAGAAGTCAAGTAATTAAAGGCTTTTAGAGAGGTGTCCCGGCCGAGAGATCGGCCGGGACATTTTCTTTTGGTGGTGTACTTGACCCCGGCCGAGAACGTGCCTAGGGTTACCGCAACCGTTCTAACGGCCGCGCGTCTCCGAAAGGGAGGAGCGCCAGTTGCGCATACCCGGTTTCAACCGCTAGAGTTGTAAGACCGTGTCCTTGCACCTAACTTTGTCATCCCCTGACGCCGTTTTGTACGTGTTCCCGGCATATGCCAGCAGCAACCACCCACCTACACGGAGGAGAGACCGTTGACGTCTCGGTCCACTAGCCCAGAGCGATTTAACTTCTCGGCACTCGGTGAAGCTCACCCCCTGCCTAACCTTCTCGAAATTCAACGAGACAGCTTCGACCTGTTCATGAAACAGGGTCTGCGCGAGGCCTTCGAGGCCATCTCGCCGATCACCGACTTCACCGGTCGACTCTCGCTCGAACTGGAGTTCGACCCCGACGACGCGGACCTGAAGTCCCCGCCGAAGTTCACCGTGGAAGAGTGCCGTCAGCGCGCCACCACCTACTCCCAGCCGATCTTCGTTCGCGCGCGCTTCTTGAACAGCGAGACCGGCGAGATCAAAGAGCAGACCGTCTTCATGGGCGACTTCCCGATCATGACCGAACAGGGAACGTTCATCATCAACGGCACCGAGCGCGTCGTGGTCAGTCAGCTCGTGCGGTCCCCGGGCGTGTTGTTCCAGCCGGGCAAGGACGAGAAGGTCGCCTTCGAAGGCACGATCCACCCGAGCCGCGGTGAGTGGCTGCAGGTCGACCTCGAAGAGAAGAAGAACAAGGCGGCCAACGCCGGGGCGCGCATCGCGCGCAAGCGTCGCATCTCGATCTTCACGTTGCTGCGCGCCCTCGACACCGTCATGGACGAGGCCTTCTTCGAGAAGTTCGTCGCCCACTTCGACTTCCTCGAGGACCAGTTCCACGCGGACTGGAAGAAGGCCCACCTCGAGATCGCCAAGCACATGGACAAGTACAACCTCGAGGACACCCCCGAGAACTTCCTGCGCGCCAGCCAAGAGACCGCCTGGCTCGAGATCTACCGACGCGCGCGTCCCGGCGAAGTGCAGACCATCGAAGCGGCCCGTCAGTACTTCGAGGGCGCCTTCTTCTCCGAGAAGCGCTACGACCTCAGCCGCGTCGGCCGTTACAAGCTCGACCGCAAGCTCGGCGACGAGGTCGCCAAGAACGTCGAACTCTTCGGCGACCTGCTGGAGCGTCCCAACACCTCGATGCACGTGCTCTCCAAGGCCGAGGTCCTAGCGACCGCGACGTACCTCTTGAACCTGGCGCGCGACCGCACCGCCAAGGAGACCACGTATCACATCGACGACCAGGACCACTTCGCCAACCGCCGTATCCGCAGCGTGGGCGAACTGATCCAGAACGCGCTGCGTACCGGACTCTCGCGCATGGAGCGCGTCGTGCGCGAGCGCATGAACACCCAGGACGTCGAAGCGATCGCGCCCCAGACCCTCATCAACATCCGCCCCGTGATGTCGGCGATCAAAGAGTTCTTCGCGACCTCCCAGCTCAGCCAGTTCATGGACCAGAACAACCCGCTGTCCGGTCTCACCCACAAGCGCCGACTCTCGGCGCTGGGACCAGGCGGTCTGTCGCGTGAGCGCGCCGGCCTCGAAGTTCGAGACGTGCACTCCTCGCACTACGGGCGCATGTGCCCGATCGAGACGCCGGAAGGTCCGAACGTCGGACTGATCCGGCTACCTCGCCAACTAC